>NZ_VCQN01000002.1 GCF_005938125.1 Bacillus sp. BHET2
TACAATTGTCCCAACACCTACAACAATTAGTAGTGCAAAAATCCACATAATATCTCCCCTTTATAATCCTTTTTAAATTATCTTATCATTATTACGCAATAAGCCTTCTTCCGTTAACCTGCCCGTTAATTTAAGAAGGACAATAGCTGGTGATCTATTAGCTGATCTTCAGTTATTGCCCCCGTATGTTTAAGTACATTTCTTAACAAACTTAGTTTTATCATTAGAGTGATGTCCAGACAGCTTCAACCTATTACTGTTCAATTCTTGAATTTAGATAATCAAGGAGTTTATACTCTTGCCTGTTTTGCCAGTCACAGATAAACCCCTCTAAATTGAACAAACCCTCAAAGTTATCACTTAGTTTCACTACGGTTTCGAACCCATTACCGTAAAAACTTATATGACCAAATAAAATATTCCCTTTCTGAGTGATTAACAGTTTATGTGCTTGATCAGGAAATGAAATTGCAGAGAAATCCATCTCTTTTCCGGTCAATGTGGAATATTTGTTTTCGCCACCATTTACAATCCAATTTCGTATAGGATCGAAGCAATCCTGTAATACGAAGTCTCGACCTTTTACAAAGGCAAGGTAATTGAAGATTGTTTTGGCACAAACCCTGAAATACCTCTCATCAAACTCAAGTGTTTGGTGTACTCTTGGCTGCACCGTTCCATAATTCGGGGTTTGCTTCTCGAATGGTTTTTGTTCAACTAATTTCTTCACAAAATTAGCAACTTCCAATTCAAGGTCTTTATTGCTTAGGCCTACATACCATTTACCTTCATGAACCCCTAGAAGAAACTCATCCTGACTAAATCCCTCATCCTCGTGCAATGTATACCTGCCGTTATAATTACCCAAGATCTTAGTAAAGTCTGTGGTCTGTTTATCAACATCACCGAAAGACTTGTCTGAAATAAACTGACAGCTACCATTTATATTTATTTTGATTTGAGAAATACTATATGGTCTTCCTAGACTTAAATATCCAAATTCAACTGTATCTGGATTAATTACGCCACTCATTAAGCTAACTGCACCTTGTGTCGCTTTCTTAGGATTGGTTATGTTCCCTCTCTTACCTGGCCCTACAAATTGTCGGGGAAGTGCTAATAGAGATTTCTTCATAACTTGCCCTTCCATTGAGGAAAACGCATTGTTAGCATTATGGCTTACATATTCCATAGGAAGTTTCTGAATACCCCCGATACCGGCTGGGAAAATGTGCTCACCAGATTTAAATGTTACTATCGGCTCAGCTTTCTTTAAGTACATACAAAACTTCTCCATCTTTTTAACCTCCTATATCAAATCCTTAAGACATTTCTCCTTATTTACCCTTTATTAACATATATGTCGAAATGGAACGATTATTGCTATTTACTAAGAAAAATACACCTATCATTTTACCGAACCAGTTAGGAATCGGTATTTAGAAGATAGGTGCGTTTTTAAAACAGGTTACAATACCACTTAAATATCTAACTTCCTAATTTATCCATACTAATAAACTTGAAATTATCTTCCTGTTCACTAACCTGCCACTTTAACACAATAGCCAAAAGCTGATTAACTCTTGTTGATCAGTTCTATCCTCATTTAATGGAAGAAAGGAACTTATAGACCTCCGTTCATCATAATACCTACAATTAGTATAATAAATGCACCTACAAGTATCCCTAATGCTGAAAGTGAAGCTGTCTTGGATTTCCCTTTTTTACTTAGTAAAGCAGTTATCAAAGCTAATAATGCTCCAATAATTAAGACGTTGGTTCCTACATACCCACTAACTTTCCCACTCATACTCATAAGAGCAAATAAAACAAAAGTAAACCCTATAATACCAAAGGAAACCCAACCCAGATAATTTCTCATATTAAATCCCCTCCCGAAAAATTTCATTCTAAATTATCTCTCTAATTTTAAATAGACTGCAAAAAAGGGATTTTAGTTTCATTTTACTCCATTAACCTGCCCTATAACTTTATACTCAGATTTGAGATATTTACTATAAACTTACTGTGGATTCGTTCTTTGCACACTTCATAACAGTATCCCCAAAAGATCTTACATCAGATAAGTAATCATAGTCTTCTGGTGATCCAAAGCTATTAAACATACGAACAGCCACAATATCTTTTTCAGGAATAACCAATAGAGTTACATTAGTAAATCCTAGTATTTGGTATGAACCTTTAGGGACTTGATGACCTATCTCTGTCTTTTTAGCGGGTAAATCCTTAACGAACCACAAGAAACCATTTTGAGGTAAGTCTTTATGAATAGTCGATGGACTTTGAAGAGAAGTTGCCATATCTATGATTTCTCTAGGAACAATTTGCTTTCCGTTTATTTTTCCTTTCTTCAAATGGAGATAACCCCAGTATGCTAACTCTCTGGTTGATACATACATATTCATTTTGTCACCTTCAATGCTATCACTAGTTCTCCAATCTTCATCCCCTTCATAACGCAGCATCACGTCAACCAGCTTATTATGTTTCTTTGAATACCAATTGGATTCATTAAAGCTTAACGGAATAAAGACACTTTCATGAATAATATCAGCAACTGATTTATTGGTTGTTCGTTTAACAATCTGAGTTAGTGCATAAATACCAATTTGTCTATAAGCCCAATTCGATCCTGGAGTAAACTCCCGAACTGTTCCATTCTCCCCTTGTTTTAATCCATGGGTATGAGTAAGTAAATGTCTTATAGTTGTATCTTTCCAGATGTTCTTATCAAGTTCAGGCAAATAGGTTAAAACTAGATCATCAATATTGTTTATGTAGCAATAAAACAATGCATAAGAAACTGCAAAACCAATATAACTTTTCCTAACTGAAGCTACGTGAAACTGAGTATCAGCCTGAACCGCTCTAGCCTCTTTTTCACCTGACTGTTTCCCTATGTATTGTTCTAACACAATTGAACTGTTCTGAATGATAAGAGTTGATGCTCCTGAACATATTACATTATCAAAAGTGCCTTTAACGTGATCTAATACCGGTTCAAAATTTGGCTTTTCAATGTGACTAAGAACCAAGACTATATACTTCCCCTCAATGTGAATTTGTGTAGTTATATTATTAGCGTAAACTTTTTTGGAACAAAGCTAGCTCAACATTACGCCCCCATTAATGTAACAAAGGGGCTTCAATATCTGCTTTCACAAGTCGTAGTTATTTCCTCTTGAAAGATTTACCTTTTTAATCGTCATCCCACCCACTAAGTAATCTTTCTTCACGGTGTTGCTCATAAGCCATATCAGCTGCATAATCAGACCAATAGTCTTCATGAGTTTCCTCAAACCTTGCTTCTTCCAAAGCTTCGGTTAATTCTAGTAGGTGTTCTCCTAAAAATTCTACTCCAAGTTCATAACAGCTTTTTAACTTTTCTATAAGTGTAGTAAGTTCGTCTTTACTAATAATCAACTCATAGTGCTGTAATTTGTTTCTTGTTTCTACTAAGTAATCGATTGCACCAATTAAATCACTATCTATACGAAAATTACAAAGGAACTTTAACCTCCTTAAAGCATCTATTAAACCTACTGTTTGCAGATTACCTTTTACATCAAATATATTCTTTTTATTCTGTTGAATCATAGCTTCTTTAGCTTTCATATAACTTTCAATATTAGAAAAAATAAGGTATTCGCTTTGATCTTTTAAAATATGTTTGAATAGGGTTTCAAAAGCATGATTCATCGCTAGAACAGAATCTTTCACATTATGTTCTAGACCCTCTTTTAATTCATCGAGCTTTTCTATACAAAGAAAAGCTTGCTTAAGTGAATCTACACCATTTGTAAACAAGTCATAACGCAATATTTCTACCACCTTTAAGACGTTCTTCTGAATTGATGTTTTCAAGAAAATTATCTATCTTCATATGACAACTCCAACTTTCAGTCTAATAAGCAAAGAAATAATTTATTTATCAAACTGACACTTACAATTATTTCAAATTTTTTAACATTAAACAATCCTTTCTTCCATTAAATGGCCCGTTAACGGAATATAAATAAATCCCGTTACTTTAAGGGCAACAGGATTTGATCAATATTGTTACGAAATAGGAGACATCGGAATCAATTAATGAAAAAAAAAATATTATTGCAACTCTAGAAAATGTGTTATGTCAGTAGAAGTTGTTGCGCTCTCTAAACAGAAGAGGGTGAACGGTCAGGTTACAGTTGTATTTGGTATATTTTCTTTACTTTTATTTCTAATGGTTTGTAGCGAAGTTATGTCACGGGTAAGTTGTTTAGGAACACTACCCATCAGGTAGCCGTATACACGCTATTTATTTTTCTTAAACAAGATCATGAAAGCATAAGGAATGATCCCGAACCAGCGAAATAAAAATGGTTCCCGTTCATTCTTCCTTTTCTTCTTCAAACTTTTACGTTCATGGGGTGATTTTTCATAATGTTGGACAAATGTTTGTGTTATGAACTTAACATAATCATTCACTGACATAAAAGCACCACCTTCCGCTTTTATCAGTATGCCCTCCCACTCTAAAAGTTATTCAACTTCAATGTGAGGTAATAACGCTTGTATCACTTCGTCTACCGTTTTATTTTCAGTCTGAATGGTAATCGAATGTCCACTTTTATAAAGGGGGAAACGGCGATTATATAAACTTAATAACCGGTCTCTTGAATTTTCTTTCACGAGTGGACGATCCTGATCCCCTTCTAACCGGGACCATACCACATCAAACGGACAGGTTAAATGAAACACCAAGCCCTTTTCACCGAGTATCTTCCGGTTCTTTTCCCTTTCAATCACACCGCCACCCGTCGTGATGATCGAGTGTTTGGCTGCAAGCTCTTCCAGTGCCTGGGTTTCCAGATCCCTAAAATACGCCTCTCCATACTGATTGAATATCTCCTTGATGGTTTTCCCCTCCTTCTTCTCGATATAGCTGTCCATGTCTACAACCGGGATATTCAATATTTCTCCGAGACGAATCCCAATCGTCGTTTTTCCAACTCCCATAAATCCAATAAAGAACATCGATTTCATAGTCTACTCCCAACTGATAATGTGTTTTGTTTCCTTATTATACACAACCGTTGTAGGAAGAAAAACCTCTTCATCCTGTTTGAATGTCACTTCTAATTGATATTCATCAGGATTGATCATTTCGCTTCGCATACTGATTTCACCGTAAGTACCTTTGAACTGCTTTGAAGACACTGAACCTGTCTCGATTTCCAACAAAATTGCATGGGAAACACTCACATCTCTTTCATAAACCTCTTTCATATTTGTTAAGTAAAGGTACTTACTAATAAAGAGTTCCTTTGCTGCAAATGCTATCAGTAACACCATCAATAGAAGCAGGAATGTATACGGCAGTATAAAACCTCTGTCATTAAGGTTTGACCACTCCTTGATCATTTGAAAAGTAGAAGAATTCTCCTTCCGCCTTCTCTGCACCCTCAAACTCCACATCCATATGCACTCCTTGCTGAATTGCTGAGAATCTAACCAAATTTACTGACTGTAAAACCACTTCATGCCCCCTATTGTTCACCCTCCTTCGAATCGAATGTTGATATTTTTCATACGAAACCGTTTCATTGTGAACTGTAAAAGAGACTTTGTCAGGAGTAATCGTTACATTTGTCCCACTCCAAAGTTCATTCCTCAAGCTTTCATTAAATAAGTTCCACTCATAATAATGAGGAGGAACCATCTCCTGTTTGATCGAAGCGAAACATTTCATGACGAGGGGCATACTAACAGAAATCATAAAGAATACAGTAAAACTTAACAGGGCTTCAATCAACGTATAACCTCTGCTATCTATCCTTTGAGATACACACCTCTTGGAGATCTCTCCCATTCTTAAGATATTGTACACACGCTTCTTCATAATCTCCGCCTTTCCAATTGAGATCATAATGGATTCCTTTATACGTCCTTGACTGATTGACATGTTGATGACTGACAATCGCGTTTCCCACCCCTTCTCTCAAAAACTTCAACGCTTCCACTTTACGTTGAAGATTCTGAAGTTGGGATGCATATTGAATGAGAAACGGGATGAACACACAACTGATCAGGATGATGCAAGTGAAGGCAATCAAAGTTTCAGGAAGGGAGAAGCCTTTAGTATTCCTGTACATAAAATCGTCCCTGTCCAATCTGAAACATGAGTTGAAGAAGAGACTCCCCTACTTTAAAGCTCACTTTACCAAATCGATTCGTATTGCCATCTGGATAGAAAGTGATATCTTCCAAGCTATTCGATGAAGTAATCTGAATGGTTGAGGATAACTCCCTCGAGAGGATCGTTTGTCTCGTCACCCCTTTTGCAACATATTTATTGGAAAGTGGGTAAAATGTAAGAATAACAGGCGATTGATGCCGGATACTGTAGCTTTGGATTTGATAAAGGTCGGATTGTAGTTGGGAGAGGAAGAGATCTTTGTCCACTGATTGTTTCACGGGGATTACAGAAAAGCTGACCCACGACAGAAGAATCGTGAATATCAATAACACAATCATCACCTCGATTAGAGTATAACCAGCTTCTCCTGCTTTTTCTGAATTAATTAGAGGTCACCTTACCTTCCGCATCAATGGTGATCTCATTGCCATTAGGACAAGCTTTATATTCTTCGTTCAGATATCCATCTGCTACAAGTGTTTCAGTCGTCACTGGAAAATCATTGCCATCCAACTTGTAGGCTTCGATCTGCCCTTCGACCATATGGATAAATGCCTCGCAGCCTTTGGAATTAATGGAATTACTTTGATTGGTTACATTCGGGATCGTAATAAACAGTAGGACAGAAATAACGAGTAAGACGATCATCATTTCAATGAGGGTAAAGCCTTTTTCATTTTTGAGCATAGTTCTCCTCCTTGGTTTGTGTGAGTTGTAGTGTCCGCGATGAAGGGTAGATGACGAAGAAAAAGACTTGGATCCATTTCAACTTATTCTATATTCCTTGCATCATCTGAAATAGCGGCATCATGATGGAAAAATAAATGGCCATTATAAAAAGTCCAACAAATGAGAAAATCACCGGCTGAATGTATTTGAGTAATGCATTTGTTTTTTCCTCAAGTTCCTGAAAGCAAATTTCACTATAAAGTCCCAGTTCTTCAGCCAACCTTCCATTGGATTGACCGTGATGGACAACAAATGATAGCTCTTTCTGAAAAAAGGGCAGGGATGAAAAACATTCGTGAAATGGCTTTCCTTCCTTTAAACCTTTGATGCATTGGGTTGAAATGTACTGAAATGTTGGTCGGTAGGATTGACTTTCGATGATGAGTAGGGATTCTGTGATCGACACTCCGCTTGAGAGCAAGAAGCTTAACTCTTTAGCCAAAAAGTGTGAATGACCAAGCTTTAAATAACGAGATAGGAAGGGGACCCTGCATAAGGTGAATGAAACCTTCACAGGGGATATTCTTTTTTTGAACAGAACAAATAACACGCTGATAAAAAGGAGTAGAAATAAACATGTACTTAACATCATTGGGAAGTTTTCGATGAATTTTAAGAGATAGGTTAGTTTGGCTGAAGGTTCATACCCAAGGGACGAATACAACGACTGAAACCTTGGAAATAACACCTTTCGAAGCATGACCATCATCATGATTGAAATGATAATAAGCATGAACGGATATTGGATGACTTGTTGGATTTTCTGGTGGTTTTTTCTTCTCTTAATGAGGTAGTTTCCCGCTTCTGAAAGGGTATGGCCCATTTGACCATGATGCTCGGCGAAAAAAATTTGTGCGCTGATATGACTGGGGATATTTAATTGCTTATGAATGACCGATGAGATGGATTCACCTTTTTGTAATGAGGCAACCATTCTCTTCTTTAATTTCATTGTACTCTTCTCATTAGGTAGCAATAGAAAATCGATGGCTTCTGAAAAAGTATAACCTTTTTGGATAAGATCTCCCAGCCTTTTCAGAAATTTACCTTGATCATCGCTTTTCTTCATGAACCCATTTCCTATATTCGAGTTCTGAAACAAACCCTAGTGCCACCCCCTTATTTATCAGCATTTGGAGTGATTGGTACTGGTACCTTCCTGATCCACCCTTTGCTTCCTTTAGTACTTCTTTCAATGCACTTCCTGTTACAATTTCATACACAGAAGCCCTGTTAAGGTTTTTACCACGAAGGCACTTCCCTCCACACTCTGATTTACATATTGGACAGACTAACTTTAGTAATCTCTGTGCAGAAACAGCAAGGAGAGTCTGTTCAATATCATGCCATTCGATACCGAATTCCATCAAGCGATAAATCGCCCCTTTTGCATCCCTCGTATGCATAGTGGAAATGACTAGATGCCCCGTAAGTGAAGCGCGTATCGCAATCTCAGCGGTTTCCCGATCCCGGATTTCCCCGACCATAATGATATCCGGGTCATGCCTTAAAATCGCCTTCAGCCCGGTGGAATACGTAATGCCTGCTTTCTCATTTACTTGGATCTGAACCATTTCATCATGCTGCTTCTCCACTGGGTCTTCAAGGGTGATCACGTTCCGGTTCAGGGCAACAGAACAATGATGGACGAGGGAATACAAGGTCGTCGTCTTTCCACTGCCGGTGGAACACGTTATGTAAATACAATTAAATCAAAACACGCGTTTACTATGTTTACGAGGCACGAATATCAACGTGTCTCTTGCATTTCACACATTGGAACAAGTTTGGTTCAACTTCTTTATGTCGTTTCAGCTTTCTGCAGGTCTGGCATGACAAGGTTACATGTCGTATTGAATGATCATTAATTTCAACTTCACCTGGATCCCCGGGCACTTCCTCAATCTCTTCCCATTCTTCCAAATTATCCTTTATTAGAGCGAAAAGCATGGTTGAACATATTATTCCCGCAATAAATGAGACCATCTTTTTATCCCCTCTCACTAAGAACATATTCTATTTCGCCATTATTGAAGTCCTTAATCGGTACAACTCTATAGGCAGAATATACACTATGTTCCTGCTGCAGTTTAAAAACCAACTCAGGATCGTTTAAACACGTTTCTACCAGGAGACATGCAAGAGTGGTCGGCTTCATATTGCAAGCTATGGACAACTTATTCAGTTTTGTACTCATCTTGTTTGTAAGTGAAATGTTCACTCTGTTTACTTTCTTATTTCCTAACCCCTTTCCTTCTATCATCAAGACACCCCCTTCCAAATGTCATGACAATTGACAGTGTAAACCGTGTAACAACGTAACAAAAGAGTAGGGTGGAGGGAGGTCATAGCCTTAAGGTAATTCCTCCCCCGGATGTCTTAATTACCTCTTTTTTTTGGAGTGTCCTTTGATATTCCCGGTCTACGAGGGTCTTTAAGAATGAGCTCCCATTCCGCTTGGAACCATTAGGAAGCTTTGAAACAAATTCAAACAGTTCTTTTTGTTCAGGGTCATCCACGTTTAAACACAGAGTTACCTTTTTTATATTAGTCAATTCAACCTCTCCCCTATCATAAGTTTTGGTTCACTTGTGAACCACTTGAGATATACTTATGATTATAATAAGTGAAAAATACCAATGTCTTTTGGAGGGATAAAGAGTGAACTTTAAAATAGAATTACATATAAGAATTGAGGACACTGGTATACTTAGATTTAATCAATTCAGATGCAGCAGAAATAAATTGCCTGAGCTTGCTTCTAAGTGGAAATACCAAGTGTGGAGAGAACATGGTTGTCGTGAAATGATAGTGGAGAAAATAATGGCAAACAATGAAGAAGATATTAAAGATGAGGTGAAGGAGTATGACAAGAACGTGGGAAGAGGTCATCTCCCGTTTTAAAGAAATGGGATTAGATCCAGACAAAGTTTATGATGCAGTGTGTACGATTGATAAAATGGCCAGATTAATTAAAGAAGAAGAAAAAGAAAGAGCCCCTCTCGATTGAGAAGGGCCATTGCTTGTGAGCCATTGTAGTTCATGGTGTGACCTATATTATGCTCTAGATGAGTCACAATTATTCTACACGAATATATTTTTCATTAGCTGTCACATAAAAAGTCTTGCCTTTTGAGTTCTCTACTTCGAATTGATAAGCATCGTCTACTTTCAATTTCCTTATGATTGTTGGGAACCCATAACCTTCTGTAAGATAATCCACCACATACTTATCATCCCAGGATGGCTTAGAGTAAAATCTTAGTTTGGCCACTTTACATTCTGCCCTTTTACCTGCATAGGATGATGATCCGCTTAATGTTAATTTATCCCCTGGATGAATCACATCAGACTTTAATCCATTTAGTGATTTCAACTCACTCACTGAAAGGTTATTATCCTTAGCGATTTCCCAAAGAGTATCACCGGACTTTACTGTGTGAACGCCTGATGATGAAGAAGGAGAAAGTTCCTTTAGTAAATAATCCAATGGATCCACAGCTTTGCTCTTACCAATATTCCATCTGCCTTTATGCAGCTCAAAGTGAAGATGCTGGCCAAACGAGTAACCTGTGTTCCCCATAATTCCGATTGGCTGCCCCTGCCTTACACGATCCCCTTCTTTTACCTTCCGGGATCCTGATCTCATATGGGCGTATACTGTTTCAAATTCTTGTCCATTAATATCATGAAGTATGAACACACACTCGCCATATGAGGAAGATAGATACGATTTGGACACTCTGCCATTTGCTGATGCTACAACCTCATTTACACCTACCTGAGCAATATCTATTCCATTGTGGATCCTGGCAACACCATTCAGAAAGTCTTTACCAAAACGAGAAGTGATCTTACCTTTTGCTGGATAAATGAATTCCATTACAAATCCCTCTTTTCTTGAGCATATTTAATTCCTGCGACTGTCCCAACACCCAACATGGCATACTTAATCCCCTCTAACATCACATCAAAGTCAAAATTTCTATACTCGAAGAATGCAAATGCTAGTCCTAAAAAAAGCCCCACAACAGGGACTAAACTGTTTGGGACCTTTCCGGATTCACGAATCACATAAAGAATAAACGCTAGGGCAACATATGCTCCAAAATCTAATGATAATAATTGTTCCAATTTACATTCCCCCTTTAATTAATTGAAAAGCTCCATAAAAAATGGCTACGGATCCACCGATCAATGCGACTATAAATGCATTGGTAACGGCACGACGTAACCATTTGGTATTTTCCTTAATTTCACCTAAATCTTGTTTTACATATTCAAGATCTTTACCTTGTAAGAGGACCTCTTGCTCCAACTTTTGCAACCTGCTGTCAGTAGCCTGCTTCCACAGTTCATTCATGTCTGCTTCCTCCAATTTTATCACTCCCTTTTCAAGCAATAAAAAAGACACCTCACATTGGGTGCCTTATCTCTGTATTATCTTAGTGATTTTGCCTCTTCGATTAATCCTGGAACAATATCGTAATCGAATGCAGCCATTGCATTTTTTGCTTCTTCAATCTTCATGAAGTAATCTAATTCATCTGGATAGTCATCTTTGACGCCATTTAAAAAAGCAGTCATATGATTTGCCCAGCTTGTAGCTAAAGTATCTTTATCATAAGGTGTCGTGTCAGGATTTTTAGATAAATCAATGCTGTACTGTTCTAATGCTTCAGCATCAGAAAACAGGTATACGATCTCCCCATTTGCCTGACTCGCTTCAATTTGCTCTGCGGACATATAGTTCCAAGGAACCTCTCCGTTAGTATCCACAGTTCTTTCAGTAGGAGCTTTTACACTAACCACCTCCTTTGTAGAATCGTCACTTGAAGCACTCACACTTTGTACTGATTCTTCTTTGACCTTTTCTTTTCCGCCTACCATACTGTATGTTAATATCCCACCTATGCCGAGCGACCCTACCAATGCGAAACTAACAAGTAATTTTTTCATAGAAAATCCTCCCGTTTCCTTTTGTTAACAATTATATACGAAAATGGGAGGAAATAGTTTCAAATTTTCATAGAGAATGGCTTCCTCTACTTTGAATAAACATTTGAACGAATAAATTCGCTCTAATTTTAGCTAACTCATTTGGAGTAATTTCGATTGTTGCCCATCTGTTTCTTGAAATATTACCGCTTGCATCTTTTTCTAAATACGGGGTTAAATCGATATTTTCACCTGACAAAGATTCATGGTCAACTACTTTACCATCAACTGTTATTTGTATGGTCGTCGGTGATTCTGGGTTTTTAAAAATGCCATAATTAAAAGGGTGGGTGTGCCCAGGTATATTTATTTCGAAAGGATGGCTATGGTCCGGCAGATTTATTTCAAATGGATGAGAATGAGCTGGAATATTTAATGAAAATGGGTGAGTGTGTGCAGGTATGTTTAAACTTACATTTACCGAATGACGATGACTTAATCTATCGTCATCTACTTCGACTGCGTGTGTATGTTCTTCGTAAGGTGGAGTCATCCCTGTTCCTACCCCCACTGGTGGAGATGAATACAAGAAGAAAGTTGGACTTGTATAAGTGCTTGTGAAATCATTACTTTGCACATAAGCCCCACCGCCAGATGTAGTGTTCGCTTGAACTACACTCCCCCCAGATGAAGTAGTAGAAGTTTTGACTATGCTGCCACCGGATTGGGTTGTGGAAGTAGCCACCACTTGGCCAGCGCTTTCCATCGCCTTTATATAACCTTCAAAATTAGTCGTTTCAAAAGTTAAGTCCAACTTATTGATTTTCCTGAAATCTTCGTAAATAAAGAACTTGAACACTGCAGGATTGTCTGGATCACAGTTTTGGTCCAGAGGTACCACATATGCATTCGTCGCCCCCTGAGCATACACCTCATTAATCTTCTGCCTACGCTCCAAGTCAGCCTGCGTGGTACTTAAATCCTCTGTTAAACTGCCAATCTCTAATTGAGTATTGCCAGGATCTCCTTTAATATCTGGCCGATGCTCTTTCATAATTAATAAATCTACATTAGGATAGTCATCAAGTTCCAACCGGACCACGTTACCTTCCTTCAGCTCATCGATCTTGGCACCGGTGATGCTTGAAACATCTGCAGCTGACACTACCCAGGAGACAACCGGCTCTTTCCACTTTTTAAGCAAGGCTTCAGCACTCGCCTTCAATATGGTTGCATCTTCAAAGCGTTTATCTGCCCAAGTAGTTTCAATGATGCCATTTTCAGCAATAGATGCAGCGTCCTCGATATACGGGACCCCATTGTTTACCGACTCAATTGTCAGCTGATTAACACCTTCACCATATCCCAATGGGTAGATCCGGTTGAACACACTCATCGGATTCTCTTCGATTTCAAAATCAATAAGGTTGTGACGTTCCTTAATCCTACACACTGGCTCCGTATTCGGGCGAACTAAGTTGAGTGTCCAAGGATAGGAGGTCGTATCCCAGGTCCACCTGTATTGATCATCAAATGGTTTGGTTATGCTGAAGATTGCCGATAGTAAGTTCTCATTCTCCCATAGGTAATGGAAGTATCGAATTATCTCCACGTTCCCCAGCTGCCAGTGCTTCTCTTTCTGCTGATCGATAAGATACTGCAGCACTTCATCTGTGGGCAAGTTGGTCAGTTGATGATCTTTGAACAATGTACTACCCAGGAGAGTGGCAAGAACATGCTCGCATTCAAAGGAGACAGTCAATCCACTCTTTGAAGTCTTTTTCGGAATGATCCTGAACAGCCCGACATATTCTTCTTCATCGTAAACCTCCACATATTTCAGTAGCTTAACCTTTTCAACCTTTGGATCATTTATTGGTAAAGCAAATAACGCTTTCCATATCTGATTATTTATCCTTGTGTAAGAAATACCGAATGCATTTTCTAGAATTGCTGTGACATTTCTTTGTAAATCCAATGTTTTGAGCAATATTTTCACCTCTTTTCAAAACAAAAAGACCATCTCGTTTGAGATGATCTTCGCTTATTAAATTTTATTAATTTAAAAGCAGCACAGATATTAAATAATCAGCAATCACCTTTTGTCCTTTGTGGTTAGGATGATATATGTCAGTCATATAATTACTGAAATTGTCGGCAGTTTGTTTGGAAAAATACTGATAAGTATCAGCAAAACCTATCTTGTACTTTTCTGATAACTCTTTAGCTAGAGGATTGATTTCATTTTCAAGTCGCTCATTGATGTTACTGTCCTTAGTAGCTGAAGATGTCCTGAAAATCACTTTAGCTTCTGTTTCTTCGGAAATTCTTTTTAGTAAAGTATCTAAGTTCTTTTTTATTTCTTCCTCTGTCAAATTCACAGCATCATTAATACCTGTACTAACTATCACCAAATCTGGATTATATCGTAATACGTCACTTTCAACTCTTTTAAGCATATCAGAACTATCATCTCCTGAAATACCACTATTGATAACTTTCACTGCAGATAAAGGGTTAAGCGCTTTATGGATTAAATTAACGTGACCGTCTTTCCCCTTTGTATATTGGTTCTGCTCAGTCGTGGAGTCTCCCAAAAATACAATCGTAGGTGTTTCCTCATTAATTAAATCTTCTTTTAAACCACTTTTCACATTGATAGCACCATCAACATCTCTCAAAGAATCAGCAAACTTATTAATTTCTTCCTGTCTTTCTATTTGTCTTATTTTCTCTTGTTCCTTCATATTCTCGGAAGCCTCAGCACTCACGGTTGCTATCTTTTTTTCATAATGGTACGACCCAAATACTAAAACGGACAAAGTAATTAATAACAAGGCAAATACAGATATTTTCATATACTTACACAATTCTCCTTTTTTGTAGGTATATATAACTTTACAATATTTGCCGTTGTAATTCTATAGAACTAATTAAATTCCAGTGAGTTAATTATATTCCGAGATATTACCTCGTACCCTAAATCGTTGGGATGAAGTCCATCCATAGTGTAAACAGAAGTAGATACACTCCCGAAAATGGAATAGTTATCAATGAAGTCAAGTGTATTTTCTTTAGCCAATCTGTATACTACATTTCTTGCGTCTTGCATGTTAAATGAATAAGATGCTGGATTTTCATTTGCTGCTGGATTGGCAGCCATTAGAATAACTTCTCCGAATGACATTAATTCATCTGTAAGTGCTTTTAAATTCTTTTTAAACTCGTTGGAGCCCTTAGCATACGAAGTCTCAATAATTCTATCGTTTGATCCCAATTGGCAAAAGATATAATTATCTTTACTTCCTACCGCCACACCGTCTCCTCTTGTGTTACCTAACATGTTCCTGGTTTTATAATATATCGCTTTCGTACCAATAATACCTTGGTTACTTATGCGAATTTTTTTTGGAATGATAATGCCGCCAAATCTGAGTGATTGGACTCCTACATAACTGTTTTTAATTGTTTTAATTTGAACTAATTTATTTCTTATATAAGAAAAGGTATGGTTGCGTTGGTTATTGTAGCCTGCAATATTCCCATCAACTCCAGCCATTGTAGAAAAAATACCTTGGCTTACTCCGTCTACTATTAATTCATAGTCCATACCGTTATTAACTGAATCAAAAGATAAAGTAAATTCTTCTCCGGTAAACATAAAACCAATTATAGCTACTCCATCTTTACCTGATTCAATATTGGTAATTAATTGAAACCCAGACAAAGAGTTTGTAGATGACTGCGAAAACGTCGAATATATAACTCCTGTGGTTGAGTAGGTGAAGTCTCCTCCATATGGATAAAGTATGTGGTCCTTCGAGTATTCTGCTATAGAATCTCCACTTGGAGACGAACTCCAATTCGATAAAACAGGTGCGCTATTAAACATATATTTTGAACCGATGTACCGCTTAAATTCATTCACAAAGGATTTAGATATAAAATTATCGCGAATGTCCGATAACGTGCCGTCTCTCCCTGTGTTGTAATCGACAGGATTTCCGGTAGCTCCTAATCCCCAAGTAATTGAGTCACCAACAAAACATATTCCTGTGAACTGTTCCAAGGGATTAGATAGAGAATATTTTAATTTTTCAAGTTGACCACCGAAAATATATCTTTTCGGAACAATTTGTTGCTTAATTCTGTTAACTTCTTCCTTTTGATTTTCATACTCTTCATCTAATCTTTCTTTTAAATTGGTATAAGTTTTTGTGTCTCCATCTACATCTGAAACCCTCGCCTGTGCAGCTTCTACAGAAGAATCTCCCTCAATTACAACTTGATTAAACTGTTCTTGGATACTTTCAGCTTTTGCCTCTGCTGCACTCGCTGTAGTTACTGCACTCTCTGAAGTTGTCTTAGCATTTTCAGAATCCTGCTGAGCCTTATCAGCAGCCACAATTGCTTCGTTTATATACTCTACTCCCTTATATAAAGGGAATCCTACTCCAACCGGAATCTTTGGAAGTGTCAAAATCACCACCGTCCTTACATGTATTGATCTCTAACTCTTAAGGATAAATTAAAATTAAGATTAGAACCGCTTATATTCACTTGATTTCTTCCAGGTAATAGATCGGGGATATCCCCATTTATGAATTCTTCGATCCCATCTTTAAATATTGTAAAACTCTTACCGTTTACAACGATTTCTGAGTTGGTGAAAGAACCAAGAGAGAGAGACTTACCATTCGCCTCTATGACAACATCCTCACCTGAACCTGATATTAATATGGTTGGGGTCATAGCATAGCCATTCACAGTGGTCTCGACTGTCTGTGATGAAGTGATTAACATCCCATCCACGTACACAGTATCGATAGAATAACTATCATCAAACGTAACAGTTTCGCTATCCCAATTGATTTCATGATTTTCTACGTTCCCATACTTCAAAGGATCACTGGCTATAAAACCAAGAATGAATGCCCCTTCTTCCTCCAACCTTTCCGGAAGAATGGAAGCACTCACCTTCACCATATAGTGCTTATCCGGTTCATAGTCGCGAACAATCTTTATTTCCCTTGGCTTCCCAAATGGATCCAACAAAAAAGCAACGAACTCGTTGAAGTATCGTTGCATTTGGGTGTGGTAACGTTCAATGACTTTTAGTGGATAAGAAAAAGGTTTTTCCCCAATCTCCACTCCAAAATCCCATGATCCCAATCGACCCGGAATAGCCAATGTCTTTCGCTCAAAGGATGGCATTAGAGGATCTTCATTTCCTGGTTCACAGTAGAATCCAAAGTCCTCAAATCGATACTTATCATCCATTGTGATCATGCCATAATCACCGCCTGTCCTCTTGCATTGACTTTATTATTTTTGTTGATTTTCTTACTCATGCCAGGTGCCAGCTTCGTGTTGATTTCGTCAGCGTCCAGATAAACATGTACCTCAACCTGCCCACCGGCTCCATCCATTGTGGCAGCAATACCTCTACCGATATCCCCGAGTGTCTGCTCATTGAGTGGAAGAGCCGCTTCCGGACCAGCATCGCCTGCACCTTGTAACTTCCCTCCATATTGGCCAAAGATAGTTGGTTGGGTGAATATTGCACCTTTCGCTCTCCAATCCACACTAACCGTTGGATAAGGTACCGATGGAGCAGGACCAGGTAAGTCCTTCCAACTAATATCAAAATCAAAGTGTGGCGTTGGTATATCAATTGAAGTAAACCCTCTAACGAATCCGCCGATGATGTCTTTTCCAATTGCCCACAAATCGATGCCCTTAAAGAATGACATCACACTACTCCAGATGTCTGAAATGGTCGATTCTATATTTTCCATCTGATCAGATACGGCTTCGTGCATACCCTTGAAATCACCAGTAAGTAACGCCTTGATGAATCGTAGACCGTTCCTGAAGGTGTTTTCCATGAAATTTAGAATGCTGGAAACTACTTCAGAGCTCATGGTCATGTATTTTCGTATGGTATCCGTTATGGATTTGAATTTTCCTTGTGTCAGAGAATCAAAAATGTCTAAAGCTTGGGTCACGTTACTGACGATCGATGCAAACACAGCCCTAAACATCGCTTCTGTCATATACCATTTTTCAGCTAACCAATCTGTTACTGCCCCCCAGTTCTTTACAAGGAGGATAATTCCAACAATTGCCGCTGCAAATACTGCGATTGCTGCGATAATGGCAAGAATTGGCCATGTGGCTGAAAGTATTGCCAACCCAAGGGAACCCGTTAAAGGAATTAAAGCACCTATTACTGGTGCCGCTATGGTTAAAACAGTAATAAGTCCCCCGATTGCTGCCGCCCCTGCTGCAATGCCTGCCGTAAGCTCCGGGTTTTCATTTGCCCATTCAATAACCTTTGTTGTAAAATCAGCAACCTCTGTTACCAGAGGAGTTAATATGAGTGCAAGATCAGCCAAAGACTTTTCCAACTGTGCATTTGCCTCAGCATTAGCTTGAACCTCAGGATTTAGTTCCTGATATTTGTTATACACTTCGCTAAAGCCCTCTTGAGATAAGGTTTTGAGGATGTAGTTTGAACCTTCCCCTATTGAAATCATAGAAGATAAAGTGCTATTAAAATTATCGACGTTAACTCCACTTCGTTCTAATAACTCAGCAAATGACCCGGCAGCTTCCCCCGCCGACAATGTCTCTTGGATCCCGTCAGCGATGCCTTCTGTTTTAAGTGTGTCACTGAATTTGATATAAGCACCGTTTATAAGATCAATCGCTTCAGCTAGTTGATTATCACTGAATCCACTTGCCAGAAGATTTGCCAGAGTTTCGCCGGCTGCATCCGCTTCTCCCGTAACCGCTGTAATTTTGGAAAACGCTTCTTCAACAACACCTAAATCCCTTCCAGATAGGACAGCATTAGTTCTAAGTCTCGCCAGGACTTCGTTGTATTCTTGCATACTCTCCACTAAACCACCGATAGCCGCTGCTGGAATTGTTCCTGCAATTGCTTGCAATCCACGCCCCATTTTACTTAGATTACCTTCTGCTTCTTCTGCTTCTTCTCCAACATTATCAAGTCCTCTTGAAAATCGTGTCATTTCAGAACGAGCTTGATTTAATCTGGTTTCTAATTGCATTACTTCTACAGAGTTTTCTCCATAAGCCCTTCGAGTGGCTTCTAGCTGTTGCTCCATGTTATCAATTGCTCTTCTGGCCATCCTTATTTGTTGAGTATATTGTTCCTGGGCAAGAGTAGCCCTATCAGCCTCACTTGCATTTTCACTCAGTTCGGATCTTTGAAGCTCAAGAACACTGTTTAATCGTCTTTGTTCAACTTCAAGTCTTTTGGCATCTTCTTTTAAACTAGTGAGCTCATCCTGTGCTTCCCTGGCTGCTATAGCCTCATCTGAAAGCCCCTCGTTAACTCGTTCCATTGCTTGCTGAAGTGATATTTGTGCACGTTCGGCGTCTAAAAGTTTACCGTACATCTGCGTAAGCTGACCGGTTGTGGTCCTGGTATCTCGACTCATAGCTTCGTACTGAGCTCTCAACATTCCTGTTCGCTTCTCAGCCGCCTGCATCTGAATTTCTAATTTCTTTTTCTCGGCAGATAATTTGTCCGTTGCCTTCGCTTCCTTGCCCATTGCCGCAATATGATTCTTATACTCCTTGGCAGCCGTATTCATAACAGCGTTAATTTCCTTCAGAGTGTCTGCATATTGCACTTGGCCGTCCATTTTAAAATTCAGGACGACATTCTTTTCTTTGTTTGCCATGTTCTCACCTCACTTATAAGAAAGGAGTTTGATCCAGGGAGTAAACTTGAGATGTTTTCTCTTCCACAAGACCATCCGGATTGTGGTACCGCATGTGCATGATGAATTGCTTCAGTAAATGGTTGGGAGTAATGTTGAAGAAGTCATCCATGCTTAATCCCAAAAGAGTATTCCCTACATAAAAATAAAAGTCCCAATCTAACTCTGTAGACTGAGACTCATGATTTGACTTGGCTAATTTTTTTTTTCGGTTTTGAGTTTTTCCATATCAGACTTTTGGAAGTTTTGATCATTGAATAGATTAAGAGCTACCTGGAAGATGCCCGGAAGATCATTTAGAGGAATAGCTGTTTCTATTTCTCTTATCGTACAATCAGTTCCCCCACTCCGGACCATGGCATAAATTAGAGCATTCATCAGCTTTATTTCTTTTTTTCCGAGTGATATTTTACCCTTGTCTAGCATTCTGTGCATATCCTTTTCAAATGTCCCATAAGAGGTGCCGTAAGCTTCTTCTACATACGGGAATGACTTGAACGTGAATATTACCGGAATCTCGACCCCTTGTATCTTGATCGCGCTCCGGTTAATATCTACATTTACTAAATCACTAAGCTTGGCCATAAAATGTTTCCTCCTAAATTAAACTGTAGGAAATAATGTTTCAATCTGTGACTCGTCCGCAACAACTTGTGCCATGAAATCGAAAGCAGAAACACCTGTAGCACTTTCGCGTGTTTCAGAAAATTTAACTTCCGTATTGTCGTTGAATAATAGTGGCGTTGCATCAAAAGTAGCAGACACATCTTTAACTTCTGATTCTTCAGTAGCAGTTGCAAATGTCTCTTCAGATGGAACCTTTTGAACTCGAGGGTACCATCTTGCAACTCGTGATCCGTCATTCAACTTTGCGGTAAAGCCCATTGCGAACATTGGATATTCTTTTACATTCGAATTACTAAACGTTATACCCTTAACCGGTGTCACTCCATCAATCTTATCTTGTACTTCTTGTGGTAAGGAAACGTGAGTTAAACTCAATGTAAACTTTGAGTTCTTAGAGGCATTCACAAATATTTCCCCTGATGCCCATTTAACCAGAGTTGTGGCGTTACCTGCGATACCCAATTCTGTGATGTTATCCAATTGATAAATCTCTGGATCATATGTTGGTATCGCGTCCCGGGAATCTTTACCGCCGGTCATAAAGGCTAAATATAAAGATTCAATACTTACTACATATAACAATTCTTTTGCTTTTACCATGTATGATTCATCCTCCCATTTTCTTAACTATTTCATTGGCCATAATGTCCGCAATCTTATCGCCGTCAGCATCAAAGGTGTTTTGAACAAAATGCCGACCTTTGATTTTCCCTCGACCACTCGCCTTTTTATGGCCATGTTCAACCAGGTGCCAATAAAAGGCCCAATCTTCGAATTCCACACTGACGTGATCATCGTGAACAACTACCTTTAGCGCATCACGTAAATGCATACCGTTCTGTGATGATTTCGGAATGCGGGGTCTTAATTGCTTCACGAAATACTCTGCTGCTTGTTCCAGAACATCAAGCTCAACGCTCTTATTCACTTTGATCAGCGTATTGATTTCTTTTAGTGCATCCGCGAATCCGTTATTATTAAAAGCCATTAATTAACGCACCTCACCCTTGTAATGAACTGTGTTATGGTGGCATCGTTCTCGTCATAAGGAAACCCTTCAAATTGGCTATAAGATACACCATGAGCATTGAACACATCCTTTAATGGTTCATAGTCTGATTCGGTTCCTTTCGTGACCACGGCTATTTGATAAAGGGGCATAGACTTCAGTACTTTTGAAGATACTCTTTTATGTTGCTCATTCACAAATTCATATTCGATGTAAGGATAGGTTACTGATGTCGGTGCACTGTCCCGGAACACCGGGATGCGGGATTCTTTCATGATCGTCCTTAACTGCTGGAAGTTAATCTGCATAAGACAAGCTCAACTCCATTATGCGTTCATCTTCACGCACATAAATTCTTTCGATATCGTAGATCCGTTCATTGATTTTAACTCGGTATTCCTTTTGGTTATTTTCAACTTCCCGGTCAAGACGAGTTTCGATTTTCTTCATAATCTCCTGGGCATCTTTGAATGTGAATTTATCCGCTGCCGTTACTCCGATATTGTTGTACTTCAAGTCGCGTGCTTTAGGATATCCCATCACGACTCGATCTGTTTCGGGGTCCACCGCTTCCCCTAACTTCAATAATTCGGCATTCCACCTGAGTTTATTCGTTTGTCGTTTCGGCATCTGAATAGACCTCCTGGACAAAGAAAGGTGTCAGGGCATCGAGGGCTTCACCAAGTTCTTTCTCGGCCACACGGTACTCGTAGAAGATCCCCGCACACATGATGACTAGATACTCCACTTCTTTCCCGATAGCTTTCTGAACATAGTTCTTACCTTGAGTAATATAAAAAGGGAGCATGGTATCATCCATGCCCTCTTCCCAACGAATATGACTCTTTAGCTTTGAAAGATATTCTTCTTCAGTCATGAATCATCCCTCCTATTACGGAGTTTCTACCGCTCCTACTTCGTAACGGTATACGGCCGGCTCGAATGGAGAATAGATTAATTGACCGTCTAAAAGGTTGTAGATTTGGAATCCGATCTTATTCACACCAGAATATTTCTCAATAAGCTTCTGAAGCTCCATAGCTCCAATAACATCTTGAATGTGGAAGGCTTTAAAATCACCAAAGTAGAATACTGGTTTAGTTGAATCCGTTCCATCAGCTGAATCGGTGAAATCTAATTTATGACCAAGCAGTTTATACCCAACCCCATCAGCTGCAGCATGCAACAATGGACGGCCAGTAGTATCTGTCATATCTTCAAGCACAGTAAGAGCCGCACGGTTAACAATCCACATAGACTTCTTAAGGACCTCTGTAACAGGTTGTCCTTTAAGCTTGACCAGTTGAGAGTAAAGCTTTTGAGAGTATCCCGCTGCTGTAATATCCACAGGAGTAGATTCATAGTAAGCAACAGCTTTCTTAGCAAGGGCACCCGGGTTTTCATTTCCTAAGTCATTCCCATTAAACATGTAGTTCGTTTCTTTACGAACATACGCTTTCTTCAGCTCTTCAATAACAATGTCTTCCACATTAACACCGCTCATCTTGATAAGCTTTTTAGTAACAGTTGCTAATGCATCAAACTCAGCTGGATCAAGAAGAATTTCATCGAATTCGATATCTGTTTCAGGAATTTCAGTTCCTGCATCACGTTCTGTTTTTGTTACATTGGCAGCCGCTTTCTTAACCAAGACTGGATATTTCACATCGCCTTTAGTTTTATGACGAGTACCATATTTTCGAAGGAGGTTTTCTTCCTGAGCATAAGTAATAATTTCAGAAGCAATTACTTCTGGAATCGTTACTGATCCATTACCAGTTACAACCCCTAAAGAACGGGCCTCTGTTTCATCAATTTGACCGACCACAAACTTAGCGAATGCTGTGCGGACTTCTTTTTCTTTAGTTTTAGTAGACTTGTGGCCACGAGTTGAAAGGCTTGCACCGATCTTTTTCATGATACCGTCACGTTGTTCTGCTGGAATACCTGAACGTTGCTCTCCTTCACCAGAACCTTCACCACGTTCTTCGTCATCATCTTCAGAACCGGATTCCCCGCCTTCTTCATTTTCGCCTGATTCATCACCAGAACGACCTTCACCTTCGTCAGAACCTCCAGCAGATCCTGTATCCTCTCCTTCTCCGTCTCCACCCTCAAGGTTTGCCAGGGCATCAGCAATAGCTTGAGCCTCATCTGCAAGATCCTGAACTTCTGTTTTAACAGTTTCAAGATCTTCAGCACGCACTTCATTCTTTTCAAGACGGCCACGCAATTCAGTCAAACGAGCCTTATTACGTTTTTGCATAGCAAGCAATTGTTTTTTATTCATTCTCCAAAACTCCCTTTATTTGATTTAAGATTTTTATTCTTTTCTCTACCTGTTCATCTATTTCTTTACTTCTCAAAGACACCTCAGTATCCTCGTATGCGGGTATTGACACCACCGATATCTCATAAAGTTCAACCTCATTCAAGGTTCGAACGGCCGGCTCTACTGAGTAATCCCATGCTTCACCTGTTGCCCAAAATCCAAATGAACATTGATTGATATCGCCACGTCTCATAGACTCAGCTAAGTCCCGGGCAAGCGATGTGTTCGGCAGCTCAACTTCAAACTTAAGACCCCGGGTGTCTTCCTCTACCGTCAAGGTCCCATTCTTAGTCCGTCCAAGCACATGATCCCAGTTATGATTGAATAAGGCCCGTATATCTCCATTTTCAGAAATGGTCCGTGCAAAAGCACCAGGTGCAATCACTTCTTCAAAAAAGTCTCCGATCGATGTCTTGGAATTAAACACTGCAGCATACCCACTTATGACCACAGGTTCATTCCCAGTGCCGTCCCGGGTCTGAAGGTTGGTGATGTCAACGATCCGCGTTTCCTTCTTCTTTGTCACTTTCATCACCTCCCTTCAAAGAATCATCAGTGGCTTTCTTCTCACCGATCTTAGTTAAGTCATTTGATATATAGATAGCCTGAGTCTCTGGAGTATTCTGTTTAGGGAACCCTAGCATGTCGGCCACGTTGTCCGGTGATGTGATTCCTGTTCGCACAAGGTTATAACCGATATTGGTCTTGGTGCTATAAGTCACAAAGTCGAGGATGTTCACCTTGAACTTGATCATCTTTCCAGAATCGCGACCAAAAAAAAGAAGACTCAAATGGTCCTCGAAGTTTTTCATTATGGGTTTGGCTGCTTTATTATGCAGGTACATCATGGCTTTTTCTAAATCAGATTTAATCAATGCTTGGTATGTCTCCACATTGACATTTAAGAACTTGCCTAAATCCTTTTTATAAACATTCAGAAAGGCAAGGATCTTCTCATCCTCAATGGGGCTTTTGAGTGAATCGATGGAGTACCCTTTACCCATAGGAATGAGTTTCACTGATCGTGAATCATCAATTGCCTCTAACTGGTCCAGGATAGCTTTGATCAACTTCGACTGTGCTCCATTCTGTGGGTTGATATGTGCATCAAGTTTTAAAAGGAATGCAAGTAAGCCACCCTTCTTGTACTTATCAGTGAGCACCTTCTCAGCATTCATGACACCTTCCAGTGTATTGCGGCCAAGTTCGAGCAATCCAATACCTTTCAAATGGTTTGTTCCAATATTCTTGATGTGCCTGATCATAAATGGCGGGATCGTCTCTCCTCCAATTTTGAAGTGCTCTATCAACCTATCATCGAGCTCAGTATAAACGTTCGATGCAAGGTGCATCCTATCACCATCAAGGACAGGGAACACTTCTCCCTGAATTAAGTAAGTATTAACCATGAGTTTAATAAATTCAGAACCACTCAAATAATTATTTGGGTTTTTCAATATTTTCAATGCTGAATGATTCCTAATTTCATTGCCGTATTCGTCTTCCACAACAATATCGGCCAGCATCAATTGATTGCTAATGTCCTGAAGGAGTTCATACACATCACTTGATTCCAGAATGCTGTCATCATTAGCGTACCTGCCACCATACCGGATGGAATTTGAATAGATATCCTCCATTACTCCGCGTTTTTCTAACTGTCTATAGACGAAATTTGAGAATCGATCTCTTAATCCCAATGTCTCACCACCTTTCAATGCATGAAAAAAGCCCTCAATAATTGAGGACACAAATGTTCTTTAAAAAATATTAATAAAAAACCAAACGATTACAATTATTCCTATTACCCATGTAAAAGCACAACCAATGGCTGCATCTTTTTTATAATTTTTCCCAAAATTTACGTATCCAGTCTCTGTTTTTATACCCGTCTCGCTATCACCTTCATTTTTATAAAAGAACACCAAGTACGTTCCTAATGGTAAAGATATTATAATAATGAATGGAATTAATAAAAATCCACCGTTAATAAGGATTAAAAATCCAAATAACAGCGTTAAGAAAAAGGCGAACCCTCCACCAGCATATTTCTTATTCAGCAAATCTTCACACCCAATCTAAATACTTTTCTTTTGTGGTTCATCAGGAAAATAGTAAATCCTTGTTACCATCCACACCTAATTTTCTGCATTAACCTTAACCCCCACAAACACTCATTAGTCTTATCGTCTAATCCAATAAAATTTTTAACGCGCATTTGTTTCACCTATAGATTTCACTTATTAAATCATCCATTCCATCCTGATCAATATCATCCATGAGCATCATTGTCTCTTTATGAGCAACTAAAAAAGCCACAAATCCATCAATTTTCTTTTTGGACTGTCGCTTTGAAGGACCCTTCATTCCATTAATATTGGTTACTACTACCAGATTAAGAGCACAGTAGATAAACAATGGATTGTCGGTCATTATTCTCTTTTCATAAATCAATCTTTCAGCATCATCGATCATGGCATTCATGACATTTGGATATTGATTGACCACAATACATTCAAGTCCCAAGTTCTCACATTTCTCAATAAGCTTCTGAGACATTGCCGGGTCATAATTCAACTGCTGCACATCGTACAGATCCATGCATTCGGAGATATAATCCATCACTTGATCCTGGTCAATCATCTTTCCATCACAGAATTGAACAAAACCACGCTCTACCAAGTCGGTATATGGCACGTTGTCTTCCTTCTCCCTGGATTCGATGTCTGCATTAGGGATGAAATACATCTGTTTGACCTTAAGGATGGACCTTCCTTCCTCATCATGTGTAGGGAAATTCAGGTTCACGCAGGTTAAGTCAGTGGTCTTCGATAAGTCCAGTCCGAGATAACATGTTTCTCCCTGCAGGTCCCCGAGGTCATCCACAAGGATATGTTCTACCTGGTCCTGCTCGAAGAAGTTGTCTGCACCATTTACAAATACATTTAAGTGTTTGGATAGGAACTCCGCTTTCTTATGGGCTGACCGGTTAGCCGTAATGAATTCCGATTCAAGTGCGCTCATTGTTACCGAGATACCGATATTCGGGTTGACCATCGCCCATACTTTCCGGTCAGTCCAGTCATATCCTTTGTTGGGCTCGTAAATCATGACGAAGTTTGAATCGTTATCGTCATTCTTCAGGACTTCCTTAGCCTCCCGGTAGACCCTCATACCCACACTTGAGGAACCTTTACCAGCTGTACTGATATTGAACATGATCGGTTCATCGCGGGCAACCTGAGCTGACTTGAAGTTGTCGTATTGATCCATGTTCTCCTGCTTGTGCAGCTCATCATTCAGCACAAAGTGTGGATTGGAACCCTCAATTGAATCGATATTTTTACTCATTACGATGAATTGGTTAGAATATGCCAGGCCATCGTGAATGTAGTCATAGGTCACGGATGAAACGGTACCTTTTGGGCCCTTGTATATGTGGGAAGCGTTCATTAACGCATCGTGGTTCATGATCGTGGCAGCAAATGGCTTTGCAGCATATTGCGCCTGGTTAAAATCACTTGCACAACAGTAGCAATCGGCACTTAAAACCCCTTCACCAAACATGGAATAGCCCAGGCCCCCAACCGCGATCAACGTTTTACCGTTTTTCTTCGGCACCTGAATATAACATTCCCGGGTCACCCGGACCACTTTTCCCTTTTCGTTCTTATGGACCCAGCCATATATCCATGAATAAGCGAATTTTTCCCATTCTTCCAAAATGAAAGGCTGGCCGGCTAGATCACCTTTTGTATGACGGACAAATGTTTCTACCCAATCCATCATTTCATTGGCACGATCCACATCGAACCAGAGATCTTTTCGCTTCTTCCACCTAAAATAACGATCTACCATCTGCTTGATTGTGTCCGGATATTTCTTTGGGCTCTTCCTTACTTTCCGTGCAAATATTTCTGCATAATTTATCCCGCGTTCAATCATTTTGAATTCCGCCACTTTTTCCTATGAGCCGACAATTCATCCTCCACCGGCTCCGGCTTTTTCATTTCTTCATCTTTTCGGACTGATGATCCACCGGTTACAATCTTACCTGGCTTCGACTTGTTGGTAAGCCCGAGTAAATCCAATGCTTTTGTCTTCTTGTCTGCCCATGTTTCGACCTGCTGTGCAAGAGGATGCTTGGAGTTATTGGTGGCCCCGGCTTTGTTGGTGTGACGTTGAGTGGCCGGGAAGCCCTTCTCCTTCCACTGGATGTACATGGTCATATAAACCTCAAAGATATCCAAGTAAGATTCAATCAACGGATCGAGTGTAAGGGTGTAAATTTCAGCGTCTCTCATGATTTTCAGAATCCTTTGTTTCTCCGACTCTGTTTTTTCAGCAACCATTTTTTCACGCTGTTTTCTTGTAGACATTTTACACCCCCCTTTATATTTTCAAAATATTGTCTAACGATAGAATAGACTCCCTTGCTACCTATCTTCCCTAATGGAGAAAAATCGAGATTGGGTAGGGGGGTTATCCAAAATAACTCGGGAATATTTTTCCTTTGTCATCCTTGTTCTCTTCTTCCGTGTGACACTTTGGACATAATAATTTTAAATTGTTTTCATCAAGCTTCAATGTTGGATCATCTTTGATTGGTATCTCATGATGCACATGTGCCTGCCTACCGAAAATGAACCGACCACACTTCTGACAACAGCCTCGTTCTCTTTGATAAACGAGTGACCTCATGTTTTTCCAAGACCTAGAATTGTAGAATTGCTTGTTGTCATGATGGTAGATGTCCTTCTTCTTACGCTTCCTCAGGACCGATTTCCGGGATCTTTTATGGTCTTCACAGTAATAACCGCGTTCTATTTTATTTCCGCATCCATTGAAGTCACAGTACTTCATTACTCATCAGCAACAGTTAATGATTCAAGGATGTGAGCACGAATGGTCTCCTCTTTCTTCATGTTGCCTGGTACCTCAATGTCATTCTGTTTGGCAAAGTCTTTGAGCTGCTCAGCATTCATTGAATCCAGGTCAATCTCAGTTTCATTATCTTTCTGCTTTGCTTCTTTTTCAGGCAACATACTCTTAGGTTCCTTTGTTACCTCAAAGCCTGGCTCCTTGCCCGCAGGTACAAAACGGATCTTCTTTTCTTTAGTGTCCCAATACTCAGTGCCCTGTGCCGTCTTTCTCATTTCTACATTCATGTCCTTCAGCTCCTTTAAAATAATAAAAAGCACCTCATATTTACGAGATGCTTTAAAGCCTACCTATTTCTTTTTTTCTTTCGATGGAATCCATCTTCTTTATGATTTCATTTGCAGAGAAAGCTGTAAGAAAGTTATCCCCTTTTGATAAGATGATTAGGTGTTTCTTTAGAAAGTCCCATTCAGATAGTCCAGCTTCGTTCTTCAACACTTCCCCTTCACAATCATCACATAGTTGGAGATCCCAGTCTTCCATGACTCCAATATCAGATTCACCAAATACAATGTTGCAGCTTAAGCACTTCAAAAATTCACCTCCTTGCATAGTACTTTCTACACAAGAATGTTATTTCCTTTTACAATTTTATTTTCTAATTAGATATATCTTGTAGCTAAGTACTCTTGTACGTATCCTTTCCCTTTCCAAGTGCTTAAGCTCATAAATATCATAGTTAGAAATAATAACTTCATTGTTTTCAGTACGAAAGACATTATATCTAAAGAATAAAAATAATGGGTTTAAATAGACCAAACTGTTTTTCACATAAATAAAGCCTAACAAGGAGAATAAACCTAAATTCACCATCAGACTATTTGCCTTTGTAATATCAATAGACAATATAGGAACAAGGTAAGTTACTACATAGTTCAATAAATTATCTTCGGTTTTGCAAACCCCTTTAAATTGTTGTTTTTCATTTAAATTAATTTTCATAATTACAATTAACGCAAGAAATGAAAATAAAATTAAAAATATGAGTATACAAATAAAAATTGAAGGAAGAAAGTCTTCAAATAAAAAGAGCTTTTTCATCTTCTTCAACGAACTGAAGTATTTATAGTTATTTATTATTAGCAGGACATACAAAGGAAAAAACGATGAAACGTATAGGCCAATTCTAAATAGAACGGGAGTCATCGTGAACACCTTACTTTCCTATTTTAAACTCCTTCATCAAAGCCATTTCTATTATTAATTATTGTACTATAAAAAGAGTCTCTCATAAGTCTTGTAATATCTAACAGTTGAGATTTGTCTTCATAAACAAGCCTAGTATTTTCTTCGGCTACTTCTATGTTCAAATCAAAAATGTCAATAACACTTATTACGTTTTCAAAGTTCTCGAAAACTTGATACATCCTGTCTTCTTCATTTAATAATTTTGTTAGTGCCCTTGTTACCCTACCATCTGAGAGACAATCCTCATAAAATTGATCAAAGTTATTGATTCGATTTGCCCGTCTAACAAGATCCAATGTTTGGCTTGCTTTTTCGTGATATTGATCTTGAATAGAAAAAATTCTTTCTAATGAAACATGATTAAGAATGAGCATTTCACCATCAAATATTACGATGTCTACATCTGGTACAATTCCAAGTAGTGTATCGTCTAATTTTCTAAAATCACCATCTGCAAATCTCCCGAAAAATCCACCTCTGTTCAACCTGTTAAATTTGGTAACTCGTCGAAAAAACAGAATTTCACCATGAGTTGTAAATACTTTTAAGCAATAAAAAGTTAATTTGCTTATTTCTTCAGTTGGTATCTCACTCCGATTAACAACTTCATCATTCATACTGTCAAGAATTTCATAAAAACTTGCAACCTCATCAGTATGATATGTTTCGATACACCCTTCAATACTTCCAATCGGACTAAAAGGGCGTTGTTCTGTTTCTTGAGCCCCTTCGATTGCCATTGTAACTAAATGCAAAAACTCTCTTTGCAATTCTGGATGTATTGTAGGTGAGTATGATTGATATCTTCCAATGGGTCTTTTACGTGTGAAATATAGTCTTGTATCCAGATCAGCAATATCTAATCCACGTATAATATTAATAACTCGTGTAATATCCATAAAATCCCTCCCCTCTAACAATTATCAAATAGAGAGAGTTCGTGTACAACCCTTATTATTCGTCAAAAAACGACATTATCTACTCCTAATCGCCCCTCCTTTCCTCCGGTACGTATCCCGGTTAACTCCCATGATCTCTTCCCAGTCTACATGCTCATGATGAACTTTTTTCTTTTGCTCAGGCTCTTTCTTCTTGCTGTAATTTAACTTCTCAAGTTGACCTTCGCTCAGATGATCTACTATCCTCACTTCAATCACCCTCAAATTCTTCTCAGATTGGCTCAGTTTGGATTTTAGTACTCAGGTAATACTAAGACACTAAAAAGGCTCCCTTCGACTGAAAGGAGCCCTATTTGAAATATTTCGTTAATACCATATTAGCACCTCTGAGAAGAAATGCTCAGCTTTTTATTTGCCTAATACCGGCCCACTATCTGCCGACTATTATATTATGTACTTTTGAATTGATTCCTTACTTGCCTTAAAGCTTTCAGGTAATTTATTTAAAACTTTTTGAATCTCTTCTTTTTCCCAATGATCAAGTTTTTCTATTTGTTTCAATGAATCTTCAATTTTATTTAAAATGCCTCCCAGGTTAATCAGATAGTCATTATTCAAAAAATGATTAGCAGCCATTAAATAGTATGAAAGTGCAGTACTGTTGTTTTTTTTCTCGGTATAAAAATCTCCTTCAAGTGTATAAGTAGATGCTCTTAATAAGTTTATCTCCCTTAACAACTTGTCTTCTTTACCTGTTAATCTTTCTTCTAAATGTTTTACTACATCTCTTGATTTATTTCTTATGTCCTGATTTATTTTTCCCTCAATCTCATTACTTATTTCTTCCTTAAATTTATGTAAAAACTCATTCCTTAATCCAAGTTCAATCTCTGATTGAATACGAGATATTTCTTCTTTTCTAAAATTTCTATTTGCAAAATAATTCAACGTTAAAAATATTGTAATTAAAGTCACTATTGTACCGATAGACCAAAAAAGGGTTTCTTTTAATACACTATTTTGATTAGTCAGTACGTCCATTAATTGTTTTGTTGTTTCATCCACTGTTTTTCCACCTTTCAACATTAAGAACATCCATCAGTTTTGACGGATGTCCTTTTCATTTTTATAAACTTCAATCCGAAGAATAAATGCTAACTTATAAAATGTTCTAGCTTTAACTCGATAATACCTTCTTTCACTCATTCCCATTTCATTGTAAATTTCATAATCAAAAACCTCTTCATCCTCCAGGTATCGTCTATAAATTATCTCCCTTTCTAACTTACTAAGACGATTAACCCCTCTAAGGACCCATTCAATATGTTTGTCTCTGGCGATATCCAGTTCAATTCGCTTTATTGCTACCTGTTCAGTTGAAGAATGAAACTCATTCGAAAAAGACGGAGGAACGAGTGAATAAGTGGCCGTGACTTTCGGTAACTTGTCTTCTGGAACCATAAGCAAGTATAAGCGATATTTCTCTAAAGCGGACTCCACAGCAGCCTTTGTCTTCTCTCTGTCTATCTCAGGAAGCATAAAGGTTAATTGTTTAGCCAACATTGACCCCTCCCGTTATGGTAAAATATTCTTAGCCAATATTTTAAGGATCGGGAGAAATCTCGGTCTATTTTTTATTGTTTTCTTCAACTTTAGCAATCAACCATTCTATTTCTTCCACGGAGATACGGCCGTTTTTTACACGATCCTTTATTGATTTTAAAGTAATTTGATATTCTTCCATGTTCCCACTCCTTTTATACTTGTCCGAGAACTATTAAAGCATATCTTGAAAATAATTTCCTTCATTCAATCGTCGGATAGTTCATTACTCAATATCATCAAAAACTAATTCTTTGTAAGCGACTAAAGCATTGTGCATATTGGCAGTATGCCAACCGCATTCTTCATCGGGAGCAAGTCCTGACGTAGAATATTGAATATACATCAATTCAATATCTTTTCGAGAAACAAATTCATTTAATTGTTTTTCAAACTCAGGCATTTCATTTTCAATAACTTTAAATTTCATAACTCTCTTCCTCCTTTGTTTTGTGTCGCCACAAATGAGTCTGTGATTCAAAACTTCCTACCATACCTATGTTCGTATTCTTTAAGGGCTCCTGGAACCCCAAGGACACAATCCCTGAGAAGTTCCAGGAGTTTTATATGTGAATATGGATTAATGGAGTTCTTTTTCCTCAAATGGATCTTCATCCTTCTCTTCTTTATCAACATCATCAATACTCATCTGGTCCTTTGAGACCTCCACATTGCCGTTTCCGTCCACTTGGTACTCAATACCTTCAGGACCTTCATAAAACTCTTCGATGCTCATCTGAGAAGGCTGAATGGATAGGTTTACGTTACGGCCTGCATATTTATATAGTTCCTGGGCTTTTTTCTCTGAGTCTCCTTTTATAGCAAACTTCATTGTTGTCTTTTTGGAGTCACGTTGAATGTTCATGAATTCAGCTGATGTCTCTCCAGCTGCACAACCTTCGATTTCGAAAAGGATAATGCTACCTGCCAGGGCGTACAATTCGGTAGTTGCCGTGTCTCCATCTTCCTGGCCTTTGATTTCAAACTTGAGAACCTCTTTTTTATCGTCCTTCTGCTGCATCTTGAAGAATACGTTTAATTGAGTTTTGCTCATATTCCTATCTCCCTTATTGTTTATTTTTTGTGAAGGTCATTAAGCATCCTAAGCCGTAGCCATGCTCTTTAATTTCACTTGATTGAACCCAACCACGATCCTGATGACTCTCAATGACTCTGGCCAGTGTAGTCTCTGTCATGCTATACACGATTTTCTTTAAAGGCTTGTATTTTATACTCATGCATTCCTCTTCACATCTGTTTTGGCTTGTATGATTGACTCAATAACTTGTGCCTTGTTGACAGTCAAACGTGATTCACCAGTCTCTTCTACCACGAACAAATCACCCGCAATTTGAGCTAGAATATACGCATCAACTACATTGTCACTTTTATGCTGGTACCCATAATCATTCATCACTGCTTGCATAACAGCTTTCTTTTTCTGAGGGCCTGTCAATCGTTTCTTGCTTCCTTTCTCACCAGTCCATCCCGTTACCCCTACATACTTCTTCACTGCATTTGGGGCAACTTCATAATAAGTCAGCTTTCTTTTGTATAGCTCGTTCCGGATCCCATGATGCAACCCACCAGCAAACATTGCCTTCTGGGTGCTATACGGGAACCCTTCAATGCAGATCATGTCACCTGGCTGTACATGGGCAATGATTTCGTTGATCAGGGTAATCATCCTTTTGGGATCCTGACTCCCAACACCGGTCAATTCCTTTTCTCTAAGGACCATACCACTTTCGTCCAAGGCAACAAATCCTGTTTTAGTCGATGGATCGATACCTACAAATCTCATAACGCTTTCCTCCTTGCTTTTTCATTTTCATAGACCTGCTCCAACTCTGTAAGAGTCAACTCATACAACTGGCTGCCATCCGGTGTTTTAAAATAGCCCATCTTAAGTAGCTCACTTTTATAAAAATCCATTTTAATTTCAAGACCTCTTCTTAATTGGCCAAATGGTATCTTAGTGATCAAGATCACCACCCCTTTACATAAAATTCAATTCTTCCTGTTTAACGAGATTGATAAACTTTCCATATTCTTTAATAAACCCTAGCTTCACCGTTCCAGTAGGCCCATTCCGATGTTTACTGACAATCAATTCTGTAATGCCCTTTAGCTCTGAATCCTTGTAGTAATATTCATCCCGGTAGAGGAAACCTATAACATCTGCATCCTGCTCGATCTGTCCCGATTCCCTCAGATCAGACATCATCGGACGCTTATCCTGCCTTTGCTCTACTCCCCGGGAAAGCTGGGAGAGAGCCACAACATTCACGTCTAGCTCTCTCGCCATTGCCTTAAGGCTCCTGCTTATATCACTTATCTCCTGTAGTCGGTTTCCCTTATAGCTCGCATTCCCCATGATCAGTTGCAGGTAATCGATCATAACAAGGAGCTTCTTGCCCGGATTCTCACGTTTCACCTTTCGGACCTTTGACCAAATATAATTCACTGTCACACTTGGTTTGTCGAAGATTTGTAAGTCAAGGTTGTTTAGTATTCCAAGTGCCTGTGATAGCTTTTTCCAGTCGTGATCAGTGAAATCTTCACTTGCGTTCTTCATCTTCTGTGCGTCTATGTTTCCGGAAATCGATATCAATCGCTTCAGCAGCTGTTTCTTGGGCATCTCCAAGGAGAATATACATGGGACGTCACCTTGTTCAGCAGCATTGTAGGCTACATTGAGAGCAAAGGCTGTCTTCCCCATCGATGGTCGGGCACCTATGATAATAAGGTCGCTTTCCTGAAGTCCGCCGGTGAGCTTATTCAGATCATCGAATCCAGTTTGGATACCAGTCATTTCATCTGTCTGAGTGCTTAGCTGGTCATACAGTTGATAAAGTTCTTCTCTTATGCCTCCATCATCATCTGCTGACTCCGCTTCCTCCATCTTCATCAGTTCGCTGATCACTGTCTGGATTGCTTCATGCGGATCCTCTTCAAGAAGTTGCTTTTTGAAATCGTTGGCCAGCTGAAGGGACTTTCTCTTTCGCCAGTTTTCGAGAACAAGAGATTCATAGAATTTGAAGTTTCGAGTAGTCGGCACTGACTCAGCCAGCTTCATCATGTATGAAACTCCACCGACTTTATCCATGCTCTTTTCTACTAGCTCAACAAGGGTCACTATATCGATTGGCTTTCCTTTTTCATCGAGATTCTTCATGGCCCAGAAGATACGCTTGTTCTCAATGATGTGGAAGTGATATGACTGTAGTACACAATCTTTTATCAAGTCACCTTCGAGAAGAATGGATCCGATAACGGATTGCTCAGCCTCTACGTTTACGATTTGAGGTTCTTCAACCAGCTGATTCATTGTTGTTCACCTCATCTGGGATATTTAGTATCTTCCTGATTTCAGCAAGTGCCTTTTCCCGTACTTCAGGACTTGCAGCATTCCTACGGTTCCTGTCACGTTCTCTGAGCATTTCATTTGTTTCTTCTACCGATGGGACTGCCGGACCTGATGGAACTTCTTCTTTTGAGTAATTAATGAGCTCTGATACTGTTGGAACAAATTTTGATTCCTGAGCAAGTCTATCAGCGTTATACAAGATGACTTCAGGATCTTTGTCCTTTAATAACCGGTGCCAGGTATTTATTTTCACCTGGTCGAAGTAGAAGTTATTAAACACGTTTTCAAAAAGGGTCATCACTTCAAAAACATGTTCCTTATTCACTTAAATCGAAATCCTCCTTGCTTGGTCTTTTTTTCTTTCCTTTACGACCATTACTTTTAAATGACTGTTCGAACTTCCTGGCATCTTCTATGGTTTGTACTCCAGCTTCAACCCACTTCTTTAAGATGCCTTCTGTGTAATCAAAACCTTTCTTCTCTTTCTTAGCTGATAACTTCATGGCTGCCAAAACCAAATCTGAGTCAAGATCGTTTATCCAATGTTCAATTTGCTGGTAAACATATGGTGAAGATGTCACTCCGATTTGTAGGTTTTGATGGTAGAAATCAATCACATCATTTTGACTACTACCACTACTACTAGAATTCTTTAAATTCTTTAAGTTCTTGTTTGTGTTATTTTGTTGTTCTTTTGATGTTATTTTGTTGTTATTTTGTTGTTCCTCATCAGTACCATGAGATTGATAATTCCCCCATTTACCAACAGTTACAATAGAAAATTTGTTGTTACTGTTAAGTGAAATTGAGTCTAACTTTTCGAGTAGCTTCATGTACTTCCAAACAGTGGACTCTTTCATGTTCAATTCTGATGCTGCTTTACTTCTCCCAAAGACGAATTGACCTGGTTTTAAATCGATGAATGTCATCCCTACCAATTGTTTATATTCGGTGTGAGATGCCTTCATAAGGCAATACATGAATACCTTTAACAACTTCTCGTTCTGGAAGATATCACTCTGCAATAATTTTCGATGTACCTTTATCCATCCACCTAATGAAATGGCATCTCACCCCTTTCTCTATAGTTCCGTTCGCTGACAAATTGCAAAACCATCTTTAACCGCAACCACTCTGTAATGAGGATAGTGCTTCATGTAGTTCATAATGAATTGCTTGGCCTCTTCTTTACTGGTCGCCTTCTCCCATATCCATTTAGGGAGAAGGACTCTGTATTGATCGTTCACTGTTTATCAGTCCAGCTGACCTTCTTGAAAGTCAAATTCCATTTCGATTGCTTCTGCCTTTTTGTTAGCGTCATTGATATTTAGGTCAACAAGCTTGGAAAGACCGGTCACCTGGCTCAGAGTCAAATCTGCAGGCTTCTTGTTGAAATTCTCTTTAACCAAATCAGTGACAATCTTTTTATCAAGCGATGATTGTTTAACTTTTTGATTAATTCCATCCCAGGCTTCTTTCAGCTGATCTTCTTCATCGACCACTTCCCCGGGTCCTGGCTCATCGAAAGAATCAGGAGTGATATCCTTTCTTCCTCTCGGCTGGTAAGGGTCCACGTTGTCTTCCTGGGCACCCGTGGCATCATCCACATCAATACCGAATTGAAGCTTCAGTGCACGTTTCAAAGCGTGCTTTTTGAACATGTCGTTGTAGTATGTCTTCCATTGCGATCCTGACTTTGTACGTAAGTGCTCAACCTCATCAGCTTCGATGACGACCACTTTATCCGGGTACCCTTCACGTTTGGCAATAGCATATGCAGCGGCCACTTTCCCTCGAGGGATTTTAATGGTATGCTTCTCAATCTTTAACTCCTGGGTCTCAGGATCCACACCGATTTCAAAGTCATCGTTTTCATGTACCAGTTGAACTGTTACCCCTTTGTAATCTTCACGCTGTTGAGCAAGATACTGGATTCCCTCCACTGATACCTGGATGCTCATTTGATTGCCGTACTTGATAAAGTAGATGTGGTTTTTGAATGGATTCAGGTTGTTCTGCTTACAGATCTGAATGAACAGTGCAAGCTCCTCGTTTGTGGCTCCCTTGGCAATAGAATTGACAACGACCTCCAATTCCTTTTGGGTGAACACATTCTCGAATTCTTGGGTGTTAATTGCGGATAATTGATTTTTAGACATTTCCATCACTCCTCTTTATAGTTTTTGTCCTTCGTTATCAGCGACCATCATGCAGTAATTAGCGATATTGGCACAAAGTTTAGTAATCTCATATTTATTTTTGTCGACTTTGATTAACTCTCTCCGAAGGTTCTCCAGTGTTGAATCATCATTCCCGTTAGATCTTGATGATGTTCCCTATCCCACCCTGGCCGGTGGTCATTAGCCTTTAACTGAGCTTCCATGTCATATGCGAATTCCATAACTGATTTTCTTGGTCTTGGCAATGGCTCCATCTGTTGAACAAAATTAGCAATTTCTTCGCCAAGTTCATAAACAAGAACGCAATCTCTATCCATACCAAACCTCAAAGCGATTAGATCAAATGTATCTTTATCCCAATACGTTTCTAATATTTCATTTTTCATAAACGCTTCTCTTGCTTCGTCTAAGAAATCCAAATGAGTACTAGTTATATGCTGGCTCACTTCGTCTCCTCCTTCATTTGTTGGACCAGGCAACCGAGATTGCAGAACAAATCTTTCCCCCGGTGCCATACCTGGTCCCCTCTGTAAATTGGTCGTTCACAATTTTGATTAGTGCAGATATTAACTGGTTGATTCACACTGGCTCCTCCTAAACTATCTTGATATTGAACTCTTCATCTTTGACTCTAGCGACAATCAATTGGCCAGCCGGAGCAGTGAAGTTCAAAATGGACTCAGCGTTATCTACGAATGTCGGTGCTATAACCTCAGACTGTTTGCTCAGCACCTCAATTAGTTCCAATCCGGCTTTAATCTTCTCAGCTGTGGAAAGCTTACTGTATGGCTTACCATCCATTTCAATCTCGAAGGTCGCTCTTTCTTCACCGTTCTTAAGAGTTTCAAAGAGTTTGATGGAAATGGTGGTGAATAATTCATCCACTTTAGTGACCATTAATTCCGATCGTTTGGACTTGAACTCTTTAATTGCATCCACAATTGCCTTGGAGCTGATTAACTCTTTGCGGATTGCCTCTTTCTTTTCTTTAGCCACATCAATGTCATCAGCCAAGCTCCCTGCCTGCTCTGCCTGCTTCACGGCCATCTGAAGTTTCATAAGCTTGTCTTCAATCTCATTGAGCTCTTCACGATTGATATCTTCTGTCTCTGGCATTTCAGCAAGTGATTTTTTTAGATCATTCACCTTCTGAACCAGATTCTTCCCGGTGGTCACCTCTTTATTGAACCTCGCCTGCCGGTTCTCTTTAACTTTCTGAATGGAATCTTCTTTCAGTGGCTGTTGACATGTAATGCATAAATCCAGGACTTCTTCATCCTTAATGGCTTGGACAATTTGTTTCTGGCGATTGATCTGATCCGTCAAATTATCAATCTGGCCTTCCATTCGATTCCTTGCTGTTTTGGCTCTTTGTCGAATTTCGTTTTCTTTATCAATGGCAACCCTTTGCTTATGCAAGGATTCTATTTCCTTTTGAGCAGCCTCTTTATCGAATGATTCGTCATTGTTTTTACTTGCTTGTTCTTCCAGGGTAATGACCCGTTCTGATGCTCTTTCATATGCAGTCTTTGCACTTTTTGCTTTTTCACGGTGCATATCTTCAAGATCATCAAGTTTGTATTCCTTCAAAGGCGACTCCAGGCGTTCACGATCCACTTTTGAAAGTTCGGCCAACACTTCTTTGTTTAGTGGCTCCCTTACGTATTGAAGTAATTGACTTCTTTGATCAAACTTATGTTGAGTAAAAAAATAATTTGGATTGAACTGTGAAAGGAATAGATTCTTATCAAATTGACTCTCTAAGTAATCGTTGAACTCTGTTGCTTTCTTCGGTACTTCATTAAGAAAATACTTGGCGGTCTTCTTTTGTTTTCGACCGATTAAGACATCCTTGCCTGCAATGTTTACCAGAAGCTCTGCCTCTGTTTCCGTTTCTTCCTCTGAATCGATTGGGCGAGGATCTAACTTGCTACCTAAGATATCCGTTCCAAATAATACCCAGGATACTGCATCTCCGATTGAAGACTTACCTTCTCCATTACGACCTTTGATATTAGTTACATCTCCGAAATTAATGTTCAGTTGTTTATGGTTCTTGAAATTTTTCAGTGCTAACGTTTTAAAAGCGATTTGCATATTTCACCCTCCAGTTGATTTTGGTTGGTGATTCCGATACTATTTAAATAAAGTTGCTGTATAGAATCACCTTTTAAATGATCCGTGTTCCAGCACGGGTCATTTTTCATTTTCAGGAGCTGCCGGTGCCTTTAAGATCACCGCTCCTTTCGGAAAACCGTTCCATAGGAAGAACTGATATTGTTCCCATGTGATTTCAATAACCTCTCCCCGATCGTCCAGGTACCCGTTCATATGCTCACCCCCTTTCAAGGTTCCAAATACCGATTAAGCTGATTGAACGTTTTTGCGTTCAGTATCAATTGACATCTTGAATAACTTTTCTTTCGCTTCTAATTCCACAGCGATAAGTAATGCCGGAGCCTTTTTAGCCTCTCTACACATCTGAAGGACCTCACTGGCTTTCATCATTCTGCTTGCAGTAAACACGCCGTTCATACTAATCAATCTCCTCTGCTTCTTATTTGGTTATGAACCACTTATACTTCTGAACTAGTTATCAACGAATCACCTTATGGTTCGACAACATCTTTAGCTAACGTTCTATTAATTAATTCAATAGATTGTTGGTTTCTTCAGCACTCGACTTCATTCACCAGCAAATTTCGCCACGATGTCGAAAAAGAAGGAGCTGCTTCCAGCTCAATAACCTGCTTTATTAATTTGGTTATGCATTAGTCGTTTGTAAGCCATTAACCTTTGATTGCGATAAGTGAACCATTTGGGATGCTTCTCAGCGAGATTCACTGAAGACTTCTCAGCTACTTTGCGTGTGTAGTAAGAAATGCGATCGATTATTTCTTTATTCAATTTTCCTCCTCCTCAATATTCACGACTTCTAAATCACCAAGGGACAACAACACTTTAATAACTTCTTCCTGGCTCTTTTGTGGAAGGTTATCGAATTTGATCACTCGCCTTCATCCTCTGCTTCCATATTCTCAATAATTCTTGGAATTGAAGTTCTTGCAAAGAACGCTGCCATTTCTTTCATCGTTTCCTTGCTTATTCTTGGTGGTGTTACGTTTTCTTTAAGCTTTTCCCCCATCTATGTCACCATCCAAATGTTAATAAGTTATCGAATTCCCAACTGATGAATCATTTTGATTACAATTGCAAGCATCTTCTATAAAAAAAATATCTGCAAAATTTACTCCTAATCCATCTGATATCTGTTTAGCAATCTTTCCACTACAGAACCTTTCTTCATTTACAATCTGGTTTAAGTAAGGATTAGAAATCTTTATGTGTTCAGCAAATGATCTTTGTGAATGCCCGTTCTGCAATATCAATTTTCTTAACTCCTGTGGATCTTTCAATTTAACTTTCAATGATGTGGAAACCTCCTTTCAACCTGTTGCTTGCAATTGTTATCTTGCTTCTGTAATCAATTTACCATCACTAATTAACAAATGCAAGCATAATTTTATAATTTTTTGTCCATAATGCTAACAATAGTTAATTCATTACGTTATAATGTTTTCAGTGAGGTGAGAAATTAGTGAGTAGTATAGAAGTTTTTGATGAAAAGAAATTTGGAGAAATGTTAAGGGAATTGAGACAAACCAAAGGATTAAAGATTAGAGAACTTGAAAATTTATCAAGTGTTTCTAACGCATACCTATCTCAATTAGAAAACGGAAAAAGAGGTAAACCATCTCCAGAAATTATTAAAAAATTAGCTCCACATCTTGGTGTTACATATACAGAATTAATGAGAATGGCTGGGTATATTACAGAAGATCTTAACGATGAAGCTTTAGAGTTATTGAAATTAGAGGATATAGAAGAAGTTTTTAATTACACTTTTGAACAATTTTTTAATGGCATTTCAAATGATGGGGAAGTTTTAAAAGAATTTCGAGAAACTTTTATTAGTCAAGTTAATCAAATGGATACAAACATGAGTGAATTTTTTAGTGAAGAGAATATGAAAATGAGAAGTTTTTGGGAAGAGTTATTTAATAATTTAACTTTTCAAGAAAAATTAGAGTTTCTTTTATTACTAAAGAAAGATGTAAATATCAGTTCAATTTATCAGCTTCAAAATGAAACATTATATAAAGCAGAGAGCAAAGAAAACTACTATACAAAGAACGATGTTGAGAAGACAGATAAAAGTGTTCGAGTGCCTATCTTAGGTTATATTGCAGCTGGTCAACCTATATTTGCGGATGAACATATAATTGATTATGAAGAGGTACCAGGAGAATTTAATAAAGATCATTTTATGTTAATCGTCAAAGGTGACTCAATGAGAGGAAGCAGAATATATCCTGGAGATAAGGTATTAGTAAAGATGCAACCTGAAGTGGAAAACGGGGAAATTGCTGTTATCAATGTGAATGGCGAAGATGCCACTCTCAAAAAAGTAAAGAAATATGAAGATGGATCAGTATGGCTTGTTTCTACAAACGAAAAATACGCACCTATCCCTTTCAAAAAAACTTCAAGAATTATAGGTAAAGTAGTAAAAGTTATTTTTGAACCTTAGAGAGATCTTTATGTTGATTCATGTTTTCGCTTTTTGCGATTAATTTAATCATTTTATGTAATGTATCATTAGAGATCTGTTTCATTTGTTTATCCCCCATTTTATGTTTTGTAAGGTGGTGATAAGGTTGTATACGGTCGGTCGGTGTAAAATCCGCGACTGGCGACTACAGTTCGATATGACCCAAAGTGACTTAGCAAACAAATCAGGTGTTGATCGGTCTAATATCTCAAAATATGAGCAAGAAGTGAGTAGGCCTGATTTGAAAAATCTTAAAAACATTGCTGCAGTTTTTGGGTGCTACATGGAAGATCTGTATGAGTGGAAAAAAGACCACTAATAAGTCTGCCAGAGGATAGGACGGGAAGATTTCATTGCACCGTCCCGACCGTTAAGTGCATGTTCGCAACAAATACGAACGTAATTTTTATTATAAACTTGCTCTTCCCTTTTATCTACCGCTTTTTTACATAAAAGTAACAATTCACACAAACTAGGGAGGTTTTATCTTGACTGTAGGAATTTATATAAGAGTAAGCACACAAGAGCAAGCTAAAGAAGGATATTCGATCGCTGCACAAAGAGAAAGGCTGACAGCATACTGTGCCGCCCAGGGGTGGACTGAATACAAGTTTTATGTGGATGAAGGTGTATCAGCAAAGAATACTGACCGTCCACAATTACAATTACTCCTGGACCATGTGAAGGCAGGAACAATTGCAACCATTTTAGTTTATAGATTAGACCGGTTCACTCGATCGGTTATGGACCTTTATACCCTTCTCGACTTTTTAGATAAGCATCAGTGTGCATTCAAATCTGCCACAGAGCTCTATGACACTTCTAATGCGATGGGTAGAATGTTTATAGGTTTGGTTGCCCTTCTGGCTCAGTGGGAGCGCGAGAACCTTTCTGAGCGTGTAAAGATGGCACTTGAAGAGAAAGTATCTGATGGGGAACGCGTTGGTAATGTACCATTCGGTTTTGATTTATCCGAAGAAGAAAAACTGGTGAAGAATGAACAATCTCCAATCGTATTAGAAATGATTGATTTATTGAAATCAGGTATGTCAGCAAAAAGGATAGCTGATCATTTGAACCTTCGTTACGATCACCGAAGATGGCATGCTCAAGGGGTCCTTCGAATTTTCAGAAATCCAGCTATCTATGGAGCAACACGTTGGAATGACAATGTGTTTGAGAATACTCACGAAGGATTAATATCTAAAAACGAGTTCAATAAGCTTCAAGACATTCTTGCAGATCGTACGGTCCATCATCGGCGTGAGGTTAAAAACACGTATCTTTTTCAAGGGATTCTGGCATGCCCTCAGTGTGACCGCCCTCTTTCGGTTAATCGATATTTAAGAAAAAAGAAAGACGGCACCTCCTATCAAAGTGCTCTCTATAGATGTCAAGTATGTGGGAAAAAAGGATTTAACATGGTCTCAATTGGTGAGAATCGTGTGTTAGATGCTCTCAAGGAATACATGAAGGGCGTGATAATCGAGGAAATCAAATCACCACCTACCAAAAACAATGAACGTGATGACCTCCTTAAGCAGCAACAACAAATTGAAAAGAAAAGAGAAAAGTTTCAAAAAGCGTGGGCCAATGATTTGATAACCGATGAAGAGTTTGAAGACCGTATGAGAGAAACAATGGAGTCTTACAACTTTGTTAAACAACAACTTGCAAAAATAAAAGCCCCTGTGCTTTTAGACACAAAGGCAATACAAGAGATAGTATTTACTTTTAACCAAACCTTCTTTTTGCTTACCAACGATGAGAAAAAGGAATTCATTTCACGTTTCATGAAAAAGATTGAATTCAATTTAATCCCTCAGCCTCCCAAAAGACCTGATAAGCACTTAAAGGGCAAGGATTTAATTGTTATTTCTAATGTTTTGTTTTATTAGTATTTACGTCACGTTACCAGTCGGCCCGGTGAACAAAATGAGCCCATGGGAATACATAAGCAGAGCGAGCAGTTTTTTTGCGGATGAAGGATACAGTGACATTTTTTCGATTGGAAGTTGATATTTTTGAGGGAGTATGCGAATGACGAGACTTTCTTTTAAGTGGGTGGTCGGTAAGGTGGAAATTCTGAGAGACAGTAGCGTGTTTCTTACGGTAAGAGTGAAGGAACCGCTTTGGGGCTTTCTTTTTTCTCCGATGTCCATGGAGGCCATGAATTTCAAATGGGCAATTAATCGTTCTGCCTGATCCAGATCAATGGTCTGGAAAGGGACCAGTACTCCGATCTTCCTGAATTGAATAAGGTAATCGTTCGTTCTCGGGATTAAATGAATATCTGTTGCATCATTGCTGAAAGCATCTCCAATCATTACTTCCGATAGGGACTCTACTGAATGAAATATGAACGTACACCGCCTTTCTGATTTCTTAAGTATAGATATACGACATATATTTGCAAAATCCTTCTTTTTGTTGGGATTTTTCGTTAGAGTGTTATCCATTTTTCATAAAATGCTTAAAGAGATAGATTAAATGAACCACCTAAAAGGAGGATTCTAGGTTACTCGTATTTAAATCGAGCCATTCACATATTCCTTCCTCACCCATATAAATAAATGGACTAATAACTTACTTTTTCGAAAGTGGTGAAGAAAACAATGACGAAAAACATGGATTACACCTCTCCAGAAGCACAGTATTTTTTTGATGTTAATAAAAGTCCCCTATTTAAAAAAGACAACCAAAACCTTATTAATATCCTAGGTGTCAATCAATTGAATACGTTGGATAATAACTCTTTGCTTGATATTTATTTAAGTAAAAACAGTTTTGTGGAACCTCACTACCATCAGAATGCAGCTGAACTGGTGTATTGCATTTCAGGGGGAGCTGTTGTTTCCATGCTCAATCCATATACTAAGGAAATTATGAATTTCCGTATTTCACCAGGGCAGGTGGCAAATGTTCCCCAAGGCTGGTGGCATTATGAGGAAGCAACGAAAGATCAAACTCATCTTTTAGCCATTTTTAATGCACCTAACCCTGAAGTGATTTTAGGTTCTGATATCTTAAAATTCACGCCTTCAAATGTCATGGCTTATAATTATTGTATGGATGAAACCGAGTGGATCAAAACTACAAAAAAAGTAAAACCAAGTACTTACATCGGTCCGAGTTGCTTAGATCCTCAAAGGCATGTATCGCAGGCAACATCCCATTTCGCCTATCCCCCATACTATTATCAATATCAGCCAAATCCTTATTATTATCGTCAGTGCATTCCAAAATCCATTTAGAAAGCGGGTGGGAACTTTTTTTAAAAACAAATGAATAGAATATCAAAATACAACCATACTATAATTTGTAAAGACGACTCAATGGGCTATAGCCAAGCGGTAAGGCATCGCACTTTGACTGCGACATGCGTTGGTTCGAATCCAGCTAGCCCAGTACTAAAAGCGGAGGCGGCTTGCTCAGCCCCGACAAGCATAAGGTGAAGCTGCTGAAAAGGCGGCTTTTTGCCTTTTTGGCAGCTTCACCTTATGACCTCGAGGGGCTAGCCGCCGGAGCTGGATAATAGAAAAGCGGAAGGGCTTTGCCCAGAGGCGACAAGCATAAGCTAAGGTACCCGGAAAGGCGTTCTTTGCCTTTTTGGGTACCTTAGCTTATGACCTCGAGCCTCTAAGCCCTGGAGCTAGACAAACTAAAAACGCAAGGGGGGATCTCCCATTGAAAAAGTGCCTGCCTTTTTCAATCCAACTTACTATTTATACTCTTAACTACTTATCTTTAATGATCTATTTTTACTAGCCAAGGTCTGTAGCCCTTCAGGGTTGTAGCCAACTACCAATTTTTTCCCATCTGTTAATAACGGTCTCCGTAGAAGTTTTGGTTCATTAATAATCAGATTGATCACTTCCGATAGAGGTAAATCGTTCACGTCTTTCCCCAAATCTTTAAACGTTTGGCTTCTCGTCGCCAGGATTTCATCCAGGCCATCTGTTGTCAGGGATAATAGCTCCATTAGCTCTTTATGAGTAGGGGTTTCTCTAAATAGGTGACGTTCATCAAAATTAACCGAATGAGCAGTTAACCATTTCTTTGCTTTCCGGCAAGAGGTACAACTTGGATAAGTAAAGAATGTCAGATTGTTCACTTTCATGACCTCCTAAATTTTTTGTTTGTTTATAATCTATTAAACATATTGTATACCATTTGTATAACTTATGTACAGAAATATCTCTTGGGAATTTGTGAACTTTTTTTTGACATTGAATCCAATAAACTTTTATATCATTTCCGCCATTTTCCACTCCTTCTCCCAAAACGATAAACATCGTAGAATGAGGTAAAAAGGGATATTAAAGGGTTGCAGTAGCAAAAATGATGTTTGAGAACCTTCACTTGGTGGAAGAATGAAAATGTAAGAAAAATGAATAAATGTCATTTCCATGTGTAGATATCACCTAATCGTCACAAACTAACATCAAACGGATATTTACTTTTATGGTAGTATTCATTTATAATATTGAGTGATGGACTTAGGGTGCAAAGGAGGGTTACATATGGATCGTATGTTTAGAGTTCTTGGGTTTTGGACTGGTATTTTTGCTGTAATGTTCTATCTTGGTGATATGACCACGACATCATTAATCTTTTTAGGCCAAACTGGATTCTTCATTATGCTTAGCTATTTAAAACTGTCTGAACGTATGTATATATACGTTTTCGGTGCTTACTTAACAGTGTTCTTTGCAGGATTTACTTATTGGACGACCTTTATGATGACTCCTGGTGCAGGAGGACACTAAAAAAATTCCCTTTAGCTACTAGCTAAAGGGAATTTTTTTAGTGTTAAAACCCATTTAGAAATGGATTTGAATCCATTTCAACTTCAATTGAGGTTTCCGGGCCATGACCTGGAAGAACCGTTGTTATCTCAGGCAAGGTCAACAATTTTTCGTGAATACTCGTTAACAGCTCTTTATGATTCCCACCAGGTAAATCAGATCTCCCGATACTTCCCATAAATAAAGTATCTCCTGCTAATACGATTCCACTTTCTTGTACATAATAAGAAATGCTACCAGGTGAATGACCTGGAGTTTCAAATAGTTGAAGCTTAAAATCTCCAATATTTAAGTTCTTTTCATTTGTAAGTATGTAATCAGCAGGCTTCATCCTGATCGGCTCAGCCATCATGAAAAGCTGTGATCCATTCAATGCGGGATCTAATAGCCAATTAGCTTCTTTCTCATGTATGTATACCGGGATGTTATAGCTTCCCCTTACATGATCAACTGCACCAATATGATCGAAGTGAGCATGGGTAAGCAGAATGGCAACCGGAGATAACGATTGATTCTCTAACCATTGAATCAGTTTATCCCCCTCTCCCCCCGGGTCTATGACTAAGCATTCATTGTTTGCGTTCCACAGAATATAGCAGTTGGTTTGTAAAGGGCCCAAGGGCATTTGTTTCCACTGCACTTCTTCCACCTCCATTTGTGATACTACCATTGTATCAGAACTATCAGCGTCATAAAAAGATGGAAGTTAAGGTCGACATAGAAGTGTCAAACTTTTGACCTCGACAAACTGAAGAAAAACCTATAAAATGTTAATGAGTGCATTTATGTACATAGGTTAATAATCAGCAAGCGTAAAACGCATTTTAATGAAAGGGGTCATATAAATGGGTCTTGTAATTATCACTGCATTAGTTTCATTATTAGCTTTATTTGCAGTAGTAAGCACATTCAAAAATAAGAATGCAATGGGAATCCTTTTCTCATTGGCGACACTTGGTGTTTTTGGTTGGTTTACAATTATGACTGTCCTTCACTCTGGTTACCCAGGTGGTCATTAATTTAACAATCAAATAAAAGAAATAAGCCTTCCATTTCACGATGGAAGGCTTATTTCTTTTTTTGGATATATACAAAAAAGATAGGCACTAAAAAGTACCTTATGGACGTCTGAAACACGTACGTTATAATAGTTGTGAAATTTGTATTCATGACCGTTTGGATAAATGCCCTTTATGTAGCCGATTCTAAGTGAGTGGGTTGAAGCGAAATCCAACTACTTCTTTCTAATGTTGTTTAAGAAAGGCTCTTTTCATAAACTTTGTTGCTATTGAAGTAGCGAGCGGTGGTTGATTTCAGCTTGAATAGTAAGATACTATTTCATTCGTTTTTTTCACTTGTAAGCTCTGTCACGATATCTCTTTTAGATGGTGAGGGGAACGGTGGAGACTCCTGCGGGTATCGGGCGTGCCGAGACCCCGGAAGCGTGAGCTGAGGAGGCTTGGCCGTTCGTCCGCCGGAAAGCGAAGCCGTTCCCCTCACCATCTATCGCACACACTCATTGACAGAGCCTTGGCAGCTCCTATGATAGAGAACAACAATCTTCGCGAAAACAGCATTACGAAAAGAACCTTATAAAACATACTTGTAATCTTTCCTATAAAGATCATTCATTGACGAGGAGGAAATGACATTGAAAAAATACAATATTCCGGTAGAAGCTTCCTTGGAAGTGATCGGAGGCAAGTGGAAAGTAGTGATTCTCTGCCATTTGATCAAGAGCAAGCGAAGAACCAGCGAATTAAAAAAATTGATGCCAGGAATCACTCAGAAAATGTTAACCCAGCAACTGAGAGAACTCGAAGCTGACGGAGTCATTAATCGAATAATATATAATCAAGTCCCCCCCAAAGTAGAGTACGAATTAACAGAGTATGGATGGTCATTAAAAAAACCTTTAGACATGCTATGTGAATGGGGTGAACAGCATATAGAAAAAACCTATCCTGACAAAAGTGAAGTGCTGATTAAAAATGAAGAAGCATGACGATAAAAAAGAGGCTGGGACATAACCAAATCAATATAATCGAAAAACGAACAATCAGGATATAAGACCATGTTAGGGTTTCTTGTGACACCGCTGTTGATTTCCGTGCAAGACTTCGCTTTCCTCGGGGCGGAAGGCGAGCCTCCTCGTCGCTGACGCTCCTGCGGGGTCTCACCTATTCCGCTTTTCCCGCAGGAGTCTTCGTCTTGCACTCCAATCAACAGCTAGAACCAGTTAAATACACTGTATATGCTTTTAAAATAACAATAAAAATCCGAACGTTTTCGATTTTCATGAAAGAATATCGAATAATTGTTCGGATTTTTCTTTGGCTAAAACCCTTTTGTCCCAGCCTCTTTTTTATACTTTATTGATCTAATTTACGTTGAACAGAAGAAAGCTTTCCTTCCATTGTCGACTTCTTATCCCTGCGGTCATCGATTCTAATATTGGTTGCAACCCGTTTGATCCCCTTGTTAAATGGTGACTCATGAATGTCCTGGATTACTTGAAATAAAACAGGAAGTTCGCCTTCTATAATGGTGTTCATTGGAGTAAGCTGAAAATGAATTTTCCCCTCTTCCTCATATCCCTTGAGGATATTATGCAAATCCGCTACATAGGAACTTACACTTGGAGATTCGGTTCCAATTGGTATGACCGTTACATCGACGATTGCCATTACATATCTGCTCCTTCTTCTTTTAATAGATGCCTGATGGTTGATTTCTTCAGGTTGATTACTTTCTCCAGCTGATTTCCATATAAACAGGATTCACCATTCTTCGAGCACTGAATAGGCTCTAGTGGAATGTCCTCTAACAGAAGGGATTCTTTGCCGGAAGCTATGTCCCATTTCTGTAAAGAGAACGCTCCTGAGTAGGTATCAAAGGAACCTGGTTCATTTGCCACGAATGTAATCAACTGATTTTCCCCTTCTATCATATCATAATAAGGAACTAACCAATCAGAGTAACGGCTCAAAAGTTCAACAGTGAATTCAGACTGAATCTCTCCATTTGAGGTGATGAACTGATACGTAAATGGTCCCTCTTCTTCACGGGAAAAGATCGATAACAGAGTATCACTGAATTGATTAAAGTGGATACTCGCGTCCACGACCATTTCTGTCTTATCATTGAGAATATTTTGCGCTATTAGAGGAGCCGAAACACTGACCTCTTTTGCATCCCACTCTTGAAAAAGAACGGAAGATTCCGATTGCCACTGGACAAATGGCTGATTGACTTCAATAGGGTCCATTGTGTTCTCTTCAATGTTTATTTGAAAGACTTGAAAACTCCAATCTTCGCTAAAGCTGGTCATTAGTAAAGTATCCTCATTAAAATGATTCCAAGAATAAGTCAATTCATAGGAAGGTACATTCTCTTGAAACAATACACCACCAGATTGATCGATAATCGTCACCTGAGCTGAATAGGAGGTTGGAGCAGACTGGATGAGTATTTTTTCTCTATCCGGAGAAATGCTTGCGCTTACGTATGACGAAGGAATTTCATAAATTTTCTCTTTACTTCCATCATAAACATTATAGTTATAAAAAGAAGTAGCACTCTCTCCATTTTTCACAGAAAGAATTTCCGAGTTGGACAGCCATCCCACATTTTCGATGAATCCCTCTGCAGGAAGAATATTTGCTTTGACTTCTTTCCGTTCAGCCTGAACTTTTGTTGAGGGAGAAGATGATGTTTCTCCAGCTTGACAGGCAGCAAGCCCTAGCATACATATCATTATTACAAGCATCGTCGCGCCAATCTTTTTCATCCGCTTCCCCCTCCCCGTATAATCCTTATCCATTAGTACGTTTTAGACGTGAAAATGTTTCAAAATTATTAAAAAAACATTACAAAAATTCAAAAAAAGTGATGACTTGATGCTCATGCATACACCATTGTTGTCACCACGATTGATTATTTTTTTAATGAGATGATGATTTATTCTACTCCTGATTTTCATTTTCTACAATAGTTATTTCTGGAACATGACCAAAGATTTTTCGAGTGAATTTTCACCCTCTCAATAGGTGTTCAATCCGCCTCTAGCATTTGTCTCATCCCTTGACTAGAGGTTCGAGGGTTTACTCATACCATCTATAAACCGATACGAGGAATATGCCTAATACGTCTTGATAAATTTCATTGAACTGGGAAAGTGGTAATGGATTTATTCCTTTCCCCAACTCGATAGTAAATCCTGCTTTCTTAAATTCTTGAACAAACCAGTCTTTGTATCCTGCGTAACTATCGATATAGCGGACAGACTCGTATCCACTCACTCTGTTGAAATCTGCGGCAAGCTTTGAAGCCTCAGGCGGTTCCAAACCTTCATAGCCCCAGTAAAATTCTTTTCCTTGAGTATGAATTGCTAGAAGGCGATCAAAGTTCTCCCGCTCGGCAAGCCTTGCCATTGCAGCTGCTTCAGGTTCAGAAAGAGGCTTATATCCTGGGAAATCTCTCGGAGCTGGTGTTTTTTCTTCTTTCCTTTCTTTCTCAAGCTCCCATTTAGCAGGGAACTGATTATTCAGATCCACTCCTCTTATATTCGCTTTCCATCCAGTGAAATCAGTACTTCCCCTGTTGATTTGGATTAATTCGTTTCTTTTTTCTTTAGTTGGTCCATTCAACACGAGGTCCACCCCATCTGGATTAACCATGGGGACGAACGAAATCGTCACTTCACGATATACCGGTAGAGCTTGTATCCCTCTGATGGATTGCCCATTCGTCAAAGCCAATAAATAATCATTAATAAAGGTGATGAGGATGGACGTGGTGATCCACTCATTTGCATGAAAAGATCCATTCAGGTGAACCTTTTTCTTTCCGTTTCCCACACGCATTTCAATGAGGTCCGTTCCCGATACACTTTCCCCTATCGACTTTAATTTAATGAAAGGATAAACTTCTTTTAAGCTCTGTACTACTTCTTCAAACTTTATTGAATTATAGGCTTGTTTGCCTTTGACAATTGGAGAAACTACTCTCGCTGGCAACCTGATGCGTGAACCGATTTGAAGTTCATTCGGATCGACTCCTTCGTTCAACAAGAGTAAAGCATCAACATTAATATTTAGCTGTTGGGAAAGCTTCCAAAATGAGTCACCACTTTTGATGGGGTACTCCTTACCTAAAAAACCAGGGAGTTTAATTTCAGTGCCAATCTTTAATCGATTTGGTTCAATAGACGGATTCGAATCGATGATCAGCTCAATCGGAATATAAAATAATTGGCTGTAATACCAAAAGGAATCGCCACTGCGAACTTTCACTTTCATGATAGAACCTCCCCATTCATATGTCCTTACTTACATGTATGAAGCGTTCAATAATTCATGACAAAAAAAGCTTGCGATTCTAAATTCGCAAGCTTTTCATCTATCATCTATTGTTTATCATGATCCCGATATTCGGTTTCATTATAAAATCGAAGAAGATCACCGTAAATGATTTTATCGGAGTATTCGAGCTCATTATCAACACGCTCTTTGAATGGCTCACAATACTTCATGTCTGTGTTTTCCTCTGTTTCTTTATTCCAGCATTGTTCACCTGCATACACATAGTCTTTCGTGATGAATCGACCGTCACGGAGTATGGCAAGATCTTCATGACCATCAGAGAAGAGATCAGAACCAAACTGAATGTCATTCTTTGTGTCGATCCCAAGAAGGTGCATGATCGTCGGTTTCAAGTCGACTTGTCCGGCAACCTTTGAAATGGTTTTCCCTTTTTGACCGGGAATGTGGATAATCATTGGCACCTGTTGAAGCTGTGTGCTTACAAATGGTGTAATATCTTTTTCTAGATATTGACTCATCGCCTTATTATGATTCTCTGAAATACCATAATGATCCCCATACATCACGATGACAGAGTTCTCATATAAACCAGATTCCTTTAAATTGTTTATGAAGTTCTTCACTGCTTCATCCATATAACGAACAGTTTGGAAGTATCGATTAACCGTTCCGTCATTGGATGTGTACGGGTCGATCAGCTGATCTTCTTCATCCAATGTAAACGGATAGTGATTTGTCAGGGTAATCATCTTCGTGCTAAAAGGCTGAGGCATCTCTTTCATATGTTGAACCGATTGTTCGAAGAATGGAATGTCTTTCATACCCCAGTTAACAGAATTTTCTTCCGTTACATCATAATCCGGTAATGAATAAAAACGTTCATATCCTAAGGAATCATACATGATGTCACGATTCCAGAAGCTTTTATTGTTCGCATGCATGGCGGTTGTATAATAGCCATTTTCTCCGAGCTTTTCTGTCATGGATTCAAACTCGTTCCCAGAATGAGTAAAGAATACAGCTCCACGATTCAAGGGATAAAGAGAGTTGTCCAGAATGAATTCAGAGTCAGATGTTTTCCCTTGCTGTGTTTGGTGATAGAACTGATTAAAGTAATAGCTTTCTCCGATAAAGTCATTAAGGAAAGGCGTAATTTCCTGACCATTCACTTCACTATTGATGACAAAGTTTTGAAGGGATTCAAGAGACACGATGATCAAATTTTTGTTTTTGGCTACACCGAACATTTCGTTGTCAGGTTCGATGTAACTTGCTCTGACATAGTTATCAATATCCGACAATTCACTTCCATCTGCCAGTGCTCTCTGTGCAGATGACTTTGATTGCAAGAAAAGATCATATACGTGATAATTATATGTCCCGATATTTTTGACCAACATTTCACGATCGAATGTCCTCGTCAATAATTGTGGTCTTTCCGACTCTGCTAAGCCTAGGTTAAAGAAAACAAGTGCTGTCGCAACGAGGAAATAAGCACGTCGGTTCGCTCTGGAATAGTTTTGTAAAGAGAACCAAGTTGGTTTTAACTTAATGAAGAGAATCAATACAATCACATCTGTGAAATAAAATAGATCCTTCCAGCTCATGATTGCGCTTGCGCTCGTGCCCAAGTCAGCAAAGTTGCTCGTTTGAAATAAGACTGGCAATGTTAAAAAGTCATCGAAGAATCGATAGAAAACGACGTTTCCATATAGGATAAACGAGAGGACGAAGCTTGTAGCGATAATGTAGTGTGTACGGGACTTATCCTTCTTTAGGAGTAATCCTATTCCGAAGATGAATAGTAAGAAACTCAGCGGGTTTATGAATAGAATAAGTTCTTGGAGTGTATTTTCTATCTTAATATCAAAGCTAGTTTTATAGACAATGTACGTTTTAATCCAAAGAAGCAGCGCAGCGATGATAATCAGCGGTACCTTTTGCGGCTTTTTCAAGTTCATTCAATCAACCTCCTTGCTACAAACGATGCATTCGTATGTAACACCTTTGAAATACAAATGGTAATATTAGGTAATTTTTGTAAATAACCTTGCCTCATCTTAATCCTTTTTTTACAAAGAGTCAATCCATCTTTCATACTGGCCGCGTAAAATTAATAGTTAAGCCTTTATCACTTCCCCATACTATTAGACGATTGAAACCGTTTAAAGTTTCAAAAAAACATGATTATTAAAAAACAGTTCTAATGTCATTAGGTATTAAAGACTACTAAAACAAAGGCTCTTGTCGTAAATTTGTTGCTATTGAATGTAGCGAGGCGTGCCGAGACCCCGTTCGTCTAAGTGCACTGGACCCATAAAATAGGTGTCCAATTTTATGGGTCCAGTGCACAATCTTTACGAAAACAGCCAAAACAAAAAAGAACCTTCCCTTCAGGAAAGCTCTCTTCTGGATTTATATGTCGCTTTTGTCAGTACAGCGTTGCTTCTCCTCTGTAATCAACCACTACTTGCTTTTTCCACTCACAAACTATCCAATATTCAACCATACTTTAGAATATAAACTAGTGACTCACCATTCTCCTTAAATCTTGTTCTTGACTAACCAGGCTGCCCCGATGACACCAGCATCATTGCCAAGGGTAGCAATACTCAGATTCGTGGAAGTACGGACTGTAGGGAAAGAAAACTTCTCGAAAAATTTCACAACCGGTTTTAATAGGATTTCACCCGCTTTGGAAACACCTCCACCAATTACGATTTTCTCCGGATTCAGCCCATTTCCAAGGTTCGCAAGGGATAAACCTAAATAAAAGGCTAGCTGGTCGATGACTTCAAGGGCAAGTCCATCGTCTTCCCTCGCTGAATCAAAAATATCTTTGGCACTGATTGTACCCTGTTCATCCCTTATGGTTCGAAGCATTGATGCTTCCGTGGATGAGTCCAGTTTTTTATTTGCTAGTCGAACGACCCCAGTAGCTGAAGCAACTGTTTCCAAACAACCCGTCTTTCCACAATTACATTGAAATCCACCTTCTGGAACGACGGTGATATGGCCGATTTCTCCACCTGCCCCTTTCACCCCATGGACCACATCTCCATTAGTGATCACTCCGCCGCCGACTCCTGTTCCAAGAGTCACACACACGAGATCCTTTGCTCCATCTCCAGCACCTTTCCACATCTCCCCTAATGCGGCACAGTTTGCATCGTTATCAATCACAGCCGATAATCCCGTTTCCATCTCAAGTAAATCCTTTAATGGTGTATTTTTGTCCCAACCTAAATTGACCGCTTCATAAATGATTCCTTTTGCCATATCAACAGGTCCAGGTGCACCCATCCCGATACCAGCTAGTTTTTCTTTTGGTTGATCTAACTCTTCCAGCTTTTTATCGATGGCCTTAGCAATGTTTACAATGATGTTTTTGCCATCATCAGATTTATCAGTTTGGATTTCCCATTTATGTAAAAGTTCACCATACTTACTCAAAAATGCAATCTTTGTCGTCGTTCCTCCTAAATCTACTCCAACCAACCATTTTTCTGTCATTTTTATCACCTGTCCTGTTTATCGTTTTCGATTTGAATCTCATGGCGCAACAATAACAAAGCTGTCTGAAAGTCTCGCATATCGATCAGTTGAGATTGATATAGTTCTATTAATTCGCCTTCCATTAGTTGCAGGTCGGAAAGACGATGCCCAACATATATGATCGTTCCATAACTTTTTAGTAATTGTTGGATATCATAAATCGTTTTCATGCCATACACCTGCTTTCTATTCTCCTAATAAAGTATAAGTGAAAACCCCTCTCTTCTCAATAGATAACAAAAGCTTTGCAAGAATCAAAGAACAGTAAAAAAGAGATTTCCTTATAGGAAGATCCAATAAGAAAATCTCTTTCTATCGACCTTATCGATCAGGGTCTTTCGGGTGTAAAAATCGCGGGCGCCTGTTCTTTAACGGCATAGGTGATCGAAGGAATACATCCCTGAATGCCCTGAAGTTGAACGGGATAAATGGCCACATATATGGGATATCGAAGGAGTTCATTCTCGATAACATAATGATCCATAAGAATACACCAATGACGAATCCGTAAACGCCAAATAAAGCAGTGCATATCAATAAGAAGATTCTTACCAAACGATTTGCCAGACTCATCTCATAGCTCGGTGTAGCGAATGTCCCGATCGCTGCGATGGCAAGGTACAGAATGACCTCGTTAATAAAGAGGCCCACTTCCACTGCTACCTGACCGATCATTAACGCAGCAACAAGGCCTAGTGCAGTTGCTAGGGAAGAAGGTGTATGAATGGCAGCCATCCTCAGAATATCGATCCCAATCTCAATGATTAAAAATTGTAGGAATAAGGGTACTTCTCCTACATCATTTGGGCCCACATAGGCAAATGCTTCCGGCAGGAGTTCGGGATGAATCGCGAATAAATAGTATAGAGGCAGTAAGAAAATCGAAGACCATATCGCGATAAATCTCACAAAACGTAAGTATGCCCCAACAGATGGCTTATTTCTGTATTCCTCTGCATGCTGAAGGTGATGCCAGAATGTGGTCGGTGTAATCATCACACTTGGAGATCCGTCCACCATAATCAACACATGTCCTTCATATAAATGAGCAGCAGCTGTATCCGGCCTTTCCGTGTACCTTACCAAAGGATACGGATTCCAATGTCGTCCTGCTATGAATTCCTCAAGCGTCTTTTCACCCATGGGAAGACCATCTGTATCAATCTTGGATAGGGCATCTTTGATTTTATGAACGAGGTTTGGATCGGCTATATCCTCAATGTAGCTGACGACTATATCCGTTTTCGACCTTCTCCCGATTTGCATATATTCCATTCGGAGAGAAGGATCTCGCACTCTCCTTCTTGTTAGTGCAGTATTAAATACAATCGTCTCAACATACCCATCCCTTGAGCCTCTTACAACCCTTTCGATATCCGGTTCCTGTGGTCCCCTGACTGGATATGTCCTCGCATCAATCATAATGACTTTATCAATACCATCTACGACAAGGGCGGTTGGACCTGCTAAAACTAAATCGATAACCTGATTAAGATCATCCACTTGTTCAATTTCTATGTATGGAATGTACGTCTTCAATAGCTTTTCTAACGTATCCTCTTTTAACTGTTCAGGACTAATGCCCGCTAAGAACTCCATTAGATAATGCATGATATCATCTTTAACAAAGCCATCCACTAAAAACATCGCCATTTTTCTCTCAGCATACACAAGATCCAATTGTATTACATCAAAGCTTTTATCTACTGCTAGGATACCCCTTAAGTAATTGGTGTTTGCTTCGATCTGAGTAGAGACAGGCTTTTTCTTTTCATTTGACATCAGCCTTCACTCCATTATCTTTACATGATTTTCCATCTTTACCATCCTTGACAAAGAAGCTATAAATCATACATCCTATCATATTCAATTATAGTTCTTCATAATATGTACAAAATGGACAAACCACTGGAGTGAACGAAATGAAACAAAGACTAATAGAAGCTATGCCGTTTCTTGTAATCATGTGTGTCCTTGCTCTTGGTATACAATTTATATACAAACCAGAAACGAAGGAAAGTATCATTTTCTTTCCAATAAATGAAAATGTCCTCTATCAAAATGCGACCACGATTCTCATGCTCGAACCCGAGAAGAAAAACGATCATTATGAAGTGAACTGGAAAATCGCATCAAAGCTTGATACGTCGGCTTATTTACGTCAGGATGTCGGCTTTTTATTTATGAATGGACGATTGAAGGGGCTCATGAATGAATGGGAGCAGGATACGGATCAAATTGTTGAGGAATCGATGATAAAAGGGAAGGAGAGCAGTCTTCTCCAAGCTGTATCTTTCCATTATTCGGAAATACATGAATCGGATACTGACTTTACAAGTGCCCAAAAGATGTCCGAAGACACTTTATATGTAATTGATTCCAATTTCAGTCCGCTAAATGCTTTTCGCGAACCAGGTACGGAGGCTGAAAAAGAGTGGAAAAGCATCTTGGACAAGGTGACGACTCAACAACTCGATTATCTATGGGAAAAGGCAATCTCTTCTATGAAGATTCCCATTGAAGAATATACAACTTTCCCATTGACTGACCTGCCTAAGCTAGAGAGCCAACCTTTGAAAGGTTTCACTCAGCAGGAATGGGATCGATTGATTGGAAACCTCTGGGAGGGACTTTACAAAAACTATTATTTAGGGATAAAGAAAGAGGACGGCACTACTATTGATTCAATCGACAGTGCTATCCCCCTTATCATGGTGAATAAAGATCGAAAGGAAATCCTTGTGTTGCTTATTGATAAAAACGGTGAAGCAACCATACTCAGGCAACAGATTTCCCTTTAACTATTTCCCTGTAATTCTTTATAAAGCTTTTCATACTTTTCTTCACGCCTATTTAATTCATAGGCTTTTTTTGCATGTATAAGAGCTTCCTCTCTCTCTTTGGCATCTAGTAGAATTAATGCGAGATTATAATGAGCTTCATGAAATTGGCCATCTTCTTTTATAGCCTGTACCAAATGCTCCCTCGCCCCAGCCAGATTATTCTGCTTGATTTCGGCATAAGAAAGGTAGAAATAGGTCTGTGCATTCGGTTCTCCTTCCTCGACAACAGGAGTCAGAATTTCCTCAGCTTCCTTCCACTGTTCATTTGAAATCTTTTCTTGAGCCACTCCGTTCACTGTATCGACATCCCAGGAGGTTGAATCCGTTCCCACTCCATTCCATACCAATCCCCCTATGAGCACGATGCTTACCACAAGGAATAGCAATTGGCGGAGAGGTTGGAAAGCCTTAGGCAAACTTACGATACCCGCAGCAAGGAATCCACCTATCAGCCCTCCAATATGCCCAGCATTATCAATACCGGAAATGGTGAAACCCAAGACTAAATTTAAAAGGATGACGGCAATGATATTGGTCCCCATCGTCCGGAAGAACACTCTTGGATACAACACACCAAAGTACAAGAGAGCACCGAAGCAGCCAAAGATTGCCCCACTTGCTCCGGCTGAAAGATTGGATGTAAACAAAAAGCTTGCTAGAGTGCCTGTCATGCCGGACAACATATAAATCAGAACGAACCGAATTCGACCGAACATTTTCTCCACAGCCGTTCCCAGATAATAAAGGGCGAGTGTGTTCATGAGTAGATGAATGAATCCTATATGTAGAAAGATCGGAGTCACGAGTCTCCACCATTCTCCTTCAATCATGAGCGGGTTGTACTTAGCACCGAATTGAATAAGCGTTTGTGAATTCTTACTTCCTCCATTCAGTTCAAGAATAAAGAACATAATTAACTGAAGGGCAATGAAGAAATAAGTAAAGAATGGTTTTCCCCTCTCGAAGAGCTGTCTTTCCTTTTGAAGATGCTTGGAAGACGCGGTCATGGTCATATTTTTCACCCAGTCCACGTTTGACGCCAACACTTCAGGGGGAAGCTCCCATTTCCCTTCATTAAAAAAAGGATCGTTCCTTAGCGTTTCAACACTTTCATCACCATGAAGCAGGGTAGGCTGGATCGTCATCTTTTGTCTAGTAACGGATTCATAGAATAATTCAGGATCAGAATCCACAGGAGGATAAGTTGAAATGTAAATACTTCTTACTTTAAGCTGTCTCTTCTTCAAGGATTTCCTGATTTTCTCTCCGTTCACTGAGGTTAATTCCAAATCTCGCTTGACCCAGTTCCCCCAATCCAAATCTTTACGAACGAGTCGGATGATGTCCCATTCTTTAATACCTGTGTTCTCCAACCATATTTCATCCTGTTCTGGAGAAAGGTTAAGGATTCGGTAATGTTTATTCTCCACTAAGTGGTGGGCAATCTTCCAAAACAAATAATGATATCGTAAATCCACATAATCCACTACTTTCTCTTCAGCTCTTTTTATGTATAGCAATCCTATTTGCCTCAATTATCTATCCCTACTATACCTAACCCTTTCTTAAACTGTAAAACAAAAAAGACTGTAAGAGAGTGTTTCATACCCCCTTACAATCTTTTTACACTCATGTTATCCTCTAAATGCACCTTGAATGAATTTTGAGCGAATGCCAGGTATCCCCATCGCTGCTTTAACGGCGAATTTTCGAATGAGGAAGTTCCCAAGGACTATATTTAATAATCGATATCGGTTTGGAATCAGGAATAGAACCAAACCGCCTAACACTAACCATTTTGTCCATCCGTTCATGATGATCCCTCCTACTAATAGTTTGGATCAAAATCTACTCCCTTATCCCACGATTTCATCTAAATTTCTCACATTATGTGCTTACCAATAAAGAAACAACATGATTACTCCGGCAAAAAGGCTTGAAAGAGCGTTTACAAGCTCATTATTCATCAAGTAACCTTTCGTTCTATCCGTAGGTTTTCCACAGTGACAGGTTGATTCTGTTTGTATCCCGCACACTCTACACCTAAATTCCAACTGGATATATGCCCCCAGTACTGTATCCATGAGGTTTCCCAAAAAACCGGAAAAAATGATAAGCAAAAAGAGAGGAGTATCCATTCCTTCCAACACAAGCATCGAGACCATTGAAATGAAAGCTGCACCCAAAAGAGCAGCTATCGTCCCCATAATGGAAACCGCTCCGGATGTACCTTTCGGAACTCTCCTGAACGATCTGACAGAAAACGGCTGGTTCCGACTAAGGGGACCAATTTCAGAGGCCCAGGTATCAGCATTTGCACCGGCTATCGCTGCCACAAAGCCTAAAGTCCACACATCATTTCCGGTCACAGCGAATAATAAAGCAAATAGTGCAGCTGGTCCTCCATTGGCCAGTACTTGCTGCCAATCTCTTATAGACGTTTTGGCGAGCCGTTCTTCGATTCCCAGCTTAGCCTTTTTAAATAAATGGGACCAAATGCTTGAGGAGAGAAAGAATGCCCCTAATACGAATAAGCCCCTAACACCGTAAGCATAACTGATGAATAAACCGATAATCACACTCATTACGGCACCGGAAAAGCGTAAGTTTCTGGTTCTCCATCCTAAAAGAGCGATAGCAACTATAAAGAAAATAAGAAAAAAATACTCAGCCTTCACCATCGATTCGTCCCTTATCCGTCAAGAGTGACTTCACAGGCATATCGAAAGATTCAATTTGCAATTTTTCGATTATTTGTTCTTCAAAGGCGAGAGACATCGCTGGTCCTGAATACTCAGAGAGCAACCGGTCATAATACCCCCCACCAAACCCAAGGCGATACCCCCTCTTTGTATAAGCCAAACCAGGTACGATCATTAATTCAATGGAGTCATGATGTACTGACTTTGATTTATCGGGATTCGGTTCATATAAACCAAAAAAAGATTGTTCCAATTCACGGAAGTCCTTCAACTCATAAAAGACCAATTGACGGTTCTTCGGGAAACACTTTGGCACTACTACGGTTTTCCCCTCTTCCCACCCCCTCTTAATGATATTCCATGTGTTGATTTCAGGAGTTTTTGATACAGTTATTCCTATCATATTACTCGCAGCCCATTCAGGGGACTGAAAGAGGCGCTGTTCTATCTCAAAACATTTATGTTGAAACTCTAAATGATCAATCGATTGTAACACTTGAAGCTGCGATTTCCTTAACTCTTTCTTTATCATCCTATCCCTCCACCTTCCTATACAGATACTATTTTAATGGATATTACATGGAAATGCGATGACTGATGACCTATAAGTGAAAGTGGATCGATCTAATATTAGGAAAAATGCATAAAAAAAAGCAGCGGATAAAATCCGGCTGCTTATTTCGTTTCGCGGTGAAGAGTCACACGCTTTAATTTCGGGCAATATTTTTTTAGCTCTAAACGGTCTGGGTTATTACGTTTGTTCTTAGTAGTAATATAGTTACGCTCACCAGTTTCTGTGCAAGCTAAAGTAATGTTTACACGCATTTTTATTTCCCTCCAAACATATACAACTTCTACTATTCATACGACTTTTCTATAATATCACTTTTCCCCGGGAAATGCTAGTCCGTTTTTAATTCTATCACTTAAATTTGAAACCTCTTCTTCCATAGCTCCTTCGATGGCATATACTTTTCCATTTTTCACTTCAAAAGGCTTGAATGAAAAGTCCAGCATATAGACCATCATATTTAGACCATTAGTTATTGGATAGTAGTAAAGGCTCCCTTTATAAAGGGATTTTTTCCATAGCTGTAGTCCTTTTAAATTTAGAGGATAAATGGACTTTTTTACAGATTCGGCACACGAAACAATATTGGTGATGGCAACAAGTTTTCCACTATAATTCCAAAATGAATCCTTCGATAAAGAAAGGACTCCCACTCCATCCTCCTTACAACCAAGCCACTCAATCAGGAAGAATACCTTTAGGTTCCTCATTTCCTTTGTTGTATTTTCCATTTCAAATGTGAAGGACTCTCCCCACACTTGGACTTCTTCCTTGATTTGCACTTGTATTCCCGTAAGTGAGTATACGTTTTCTGAATGAAGGGGTACGTACTCATTATTCTTGTTCCAGGCTATTCCTTGGATATGGAAATTTCGATTCAGATTCTCCTTCATTAGCCTCTACACCTTTTGCCAGATTTTTATTTTCTTTCTATAATACCTTGCAAGCTCCATAGCGAGATTTCGTCTTTCAGCCTTGGAATAAATAATGAAGCCTCTATTCGGGTCACTGATGATTCTCGTACTTCCACCATCCCTATGATCAAACACGATTTCTTTTTGGCTTGAGGATGAAGGAACCGTTTCGAGCAATTTAGCAAGGACCATAGGCTTCTTTCCATTCGGACAGGCTACTTGTAGCCTTGTAATGAAGGGTTCCATAAAGTCTTTTGAACCCTTGAATCCTTTCATTAATGAGGGGTGAGAGAATTGGCCCTTCATGAGGTCTTCCCTTGCACCCTTATATTCTTCAGGATTACCGATGTCCCTCCAATAGGCACTTGTCTTAAACACATAAACTTCTTCATCATTTAACAGAAGTTGGGGAATAAAATCTTGACCAAAATCCCTGACGTCCTTATGGGAATAGCGATCAAGTAGCAGGGGATCCAGCATATAAACCCCCGTATTCACCTCATTCCCTTCCCACTCTAGAGGCTTTTCAATGAACTCAACTAATTTACGATTTTCGTCTGCGTGGCAGATTCCATACTCTTTAGGAGTTGCCACTTCCTTTGCGACTACCGTCATCACTGCTTTTTTCTCATAATGAAATTCAATGACCTTATCGATGGGAAGATTCGTAAAGGCATCACCACTCAAGACAAGAAACGGTTCACGAAATCTATGGCGGGCCAGAAATACGCCCCCTGCAGTGCCGAGTGGCGATTTCTCCTCGAGATAGGTGATATTCACATTGAATCGTTTACCATTTCCGAAGTATTCTTTAATGGTTTCACTTTTATAGCATGTTGTAATCAGGATATCTTTAATTCCATATGCCTTGAGAAGATTAATGCTATATTCAAGAATTGGCTTATTCAAAATCGGGACCATCGGCTTCGCAATCGACATTGTATAAGGTCTTAAACGCTTACCTTCTCCACCTGCCAATATAACGGCCTTCATCTTTTTAACCCTTCCACTTTTGTTTGAAGAAGTACATCTTCGTATACATGTATGGTTTGGTCTGCGATTCGATCCCAGCTAAACATAGATTGGGCCATTTTAAATCCGAGTTTTCCTAACCTTTCCGATTTTAAAGGATCTTCAATTAATGAGACCAGTTGGGTATAAAGACTTTGTTCCTGATTTGGCTCAAACAATAATCCGGTTTGATCATGTTTGACGATGCTCTTAAGCCCTCCTGTATTAGAAGCGACCACCCCTTTGCGGAAAGCCATCGCCTCTAAAGCGACAATACCGAATGGTTCGTAAAGACTTGGAAAAACGACAGCTAAGCAATTCTTTAAATAGTCGTTCCGTTCTCTGTCAGAAATGTACCCAACGAATTTTACAATATCCGATAGATCATCATGGATGACCATTTGGCGGTAATGTTCAAGCATTGGCCCCTTTCCTGCTATGACAAATGAGACATTGAATCCTTCTCTCTTTAATTGTGAAGCTACCCGAATGATTGTATCGAACCCTTTTTCATGAACCATTCTTCCGATTGAAAAGAAATAATGTGACGATGGCTGTTTAAACGAATAAGCGGAAGACTGATCCAGCTTTTTAAGCTCCACTCCATTTGGTATTACGGCAATCGGGGCATCAATCGTGAATAGACTCTTGATTTCTTCTTTCATATGTTCGCTGCATACAATCAGATGATCAGATGCCCCTATGAGTAGCTGCTCTTCCCTATGAATCTTGTGTTGCAAATCGGTATATATCCCTTGATTCCTTCCGTGTTCTGTTGCATGAATAGTCGTGATAAGTGGAAGGGTATAATATTCCTTTAATTTCATCGCGGACGTTGATACAATCCAATCATGAGCATGAATATGAGTAATTCTTTCATCTCTCATTAAATTATGGGCGTAATGAATGAAAGCCTGATTTAAATCAAATACCCACTTAAAGAAATCCTCTTCATAGGGATGCAGAGGGTGCACCCGATGGATCGTGACACCTTCCATAATTTCAAGTGTAGGTGCATCATTTGCTTTCGTTGTAAGAACATGCACCTGTTTTCCTTTTTTCACAAGATTATTGGCTAAATCATATACATGTCTCGATAACCCTCCCACTATGTTCGGCGGATACTCCCATGAAAGAATAAGGACTGAATTTCCTTTCTCCCTTTCCTCTGTCCTGCCTCCTGAAAAGAGCTTACCCAGAATTTCGTCAGATGGAATGAAGTTGACCTCTCTCCTGTGAAGGAGTAAATGTTCATCACATCTCCCATCCATCACCTGTTCAAGTAACAGATCAAAATGCAACGTGGTTAATCCTTCCTTCGCATGAACCCCTTCCATACAGGCGACCCATTCTCTCATTAGCTGATGAGTCAACTCTGTTGGCTCAGAAAGCGTGAACAATTGGTCCAGTTGCTCTTCCATTCGATGGGCTATCCGTAAATTCTTTATGGCTACGTCAGATAGTATCGGAGTTTGCTTCTCCATACCAAGGTATCCGAAGCCAACCCTTGATAGAGCAGTAGGCTTTTTCAACCATTTGTCCATCGAACAGGGGGACCTCTCCTCTATAAGACTCTTTAAATCTTTATATTCAGTAATATCTTTAATTATGGCAACTGATAGGGAATAGCCGTGTTGCCCAAAGGATTCAATACGAGCCTCTGATACGGGCATGAGTTTCAAACCTCTAGGGGATCGGATGACTCCGCTATCGTGCTCCTTTTCACTATGTTCATACGAGAATGAAGAAATAAAGCTGACTTCGATTCCTTGCTGAGTAAGGTAAAGATCTATGCCTGGTACATATGCGGCCTGAGGCAGCCAAAATAATGTTGGGGTTTCCTGGAAGTGATGTTTATATAATAATAAACTCATTTGAATTTGAGATTCGATGGCTCTTGGAGTCCGGTAATGAGTTAACGGAAACGAATTGACCGTCGTTGGTATCAATATGGCTTTTCCTGACACTACCAGATTCTTATAAGCTTGTACAAGATTCATATCATGGGTAGACCATTGAGAGTAAATCAACTGCCACTTATTCCTATCATGTGGCCTCGCTTGAAGAAGATTGGATTGAATAATGGATTGGGCCCTTTCCTTGAACTCTTCACACATGAATAGAGAAAAAAGCTGGGGATTCATCACGACAGGAATAGGATTCCCCTCGTTCCGCTGAAGGATATCGATCAGTTCTCCGTTTTCAAGGAGTAATGCAGAAAATAAATCTTCCTGTTCGTACCTTTGTGAGAATATGAATTCGTTAAATTGTGGATGAACAATCAATGTTGAATCCCTGTTCATGCTTTCTCCCCCCGATTCAAAATATAATACGAGTAGGTACTCACATGCTCCACCCACTTCGGTTCTTTAATTAAACCTTGCTCAAATTCTGCCAATTCTTTCATGCTATGGGATTCTTGATGGTGAGAAGTTCTAGGTGTGTGAATGACATTGGATCGAGAGATGGCAACAAAGTCACCTGAAGGTAACCGTAACCCTATTTCCATGGTATAACTCCTGTTTTCCTTTAATCCGTTTACAAACCAATCCGACTCTGTAAAGGGGACGTATGTATCAGAATAGGCATGGTGATTATGCCCGTTAAAGGAAATCGAAGTAATATCATATAAACGGAGAACATACGGCTGAGGCTCTGAATTCATTTTGAAATGATCTTGTATGTGCCGAATCCATTCTTGTGAAATGTCCCAATAGCAATAGATTCTAGAAGGAGAAGAAAATGTAACCGATAACTCTGTTGTTAGTGGATGATTTGCTTTTTGCCTTGGCATATTTCTGCCTAATGAAGCTCGTCCTACTCGCTTCTTCGGTGCGACTGATTCAATTTTCTCCACCTCCTCAGGTTCTGTGACATTTCCTAAAGCTTTCTGGTACTTTACCCATTGGTATTGAACCTTTCCTACAGTTGTATCCAATTCTTTTGCAATCTTCCTGAATGACACTCCTTGATCTTTCAACCTAATAATTTCTGTGATCAAAACGATACCTCCCATAAGGTAATCAAATAGTATATACATTCAATCTAAAAATTATGACAATTAATCTTAAATTTATCGTAACACCCTATTGAAAAACCTACAATGAACACATTTTGTCGTATCTTGTTAAACGTAGTGATAATAGCATTCAACTTGCATTTTTTTTGTAATTTATTTCAATGAATCACCATTAAAGCGGTTACATCTTTTTAACGACAATTTTCTATGTGAAGGGATGAAAGGGATTCGACAAAAAACTGGTTTTCCCTACACATTTATCCTTCTACCATATAGAGATACACCCTTAACTATGCTATAACTAAAGGAGAATACTACAGCAAGAGGTGATATAGTGGAATTACTATTCATTGGATTAGTAAGCTTCTCTATCCTATTACTCGTCATTTCGTTTTTCCAACGAGATCGGTATCGTGATATTGAAAAAGAAATGGAAGAATTGTCAATGAATGTACTTCAGGAGCATTATCAGTTAAAGAAGAGGATACGAGTTCTTGAGGAAGAGCTGATGATGGATGGGGAGTTGACATTCAAAAAGAAGCCAATAAATGAAATCATTAAGAATCAAGTGATTTCTCTTCACCAGCAAGGTGTACATATCGACCAGATCACGAAACAGTCAGTGCTTCCAAAAGAAGACGTCCTTACCATTATTAATCAGTCCAAGGGCAATGCAAACCTGTAACGTTTTGACCACTCCCAAAAATATTGAACGGTGCATGAATCCAGGTAAATCATCCATAGAATTTTTGTTCTACCTGATGAATTAAAAAAGAACGGCTTCCCTCTCTTTGGGTAAGCCGTTCTTTTTTAAAATTTCAGAAATGTTAAAAATTGTTAAATTCTCTCGATTTTTAGTCTAAAGGGCGATAGCTAGATACAACTTACATTTTAAACGTTTTCACGAGCTCTGATAGCTGATCCGCTTCTTGAATTAAGTCATCGGATTGGACATATAGGGTTTCAATTAAACCATTTTGTTCTTGAACCGAAGAATTTATGGTGATCGTACCATCTTTAAATTCTTTTCCAACAGCAGATACGCTTTGAAAAGCCTCTTGAATGTGAAGTTTATATTCCTTTAATAATTCCAGACTACCTGAGATTTCATTTATATTATGAACCATGCCCGAAACCTGTTCTTTCATTTCCTTAAAGTTGTCTCCAGTCGAGTCGATATACTCTTTTCCTGTCTCAAGCTCCATATAACCATCTTTTAACGATCTCGATACTTCATCGGATATTTTTTGAACATTCACCACACTATGATTGATTTCAACTAATGAAGAATCTACCTCTTGAGATAGTTTCCGAACTTCGTTGGCTACAACAGAGAACCCTTTGCCGGCTTCTCCCGCCCTTGCTGCCTCTATGGATGCATTAAGAGACAATAAATTGGTCTGGTCGGCTATTTTCTTTATCGTTTTAATGAGGGTGTTGATATCCATTGCACTGTTTTCTAGTTTATCAAGAAGATTATAGGTCTTTTTGATTTTATCGTAAACCATCTCAATCTGATTAATAGTAGAATTCATTGATTCGTAACCTTTTTCTGTGATCGTTTGCATAAATGAAGACAGTGTTAAAAGAGTTTGACCGTTCAATTCGACTTGCGTTACTTGATCATTGAAGGTTTGATAATTATGATTCAATTGGTGAGCTGAAACTGCTTGCTCTTCAGAACTACTGGAAAGGCTATACATAGAAGCGGAAACTTGATGGCTTGATGCATTGATAGAATCGGCCAGATGCTTAATATGCTGACTATTACTTTGAACTGTATAAGAGCCATCTTTAATCGCTACGACAAGCTCTCTTAACCGTTCTACCATATGTCTGATAGATGAATTTAATTGACCAATTTCATCTTTTCTTCTTGTTGGATGAATCGAATGGCTCAAATCGCCTTGGGCAACAGATTGGGTAACAGTAAGAATGTTAGCAATGCTCTTCTTGATATTATTCGATACCAGGTTTACAATTATTCCGCTAGTGATGAATGAAAGTAAGACAAAGACTATCAACCATATATAAAGAGTATTCATATTTTTTTCCGTTGCTCTCATAACCGTTTCTTGCTTTTGAAGGGTACGATCACGTATTTCTGATAATAGTTTATTGTTCTCATCTCTAAGGATACTAATCTTCCTTCTCGCATCGGTATAGATCTCTTCATCTAAGCGCACGACAGCTGGAGCAATTTCTTTAATAAATAAATCGTCTATGGTCTGATTTTTTTGTGAAAATGTTTGAACCAGTTCTTTGTCTTCACCGTTTATGTTAGTGAGTACCTTGTCCGTTTTAGATTTAAGCTCTGACCGTAACCTCCGATATTCTTTCACATCTTCATCATTCATAAATGTTATGTAATCTGCAATCCGAATATCTTTTGCATTAATTAGTCTACTAAGTTCAGTTACTTCAACAGAATCCTCACCAGTCTCTTTCATAAATCGCATGTCTTGCATTAATTGGTTCATACTAAATAAAGCCAAGCCTACGCAAGATATAAACAATATAGCATTCAGCATGAACGTATAGGCAAGTTTATTTTTAATGGAATGTTGAAATGACCAGTTAGAAAAAAAGCGATGTTTTTTAAAAATCCGTACGTACTTTCTCAAGGGCAATGGTATCTTTTTCATTTAGTCCTCCTGTATACATTACTTTGTGTCTATTAAGAATATGTACCAAAATACCCATTTTATCTATACTTTCACCAATATCTTAATATAATCTTTACACTCCTTCATATTGACCCGCTTAACAAAATGAATCCAAGAAAAAAAAACATCCCTTCATTATCTGAAGAGATGTTTTTTCCATTAATTATTTAAATCAAAACGTTCACCTGTTACTAAGAATATGACATTTTCACAAATATTTGTAACATGGTCCGCTACGCGCTCAATATATCTGCACGTAAAGGCCAGTTGAGTAATCTGGTTGATATCATTTGGATAGTTAGGAATATAGGTCATCAATTCCTTTACTAATAGACCATATAATTCATCTACCTCATCATCACGGTCCGCGACTTTTTTGGCCATGGAAGCATCCTCGGAGTAAAAAGCCATCATCGCTTCTTCGAGCATTTCCTCTGCAATAGCCAACATGTTAGGAATTTCTTCAATCGGTTTTATTAATTTTTGATTCCCAATATGCAACGTGGATTTTGCGATATTCGTGGCCATATCCCCAATACGTTCAATTTCAGAGCAGATTCTTAACGCAGAGATGATTTTCCGTAAGTCCGTTGCCACAGGTGATTCTTTTGCAATCAAAATTATGGCAAGATTATTGATTTCATTATCATATCGATTGATAATATGATCTTTATTGATGATTTCCTCAGCTTTTTCGATATCTTGTGTCTTTAAGGCTTCGACGGACTCTTTCAGAGATACTTTTGCAAGATCTGCCATTTCAAACAACTTTTCTTTAAGTTCTTTTAAATTTTTATCAAAGTTTCTTCTTATAGCCATCCTAATTCCCCTTTGCAAAGTAATGATGAAGATGTATATTCAAAAATTATCCAAATCGCCCCGACACGTAATCTTCTGTTCTTTTATCAGTGGGATTAGAAAATATTTTATCGGTTTCATCCAGTTCAATCAAGTCACCTAATAAGAAAAAGGCGGTTTTATCAGAAACCCTCGCTGCCTGCTGCATATTATGAGTGACAATGACAATCGTATATTGTTTCTTAAGCTCACCGATTAACTCTTCAATTTTAACTGTAGAAATAGGATCCAATGCTGATGTCGGTTCATCCATCAATAGGATTTCAGGCTTTGTTGCCAAAGCTCTGGCAATGCAAAGACGCTGTTGCTGCCCGCCCGATAGACCCATTGCCGGGGCATCTAATCGATCCTTTACTTCATCCCATAACGCAACATTTTTCAAAGTTGACTCTACAATTTCATCAAGCTCTTTTTTCTTTTTGACCCCATGTACTTTTGGTCCGAATGTAATATTGTTATAAATGCTCTGAGGAAATGGATTTCCCTTTTGGAATACCATCCCTACTTTTTTCCTTAATTCAACTAAATCCACTTTATCAGAGAGGATATTCGTTCCATCATAGTTGATTTCACCGGACATTTTAATCCCTGGAACAGAGCGATTCATTAGGTTTAAAGTCTTAACGAATGTTGATTTCCCACAACCTGATGGTCCAATGATCGCCGTTACCTCTTTATCATAAATAGGAAATGTAATATTTTTTAATGCATAGTTATTTCCATACCATAAATTTAAATCATTTACATTAAAAGCCGTTTTTTTCGTTGTTGCTACTGACACGCGAAACCCCTCCAACTAAATGATCAACTGAAACGCCCTGAAATATAGTCTTCCGTTCTCTTTTCTGATGGATTCGTGAAAATTTTCTCTGTTTGATCAAACTCTACTAAATCACCATTATAAAAGAATGCTGTCTTGTCAGAGACACGGGATGCCTGTCCCATATTATGAGTCACGATCACTATTGTGTACTCTTTTTTTAAATCGGTTATCAATTCTTCAATCTTCGCATTCGAGATTGGATCTAATGCCGAACAAGGTTCGTCCAATAGCATGACGGTCGGTTTCATTGCGATCGTCCTTGCAATGCACAACCGTTGTTGCTGCCCACCAGATAGTGAAAGTGCTGAAGTATGAAGACGATCTTTTACTTCATCCCAAAGTGCGGCTTTTGTTAAGCTTTCTTCTACTAGCTCATTCAGCACGCTTTTCTTTTTGACGCCTGAAAACTTCAACGCGTGTACAATGTTTTCATATATAGACTTACTGAATGGGTTTGGTTTTTGGAATACCATCCCAATTTCTTTCCGGAGTGCTACAACATCAATATTCTTACCTAGAAGATTGACGTCTTCATACATAATCTTACCTTCCGCCCGAGCGATTGGCACCAAATCATTCATGCGGTTAACTGTTCGTAAAAAAGTTGACTTCCCGCAACCTGAAGGACCAATCAAAGCTGTCACAGCATTTTTTTCGATTTCCATATTCACATTTTTAACCGCGTGATTATCTCCGTAATAGAAGTCTAAATTTTGAACATCAATAATGGTCTCTTTTTTGACTTGTTCTGCTCCTTTTGAGGACCGTTCCTGTTTTATTTCTAATTGAACCGACATGTATTATCACACCTTCTATTATTTTGTCGCCGTCATTTTATTATGAATGTAGCTCCCGATGAATCGAGCACCAAGGTTAAAGATTAATACGCTAAGAATCAGAACGGCTGATGCTCCAGCTGCCTTTTCATCAACATCAGGAATTAAACCTTGTGTATTGACTGCCCAGATGTGAACAGCAAGCGTTTCAGCTGGTCTGAAAAGGTTTAATGGTGATGTCGGTGAAAACGGATTGAGATTCAAGTAGTCCAACCTCGGGGTGGACAGGCCTGCAGTAAATAACAGGGCGGCTGCCTCACCAAATACGCGCCCTGATGCTAAGATGGCACCTGTCAAGATAGATGGGAAGGCTCCTGGAATTAATACTGTCTTCACCGTATGCCAGTTGGTAATTCCTAACGCCAAGCTAGCTTCTTTCAGTTCACGGGGAACACTTCTGATGGCATCTTCACTTACACGTACCAATACAGGCAAGTTGAATACCGTTAAGGCTAGCGCTCCCCCAATAATGGTATAACCCCAACCAGTCGTATTAACAAACACTAGTAATCCAAACATTCCAATTACAATAGATGGTAATGATGCCAAAACTTCTATGCATGAGCGAATGGTATTCGTTATTTTCCCCGGCTTGGCATATTCAGCCATATATATGCCTCCGCCTACACCAAGAGGAACCGTTATGACCATTGTAATAAGCAGGATATAGAAAGAATTAAATAATTGATCACGAATCCCTCCACCTGCACGTACTGCACTGGATGGAGTGGTTAAGAAATCCCATGTAACATATGGAAGACCTTTAATTAATATATAAGAAAATAGAGCAACTAATAAGGCAATAATAATAGTTGCTATACCAATGAAAATACCTGTAGCAATCTTGTCTGCTCTCTTACTATTCATTAGATTTTCCTCCTAGATGATAAGTAGCGAATTAATAAGATAAATACGAAAGACATGATTAGTAGAATCAGACCCATTGACCAAAGAGTGTTATTTTCCACACTTCCATAAGTGGTATGTCCCATATTTAGCGTAATAATTGTTGTTAACGTTGCAGATGCATCTAAAACACTATGAGGAAGATCTCTTGTATTCCCTATAACCATCTGTACAGCCAAAGCCTCACCGAATGCTCTTGCCATACCTAGAACGACAGCTGTTAGTAACGTTGGTAGTGCAGCTGGAACCAACACTTTCCGAATGGTTTGCCATCTCGTTGCCCCTAATGCATATGATCCATCGCGCAAACTTTTCGGCAATGAACTCATGGCATCAGTTGCAATCGTTGTGATGGTAGGTAAAATCATTACTGATAATACAATCATTCCTGCCAACAATGAAAACCCGATACCGGAAGAATTTTCACGAATGAAAGGAACCAATAATGTAAGCCCTATAAATCCATAAACAACGGAAGGAATTCCGACAAGGAGTTCAACAATCGGCTGCATGATTTTTCTTCCCCATGATGGGGCAATATCCGTCATAAAGATAGCCGCTCCAATACCTAGCGGTGCTGCGACTAAAGCAGAAAGAATAGTGACAGCAAAGGACCCAAAAATGAACGGAAGAGCACCATACAGTGGATTCTCACCTGTAGGATTCCAATCTGAACTGGTTAAGAACTCAATTGGACTTACACCATTTTTAATAAATGATTGTAAACCTTTCGAAGTTAAGAAAATCGTAATGGATATTGTTGCGACAATCATAATGATTGCACTTAATGTCACCAAAAATCTCCCCTTAAATTCGCCGTTCATCCAAGATCTATTGCTTTTAATCAGCCTCTTTGAGGCAGGTAGTTTGTTTTCCATATCCGTAAACACCCCTAAATACGAGATAATAGGGTAAATGCCCTAACGCATTTACCCTATCAATTTATTTAATTACATCATCAATTACTTCTTTGCTTGTTTTCCTTCAGCGTCACGTTCTACTTCCATTTTTGTAGAAGGAATGTAACCTTGATCTTTCAGTAAACCACTTTGAACATCTTCACTCATCATGTAATCAAGGAATGTTTTAGCTAAACCATCAGCTTCACCTTTAGTGTAAGAGTGCTCATATGCCCAAATTGGGAAATCACCTTTTTGTACATTTTCGTCTGTAGCTTTAACACCATCGATTGCGAGTGGAGTTACACTATCATCTGTGAAGTAAGAGAAAGCAAGGTAACCAATTGCTCCATCTGTTTCATTGATGATCTTTTTCACTGTGTTAGAAGAATCTTCTGTGATTCCTTCAGCAGGATTTTCTCCATCTAGGCCAAACTTAACGAAAGTTGCACGAGTACCAGAAGAGTCAGGACGGTTTACAAGAGTGATCTTTTGATCCTTACCACCAAGCTCTTTCCAGTTTTTAATTTCACCTGTAAATACTTTTTTAAGATCTTCTTTAGAAATGTCTTCGATACCAACATTAGGATTAACTGCAGCTGTCATACCTACAACCGCTACTTTATGGTCAACTAACTCGTCCGCTGGAATTCCTTCTTTTTCTTCAGCGAAAACGTCCGAGTTACCGATTTGAACTGATCCTTCAGAAACTTGGGATAATCCTGTACCAGATCCTCCAGCATTAACTTGAATGTCTGCATCTGGATTTTCTGCCATGAATTCTTCAGCTGCTGCTGCAACAAGTGGTTGCATTGCAGAAGAACCTGAAACTACGATTGAACCTGAAGCTGATTCTGAACCTTCTTTATTATCTTCAGCGTTTTCATCAGTGCTGCTTCCATTCCCACATGCAGCTGCGAAAGCCACTAGCATTGAGATGATTAAAAGTAAACCGTATTTCTTGAAGTTCTTCATTCTTTAATTCCCCCTAAAATATTGGTTGTTTTGTCCTACGAGTACTAGATTAATAGATGAGTGTTAATTGCGTTTTAATCGATTGTAAAGGTTTTGTAAATTCGACATTTTTCTTCATTTTTTTTACTTTTCAAACCGTTAAAACCCTTTTAAACACTTATTAAATATAGTATTAGGTAAGTGTTTGGAAATTATGTATTGTCTCTTTTAAATCATGCAATTTATTGTTTTAATCTGTATTTTCATTTGTATAAGTGAATCAATCACCTTATTTTGAGTAAAAAGACTTATGGATATGAATACATATCAATAGAAAAAGCTGATTTCTACATTCGAAATCAGCTTTCTTATTTGTTAGTTATTCTGTTCTCTTTCAACTTGCATTTGTTCTTCCGCCTCTTTGGCATTTTCGACTTTCTTATCAATTGATGTAGGATCTTTCACTTCTTCTGCCCGCTTCTTCTTTAATTCAAAGTACTTATCCATTACTCGCTTAGATATATACTTATTCACATAAGGATCTGAAACTCCACTCGCCTGGATATGGGAAGCAGGAACCAATGTGGCATAAGCAACCTCTGGATGATCGAATGGAGCGTACCCGATCAGAGTTGTGTTATAGCTTAATTCGCCATCAACATACGTCTCTGCCGTACCTGATTTACCTGCAGCATTATACGGTGCATCTTTAAATTGTGTATATGCGGTCCCCTGAGGGTTATGGTAGACCCGGTAGAACCCTTCTTGTACGTGCTCGATTTGTGCTTGTGTTGCATCAATACGATTCAGAACATTCGTCTCTTTTTCAAACAGGATGGGACCGAGACTTTTCTTATCATTGGTTGGTTCTCTAATTTCCTTCATGATATGAGGTTGGACTCGATACCCATCATTAGCGATAGTTGAAACGTATTGAGCTAGCTGCATAGTTGTATACGTATCAAACTGACCAATGGCTAAGTCAAGTAAGAAACCTGGATTTGTTTTGGTTCCTGTCAGACCAGCGGATTCACCTGGTAAGTCGATACCAGTAGGTACGCCTAAACCAAATTGAGCATAGTGATTTCTGAAGATATCAAATGCTTCTGGGTTATTCACGATTGGTTCATTCGGAACATAATGGCCGCCGGCGATTTTTAAAGCAACCTTCCACATATAAGCATTAGATGACTTCTCCAGTGCAAATAAATCGGTCATTGGGATCTGCTGATACTTATTGAACCAGGAAGTCTTCGGATTGGTACCTTTAATTTTCAAAGGTTCATCGATCAGAACTTCCCCCGGTGTCAATTTCCCTGTCATGTACCCAGTTAATACGGTGGCACCCTTTACCACTGATCCGACTTCATAAGAGGAAGTAAAGGTACCAAGTGCAGCATCCCTCATCTCATATTTACCGGTTTCAGTGTTCTTAATATATTGCTTTCCGGCCATGGCTAATATCTCACCCGTATTCGGATCCACCATAACCACGAAAGCACGATCCAAATCAGGGGATGCCTGTCGATTCACAATCTGTTTACTTAACTCTTCTTCAATGATTTTCTCAACTTCACGCTGAAGCTCCATGTCAATAGTGAGAACAATATCTTTCCCTCTTTGTCCCTCTTGAACAAGTACAGATTCTAGCACACTGCCGCCTTTTGTAACGTTTTTGATTTGTTCCTTTTGACCTTGTAATATATCTTCATATTCTAATTCAACGTAGCTTTTTCCTACACGATCATTACGATTGTAGTCTTGAGCTAAATAGGTCTCCACCAGATTTTTAGGTAACCCTTCTCTTGAAGAAGACACGTTTCCTAAGATGGTTCTTAACGTATCATCAAATACATACGATCGCTTCCAATCTGTCGTCGTGTTGATACCAGGAAGCTCACTCAGGTGCTCACTAACCACTGCGAATTCTTCTGGAGTGACTCCTTCATTCTTCACAATTTGAGGATTCAATGCATAGCCACTGGAGAATTCACGGTAGATCGCGATGATTTCCAAATCTTTTTCTGTAAGTGACGCTAATTCCTTTTTGGTAATGCGGTCTAATCTCATTTGATATACTTTTTTGTTTACTTCATCTTCAGATAGTTCTTCATTATTTTGAAGCTTTTGTATTTCCTCGTCTGATACTTTTGCGTCTGCTTCCTCTTTATTGTTGATTAACCAATAATCTTTCTTGTCCCGTTCTGTCACTTCATTCGTATCTTTTTCAATATAATCCGAAAGCTTTGATGCAACCTCCATCATCTCTTCTATCTTCGTGTTGTTTGCCCTAGTATACGTAATAGCATTTAACGGAACATTATCAACAATTACATTTCCATATCGGTCATACATTTTTCCCCTTGGCACACCTGTATTGACCACAACATCTTCGGTTCTTTCTACCTCTTTCTTATAGCTTTCACCATTCACAATCTGAACGAGTCCCAGTCTAAGGACAAGGATAGAAAACAATAAGAACACAGCGAAAAATAATAAATTCATCCGAACAGGGACATGTGTTCTTTTCTTCTTTCTATTTTTCTTCAATTCTTTCCAACCCTTCCTCTTATGTAAAAATTCTTTATATATTTGATCTCATATCTTAATCGTCCCTTTTTATTTTATAGAATTTCCTTAGGATAATCTAGCCATAAACAAAGAGAGGAAATCTTTCCCTCTCTTTGCTTTTAGTTCCTTATAGTGGGAGTACGACTTTCCTTACAAACAAATAGATCAGCGTATGCCCTGCACCAAGCATTAATAAAAGAATCGGGATACTCTCTTCCTGATTAAAGAAAGTAACCGCAATGATGAACGCTACTACTGAAACAATTCTTCCTATATTCAAAAAAATCTCCCTTACAACAATATATTCGATCCTCATCTCAGCTGCATTCCATCCTGAGCCTATGACATCGTATGTCATGGAAATATAAGGAACTAGCAGGATTGGATACGCAATAGCAATGACGGCTGCGTAAATGAGAAGTTTCATGTATGTTACATCAAACGCGATTAAGAATATCGCTAAATAAAGAAGGATTCCCCCCAATAATATAGCACGCTTTCGTAAATTTTTCTTTATTACCCTTGATGCGAGATAATATCCCACAAAGGCGATTCCCGAGTTGATTAATCCGAACGTACCAATCGCAAATTCACTTCCGGTACTGATGAATACAAATACAGAAATAATGAAGATAAATGTCCCTTCCCTTAGCCCCTGGAAGAAGTGAGCGTTAGTGATTAGGCGCCAATTATTATTATGTTTTCTTTCCTCAAGAATCCTAAGGAAAAGGTATCGGCCCGACGCCGGTCGCCTCTTCAGGAAAAAGCTCATGATCACCGCAACGGTGAATAGAAGGAGCGATAATCCGAACACGATCGTATATCCTTGAAAGGACTCAAACCGGGAAATAATAAATCCAGCGAGAATTGGGCCGATCATTCCCCCCGCTGAAGTCAGAGTACCAAGGAAGCCATTGAAAAAATCCCTTGTCTCAGGTTCAGTGATTTCAAACGTTAACACATTGAACGCCAACCAATAAAATCCATAACCGATGCCCAGTAAAGCCCCTAATACGATTAGAAAGTCTTCTGCCGATTCTCCGAAAGCTAAGACGGATATGTAAAAGAGGGCCAAAAAAATAACACCGAAGCGCAATACGATCACCCGGTCCACTTTCTTTGCCCACCTTCCAGCCAGTATAAAGGTTAATGGCTGGAAGATGACAACGGTTAAATTATAGATGCCCAAATCGATAAATTCACCTGACTGCTTCCACAGGTAGATATTCACAAATGTGTTAGAGAGTGCGATACTCAATGAGTACAGTCCACCGATCAACAGGAGCAATGTCAGGTCCTTGGTTAAATCAATATCGCCTAAAACTTTTTTATATCTACTCATGTGCAAAACTCCCCTTTAACGTACCCCTATCTTTTGAAAAAGGGAAGAAAGTTATACAAAAAAAAGAGAGGTTCTAAAAAAGAACCTCCCTCATTGAATGAAAATTATTTAGCTGCTGAATAGCGTTTCGCCACTTCATCCCAGTTTACAACGTTCCAGAATGCACCGATGTAATCAGGGCGACGATTTTGATAATTCAGGTAGTATGCATGCTCCCAAACATCAAGGCCTAAAATTGGAGTCTTACCTTCCATAAGAGGACTATCTTGATTTGGTGTGCTTGTTACTTCTAATTCACCGTTACTTACTACAAGCCAAGCCCAACCTGAACCAAAGCGAGTAGCTGCAGCATTAGCGAACTCTTCTTTAAATGAATCAAAGCTTCCGAACTTGGAAGAAATAGCATCTGCTAGCTCTCCAGATGGAGCGCCTCCACCATTCGGAGATAATACCGTCCAGAATAGAGAGTGATTAGCGTGACCGCCACCGTTGTTACGGACTGCAGTACGAGCACCTTCAGGAACAGCGTCTAAGTTAGAAACAAGATCTTCAATGGACTTGCTTAATAAATCGTCGTGACCTTGAAGTGCATCATTTACTTTTGTCACATATGCGTTATGGTGTTTTGTGTGGTGAATGTTCATGGTTTCCTTGTCAATATGAGGTTCCAATGCATCATATGCGTAAGGTAATTGTGGTAATTCGTAAGCCATTATTAATTCCTCCCTATGTATAGTTACCTGAATAGTTAGTTTCAGGCCGTTTCAGTATAAGATTACCAAAACAACTAAGTCTGTTCAAATAATTTGCCTTCAATCTCTTACTTTTTTCTTACAAGTATAAAATACCCTATATTATTATATATAGTCATCGGGATTTTATATCAGTGGTTTTCAAAATCAAAAAAGCTGTTTGACTAAATGACCCAAAAGAAATAGATCGCCATAACGATTTGAATAAATCCTTTGGTCAGGACACTTGAGATGAAACCTACTACCGATCCTATTCCTACTTTAACAGCGGTCTTGAGATTGGTGCGATGCACGAGCCATTCTCCTATGACCGCACCGAGGAAAGGACCAATCAGAATCCCAATGACCGGGATGATAAATGGACCAACCAATAATCCAACCGTACTTCCCCATATACCCGCCTTCGTTCCTCCGAATTTCTTGACACCTATCAGGTTCGCCATATAATCAGCTCCGAAAAGAAGGACCACAAAAAGGATCTGCACGGTCCAGAACAACCAGCTAAACGGCTCGAAGTTAAACAACAATCCATACAATATAAAGCTCCCCATTAATAAAACAACACTTGGCAAAATCGGATAAACCAGCCCTATAAATGATAAAATCATCAAGCCAATAATGATGCTCCAATACACAAACTCCACTTATCAGCACCTCCAATGGAATATAAAAAACGGACCCCTTTGAATCCATATCAAAGGGGTCCATTTAAACCAGTCTTACTCTACTCCCAATACTGCTTCTGCAATGTTGACAGCATGATCACCAATACGTTCTAAATTACTGATGATATCTACATAGACGATTCCTGCTTGTCCAGAACATCGCCCTTCGTTCAGACGCAGGATATGTTGTTTACGGAGCTTACGTTCCATTTTATCAATCTGGTCTTCTTTCTCCGCTACTTCCCGAGCAATATCTGTATCGTTTAGATCTAATGATTTAATCGCCTTTTCAACGGTTTCAATTGTTAGATTAAACATGACTTCAAGGTCAGACATGGCATCATCGGTGATTTTCACTTTATTTGCTTGTTGATATTCAATTAACTCAACAATATTTTCAAAGTGATCTCCGACACGCTCTATGTCACGAACGGTATCCATCAGTATTGAATGACGCTCAGATTCAGATTCAGAAAGGGATGCAGATGATAAATCAACCAGATAATTGGTGATTTTCTTATCAAGATTGTTGATAGCACCTTCAATTTGATATGCTGCTTCTGCATTTTTTGAACTCTTTGACTTTAGGAATTCATATGTTTCTTCTAATCCTTTGACAGAAAATGCCCCCATGCGGAGAACTTCTTCTTTTGCTTGCCCTAGAGCAATTGATGGTGATTGTTCAATAAAAACTGGATCTAAATGTTTCGAATTATAATCAACGATAGAGTCCTGTCCTGGAATTAATTTGGTTACAATAACCGCTAATATGGCAATAAACGGAAATTGAATGATTGTATTCGTTATATTAAAGGTTCCGTGAGCGAATGCAATTGTCATTGGCTCATTAAGATTGAAAGTCGATTGTAGTAAAACGACAAACTTTGAGAAAAACGGCAATATAATTAAGAATATTGTTGTTCCGATCAAGTTAAATAATACATGGACTGCCGCTGCACGCCTAGCAGCCACTGATGCACCAAGTGCTGCAAGAACAGCTGTAATGGTTGTACCGATGTTATCCCCGAATAAAATAGGCAATCCGGCTTGTAAGTCAACCAGGTTGGAGCTGTATAGCTCTTGCAAGATACCTATCGTTGCAGAAGAACTTTGTACAATAACAGTAAATAATGTACCTACCACAACTCCAAGAAGTGGATTATCACTCATGCTAACGGTCAAGTCATGGAATGCATCCAAGGAACGTAGAGGCTTCATTCCTCCACCCATTAATTCTAGACCATAGAATAGGGCACCAAATCCAAATATCATCTGACCAAAGTTATGAACTTTTTTATTTTTAAAGAAAAATAACATAATGGTACCTACGGCGATGATCGGAAGTGCATATTCCCCTACGTCAACACCGATGATGAATGCTGTCACGGTTGTACCGATATTCGCACCCATGATTACCCCAATCGCTTGTCTGAGGGTCATGAAGCCTGCACTTACCAAGCCGACGACGATAACTGTCGTACCACTACTGGACTGAATCAATACTGTAACAAATACACCTGCCAGTACCCCCATGAATGGATTTGTCGTGAACTTATCCAAAATTTCTTTCAAACGTTCACCGGCAGACTTTTGTAATCCGTCGCCCATATACTTTATCCCAAAGAGGAAAATACCTAATCCTCCAAAGAACTGAAACAACATCTCTTGCCAATTTAATTCCATTTTTTCAACCCCTACATATATTTTCGACATTTAACAACAAAAACCCCATATCATTTTTAATATATTATGGAGCAAAGGTAAATACTTTTCACTTCAAATTTACAATAGGTTAATAAAAGTCGACTTTTATTACAGTTGTGTTACAAAATAGACTTATTATAAACTCTATTTGACATCTATACTTGATGAAGCAGAAAGACAAGCATAAAATAGATAAGGCATGAATGAAAGGAGAAAAATAACTAAATGAATGTATTTCAGCAATTGTATAAAAGTATCTATTCCCCAAAAGATATTGCGAAATTCCGTTATCAAGGAATTGGCAAGACGATTCGCTTCGTCTTCCTGCTCGCACTTATTTCTATACTGCCTGTAGCTGTTCAATTTATTTCGTTCGCTACAAGCGCAATAGACACATTGAGAGAATCGGTTGAACAAGACCTTCCAACGTTTTCAATTGAAAATGGTTCCTTAACTACCGGTCATACTAAACCGATTATAATTGAAAGAGAGGGTATGACAATTGTCTTTGATGCAACGGGAGAAACGAAAGAAAAAGATCTTGATGAAGATGTAAATACGATTGCATTTCTGAAGCAGGACTTCGTTGTCATCAATCAAGGTTATGTTCAATCCTCCTCCTACTCGTTGTTTGGAGATACATCCTTGACTAAGGAAGGGTTACTTGACATATTGGATTCACTCAACGATTTGAAATGGATCCTGATACCAGTCGCCTTATTTATTCTTTACTTATTTACATCTGGCATGACGTTCTTGAAAGTGACGATATTCGCGATGGTCGGGGTTACGCTCGGGAATATTCTTAAACGGAATTTACAATACCGTCAGAGCTTTCGCATCACTGCGTATTCTGCCACGGTTTCTACCCTGTTTTTTACCCTAATGGAATTGTTACAAACCTATATCCCAGCGGCCCCAATCCTAGATTGGTTTGTCATTACTGTGATTCTATATTTAGCAGTAAAAGAAATCCCCCAAAGAAAAATGATGAAATAAAAAAACAAAAGCCCAGGGATGTTGATTTAACAACATCCCTGGGCTTTTGTTTTAGATCTATATTTTCTAATTAGGACTTTTCAGACATTCCCATTACTTTCGACTAGCTACTATAAAATCATACACCCTTCCCTAATCACTCCAACTTTTTTCAACAAGATAGTTTTGAAGGGAGTGTAATGATTTTTTGAATCTAAGGACGAAAGACCCTTTTCTTCCGATAAACAATTAAAGTGAATAGAAATATATTGACCAATGAGAAACCAAACGTAATGACATACATTTGTGTTGGATCCTGCCTCCATAAACTATAGGCAATCGGACCGAGTGCTACCCCAGCAAACCTCACAGCACCATAAAGACTGACAACCATCCCCCTATCATATTCAGATACGCTCGCTGTAACAAATGTATTAATGACGGGGAGCATTAAACCTAATCCTCCAAAGCTTATCGTGATGAAAAACATCAGATACCCTAACGAAGAAAAAAAGATTAATAACACTAAAGGAATCGACATCGTCATTAGCCCGCATTTAATATACATCCACCCCAATTCCTCATCCGTCTTCAACCTCTTCCCACACCAATAGGAGCTAATCGTCATCGCTCCAAGAGGAAATATGAACGCAAACCCTTTGAAAAAACCATCAATATGAAAAGTATTCTCTATATGGTAGGAAAGATAGAAGAGAATGCCGAATAATAAAAATAAGCCGATTCCGCCAATGGCATAAAGAGGAATCAACAGACTTCCTTTTGACATAAAAATAGTAAAGATCCCTTTTTTATCAACTTTGGTATTTTCCTCTTTAGAATCAATCGTCTTTCTAAGACCGATTAATACCACAAAGGATAAAATCGGGAACACCCAAAATGATTGATTCCAGTGGACAAGAATGGCGAGTGTGGCTCCAGTCAAAGGTGCTACTACCTTGCCTATTCCATTGAACACCTCTAGTGAACCCAGCATCCTTGAGCGCTCCTGACCTTCAAATATATCTCCGATCAACGCCATAGCAAGAGGTGTCGTCCCTGCTGCCCCAACACCTTGTAATCCTCTTCCAAGCATAAAAAGGCTAACGATTCCTCCACTATAGATACATTGCACGCTGCCAAGAATCATAATCCATAATGAAATGCTGATTAACCGCTTTCGTCCATATCGATCAGACAATGCCCCTACAAAGGGAATAACCACTGCAGCGGGTATAGTAAATGAGCTTAATATGAAGCCGGACCAGCGGCTGTTCAATTCTAAATCTCCCTCAATATTTGGTAGGATCGGAATGAGCATAGAATTTCCAAACACCATTAATACTGGCAATAAACCAATCGCAAGTTGGAGCAATTTGTTTTTCATATCTCTTCACTCCTTTATTGTTCCCTGGCGTACTCATAAATAGTGGGAGGAAAATACACATGAAACGAATGGCTATATTCTTAGGTTTTATTATTCTTCTTTATAGTGTCTATTATGATTTAAATAAGGGAACATTAAGGCTTCTGTATAAAGAGGCCTCTGTCACAACCGCACAGCCCCTGGTCAATCAGGGTACGTCTTCTAGGTCCGAGGGTCCTGAAACACAAGAAGGCCCCTCCTCTCTATCTTATGTAGAAATGGAGGTCAAGCCCGGTGATACAGTACTGAGCCTTGTAGAAGATCTTCTTGATGGTTCCATACCTGTTTCTATAGACCAAGTCATCACCGACTTTGAAGAATTAAATGAAGTTCCACCCGACAAAATTCAAATTGGGAAAACATACAAGGTACCAAGTTATCAATAAACCTGCCATTGTAAAGCACCTATTTCTTGTCATTTTACACAAAACACTGTTACAATTGCTTCGTATTACTTATAATGAAACTTTGAGAACCTTTCTAAAGGAGCGAATTACACTTGAGTGAAATTATACATCGTTCAAAAACACGTCCGGTAAAAGTCGGAGATTTAACTATTGGCGGTAACAACGAACTGTTTATCCAGAGTATGACCACTACGAAAACGCATGATGTTGAAGCAACGGTAAAAGAGATTCACCGTCTCGAAGAAGCAGGATGTCAAGTCGTTCGAGTGGCTTGTCCCGATGAACGAGCAGCGGATGCCATTGCTGATATTAAGAGACAAATTAATATCCCACTGGTTGTCGATATCCATTTTGATTATAAATTAGCCTTAAAAGCCATTGAAGGCGGAGCCGATAAAATCCGGATTAATCCGGGAAATATTGGTCGTCGTGAAAAAGTCGAGGCTGTTGTCAAAGCAGCGAAAGAAAAGGGCATCCCGATTCGAATCGGTGTGAATGCCGGAAGCCTCGAAAGAAAAATCATCGAGAAGTATGGGTATCCTACGGCTGATGGAATGGTAGAAAGTGCCCTTCACCATATCAAAATCCTGGAGGACCTTGATTTTCATGATATCATCGTCTCCATGAAGGCTTCCGATGTTAACTTAGCGATTGAAGCTTATACTAAAGCGTCGAAAGCATTCGACTACCCGCTTCACCTTGGAATTACTGAAGCAGGTACATTGTTTGCCGGAACCGTAAAGAGTGCTGCAGGTCTTGGCGCGATACTTAGTCTCGGGATTGGAAATACGCTCCGCATCTCATTGAGTGCTGATCCTGTTGAAGAAGTAAAAGTCGCTAGAGAACTGTTAAAGTCATTTGGATTAGCATCAAATGCAGCTACCTTGATTTCGTGTCCAACTTGTGGCCGAATTGAAATCGACCTCATTTCAATTGCCAATGAGGTGGAAGAGTACATCTCAACCATTAAAGCACCGATAAAGGTCGCTGTCCTTGGTTGTGCGGTAAATGGACCGGGTGAAGCCAGAGAGGCTGATATCGGCATTGCCGGTGCACGGGGTGAAGGACTTTTATTCCGCAAAGGAAAAACGGTTCGTAAAGTCCCTGAAGAGACGATGGTTGAGGAACTAAAAAAGGAAATTGACAAAATCGCTGAAGAATATTTCGCGAAGCAAGAAGCTGAAAAGAAAGAACAGGAACCACAAGTTTAATGAATGGAAAGAGGACTGATAAAAATCAGTCCTCTTTTTAATTTCTTGAAACGCTCCCAATTTCAAGAAAAAACGATTTTTTTAAAAGAACGGCAGTACAAATAATCCCACGATTATCGATACGGCCCCAATTCCGATTGCCCAGGCACCAAGCATTTCTGCGCCTCTTCGTCTAGCAACAAATCCAAGGACAATCCCCGCAGCCCCCATAATGACCGGGAGAATAAATAAGGAAAGAATGGAAAGGGCTAAAGAAGAGTAACCCAATACACGACCAGATGTTGTCGAATCTTCAACGGTATCGTGTTCAAAGTCACGGCTAACATTCATTGGAGCAGCAATTTCTGCTGCTGTCTCTTCACGATAATTTTCTCTAATCACATCTGTTTCCGGATTGTCGTAATACACGTCGATATCTTGGAGATTTCGATTAACGCTATTTAATTCGCGTCGTTCATCACTCATACAGCAATCCCTCACTTTCTGTGTGTGGGAGCCTTCTTATTGTGTGTTTAGTTCATTTTTTTTACTATGCTAATGTTTGTCAAATTTGTTAGCATAAAAATCCTTTCCTAAAATTTGATGTGTAAGGACCGTGATTACCTTTGTCAATATCTATGATAGAAAACAACATTTTTTGAGAAAACAGCCTTCTTTTTTGATTAAACTGCAAAGAAATTGAATTTGCTTGAGAGGAAATCAACCTTCACTGTCTAGTTTAGAGATAAAACGAAAGACGTTTAAAAACCGTTTATTTAAAGGTAAGGAATGTGATAAACTTGAAGGAGTTTTTATACAGAGGAGTATGATAAAGAATGAAACGCTTTGGAATCGATATTGATGGGACAGTCACCTCACCTGAATCTTTACTGCCTCACATAAATGAATATTTTCAATTGAATTTATCCTTACAAGACATTACCCAATACGAACTAACTGAAGTTCTGAATATTTCACCTCAAACCTTTGGAAAATGGTTCAAGGAAGCAGAACCTACTATTTATAAGGAATCCCCCCTTGCTCCAGGCGCAAAGACCATCTTGGATCAGTGGAAGGAAAAATATGAGCTTTATTTTATTAGTGCGAGAAGTTCCGATCTATTTCAAATTACAAGAGATTGGTTCGATCGACAGGATCTCATGTATCACCATATTGAGTTGATCGGATCTCATGATAAAATTTCAACAGCAAAAAAACACAATGTCGATATTTTCTTTGAAGATAAACACGATAATGCCGTAGCCATTTCAGAAGAATTATCCATACCTGTTCTGTTATTTAACACGCCTTATAATCAAAATCCGATCCCGGATGGGGTCATCCGCGTAAATGATTGGCGGGAAGCAGACGCCTGGGTGCAAAATTGGCTTCAAAATCAATCATAGAAAAAAGCCTCTTTCATTAGAGGCTTTTTCTAGTACTTGTTAAAGAGTGACTTAAACCTTTCCACTCGCTTTCGATTCACTTTAAAATCATAATATCCAAGTCGTGAGCCTGACTTAATATGTAGAAGACCCGTACTTTCATCTAGATAAAGTTCCAGGTCATCCTTGAACTTCAACCATTTGGAAGTAAATACAGCATGGATATATAGGGGTTGCTCTTCTTTAATTTCCACCTGATCAAATTGATTAAGGATATACCGAATCCTCTCTTTTGTTTCGTCAACTTCTCCACTGAAAGGGAGAGGTGCGATTCGGTGATACGAGGTGAGATCAATTGTGCTCACGCAATTTTTTTTCTTCGTTGGACAATGTGTAAATGGTACCGAATCCATGGTATCTCTCCTCCATTTTGCTTATACATCTATTTTTCCCCTCTTTTCACCACTGTTAAACGTTGGTAATGTTCAAAAAAAAAAAGAGACTCTCTATAAGAATCTCTACTGACACTGTGGGCATTTACCATATATTTCGAATTTGTGACCTGAAATATCATACCCTGTTTCTGCTAAATTTTCTTTTAAAGCTTCCATTGGACATGTATGAATTTCTTTCGTTTTTCCGCAGTCCATACAAATGAAGTGATGATGATGGTGATGACTTTCACACGTAAACCGAAAATGTCTCTCGCTGGAAAGCTCGGTCTCTTCTAGTATTCCCAGTTGAACGAATAGGCTCAGATTACGATAAATGGTATCGAAACTAAGACCAGGGTAATCAGCTTTCATATACTCGAGAACATCTCTGGCCGTTAAATATTTATTCGAGCTCGAAAACAATTCAAGTAATTGCTCCCGTTTTCCTGTATGCTTATAACCCTTTGACTTCAATAGGTCCATCGCTTCCGTTACATTCACTTTCTACACCTCAACTTTTGAAGAATGACTCGACGTTCTTACTTTCTTAACCACGATGGTCAAGAGTAAAATCAAGATTGCCGTTATGACAATCGTTCCACCAGGGGCAAGATTCAAATAGAAAGCACTTACTAACCCGACGATGACTGAAACCTCGCCGAACAACAGTGAGTATCCGATCGTCTGCTTAAACCCATTTGCGATTCTCATACTTGCCGCAACGGGCAATGTCATTAGAGATGACACGAGGAGGATCCCTACGATCCTCATGGAGGCGGCAATGACAAGTGCGACCATTATCATAAAGATGAAGTGAATCGCCTTCGCAGGTATTCCTGACGCCTTTGCATGATCCTCATCAAAAGACAGGAGAAATAATTCCTTATACAATAGGAAAATCACCCCTATGACAAGGACACTGATTCCACCTATGAGATATAAATCCCCTCTGCTAACAGCGCTGACACTGCCGAATAAATAACTGAATAAATCAGTATTAAAACCGTCTGCCAAAGAAATGAAAATGACTCCGATCCCAATTCCCCCTGAAAGGATAATCGGAATCGCAAGTTCCTGGTAATGCTTATATACCATTCGTAACCGCTCAATGAACAAAGAACCCATGACGGAGAATGCCATTCCGAAATAAAGGGGATTCAGTCCAGAAAATCCAGGCACGGTTTTACTTATATACAGGCTTGCTGCGATACCAGACAGAGTGACGTGACTCAGGGCATCTGCAATGAGAGACAATCTCCTGACAACGATAAATGCTCCCAATAAGGGAGCAATGATCCCGATGAGGATGCCTGTTAGGAATGCATTTTGTAGAAATTCATATTGAAAAATTGCTTGAAGCATTGTCTTACCTCCACTCGATCATGAATGATGATGTTCATGCTCATGATTTAAGAAATGTACATCATGACCATAAAAAGAGGAAAGCTGATTTTCTTTTAGCTTTTCAAACTCTTCTGTTTTGCCATGGAAATGTAAATGTTTATTTAAACAAGCAACGTGAGTCACTTTATTTGAAATCGATCCGATATCATGTGTGACAAGAACAAGTGTGATCCCCAGATCTTTATTCAAGGTTTCTAACATATCATAAAAATTTTGGACATTTTGACTATCTACACCCACCGTCGGTTCATCCAGAATCAATATATCGGGATGGCTGACAAGGGCTCTTGCGATAAAGACCCTCTGCTGTTGTCCCCCTGATAATTCACCGATATTCCGTTTAGCGAACTGACTCATTCCGACTGAATCAATGGCTCCATGTACATCTTTTTTATATTTCGATGAAATTCGTTTGAACAAACCAGCCTTTTTTGCTAAGCCGCTTGCCACCACCTCATACACGGTTGCGGGAAAACCTGTATTGAAACTGTTCGCTTTTTGTGAAACAAATCCAATACGGTCCCATTGTTTGAATTTATGCTGTGGAACACCGAACAGCTCGATACTCCCCTGCTTCACACGCAAAAGGCCAAGAACAAGCTTCAATAATGTTGATTTCCCCGAGCCATTCGGACCAACGATTCCAAGGAATGCACCTCTTGGAATGCTCAAATTGATTTCCTCTAACACTTTTTCACGCTCATACCTAAAATTCACGTTTTCTATTTTAATGATTGGATTTGACTTATCCATTTCAATCAACTCTCTTTATAAGAATCATTCCGATTTAAAAGCACATAGGGTAGTATACAGGATGTAAGTTCAATTGTAAATCATCCCGATTATTCCCTTGAGAAAAGGACTGCCCAAAGGCAGTCCTTTATCATTCTTATACGATTCAGCGGATTTCACTTAATGAATAGCAGATTTGAATCTGGCACCCTTCGTTTCCTGTGTGTTCATTATCGTGATGAACGCACTCGGATCCACATCGGAAACAATTGATTTTAACTTCGTTACTTCAAGTCTCGTAACGACGACATAAATGACTTCTTTGTCATTATCCGTATAGCCTCCACGTCCTTTTAACATGGTCGTTCCTCTACCCAGCCGATGTAAAATCGCGTCCGATACGTCTAGATAATCATCTGACACAATTATAACCGCTTTGGTTTCATCCATCCCTTGTATGACCGTATCGATTGTCTTAAACGCAATGTAGTATGTCATTACGGAATACATGGCTTCTTCAATCCCGAAGACAAATGCCGCCCACCCGAAAATGAAGATGTTCATGAACATCACAAATTCACCCACGGAAAAAGGAAGCTTCTTAGTTAAGAGAATCCCAAGGATCTCCGTACCGTCTAAAGATCCTCCATGACGGATGACAAGTCCGACCCCGACACCAAGAATCAATCCCCCGAAAACAGTCGCAAGGATTTCCTCGGTAACGAACGGCTCCATATGATGAAGGAGACTTTCGATAATGGCTAATGAGACGATCGCAACTAATGAAGACACCACGAAGGTTTTTCCGATCTGTTTGTAACCTGAATACATGAATGGAAGATTTAACAGGACCAGTAATGTTGAGAAGTTAAGAAAAGGAATCGTATCTGAAATGAGATAATTTAGGATCAATGAAATGCCGATGATGCCACCATCGATAATATTATTGGGAACGAGAAAAAGTTCTATGGCCACAGCAGCCAACCCTGCTCCGATTGTAATGAAAAACAGGCGATAAATAAAATGGAGCGGACTCTCTTTTTTATGGATTCTTTTGGTCATCGTTACGTCCTTTCCTTTTCCTATTTTTCTTATAAAAGTGTCACTTTCTTCCTTTCTGTCACATATGTATCATTTGAGGAGTGATAAACATGAAGCTATTGCAAAATGTGATTAATCACAAAATCAATCATATTTCCAATGATGAATTATTGAAGTATGCCAAACAATATAATATTTCATTAACATCACAAGAGACCACAAGTATCGTGGCAAGTGTTAAAGGCAAGAACATTAATATTTTTGATGATGCACAGCGAAGCAGACTTGTGAAGAATCTAGCCAGGGTCATTGGACCCGCCAAGGCAAAGGAAATCAATCGACTCTTTTTACAGCTTATCAGATAGTAAAGAAAGAGGAGGCGTCCTCAGATCATGAGAGATAGCCTCCTCTATCGCTTTACTGATTTAGTATTTTCGATAATACATCTTCATCAAATGTCTGATTGCGAAGCATATCAATTTCAAACTTGTATGGAGGTTTTTTATTTTTCTTATCTTCCCCTACAAATGGCGTTTCTAAGATTTTCGGGACAGCCGTAAGCTGTGGATGATGCACGATATAATTCAGTGCCTTGAATCCGATATGACCGAATCCAAGGTTTTCATGACGGTCTTTGCTAGCTCCCCGCTCATTTTTACTATCATTGATGTGAAGAACCTTTAAACGATCAATTCCCACAATTTTATCGAACTCATCAAGTACCCCGTCAAAATCCTCTACAATATTATACCCTGCGTCATGTGTATGACATGTATCAAAGCAGACAGAAAGTCGGTCATTCAATTCTACCCCATTAATGATCTGGGCTAATTCCTCAAAGGAGCGGCCACATTCTGAACCTTTTCCAGCCATGGTTTCTAACGCAATTTGCACTTTATGGTCTTTTGTTAATACCTCATTCAATCCTTCAATGATTCTCTCGATTCCCTTGTCCGCTCCTGCACCTACATGTGCACCTGGATGAAGGACGATTTGCCCTGCTCCGAGAGCTTCTGTACGCTCGATTTCAGATCGAAGGAAATTGACACCCAATTCAAATGTGGAAGGGTTTGTCGTATTCCCTATGTTAATGATATAGGGAGCATGCACGACAATGTCCTCAATTCCATTTTCTTTCATATGGGCCATTCCTGCTTCAATATTTAAATCTTCTATCTTTTTTCTTCTCGTGTTTTGAGGCGCTCCTGTGTAAATCATAAAGGTATTCGCTCCATAAGAAACGGCTTCTTCACTTGAAGAAAGTAACATGTTTTTTCCACTCATGGAAACATGGGATCCAATTTTCATCATTCTTCTCAACTCCTAAGAAAATCTCTCTTTATTGTATCGAATGTGTACAAATGAATCACGTTCAAACACTTATTTGTTTCTGTTTTTGATTCTTCTTTCCCGCTTCTTGATTTGATCCACTTTATATTTCATTTTCTTTTTATATCCTGGTTTAACTGATTTCGGTTTACGGACCATCGATTTCGCCTTTTCATCCACTTCATCAACATGCGATTTCTGACGATTCTTCCGCTTGTTCAGAGGAGGGAGCTCAGACCATTCGCCTTTTTTAATGTCCCGATGTGAAAAGCTAATTCCAAGCTTCTCCAAGCGATTTAATGCATCCTCATCTGACGGTGTATAAATAGTAAAAGCAATCCCACTATTACCTGCACGTGCTGTACGACCAGAACGATGAACATAGAAATCCAAGTCCTGAGGCAATTCAAAGTTTATGATGTGACTTACTCCCTCTATATCAATTCCCCGTGCTGCTAAGTCAGTTGCTACGATATATTGATAATCGAGATTTCTGGTTTGTTTCATCATTTTCTTACGCTCACGGGGCGATAGATCACCGTGAATACGGCCGACCTTCAATCCTTTAGCAATCAGGGAATCGGCCACTTCATCTGCCTTTTGTTTGGTATTAGTAAAGACAATTCCTAAATATGGATTAATTTCCACTAAAATATTGTACAATAGATTGGTTTTATCGCGACTCTTCAGAGGAACAATCACATGTTGTATATTCTTCGCAGAACGCTGTTCAGGCTCCACATGAGCATATTGTGGATTTTCCATATACTTTTTCAAGAAAGGTTTAAGTTTCTCAGGTATGGTTGCAGAAAATACTAACATTTGCAGTTTCTCTGGCATCTTTGCAGCAATCTGATCCACATCTTCAATGAATCCCATATCGAGCATTAAGTCCGCTTCATCAATGACCAAGAGCGATGCTGTATGAACAAACAGTGCCTGATCTTTCACTAAATCATTGATTCTACCAGGGGTTCCTACTACGATATGAGGCTGATTTTTCAATTTATCAATTGTTCTCTGCTTATCCGTACCACCGATAAAACAACGGGAAACAATGTCACTATCCTTCGTAATTTTAAGCACTTCTTGATAAATCTGCTGAGCCAATTCACGTGTGGGGGCAGTAATCACAGCTTGTACCTGGTCAGCACTTGTATTCACCTTCTCAATGATTGGTAATAAGTACGAATGTGTTTTTCCCGTTCCTGTTTGAGATTGACCGATTGCACTTTGCCCTTTAAGAATTAGAGGGATCATTTTTTTTTGGATTTCTGTCGGTTCGTAGAAACCAAGTTCTTCTACAGCTTCATTGATGAACGCTTGGAATCCAAATTGTAGAAATAGATTCTTTTTCATTCCATACATCTCCTTTTATTATAAATATCCTTTTATTCACGCTGTCATCGGGATGGATGCCGCAATTCGTTCACATCATCACCACAGATCTATATAAAATTTACGGGTCACTTTGATGTCGTCAGTGATTTTATTTTAACGTAACAGTTTAGTAAGCGTCATATTTAAAGAACATCTAACCATTATAATAAATTTTCGGCAAAACATCTAGGTCAACCTTATTTTTATTTATGATGATAGTGTAACAATACCCTTTTTTATCCTTTTGCATACTCTATAATGACCATGAATTTATTCGAAATGAAAGGAGGCTGTCATTATGCCGCCTAGAAGAATGAGGGATCCGGGTCAAGATATGAGGAACCCTTTTGGAATGAGACAGCAGCGGGGATTTCGCCAGGGAAACGGGTTCAGGATGCAGTCACAATCTGGAAGAAATAGCTTCGGACTCGGACAGACACAACCACCACCCTTTCAATTCCGCGGACAAAGTCAAAACCAGGGCTTCAATTTGGGAATGAATCAAAAGGGACGAGGCAGAGGGTCAGGCAAAGGGGGATTATTATCAAAATTCCTAAAAAAAGGGGAAAACAACAATACAGGTGGCGGGCTACTTCAACAATTCACAAGAAGTGATTCAAGTACGACTTCAACTGATTCCGAACGTTCCCCTCAAGCAGCAGGAGGCATTATTCAAAGTCTTCTGAATCCTGGTAATGTGAATTCCTTTTTGTCGAACACTCAACAAATGCTTCAAAGCGCCCAGCAATTAGGTCCGATGTTTCAACAATACGGCCCTATGGTCAAAAATATCCCGTCTTTGTGGAAGCTTTATCGAGGATTGCAAAATATGCCCGATAATGAAACCACAGAAGAAGAAAAAAAGGATGAGGATATCAGTGTTCCGGATGCAGAGACAAAAGTAGAGAAAAAAAAGAAAAAGAAGCCGCCTGTAAAAATAACGGATGATGTTGAAATGGAAGAAGAGGTCCCTCTTACCTCCAACTCTAAACCGAAACTCTATATTTAATAACCGAATCCCTAAAGGGAATGAATCACCTTGAGGGATTTTTTTTGTTTTATGAACAAAGTGTTTAACATGCAAAGAACTTTTCTTCGTAAAATCCTTTGGTGCCGCCTCTATTATCACTCAAAAACGTCTACCCACTTCGTTCTCTTTGTCAGAAAGGCCATTCTCCTTTATAATGAAGACAAAACCTTTTCTCATGTAGGAGGATATTCATAGATGGAAATTATTAAAATTACTCCGAGGGGCTATTGTTATGGTGTAGTAGATGCAATGGTTATTGCAAGAAATGCTGCATTAGATAAATCGCTTCCTCGCCCAATTTATATTTTAGGGATGATCGTCCATAACAAGCATGTAACCGATGCGTTCGAAGAAGACGGCATTATCACCCTAGATGGCAGCAATAGAAAAGATATCATTGAACAAGTGAATGAAGGAACGGTGATTTTCACAGCTCACGGAGTATCTCCTGAAGTAAAGGAAATCGCAAAACAAAAAGGACTTGTCACCCTTGATGCAACTTGTCCCGATGTAACCAAGACACATGACCTGATTCGTGCGAAAGAAGCTGAAGGGTACGACGTGATCTATATCGGTAAGAAAGGACACCCTGAGCCAGAAGGTGCTGTCGGTGTAGCTCCTGAAATCGTTCATCTTGTCGAAACAGCGGATGATGTTGAAAAATTATCCATCGACAACGAAAAAATCATCGTGACTAACCAAACGACGATGAGTCAATGGGATGTACTCGATACCATGGACAAGGTGAAGGAAATGTACCCTCACGTCGAGTTGCACAAAGAGATTTGCCTTGCTACACAAGTCAGACAAGAAGCAGTAGCCGAACAGGCTGGAGATGCTGATGTCCTCATTGTAGTAGGCGACCCTAAAAGCAATAACTCCAATCGCCTTGCTCAAGTATCGAAGGATATCGCAGGTACTCCCGCCCATAGAATTTCAGACATCAGCGAATTGGACATTGAATGGATAAAAGATGCCAACATTGTGGCGGTAACAGCTGGTGCATCCACTCCGACTCCAATCGTAAAAGAAGTCGTTAAATTCCTTGAAGCTTTTGATCGTAATGATGAAGTCACATGGACAAGAGAACACACTGTACCGTTAAATAAAATACTACCTAAAGTACGCAAAGCAAAATTGGGAACCAAATAATATCAATGTGAAAGGCCCCTCCAAATTGGAGGGGCCTTTCATATTACATATACGTAAATGGGTTCGTTTCAGATTTCGAAGCAAAGATATTAACAATATACCCTTTATCCGAACATTTTTTTGTAAGATATTCGGCTACTCCTTCTCTCATCACTTTTTCAATATGATGACCGGCGTCCACAACGTTAAGTCCCATCATCATAGCGTCATGAGCAGTATGATAATAAATATCACCAGAGACAAACACATCGGCTCCTTGTCTCTTGGCTTTTCCGATAAACTTATTTCCATCGCCGCCTAGTACTGCTACTTTCTTAACTTTCGCTTCCCCGTTACCAATTACTCTGACTCCATCCATACCAAATGTTTTCTTCACATGCAGCGCAAACTCTGCCAGGTTCATTTCGTTTGGTAAATATCCTATTCTCCCTAACCCCAGAGCAGGTGATCCATTCTTAAGGGAATAGATATCATAGGCAACCTCTTCATATGGATGATGGGTAAACATCGCTTTCAATACTTTATTCTGTAGGGAAATTGGATATACAGTCTCCACCTTTTCTTCCTCTACTTCTTCAGGTACACCCTGCTTCCCTATATGAGGGTTTGTACCTTCTTCAGGTAAGAATCTCCCTTGTCCTTCAGTTGAGAAAGTGCAATGAGAATAGTTCCCAATATGCCCGGCTCCTGCTTTCCCTAAAGCCTTTCGAAGTTCTTCGCCGTTCTCTTTCGGTATATACACCACCAGTTTCCGGAGCTCTTCACTGTAGGTCGGAACAAGGACAGAGTGATCCTTCAATTTCAGCATATCAGCCAGTAGATCATTCACTCCTCCTGTCGCTACATCAAGATTCGTATGGGCAGCATAAACGGCAATATCATGTTTGATTAGCTTTTCAATCATTCGACCTTGATAAGTGCCTGTTTGCAACGTTTTTAATGGACGGAATAATGGAGGATGATGGGCGATGATTAATTTCACATTATTCTTAATGGCTTCATCCACCACATTATCCAACACATCCAAGGTGATCATCACATTATCCACCTTTTCATTCAGTTTACCGATTTGAAGTCCAATCGGATCTCCTTCTTCAGCCAGATGTTTAGGAGAAAATTCCTCGAAAAGCTGAATGATTTCATGGCCGTTTACTGTTTTCATGGGGTAAGGACCTCCTCTACCATTTGGATTTTTTGAATAAGTTCCCGCTTTCGTTTTACTAAAGCATCGGTCTTTTCTGCTCTTTCCATGTTATTTATTATTTTCTTCCATTGATGAAGCTCCTGATTCCATTTTTTCTTAAACGCTTCGCTTTGATCATTCATCAAAAATGGGCCAAGCAACAGCTCTTTTTCCATTTCATTGGAATAATTTGCTCTTGGATCCCCTTTTTCAGCTATTACTATTTCATAAAGTTTGTCGTCTTCTTCAAGAATATCTTCTCCTATCAGACTCCATTCATTGTCCATCAGCCACGTTCGTATTGAACTCGCACTCACATTGGGTTGCAGGATCAACCTTGGTCCATTGGAGAGTTTATCTTTTCCAGCCTCCAAAATGGATGCAATCAATGCACCACCCATCCCTGCAATCGTTATACAATCTACTTCCCCAGGAGCTAACACCTCTAAACCATTTCCTAATCTTACTTCTACTTTCTTTGTTAATTGTGCATCCTCTACCTGTTTCTTCGCAGAAAGATATGGCCCCTTTACTACTTCACCTGCAACGGCGAAGGAAGCGATGCCTTTGTTTACTGCATAACACGGGAGATACGCGTGATCTGATCCTATATCAGCAATTTTGGAATTTTCCGGTATGTATGAGACAACTGTTTCTAGTCGCTTTGATAATTGTTGAATATTCATATGTTCACCTTTACTCATTTTTTATTGGAGATACATGTACGATAATCATTCTAACCAACTTTTCTATATAAAAAAAGCCCTTTGCCCTAAGACAAAGAACCTTTTTCATACATTGATTATTTAAGTGATTTGATCCAGTCTGCCATTGCATCAAGATTTTCATCTGCTACAAGACCAGCAGGCATGATGCCTCCACCATTTTTAATTCTATCCTTGATCTCGTCTTTAGATAGCTTGGTACCTTTAAGAGCTGGACCAGCGCCACCTTCATAGTTTCCACCATGACAAGAAACGCAAGACTCTTTGTACTTCGCTTCCGGATCGAATTCACCGCTTGAAGCTTCTTCTCCATCTTTACCTTCCATATCACCATGCTTTTCTTCTTTTGCTTTCTCTTCGGCATTGTTAAGTCCTTCAATTGATAAGAAGAAAATAAGACCAATACCAAGAGCCGCAATAAGTACGAATGGAATAATTGGATTACGATTCATGATTTTAACCTCCTTTATGTACAAATCCAAAAAATAGTGCTCTTTTCAACACTTTATATTTTACTGTAAAAATCGACAAAGTAAAAGTACTATCAATTAACTTTTCCATCTTTCTCATAAATTAGACACATTTCTTTTAAATTTCCTTAGTTACACCAGCTTATACAGGATAAATAGAGGAGCTCTATTCTCCCCAGGGGACCAATAGAGCTCACTGTTCATCATTTAGGACCTAACCCCTTATTGACACCCGATCAACCTTGAGATGACCATTCTCTGAACCTCTGAGGTCCCTTCTCCAATTTCAAGAAGCTTGGCATCCCGTAAATAGCGCTCAACATGGTATTCTTTCATGTAACCGTACCCACCATGGATTTGAATCGCTTCATTCGCAACTTCCATACTGATTTCTGAAGCGTAAAGTTTACACATAGAAGCTTCTTTCGAAAACGGTCTTCCCTGGTCCTTCAACCATGCAGCTTTGTGTACCATATTTCTTGCAAGCTCAATCTTCATTGCCATATCTGCCAGCTTAAATTGAGTAACTTGAAACTGTGATAAGGTTTTACCAAACTGTTTACGCTCTTTCGAATATTGGAGCGCCTTATCAAAGGCAGCCTGTGCTACCCCGACAGCCATAGCCCCAATACCAATTCTTCCTCCGTCCAGGGTTACCAGGAATTGTTTGAATCCTTCTCCTTGTTTCCCTAACAGATTTTCTTTAGGTACTTCTACATCTTCGAGAACCAACTCTGTGGTATTGGAAGAATGCAGACCCATTTTTTCATAATTATCAATTACCTTAAAACCTTTGGCACTGGTAGGGACGATGATTGCACTGATTTCCTTATTCCCATTGTTTCTACCTGTAATAGCCGTCAACGCCAGGTGATTTGCATAACTTGCGTTGGTAATATAACACTTATTTCCGTTGATGACCCATTTATCCCCTTTATCCTCTGCAGTGGTCTGGGTTCCGCCTGCATCAGAACCGGCATTAGGCTCCGTGAGACCAAAAGCTCCAAATGATTCCCCTGTACAGATGGGAGTTAAATATTCCTGTTTCTGTTCATGAGTACCGAATAAATTAATTGGCGCTCCTCCCAAAGAGATATGAGCAGAATACGTAATCCCAGTTGAAGCACATGCTCGGCTTAGCTCTTCAGTTACAATCGCAAAACTGACCGTATCGGCCCCCGCTCCGCCATATTCTTCTGGAAAAGGAAGCCCCATCATTCCCAAATCAGAAAGTTTCTTGAAAATTTCTTTAGGAAATTCCTTTGTTCGGTCCCGGTCCAATGCACCAGGCGCCACCTCTTCATCAGCAAATTCCCTGATCGTCTTTTTAATCATTGTTTGTTCTTGTGTTAAATCGAAATTCATACTTATCCCCCTTGTCTAACTTTGATGACTGAAAGCCCTAAACTTCCTTTATATTAAAAAGCGCTTTCAAACATACTCATCCGACTTCATGAATACGCTACCATACCTATTATAAAAGGGAATAGTGAATTTTCTCAACTTTAAAAAACTTTTAAATTTTCAGAAGTTATAGTAGTATATAAAAAATTAGTAAAACCACTCCTACTGATCCCGACCATGAAAAATAACTCATTTTCCACTTCACTCCAACGCCAATCCAAATCAAACAGTTAAGAAATAAGGTTATGTATAAGTAGAACGAGCTTCCTCTAAATATTCCCTCCACGATTTCAATGGAAGAGAGCAATAAGATGCAAGCGGAGGAACAGTATAAAAGCAAAGGTGATAATTGTTTCTTAGTATAATAAATTCCCACACCTGTTAATAATCCGACAAAACTTGCCAAAATCGCTGTTTGCAAAACGATTGACAATTCAGTAAAATAAATGACAAATAATGAAATTGAAATAGAGCAGATTGAAAAGAGGAAATCCTTAAGCACGAATTTCTTTTTAACACTGCTTTTGTCTGGTTGACCAGTTCCTTCCCCACCTGTATATAACGCGAGAAGGTAGTCACAGTATTGTTCGGGAAGCATTTTCGTTTGTTTCCAAATTTGAATTTCAGAAATGATGATTTCTTTTTTTGAATGGTTAGTTTTGTTCAAAGTCGTCACACCTTCAATTGTTAAATCCTATTGCTATTTTCGCCATCATGGATAAAAAAACCTTTATTTCGGCAAAAAAAACTACCTCTATGCACAATAGAGGCAGCAAAAGAGTATTCTATTCTAAAAAGTCTTTCAAACGTTTGCTTCTGCTTGGATGACGAAGCTTTCTAAGGGCCTTTGCTTCAATTTGACGAATACGTTCTCGCGTTACACCAAAGACCTTGCCTACCTCTTCCAAGGTACGAGTTCTTCCATCATCCAGACCAAAACGTAAACGCAGGACGTTTTCTTCACGATCTGTAAGGGTATCCAGTACATCTTCAAGTTGCTCTTTCAATAGTTCGTAAGCAGCATGTTCTGAAGGGGATTGAGCTTCTGCATCCTCAATGAAATCTCCAAGATGAGAATCATCTTCTTCACCAATAGGTGTTTCAAGTGATACCGGCTCTTGAGCAATCTTAAGGATTTCTCTAACCTTTTCAGGGGTTAGGTCCATTTCTTCAGCAATTTCTTCTGGTGCAGGCTCACGACCTAAATCTTGAAGTAACTGTCTTTGTACCCGAATCAGCTTATTAATGGTTTCCACCATATGAACCGGAATACGAATGGTTCTAGCCTGATCAGCAATCGCACGGGTAATGGCTTGACGAATCCACCAGGTTGCATACGTACTGAATTTGTATCCCTTACGATAATCAAACTTCTCCACAGCTTTGATAAGACCCATGTTACCTTCTTGGATAAGATCTAAGAAAAGCATACCTCGACCTACATACCGTTTTGCAATGCTGACAACAAGTCTTAAGTTCGCTTCTGCGAGGCGTCGCTTAGCTTCTTCATCACCATCCTCAATTCTCTTGGCAAGGTTTATCTCTTCTTCTGCAGATAACAGGTCCACTCTTCCGATTTCTTTCAAGTACATACGGACCGGGTCATTTATTTTAACTCCAGGAGGAACGCTTAAATCATTAAGGTTAAATTCTTCTCCCTCTTCTTTCTCTAACTCCGTTGCACCTGGATCATCATCTTCATCGCTTTCATTGACGATTTCTACATTTTGTTCACCTAAGTGCTCGTAGAATTCATCCATTTGATCGGAATCCAACTCAAATCCTGATAATTTATCGGCTATATCCTCGTAGGTGAGGACTCCCCTTTTCTTACCTTGGTTTACTAAAAATTCTTTCACCTGATCAACTGTTAATTCTGACGCTATTTGTTTGGAACGCGCTGACTTTTCAGCCATTTGTTCCCCTCCTTCCAACTTCCTTACAAAACTTTATAGAGACTTACGTAGCTGTAAGATTTCCATTGCAATTTGTGCTTCTTTTCGGTAATCCTTTAGTCTTTCCGCTTCTTTTCTTTCCACTTCTTTTTCTTTTATTCTCAACATCTTTTGATGTTTTAACACCTGATTAACATAATCTGCTAATTCTTGCTCTGTACTTTCTTCGCTTATTGACATCATTTCGATGTCTGTAACGACCCTTCTCAACCTCTCGTCAGGTAGATAGCCTATAAAGGCACTGGCACTTGGAGGCAGACCTTCTTCATAATAACCCAATAAATAAGTAATAATAGCTTGATGCTCATCAATATTAAGATTTGTACCTGCAAGCCACTCCTGAATCTTATAAGCTATATTCGCGTCCTTTAGCATGTATGCAATCAATCTTCTTTCAGCCGTCTGGTATGCAGGTAATAACTTGGTTTGGGTTGAGCGCTTGAAATCCACTTGCATACCGACCTGTTTAGAAGGTTTTGACATGCGCTTTTGGGGACCTTCGAATTCAGCCAGTTGTTGTTGAAGTGCTTCTAATGATAACTCGAACTCATCGGCTAAATACCTTAAATAATAATCCTTTTCAACCGCTTTACTCAATTGAGTAATTTCCTTAAGTATGTCTTCTATATACTTAAGACGATCTCCTTCATCATTCAAGTTTTTATTTAGCTTATAATACCTAAGTTTAAACGCCATGAGCGTTAAACTTGCCCCTATTACATCCTGTTGAAACTTGGCTTCACCATACTTGGTAATGTAGTCATCAGGGTCTAGTTGTTCTGGAATTGTGGCGACACGGATATTCAACTGATGATTATGAAGAAGTCTTCCGGCTCTGAATGCGGCCTCCACTCCAGCAGAATCACCATCGTAACAAATGATGATGGAATCAGTTAAGCGTTTCAATAGACCGATTTGCTGCTCAGTTAATGAAGTACCCATGGTGGCGATCCCATTTTCCACTCCAGCTTCATTAGCTGAAATAACATCTGCAAATCCTTCAAACAAAATCGCCTGCTGTTTTCTTCTGATCATTGCTCTTGCGCCATGATAATTATAGAGAATGCTGCTTTTATTAAAGATTTTTGTTTCAGGACTATTTAAGTATTTGGGTTCGTCATTCGCTTCAATGCTCCGTCCTGAGAAGGCAACAGTGTTCCCCTTCGTATCAACAATTGGAAACATGATTCTTCCTCTGAAACGATCGAGGAAAGAATCGTCCCGCTCTCTTCTTACGAGCAAACCTGCCGCTTCCATCAATTCAAGGGAGTACCCTCTCTTCTGAAGGAACTTCACGGTAAAATCCCAACTGGGAAGTGACCATCCAATTTGGAATTTCGCAATACTTTCTGTCGTGAATCCCCGGGCCAATAAATATTCCAAAGCTTCCTGACCTTCTTTTGTGTTTAGAAGGAGATGATGGTAAAATTTACTTAATAAACCATGTGCTTCCATCATTTGCTTTTCATCTTCTTGAGGAGGAAGCGTTTGTTCAGACGAGGAGGTTTGAATGGAAATCTCTTCGCCCACTTTGGACCCGAGCTTTTGCGCTGCCTCCTGGAAGTTTAATCCATCCACATCCATTAGAAAGGTAAACGCATTTCCCCCAGCGCCACAACCAAAGCAGTGGAATATTTGCTTGTCAGGAGAAACAGAAAAAGATGGAGTGTTCTCTCCATGAAACGGACATAAACCGAAATAATTGCGTCCCTGCTTTTTTAGTTGTACATAATCACTGACAACATCAACAATATCGGTTGACGATAATATTTTATTTAACGTATCTTCAGGGATTCTTTCAGACATCATCTATCACCTGTTTTTATTTACCCTCTTAATCCATTCTGTACTTATTGAATTTCTCCTGCAATTTCCGACAAGATTTTATCGAAGGAAGCACAAAATGTTTCTCTGTCTTGATTTGTAAAAGGCTTGGGACCTTTACCATAGTTCCCTCTTCGACGTTCTTTTGCTGCGACATACCGGTAATCCAAAGCTGTGACAATGCTCTCTTCCTTGTAGGCTTTTCCCCTAGGAGAGATGGCATAAACTTTTTTCGGCAACACCAGGCTTGCGAGTCCTATATCCTGCGTCACAAGAACATCTTTTGCCTTAACATGATTCATGATGTATAAGTCTGCCGCTTCTTTCGAACTATCCACATACACCCATGTACCTTGATCAGGTGTGTTCTTTCTATGGGCATGAGAAGCAACGAATACAATCTCAAAGCCATACAATCGTGTGAACTTAATGATTTCCTGTTTTACCGGGCAAGCATCTGCATCTACATATACGGTGGACTTATATTCGCTAATACTAACTATTCTACATCACTCCGTATTTTCCTTCTCTCTTTATGAACTTTCCTAGAGAATTGATTAAAATTGTCGAATTTTAATTTAGACGAGACTTGACATATCACAATAATTAGTTTATTCCTTAAGAGTTTAGTCTAAACCTATTTTAAATATTTTTATCACAATTTTTTATTATAGTATAATCGGACAAGTTTTGCCACTATAAAAACTTATTAATTCCAAGGAATTTATCCTCGTTGTTAAATTCTAAAAAAAAGAATGATTTCCCCTTAACTGCCTGAGGAAATCATTTTTTTAAGTTCATTTGGTGCATGCTGGTCAATCATTGGAGTTGCGATAAATATTCGTAATGACATTTGCAGTTTCTTCAACAGCTTTGTTCGTTACGTCAATGACATGACAACCGATACGATTTGTAATTTTCTCGAAATATTCGAGCTCATCTTCGATCCGTTTAATATTTGCGTAGCTCGCCTGATCATTTAAGCCTAAAGACTTTAATCTTTCACGGCGTATCGTATTCAATTTTTCAGGACTAATCTTAAGCCCGAAGCATTTTTTCGGTGAAACCAAAAATAATTCCTCGGGTGGATCCACTTCTGGTACAAGTGGTACATTTGCCACTTTGAACCGCTTAAGTGCAAGGTATTGAGATAAAGGAGTCTTTGAAGTTCTTGAAACTCCTACAAGCACTATATCCGCTCTGAGGATACCACGGGGATCGCGGCCATCATCATACTTAACGGCAAATTCAATAGCTTCCACTTTCTTGAAGTAATCATCATCAAGCTTTCTTACCGTCCCAGGCTCTAACAGCGGTTCTTTTTGGTAGGAAGATTGATATTGGTCCATTAATGGACCGATGATATCAAATGCATAGAGTTCTTCTTTCGCGGATTGTTCTTTAATATAGGCACGCATATCAGGCTTAACAAGGGTATACACAATCAAGCCCTGGTTTAATTTCGCTAAGGAAATCACTTCATCAATATGCTCTAGGTCCTCTACATACGGAAAGCGTTTTAAGACCGTATTGGAACCATTGAATTGGCTAATCGCCGCCTTCGTTACTAATTCAGCAGTCTCCCCCACTGAATCGGATACAACATAGATGATCGGTTCTTTCACGATCGTTCACCACCTTCTAATATTCATCTGCCAATGCTACAAATGCTTTAGTAATATTCGTTTTCGTAATTCTGCCAATTACCTCTAAATCGCCTTTTTCGGTTTTCTTAATAACAGGAACCGAGTCGATTTGCTTATGGATCAGATCTTTCGCTACAGCTATCAGCTGATCATCCTTTTCACACACCGTAATATTCGGCATTCTCGTCATAATGATATTCACAGGTAACGTACTAAGTTCCTGCTTTCCGATACTTGCTCTAAGTAAATCCTTACGGGAAAGGACCCCTACTAAGTACGTATTGGCGTCCACGACAAACAGCGTCCCTACATCTTCCAGAAACATTGTCACAATGGCATCATACACGGAAACATTTTCATTTACCACAACGGGAATCGATTGGTAATCCTTGACGAATATTTTGTTAAGGTTTTCTGTCAGCAGCTGTGTTCCTGTTTTTCCTGTATAGAAATATCCCACTCTCGGACGTGCATCCAGGTAACCAGCCATGGTTAAGATGGCCAGGTCTGGCCTGAGAGTCGCTCTAGTTAAGCTTAATTGATCTGCAATTTGTTCACCAGTAATTGGTCCGTTGTCTTTCACTATTTGTAAGATACGTTCTTGACGCTTATTAAGTTCGATTGTTACTCACCACCTAACGGACAAACGATTTATGTTATACTTTATATTAAATATTATATACTATTTAAGAGAAATGAAAAGAGCATATTATCATTCTATCGGGACAACACTATATTTAAATTTCACTTTACACAGAGTAGCTTTTTTAAATAAAAACTTCAAATCTTTTCTCTCCCAGCGTTCAGTAGTTGTTTTTATTTCTTTCTCATGATAAAATGTCTTCATCTTACAACCATGCTATGATGGATTAATAAGTACTTGCTAATCGATAAGCGACTGGGGATGGTGAAAGCCCAGAAAGCAAGGAAACGGCAATCCGGAGCTATTTACCTTTTAAAAGTGGGTATACAAGTTATGTATATCAACTAGGGTGGAACCGCGAGTTTCAAGCTCGTCCCTAGGCTTTAGAGCCTAGGGACGAGCTTTTTTATTTACATAAATGATGAAAAGGAGTGACTTATATGTCAATGGAAAAAGTAGTAAACTTAGCAAAACACCGTGGGTTTGTCTTCCCGGGTTCTGAAATTTATGGAGGACTTGCAAACACTTGGGATTACGGTCCATTAGGAGTAGAGTTAAAAAACAATATTAAAAAAGCATGGTGGAAAAAATTCGTACAAGAATCACCGTACAATGTGGGACTTGATGCAAGTATTTTAATGAATCCCCAAACGTGGGTAGCTTCTGGTCACGTAGGTAACTTCAATGATCCTATGATCGACTGTAAACAATGTAAGACGCGTCATCGTGCAGACAAAATCATCGAAAATGCCCTTGAAGAAAAAGGCATTGAAATGATCGTCGATGGACTGTCATTTGAAAAAATGGAGGAAATCATTAAAGAACATGATATTGCGTGTCCTGATTGTGGAAGCCACGACTTCACCGGAATCCGTCAATTTGATTTAATGTTTAAAACCCATCAAGGTGTCACAGAGTCTTCTACCAATGAAATTTATTTACGCCCTGAAACGGCTCAAGGTATTTTTGTCAATTTCAAGAATGTCCAACGTTCCATGCGTAAGAAAATGCCATTCGGTATCGCTCAAGTCGGAAAAAGCTTCCGAAATGAAATTACTCCTGGTAACTTCACGTTCAGAACACGGGAATTCGAACAAATGGAACTTGAATTCTTCTGTAAACCTGGCGAAGACTTGGAGTGGTTCTCTTATTGGCGTGAATTCTGTAAAAACTGGTTACTGAATTTGGGTATGAGTGAAGATAATATGCGTCTACGAGATCATGATGAAGATGAATTATCACATTACAGCAATGCAACAACGGACATCGAATATAAATTCCCATTTGGCTGGGGAGAACTTTGGGGTGTAGCCGACCGTACAGACTTTGACTTGAAGCGTCATATGGAACATTCAAATGAGGATTTCCACTACATGGATCCACAGACAAATGAAAAGTATGTACCATATTGTATCGAACCTTCTCTTGGAGCAGATCGCGTCACCCTTGCATTCCTTTGTGATGCATTTGAGGAAGAGGAGCTTGAAAATGATTCACGCACAGTGCTTCGTTTCCATCCGGCGTTGGCGCCATTCAAGGCTGCTGTCCTGCCACTTTCCAAGAAGTTATCTGATGATGCGTTCAAAGTATATGAAGAGCTATCACAAGATCTTATGATTGACTTCGACGAAACGGCATCCATCGGGAAGCGCTACCGTCGCCAAGACGAAATCGGAACACCATTCTGTATCACATTTGACTTCGATTCTGTAGAGGACGGTCAAGTAACCGTTCGTGACCGTGACACAATGGATCAGGTAAGAATGCCAATCAGCGAAGTCAAGGCTTTCTTACAGGAGAAAATTAAGTTTTAATACCAAATGCGGAGGCGGCTCGTTTAGAGGCGACAAGCATATGGCGACCCTGCCACAAAGGCGTTCTTTGCCTTTGTGGCAGGGTTGACTTATGACCTCGAGCCTCTAGCCGCCGGAGCTTGCCGATACCAAATGCGGAGGCGGCTCGTTCAGAGGCGACAAGCATACCTAAAAAATCCCCAATGGCGTTTTTGCCTTTGGGGATTTTTTGTTGTATTTATGAGGAAAAAATCAAAATATCTATTTTTTTTCGAATAGTTGGCGTCGTCTAGCCACCTGAATCGATTGATTGTACTACATTTTTTGGGCTGTGGCGATACTTGTGCTACTTTATCGCACTTTCTCCATTATTTTGGCCAGATTTTATTGTTTATTGGGCCACTTTCACCGTTTATTGGGCCACTTTTACTGTTTATTGGGCCACTTCCGCCATTCATTGCGCCAAATTGTGAACGCAAAGAGGTTTAGCTACTTTCATCAATAAAAAAATAAGGCCCATTCACACAACGTGAATGGGCCTATCCATATCATCACAAGCAGCTTTATAAAGCTAGAATAAGTCCTTTAGGTTATCCATTTGGTCAAGAAACCTCCTGGATTTTAATGTTAAACCTGAATTTTCATCGTAATAAGTTCTGATAACCCGCTTCAATTGAAGTTTTGTTTCATCTTTCACCGATATATTTCCTAATCGATTGATATCAAAATAATAAAATACCCTAAGAAGTTTCACTGTACCTTGAGATATCGGAAAATGATGAGGATCTTCACTTAGACAGCGATGACAGATGAATCCATTTTCTCTAAAAGAAAAAGCAAATTCACCATCCGACTCACCACACACAGCACACCCATTCAAATGAGGATAGAGCCCTAATACCGGGAGCATCTTCATTTCGAAAATATGCATAAGGATTTCGGGGTCATAGTCTTCATTTAAATAGGAAAGGGTCTTGTATAGCAATTCAAATAGAAATGGGTTCGGTTTACGATCCTCAGTCGCTTTATCAAGAAGATCGACGATGTAAGTGGCATATGCTGTTTTAAACAAGTCTTCCCTTACGTGCCTTAGGGATTCAGCCATCTCTCCCTGCTGGAGAGTACCAAGTCCACTTCCTTTAATAAACATGAAATAACCATATGTAAACAATTGTGAAATGGCGGATAGACGGCTATTAGGTTTCTTTGCCCCTCTAGCCATCAATCCAATTTTTCCGAATTCCCGTGTATATATGGTAACAATTTTATTCGACTCACCGTAATGATTCGTTCGAATAACGATCCCTTCACATTTCTGTAGCATATAGCCACCTCCCGCTATCAATCCAACCGGGTGATGACAAACTTATCACGTTAAAGGAAAATCAACTTCAGCTGTTTCTTCCTCTAAACTGAAAGGATCCTCTATCGTCTCTTTCTCAAGCTCTTTAAAAAGCAAATAGGTGTCTATGCTTCCTGTTTGCGAAAAAAATTTCCAAGTTAAGTCTAACATAAAAAACCCACCTTTCTGGATTTAAACTAGCAAGACTTCATAAGCTTTCTTGTGATTAGAATGAGCATTTTCTCTCTAAAACATGTGGACTAAATATTGTTAATTCCATCATCAATATTCATCGTCGCTGAAACCAAAGTCACGTAACGTAGAAGAACGGTTACGCCAATCCTTCTGGACCTTCACCCATAGTTCAAGGTAAACCCTTGTTCCTAGCAAATTCTCAATGTCGACACGGGCACGCTTCCCAACTTCTTTAAGCATGGACCCTTGTTTGCCAATCACAATTCCTTTTTGTGAATCTCTCTCCACAATGATCGTTGCGATGACATCAATAAGGTCCTTATCTTGCTTTTTCTCCATTTTATCGATCATGACTGCAATACTGTGAGGAATCTCTTCCCTGGTCATATGCAAGACCTTTTCACGGATGAGTTCTGATACGATAAAACGTTCCGGATGATCTGTAATTTGATCAGCAGGATAGAATTGAGGCCCTTCCGGTAATTGATCTTTCAATAACTGAACAAGGTTATCCACATTATTTCCCTCTAGTGCTGAAATTGGAACAGTCGCAGCGAAAGGAAACAGGTCATTGTATTGTTGGATCATTGGCAACAATGCATCGGGGTGGACTTGGTCAATTTTATTAAGAATAAGGAAAACCGGTGTTTTAACACCTTTTAACTTCTCGATAATGAAGTGATCTCCTTTACCTAACCCTTCTTCGACATTGACCATGAATAAGATGACATCCACTTCTTTCAAAGTGTTCTGAGCAATCTTCATCATGAAGTCTCCAAGTTTATGTTTCGGTTTGTGTATTCCGGGAGTGTCGATGAAAATCATTTGAGCATCATCCGTTGTATAAACTCCCTGAACTTTGTTTCGTGTTGTTTGAGGCTTATCACTCATTATGGCAATCTTTTGACCGATGACCTTGTTCAAGAAAGTGGATTTCCCTACGTTCGGTCTTCCAATAATGGAAATAAAGCCTGACTTGTGCTCTGTATTATTCATTTAAATCCTCCGGTGAAAAAGCTCCTGGCAATAGTTCCCCAACCGTTAATTCTTCCACATCGCCTTTTAGGTTTGTGAGTACCACTTTCATGTCTTTCGAGCATAGCTCTGAAATGACCTGACGACACGCTCCACATGGCGGGACGGGTCTATTCGTGTCTGCTACTACCGCAATCATCGAATAGTCCTTATCCCCTTCAGAATAAGCTTTAAAAAGAGCTGTACGCTCAGCACAATTACACATACTGTACGCTGCATTTTCAATATTACACCCGTGATAGACTTTACCGTCCTTTGACAGAAGAGCCGCTCCCACCTTAAATTTACTATACGGTACGTATGCTTTTTCTCTCGCTAGTTTAGCTTCTTGTATCAATTGTTCTGCATTCATTAATATAACTCTCCTTTTAACCCTTACACATTTATTTTACTACAACTTTCATAAAAGAAAATGGGCTGTTATCATTTTGTAATAAAATAGTTAGATAATTCTAACTATTTATCGATTTTAATCTTTGCTCCATATATTCTATACAAGTATAAGAACGTTTTCAAATGAATTAAAGGCTGCGGGCAAGAAATCATTCAATTTCTTGCCCGCAGCCTTTAATTTTTAAGTAAATATTGTCTTCTTTTCCCGTTAGAGGAGTAATTCAACCAGCTTCGGGATGAAGATGATCCCTCCGATGATCGCTGTACAAATCGCGAAGAGTAGAACGGCCGCTGAAGCCAAATCCTTCGCGGCCTTCGCAAGAGGGTGATACTCTTTGACAGAAAGATCGACTGCCTTTTCAATCGCCGTGTTCATGGTTTCAAGTGAAAGTACTGAAAACACGAGAATAACCAGTGTGATCCATTCCATGGTGGAGACTGAGAGCATGTACGCCAATAAGAATACGACGATTCCCACACATGAATGTATTCTGAAATTCTGCTCCGTTGCCCATACAGAACGGATTCCATGTGCTGCATACCCGAAAGACTTTAAGAACCGGAAGAAGCCAAACCTAGTCTCTTTTGAGTCCATATTCATCTAAAATGTCCCTTTGTCTCTGAAACATTTTCTTTTCATCGTCTTCTTCAATATGATCATATCCCAATAAATGAAGGAATCCATGAAGGGCAAGAAAACCAAGCTCACGGGAGAACGAATGATTGTATTCTTCTGCCTGTTCTTTTGCTCGGTCAATAGAGATGATGATATCTCCCAAAACACGGGGAATATTCCCCCCAATAATTTCTACTTCGTCTTCTCCCAATTCTTCAAGAGCAAATGAGATGACATCGGTTGGTTGATCTTTATCTCTATATTCCTGATTGATTTCCTGAATCCGTTCGTTGGTTACAAACGTGACGGACACTTCACTTTCATTCTCAATATTCTCTTTCTCTGCAGCAAAGTTCAGGATATTCTGAACCAAACCCGTTTGCTCATCGGACAATGTTTCTGTTTCATCAATAAAATCGATTAATAGTGTCATGCTTCCTCTCCTTTTGCTTGAAGTTCCGGATATTCTATTCTCGGATGAAAAATTCCATTCAACGTCTCGCATAAAGACCTCTTCACAGTCTCTAATTGCTTTAACGAAATATCACATTCATTAAACTGACCGTCCTGAAGGCGGTCTTGTACAATTGAATGAACGAGCTGTTGAATCTCTGCTTGGGTGGGAGATTTCTTGGATCTGACAGCCGCTTCAACACTATCGGCAATACTTATCACGGCCGCTTCCCTTGTCTGTGGTTTAGGACCCGGATAGCGGTATTCTTCTTCTTTTACATCTTTCCCTTGTTCTTTGGCCTTATAATAGAAAAATTTCAATAAGGTCGTTCCATGATGTTGCTCTGCGATATCGACTATTTCCTTTGGAAGCTTGTGCTTTCGGAGCATTTCTGCACCATCAGAAGTATGACTAATAATAACATCTCTGCTCGTTTCAGGCGATACCCGATCGTGTGGATTCCCCATATTGAGTTGATTCTCAATGAAGAAGTGCGGACGCTTTGACTTGCCTACATCATGATAATAACAGCCTACTCTTGCTAGGAGACCGTTCGCTCCAATGGACTCACACGCTGCTTCTGCAAGGTTCGCTACCATGACACTATGATGATAGGTACCTGGTGCATCGGTTAACAATTTCTTCAACAGAGGTTGTGTAGGACTTGAGAGCTCCACTAGCCTCATGGAAGACAGTATTCCAAATCCCGCTTCGAAAAAGGGTAGGAAACCGATCGTTAAAATGGAAGAGCTGATGCCTGATACAAGAGCGAACACAAGGTAATACACATATTCACTATTTGAATAAGAAGTGCCGCTTAGAAGGAGCAAAAATCCGAGTATCAAGATATTTACAAGAGCAACATATATTCCGGCCCTCAAAATATTGGAGCGCTGATTGCGGCTCACAAGGAACAAGATCCCGGAAACTCCGCTGAATAACGTATAAATCGCGATTTCAATATCAATGGACCCTGAAAACTGCTGGTGAAATACGATACTCGAGCATGCGGAAAGAATGAACACCATCATCATGGCAATCCGCTCGTTCAATAACATCCTCAGAATCATGCCAGTGAATGCAGCAGGGAAAATAAACGCAATATCATTGATTTCCAGCTGATCTATTAAGCCCACAATTTTCATGAGCAATAGAGAGATGACAAATACAATACTCGTCAGAATCAAATAATTTTGTTTTCTTTCCTCAGTGACTTCAAGGGTGAAAAAGAAGTAATACAAAGAGCTGATCAGCACCAGGACAAAGAGGGCAAGGCCTACATACGGCTTAAAGGAAAATGTATTATCCACCATCCCCAAAGATTTTAGGATGCTGTATTTTTTCGGCGTAATCAGATCTCCATCTTCTACAATCACTCCACCTTCTATGATTTCAACCTTCTGTACATCTGCCTCAGCGAGTTTCTTTAACTCATCTGTTTTTTCTGCATCATAGAATTGTGTTGGTTCAAGAGCTACTTTCCCCAATTTTACTGCAGCTGTAGATAGGTCACCATTAAATGAGTAATTGGTGATTCGTTGTTCTAAATTCAATTTCGCTTCATTTAATTCTTCTTCTTTTACACCATTCTCCATGATGATTTTCATCTGGGTGGATACGATGGTTTCTACACGTGATAAGTCGTCTTCTGACGCCAAGAGAAGTGTCTTTAAGACGTCATCACTTAGACTATTGGTCACATTATTATTTTTATCTTTAGGCAACTTAGCTTTTAACAGCTTCAATTGTTGATTGACATCCAGACTTGTGGGCGGTTTCAAATCCTCTTCTTGCCCACCCTGAGATACGGATTCTTTTTTCACTTCATTAACGCTTTCCATCAGTGATCGGAGCAATGAAATAGAGTTGTCGATCGCTCCTTCTTTCGGGGTGTAGACATTCGCCACTTCCGCCTTGGCTTCTTGTTTCTTCTTGGCAGTCGCTTCCTCATCAACAAATTTCTTAGGAGCTCTTATGGTTGTAGGTGCCTCTTCATACAAATTAATATCCAATGTTTTCGGCTTAACATTGCCATATAAAACCCCGAAAACAATGATTCCAAGTAATACAAATAAGAGATTAGTAAATAGTCGATAGCTTAGAAAACTTCTGATTTTGAGCAGAAATGGGTGCGTTTGCATATAGAACCCCCTGTTATGTATGGACAAATTCAATGGAACGTACAGATTAAGAGATTTCATTCGATACAATGTAGCAATTATGTAAAATCATAACAGTTTTTGACTTATTTATCTATGTTTAACCTTATAAAAAAAGATTGATCCTTCCCTGTGCCACAACTTTCTGGGGGTGGCAGTCAGGGAATGGATCAATCCTTTTTGGTCTTACTTTTCTATTGTTTCATAGGCGTCGATTACTTTGGCGACCAGTGGATGACGGACCACATCTGCTTGATCAAGGTAAATGAACGATACCCCTTTAACACTTTTTAATATTCTTTCAGATGAAATTAAACCTGACTCGCTTCCTCTCGGTAAATCTACCTGGGAACGGTCACCTGTAATGATCATCTTTGAATCGAATCCGAGTCTGGTCAGGAACATCTTCATCTGTGCTTTCGTTGTGTTCTGGGCTTCATCAAGAATGACAAATGCATCATCCAGTGTACGGCCCCTCATATAAGCAAGAGGAGCGATTTCGATGGTTCCTCTTTCAATCAGGCGAGCTGTATGCTCCGCTCCAAGTACGTCATGCAATGCATCGTAAAGCGGACGAAGATAAGGGTCTACTTTTTCCTTCAAGTCACCAGGAAGGAAGCCGAGGCTTTCACCCGCTTCAACAGCCGGTCTTGTAAGGATGATTTTCTTCACTTGCCCATTCTTTAATGCATGTACAGCCATGACAACAGCCAAATACGTCTTCCCTGTACCTGCAGGACCGATCCCAAACACCATATCGTGTTTTTTTATAGATTGGATGTATTGCCGCTGCCCGAGAGTTTTCACCCTAATGGATTTGCCTTTGGCATTTTTCGTGATTTCTTCATTATACAAGTCTGTGAAATATTCGAGAGTCCCCTGCCGACCCATTTCTATGGCATAATGGACATCTCTTTGGCCAATATTTATTTTTTTTCGTATCACAGCTACTAGTCGATCAGAAATATCAAGAGCGAGACTTACATCTTCTTCTTTACCCGAAACCAGCAATTCTTCGCCTCTTGTTACGATTGAAACGTGTAATTCCTGTTCTATTAATTTTAGGTGAGAATCTGAAACGCCAAACAAAGCGATGGCTTCATTAGGGTTTTCAAGTTGTAATTTCATTAAGATTTCATCTGACATTCGTTAGTCTCCTTGGATAATTGGTTGTCCTACTGCAATATTTTCGATTACTTTGAAGTGAATTGTTACCCTAACTTTACCATTCTCAACCTTTTCTTGCAAAATTTTTTCCCCTCTGATTTCCGCATCTTCCGGAAGAGTGGATTCCAGATTACTTTTAGCAAGTTCTTTGGCTGCATGTATGGCTTCTGATTTTGTATAGGTTCTTTCCACGTCTTCTTTTTCTTTAATACTTCGATCAATATAATAAATGGGCAACTCCCACTTTAGGAAACGCAGGTTCTTTTTGTTTTCTTCTACGATGGATTCTTTATACTCATTTTTTTCAAATCCCCAAATCGGAATAGCGAAGGAGCCCACTCCGACATAATGTTTTCTTTTTTCATTGCCGCTAAATACCACGAAGTGAGATTTCAAAGGTAGCTCTACGTTCGATTTATACCATGTTTCCCCAAGGATTTTCGCCTTCGCCGGTACCCCTTTAGGCTCTTTTTCATTCCCTATCAATCCCGATACCAGTAGCTGACCTTTGCTTACATAGTCATTGACGTTCACCTGAGGGTCTCCTTCTTCAACAAACATCTGGGTGATGATTGCTTTCTTCTTTGCGACTATATGCTGAAGGCCTGTGGATTCTGAAGGCTCGGGGGCATTCTTCTCCACGACTTGAAAGTGAAAGGTTGTCCCTTGCAACTCCACCCCTACCCAAGTGATATTATTCATTCTGTAGGAGAGTTCACGTTGGATGTTCTCAACATCAGGGAGAGAGAACTGCATCTTTCCCTTCGATACCCCCATTTCCTCGAGCTCTTTTCTTATACTGTGTTCGGTTTGGGGAGAGGCACCTTTGATCTGGATATCCCACACCATGTTAGAAAGAAGAAAGACGAGGACAAAGAAAGCCAGTCCACCAATCATGAACCCTGAATTTTTCAAGGATCTTTTCAGAAGAAAAGGCATGCCTTGACCTCTTAGAAATGTTACTTTGCACTCAGATGTGCGAACCGCTCTTCGGAAGTTATGTACATCTTCTAAGGATAAATAAAAGGTGATGGTCTCTGTACCGGCTCTTCTCACATTCCATATCGAAATATCTGCCCGGAGTAATTGATTTATGACCCTCTCCACTAATTTGCCTTCCATTTTCACAAATACCTTACCCCTAAGAAAGGTAAACCATTGATTATTCAAATCCGTCCCTCCTATTGTTCTAAATAGATCACTTCTACAATCTTCCCTTGAAGAAGAATTTCTTCAGGAAGAATCATCTTGATGACAAATTGTTCACCCTTGATTAATAGTTGGCCCTGTTTTAGTAGAAGTCGTACCTCTCGATCTGTGAATGTTAACAGACCACGGTGGTTTTCTATATAGATATGAATTTGTCCAATCATGGTAATGCGAGGAAGGTCCATCATGACATCTTCAGGTAAATCCATTTTTTGCGTCATCCATTTCCGCATATGTTGAAAAAAGCTTTTCGCCATAAAAAAAGAACCCCCTTTCATCTCATATTTATGAAATGAAAAGGGGTTTCATCACTCTTATTTTTGATGGTGGCGTTTTTTTGATCTCGGAGGACCGAATACCTCTGAAAAAATAAATCCTTTTACGATATCATCTTCATTTTTGAAGTTGATAGAGAGCGGAGAGCCCGTTTCCCGAATCGTTTTCGCCTGTGTTTGGTGAGCTTCAATTTTCTTGGAAAACCGTTCTTCCTGCTCTTGCAATTTCTTATACGTTTCTGCTTCCTTCTTCTTTTCCTCAAAAATGGCTTGAATGGAGGAAGATGTCTCTTTCAATGGCTTTTTGTATCCTCTCGACTCTTTAGGTCTCGACGATTCTCTTCCTTCTCTCTCTGATGGTGGAGAAGGCTGGGGTGGAGATGCCGTTTGAATTGGCTTTTGTCTTGTTGGTTTAGTTGAAGGAGGCTCTTTCACTTTTTTGAATATGGTCGTGATGAGCCCGATCAATATAAAAATGATTAGTGATTCCATGGAGAAAACTCCTTTCTAAACAAAGGGAGATTACTTATCACTCTTCGGATCTTTTTTATCCCCTGTCAGCTTTCCAATCGAGTCTCTCATATCCGTATCTGCATCGATGTTCTTTAAGTTCATGTAATCCATCACACCGATATTACCTGAACGTAACGCTTCAGCCATGGCAAGTGGTACTTCCGCTTCCGCTTCCACAACTTTCGCTCTCATCTCTTCAACTCTTGCTTTCATCTCCTGCTCATTTGCAACAGCCATGGCTCTTCTTTCCTCTGCTTTGGCTTGAGCAATATTTTTATCTGCTTCCGCTTGTTCTGTTTGCAGTTCCGCTCCGATATTCTTGCCGATATCAACATCAGCGATATCAATCGAGAGAATTTCAAAAGCAGTACCTGCATCCAGTCCCTTTGAAAGAACCGTTTGAGAAATTAAATCCGGGTTTTCCAACACCTTCTTGTGGTTTGTGGATGAACCGATCGTTGATACTATCCCTTCCCCGACTCGGGCAACAATCGTCTCTTCACCGGCACCTCCGACAAGGCGGTCAATATTCGCACGAACGGTAATACGTGCTTTCGCTTTCACTTCAATTCCGTCCATTGCCACACCGGCAATGAATGGCGTTTCGATCACTTTCGGATTAACGCTCATTTGAACCGCTTCAAGTACGTCACGACCCGCAAGGTCAATAGCCGCACAACGTTCAAAGGTTAACTCAATGTTTGCACGATGAGCTGCAATCAGAGCATTGACGACTCTGTCCACGTTACCACCTGCCAGATAGTGACTTTCTAGCTGGTTAATCGTAACGGTGATTCCGGCTTTATGAGCTTTAATCAATGGATTGATTATCCGGCTGGGAATAACGCGTCTTAACCTCATCCCCACTAAAGTGAAAATACTGATTCTCACGCCCGCTGCAATCGCTGAAATCCAAAGCATGACTGGTACAAATGTAAATAAAACGGCTAACACAATGATGCCCACTACGATAGCAACGAGCAATAAGATGGTACTTGGTCCGATAACCATATTCTTTACCTCCTGAGTAATTATGAAATGTCTCTTACAACTATCCTTGATCCTTCTACCTTTACAATCTTAACCTTCTCATTGGCTTTAATAAAGCCACCCTCTGAAACAGCATCAATTCTTTCATCGTCAATAATGACTGTTCCCGATGGTCTTAAAGGAGTTTTGGTCATACCTTCCCTGCCAATCAAATCCAAACGATTTACGTTTGATACATAACCACTTTCTGTGCTTGTTGAATCGTTTAAAATGATTTTCTTGAAAAATTTCATTTTTTTACCAAACACCTTTACAAAGATAATCACTGTCGCAACGGCAATCAGTAAAGCGATTAGAAGAGAAATCCCCATTTGCATCATATTTCCCCCTGCCAACATGATACTCGCTAGAATTGCTCCGATACCAAGTCCCCCCGCAAGACCACCAGGGAGGAAAAACTCCGCCACTATGAGAACGATCCCGATGATGAACAGAATAATGGTTTCATATCCTGCAAGGCCGGCAACTAAGTGTCCATAAAAGAATAATACAAGAGAAACCAACCCGACAGAACCGGCAATTCCAAACCCTGGTGAATACAACTCTACAATCAATCCTATACTAGCTAATGACAGTAGAATCGGCACAACGACAGGGTTTGTGATAAAACGGGCGAGTTTTTCTGCAAAGGTTTCTTCCATTACCTTCACAGAGGATTTCTCAACTTTCAACGTTTTATATAGCGCATCAATATTCTCCACGGTGCCTTCTGAGTACCCTACCTCTTTTGCTTCCTTAGAACCGAGAGTTAATAATTCACCTTTATCAATCCCCAGTTCTTTAATTTCGAGAGATTCATCTGCCATCGCTAGTGCATATTGAGGATCTCTCCCATTCGATTCGGCGGTACTTTTCATGGCAGAAAGCCAGTAACTCTGTGCTTTCTTATCAGCAGCATTTCCTGCCTGGTCAATCACGGCAGCCGCCCCTATCTGTCCATTTGGTACCATATAGATTTCATCGGCATGAAGAGAAATGAACGCACCAGCAGATAGAGCATGGTTATTCACAAAGGCAACCGTCCTTGTATCGACACCATCAAGAAGTTGCCCGATATCACCAGCTGCATCCACCAATCCCCCGGGAGTATCAATATCAAAGATGATGAGTTCTGCATTGTTTTCTTCCGCATCATGAATCGCTCTTTCTAGAAATGCATGAAGACCTCTTTCCACTTCTTTTTGAATGGGAATCACGTATACCTTCTCAGAGTTCTCAGCAGAGCTTACCAACGGCAGCATGAAACTGACTCCAAGAACCAACATAAAAAATACTAGTATACCTCTTTTCACTTTAACCCCCTCGTTTCGATAATATTCCTTAATACTTTATGTACGAATGACCTATTAAAAAAGTTTCATTTTTTTCAAGGGTAGTATTTGTTGATTGCCGCTCATATGACCCCACTCGGGGAAAATGGGCGGTACGTCTCCGGCATATCGATCTATCAGGATTAAAAAAACCGGAAAGCAACAAGGCCTTCCGGTTTCTTTAATCTTATGATAAATGTTGAAGAACAAGTTTGTTGACGAGAGCTCCATCGGCTTTCCCTTTTAATTTAGGCATGATTGCTCCCATCACTTTGCCCATGTCGGCTTTAGAAGTAGCACCGACCTCAACTACTGTCTCTTGAACAATAGCCGAGACCTCTTCTTCTGAAAGCTGCTTAGGCATATATATTTCGACGTAAGTCAGTTCTGTTTGAATTTTTTCCACGAGGTCTTCGCGACCAGCGTTTTGAAATTCCTGGAGGGAGTCTTTCCGTTGCTTCACTTCTCGAGAAAGGACAGTCAACTCTTCGTCTTCAGAGAGTTCCTGTTTTCCATGTTTAATTGCTTCATTTTGAAGTGAAGCCTTAAGCATACGAATAACAGAAAGCTTCTCTTTTTCTTTATTTTTCATCGCTTGTTTCATATCATCATTTAAACGATTGAGAAGACTCATACTTACACCCTCTCTTAGAACTTACGCTTTCTTGCAGCTTCTGATTTCTTTTTGCGTTTTACGCTTGGCTTTTCATAAAATTCGCGCTTTCTAAACTCTTGTAAAGTTCCTGTTTTAGAAACTGAGCGTTTGAAGCGACGAAGAGCATCTTCAAGCGATTCGTTTTTACGAACAACTGTTTTTGACATCTCTCTTTCCCTCCCTCCGAACACACTACACTTACATGTTCAAGTCAAGAAATGGTTTGTACCATTTTCTTAAGGCTAAAGATAAATCCGAAGCCCGTTACTTCACCATATAGGTTATGGCTATTTGCCCTTGGAATATAGTCACAAGGGGACAGAAAGTGTATGTCTTTCTTGGATGAATCCTTTACTCTTAGTAAAGAAATCCATGTACTTTGCCATTATAATATATGATACGTAATAGGTCAACAATTTATCAGAAATCACTTATATAAATAGGCATGTCTCCTTAATTTTCTCCATACATTTGTAGTAATCGTGCTCATTTACAGGAGGAGTTCAATGATTTTACATGGGATGGCCTTTATTTTTTTTATTTTATGCTTTTTATTCGGAATGACCTGGCTTAGGACGGGGCTTTTTAATATTGCCAACGTGAAAATAAAAAAGTGGCTCCACTATTTAACGAACACGCCTGTTAAGGGTGTATTTACTGGATCGATCGTAACGGCTTTTATTCATAGCAGTTCTGCCGTAATGGTTCTCACTGTTGGGCTTGCATCTTCCGGTTTGATCCCTTTCCGTCAAACAATCGGAATTATGCTCGGATCCAATATCGGAACAACATTTACCCTCGAGATGTTCACTCTCGATATGAATTATCTTATCATTCCATCCATGGTCATAGGATGTATATTATATTTCTTTCCCTCTCCTTCTGTCAGGAGCTCGGGAATGATTTGTATAGGCTTTGGGTTAATATTCACTTCTATCCGAGCCATTCAGTGGTTAGCGACTCCGCTGACAACACATGAATCCTTGCGTTCTTATATCGTTGAGGTGAACGAACATTTAGTACTGGCTCTGATCCTTGGTTGTATTTTAACGGCCATCATACAATCCAGTACGGTCGTGACAGGGGTGACGATGGGATTTCTCGCTGCAGGCTCCATTGATCTCCATGCAGGAATTGCCATTATGCTCGGTGCAAACGTAGGAACGTGCATTACCGCTTATATAGCGAGCATTGGTGGTGGATCCCAAGCGAAACTTACCGCTTACGCCCATATTTGGTTAAACGTGATAGGCGTGGCTCTTTTTATTCCACTCATCCCATTACTTAGTATCTTCGTTCAATCTCTTGCCGGTTCACCGGATCTACAATTGGCTCACGCCAGCGTCATTTTTAATATTATCTGTTCTATCCTTGTCCTACCATTCGCCAATCGATATGCCCGATTGATTGAGCGCATTCATCTCAACCCAAAAAAAGGCTGAATGAGGAAATGTCTTCCCATTCAGCCTTTTTCTTATTAATAATCAGAATCGCTTGTTAAACCTTGTACAATTTTCACACCTGAGCTAGCACCTAAACGAGTAGCACCTGCTTCGATCATTGCTTGTGCATCTTCTACAGAACGCACTCCGCCAGATGCCTTCACACCGATATCAGGACCAACTGTTTTTCTCATAAGAGCAATATCTTCTACAGTTGCGCCGCCAGTAGAGAATCCAGTTGATGTTTTTACATAGTCAGCACCAGCTTCTACAGCTAATTGACATGCTTTTACTTTCTCTTCGTCTGTCAGTAGGCACGTTTCAATAATTACTTTTGAAAGTGCTTTCCCTTTTGATGCTGCAACTACTGCTTCAATGTCACGTTTAACTAACTCATGGTCTCCGCTTTTTAATGCTCCGATATTGATGACCATGTCCACTTCTGTTGCTCCTTTTTCAATCGCATCCTTTGTTTCGAATGCTTTCGTTTCAGGAGTGGAAGCTCCAAGTGGGAAACCGATTACTGTACACACTTTAACTTCTGTTCCACTTAATAGTTCGCTTGAATATTGTACCCAAGTTGGGTTCACGCACACAGAAGCAAACTTGAATTCTTTCGCTTCCTGGCAAAGTACCTCCACTTGGTCTTTCTTTGATTCTGGTTTAAGTAAAGTATGATCAATCATACTTGCAATGTTCGTAGTCATTCATTATCTCTCCTTTAACAGTTGTCCGTACCTCTCTTATCATACCAAATCATAGAGAAAAAGACGAGTATTTTATAGTATATCCAAATATTAAGAAAACCTTTTCATCATTTAATGAGCGTTTTCTTCAATATTGATGCGTAACAAGTATAGATTGTTTCTATTGTAACAACAATCTTTCAGAAAGAGCAAAAAACAACCCCAGTATTGGACAACCAGGGTTGTAATTCTCATTATTTTAATCGGTATACTCTTGCTTCATATGGTTTTAGAAACAGTTTGCTTTCATTTTCGTGTTCTTCTGTGTGATAGTTATTCAACAAGAGATTCGTTGAAGATACTTCTAATCCCCCTAAGTCACAAACTGCTTCTTTCGTAGAAAGGTTTGTGATGACAACCATGGATTGATCTTCTCCTGTGCGGGTATAGGCATAGATTTGTTTGTCATTTTCCAAGAGCAAATCATAGACCCCGTACGTGAAGACATCTTCCTTTTTCTTTAGGTGAATCATTTTTTTGTAAAAGTTCAGAATGGATTTTTCATCCTTCTCCTGTGCAGCTACATTGATTGTTATATAGTTTGGATTGACTTTCATCCACGGTGTGCCGATTGTAAATCCACTGTTTTCTTCTCCTGACCACTGCATCGGTGTTCTGCTGTTGTCACGGGAAGAAGCCCAGATGATGTTCATAATATCTTTATGTGGTACTCCTTCTTCTTGTTTAAGACGATAAAGGTTTTTGACCGCTACATCATCATAATCGTCAATCGAAGGAAAGTGTACATTTGTCATACCGATCTCTTGTCCCTGGTAAATAAACGGAGTTCCCTGCATTAAGAAATACATGGTCGCCATTGCAGTGGCACTTTCTCTCCAGTATTCTTTGTCGTTCCCCCATGTGGACACAACGCGGGGTTTATCATGATTTTCAATAAAAAGAGCATTCCAGCCGTTTCCTTCGAGTCCCTTTTGCCAACGGGAGAGTACCTTTTTCAATTCAACGATGTCTAAATCAGGATTTGTTTCAGCATCCCATAAACCAAGATGTTCGAATTGAAAGATCATATCCATTTTCCCATTCTCTTTTCCAACCCAAAGTTCTGCTTCGTCTGCCTTAACTCCATTTGCTTCTCCAACGGACATCACATCATAGTTTGCATATGTACGATCCTTGAATTCCTGCAGGAACGAGTGTATTCCTTTTTGGTTCATATGCATATCAAAGGAAGAAACGTACTTTTCTTTCTTTGGGTTCGGCATGTCAGGAAACCCAGGACGTTTCTTAATATGACTGATGGCATCGATTCTAAAGCCGTCAATTCCCTTATCCAGCCACCAATTGACAGTTTCATATAGGGCATCCCGGACTTCTTCGTTTTCCCAGTTCAAATCAGGTTGCTTCGTTGAGAAGACGTGCAGGAAGTACTGATCGGTTTCTTCATCATACTTCCAGGCAGAACCCCCAAAGATGCTTTCCCAGTTATTTGGTTCCTTGTCTAATTTACCATCTTTCCAAATGTACCAATCACGCTTGCGGCTATCTTTAGAGCTCTTAGATTCAATGAACCAAGGGTGCTCGTCGCTCGTATGGTTAAGAACAAGGTCGATGATCAGTCTCATGCCTCTCCCATGAACCTCTTTCAGTAGTTGATCGAAGTCCTTCATCGTGCCGAAGTCTTCCATAATATCTTGATAATCAGAAATGTCATATCCATTATCATCATTAGGGGATTTATACATTGGACAAATCCAAATTACGTCGATACCTAATTCTTTAATATAATCTAATCGCTGAATAACACCTTGTAAATCTCCAATTCCGTCCCCGTTTGTATCCTGGAAACTCCTTGGATATATTTGGTATCCTACCGCCTCTTTACGCCATGCCTTTTTCATCGTAACACCTCATCAAAGTATAGTAACATACAAACGCTTACATTTTAATGCAATCGTTTGCACTATTAGTTAAAAAAAAGAACATTTCCTTTATTTCATTGACAATAATAGTTTACAACCTTCTTCTTGACTAAGCAATAGAAAACTTGATTCTTGCAAAAAATAATAAGACACCCAACCATCGTCGGGTGTCTCAATCTATTAGATAGCCGCTTTTTCTTCTGTTTCATCAAGAACACGTACAAATTGGCCTTCGTTTAAAGGATAGCCTGATTTTGTGATTTTGACTTTCACCAGCTTCCCTACCATGTCTTCCGTTGCAGGAAATACGACTTTCAGATAATTATCCGTATAGCCAATATAAAGGTCATCTTTATAGATTTCTTCCGGAATAACCTCTAATACTTCGTCTTCGAACTGAGATGAGTATTCTTTAGCTAATTGATTGGATAGCTCAATTAAACGGTGAACACGTTCGTTCTTTATCTCTTCATCAACCTGGTCATCCATACGGGCAGCAGGCGTACCTGTTCGTTTCGAGTACGGAAATACATGAAGCTCAGAGAATTTATTCTCATTAATGAAATTATACGTTTCCATGAATTCCGCTTCTGATTCACCAGGGAAACCGACAATGACATCCGATGTGACAGCAAGTCCAGGTAGAGCTTTCTTAAGCTTTTCCAATCGCTCTGCAAAAAATTCCATCGTGTACTTTCTACGCATTCTCTTCAACACCGTATTGGATCCCGATTGAAGGGGAATGTGTAAGTGCCTTACTACGATGTTTGATTGATCGATGACTTCAATGACTTCATCTGTCAATTGACTGGCTTCAATAGAGGAAATACGAATTCTTTTCAAACCTTTCACTTTTTGCTCCAAGTCTTTAAGAAGCATGGCAAGGTTGTAATCTTTCATATCCTCACCGTAGCCGCCAGTGTGAATTCCTGTTAGGACAATCTCTTTGTACCCAGCGTCCACCAGCTGTTGAGCTTGATGAATGACTTCTTCAGGATCACGGGATCTCATCAGTCCTCGTGCCCAAGGAATGATACAGAAGGTACAGAAGTTATTGCACCCTTCCTGAATTTTAAGAGAAGCACGTGTACGATCCGTGAATGCCGGGACATCCAGCTCTTCATAGACACGGTTCTTCATGATATTGGTAACTCCATTGATAGGCTGACGTTCTTGTTTATATTCTTCAATATAGGTAAGCATTTTTCTTCGATCTTGTGTACCCACCACGACATCAACGCCAGGAATGGCCATGATTTCAGCAGGAGATGTTTGTGCATAGCATCCTGTTACACAGATAACACCATCAGGATTCTTTCGGATTGCTCGACGAATCACCTGTCTACTTTTCTTATCACCGGTATTGGTTACTGTACACGTGTTAATCACATACACATCTGCGATCGAATCATATTCAACTCGTTCATATCCTTCTTCTTTAAATAGTTGCCAAATGGCTTCTGTTTCGTAGTGGTTCACTTTACACCCTAAAGTGTGAAACGCTACTGATGGCATTACAATCACCTCATAAGTTCTAATTGATAGCTGATGGCTGAGAGAACATACAATGGTGCCGTTTCGGTTCGTAAGATTCTTGGACCGAGACCGCATGTAAGAAAGCCCTCACTCCCGAACAGCTCTATTTCTTTTTCCGATAATCCACCTTCAGGGCCGAATACGACCAGAACGCTCTGCCCAGGTTCGATAGAAGATAGCACTTTATAAAGATTACCTGTTTCCCCGGCTCTTGCTTCTTCTTCATATGCGACAAGTTTGTAATCAAACTGAGTTCCTATTTGAATCAATTGCTTGACTGAAATGGGTGCAGATACATCCGGAACAAGGAGACGGTGGGATTGTTCCGCTGCTTCTTTCACAATTTTCTCCCAACGCTCAACCTTTTTCTTTGCTTTCTTGTCGTCCCATTTTACAATGGAGCGATCCGCATTAAAGGGGATAAATTGAGTAGCTCCAAGCTCTGTTCCCTTTTGGAAAATCAACTCCAATTTATCCCCTTTCGGCAGTCCGCTCGCAATGGTTACTTTAATTGGTAATTCTTTCGTCGATGTTTCCCATTTTACTATTGATAGCTCAACTGAGTCACTGGAAATCGTTTCAATGCGGGTAATCGCTGATGCTTGATCCTTGAAAACAGCGAAGACTTCATCCTGTTCTTTCATTCTCATGACACGAACAATATGATGATAGTCATCCCCTGTTATCATTATCGGATCATTTTCTCGATATAGGTCATTTATAAAATATCGTTGCATACAGTTTCAACTCCACCGTTTTTACTTTCCCTTACATTGGCTTCTGGGCAATAATTGCCACCCAGTCTTCCATTACCATGACTTCTTCTATCATAAATCCGACAGCTTCCAATGAGTCGCGAACTTCTTGTTTCTTAGGCTGGATAATCCCGGAGGTAATAAAATACCCTCCAGGCTTCACAAGCTCATAGGCATCCTCTGTAAAACGAAGGATGATTTCAGCCAAAATATTCGCGACGATCACATCCGCTTGCCCGGAAACACCATTTAATAAATTGTTTTCTTCCACCGAAACAGTTCTCTGGACTTTGTTCAGTTTCACATTCAGTCTGGCTGAACGAACAGCTACTTCATCAAGGTCATATGCTCTTACATTATCTGCTGCTAGTAATGCGGATGCAATGGATAATACACCGGATCCTGTCCCCACATCGATGACCGTATCATCTGCTTTAACGATTCGCTCAAGAGCTTGGATACACATGACTGTTGTAGGGTGAGTCCCGGTTCCAAAGGCCATGCCTGGATCGAGTTCAATGATGAGCTCGTCACTATGAACGGGAGTATAGTCTTCCCAAGTAGGCACGATTGTGAATTTATCAGAAATTTTCACAGGATGATAATATTTCTTCCAAGCTGTGGCCCATTCTTCTTCATTCACTTCAGATATCTCTACTTTGTTTTCCCCAATGTCGATATCATAGGTAACGAGGTTGGTAATGCCTTGCTTGATCTCATCGACGGTTTCACCGAGAAAGCTATTGACGGGTAAATACGCTTTGACTAAGACACCTTCACTCGGATAATCATCAGGATTGAGTTGGTAGATCTCACCAAACATATCTTCTCTTTCTTTCAATAATTCTGCAGGGTCTTCAATGACTACACCGCTTGCTCCTGATTCATGAAGAATGTTTGAAATCGGCTCAATCGCTTCATTCGTAGTAAGAATACTGATTTCTGACCATTTCATTGATCTACCAACTCCGTTCTGAGTTATTCGCCTTTAAAGGCCTTTTTTACTTTGTCAAAAAAGCTTTCATGCTGCTCATCAGGGATCTGACCGCTGATATCCGCAAATTCTCTCAATAATTGCTTTTGCTTATCGGTTAGTTTGGATGGAGTAACTACCTTAACCTGTACATGCTGGTCACCGGTACCGTATCCTCGTACATTCGGTACCCCTTTGCCTTTCAAACGGAACCTTGTACTAGTTTGCGTTCCTGCTGGCACCTTCAGTTTCACTTTGCCGTGTAAGGTCGGAACTTCAATCTCATCACCTAATGCAGCCTGAGCAAACGTCACTGGCATTTCACAATAAATATCATCTCCGTTACGCTCAAAGAAATCATGTGAGCGTACATGGAAGACAACGTACAGGTCGCCGGCAGGTCCGCCATTGATACCTGGTTCACCTTGACCTGTTACACGAAGTTGCTGTCCATCATCGATACCAGCCGGTATTTTCACAGCGATTTTACGGCGCTTCTGCACTTTCCCTGCTCCGCCACATGTTGAACATTTATCCTTGATTTCTTTACCTGTACCGTTACAGTAGTGACAAACCCTTCTGTTCACGACGCGGCCAAATGGTGTATTCTGTTCTACATTCAATTGACCGGATCCATTACAGTGAGAACATGTATTGACTTTTGTTCCAGGCTTCGCCCCTGAACCGTGGCAAGTGTCACATTCTTCTTCTCTCGGAATCTCAATTTCTGTGTCTTTTCCAAACACCGCTTCTTCAAATGTCAGAGACATCGTATACTGAAGGTCAGCGCCTTGTCTAGGAGCATTTGGATCTCTTCTACGACCTCCGCCGCCACCGAAGAATGTATTGAAGATGTCTTCAAATCCACCGAAACCGCCGCCACCAAAGTCTCCGCCTCCGCCGAAACCTTGGTTAGGGTCCGTATGTCCGAAACGATCATATTGAGAACGTTTCTGATCATCACTCAATACTTCGTAGGCTTCCGATATTTCTTTGAATTTCTCATCTGCATCCGCTTCTTTATTAATATCAGGATGATATTTTTTGGAGAGCTTGCGGTATGCTTTTTTCATTTCGTCTTTTGAGGCATCTTTTCCGACACCTAGAATCTCATAATAGTCCCGTTTACTCATTAAAACACCACTCCCGAATCCTTTGCATAAAGGTTATTTTAACATTGAGCTTTCACTATTATCAATAAAAACTCAACATTCCTTCTAATTGATTATGATTGTTAGATGAATGAACCATTGAAGTTTCACTCAATCATAGAAAAAGTCAAAGCCAAGAACCGCCCTGACTTTGACTTTTTCGTTCAATCTAGATTATTTCTTATCATCGTTCACTTCTTCGTATTCAGCATCCACTACATCGTCGTCTTTTGAAGCTTCTCCTTCTGCGCCTTGAGCTGCTTGCGCTTCCGCTTGAGCTTGCTCATATAGCTTCATGGTTAAGCTTTGAACGATTTCTTGTAATGCATCTTTCTTTTCACGGATAAGCTCTAAATCATCTTTCTCGATTGCTTCTTTTAATTCAGCTTTCGCATCTTCCGCTTTTTTCACTTCATCTTCTTCTACTTTGCCTTCAAGATCTTTTAACGTTTTCTCCGTTTGGAATACAAGTTGGTCGGCTTCGTTACGAAGTTCGACTTCCTCTTTACGTTGTTTATCCGCATCGGCATTTTCTTCGGCTTCTTTCACCATGCGTTCTACTTCATCATCTGAAAGACCAGTCGAAGATTTGATTGTGATGTTTTGCTCTTTACCTGTACCAAGGTCTTTCGCACTTACATTCACGATACCATTTTTATCAATATCGAATTTCACTTCGATTTGTGGCACGCCACGTGGTGCTGGCGGAATGTCCGCTAATTGGAAACGTCCAAGTGTTTTGTTGTCAGCAGCCATTGGGCGCTCACCTTGTAACACATGGATATCAACAGCTGTTTGGTTATCAGCAGCGGTTGAGAAAGTTTGTGATTTAGATGTTGGGATCGTCGTATTACGTTCGATCAGTTTTGTTGAAACGCCACCCATTGTTTCAATACCAAGTGATAGTGGTGTAACGTCAAGTAAGACAACATCTTTAACGTCTCCGGTTAAAACTCCACCTTGAATCGCTGCACCCATCGCTACAACTTCATCAGGGTTAACACCTTTAGAAGGTTCTTTACCTGTTTCTTTTCTGATCGCATCTTGTACTGCAGGGATACGTGTTGATCCACCAACAAGAATGATCTTATCGATTTCACTTGCCGAAAGTCCGGCATCTTTCATTGCTTGACGAGTTGGTCCCATCGTACGCTCTACAAGGTCTGAAGAGATTTCGTCGAATTTAGCTCTAGAAAGCGTTACTTCTAAGTGAAGAGGGCCCGCTTCTCCAGCTGTGATGAATGGAAGTGAGATTTGAGTTGACGTAACCCCTGATAAATCCTTCTTCGCTTTCTCAGCAGCGTCTTTAAGACGTTGAAGAGCCATTTTATCTTTAGAAAGGTCGATACCATTCTCTTTTTTGAATTCTGCTACAAGGTAATCGATGATTACTTGGTCAAAGTCGTCTCCGCCAAGACGGTTGTCACCGGCTGTAGAACGTACTTCGAATACACCGTCACCAAGCTCAAGGATAGATACGTCAAATGTACCGCCACCAAGGTCATAAACAAGGATTGTTTGGTCTTGATCCATTTTATCTAGTCCATATGCAAGAGCAGCCGCTGTTGGTTCGTTGATGATACGCTCAACTTCAAGACCGGCAATTTTACCAGCGTCCTTTGTTGCTTGACGTTCTGCATCATTGAAGTAAGCAGGTACTGTGATGACCGCTTTTTCAACTTTTTCTCCAAGATAGTCTTCTGCATATGATTTTAAGTGTTGAAGAATCATAGCTGAAATTTCTTGTGGAGTGTATTCTTTTCCTTCAGCTTCTACTTTGTGAGCTGTTCCCATGTGACGTTTCACTGAGATGATCGTGTTAGGATTTGTGATTGCTTGACGCTTCGCAACTTCCCCTACTTGCTTTTCTCCATTTTTAAACGCGACAACTGAAGGCGTTGTGCGATTTCCTTCTGCATTTGCAATAACCTTTGGTTCTCCACCTTCAAGTACTGATACACATGAGTTTGTTGTACCTAAGTCAATACCGATAATTTTACTCATAGTAAGAAACCTCCCTATTTTGTATATGTAATGTTTTTATTGATTGACCTTCACCATGGAAGGACGAATGACTCTATCTTTAAGTTTGTATCCTTTTTGGAATTCTTCAACAACGACATTGCTATCGAAGTTTTCATCTTCCGTCTGCATAACAGCTTGATGCAAATGAGGATCAAACTCTTGACCTACCGCGTCAATTGGTTCTACTCCCTCTTTCTTAAGGGCATCAACCAGACTTCTGTGAACCATTTCCATTCCTTGAAGCAATTGTTTCGTTTGCTCACTTTCAGCTTCTATATTTAAAGCACGCTCGAAATTATCAAGTGCTGGCAATAGTTCGGCAATTAGTCCTTGAGCACGATATTTCTCCTTCGCTTCATTTTCCACATTTATACGTCGGCGGAAATTATCGAAATCGGCTCTTAAGCGAAGATACCGATTTTCAGACTCATTCAGCTTTTCCTCTAATTGTGAAAGCTCATCTGATTCTTGTTGCTCTTCTTTACCTTCTTCAGCTTGAGGTTCTTCAGCGAACACTTCTTCTACTACTTCGTCGTTTTCCTCTTTCGCTTCACGCTGTTCTTGTTTTGTTTCTTCAGACATAACATTCACCTCCTTAAAATTCTTGACTGCCTTACCTACCAAACTTACGAACATTGTAAGGCACCGGAAAAATCTATTTCCGGACCTTATTTTCCTTTATACAATATGTCCACTAATCTTCACTTTGATACAGTTTCGTCAGGACCTTGGACATATCATTTGAAAAGAAATTAAGTAAACTTACGACACGGGAATACTCCATGCGGGTAGGCCCGATAATCGCAATGGAACCTAATTGCTCTTTACCAATAGTATAGGTAGCGGTTATGAGACTACAATTCTCCATAGCGAGATGATCGTTTTCTTTCCCAATCTTTATGTTCAACCCTGTAGCCGACGGACGAATCAAGTTATAGATGCTTTCTTCCTGTTCAATCATTTCAAGAAGCATCCGCACCTTGTGCACGTCATTAAACTCAGGTTGATTCAGGATATTGGTCTTCCCGCCAAAGAACAGCTTATCCGTGACCGTTGGATTAAAGGAGTCCGTAATGGAGTGCAGGATAAAATCATAATTCTGAATATGCTCTTTGAGTAACAAAGCAACTTCCTTAAAGATCTTATCGTGTAACTCACTGATTGGAACACCTGCCAAGCGGTCATTTAAAATGCGCACGAGCTTTTCAAGCTCAACTGCATCCATCGTAGGAGGGATATGGAACAGTTTATTTTCAACATGTCCGTTATCCGTCACGATAATAGCAATCGCTGTATCTTTATTCAGAGGAATCAGTTGAATTTTCTTCAGCTTGTTTTCCTTTAAATCCGGGCCTAATACAATCGTCGTGTAATTAGTCAGCTCGGAAAGAATCTTTGCCGACTTCTGAACCACTTTCTCCAACTCATACATCCGTTCTGTAAAGATGGAACGTAGTGCATGAACATCATTTTTCTTTAACTTCTGAGGAGAGAGCATGTGATCCACATAATAACGATAACCCTTTTCGGACGGAACACGCCCAGAGGATGTATGTGTTTTTTCAATAAAACCCAATTCCTCCAAATCAGCCATTTCATTTCGAATCGTAGCTGAGCTGAAGGAGATCTCATCCTTCTTGGACAAGCTTCTCGAACCAACCGGCTGAGCCGATAGAATGAAATCATCTATGATCACTTGAAGAATTAGAAGTTGTCGATCTGTTAACAACATCATCACCCCTGTTAGCACTCTCTTAGAACGAGTGCTAAATCTAATTAATAAATTATCAAATCAGAAAAGGGATGTCAATATATTAGATTACACCGAGAAAAGATTGAAACACTTCGTTTCCAAGAAAACGCCCCTGTTTCGTAAGTGAAACCCTGTCAATGCTTACATCAAGCAGTTTTCTTTTCTCCATTTCTTCGAGAGACGGACCGAAGACAGACTCGATGGTGCAGCCAAATTTCTGTTGGAAGACGGTTTTACTAACTCCTTCTACCTTGCGCAATCCGAGAAACATTTCTTCTTCCATCATTTCTGCTTTCGTCACTTCATGCCTCTGAATCGTCGGCAGTGAATCTTCTGCAATCGGGTCCATATATTTTTTAAGCGGACCATAGTTGGAGTAACGTACTCCGTTTATATATCCGTGAGCACCTGCTCCTAAACCATAATATTCATTATTGTCCCAATAAACGAGGTTATGTTTGCTTTCATAGCCCTGTTTCGCAAAATTACTGATCTCATATTGATTGACCCCATATTTCTCCATCGTTTCTATCAGAATCTCGTACATAGCCGCTTCCTGATCTTGAGAAGGCAAAGCAAGCTTTCCTTTTCTCATTAAGTTATAGAAAACTGTTTTCGGCTCAACGATCAGTGAATATGCCGAGTAATGAGGAAGATCAAGGTCTAGCGCCTTCTTTAGTGTATCCTGGAAGTCTTCCTCTGTTTGCCTTGGAAGACTATAAATCAGGTCGATACTAATATTCGAGAAACCTACTTTTTGAGCTGTTTCCACTGAAGAATACACATCTTCACTTTTATGAGTCCGGCCGATTCCTTTCAGGAGCTCGTCATTGAATGACTGAACACCGAAGCTCAAACGATTCACACCATGGTCCCTTAACACCTTAAGTTTATCCTCTGTCAGATCACCAGGATTCGCTTCAAACGTGAATTCGCCTTGATCAAAGGGTAGATGAGTGTTGATGGATTCGCATAATAGATCGAGCTGACTTGCATTCAACGAAGTAGGAGTACCTCCCCCTACAAAAATGGTATCCAAATTCCCCTTGGACTGTACTCGCTGCTTCATTTCATGGCCTAGGCTGATCAGGTATTCATTTACAGGCTGTCCTTCTAAGAAGACTTTATTGAAATCACAATAGTGGCAGATATGCTCGCAGAAAGGTATATGAATATAAGCTGATTTCACCAAGTTTATCCCTCCTTTTCGGGCATTCATAGAGAAAAGGGGGTAAGCAGTGCCTGTGTTGTACAAGCCACTTTCCCCCTTTATCATCAAGAACTTTATTTTTTATCCGTATCGTCCATTTTCAAGACGGCCATGAAGGCTTCTTGTGGAACTTCAACATTCCCAACGGACTTCATACGTTTTTTACCTTCTTTTTGTTTATCAAGAAGTTTACGTTTACGTGAAATATCTCCACCGTAACATTTTGCCAGAACGTTTTTACGAATGGCTTTAATCGTCGATCTTGCGACAATTTTCTGCCCAATCGCTGCCTGGACAGGTACTTCAAATTGTTGTCTAGGAATTAATTGCTTTAACTTCTCTACAATGAGTTTCCCTCGCTCATAAGCAAAATCACGGTGAACGATAAAGCTCAGGGCATCGACATTTTCAGCGTTTAAAAGAATATCCATTTTCACAAGCTGGGATTCTTTGTAACCGATCAGCTCATAATCGAATGAAGCGTACCCTTTCGTATTCGACTTCAATTGATCGAAGAAGTCATACACGATTTCAGCTAGAGGGATTTCATAAACGATATTCACTCGGGTATCATCCATATACTGCATGTCGATGAAGTTTCCACGTTTTCCTTGACAAAGCTCCATTACAGCACCGACGTAATCGTTCGGAACCATGATCGTTGCTTTTACATAAGGCTCTTCTACATGATCCACTTTTTGCGGATCAGGCATCATGGAAGGGTTATCGACTTTCACTTCTTCACCATCTGTTAATTTAACATGATATATAACACTTGGTGCTGTCGTTATCAGGTCGATTTTGAATTCACGTTCAATCCGTTCCTGTATAATCTCCATATGAAGAAGTCCCAAGAATCCACAACGGAATCCAAATCCTAACGCTTGGGATGTTTCCGGCTCATATTGAAGTGCTGAGTCATTCAACTCAAGTCTCTCCAGAGCTTCCCTCAAATCATTATAACGGTTAGAGTCAATTGGATATAAACCACAATAGACCATTGGGTTTAAACGGCGGTAACCTGGTAAAGCTTTTTCTGCAGGATTTTTCGCAAGAGTGATGGTATCCCCTACGCGGGTGTCTCCCACATTCTTGATCGCTGCTGTTAAGTACCCAACATCCCCGACCGTTAATTCTTTTTGTCCCGTCGCTTTCGGAGTGAAGACACCAATTTCAGTCACTTCAAACTCTTTCCCGGTTGCCATCATCCGAACTTTATCTCCTACTTTGACGCTACCTTCCATTACACGAATGTAAGCAACGACTCCTCTATAGGAATCATACAAAGAATCAAAGATCAAGGCTTTTAACGGTGCATCAGGATCTCCTTGTGGAGCAGGTACCTTCTCAACGACTTGCTCGAGGATGTCTTCAATCCCGATACCAGCTTTTGCTGATGCAAGGACCGCTTCCGAAGCATCAAGACCGATGACATCTTCGACTTCTTGACGGACCCGCTCAGGATCAGCCGCAGGAAGGTCGATTTTGTTGATAACCGGCAGTATTTCCAGGTCGTTATCCAGGGCTAGGTACACGTTCGCCAACGTCTGGGCTTCAATTCCTTGAGCAGCATCCACAACAAGGACGGCTCCTTCACAAGCAGCTAAACTACGTGATACTTCGTATGTAAAGTCTACGTGCCCTGGTGTATCAATCAAGTGGAAGATGTACTCTTTTCCATCCTTGGCTTGATACTTTAATTGCACAGAATTTAATTTAATTGTGATTCCACGTTCTCTTTCCAGATCCATCGAATCTAGTAATTGCTCTTTCATTTCACGGGCCGTCAGTGCTTTCGTTTTCTCTAAAATACGATCAGCTAGGGTAGATTTCCCATGATCTATATGAGCAATAATTGAAAAGTTTCTAATTCTTGTTTGTCTTTCTAATTTCTCTTCACGGTTCATTATACGTTCAACTCCTGTTATTTCCACACATATACACTATTTTGAATTATAGCAGTAGACTATCTATTATTCAATGTAAACTAAAGTGTTATAAGGTAATTACCCTTTTTCAGCGTTATGCCGTTCTTGATAAGGAGTATATTGAAGAAGAGGAGACCAGTTTACTGTTACTCTCTGTCAAAAAATCTCTTTAGCACACACTCATGAACAGAACCTTCGCACCTCCTAAGTTAGAAAACAACAATCTTTGCGAAAACAGCGTTATGAAAAGAATCTTTGTATTGTATTAGATTAACGATGCGATAAAGTCCACTAGTTTGTTGGTAATACTTTCAATTGTGTCTGCAAGTACTTTCCCGATTGAGGAAAAGACGTTAAAGGCTTTCATCTCTTCTAATTTCTCTTTCTTTTCAATTAGGGTTTTGGACTCTACCTGATTACCGAGAATGGACGCCTCGACATTCCCATCCTCATTTTGGGTCACACCAACGGGGGGAGTGAAATGTTGCTCTTCATGCCCCTTCATTTCCACAATCCCTTGATTCGCGTATTGCATACCAATCAGAACCCCAATAAATAGTGCTGAAAGTAGAAAGGTGCATTTAAAAAAGAATTTTGTCATGGTTTCATTCATCCTTTTTATTACTGACTTACAGCAGGAATCACAGGTAGATGGTCCACTTTTTCTGCCTGCCAGTAGTAATCAGCGAATACTTCAGCGAAAGCCCCCGCCGTTCTCTCTAATTCCTCAAACGTATTATCCACTCCACCAAACTCCACCAGCATGGCATTACCGGAAAGATCCTGATTGAATTTTCCGTTTGTTCCGCTTCCCTTTTTCGCAATCACACCACGTGATATTCCTTTATATTTTGATTCGAGTAATCGATGGAGCTCCGTTGCCACTTTTAGGTTTTGTTCATAATTCGGGTGCTCTTCCCCTACGACAAAAGCGAGCTTTGCATACGTATTTCCATTAATCGTTCCGGTTGTTACGTCTCTTCTTTGTGAATCCCGGTGAATGTCAACCAGATACAATAAGTCTTTATTACTGGTCATAGCTGCTTGTACCAAAGGTCTCGATTCTTGATAGGCCGACCAGTAATCCAATCCTTTAGTGTTTAAATTCTGGATCACATCGGTTTTATCGATGCTCGTTCCGATACCCAATTCATCTAGATGCTGCTTCACCATGTCCCCAACCTTGGTTACATTGATCTTTGAGTGCATGGCTGAATCCGGATTGGTTACCCCGTCAAGGTATGGCAAATAGGATTCGCGGGTGTGGGTGAAGTATAGATGCACTGTCTTTTTATTCCCAGTGGACAAAGGAGGTGCCACGTCTCCACTTTTCTGATCCGATTCTTTAAGGTTTTCGACATTTTTCAGGGGTGCCTCATTTCCTGCGTCAAGAGCTTCAGGGGGCGGGACTGACTCGATCGGCATATTGGTAAAGTCCGTCCCCTCACCAGCTACCAGAATATCCCCATCGAAAATCGAGAATCCCGGTAATTCCCGTCCTAAGAAGCTTCGGGGATCTTCAAAGCTTATATTCGTAGCCACCTGGAAGAGAATTGAAGACATACTCGGTAAAGCCCGCTCTTCTTCAGTCAAAATCGTATTAAACGACCGGTTTTCTAATGCGAGGAGTTTATATAAAGTCTCACCTTTCATTTGGGAAGCTGCTTGATTCAAAGAATTTGAGGTAATTCTGTACTCCGGGTTCAAGGAAGTGAGAATACCGGTTATAGAAAAAATCGAGAGCAGCCCTGCAACGAAGATCAACATCCCTTTCAGTATCGTTGACATATTAATCGCGACAACATAGTTCGACGCTTTAGATGATCTCATTCTCCCACCCTTTCGTTTCTCTACTCTAGTACAACCTATGACAATGCTAGAGATAGTAGAACTATATTTAGTAGTCATTATGCGGTTTTTGATGGAAAGTTAAACGGGGGAGTCTATTATTATTTTAAGAGTCGGGTGTTGTAATACCTTTATGGTGAAGGTTTGCCCACGCTTCAAGTGCCCACTAGCAATATTGATTCCATGGGAGAATATTAGGGGTTAATTTGGGGATAGCAGGCGTTTTTTGAAAAAGCAGGGGTGATGGGATTCACTAAAGATAGATTATATGGTGTTACCTTCTTCACAATTAGGATTATATGGTTTACCTGTCTTCTTATCGGCGAAATTTATTATTTATCGGCGATTTTTTCATTTTAACGGCGAAATTTTGATTATAACGGCGATTTTCCAGATTTAACGGCGAAACGTCTTCCGAATACCACCAGATTACCTTCCACACTTCTATCGGAAGCCAAAAACGCCTCAAGGTGGTTGTCCCCCTCAAGGCGTATTGATTATTTTCAATCATCTCGTCTGATACCCGGTATTTTCCTGATCCACCGCTTCATGCAACGCCGCATTGAGGCCGCTTGCGATAAGATTGGCCATATCTTCCATGAATACATCTACTTCCTTCGGGGTAACCATCAGGTTGTGACCGATAGGAGCCAGGACTTCATGAATCAGTTTTCGCTTTTCCTGATCTTCAAGTGTTCCGACAATTCCCATATAGGTTTGACGATGCTGTTCTTCTGGAAGATCTTCCTCGGTTAGTTTCCTTCTTTCACCGAAGCTTAACCCCGCCGGAGCAAGCGATCTTGAAGGGCGGTCGCCTTCTCTCATCTCTTTACCAAAATGTTTCAAAAGAAAATCAACAGTATCGCTGACGATTGTTACAGCATCAAGGACGGTGGGAACGCCGATGGCAATGACCGGAACGCCTAATGTTTCCTGATCCAATCCTTTTCTCTTATTCCCTACTCCGGATCCAGGGTGTATGCCAGTGTCAGATATCTGGATGGTTGAGTTGACTCGTTCAATGGACCTGGATGCCAGTGCGTCGATGGCGATGATAAAGTCGGGCTTTGATTTCTCCACTACCCCAAATATGATATCGCTAGTTTCAATCCCAGTCAGTCCCATCACACCTGGAACAAGTGCACTTACCGGGCGATACCCTTCTTGGACAGATTCAGGTTGAAGTTCAAATAGATGTCTGGTTACAATGATATCTTCACAAACCCGGGGACCTAATGAATCGGGAGTCACATTCCAATTTCCGAGCCCAACAATTAAGCAACTTGCGTTTTTATTGATATTGTTATGAATCAAAAATTGGTTAAATTCAGTAGCAAATACTTTTTCAACTCTTTGTTGCAGCTCTGTATCTTCTTCACGGATACCGTGCGCCTCGATAGTTAAGTAGTTGCCAGGCTTCTTACCGATCTTTTCTTCGCCTTCCGGTGTCACCGTGACGAGGGAAATTTTCACCCCGTCTTCTTCTCTTTCTTTAATCATGACACCTTGTATGGACGACGTATCTTCCGCTTTATCACTTACCACCATTTCTCTTGCTTCAACGGCAAGATCGGTTCGCACGGAATATTTACTTAAATCGATTTCTTCTTTTTTCATTTCGACTCTACCTCCAAGCTTGGGATCTAATTCAGTATTTTTTAGGTTTACCTTTTTGGTTTAGGTTCATTCACTCGTTTAATTTCACTCCATAGTATTGCAAAATCACTGTTCGTTTGATAAAATATCATTTGTTCTTATTGTTTAGGAATTTAAATCGAGTCACATAGAATCTCGATCCTTTTATAGGAGGTGACAGGAATGCCAAATATCAAATCAGCTATCAAACGCGTAAAAACTAGCAACGAGCGTAATGCTCAAAACGCTGCAGTTAAATCAACAATGCGTACTGCTATCAAGAAAGCAGAAGCAGCAGCAACCAACAGCGCTGATAACGCTAAAGATTTAGTAACAGAAGCGGTACGTCAATTAGACAAAGCAGCTCAAAAAGGTCTTATCCACAAAAACGCTGCGGATCGTCAAAAGTCTCGCTTAATGAAAAAAGCAAACTAATAAAAAAAACCACCGAGCCAATTGGCCCGGTGGTTTTTTTTGCTCAATGCTTTATTTGGTCACAATATCAATCTCATCGATTCATTAAGTGAAGCTTTGATCATGTAGTTTAAAAAGAAACATTTCAATCATCAGTTCTTTTTTGATTTTCCCTGTTTTGATTTCATAATCTCCCTGTGAAAGCAACTCGATGATATAAGCAAGTTGTTTATCGTTGAAATGCTTGGCCTGTCCTGCTGCCAGCTTTACCCGGAAAGGGTGCACCTTTAAGGTTGAAGCAACCTTTTGCTGTCCATATCCTCTTCGCGTAAGCTCCTTTACCCCATAAATGAGACGGAATTGTCCTGCAAGAATCGATAATACTTTTAACGGTTCTTCGTTTTGCTTAAGAAGGTCATAATATATCCTTAGTGCTTCATCTATTCTTCTGTGGACGACTTTGTCCACCAATGTGAAAATATTCTGTTCCAGAGACCGCGCCGTTAATTTCTCGACTACTTCCACGTCGATTCTATTGGTATCACTCGCATATAAGGACAGTTTATCCAATTCTTGTGTGAGCATCATCAGATTTGTCCCTGCGAGAGTGAGCAATAATTCGATGGCATCTTCATCAATTTGAACACTATTACTAGCAGCACGCTCCCGTACCCATGATTTTAATTCATTCTCATTCAGCTTTTTGGCCTCGACTACTTCTGCTAGTTTCTTCAACGATTTCGTGATTTTCTTACGCTCGTCCAGTTTTTCGTAATTCGCCGTAATGACCATTATCGTGTAGGGAGCAGGGGATTGTATGTATTGCTCGAAGCGTTTAATATTATGTTCTACCTTTTCTTTTGTTTTTTCGGCTGTCAGAAAAACAGGATTCTGGATTATGACAACCCTTCTTTCTCCCATGAAGGGAAAAGTCTCTGCATCTTCAATCGCTACTTCCACAGGTGTTTCCTCCAGATCATAGCTAGAAAAATTAAAATCCATTTCTTCTTCTGTAATCGCGCTGGTAACGATTCTTTGTTTCGTTTCATTAATAATAAATGACTCATTTCCGTAAACTAAATATATAGATGCGAATTGAGATTTCTCTATTTTTTTCCAAATATCAATAACCAAGTCAGCACTCTCCAGTAATTCTTTCTCTACTCTATGGTAAGAAAGCTTTTCGGTTTTGACAAGGGGTAAAGGGGATATCCCTCATATAGGACACCCCCTATATCTATATTAACGCTAACGGAAAAGACCTAGGAACCTTATCCGTCAAGCGGTATTTCCTTTGTACTAATAGTGTCACCTGTGCGTGGAGAACTTATGGGTGACAACTCTTGTCAGTAAAGGAAAAAGTAATGTGAAGTATAGATTTTTTTTAAACGTTGTTCTATACTAGAATAGAAATAGGAGGGGTAGTTGTGAACCAATTTGAAAAGAATGTACAATCAAAAAGAAATGATGCAGTAGACTCAGGCGTTGGCTTCGGTGTTTCTTTTGGATTCTTTGCTATAATTTTCATTATTGCAACAGTTATCAAATTGATTGGCTCTTAATGAAAGATAGGAGGCAGACCTTAAAGTTTCCGGTTTCTTCAATTTCCATATATGGTACTGGTATTGAGCGAGTATCATAAAGATGGTTTGAAGACGCCCGACTCTTTGTGATAGGTCTGCCCCTTTTTCATTAGCGCTTCATTTGGTTTGTTCTACATCCTATGGGAGATGGGCAGAAAACGTTCCTTTTTTCTCCCTAAATCGATAGGTGATTGCCCCATCCTTCGCCGTGTTATAAATCGTCATACCTCTTTCACTTAATCGTTCCAAAACGTTTGGATGAGGGTGCCCAAATCGATTGGATTCTCCAGCAGAGATAACCGCCATGGAGGGATTCGTATCTTCAAGAAACGCTTCCGTTGTACTCGTATTGCTGCCATGGTGCCCAACTTTCAACACATCTACCGGCAGATCGAACGTTTCAATGAATGCTCTTTCACCCTGCTCCTCGAGATCCCCTGTAAATAACCATTTCAGTCTACCGATTTCCCCATATATTACAATCGAGTCGTTGTTCCCTTCATATACTCTATCCTGTGGAGAAACAATATGTAACCCATACTTATCACCCCGCCAATTGTTTGGGTACATAACTTCTTTCACCGGAATTCTTTTCCTTTGAGCCATCCCCACAATTTTCTTCACTTCCACCTTCTCCTGGCTATTTGGACTGATCATTACTTCTCTCACTTTCATTTCCCTCAATACCGCTTCAGCCCCACCAATATGGTCCATATCCCCGTGGGTAAGGACCAATGTGTCAATGGTGGTGATTCCTTTACTTTTTAAGAACGGGACTACGATGTCTTCTCCTACAGAAAAGGGCTCATTTCTTTCCTCCCATTTTTCCTTTTTAAACTGCACTTCACCTCCCGTATCAATCAGGTAAGTCCCTCGATTATAAGGCAGTCTAATTAACGTGGCGTCACCCTGACCTACATCGATAAAAACAATTTCTCCGTATGGATTATAAGTGATAACTGTCATGTGAAACACGATATAAAGAAGCAGGAATCCAAAAGAAGAAATGGTTTTCTTTTTTTCGACTCCAACAAACACAATGTAAATAATGAGAAGGTACCCTAGCGTAAAAAGAAATGGCGGTTTCCCGATCACCAGGGTGCAAAAAGGAACCGAAGCGAGTAAGGAAGAGACTTCTTGAATACCATCAAGCAAAAATTGATAAATAACAAATAACGAATCCATGGATAAATAAGATGTAAGGAAAAAGGTAAGTATGCATAGTGGGAGGATGATGACGGAAAAGAGCGGAACATAGAGAAGATTGGTGAGAAATCCGATCAAAGGAAATTCATAGAAATGATAGATCACAATGGGGAGGGAGGATAACTGGGCAACGAAGGTTACCATAAACAATTGCCTGATGGAGGAAGATTCATTTAATATAGCTCCTGAGGACATGACAAGGGAAAAACTAACCATGAACGAAAGCTGAAAGCCAACATTGAAAACAGAGTAGGGTTCGTATAAGACAATGAAGAGAAACACAAGGGATAAGCTATCGATCACGCTTACATTTAGAGCTGCTTTTTTACCCAGAAGCAGAACAACCAACATGATGGAGGACCGAATTACAGAGGGAGATGCACCGGTCAATACAATGTAACAGAGAAGAAAAATAATTCCTACCCACGAAGCCATTCCCTTCGTCATACCGATCCTTAATAGGAAATAATACAAAACAGCGAATAGAATTCCAACGTGAAGACCTGAAATTGCGAGTAAATGAACAACTCCGAGATCCCTGAATGCTTTCATACTATCCTGTGCAACCCTGTGGGTTTCCCCAAAAATCAGCGCCTGGGTCACACCGACCGTTGTCGGCGGAAAAGTCCGTTCAATTCTCTTCAACCCATGATAGCGCATATGTGTCAGAGTATGTTTCCACGTACTTTTATCCACGCATTCCCCAAAGTCCTTTACATCAAGTATCCAAAAAACACCTCGTTGGGACAAATAGTTTTGATAATCAAACAAGTTCGGGTTCTTCCCCTGCTTTGGTTCTCCCAGTTCCCCTCTTACCCGACATAAATCCCCGGGCTGAATTTCTTGAAATTGCCCCTTCTCTACCTCCGATGTGAAGGAATAGCGAAGCAGGACTCTCTCACCCTGTACATTAACGAGAGAAACAAAGGATTTCCCATCAATGGTCGGAATTTCCTCTACATATACGGAATAGGGGCTTGGTCTAGGTTCTACAGAAAGGGTTGTATGGTGATTCTTTTCTTGAAAAGTAGCGTTGAAGAACGAAAGCGACAGGAAGAAGCAAGAAAGCATAAGAACGGTGCGGGACATTTTTCGGAGGAATAGAGATAAGAGTAGAAGGGAAAGGACGACAGCACCCCATTGAAAATGAAGCGCTAGTAACGTCCCGGATAGTATGGATAACGCCAAATAGAAGCAAATCCCCCTATTCATCAAACAGTTTTATGTATTCCTGCTCGTAATAATGGAGCTTCTCTTTTGCAACACCTTGATTTCTCAAATCTTCGATCAATTGAATCATCAAGGAAGCTTTTTCTCTGTGTTTCACGTCGATGCTGTTTTCCTGAAACGGTACTTTTTCCACCTGGACATTTGCCTTTTCGAATAGTTCGATGGCGTATGGATGATTTTTATAATCTTTTGCATAATAGACCGTCTTGATTCCTGCCTGAATAAGTGCCTTGCAGCACTGCAGGCAAGGAAAGTGAGTTACATAAATATCTGCATTCTCTGTCCCCACGCCGAACTTGGAACATTGAAGCAAGGCATTCATTTCAGCGTGAATGGTCCTCACGCAATGATTATCGATCACATAGCATCCTTCATCTATACAATGGTCTCCACCGGCTATGGAGCCATTGTAGCCCCCTGCTATGATTCGTTTATCCCGAACGATGGTAGCGCCCACTGCGAGCCTCGTGCATGTACTGCGCAATGCAAGGAGCTGACTTTGAGCCATGAAATATTGATGCCAAGCGATTCGTTCCATTCTCATTCTCCCCTCTGTGCTTTACGGTTTATTTTTTGATGCTTGTATAAGTGTATAAAGATTTCCTGCGTTTCGTCAATTCATTGGACGAAAATATGTTCTTTTAATTTTTCGAACGTTTTTTCACCGATTCCTGAAATGTTTTGAATATCTTCTATGGAAGCGAACGGACCATTTTCTTCCCTGTATTGGACAAAGGTTGCCGCTTTGGCCGGTCCAATTCCAGGAAGCGTTTCAAATTCCTCCTGAGTGGCTGTATTGATATTGAGCTTACTATTTGCATTGTTGCTCTCAGATGTCGGAAAAGGTGTCAGCAATTCTGGATGTGTTTCGACCTCACCTACCTTTGGTACATAGATCATCATTTCATCTATCACCTTTACGGCCAGGTTCATCACTTTCTCATCCGCTGCTTCTGTAAATCCCCCAGCTCTGTCAATCACAAATTTCAACCGGTCTCCTTTCCTCACTTCATACAATCCCGGCTTAGCCACCTCTCCCTTAACGTCAACATATACTCTTTCAGGCTCTTTCACTTGTTCAGGCTCCACTACCTCTTCTTCCACTGATGCCGCCGTGAAGGAAGGTTCCTCAACAGGAGAACCGGAAGCATTTTTCAATATAAATGCAATCAGGAGGGCTACACAAATGACAAAGATAACAAGAACTGATCTATACTTTTCGATTATGGACTGCACGTGAAATCACCTCTAATGGAATATTCATTGAAAGGAATTCATAAGTTTTAGGAGAGAGTGTCATAGAAGGAGGGCTGCACATGAAAATAGGTATCATTGGAACCGGAAACATGGGGAAAATCATAATTGAAGCTCTCATTGAATCAAAGGCGATTGCTCCTTCGCATCTTCATATTACAAATCGATCATTAAATAAAGCAGAGGCAATACAAGAAAAATGTCCCACTATAAATGTGATGGGTTCAAACGAAGAAGTAATTGAGGCGTCTGATTTGATCTTCCTGTGTGTGAAACCCCATGATGTATATGATGTCATTATGGAGAATAAGAATGGCTTCTCAGAGGATAAATGCGCAGTGTCGATAACGAGTCCAGTAAGTGTAGATCAGTTAGAGTCGTTATTATCCAGTTCTTGCGCACGTTTTATTCCAAGTATAACCAACCGTGCACTTAGCGGAGTGTCCCTTTTAACTTATGGTAGTCATTGTTCAGATAAATGGAGGCGGGAATTAACGAGCCTTGTTGAGCATATTTCTACCCCTGTTGTGATTGATGAGAATGTGACCAGGGTGGCTTCTGACATAGTCAGCTGCGGACCTGCTTTTTTCAGTTATGTGACTCAACGATTTATTGACGCTGCTGTGGAAGTAACCGAAATAGATAGTGAAACGGCTACCGTTCTGGCATCTGAAATGCTCGTTGGCCTTGGGGACTTATTAAAGAAAAAGATTTACACATTACCGACACTTCAAGAGAAAGTTTGTGTGAAAGGCGGAGTCACCGGAATCGGAATCTCAGTGATGGAAAGAGAATTAGGAGATGTATTCGAGAAGTTATTTGAAGGCACACAGGAAAAATTCGTGGATGATATTGAAGGAACGAAATCACAATTTGGAGTCTAGAGAGACTCCTTTTTTTATATTCGACATAAGTTGATCTTTTCCTTCTTTTATCTATCGTTTTCTTTGTTACCATCTAACTAAATGTCCGAAATCAAACAATCAAAAAAGCCGGATCATTCTCTTTTCAGAGAGGATCCGGCTTTTTTTATTTCTTCTTACATGCAAAGAATATTCTCTCACTCTGGTCTGAGGGAGATTCTTCTGTAAAGTCCGCAGTGATATTCAACACATCGAATCCGCTACTTGTTAACCATTCCTTTAATGTCAGAATAGGGTAGGTGCGTTGTTTGTGCAGTTCTTCCACTCTTTCATACTGCCTTGTCTCTTCATCTTTCACGAAAAAAGTCAGTTCGTGCTCAACACTATTCGGAACATCCCCAGGGAAGCAATCCCAAATGTATGAAACCTGTTCATCCGAAAGGGTAAAGGTTTGGTTGATGAAGATTTGAGTCATTTTAAAAATCGAGTGCACGTCGAACAGAAATAGACCATCCTGTTTCAGATGAGCAAATACACTATTAAACGTATTCTTTACGTCTTGTTCAGCTTCAAGGTAATTCAAAGAATCACAAAAAATGGTAATAATATCGTATTCTCCAAGGGAATCAAGCTCTGACATGTCCTGTTGGAATAAGTGAATCTTTTCATTCAGGGCAGAAGCCTTTTCCTGAGCGATCATGAGCATGTCTTGAGATAAATCAACACCGGTGACATCATAACCCTCCACTGCAAGCTTTAGCGTTAATTCACCTGTTCCACAAGCGATGTCAAGGACCTTGTTCCCTTGAATCGAATAGTCTGCTGCCTGTTTGTTTACATACTTCAACCAGCCGTCATATGGGACGTCCTGCATTAAATAATCATATACATAAGCAAAACGTTCATAACTCATTTAGCTGTTCTCACCTTGTCCAACCTCGACAAATGATGCATCTCCCCACAGGCGTTCAAGATTATAATAGCCTCTTTCATCTTTATGGAACACGTGAGCGACTACATCTCCTAGGTCAACTAAAATCCAGCGTGCTTGATCAAAGCCTTCCAAGCGTTTGACCGTGTACCCTTTTTCCTCTGCTGAATCCTTTAATTCGCGGGCAATTGCCTGTACCTGTTTGTCTGAGTTCCCGTGACAAATCAGAAAATAATCACTAATTAAAGAAACACCTTTCATATCTAATACAACAATATCTTCAGCTCGTTTATCATCAGCGGCTTTATACGCTAATTCTACTAAGTTTTGTTCCATTCCTTCATCTCCTCTGGTTGATTATTAATCCGTTATAAAAACGGAATGTATCTGGATAAATCGCTTGATCTTTTTTCAAAAGAAAGGTTATCGTGTTTTGAAGGGATTTAATGAGCGCCAGGTCCAATGATTCTTTAGAAAGCTCCCTTACTTCTTCTACTCCAGGGAATTGACGATTTGGCTCAATATAATCGGCTAGATAAATCACCTTATCAAGAGTGGTCATCTCCTCTTTTCCTGAAGTATGAAAGCGAATGGCATTTAAGATGTCCTCATCTTCAATTCCTACCTCTCGCTGTACAAGCATTGCCCCAACTGGCGCATGCCATAGCTCGCTATTATACACCAAAAGGTCCTGAGGCAAATTCTCTCCGATGATGATTCTTTCCATTTCCTTTTTATCACGAAATTTAGCATAGTCATGGAAAATTGCCGCAATTTCTGCCTTTTTTTCATCGGCACCATATCGTTTCGCAAGCTCTATGCTCGTTTCCATCACACCACATGTGTGAACGTAGCGATGATTCGTTAAATGTTCCTTCACGATTTCCAAAGCTTTTTCTCTATTCATACAACCCCTCCTTCTTAATGAATCGATACACATCATCTGGAACTAAATAGCGGACAGATTGTCCCTTTTTCACTGTATCGCGAATGTAAGAAGAAGAAAGATCTATGTTTGGCACTTCTACCAATTGCACATCAAACGGAGTCTCATGAGCATAGGTCGGCCGATTCACCCCGATGAACTTCACCATCTTCTGAAGTTCTTCGATCCTATGCCATTTCGGAAGATACTCAATCATATCTCCGCCTATAATGAATGAAAATTCGGTAGTCTCTTCCCTCTCCATCAATAGCTTGATGGTATCATAAGTATAGGAGGCACCCGCTCTTTCCAGCTCGATCTGTTCCAGGGAAAACCGGGGGTGACCCTTGATCGCTTTTTGAAGCATAACGACCCGTTGATTCACCGAAACACGTTCATCGGCTTGTTTATGAGGCGGCACATGATTAGGAAGAAAGCGAATTTCATCCAAACCTGCTTTCTCCAACACTTGCTCGGCAATGACCAAATGGCCCATATGAGGGGGATTGAATGTCCCCCCCAGGAGCCCTACCTTTTTCTTCATCGTATCAATCCTTATCGTGAACGTGGTAGGATTAGTTGCTTATTTTCTTTCGATTCCTTGTAGAGAACGATTGTATTTCCAATTACTTGCACAACTTCCGCCCCGACACCTTTGGATAGCTGATCAGCCACATCGGACTTATCCATATCGCAATTTTGAAGAATGCTAATTTTCATTAACTCTCTTATTTCAATTGCTTCTCCGATGGTTTTAATCATATTATCATTCACTCCGCCTTTTCCTACTTGGAAGACTGGATTTAAATGATGGGCTTCTGAACGTAAAAATCTTTTTTGTTTACCTGTTAACATGTTAACCTCCTAATTGTTGTAAAACAGTGTTTTTCATTATTGAATAGGAAGGAAAGGTTCCTGTCCATTTTTCAAATGAGAGTGCTCCTTGATAAACGAACATATCAAGTCCATTTTGAGTACGTGCACCTTTCTCTTCCGCCTGCTTCAGTATTGATGTTTCCAAAGGGTTATAGATAATATCACTAACGATGCTTCCCGGTTTTAATTGTTTAATCGTTAATGGACTGTCTTCTATATGAGGAAACATCCCGATCGATGTCGTCTGAATGATAACGTCATAATGGTGCAAATTGGTTTCAGCTTCTTCTAGAGCAAGGAAAGCCGAATTTAACGCAAACGGACACGATGCTATCATCTTTTCAGCTCTCTCTGCCGTTCTGTTCGTTACATCTATCCTTTTCACGCCAAGTGACGCCAGGGAATAATAAATGGCTCTCGCTGCACCACCGGCGCCAATGACGAGCATTGCTTTCGTTTCAAGTTGATCATCGGCTATATTTTTTAGGCCTTCAACATAACCGAGGCCGTCTGTATTATACCCGATCAGTTTTCCATTTTCATTGACAATCGTATTGACCGCACCGATTGCTTCTGCTAAAGGATCGATTTCATCTAGAAGACCTATGACCTGTTCCTTATGAGGAACCGTCACATTCACCCCTTGGATCCCGAGGGCTTTGATTCCATGTATGGCTTGGGGAAGGTCTTCTTTCTTCACGTGAAATTTAACGTAAGTAGCTTCTACCCCACTCTCCTGGAAAGCACTAGTATGCATCAGGGGAGACATGGAGTGAGCAATCGGATCTCCTATAACACCATAAAGAGCCACAGGATCCCTCCTAAATTAATGATTTTCTCAAGAAGACACTTACGCCTTTTGGAACATGGGCAGCAATAGTGGCTCCAGCATCATTCACTGTAATCCATCCTAGCCCCGAGAAAACGATATCCGTTTTCGCCTCTTTTATCTTAAATTCATGCCTCACAAGAGGAGGGAATTCATCCATATCATCTTTCCTTGGCGGCTGCAACAGTTCACCTGCATGATTCTTATAGAGCTCATCTGCCTTTTCAATCTTCGTACGATGGATGGAAAGCTCATTTGAGAAGTAGCAAGTGAATGGTTGTCGTTCGCCAGCCATGAAATCAAAGCGTGCCAACCCACCGAAGAACAAAGTTTGTTCCATGTTCAACTGGAAGGTTCTCGGCTTGATTTCTTTTTTTGGAGTAATGAATTTCAAATCTTGTTTATCAACAAAATGAGCCATCTGATGATGATTAATGATTCCCGGCGTATCGATGAGCGATCCGTCATCATCTAACGGAATTTGAATCATATCAAGAGTGGTACCCGGAAAATGGGAAGTCGTAATGACATCTTGTTCTCCTGAGACATGTTTAATGATACGGTTAATGAACGTGGATTTCCCTACGTTCGTACAACCCACCACATAAACGTCCTTCCCATTTCGGTATTCTTCAATCGCTTCGATTGCTTCAGCAATCCCCTGACCTTTGGAAGCACTTACCAACTGAACATCAATTGGCTTTAAGCCTAGTTGGCTTGCTTCATGTTTCATCCAATGAATCAGTTTGGAAGGCTTTACCGACTTCGGAAGCAGATCCACTTTGTTCCCAATCAGAAGGATCGGATTAGAACCGACGAACCGATGCAATCCCGGAAGCCAGCTTCCATTAAAGTCAAAAATATCAACGACTTTAACAATCAAGCCTTCCGAGTTTCCAAGTTCATTTAATATTTTCAAGAAGTCATCATCTGTCAACGGCACATCCTGGACTTCATTATAGTGCTTTAATCTAAAACAGCGTTGACAAATAATCTCATCTTTTTGAAGAGCTGAAGGTGGTGCATACCCCATTCCTTCCTTATTTTCCGTCTGGATTTCAACGCCACAACCTATACATACAACTTGACTCACTTTTTATCCTCCCACTCAAGCATGCCTTTACGCTTGAAAAACTTCATAATTCTTCTTTCTACTTGACGATTGAACTTTGTCACAAACCCATCTGATTGAGCTACAGGTACCACAAGAATCGTATGGAAACCACTCCGATTCCCGCCTAAAACGTCTGTTAATAGCTGATCTCCTATGACAACGGCCTCTTCTCTCTTTACACTCATCTGCTCAATCGCCTTTTTGAAAGCACGTCCCATCGGCTTTCGAGCTTGAAATATAAACGGAACACCCAAAGGCTCAGCGAATGCTCCCACACGGCTTCTATTATTATTCGATACGATTGTCACAAGGATGCCTTGCTCCTGCATCCCTTTGAACCACTGAATTAACTTTGGAGTGGCATTTGGACGATCCCACTCAACTAACGTATTATCCAAGTCCGTAATAATCGCTTTAATTCCTTTTTCCTTTAAATGTTCTGGGGTGATACTAAAAATATCTTGAACCTGTTCATTCGGTAAAAACTGCTTAATCACTTGCTACACCTCAAATTTCCTTATCGATTATATAGATGAATGCCATCTTGTACCCTTACTTAATAGAGAGCTATCACATGTTTACGCACTTTAACTATAATATACCTTTACCTATATCAGATTAATGATAACCAATATTTCATACAGATTCAAAAAAAATCATATATATTCCGAAAAGATCACCATTATTCCTGATAAAAATAAATATTTTTCGACAAAATTCCATTTTTCATCAAGGTTGTGGATAACCTTATTCACATTATACAGAACAAAAATACCGCTTATTTACCAGTTATATACAAGTTAGTCACAACTTATCCACTACGAACTGTGGATAACGGAACGCTTGTTCTAAAAAAAAAATTTTGGTAAAGTTTAATTACTACTTAAAAACGTATGGACATGATGTATCGAAATAAAAAAAGATGTTTACTGGAGGTGGCCTTAATGAGGAAGTTATCGGACGAACTGTTGATAGATTCTTATTTCAAAGCGTTGGAGTTGAAACTCAATACAGAATTCATTCGCCTCATCGAAATGGAAATTCACCGTCGATCTCTTACTAATAAAATTAAAGCTACTTCGTAGAATACTAACATGAAATGGGACGGATTTATATAAAATCCGTCCTCTTTTTATACAAGGCAGTTCTAGGGTAGAACTCCGATACAAAAGAATGGAGTGATTTCCACTCCCCACACCAAATCAATCATCCCGTTACTCAGCCTTTATAATGAAATCTCCAATCGTTTCCCCTACCACTACATTTCTTGGTACTTCTTTATTTTCCGAGAATCGGAACGTATCTCTTTCGAACAGGAGGATCACCGTCGAGCCGAAGCTAAAATATGCGACTTCTTCTCCTTGCGACCATTCTTTTCGATCATGAGTATAATCAACGCTGTTGACAAACATTGCGCCTACTTTCACGACAGCTACTTTTCCTTTTTCAGCCTTTAGTTCCGTTATCGAGCGGAAATTCTTTGAAAGCGCCTCTCTACCATACCTTAACCCCAGCTCATTAACGGGGTAAGAATGCTGTCCAAGGGACCACCTGCCGAGAATAGTACCTGACAAAGGACTGTGTATGCGGTGATAATTTGCAGGGCTCAGATAAAACACGGCAAATTCCCCTCCGCTATAATCAAACGCCTTCTCTTCATTTCCAAGCATATCCAGAATGGAATAAGATTTTCCCTTTACCTCTATAATCAAATCATCAGAAATAATACCGGTACTTGCCATTAACCCGTCAACGGGACTAACCGCCTGTTTGTCGCTATAGTGTACGACTCTTGCATCACTTTTCAGTTTTCTAATAAAGAAGTCGTGCAAGGTGTTATAATCACCTGTCTGCCCAACTATTTCATCTACATTTATTTTGTAGGTTTTGATAAACGAAGAAATAAAGGGACGACTCAATCGAGATTGAACAAATTTTCTTATAAGATAAGACGACCACTTCTTGTTTGTTAGTTCAATAAATAGACGATAAATGGATTGCTTCATATTGTATCCCTCACAAATTTGTAAAAAACGATTAACTTTAACAGTTTAATAAGTATATAATAAAATATTATTATATACTATATGTATAAGAATCTTTTTCACTGTGAAATGTAGAAATAATTGTCATGTTCTACGATTCTCGGTTCTATATGAGAAAGTTTACGTCACTAATCATGTTCAATAGTGAACAAACCAAAATAAAAGGAGTGAGTTTTGCTTGTTTCTCTCCGGCGTCGTCGATCAAACATTCAAAAAACTTAAAACACAAACGGCCAACCTTATTACCTTATCCAACCTGTCGTTGGGTGGATTTGCTATCATTTCTATTCTTCATGATCAATTAAATCTAAGTTTAATACTCATTTTTATTGCCGCTCTGACAGACCGATTCGATGGAATGATCGCGAGAAAATTAAGTATAGAGTCGGAATTAGGTAAGCAGCTTGATTCCATGAGTGATATCGTCTCATTTGGTGTTGCTCCTGCTTTGCTTATGTATACAGCTGTCCTTCATCAGTTTGACGTACCTGGAATGTTTTTCACCATCCTTTATATAGGCTGCGGGGCTTATCGATTAGCCCGATTCAATATATCAGAAAATAACGGCTATTTCACAGGATTGCCCATTACTGTAGCTGGATGTTTAATAACGATGTGCTATTTCGCGATTCCTTATGTTTCAAGCGTTCTACTAGTATGTATGACAATCCTTCTCTCCATTTTAATGATCAGTCCATTTTCACTAAAAAAAATGTAAACGTTGAAATGAGAGCCCGGTTCATTGTGAACTGGGCTCTTTTGATTGAAAGTGGAACTTCTCAAGTATTGCTTGTCGCCTCCGCTTTTCTCTGTCTAGCTATGGCGGCTTGGCCCTCGAGGTCATAAGCTAAATCGACCAAAAAGGCAAAGTACGCCTTTCCGGTCGATTCCTCTTATGCTTGTCGGGCCAGATCGAGCCGCCTCCGCTTTTCGTTGTCCAGCTATGGCGGCTTGGCCCTCGAGGTCATAAGCTAAATCGACCAAAAAGGCAAAGGACGCCTTTCCGGTCGATTTAGCTTATGCTTGTCGGGCCAGATCGAGCCGCCTCCGCTTTTCTCTGTCCAGCTACGTGGCTTAGAGGCTCGAGGTCATAAGACGAACCTGACAAAAAGGCAAAGTACGCCTTTCCGTCAGGTTCGTCTTATGCTTGTCGCCTCTGGGCAAAGCCCCTCCGCTTTTCTAATAACAGTTGGTGTAGTACCACCAGCCACCGAATAGGAAAAGTAGGATTAGTAAGATGACGACAAGGGCAAAGTAGAATCCGCCGCCACCATAGCAACCTGGATAAACTGGACCATAACACGGGTATCCATAAGGCATGACCATACCTCCTCACTCACTTTTGCTATTAGTATATGTAGATAGGATTATAGCGTATAGGCAGTTTCCACCTTTATTATAGAATTCATCCGGGAAGAAAATGTTCCTTTTCTTTGATTACTTTCTCCGGACATGCAAAGACCTTCCATTTTTGACATATGAATGAGTATAGGCATAAGTCCTTAATGGAGGTGTAAAAATGTCTGGAGTTCTAACAGCACTGGGGTATTTCTTTAAGGAGTTAATCTTTCTCGTCTCTTACGTTAAGAATAATGCCTTTCCTCAACCACTATCTGCTGCTGATGAACGGAAATATTTACGTCTGATGGCAGAGGGGGATGAGCACGCCCGTAACATGCTCATTGAACATAATCTCAGATTGGTTGCGCACATCGTCAAGAAATTCGAAAACACAGGAGAAGACCCAGAAGATTTGATTTCCATCGGGACCATCGGATTAATTAAAGCGATAGAAAGCTATTCAGAAGGAAAAGGAACGAAGCTTGCTACTTATGCTGCCAGATGTATCGAGAATGAAATCCTCATGCACCTGCGCGCCCTCAAGAAGACCAAAAAAGATGTTTCCCTTCACGATCCCATCGGTCAGGATAAGGAAGGGAACGAAATCAGCTTGATTGATATTTTAAAATCGGAAAGCGATGATGTCATTGATACGATCCAATTAAGCATGGAGCTCGAAAAAGTACGCAAATATATTTGTGTCCTTGACGAGAGAGAAAGAGAAGTCATCGTGGGACGCTTCGGCCTGGATTTAAAAGAGGAAAAAACCCAGAGAGAGATTGCGAAAGAACTGGGAATCTCGAGAAGCTATGTATCACGGATCGAAAAAAGGGCCCTCATGAAAATGTTTCATGAATTCTATCGTGAAGAAAAAGAGAAGCGAAATAAATCGTAAAAAAAGAAAAGCGACCCTGGGATCGCTTTTCTTTTTTTTCCCTACTCTACACTAACTTCAGCAGAGATAATTAACCCAATCGCAGATGTCAGGACAAGACCCATTATCATAGAAAACATCATAATCCCTCCCCCTCATTATTAGCCATGTACTTTGCTCTTCCTACTACTAATGTATCACCAAAAAACAAAGATTCCCCTCCCAATCGTGAACATCTTATTACTAAAAATTGACAAACCTGTGACTACCGAGTGCCAAAACTACAAAAATAAAAAAAAGAAGGGCAGCCTCCAAAGAAGCTCCCTCCCATTATGATTATTTGGTTTCCCGTTTCTTCTTATTATGGAAGAAAGCCGACCAAATCATGATATTTAAAAACATCGTTCCACCCACCTTCAGAATCGTTAGGTAGTATCCTTCTCTACCCATAGCGCATTTAGCCTTTTCTCCTGTACAAAAATCATGATTCATTCCCCTCTCCATTAGTTGATACAGAGTCTAAAACAATTGCGACATGTATTGCTGCTTTGTCTTCGTTTCTTCAAAACATTTAGAAACTGTTTCATTGTGTGAAGCTTCTTCAAACGTTTCCTGTTTTTTATTGAATGTGACAGTAATAAATAAAAGATTCAGTGTCATACGTATCACCCCTTTCAAAGTCGCTGAAATACTTCAGGACATAGTAAAAAGCCACAAAGAGACCAATCCTTGTGACACAAAAAAGCCACAGGAATCTACATTCTCCCTGTGGCTATCATTTAATAAAATTAAAATTAAGCTTAGAGCATCCCACAAGTGGTCGAATGATGAAAACAATATGAAGTTGTGACTTTTTTTCCAATAAGCACGAACATTTCCTTCGACCTCCCTTTTGTGATTTTTTTCTTACATTGGTTAGTATATCCAATTTACAATCATAAGTAAACTCTTTTCTTCATTATTTTTTCTACAAATTTCCACATTCAAAAGCAGAACCCTATGTCCAAAACCACTGAAGCTTGACGGTAAAAAAAGCGGGCTCTAGAAGTGAGCCCGCTTTTTGTCATCTATTCATCTACAGATTGCAGATCTTTTTTATATTTGATGGCCTTTGTGAAAAATAGGAGTGACAACCCAAGCAACACAGTGGTCCCTGTCATGAGAGTGACCATTTTGCCTGGTGTGACCGTTTCTGTTGGAATGATGACGCCTAAATACATAAAGACACTTAATGCTAGCAATGTAAAACCATATCGCTTGAAATCATTAATTCTATGTTGAATCGCCTTTTTGTTCTCCACGTACATTCACCTACTTTAGAACTAGTAAACTCTCATTCTATGGTAACATACGTAAGCATGAAGATTACCATGTAATTGATACCAGTTCTGCCACAGGTTCCTTTACTTGGAAAGGGCATTCTCAATATCAGCAATTAAGTCTTCTACATCTTCAAGTCCTACTGAAATACGAACCAATCCGTCTGTGATTCCGAGTTCGTTACGACGATCTGCTGGAATAGAGGCGTGGGTCATACGGGCAGGAACAGAAATTAAACTTTCTACAGCTCCAAGGCTTTCAGCCAAAGTGAAGTATTTGGTGTTTGTTAACAGTCGGTCTGCATTTTCTTCGCTTCCTACATCAAATGATACCATGCCCCCAAAGCCTGAAGCTTGCTTCTTCGCAATAGAGTGATTTGGATGATTTTCTAACCCCGGGTAGTAAACCTTTGATACTTTCGGATGTCTGGTAAGAAACTCAACGATTTTCTTTGTGTTTTCCTCATGCTCTTCCATTCGTAACCCCAATGTTTTTATCCCACGAATCAGCAACCATGAATCTTGTGGCCCAAGCACCCCGCCTGTAGAATTTTGAACAAAGAACAATTCTTCAGCAAGCTCTTCGGAGTTCACGACGACTAGCCCTGCGACAACGTCACTGTGTCCGCCGATGTATTTCGTTGCACTGTGAAGAACGATATCCGCTCCAAGGCTTAGCGGGTTTTGCCAATAAGGAGTACTGAACGTATTATCGACAATAGTTAACAGATTGTGTTTCTTAGCTAATGAAGCAGCTGCCTCGATATCAGTAATTTTCAATAATGGATTGGTTGGTGTTTCAATGTATACTGCCTTAGTATTCGGTTGGATGGCACGTTCGATATTGGTGATATCACTTGAATCAACGAAAGTGGATTCGATGCCGATGCGGTTTAAGACTTTGGTCATGACACGGTACGTTCCTCCGTACACATCATCTGTCATCACGATATGATCTCCACTATTGAACATCATCATAACCGCTGTAATGGCCGCCATCCCTGATCCGAATGCAAAGCCTTTTTCTCCACCTTCAAGATCTTTAATAAGTTCTTCAAGTGCGTGACGAGTAGGGTTACCTGAACGTGAATATTCAAAGCCTTTATGCTTTCCAACTTCATCCTGCTTATACGTACTCACCTGATAGATAGGTGTAGATACTGCGCCTGTTTGAGGGTCTGTCGGGATACCGCCGTGAATTAATTGAGTTTTCTTTTTCATGATTAAATTCCTCCTTCATAAATTTTCTTACTTAAATATCGCTCACTTGAATCGGGGAAGATCGTTACGATATGACTTCCTGATTTAGCTTCTTCTGCTTCTTGTAATGCTGCGTGCAGAGCAGCTCCGGATGAGCTTCCTACTAGCAGCCCTTCCAATAATGCCAGTTCCTTTACTCGTTTAAAGGCGTCAACGTCAGCTACAGTATGGATGCTATTAAAATAGTCTGCATCCATATAGCCGGGCAGGAATTCCATCCCGATTCCTTCCGTTTTATGAGGTCCGGGTTTCCCTCCATTCAAAACGGATCCTTCCGGTTCAACAATTACGGTTTTAATGTTTCCGCTCATTTCTTTTAAGTATCGGGCAGTTCCCATGAACGTTCCGCCAGTGCCTGCTCCTGCCACAAATGTGTCGATGTTCCCACCCATTTGTTTCCAAAGCTCCGGTCCCAATGTTTTGTAATAAGTATTGGGATTGGCTTCATTCCCAAATTGCTGTGGGGAATAGGAATTTGGGGTCACCTTCACAAGTTCATCCGCTTTTGCAATGGCTCCTTTCATACCCTCTTCAGTCGGAGTATGAACGATTGCTGCACCCAATGCTTTCATCAGCTCTTGTTTCTCGATGCTGAATTTTTCAGGTATGCAGAACATCACTTTGTACCCTGAATTCACGCACGCCAATGCTAAGCCAATCCCCGTGTTCCCTGCAGTCGGTTCGATGAATGTACCACCGGGTTTTATTTTACCGCTTTCAACCGCGTCTTTTACTAATTCCAGTCCTAAACGATCCTTTACACTTCCACCTGGATTAAAGAATTCCAATTTGGCAAAGAGGCGAACACCTTTCTTCAATGGGAATTGTGTAAGTTCAACAATCGGTGTATTCCCTATCAGATCATGTACACTCTTATACACGTCCATATATTCACCCCCCTTAATCAAAACGGACCCACTAGCCAAGCTCTCATGACGGTTGAATGGAATGCTCGATTGAACAAGTCCACGATCATATGATGAGAGGAGAAGGCGAATGGGTCAGCTGTATTTACCTTTTATTAGACAGACTTTACAATGCTCATGACCATTTTCGCAGAGTGAAGTGCCGCCTTTTCTAAGTATTGATCAAATGAAATATCAGATTTCTTACCGGCAATATCCGAAAGCGATCGAATAATGACAAAAGGTACATGGAACTGGTGAGCCACTTGCGCGATGGCTGCCGCTTCCATTTCAACTGCCTGTAGATCAATAAATTTGTCACGGATCGCTTCCACACGCTTAGGATCATTCATGAATGAATCTCCAGTAGCAATTAATCCTGATACCACTTGTGCATCTCCCAATTCTCTTACGCTGTCAATGGCCGTTTGTTTTAATTTCTCGTCTGCTAGAAAGGCTGCAGGAAGCTGTGGAACCTGACCATACTCATAACCGAAGGCCGTTACATCCACATCATGGTGTCTCACTTCTGTGGAAATTACAACATCACCAACATTTAGCGAAGGATCGAATCCTCCTGCTGACCCAGTATTAATGATGCAGTCCGGTTTAAAGTGTTGTAAAAGAACAGCTGTTGACATCGCAGCATTCACTTTTCCGATTCCCGAGCGAAGTAAAATGACTTCTTTGTCATTCATAGTACCGCTTGTATATTCACACCCTGCAATTGTTTCCACAGTAGGGTTTGAAATGTTCTCTCTTAATAAGGCTACTTCTTCTTCCATTGCTCCGATGATGGCGATTTTCATGGTTAAAACCTCTTTCTACTGTTTAGTCGCCTCCATAATCCACACAAAGTGATTCACCTGCTTAAAACGGACCGAGAACCCATTCTCATGTAATAATTCTTCCAATACTTCCAGAGTGGTGTAATACTCACGCTTTAAATCTTCGGCAAGGTTATTATACTTTTTCGTTAGTGCTTGGGATATGGTGGCTTGATAATGCTGCTCCGTTTCGAACATCGTATCAGCAAATACTATTTTACCACCTTGCACTAGGAGCTTTCCATAGATGCCGAAAGCTTTTCCCTTTTCTTCATCTGTTAAATGGTGAAATGCATATGAACTGACGATCGTATCCGCCTTTCCTTCTAATGAAAAGTCAAGAAAATCTCCATCTCTGAATGTCACATGTTCCCCGAGTTTCTTCATTCCAATTGCTCTCATTTCTGGAGAAGGTTCGAAAGGAACAACATCCAATCCAGCATCCAGCAATTTCTTTGTAAGATTTCCAGTGCCCGGTCCGAATTCGACCACCCTGCCTTTTGAATGCAAGACCACTTCATCAAGGATCATTTCATAATGCTCGAAAACCGCTTGATATTCAACATCTTTCCCTGTAACTGTATCATCATATGAATCTGCCCAATTCTGAAACAGATCTAAAAATTCTCTACCCATGGTTTAGCACCTCAGCTACATTAAGTTTATAATTCCTATAAACATACTATGAATTAAAATTAAAACTGTTATTAAATTATCATATTCTCCTGACGAATTCAACAAATAATAATTGTAAAAAGAGTTTATTGACTCTAAAATAAAGGAAGAGACTCTAGTGATAAGAGGCATTCAACTGGAATAAAGGAGGATTTCAAATGAATATTTCATTTGATCTGATAGAAGATAAAGTGGAATTTTTTGAGGCAGATAGTTTACGAACTCTGGAAAAGAAGGTAGATGAGCAAATTCAGCATAATAAAGCAATTATGCTCAGTGTCCATCATGTTAATCATGCTGTTTCAATCGACGAAAATGGCAGAAGATTATATAGTGCTGCAGTTCACTTTAAAGTGAAGAAGTGATTCATAGAAAAAGAGGCTCTCCCATTTTAATGGGAGAGCCTCTTTTTCATCTATCTCTTTAGTCTTTATCGTTTTCTTTTAATTCCTGAACCTTTGTAGGCTGCCACCCTTGGCCATCCACCCATTGCAGATACACTCTGTAAGGCGTTTGGGTATCTTTTGTCGTTACGGTAGCCATGGATTTCTGAGGTCCCCCATTCCCTTCGATAAACCAAACGGTCATATTCTCTTCAGGAATGCCTGTTGCATATGAAGTGGCCTTCACTTTTTCCTGCCAGTCAGCAGTACCTAAATCGTAGGAAGAAACATGTTCACCTGTCTGCTCTGTACCGACAGGTTTCCAGTCAGGGTGCACCATGTTTTTCTTCACATTTGGTTCGTCACTTTCTTCCACTTTCATCTTACTGTCATCTTCCCCATCCAGCGCTACATTTTCCTTGTCTTCATCAGCAGTTTCATCATCTTCTTTTTGTTTTTCTTCGTCTTTTTTATCTTCGTCTGATTTGTCTTTAGCATCGTTATCTTTATCCAACGAAACAGATTGTTCATTGTCTTTTACACTACTATCCTTCTTATTTGCATCCTTGGATTCTTCATTCTGCGCATCAGAAGTCGCTTTTTCATCTCCGCCGCCTAGCACAATTGTGCCTCCTACAACTACAATTAACAGAAGTACGACTGCGATCATTATGTTCAATATCTTATTTGAATTCTTTTTAGATCGTTTATCTAATCGAGATTGGTATTTCGCCATTGTGTTCCCTCCCTATTATCCTAAACATTTTAACATGATAAGAGGAAAAGAATAAAGCGAAACATTATCCAACCCCTTTCGTTTTAGCAATAAAGGGAGAAAGGTCACAGTTCCATTGGATATGCATCTTATTGGTTTTCAAATCTATAAACGGCGTCTACACTATCTTTGAAAATAGGGTAGATTCCTCCTTCGTCAATGGTCACATCCATATTGACTGCAACTAGGGCGTACTTTGGATTTTCAAAGGGAAAATAACCTGCGAACCATTTATTATATAATTCTTTTTTCCCTCTGAAGCTCCCGGTCTGGGCGGTTCCTGTCTTCCCCGCGATCGCGTAGGCTGCCGTTTGCAAGTAGGTAGCCGTTCCCTCTGGTGAGTTCACTACCCCTCTTAAGTACTGTTGAAGTTTCATGGCGGTATAAGGAGTGATCGTTTCTCCTTCAAGCTTCTGTTTTGGAAACGAAAACATATTTGTCCCATTTTGATACTCGACTGATGATACGGCCCTTACCTGAAACTTTTCCCCACCCCTCGCAATGGTGGCCATCATATTGGCTATCCCTAGTGGGGTAACCCGAACTTCCCTTTGTCCGATGCCAGTTTGGGAAACATAATTCGGATCTTTTCTTTCTTCGTCTGATGCGAAAATCCTTCCTTCACTCACTTGAAGCTGAGGAAAGCTTTCGTAATGAAAGACATCCCCTTTCCAGGCAATATCACCAAGGAGGCCGATTTTTTCAGCATATTCATCCAGAAGATGATCATCCTTTTCCGTCAACTGTTTCGCAAGATCCGCAAAGGTCCGATTACAGCTGACCGCAATGCTTTCCTTAATATTAATGTTTCCGTGTGGTTTTTCGGCTGCTTCACCACGTATGTCTTCATCACACGGGAATAGCCTGTTTTCATCGACTATTCCTTCATCCATTGCTGCAGCCGCAACTGCTGTCTTAAACACGGAACCTGGGATCAACGCTTTAAGCATGTAATTAGTTGCTCCTCCACTAAATGGATCCCGGCTTTTCATGACAGGTCTTGAAACATTGGCTACGATTTCACTTTTTTCAATATCGAGGAGCAACAGTCCTCCTTTTTTAATGTTATACGTATCAGCCACTTCTTCCAATGATTGTTGCATATTCGCATCAATCGTCGTCTTCACATTTAAAGGGTAAAAAGGATTGGCTGGTGCCAAGTACTTTACATCAACCCCGAATAAAGGTCCTCCGATAGCATCCACATGATAAATCAGCTTGGCTTCCTCTTCTGCTACCAGCCACTCATCAAAGCTCTCTTGCAGGCCGGACACACCGATTTTTTGATTGGCTCCCTTCACTTTGTCCGGATACCGTTGGTGGAATACCTCTGTATTCTCCCCTGTTACTCCGATCAACTGTGATGCCAATACTTCGCTGCTTTTGAACTTCTTGGTTAGGGCAAATACACCTTGAATTTCGAGAGAATTGATTCCTTCCATCTGTTTTTCCGTCAGCTGCAATGGATCTTTGCCACCGAACACAATTGGTCCCTTTGCTTCCTCAAGCTTTGATTGAATCGTTTCAGGGGGAACATGGAGGATGCCGGCGACCTTATCCACCGGCCACTCCATTTGTTTAAGGAATGGGAATAGAACTAGGATATTTTTTTCCGTAAATGTAAGGGGCTCCCCGTTTCGATCCAGGAATTCTCCTCGCCCTTCATCGACCACTAATTGTTGTGTCCGTTGAGCAACACTTTCTTCAAGAAGATTTATTTTATGTTTTGAATACGATTCAGTTTGAAATAATTGCAATTGCATCAATCTCCCCGAAAGAGCACAGAGACCGAGTAATAAGACGATACTAAGCAGTCTGATTCGTTTCCGTTTCATATTGTCACCTCGTCCTCATTGTTGACGAGAATTATACGAAATAATCTTTTCGGCATAAAAAAGAAGGGGCTCGTTTATTGAGCCCCTTCTTTGGTGATTAGCTTACTTCTACAATTTTAACGCTCATTTCTCCACCTGGAGTCTGAACATTTACTTTAGCGCCGACTTTATGGCCAAGAAGACTTTTCGCGATAGGTGAATCATTTGAAATCTTTCCTTCAAATGGATCTGCCTCTGCACTACCAACGATCGTGTATGTTTCTTTATCACCGTCAGGTAATTCAACGAACGTCACTTTTTTACCTAGTTGAACTGTATCTGAATTCATATCATCTTCTTGAATGATCTTCGCATTGCGAATCATATTTTCCAGAGTAGAAATACGACCTTCAACAAATGCTTGTTCATCTTTTGCTGCGTCGTACTCTGAGTTCTCGGATAGATCCCCGAAGCTTCGAGCAATTTTAATACGCTCTACTACTTCTTTACGTTTAACCGTTTTCAGGTTTTCCAGTTCTTTTTCTAATTTTATCTTACCTTCTGATGTCATAGGAAATACTTTATCTGTACTCATGACCCTCTTCACTCCTTTTCTCTCTAAGAGCATCCCGTGCTCTGTATGTAAATATTCAACTGATGCTTATGTAGAGGCAGGGAATGGAAGGAGAATCGCTTCTCTCTCCATTCCCTACTACTTTACAATGTGGGAAAATGTAAAATCTAACCTATATGTCTTTATCTATGCTATCGTATTACAAAAATGACTTTTGTTCAAGAATTGTTTGAATTTTTGTTACCATTAAATCGATCGCCACGTGATTATGCCCACCTTCAGGGATGATCACATCCGCATATCGCTTCGTCGGTTCGATGAATTGATTATGCATTGGACGAACAACTGTGATGTATTGATCAATCACTGAATCAATGGAGCGTCCCCGTTCTTTAATATCGCGAAGCATTCTTCTAATGATTCGAAGATCAGCATCGGTATCTACATATAGCTTAATATCCATTAAGTTACGCAATCTTTCATCTTCTAATACTAAAATTCCTTCTAAAATAATAACATCTTTTGGTTCAACGAGAATTGTGTCCTCTGAACGAGTGTGCATTTTATAATCATACACTGGTTTATTGACCGCTTGATGATCCAAAAGACCATGTAAATGTTGAATTAAAAGATCATTATCAAAGGCTAATGGATGATCATAATTCGTTTTCAAACGTTCCTCAAAAGGTAGATTTGATTGATCTTTATAATAATAGTCTTGTTGCAACATTAAGATTGAATGACCTTGAAATTGCTCATAAATGGCTTTGGTAACACTTGTTTTACCTGAGCCGGAACCTCCTGCTACACCAATTACAACGGGTTTATGCTTCATAAGTATTACTTGTTCTCCTTTCGCATCATGTTATCAGGATATACTTTCTGATGAACGTAAAATTTCACAATTTGTAATGGGTGACGGGCTATTTCAAGCTCATTACCTTTTTCATCCCACATCTTCTCTACTACTTGTGTGAAGTTTGAGATTTCAGGACCAAAAAACTCCACTTCTTGTCCTGCCTTAAAGTAGTTTCGCTGCTGCATTGTGACGATTTGGGTTTCTTCGTCGTAGTCTAAAACAAGTCCGACAAATTCATAATTTGTGTTTTTCTTGTTGTGAACGCCAAACATCTGTTCTTTGAAACCTGGCACTCCTTCAAAAAATGCAGGAGCGGTGTCTCGATTCGCGCATTTTTCCAGCTCATCAAGCCACTCTTTTTGTATGCTGAAATTATCCGGATCTTTACAATATTCATCTATCACTTTGCGGTATACACTGACGACTGTGGCTACATAGTGAATGGACTTCATTCGCCCCTCGATTTTCAAACTATCAATGCCTAATTCAATCATACCCGGGATTGATTCAACAAGCTTTAAGTCTTTCGGACTCATGGCAAAAGGAGCATCCCCTTGATCGTAAAGAGGATTTTCATTCCCTTCATTCCCTTCATTCACTTCATATAAATCATAGTCCCAGCGGCAAGACTGGCAGCAGCCACCGCGATTTGAATCCCTTGCCGTCATGTGGTTACTTAATGTACAGCGGCCAGAGTATGCAATGCACATTGCTCCATGTATAAAGGTCTCGATTTCAATATCGACTTTTTCTTTCATTTCCTGGATTTCTCTACCGCTCGCTTCACGAGCCAGCACAACACGATCAAGCCCCTCTTCTTTCCAAAACTGAACAGCTTTCCAGTTTGAAAGGGACTGCTGTGTACTTAAATGCACCTCAACATTCGGGGCAACCCTTCTGCACGTCTCAATGATAAGGGGGTCTGCCACTATGATTCCCGCAACTCCAGCCTCACCGATTCCCCGAAGGTAGTCTTCAAGACCATCCATGTTCTCATTATGGGCATAGATATTAGTAGTCACATAAATCTTGGCACCGTATTTACTTGCAAACTCCACGCCTTCTTTCATATCTTCAAACGTGAAATTACCAGCATTTGATCGCAGGCCATATTCCTGTCCACCAATATAGACGGCATCTGCCCCATATTGCACTGCAATCTTCAATTTCTCAAGATTACCAGCAGGAGCTAGTAACTCAGGTTTCTTCACAATGACACGCTTTCCGTCTACCAATTTAGAGATAGGTTTTTTCACAACCGTGGTCATCGTAACTCCTCCGTTCTAATCTATCTTCTTTATGCTCTTAATACACAGTTTCTTTAAAGAAGAAGCCTGTATCCAAAGGGCGGCTTTCCGGTTGCAAACTTTTCGCTTCCTCTAAATAGTCGTCTTTCTGCTCTTCATATTGATCTTCGTCTTCTACATATAGATCAATGGCTTTACGGTATAGCTTGGTTGTTTCAAGGATATAGTGTGATGATTTCATCACTCCATCGATTTTGAAAGAATCGATTCCAGCGTCAATCATTTCGCCTAATTCATCAACAATACACATATCATTTGGACTCATAATATGAGTCCCATTTTCATCTTCATAAATAGGATATTTATTATGACGTTCCTCGTCATGCAGAAACATATTCTTTTGTTCTTTACGGTTCTCAATTTCCATCGCTTTGTCTCTATATTCAAAATAGTTCCCAAGTAAAGAACGTTTTGATTGGAACATGCAAGTCATACCGTGAACCTGTACCTCTATTTCAACTTCTGCATTTTCTTTGATCTCCACAATCGTATCCATGCTTAATTCCCTGGCCAACACGGCACGTTTCGCACCTTTTCTGCCCCAGTAATTACACGTGTACCAATTGGTGGCAGTCGTTTCTGTATTCCAGTGCAGCTTCATCTCTGGTGCCACTTCCCGAGCAGCCATTAATACAGCAGGATCTCCGAAAACGACCCCATCAGCACCAGCATGTTGAAGGAATGCAATATAATCACCAAGCTCCGCAATCTTATCATTATGGAAAAGGGCGTTCATGGCAACATATACTTTCTTGTTATGCCTATGGGCCAAGTCAATCGCTACCCTTACATCATCTCTTGAGAACTCCCCGGCAAGCCTTAATCCATACCGCTGTTCACCGATCATGAATGCATCGGCTCCCGCTGAAGCCAACTCTTCAATATCAGACACAGAGACAGGGGTTACGAGTAATTCTGGCTTTTTCATCATTGCTCACCCCTTCTTTTACTAATGGCTATTCCGTCGCCAACAGGTAAGATACTCGTGTCGAATTGCTCATGATTCATCAGCCACGTATTATATTGCTGTAGCTTCTTTACCATATTCCGAATTCTCTTCTGTTCAACCTCTTCTACGGCCACGAGTCCTTTAAACAGGACATTATCTGAATAGACCACACCATCATCTGAGAGCATGTTGGTGTAGAGTTCAAAGAATTTTAGGTATTGGCCTTTGGCAGCGTCGATAAAGATGGCATCAAAGGGACCATGCTGGGCCACTTCTTCAGCCATGTCAAGAGCATCCCCAAATACCGAGATGATCCGTTTGCCATCTTCAGAACGAGAGAGAAACCCTTTGGCTGCATCGAATCTTTCTTCATCACGCTCCAAGGTAACGATGGTCGCTTCAGGTACAGCACCTGCCATTCGTAGAGCCGAATACCCGATAGCCGTCCCGATTTCCAGAATTCGTTTCGGCTGTTGGATCCTCAGCATCCCTAAGAGCGCCTCCATACCGACCAGTTCCATGATAGGAACATTATGAACTTGTGCATATTGCTCCATCTCAGAAATTAATGCAGGTCGTTGTTTCACGATTGTTTCTATATAATGAATAACTTGTTCGTTCATATATAAGCCTCACGATCATGACCGTACTTGGTCTTAGATAAGGCGATTCTTTCTTAGACAACATGAAAAGAAGAAAGCTACAATAAGCTTTCTACTCCTCAGATCTCTTCATAAAGATAACACCCGAATATAAAAATAACTTGTACTATTTTATCACATAAAAAAGAGGAAAGCGAATGTTTCTTTCCTCTTCTTATCAGACTATTCTTCTTTGTTTGTAATGTACTTCTCTTTTTTCTCGTTATGCTCATCCAACGTTTCAGAATAATATACTGATCCATTAGAAGCGGCCAAGAAATAATAGTACTCTGTATCCTCAGGCTGCAAGGCTGCTTCAATCGACGACACACCGGCATTCGCAATCGGTCCTGGTGGCAGTCCCTTCACTCGATACGTGTTATAAGGTGAGTCCACTTTAAGATCTTTGTATACTGTTTTCCCTTTATGCTCGCCTAGTGCATAAAGCACGGTCGGATCCGTTTGAAGAGGCATATCTTTCTCCATACGGTTATAAAATACACTGGAAATCTTCCCTCTGTCCGCTTTTTCGGTTGCTTCTTCCTCAATAAGGGAAGAGAGGGTGAGGAGTTCATGAGGTGTATATTCATTTGCCGCCATGGCCTCATGGTACTGAGCCAATACCTCGTCGGTTTGAGCGATCATCTTCTTAATAATCTTATCTAAAGAAGGCTTTTTCTCATAAAAAGGGTAAGTGGCAGGATATAGATATCCTTCTAACGGGTGCTTAATTTCTTTTTTTAGAATTTCATCAGTAATCAGATCCGGATATTCCTCTTTTAATTGCTCGAGCCATTTCTTATCGTTTAATTTCGTCTCTATTTCTTCTTGTTTATATGGAGACTTATCAGCAATGATTTCTGCGATTTGATCTAATTGAAGTCCCTCTGGAACGGTGATCTTAAATTCCGCTTTTCTCATTACCTTCCCTGTCTTTAAGCTGTTGACAATTTCATTCAAGGTCATAGAAGGCGTCAAATCATAAGAGCCTGCCTGGAACCCTGCTTCATTGTTGAATTTGACATAATATTTAAAGACAGTTGAGTTTTTCACAATCCCTTTTTTCTCCAGGATATTTCCGATACTGGTCACACCGGAACCGATTGGTATTTCCACTTTTACTGATTTTGTATTGTCAGGGTCAACCGGTTTCAGGGCCGAATTCACATAAAGGTATCCGCCTATTGCTGTTCCCCCTATGACAATGACAAGACAAAGAATGACAAGTCCTACTATTTTTCTAATGACTTTTGCCTCCTCTTGTCTTTCCAGCAATTTTTTCATCAATGTCTCTTTTATATTTTTCTTTTCTTCCAAAGCTACATTTCCCCCTTTCGAGCAAAAAAGCGGGCTATCCGTTGTACATATTTCGACATCATCTCCACTATTATACAATATTTCGCACAAAGTGAAACAGGGACCTGCAAAAAGGGTGAATTTTTCGCCCCCTTTTGCGGTCCCTGTTTCATATGGTGCTATACGTTCTGCTTATTCAGCGTCTTCTTCTTCATCTAAGAAAGTGTTTAACATTTCTTCGATCATGTCCCACTCTTCTTCTGTTTCTATCGGCTTTAATTCGCCTTCTTGACCTTCGTCACCAGGCATGAATGCTGATGCATGAATTTCGATTTCTTCTTCGTCGTTCTCATCTGCTCCTAACGGATAGTAAAGAACATAAGACTTTCCGAATTTATCTGATTCAAATGTGAAAAGGACCTCGCATAATTGCTCACTTCCTTGTTCGTCAACTACTGTAATTTGTTTTTCTCCGTGTTCCATGAACATTCACCTCATCATTTTTGGCTGTCAAGAAATCCTTGAAGGATCATCATTGCAGCCATTTTATCAATTACTTTCTTTCGCTTCTTCCTACTTACATCGGCTTCTAAAAGGACTCTTTCAGCAGCCATCGTGGTCAGTCTTTCATCCCAATATTTAACGGGAAGGGATAACTCTTGATGAATTAAATCTCCATAAGCAATAGACGCTTCCCCACGTGGACCGATGGTGTTGTTCATGTTTTTAGGCATTCCAACGACAACCGTTTCCACCTGGTACTCATCGGCAAGCTCCTTTATTCGATCCATACGGAACACACCATGATCTTCGTCAATCTTAATCGTTTCAATTCCTTGAGCTGTCCAGCCAAGTTCGTCGCTAATTGCGACTCCCACTGTTTTAGAGCCAACATCTAAACCCATTACACGCATGTATTATCCCTCTTTGTGCTGTTTCAAATACGATTTGACTAATTCTTCGATGATCTCATCACGTTCTAAACGGCGGATGATATTTCTGGCATCTTGATGTCTTGGAATGTAAGCAGGATCTCCAGATAATAAGTACCCTACGATTTGATTGATCGGATTGTAGCCTTTTTCCTGCAAAGCATTATGAACCTGTAAAAGTACTTCCCTTACATCATGTTCGAATGGCTCCTCAGAAAAATCAAACCGCATCGTTTTGTCAAAAGAACTCATTTTTAGCACCTCTCTTTAGGCTTGTCTTTTTGACAACCGAATTGTTAATCGTTACCTACATTGTACACCACTTTCACAAGGAGTTAAATGGATTTGACCCATTCTTCTACAAATTGAAGGGCTTCTTCCACTTTTTCCGGTTGTTTACCACCAGCTTGAGCCATGTCCGGACGGCCACCGCCACCTCCACCACAGCGTGAAGCGACTTCTTTAACCAGTTTTCCAGCATGATATCCTTTTTCGACTAAGTCGCCAGTAACTCCTGCAATGATTGTGACTTTGTCCTCTCCAGTTGTTGCCAATACGATTACACCTGAGCCCAGTTTCTGTTTCAGGTCGTCCATCATTGATCGTAATCCGTTGCTATCTCCAGCTGCCACTTTGGCATAAAGAACATTCACACCATCAATGACCTTCACTTGATCCGTTAAGCTGCCTGCTTCTATGTTAGACAACTTTGCAGATAATGATTCATTTTCTCTTTGAAGCTCTTTCATCTCCAGTAATAAAGAGTCAACGCGATTGACAGCTTCTTTAGGATTCGATTTAAGTTTAGCCGCAACTTCCTTCAGTTGAGAAACCTGATCGTTTAATACTTGATATGCATTCTCTGCAGTCACAGCTTCAATCCTTCTCGTTCCGGCTCCGATCCCGCTTTCAGAAAGGATCTTAAACAAGCCGATTTCAGATGTATTGGATACGTGACAGCCACCACAAAGCTCTAGACTATATTCACCAATGGACACAACCCGTACTTCATTCCCGTACTTCTCTCCGAATAAAGCCATCGCTCCCATCGCTTTTGCCTCTGATAATGATTTAAGGGCCGTGTTCACTGAAACAGCCTGCCAAACCTTTTCGTTGACGATGGTTTCAATACGGTCAATCTCTTCAGCAGAAACAGATCCAAAGTGAGAGAAGTCAAAGCGTAGTCGATCTGGTTCTACTAGGGAGCCAGCCTGGTTCACATGATCTCCAAGAACATCTTTCAATGCTTGGTGAAGGATATGAGTCGCAGTATGGTTTTTCTCCACTTTCGTTCTCGACTCTCGGGAAACCTTCGCAATCACCTGTGCATGTTGCTCTAAGGTTCCTTCTTCAACGATGGCAGAATGAAGATTTTGTCCATTTGGAGCTTTCTTTACGCTTGTCACGAACACTTTTACACCATCAGCTTCAATATGTCCTTTGTCACCGATTTGTCCACCACTTTCCGCATAGAACGGTGTTTGATCCAGAATGAATTGACATTCCTGGCCTTTACCCACTTTCGGCTGGCGTTCATTGTCGACTAATAATTCAAGGATCGTTGCCGTGCTCTCCAATGTGTCGTATCCTACGAAGCGACTTTCAACCGTGATGTCGCTAAGAATTCCACCTTGCACCTGCATGCTGCCTACATCGTGACGAGCCGATCTCGCTCTTTCACGCTGAGCCTCCATTTCTGTTTCAAAACCTGCATGATCTACTGTTAACCCTTCTTCTTCTGCATATTCTTCTGTTAATTCGACAGGGAAGCCATACGTATCATACAGACGGAAGACATCTTCACCGGGTATAACGTTACTTCCGGCAGATTTTTGAACTTTAATGATGGAAGAAAGAATCGTCAATCCTTCGTTTAATGTTTCATGGAAGCGATCTTCCTCATTTTTCACTACTTTTTGAATGAACTCTGCTTTTTGTTTCACTTCTGGATAGAAATCCACCATGATTTCAGAAACAACTGGAACCAATTCGTACATGAACGGACGATTAATTTCAATTTGCTTTGCAAATCGTACCGCACGGCGAAGCAGTCTTCTTAGTACATAACCACGGCCTTCGTTGGATGGAAGTGCCCCATCACCGATTGCAAAGGCAACCGTTCTGATATGATCGGCAATCACTTTGAACGCTACATCATTTCCACTGCCTTTTCCGTATGTCTTACCGGATATTTCTTCCGTCGCTGAAATGATCGGCATAAATAAGTCTGTATCAAAGTTTGTAGGTACTTCTTGCACGACACACGCCATCCGTTCAAGGCCCATCCCAGTATCAATGTTCTTCTTAGGAAGCGGAGTATATGTTCCGTCAGGATTATGATTGAATTGTGAGAACACAAGATTCCACACTTCAAGGTAACGATCATTTTCCCCTCCTGGATATAATTCAGAGTCTTCTGGATTGTCACCATATTCAGGTCCACGATCGTAGAAGATTTCTGTATTCGGACCACTTGGACCTTCACCGATATCCCAGAAGTTTCCTTCGATGCGGATGATGCGCTCAGCAGGGACACCCACTTTTTTATTCCAGATATCAAATGCTTCATGGTCTTCCGGGTGAATCGTGACAGAAAGCTTTTCAGGATCGAAGCCTATCCATTTCACATCGGTCAAGAACTCCCAAGCCCATTCAATTGCTTCTACTTTAAAATATTCCCCAATCGAAAAGTTCCCAAGCATTTCGAAGAATGTATGATGACGAGCTGTTTGCCCAACATTTTCAATGTCATTTGTACGAATCGACTTTTGTGCATTCACGATTCTTGGATTTTTCGGGATGACCCGCCCGTCAAAATATTTCTTTAATGTCGCTACACCACTATTGATCCATAATAGGGATGGATCTTCATGGGGCACCAGTGAGGCACTTGGCTCCACACCATGTCCTTTCTCTTGAAAGAAATCTAAAAACTTCTGACGAATTTCTGCACCTGTTAATTTGTTCATTTGAAGCTTCCTCCTTTATATGTATGGTTAAAAAAGAATACAAAAAAGCCCTCATCCCAAAACAGGGACGAGAGCTGTTCTCGCGGTACCACCCTGGTTATGAACAATGAAAAGGCAGTGTATAACTTGCTCCCCTTATCGAATTGTTCATCCCTCAACAACACCTTAACGCGGATAGACGGCAGGCTTTACCTGCACTCAGGATTAGCATTCGGATATCCTTCATTTGAATTCCCTTTCAGCCTTGGGGATTTCTCTCTGGAAAATGGACTATAACCTACTCGATCCTTCATAGCTTTCATGCTATATGATTACTTGTATAAGTTGGATTATAGAAATATTCACTGTATTTGTCAATGTTGATTCTTATTTTCCCGCTAATCTTCCTTCATTGTTTGCAGAAAATGAGTGCGTCCATGAAAAATGGCGACCTTTACAACTGCTAGAACCGGCACTGCCACAATCATTCCGATCACGCCTCCAACCTCACCGCCAAGAATCAGGGCACCCATGATGAACAGGGGATGCATATGAAGACTTTTCCCAACGATGAGGGGAGATAATATATTCCCCTCTAAAAACTGAAGGGCCACCACCATGATGACAACATACATCACCATATTGACGGAAATGGTGCTGGCAACAATCACTGCCGGAATGGCCCCGATAATCGGTCCGAAATAAGGGATCACATTCGTCACACCTATGAGTAAACCGAGAATTAAGGGATATTTCATGCCGATCAACCAAAGGGTAACAGCTGAAACGCCACCGATGAGTAAACAGACCAAAAGCTGGCCCCGAATATATCCTCCAAGAGATTCATCCACATCCTTCGAAAAGGAAATCGCACTCTGTCTCCATTGTTTCGGAGTCAGATGCCACACGAATGTCTTCACTTTCGTTATGTCTTTCAATAAATAAAAGGATACGAAAGGAATGATAGCAACCAGCAGAAGACTATTCATAAATTTCATTAAGGCAGCGAGCACTAAAGCCACAAGCCCTGTCACCCACGCTTCCAGTCCATCAATTCTTTCTCCCAGCTGTGACTGAATTCCGTCCGGCCATGTCGAGGTCTCGCTCTGCACAACCTTCAGCCACCCTTGATACTGCTTTGTGAATAGAGGCGCATTCTCCGATAAATCTTTTAGCTGATGAATGATGGCAGGTGTTCCTTTATAGACTGCATAGCCCAATCCTCCAAAGAATAGGAGATAGATGAGCATGATGGCAATTCCTCTATGAATTCCAGCTTCGTGTATCTTTTCCACTACTGGATGAAGCAGATATGCAATGAATCCTCCTATTATGAACGGAAGCAAGGAAAACAATAAGACCACTAATACCGGATGCCATACAGGTTTTAACAAATAGAGAACATAAAGGAATAATGCAGCTAAAAGGGCCATAGATAGCCTGTAAATCCATTTGGTATAGGATCTCTTTTCCATTGTAGACACCTCCTTGTCTCTCTATTGTTCGAAAATAGGAGGTGGTTTTATTCATCGGAGGTTTCTATTAATGAAGTATATGATTCTAAAGAATGAAATTCCGTTTCTATAGTCCGTTTCAAGTTGAAATGGGAGCCTTATAAAAAGAAGACTGACCCAAAAAATGAGCCAGCCTTCTTATTGCTAAAAAAGTTTCTTTACTTGTTTACGAATTCGTTTCATTTGTCTTTGGCTCATCATATTGGATCTTTGTGAATAGATGGAAGCAGCGATACCTGCTCCGAAGCCCGCGATGGATGCAAATGTTTTATTCAAGAAAGACACCTCTTTCTAGCTTAGTCGGCGCTCTTCTTCATCAAACAAGTCGTCTAAGGAGCTTAACGATCCATCCTCTTCTACCTGATGAGTATGAATGACTCCTTTTGACAAGGTAAGCTCGATATAGCAACCCCAACAGTAATATTGGTTGATGCCGATCTTCCCTATATCTTTGCTCTGACAATTTGGACACTTCATCGGTACGTTCACCTCAGGTTACACCAGTAATGGTGATTATTCCCTACCATCATGTCCAATTGCAGCCAGTTTTATACTTGTTTAATGGGAATCGACGCACTAACGATGATGTGGCATCACCGTTCTTATATAGTGTGGGATATTTCCTTGATTTCATAAGGAGTAACCTTTTCCATGAAACCCAATGAATTTTTCACCCTTTGTTGTTTGAACGCACCGTGGCTAAGTTCGCTATAAAGCCTCATATTCAACTTATAAAGAATTTATGATGACGTCACTTTTTCAGTTACTTCCTTCACATAATCAATTTCAAATCCCAGATCTTCAAGCATTTGATGATCGACCGTTCCTTCCTGTCCTGCTGTTGTTAGGTAGTCTCCAACGAAAATTGAGTTTGCCGGATAAAGCCCCAAAGGTTGTAAACTTCGAAGGTTCACTTCCCTCCCACCTGAAACACGAATTTCTTTAGTAGGATTGATGAAACGCATTAAGCAAAGTACTTTCAGGCAATATCTCGGATCGAGTTCATTGGTCCCTTCAAGGGGAGTCCCGTCTATGGCATGTAGAAAATTCACCGGTATTGAATCAGCATCCAATACCTTTAAACTGTGAGCCATATCTACAACATCCTGCAACGTCTCTTTCATACCGACAATGATCCCTGAGCAAGGGGAAATACCCTGGGCCTTAGCCTGGTCTACGGTATTCACCCTATCTTCATATGAATGGGAAGTGGTGATGTTTTCATGATGGTTTTCAGAGGTGTTGATGTTGTGGTTGTACCGATCAACACCCGCTTCTTTTAAGCGCTTCGCTTGATCATCCTTTAATAAACCTAAGCATGCGCATACCTTTAACTGATACTGATCTTTTATTTCTTTTACTGCTGAGGCGACATGATCCACTTCACGATTGCTCGGTCCCCGTCCGCTCGCCACTATACAATATGTTCCAACATTTAGCTTATGAGCATTTTCTGCTCCCTTCAGAATCGTCTCTTTATCCACCATCCTATACTTCTCGATTGGTGCATTGGAAACGATGGACTGTGAACAATATCCACAATTTTCAGGGCAAAGACCTGACTTTGTATTAATGATCATATTTAATTTTACTTTGTTCCCATAATAATGTTTTCGTATTAAATACGCGCTATGTAATAACTCTAAAAGCTCATCATCTGAGCTTTGCAAAATTGATAACGCCTCTTCATTTGTTATTTCTTCTCCTTTAATTACCCCTTTTGCAAGCTGCTTCCATGTTTTCATATCCATTCTTCCCCCTTATTAGGCTACTCTATTGATGTTCCTAAATGAGCTCTTGGATAAAACTGAATTCTCCAAGCGATGAGCCATCATTCCTGCACAGACGGCTAAGATGATATCCTTCGGTAATGGGACCATCATCCATGCCCATACCAACTTATATGTAAACCCTTCTGGAGCTGCTGCCCAGAGCTTGTAAGCTGCATACATCCAGTTCGTACCGAACACATAATTGACCGCCATACCGACTATAGCTGCGAAAATATAGACCTTCATTCCTTTATGCTTTTCAATCAATTTTCCCGTTATGTACGCCGTGAAAATAAATGAAACAATAAATCCGAAAGTCGGGCTCACAATGGAAGATAACCCTCCTCCAAATCGGGCAAATACCGGAACCCCCACTAATCCGACCAGTGCGTACACCGTCATGGAGATGGCCCCTACTCTCCTTCCTAGTAAGGCTCCTGCTAATATCGCAATGAATGTTTGCAATGTGATAGGCACTCCACCTATGACCATAAAGGGCACAAATGTTGTGATATTTGCCCCGATTGCCATCAATGCCACAAACATTCCTGCTAATGTAAGATCGATTGTCCTTAATTTTCCATTCATCGACTTACCTCCTTTTCCCATTTCTACTACACCATAAGGATACCGCTTGCCATAATTATATGTCAACTTATATTCAGTGAAGGTTAACACAAATTCCGTAAGTGTGACCCTATCTCTTTAAACAAAAAAAAGGTTAGCGAATGAATGGTTTTTAGTAACCGTTCATTCGCTAACCTTATGCTTTCATGAAATCAAAAGGGCTTATGCCTTCCATTCCTATCATTGGATCTTCATTCAGCAGGAATTCCTCTATGGGGACATCCTCACCAGATGAATCTCTTTCTACGGTCCTATCACCATAGAGTAAATTTCTCAGTTTTTCACTCAGGCTCGTCTTGCGAAGAAAGTCATCTTCCCTCTCAACACCAAGTCTGAACGCATCCAGCTCACCACAAAGAATGAGGAACTGCTTGCTCCTCGTGATGGCGGTGTATAGTAGATTTCTTCTCAGCATACGATAATAGCTCTTTACAACCGGTAAAATCACGATTGGAAACTCACTACCTTGTGACTTATGGATTGAACAACAATACGCGTGAGTAATTTGCATGAGGTCCTGTCGGGTATATGTGACCTCGTTCCCTTCGTATGACACGATAATCATGTCTTGCTTCTCGGTGTTTTCCTTTGCATAAAAGATTGAAACGATTTCACCTATGTCCCCATTGAAGACATTGTTTTCCGGTTGATTGACCAATTGAAGCACTTTATCCCCAATCCGGTATTTCACATCTCCAAATGCGATCTCTTTTCGAGTGCCGTCATTGCTATTAAAGATTTCCTGGACAAGTTCATTCAATCGATCAATACCGGCCGGACCTCGATACATGGGAGCAAGTACCTGGATATCCTTTGGGGAATATCCTTTTTTCTTGGCGTTCTCGACAATTTTTTGAACGACTTCCGATATCTGATTGGTTCTGCAAGGAAAGAAGGATCGATCTTTCTGCTGCTTCGTTAAATCTGCAGGAACCTGACCCTTTTTCATTGAGTGAGCGAGCTCAATGATGGAAGATCCTTCTTCCTGTCTATAAATGTCTGTTAACCTGACTGTCGGTACAACTTCCGACTTCAATAGGTCCTTTAGTACCTGCCCAGGGCCGACAGATGGCAATTGATCTTCATCCCCGACAAATATAACCTGGATATCCTCAGGCAAAGCTTTCAACAATTGGTGGGCGAGCCAGGTATCGACCATGGATACTTCATCCACAATCAAAAGCTTTCCTTCAATTGCACGTTCCTCATCACTCTGGAACCCTTCTTGACCATTCCATCCTAATAGTCGATGAATCGTCATTGCAGGCAGTCCCGTTGATTCAGTCATCCGTTTAGCCGCTCGACCTGTAGGGGCTGTTAACAATACAGGGAATGGTTCATCCTTGTAATCCTTTGGATCCAATGAGCAACCATGTAAATCAGCAAACAGCTCTACGATTCCCTGAATGACCGTTGTTTTCCCTGTACCCGGTCCTCCGGTTAGAAGAAGCATGGGAGACATCAATGCGGTTTCGATAGCTTCCTTTTGGGAAGGTGCATATTGAACCCCCAACCGGTCCTCGAGCGCTCCCAGTGACAGAAGGAATTCCGATTGTGGAAATTGATCTTTATACTGGGTTTGAGATAAAATCATTTCGATATTTGTCACGATGCCTTTTTCAGAGAAATAGAGAGAGGGAACATAAACCTTTGTCCCTTCCCCAACGACTTTACTTTCTTCCTCTAAGGAAACCAATTGACTCGATATTTCGGTGTAATCGATTTTCTCAGGCTGGCTTTTTTCCAGAAGCTCCTTTACCGAGATTATGAGCTCTTCCGCTTCAAGATATACATGACCCTGCTTGACGCAAACTTGTTCAAGGGTATAGAGACAGCCTGCTTTAATCCTGTCAGGGTGACTGCCTGTCAGCCCTATCTTAGAGCCTAATTCATCAGCACGGGTAAAACCGATCCCTTCAATATCTTCTACGAGCTTATAGGGATTATTTTGAATAATTTCAAGTGCCTGCTCTTTATAGGCCTGGTAAACCTTCATGGAAATTTGAGGTCCAAACCCTAAATCATTCAGCATGATCATAACCCGCTCCAAGCCTTGATGCTCGGCTAGCGTATCATATATACTTTTCGCCTTTTCTTGTGGAAGTTTCGGAATTTCATCTAAGAGACTAGGATTTTCGAGTATTTTACTAATAGCATTTTCCCCGATATGTTCCACAATCTTCTCAGCTGTTTTCTTTCCTATTCCTTTAAATAAATCACTTGATAAATAATGGACGACACCTTGAGTCGTCTGGGGAATTTCTTTCTTGAAATGTTTCGCATGAAACTGCATGCCAAACTTCGGATGCTCCTGGAACCTTCCGTAAAATATATAGGTCTCATCTTCATGAATTTTAGGGAAATTCCCGGTTACGACAGCTTCTTTGTCTTCATATGAATCATTCGTTTCGTCCACCCGAATCCGCACCACCGAATACAGATTTTCCTCGTTATGAAAAATGGTGACAAGATGCCTTCCTTTAAGATAGATTTCTTCATCCCCAAACAGCTTTAAAGAATCCTGCTGGCTCAAGTCAGTGAACCCCCTAACTATTCACTTTGTTCATTTTTAAGCTTTTCGATCATCTTGATGCCATACCCTGCTAGCATATGGTCAGGTTGAACGTCGATCGCTTTGTTGAAATACATTAGTGCCGTATCTGCATCATCCTTATGACCAGCGTACGCTACACCTAAATTGTAATAAGCATCAGCGTGTTCCGGGTCCACTTCCACTACTTGAGATAATTGGGCAATCGCTTCTTCGTATGCTTCAACTTTTGCTAAGCATAGCCCTAATTGAAAGCGTGCCTCAACATCTTCTGCATTCAGTTCAACACTCCGTTGTAAATACGGTAGAGCGAGTCGTGGTTGCTCTAATTGGAACAGACTAACTCCAAGCATGAAATAGACGTCGGCATTCTCCATCCCTTTTGAAACGGCTTTTTCAAACTGATCTTTCGCCTCGTCAAAATTGTTATCGTTAAAGTATAAGTTACCAAGGGAGTAGAAGGCTGCTGCAGCATTCTCGTCGACTGAGATCGCCCTTTCAAAGAACCTTTTCGCTTTTTCATTGTCCCCTACCGACATAAGAACGTTACCGAAATTAATATACCCTACAGGATCCTTTGGACTTTCTTCAATGGCTTCTGTAAAGAGTTTTACCGCTTCTTCTACTTTTCCTTCTTGTAAAAACTCAATTCCTTTTAAATTCTTATCCATTTTAAACACCTCTATATTGTCATAATTTATGTATGTAAGTTGAGTAATTGTCGTCCCACTTATCGTTACTAGTATACCATAAGGGACACTCAACTATAGTATCGATCCTGATGAAAAAAAGGACTGAGAGATAAGAGATGACACACCTCTTTTTCTCAGTCCTTCTTGATTTTGTTTTAGCCGACGTATGTCAGTTTTTTCTCATCTTTAAAAATGGTATCGATCGTACCTCCACCGAGACATTCATCACCGTTGTAGAAAACGACCGCCTGTCCTGGTGTGACCGCTCGAATGGGTTCATCAAAGATTACTTTCACTTTCCCATCTTCAAGTGGCACCACCGTAACCTTATTATCATCTTGGCGATAGCGGAATTTTGCCGTACATGCAAATTCAGATGAATTGCCCAAATTCGACGTCCAGTGAACATCTGTTGCGAGAATGGAATCTGAATAGAGGGCTGGGTGCTCAAAGCTTTGCCCAACGTAAAGCACGTTTCTTTCCAGATCTTTACCGATCGCGAACCAAGGATCCCCTGCTCCACCAATACCGAGTCCATGACGTTGACCAATTGTATAGTACATTAGTCCGTCATGTTTCCCCATCACTTTTCCGTCTAATGTTTCCATTTTTCCAGGTTGTGCAGGAAGGTAGTTGCTTAAGAAATCTTTGAAGTTTCGTTCACCAATGAAGCAAATCCCAGTACTGTCTTTCTTGGTCGCCGTAGCAAGATCCGCTTCCTTCGCAATTTCCCTTACTTCTTTCTTGTCGATGCCGCCTAGTGGGAACATCACTTTTTCAAGCTGCTCCTGCCCTAACTGATTAAGGAAATAGGTTTGATCCTTATTGTTGTCGACACCGCGGAGCATTTTGTACTCCCCATCACGGTACTCGACTTGGGCATAGTGACCGGTTGCAAGGTAATCTGCCCCAAGCTTGAGTGCATGCTCTAAAAAGGCTTTGAACTTAATTTCCTTGTTACACATGACATCCGGGTTCGGCGTTCTTCCAGCTTTATATTCGTCCAGGAAATACGTAAATACTTTATCCCAGTATTGTTTCTCAAAATTCACAGCGTAGTAAGGAATCCCAATTTGGTTGCATACTCGAATCACATCGTTGTAATCTTCCGTTGCTGTACATACTCCGTTTTCATCGGTATCATCCCAATTTTTCATGAATATCCCGATGACTTCATAGCCTTGCTGCTTTAATAGTAATGCTGCTACCGAGGAATCCACTCCACCGGACATCCCAACGACCACTCTCGTATCCTTTGGTTCTTTTTTCACTTACGCCACCTCCTTATTCCTTCATTCGCCACTTTCAGACGAATGTCTTAAGTTGTTAATCGTTTAACAATTTTTGCGACTTCACGGGCAGTCCAGACGATTTGCTCCTCCGTATTGCCCTGACCGAAGCTGAACCGAATGGAATTCCGAACATTCTCGGACTGACTGCCATACATGGCGACCAGTACGTGTGAAGGCTCTATAGATCCAGCTGTACAAGCAGATCCACTTGATACAGCAATACTAGACATATCTAAATTCACCAGCATAGACTCAACATCCGTGCGCGGAAAGCTTAAGTTTAGCACATGGGGCAGACCGTACTCAAGGGATCCGTTCTCTTCAAATTCTATGTCCTCTGCGGTTAAGATTTCTTTCATAGTATCCTTAAACCTGGAGTACTGAGAATTCTTCTCTTCAATCGTATTCTGAGCCAATTTCACCGCTTTACCAAGCCCTGCGATTGCAGGGACATTCTCTGTTCCTGCCCGGCGCTTTCTCTCTTGCTCTCCACCGTATAAACCAGGCTGAATGTCGACATCTTTTTTTGAATAAAGAAAGCCGATCCCTTTAGGTCCATTGATCTTATGACCTGATACCGAAAGCAGATCGACTCCGAGCTCTTGCACATTTATATGAGTCAACCCGAATGCTTGTACCGCATCGGTGTGAAAATAGGCTTGATGATCCTTGAGAAGCTCCCCGATTTCTTTAATCGGTTGAATTGTGCCCACTTCATTATTTCCAAACATAACTGTCACGAGAATGGTATCATCTCGAAGCTCCGCCTTTAACTCCTCTACAGAAAGCCTTCCTGTGCGATCAACTGGAATGTAGGTCACTTCAAAACCAGAGGATTCAAGAAATTTACAGGCATGCAAAACGGCATGATGCTCTGTTTGGGTTGTAATGATGTGCTTTCCTTTTCCTTGATTCGCTCGTGCTGATCCAATGATAGCGAGATTGTCCGCTTCAGTTCCACCGCTTGTAAAAATGATTTCATTATAATCTGCATGAATGCTTTGGGCAATGATGGTCCGTGCACGGTCCACTAAATGACGGGATGCGCGGCCAAATGCATGAATGCTCGATGGATTACCAAAGGTCTCCTTCATCACGGATGTCATTTCTTCAATCACATCCGGATGCATAGGTGACGTTGCAGCATGATCCAGATACACTCTTTCCATTTATCGTAACCTCCTAGATATAGAACATATACGCATCGGATTCACCGTCATCAGAATGACTGGCTAAATCTTCGATCGTCGTATTATCAAGTACTTCTTTCACCGCATCCCTAATTCGGATCCACAGTTCGCGCTTTGCCGGTTCTTCATTTTCAATTCCCTCAACTGGACTAATCGGTCCTTCAAGAATGCGAATAATATCCCCAGCGGTGATTTCAGACGGCTCATGTCCTAGTACATAGCCCCCATAAGCACCTCTTATACTTCTAACGAGACCTCCATTACGGAGTGGCGCAACTAACTGCTCCAGATAATGTTCGGAGAGCCCATGTTGTTGAGCAATCGTTTTAAGGGAAGTTGGTCCATCACCGTGGCGTTTTGCCAATTCAATCATAATTGTTAAACCATATCGGCCTTTAGTAGATATTTTCATGTCCAGCACCTCTAATATATTTAATAACGTTCCGTTCAGAACGAAGCGTATATTTCTTCTGTATTGACTTTGTTATTATAGCATATCCGCCATCTCACTGTGAAAGGGGCGGCTTCTTTCTATCCGTTACTGTTTCTCAACAACCACAACATTTCCTTAAAAGTATAGCCTGTGATAAAGTGAAACTAACTAGAACGCCAGTTTGGAGAGATGTTTCATGTCCATAAAACCACTTGCCTTTAAGATGAGACCACGGACCATTGATGAAATCATCGGGCAGCAGCATTTAGTTGGAGAAGGAAAAATTATAGACAGGATGGTAAAGGCGAAACAGCTTTCGTCCATGATCCTTTATGGCCCACCTGGCATTGGGAAAACGTCCATCGCAAGTGCCATTGCCGGAAGTACTAAATACCGATTTAAAACCTTAAATGCCGTAACAAATAATAAAAAAGATATACAAATTGTTGCAGAGGAAGCGAAAATGTCCGGGAAGGTGATCCTTCTCTTGGATGAGGTTCACCGCCTGGATAAAGGAAAGCAGGATTTCCTACTACCTTATCTAGAGAACGGGATGATCACATTAATAGGTGCTACAACGAGCAATCCTTATCATGCGATCAATCCGGCGATTAGAAGCAGATGCCAGATTTTCGAATTAAAGCCCCTTACCATTGAGGAAATGAAAATCGCCCTGACCCGCGCCATCCAAGATGAAGAACGGGGATTGGGCGAATATTCGCTCCGTGTAACGGACGAAGCGATTGAACATTTTGCCAGTAGCAGCTTTGGGGATGTTAGAAGTTCGCTAAATGCATTGGAGTTGGCCGTATTGTCCAGTTCACCGGATGAGAGCGGTGTGATTCATATCGATGTGAACATTGCAGAAGAGTGCCTTCAAAAGAAGAGCTTTTCCCACGATAAAGATGGAGACGCCCATTACGATGTGGTGAGCGCGTTTCAGAAATCGATTAGGGGCAGTGATGTAAACGCTGCTTTGCACTACCTTGGAAGGCTCGTTGAAGCGGGAGACCTTCCAAGTATCGCCCGAAGACTGCTGGTGATTGCCTATGAAGATATCGGACTCGCCAACCCCCAGGCTGGACCAAGGACACTTGCGGCAGTCGAAACAGCTGAGAAAATCGGATTCCCAGAAGCAAGGATTCCCCTTGCGAACGCGATAATCGAGCTTTGTCTTTCACCTAAATCAAACTCAGCAATCACAGCTATTGATCTTGCCCTTGGCGATATTCGAAAAGGAAAAAGCGGTGAAGTTCCGGATCACTTGAAGGATGCTCACTATCAGGGTGCCAAAGAATTGGGAAGAGGAATCGAATATAAGTACCCTCACAGCTATGAATCCGGCTGGGTACCTCAAACCTATCTCCCTGATAAGTTGAAAAATGCACACTACTACACCCCTAAATCTACAGGGAAATTCGAACAGGCAATTGCCCAGGTGTATGAAAAGATTAAGAAGCAGATGAAGTAAGAAAGGCTGCAGATAATGAGCCTAAAAAAAGCCTCCTGGACAGGGATTTCTTCCTCTCCGGTAGGCTTTTTTTGTTCATGATCAATTTATAAGCGTGCATTTTTAAAGATCAGATGTCATATAGATCGAAGGTTATTGGGCCACTTTGAACGTATATTGGGCCAGAACCAAAATTTATCGGACCAAAATGTGAACAACGTATTTTTTCATCAAGTCGATACCATATCTCCATCCCTAAACATACATTAGTAAAAAGCCCTGGAGGTGTATGGATTTGATTGTGATGGAAAATGAATTATCCCCTAGTGCTTTACCGGATCTGACACCTGTCCAAGAAACCATATTTAATACATTAAAAGAAAGCCCGACTGACTATCGTTATCGCAACCTAGGTGAGCTCAAATATGAGTTAAAAATAAGAGAAAGAATCATTGCGAATGCGAAACAGTTAAATGAAAGTGATGCGAAATTTTCTGCATTCGAGCATTCGAACTTCAACTCCGCTTTTTGGTTAAAAACTCCTTACGGCTACACACTGAAAGAATCGAAGCTTCCATCAGACGCCATTGAAGATATTTTCACAAACAGCTCCGCCTACAGCTTCGAATGCGTCACAAGCATCGTGTTAATCTATTATAAGTCGATCCTTGATACAATCACGACACGAAATTTCAATCAGTTGTTCTCCCCACTAATTGTCTGGGGTCACAATTTCAACGACCACCTGGGAATGGTTACGTATAAAGGACTGGATTACATTCCGGGAGATGTTTACTATTTCTTTAACCCCGACTTCGAAGACCCGATCTGGATGGGTGAAAACTCTGTGTTTATTAAAGAGGATCAGTATTTCGGTCACGGGGTAGGCCTCGTAACCCATGACGAAATGATAGAAGCCCTGAACACACTTCGAAAAAAGGATGCCAAAGAGTCCGCCTATCTTCTTAATCAAGTGACACGATTAAAGTTTTCCGAACTTTACCGATACGCATAAAAAGTGACGGACCCTGATGAGCCCGTCACTTTTTGTTTCAGCTATTCATCTCTAAGCTGCTACATCCCGTTTATTAAAGACGATGAAGGCAAGCAGTTGGAATATGGTGAAATAGATGATCAGCATGGTGATGGAGAAACCCATCGACATACTGTCCACCAAGGGCGATGTAAAGCCAGTATATTGAGTCAGGTCCGTGTTCGCAAATAGACTGTACTTTGCCCAATCAAATTTAAAGGCAAGTAAAGCCGTTACATTACTCCCCACAAATAAGAGGAATAACGAAATCCCAATTGCCAAAGAACTGCTTCTGAATACAGCCGAAATCATGAATGCCATTGTAGCCATCATGACGACATCAATCGATTTTAATAAATAGGTTTTGATCAAGAAACCAACAATGCTCTGCTCAACTACTTTGCCATCCACATACGATAGGTGGGCGGACTGATCTGCCCCACCGAACAAGATAAGTCCCAATAGGTAGGATAGAACAAATAAGACGAAGAGCATACTCATACCAAATAATAATACAGAAATATATTTGGATAAAAGAATCCTGGTCCTAGAAATAGGACGGATGAGAAGCAATTTAATGGTGCCCCAACTAAATTCACTAGCCACTATCCCTGCTGCCACAATGATGGTGAAAAGTGCTACAACGATAACCAAGTACGCATTGGTTTCAACATATGACCAAGTCGTTTCTTTCACTTTAGGTTGAATATCGTTTTCAATGCGATATTCGCTTATTGCTATTCTTCTTTCAAAGTCTTTCTTACTGAATTTATCCATCTTTGGATTTTGAGAAAGAGCCTGCTGGTTCCCTTCGATCTCGGTTGCCAATTCCTGCTTCCAGTTTTCCGTTTCCTTTGCTTTCGAGTCATCGTACTTTGTGAAAGCAGCTGTAACACCAATAATGAGAATAAGCAGTCCGAGCATTACATATGTACCGACCCGCTTGAAGATTTTGGTCCATTCATTTCTAACAAGACTAAGCATGCACGACCTCTCCTTTATCGTTTGTAATTTCTAAGAATCTGTCTTCCAATGTTTTCGCAACAGGCATAACGCTGTATATTTGCACATCCGCTTCAACAAGTGACCGAATGACATTTGGTACTTGTTCTTTTGTTAAAGCTGCTTGCACTTCAGATCCCTTTGCTTCGAATTTGATTCCAGGATCGATTGTATTTAACACCGTTTTGAATGTGTCTACATCATTTACCTCAAGGTGGTATACCTGTTCAGAGCCTTCTACGAAGTCCTGCATTTGTTGGACATCAATCAACTTACCGGATTGAATGATCCCGATTCGATCACACATCATTTCCATTTCGGATAATAAGTGACTCGAGACGATGACAGCCATCCCTTCTTCCTGGGCAAGCTTTCTGATATATGCACGAATTTCGCGAATCCCCGCAGGATCTAGTCCATTTGTAGGTTCATCGAGAATGAGCAACTTTGGTTTATGGAGCAGACACTGTGCGAGCCCCAAACGCTGTCTCATTCCAAGGGAATAGGTTTTGACTTTATCATTGATTCGGTCTTTTAAACCGACCAGCTCGATAACTTCAGTCATTCTTTCTTCGGTGATCCCTTTTTGCATACGTGCGAAGTGTTTCAAGTTCTGATACCCTGACATAAACTTATAAAGCTCAGGATTTTCCACAATGGCACCAACATCCTTAATCGCACCTTCGAAATCTTTCTTGATGCTTTTGCCTGAAATCAGAACATCTCCTTTTGAAATATTCATCAAGCCTACGATCATCCGTATCGTCGTCGTTTTCCCAGCTCCATTCGGTCCAAGGAAACCAAACACTTCTCCTTCGTACACATCAAACGTTAAATTATCGATTATGGTCTTACCTTTGATGACTTTCGAAACACTTTGTAATTGCGCGATTGCCTTCATCATTTCATCTTCCTTTCTGGTTTTGTTGTCTCTTTGAGCCATTGAAGAACAGACAATCCTTCTGTCTCTCTCAGCTCTTCTACGTGACAATGCCCTTTCACTTCACCATCATGGATGATATACGCTTCATCCAATATCGCTTCAATTTCATCGATTTCATGGGTTGCGATGATCACTGTCTGATTTCCGAAATCAATATACGATAAGAGGCCCTTTACGATTGAATCCCGCACCATGGGGTCCAGTCCTGAAAACGGCTCATCCAGGAGCAGAACTTCTGTTTTTCTCGATAGGGCAAGAACAAGCTTTAACCGGCCACGGTTCCCTTTCGATAAATGCTTTATTTTCTTCCCGCTATCAAGCTCCATGAAATCCACCAGCTCAAGAGATCTTTCTACATCAAAATCGGAGAACTGAGAGGCGTAAAAACGAATCATTCCATCCACGGTAAATGCTTCGTAAAACATATCCAATTCGGTCAAGTAAGAAACGGCACTTGCAAATTTGCGGGTAACCGGTTTATCGTTCATAGTCACCGACCCTTTATTGGGGAGAACGAGTCCTGCAATCATCTTTAATGTGGTGGATTTCCCGCTGCCATTTGGACCAAGAAGTCCATAAATCTTCCCCTTCTCGAATTGAAAGGATGTGTTCTTTAAAGCGATTTCATTCCCATATTTTTTGGTTACACCAACAAATTTCACAACCACCTCTATTCCCCCTCTCTTCCATGAAGATATTTCTCGACGCCAAGGATCATTTGTTGTTTCGTTAATCCCAGCTCTCTCATGTTCTTGATAAATGACTTGATGACTTCCTCCTGCACCTTTTCATTAATTTGAGAAAGAACGTCTTCCCTATTCGTCACAAATGTCCCTTGTCCTCTCCTCGTCTCCACAATGTCCATCCTCTCTAATTCACTGTACGTACGTTGAATGGTATTCGGGTTCACTCCGGCTTGGACGGCCATTTCACGTACAGAAGGCAATTTGTCCCCGGGAGATAATTCATTTCTTACGACTTCTCGGATGATTCGATCTGCTATCTGCACGTATATCGGCTTGGATGCTGTATATTCTTCTGACATGACCTACACCTCAACCTTGCGATCTAATAGCCAGCAGGAAATGATAAGTACGGTGATCATAACCATTCCTTCAAATATAAAGGGCATGAGTGGTAAAGGGACCATCTCAGGATTAAAGCCTGCATTCGCCTCATGCGCACCCACTGAGAAGAAGAAGCCTGTACTGACCTTTACGGTAAACGTATCAAAGAAAATCGTTTTCACCCATCCTATGCTCATAATAAAAGCGACCACACTTTGATAGATAATAATGAAGCCTGCAATGAAGAGCCAGCGAATATTCTTAATCGACGGATATTTTGAAAGTGAGTGGTAGAACGTCCATAGAAAGATTGCCCATCCGGATAAATATACCCCTACGATGGTCACCGCTAGATTAAAGAGAATGCCTTCTTTGATTGGCCAATAGGGAAAAAGAGAGTCCCCTTGAAACATCACCATGGTCAATATCCCTAAACCATCCACTAATAGAAGGGAGAGGCAAGAGTATAGAAACGCTATGAGGAGTTTCGGTAATATGAGCATAAATCCGCTATGGGGACTATGAAGCCATAATTGCGTTTTCCCTTCCAAGCGAAGCATGGAACAGACGATTCCCGGGAGAAATGCAAAGTGAAACACACCGATCATAATGAGGAAAATCTGAGAAACGGTTGGTTCCTTGGCGTAATTCCCAATCATCAACCCGATGATAAAGATCAGTAGAATAATAGCTACCCATCCATAAAACCAAATACTGGAAGTCTTGAAATCCTTCCAAAGAAGACCTTTAAAAGCACCCATGTGTGCACTCCTTTGAAACGTGTTTTAGTGTTCTAGTTAGATAGTACACTGTGATATATAGTGTCGTCAATCCTTTTTTTTACCTAATTAATGGAATTATTTTTCAAGTGGAGTACGTATAGCCATGAGGAAGACGAGTGTGAGGAATGGATAAACAATAATTTCTCCCCGAGCAGAATAATTGTAAATAGAAAGGGACTGAATCTCATCACGAGATCAGTCCCTAATAGAAAATTAACCTTTACTTATCTTTAACCCTCTTAATTTCAATATCCTTTAGTAATTGGTTTATCGTATGACTGGCAGCAATCAGACCGGCAACCGACGGAACGAATGCATTAGAAGAAGGAGGAAGTTGTGCTTTACGAATCGTGGCATCATCTTTCCCTACTTCTTTTCGAATTTCTTCACGGATGACAATTGGACTTTCATCGGAGAAGACAACCGTTACGCCTTTTTTGATGCCTTCTTTTTTCAAGCGTGTACGTATCACTTTCGCAATTGGATCCGTATGTGTTTTACTAATATCCGCAATTTTGAAGCGTGTCGGGTCGTTCTTGTTCGCCGCTCCCATACTTGAGATTAGCGGAATATCCCGTGTTAGACATTCTTTCATTAAATGAATTTTATAGGAAATTGTATCAGAAGCATCAATAACATAATCCAGCCCATGATTGAAAAATTCTTCGTATGTTTCTTCCGTGTAGAACATCTTTAAAGCAATAACTTCACAATCTGGATTGATATCCATAATGCGGTCTCTCATCAGATCAACCTTTGGCTGTCCTACTGTAGAGAGCAATGCATGAACTTGACGATTTACGTTTGTAATATCCACATCATCTTTATCCACTAGTACAAGACGGCCTACACCTGACCTGGCTAATGCTTCAGCTGCAAAGGATCCCACTCCCCCGATTCCTAATACTGCAACCGTACTATTTGTAAGGGTTTTTAGTCCTTCTTTACCAATCGCTAGCTCATTTCGTGAAAACTGGTGTAGCAAAATAATCAACTCCATTATAAGTATTCAACTAGGTTTATACTGAATTAGAATAAAGGAAACAGGTCTGAAAATCAATATGAAATGTTGGCCACCTCTTTTGGTTTACCCTATTTAGGGGGGGCTTAGTCTCAGTGTCGAAGGTGAAAGGAGTCCTTGAGGAACGAATGTCGCGCATTGTCGAATGGCAGGTATTTTGACATTTTGGCAGATAAAACAAATATACGGCACATAAATCCCGAAAACGGCAGATAACCCCACTCCAACGATAAAAAAAGCCAGGCTATCATCAGCCTGACTCTTCATTCTATAAGATCTTTGTTATTATTCATGATTGGACGAGTCCCAATCGTGCCGTCGCCATCATTTCCTTCGTTTTGAACCCGCTCTCGGCAGGTGGGTGCTCTATTCCACTATTTGTTAGTCCTCGGCATGAGGCATGAACGCCTAGTAGAAACGTCAAGCTCCCGAAGTTTGAAGTGTTCGGTCAAAACTGTTAGGTAAAAACGTCGCACACATCAGGACTCGTTATTGATTGTTTAAATAATACCATATCATGATACTCTTTTCAACGAATGAACCACGGTATTTTTTTACATTATTCTACATTCAACGACAATGACAGTTCTTTTAACTGAGCATCACTTACTTCACCAGGAGCATTCGTCAATACGCAGCTTGCACTTGCCGTTTTCGGGAAGGCAATCGTATCACGGAGATTCGTGCGCCCTGCAAGGAGCATGACTAAACGGTCAAGTCCTAGTGCGATTCCACCATGTGGAGGCGTTCCATATTCGAAGGCTTCCAGTAGGAAACCAAATTGCTCTTCTGCTTCTTCCTTGGAGAATCCAAGTACTTTAAACATTTTTTCCTGAATGTCACGCTCGTAAATACGCAGTGATCCCCCACCCAGCTCGTATCCGTTGAGTACAAGGTCATAAGCTTCTGCACGAACTGAAGCAGGATCTGATTCGAAAAGATCCAGGTCTTCTTTGACCGGCATCGTGAACGGATGGTGAGCAGCATAATAACGATTCTCGCCTTCATCAAACTCAAGGAGTGGCCAGTCCGTCACCCATAGGAAGTTGAATATTGTTTCATCAATCAGTTTCAACTCTTTTCCTAATTTCATGCGAAGTGAACCAAGTGCATCTGCCACTACGGATTTTTTATCAGCAACAAATAGTAATAAATCTCCTGCTTCTGCATTCGCTGCAGTAGAAATTTGGTCTCCATCTTCTTCTGTCACAAATTTGGAGATTGGGCCTTTTAAGCCTTCTTCTTCAACCTTCAACCACGCTAACCCTTTTGCACCATAACGGGAAACGAATTCTGTTAGCCCATCGATGTCTTTTCGGGAGTACTGGGATGCCCCACCTTTTACATTGATCAATTTCACCTGACCGCCGTTTGCAACCGCACCTGCGAATACTTTAAATCCGGAGTCCTTCACAATTTCAGATACGTCGATTAGTTCCATTTCGAAGCGTGTATCAGGTTTGTCTGAACCGTAACGGCTCATGGCATCATCATATGTCATCCTTGGGATAGGTAATTGAACGCTCACGTCTTTTACATCGGTCATCAGCTTCTTCATCATATCTTCAACAAGTGAGATGATTTGTTCTTTATCCATGAAACTCATTTCCATATCGATCTGTGTAAATTCAGGTTGACGGTCTGCACGAAGATCTTCATCACGGAAACAGCGAGCGATTTGATAATAGCGGTCAAATCCAGACACCATCAGCAATTGCTTAAAGATCTGCGGCGATTGTGGCAGTGCATAGAATTCACCTTTATGCACACGACTAGGAACCAAATAATCACGGGCCCCTTCAGGAGTGCTCTTGGTCAAAATCGGTGTTTCAACATCCAGGAATCCGTTATCGTTTAAGAAACTACGGAAAGAAGTCGTTACATTATGACGCATTTTTAACGTTTCCATCATTGCAGGACGACGAAGGTCGATATAACGATATTTCAAGCGGACATCCTCAGACACCTCCATCTGATCATCAACCATGAATGGAGGGGTCTTCGCTTCATTGATGATTTGAACCTCCTCTACATGGATTTCCACTTTGCCCGTTTTCAGGTTAGGATTAACCGTCCCATCTCCTCTTGCTACGACTGTACCTGTGACACTTAATACGTACTCATTACGTATTTTCTCAGCAAGGGCAAGGGCGTCTTCTGATAAATCGGGATTAAAGACGACTTGGACGATTCCCTCTCTATCACGAAGATCGATGAAGATCAATCCACCTAAGTCTCTTCTTTTTTGCACCCAGCCTTTAATCGTAATTTTTTCACCGATGTACGATTCTGTTATCTCTCCGCAATACGCCGTTCTTTTTGTCATCATATTCTCCTCCTATTCTGATCCACGCACTCTATTTCCCAAGCTTTGTTTTGACATTCGCTACAAATTGATCAAGGCTTACTTCTTCCTGCTCACCTGTGGACATATCCTTGAGGTTGATTTTATTTTCCTTTATTTCATTGTCGCCAATAACGGCTACATATTTGGCTTCATAACGGTCTGCCGCTTTAAATTGCCCTTTCACCTTTCGATCGAGGTAATCCTTCTCAGAAGAAATCCCAGCAGCTCTCAGATTATGAAGAAGCTGTACTGAATAATCCTTTGCTTCCTCCCCTAGGGAAACGATAAAGCACTCTACCCCTTGCTTGATAGGGAGCTCAACCTTTTCTGCTTCTAATGCCGAAAGCAGTCTTTCGATACTAAAGGCAAATCCGATTCCAGATGTTTCAGGACCACCGATCATTTCGACCAATCCGTTGTAGCGTCCTCCACCGCAAAGAGTCGTGATCGCTCCAAAGCCTTCTGCATCACTCATGATTTCAAAGGCAGTGTGATTGTAGTAATCTAATCCCCTTACAAGGGTCGGATCGACTACGAATTCTACATCCATTCCCGTTAAGTGTACCTGTACTTTTTCAAAATAAGCTTTCGATTCGTCATTTAAATAGTCCAGGATCGATGGTGCCGTAGCCATCAGTTCATGATCCCGGTCCTTTTTACAATCCAATATTCGTAATGGATTCTTCTCTAAGCGATTTTGACAATCCCCGCAGAATTCATCAATCCTTGGTTTGAAATGATTGATCAGCGCTTCTCTGTGAGCATTTCTGCTTCCTGCATCTCCAAGGCTATTAATCACCAGTTTTAATTGGGTAAGGCCTAATTTCTTGTAAATCCCCATCGCGAGTGATATCACTTCTGCATCGATGGCAGGATCTTCACTTCCCAGAGCCTCAACCCCGAACTGAACAAATTGACGGTAACGACCGGCTTGAGGTCTCTCATATCTGAACATAGGCCCAGAGTAGAAGAGCTTTGTCGGTTGATTGGGGTCACCGAACATTTTATTTCCTACAAAGGACCTGACAACCGAAGCGGTCCCTTCAGGTCTTAGCGCCAGGCTTCTGCCTCCCTGATCTTCAAACATATACATTTCTTTTTGAACGATATCCGTCGTATCACCTACGCCTCGAGTGAATAATTCACTCGCTTCAAAAATTGGCGTGCGGATCTCTTTATACTGATAGTTGTGACAAAGAGTTTTAGCCACATCCTCTACGAACTGCCATTTTTCTACTTCACCCGGTAGAATATCCTGTGTACCTCTTGGAATCTGAATGGACAAGTTGAATTCCTCCTTCTAAAATGAATAAAATTATGTAAATAAAAAAAGCCCTCAGTCCCTTGTATATCATACAAGGGACGAGAGCTGTTATTCCCGTGGTGCCACCCTAATTGAAGTCTATCAAGACCTCCACTTAGCCAGTTAACGCCTGGTACGTTCATCTCCTACTAAAGAATCTCTTTCAGAGAGAAACCTCCTGAGTGTTCATTCACTAAATCACATTGTAGAAATGCTCTCAGCCAAGGCATTTCCTCTCTTTACACGTGGGGATTAGCTACTATGCTCGATCAACGGTTTTTGTAAATGTTATTTTATTTCTATAATGATACGGATGCCGTAAGTCCATGTCAAGAGATTAAAGAAAATTTCGTTACGATCTCTCCATTTTCTTTTTTAACAACTTTACTTCTCGTAACGATAGGCCAAATTCAGAAGCAAGCTCCACATTCAACGCATCCTTCTCCCGTGCTAAAAACTGATGAAAGTCCACTCCAAACAACTGATTATCACCATTTGCGTTCATAAATCCTTTTTCACTTGACCTCAAGTTAAATCATCCTTTCAAAAAACATTCCTACACTTATCATTTCCAAATACCTATTTTATTTTCGTTTTAGAGGAATTTTATTTTTTTTATCGTATTAAAACATTGGAGGAACTTTTGGATCTCCACTTTTCTTCTTAGAATTTCACGGGAGTGTTCAACATTTGAGGAGAAAGATCCGATATTATTATGGGTGTTTGAGGATTTAATTTGGAGGTGAAGGCGATTAAGAAAGTAATGGCATCATTATTGTTTGTACTCATGATTTTCCCGTTCCAACCTAACTACTCCGCACATGCTGAAACCGGGAAGGTCACGATCAGTGTATCGACTCTGAATGTGCGAACTGGACCAGGATTAAGTTACCCTGTCCTTACGAAAGTACATAGAGGAGAAGAGTACAAGATAGTAGACACACAAAAGGATTGGTACAAAGTTGAAACGAGTAGCGGTGAAGGTTGGGTAGCCGATTGGCTCGTTTCGGCAGAATCCGTTTCTACACCTGATCCCAGCAGGGCTAAAGGAACGGTCAATACAGACGGTCTGAGGGTAAGAAAAGGACCCAGTACCTCTGATGGGGTAGTCACAGTTTTAAATCATGGCCAAGCCGTAACAGTGACTGAAGAGGAAGGAGACTGGTTGAGAATTGAATCTGGGAGCATCAGTGGATGGGTCCATCGGGAATACATAGCGGGGGCGAACACCCTCTCATCCTCTTCGAAAAAGAATGAGAATAGACAGGGTATCATCACCGACAACTCGCTGAATGTCCGAACCTCTCCCTCTCTTCAAAGTTCTGTTCTTGGAGTATTGAACAAGGGAGATCAAGTAGAGGTTTCCGGTAGCGTTTCCGGGTGGTATGAAATCGGATTCGGTAACGACAAAGCTTGGATCAGTGAAAGGTATGTAGAATTCTCTTCCGGAGCAAGCGAGGGCGAGTCCCCATCTACTGAAGAGGAAGTCTCTACCTCCACAGATTTAGTCGGCATCATTACGGTTCACGGCTTAAACGTCCGGGATGAAACATCTCTAAACGGACGGATCGTCGGGAATGTCTCCAAGGGTGAAACATACACATTGTTGAAAGAAGATAACAACTGGTATCAAATTAAACTCTCAAATGGGAAAAAAGGATGGATAGCGGGATGGTATGTTCAAAAAACGGTGACCGCTTCCGCACATAAGAGTAACACATCCGCTGAAAACGAAAATCTCACAATTCTATACAACGGTACAAATATTCGAAGTGAAGCAAATACCCAGTCAAGCGTCATCGAACGGGCTTCAAGCGGAGATTCGTTCCCGGTCAAGAATAAGGATGGAGATTGGTATGAAATTGAATTAGCAGACGGACGAGCAGGTTTTGTGGCGGGATGGGTCGTATCGATCCGCTCAGCTGCAGGTGAAAATACGACACCTCGCCGGGAAAGAAACGGTGGACTGCAAGACAAAGTAATCGTGATCGATCCAGGTCACGGGGGAAGAGACAGTGGAACCACAGGAGCCAGTGGTACATTGGAAAAACTTCTGACCATGAAAACAGGAGAACTTCTCGCTGAAAAATTGAAGAGTGCCGGAGCAAAAGTTATTTTAACAAGAAAGACCGATGACTATTTATCTTTACCATCAAGGGTATCATTATCTCATTATTATCAGGCCGACGCCTTTATCAGCATCCATTTTGACAGCATACTGGATTCTTCCATCGCTGGGCATACCACTTATTACTATCAGAACCAACAGAAAGAGCTGGCTGATGATATCCATGGCAGCCTGTCAGATCGATTACCAACTGCTGACCGCGGTGTCCGAATCGGGGATTATCATGTCATCAGGGAAAACAACCAACCTGCTGTCCTCTTGGAATTAGGCTTTCTAAGCAATCCCACAGAAGAAGCCAATGTGAACACACGGTACTTCCAAGACCTGGCGGCAACCGCCATCTACCATGGACTAGGTAATTATTTTTCTAACTAATTTACAAAACAAAATCCACTATTTATATTAAACAAAAAGGCTGATCCTAAATCAAATTAGGATCAGCCTTTTTACTATTATTTACTCTCGAGAATGAGAGTAACAGGCCCATCATTGGTTAATTGCACGTCCATCATGGCACCAAAGACACCCGTTTCTACCTTCACACTTTTTTCTTTCAATATGGAATTAAAGTAGTCATAAATCGACTCGGCTTGATGAGGCTTGGCAGCTTTCATGAAGTTGGGTCTTCTCCCCTTACGGCAATCTCCATAAAGAGTGAATTGAGAAATAGATAGAATTTCCCCCTCTACATCGAGCAAGGAATGATTCATCTTCCCATTCTCATCTTCAAAAATGCGGAGATTCACGACCTTCTCTGCAATATAACGGGCATCTTCTTCCGTATCTTCATGTGTGATTCCCACAAGCAATACAGCACCAGATGTAATTTCTCCCTTTACTATTCCATCTACCGTGACAGAGGCTTCTTTACTTCTTTGCAGTACAACTCTCATAAAGAAATCTCCTTTAGTTCATGATTCTTCTTACAGCGTATATATCTGAAATCTGTTTGATTCTCTCCACCACTTTGTGCAAATGGGATATGTTTTGAATCGATATGGACATATTGATCGTGGCTACTTTATTTCGATCGGACTTTCCACTAACCGCCGATATATTCGTCTTCGTTTCATTTACGGCTTGAAGCACTTCATTTAGAAGGCCTCTGCGGTCGTAACCTGAAATTTCAATATCCACATTGTACTCTTTGCGGTCATTCCGATCACTTTCCCACGATACAGGAATAAGACGCTGCTCAACTTCATCAGCCATCACATTGGTACAATCGGCACGGTGAACAGAAACGCCCCGACCTTTTGTTATAAAGCCGACAATCTCATCTCCTGGCACTGGACTGCAGCAACGGGATAAACGTATAAGAAGATTATCTATACCCTCTACTTGGACACCTGCATCTTTTTTACGCTTGACCGGTTGGGCATTCAGCTCTTTCATCGTTTCTTCCAGACTATCTTCTTGTTCCCGTTTACGTCGATCTCTTTCTGTTAAGCGGTTGGCAATTTGAGCTGCTGTGATTCCGTTATAACCGACGGCTGCATACATATCATCTTCGTTAGAGAAATTAAATTTCTCTGAGACACGCTTTATATTTTCAGGGTTCAGAATTTCTTTCACATCGAAATCTTGATTCTTGATTTCCTTCTCTACCAAATCCCGGCCTTTTTCAATATTTTCTTCTCTGCGTTGCTTTTTGAAGAATTGCTTGATTTTATTTTTCGCCTGGGAGGTTTGGGCAAGCTTCAGCCAATCCTGACTCGGTCCATACGAATGTTTGCTTGTGAGAATTTCAATGATGTCTCCAGTTTTCAACTTATAATCAAGGGTGACCATTTTCCCGTTGACCTTGGCTCCGATCGTCTTATTCCCGATTTCTGAGTGAATTCGATAGGAGAAGTCGATTGGAACGGATCCAGAAGGTAATTCCAATACGTCCCCTTTAGGGGTGAACACAAAGACCATATCAGAAAAGAGGTCGATTTTAAGAGACTCCATGAATTCTTCTGCATTGGCAGATTCATTCTGAAACTCTAATATCTCCCTGAACCAGGAAAGTTTCTTCTCGAAGGAAACCGTCTCATTGGCTTCTTTCCCTTCTTTATATGCCCAGTGTGCGGCTACCCCGTATTCAGCGATTTCGTGCATTTCAAGTGTCCTGATTTGCACTTCAAGAGGATCCCCTTTTGGACCGATGACTGTCGTATGAAGGGACTGATACATATTCGGCTTCGGCATGGCAATATAATCCTTGAATCTGCCTGGCATCGGTTTCCAACATGTATGGACGATTCCTAATACGGCATAGCAGTCCTTGATGCTGTCTACTACAACCCTTACGGCCAAAAGATCGTAAATTTCATTAAACTGCTTGTTTTGAAGAGCCATTTTGCGATAAATGCTGTAAATATGCTTAGGTCGTCCAGAAATTTCGGCCACGATCTTCACGTCACCTAATTTATCCTTCACCTCGTTTACAACTTCATCTAAATACTCTTCACGCTCCGCACGTTTCTTCTTCATCAGGTTGACAATACGATAATACTGTTGAGGATTTAAATACCGTAACGAAGTATCCTCTAATTCCCACTTAATCTTCGAGATTCCCAGGCGGTGGGCCAAAGGGGCAAAGATTTCAAGTGTTTCATTTGCTATTCTTCGTTGCTTTTCCTGTGGCAGATGTTTCAAGGTTCTCATATTATGAAGTCGATCCGCTAATTTTATCAAAATGACACGGATATCCTGAGCCATTGCCACAAACATTTTTCGGTGATTTTCAGCCTGCTGTTCTTCATGGGACTTGTATTTAATTTTCCCAAGCTTTGTGACCCCATCAACAAGCATAGCCACTTCGGCATTAAACGCTTCTGAAATTTCACCAAGCGAAATACCCGTATCTTCCACTACATCATGAAGAAACCCTGCAGCCACGGTTGCCGGATCCATCTCTAAATCCGCAAGTATTCCCGCTACCTGAATAGGGTGGATGATGTAGGGTTCACCAGATTTACGGTACTGTTCGCTATGGGCATCTCGTGCGTACTCATATGCTTTCTGAACCATTTCTACATGCTCTTCATTTAAGTATGCTCTTGTCTTATCAATAACCTGTTCGGGGGTTAGTACTTGATCTTTAGCCATGATCAAAATCACCTTTGTATTTTAATATATTTCACTAGTGTACGATTTTAATGATTGTTACTATTATCAAAAAAAAATGTAGTTCTGTAAAGTGTTTCGAATGAAATTCTAGAGAATTCATCCGTTTTTGTCGAAAATTGACGATTGAAAAACCGCTTCGTTTATACGAAAGTCTCTTCTCTCACAAACAAATGATCAAGAACTTAAATAAAAAATAAGGGCTGACACTAAAAACCAGATGTCAGTCCCTTATTTCAGTATATCACAAAGTATATACGTTTATTAGAAATGGTAAACGAATTAGTATTGCATTAATGTCATAATATCATAATTCAGAAGCTTGTCGCGGCCGTCAAGGTACGTTAACTCGATTAAGAATGCTGTACCAGCGACAATCCCACCCAATTCTTCTACAAGCTTGATTGTTGCTTCGATCGTTCCACCAGTAGCAAGTAAGTCATCTGTAATCAATACACGTTGACCAGGCTTGATTGCATCTTTATGGATCGTTAGAGCATCTTTACCATACTCCAAACCATATTCCTTCTGGATCGTTTCACGTGGTAATTTACCTGGTTTACGAACAGGGGCAAAGCCTACACCCAATGCATAAGCGACCGGGCATCCGATGATGAATCCTCGTGCTTCAGGTCCTACAACAAGGTCAATCTGTTTCTTATTTGCATATTCTACGATTTGGTCTGTAGCATATCTATAAGCATCACCATTATCCATTAATGTAGTGATGTCTTTAAACTTAATACCTTCTTTTGGCCAATCCTCAACGATTGTAATATATTGTTTTAAGTCCATGCTTTTACTTCCTCCTCAATTGTAACAGACTCTTCTATCCTTTCATTAAACCAAGCCTTCAACTCTTGATAGGAAGAATATAACAATTCGTTTTCAAGCTCGTATTGTTGTTGTTTCTTCTGATATGTTTGAGATTCAGAAAGATCTTTCTTGGTTTTCTCAGGATTAAGAGAAATAAATCCATTCACTATTGTAACAAACTTCAAATCAAAAAACACCTGTGACATGAAATCAATTGTTTCTTTTGACCAGCCTTTATATTTGGCCAGGTCATCACCGTGCTTATTCAGATCAAATGATCCCCTTTTTGTTAAAAATCCATAATACCATTTAAAGTGATCTCGGTTTGGCATCGTACTGAAGAAATGATCTTCTTCCTGGAAGAAATGAACATAAATACGATGCGGACGCCCTCTCTTCAAGAGCCCTCCAAGTAAAGGTTTGGAGGTCGGCAGATCCAGAAGTACAAGGCTTGTTCCATCTGTCTGGAGTCCTTCCAGGCACGAGCTATCCTCAAGGAGAATGACTTCTTCCTTTGAAATATTTAGCTTGTCTAAAGTGGCTGGGTTAAAGCAAATAAGGTTCTTATTTTCTTTCGGGATGAGCTCATTCCATTTGTTGAATTGTTTGATCCCCCGAACATCGAATAATTGCCATTGATCAATTTTCATATCTTGCAGAAATACTTGGGGCTTTTTCCGATTATTCCATTCGTTTATGGACAACTCCCCAATCACAGATATATTAGCGAAAGGAGTCATATGATCGGCTAGCTCCCCCAGTCCAAAACCTACACCATCTAATTGCACTCCATTGTCCTTTAGTACAAGCTTCAAATGATTTTGTGAAGAGCCGATTTTTTTGTAATGCTCGATGCTAACATTGTCTATGATCCACTTCGGTTTCGGATTCTTCATACCAAATGGGGCCATGAGCTGAAGTTTTTCAATCGACTCTACAGTGATTTCTCCCACTGTTACAGGAGCATCAAGCTGCGTAACCGGGATGAAATCCTCTTCTGTCAATTCCGTCTCCGCAAGCTCATTCAATCTGCTTCTGAACTGAGCTACATCGTCTAATTGTAAAGTCATTCCTGCAGCCATTGGATGCCCTCCAAAATGGGGAAGGATATCTCGACAGGTTGATAGATTTTTAAATAAATCAAAACCTACGATACTTCTCGCTGATCCTTTTGCAGTCCCTTTTTCAGAGTCAAAGCTAAGTACAATAGTTGGACGATAGAACTTATCAACGAGTCGTGATGCGACTATCCCTACCACTCCCGGATTCCAGCCCTCTTTCCCAATTACGAGTACGCTGTTATCCTCGAGGGGAAAATCCTTTTCCACCATTTCAATCGCTTCCTCAGTCATCTGGGAAACAATTGCTTGTCTTTCCTTATTTAACGCGTCTATTTCTTCAGCCAGAGCCTTTGCTGCCTCACCATCTTCTGTGAGCATAAGGTCTACGGCAGGATCTGCATCTCCCAGGCGCCCGACAGCATTGATGCGGGGAGCAATCATGAAGCCAACTGTTTCTTCGGTTATTTCATGCTGCGTGGCATTTGCAATTTTGCATAATGCTTTTATACCTAACCGGTTGGTGATACGGAGCTCTGCAAGTCCCTTCTTAGCCAATAGACGATTCTCTCCTCTTAAGGGAACAAGATCCGCAATGGTTCCGATTGCCGCAAGATCAAGTAAATGGGTAGGCAGTTCTCCATATAGGGCGTGAGCCAGTTTAAATGCCACCCCTACCCCTGCCAAGTCTCCAAATGGATAGGACGTACCCTCGACCTTTGGATGCAGCAACGCATACGTTTCAGGTAACTCCGGACCAGGTTCATGGTGATCGGTGATGATCAAGTCAATCCCAAGCTCTTTCGCAAGTCTTGCTTCGTTTACGGCTGATATTCCTGTATCGACTGTAATGATGAGTGTGAAACCTTCATCGTTAGCCCAGCGAAATGCACCTTCATTCGGACCGTACCCCTCACTGAACCGGTTTGGAATATAGAACTCCACCTCTGCACCAAGATCCTTAAGGACCGTCATCAAAACAGATGTACTGCTGACACCATCAGCATCGTAGTCACCATAGACGAGAATTCTTTCTCCGTTCTCAATGGCTTTATGGATTCTTTCAGTTACCTTTTTCATATCTTCAAATAAAAATGGATCGTGAAATGAATCTCCTGTATCAAATAAAAAATTCCGAGCTTCTTCTACATCGTCCAAGCCTCGGTTAATCAATAATTTTGCCACAAGTGCAGGCACTTTAAGTTCATCTGCTAATTCTTCTATTTTATGTTCATCTGATTCTGTCAATATCCAACGTGTTTTCGAGTTTAACATACGTTCACCCCTCAGCCTTACTCATTATACAAAAATGATGGGGTTGTTTCAATCTTATTGGATGGGTCTTTCATAGAAGAAAAAAGTTGATGAAAACCGTAAATTGAAAAATGTCCCCCCTTTTGAACCTTGCAAAAGAGGGGACATCTGTTATTCTGCTTGATTTCGATGAAAGAGGGGATGTCCGATTTTTTTCCTAGGAGGTTGCTAAAACAAAAAAAGCATGGTGACAAAAAGCCACCATACTTGATTATTCGCCTGTTTCTCCCACTGAGTCAGTGGCTCGTTTTTTTAATGGAACATCTTCAACCTTCTCTTTATGCATCCCCTCTGCCTGTTCCTTCAAGAGCAGATTTTCTTTTTCGAGAGATTTGACCTTACGCTGGACGACGAATAGTCGAAACAATCCGACCGATCCCACAATGATGCCACCCATTAATACTGATCCCAGGATAACTAAAATAAGAGGCCAGTCAGATTCGCCGAATAAATAATTGACGGTGACCGGATCGACATTAATGACAGCGAAAATCGATACGACTAACGCAAAGAATATTCCTAATAATAGAGTCCATTGAAATTTCACAGGATTTCCCTCCCTTTAAGTTAAGTCTATTGAACCATCCTTTTTTTCAGAAGCAGGATTGTATGGATTAATGTGAACAAACACATCATTCACATTGGATTCTTCAAGAAGCTTCTCTTTGACTTGCTTTCCGACACGATGGCCTTCTTCAACCGTTATGAATGGATCGACACTGATCTTTAAATCAATGATGACATAGTGCCCATGTTCCCTGGCATGCAGTTCATTGATTTCTTTCACTTCAGGCACCGACTCCACAATCTTTCGGAAGGGAAATACATCCTCTTCATGCATAACGTGGTCAAGGGTTGTATGTATAGATTCAGATCCCAAATGCCAGGCCATCTTGAGGACCAGGAGTGACACTAAGATCCCTGCTACCGGATCCGCGTATACAAGAAAGCCAACATCAAACTTCCCTCCAAGGATAGAAGCCGAGATTCCGAACAGTGCAGCAATCGAGGAAAACACATCCGAACGATGCTCGTATGCATTTACAATCAATGCATCACTCTTTATTCTTTTACCCAATCGATATTTATATTGAAACATCGCTTCTTTTACAATAATAGAAAAGATGACGGCATATATCGCAATAGCAGTTGGAGGAGTCAGTGGATGAAAAAAGGATTCAATCGATGATTTCCCAATTTCAATCCCAACTAAGAATAAGAGAACCGCTACAATGATGGCGGCTATGGATTCAGCCTTCCCATGCCCATATGGATGGTCTTGATCCGGAGGCTGCTTTGCAGCACGTAATCCGATAAAGACGGCAAGAGAGCCTGCTACGTCCGATGCAGAGTGGACGGCGTCAGCAATCAATGCCCTACTATTCCCTAAGATACCGGCTCCCCATTTAATAATTGCCAGTACAATATTGCCTATGATGCCAATCATGGCTGCAAACTCTGCTTTTTTAAAGCGATCTTCATGATTCAATCAAAGCGCCTCCTTTCTCCACCTATTATTGTAACCCAATGCCGTAAAAAAACAAAAAGACAGGTCCAGGGAAAATATCCTCCCCGGACCCGATTATGATTATACTTGCGGTTCGTCAGACCATGTTTTCTTTTCTTTTACAGTTTTGATTGTTCCATTTTTCTTCAGTTCTTTTTTCTTCATCACCAGCCATACTTGAGAAGCAATGAATACGGAAGAATAAGTACCTGAAATCAATCCGACTAATAGAGCAATGGAGAAGTTGCGAATGGATTCACTACCAAAGATCATTAAGGCGATAACTGTGATCACCACGGTTAATACCGTATTAACCGAACGGCCCATTGTTTGTCTGATACTTTGGTTCACAACATCTTCAATATCTTTATCCGTTTTCAAGCGGCGCTTCTTATGCAAGTTTTCCCTTAGCCTGTCGAAGGTGACAATCGTATCATTTATCGAATAACCGACAATCGTCAAGACGGCTGCAATGAAGGTGATATCAACTTCCAGTCTTGTTAAGCTGAAGAACGCAATGATAAAGAATGCATCATGCATGAGAGCAAGAATTGCTCCGACAGCCATTCGCCATTCAAATCGGAACGTAACATAAATAATGATCCCAATCGAAGCTATCGCCACAGCTTTCATGGCGTTCAGGGCAAGTTCCTTCCCAATGACAGGAGAAACGGTACTGATACTCGGCTCTGCTCCATAAAGCTTGTTAAAGTGATCCTTTAACTTAGCAATGTCGTCCTTGTTTAAGTCATCAGTATAGCGAACCACGGCAATATTTTCTTTGTCCCCTGAAATGACTACATCTTCAGAAGGCAACTTCATTTCCTTTAGTTCATCTTGGACTTCCTCAGTCTTCAAACTCTGATCAGCCAGGATTTCCATACGTGAACCACTGACAAAGTCGATCCCCAGATTCAGTCTGAAGATGGCCAGAATGATAATACCCGCTGTGATCAGTACAGCTGAAAGCGTGAAGAACTTCTTACGTTGTGCAGCAAAATCAAAGCGGTCGAATCGAGTCGGCAGATCCAGTGTATCGTAATTCTCCGCCAAATCTTTGATTTCTGTTTGCTTGACACCAAACCAGCCCGGCATTTTATTAAAGATGCGGCTGTTTACCCAAAGGCCGAGTAATAGGCGTGAACCCCATACCGCTGTGATGAAACTTGTAAGGATACTGATGATCAGCATCGTTGCAAATCCTCTAACCGAACTTGTTCCATAGAAGAATAGAACTGCAGCTGCAAGCATCGTTGTCACGTTCGCATCAAGGATCGTTAAGAATGAAGATTTATTTCCTGCCTGGAATGCAGAACGTATCGGTTTTCCGACCCGCATTTCTTCTTTGATCCGTTCATAGGTAATGATATTCGCATCGACGGCCATTCCGACCCCGAGGATAAGTGCTGCGATCCCAGGGAGTGTCAGGACCCCATTCATCAGTTCGAATACTAATAGAATTAAGTAAATGTAAACAGATAGTGTAATCGTTGCGATTAATCCAGGGAAGCGGTAGTACGCAATCATGAATAAGAAAATGATGGCGATCCCGATGATTCCCGCAGTGACTGTTTTATCTAGTGCCTGCTGACCAAATTGTGCTCCCACAGAGGTTGAGTATTTCTCCTCTAGTTTGACTGGAAGTGCCCCTGCATTCAGTAAGGACGCCAGATTCTGGGCACGCTCCACTGTGAAATTCCCTTCAATGATGACTTCATCTGAATTAATCGGTTTATTAACCGCTGGGTCAGATAAAAATTTCGGGTCTTTCTTTCCCGCTTCGGCTTGATAAGAATCTTTTCCTTCCTCGAAATCCAACCAGATCACCAGTTGATTCTGAGGAGCCATTGCATAAATATCTTTCGTTAGTTCATAAAATTTCGAGCGATCTTTTAATTTCAATGAAACAATCGGATTGTTCTTGTTGTCAAACGTCTGCTTCGCAGAACCGGATGCAAGATCCGATCCGTCCAGACGGATTTTATCGTTTACGTCGCGGAACGTAAGATTTGCTTGAGTGGAAAGAATTTCTCTTGCCTGGTTCTGGTCTTCCACCCCAGCAAGTTGAACACGGATTCGGTTTCCGTCTTCAATTTGGATATTAGGTTCACTTACACCCAATACGTTAATACGCTTGTCCAATGCATCGGCTGTATTGGCAACAGTTTCTTTTGTGACTTCCCCGTCTTTTTTAAGCGGTTGAACTTCGTAAAGAACTTCAAACCCACCTTGCAGGTCCAACCCTAATTTAATATTATCAATAATACTCTTCGTTGTTCCTCCCATAGTACCTGCAAGTAATACCACAAGTATAAAGAAGGCAATTATTCGGCCACGCTTTACCATTATGTATAGATCCTCCTTGCCGTTTTAAAAACCATACGAACTATGTGCTTAAAAAAGTAATATAATTCCTGAAACCTTCAACATTATCATTATCTACGAGAACGAAAAGAGTGTCAATTTCTTTTCCGGGCTATTTTCCATTCTTATTGGGATGGAGAAGTTCATTCAACTCTTCCTCATTCACCTCTGCAAACCAATTTGGAGACCTGTATGCTTCCATTGTTTCAAAGCTCATATACTCTCCAGGCTTGACCGTTAACACATCACTCACTAACTGAAAGAATTTTGCATCTGTTTCTGGTTTCTTCCATTTCTTCTTCGTTAAGTATGACCAAAGACGGTCAACGTCTGCTTTTCCATAGCCAAGAATATCAAATTCTTCTACTTTACTTACAAGCGCAGGTACTAACGATTCATAAAAACGGTCATAAGGATGCTGATTATTCTTCATTCCTCGGTCACCCCATCTGAGCTATATTTAGCCGGAATTGTTCACTACTTGTCATGCTTTGTCCACCCTTGTGCATATACATCATTGTATACGATAATACCAATTTTGAGAAGGCAGGGAATTTTATGTCAAAATTTCTTAAAGGCACCATGATTTTAATGATGGCAGCCTTTATAACTAGAATATTAGGGTTCGTAAACCGGATCGTCGTCGCCAGATTTATCGGTGAAGAAGGCGTCGGTCTGTTTATGATGGCATTCCCTACCCTTATACTCGTCATCACGATCACTCAACTCGGCCTCCCTGTGGCGATCTCAAAGAATGTAGCGGAAGCTGAATCCAAAGGGGATACCCGGAAAGTAAAAAAAATATTGGTGGTCTCTTTATCCATTACCATGGGTCTTTCCATCATTTTCACTCCGGCTCTCATTCTTCTTGCACCATATTTAACAGACGTATTATTCACTGACGACCGGATTTATTATCCACTGGTTGCCATCGCTCCGATCATACCGATCGTTGCGGTTTCTTCTGTCATCAGAGGGTATTTCCAAGGCAGACAGAACATGAAGCCTTCCGCCTATTCTCAAGTGATCGAGCAAGTGGTCCGGATTACCCTCATTGCTTTATTGACCAAAACGTTCCTTCCGTACGGAATCGAATATGCAGCGGCAGCAGCCATGGTGGCTTCTGTGTTAGGTGAACTCGCGTCTCTACTCTATCTGTTCGCAAGCTTTAAAATAAGGAAAAAGTTTAAGGTCAGACGTAATTTCTTCAAGTCGATTCGAAACGGAAGGGAAACGTTTAATGAACTGATGAGCGTTGCCTTACCTGCAACCGGTAGCCGGATGATAGGTTCCATCGCTTGGTTTTTTGAGCCGATTGTGGTGGCCCATAGTCTTGCACTGGCAGGAGTGGCCGCATCGATGGCAACGAAACAATATGGATCCTTGACAGGATACGCCCTCCCTCTTTTGTTCTTACCATCCTTTGTTACCCTTTCATTATCTCAATCACTTGTACCAGCTATAAGCGAAGCTAACTCTCACAAAAATTTCTTTTTGATTGAACATAGGCTTCAGCAGGCTCTCAGGTTCTGCTTGATCACAGGGGGGATCTCAGTCGTCATCCTCTATATTTATGCCAAACCCCTCATGCTAGTCATGTACGGAAGTGAGAACGGGGCAAGCTTCTTGATGATCATGGCTCCCTTCTTTTTATTTTATTATTATCAGGGGCCGCTTCAAGCGGTTTTACAGGCCTTGAATCTGGCTAGGGCCGCCATGATCAATAGCTTAATCGGTGCAGTGGTGAAGACTGGGGTCATATTCGTCCTTGCTTCTCAACCGTCATTCGGTATCAATGGTGCAGCATTAGGAATTGTGACAGGATTTATGCTCGTAACACTCCTTCACCTACTAACCATTCTTAAACATATCCCAATGACAATCTACGCCTGGGATTACGCAAAGACTATCTTTGTCCTATTGGTAACGGGTTTATGGGGACACTACTCATATCTTTATCTATTTTCAAGCGAACATTCTATCTTCCGTTTGCTATTTGGAGTTACATCTTCCACGATTGTGTATGTCGCTCTCTCAATAGCCTTCAAATTGATTGTAAAAAGTGACCTCGCCCGAATTCCATTCATTCGGCGATTCATCATACTATAATTTCACATCAGGAAAAAACTCCTCAATGGGACGTTGAGGAGTTTTTTATGTACTAATGATTTTTTTCATCAATATAAAATTCCCCGTTTTGAAAGCTGCAGAAAGAGATCTCTTTCAAATCCTTAAATCCCCGATCCCTTAATTCCTTCCGTAACCAGAAAGCTGTTTTCCCAATCATATCCAGATGGGTGGTTTGAACCTGTCCATCCAACACTAACGGTAGCGTCAATGAATGGGGTGTATCTTTGTCTTTCTTAATCACAGATAGTTTGCCAGAGGGCTCTAATATGGCGAATTCAACATCTGCCAGATTAAAGATATCCTTTTCTCTTAATTGTAGCAGTAAATCATCATAATTATATCGCTGTTTCTTCATCACATTATCATCAATTTTGCCGTTATGAATAATAACCGAAGGCTTTCCATCCAATAGCTCCCGGAATGATTTCGATCTCAGGGAAAACCATGCAAACAGGACTTGAATGAGGACGATGACCCCCATGGGCAATACTGTATGTATGATAGGGTCATTGGGTTGTTCAATGGCCATGACCGCCATTTCAGCGATCATCATGAATACGACCAAATCTAATATGCTTAATTCCCCGATTTCTCTTTTTCCCATAATCCTGAAGATAAAGATAATTAAAACGTATAGAAAAAGAGTGCGAATAATAATAATAAACGATTCCTCCACTACTTTTCCCTCCTGTACACATGTCATTATATAGTATCAACAGAAGGGGAAAATAAATCGGAGGAATAATTATCCACCCATAAAGGGTCTGATGTATTTGAAATAGACATAAATAGTGGAAACAGCAAGGGAAATGATAGTGACCGGGACTCCAATCAGTAAATAGTGATAAAACTTAATATGTACATTCTCCTTAGAGGCAAGCCCTGCAATGACGAGATTTGAAGAAGATCCAAGTAAAGTACCATTCCCACCCAGGCAGGCGCCGAGAGCCAATGACCACCATAAAGGATCCATATTAACCATACCGAACTCACCAAATTCCTGTATGACAGGAATCATAGCTGCAACAAACGGGATATTATCGACAACTGCTGATAATATGCCTGTTCCCCACAAGATGACAAATGCCGTTTTCTTCATATCCCCATCGGTTGCCCTCAGAATTTCCCGAGCAATCTCATCAATGAATCCAGCCTCTTCAATCCCACCGACAAGAAGGAATAATCCCATAAAGAAAAACAGCGTCCCCCATTCCACCTCTCTTAAAATCTTCTCAGGTGGATAAATTTTCTCTAGAAGCAGCATGAGCAGAACTGCTCCAGCCAAGGAAACCGTGGTCACATCGAGGTGAAAGATTGGATACACGGAAAAGCCCACTAACACTAACGCAAGTACAAACATGGACTGGAACAACCCTCTGTTTTTCTGCAAATACTCTTTAGGGTTGATTCCTTTCAGAAGTAGCTTCCTGTCTTCCTTTACATGTAGTACTTCCTTATACAGAACACACATGATTAACAGCGTCACTACATATACCATCAAAACAACAGGTAATAAATTTTCAAGAAAGGCATTGAACGTAAAGTGCTTGACTGCCTGACCGATCATCATATTCGGTGGATCGCCAATCAGGGTTGCAGTCCCCCCTATATTACAAGAAAGGATCGTCATAATGAGAAAGGGAATGGGTGGCAGTTCAAGGATCCTTGTCAGTTTAAACAAAATCGGCACCAATAACATAGCGATCGTCACATTGGCCAAAAATGCAGACCCAAGAGCCGCAAGAGTAGAAAAAAGGACAAGAAGAGCCAGTCCATTCCCGTTCACCAACTGTGCGATGAGGATGGCAATATACTCGAATACACCCGTCTTACTCGTTATCGTTACGATGAGCATCATGGAAAACAATAAGGTGATGGTTTTCCAATCAATATACGTAAACAGGGCCTTCTCAATTGGAAAAGCCCCAATTAATAGCATGGCGACTCCTCCGGTCATGGCAGCCAATACCCGATTCCACTTCTCTGTCATCAACAGGATATATACAGAAACGAACACGATTAATACAATCATCGGAGACATAGTCACAGCTCCTCCTTCTCCAGGAAGTTTCATACTAGTCTATGAGGCTTGACCAGAGAAAATTTCTAGTCTTTTTCTTGTGGAGGGTGAATATGCTTGTACTAATACGGAATAAAATTCATTAGGATAGAAGGGGGATGACCGCCATCGAAGCAAAAAAAATGGGTGGTGCCGTACTTTACGGAGCAACCACCATATTTGTCATAGCGATTATCGCAAGCCTATTATTCTCTTTACTGCTCCGGTTTACTAATCTTACGGAAAACTCAATCACGTTATTTGTTACGATCATTTCATTTCTTTCTTTATTCATCGGGGGATTTATGTCTGGTGGGAAAGGAAAGACTAAAGGATGGGTGCTGGGAGGCTCGACAGGTCTTATTTACACCCTGGTCATATTCTTATTTCAATACTTGGGGTATGATAGTCTATTTTCAGTGGAACAGCTCATCTACCACGGCTGCTACATCCTCACAGCCATGATGGGCGGTATTCTTGGTGTGAACATGAGTGGAGGTACAAGAGGAAATTAGCCTACTCTAAACAAAAAAGAGGGTCCCTCCCAAAGTGCCAAGGCACATTGAGGAGGAACCCTTTCTTTATTATACTTGTTCAGCTTTAACAACTTCTCTGATCGAATTACGATCATATGTAAGACGGCTGCCGTCACCACATAGAATGACTATTTTACCTTCTTCAATGGCATCGATTGATCCATGTAAGCCACCGATTGTGATGATTCTATCACCCTTCGCAAGCTCATTTTGCATTTTAGAGATCGTTTTTTGACGCTTTTGCTGAGGACGAATCAGTAAAAAGTAAAACAGTACGAACATTAATATCAAAGGTAGAATTGTTCCTAAACTTCCCATTCTTTTTCCCCTCCTTTCAAATGTTTATTTATAGCATGGCTTTTAGAAGTTTTTCGCATCAGGTCGGTTGAAGCCGTACTGCTCGAAAAAGTCTTCTTTAAAGTCTCCTAGACGATCTTCACGAATCGCTTGTCTGACTTGTTCCATCAATTTTAACAGAAAATGAAGATTATGATAAGTCGTAAGGCGAATTCCGAACGTTTCGTCACATTTAATCAAATGGCGAATATACGCCCGGCTATAATTTTTACACGTATAGCAATCACAATTTTCATCGATCGGTCTGAAATCCCTTGCAAATTCAGCTTTTTTCACGACTAATCGTCCTTCACTTGTCATGAGAGTACCGTTGCGGGCAATCCGGGTAGGCAGTACACAATCAAACATGTCAATTCCACGAATAGAACCGTCGATAAGTGAGTCAGGAGATCCAACCCCCATTAAGTAGCGAGGTTTATCCGATGGCAGATGAGGCGTTGTAAAGTCTAGTACGCGGTTCATGACATCCTTCGGTTCACCTACAGAGAGTCCTCCGATAGCATATCCAGGGAAATCCATCGATACAAGATCACGAGCACTTTGTTTCCGCAGCTCTTCATACTCCCCACCTTGGACAATCCCGAATAATCCTTGATCCTGTGGTCGCTGGTGAGCTTCCAAACAACGCTCTGCCCATCGTGACGTCCGTTCCACAGAACTCTTCATATACTCATATTCCGCAGGATACGGCGGGCATTCATCAAAGGCCATCATGATATCAGAACCAAGTGCATTTTGAATATCCATCGCTTTCTCTGGACTCAGGAAAAGCTTATCACCATTCAGATGATGGCGGAAATGCACACCCTCTTCTTCAATCTGGCGGAGTTTACTTAAACTGAAGACTTGGAAGCCACCAGAATCAGTGAGAATAGCCCTGTCCCAGTTCATAAATTTATGAAGACCGCCAGCTTCTCTAATAATCTCATGACCAGGACGCAGCCATAAATGATAAGTATTGCTAAGGATGATCCCTGAATCCATTGATTTCAAGTCCTCTGGAGACATTGTTTTCACTGTGGCCATGGTTCCAACAGGCATAAAGGCAGGGGTTTCAAATGAACCATGTGGTGTATGGACCCGGCCAAGCCTTGCCCCGGTTTGTTTACATGTTTTAATTAATTCGTATCTAATTGCAGTCAACGTGCGAATTCTCCTTCCAATTACATGGGGTTTACATAGGTTATTTCAGCAAATCTCTATTTAATAAACATCGCGTCGCCAAAACTGAAGAAACGGTATTTTTCTTTGACGGCTGTTTCATAGGCATGCATGACGTTTTCTTGACCGGCAAACGCGCTGACCAGCATGATCAGGGTCGATTTCGGTAAATGAAAATTCGTTATCAAGCCATCAATCCCTTTAAACTCATATCCAGGATAAATGAATATATTGGTCCAGCCATTCTCCTCTATGAAGCTCCCGTGCTTAGTAGCAATGGTTTCAAGAGTTCGGGTCGATGTTGTTCCCACCGTAATAATCCGTCCTCCATTTGCTTTCACCTCGTTTAGAAGGCGGGCGGTCCCCTCAGATACTTGATAGAACTCGGCATGCATATCGTGATCCTCAATCGTATCAACTGACACAGGTCTGAACGTTCCCAACCCTACATGAAGCGTGATAAATGCAATATGTACACCCTTCGCTCTCAGTTCATCCAACAGTTCTTCCGTAAAGTGAAGGCCAGCTGTCGGTGCGGCTGCCGAACCTCTTTCCCGGGCAAATACCGTTTGATAGCGGTCCTGTTCTTCCAACCGTTCACGAATGTATGGAGGAAGTGGCATCTCACCCAGATCATCCAGAACCTCATAGAAGATCCCTTCATACTGAAATTCAAGGATTCTCCCACCATGTTCTTTTAGACCCACACAGGTTGCTTTTAATTGACCGTCACCGAACACAATCTCCGTTCCCACACGAATCCGTTTGGCAGGTTTCACAAGGGTCTCCCACCTGTCTCCGTCCTCCTGCTTCAACAATAGCACTTCAATGTTGGCACCCGTATCTTCTTTTTGTCCAAAAAGACGGGCAGGTAGTACTCTCGTGTCATTTAATACGAGGCAATCCCCTTTTTGAAGGTAATCAACGATATGCTTAAAGTGGCGATGGTCCATGGACCCATCTTCTTTATCTAACACCATTAATCTACTTTCAGAGCGATTTTCCAGAGGAGTCTGGGCAATCAATTCTTCCGGTAAATGAAAATCAAAATCTTCTACTTTCACAGTATGTCACCTAGCTTATTAAAATCTCACTCATGAGTCCTATTTAAATCGTCCAATAATATAAAAGACAACCGAAAGTATAACACTTAACAGGATAGAAGTCATAAGTGGAAAATAAAATGTTGTATTTTCTTTTTTTACGATGATATCCCCAGGAAGCTTACCTATTTTAATAAATTGCATAAGGAAACCAATGATAAGAATGATTCCACCAATAATCATCAATAATTTAGGCAACCCCGTCACTTGTTCGGCACCTCCAATTGAAAATGTTCGTACACGAGATGAGTCACAATCCTACCTCTAGGTGTCCGTTGGATGAATCCAATTTGCAAAAGGAAAGGCTCGTATACATCTTCAATTGTATGGGACTCTTCACCGATGCTTGCTGCAATGGTATCGAGTCCAACAGGTCCGCCACGGAAGCGCTCAATGATCCCTTTCAGTAGCTTATGATCGATATGATCAAGACCCAGCTTATCCACTTGAAGAAGCTCTAGTGCTTCCCGAGAAAGAGTGGTGGTAATATCACCATTCCCTTTCACTTGGGCAAAATCCCTTACACGTCGTAATAAGCGATTGGCAATCCGCGGGGTTCCCCTGGAGCGTCGGGCCAATTCTTCAGACGCAGTTGCTTCGATTGCTGTGTTTAAGATCGTAGCCGTCCGCTGAACAATTTCATTTAATTGCTCCTCATTATAATATTCCAAACGGCATAAAACACCAAATCGATCGCGCAGCGGGGCAGAGAGTGCACCTGCACGAGTCGTGGCCCCCACCAATGTGAAAGGAGGGAGATCTAAACGAACAGAACGTGCACTGGGGCCATTCCCAATGACAATATCTAAACAAAAGTCTTCCATTGCAGGATACAGAACCTCTTCAATGGCTCGAGGCAAACGGTGGATCTCATCGATGAACAACACATCACCAGGCTCAAGTGCCGTCAGCACTGCAGCTAAATCCCCGGGTCTCTCGATGGCTGGTCCACTCGTTGTGCGCATGTTCACGCCCATTTCATTTGCAATGACAGCCGCAAGGGTCGTTTTACCCAATCCTGGTGGACCGTAAAGGAGGACATGATCGAGGGTTTCTTGTCGCATCTTTGCCGCTTCAATGAAAACCTCCAGATTATTCTTCACTTTATCTTGCCCAATATATTGTTTTATTGTCTGTGGACGCAAGGAATATTCAAAGGAATCCTCATTTATTTCTGATTCACTTGATACGATTCTTTCTTCCAAATAGATCTCCCCCTTTCGAAGAATCCACTTATTTCAATAGAAGCTGAAGAGCTTTCCTGATGATTTCGTCAGACGTAAGGCCTTCCCCTTTTAGCTTAGGAGTGATTTTCTTGATTTCCCGTTCAGAATACCCCAACGCTTTGAGGGCCAGAATCGCTTCATCAAATGCATCATCTTTCCCACCTGAAACATCTCTTTCCTCAGGATCCGAGAATAAATTCGGAAAATAATCTGGCACTACATCCTGCAGCTTCCCTTTTAAATCAAGGATCATCTGACGAGCCGTCTTCTTACCCACACCTGGAAACTTCGTTAAGAAGCTCTCATTCTCTTCTTCAATGGCTGTAATTACCTGCTGAGGGGCACCAGACGCCAAAATCGCCAAAGCCCCCTTGGGACCAATCCCGGAAACATTTAATAGTTTCATAAAGAGTAACTTCTCTTCGATTGCCAGGAACCCGTAAAGGGCTATAAGGTCTTCCCTCACATGTTGATATGTAAAAATCTGAATCTCTTGATTTTGATACTTTGAATAAACAAACGGGTTCGCGGTATATAGTTGATACCCGATTCCATTATTCTCCACAACGACATACTCGGGACCCACTTGACTAACCGTCCCTCTTATATATTCATACATTCCATTCGCTCCCTATGTGCTCACATGATCACTATTTTATCTAACGTCCGTCATGCTTCTCTAAAAAGTCATATAAAACCTATTGTATCATATCACTATTTAAAATGGAGGGAAAGATAGGCCGAAATCAAACACTTGTTCTAAGTTTACCGGATTCCAGAAAGGCTTGGGGAGGGGAACGAAGATGATAAAAAAAACCAGTAGCTTACCTACTGGTTTCTCACTCTTATTTAGGAACAGAATAAGCTTTATATTGTTCGAGAACCTCTTCATATTCTTGCTTGGATTTAATCGGGATGCCGTTGACTAAATCATCATGCCGTTTACTTTCAAGCTTTTCAACATCGATTTGGAAGAAGGATTGAATGATCTCAGCCTGCCCAGGTTTGCCATTAAAAATGGAGAGGACGCCATTATCAGATATACCAAAGTATCCATTGGTCTTCAAGAGAGGAGAAATATCATCTACTTGTTTTTGGAACACAACTTGATCCTCCGTCATATCCATCAATTGCCACTCTTCATAGGCTGCCCAGAAGTCTTCCATGCTCCAAATCGTTTCCTGTACGATTTCCTCACTTACTTCACCATCAAGATATACTCTCTCCAGTATGACCGTGATCGTGTGGGCGGATGCGACCTCAGCAGGCGTTTCATTCAACTCAAGAAGAGAGCTCCCATCCGCCGCCTGTTTCTCTTCTGTATAAAAGAACGTGAAGTAAAAAGCACCGATTAACAACATCACCATAAACACGATTCGAACCTTCATCGTCATCGTGATCACCTCGAACTTTATTTATGTAACACTCTATCCACTAGTCTTGCCAAACCCTGTTAAGAATATCCACTCTTCGGTTTTTTTTAGGGACGGACCTTACGAATGCTCATCTGAATCAGTTGTGCACATACATTCAGAAGAAAAAAAAGACTACTAAAGAGATCACTCTCTATTAGTAGTCGATCCTTGCTATTGATTGATTCGGTTCTTAACTGACTTAAACATATCGTGTATGTCGAAGTTAATTCCTTCTCTAGGGCCGCCGTCACGCAAATCATTATCGATGTTTCTCACCCGGCTAAACGTTCCTTCATCCGTCACCACCGAAACCGTTCTTCCATGGAGGTAAGGCTTTACAGCTTTTTTCACTCGGGCTTTCGTTTCCTCGATTTTGCTATGATCGTCAAGCTCTACGGCAATGAGGACATCCGAACCATAAGCTACTGCGCGAACGTCACTGACGTTCTCAACCTTACCTGTCACATCTCCTATTTTCTCAGCTAAATCCCCTTCATAAGCTGTGTAATAGGATCTTCTCGCTTGTCGCGTATTATCGTCCAGATGACCGTGATAATTTGCATCCCCATGGCTTGCTCGACCATCTTGAGCTAAGAAATTCTCATCATAACCAGCAAGTGGACTTGAAGGGTTTTGAGAATTTCCGCTTTCATCCTTGACTTGAAGGAATTTGCGTTTCTTATTTCGGATATCCTGCCCCTCTTTTCCAACAGAATGATCATACATTTCAGTCAGAGGTCCGTCCCTCTCATCCCGTTTATCTCCACCATGGCCTTCGTTTGAGTAGTACCCAAGAGGCTCATAGGAGTTTGTATAACGATCTTGTGCTTTTTCACCACTATTACATGCTGTAAGACCCAGCGTCATGACGGCTGTTAATGGGACCATGAATAATCGTTTATTCAATGGTGATTCCTCCTTCAACCCAATACTTGAGCATATTCTCTGCTCACCATTAGGTTGTGAAAGGAGACACCCTTTCATTCAATCAATGTTTGGATTGATCTCCTACAATTGGGTATTGATTCGCTTCACTTCTCCATGAAGCTCTTGATTGAATTGCATGCGCTCTGGAAATTGTTGAATCGTTACATTCATTAAATAGCCCCATACCCGCTGTTTATAATATTGATCTTCACGAATAAACCGATTCCATTCCCTGAATACATCTGTCGGATACATCAATCCAAGGTAAAAAATAAGCTGATCTTCATAAGAATGAAATGCTTCTATACCCTTGATCTTAGAGAGGGACCAATTCATATGAGGTAAAATGCGGTTACAATATTGGAGATCATCGGTCATTTCAGTTGAAAGAGACATTAAATCAAAGTCAATCATATACACGACTCCATTTTTTCCCCTTAAAAAATTATGGTGCGCTACATCTCCATGGGTAATACATTTTCCAGGTTCAAAAACCCCGATCGACTTTAATTCCTTCAATGCCCACTTTCCCCATTCTAAATAAGTATACAAATAATAAGGTTGAATGAATGCTTGCAAGTAGGGAAGATTATATTGAAACTGCATCATCCGTTTTTTCCATTTTTTCAACCATTTGTACTGTGGTACCTCTTCAGTCCATGATTGATGAATGTTTTTGGAGACAGAATGAAATTTCTTCAATACATGCAATGCATCTCTCCGATCTTTTGGTTGATCATAGCTTATAGGGCTCGACGTTTCTAACCAGGTGGTAATACCAATCGGAGATCCTTCAAACAGTAACATTTCATTTTCGTGGATAGGATGAAATGGAAGGACATGGTGGAAATTCTCTCTTAACAAGCTTGAAATCAAACGTTCCTGCAGCATGAACTTCAATTGATTGGGGAATCGTTTCACAAACCATTTTCGCCCATTGGTTTTCAACACCCACTTCCCTTCTTTAATCCGTTTCAAGGATGCTCCGGAATCCTGTAACTTCATTTGCAAATAAGAAAGGAGACGATATGAATAATCGTCCCCTCGTGCAAGCATGTTATCCTTCAAAGTCGTCATCATTAAAATTCGGCATTGCAAATGCTCTTGGACCAAACATTCCTTGAGGTCCCATTTGCATTCCCTGACCTTGAGGTCCCATTGGCATCCCTTGACCACCTTGTGGACCCATCGGCATTCCCATTCCCTGCCCTTGAGGTCCCATCGGCATTCCTTGACCAGGCATTCCTTGACCAGGCATTCCTTGGCCCATCATTCCCGGTCCAAAGCCATAGGGGTTTTGCTGCATTCCTTGGGGCATTTGTTGTTGCATTTGCTGCTGCATCATTGGATGATGCATTGGGCCGTACCCTTGAGGACCACCGCATCCACAGTCACCCTGATCGCTTGCTCCCATTACATTTGATGGTTGACCCATCGGCATTTGTGCTCCCATTACGTTTGACGGCTGCCCCATCGGCATTTGGTGTCCGTTCATCATAGGAGGAGACTCTTCTGACATAGCTCCCTGCACTTGACCTCCTGGACCCATCGGATATCCTCCATGGAATCCAGGTCCCGGCATGACAGGAGAGACCGGATAGCAATTTTGAGGGTACATCATTGGCTGTTGTGGCATTTGAGCAGTTGGGTAATCTTCATCGGAAGCACCCATTACTCCAGATGGCTGACCCATCGGTTGTTGCATTGGTTGCTGCATGTGCATCGGCATCTGCATCGGTTGTTGCATCGGCTGCTGCATGTGCATCGGCATCTGCATCGGCTGTTGCATCGGCATCTGTCCATTTGGCATGTAAGGCATAACAGACGAAGATTCTTCATCATATCCCATTTGATGCATCATTGGCATGTTCTGCATTCCAGGCATCGATTGAGCACCTTGAACCTGATTCCCAGGTCCCATAGGCATTCCCTGCTGCCCCATTGGCATTCCTTGACCCATAGGCATTCCTTGACCCATAGGCATTCCTTGGCCCATTGGCATTCCATACCCTGCTCCCGGATGCATCCCTCCATGTGGTGGGCAGAAACCTGGTCCTGGCATAACTGGTGATACAGGTACGCAATTATTCGGGTTATTATACATAGGCTGGGTATTCCCTCCTTGTGGTTGTGATGGCATTTGTAAGCTTTCTTCCTCTTGAACACCTTTTACGGCTTCCTGCTTCGGTTTTGGCATTGGCTTAGGCTGTTCTTTTGCTTTCGGAAGTACATTGGTAGGTTTAGGCGGCGATTTTGGTTTTGGCTTCGCTTGCTGTTTTGGCTGTTGCACTTGCATGTTCGCCATATTCATCATGTAGTAGTTGTTTATATCTATTTCCGGGACTACTGGTTGAGGCATTTTTGGCGCGAATGGCTTTTGAGCTTCTTTTGGCTTTTCTTTCTTTGGTTCTTGTACTGGCATGGCCATAGGCTTCTGCTCTTTGAACGGATGCTCAGCTTTAGGCATCTCCTTCTTAGGCATTTCCTTGGATCCGTATTTGATTTGAGTCTCTTTTTTTACGGAACCGCCTGTAGTCGGCACTTTAATCTTCATTCCCGGCATAATCATATCCGGGTTTGAAAGCTGGGCATTCATTTGTTTTAATTCTTCGAAATTCACGCCATACTTCTTGGCGATTTTCCAAAGAGTATCTCCTTTTTGAACAATATGGATTTTCACTCTTTTTCCCTCCTCAGGCATAAGTCTATATATCCTATGACAAGATAGGCAAATTGCTATTCATCTACATAAAAACTTATGAGATAGCAAAAAAAAATATACCGTCTCGAGGCTCGAGACGATATATTTCAGCTTGATTATTTTACTATTTATATGCATTATGCACGGGTTAACATGCGCTCTAAAGCGAAAATCGCATTCTTTGAAACTTCTTTCTCCACTTTAATGATATTCTCAGGATTTCCTTCCAAAATATTCTCCAGTGACCATAACAGATGGGGCAAATCAATGCGATTCATCGTTAAGCATGGGCACATATATGGATTCAGTGAAACTATCGTCTTATCAGGATGTCGATGAATCAGTCTCTTCACAAGATTCATTTCTGTGCCGATTGCCCAGGCTGATCCTTGAGGAGATTGCTCAATCGTTTCAATAATAAATTTCGTACTTCCATTTAAATCAGATTTCTCCACTACTTCACGACGACATTCAGGATGTACAATGATCTTCATGTCAGGATGATTCTTACGTATATCTTCTGTATTCTTCACAGTGAAATTTTCGTGAACGGAACAGTGCCCTTTCCACAAAATCACCTTCACTTCATCTATTTCCCCATCGTAGACGAGCTCGTTTAAGAGCGGATCCCACACAGCCATTTCACTTAAGGAAACACCGAGATCAGCTGCCGTGTTACGGCCTAAATGCTGATCAGGCAAGAAAAGTATACGTGGCTTTTCTCCCAATGCCCATTCAACCATCTTATGGGCATTTGAAGACGTCACTGTGGCTCCCCCATTCATACCGACAAAGCTTTTGATGGCGGCAGTGGAATTGACATAGGTGAGAGGAATGATCGTGTCTCCGAACATTTCCATCAATTTGGTCCATGCCTTTTCTGTTTGATAAATATCAGCCATATCGGCCATGGAGCACCCAGCCCTCATATCGGGTAGGATCACGGATTGATCTTCATCAGTTAGTATATCAGCCGTTTCAGCCATAAAGTGAACCCCGCAAAACACAATATAATCTGCTTCTTTATTCTCTGCGGAAATTTGTGCAAGTTGAAGGGAGTCACCAACCGCATCAGCGAATTGAATCACTTCGTCTTTTTGATAATGATGCCCTGGGATAAAAAGCTTCTTTCCTAACCGGAGTTTGATCTCCCTCACTCTATTTTCCATTTCTTCTATCGAGAGACTTGTGATCGATGATGGTAAAATGCCCGTTTCTTTCGTTAATTCTTCAAGTAATCCCATGTTCATACCCCTTTCCTGATTCCTACCCGCGCGCTAATATCAAGTGATTTCACAGAATGTGTCAAGTATCCCAGGGAAATATAATGGACCCCTGTTGCTGCATACTCATTCAGATGTTCCCTCGTAATTCCTCCTGATGCTTCCGTCATGATATGAGGAGGGACAAGCGAGATCCACTCCTGAATCGAACGGGGGCTGCAGTTATCGAACATAATGACATCAGCCCCGCTTTCAATCGCTTCTATTAATTGATCCTTCGTTTCAATCTCCACTTCCACTTTCACCATATGACCGATTTGACTTTTCACCCGCTTGACAGCTTCCGTGATCGATCCTGAAAATGAAATGTGATTGTCCTTTAACATGACCGCATCATAAAGACCATTTCTATGGTTGAATCCTCCACCGGTCCTTACAGCATATTTCTCAAGCATCCTTAGGCCAGGTGTTGTTTTCCTGGTATCACATATCCGGACTCCACTGCCTTTCACCTGTTCAACTGCCCGGTACGTTTCAGTGGCGATGCCGCTCATTCTTTGGATCAGATTGAGAACCACACGTTCCGCTTGAAGGAGGTCTGCCATCGGACCTCTGATTTCAGCAATTCGTTGTCCGCTCTCCACCACTTCACCATCATCTGCAAGTACCTGAACGATAATCGAAGGATTGAAGAGAAGAAACCCGATCTCAATCACATCTCTCCCACAAAAAATCCCCCTCTCCTTCATCAGAAAGGAAAAGGATCCTTCATCGCCTTTCGTGAACAGGACCTGTGAAGATAGATCTCCATCTCCTAGGTCTTCACGATAATACTCTTCAAGCATAGATTTTAGTTTCATTTTGTTCATCATATTCCACCTTCAATCGCCCTTCATTGTTTTGTAAAACCAGTTTTCTCTTGAGCCATTTATCATTATCTTCCTGTGGGAAATCAGCACGGATATGCCCTCCTCTGCTTTCTGTCCTAACGATAGCGGACTCGGTGACAAGCAGACTGACGATCCACAAGAAATAGATGTGAATCTCTTCACGTGAGTTAAAATCGATATGCTCCTGAAATGTTAGTGGCTGTTGTCTTAACCATTTCAAATGTGTGATCATTCCTTCTTCCTCACGGATAATCCCAACATGATGGATCATTCTTTCCTTAAGCTCTTCAGACTGAAATGGAACGTGCAGAGGTTCTCCACCTTTAATCTGACCAAACGCAGGTGAAAAATGGAGGGCCTGGTTAACCCCATTTTGATTAAGGAATGCCCCAAGCCGTTCCCCATATACTAACCCTTCCAATAATGAGTTACTCGCCAGTCGGTTTGCTCCGTGAATGCCACTGCACGCAACCTCTCCAATCGCATATAGGCCGGGAATATTAGTTCTCCCTACAGAATCGGTTAAAATTCCTCCCATGATAAAGTGACATCCCGGGGCAACAGGGATCATCCCGTCTTCAATTGGCACACCATGCTTTATGCATAGACTGGTTATCGAAGGGAACTTTGTCTGAAAATCTTCAATTCTACTAATATCCAAGTACACGTTTCTTCCCTTCTGCCTCTCTTTAAATATGCATTCAGCCACAATATGCCGGGGGGCAAGTTCCAAGAAAGGATCGACTCCGTCCATAATCCTTTCTCCCCTATCGTTCAAGAGATGAGCCCCTTCCCCTCTTACCGCCTCTGAAATAAGACCGCACGTTTTCCCGTTCATCCAGAGCAAGGTTGGATGAAACTGAATGAACTCCATATCTGACAGCTTTGCCCCGGCAAGAAAGGCAAGAGCCATACCATCTCCCGTAACCGCTGGATGATTGGATGTAGCCGGGTACAATCCGCCGATTCCTCCTGTCGCCAACACAACATGGGGAGCATAATAGTAGCGGATAGCATCGCTCTTATCCTTCGTTTTCACACCACAGCAATAGCCCGAATCATCTTTTACAAGCTCGTAGGCCATTTCACCTGTAATGAATTCGACCTTTTTTTCTGAAAGGGTTTCGAGTAAGTGTTTTATGACATACTTTCCGGTCTGATCCCCACCACAATGTACGATACGATGTTCACTGTGGGCACCCTCCATCCCAAGTGAAAGACCTCCATCTCTTTCACGATCAAAGGGTGCTCCTTCATTAACCAGGGATTCTACGATTCTTTTTCCATCCAATATGAGTTCGGTCACACGATTTGCATCCCCGTGGTAGCGTCCTGCTTCCAATGTATCTTCAGAATGAGCTTGAACAGTATCCTTAAATCCCAACGGAGCCGCAATCCCTCCTTGGGCCAGGTAAGAGTTGCCGCTTTCGATTTCTTCCTTTGTGATAATCATCACATAAAATTGATCTTGAAGTTGTCGCGCCAATTGTAAAGCGGCAATGCCACTTCCAATGATGATAATATCGGTTTTTTTCATCAAAAACCCTCCTGATTATTTACAGGTGTCTTGACACATATATTTACACATCTTTAAACTAATGACAAGAGTTTTTTACTGGACTCATATATTCAGACTATTAATTCAAAAAGGCAGGTTACACGATGAACTATTTTGATTACGCCGCTACCACCCCTGTTGACCGTGAAAGTTTACATGTTTATCAAACAGTAAGCGAGGAGTTCTGGGGAAATCCAAGCAGTCTTCACGATATTGGAGGAAAAGCTAAGCAGCTACTAACAAAATGCAGAGAAAGATTAGCAGATATGCTTGAAGTACCTGCTAAAGGACTTTACTTTACTTCTGGAGGAACGGAAGGAAATCATTTAGCACTCGTTACATTGGCGCTTAGTAGACAAGGAAAAGGAAAACACATCATTATTGGGGGAGCGGAACATTCATCCCTCCATTCATCTGCCGACTTCCTTACACAATGGGGCTTTACCGTGACAAAGATCCCTCTTACGTCTCAAGGAATGATTGACATGGACATATTAGAACAATCGATTTCAGAAGAAACAACCGTCGTAAGCATTGGACACGTTAACGGAGAAATCGGGACGATCCAGCCTTTGCACGCCATTAAGAATCTATTGGTAAGTCGTAATATTTTCCTTCACAGTGACATGATTCAAGCATTCGGAAAGATAGACATAAGGGAATTTACATCGGTCGTAGACTGCTTCACCCTTTCATCTCACAAAATCTATGGTCCCAAGGGAGTCGGAGCCCTGTACATCAATCCGGCACTCGATGTTTCCCCTATGATCCCCGGACAAACCCATGAGGACGGATTCAGGGGAGGAACGGTGAATCTGCCAGGAATAGCAGGTTTTGTGTCAGCTGCAAGCATTTGTCGTGACACCATTGAAACATTACACTATACCAGACTGAGAACTCATTTCTTATCTCAACTAGAAGAGCGGATCCCCGGCTCCTTCACCATCTATGAAGGGCCGGAACATGCACAGCTCCCACACGTAATAGGACTTGGAATTCACGGCCTTGAGGGCCAATGGCTCATGCTCGAATGCAACCGGCGGGGAATCGGCATATCCACAGGGAGTGCATGTGGAGCAGGAAGTATGCCTAATACGATGAAAAGCATGGGGGTCAGTCATAGGGCAGGAAAAGAATTCATCCGGATATCGTTTGGCAGAGATACAGATGTTGATCACGTTAACTCATTGGTGGTCGCATTATCTGACATACATGGGAAGCATGTAACTTCCTTAACTTGAAGATCGAGTTGTGGTATGATTTCCTATATCAATTGTGGACGGAGGAGATACCTTTGGCAGGTAAGAAAATCCTCGGGGATGAAAGAAGACAGTGGATCCTCGATAAACTAATGACAAAACTGGCTCCTATTACAGGTGGCGAACTCGCTAAGCAGACCAATGTCAGTCGACAAGTGATTGTTAGTGACATTACACTGCTGAAAGCAAAAGGAGAACCAATTATTGCAACGAGTCAAGGCTATTTGTACATGCCTGCTTCAAATCAGGAAACCATGTTCGAACGGACGGTTGCATGCCAACATCCACCTGAACGTTCAGAAGAAGAGCTCTGCTTACTGGTCGATCACGGTGTTACAGTTAAGGATGTAAGTATCGAGCACGGCGTTTATGGTGATCTGACGGCGTCGATTATGGTCTCAAACCGAAAAGAAGTAGAACAATTCATGAATAAGATTGAAGAAACAGGAGCTTCCTTTCTATCAGAATTAACCGAGGGTGTTCATTTGCATACCCTAATGGCTCATACGGAACAAGCTCTGGAAACAGCAGAAAAAGCCCTTCAAGATGCAGGATTTCTAATCCAAACGAATAATTAATCAATTGAGACCCGAGCAGTCCTAAAGCGAAAAAGTCAGATTCCATATTGGAATCTGACTTTTTCCTGTTCACTTATCCAATAAATAAGAAGAATACGTACCTATCATTTTCACCTTACATCCTAGAGCTTCCATTTCACTGATTGCTCCCGGCAGCAGAACATCATCCATTCCATGAGCCACATCAATTAAAAAGAAATAATCCCCCAGCCCTGTTTTTAACGGTCTCGATTCAATTTTACTCAAGTTCAATTGTCTCCATGCGAATGTGGATAATACCTGATGGAGCGCTCCCGAACGATCTTTCGGAAGAGTGACCATCAAAGTCGTCTTCTCCACACTTTTCTCCTGGGAAAGGGACAGGGATTCTGACTTCTTATGTAACACAATGAACTTTGTATGATTATAGGCAAAGTCATGGATGTTTTCATGAAGAATCTTCAGCCCGTATTTTTCTGCTGCCAGCTCGTTCCCAATCGCTCCTAAAAACGTATCAGGATTCTCACTCACGAATTTAGCGGCTGCTGCCGTGCTCGTCGTTTGTTCTAAAGGTACGCCTTTAAAATTCTTATGTAAAAACTTATGACACTGTGCGAGTGCATGGGAATGGGAAAGAATCTTTCCGATCGGCTCCACACCTTTGCCCGCTTCAGGGTGGACCATGAGATGCTGCTGAATGGCAGACGTTAATTCCGCCACGATCGCCAAGTCCGCCTCATGGAACAAATAGTCGACCGTGATGTGTACGGAGCCTTCCAAGGCATTTTCTAGAGGCACGACGGCATAATCCACTTCATTCTCTATCACCGCTTCGATGCAATCAGGAATCGTGACATATGATACGGTTTCTTCTTCAGGAAATACCTTTTTGACAGCTAAATCTGTAAAGGAAGCCCGGGGTCCTAAATATGCTATTTTCACTCTACTCTTCCTTTCACTCTCACCAAATTTATTGAACATTCTAACACGTATGGGGTTAAAGCGGAAGAGTTTTAAGATAAAAAAAGTGTCAGGCTCCAGAGCCTAACACTTCTACTTTCTCTACAAACTCTAAGCGTCTTAGCTTTGAGAGTAAGTCTTCCAATCCGATTGTAAGGTCGGTCACATTCAATGATAGTGTGACATTTGCCCTTCCCTGTAATGGAATCGTTTGATGAATCGTTAATATATTACAGCCATGCTTGGCGGTTTCAGCTAGTAAATGTGATAAAGTACCAGACCTGTCTTCTAGATGAAAGAAAAGCGTGATGATCCGTTCTTTCACCACGGTATGAAAAGGAAAAACAGTATCCCGATATTTGTAAAAAGCGCTTCTGCTTAAATCAACCCGATGGACCGCTTCCCAAACTGAGTCGGCCTTGCCTCTTTCAATCAATTCTTTTGCATCCAGGGTTTTTTTCATTGCTTCTGGCAGCACATCTTCACGCACTAAAAAAAACTTACCTTCTTGAAATTTTTTCCCCAATGACTATTCCTCCAATTGTCTAGCTACAGAGGTTTGAGGCAGTCTGTGCCCCTATGAAAACCGCTTTTGCTTTCTTATTGTAGAGCAGAGCCGCCCAGCGAAAGAACGACTCAGCTTTTCTCCCTGAAATAGATGAAGAATGAAACTTAATCTACAAACTCGAATTCATATTTTATTAAGCGGATTGTATCGCCATTTTTCGCACCACGTTCACGAAGCGCATCATCTACACCATACGAACGAAGTTGTCTGGCGAAACGTCTTGCCGAATCTTCACGTGAGAAGTCCGTCATCTTGAATAGTCTCTCGATTTTCGCACCGCCCACAACGAATGTTCCATCTGGGTCACGTGTGATTTCGAATTCTTTTTCCTCTTCTTCATGCTTATAAAGTACACGGTGAATGCCAGTTTCTTCTTCTTCATGAATAGGGAACTCAGACGTTGTTTCCACTTTGTCTGCTACAGCATATAGAAGTTCACTTAACCCCTGCTGAGTGACCGCTGAGATCGGGAAGATAGGATAATCTTCCTGAATTTTTTCCTTGAAGATCTTCAGGTTCTCTTCAGCATCAGGCATGTCCATTTTATTGGCAACGATGATTTGAGGTCTTTCTGTTAAACGAAGATTGTATTGCTTAAGCTCTTCATTAATTGTCAGATAGTCCTCATACGGGTCTCTGCCTTCAATTCCACTCATATCGATCACATGAACAATTACGCGTGTACGTTCAATGTGACGAAGGAATTGATGACCGAGTCCGACACCTTCATGTGCACCCTGGATTAATCCAGGTAAGTCAGCCATAACAAAACTTCTACCATCTCCTGTTTCTACCATCCCTAAATTAGGAACGATCGTTGTGAAATGGTATGCAGCAATCTTTGGCTTCGCTGCTGAAACAACTGAAAGTAATGTGGATTTCCCAACGCTTGGGAATCCTACCAAGCCAACATCAGCCAGTAGCTTTAATTCCATTACAATATAACGTTCTTGTCCAGGCTCCCCTTTTTCAGAAAGCTCAGGTGCCGGATTAGCAGGCGTAGCGAAACGGGAGTTCCCGCGTCCACCCCGTCCACCTTTTGTAATCACGGCACGTTGACCATGCTGAGTCAAGTCTGCAATCGTTTCACCTGTATCATCATCCTTCACGACGGTTCCAGGTGGAACTTTCACTACCATATCCTCCGCATTACGTCCGTGCTGATTCTTACTCATCCCGTGTTCTCCACGAGTTGCTTTAAAATGACGTTGATAGCGGAAATCCATTAAGGTTCTTAGCCCTTCTTCCACTTCGAAAATCACGTCTGCTCCGTGTCCGCCATCTCCTCCAGCAGGACCACCTTTTGGTACATATTTCTCACGACGGAAGGCAACCATACCGTTACCGCCGTCACCGCCTTTTGTATAAACCTTGACCTGATCTATAAACATACTTTCACTCCTAACTTATCCGTGCACTCATTGAATGTCCACATAACGCAATCATTCAACGACCACTTGGATGACAAGAACCTCTTCTTGAAGCTGTTCTATTTCTATGTTTTCTCCGTTTGATTGTTGATTCTTTATCCAGCCTTCTACCATGCTCGTACTCTTTAGTATACCTGTGAAATCAAATATAAAACGGGAATGTTCTTTTGTAATGTTCAGTAAGATGGATAATTGATTTTCTGCATTGTTCATTACATTTGATTCAAGGAATTCGAGAAACTCCTTGCACCAGTTATAAAGTCTTCGATCCTTAAGTCCATGAGAAGACTCTAATTGAAGAACTTCAAAATCAAGCTTAATCAAATGTCTTGACCAATTATATGTTAATATCCATTCTGCCAATAATGGAAGCTTTAAATTCGATAGCTTTGATTCATTTTGTGCAACGAGTACCATTTCTTCAATCACTTGCTTCGCACGATCCACGCGATCAAGATCCAAGTTGCCTTTAATTAATTGCAAATCATTCATCCAGTCGTGACGAGCATGCCTTAACGCCTCGACTACACCCCAATTTTCGCTCATAATCTAACTCCTATACTTAAGTGCTTACCTGTAAGTATATCAAAGATGGGACTAGTCCGTATATTGTTTCTGTAAAATTGGTCGGTGTGAATGAAGTTGATAATAAAATGGGCGAAGTTGATAATATATTTGAAAAGTCGATAATAAACAGGGCAAAGTCGATAATATATGTCCTAAACTCGATAATAAATCAGCCCAAGTCGATAATATCCACGCCAATCCACTTCATTCTCGTTCAAATATTACTCATAACCCACAAACTTCAACCTTACTCTACCCTACATTAAAAAAACTGCCCACAATTTCGTTACAAAACATATAAAAATCCCAACACCCTTAATAAAAATAAAACTCTAACCGAAAGTCGGTTAGAGTTTTCGTTAAAGATATGCGATTAAGCTTCATTCGCAACTGGGTATACGCTCACTTTTTTCTTGTCACGACCCATGCGTTCAAAACGAACAACACCGTCGGTCTTAGCGAAAAGTGTATCGTCGCCACCACGGCCGACGTTTAGGCCTGGATAAATTTTCGTACCGCGTTGACGGTAAAGAATTGATCCACCAGTAACCATTTGACCGTCTGCACGTTTAGCACCAAGACGCTTTGAGATAGAGTCACGACCATTTTTAGTCGAACCTACTCCTTTTTTAGAAGCAAAAAACTGAAGGTCTAATCTTAACATCTGTTCCACCTCCTACTTTTTGAAGGTTATTTTAATAAAATCACTATAGTCTTTTTCAATCGTTTGGAGGCTGATAAGCATGCTATTAAGTAGCAGCTGAATCTTGCCCTCTGTTTCTTCCGGTAGATCATCGGGGATGACGCAGCGAAGATATCCACCATCAGAGGATTGCTGGATGGAAGGCTCTACACCGGTTAACGCCATAATGGCATTAATACTGCCAAATGAAACAGCAGAAGCACCTGCACAAACAATGTCTTGCCCATTTTCGGCAAAATCAGCATGTCCATCCATAGAGAAAGAACGAATTCTTTTCCCGGGTGAACGTTCTACGTAAACGTTAATCATGTCATCACGCCTTACGCGTTGATTTCGTCAATGACAACTTTAGTGTATGGTTGACGGTGACCTTGCTTACGACGGTAGTTCTTTTTCGCTTTGTATTTGAATACTACAAGCTTTTTCGCGCGGCCTTGTTTTTCAACTTTCGCTGTTACAGTAGCACCAGCCACTAATGGACTTCCTACTTTCACATCGTCGCCACCAACGAATAGAACTTTGTCAAATGTTACCGTTTCGTCTTGCTCTGCGTTTAGCTTTTCGATGTAGATAGCTTGACCAGCTTCTACACGGATTTGCTTACCACCTGTTTCAATAATTGCGTACATAATCGCACCTCCTTATAAACTCAGACTCGCCAATGACAGGTGTTGGAATGCTCCAAGCTTTTTTACCTGTAATGAGCGGTTGTAGCACGGGTGCTACAATCAATAACATTAGAATCCTATCATATAAATTGATGTACTGTCAATAACATTCAAGAAATTCATATGATCTTTGTTATATGATAATAAGGATGACCGTGGGTGATTTCCCTTATATCGATCTTCTTATTTAATACTTTTTCAAGTCTCTTTAGATGAATGGACTGATTCCCTGCAAACACATCCTCAACTTCCCTGGTTGCCTCTACTTCAATTCGGGATCCTTCCATCCCCTCCATTTCCCATAGCTCCCTCTCAAGCTTAAAAGCCATCGTTTCAGGAGTCAGTTCTCTTCCTGTACCTTGACATACTGAGCATGGGCGTGTCAAATAAGTTGGAAGAGGCTGACGGGTTCTTTTTCGGGTTAGTTCAAGAATGCCAAGAGGAGTGAAGCCGACTATCGTCGTACGCTGAGAATCTGATACCAATGCGCCGGACAGTTCATCCATGACTTCTTTTCTGTGGGTTTCTTTCTTCATATCGATAAAATCGATCAGGATCATACCACTCAGATTGCGAAGGGTCAATTGTTTCGCCATTTCTTTTGCTGCCAGCTTATTCGTTTCCAGGATGGTTTGTTCCAGATCATCTTTTCCTGTGAATTTACCGGAATTCACGTCCACCACAGTCATGGCTTCAGTGGATTCTATAACGAGAAATGCACCATGATCAAGCCAAACGATTTTTTTCAGCATGTTCTCCCAAATGACGGAAACGTGAAAATGACGAAAAATATTCTCTTGTCCTTGATAGAGTTCGAATTTCCACTTTTCTTTGTTCCCTTCACCGCTCATTGCCTCTATATGAAGAAGGCTTTCATAGTCATCAAAGACAATTTTCCCTCCTTCTCCTTTTTTCAATTGTTCATGGAGATCTACGTAAAAGGTATCCTGTTGCGATAACAAGGAGGGACATTTAGCTCTCAAGGAAACCTGCTGCAGATTTTCAAATCGGAAGCGCAAGGAATTCAACTCATCTTGTAGTACCCCTTCTCTAACTCCGGTAGCATTGGTACGCATCACAATGCCTTCTTCGGGCTGCTTCCACTCATTTCCGAGGCGGCGGAGTACCTTTCTATTTTCATCATCTACTTTTTTAGAGACGGCCACATAGAATCCTCGCGGCATATACACAAGATGTTCACCTTTCAGCTCAACTACCGCTGTCAGTCTGGCCCCCTTCGTTCCCATTTCATCCTTCATAACCTGAACGATGATCTTTTGGCCTTCGTGCACACATTTCCCAATTGGAATCGGATTGCTTCCTGCATGGTATGCCTCCACGTTTTCAGGTAAGTCCTTTTCATGGAGGTAGCCATTCTTGCCTTGACCAAAATCCACAAATGCCGCACCCAGCCCCTTTTGCACCTTGATGACTCTTCCTAAATAGATATTCCCTGTTAAGCTTCCCTCTCCAGGCTGATATGTAAATAAACCAACAATTTCATTATTTGAACGGTGCACCCACCGCTTCTCTCTGCCTTTACTATGTACAATGATTTCTTCCACAGCGAAACCTCATTTCTAAATGGGTTGACGGGGTGTAAACATCCACATCACAGAACAACGCCATTCTTAATAAAACAGGAAAAAGGGTTGGAATCAACCCTTTTCACCAGTATGCCCTAACTTTATACAGTTCGTATCCATTCGTCAATAAAGGTAGAGAAGATCCTTTGTTTTGGCCGACGTCATCTTTTCAGCAAAAAATGCATGGAGAAGTTCATTTTCATCAAGCTTTCCCACTTCCATTCCTTTATCGAATACAACGAGGGGGTGCTTCACCCCACGCTGAAACCTCTCCACTATGGTCATGATGGAATCTTCGCTTTCAACGTGGATCGGTCTTAGTTCGACAAATTGGTGGCTCTTTCCGTAATACCTCTCCATTAGAAATTTCATAAACGCATATCGCCTCTGTTTCCAGTCCACCCAAAGAGAGAAGTACAAGAACGAAAGAACGATCCACAGGTTTAAGTGGAGTGGAGCGGTCGCTAGAACAATCAGGTGAAACAGCAATAATAACCCAAATGAAAAGAGGAGCGTGTATTCATACGCTCTCAAGTAATTGAACTTTGTTGCAAGCAATAAGGAAACCATCTTTCCTCCATCAAGCGGCCAGATGGGAAGAAGGTTAAACAATAACACCATCATATTCAATTGAAGAAAAAGTGAAAATGTATCGGAACTCACCATTCCCATCCTCATTATCCCCCAACCTAAGGCAATGAGCCATACATGCTGCAAAGGTCCCGCAGCCACCACCCAGAACTCCTCACGCAATGAACGATTCCCATGCTCATCCATCTCCGCAACTCCGCCAAAGGGCAGTAAAGCGATTTTCTTTACTCTCCAAGAGAAAGATTGTGCCATTAATCCATGCCCTAACTCATGAATGGTAATGATGACCAGGAGCAGAATCAGTTCAAAAAAATGAGCGGTCATAATGGCAATCGCAATGACGAGCCAAAGGAGAGGATGAACGTAAAATTTTTTCAAAAGTGAAATGATATTAGTCAAATGACATCACCTGTATTGGGTCGATAAATGTATCACCCATTTTGATAGCGAAATAAAACTCTCCTGATCCGTCGTTTAGACTACTCGTGGAGACCTTCCCAACCAGGGATCCCTTCTCAATCGATTCATATTGTTTCACATCGATCGATTCCAAGTTGCCGTACCAGGATTCAGATTGATCAGCATGTTGAATGACCACCGTATTTCCAATCTCATCCTTCTTCCCTGCAAAAATGATCAAGCCACCCTTCATGGCGGTTACATCTTCCCCCAAGCCAGTTTCAAGCATAATGCCCTGTCCATTTGTCTTGAAATTTTCGACAACCTTACCTGATGCCGGCCTTGCGTATTCAGCACTTTGCGTGGAGGTGGGCTCTTTTCCTATATCACTAGTAGGTAAAAGGGCCAATGGTTTTCCAAACTGATCTTCATACCAGGTGGAAATGGCGGCAAATTGAAATTCTGTATCCATGGTTTTCATCACGACAGATTTTGCTTCATTGAAAACGGGTGAAGGACTTTTGAACATGATGGCAGTCACTAGAACCATAATTCCGGCTCCAAGAATTTTCAGCATGAATGTTTCTTTCTTAAACAGGGGGTGCATCCCTTCAGGCGGTGGCCCTCCTTCAAAGCTTGTCTGGCGTTCCATTCCATAGCGCTCCTCATCCGTCGGCAGAAAATAAGGAGGATTCTGATTTGTTCCAGTAGTCGCCTTCTTTCGTTTTGCTATTCGCTTCCGTATTTCATCCGCTCGGTTCCCCATGTACACCATTCCTTTTTATAAGGTATATTTCATCGATTCTCTTCTGGATGCCTCAACCCATTCCAGCGTGATTGAATATATTAGTCCTACTCATGATGACGAAACAAGAGCATAGATCCATATCTACCTGATTTGCTACAATGTATGACTTGTCCAGAGAGAATATTCATGGGGAAATAAAAAAAGCCCTGACAGAAACGTTCTGTCAGGACTCTGATATTGCTTACGCTTTCACACCAAATAACTTTTTAATTTTCGTAAACATACCGGATCTTTCTTCTTCTAACGATTGCAAAGGAACCGACTCTCCTAAAATGCGTCTCGCGATATTCCGGTAGGAAATGGATGCTTTACTTGTCGAATCAAGAGCAATCGGTTCACCCTTATTGGAAGATCTAATCACATTCTCATCATCTGCGACTATCCCAAGAAGATCTATGGATAGATGGGATGTGATTTCATCCACGTCCAGCATTTCACCATTCTTCATCATGTGATTTCTGATACGGTTAATCACGAGTTTCGGAGGTTCGATATTCTCTTGCTCCAGTAACCCGATTATCCGGTCCGCATCACGAACGGCAGAGATTTCAGGAGTGGTAACGACAATCGCCCGATCCGCACCTGCTACTGCGTTCTTATACCCTTGCTCGATTCCTGCCGGGCAATCAATAATGATATAATCATAGTCTTGCTTTAAGTCTAGTACTAGCCTTTTCATTTGTTCAGGGTTTACAGCAGATTTATCACTTGTTTGTGCAGCTGGCAATAAAAAGAGTTTGTCTTCGAAACGCTTGTCTTTCACGAGGGCTTGATGCACTTTACAACGGCCTTCTACAACGTCCACTAAGTCATAAATGATCCTGTTTTCCAGTCCCATCACCACGTCCAGGTTTCTGAGGCCGATATCCGTATCAATTAAACAAACCTTTTTGCCTTGTAGAGCTAATGCTGTACCAACATTGGCAGAAGTAGTCGTCTTTCCTACTCCACCTTTACCTGAAGTAACAACTATGGCTTCACCCACATTAGCTTCCTCCTTTAAAACTAGTAATATTTGGTCTAAGATGCTTCAAAACTTGCAATCGGTCCACAACGATTTGACCATTATCATCCACATATGCGCATTCCATTTCCCGATCATCCTCTTCCTCCACCCGATCGGGAGCCCTGTTCAGGGAGTCCGCAATCCGGAGCTGTGATGGAACCATTTTCGATGCTACAATGACCGCGTCCTGGTTTCCGTTGCAACCGGCATGGGCGATTCCCTTTAATGAACCTAATATGTATATATTGCCGCCAGCAAGGACTTTCCCTCCCGGGTTGACATCGCCTACAATAAGGATATCTCCAGTAATCTCAACGACCTGTCCCGAACGGATCACCCCGGTCATGGTTTCGATATTTCGTTCATCTATAAGTTTCTCTGCATCATTCTTTGTAATGACGTTACTCCACACTTCATTTACTACCAAATTACGTTTTTGCCTTACAATATCTTTCAACTCTTCTATTTGATCGTCTACTAAATACCGATTGCCTGTTTGAATATTGACCGTGAGCAGAGGGGCTCCTTCGGTTTCACGGTAGTGAGCAGACAGTTTATCGTCCAATTCCTTCTTTAACTCGTGAAACGAGCATTGATCGTTGAGATGAAGAGTCAGTCCTTCTTTTGTTCCTTTTATCATCACATTTGGCTTCTTATTATTCATGTCGTAAATTCTCACCTCAGTCGTCTATTAAATTCGACATAAGCAGTGTCATTTCCTCTTTTTATGAAAAAATTACTAATAGAATTTAATCATCCAACCACTCTTTTCGCTTTTTCTGAAGGTAGTTTCTAAATGGAAATGCGATAATGAGATAAAACACGGCATTCAGGACCAATGTCGGCCATAAACGCCAATCTACAAACTGCATAAACGTCAAATCAGTCCGTTTGATAATCAAGTTGATTTGATAGACCAAAAACTCTAAAACTGATACATTCACTATGGAAATGATCCCTAAAACAAAGAGGTTATTATGTAACACTTTCATCATTTGGTGAGTTAAAAAGATGACAAACGGAAACAACACTAAGTATATTCCATTGATTTCAGTGTAATAAATATCAAAGAGGAATCCAAAGATGAAACCATAGATCAGTGCGGTTCGATACTGAAAATACGCACAAATATAGAAAAGCACAAGTATCAGGAAATGAGGAACAATCATTTTTTGATCAAACCACTTTTCACTTGGAAAAAGATGGACAAACAGACTCTCACTATAGAAGAATAGGAGGGTCATGAAAGGGAGGAGGAGCCTGCTGATCATTGCTCTTCCCCCTCACCATCTGATTCTTTTTCAGTCACGCCCTGAATCTCACGATCGATGACCATGACATGTTCTAAATGATAGAAATCTGCAGACGGCTTGACGTATGCTGTCTGGGTAAGACCATATTGATCCGGTTTGACTTCCCTCACTTCACCAATGACAAGCCCTTTAGGGAATACGCCCCCGAGTCCAGATGTCATCACTTTAGAGCCCTTTTCAACCTTCATATCATTTGAAATCCGCTTCACTAAAATTTCTTCTTTCTTGCTGTCGTATCCTTCAATCCATCCGTTTATGTCCTGCTCTTTGCTTTGTACCACAGTGGAAATCCGATTTTTTGTATTGTTTGTCGAAATTAATTCAACAGTAGAAGAAAATTCATTGACGCTTTTAATCTTTCCAATCAATCCTGTAGAAGAAATGACAGCCATATCCGAATGAATGCCATTCACCTCTCCTTTATCAATCGTAATGAGCTCTTGCCATTGATCAGGGTTTCTTGCAATGACCGTTGCCTGGATCGTATTATAGGAGCGAAGATTATCCTTTTTATCCAGTACTGCCCTTAATTCATCATTATCTTGTTTAAGATCTTTTACCTTTGTTTCAAGCTTTACTAATTCATCTAAACGTGTTTTCAGCTTCTCGTTTTCTGTATATGTATTTTGAAGATCTTGAATATTATCAGCGACTCCCGCTACATAATTAACAGGTTTTGAAACCAACGACTGTCCGAATCCTACCATATCTTTCACAAACTGCTCTGGCCAGCTGATGCTATCCCGCTCCCGCAAGGAAAATCCAATCAATCCAACAAGGACGATGACACTGACGAGCAGAATGATCAAACGTTTATTCAGGAAGAATTGTGGCATGATGTACACCTCAACCTTTTCTCATTCTAGTAAACACTATATCAAAAAACGTACATTTTTGATATCATTCGTCAAAATATTCATGGTTCTTCGAAAAAAGATGGGGCCGGCCTTAAGGTAGCGTTTGCTTCCTCAAGGAGACGTCCCCTATTTATGTTCTATTATTATTTCCCTCGATTTTTAAAGAGGTGAATGTGGTCAAGGGCTTTCCCTGTGCCGATTGCCACGCAATCCAACGGTTCCTCTGCAATGAGCACTGGCATTTTCGTTTCATCGCTGATCACTTTGTCAAGGTTGCGAAGAAGTGCTCCTCCTCCTGTCAGGACAATCCCACGGTCCATGATATCTGCCGCGAGTTCAGGCGGTGTCTTTTCTAACGTACTCTTAACGGCATCGACAATCGTGTATACGGTGTCACGAAGAGCAGAAGCAATTTCGGCTGCCGTTACTTCTATCGTTTTAGGTAAACCGGTCAAAAGGTCACGTCCTCGTATCTCCATGGCCTCAATTCCTTCTGAATCTCCTGCAGATCCAACCTCCATCTTGATTGTCTCAGAAGTACGGTCACCGATCATAAGGTTGTACGTTTTGCGGATATAGTTGATGATCGCGTCATCCATCTCATCACCGGCTACGCGGATTGACTGGCTGGTTACGATTCCACCTAATGAGATGATCGCTACTTCCGTCGTTCCACCACCAATATCAACGACCATGCTTCCTGTCGGCTCCCATACTGGAAGGTTTGCACCGATCGCAGCTGCAAAAGGCTCCTCGATTGTATACGCGTCACGTGCCCCTGCTTGTCTTGTAGCGTCAATGACCGCTCTTTCTTCTACTCCGGTTATGCCTGATGGTACACAAACCATGACGTAAGGCTTTCTTGAAAAAGCTCCTTTATTTCGTGTCGCCTGTTTTATGTAGTACTTCATCATCGTCGCGGTTGTTTCATAGTCTGCGATGACTCCATCTTTCATCGGGCGCAGTGCCACAACATTTCCCGGTGTTCTTCCGATCATATTTTTAGCATCATTTCCGACTGCAACGATCTGCTTGTTATCTGTTTGAAGTGCAACAACAGAAGGTTCACGAACGACAATTCCTTTGCCCTTCACGTACACCAATGTGTTAGCTGTTCCTAAATCAATCCCTAAATCTTTCGTTCCAAACATGGATGGTATCTCCCTTTCTGATACAAATTAGCTGGTTTTTAAAATGTTTTATGTGTTTTCATAGGAGAGTTGTCCAAGCACTCTCTATCCTCGTAATTTTCGTCACAATAATTGTTCGTTCATGCATAACGAAAAGACTCATTCCTTTGAAGAATGACTCTCTCTTTTCAGGTACGCTGCGTTATATAGAATCACCATATTGTTTGTAAAAATCATAAGCTTTATTATATCGTAACCAGGAAAAAAATCATAGTGTCATAAATACCCTTTTTCCTTTAAACTGATAAACTTCTTCTCCCCTATTATAAGATGATCGAGTACATCAATACCAATGATTCGACCGCACTCTACTAATCTTTTTGTCACTTCTATATCTTCCCTGCTTGGGGTTGGATCCCCCGATGGATGGTTATGGATACAAATGATGGATGCGGCAGAGCGGCGGAAGGCCTCTTTAAAGACCTCCCGTGGGTGAACGATAGAGGCGTTCAGGCTTCCAATAAAGATGGTTTGTTTGTGGAGAACTTGATTCTTTGTATTGAGGTATAGACAGACAAAATGCTCTTGAGCTAAAAATCTCATATCATTCATGACGTAATTGGCTCCGTCCTCGGGTGAGCGGATGCTATATCTGTCATCAAAGGCCAAATTGCTGATTCGACGGCCAAACTCTACGCTAGCCATGATTTGAACTGCCTTGGCAAGACCAATCCCTTTCGTTTTCGTAATTTCTTCGAGGGACGCATCCTTTAATAGATTCAAGCCGTCAAAATGAGTCAAAAGCCTGTTTGAAAGTTGTAGGACCGACTCGGATTTCGTGCCGGTCCGTAGTAGAATAGCGAGCAGCTCCTGATTGGACAAGCTTGCCGCCCCACTTTGAATCAGCCTTTCCCTCGGTCTTTCATCCTGGGGAAAGTCACGAATCATTAGTCTATTTTCTTCATGCTGGGGTATTGTTTTAACCATTTTTTCCTCCTTTTCTTACGTGAAGGAGTCATTCTGGTCGAAGATAGCCCATATCAATTAAGGTTCGATTCACTCGGGAGATCGGTAATCCGACAACGGAGAAATAATCGCCTTTGATTTCTTTGACAAATTTCGCTCCAATTCCCTGAATGCCATATGAACCAGCCTTATCAAAGGGTTCTTCAGATGCAATATAGTCATCGATCTCTTCTGGTGTCAACTCCCAAAACGTAACGTCCGTTTTTTCATAAAAGAGTTCTTCTACTTCGCCGTACAGGATCGCAACACCTGTATAGACTGCATGGGTGGATCCTGAGAGCATCATGAGCATTTTTTTCGCTTCTTCTTTGGATTCCGGTTTCCCAAGGATTAATCCTTCCTTGGTTACAACGGTGTCGGAACCGATGACATAGTCAGTGGGGTGTTGTAACGATATTTCCTTTGCTTTCTTCCGGGCAAGATACATTACTACTTCATGAGGCATTAAATCAGATGAGAAAGTTTCATCTACAGTAGAGCTGATGACGGAAAAAGAGAGTTGGATTTGTTGGAGAAGTTCTTTCCGACGAGGAGATTGTGAAGCAAGTATGAGGCTGGACACACCAAACCATTCCTTTCAGAGTGAAAATGGGAGATACAAGAATATACTACCAAATTCCACCTCTGTAAACAAGAGAAAATAGAGCCCTCCCCTCTCACTCAGAGAATCATTTATAAAACTCTGACACGTTCGGGGCAGCCCTATTTGATCATTGCATTATTTCCTAGAAAATAGTCTAATTCAGTCGAAATTATAATCCACTATATAGGTGAAGATAGGTTAATAATTCTCCTTGAACCTCTGCTGCATCCTCGGGGGTTTTCATCGATGATGCCAGATTCCCTGCATTGATTAAGGATTTCCCCATGGACGTAATAGACTCCTGGCTAACCTTGATACTTTCAAGTTCCTTTACTCCCGATTGAATGGCCTTGATAGTTGAGTCATCCGGAGTATCACCAGTCACACCGACGCTGCTTACCTGTGCAATGGTATTGAACAGTGCATTGCCTTTCTCTAAGAACGTTTTCTCCTCTTTAGAAGCGTTTACACCTTTTGACCCAAGGACGAAATCTTTCGCGTACACATCCACCCCTTGGTCCTTCAGTTTTCCACCGAGGGATTTGGCCGTTTCTAAATCTCCTGAAACTCCGAGCAATAGAAAGAATTGTCCATCCTTCTCGACGCTTGCACTAGCCAAGCCTTTCCCAGTCAATTGATCCTTCATGGCATTTAATGCTTCCTCGGTGGAAAACACACCGCCTTGCAGAATGGATGTCGTGAAGTCCGGAAGTTCGACAGCGGTCACCGCCTGCTTGCCATCTGTGCTTCCCACTTCAGTACTATCCTGCAACGTAGACGCAGGAGAAGCCGGACCATCCGTTGTCGTAATAACCTTGAGCGTGCCGAAACCGAGGACTGCTCCCACCACAATCGCACCAATCAATGACATTACTAGATTGACAGAATCTTGAAATGGATTCTTGAAAGACTTCCGCTTTTTTTTATTACTACCATTCACATAATTGATTTTCTTATATTCCTTTGGAGGTTCGGCTTCCTCATCGGGAAGGATCCAATCAAATCCTTTATCCTCCGCCTCTTCACCAGCAGCTGCCTCAGATTCTCCCAACTTCCAATCATACACAAGAAGGTCTTCTTCAAACTTCGTTTTCTCCCCATTAATTTTTATCGAAATTTTTTTGTCTTTTTTCCCTTGCTTATCCATCATCGCCACCCTCCTTCATCTATTTTTTTCCATGCTATCACATCCAATAAAAAAAAGAACAAGACTTTTGTCGTCTTGTCCTAATAGGTTTTCGTCAAATTTTTTAGTTTTTCTGCAATGATTCAATCGAAAGGGTGGAAAATGGTATTTCTTCTTTTCCTCCATTATCATTTGTACATAAATTGTATTCTTCACCCATTAAACAAATGGAGATCATATTCTCTCCATCAGCTAGAATATAAGAAGTTTCATCAGGTGCCATGATGGTCTTAGAATGAGGATCCAAAATGGGTTCAATCAAATGAGCATCTATCAATTCTTTATATGTAATCTTATTGATTACTTTCTCTTGAAGCATGGCATCTTTCGCAAAGTATTGGGCTGAACTTTTCATCGTAAGGGCGTTCGCGACAAACGCCTGCTTCTTTGATTTTTCAATGATGTTGTTTATCGCTAAAACGGCAATCACAGCAATGATCCCCATTATGACAATAACTGCAAGCAATTCAACTAGAGTATATCCTTTTTCGTTTTCAGTCATCATTTATCAAACCTTTAATTGATCTTTACATTATCCGATTTTTGTTCAGGAAACTGTTGAAAAGGATTCTTTTTATTCGACGGCAGTGGTGTATCAAGCTTCGGCAGTTCCGACTCCAAAGCTACTAAACCGGGTAAATAAAATGCAGAAACGACTAAATTTAGATTAATATTTTCGACATTTTCTTTGTATTGCTGTATTTCAGCTGGACCGCTAAAGGAAATCTGTTCAACCTCTACGATGCGGTGCAGTTCTTCTAATTCATTGATGAATTTCTCTATTTCAAAATAGCTCTTTGCTTCTATGGAAAGCGTAGCTGTCAGTTTTTGAATGCCTTGTGGGAGCACCTCAACTGGTACAGGATTCTCCTCAGTTGTTTCGCTACCCTCAACTTCGCCCTCTACAGGAGAAGTGACCTCATTCGTTAAAGGAAGAGTGACTGCTCCTTCAGCAAATCCAATAGACGTGATAAAACTGTCAGAGACAATTTCCGCTTTTTCCAGATCAATAAGTAACTGCTGTGTCAGTGGTTTGACTGGTACTTTTTGTTGGAGAGAACTGGAATTTTCAAAAGAATCTTGCTTGATGGAAGCAATTTTGGAATCCAAGGCTTCAATCAGTTTTTTCTCCGTGTTGATTTCATTTTCTACATTCTCTTTTTGATTTTTCACCGGCAAATAGAAAAACCAGACTGCACCGAAGATCAAAGCGAAAACGAGAATGAGAGAAGTTGCAATCAATATCCATTCTTTCTTTGAGAAACGTATGCTCATTCCGAATCGCCCCCTTGCTCTTCGGCATCTTTTTCAATATTTTTTATCGCTTCTCTATCCAAGATAAGTTCATACTGAGCCGTGTACCTTGGTAAGATGATTTCCGTATTGATGGCTTTTTGACTGTCGCTATCTGAAATAGATTCTGTTTCAAGTGTTAATAAGTTTGCTTCTTGTATGTACTCTGATTCCTTCAAATGAGTTAAATAATAGGCCGCTTCCCTGCTAGTGTCAAATTGAATCCCTACTCCGACACTTCCATTTTCCCCGTATGTAAATTCCTTCATGAATCCTCGCTCCGGAAGTAATTCGACGAGATGATCCAGGACAGGCACCGTATTAATCGGATATCTTTCCGCCCAGCTGACGGCACTCTCTAATTGTACCCAAGCATCAGATGATTCGAAATTTGAAATACTTTGTTCCTTTTCTACCCGGATCTGTTTGTTTTCCTGAAGCTCAATCGTGAGGGCATCAACATCTTTCCCGACATTTGAAGCAAGGAATAATAAAAGAATAAGAGAAAGCACGCCAATCGATAAAATTCCCAGCACCACATACAACCATTGTCGATTTCTTTTTTCATTTTGAGGTAATAAATTTATTTCGACGAGCACTATATCACCTCTTTTAATCCTAAACCAATTGAAAGCAAGAACTGGCTGGATAGTTGTTCATTCGTGACAGCATCATGTGCTATAGACGGAACCTGGATGACGTCGATCTCAAACCGGTCTGAAAGGAGACTGTGGATTTGCCCTACCATGAGATGGTCCCCTGCCATAAAAATTTTGTTTATGGAGGACTCATCGTTTGTCAGTGTATAACGATAGAAGCTGATCACTTTATCTATTTCTTTCAAGGTCTCGTCAAATGGGCGGGAGTGGAAATCGTTTCGATTCATTGCCTGATCATCCATTACATCCCCGTCATTGGCTATCCCTATTGGCCTGAAAAATACGGGTTGGTGATCATGGAAAATGGAAACTGTCACATTATTCTGGTTAAAGTAGAGGAGCATTTCGTGATGTGAACGATGGGTGAAATCCAATGAGTGGATATAGCGGTAGAAAGCAAGTGGACTAATATCCGCCACGACAGGTTTCAGGTGAGAGTCTGTTAAAATTTGCTGATAGTCAAGAACGATATCTTCAGGAGCAGCAACCAGGACAATCTCTTTTTTTCCATCCTTATTTCCAACGACCACCACATCAAAGATCGGGTTTTCAAAAGGCAGGTGGATACTTGTTCCGATTTCAAGGAATAAATGACTCTTTACTTCATCATCTTCAATATCAGAGGATATCGTCATTTTCCTTACAATCATCTGAGTGTTCGGCACGATGAATTGGACTTCTCTTTTTTTTATTCCCCAATTAAGGACGCACTCTTCTAATAGAACCTGAAGAGCTTCTTTTTCAATGATTTTGCCATCTGAGATCACCCCATCTGCTATCCGTTTCTCTCCATAATGCTGGATGTGTAATGGAGAAAATGATTTAATTTCCACAAATCGAATCCATTGATCACTGATGACGATATTGATTTTATTTTTATTTTTATTGAAGAGACGTGATAACATCTTGGATAACCCCTTTTAGCTATATAAAGAAAAATACCAATGCAAGATTGGCTGATGAAAGAAGTATGCAACGAGTGTACCGATGACGATGTATGGACCAAAAGCAATCGGTTCTCCCTTTTTGAAAAAACCTGAAATCAAACCAAGTATTCCGACCGCTGCCCCAAATAGTGTGGCGAGAAAGAATGAAAAAATCATCACCTTAACCCCCACAACTAAACCGATGACTGCGAATAGTTTGATATCACCACCGCCCATTCCTCCCTTGCTGATGATCGCAATCAGAAGCAGTAAACAAAAGCCGGCAATGGCTCCAGCAATACTGTCCCACCAAGGTTGTAATGGAATGAATATCCGTTCGATGACGAAAAGGACTGAAAAAACCATCAGCACTTTGTCAGGAATGACCATATATTTAATGTCACTCACCGTGATGATCATAAATAACGACACCAGTGTTAGGGCGACAACGAGCTCCGGCTGTAGACCTAACATGATATAAGATAGTAGAAATAATAGACCGGTAGACAGTTCCATCAAAGGATAGAGAGGAGAAATGCGCCCTTTACACTGAGCGCATTTTCCTCCTTGTATACTATAGGATAGAACAGGAACAAGTTCCTTGGCCGTAAGCGTGTGTTGACAGTACGGGCATGCGGATCTTGGTTTGACGATTGATTTTTTTAGCGGTACTCGAAGGCCGACTACGTTGTAGAAGGAGCCTAGGAGGAGACCGTAAGCAAAGATTATTAAAGTCATAACAATATGTTACTCGCTAGCTACAGGTCCAGTAGCTGGGGTAGCATTTGTAAAAGTTCCATCTAAATCTACTCCATCACGATTTAATTTATTTGGATCTTTACTTACAAAATAACCAGGAGTTCCAGCATCATTTGTTGTTAATGTAACAGTATATGTGTAATTTCCATTTGAATCTTTTGTAACAGTTACCTTACTTCCTGTTGAACTGTAATCACCATTAGAAGGATTATCCACTTCTTCCAAGTAACCTTTTGATACTAAATTGCCTAATGTGAAACTTTTAGAAGCACCAGTAAAATCACCTGATGTTACTGCCAACCTAGCCCCACTCACCATCTGCTGAGCATTCGCAATATGTGCATCCTTCTTCGAGTTATTAATCAAACCACCAATACTAGGAATCGCAATCGCAGCAATAATTCCTAAAATAACGACAACGGCAAGTAATTCAATAAGCGTCAATCCACGTTCATTTTTCAATCTTTTACCTAATTTCTTTAACATGGTAATTCCTCCTGTTTATTTATCTATTACTAAAATATAGTAATCTAGTACTAGTATACAACACTCATCCGGCAAAATAATCATATTTTTTGTAAAATGATAGGTATTTTCTAATAGTTCTGAACACTGTTGAAGATTTCGAACATGGGCACTAAAATCGATGTGACGATTGTTCCCACCAAACCTGCGAGCATGACGATCATTAGTGGTTCAATCAATGATTTTAGACGATCTGTTGAACTTTCGACTTCTTTTTCGTAAAAATCGGCAACCTTTGCAAGCATGGCATCCAAGGAACCTGTTTCTTCTCCGATTGCGATCATTTGCGTAACCAATGGTGGAAAAGCCCAATGTCGTTTCATTGGCTCTGTCAGGGATGTCCCTTTTTCCAATGACCTCCTTGATTCGCCAATGACTTTGGATACAACTTCATTTTCGACCACTTTCTCTACTATCGCTAATGCCTGCAAGATTGGCACCGAGCTTGAAAATAATGAGCTCAAGGTTCTCGTCATTCTGGCCAGGGCTGCTTTTTGCAGCATCTTTCCAAAGATGGGAATTCTCAGGATGGCATAGTCAAGATAATATTTCGATTGTTTGTTTCGTCTTACCATGGCTAGTGTAAAGGCCACCAATCCAAATAACAAAATGATGATATACCAATACTTTTGCATAAAATCACTTGAAGCAATAACAAATTTTGTGATGGCTGGAAGTTCACCACCAAAATCGGTGAGCATTTTGACGAAGGTCGGTACAACTGCTGCAAGTAAGAAAATAACAACACCAATAGCGATAACACCAACGACCATTGGGTAAGCGAGTGCAGATATTATTTTCTGTTTTGTGATATGTTGCTTTTCATAATGAGTAGCCAATCCTTCCAATGTCTCATCCAAGCTACCTGATGCTTCTCCGGCTTTTAACATATTAATGAGTAAAGGTTCAAAAATCTTCTTATGGCGGGCGAATGAATCTGACAATGGATTCCCATCCCTTAATTCAGCTTCAATATCTGTCAGTGCTTTGCCCAGTTGTTTGCTTTCTGTCTGTTGGGCTAGAATATGAGTGGATTCTACGACGGTGACACCTGCTTGAAGCAGGGTAGAAAATTGCCTCAGGAAGATGACGAGATGCTGCAATTTCACCGGATTGCCAATCGTAATATCCCTCGTCATCAACGTTTCAGGTATTTCCAGAATTTCAATGACCCTGATTTCTTGCTTTTTCAACTGTATGAGGGCATCTTTTTTGGAGGCAGCTGTTATTACCCCTGATTTTTTCCCCAATTGATTTCGACCTGTATACTTAAAACGTCCCATTTATTGAGGAATCTCCTCTCTGCTATAAGGAAAAGCCATTTCCTTTGAAATGAGCCCACTCTCATAAAGGTTCATCACACTGTCGCTCATGATGTGCATTCCGCTATTTTTTGAAGTTTGCATGACATTTTGAATTTGATGGACTTTTTCAGAACGAATCAGATTGGCGATCGCCGCATTATTCATAAGCAACTCTGTCGCTGCTCTTCTCCCTTTTTTATCCGTCGTCGCAAACAAGCGCTGAGAAAGGATCCCAACCAGGACAGATGCAAGCTGTACACGGATTTGTGATTGTTGCTCAGGTGGGAAGACATCAACGATACGCTCTATGGTGGCAGGTGCGCTAGATGTATGAAGGGTCGCTAGAACAAGATGACCCGTTTCTGCCGCAGTAATGGCTGTATGAATCGTTTCAAGATCTCTCATCTCTCCAACCAGGATAATATCCGGATCTTGTCTAAGGGCACTTCTCAATCCCTTAGAGAATGAACGAGTGTCAAATCCCACCTCCCGCTGATCGATGATCGATGCACCATGTTTGTGCAGGTACTCGATCGGGTCTTCGAGTGTAATAATATGCTTTCTCATTTTACGATTCATATAGTCAACAATAGACGCCAATGTCGTAGATTTCCCACTGCCTGTAGGGCCAGTGACGAGAAATAAGCCCTGAGGTTTTTCTGCAATCATCTTTAATGCATTGGGAAGAAATAGATCTTCCATAGTCGGAATAGAGGTTGGTATCACCCGGATTGCCAATGATACGCAGGAACGCTGTTTGAATGCATTGACCCTGAACCGTGAAACTCCCGGAATTCCATAGGAAAAATCCAGTTCCCCCACATCTTCAAAAACTGGATACATATTCTCAGCGATGATGGCCTTTGCCATTAATGATGTGCTCTCAGGAAGTAAATTTTCTTTACCGAACCTCTTTAAGTCCCCATGTATCCGGAATATAGGGGGGGATCCCACTGTTAGGTGGATATCCGATGCCCCCAGTTCATAGGCGGACTTTAAAAGATAATCAACTTTGTCCTTCATTTCATTCACCTACTCTGATATCGCTACTCTTAATACTTCTTCCGTCGTGGTTAAGCCTTGTTTCACTTTCAACAGTCCATCATCAATTAAGAAGATGGTTTTATTCTGTACAGCATGCTCCCGTAGCTTTGAAAAAGGCTCATTATTTAATATGACCTTTTTCATATCATCATTCATGACAAGTACTTCATGAATTGCGATCCGTCCTTTGTATCCTGTCATATTACAGGAAGAACAGCCTTGCCCCCTGGTGATCGTTTCGATCTTCATACCTCTTTTGGCAAAAATCTCGACTTCTCTCTTGGTTGCTGCCATTTCTTGTTTGCAATCCCGGCACACTTTCCTGATAAGCCGCTGAGCAACGACCCCGCTGAGCGATGAGGCAACTAAAAAGGGTTCTACTCCCATATCGAGCAGCCTTGTAACCGTACTGATGGCATCATTGGTATGGATCGTGCTCAAGACGAGATGTCCTGTCAACGAAGCACGGATGGATACTTCCACCGTTTCTCTATCTCGGATTTCACCGACCATGATGATATTCGGATCCTGACGTAAGATAGCCCTGAGACCTTTTGCGAACGTCAAGCCCACATTTTGATTCACACCGATCTGATTTATGCCCTCAAGCTGATACTCAACCGGATCCTCTATCGTAATAATGTTCACTTCTTCGCTATTGAGATGGTTTAATGCAGCATATAATGTCGAAGACTTACCGGATCCAGTAGGTCCCGTTATCAGGACAATACCTGTCGGCTGCTGAATCATTTTCATGAACCTTTGTTGATTTACTTTGTTGAATCCTAATTTCAAGAGGTCATTAAGACTTGATCCCAGGTCAAGAATCCTCAATACGATTTTCTCGCCGTAGACCGTAGGCAGCGTCGACACACGTAAATCGATTGGATGGAAGTCGATATTCACTTTTATCCGCCCATCCTGAGGAACCCTGAATTCAGTGATATCAAGATTTGCCATGATTTTCAGCCTGGCAATCAGCATACTTTGCATATGCTTCGGAAGATTTCTTTCGGTTCTGAGAATCCCGTCCACCCTGTAACGGATGACTACTTTTGTTTCTTGTGGATCAATATGGATATCACTCGCTTTTTGGGTCACGGCATTCGAAAGGATTCCGTTCACTAACCTCACAATCGGAGACTCTGAATCGACAATCGTTTCTTCTTCAACTTGGTTTTGATTTCGATTCTCCTGAAAAAGGTCTTCAAATCCATCTTCTAAATCATAGAACTTATTAATGACTTTTAGAATGTCATCCTTTGTTGCAATCGCAGTCTCAATCTGGAAGCCAGTGGCTAAGCGAAGATCCTCAATAGCGTAAAAATCGAGGGGATCACTCATGGCTACGAATAGCTTATCCCCTTCTTTTTTCAATGGAATCATCAGGTTGCGCTTTGCCGATTCTTTCGGGATTAAATGGAATAAGTTCGTTTCAAATGGATACCTGTATAGGCTTACATGAGGGATGCCCAATTGAAATTCCAGCACTTCAATCAGCTGTTGCTCAGTAATATATCCTTTTTGAAGAAGGGCATCCCCTAACTTCTGTCCCTTCGCTTTATCTTTTAAGGTATCCTGTAACTGGGATTCAGAAATGATCCCTGCTTCAACGAGCAGATCCCCAAGTCTTTTTCTAATCGTAGTCACCATATCACCTGCTTCAAGGACTTATTTAAACTCTTTCTTCTGGGGTTTCACTTCTTCATTAGAGCTTTCTGAAGATTTTTCATCTGCTGAATCGCCACTTGTCTTTTCTGTGGATCCGGTTTCTTTATCTGGATTTTCATCAGATGAGGGTGCTGTATTATCCCCTTCTACTGATCCTTCACTTCCACCTTCCCCATCAGTTGGAACGTTGTCATAATCCGTTTCACTGGATTTCTCACTTAGTTCCTCTAAAGGATAGACGGCTATTTTATGCAGAGGAGCATAAAAATCTTCATTGATTAATTCTTCTGAAAGAATTTCTCCTGAAGTGCTCAGTTTTTGCTTGTAAACTCGAATTAGGACTCCATCTTTCCCTTCTTGCTGAATATCTACATTTCCTTTATCAACAAAAGGACTAAACTGTTTAATCATCCTAGGCGCAAAGGTTTCTGTATCCGATAACCGGACGTTGTAAGTGTTTGGAAAAGGAACACCTTGCAATTGCGCCTTGATTCGCTTACCTTCAATGGCCAAGCTCAGCTCATAACCCGTTGAATTAGGATTCGTTATGACAAAGTCCTGATTATTCATCGGATTGAATTTCGCCTCAAACCCTAATGCCACATAATCTGGGAGTTGTTTACTGATATTTCGTTCTATAATAGCGAAATTGGAATGTAAACTTATTTGATAAAGTAACGAAGCCACTGGACTTAAATCTGCTTGAGATTCCACAACAAAGCCTTCTGTTTCTAAGAAGTTCGCAAAGGAAAACTGTGAATTGGGTGCAACGGGAATGGTGGGAAAGTTGTTTATGAAACTCTTAATAGTCGGCGTAATTTCCAATTCATTTGACACTGCTTCGAAAATGACTTGCGCAGACTCATTACTGGTTATGTAGTCGGATACATTGACGCTTTCATCCATTTGAAGGCTCCCAGCTAAGGAAAGAATGTATTCCTGTAGGGAAGAGACATTGAATTCCTCAGCATGATAGCCTGCGAACTGATTGGAGAGAAAATTATCAAAAGAAGGTTGGTCTACACTGACAATTAAACTGGTGTTTTTATGGTTCTCAAGTCTTTCTATGCTCTCTTCTAAATGGAATTGGAAGATGGAGGGATCGATTTTTGCTGTCGCTCCATTATAATCCAGCGTTATGTTTTGATTGGCTTTCCATTCTTCTACTTTTTCATTCAGTAGGTTTTTTGCTTCTTCTTTGCTTGTTCCACCTAGATTAATAGATGCAACCGCTGCATGTTTTGATAGTTTGAGTGACTGAACAAAGAACGTTTCGTAAGCATAAACGCCTAAATGAGAAAACCCGTATAGAAAAAACGTGGATAAGAATAAAACGGTCATTAGTTTTATAAGCAGACCTTTTTTCACATTTGGGGCTCCTTCCTCATTCCTACTTAATATTCATCGTTAAATCAACAAACACAGATGGACCTGCTTCTTGAGCTGCTTTAATATCTGATTCAGTTAAAGATGACCCCTTTGCAATCAATAAATGTCCCTCTAAATTATAGATGTCTTCTGTCACTCTTTTACCTGCCAGTAATTGAGTCTGTTTTGTCTTGATCGTCTCTAAGCCATGTCGAGGTTGTTGTTGTGTTTGTGGTTGATACGTGTTTAGCTCTTCTTCAATCACTGGTTCTGGAATTGCTGTCTGATCGAAGCTACCTTTGAAGTTCTCAGCAGCATCCTCATTTACAATAATGATGTCTTTTCCAAACGTTAACACATACTCAGTACCAAGGAAATATACACTGTCTTGTGCATTTAACTCCAATGAAACAATCGCACCCGTTTCATCATCTACATAAAACTCTTGGATATTTCCGATCATTTGACCTTTCCGGGTCATGACACGAGTATCATTGATTTTTATTTTTTTATTCACAAGCTGGTTAGCGATGGGAATTTCATTTAAGTCGATTACAGCATTTTCATTCTCAACCGTTACGGCATATTCCCCTATGCCGACAACCTTTTTAAAAGGGATTGCTTTGACACTTACCTGCCAATCTTCATGTTCGATCGTCAGGAAATCAACAGATCCCTTTTCTGGATTGATTACAAGGGATTTAACCCTGCCTATTTCACTTCCATCGGATATGCTGATAATCGGTAATGTTTTCATTTCTGCGCTCTTTTTCATGTCATCTCACCTATTCTATCGTTTTAATTTCGCTTTGTTTTTCAGACGCATAGTCATTTGTCTGCTCTAAATCCATTTGAATATATGGGTAGTCTTTGAATCTTTCTTCGATTACTTTAATGAACATTTGTAAATCTTCGAATTGCTCAGTTGAAATGTAATGATCCATTAATATTCTTGCAAATGTGTAGTAATCTTGATCGTGTAAACTTGGGTGAAGATAGTGTTTGATCATGTTTTCCATTTGATCAGAAGAATACAGGCTTTGTGATAGTGCAATCTGCTCGATCATTGTTTTCATAACTTCCCTCATGATCCTTGTGCGTTGTGGAAGTTCATTCATATGAAGATCTTCTACTTCTCTATGATCATGATCAACGTTTTCTAGCATGTCCTCAAGTGGTGACTGCATATCCTCTTCCTTTGCATCATGATGATCTAGTTCACCTTCAATACCATTAGGGCCTTTATACTCAGGTTCTTCCAGTTCTTCTTCAAAGTCTGGTAGAGACTCTATTTTTTCTGCGTCTTCATTTTTATCTATCTTAGCATCAAATACTTCTTGTATTGCTTCTTTCTCTTCATTTCGATCCTCCGCTTTTTCATCAGAACCATTTATCATGCTTTCGATTTCACTTAATCCGTTATCTACTGCAACTCTTTTCTCTTCAACGTTTTCTATTTCTTCATTCAGTTCGTTTTCACTTGCATTTTCAATAAACCATTCACTTTCGTCTTCTACAAGATGAAACGATTCTGCTTCCTCAGCCTTACTGTCATCTTCCATGCTTACTTCATCCATGTCCGTATCTAGCTCATCCTGTTCAGAAGACTCCTTGAGATCGATCTCAGTGTTCACAATTAGAATTTCATCGGTTTCATCAAGCTCCAGTGTCTCCGTTTCTTCTTCGATGGAAACAGGAATTCCTCTATCATTCTCCCAAGTTTCAGGTGCACCCACGTTTTCATCAGTTTCAGATTGTAATGTCTTCTTGGGTTCTTCATATGTATACACCGCTTGTTTCTCTTCTACTTCAGTTCCAGTGGCCAAGGCCAATAGTCCGCTAAAACGCTGTTCAATCATATAAGAAGAAATGCCCAGCAAAACCAGTAACATGATTCCAATCATCCATATCGGATATTGGCTTGAAGCGACTAAACCAAGAAGAGTTAAACCAAATGCTACAGAAGCAATCATAATTTTCCCCTTCACGCTGATGCCTATTGGAATAAAATATAAAATAGGTAGTAATAGAACAAGTGCCAGTATTGAAAATAGGTAAATCATCTTACATTCAACCCCTTCCTATGATATATTTCATATAAATCAGACTTTTTTTAACAAGTTTCGACTACTAGATATTGTATAATAAAGTCAGGTATTTTGAAAGCGGGTGCGGGAGTGAAACATATAAAAATATTAAAAAATAATAGAGGACTCACTTTAATCGAACTTTTAGTTTCCATAACCATCCTTGGGATCGTCCTTCTTAGTTTCATGAATTTCTTTCTGCAATCCAGTACATATACCAACAACAATCAAAAGAAAACGGTGGGAGTCAATGTCGCCCGGAATGTATTGATGTTCATGGAAAAGCAAAACTTCCTGGAAACCCGTAACTATTTTCATGACGTGAACGCAGGAATTGAACCTTCAAAAGAAGGTTATTTAAAATTATTCATTTGCAATGATCAGTATGAAACTTTCTCTAATTCTTCTACCAAAACAGATATAAATGATTCATGTCCCAACAAAAAAAACATTATGATAAACGGGTTGGAATATGAAACGGCCATATATTCCGAGGAAGTCACCAATCCTGATGAAATGGATTACTATATTCCAATTACAATCGAAGTGAGGTGGGATATCAATGACCGGGAATACAGTACGTCGGTTGATGGAAAAATTAAAAGCGAAGATATCCGATAATAAAGGAATAACCTTGATTGAGCTGTTAGTCACCCTTACGATATCGTCCATCCTCTTGCCCGTTACATACGGAGCGATGATAACAGGGTATAAAGTCTATGAAAAAGTATCGATTGATGCCCAATTAAGAGAGGATGCAGACTATGTTTCTGCCATGGTAATGAAAAACTTATACTCCTATCCATTTGACAGCGTTAAAGAATGCACCCCAACTAGCTCGAACTGTATCAAATTTGTTAATAACAGTGAAAAAAAAGTCGCACCTTATTCTGGAAAGTCCTTCTATGAGGTAGAAGACAAAGCAATTCAAGATGATGAACAAACACTACAATTAGTTCAAATAGGTAAAAAAGGTCAATGGAGCTTTAACGGTGTCATCCTTGAGACCCCTTCTGACTTTACAGGGTCCACGATATCCACTAGTTGCTCATCCAGTCCCTGTGAGGATGCGATGATTCAACTGACCTATGAAGTGACCCATCCTCGTTTCAATAAGACGCTTCAATTAGAAAGTAATTTCGGATTTTAGAAGGGAGGAATACACTTGCGATCCAATGAAAGAGGAAACGCTCTACTGACCGTCCTTATTACCTCACTTGTCATGGTGACAATCGGCATGGCCATCATCAGTTCAACAATAGGTGGAGCCAAAAGGACCGAAGTAAGAGAGACGGACATTGATATTACATACGAAGGCTTAAAAGCGGTTGAAGAAATCTCTTCCAAGCTTGTCTTTCAATTGCAGCCATCCAAAAAGCTTGGAATCGATCAGTTAACGTCATTGAATATCAACTCGAAAGTAGCGGGCTTTATTCAATCAGATATTATTCCATCCTATCAATCTTCAGATACAATTAAATGCATTACCATCGTTGATGTGAGTGGTAAAAATGCCTCGAACCTCCTAGGGGATCAATGCGGGAAAGCAAGCTCTCTTCAATTCCACACATTCGATTTGGATTATCTAAGTTCAAACCTTACCCGGGTCTATGAAATTATCGTACATACAAAAAATCCTGAATCCGAAGATGGTAAAATTGAAAAAATCGTCCGAAAAAGAATTATCTTATCACCGATCCCGAGCTTCTTGAAATATACATTAGGCTCTCGTGAACAGCTGAATTTGAACGGCTCACCCCATTTGGTTGGTAACGTTTATGCACATTCACTTGGTGTCAGTGAGGAAGCAAACTATCAGTTGTCAGATCAATCTGATAACACAGTCAGTGCCCCTTTTCCATCCATCATTGGCGATTTGTATACCAGTTATGACAAATCAAATTATGCCGTAATGAAATCATTGGTAGATACTAAGCAATTCTACCCACACATCCCTGCACCAGGTATTAAACAAGATAGTCAATTTACGGATATTTCATTTGATCAAACATATGATGAAGAGGTTAGAAAGGTTTTGGATCCATTAAATCTCTCTCTTGGTAATAGCATAACTCAAGCTAATCTGAGAAATACGATCGGTCAAAATCTTCTCTCGAACAACCTTCTTCTCCCACCTATCGTGAACGGTATTCTGAATGAAAATGTACAAGGGGTAGTGAAAGCAACCAAAAGCATCACGGTGAAGGGACTCCGTCACACCGGAGTCGATTTGATCGTACAGGGAGATGTAAACATTCTAGCGAACTCCGTTATGAATATAGGAAACATCATCTCTACTGGTAATGTGACCATCTCCAATCTATCGGGTGATATGTCCATCGGAAATATCATTGCAGCAGGAAAAGTCTCAATCGAAGCGAATGCCCCGATAAAACTGAAAGAGAATATCGTCAGTTTCGATAATGTTTCAATTCAGTCTCAAAACTCAACTTCTATTATCGAAGGGAATATCTTCTCAGGCAGAAATCTAACAATACAGGGAGATGCCAATGACCCTGATGGAGAAAACGATGAAATGGCATTTGATTCAATCATCTATGCAAAAGGAAAGACAAGTATATCGAATTTAAATATTACCGGGCACAATAATCCCTCAGGTTCCGGTCAACTCATCTTGATCTCTAAAGGAGAATTGTTGGTCACTAGGATGAATGAATTCCAGTACTATAACGATGAGAAGGAAAAGAACAAGACTGACTTATTGCCTGATTCAAAGGAGAACATCAAACCACTTCAGGCTTTCTTATATACTGATAGTGACGCAACACTATATGGGGTCGGTTCCCTTTTCTATGTGAATGGTGGCGTCTTTTCAAAGGGAAACCTAACTGTAAATGCTGTACGGGGGGATGTAGATAACATGGATAGCATAAAGACTGATCTGTTATCGAATCAGGAAAAAAAATTATCCCGCTTTATCGTTCATTATAATAAAGATGTACTCCTATCAAAACTTGATGCTCTCCCACGGGTGGAGTCACTTTCCCTCATTAGTGATGAAATACTTGTGGAATAAATAAAGCGTGGCTATGAATGATCATAGCCACGCTTTTTATTTTACCATCTGCCATCGATGCTTCCGTCTTCGGTACCGGAATTTTCATCATCCTCAGAGACTACTTCAAAGATCGCAATGGCTTTAATACTCGGATCTGCATCTGACGTCACAGTAATGGTCGTAACTCCAATGTTCTCAGGAACTACTTTCCACTTTCCATCTTCTTTTACAATCTCCACGACACCATTTCCTGTGTCAGTAACACTTTTAATGTCTTTATTCGTTGCATTGGTTGGATTAAATAGTAAATTTGAATAAACGTCCATCTCGTCACCCTCTAAAAGCAACGTATACTTCGTTTTATCAAAATCCAAGCTTTCCAAATTGACGAACCTGGATTTCACGATGACGCGGATATTTTTTTTGTATTTCCCATTTTTAGTTGAAACTTCGACTATATCTTCACCTGGAGATAAACCTGTTATTTTATTTTCCTTGGTGGAATTGACTTGATTGTATACAGAATTGATTAACCTATCATCACCTTGGAAAACGTTGACGTTATAATTATTATTTGGTTTTCCAAAAGGAAAGATATCGATTTTAAATGACTTCGTTTCCCCTACATATAATTCGATGACGGACGGAACACGTATTAAATCGTCACCTTCTATCCAGATCGTCTTCCCGACTACATAATCATCAATCGCAAATCCACCATTGGCTTTTATCTGGACTTCATTCTTACCTAACATTTCGAGGATTTTTAATTCCTGTAGTTCAATGTTTGCCCATCCTTCAATCAGTTCATCGTCATTCAGAACTCGATACTCGTACGTAACACCATTCCCAGGAACTCCTTTCGACAGGTGATATTCAGCCTCATTTGATATAGAGGCACCGTCTTCCAATACATTCTTGGTGACTGCATCCTTAACTGTTAAGGCAGGAACAAATGATAATACAGACGTCGCTCCATCTTTATACGTAATAGCTAATTGAGTCGGAGCACTCGCTAATGACTTAACTGCGGTATTCGGAAATCCATTGTTCATCCCAGCTTCAAGAGTGGCTACAACGTTCTCCGATGGCCCGAGTATCCGAACTTTCTTAATCGTCCCGTTAGAATAGCCATCATAAGCATATTCTTTTAGATTGTGGAACTGCCTGGTCCTTACTTTGGCACTGATTTCATTTTGATTTGGATTCAAATTGCTGCTTACCTTATTGCCGTATCTTGAATCAATATAATAGACCTTCGCTTGAGGCATTTTTACATTGTTTATAGACCAAACAGCCTTTAGGGTAACGGGAATCTCTAAGGTAGACTGAGAGAAGGACCCATTATCAAAATTCATTTTTTGAATCAACTTGATCACAGCAGTTCGTTGCCCATTGATAGTCTCTATCGTAATTCCAGGACTTTCATTCACTTCCACTCCATCTGGTAATGGCTGATGAATCGTGATATCACTCAGATTCCCCTTGGCTTTAGGATTCACTAATCCGCCAAAATTCAACTGATACACTCCCGTGAATTTATTCGTCTCTTTTCCATGTTCAATAATTAAATTGAACAAATCTTGATTCATTTTCTGAAGATCCAACTTTCCTGTAACAGATGCAGGTGCATCATCCTTTACTTCGATTGTGACAGATTTTTTACCAGTATTTCTCCACGTCGTTTCTTCAGCCGTTTTATACTGTATTTTCATATCCTTAAATAAATAGGATCCCTTTGTCGAAAACTCCACTGGCAGAGAGAGTGTAATCGGGGTCGGTATTCCTTGACCTACTTCATAAACGCTTGAGAATGGTAAATACACTGTATTGTTGACCACTTTATATTGATTACGGTCCACTGTCACATTTTCTGGTAACTGAACAATAATTTCACCATCTAATTTGACTGAATTCAATTTATTCGCCAATTTTTCGAAGGCATCGGATACACTTCCTTCACTTGCTTTGATGAAGCTTCCCGAAGTCTGCTGTGCGAGCATTTCGAGATACCGATCATCTAAATCTCCTTCTCCATAACCCAGCGTATGCATAGTGATTTTGTCATTGTAGATCTCTTTGGATACTTCAAGCCCTTTCTGTTTGATCAAGGCTTGCATTTGCTGACTATTCGTTTCTACTTCGCCTGGATTGTACCAACCTGAACTAAATGAAATACCATCCATTGAAAATGATTTAATGAATAAAGACTTTAGCTTACTATTATCTGGTGAAGATATTTTGTGCAACCATTTATTGTAGCTGTATTTATTTTGATAATCATATGTCACTTGCTGATCACTTTCGACCACGCCTGTTTCACTACAGAAAAACCAAAGTGGTTTAATACATACTTCTTTTTTTACCTTTTCAATGGATGTTGCTATCATGGGCTGTCCATCTGTTAGAAACACAATATATTTTTCATTTTTGGAATCTCTCAGCATATTCTTTGCTGCTCTTAAGGGGTCGGTGTAGTTTGTTCCTCCATTAGCGGTAGTATATAACATTGAAGTTTTTATAGCATCGAGGTCATTGCTTAACGGAAGTATCGTTTCAATTTCAGAAGAGAAAGTAATCAGAGAAAAGCGGTCATTTTTTTGTTTGTTTTTCTCAAAGAATTGAACGGCATTGGTTAGTCCATTCTTTGCATTCTGCATTTTATCCTTCGTATTATTCATGGAACCAGATTTATCAAAAACAAAGACAACATCGATAGGTGGCCTGCTTGTTTCTTTCACTTCTCCTACCGGCATAATATTGAAGTCTAATGATGCCCTTGCATTCCCTTCTACCGGCTTAACAATCACTTCTTGGGAAGGAGTCACATTGAAGTTTACACTTAAATCTGCATTTCCAGCGGCAGAAGTATTGGTTGAATGAAATAGTAGTGCAAGAAACAAAATCAATAATAGTGGAATTTTTGGTTGAATTCTCATAATATCCCTCATTTTGGTTATCCTATAATGCTTTCATTATATCAATCTTCAAACTATTTTAATAGGACTTACTACTCAATAAACTTTATTTTTATAAAAGAAGGATGTCCACTGTTAGATTAGACATCCTTTCCTTTATTTCACATACTGAGCCACTCGATTTCGCCCGGCCTGCTTGGCTCCCGTATAAAGAGCACGGTCTGCATGGCGGATCAAGGCCATTGAATCGTCTGCATCTTCCGGGGCAGTAGATACGCCGATGCTTGCTGTAATTCTGACCATCACCCGCTTGTTGGATTCATCCAGGCTATCATGAAGGGAAAAGGGTTGATCAGCTATTGTACTTCTGACCTGCTCAGCGATGCGAAGGGCTTCTTTTCGCTCTGTATCAGGGAGGAGAAGGACGAATTCTTCTCCCCCGTATCTTGCGACCGTTCCTTTCGCATCAATTAGGGTTCGCAGTCGGTCTGCAAGTTCTATAAGGATTTCGTTCCCGCTCTGATGACCATAATTATCATTTATCACTTTAAAGTGATCGAGATCGAGCATGATGAGGGACAAGTTCTTTCTTTTTCCAACCTCTAGATTGTTGTATTCCATTGATAGAAGATCTTCGAAGTATCGATAATTATAAAGACCTGTCAGTGCACATCTTTCACTATTCTTCTTCGTCCGTTCATGATGTCTGGCATTGGCAATTGCCACTCCGAAATAAGAACATAAGATGTCGACTATCATTAATTGGAATTTTTCATAGGCTTTCTTTTTGGAAGAAGCGAGAAGAAGGATTCCCCTCACCTTTTGGCTTCTGACAATGGGGACACATAATACACTTTCTACTCCTTCTGGCATGTAACCTTCCGCGATATCAGTCCATTCAGCCCGTGAAGTATATAGAACGGACTTCCCAGTCTGCCAAACCACTCCACTGATTCCTTGATTTTTCCTAAGTGGGCGAAGATTATTCGATTTCATTTCTCCGTTTTCAACTCTTCTGAGGAGCACTAATTCTTCTTCATGGCAATCAAGGATATATGCATACTCCACCGGAAGGGTCTCGATGATCTTCTCTATGAAAATATCAAGCACTTCCTTTACTTTCAGGCTCTCGGTTAATTGGTGACCAATTTCCCCAGCTTTTTGTAGATATTCATTGATTTTTTCAGAAGAATTATAGAGCTTCAATATGATTGATAGGCTGATGAACGGGATGCCAATCAGTAAAGAGGCGAAGGCACCAAGTTCAAAGGTTAAATAATAAAGGGACAGAGAAAGAGGGAACATAATCATATTGGCCGTAAAATCCCACACAAAATCCTTACTGTAAAAGCGCACATCATTGTTAGCCACATAATGATGATAAATAAGGAGGAGAATCTGATTGATCATAATCGATACAATCTGATAACAAAGGATCGGGAAAATCAGCTGACTGAGTTCCCTTTCAGCGATTTCCCCACCGAGCATAAAGTAGATTAAACCACTGACGCATGAAACCAAAAAAAACATCAATGAATTTAAGGGTATTCTGTGCCAATCGTTTTTCGTCACCCTAAGCCTTATGAGTAAAGGGATGATCGAGAACTGCATGAGGACGATTTCAATAAATAGACCATACTTGATGAAACCGACGAGGGTCACCCACTGAATGAAGAAAATGGTTGCACCGTTGATTACGATGGGCATGAGAGGAATGAAAGTAGCAAATGCCACTAGTGTAATAAACTCCAGTTCGTTTCCTGCAATATTTTCAGGAGGATAGTATTGATAGGTAATATACAAACCAGCCGGTACAATGGCCAGCCACGCCAGCAATAAGTACAGCTTTTTCTTCAACGGTAACGTCATATCTATCCCCCATAGGTTTTCTTCCATTTTTTAATATTATTTGCTCCCACGACACTAGTTAAATAGTCACAAGTTTAAGAATATTTTATCAAATCATCATCACAAAGTCACTTATTTTTTCTATATTTTTCTAGTCTTCTACACAGAAATGGTTTTACTTCGGATAAAAAGTACAGGGACCCTGTTACAAGCAGCACTTCCTCTTTGTTCATTTCATGAATCTTTTCGTCCAAGAATTCTTTCCAGTCTGGAGCTTTCATTTTATTGGAATGGTTCGACATATCATATAACTCTTCGACTGACGCGACTCTTGGAAAATTGAAGGTCGTAAATGCTATGCTGTCCACTACTTCTTCCATACTAACAATCATCGGCTTCAGTTCTTTGTCATGCAGTGCCGAAAAAAGGACCGTTATTTTTTTACTGCCAAATCGTTCCTTGATCGTTTTCACTAGGGCCTCAACCCCTTCAGGGTTATGAGCACCATCAATATAAACCTCTGGTGTATCTGATAAAGATTCCATTCGTCCCGGCCAAGTTGCCTTCTTCAACCCAATTTTAATGTGTTTCTTTTCAGTTTGAATTTCCTGCCTTTCCTCCAGAAGCTCCACTACCTTTATGGCGATTGCTGCGTTATTGATTTGGTGTGTGCCGATCATGGATAATTCATACACTTCATCTTGACTGGGAGATACGTATTGGAATCTCTCTCCCTTTTCAAGCAGCGATGTCCGCTCTGCAGTAAAAGCATCACCAAGTTCAAAAATCTCACTTCCCATTTCCGCCGCCTTCTCTCTGATCACCTTTTTGGCTTCCATTTGGTGTACGCCAGATATGACAGGCACTTTCGCTTTGATAATACCTGCTTTCTCATAAGCAATGTCTTCTAATCTGTTACCAAGAAACTGAATATGATCAAGTCCGATACTTGTAATAACGGAAACCATTGGTGTAATGACGTTCGTGGAATCAAGTCTTCCACCAAGACCAACCTCATAGAGGACGACATCCACCGGATTCATTTCAGCAAAATAATAAAAGCTCATGGCAGTGATGATTTCGAATTCAGATGGGGCTCCCCATTCAGAGTGTTCCATGCGCTCGGCAATAGGCTTTATTTTTCCAACCAGTCCCGTTAAATCCTCATCTGGTATTGACTTCCCATCGATACTGATTCTTTCATTGAATCGTTCAAAATAAGGGGAAGTAAAGGTACCTACCGTAAATCCAGCCTCCTGTAACACATTTCCCAAATAGGTTACCGTCGATCCCTTTCCATTCGTCCCACCGATATGGACCGTTTTAAGCTTGTCGTGAGGGTTCCCCATCTCTTCCAGAAGTTTATTCATGCGCTGAAGTCCAGGCTTGATCCCCAGTCTCAGTCGCGAGTGTATCCATTCAACGGCTTTGTCATAGGTTAACATTATCTTCACTCCCTAAAATCACTTTCATCAAAAAGAGGACTTTAATCAGAACTGATTGCCGAAAAGGAAAATGCTTTCCCTATAACAATAAGTCCCGAAACTAAAGCCCTCTTCTTACCCTCTATTCTTTCACTTAAATCAAACTGATTTAAGTTCTTCTATTCTTGCTTTAACTGTTGCTTGTTTTTCCAGGTAATCCTTTTCTTTTGCTTTTTCCTCGTCTACAACATTCTGAGGGGCTTTGCTCACAAATCTCTCATTGTTTAACTTACCTTGAACGCGAGAAACTTCCTTCGTCCATTTCTCCAGTTCTTTTTGAAGACGGGCAACTTCTTCTTCGATATTGATTAACCCTTCTAATGGAAGGAATAAGTCTACTCCTGTCACAACAGCGGTCATCGCTTTTTCCGGCGCATCTAAATCTGTACCCATTTCAAGCTTTTCTGGATTGCAGAATTTTTCAATATACGCTTTGTTCTTTTCGATTATACCTAACGTACGCGCATCTTTCGCTTTCAACATTAAGTTGATTTGCTTGCTCATCGGTGTGTTCACCTCAGCACGAACATTACGTACGGCGCGGATGATGTCAACTAGAAGTTTCATCTCTTCAGCTGCCTCTTTGTCGGTGTGGTCTTCCTGAACCGTAGGCCATGCTGCTAGTGTAATCGATTCGCCTTGATGCGGCAAGTTCTGCCATATTTCCTCGGTAATAAACGGCATGAATGGGTGTAAAAGTCTCATTGTGTTGTCGAGAACATAAGCAAGAATCGAACGCGTTGTTTTCTTCGCTGTTTCATCCTCTCCATAAAGAGGAAGTTTCGCCATTTCAATATACCAATCACAGAAATCATCCCAGATAAAGTTGTATAATAGGCGTCCAACCTCACCAAATTCATAGCGATCGGCTAAACGTGTCACAGTCTCGATGGTTTCATTTAAGCGGGTAAGTATCCATTTATCCGCAACTGATTTTTCACCTGATAAATCGATTTCGTCATAGGTCATGCCTTCCATATTCATAAGAGCGAAACGGGATGCGTTCCAGATCTTGTTCGCAAAGTTCCAAACAGACTCCACTTTTTCAAATGAGAAGCGCAGATCCTGCCCCGGTGAACTTCCGGTAGTCAGGAAGTAACGCAGGGAATCAGAACCGTATTTTTCGATTACGTCCATTGGGTCTACACCGTTTCCTAATGACTTACTCATTTTCCGCCCATCAGCGTCACGAACCAGCCCATGAATCAGAACGTCTTTAAATGGACGTTCGCCAGTAAACTCTAATCCTTGAAAAATCATCCTTGATACCCAGAAGCCAATAATATCATATCCTGTTACCAGGGTGTTCGTTGGATAATAACGTTTAAAGTCTTCTGCGTTTGTATCCGGCCAGCCCATAGTGGAGAAAGGCCAAAGTGCTGAACTAAACCATGTATCTAATACATCTTCTTCTTGTCTCCAGTTTTCAATGTCTTCAGGTGCATCTTTGCCTACATACATTTCACCTGTATCATTGTGGTACCATGCCGGGATTCTATGTCCCCACCATAATTGACGTGAAATACACCAATCACGTGTGTTTTCCATCCAACGTAAGTAGGAAGTTTCAAATCGATCAGGTACAAAATTGATCTTGTTTTCAGCTTCTTGAAGCTTAACCGCTTGTTCAGCTAGTGGATCCATTTTTACGAACCATTGAGTAGAAAGGTAAGGTTCTACCACAGCTCCACTTCTCTCAGAATGCCCAACCGAATGCATATGCTCTTCAATCTTGAACAATACGCCTGAGTCCTTTAGGTCTTTCACAATTTGTTTACGGCAGTCAAAACGATCCATGCCATTGTATTTGTCTGCCTTCTCATTCATGGTTCCATCTTCATTCATTACAAGAATGCGTTCCAGATTATGACGGTTTCCGATTTCAAAGTCATTAGGGTCATGTGCCGGTGTGATTTTAACAGCTCCGGAACCGAAATCCATATCTACATAATCGTCACCAACAATCGGGATTTCACGTCCAACGATTGGAAGGGTAACCGTTTTTCCGATTAGATGCTTGTAGCGATCATCTTCAGGATGTACCGCCACAGCCGTATCACCGAGCATCGTTTCCGGACGAGTTGTTGCAATTTCAATATGACCGCTTCCATCAGCCAGTGGATATCTCATGTGATAGAATGCTCCCTGTACATCCTGATGTATCACTTCAATATCAGAAAGGGCCGTTTTCGTCGCAGGGTCCCAGTTGATGATGTATTCACCGCGGTAAATCAAGCCTTTGTTATAAAGGTCTATAAATACCTTTTGAACCGCATCAGATAATCCTTCATCCAAAGTAAAGCGTTCACGGCTGTAATCAAGACCAAGTCCCACCTTCGCCCATTGCGCACGAATGTGCTCGGCATATTCTTCTTTCCATTTCCACGTTTCTTCTACAAACTTTTCACGTCCAAGGTCATAACGTGAGATACCTTGATTGCGAAGTTTTTCATCTACTTTTGCCTGTGTCGCAATTCCTGCATGGTCCATCCCTGGTAGCCAAAGAACATCGTAGCCTTGCATCCGTTTCATTCTTGTCAGGATATCCTGAAGTGCAGTGTCCCAAGCATGCCCAAGGTGGAGTTTTCCGGTTACATTTGGAGGAGGGATAACGATGGTATACGGTTCCTTCTCCTTATCATTTGTCGCTTCAAAGTACTTACCTTCTAGCCACCATTTGTACCTGCCTTGTTCAATCGCATTCGGGTCATATTTCGTTGGCATTGAAAGTTGTTGATCTTGAGTTTCCATGTGATTTCCTCCTATATCATCGTGTGAATTAGTACATTTTCCTAAAAAAAATAAAAAAATCCCCCGTCCTATGAAAAGGACGAAGGATTCCATTCGCGGTACCACCTTTTTTCTCAGGAGAAATAGACCTCCTGAACTCTCGACAATCATAACGGCTTTTAACCGGCTTCTACTACTGACATTCATAGAAACAGCTCTTCAGGCGACCTTCCATTGTCTTAACGTAGAAAATCTCTCAGCAAACGATTTTCCTCTCTGAAAGTAAGGATCAATGTACTCTTCCTGTTCATTGCTTTTCGGATATTATTTATTTACTCATTATAGTATAGGATAAGATAAACTTTCGTCAATCATTATTACCAATTTTCATGAAAAATATTCATTTTGCCTACTCTAGGCACCATTGTGTACTGAAATCATAAGATAATGTAGTGAATATACCCAGGAAAGTGAGTGGACCAATTTGAAGAAAATCAATCAATACACCATGCAGAAATGGATGGGAAACGCCAGGTTAATATGTAAGCAATTCATCATTCCCTTTTCTATCTTTCAAGGGATTCGTACCATTTTGCTCCCTACCACTTTTGATGTCCTTCTGTTAACTCTGTTTATCGGTATCGGCCTTGCCATTTATTTCGATTGGATTTAATGGACCGACGAAATGGGGACTTCGTCAGTCCTTTTTTTATTCCCCCTCAGCCGCTTGGGCCTGCTCTTGTTTCTTCTTTTCCATTTCATCTAGCCGCATCACCACGTATTCGGTGTTTTTCAGAAGCCAGTAGTGCCTCTGTAGTTTCTTAATTGATTTCCGTTCATTCCTTTTGTCCTTTGGTGTATGAAAATATTTTTCAACGACAGCGATCACTGAACTCGGATATGCTAAATAACTCATGAACAGGAGCCGCTCTTCATTACGTACGGTGAAATGCTGAAAATATGTGGTGAGCCACTCGATGCATTCCTCATAATACTTGGGATAGGTCTTTAGCGTCCTCGATAAAAATGGGAGAAGATCATGAAACGGCGAACCCATCCTTGAATTCTCGAAGTTATGGAAATAACCCAGGCCACGTTCATCGAATAAGAAATGCTCCGTTGATACCTTACCGTGAGTAATCACGGTTCGGACCTTTTCTAATTCCTTCGTTTCCTCGTACCATTCATCAAGCATCTTACGAGAAAATTTCAATGCTTGAGATGCATCTTTATAATACATACAAAAATGCAATTGGAATGGTGACATATACGTTGTCTTTTCACAGGCTTCAACATATTCATCAAGAAACTCCTGCTCTTTATCCCACCTTGATGTGAGCTGCTCGTAATGAGATTCCCTCTCCTCTTTGTCAATTTTCACTTCTTGTGAGGATAGAGAGTGAAGCCGTGCTAGTTCCCGAAACATTTTCTGATGCTTTTCAAAGCTGTCCTCCCTCTCCTGGTTTAAAAGCCAGGGCATCACATAGTACAACTCCCCTTCATTCCAAACCGCATATCGCCCATCGAGAGTCGGATAGATTGGAACAATCCGGTTATATCCCCATTGGAACAGTATTTGCACATTCCGTACAAAATCTACCCCGTTCTGGGCAGGAAGCTGCTTAACTGCCAGTGTCCCCTTATTAGAGAAGACTTTAGAAAGTTTTCCGTAGCTTTCCACAAAATGAGGTTCGACACCATATGGTTGTAAGACAGGCTTTAATCCATCAAGCGTGTGTACCATTCCTCTCACCTTCTAAGATTACTTTTCTAAACGTACAGTCAAACACCAAGACGGGTTCTGTCGGGCCGTTACGTTCAACATGATTCCCCTCTCTGTTTAACAGACCTTTCTAAAAAAAACGGACCAACTCCAATGATTATGGTGTCAGCCCCATCGTTTGTTCTATAGTACAATTGCACTCGTCTTTAATCCTCGGTTGGAGGACTATGCGATATTTCTTTATCCCTTGAATACAAATTCGTTGTTGGGAATATAAAGAACCTGCCCCACATACACATCCTGATTGGCTTCGAGCTGATTCACCCTTAATAGTTGTGGAATGGTTAAATCATATTTTTCCGCAATATAATCCAGGGTCTCTCCTTCTTGAACGATGCAGACGCGCAATGTCGCACCTTTTTCCTCTTCTTTTCTCGCGAAAAAATCCGTTAATGAAATGGATTCATATTTCTTTTTCCCTTTTGTCTTTTTCTTTTCTTCCTGCTCTTCTCCGCTCTCTTCCATCTCGGCATCTACGGCAGACGATGATGAGGAAGACTCTTCTTCTTCCATCTCTTGCGGCTTGTATTTAGGTGTCGGAGTATAGGCAGCCTTTGGTTCAGCGTGCTGCTCCTCAGAAGATTCACTTAACTCATGCTGAGGCAATTCAAATACATTTTCCTTCCGATAATCAACTTCTTCAAAGGAATGAGTCGGATGTGCATCATATTGAATTTGAACAGGAATTTCATCTTCCACTTCTGCTGGAGGTGTCTTTCCTTCCAGGCTGAATGGACGATACTCCTCATCCTCCACTTCCTCCTCTTGTGACACATCTACGTACGTGGGCATTTTCTCTTCATCATAGTTTTCATATTCGTACACTTCTTCTCTTTCTTCCTCCGTCTCCACTTCTTCTTCAACTTCAGCTACGGCATTGGATCTGAAAAGCGGTTCATATTCTTCCTCTCTGCTATAGTTAGCCTCAAGAGGAGTATGGGCCTGTTGCTCTCCATAAATCCCCGTAATCGTCAAATCGGCATTCAATTTCAAACAGGCATTTTCAGGCACATTATAATCGAAGGACTCAACGTATACATCGATATCACTTAAGTTGGCGATTCGATTTTTGGGAATCGTCACATCCACAGGGAAACGATGGACAAATTCATACTCCCCTTTTTCTCTTTTCTCCACTGTTTGAACAAACTTTCCTCCCGCCTCAAACTCATTGTCTTCCGCTTCTCTTGGTGCAGTAGGTAGATATTCACCAGAAAGATCAAGGCTTCCTCTAATAAGTACGTACTGCTCTTGTTCTTGAATCGTTATATGAGGATCTAAGGAGATAGATAGCAATTCTTCAACTTCCTGTCCTTTTTTAAACCAAATTGATTCTTCCAAAGAAAATCGTAAACACGATTGTTGTTCGTGTGACAAAGAAATTCCTCCTTTCAGGTTCCAAACAAAGAAATAGTAAACAATACCATTATCACTTTATGAACCGAAAAGGAGGATTATGATTGATAACGAAAAGTTGTAGTAAGTTTAAGGAAGCATTGTTGAAAATTTCTGCCTACATAAAAAAATAACCGACCCCATAAAGGATCGGCTACCTCAATTACTTATTACTGATCTTCTCAAACGCTTTGTCAGCAGCTTGAAGAGTTTTCTCAATATCTTCAGCCGTATGGGCTGTCGATAGGAATAAGCCTTCAAATTGGGAAGGTGGCAGGAATACACCTTCATTTGCCATCTCCCGGTAGTAATCAGCAAACATCTCTAAATCAGAAGACTTCGCACCTTCATAGTTCGTTACTTCTTCATTCGTAAAGAAGATACCAACCATGGAGCCTGCCCGATTAATTCTATGAGGGATATTGTGCTTTTCTGCAGCTTTCTTTAAGCCCTCTTCCAACTGGTCTGCTTTCTGTGCAAACTCTTCATATGTTTCCGGTGTCAGTTGACTTAGGGTTTCATAACCAGCTGTCATGGCTAACGGATTTCCTGACAGGGTACCCGCTTGGTAAATCGGACCGCTTGGGGCGATTCTTTCCATGATTTCAGCTTTCCCACCATATGCACCTACAGGCAGGCCACCTCCAATGACTTTCCCTAAACAAGTCAGATCAGGGGTTACGTTGTAATAGCCTTGAGCACATCCGTACCCAACACGGAAGCCAGTCATGACTTCATCAAAGATTAACAGAGAGCCATGATTTTCCGTGATTTCACGAAGGCCTTCTAAGAAACCAGGCTGAGGTGGGACAACACCCATATTCCCTGCAACCGGCTCAACGATGATGGCAGCAATATCGTCACCAAATTGTTCAAAGGCGTAGCGGATGCTTTCTAAATCATTATATGGAACTGTAATCGTATTTTTGGCAACACCTTCTGGCACTCCAGGGCTGTCAGGTAATCCAAGTGTCGCAACACCTGATCCCGCTTTAATCAATAATGAGTCCCCATGACCGTGGTAACACCCTTCGAATTTCAGGATTTTATTACGACCAGTATATCCTCGAGCAAGACGTAGGGCACTCATGGTCGCTTCCGTACCAGAAGAGACCATGCGCACCACTTCGATACTTGGAACTCTATCGATCACAAGTTTAGCTAATTTATTTTCAATCTCAGTTGGAGCACCGAAGCTAGTGCCATTTTCTGCTACTTTTTTAATGGCTTCTACCACTCGGTCATTGCTGTGACCTAGAATTAGTGGTCCCCAAGAAAGCACATAGTCAATATATTCATTTCCATCAATATCGTAAATTTTCGATCCTTTTCCTCTTTCCATGAAAATCGGATCCATCTTTACGGATTTAAATGCACGTACCGGACTGTTCACTCCGCCAGGCATCAAGTTTACTGCTTCTTTAAACGCTTGCTTTGATTTCTCATATGAACGCAATAGGGTTTCCTCCTTTAATGATCTTTCGTCATCCTTATAGGAACTTTCCACCAATCAGGATAAACAATTGGCTACATCTTTAGCGAAATACGTAATGATCAAATCTGCTCCTGCACGCTTCATGCTTGTCAGCTTCTCCATTACGATTTCCTGTTCGTTCACCCAGCCGTTTTGTGCCGCAGCCTTCACCATGCTGTACTCCCCACTTACATTATAAGCAACAACAGGTGCGTTAAAACGGTCTTTTACTTCTCTCATAATATCTAAGTAAGATAAGGCAGGCTTCACAATTAGGAAGTCTGCTCCCTCTTCTATATCAGACTGCGCTTCTCTCAATGCTTCTAAACGATTTGCAGGGTCCATTTGATAGGTTCTCCGGTCTCCGAATTGAGGAGTAGAATGAACAGCATCACGGAAAGGACCGTAAAAGCTTGAAGAATATTTAACGGCGTAGGACATGATCGGCACATCCTGGTAGCCGGCTTCGTCCAGACCTTGGCGTATCGCTGCCACGAATCCATCCATCATATTCGAAGGAGCAATAATGTCAGCACCTGCTTCAGCCTGGCTGACTGCTGTTTGAGCCAACAGATCAAGAGTCTGGTCATTCAGTATTTTTCCATCTTTGACAATTCCACAATGCCCGTGACTTGTATACTGACATAGGCAAGTATCCGCGATGACAACCAGTTCAGGATACTGCTCCTTCACGAATCGTGTTGCTTCCTGGACGATTCCATGATCATGATATGCTTGTTTCCCTAATTCATCTTTTTCAGCGGGAACACCGAAAAGGATTATGGATTTGATTCCTAAGGAAACCACTTCATCCATTTCAGCTTTCAAATTATCCAGCGAAATATGGTAAACCCCCGGCATGGACGGAACAACATTCTTAATATTTTCCCCTTCCACAACAAACAACGGGTAAATTAAATCTTCTTTTCGAAGATGAGTTTCTCTTACTAACGCACGCATTGTTTCCGATTGACGCAAGCGGCGGTGACGGTTAAATTGCAGGTCTTTCATATTAAAAACCTCCTATTATTTTAGAACTAGTGAGAAGAGATGAAGTCTATCATCTCATTCACCATTGCACTTACAGTATAAATGGTTGGACAGACTTTTACATGTAATCCGTACTGTTCAGCAGTATTTTTCGTAATCGGACCTATACACGCGATGGGAATGTCCCGGATATGATCATGCAGTGAATATTCCTCGATGACCTTCATAAAATGATGGACTGTCGATGAACTGGTGAAGGTGATGATATCCACTTGTTCCTTCTCGATAATATTCTTTAACTGCTCTATGCTCTCCTTGGGAAGGAGCGTTTCATAAACAATCCACTCCTGACAGTCTAATCCAGCCGAAGCTAATTCCATCGCTACCACATTCCTAGCCAAGTTCCCTTTTGGAATCAAGACATTACCAGAAGGTTTTACTTTTGAAATAAACTCTTCGACAAAGTCATCGCCCGTGAAATTCTCTGGAACAAAGGAAACCTCGAGCCCGTACTTAATACAGCACTGCTCTGTTTTACTACCCACGGCAGCAAACTTTCCAGTAAATGAGGTCACCGGAATCTCAAGTTTCTTCAATGCTTGCAAGAAGAACTTCACTCCATTTTTACTGGTGAAAATAATCCATTCGTACGTATGTATGGCGTTGCGAGGAGTGCTCTCCCACGCATCTTTATGAGGTTGAAAATGAAGGAGCGGCACCAGAATGGGAACCCCTCCCTCGTTTTCAATAAGGGTTCCCGTCTCACTGGATCCTTCGTTGCCACGAGTAATCAAAACCTTTACTTGCGCTAAAGGCCCCTTACCCTTCATTATTGATCAAGCTCCTCTTTCACCTGATCGATCAAGGCTTTCGCACCTTGTTTTGTTAAACTTTCGGCCACTTCTTCCCCAACTTGTTTCGGATCCTGACCTACCATATATTCTTTATAAATGGTTTTCCCATCAGGAGAAGCGACAAGTCCGGTCAAGGCAATGTCTCCATTGTCCTTAAGCTCGGCAAATCCGGCGATCGGCACTTGACAGCCACCTTCCATTTTATGCAAGTACGCTCTTTCAGCAGTAACTGTAGCAGTCGTTTCTTCACATGCGAATTTCTCAAGGAGTTCAAGAAGTTGAGAATCACCATCTCTGCACTCAATCGATAATGCCCCTTGGCCAACTGCAGGTAAGCACAGATCCGGATCAAGAAATTCAGTTACAACATCTGATGTCCATCCCATTCGTGATAATCCAGCTGCTGCGAGGATGATGGCATCGTAATCCTCATTCTGAAGCTTAGAGAGGCGTGTATCGATATTGCCACGGATCCATTTGATTTCAAGATCTGGACGGACAGACAGGATTTGAGCCCCTCTGCGCAAACTACTCGTTCCCACAATCGCCCCACCAGCTAAATCCTTAAGAGCCACATGGTTTTTACTAATGAACGCGTCTCGGTGATCCTCACGCTCAGGTATACAGCCGATCGTCAGTCCATCAGGTAAAACTGCTGGCATGTCTTTCATACTGTGAACCGCCATATCGATTTCTTTATTCAGCATCGCTTGTTCGATTTCTTTCACGAACAAGCCTTTACCTCCCACTTTTGACAAAGTGACATCAAGAATTTGATCCCCTTTTGTGACAATCTCTTTCACTTCGAACTCGTAAGAGGGATCCAGCGCTTTCAACTGATCAATCACCCAATTGGTTTGTGTAAGAGCTAACTTGCTTCGTCTTGATCCAACAATAATTTTTCTCATAATGACCTCCTGAAAACTTATGAATACCAGAAATGAAATGAAGACAACCGACTACCTAAGAAGAAGTTAATTAATATAATCAAGAAGGCTGCAACATTAAGAAACGCTAAAGATTTTCCAAATACATTCTTTTTAATGCGAAGGTATAAGTAACTGCTATATAAAATCAATAGAATGAATGATCCTATTATTTTCGGATCATACCACAGAAATTCCGGTAGCTTGATATATGCCCACTGCAACCCAAGTATCAGGCTCAAGAGGAGCATGGCTACACCAATCGAGTTCGAGATATAGGATATCTTCTCAAGCTTCGACAAATCACTGATCCTCCATAACCTTTGCCCCCATCTTTTCTCCTTTAGCAATTTAAATTGCAGAAGATATAGTAGGGAAAATACAAAGGATAGTGAGAATGCTCCATAGGACAGGATAGCCATCGTGATATGAATCAATAATAATTCTGATATCACTTGTTCTGCCATCGCCTGTGACTCCACCTGTACAGGTGCGAATGTATGTATCGCCATGATGATGAATCCAAGTACATTCGTGAAGAATACAGTGAAATCCACTCTCAACAACCGGTTGATGACGAGGGACAGGGTGATGAGGACCCACGCATAAAAATAAAGTCCCTCAAAGATGGTGAGGACCGGGAACCTGCCTGTATTCATCATGTATAGAAATAAAAAGATTGTTTGAAGGACCCAAACAATCGCAAGTAACCAGAAGGCAAACAGGTTCGCCTTCCGGTTTTTGTTTAAGAAATCTATAAAATAAAAGAGAATACTAATAGCATACAGAACAATCATAAGTTCGTGCAGCCTAGTCATCGTTTGTTCAAACATCGACAATAACCTCACTTATGCTTGAAAAGAGGGTTGTGGTGCAAGCTTAAGATCGCTCTCAATCTTTTCGTTGGCTGCTTTCACTTGTTTTTGCTCTAGCACTTGTTGTTCAATGTTAAAAATATTGATAAATAAGTCCAATTTATCGTTAGAGTCTGGAAGCCCTGCAAATTCCTTCGCTTGAAGAATCGGATCTTTTAATAGTTGATTAATGATGCTCTTCGTGTGCTTATTTAATACTTTGCGTTCCCGATCCGTCAGGTCAGGCATTTTCCGTTCGATGCTTTCCATTGTATCTGCTTGGATCGACAATGCTTTTTGTCTGAGAGCTGAAATGACCGGAACCACTCCCAGCATATTCAACCACTCTTTAAAGGAGACAATTGCGGCTTCAATCATGATTTCGATTTGCTCAGCTGCTTTTTTACGCTCAGCCAGGTTCGCCTGCACAATGCCTTCTAAATCGTCGATATCATAAAGGAAAACACTTTCCAATTGTCCGATGGCTGGATCTAAATCCCTTGGTACAGCAATATCCACCATAAATAATGGGCGACCTTTTCTCATGCTTTCCACATGGGACATCATTTCTTTCGTAATGACAAAATCCTTTGCACCTGTAGAGCTGATCATAATATCCGCTTCAACAAGGGCACACTGGAGCTCCTGCATTGTTTTAGCATCGCCACTGAAACGCTCAGCGAGAGATTGGGCCTTTTCATACGTACGATTAATGACGGTCACCTTAGTAGCACCACTGCCATGGAGATTTTGAATGGCAAGTTCCCCCATTTTACCGGCCCCGAGAATTAAAACATGCTTGTTCTCTAAGCTACCAAATACTTTTTTAGCAAGTTCAACGGCAGCATAGCTGACAGACACAGCGTTAGAACCAATATCTGTATCAGAGTGCCCTTTTTTCGCTACTGTCACAGCTTGCTTGAACAGATGATTAAATACGGTTCCGGTCGCCCCTGACTCCTGAGCACTGAGGAAGCTTGAACGAATTTGACCAAGGATCTGGGTTTCTCCCAAGACCATTGAGTTCAGTCCGCAGGCAACCTTAAAAAGGTGTTCGACTGCTCCTTCTTGTTCATAAATGAAAAGATAAGGCGTGAACTCCTCTTTATCTATATCAAACCATTGAGATAAGAAATCTTTAATATAATAACGACCTGTATGAAGCTGATCTACAACCGCATAAACTTCCGTTCGGTTACATGTAGAAACGATCACATTTTCAAGTATGCTTTTCTTTTCCTTTAGGGTCTTCATCGCTAAAGGAAGATCCGTTTCATTGAAAGATAAACGTTCGCGAATCTCTACAGGGGCCGTTTTGTAATTTAAACCAACGACTATTGTATACATGCTATGCACTACACCCCCAAGTAAAATCATTACTATTATTATAACATGTCCAAATAAGAGCCTGACCCCAGAAATGTGAACAGAAATTGAACCCTGGTTATGGTACATTTATAGGGTAACAACCAATCCTTCTTCTGGGACTTGCTAAACATTCATTTTATCCTATAGATTTAAGAAAGAGCAGAAAAAGCATGAAAGCATTTTCAATTCTTAAGAAATCTTCTATATTTCGACATACCCTACTAATGTAGGGTACCAAAACAAGCTTAAACAATCAAGTAATGGAAAGGTTTCACGCTATTTGTCGGATCTTACGGGTTAAATTTATTATTATGTGTTATTTTCCCATAAAAACAGGATTTATAACCCACATTTAAAAAGATTAAGGAGGAAGACCATGAAACAGCAAAGAATATTCCCAGGAATCATCTTAATCGGCTTCGGAGCTTATTTTTACTTACAACAAGCAAATATCGTATTATTTCAGGAGTTCTTTACGTGGCCAACTTTACTCATCATTGTTGGGCTCGCATTTCTTGGTCAGGGGTATGGTGGGAGAGATTATGAAGCCATTCTTCCAGGTACAATTCTCGTTGGTTTCGGCCTCCATTTTCACGTTGTAAATAAACTTGCTATCTGGCCGGACCATATGGGGACTTTCATCCTTATCATTGCGTTGGGCTTTCTGCTCAAATACCAAAAAACGAGGGCGGGATTATTTCAAGGTCTACTCTTTTTATCCTTATCTATCATTCTCCTTTTCTATGATAAGGTTGTGAGATGGTTTGGATTAATTGAAGGCAGTGTTGGCACAGCTTGGGAATTCTGGCCGATCGTTATTATCGGAATTGGCGTCTATTTATTATTTATTAGAAAAAAATGATGACTACATAATGAAAAAAGCCCGGGAAATCTCCCGGGCTTTTATACGCTCTATTAGAGAACCGAATCCAAAAATTCTCTCGTTCGTTGCTCCTTTGGCGAGCCGAACAATTCTTGAGGTGGCCCTACTTCAACGATTCGGCCATCATGCATGTACACGACCCAGTCGGCCACTTCCCGGGCAAACCCCATTTCATGGGTCACGACGACCATCGTCATCCCTTCTAAAGCAAGCTCCTTCATGGTAGCCAACACTTCTCCAACCAACTCAGGGTCAAGTGCCGACGTGGGCTCATCAAAAAGCATGATTTCAGGCTTCATTGCAAGTGCTCTAGCAATGGCGACACGCTGTTTCTGACCACCAGATAACTTGGATGGATAGACATTTTCTTTATCAGCAAGTCCAACTTTCTTTAATAACTCTTTCGCATCCTTCTTTACTTCTGCCTTCGATACACCTTTAACGTAAACAGGGGCTTCCATTACATTTTCCAATACGGTTTTGTGGGGGAAAAGGTAGAAATGCTGAAACACCATCCCTACCTTCTGACGGATCTTGTTCAAATCATGTGTATCCTGATTCACTTCTTCGCCCTCAATAACGACCTTCCCATTGTCTTTCAGTTCCAGGAAGTTTAAGCAACGTAGCAATGTACTCTTCCCCGAACCACTGGCTCCAATAAGGCAAACCACGTCACTTTCTCTTACGCTAATGTCAATGTCCTTTAGTACATGTAAATCACCGAAGGATTTATTTAATTTCTCTACTTTAATCATTTCCTGACTCACACTAAATCCCTCCCGTATCTTTATTAATCACTGACAGACATACGTTTTTCGATTATATTGACAATCGTCGAGAATACCAATACAAGAACCAGGTAATAGATTGCTACAACGAGCAGGTATGTCATGTAATCAAAGTTATTCGATCCGAGTGTCGTCGCCACACTGAACAATTCAAACATCCCGATGAAGGAAGCAAGAGATGAGTCCTTCAATGCAATGATGAATTGGTTCCCGAGCGGCGGCAGGGCACGTCTGAATGCCTGAGGTAGGATGATCCTTCTCATAGACAAGCCAAGTGACATCCCAAGAGAACGTCCCGCTTCCATTTGTCCTTTATCAATGGATTGAATGGCTCCACGAAAGATCTCGGCGATGTATGCTCCATTATGGAAAGCAAGACCCATGACGACAGACCAGAAGCCTGAAATATTCAATGAAGTTAATCCAAAGTAGAAAATGAAGATCTGAACAATTAAAGGAGTTCCCCTAACAACGAAAATGTATAAATCCGCAAGCAATGACAAGGGCTTGATTCCGGAAATCTTAAGAAATGCGAAAAATAAACCAATCACAATCGCAATAAGAACTGAAACAAAGGTTAATTGGAACGTTAATAACATCCCTTTAAGAAAAACATCATATGTACTGGCAAAGGTTTCTAAAAAGTGCATGAACTTCCCTCCATTCAACTATAATACGTAGTTAAAACAAAAAGCGAATGCGCATAGAAGCACATCCGCTCTGTGTCATGCTGCTCTTACTCTTTCTCTGGATCCGATGTTATGTCTGTATTGAAATATTTTTCACTGATTTTCTTTAATGTACCGTCTTCTCTTAATGTATCAAGAGCTTTATTAATTTCTTCCAGTAGTGCTTCATTGTCTTTACTTACAGCGATAGCTTGCTCACTGCGACCGATCAGTTCACGGGCCTCAATGTTCAAACCGGAAGCAATCGCTTCCTTACCTGTAATGAAATCTGTAATAACAGCATCGTGTTTGCCTTTATTTAATGCCTCTAGAGCGACAACGTCACTATCATACGCCTGAATTTTATCCGTTACTTCCTTAGCTGTGTCTGCGTAAGTAGATCCTTTGGATACGGCAATTTCCATATCTTTCAGATCGTCCAATGTTTCTACAGAGCTGTCTGTGCGAACGAAAATCTGTGGTCCAGAATAATAATAAGGAGTTGAGAAGTCAACTTCTTTCAGGCGATCCTCCGTAATCGTATGACTGGCAACCGCTGCATCAAAACGACCGGATTTCACTCCTTCTACAATTCCTGCGAACTTGAATTTCTTCTGTTCAGGTTCAAGACCCATTTCCTTCGCCACTGCTTCAGCGACTTCAATATCGAAACCGGACATGGTTCCATCATTATTTGTCACACTGAATGGCTTGAATTCACCTGAAGCTGCATAAATGAATTTGTCTTTTTCTACTAATTTGGCACCATTTTCTGTTGTTGCCTTCCCGCCACAGGCTGATAGAAGAAGTACAGAAATGACTAATAAGACCAGGCTTTTCCAATTATTCACTAGCTAAAGTCCCCCTTATGTAGCTTGTAATATTTTTAATCTTTCATAATTGTATCAACAATGGAGAAAATTCTCAAAATTCAAATTTGACTTATATTGGTTATAATTATCCATTTTACAGGATGAAAGGCACTCAGCTTGTTTAGAGATACATATGCGAAAGCATCCTTTCATTTCCTTTCATATACTCGGTTCATATAGGTCTATCAACCTTATACGGACTTCGGTAGACCATCTTTTATACTACTCTCAAGCTTGAATAGAATTAGTGATTTTTTGTATTTTATAGGTGATTAATTTAATAGTCAATTTAAAAAGGAGTCTATAGCATTACTTCTTTTTATTAACATGTGGTGATTTCCACTGCAGGTGGTCGATTTTTGTTTCAATAGTTAAATTATTGTTGCATTCGTTTTTGTCACTATTAAGCTTTGTCACGACACCTCTCGCACACACTCTTTGACAAAGCCTTGGCAGTTCCTATGGTAGAAAACAACAATCTATGCGAAAAGAGCCTTGTTGTAGGATAAAAAAAAGAAACGATCCAATGCTCAAGGCATATGAATCGATTCTTTATGAAAATCTATTTCTTATAATACGATTTGATTGCATCCCAGGCTTTGTCTTTTCCAAGTCCAGTTTCAGAAGAGAACATGATAAGGTTGTCTTCTGTGTCCATATTTAATGTTTCTCTTGTGACTTTCAGATGTTTTTGCCATTTGCCCTTCGGAATCTTATCGGCTTTCGTGGCAATGACGATACAAGGAAGGCCATGGTGTTTAAGGAAATCATACATCATCACGTCATCATTTGACGGCGCGTGGCGAAGATCCACAATCATGATAACCGCTCTAAGCTGATCACGAGATGTAATGTACGTTTCAATCATCTTCCCCCATGCTTCCCGCTCTGTTTTTGAAACTTTCGCAAAACCATAGCCTGGTACGTCAACATAATAGAGGGTTTCTTCTATTTTATAAAAGTTTAACGTCTGTGTTTTACCTGGCTTGGATGAAATCCTTGCCATACTCTTACGTCCGATCATTTTATTGATGAATGAGGATTTTCCTACATTCGAGCGCCCTGCCAGGGCAAACTCAGGAAGGATATCGCCAGGGTATTGTTCAGGCCTGACTGCACTGATGACTAGCTCAACTTGATTTACTTTCACTTCTTTTCACCTACTAATGCTTTCTCTAAGACTTCATCAATATGGGATACGAGGATGAAGGTTAATTCTCCCCTAACACTTTCAGGAATATCATCAATATCCTTTTCATTATCTTTCGGAAGGATAATCGTTTTTATTCCGGCACGATGAGCACTTAATGTTTTTTCTTTCACGCCTCCGATTGGAAGAACTCTTCCTCTCAGGGTCATTTCACCTGTCATTCCTACTTCTCTGTTCACGTATTTACCTGTCAGGGCGGAGACGAGTGCGGTCGTAATCGTAATCCCTGCTGAAGGGCCGTCTTTAGGTACTGCACCTTCTGGAACGTGAATGTGAATATCATATTTCTCATGGAAGGACTCGTCAATTCCAAGCACACTTGCTTTCGATCGAACATAGCTAAAGGCAGTTTGAGCTGATTCCTTCATAACATCTCCCAATTTCCCGGTCAACACAAGCTTTCCTTTACCTGGTGCTAGGGACACCTCGATCTGCAGCGTATCTCCCCCAACCGTCGTATAGGCAAGACCTGTTGAAACTCCGATTTGGTTTTCCACCTCTGCTTGGCCATAACGGAACTTTTTCTTTCCAAGAAACTCTTCAATATTGCTTGAGGTGATCACGACGCGCTTCTTCTCTCCCGAGACGATGATCTTCGCTGTTTTCCTGCAAAGAGCAGCCAGTTGACGTTCTAAGCTCCTCACACCTGCTTCCCTCGTATAGTAGCGGACAATATCAACAATCGCCTCGTCCCTCACTTGAAGCTTTGATTTATTCAAACCGTGATCTTTGATTTGTTTATCTAATAAATGGTGCTTCGCAATATTTAACTTCTCAAGCTCAGTATAACCTGCAATCGTTATGATTTCCATTCTGTCTCTTAATGGACCTGGAATTGTGGACAAATCATTGGCAGTAGCGATAAACATCACTTTCGATAAATCATAGGTTTCTTCAATGTAGTGATCACTGAAATGAGAGTTCTGTTCAGGATCCAAGACCTCAAGCATTGCTGAGGATGGGTCTCCCCTGAAATCAGAGGACATTTTGTCAATTTCATCGAGAAGGAACACCGGGTTGATCGTACCCGCTTTTTTCATTCCGCGGATGACTCTGCCTGGCATGGCTCCTACATAGGTACGCCTGTGGCCTCTGATTTCAGACTCATCACGGACACCACCAAGGGAGACGCGGACAAAGTTTCGACCCAATGATTCCGCAACTGAACGGGCTAAGCTTGTTTTACCGACTCCAGGTGGTCCGGCAAGACAAAGGATCGGTCCTTTAAGAGATTTCGTTAATTGCTGAACAGCAAGGTACTCGAGAACTCTCTCTTTTACTTTTTCAAGACCATAATGATCTCTATTTAGAATTTGTTCCGATCGCTTAATATCCAGTTGATCTTTAGTTTCAGTTGACCATGGCAAGGAAACAAGCCATTCAATGTAATTGCGGATAACAGAGCTTTCAGCTGAGCTAGACGGCACTTTCTCATAACGTGCCAGTTCTTTTAATGCTGTATGTTCAACATCTTCCGGCATGTCAGCTTGTTGGATCTTTAACGTCAGATCTTCTATTTCACCCGTTTTGCCTTCTTTGTCGCCTAATTCTTTTTGAATGGCTTTCATTTGCTCCCGAAGGTAATACTCTTTTTGGGTTCTTTCCATGGATCGTTTTACGCGCTGACCGATTTTTTTCTCCAAGCTGAGCACTTCTTTTTCATTGTTGATCGTTTCGATCACCATTTGGAGTCGCTTCTTGATGTCTAAAGTTTCAAGAACGTTTTGCTTTTCCTTCATTTTAAGAGGAAGGTGGGAAGCAACGATATCCGCAAGTCTTCCTGGTTCCTCAATGTCTGAAACAGTTGAATATGTTTCGGCTGAAACCTTTTTCGATAGCTTTATGTATTGTTCGAAATAATTCAATAACGTTCTCATTAAAGCGTCTGTTTCTGATTCTTTCACTTCGGAATCCTTGAATTCCTTTACTTCTACCTCATAGAAATCTTTCTGATCAGTGAATGAGGTGATTGACGCTCTGGTTAATCCCTCAACCAATACCCTGATGGTCCCATTCGGTAATTTAAGCATCTGTTTAACCTTGGTCAGAGTTCCCATTTCGTAAAAATCTTCTTGTGTTGGCTCATCTATATTCATATCTCTTTGAGTGGTTAAGAAAATTAAATGGTCATCCATCATGGCTTTTTCTAAAGCTTGTACAGAGCGCTCACGTCCAACATCTAAATGCAAGACCATTGTTGGATATACAAGTAAGCCTCGTAATGGAAGGAGGGGAACCGTTAAATTATTTTGATTTGACACATATAACACCTCCGAATTTTGCTCTCTAAGTCTTTGTACAATTCTAACTTATTTACTAGGTAGTGTCTATTAAATAGGTATTTACAACTTTATTCAATCTATTTCACGCATATGCCTTTTTGCACTTTGTTGCTAGCGAATTGGAATATTTCCCTATTCATACAGCCGTAATTGATTAACAGAAGTGAATCCATCCACTCCTTCAAAAACAAACCGATTCGGATAGACCCGAATCGGCCAATAGTCTACACACTTTTTTTATTTTGTTCGGTTATCATGTCAGATTGCGGAAGTGGTTCTTTCATGAGGGCAAGATCCAAGACTTCTTTAAGTTGTTTGACCGGTATCACTTCTATTCCCTCTATTTCACTTAACATCGCTTGTTGGTTATCGTAAGGAATAATCGCAATAGTAGCTCCAGCTAATTTAGCTCCTTTCACTTTCGCTGCTACTCCACCGACTGGTTTCACCAGCCCATGGATACTAATTTCCCCTGTTACGGCAATGGTATGTTTAACCGGAATTCGATAAATGGCAGAATAAATACCAAGCGCCATGGCAATTCCTGCGGAAGGTCCATCAACCGGTACTCCTCCAGGGAAATTCACATGTATATCATATTGGTCGGCTGGCACTCCCATGGAGCGAAGAACCGTGATCACATTTTCGATTGAGCCCTTTGCCATACTCTTTCTTTTAATGGATTTACTTCTATCTCCGATGCTTTCTTCTTCCACTATGCCTGTCACATTGATTCCACCCCTATCAGTGGCAGGTATCACAGTTACTTCAATTTCAAGCAATGATCCTGTGTTTGGACCTGTGACTGCTAAACCATTGACCAATCCAATTGTGGCTTCTTCATTGATTTTTTTCTGATAGCGAGGTGAGAGTTGACTGGACTGGATAATCCATTCTAGCTCATGATCGAAAATTTCCTTTCTATTTTCCGTAATGGCGACGCCGGCTGCAATTTGAACCATATTAACCGCCTCTCGTCCATTTCTCGCATAGGAAGAAAGAGTTTCAAGTCCCTTATCGCTTATCGTCATTCCTACTTTATCAACGGCCCCAGAGGCTACCTTTTTCACTTCATCGTGTTCAAGTTCCCTGAAAAACACTTCCATACATCTGGATCGAATGGCTGGAGGAATTTCACTCGGTGTACGGGTCGTTGCACCAATTAAACGAAAATCGGCTGGCAGACCATTTTTGAATATGTCATGAATATGGGTTGGGATTTGGTGATTTTCTTCATTGTAATAAGCGCTCTCTAGAAACACTCTGCGATCTTCCAATACTTTCAATAATTTATTCATTTGAATAGGATGCAATTCTCCTATTTCATCAATAAACAATACGCCTCCATGGGCATTGGTCACAGCCCCTTGTTTAGGCTGTGGGATTCCAGCCTGTCCCATCGCTCCTGCACCTTGGTAAATGGGATCATGAACTGAACCAATCAATGGATCAGCAATTCCCCGTTCATCGAAACGAGCTGTTGTAGCATCAAGTTCAACAAAAACAGCGCTTGGCCTAAAGGGGGATTTCATATTCTTTTTGGCCTCTTCCAAGACCAATCGGGCAGCTGCCGTCTTCCCAACACCAGGAGGTCCATAAATGATGACATGCTGAGGATTTGGACTGCATAATGCTGCTTTCAGGGCTTTGATTCCATCTTCCTGACCTACAATATCTGCAAAGCTTGCCGGTCTTACTTTTTCCGCAAGAGGCTCAGTTAACGATATAGATCTCATCTTTCGGAGCTCTTCCATTTCTTTTTTCGATTCACGATCAATAGACACTTTTTGCGTTCGCTGATTTTTCAATAGGTTCCAAAAATACAATCCAATGATGATTCCGAAGAATAATTGGATAAATAAAGCAATGCTCGTAAAGCTCATTCGTCTCCCTCCAAGTAGATACAAGTTGTTATCGGTTAGTATCTCCTCGACCTTGCGGGAATAAACAAAAAAAATCGCAAACTCATTCGTTCAAATAAAGGGTTAAAAATGAAATATCAAGCGACTCTTCATAGCAACTGAGCGTGTAGTGGCTGGTTTCCGTTCCAGTTGCTCCCCTACCCTGAAGCGACCGGTAAAGCTCCAGGGGTTCACCTGTTTACAAAATGATTTACTAAATCAATTTCACTTTTTTTCTCTAATAATTGGCAATCCTCTATATCTAATGACCAAAGCCCGGAATTCAATACCACTCCTGACTTCACCAATTGAATTTTATTCTTGAAGATAGGACCATCCAATACAAACGTATGGTATTCGCCTAATTCTCCCATTGGGCAGCTATCTTGCCTCTGGATCTCATTATAAAAAGTCCAATCAAGAAATCTTCCAGCCCATGATTGATCAAAAATGGTTTCAGACGCTCTGCATATGACAGATGAAAATCCAAGGGAAATAAACGCAGACAATAATTGATTGGCTTCATCTTTGGATATCCACACTGGAAAGATAGGAGTAACGCCTGCACGACTGGCTACCTGTACATTCCACATCTTGTCTTCTTCAGAATATAAACTTCCAAAGGCAATTTCTTCGATGCCTTTTTCATTTTTTAATTCAATCAGTGCGTTAACGAGAGCTTTTTCATAGTCATTCCCTGAATCTACTAAGACTAATGGGATTCCCAATGCTTTTGCCTGCTTTTTTACTATTTCTAACCGGATGCCATGTGCATGGTTCCGATCATCTAATTCAGATACCATTGACACGAGACAAACGACTTCTTTTTCTTCTTTTAAGATGCGATACAAAGCAAGACAACCATCTTTTCCTCCGCTCCATGATATGGCCACCTTCGTTTTCTTCCTCTCCAATCATCTCACGTCCTTTTGTATTAGAAATTCACACAACATGTTAAAAAAGCCAAGAATGAAGAATCATTCTTGGCTTTACGTTAAGCTATTAAGCTGATGTCTTTTCTTCGTTCGGATCGATCATTGTTCCATCTTCAAGCATTAAATGCGGTGCCGCATCTCCAAGAATCGTTTCTTTCGTAATGATACATTTCTTGATATCATCACGTGATGGTAGATCGAACATAACATCCAACATCATGTTTTCGATAATTGAACGTAATCCACGAGCACCTGTTTTACGTTCGATTGCTTTTTTCGAAATTTCAATAAGAGCATCTTCTGTGAACTCAAGCTCTACATCATCTAATTCCAGCATTTTTTGGTATTGTTTTACCAATGCATTTTTAGGCTTTGTCAGAATTTCAACCAACGCTTCTTCATCTAGAGGCTCAAGGCTTGAAATAACTGGTAGACGCCCGATGAATTCTGGAATTAATCCAAATTTCAATAGATCTTCAGGAAGTACTTTAGAAAGTAGGGATTTATCTTCTTTAACTTCTGCATTTTTAGGATCTGATCCGAAACCAATCACCTTTTGACCTAAACGGCGTTTGATGATTTGTTCGATACCATCAAATGCTCCACCACAAATAAATAGTACATTGGACGTATCAATCTGGATGAATTCTTGATGAGGATGCTTGCGTCCGCCTTGTGGAGGAACGCTTGCTACAGTACCTTCAAGAATCTTTAGAAGGGCTTGTTGAACCCCTTCGCCTGAAACGTCTCTCGTAATGGATGGATTTTCAGATTTTCGTGCGACTTTATCGATTTCATCGATGTAGATAATTCCTTTTTCAGCTTTTTCCACATCGTAATCAGCAGCTTGGATCAATTTCAATAGAATATTCTCTACGTCTTCCCCTACATAACCTGCTTCGGTTAAAGAAGTGGCATCTGCAATTGCGAAAGGAACGTTCAGAATACGTGCAAGTGTTTGAGCTAGTAGGGTTTTACCGCTACCTGTAGGCCCAATCATAGAGATATTACTCTTAGAAAGTTCCACATCATCCACTTTACTCGTTGAATTGATACGTTTGTAATGGTTGTAAACGGCTACAGCAAGAGATTTCTTTGCCTGATCTTGACCGATTACGTACTCGTCCAGGATTTCCCGGATTTCACGAGGTTTCGGGACGTCTTTGAATTCTACTTCTTCTTCTGTACCCAATTCTTCTTCGACGATTTCCGTGCAAAGCTCGATACATTCATCACAAATATACACACCTGGTCCAGCGACTAATTTACGAACTTGGTCTTGTGTTTTTCCGCAAAAAGAACATTTAAGTTGCCCTTTTTCATCATTAAATTTAAACAATGATTTTCACCCCTTCGTTAAAACTTCATAAAATCGTGCTTTGTTTCATTAAACGAACGATTCCTTACTTCCCTATTACCTAAAGTTATGTACTGCATTTTATCATATTATATGTCCGTAAAGAAATTGATACGATTCTTAAGAATCATCTTATTATGTAACGTGCATTTTAGCAAATGATTTATATTGTTAATGACTATTTTGTCCAATTGAAGCAGGGAAATGTAAGGAATCTTATTATGTATGTTCCTGGTGAAAAATAATGCAACCCCGTTTAATAAGCTTTTTCCAAAAATCGTGGTTCTTATTCTTGATCGTGGGATAAAGTTTATTATTAAAAAGAGTATAGTATTTTGACTCATTTTGCCAGAGAAACAAAAAACGCCCAGAGCAAACTTGTTTGCTTATTCGTTTTTTGTTTCTCTGGCAACTTCTCAGCTCTGCTGAAAAGCGTGTGAAACGTTCCTTTCACACGAATGAGTCAAAATACGGTGTAAAATGGTCAATCATTGTACAAAACAAGGCACGAATGAATCGCGCCTTGTCTGCTATTTTTATTATGCTACAGTTTTGCTATTATCTACAAGGAATTCTACTGCTTTACGAACTTTAAGGTCAGCTTTAAGTGTGTCAAGGCCGCCTAGAGCTTGTTTAATGTTGTCAGCAGACATATTGTATTGTTCTGCCATTTTGTTAACTTCTTCTTCTGCTTCTTCATCAGTTACTTCAAGATTTTCTGCTGCAGCGATTGCTTCAAGTGTTAGGTTTGTGCGAACGCGTTTACCAGCATCTTCTGTCATTTGAGCGCGAAGATCCTCTTCAGTTTGACCAGAGAATTGGAAGTAAAGTTCAAGGTTCATACCTTGCATTTGTAGACGTTGTTCGAATTCTTGCATCATACGGTCTACTTCAGCTTTAACCATAACTTCTGGAATTTCCACTTCAGCATTGTCAGAAGCTTTATTTACAAGAGTTTCACGAACTGCTGTTTCAGCTTCGTTCTTTTTAGACTCTTGAAGACGATTTTCGATTTTTTCTTTTAGTTCAGCAAGCGTTTCAACTTCTTCATCAGCGTCTTTCGCGAACTCGTCGTCTAATGCTGGAAGTTCTTTCGCTTTGATTTCGTGAACTTTTACTTTGAACGTAGCAGGTTTACCAGCAAGTTCAGCTGCATGATATTCTTCTGGGAAAGAAACTTCTACTTCTTTCTCTTCTCCAGTTGTTACACCAACCAATTGCTCTTCGAAACCTGGGATGAATTGACCAGAACCAAGTTCAAGTGAATAGTTCTCTGCTTGGCCGCCTTCAAATGCTTCACCGTCAACGAATCCTTCGAAATCCATTGTTACTGTGTTGCCTTCTTCAGCTTTTCCTTCTTCTTTAACAGCTAGTTCAGCTTGCTTTTCTTGAAGTGAAGTAAGTTCAGCTTCTACATCTTCTGCTGTTACTTCTGTTTCCACTTTTTCTACTTCAAGGCCTTTGTACTCGCCAAGTTTAACTTCTGGCTTCACTTGTACTTTAGCAGTGAAAACTAGATCTTTTCCTTGCTCCATTTGCTCAACATCGATTTCAGGACGATCGATTGGATCGATTCCAGTTTCTTCGATTGCTTTCGCATACGCTTCAGGTAAGATGAAATCTAATGCGTCTTGATAAAGTGATTCTACACCGAAACGTTTTTCGAACATTCCACGAGGCATTTTCCCTTTACGGAATCCTGGTACATTTACTTGCTTTACAACTTTTTTGAATGCTGCGTCTAAACCTTCGTTTACTTTTGCAGCCTCTACTTCAATTGTAAGTACTCCTTGATTACCTTCTTGTTTTTCCCATTTTGCTGACATACTGTTCCCTCCAACAATCTATAATTGATCTTAAATTTTTTACGCATAGTAGTAGATAGTCCTGTATGAATCTAGCACTATCATCGTAAATATATGAAAAACTTTTACATTACAACCACTACATTATAACATACAGCCACTGTCTTTCAACAGAGAGCATTTAAATATTGGGAGAGGAAATTTCCTCTAGTTCCTTAAGTTTGGCTAGAATCGCCTGAGATTGCGTGTTTTCAACTTGTTCTTTTAACTGTTCCTCAAGAATTGTATCTGCAAACATCCCCGCAGTGTAGTATTCATATACAGAAGCAATTTCTCCCGTTTCTTCTTCAAGTTTAAATGGATAAAGAAGAAACGCATGCCGCTTCAGTAATTCTTGAGCATGTTGAAAGAGAGTTGGATTCGTCTGGGCGAGATGATCATCTAGTGCATTCGAGACACCCGTGAAGAAGTCAGACTCAAATACATCTTCAAGTGCTGCAGGGTAAACCCGGTCCTCCCTGCCAAACTTAGATACAAGTACTTCTTTATCCATTCCGTGCTCTCTTAAAACATTCAGAACCATCGTTTGCAGGAAAGGATGAGAATCTGAATCCTTTAAAATCGCCTTTAGCTCCCCAATAAAAGGCTGAATATTCCGGTGTACCATTTGTGCCACGAGTAAGGTTTGTTCCTCCAGACTCTTTCCAGATAGTACAAATGACAGATCTTCTTCACCAGGTTCTTCAGGAATAGAGGCCTTGCCACTTAGCACTTTTTCACTAAAGTGAAGAAGCTTTTTGAAATGTTCTTCTTTTTCAAAGGGAACTTCTTTTTCATCAAAAAGAGCGTGAATCGTATCAGCTACTTCGCTGTGCTGATGCAGTTGGATAAGGATCATCAAATACATATCAACAACTTCGAAATAGTCACCGATTCCTTCAAGGAGCATTTCTTTACATATGTATTTGGCTTTATCATACTGCTTGCTTTCGTAGAGAGACAATACAAGAGCTGTATTGATATCGGGGCTATCTGGTTCTAGTTCATAGGCTTGTGTGAGCAGCTGTGAGGATTCATGCACCTCTCCACTTTCCAACGCCTGCAAACCTTTTTCGAGTAACCGATCCTTCAAGCCTGGGAACTGGACAATCTTCCCTTTTTCTTCTTCGTTTCCCTTTGTCATATTACATACCTGCCTATACTTATTAGTTGCCTTTAGTTTAGCACGATATCATTTGGATAACAAAAAAAGCTTACCTGTATGAAGGCAAGCTTTGAATATGTAGGTTTATGGCGTCCCAGGAGAGATTCGAACTCCCGACCGACGGCTTAGAAGGCCGTTGCTCTATCCTGCTGAGCTACTGGGACGTGATTTGTTTTTCAAGGACAATATTTATTATATTCACATAGCATCAATAAGTCAACAGGTTTTGAAAAAAAGTTTAAATTTATTTTCATTAACATTTTCGCACCTTTTATTTGAAAGGAAAAGAACCTGCCGCAGCAGGTCCTAAGCTTTTAGAAAGACACTAGGTTCCTCTAAAAGCTTGGCTGCAAGGCTGAAATGATTATAACGGCGAAATTTTAAATTTAACGGCGATATCTTGGATATAACGGCGATATTTCAAATTTAACGGCGAAACTCTGGATATATCGGCGAAATCCACATTTTCCATACTCTCAGAACCTCCCAAAGCAGGTTCTACAGATCAAATGTTTGAGTCAATTCATCAAGTACTTCATGTTCATGCGTCAGGAACTCTACCGTTATTTTTTGATCAACAACATCTACCAATGCATATGTGCGCTCACTTCTTCCACGGGGTAGTAGAATGCTCCCTGGATTGAGAAACAATGTCCCATTGGTCATTTCTGCGCCCGAACTGTGGGAGTGACCAAAGAAAACAAATTCAGCACCAACTTCTTCTGCTCTGTAACGCAGCTTCATCAATGACATTTTAATTCCATAGTGATGACCATGAGTCACCATAATCGAATGTCCTTCTACTTTTTCTACGAGATCGTCCGGCAATCGTGCATCCATGTCACAATTCCCGCGAACATTCAAATATGGTGACATTGCAGGGTCATCCGCACTCAATTCTGAATCTCCACAGTGAATCATGGCATCTACGCTAGATTGATACTTCTTATTGAGTTCCATCAGTTCTTCTTTGGATCCGTGACTATCACTTACAACTAAAAGTTTCATTATGCTCACCCTTTAAATAAAGTCTGAGATTATATTCCTAAGTTTCTTTAACGCATGGCCACGATGACTGATTTGACTTTTTTCGTCTGGAGTTAATTCGGCCATCGATTTTTGGAGTGTAGGAACAAAGAAAATGGGATCATAACCAAATCCGTTCGATCCTCTCTTTTCTTTCAAAATCATTCCTTCGCATGTTCCTGTCACCGTTTTCGTTTCCATATCAGGGCCAGCAATGGCTAATACACAGTGAAAACGGGCAGTTCGCTCAGATTCTTCAACAGATTGGAGTTCACTCAAAACCTTCTCCATATTCGCCTCGTCACTTTTTTCTAAACCTGCATAGCGTGCAGAATACACTCCTGGTCGACCTTCGAGAGCATCTATTGCCAACCCTGAATCATCGGCAATCACCAGTTCACCTAATTCTTTCGCAACGGTTTCGGCCTTCAATATGGCATTTTCCTCAAACGTTTCGCCAGTTTCTTCGACATCCTCTATGTGAAGAAGATCTAGTAATGTTTGTACCTCATATCCGTACGGTGCAAACATCTGTTGAAACTCTTTTGCTTTTCCACTGTTTTTCGTTGCTATGATTACTCGTTTTGTCATCGGTCAACTCATCCCTTTATTGAAATCTTTTTACTATTTCACCTAATGCCTGTTGTTGAATTTGGAATAGCTCGTGGATTCCTTCTTGACCTAGCTTTAACATTTGGTGCAGCTCGTCCATTGTGAATGTTGCTTCTTCACCAGTACCTTGTAGCTCTACAAATTCACCTTCACCGGTCATGATAATATTCATATCAACTAATGCACTGCTATCTTCAATGTAATTCAGATCCAGTACCGCTCCATTCTCTTCAACAATCCCGACACTTGTTGCAGCTAAAAAGCTTTTCAAAGGAAAAGATGAAATTTTCTTATTATCCTGAAGCTTGGCAAGGGCCACTGCCATCGCAACGAAAGCTCCTGTAATCGAAGCTGTTCTAGTCCCGCCGTCAGCTTGAATCACGTCACAATCAATCCAGATTGTACGTTCTCCCAAAGCATCCAGATCAACTACCGCTCTTAAGGCACGGCCAATCAGACGTTGAATTTCCATTGTTCTTCCGGAAATTTTCCCTTTGGAAGATTCTCGGATATTTCTCGTTTCCGTTGCTCTTGGCAGCATGGAATATTCTGCTGTAATCCAACCTTTTCCACTGTTTCTCATGAACGGTGGCACTCGCTCCTCGATGCTTGCATTACAAATAACCTTCGTTTCCCCCACCGTTATTAACACGGAACCTTCCGGGTGCTTTACATAGTCTGTCTGGATATCGACATTTCGCAACTGATTCTTTTCTCTACCATCTGTTCTCATACTATTCCCTCCTGTATTTTCATTCGTTATGTAAAAATGGGTCCAATCAAAAATAGAAGAGGCGGCAATCTGCCAACCTCTTTTTTAGGTGATTCTATTATAGTATATCAAAAAATCGTTATTTAAAAACTAATTGCATTCACATTTTCTGGTCTTGTCACTGGTTCAGTTATCGTTTTTCCGTCTTTCGATACTGTGGTAGCCTCTCCATTCACTAGTACCGACACCCCTTTGATCCCTTTTTGCTCCGTTAAAGAAAGCACGAGGGAATTGAGCATATGTTCAGACACGATTTTTTCTTCAATGCTTCCGTAGACAGCTTCGTTAAAGTTTAAAGTCACTGTTCCGTCTTCAAGCTTGGGATCATCCAATAGCTTCGCACCGGTAAAATCGCTTGCAAGTGAAGAGGAATATCCAGGTCCATCAATTAATTCATTCACCACTGCCGTTATTTCATCTACTGATTTTGAGCTTACGCGCTTGGTCACCGGAACATAGTACGTCTTATCATCGGTTTGTGATACATAATAAACTGTTAGCGGTTTAGTACTCGTAGGATCTACCACACCCGAAGTATCGACATTGATTCCGACTTTTCTCGTTAACCCTTTGTCATCGATTGGTGTACCGTTGACAGGCATTTCAGTTAGCGGATATCCATTCACTCGAAGTTCTACCTTTTCAACCGAATCGAACTGAGTCAACGTCCAAGTTACCGATTGTAGAATTTTCTGCTCATCTTCAGGCTGGTAATTGTTAAACTCTGGAGAAAAATCTGCAATTGCCTTGCCGTCTTTAATATCAACTGTCACTTGTGTATCTGCCGGAAGTACAGCTCTAAACCCATTCGGTAACACATTTTGTACCGGACCGTTCACTACAAGGTATTCCAGGGCTTGTTTTGCCACGCTTTCCTGACCTGGAAGCGGTAAAGATTGGGAGACGACATAACCTTTTTTATCGATTAGATAAAGTTCTGTCATCACAGTTTCTGCATTTGCTTCTTCCTTGCTCACTTTTTTCTCTGATTCTCCTCCTTTAGCTGTATCTACCTTCTCCCCTTCTTTTAAGTAGGAAAGATCTTGAGGAGGATCAATCTTTTCTTTACCATCACCGAAACTAAGTAATCCACAACCTGAAAGATATACAGAAGATGCTAAAACTGTTACAGCAATTGACACCTTTGCTTTATTTGTCATTGGGAAACCTCCTAAAAGACAGTTTGTACTAACATATATACGAGCCCAATCCAAAAAATAGACCGAAACTTTTTGAAATAGGGTACAAACGATATAAAAACCTTTTTCAAAACAAAAAACCATTCAATCACAAGACTCTACTCTTGTAATTGAATGGTTTCTGCCTTTACTTCTCCAACATCCAGCCAATCCGAGGCAATGCTCGAAAAGATCGTCTGGGATCCTGTATTGAAAAAGCGATGTTCAGGTTCAAGCACGCCTCTATATAAAAGATTGTAATAATCAAGAATCGTACTTACTTCCCTGGCTGTTTCATCTCCTGAGCTTATTACACTGACTTCCTGCCCCATATAGGCTTGAATCTTAGGCTGCAGGAGTGGGTAGTGGGTGCATCCCAGAATCAACGTATCGATCCCTGAACCCTTTATCGAATGAAGGGTTTCTTCTACGATGTCCTCCGCCATTTGGCTGTCATACTCTCCACTTTCAACTAATGGAACAAACTTCGGACAAGAGAGCGATGTGACATTCAAGCTGCCGTGCAGGGAATGAAGAGCCTCTACATAGGCTCCGCTATTTATCGTTCCCACGGTACCGAGAACACCGATTCTCTTATTATAGGTATGCTTGATTGCCGCTCTCGCTCCAGGATGGATGACCCCTATCACCGGGATATCCAAATGGGTCTGTATTTCGTCCAGGGCAACCGCTGTAGCTGTATTACAGGCTATAATCAGCATTTTCATATCGTATTGCATAAGATATTGAGTCATTTCCCATGTGTACGCTTTTACATCCTGAGCTGATCTAGGTCCATAGGGGCAGCGGGCTGTGTCCCCGAGATAATAGATGGTCTCTTTCGGTAACTGCCTCATCACTTCTTTTGCGACGGTCAACCCGCCTACACCTGAATCAATGATGCCAATTGGTTGAATCACATTATTCCCTCATTCTGGTTTTATTTCTTGATGAAGTTTTGCTAAATTATCTTTTAATAATAGCACTTCCTGATCTGAGAAATCCGTTAAGACGCTCTGTAAATAATTCTGCCTTTTTTTAATTACTTCTTCAATAATTCTTTCGCCCTCTTTTAACATATGAATACGTACGACACGGCGGTCATTTTCATCCTTGACCCGTTCTACCAACTGATTTTTTTCCATTCTATCAACCAGATCCGTTGTCGTACTGCAGGCAAGATACATTTTATTTGAAAGGTCTCCAATTGTCATATCCCCATACTCAAATAGCCATTGCAAGGCGATGAACTGAGGGGGAGTAATCGTATATTGACTTAATATTTCCCTCCCCTTTTGTTTAATGATCGATGATATGTAACGTAGATCTTTTTCAATATCTGCAACGAGTTGTGGATCCCCGTTTGATTGATTATTCGTATTCGTCATCATGACTCTCCTTTTTATATCAGAAACTAGGTATGTACGCCTTATGAAAAAAGGGAAGTGATCGACATTCCTGTTTTTAGTTTCGATTAAATGATGGGACATAGGGCCCCTTACTAGCATTTTCGCCTTTTTCGGGTAAAAATTCAAGACAAGTTCACAAATGGCACAGAACTAAAAGAGACTGACTCTCTTTCAAACAGTAAAAGGTATTCTCGGAGAATCCTATTATTGTTTGTCTTTTAGAATCAGTCCCTTACATTTAAAGCTTGAGTTCCCCCATGCGAAGAAGCTCTACAACAGCTTGAGATCGCCCCTTCACTCCAAGCTTTTGCATGGCGTTGGAAATATGATTTCGAACTGTTTTCTCGCTAATAAATAGATCACTAGCAATTTCTTTAGTGGTTTTGTCTTGTACTAACAGTTCGAATACTTCTTTTTCTCTTTTGGTGAGCAACGGTTTGTGTGTAAAATCATTGTCCTTCAATTATGGTAACCCTCCTTGCCTTCGCCAGCTTTAAACCGCGGGGATGGGTATTATTGGTCGTCAGGATATCATATGTGAAGGTAGGGTTTAGAGTGACATAGAGAAGGAAGTTAAATGAAAAATAGGCAGCGCTTACTTTCACAAACTACACTGGGCTCGTGACCACCCTTTTGCAGTCGAGCTTCTTCTTCATTTCTTCCGTCCAAGGAACGCCTTTTCCAGTTTGCTTAGAAATTTGCACCATGGTCCCTCTACCTGTAAAGCAAATCTCATCTTTTTCATTCAGACCCATATAGTGTAAATCCACCGAAGAATGACCAACACGATTCGCCTTCACATATACCCTCAACATTTCGTCAAAGAATACTTGTTTCACAAAATCACATTGTAGATCTGCAACGACCGGAATCGTGTCGTGATTTGGCTTAATCCAGTTCTGCATAAATCCAATGTATTTTAAAAATTCGATTCTGGCTTCTTCGAAATAAGTGAATGGAATCGTATTATTCATATGTCCAAACATATCCGTCTCAGAAAACCGAACCTTTATATGGATAGAAAATGAGAATTCTTTTTGCCATGTTTCTATATCTTCAATGTATGTAAAATGTTTCAAATTGGCTCCTCCTTTTGTAAATGAATACAGAAATAAAAATGAATGATGGTTCATTTTTTATTATACCCTTTTTCTGAAAAATAAGAAACCTGTAAATGAAAGTCTTTTCTAACGCATTGGTAGCTATTAAAAAAAAACAGTAAAGGCCACTATACACTAATTTATGGGGATTCCTTGCCTTCTTCCTTAATTCTCCCCTCGACTTCTGGAGAAATTGGGGAATGTTTTTCGAGGTATTCGCTCATTACCTCGTACAGACTGAGATATAGTTCGGATATTCTACCGTTTTCTTTGGCATTTAGAAACATAGTAAACCCATCTCCCCCATTTGCCAGAAAGGCATTGGTGGCCACCCGATACATTTTAGTACGGTCAAGACTTACTCCTTGCACATGCGCGTCAATGATTCGTTCGCCTACAGGTTTGGCCGGCTCAAAATGAAATGAAAGGCCAGATACTTGAAGAAATTGTCCCGCTTCTTCCCCTACCTTTGCGACACTATGTTCTAATGCCTGCAGGATTTCCTCTCCTGTCAGTTCCAGTGTAACAAGGGCATTCCCAAACGGCAGTACTTCCAAGACTTCTCCTATAGTAATTGTTCCTTGATCGATGGAATTTCTAATTCCTCCCCCATTTTGGAATGCGATTTGGGTCGGGGCGAATTGATTCGCTTTTTCCAGCATGCTATCTGTTATGAGGTTTCCTAAATTGGTCTCTTTTGTTCGCACGTCATGACGAATTCCGTTTAATGGAACTGTTGTTGAGCCTATGGGCGTGATCTTTAATTGTTCAATCGGTTTCAATAATTGTGCTAATCGATTTTCAGCCCATGGATCTGGAGGGAACAATTCTTTCCCATGTTCATCTTGTGCTAATACCTCAATCACCTCTCCATTCCAGTCCGTTAGAACACCCTCTTTTGAAAAAGTGGCATGGACTTTCCCAAGAGCTTTCCCATACTCATAGGCTTGAACAATCAGTGTTGGCTCTGTTTTCACATTGTAGACAAGGGGAGTGGTCAGCTTCGTGTGAGAATGACCACCGATGATGATATCGAGTCCTTTTACTGTTTGGGCCATTCTTTTATCCTGGAGTAATCCTAAATGTGACAACAAAATAATATGCTTTACACCCATTGCCTGAAGCTTCGACACTTCCTCCATCACTCTTCGTCTCCCGTTTTGAAACTCTATTTCTTTACCAGGATCAGAAATAGTAGCTGTATCTTCCGTTGTCACCCCGATGATCCCTACCTTTACCCCTCTTACGGTTTGAATGATAGCGGGATAAATCTTCCCTCCTTCTGCGTTATCAGAAATCTTTTTTCTCAATAGGGGAGCAAGATAACCGTCTGAACCGACATCCACATTGCTACTCACAACCGGAAAGGACAACGTTTTGATAAATTCAGCCAATACACCGCTCCCTTTATCGAATTCATGATTCCCAAGCGTCATAGCATTATAGCCGATCTTATTCATTAATTCAGCATCAGCCTGACCGAGGTATTGATTAAAAAACAACGTACCAGAAAACACATCGCCTGCATCCAGAAGAAGGGCTTCTTTATCCTTTTTCCTTTCTTCTTTGATGGCTGTGTGGAGATATGGGATGTTTTCTAAATGTGCATGGGTATCATTCGTATGTAATATCGTTAAGCCGAATAAACCGCCCTTTTCGCTTGCCATCGTCTTTTCATCCAAATTCAAAGAGAGTGAGATAATCAATAATACAAGTACGACTAAATATCCAAACCGCTTCACATTCATCCCTCCTGTTTTCTTCAATAGTGTCTTATGTGTCTACTATGCATCAAAAGCCTATGATTTATGAGAAAAACAAAAAAGCACTCCCCCGAAGGAAAGTGCTTTTCATTAGTAGTGATTAATCAACCATATGGTCGCTTCCGAAGAAGTTTTTAAACATTTGGAAAGAGGTTTCTCTGTTTAGGGCTGCAATCGATGTCGTCAAAGGAATCCCCTTCGGACAAGATTGAACACAGTTTTGAGAGTTACCACAGTTTGCAAGCCCACCGTCGCCCATAATCGATTCAAGGCGCTCATCCTGGTTCATGGCACCTGTTGGATGCGCATTGAATAAGCGAACTTGAGATAATGGAGCTGGTCCGATAAAGTCTGATTTACTGTTTACGTTTGGACATGCTTCTAAACATACGCCACATGTCATACATTTCGATAATTCATACGCCCATTGACGTTTCTTCTCTGGCATACGCGGTCCAGGACCAAGATCGTAGGTTCCATCAATTGGAATCCACGCCTTTACTTTCTTCAAGCTGTCGAACATGCGACTGCGGTCTACCTGCAAGTCACGGACAACCGGGAAAGTACGCATTGGCTCAAGACGGATTGGCTGTTCCAATTGATCAACTAACGCAGTACAAGACTGTCTTGGCTTTCCGTTGATCACCATTGAACAAGCTCCACACACTTCTTCCAAACAGTTCATATCCCAGTTGATTGGAGTAGTATGTTCCCCTTTTGCATTGACCGGATTACGACGAATTTCCATTAATGCAGAAATGACGTTCATATTCGGACGATAGTCAAGCTCGAACTCTTCTTGAAAAGGGGCTGTTTCCGGGCTGTCTTGACGAGTAATGATAAAACGGACTCTTTTGTTTTCACTCATCATTTATTTCCCCCTTTACTCTTAGAATAGTCACGCTTACGTGGTGCAATAAGTGAAGTGTCTACTTCCTCGTAATGGAATTCAGGAGAATTGGTCACAGCATTGTATTTCGCCATCGTTGTTTTCAAGAATTCTTCATCATTACGATCAGGGAAGTCAGGCTTATAATGGGCTCCACGACTCTCGTTACGATTTAATGCGCCGATTGTAATTACACGTGCCAGTTGAAGCATGTTCCACAATTGACGAGTGAAAGTAGCTCCTTGGTTGCTCCATTTAGCCGTATCATTAATATTGATATTTTTGTAACGCTCCATTAGTTCCTGGATTTTCTCATCGGTCTGTTGAAGCTTATCATTATGACGTACCACCGTTACGTTATCCGTCATCCACTCTCCAAGCTCTTTATGGATGACATAAGCATTCTCAGTACCGTTCATAGACATGATGTTATTCCATTTTTCCTCTTCTTGTTTCACATAACGATCGAATAGAGAAGATGGAACCGACTCAGACGTTGTTTCTAAACCTTCAATATATTTAATCGCATTAGGACCCGCAACCATACCGCCGTAGATAGCAGACAGTAATGAGTTCGCTCCTAATCGGTTTCCACCATGCTGAGAATAATCACACTCACCAGCTGCGAATAAACCAGGGATATTCGTCATCTGGTCATAGTCAACCCATAATCCACCCATAGAGTAGTGAACAGCAGGGAAGATTTTCATTGGTACTTTACGTGGATCGTCACCCATGAACTTCTCATAAATTTCAATGATTCCGCCAAGCTTGATATCAAGCTCTTTTGAATCCTTATGTGAAAGGTCAAGGTAAACCATGTTCTCACCATTGATACCCAGCTTTTGATTCACACACACATCAAAGATTTCACGTGTAGCGATATCACGTGGTACCAGGTTTCCATAAGCAGGATACTTCTCTTCAAGGAAGTACCAAGGCTTACCATCTTTATACGTCCAGACACGTCCACCTTCACCCCGTGCCGATTCACTCATAAGACGAAGCTTATCATCCCCTGGAATGGCCGTCGGGTGTATTTGAATGAACTCACCATTAGAATAGTAAGCACCTTGTTGATACACGATCGATGCAGCTGAACCAGTATTGATGACAGAGTTTGTAGACTTCCCGAAGATAATCCCCGGTCCACCTGATGCCATGATTACGGCATCGGCTGCGAATGATTTAATTTCCATTGTCTGAAGGTTTTGAGCAACAATTCCTCGTGCCACTCCTTCGTCATCCACGACAACACCAAGGAATTCCCAACCTTCGAACTTGCTTACTAATCCTGCTACTTCATGACGACGTACCTGCTCGTCCAAAGCATATAATAATTGTTGACCAGTCGTAGCACCTGCGAAAGCCGTTCTATGATGCTGCGTTCCACCGAAACGACGGAAATCAAGTAATCCTTCAGGTGTACGATTAAACATGACTCCCATACGATCAAGTAAATGAATGATCCCTGGTGCCGCTTCCGTCATTGCTTTAACAGGTGGTTGATTTGCTAAGAAATCCCCACCATACACAGTATCATCAAAATGTTCCCAAGGAGAATCCCCTTCTCCTTTTGTATTAACGGCTCCGTTAATACCACCTTGTGCACATACAGAGTGAGAACGCTTAACGGGTACCAGTGAGAATAAATCTACTTGCGTTCCTTTTTCTGCTGCTTTAATTGTGGCCATCAGGCCGGCTAAACCGCCACCGACAACGATGATTTTGCCTTTACTCATCGTGACTCACTCCTTTTCCTACCATACTTCAGAGCATTTACTTATTCTATAAGACTCGTATATCGTTTCTGCTTATACGAAGGCGAAGATTGCACGCATACCAACAACGGATAATGCTACAAAAATTCCGATCGTAACATATGTAGCAATTAATTGAGAACGAGGTGTAACCGTAATTCCCCAGCTAACGCAGAATGACCATAGACCATTTGCAAAATGGAAAATCGTTGAAAGAACACCAAGTACATAAAAACCTAACATCAATGGATTAGATAGAATGTTTTCCATCATCTGAAAGTTCACTTCAGCTCCAAAGGCCGCTGCGACCCTGGTTTCCCAGATATGCCATGTTACGAAAATAAATGTAATCACTCCAGAAACACGTTGAAGTAAAAACATCCAATTACGGAAATAACCAAACTTACTTGCATTATTCTTAGACGTGAATGCAATGTAAATTCCGTAAATTGCATGGAAATACAATGGAAGGAAGATAATAAAAATTTCAAGGAAATAACGGAAAGGAAGACTTTCCATAAAGTGTGCCGCTTGGTTAAATGATTCTTCCCCACCAGTGGCAAAATGGTTCACGACTAAATGTTGTGTTAAAAATAATCCAACTGGAATAACACCTAGCAATGAATGAAGCCTGCGATAATTAAATTCTCGATTTCCAGCCATGATTTACCCCCCTTAATGATAAAATATGAATTCGTTTTCTAATGTAATTGATGAATGATTAGACGACGATACATATTTTATGTTGTTACACTAATGTGACAAGTTCATTTTACTCCCAAGGAGTGGAAGCGTCAAGAAAACGTATACAATAATTCGACAATATCGCAAAAATGTTTTTTGATATTTTGATAACAGAAAAGACGAGGTTTTGCCCGTTTAGTTGTTCGAAAATTCTAATAAATAAGCAATAATCATTATACCACCAAAATATCCCAAGGTCATTTTTTCAAGGTATGGGATGATAATTCCCCTTTTCATGTATATAATAGTTTTATAGAAAGAGGGGATTTACTTGGAACAGAAAAAAGAAGAAGTGCAGCAACCGTCCGTTCCAATCTTCGGATATGAAATGTTACGAGACATATTGATTCCAGACATCTTAGGCAAGCACACACCTGATATTTTATACTGGGGCGGAAAACAGCTTTCCCGTAAGTTCCCCCTTCATTCAACAGAGGAATTGTCTTCCTTTTTCAATGAAGCAGGTTGGGGAATCCTTACACTCCTGGAACAAAAGAAAAACGAGATGACCTTTGAATTAAACGGACCTGTGATCGAACGACGCCTGTCCCTGAAAACAGATGTTAACTTCAAACTCGAAACAGGGTTTATTGCAGAACAAATTCAGCTTCAAAGAAAATGCGTGGCAGAAGCTGCTGATGAATTACATAAACGGAGTCATTCCGTAAAAGTGGTTGTACGATGGGACGATAAAGACTTGATCGAATAGTCCCACTCTACTCCTAATAAAGGGTTGCCCTGAATATGCCAGGGCAACCCTTTTCTATATTGATCCTACAATGTGATTTCTTCCTTTTTCACTGCATCCAAGTGAAAGGCCGTATGTAAGACGCCGGCAGCTTTTTGCATGTTTTCTCCGTCCACAACTGCAGACACTTTAATCTCTGAGGTGCTGACCATTTTCACGACGATCTCATTCTGAGCCAATACTTCGAACATTTCCGCTGCCACACCTGGATTTGAAATCATCCCGGATCCGACAATGGATACTTTCGCAAGTCCTCTTTCATGTTCCACATGGGTGAAATTCAACCGTTCTTTATGTCGCTCCAGAACGGATAGTGTTTCCTCCAGGTCCTGTTCTTTAATGGAGAAGGATAAATTGGTGGTATTCTGATCGGTCTGGCTCTGAATAATGATGTCTACATTCAAATGATTTTTTGCTAATGTGGTGAATACAGAAGATAATCCTGTTAATGCGTTTTGAAGTCCAAAGACAGTTACCCTGATGATTGCATCTTCAAAGGCTACCCCTCTTACAATCAGGTTTTGTTCCATGCTTGCTTCCTCCTCAATATATGTTCCTTCAACTCTTTCAATGCTGGATCTTACCTCTAACGGAATTTGATAATTCTTAGCAAATTCCACAGCCCTTGGATGCAGGACCCCAGCCCCTAAATTGGCTAGTTCAAGCATTTCATCATAAGAAATTGAAGGTAATTTTCTTGCCCCTTTAATATAACGGGGATCGGTTGTATACACCCCGTCTACGTCTGTATATATATCACATCGCTCAGCTTTCAGCGCAGCCGCAATCGCAACCGCCGTTGTATCAGAGCCCCCACGGCCGAGTGTAGTGATCTCACCCGATTCAGTCATACCCTGGAATCCTGCTACAATGACCACCCTTCCTTCCTGAAGATGAGACGCCATTTTCTCAGTATGAATGTTTGTGATTCTTGCATTGCTGTGAACTGATTCGGTTTCAATCCCTGCCTGCCATCCCGTGAATGAAATGGCATCATGGCCTGATTGGATGAGAGCCATTGTCAGGAGTGAGATGGTCACCTGTTCCCCGGTTGAGAGCAGCATATCCATTTCTCTTTTACTCGGTTGCGATGTAATCTCCCTCGCCAGGCCTACGAGTGTATCCGTCGTTTTCCCCATGGCAGACACAACCACGACGACTTCATTTCCTCTTTCTTTCTCTTCAGCAATTCTTGACGCAACATTTTGAATTCTGTCCACAGACCCTACAGAAGTCCCACCGAATTTTTGTACAATAATACTCACAACTTCTCCCTCTTTCTGAGCGCATATTCATGACTCATTTTTTGATAGTGAAGAGTACAATCACAATCATCCTAACCGTTCATGGACATGGCCAGTTATTGACCCTGCGCTGATAATAAAAAAAAGCAATGAGAATAATATCTCATTGCTTTATGAACATACAGCAGAACATACGTAATAGGTTCATCGGCATTGTGAGATAGCTCTCCAAGATTAGATCATCTTGACAATCCTACATTTCTTAAATGTAGAACCAGCGGGAATAGTATGAGACTATAACCACTTCGGCGACTCTCCCCTTTCCAAGCATCTCAACGGAGCCCATACTCCTCTTCACCTGTACTCTTGAAGTTCGCACCTCTATCACCACTTTAAAAAGTGATAATGGTATTAAATTTTTGTTAATTATATCACACAGAATTTTGTGATTCAATGCACAATTCAAAATTAACTTCTGTTTATTTATTTGCTGTTTTCCGGAAACATTGTTGCTATTTCAATTAGCGAGTGATGGTTGATTTCCGCTCCAGGTGCTCGCTTTCCGCGGGGCGTGAGTTGAGCCTCCTCGGGCTTTGCCCTGTGGGGTCTCAACTTTCCCGCTATTCCCGCAGGAGTCGAGCACCTTCCGCTCCAATCAACAGAATGAAAATGAAAAACTTCATTTAGTTACTATGAAGCCATTAAACAATACCCTTATTAATAGAAGCTTAATCATCTGAAACTATCCTTCCTCGTTTCAAATATCCCTATTTCAGCTTCTCCACCAATTCCTTTGCCACTACTTCCGGAATTCCTATGTCAGTAAAATCCTCAACCGTAGCTTCCTTCATTTTCTTCATGGATCCAAAATGTTTTAGTAGCTGCTTCTTTCGCTTAGGTCCAATGCCTTCAATATCATCCAAAATGGATTGAAAGGCGCTCTTTCCTCTGAGCTGACGATGAAAGGTAATTGCAAATCGGTGAACCTCATCTTGAATTCGCTGTAAGAGATAGAATTCCTGACTTCTTTTTTCCAGAGGGACGATTTGCAATGGATTCCCATACAACAGCTCCGACGTTTGATGCTTATCATCTTTTGCCAATCCACCAATGGGGATATCGAGTCCTAATTCCAGTTCAAGGACCTCCCTGGCTGCTTCAATCTGACCTTTTCCTCCATCGATAATAATGAGGTCGGGAAGGGGAAGACCATCTTTTAGCACTCTTGAGTATCTCCTGCGAACAACTTCCCTCATGGAATCATAGTCATCAGGACCCTTCACGGTTTTGATCTTGTACTTTCGGTACTCTTTCTTCGCAGGTTTACCGTCTAAGAACACAATCATCGCAGAAACAGGGTCCGATCCTTGAATATTCGAGTTATCAAACGCTTCAATCCGGAACGGTGTGTAAATGCCCATATGTTCCCCGAGTCGTTCAATGGCTTTAATCGTACGTTCTTCATCTCTTTCGATAAGGGCGAATTTCTCTCCTAGTGCTTGATTCGCGTTTTTCTCTGCTAGTTTCACCAGCTCTTTTTTCTTTCCACGTTTAGGCTGTGTAATTTTCACATCCAACAGTTTTGTAGCCAGATCCACATCAATTTCTTCAGGCAAAAATAATTCCTTTGGCTTAAAGTGATTCGATTTCGAATAGAACTGACCTAGGAACGTAAGGAATTCATCTTCCGGTTCATTGTATAGGGGGAATAAAGACACGTCCCTTTCAATGAGCTTTCCTTGCCGGACAAAGAATACCTGTACACACATCCAGCCTTTATCAACAGAATAGCCGAACACATCCCGGTCGGTGAAATCTGTTGTCGTCATTTTTTGCTTTTCCATCGTAGCTTCAATATGAAGGATTTGATCACGGAATTCCTTTGCTCTTTCAAATTCCAGATTTTCTGATGCCTCGTTCATTTTTTCGGTTAACTGTTTCTTAATGCCTTTGTACCCTCCGTTTAGAAACCTGGAAATTTCATCTGTCATCTCTCTATAGGTATCCTTACTTACTTCTTTGATACATGGTGCGAGACATTGCCCCATATGATAGTAAAGACATGCCCGATCAGGAAGGTTCGTACATTTTCGTAATGGGTACAGCCGATCAAGTAGCTTCTTCGTTTCATTTGCTGCTCCGACATTTGGGTATGGCCCAAAGTAACGGCCTTTCCCACGTTGAACTTTACGGGTAGTGATAAGCCTTGGGTGCCGTTCATTCGTTAATTTAATAAATGGGTAACTTTTGTCATCCTTTAACATAACGTTGTATTTAGGATCATATTTCTTGATTAAGTTCAATTCGAGCACAAGGGCTTCTAAGTCGGATGACGTCATGATGTATTCGAAATCTTCTATTTCCCCTACCAGGCGTTGAGTTTTTGCATCATGGGATCCTGTGAAATAAGAACGCACACGGTTTTTCAAGACCTTTGCTTTTCCCACATATATAATTGTCCCTTGCCTGTCTTTCATTAAATAACATCCAGGCTGATCGGGAAGGAATGATAATTTATTCGAGATGTTCTGGTTCATTCATCTTCCTCCTTCCTAATATGATCTTACTTGTCTTTCCATTTATATAACGTAATGTCATGATAGATGGGATCCATGAGCTCATTCGAATGAAATTGTTTTTCTACTTTAATGAAGCGGTCAATCGGTACGCCTTGCTGCTTAAATCCTTCCACCACTTTATTCGTTAAGTAAATATCCCGATTATGATAATAGTCTGCATCCACCGAGAAGACTTCAAAGGTTTGCACTTTTTCATGACGATAAGGGACTTTGAGATACTCAAGCACCCTGGATTCTTCCCATGTATAAATGATAAGTGGATGCTCTTTCTCCTCTAAATAATGAGCGAGCTGGTAGACAGCCGGAACTTCTGACATATGACTATTTAATAGCTTCCCCGTATGGAAAACCTGAAACGTTAATAAGAGAAGGAGTAAAAGCAAGCGGGCGAGTGATTGTTTCCCTGAGCATATTTTCACAGCAATTAAGAATAATCCCATTCCGATTAAAGGCAGGGCATGTCGCGGCTTCATCACATTCTGAGCAAATAATGCCCATAGAAGATAACTAACTAAAAGGACAAGGAGAAGTCTGATGATTATACTACTCTCTACCCGCGCCTTCCATGCCATGAATAAGACGATAATCATCACGAGCAAAAGAGGAATGGATTCGCTCACCCCTCCTGTCCAGATCGTGTTCCGAAACACAAGCTTGATCACCCGTTGGTATAGACTGAGATCCGATGCCCCGATTGTGCCACCCCATTCTTGAAAATGTCCATTTGTAAAGGAAAGAGCTAATCGAAGAAAGCTGCCATATCCCCCTTCTGACATACTGATAGCTGAAACCCAGAGAAGCTGGAACAGAATCCCAATAAGAAGATAGAGAGGTGTCTCTTTTAATTTGATCAGTCCGCTCTTCCATTTCAAGTACAATAGCATCAGAATTCCCATGCCTAGGGCTAAATAGGACAACCTGATACCAAGCAGTATGCTGAACATGAACAGAGGGAGGATTAGAAATCCGTTATGATGTCTATCGTGAGCGAATAGTAACCCCCATATATACCACCACATCATACCGATTGCAGCCCCTTCGGACATCGGTTGATCCACCATCAGAATAGTAAAGCTGCTTGTATAAATGATAGCGAGCGCCAAGACTGAATAAGACGGATGAACGATTCTTCTTACTAATAGAAAAATGGGGATCGTCGCGCTTCCATATACCATTATATTAAAAAGTGACAACGCTTTGGCAGGGTCACCCACCAGTAGATGAAGGGCTTTTCCTCCCAAAATGAAATAAGGGTAGCCAGGAAAATGGGGCTGCATCTGGTACATATCAAAATGAAGGACACCTAGGGAGAAATCCACCATGTCCCAGGTAGCTGCAAAGGATGGGACCCATATCCATTGCAGGAGAAAAACAAGAACCACCGCTAATGCCCCCACCCCATTCGGCCAACTAATGTACTTCTCAACATTCCCTTTCACCAGCTTCACCCTCATACTTTGTCGACTATAGAATCATTTGTATAAAACAAAACTTAAAAAAAGAACCAAACGCCATTCCTTTAAAGAGTTTACACCTTTCGAAAAGGGTGTTCAATCTTTAAGAACAATGGGGTTTGGAACTTCTCCGCATTTATTTAGCTTGTGGACGTAGGTCAGAGACTCCCGTTTTCACTTTCTCCGCAGCTTTAACTGTCTTCGGCTTTGAAGAAGTCAGGAAGTAGATCGCTACGAAATAGCCGATATACGAGATCACTTCCTCAATGGAAGGCATAGAAGAATATCCGAATAACGCTTTAAGGAATATGCCGACATCACCAGATAACCATGGTGCACTTCCCGTATCCCTTAAGTAATGAGCATAATCGATCGGATGCTCAGGTAATAACCAAGTAAGGTCGTAAAGATGTGGAATCACACTGCCGATCATCCCTAAATCTTGCATCATGGAGATGGCCTGAACGAGCAAGCCTGCAGAGATCAGAATAATAAATGCACCGGTTACTTTAAAGAAGCTCTTCAAGGAAATTCTCATTGTGCCTTTGAAGAATAAATAGGCCACAACAGCACCGATCACTACGCCGGTAATAGCGCCCCATCCTTGCATTGCTGCTCCAATATCGCCACCTGTGATGGCTGCAAAAAAGAAGACGGTCTCTACTCCTTCTCGAAGCACAACAAGGAAGGAATGGATGACCATCCCGACGATGTTCCCGGTCGTAATAAATGTATTCATTTTCCCTTCCATATTGCCTTTTAAATTTCGACTATGTTTCGCCATCCAAAAAACCATTTGAGTAAGGAGGATAGAGGAAATCAACATAATGCTTATTTTCAAATACATTTCACTGCCCATGGCAGCAAATCCGGTAAAGACGACCTGGAAGAGCATAGCTACTCCGACACTTGCTAATACCGCTAAACCAGCTCCAAGCCAGACGAACTTTGTATAATGACCAAATTCCATTTTCTTAAGGTAGGTAGTAATGATCCCAATAATCAGTAAAGCTTCCAGCACTTCACGAAAGGTGATTAGCAATGCTTGTATTTCCATAGTAGCTCCTCCTTACTAGGTAAAACATTAACAGTTAGGTTTATTTGCGTTTTCGTATGGCATAGACGATTGCCGCTGCCAGTCCCCCGACAATCAGGATGATGGGCAGCCAGTTTTTTAAGTTCGAAATATCTGTCCATTCTTGTTTTTGGCTGGATTTATCGGTTTCACTTTCAGCGAAATGCCCCACTTCCAGGCTTTTAATGCTGAATTGCTTTTGAAGGGAAGAAAGTATCGACTTCTTACTTTCTTTAAACACATCTTGATCGGAATCTTTTGTCCCGACTCCGAATAAACCAGGGTTTCCTAGGGATTCAAGTGCTTGATCGAACTCTGAACGTATTTTTTGATCCAGTTCAGGGTTCTCACTTTCCACCTTTGGAGATAGCGTTTTATATGTAGCAAATCCTTTTGCCAGTAATCGCTTACTAGTATCATATTCAGAAAAGTTTTTATCAATGCCCTCTAACCTTCTTGCGATATTAAGGACGAGTAATTCATCTAAATGTTCGATTGCTTGTTCTTTTTCATTCTTTTCAAGTTCGGCGAGAATGACCTCGGAAGGCTTTTCACCCATATGTTGGTCCACTTCTTCTTGAACTGTTTTATAAATCTTTATAGACTCTGAATAGTTTGGAGGGTCTTCATCGAGCTTAATTATAATATTTTTATAAGCCTCAGCTATTTTCTCTTCACTGGGATCGCCATATGAGTAGGCTGATGCTGGTGAAGGTAGCACAAAATTACAAAGTAAGAATAGTAGTGCAACTGTGAAGAATGTCTTTTTCATGTGTGTTCCCCTCCTATTTTCAATGATAATGATTATCATTCGTATTGTCAATAAAAAATAAGCACTTCATCATTGGAATGAGAGTACTTATTTTCTGCGAAAAGAATGGAATTATGAGTATTCAATCACTTATTTTGCAAAATGATTCGCTCTTTCATTAACCGGAATTAGATGGGCATGTTCTTGAACATACACTTTCTCAACGGGTTTCTTCATTTCTTTAAAAATGGCCGGAAGTACTGAGGACATATAAGATTGAAACTTAATAAAGGATCTCCCCGTTGTACGAACATAGTATAAAATCGGGATTTCTTTCACCCTGAATCCTTTTCGTACAAGGTTCAGCGTCAAAACCTGAGCATAATTATAGTCATGGATAATGTCTGCATGTTCCATCGCCTGCCTGGAGAAAGCTCTCATTCCGGACTGACCATCATAGATCCATTTTCTCAGGAGCATGGATTGAAGTGCCGTAAAGCAATAGTTCCCCAATCGACGATGAAGCTTCATCCCATTGATCGTACCTAGGAACCTTGATCCCATTGTATAGTCTGCCTCCCCATTAAAGATTGGCAACAAAAGATCCGGTATCTGTTCGGGCGGATATTCACCATCTGCATCGATCATCACCCCTATATGGGCACCTAAATCAACCGAAACATTCAAACCCTCTCTTACAGCAGCTCCGAGACCCCGATTTTCTTCAAACGTTACAATGTGATCTGCACCAGCCTGTTGTGCGACTTCAACGGTATGATCCGTTGAGCCATCGTTGATCACCAACACTTCTACCTCCACCCAAGGATGAATCGATCGAGGAACTCGCTTAATGACGTCGCCAATCGACTCTTCTTCATTATGAGCAGGCATAAATACGATGACTTTCTGTTTATTCATGTTGCTTCCAACTCTCCTTTAATGCCTCTTTTAATACAGGTCCTCTGCTATGACTTGGGTAGGGAGCACCCAATAGGTAAGCGATGGTTGGCGCCATGGAGACAAGGCTCCTTTTCTCCTGGACTTTCTCCCCTTGTTTCACACCTGGGCCGACCATAAAGAATGGAACATATCTTTCTCCTTCATCAAGGTGACCATGCCCTCCGATTCCATCTGCCTGACCATGATCTGCACATATCATTATAGTAGTATTCTTCATCTTTCCTTCTGATTCCAACCACTCAACGTATTCTTGGATCAAAGCATCTGCCTCTTCAATTTTTTCAATATATTCATCGTACAAGACGCCTCTACTATGGCCGATTTGATCGGTACCGATCAATTGAACAATGAATAGATCCGGGTCTTGTTCTTGCATGATTTTTTTCGCTTTATTAATAATATTTCGATCTGCTTTGTCTTTATGCATAACAGCCGTTACGGTTTCAACATCCTTGCCGAAGGAATCAACCAAATGTGCGATCCCTAACATTTTTCCCTTTTTACCTACTTTTCGAAGGGAATCAAAGATGCTTTCTACCTTGATCCCAAGCCTCCACACCATATTCGATTTCATTCCGTGTTCTCTCGGATAGGTGCCGGTGAACATGGAAGAGAAGCAGACAACCGTCCTTGCAGGATAGACCGTTTCCATATTTAAGTATTCGGTCCCCTTGTCCATCAATTCATCCAGATACGGAGTATTCGCTTCATAGAACCGCTCTTTCCTCATCCCATCAATAACAATCACAACTACTTTATCGTTTAAGGATTCCTCTTGCGCCGGTTCATCATTCGTAAAGGAATCATACTGCTTCGGCTTCCAGTCAAAGAGAAAATAATGAAGGATGAACGCAAGAGTCACCACTCCTCCGTAAAGATAGAAATACGTCATCGGAAGGACTTCTCCATTAGACAAATTCGTCATGATCCCATCCCATACTGCTAAAAGTAATAAAAATTTCGGCAGTTGTTCTTGGGCATTCCCGCTGGTGGAGTCACTGTTTTTCAATACTAGCTTCCAAAACCGGGTGAAATTCAACCAATCCGTCCCGATGCGAAGATGATAGTAAAACGTTCCCCAGAAAAAGACAGTAAAAAAGAAATAGAGTCCGATCGCTAGTCCCCATAGTGCTAAATCAGGTGACTCAAAAAGCAGTAGGAATCCTATGACGGGGACCCACAAATAGTTACGTAAGAACAATGGAAAGTCATAAAAGAAATAGATAATAAATAATGGAATAGTAAGCAGTAAACTGATTAGGAAAGGAAAGACTTCACCGTGAAGCAATCCTTGAAAATGAAAGATCATCATCGTACCAATTACAAATATCGGGGTGAACGGCTTTCCTTCATTCAGCAGGTTCCATCCTCTGGCAGCTACTTTTTCAAATTTTGATGCACTTTTCAAACTCATTCATCCTTTCATCCTGATCCAACGTTTAATATGTTTGATCGAAACAGGTGATAATACTATTACAACTCCTCCTACTAGATAGGAGAAAAGAAATTTTAAACCATGACTAAACAATGCCATTGAAAGACCATACTCAAGTGGAATCCCAATTGAGCGTAAGGTATAACTCATAATAGACTCATACGTACCAATTCCTCCGGGAGCAAATTGAAACAACTGTCCAAGGATGGTTACACTATTGACCCAAACCGCTTCTCCAATGGCTAACGGATTCCCCATGATTGTTCCGACACCATAAAGAATCGCTCCCTCTAATAACCAGCTTGTGAGGATAAGGGCGGTAATCCATACACCCCTTGCCCCTCTCAAGGCATCTTTCAGCATATTGACATGTCTTTTAAACAAGTCAGGGAAGATCATCCTAATGCCAAACCCACCAGCTAATAGGAAACAAACTAATAAACCAATCGAATACAAACTGGGAAGCTTAAGGGCTAGTGAAAAATACGGGAAACCCAGTACAACCAAGAATAGTAAAGACAATGTGTCCATTACCCTTAGCACAAACACGGAATGGAATGACCTCTCGACACTGATGTTTTCACGTTGATTCATCACCATGACACGTACCCCGTCCCCAACTTTCAAAGGCAATAAGTGATTCAACAGCAAACTATAAAACAATCCGATTAAAGTGCTGGTCAATCTTACGTTAGCATTCAGGTAAACTTTCCATGCGACCCCTTTTAAGAGAAACGAAAAGAAATAGATTCCCACTATCATAATAATCGTAAACGAATGGGAGAGCATTTGCCTACCTATTTCAAGCATATATTCTTTATCAAAATAAACATAAAGTAAAATGAAAAATAAACTCAAAAGGAGGATTCGGACGCCATTTATGACGAGTCTATAATACGCTTTGTTCATGTTCTTTCATCCATTGAACCGTCCTCTTTATGCCTTCCCTAAATGAGACCGCTGGAGAATACCCTAGAACCTCTTGCGCTTTTCCGATATCCGCCCAAGTCGAAGTGACATCCCCGACTCTCCTATCACTAATCTTCAATTGAAGAGATGGAAAGTGGATTTTTAGTTCACTTATCAATTCACTCATGGACACGGGATGACCATTTCCAAGATTAAATGTCCCTGTTTCCTTACTTTCGATCGCCTTGCTGGTACCACTCACGATATCATCTATGTACGTATAATCCCTCTTGTTTTCAAGCCCGTAAATCGGGATTTCCTGCCTATGCATAAGTTTATTGATGAAAGAATAAATGGCCATGTCAGGCCTCCCCCATGGTCCATACACTGTAAAGAAACGAAGTATCGTCAAATCCAAGTCATAAATGGACGCATACGCCTTGCAAAAAGCTTCGGCACCATACTTTGCAGCAGCATATGGAGACACGACCGCTCCCGTTGCATCGTCCTCTTTGGAAGGTCTTTGATCGATATTCCCATAAACAGATGAGGATGAGGCAAATAAGAATTTCTTGACGCCACTTTCCCCAGCCAACCTTAACGTGTTAATCGTAGCTTTGATATCATAGTCTACATATTCATTTGGGACATGTAACGAATGGGAAACCCCTGGAATAGCAGCTAAATGAATGACGCAATCTGCTTTAAATTGATGAAATACATCCTGCAGCTCTTCTTCATCAACTAACAAATCCTTTTGGACGAAGGAAATTGTACCCTTGTCTTGCACAAAGGATAACTGTCTTTCTTTCCTCTCTTGGGAATAATAGGGATGAAAACTATCTATTAGTAATAACTCATGACGCTCTTCAAGCAGCTTCCTTGATAGATTGGACCCAATAAAACCGGCTCCACCTGTAATAATGATTTTCAATTTCTTACACCTCGTACCATTACGATTTAATCATTTTATATTGTATCTTACTTTGATAAGAATGTGAAAAAGGGTTGACCCCCTTTGCGTCAAAAAGCACTGCCTCTTCAAATTCATACGAACTTGAAAAGGAGCCTTCTCACACTTGATCAGGGTCAACCCAAATGACTATTTATTCGCTTTCGCAATCACATCATTCAACATTTTTTCAATGTTGGTTCTTACCGTTTCTGCTTTTTCTTTATCTTGTGACTTAACAGCTTCTAAGTAGCTTTGAGCATCCGTTGATAAGGCTTGATATGACTCTTCCCCCATGAGAGACTTGATATCTGAGGAAATAAGATCAATGAACAATCCGCCTTCTAAGGCAGTGATAACAGATTTATCTTCTCCCCAATTCTCTTCGCTTTCTTCATATTCATGGAGGGCGATTTTAGAGAACCCACGAATAAATGCGTGGTTTACCACTTCAGGATCGATCGATTTCACATCCGTTTGCAGATCAAATTGTTTGTTGATGGATTCTGCTTCTTCAGGTGCATTTCCTGATAAGTAACTGGCAAGAGACTGATAGAATGCCCAGCCTTCTGCTTGCTCCGCTTTTGCAGCCTCAGGATTTTCTTTCGCTTCTTCAGAGGCTTTCGTAGCATATCCGTTAGGAATGGCCCCAGAAGCTAGATAAAAGGTCTTCATTAACGTTTTATCAACGACTTGTTTCCCAAGCTGGAAGCCCAGTTCATCATCTTCTTCAACCGCTTTCTCTATTTCCTGGAATCCTCCGTTTATTGCATCAACCATATTCGTACCATAAGCTTGATCCCTTTTTTGTACAGTCGGTTCAAGAATTTCATAAAATTCTTTTGCTTCTTCCATTTCTTCGTTTACTTCTTCTTTGTTGCTCCAGTTTTCAGCTATTTCAGTGAATTCATGCTTCACTGTTGTATAGAATACCTTTTGCATTAATTTATCGAATAATTGAGCTACTACCACTTGATCAAGGGACCCGTCTTTTCCTGCAGCAAGTGCTGTTGAAATATGTTCATCAACAGAGTCTTCAAACTCCTGGTCACGCTTTTGAACTAGTTCCTGTAATTGATCTTCATAGATTGAAGTCACTTTATCATAATCAACTTTTTCATCTTCTTTTGCGTTCGCAAGTTCAGCATTTGCTTCTTTAAATGCAGCTTGGAAATCAACTTCTGCAGCTTCGCTTTCCTCTTCTACCTGTTCTGTATCACCGGATGAAGAGGATGTTTCTTTCCCCTCATTCTTCTCGCCGGATCCGCAACCTGCCAACACAGTTCCTGTCAGTAAGAATGCAGCAAATATCTTGGTTAAATCTCTCTTTTTCATATGTATAAACCCCCGAATGTTGTTAAATGATAATGATTTTCAATTCCATTTAAAATTATATCGAGAATGATTATCATAGTCAACGTTTTTTGACAGATTAGTGAAGGAAGTTTTATTTGGTCAAAAATGGGATGATACTGGAGCAGTACGGGGACGAGGATCGGATGGAGAAGTGTGAAGTACTAGTAGAGTTCGTTCAGATATTAAATGGAATGCGGTAATAGAGATGAAACCAGTGCGGAAAGCGGGTATGGTGCGTAGCTTATGAGGTTTATTGGGCCACTATTGTAGTTTATTGGGCCACTTTCAGAGTTTATCGGGCCACTATTGTAGTTTATCGGGCCACCTTTAGGGTTTATCGGGCCAAATTGTGAACAGTGACACCATATTCCTCCAATCAAGTATAACTCCCCCTTCCCAAAACACAAAAAAAAACCGGAGCCACAATCGCAGCCCCGGTATTTCTGTCACTCGTTATTAAGCATGTTTGTTCAATAATTCAGCAAGTGCTTCCTTAGGTTGGAAACCGATTACTTTGTCCACCACTTCGCCATCTTTAAGGACAACTAGAGTCGGGATACTCATAACCCCGTATTTACCTGCTGTTTCTTGGTTTTCATCTACGTCAACTTTGACGATTTTTACTTTGTCGCCCATTTCGCTATCTAGCTCTTCAAGAACTGGAGCGATCATTTTGCATGGTCCACACCAAGGTGCCCAGAAATCCGCTAGTACCAGTCCAGAATTTGTATCAGTTGAAAATGATTGATCAGTAGCATGTGTAATTGCCATTTATATGCGCCTCCTAAAATCTTTGAATGTACCGTTAGTATATCACCGTTTATTTGGGGATGCCATTAATCTGCTCGTAGGTAATATTCCCTTCTCAAAACGGAATATACAAATGAAGAAAAAAATAAGGAGCAGCCATTGAAGCAGCTACACCCTTATCCTTAATATATGTCTACCCTCTAACCGCTCCTGTAAAACGCAGGATTATGAAGAGGATACCTTCAGCTTTTTGAATTCTTCTGTAAGCATCGGTACGACTTCAAATAAATCCCCAACGATTCCATAATCGGCTACGTTAAAGATGTTTGCTTCAGGATCTTTATTGATCGCCACGATCACTTTCGAATTCGACATACCAGCTAAATGCTGGATGGCTCCAGAAATACCACATGCGATATAAAGATCAGGCGTTACGACTTTACCTGTTTGACCAATCTGTAAGGAATAGTCACAGTAATCTGCATCACATGCCCCGCGGGATGCACCGACTGCTCCACCTAGAACATCGGCTAGTTCATTAAGCGGGTTGAATCCATCTTCGCTCTTCACTCCACGTCCACCGGCAATGACAACTTTCGCTTCAGAAAGGTCCACACCTTCGCTTGCTTTACGAACGACCTCTTTAATAATCGTGCGTAGGTCTTTGATATCAACGGAAAGGGAAGAAACTTCTCCTGAACGTGAATCATCTTTCGCTAATGGCTCGATGTTATTTGGACGGATTGTTGCAAAGATCACTCCGTCAGTGACAATTTTCTTTTCAAATGCTTTCCCGGAATAAATCGGTCTTGTGAATACGAGATTTCCTCCAGCTTCCTCAAGGTCAGTCGCATCAGATATCAATCCGGTGCTCAGCTTGCTAGCCACTTTAGGTGATAAGTCTTTCCCTAGTGCAGTATGTCCGAAAATGATTCCTTCAGGCTTCTCTTGTTCGATGACCGAAAGAATCGCTTGAGAATAGCCATCTGACGTATACTGTTCCAACTTGTCGTCTTCCACGATCACAACTTTGTCTGCACCAAAGTGAATCATTTCTTCACCTAAAGCGCTTACACTTTTGCCGATTAAAACACCTACTACTTCTCCGCCTTCTGATACTGTTTTACCAGCTGCAATGGCTTCAAAGGAAACATTACGTAATGATCCGTCCCGAACTTCTCCAAGTACCAATACTTTTCTCGCCATGTTAAATACCCCCTGAATGTTAGTTATTCCTGTGACTTTACTTTATATAACTTTCGCTTCATTGCGAAGAAGTGAAACAAGTTCTGATACTTGAGCATCCAATTCGCCTTCTAATACTTTACCTGCTTCCTTCTTCGGTGGAAGGTAGATTTCAATTGTTTTGGTCTTCGCTTCTACATCATCTTCGTCTAAATCGATGTCATCCAATTCCACTTCATCTAAAGGCTTCTTTTTCGCTTTCATGATTCCTGGAAGTGATGGATATCGCGGTTCGTTCAAACCTTGTTGAGCTGTTACTAAAAGTGGAAGAGTTGTTTCAATTACTTCTGAATCCCCTTCTACGTCACGTGTAACTGTTACAGTTTCACCGTCAATTTCCAGTTTCGTGATTGTTGTTACATAAGGAATATCAAGTTGTTCTGCTACACGTGGTCCAACTTGTCCAGATCCGCCATCAATAGCAACATTACCTGCAAGGATTAAATCTACTTCCTGCTCTTTTAAATAGTGGGCAAGAATTTTGGCTGTCGTGAATTGATCTCCATGATCTAGATCATCTTCTGTATTGATGAGGACTGCTTTATCTGCACCCATCGCTAATGCCGTTCTCAGCTGCTTTTCGCTTTCTTCTCCGCCAACCGTTACGACAGTTACTTCTCCGCCATGTGCGTCGCGAACTTGAATCGCTTCTTCCACTGCATATTCATCGTAAGGATTTATGATAAATTCCGCTCCATCTTCAGCAATTTGACCGTTTTGGATCGCAATTTTCTCCTCAGTATCAAACGTTCTTTTCAAAAGTACATAGATGTTCATCCGTAGTCCCTCCTAATAATGTAAACATTCTTTCCCTTAAAAAGATTTCGACAATTTAACCCCTTTGAATGGGCAGCTTGAAAAAATGTTTCATTCAAACTGCCCCTCACTAAGAGTTTACTATATTACTAGAATGTATTCTAGCCTTTAAAGTGCGGTTCTCTCTTTTCTACAAATGCTGAGATTCCTTCTTTGGCATCATTCGATACAAAAATTTCACCAAAAAGATCGGATTCTCTCATTACGCCTTCATAGAAGCGATCATCTTTTGTATAACTTAGCAGCTCGATAGCTGCTTTCATCGCACCAGGGCTTTTCTTGGCAATTTTATCGGCCATTTCCTTCGCTTTATCAAAAAGTTGATCTTCAGGATATGCTTTATTGGCAAGACCCCACTGAACAGCTTCATTTCCACTGATTGGCTCACTCGTTAACAGCATTTCAGCGGCTTTTGCTCTTCCTACCAGTTTCGGTAGTCGCTGAGAACCAGCAAATCCAGGAACAAGCCCCAATTGAAGTTCTGGTAGTCCGAGTTTCGCATTTTCACTTACTAACCGGATGTGACAACCCATGGCAAGTTCTAATCCACCGCCTAAAGCGGCCCCATGGATGGCTGCAATGATCGGCTTAGAAAAATTCTCCATCCGTTCAAAAACATCCTGGCCTTTTTTCGCCAATTTAGAGAATTCCTCACCGGTCTCGATAGTCGTGAATTCTTTGATGTCAGCTCCTGCTGAAAAGAAGCGCCCTTCTCCTTTCAGTAAGATCACCCGTACATCTGCGTTGTTTTCCAGTTCGTCAAGCATGGCATCTATTTCTTTAATGAGCCCGCTCGCTAATGCATTAGCGGGGGGTCTTTGAATCAGAACCGTTGCTACTTGCCCCTCTAATTCCCATGATAAATTTTCCATCTCTTATCCCCCTATGCTAATTTAGTTCCTGCCGCCACATCCATGAATCAATAGCTTGTGAATGGCAGGGACTTGAGCTACTAAGTCATATTTCTGGTCATTCATCACCCAAGTTGTGGCACTCTCATCCAACGTACCAAAAATCATTTGGCGTGCCAAGCGAACATCTAGATCTTGAGAAAATTCCCCGGATTCAATTCCGCTGATCAATATTTTGTCGACTAATTGGAGATAGCCCTTTAACACGTCATTAACTTTCAAGCGGATATCCTTATTGGATTGTCTCAATTCTAACTGTGTAACGATGGCCAGGTGATGATCATCCGACAGTATTCTACAATGATTTTCAATCATCACTAATAATTTCTCTGAAACTGTCTGTTTTCCTGCTATAACTTCTTCAATTTTTTCGACAAAGAGAACCATCTTCTCTTCGAATAAAGAAATCAGGATATCTTCTTTATTTTTAAAATAAAGATAAATCGTTCCATCGGCCACTCCTGCTTGCTTCGCGATCTTTGACACTTGTGCCTGATGATACCCATTCTCAGCGATAACAATCACAGCAGCGTCGATAATTTGTTTGTATTTAGGTTTATTTCGTTTCATAAGTTCTTGACCTGCCTTAACAAAATATGAATGACTGTTCATTCATATTTTAATAATAAAATGTTTCTCATCGATTGTCAAGAATAGACACCCTGTCCATTTCCGGACCAAAAAGAAAAACCATTGAGTACTAGTTTAACTTGTTTTCTGTTCATTATCTATTCTTTCACGCTCTTCTTCTACAAGTGCCCTTCGTAAAATTTTCCCTACAGCTGTTTTCGGGAGTTCTTTTCTGAATTCATAAATCCGTGGGACTTTATAGGCAGCCAGGAATTTACGTGAATATTCATTGAGTTCCTCTTCCGTAAGGGACTCTCCTTCTTTCAGTACAACATATGCCTTCACGGTCTCTCCCCGGTAAGGGTCAGGGACGCCTGCTGCCACGACTTCCTGGATGGCCGGATGTTCATAGAGGACCTCCTCGATTTCTCTCGGATAGATGTTAAACCCTCCGGCAATGATCATATCCTTCTTGCGATCGACAATATAGAAATAGCCTTTCTCATCCATGTATCCTAAATCACCAGTGAGCAGCCAGCCGTCCTTTAACGTTTGTTCCGTTTCTTCAGGTCGATTCCAATATCCCTTCATCACCTGTGGTCCTTTGACGACAATTTCTCCGATTTCATTCGGGGGAAGAGGTTCTCCCGTTTCCATTGAAAACACTGCACTGTCCGTACCTGGCCATGGTACGCCGATGCTACCCTTGATCCTCGCTTTATCCCAAAGGAAGTTGGAATGCGTGACGGGGGATGATTCAGTTAAGCCATAACCTTCTACGAGCTTCCCACCAGTGACTTCCTCGAATTGTTGTTGTACTTCCACGGGTAATGGTGCACTTCCACTAAGACATGAATCAATCGATGACAGATCATACTTCTTAATATCCGGATGATTCAAGAGACCAATATAGATCGTAGGGGCACCTGGAAATAGGGTTGGCTTATGTTTCTGAATCGTCTTCAACGTCGTTTCAGCATCAAATTTAGGAAGCAGGATCATCTTATATCCTTGCATGATCGACAGAATCAGTACTGCAGTCATGCCATATACATGAAAGAACGGAAGAATGCCGAGCATCCTTTCTTCCCCTTTCTTACACTTATACAGCCACAGGTCACACATGGAAGCATTCGCTACCAGGTTTTTATGTGTCAGCATGACTCCTTTAGGAAACCCTGTCGTACCGCCGGTGTATTGCAGAAGGGCTAAATCATTTTCGAAGTCGAATTCTTCCGTGGTTATTTCAGGCTTCGACGTTTTCATGATTTCCGTAAATAAATGGTTCTGCCCGGAATGATTGACTTTCACGACAATCCCATACTGCTTCTTTTGAATAAATGGATAGATGAGGTTCTTGGGAAATGGCAGGTAATCTTTGATAGCGGTTACAATTATATGCTCGAGATCGGTATCTTTCATCACCTTCGACACTCTTGGATATAAAATATCTAATGTAAGAATCACCTTAGCACCGGAGTCCTTCATTTGATATTCAATTTCCCGCTCCATATACAATGGGTTGGTTTGTACGACAACTCCACCTGCGTATAGGATTCCGTAATACGCAATGACGGATTGAGGCGTATTGGGAAGCATGATTGCCACTCGGTCGCCTTTCTTGATTCCTAACGATTTAAGATAATGGGCGAATTTGAGAGCAGACTCATATAATTCGGTATAGCCCAGTTCCTTGCCCATAAATTGTATCGCTACTTTATCCCCATAAAGAGTTGCTGCTTCGGTTAAATAGGATTGTAATGGTTTCGGGGTGAGGACTAGCTCGTTTGGTATCTCCGCTGGATATTCAGCAAGCCATGGTTTGTTCATTGTAATCCCTCCTTATTGATTTTTTAGAAAATTCCTTCTATTTATTATTATAATATAAGGTGACCTCAGTTACAATTTGAATTAACAGACTTCGATACTTTCATCCTATCAATGAAGCTTGACCTTCCTTACAAATCCTTTTTCCAAAGAAAAAAGACTGCCTAATTAACCATATGACAGTCTGATTGTACAATATTATTATTTTGAGATTATTTCTATCTTTCTTTACAACTGTTTTCCATTAAGTAAAGAACACTATATAAATGATGCCAACTAGAATAAAGCCCCCACATAGGGTGAGTAAAACCTTCGCCAATGTTTCCATATTCCCTCTCCTTACGATATACCGGCTCCTATTACATAGGATAACCCGACTGAAATCGCCAATGAAATGAAACCTACAGCCCGATTATCATTTTCAATTTCTTCATCAATTCTAAACTTCGGTGTGAGAAATTCATAAATGAAATACCCAATCAGCAATAGTAAAAAGCCGAACACACCCCATCCTATTGTTGTTAGGATGGTGTCATTGTGGCTGATCGAATGTCGAAAAATATTTGCTATCCCAAATATTTTCCCTCCTGTCGCCATGGCCACAGCCATATTCCCTTTTTTAATTTCTTCCCAGTTTCTATACTTCGTGACCAGTTCAAAGACGGCCAGGAATAGAACCATACATAAGATGACCACGCTGTAGTTTCCTGCAGTTTGAACAAATTCATTTTCCCAAAAATTCTCCATCGTAAAGCTCCCTTTACTTTGTTATTTACTTTTTTTCAAACGTAATGGACATGGCCTACTTAAACTGAACGACTGTTACACCCGTTCCACCTTCACCGGCATCCCCGAACCGGATACTTTTAACCGAGCGGTGATTTTTCAAGTACTCCTGCACTCCTTGCCTTAAAGCTCCCGTACCTTTTCCGTGAATGATAGACACACGGGGATAAGCCGCAAGCAGCGCATCATCGATGTATTTCTCCACTCTAGATAATGCATTTTCAAAGCGTTCTCCACGTAAATCAAGTTCAAGGCTGACGTGGAAATCTTTCCCTTTCACCGTGGCCATTGGTTTGGTTTCGACTTTTTGTTGAGATTGAATAAATTCAAGATCAGCTTCTTTCACTTTCATTTTCATAATCCCCATCTGAACCTGCCATTCTTTAGCTGACACCCGTTCAATCAAATGACCTTTTTGATCAAAGCTTAGAACTTTCACTTCATCTCCCGGTTTTAACTCATGCGTTGTTTGAGTGGTTTTTTTCTTTAAACCGGACGTCTTCAACTTCGGAGTTGCTTCTTCCAGCTGCTTTTTCGCTTGGATTAGTTCATGCTCTTTGATCTGGGCTGATTTTTCCTGTTGCATTTTCCGTAAATCTTTAATCACTTGTTCAGCTTCAGTCTTGGCCTTTTCAACGACTTCAGCTGCTTTTTGTTGAGCTTTTTCGTAAAGGGTATCTTTCTTATCGTAATACTCCATCATTTGTTTTTGCATATCTTTATGCATCTTCTCTGCTTGCCTTAAGAGCTCATGGGCTTCCTCAAGCTCTCGTTCCCCCTGGCGTCTGCTGTCTTCTAGTGATGCAATCATATTTTCCACTTCTTTACTATCGGTCCCAATATGTGACTTTGCTCGATGAATGACTGAATCAGTAAGCCCCAGTCGCTTTGAAATCTCAAAGGCGTTACTTCGTCCCGGAACGCCAAGCAGTAGCTTATAGGTAGGACTTAATGTTTCTACATTAAATTCCACACTGGCATTCACGACTCCTTCACGATTATATCCATACGCTTTCAGTTCAGGATAGTGGGTGGTCGCTACAACCCTTGCACCTGTTGCATGTACTTCATCCAAAATGGAAATGGCTAATGCCGCACCTTCTTGAGGGTCTGTACCGGCCCCTAGCTCATCAAACAGAACTAAACTCTCATGGTCCACCTTTTTCAGAATGTCCACGATGTTGACCATGTGGGATGAGAAAGTACTTAAGCTTTGCTCAATAGACTGTTCGTCTCCAATATCGGCATAAACAGTACGAAAAATGCCAACTTCAGATCCGTCCAATGCCGGGATCGGAAGGCCAGCTTGCGCCATCAGGCTTGTTAAGCCCAAGGTTTTAAGAGTAACGGTTTTCCCACCCGTATTCGGTCCCGTGATGACAATCGAGGAAAACTCATTCCCCAATTCGATATCATTCGCTACTGCTTCATCGATCGGTAGGAGGGGATGACGGGCTTTATTCAACTTGATTCGACGTTCATTGTTGATCTTCGGTTTCGAACCTTTAATCGATCTCCCGAATTTCGCTTTTGTGAACATAAAATCAATGTCTGCTAGGATGCTGACAATCAAAAGCAATTCCTCTCCCGATTCTTGTACACTTTCGGTTAGCTCGAGGAGGATCTTTTCGATTTCCGTTTGTTCTTTTAAGCGGAGTTCACGGAGCTGATTATTCAGCTGGACAATGGCCTCGGGCTCGATAAATAAGGTTTGTCCCGAAGATGATTGGTCATGGATGATTCCACCATATTGACCCCTGTACTCCTGTTTAACAGGAATGACGTATCGGTCGTTCCGAATCGTGATGATCGCATCGGACAGCATTTTTTGAGCATTGGAAGAACGGATCATCCGCTCTAGCTTCTCCCGGATCCGGCCTTCGTTTGCACGGAGTTGTGTACGGATCGAGCGTAGTGCTTCACTTGCTGTATCAAGTATTTCACCATTCTCATCCACGACTTTTCGGATATCCTGTTCTAAGTGAGGAAGGGGGATCACCGTACCCATTTTCTCCTGTAGCAGAGGAATATCCACCTCTTCCTCCAACAACTCGTCTACAAACAATGTCATCTTCCTGCTTGCCCTGATTGTGCTTGCCACTTGAATGAATTCAGATGGAGATAGCATACTGCCGATTTGTGCACGCTTGACGTGGGGACGTATATCAAAAATCCCCCCAAGTGGTGCATGACCCTTCAAACGGAGAATGGTCATGGCCTCATCCGTCTCTTCATGAAGAGACATGATTTCCTCAAACTCAACAGAAGGTATGAGAGCGGAAACCCTTGCATGCCCCAGGGCAGATGCGGCATATTGCTTTAATAGTTCTTTAATTTTGTCAAACTCTAGCGTCTTTAATACTTTAGCATTCACGGAATATATTCCACCTTTTATCAGTTTCGCTTAATAAATTTGATTAGCTCTTGTTTATCCCATGTATTGATGACCGTGTCTTTCTTGATCCACCCTTTTCGAGCTGTCCCGACCCCTATTTCCATAAATTCAAGATGATCTGTACTGTGAGCGTCTGTGTTGATGACAAGCTTCACATTCTGATCCTGGGCCTTTCGAATATTTTCAGCAGATAGATCCAGCCTATTTGGGTTTGCATTCAGCTCTAAAACGGTATCGGTTTCTTTCGCAAGTTGAATTAGAAGATCTATATCGACGTCATAGCCTTCTCTTCGACCGATGATTCTTCCGGTTGGATGAGCGATAATATCCACATGGGCACTTTTCAGGGCAGTGGTCAGCCTCTCCATGATTTTATCTTGAGATTGTGAAAAGCTCGAATGGATCGAGGCGATCACAAGATCCACCTTTTCAAGAACCTCATCTTCATAGTCCAATGTGCCGTCAGGAAGTATATCCATTTCGATTCCTGAAAGAACCTCAATATCATTATACTTCTTATTGATTTCTTTGATTTCTTCTATTTGTTTTAATAATCGTTCGGTTGTAAGTCCGTTCGCCACCCGTAAATACTTGGAGTGGTCTGTGATCGCCATATACTGATACCCTTTAGAACGGCACGCTTCCACCATTTCTTCAATCGAGAATGCACCATCCGACCAGGTGGAGTGCATATGAAGATCCCCTTGGATATCTTGTATTGAAAGGATAGGATAATCCTTATGGAAGTCTTCCACTTCTCTACCGTCTTCCCTCAATTCAGGCGGAATCAATGGCAAGTCAAAGTGGTGATAAAATTCTTCTTCTGTTTTAAAGGTCTTAATTTCGCCTGTTTCATTATTCTCCACACCATATTCGCTAATCTTTTCACCACGTTCTTTGGCCAGCTGACGCATGCGGACATTATGATCCTTTGAGCCTGTAAAATGGTGAAGGGTCGTAGCAAATTCTTCAGGCTTTACGATTCTGAAATCTATGCTCACATCCCACTTGTATGAAAGGGTAAGAGAAACCTTTGTATCCCCTGCTGCAATGGTTTCAACGATATGGGGTAGTTTCAACAACCCTTCCTTTACCGCTTCAGGTTGCTCTGTTGAGATAATGAAATCCAGATCCTTGATCGTTTCCCTCATTCTCCTTAAGCTTCCAGCCCTCGAATATGTTTGAATACTATCCATCTCGGAAAGATATCCTTCTATTTCTTCTGCTATTCCCATCATAAATCCAATCGGAAGGCGGTCAGGTCTCTTACCAACCTGTTCAATGGAAGCAAGGATCTTCTCTTCGGTCTTTTTGCCGAAGCCTGCCAATGCCTGTATTTTATTTGTCTTACACGCTTCTTCCAGGTCCTCGATACTTTCGACTCCAAGCTCACTATACAGCTTCGCAATTTTCTTTCCACCTAAACCAGGCAATTGGATAAGTGGGATCAGTCCCTTAGGAACCTCTTCTTTCAGCTCTTCAAGAACAGAGGACGACCCTTTCTCTATGTACTCTTCAATGACTCCAGCCGTTCCTTTGCCGATTCCGGGGAGCTTCGTGAAGTCACTGATTTCCTGTAAACTCCGGTCATCATTCTCCAGTGCTGCTGCCGCTTTTCGGTAGGCAGATATTTTAAACGAATTTTCACCTTTTAACTCCATATATATTCCAATTGTTTCTAATAATTTTATAATATCTTTTTTATTCAAGAGATTCACCTACTATCTTAGAATTAGACTGTTTCGTGACATAAGAGATGGCATACTACACGTTTGATTAGAGCGGAAAACTCTTTCAACTGCCAAACTACTCCATCTATATAGTAGCAAAATTGATATAAAAAGAAAAAAGACTGACTTATAAGATGAACATTTTCCGTTAAGGAATCCTTAACGAACCTGAGTTGCATACTTATAGTCAGCCCTTTTTCAGCCTACATATTCAATCCACCAAGATTTCACCATATCAGAGAAAACAGGAGTATGTTTCACCATCGCTTGCGCAATAAACGAGTTATTGATGAGTGTTTGAACCGACTCGATCGGCAATAATACAGCAATAAATAATAGAATGAAAATCATTAAGTATGCTTCAATAAAGCCTAATATCCCCCCGCCAAGTACATTTAACTGCTTTATTAATGGAAGATGGGCAACAAAGTCAAGCATCGATCCAATAATCTGCAGAATGATGCGGGATGCGAAGAAAATCATCGCAAACGCAATGACCCGATAGTATGCTTGATCTAAATGGGTCGATTCAAAGATCATATTTAAAGTTGATTGCTCGTCCAATACAGGATAAGGAATCCACAATGTTAGCTTAGGTGCAAGCTGATCATAATATATGTATGCTACAATAAAAGAGACAATAAATCCGAATATGTGGACGACTTGTAAAATGAATCCACGCTTTAGACCTATGAAAAATCCTAATACAAGGATAATTAGTAAAGCTAAATCTAGCATCTTATTTCAATCCTTTAATCGTTTAATTTCTCGTTCCAGCTCTTCAAACTTCTCTTGCAGTTTGAGATAATCATTCACGGCATTCACCGCTGTCAAAACGGCGAGCCTACTTGTGTCGAGAGACGGATTCATGGAGTTTATTTCTCTCATTTTGTCATCCACTTTAGAACAGACAAATCGAATTTGACTTGTTGATTCAGTCCCAACAATCGTATATTGTTGACCATAAATGTCAACAGTGGTGCGTTTTTTTTGTTCTTCAGACAATCTGAAAGCCCCCCATTCATAAGAATCCTACACATAATCATACCATGAAATATCTTGATGTTGGAAGGATTTTGTCATATTAGCTCACATTTTTTATTAAAATCAAGAATTTTGTCATAAGGAGAGAGAAACGTGGCCAATACCGTCATACAGACAACGAAAGCAACAATCGACCAAATGAAAGACCATTACAAACAGGTGTTAGTAGATAAGCTGCCTCCAGGGGCCATATTTGTAGCTAAGCCAACGGGTTGTACGGTTACCGCCTATAAATCCGGGAAAGTGTTATTTCAAGGGGCGAATGGAGAAGGTGAATCAAGTCAGTGGGGAACAAGCGTGTCTCCCAAGGTGAAATCCCCTTCTAAAGGGTCGACGACATTGCCTGATAACTTCGCCAACTGGTCTGTCGTCGGATCAGACGAAGTCGGCACAGGTGATTTCTTCGGACCGATCACAGTGGTGAGTGCTTACGTAAAGAAAGAGCATATCCCCCTCATGAAGGAACTAGGTGTCAAAGATTCAAAAAACTTATCTGATCCTCAAATCACCAAAATAGCCAGGGACTTAATTACCACTATTCCCTACTCACTGCTCATCCTGCACAATCCTAAATACAATGCGATGCAGGAAAAAGGAATGACCCAGGGAAAAATGAAAGCTCTCCTCCACAATCAGGCCATTCTTAAACTGTTAGAAAAAATGGCCCCGGAACTGCCTGAAGGCATCTTGATTGATCAATTCGTAGAAAAAAATACATATTTCAAACACATAGCTGCCCAAAAGGAGATCCAGAAAGAACGGGTTTACTTCAGCACAAAAGGAGAAAGCATCCACCTTGCAGTTGCCGCTGCATCGATCATTGCCCGCTACGCCTTTTTGAAGGAAATGGACAAGTTGAGTGAAAAAGCAGGTGTCGTCATACCAAAAGGGGCAGGAAACCATGTAGACGTGGCTGCCGCCAAGATCATCAAGAGAAAAGGAATCGAAGAATTAAAAACTATGACGAAATGGCATTTTGCCAATAGTGAAAAGGCGATAAAATTAGCAAAGAAATAAGGAAAGCCCCGCCCTATACCGGTGGGGCTTTTGTTCGTTTGTTGGGTAATTAGCTGTTGATTTTTGTTGATTATTTAGCAGTTGAAATACTACTTTTTGTTGCCTGTTGAATATCCGCATTTTTTCTCCTATCAAAATTCAGCTTACTTTCTCCTGTCAAAATACCTCCAATTTTCAACAGGCAAACATCAGATAAAAAAAGATGCCAGACGAATGTCTGACACCTCTTCACCAGAACCGGGTTATCCTCTCAACTCGGCTCCCGCTTTTTCTTTGACTGTTGCGAGCACTTTATCATGTACTTTCACTACTTCTTCATCCGTTAATGTTTTCACAGGATCGAAGTACTTCAATGAGAAGGCAAGGGATTTCTTCCCTGCTTCCATATGCTCTCCTTCATAAAGATCGAAGACAGAAACTTCCTTCAGAAGCTTTCCTCCTGCATCCTTAATGATGGATTCTACTTCTCCTGCTTTCACGTCTGCATCGACAACAAGGGCGATATCTCTTGTAATTGATGGGTGACGTGGAATTGGCGTGTAACTTAGTGCCGGCTTTTCATAATGGAAGATGGGTGAAGCCTTAAGTTCGAACACATAGGTTTCGTTAAGATCCAATTCTTTTTCCGCTTCCGGATGGATGGCCCCGACGAATCCTATCACTTCTTGATCCAAGAGTATTTCAGCTGTTCTTCCTGGGTGCATACCATCTACGGCTGCTTGGCGGTATGAAATCGCGTTTGCAACACCGATCTCTTCAAACAGTCCTTCCAAGATTCCTTTTGCTACGAAGAAGTCAACCGGCTTCTTTTCTCCCTGCCAAGGGTGTAGATGCCATAAACCTGTAAGCGCTCCGGCAATATGCTCCTCTTCCCGGGGAAGCTCTTCACCAGATTCATTTAAGAATACAGATCCGACTTCATAAAAGGCAAGAGAGTCATTTTGGCGTGCTTTATTGTATGAAACCACTTCAAGTAGCTGTGGAATGATGCTTAAGCGAAGATTGCTGCGTTCCTCACTCATCGGCATTAATAAGCGGACCGGTTCTCTTACGTCCAGTGCGTATTGGGTTGCTTTCTTGTCGTTTGTTAAAGAATATGTGATCGCTTGAAGGAGTCCGGCCCCTTCTAAATAACGGCGAACCGTACGACGTTTTAACTGATGATTTGAAAGTCCACCAGGCGTTGACTCTCCCTGTGGAAGAGTCAGCGGAAGGTTATCATAGCCGTAAAGACGGGCCACTTCCTCCAATAAATCTTCAGGGATGGTAATGTCTCCCCGTCTTGTAGGAGCTGTTACGGAGAACGTTTCTCCATTGACCTCTCCATCAAATTGAAGACGGCGGAAGATATCTTCCACTGTCTCAACTGAAATCGATGTTCCTAGTGAAGAATTAATCTTTTCCAGCGTAATCTCCACTTTAACCGGTTCAACGTCCATTTCGTTAAATAAGACAGTGCCTTCAAGAACTTCACCTTCAGCATATTCAGCCATCAGCCCAGCTGCTCTCTCTCCTGCTTTCAGAACACGGTTAGGATCCACTCCCTTCTCGTAACGAGTGCTTGCTTCACTTCGTAGACCGTGGTCTTTCGAAGCTCCCCTTACAATCGGACCAGTGAAGTAAGCTGCTTCGAGAAGAATCGTCGTTGTATCATTCTGAACTTCTGAGTTCGCTCCTCCCATCACTCCAGCTAGAGCAACAGGCTCAGTGCCATTTGTGATGACAAGCTGGCTGCTGGATAGGGTTCTTTCTGCATCATCCAGTGTCACGAAGGTTTCTCCATCCTTCGCACGACGGACAAGGATCTCCTTTGACCCAAGACGATCGTAGTCGAAAGCGTGAAGGGGTTGACCATATTCCAATAGCACATAGTTCGTAATATCAACGACATTATTATGTGGTCGGATACCGGCTGAAATCAGTGCGTTTTGCATCCATAGAGGAGATGGACCGATTTTGACGTTCTTAATGATTTTCGCTCCGTATAGAGGATTGTCTCCCTTCGCCTCTACCTTTACAGTTACGTAATCAGAAGCTTTGTCACTTCCTTCAGGTACCGTTGGTTGCGGAAGCTTCACTTCACGGTCCAGAATCGCAGCTACTTCGTACGCCACTCCCAGCATGCTTAAGCAGTCAGAACGATTGGGTGTTAAGCCAAGCTCTAAAATCGCATCGTCAAGATTCAATAGTTCAACTGCACTCCTGCCTACTTCCGCTTCATCTGAGAACACATAGATCCCTTCTGCATGTTCTTTTGGTACAAGTTTGCCTTCGATTCCAAGCTCTTGTAGGGAACAGATCATACCGTGAGACGCTTCACCACGAAGCTTGGCTTTTTTGATTTTGAAGTTTCCAGGTAGGACCGCTCCTACTTTCGCAACAGCCACTTTTTGACCCTGTGCTATATTTGGCGCCCCGCAAATGATTTGTACAGGTTCTTCTTCCCCTACATCCACTAAGCATTTATTTAATTTATCCGCATCAGGGTGTGGTTCACATTGCAGGACATGGCCGACTACCACATTTTTGATCTCTTCCCCGATTCGTTCAACACCTTCAACTTCAATCCCACTTCTGGTAATCTTCTCTGCTAATTCTTCAGGTGTTGTACCTGATAAGTCTACATAATTTTCTAACCATCTATATGAAACAAACATGTGTGAATACCTCCTATCGATTTTCTTCTATTCTTGAGTTCCGAACTGGGTCACAAAGCGCGTGTCGTTTGTGTAGAAATGACGGATATCATCAATACCGTACTTCAGCATGGCAATACGTTCAGGTCCCATACCGAATGCGAATCCTGTGTATTTCTTAGAATCGAATCCTGCCATCTCAAGAACGTTCGGATGAACCATTCCTGCTCCAAGGATCTCAATCCAGCCAGTCCCTTTACATACACGGCATCCTTTTCCACCACATATTTTACAGGAGATATCCATCTCTACAGAAGGTTCTGTGAATGGGAAGAAACTCGGACGAAGGCGAATTTCACGGTCTTCACCAAACATTTTCTTGGCAAACACTTGCAAGGTTCCTTTTAAATCACTCATTCGGATGTTTTCATCGATGACAAGTCCCTCGATTTGTGTGAATTGATGAGAGTGTGTTGCGTCATCCGTATCTCGTCGGTACACTTTCCCTGGGCAAATGATTTTGATTGGCCCTTTTCCTTTGGCCATTTCCATCGTTCTTGCCTGTACAGGTGATGTGTGGGTACGCAGTAGTGTCTCTTCTGTTATATAGAAGGAATCCTGCATATCACGAGCCGGATGTCCCTTCGGAAGGTTCAGGGCTTCAAAGTTATAATAGTCCTTTTCTACTTCCGGTCCTTCTGAGACGGTATAACCCATCCCAATGAATAGATCTTCGATTTCTTCCACAATCATCGTGAGCGGATGATGATTCCCTTTTTTCACAGGGCGTCCTGGTAACGTGACATCAATCGTTTCAGATGCCAGCTTCTTTTCTACTGCCTCTTTTTCAAGAATGGCTTGTTTGGCTTCAATGGTTTCTGTAATGGCTCCGCGAACTTCATTCGCAAGGGCCCCCATTTTCGGGCGTTCTTCTGCAGAAAGTTTCCCCATGCCTTTTAAGGCTTCGGTGACAGGGCCTTTTTTACCTAAATAAGCGACACGAATCGTGTTCAGTTCTTTTAAATCAGTTGCTTCATTAACCTTTTCGATTGCTTCTTGTTGAAGGGAACGTAATTTGTCCTCCATTATTCTTCCTCCTTTAATATAAATCGTCCGAATGGTCATTTGAATGAGTTTATAGAAAACTAAACAAATAAAAAAACCCCATCCCAAAAAGGGACGAGGTTTATATCGCGGTACCACCCTTATAAGCATATCCCATGGTTATTTTGCTTTCGCAAAAAACCTTTTAGGCAGATACACTCACTTCATTCGGATAACGGCTTTGCCGGAGCATCTTTACATTCATTAAGCTGAATGGTCCCGATGCCAACTCGAGAGGTGAAATCTTCGCATCACGATTTCTTAAGAATGCTTTCAGTCCAGGGCATTCTTTCCCTTAAAGATCATCATGTGCTACTTTCCTCTTTCAACGTTTTTAAGTTATATGTGCATTATTATAGTGAATTTCGAAGCAGATTTCAAACTTTTTCAAGGATTTCACTGCCCATTTTTAAAATAGTACAGCAATATACCTGCCGCAATCGCTACATTCAATGATTCACTCTTCCCGTAAATCGGGATGAAGAGGTTCTGATCTGTTTCCGTTAGAAGATCTTTCGACATGCCGTTCCCTTCATTGCCTACGATTAACGCATAGGAAGAACTGGGCTTTATCGTAGTATACTCCACACCATTTTCCAGAGCCGTTCCATAAACAGGGATATTCCGCTCCTTCAATTTCGAAATGGTCTCAGTAAGATCACGTCTGACAATCGGGATATGAAAGTGACCTCCTTGCGCAGATCGTAATACCTTAGGATTATATGGGTCCACCGTTCCTTTACCCAACACAATCATATCAATCCCTGCTGCATCTGCCGTTCGAATGATGGTTCCGATATTACCGGGATCTTGAAGGCCATCCAAAAGCATGAACGTTTCCGCTTTATCACGATCATGTTCATCTTCTTTTTGCTTACAAATAGCAAAAATCCCTTGGGAAGTTTCGGTATCAGATAGGGCTTTTCCCACTTCATCTGATACCATAGTCATGGAAACCGAATCCGCCGTCCATTGTTGCGGAAGATCGATTCCTTCCACAACAATCAGCTCAAGGACCGTATCCTCCTGCTTCATTGCTTCTTCCACAAGGTGAACCCCTTCAACTATGTATGTACGAGTGAGATCTCGTTCTTTTTTGGTTAATAACTTCTTCCATTGCTTCACAACAGGATTTTTCGAGGATTGAATAAACTTCAATCGTATCCGCTCCTTTAGATTACTATTCAAGGTCTCATTATACCTTAACTTTCCTACATAATAAATTCAATTTGAGACAAGATAACAATGAATTCCTCAACTATCAAAAAAGGAGAAATGTGTGATGAGTCTTAACTTACGAAATGCAATCATACACAACGTGTCTGGTAACAACCAGGACCAACTAAGAGACACCATCGTAGATGCAATCCAAGGGGGAGAAGAAAAGACCCTTCCTGGACTGGGTGTGCTTCTTGAAGTATTCTGGGAAAACGCAGACCCACAAGAACAGAAAATGGTTCTCGAAACGTTAGAAGAATCATTACAGCAGCTACAAGCACAGTAAGGACAAGGGTAACCCTGCGAATGGGTTACCCTTATTTATTGTCAATTTCGATTCAAATATTCGATTTTCAGGAATGAGAAAGTCCGGTCGACCGAGCTAATACGGGCTGATTAGGACTCCCACCATTCAAAAATTCATACGCGTCTCGATTATAGGTACGTATTTAGTACCGCGAAAAAAATGCCTAGGATTCAATAGAAATCCCAGGCATCTCTTTTTTAGCTCTATCTCAGTAGGCTTCAATCGAACGTAATCTTCGCCACTGTATCCGTGTCTAATTTCTTGATCACTTCGGTAATCAATTTAACGGCATTTTCATAATCATCTCGATGCATCATTGCTGCATGGGAATGAATATAGCGTGTGGCCACTGTGATTGATAAAGCTGGCACACCGTTTGCTGTTAAATGAATCGCACCTGAGTCCGTACCACCGCCGACAATTGAATCAAATTGATATGGAATGTTATGTTCATCCGCCGTATTAGTTACAAAATCACGGAGTCCCTTATGTGAAACCATCGACGCATCATATAAAATGATCTGTGGTCCATCTCCCATCTTGCTTGATGCTTCTTTGTCAGAAATACCTGGAGTATCTCCTGCGATTCCAACATCCACACCAAAGGCAATGTCGGGTTGAATTTTGGTTGCAGACGTTCTCGCTCCACGAAGACCTACTTCTTCCTGGACTGTACCAACACCATACACGACGTTCGGATGCACCTCATTTTGAAGATTCTTCAATACATCGATGGCAATCGCACATCCAACGCGGTTATCCCACGCTTTCGCAAGAAGCATTTTCTCATTATTCATCACCGTGAATTCAAAATGAGGGACAACCATATCGCCCTGCTTCACTCCCCATTCCTGTACTTCTTCACGGCTTGATGCACCAATATCGATAAACATATCTTTGATGTCAACAGCTTTCTTCCGCGCTTCTGGAGTAAGGATATGTGGAGGTTTGGATCCGATCACACCGGTTACTTCCCCTTTACTTGTCACAATGGTCACTCGCTGAGCAAGCATGACCTGAGACCACCAGCCGCCTACGGTTTGAAAGCGGAGGAATCCTTTGCTGTCGATTTGAGTGATCATGAATCCTACCTCATCAAGATGTCCAGCCACCATGATTTTAGGACCGTTCTCATCGCCGACTTTTTTAGCGATCAAGCTTCCGAGATTATCCGTAGTGATTTCATCTGCAAACGGTTCTATGTATCTTCTCATGACATCCCTTACTTCGCGTTCATTACCCGGTACCCCTTTAGCATCGGTTAAATCCTTGAGCATCGTCAATGTTTCATCTAATTTCGTCATTATTTCGCCCCCCTAAATGTTACTTCTTTTTCATTATACTAAAACGTTTGTCAATCATCAAAATTCCCTGATTTTTCATAACTAGGAAAAAGAAGTTCTTACAGGTTAATATCCTTCTTTTTGACGATTATAATTCACTTCATTTTTCTTCACATACGCATCAAATACTTCTTCATGAGAAAAGCCTAGAAGTTCTCCCAAGTAGACGTAATGCCGGAACAACTGTTGGAAATGTTCCACGGATCGTTCTTCAGCAAAGTGATTGACCTCTTTAAATACTTCCAAAAACTGTTTCGACACATCTTCATTTGTGTAATTGGTTTCACCCAAATCAAATTGCATGATACCAATTTCGATTCCCAGTGATAGAATAAAGTGGATCCCGTCTACGAATTCTTCAAGAATAACTTCCTTGGATGAGGATGGCTTCTTACTCCAGAACTTAAAGCTTCTCGTTTCATTTGCCAGTTCCCCTACCTCAACCAGCAAAGCAAGTATCTTCTTTTCAATTAAATCTTCCTGCTTTAATCCGTGTTCTTCTTCAATATGTTCATCTAGCTTCTTTTGCATGTCCAATAGCGCTTCAACATTCATGTTCTTCTCTCCCCTTAGATGTCTGTATTTATTGCACTCTCTCTTAGTATGACAAATTTTTAAACAAATTTTAAATAATATGAAACCTTTTTTCGTTTTTATCGTAAATAATAGTGGAAGAAATATGCCTATGGAGGTAATGGTTATGCTTTGGCTTATACGGTTAGTGATTTTTTTCCTTATTCTTTACCTTTTATACAGCAGCGTTAAATACATTATCAACCCAAAGCGAAAACTGGAGCTTGCCCAGGAACAGAAGCGTTTCTACTTTCTCGATGATCAGGAAAATGTCCGAAAGAATTTTCACATAACGTATAAGGGTGTACGATTTGAAGGGGAAAAATATCTTGGTTCAACTGAAAAGTCATTCGATGTTGTTTCCATCTTCGTATGGACTAAAAATGTTTCCTCATTAAAAGGTCTTACCCGAGAGGACTTCGAATACCTCCAGAACGAAATCAAAGAAAGATATCCCGATGCCAAACTGGATTGGAAAAGCCCGATTAACGAATTCCTTCAAAAAGCCCAACAAAAAAACGACTAGCATAGCTGGTCGTTTTTAATTTTCATTTACCTGGAAAGAACTCTCTCCACTGAATGACTTTGACTTTTTCTCTCAATAGGTAGAATAAGACGATGAGTGCGATGAAAATCATGACGAGAATTGGTGGGGAAAATTGTTTGATGTATTGACCGAAAACGGTATAAAAAAACGCCAGGGGCACGTTAGAAAGAACAGAAGCACGAATAAAGGGTTTTAGCTCCTTCTTCCGTTCAAGCAGACAAAGATTAAGTAATTGATAATGAACAAATGGAATCAACCTAAGCACCGCGATCTGGCCAGTAGTCAGAGTAGCGTTCCTCCCAAACCATCTTTCCTTCAGTCTTAGGAGCTTTTCATAAAAAGGCGTAAAGCTTTTGATAACAAAATAAAAAGTGACAGATAAGAGCGTTAATCCCATTAATGAATACAGAGTGCCAAAGATACTTCCGAACAGGACTCCTCCCGCCATGCAGACAAGTGCTACGGGAATGAACAGAAACTGCCTGAGGATATGAAATAAGATAAACAGAACAGGAGCCATATACCCACTGGCCTCCATGAAGGCGAATGCAGCAACCAACCGTTCGTCCATGGCTATCGTGACCTCCTTCTGCTATTCTAAGCTGTTTAATTACTCTCTCTCTATATGTATGTAGCGCAAACGGGGGAAAGAATGAAAACTTTGGTTTCTACAATTTGGCATTCAGCCAGATAAAAAACAAGCAATGGAGCATGACGAGTAACGGGAGGCCCAATGAAAATGGTTTGTGCTTCGTTTTATGTCTGTACACTTTCATTCCAAGGTAAGCTCCGACACTTCCTCCAAGGATCGCAACCTGCCACAGTACACGCTCACTAATGCGGTATTCATGTCGCTCTGCTTTTCTTTTATCCCTGCCCATGATGACAAAGCCGATGATATTGATGATGATTGCATATAAATATAAGATACTTGTAAGTGTACCCATGGTTTCTACCTGCTTTCCATTGATATTTATATAAGAAAGGACCGGCCGGGGGGCCAGTCCTTTTTAACTACTAACGAGTTAGTAGTTTATTATTTGTTTAGTTGAGCTTTAGCAGCATCAGCTAATTGGTTGAATGCTTTTTCGTCAGAAATCGCAAGTTCAGCAAGCATTTTACGGTTTACTTCGATACCAGCAAGCTTTAATCCGTGCATTAAACGGCTGTAAGAAAGACCGTTCATACGAGCAGCCGCATTGATACGTGTGATCCATAGTTTACGGAAATCACGTTTCTTTTGGCGACGGTCACGATAAGCATACATGTATGATTTCATGACTTGTTGATTTGCTACTTTATATAAAGTATGTTTGGAACCGTAATAACCTTTGGCTAATTTAAGAACTTTTTTACGACGTCTGCGTGTTACTGTTCCGCCTTTTACGCGTGGCATAATAATTCCCTCCTGTTTCTATTACTTCTTATTTTAGGTTGTCGAGCATGTGACGAATACGTTTGAAATCTCCTTTAGAGACAACAGCCGCTTTACGTAGTTTACGTTTTGCTTTAGTAGATTTGTTTGCGAATAAATGGCTTGTATAAGCGTGTGAACGTTTAAGTTTACCAGAACCTGTTTTCTTAAAACGCTTAGCTGAGCCGCGGTGAGTTTTCATTTTTGGCATGAGCTTTTCCTCCTCGGGTCCTTTATTTTTCGTTAACCGGTGCAAGCACCAAGAACATACTACGACCATCCATTTTCGGTTTTGATTCAACGGTTGCTACATCTTTACACTCATCACTGAAGCGATCCAGAACACGTTGACCAATTTCTTTGTGCGTAATCGCACGACCTTTAAATCGGATTGACGCTTTAACTTTGTCTCCTTTTTCAAGGAACTTACGAGCGTTACGAAGCTTAGTATTGAAATCATGCTCATCAATCGTCGGGCTTAAACGTACCTCTTTAAGATTGATGATTTTTTGATTCTTACGCGCTTCTTTTTCTTTCTTCTGTTGTTCAAACTTAAACTTACCGTAGTCCATGATACGAGCAACGGGTGGTTTTGCAGTTGGAGCAACAAGAACAAGATCAAGATTTACACGTTCTGCAATTTCAAGAGCTTCATTCTTGGTTTTAATACCAAGTTGCTCACCGTTTTGATCGATAAGACGTACTTCACGGGCACGAATCGTTTCGTTTAAGATCATGTCTTTGCTAATAATTAGCCACCTCCAAGGTTTATTAAAAGAATACACGGCTTTGGTCGACGCACTCGCATCTTTTGTATGTATTAAACACACAAAAAAAGATGCGAGTGTCGAAACACCCGCATCTGATTATTAAGCTTATATAAAGGCTTTAATAGTCAATCACATACCTGTAAACAACTTTGAAAAGCGTTATTCAGGTGAGAAGCGGGTAGCTCCTGCTTGTACCAATCTGTATTCAATTCACCTTAGATAATATATCACATGACAATACCGCTGTCAAATAATCATTTAATATCACAACGTATTTCATACTATCAGACATCTAAGGAGAGTGCAATAGTTTTTTTGAAATTTCCATAAGAGGGACGGACCTCAAACTGCACACTTATTGTAAACTACAATTGACAAATGGAGGTCCGTCCCTCTTCTTTTTACTCTTCTTTTTACTCTTCTTTTTACTCTTCGTTTTATCGTTTTGCTTCTTTTGTGATGTGGCCGATGAATTCGCCAAGGGATATTGTTTCTGATTTTTGTTCTCCGTATTTACGGACGTTTACAGCTGTTTCCTTGATTTCATTGTCTCCCACCACAAGCATGTAAGGGACTTTACTCATCTGTGCTTCACGGATTTTATAGCCGATTTTTTCATTACGGTCATCGATGTCGACACGTAATCCTTCAGCTTGAAGTTTTTCTTTCACTTCTTTCGCATAGTCGAAGTGCACATCCGGAGATACCGGGATCACCTGTACTTGAGTTGGAGCGAGCCACGTCGGGAATGCTCCTTTGTATTCTTCAATTAGGAATGCCACGAAGCGTTCCATTGTAGATACGACTCCTCGGTGAATTACAACCGGACGATGCTGTTTTCCGTCTTCTCCTACATATGTTAAGTCAAAGCGTTCTGGAAGTAAGAAGTCAAGTTGCACAGTTGAAAGCGTTTCTTCTTTTCCTAGAGCTGTTTTCACTTGAACATCCAGTTTGGGACCGTAGAATGCCGCTTCCCCTTCTGCTTCGAAATACTCAACATCCAGTTCATCCATGGCTTCCTTGATCATTCCTTGTGCACGGTTCCACATTTCATCGTCATCGAAATACTTCTCCGTATCTTCAGGATCACGATAAGAAAGGCGGAAAGAATAGTCATTCAGATCAAAGTCTTTGTATACTTCCTGAACCAGGCGTACGACACGCTTGAATTCTTCCTTGATTTGATCAGGGCGGACGAAGATATGAGCATCATTCAGAGTCATACCACGGACACGTTGAAGTCCTGATAAGGCACCTGACAATTCATATCGATGCATTAGCCCAAGCTCAGCGATACGAATCGGAAGTTCGCGGTAGCTATGGATGTCGTTTTTGTAAATCATCATATGATGAGGACAGTTCATCGGACGAAGAACCAGGTCTTCATTATCCATTTCCATTACCGGGAACATGTTTTCCTGATAGTGATCCCAGTGACCGCTTGTTTTATAAAGTTCCACGCTCCCCATAACCGGAGTATATACGTGGTCATAGCCAAGGCGCTCCTCTTTATCAACGATGTAACGCTCGATGATACGGCGAATCGTCGCACCCTTTGGAAGCCACATCGGTAAACCTTGTCCAACTTTTTGAGAGTTCATGAATAAATTCAATTCTTTACCGATTTTACGGTGGTCACGCTCTTTCGCTTCTTCTAGAAGGCGCAAATGCTCTTCCAGATCTTCTTTCTTGAAGAAAGCAGTTCCGTAAATCCGTTGAAGCATTTTGTTATCACTATTTCCACGCCAGTATGCGCCAGCGATACTCAACAGCTTGAATTCTTTAATTTTATTTGTAGAAGGAATATGGATTCCACGGCAAAGATCGAGGAATTCTCCTTGCTCATAGATTGAAACCTGCTCACCTTGAGGAATCGCCTCGAGTAGTTCAAGCTTATACTCGTCACCGATTTCTTCGTACATTTTCTGCGCTTCGTCGCGGCTTACTTCTTTACGAATAACCTCTAGGTTTTCACCAGTGATCTTCTTCATTTCTTTCTCAATCAGTGGAAGATCTTCAGGAGTGAACGTATGCTCCGAATCAATATCATAATAGAATCCCCCTTCAATGACAGGTCCGATTCCAAGCTTTGTTTCAGGATATAGACGTTTAATGGCCTGGGCCATTAAATGAGCAGTACTGTGGCGAAGGACTTCCACTGCCTCGTCTGAAGGAGGAGTGACGATTTCAATCGCTCCATCCTCTTGGATTCCTGTACGCAAATCAATCAATTCACCGTTAAGTTTACCTGCGAGTGCCTTCTTCTTCAGTCCTGGACTGATAGACGCGGCAATCTCTTCTGTTGTCGTTCCTTTAGGAAACTCCTTAACATTTCCATCAGGGAACTGCATTTTCACTACTTCTGACATGTGATTTCACTCCTTATGTGATGTAAAATTGGCTTTTTCCCGTTCCTTACAATCATCAGGACGGATGAATTGACCTAAAAAAAACAAAAAACCCCGCCCCTTCACGATTGAAGGGACGAGGTTAATAAATAAACTCGTGGTTCCACCCAACTTCTCATTGTACAAAAATGCGACAATGACTTCATTGAAAACGAATAACGACATTTAGCCGTCAATCATTACTATGAATCCTTACTGGATTCAGTTCACAATTGAAGTTCAGAGGTGGTAAATACTTCTAACGAATTAGGAAGCTTGCAGCCTTGTGACTTCCCTCTCTGTGAATGGAATAGGAATATTGTTATCCTCATCATAACCTATGTTTATTGACTTATTATGTAGGTATTATAATCGGTTATGTTTTGAAAAGCAAGAGGAATCGGCAAACAGTCTATTCATTCGCAAGATCCCACGAAGGATAAAGAAGTGTATCAGGAAAATAACTTAACGGTAACAAATCGACCCGTTCTTCAAAAATATTCTGAAGCGTCCTGATTAATTGATGGTCTCCGTTTCCGTAGATGAAAATCTTTGCAGGAGCAAGGGAAAGTAACGGTGCAATTGTATACGAATCAACGTATAATGGGTGGTTCGTAAGCAGGCGTTTATCAATCGCTTTCGTCAATTCCTGCCTGGATATCTCTTTCATATCTTCATCAAAGAAACGAAACCCATATCCTGTTGAATAAAGATGAATCGTCCTCATCTTCAGTTCCCTAGAAGCCAGATACTCCCTCAGCATATGAACAAACATCTGATATTCCTGCTCCATCTTGTATTCTTCGATAGCAAGATCCACGACTTTAAGCAGTCTTTCCTGGAGTTCCTTTAGTCTGAACTTGCTGAAAGAATCAAATGATATCGGGGCTTTCCCCTCAAGCAACAGCTCCAGGCTTCCGTGGACATACCTCACCTCGTCCCACTCACTGATCAACTCCATCAATTCAGGACGTTCCCCCATCCTCATCTCTGATACGATTTCTAATATTTGATTGATTTCATGACTATCTTCATAGAAGTACTGTTCTCTCAAGAGGAGTTCTGACCAGTCCATGCATTTTTCATTTATGACGAATTGGGAAACCCCGTGGAATAGTTTTTCTTTTTCTTTAAAGAAAGGGGAAACTTCTATAGATAGATTATAGTGAGCTTTATGTTGAAAAAGCGTTTCGTGAAACCATGATTGGATGAATTCTTTATTGAGGTATTCTTGAAGCTTTAACGCATCTCTTTTTTGCTTGAAAATAAATTCAATCAAACTTTACCGCCTCCTTAAACCCAAATCCCTGATTTATATATATGGGAGGCTTGTATGAATTAGAAGTTTATCAGGGAATTTAATTTTCTCTTTTCTTAAACTTAGTTGTTCTTGAAGTGATAATTAGGCTCTGTCCTATCAGGTGAACGTTTGAGGAATGTCGATTTCCATCAAAAAATCTAAAACAAATACATCTACAGCAAAAAGAGAGGATAATCCGTGGGGACGTCCTCTCTTATAAACTATTCTCTTCTGTTTCTCCCATCGATCAAAACGGGTTGGGATAGGTATTTGATCCGCTCCATGATTCGTGCGGCTTTTAGTTTTTCTTCTTCTCCTCTTTGACTGTATGTTAAGTGATGAGTCAATTCGTTGAAGTTGAAGTTGGATGTGAAGAAGGTCGGCAGGTTCTCGAGCATTCTGTACTGGAGGATAGTGCCTAGGATTTCATCCCTTCCCCAACTGGACATGGTTTCTGCACCGATATCATCTAGCATGAGGATCCGGGCTGATTTAACCATCTCTAATTTTTCATTTACAGAGTTATCGCCCAGTGATTGTTTGATTTCCCGGAAGAATTCGGGAACGTATACAATCAGGGAGGCAATCTTCTTCTCGGCAAGTTCATTGGCCATAGCACCTAACAAATAGGATTTGCCCACTCCGAACTTCCCGTAAAAGTATAAACCCTTCATTTTTGTTCCTTCTGTATAATTTTCCACAAAATTCTTCGCTAAGCGCACAGCCTCTAAACGGCTCTTTGAATCAAGATCAAGGGTCTGGAAGGAGGCTTGTAGTATATCCTTTGGCACATACAGACTTTTGATGAGACGCTGTGAGCTCGTTCGTTCATCATGAATGACTTTTCGAGGGCAGCGGTGGTATTCGATATCAATCGTGCTCCCTCTTATGACTAAATGAGGGTCATACCCCTCCATCATATTCTTACATTCCTCTAAAGAAGGACAGTACCGGCATTCTTTACTTTGAGAAATGTATTCATAAAGCTTCATCAAGCTTGCATTGACCATATCATTTGTTACAAGTCCTTCGTTCTTCCGGATAAAATCTTTTACATCATTATTTTCGAGGATCTCTTTTTTCATTTGCTCATATCTCTGTTGAAACGAACCAGAAGTCGCCAACCTTTTCAGGGTGTTGTTTATTTTCTCCACCGCTACGTTCACCTACTTCCGAAAATTTTTGAGCTCTTCTTCAAGTTTTTTCTTTTCTGCTTCGAAATCGTATTCTTCCACCGGGGAATCGGTTTCTTTGGCCGTCTCCTCTTCCTTGAACCATTCAGGAAGTTTTTCCGTACGAATCGGCTTTCGTCGCCTGTTCGATTTCGTTTCCTTTTTCCCTTCAGCCCATTCTTGATACTGCTTGTGTTCCTTTTTCGCTAAAACCATCGCTTCACTTGCTGTGGTCACCTTTTTCCTTGACCAGTGGGATGCGATTTTCTCCATATATCCCTTCGTGAGCTTCATATCCGTTTTCAGCAATACATATTGAACCAGGACATTCATGACACCAATCGGTAACTTCTGTGACATGAGGACTTCTTCAACAGCCTGGAGGTCTGCCTTAGAAGGAGCTCCTCCATTTGAAATGTCCGATAGAACATCCTTCGGCGAAGTGGTTTCCAGATATTCAATAAGCTCTTCTTCTTTCGAGAGGGATTTATCCGATTTCACAGGTGCTTTATGCTCGATTCTTGTCGTCAAATCCGGCAGTTGATCACCTGATTGCAATCCATACCAATCTCGTGCGGTTTTACGAAGTAATTCCACATCAATGGTATCATCAGCATCCAGGGAGCTTAAGACGATATTCTTCATTTGAAGAGGATCGATACCGTATAAATAGCTCAGCTTTAATACGGTTTCCTTCACATGGGGTGTAAAAGCTCTACGGGGAACCATCGATTCGGATAGTCCTGCCAGTAGTAGCTGAAAATCAAAATCAACTTCATCCAGTGAAAGACCATCGTTCTTCCCATATTTCAAATATTGTTCACCTGATTCCGTTGCAGAATCCACATTGGCATCATGGTGAAGAAAGTTAATTTGCTCAGATGTAAATACATCCTGAAACGAACGGGTGATGTTTGTATACTGCTTCTTATCTACAGATACGTCCGTAAAAAATTTCTTTAAGCGTAAATAATGAGTACGCCCTATTTTACGATAAAGATATACATTCAGCATACCATCATGAAAGAATTCCTCGGGAGTCAGGGGGGGCTGCAATTCATAGAGAAAGCTGCGTTCTTCCCCGTCCCTTGTTTCATAAGCCTTTAATAACCCAATCCCCTCAAGCTTCATCCTCGCCTCATACACGTCCTGAAGGTTGACTGACAGAACGTTCATCAGATGATAATGGGTGGAATCTGTCGACCACAGGCGGTTCTCTTCAACCTCTCCCCATAAACTCGTATAAAGACTGTAACAAACGGTACCGATTAAAGGCTGATATAAGAATGTAATGATTTTCCGATCATATTCCTGAAGCATCCCATTTGTCCCTACAGTGTAGTGATCGATTGGTTGTATTTCATTCCAATGCTTCTTCATCATAGTTGGATTCTACCTTTCATAAAAAACTCAGGAAAATCTTATTGTTGATTTTCCTTACGAACTAAGTTGATTGGTCCGGGAACCTGTTTAACAAAGGAAAAGATAAAGAGAAAAGAGCTAAAGAATTCCATCTTCAGCTCATTCTACTACTCTTTTTTTATTAATTCCTTTAGTTCGTCTATAAACACATTAATATCTTTAAACTGTCTATATACAGATGCAAAACGGACGTATGCCACTTCATCTACTTTAGCTAGGTGATCCATGACCATCTCGCCGATCTTCACGGATTCCACTTCAGATGCACCTTGATTCCGAAGGTCTTTCTCGATATCCGTTGAAATCTTTTCTAATCTTTCAAGAGGGACAGGACGCTTCTCACATGCCTTGATCAGTCCTCTTAAAATCTTTTCTCGACTAAACTCTTCTCTTACCCCTTCTTTTTTCACCACAATCAAAGGAAGCTCTTCAACCTTCTCAAAGGTAGTGAAGCGAAACGTGCATTCTTCACACTCTCTCCTTCTTCTGATTGAACGTCCTTCATCTGCAGGACGGGAGTCCACTACTCGTGTACCATTATGCTGGCAAGACGGGCATTTCATAATATCAGCTCCGTTATAACATACTATTACCTTCATCATATAAAAAAGCCGGGACATACACAAGCGTATAAAGGATTTACCGTTATTTCACTTTTTTCATGTCACTGTCGAGTCTCTGATAATAATGGTTAATTTGTGCCTTTAAGACGGTATATGTACCAAAGATTTTCCCTTTATCTGCGCTGATTTTAAAATCGATTGCCGTTTCGGATGGTCTAACGGTAATGACCGTAGCAACAATGAACAGTTGAGGCATCCCATTTTTCCGGACTGTGATTTCCCCTCTGTCTTTCGATTGGGAAATCACTTCATACTCAGATGATGAGAATAAATCTAAAACTCCATTAAATGCACCTTGATGCATGGACTTAAAATAGCGTGTTTGCAATTCCTTATCCTCATGTGCGTCAGACGTCTCACACTCTGATTGAAATCGTTTTAACAAAGTTCTTATTCCGCTCATATAAAGTTCCTCCCTTTATTTATCCTTATTTTACACGAAAGAGACAAGATTGGAAAATAAGAGAAAGGAGACGGATAAATATAAAAAAAAGATAAATATAAAAAAAAGAGATGCATGAAACATGCATCTCTTTCGGGTTATTATCGATTAAAGGGCTTGAGCCTGAGACTTTTTCACTTGTACCGGACCCATTCCACGTGGTAATTCAATCGTTTCACGAGTGTCCGCACCTAGTGCCTCTGCAATATATTCAGCAGCGATATTAGGATCTAATTCACCGCAAGTATATACATCAATGCTTGCATAACCATGTTCAGGAAAACTGTGAATCGTTAAGTGTGATTCAGAAATGATCACTACTCCACTTACACCTTGAGGAGCAAATTTATGAAATGCCACCTCTCGTACCTCTGCACCTGATTTAAGCGCAGCATCTACGAATGTTTTTTCAATACCTACTACATCGTTTAATTTTTCAAAATCGCAACCCCATAATTCTGAGATTACATGACGACCCATTGTTTCCATTTTCGTATTTCCCCCTTTGACATCATTTTTTTCGTCAAAATGAACGCATCCTTTGGCAAAATCTTAATTACCACGGGGGAAAGTTAGTCCGAAGAGGTCCTAACCCTTTAAGTAATTAAATCAGTATTCATTTGCTAATAAGAAGTTCACGAAAAATAGTATACTTTGTTTAAATCTCTTTTGCAATAAATTTCTTTAAACTTTTTCAGATGGGAATGGACCTGTTGTTTTGACATTTAGGCATAAAGAAAAAGAACGCGTCAGCAAAGACACGTTCTAAGGATAGGGCTTATTGTTTATGTTGATTCTTTCAAACGTTCACTTCTTGTTTTGCGTTCATTTTGGTTGCCACAAATTTAGCCAGATCCACAACGCGGCAAGAGTAGCCCCATTCGTTGTCATACCAGGCAAGAACCTTCACTTTTCGATCCCCCATAACCATCGTGGATAATCCATCAATGATTGCTGAATGTGGATTCGTATTAAAGTCGATTGAAACTAGTGGCTCTGTCGTGAATTGAAGGACACCATTTAAAGAACCAAGAGAAGCTGTAATGAATGCTTCATTGATTTCATCTACTGTTACGTCCCTATTCACATCAACAACTAGGTCCACTAACGATACGTTCGGTGTCGGCACCCGTAGTGCCATACCGTGAAGTTTCCCGCTTAACTGAGGAAGAACCAATGATAGCGCTTTCGCGGCACCCGTCGTTGTAGGGATGATCGACTGCCCGCATGCTCTCGCTCTTCGCAAGTCTTTATGTGGATTGTCGATATTTTTTTGGTCATTCGTATAAGCATGGACCGTCGTCATGAGACCGTTTACAATTCCGAACTGCTCATCTAACACCTTCGCAACAGGCGCTAAACAGTTCGTTGTACATGAAGCATTGGAAATCACACTGTGTTCTTCTATATTTAATGCGCTTTCATTTACGCCCATCACAATCGTTACATCTTCATTTTTACCAGGTGCCGTCAAGATGACTTTTTTGGCTCCTGCTTCAAGGTGTAGACTTGCTTTGTCTTTAGAATTGAATTTTCCTGTTGCTTCGATCACGATATCAATATTTAGATCGTTCCAAGGTAATGCTTTAGGATCACGATTGCTCAATAGTAGGACACGTTTACCATTCACGATGAGTGCGTCCTCTTCAGTTACTACATCTGCCTGAAATGTACCGTGATTTGTGTCATACTTTATTAGATGTGCTAATGTTTCAGCCGGGTAGCTTGCGTTAATGGCTACAACCTCTAAGTCATCCTCTAATATCGCTTTTCTGAAAACCATTCTTCCGATACGCCCAAAACCATTGATTGCAATTTTCGCCTTCATAAATCCGGCTCCCCTCTATATTAATGTTATACTTATATGTTTATTTTCTAAAAATAGTATAACATATTTGGAGAATTAGTTAATAAGTATTTTGCGGTTTTTAAATGTTTTATAATTCTGACAAATGAGCTTATTGAATGTATATTTTTGTGGTTTCAATTCATACATGTTTTTCATGGCTCAGGGCTTATCCATTCTATTTTCTATAAGCAAGTGCTCGTTGATTTCATCTCAAGATTGCTCGCTTCCCCGGGGAGGAAGTCGAGCCTCCTCGACGTTCCGTCTCCGGGGTCTCGACTTTTCCTCATTTCCCGCAGGAGTTAAGTGCCTTCCGCTCCAATACACTCTGTGCTTCTATATACAAGTACTATTCAACTTATTCCGGTCGTAAAGTCTTGGAATACTAGAGCACCATTAACAATTCTTGTTATGCATAATATAAAAAACCGACAAGCTGTATTCTTGTCGGTAAATTGTTATGCTATGGTTTCAATTCCCACTCCACTAAAAGGGCATCTAGCTGTCTCTTAGTTTCATGCAGCGATCCGTTGTTGTCGATGACAGCGTCGGCTAAAGTAACTTTGTCTCTTAGGGGATATTGGGAAGCGATACGGGCTGCTGCGTCTTCATGGTTGTAGTGATTTCGCTCCATTAATCGTGACAATTGGGTTTCTTCGTTGACGTATACGACAAGGGTGCGTTCTACCATCCAGGTCAAGTCGCTTTCGAATAAAAGCGGAATGTCCATGAAAATGGTATTTTTCCCGGCTTCTATTGCTTCATCCTTATGCTGTAGCATCATTTTTCTGACAGCTGGATGAACGATGCCGTTCAGCACTTTTCTTTTTTCGTCTGAGTTGAAGATGATCTGACCGAGTTTTTCCCGATTGATGGTAGCGTCTGGTTGATGGAGGATGCCCTCTCCAAATTCCTCTACAATCGCAAGGTAAGCGGGCTGACCGACTTCTACTACCATTCGGGCAGCCAAGTCAGCGTCGATGATCGTATATCCTTTTTCATTCAACATCGTGGAAACGGTACTCTTGCCACTCGCGATTCCACCTGTTAATCCTATAACACTTGCCATGATCATTTCCTTTCCGGCACATTAAAATCTCAGGATCCCTATAAGGATGAGCAATACTCCCGGAAGAAATGACACACGGTGAATCCACCGTAAATGAGAGAAGAATTCTCCCATCTTCAATCCAGAGAATAAGAACGTAAAGCTCATCACAAAGATCGCTAACGTTAGTAATAGGGGTGAAAAATGTAATAGTGCTGCGCCAATTCCTGCTCCGAACGCATCCAGTGACAAGGCGATTCCCAGCATAAATGCTTCAATTCCGGTAATCGTACCCGATTTATCAAAGTCTGCCGTCAGGGGCTTTCTTAAAATTTGAATCACTAAGCCTATCGATTTAATTTCAAAGTTAATTAATGTTTTTTCATGTGATAATGCGGCTTCCTTTTCCGGTCTGAAAAACTGGTAAAGAACGGCCGCTCCAATCACGACAAGAATCATGCCACCAATTCTGCCGGCCCAAGCCGGTGTGATGATGGACCCGAGGGTTTGACCAAGCAACATGGCCAATAATAGCGAGCTTGCTGAACAAATCGATATGATGCTGATTGATTTTGCATGTATTTTCACTTTTCGTAATCCGTAGGTTAAACCGGTGCTGAAACTATCGAGACTCACAGCAAACGCCAGCAGTAATAAGGAGATTGTTTCACTCATCTAATAGCCCTCCCAGAAATCATTACAATACTATATGGTAAGGGCTTATCAGATGTTAAATGTTCTTTCTACCGTTGGCACTGAGGACAGTAATGAGTCCCTCTTCCTGCGGAAACTTTTTTCTTGATGATAGCACCACAGTTTCTGCATGGTTCATCTTTGCGACTATACACGTAAAGATTCTGTTGAAACATCCCCATTTGGCCTTGGGAATTCACGTAAGATCGGATCGTACTCCCGCCCATTTCTACAGCTTCGGTTAGCGTTTCTATGATTTGTTCGTGTAATCGCTCGACCTCTTTCCGGGAGAGGGCTTTTGATTTCCTGTCTGGATGGATGCCAGCACGGAATAGGGCTTCGTCCACATAGATATTCCCCAACCCTACAAGGACCGTTTGATCTAATAACGTCGCTTTCACAATTCTTTCGGTTTTACCCAGTTTTTTTGTTAAGTAGTCCGCTGTGAATTCTGGTTGGAAAGGCTCTGGTCCCAACTGAAGGAGAGGGAGATGAAGCAGTTCTTCCCCCTTCTTAAATACATGCATCGTCCCAAACTTCCGTACATCCCTGTACCTAAGTTCCGTGCCATCGGTAAAGTGAAATATGACATGGGTATGCTTTTCAACGGGATCCCCTTGATGCGACACATTATATTTCCCCTCCATTCTCAAGTGAGAAACCAGTGCCACATCATTTAAATAAAAGACCAAGAATTTCCCTCTTCTTCTCATTTCAAGAATTTCCTGACCTCTCAAGCTATGAATGAATTCCTCGGTTTCAGCCGGGTGTTTGATCATTTTCGGCCAGGAGACTGTAACATCTTTTATTTTCTTTCCTATTACAAGGAGCTCAAGCGTTCTTCTGACCGTTTCTACTTCAGGTAGTTCGGGCACTCTGCCACCTCCTTCAAAAAGGCTTTATTTCGCATCGTACCATGTTTGTCCGTAAGAATAATCAACCTTTAATGGGACTTCAAGCTCCATCGCATTCTCCATGACATCAGGTACAATTTTCTTCAGTATTTCAATTTCATCTTCTGGAGCTTCAAAGATCAATTCATCATGCACTTGCAATAATAGGCGTGATTGAAGGTTTTCTTCCTTTAAGCGGGCAGCCATATCAATCATGGCCTTCTTGATAATATCTGCTGCGCTTCCTTGGATCGGGGTATTCATCGCCGTACGTTCTGCGAAGCTTCTCAGGTTGAAATTACGACTCGTGATTTCAGGAAGATAACGGCGACGATTCATCAATGTCGTGACGTATCCTTTTTGTTTAGCATCCTGCACGATGTCATCCATGTATTCCTTAACACCTGGGAAACTTTCTAAATACTTCTTGATGAATTCACCAGCTTCTTTCCGGGAGATATCAAGGCTCTGTGAAAGACCGTAATCACTAATTCCATAGACGATTCCGAAGTTAACAGCTTTCGCATGTCTTCTCATATTGGATGTGACTTCTTCCTTTTCAACCCCAAAGACGTCCATGGCTGTTTTCGTATGGATGTCCATATCATTTCTGAATGCTTCAACCAACTTCTCATCCTTGGCAATATGGGCCAGCACTCGCAATTCGATTTGAGAATAATCGGCAGCAAACATTACCCAACCCTTTTCAGAAGGAATGAACGCCTGACGGATTTTTCTGCCCTCTTCAAGACGGATCGGGATATTTTGAAGATTTGGATCCGTTGAACTTAATCGGCCTGTTTGTGTCAGAGCCTGATTGAAGCGTGTATGAATCTTACTTGATTCCTTATGAACGACCTTCAATAACCCTTCCAAATAGGTAGATTGCAGCTTACCTAACTGACGGTAATGAAGGATATGATCGATAATTTCATGCTTAGGCTGAAGTTTTTCCAACACGTCGGCAGAAGTAGAATAGCCCGTTTTCGTTTTCTTAACAACCGGTAATCCAAGCTTTTCAAAAAGAATCACACCGAGCTGTTTAGGAGAATTAATATTAAAGTTTTCCCCTGCAAGTTCATGGATATTTCGTTCAAGTTCCTCTAATCGGTGTGCAAGCTCATCTTTCATAGTAAGCAAACGATCCTGATCCACCTTCACACCTGTAAATTCCATCTCGGCTAAGATAAGAGCCAGTGGCAATTCCAGGTCCATAAATAATTCTTCCAAGTCGTTTTCTTTCAACTCTTTAATGCACGTATTCTTTAACTCATGAAGAATGAATGCTTTACGAGCAAGGTGCTCTGATAAAACTTCAGTGGAAGGAACTTTCTGTTTCGCCCCTTTACCATAGATGGTTTCATCTGTTTCAATAGCAGGCTGTCCATGTCCTTTTGCGATGGAAGCAAAGTCTTCACTCGATTCTGCAGGATTAATGATATAAGACGCTAACAAAAGATCAAACTGAATCCCCTTAATATCTATCCCTTGTCTCTTTAACGCCACAACCGCTTCCTTCGAGTTATACACATACTTCGCTGCGCTTTCGTTCTCCGCCCATTTCTTAAACACCTCTGAATTCAAAGCTGTATCAAGGGTAAAGAAAATCGTCCCCTGTTCATTGTGAAGGCTCAATCCAATGACTTCTCCTAGATGATAATTTTCCTCAAGCATTTCGATATATAACGAGCTCTCATTTGTCAGATGTTTATCTTGAATGGTCTCGACGATTTCAAAGGAGATATCATCGAGCTCCAGAGGTTCTTCTTCTATGGACTCACCCATTTTCTCCAATAATGAATTGAATCCAAGATCCCGGTAGAAGTTCTTTAGTTGCGCTTCAAGGGTGCCTTCATATTGAAGCTCGTCCACTTTGATCTCAATCGGCGCTTCCCTGAGAATCGTTGCCAGTTCTTTACTCATAATCGCCTGGTCTTTATTTTCTTGAAGCTTTTCTTTTAATTTTTTCCCACTCACTTGATCAATGGACTCGAGAAGCTTCTCTAGGGAATCAAATTCCTTCAACAGCTTAATGGCCGTCTTCTCTCCTACGCCTGGTACTCCAGGGATATTATCAGAGCTATCCCCCATCAGGCCTTTCATATCGATGATTCGATCAGGAGCAATTTCCCATTTCTCTTTTATATGCTCGGGCGTATAGACTTCGATGTCCGTTATCCCTTTTCTCGTTATACAAACCGTCGTATTTTTGGTGCTTAATTGAGTTAAATCTTTATCACCGGAGTAGACCTTCACTTCAAACCCGTCCGCTTCCGCTTGTCGGGAAAGGGTACCGATAATATCATCCGCTTCATAGTTTTCTTTTTCATAACGTTTGATACCGTAAGCGTCCAATAGCTCTCGGATATAAGGGAATTGTTCAGATAATTCCGGCGGAGTCTTCTGTCTTCCACCCTTGTATTCCTTATATGTCTTATGTCGGAAAGTCGTTTTTCCCGCATCGAATGCTACCATGATATGAGATGGCTTTTCGTCTTCCAAGATTTTCTGCAGCATGGTCGTGAAGCCATACACTGCATTTGTATGTACGCCCTTATCGTTATTTAATAATGGCAGGGCAAAGAAAGCACGATATGCAATGCTATTCCCATCAATCAGTACTAATTTTTTGGACATGCAAGTCCCTCCTATAAAGGCTTCAGTTTCTCTACGTTTATTCTACCATGTTGGGGAATGAAAGGAAAAATGGGGGGACTATTATTCGGAGAGTGGAGGCATAGGAAAGGTACCGGCCATAAATAATATTAAATTCAAGTAGCACACTCCTAGAAATAACGATTTCTCGACAAAAGGATCATAAAACCTAGCAAGCGGATCATAAATCGGGATACCGGATCATAGTTCCGAGAAGTGGCTCATATATGACGAAAACCGGCTCATATATTTAGGGAGAGCATGTTTTTCCTCTCTGGATCTTCAACTTATGACACTCAACCTCCAATCTCCATTCAACTAGCCAAAAATCATCTAAATAAAGACTAATTTTATAAATACAGCATCAAAATAACGAAACAATCGAACGACTACCATCTCGAAGCTGCCGAGCACCAATACAATGCATCGCCTCCAACCGATCAACTTAAATAAAAAAAACTCCCGAAGAATGGGTACATCCACATTCCTCAAGAGTTTTCTCATTTATTCCGTATACCCCATCAACAATCTTGCGTATGGGGAATCGGATGGTAAGATGATGACCGTTTCATCATCCACTGTTTTCTTATATGTTTCCAGTGTTTTATACAGGTCATAGAAGCTTGGATCTTTAGAGAACGATTTGTTAAAAATTTGTGCCGCTTCTGATTCTCCTTCGGCACGGATCACATTAGCATCTGCTCCTGCTTTTGCAAGAAGTTCCTTTACTTCACGATCTGTTTCAGCCGTAATCCTTTGCTTCTCAGCATCCCCCTTAGAGAGATACTCCTGAGCTTTGGATTCACGTTCTGAAATCATACGGGTGTAGACAGAGTTTTCATTTGCTTCAGGTAAATCGGTGCGTTTCATGCGTACATCCACCACGACGATTCCATACCCATCCCGCTCCAGTAATTCATTCACCTTTTGCGTCACTCGGTCGTTCAAGCTTCCTCGTGAAGACTTTTCATCATTAATGATTTCATCGTACTCTAATTGGCCAAGCTCTGATCGAACGACAGAATAGATAAACTCTTCCATTTTCGTTTCGGCATTAATGACAAGTCGAGCATTTTTAATCATTTTAAGAGGATCTTCGATGCGCCAAACCGCATAATTATCGATGAGCATCCGCTTTTTATCCTTCGTATTGATCTCGGCTTCCGTTACATCATACGTCATTTGGTGCTTAGGCAGGGTCGTCACAGATTGGATGAATGGAATCTTATACTTTAACCCTGGGTCTTTGTCTATTCGTACCACTTCCCCAAACTGGCGGACGACTTTGTATTCTCCTTCTTTGACAATGAAGAGGCTCGTGAACAGGAGAAGAAGGGCGGCAATGAGAATAATGAGGAAGATGCCTACTTTCGTATATCGCTTCCATTCGACCGGTTCTTTCTTTTTCGAATTCATATCAAAGACGTTTTGATCACTCATTCTCATCACTTCCTTCCTTTTTCACCGGAGGATCCATTTGTCGGATAGGGAAATATTTCAACGTTTCTCCACTGTCCTTCATAATATAGATTTCCGCATCTGGCAGAACATTTTCCAGGGTTTCCAGCACGAGACGCTTCCTTGTAATTTCAGGATTGGATTTATACTCATTGTATAGTTTATCAAATACCGCTACATCCCCACGTGCCTCTTCAACACGGGCGATTTTATCCCCTTTTGCACGTGACATGACCGCGTCTTTTTCACCTAATGCTTCGTTCGTTCGCTGATTTCGGTATTTCTTTGCTTCATTGATTTTCGTGTTCATCGTTTCCCGGGCATCCGTCACAGCAGTAAAGGCAGACCTGACCTCTGAATTCGGCAGCTCAACATCCTGTAACTTCACTGCGAGAATCGAAATCCCGATGTCATAATCATCAATCAGACTCGTTAACAAGTCCCTAACTTCTGCCTCGATTTCCGCTTTACCACTCGTCAAGGCATCATCTATTAATGAGCTTCCGATAATACTTCTCAAAGAAGAAGAAGTAGCATCGTACAGAATTTCTTTCGGATTATCGGAGTTGAATAAATAGCTTTCAGGATCCGTGATCTTCCATTGAACCACGAGATCGGCGAGAACAATGTATTCATCCCCTGTAATCATTTTTGTTTCTTTCGGGAAGTCCTTTATCTTTCCATCCTTTTCTTCATATCCGAATTGAAGACTGAAGGTTTCTTTGGATAGTACTTCCACTGATTGCATTGGCCACGGCATTTTAAAATGAAGACCTGGTTCCACTACCGGTTCCCCCGCTTCACCAAATGTTAATACAAGAGCTTGTTCTGATTCATCAACGGTGTACCAGGAAGTTAATAATACAACAATTAAAATTATGGCTGCCAAAATCATACCTGCCACCATATAAACACGTTTCAAACTCATAAGCACCCTCCCTTTTCTTTCTCTATATCTTATTGTTTGTCTACTAAGATATACGGATTTATGCCAAAAAGGTTTCAGAAAGATTAAGAGAAGATGACAAGATGTGAAAGATTATGAATCTAATAGAACTTCCCACTTCCCACTAACCATGTTCATAAAGAATGAATCGCAACAAATAAGATGACCGCATTTTATCTGGACAAATTGACTATAAGCAGAACAAAGAAAGCGCTTACGGAATAATAAAACGAAAAGACGAGAACGGGGTTAGTTCTCGCCTTTTCTTAACACCTTGGATGAAGGGGTTTCACTTAGTATCGTACCACCCTATTATTAATAGAAATTTAACCTAATGTAAAGAAAATGTAAAATGTACGAAACGTACTAAGTTTTTTCCAACCCTTCACCACGGGAATATGGAGACGGCTGCTTATTTAAGGTGACGGTAAAGGTCGTTCCTTTATTCAGCTCACTCTCGACGTCCACATTCCCTTCGTGTGCCTCGATAATATGTTTAACGATGGCCAGTCCTAAGCCGGTTCCCCCTGAATTACGGCTTCTCGCTTTATCGACACGATAAAAACGTTCAAAGATACGGGGCATCTCTTCTTGACTGATCCCCATTCCGTTATCCTTCACGCTCACGTATACCTTATCTGAATCTTCTTGTATCGTAATTTGGACATCTCCGCCTTTTGGGGTGTACACAATGGCGTTGCTGACCAAGTTGATGAATACCTGTTTTAATCGATAAGAGTCGACTACTGCCATTCCCCTAGAATGGAAGGACGTTCTGAGGGAGATGTCTTTTGATTTTGCTTTTTCCTGAAGGATCGGCATCACGTCTTCAATCAGACTAGCCACTTCTTCCTCATGGAGAGAAAGTTCGAATCCATGTTTTTCGATTTTTGACAGCTCCAATAGATCTTGGATCAGGGATTGCAGCCTGTCACTTTCCATTAGAATAATGTCTAAAAACGATTTTAACGTATCTGGGTCATTCATGGCACCGTCTAATAACGTTTCTGAGAAGCCTTTAATGCTTGTAATCGGCGTTTTAAGTTCATGGGAAACATTGGCCACAAAGTCTTTACGCATTTGCTCAAGCTTTTTGAGCTCCGTAATGTCATGGAAGACAACGACAATCCCTTTCCACTCGTCGTTATTCCCGATAATAGGGGCACCATACACTTCATAATGCTTCCGGTCCATTTTGTGAGGAAGAAGGATCTGCTTCCGCAACCGTTCTTCTGTCATGAAGATTTCTTCCACAAGCTTATTCACTTCCTGATAGTGAATCACCTCATGGTATCTCACTTTCCTCAGCTGACTTTCTTTCAGATTGAAGAAATCCCGGAACGTCCTGTTCGTCAATACTACAAATCCTCGATGATCGATTAGGAGCAGTGCGCTTCCCATGTTCTCGATCAAAGTTGTTAAACGGTCCTGCTGCAGCCCTTGTGTGTTCACCATCTCTTGCAGATTCCTCGCCAGTATATTGATTGAGGAACTCAGCATACTCGTTTCATCAAGTCGATCTTCATAGGTACGGGCGCGATAATTCCCTTTGGCTAGTTCAATCGCGACGTTTGTCGCCGATTCAATTGGCTTGGTGTACCTTACGGTGATCCTCGAGCCAAGTATAATAATGAGGACTAGAGCAAGTCCCAGTGAAATCGACAGAACAAACCAAATTTGCTGTGTACCTTTTTCAAGAGCTGCAACTTCCGTACTCATGATGAGCAGCCCCATCTTTTCATTATCTTTATTTATAAGCGGATACCAATAATATCTAAATTCTGTTCCCGTCGTAACGAGTTTCTTGTGCTTTTGTTTTACATTCCAGTTCTTGTGGATTTCTTTGACGATTTTTTTTTGCTGTGGACCGACAAGCGATTTGTCTGCTTCCGTATCATGGACCACACTACCCTGTTTATCCAGAATAGTGATCCTCACGTCCAATATGTCACTCAAACCTTTGATCATATCCGGATCAATCTCTTCTGGTGCACCATTCTCTTCAATTGAACCAGCGAGTAGTCTCGCTTCCTTTTCGATCCTGGAATTAAACGTATCCAAATAGAAGTTCTTAAAGATCTGTCCCAAGAGTAACCCAAGTCCTATTAATACAGCAATGATTAGCGTGATAAGAGCAAATAGGAGCTTTGTTCTAAACTTGCTCATCGATTTTTAGGCTCCTCCAATTTATACCCCAGTCCTCGAATCGTTTTAATATAAGTAGGTTTTTTGGTATTGGCTTCGATTTTTTCCCGTAAATGGCTAATATGCACATCAACGATTCTCGTATCTCCGGCAAAGTCGTAATTCCATACTGCACTCAGCAATTGATCTCTCGTCAATACTCTTCCTTTATTATCCGTCAAGTACAGAAGGAGCTCGAATTCCTTTGGCGTCAATTCAAGTAATTCCCCTTGGAAATAGGCCTCATATTGTTCAGGGTAAATCTTTAATTCCCCGACTTCCTTGTAATCTGTCGGTTCTGCGGCAGTTGAATCCGCCGCTTCTTGGATGGCTTGACTTCGTCTTAAGATCGCTTTCACCCTTGCAACCACTTCCCTGGGACTGAACGGCTTTGTCATATAGTCGTCTGCTCCAAGCTCCAATCCAAGTACTTTATCAAACTCATCATCCTTCGCCGTCAACATCAGAATCGGGATGTTAATCTTGCGTTGGCGCAGTTCTTTGCACACTTCAATGCCATCCATAGAAGGAAGCATCAGGTCAAGAATGATCAAATCCGGAGATTCTTCAATCGCTATATCCCTTCCCTCTTCGCCATCATGTGCCGTTGTAACCGAATAACCGGATTGCTCCAGATTGTACTTTAAGAGTGTTGCAATAGATTGTTCATCATCGACTACCAAGATTTTTTTGCTCATTTGTTGTGCCTCCAGAAAAAAAATTAACCCCATCATCCAATCGTTTATGTAATTGTACTCTCATTATAATATAAATCCTGAGGCTTACCATCATTTAAAGAGATTTACCATTGATAGATTTCTTCCGGTATGGAATATAACCGACATAGCCTTAGCTCTAATCTATTAATATGATGCACTTCTCAGTCGTTATTTATCATTATAACGAATAAAAAAAGAGCTATGGTTTCATAGCTCCTTCTCGTCATTAGAAATTTTCTAACGCATGACTATTCATTTTTTCTAAGCGATGAGGTGGGCAAACTTTTATTGTCCCGTTCAGAACTTTCTCATCCTCTTCATTGGTAGCCGACACACTAATCGTTACCAGGTGGCTGTTCGTATCGACTTCCGTTACTTCAAACAGAAATTGCACCGTTGCGTAATGGTAGACCGGTTTAGGAAATTCGATCGTTTGCTCTACAATATGAGAGCCCGGACCTGGCAGATATTTTGATACAGCGGATGTAATGATTCCAGTTAACATGATGGTTGGCACAATCGGTTTTTTAAACGGTGTTTGTGAAGCATAATCATGCTGAATATATAATGGATTCGCATCATTTGTGAGCCCTAAATAGAGAAGCAATGCGTTGTCTTCTATTTTTTCAGTAAGGGTCAGCTTTTCTCCAATAGTCATTTCTTCGATTTTTCTTCCCAGTTTTCTCTTTTTCCCCAATAACATAAGAAGCACCTCCGGTATGTAAACGATTACATTTTTAAATAATAGAAATAATGTTTATTGTCTGTCTATTATCATTTTAACATTTTTAGGTTTTCCTTACAAAGAGTTTTTACGCATGTGGGGGTTATTTTTAATGGTTTGATTGATGGTGCTATGAATCTTAATCGCATAAGGGTTAAATCTCAAACCAATAATAATAGCTGAGTAATACTATACTAACTACCATAATAAAAAAGTAACTTCTTTTGTTTTTGGTTCGTCTAGTGCCTCCGAAATAAAAATAGAGTGCACCCACTACAAATATTACATAGGCAATCCATTTAATAAGAATATCCTTATGTCACCTCATTAATGATATTGTTTCATTCTGTAAAAATGATTGCAGCTAAAAGAAGCAGCAATTTTTCCACCTACCCTTCATTAATACCATTATTTACCTAAATTTAATTATCCATTAATTCCTTCCTTTCATCAATGCTCTTATCCCAATTAATGCTTCAATTGTTGAATATAGAAACTCTTTAGCTGATTTTTCATTAATCTATATAAAAAAAACTGACCTCCCAAAAGGAAGTCAGTTTTACATTAAATCAATCAAGCCAATGAAGACATCACATTTTTGACAGCTTCTGCTGAGTTGGCCAGTGCTGATTTTTCTTCGTCGGTTAGTTCGAGTTCGATAATCTTTTCTAAGCCGTTGCCACCTAGGATGGTCGGGACACCGAGATAGATACCATCGAATCCGTATTCACCTTCTAAGTAAGCAATCGCAGGGATGACGCGGCGTTGATCCTTAAGGATGGCTTCTACCATTTGGACAAGTGAAGCCGCTGGAGCGTAGTAGGCACTGCCGTTACCGAGTAGTCCTACAATTTCGCCCCCGCCTTTCCGGGTACGCTCAACGATGGCGTCCAGACGGTCTTTAGGGATCAATGTCTCTAAAGGGATGCCTCCTGCATATGAGTAACGAATAAGAGGAACCATATCATCTCCGTGGCCACCCAGAACGAATCCAGTAATATCCTTCACAGACAGGTTTAATTCCTGAGCCACAAACGTACGGAAACGAGCTGTATCCAATACTCCCGATTGCCCGATCACGCGCTCTTTCGGGAAGCCGGACTCTTTGAAAACGGTATACGTCATGGCATCCACAGGATTGGTTAAAACGATGATATAGCAATCAGGTGAATACTTCACGATTTGCTGCGTGACTGATTTCATGACCTTTTGATTGGTCTGAACGAGATCATCGCGGCTCATTCCCGGTTTACGGGCAATCCCTGCAGTGATGACAACGATATCTGAATCCTTTGTATCTTCATAGTTGGACGTACCGGTAATGTTTGCATCAAACCCTTGTACCGGGCTTGCTTCAAGCATATCCAGGGCTTTCCCTTTTGTTGGATCTTCATTTTGCGGGATATCAACCAATACCACATCTCCAAGCTCTTTCTGAGCGAGCATAAGTGCCGTAGTCGCTCCAGTGAAACCTCCACCGATAACAGATACTTTTCTACGTTTAATTGCCATCATAATTCCCCCTATTCGTGTCATTATGTAAAGGAAGGAGTGCTCCAGAACGAAGCACCCCAACCCTATGTCATATTATTATGCTTCCATGTTTTCGATCAAAGCAGAACCGAACTCAGAGCATTTCACTTCAGTTGCTCCATCCATTAGACGGGCAAAGTCATATGTTACGACTTTAGAAGCAATTGTTTTCTCCATTGATTTCGAAATCAGGTTAGCAGCTTCTGTCCAACCAAGGTGTTCAAGCATAAGCACACCTGAAAGGATAACAGATGAAGGATTTACTTTATCCATACCTGCATATTTAGGAGCTGTTCCGTGAGTTGCCTCAAAGATTGCATGTCCTGTTTCGTAGTTGATATTGGCTCCAGGTGCAATACCTATTCCACCTACTTGAGCAGCTAGGGCATCAGAAATGTAATCACCATTCAGGTTCATCGTTGCTACTACATCAAACTCAGCTGGACGAGTAAGAATTTGTTGTAAGAAGATATCAGCGATTGAATCTTTCACGATAATCTTACCAGCAGCTTCAGCTTCAGATTGAGCTTTATTCGCTGCATCCAATCCATCAGCATCTTTGATCTTGTCGTATTGATTCCAAGTGAATACTTTATCCCCGAACTCTTTCTCAGCAAGCTCGTAACCCCAGTTTTTGAAAGCTCCTTCAGTGAACTTCATGATGTTCCCTTTGTGAACCAACGTTACTGATTTACGGCCTTCAGTGATCGCATAATTGATCGCTGCACGGACAAGACGGTTTGTCCCTTCTTCAGATACAGGTTTGATACCGATACCAGACGTTTCAGGGAAACGGATTTTGTTAGCACCCATTTCGTCTTGTAGGAAGCTGATTAATTTTTTGACTTCATCAGAACCTTTTGCGTATTCGATACCTGCATAGATATCTTCAGTGTTTTCACGGAAGATGACCATGTCAGTATCTTCAGGACGCTTAACCGGTGAAGGAACACCTTCAAAGTAACGTACTGGACGCAGGCAAGTGAATAGGTCTAATTCCTGACGAAGCGCAACGTTCAATGAGCGGATTCCGCCACCAACAGGAGTTGTTAGAGGACCTTTAATAGCAATGAAATATTCACGGATTGCGTCAAGTGTATCATTTGGAAGCCATTCGCCAGTTTTGTTGAATGCTTTTTCTCCGGCATATACTTCTTTCCATGAGATCTTGCGTTCACCTTTGTATGCTTTTTCAACAGAAGCATCTAGAACGCGCTTGGCTGATGCCCAAATATCTGGACCTGTTCCGTCACCTTCAATGAATGGGACGATTGGATTGTTTGGCACGTTAAGTTGGCCGTTTTGGTTTGTGATTTTTTCACCTTGTGTCATTATGTAACCTCCATTTTTTCATTATCAAAGGGGATGACTATAAGTGCCCTATGCATTTAGAGTCAGTCCCCTTCTCTTATTTATTACACCAATATTTTTAGTATTTGTAAATATTGATGATTAACCTCTTTGATCAACCGGAACGTATTCCTGCTTGCCAGGCCCCACATAATCAGCACGAGGGCGGATTAAGCGGTTGTTAGAATATTGTTCTAAAATATGTGCTAACCAGCCAGAAACTCGGCTTACTGCAAAGATCGGCGTAAATAGATCATGGTCGATACCTAAGCTATGATATACGGATGCCGAGTAGAAATCAACATTTGGCGGCAAGCCTTTATTGGACGTAAATACATCTTCTACTTTAACGGACATTTCGTAATATTTACTTTCGCCTCTTAATTCAGTTAGTTTTTTCGACATTTCTTTAAGATGCTTGGCACGTGGATCTCCTTGACGGTATACACGGTGTCCAAATCCCATGATTTTTTCTTTCTTTTCTAGTTTATCCAGGATATATGATTCTGCTTTATCGACAGATCCGATTTCAGTTAGCATCTTCATTACCTGCTCATTTGCTCCACCGTGAAGCGGTCCTTTTAAGGCACCGATCGCAGCAGTAACACCAGAGTACACATCAGAAAGTGTAGCAACACAAACACGTGCTGTAAACGTAGAAGCGTTTAATTCATGGTCCGCATGTAGGACAAGAGCTTTATTGAATGCCTCGATTTCAATTGGCTCCGGGTCTTTACCATTTAGCATATATAAGAAGTTGGCTGCAAACCCAAGATCCTTACGAGGAGCAATTGGCTCCTGACCATTGCGGATACGCGCAAAGCTTGTTACAATTGTCGGAATTTTAGCTTGAAGTCGAACCGCTTTTAAGTAGTTTTCCTTCTCTTCCATTACATCCGCTTTATCATCATATAATCCAAGTAAAGATACTGCAGAGCGTAATGCAGCCATTGGATGAACTTCCTTAATGTTGTACATTTTGAAATGCTCGATTACTTCTTTAGGCAGTGCAGCGTTATCTGCTAACAGCTCTTTAAATTCTTGAAGTTCTGATGAAGTAGGTAATTTAAGGTGCCATAATAAGTAGATAACCTCTTCAAAACTAGCATTATTTGCCAAATCATCAATGTTGTAGCCAACATATGTAAGAGTATCGTCAATGATTGAACTGATAGATGATGTCGTTGCTACAACTCCTTCTAAACCGCGAGTTGCTGTCATAATAATCTCTCCTTTTGGTAAGTATTTCTCTTTTACCCATTTTCATATGAGCATAAAACCCTATAACACATTAATCAGTACTAAAGGCTTGTTTAAAAAGAACGTAAATGAACACGTTGAGCGATTGCTCAATTCCTATACAAAAAATGATTCCCTGCTCCTACTATAATAACACTAGAGCTTGGGATGCGCTTACATTTCCTATTATAAACAATTATCTGACTTTTGTGAATGAAAACGCACTAATTTCTCTAAAAATTATTTTTCTAGAAAAATAAACCATTGGAAAAAAGGATATATAATGTTCTCCAATGCTTTGGAAAGGACCACCTAAAAAATGATGAATGGCCATCCCGAAATCCTCATCAAGAGTGAACGGGCATGATCCACAAAGCATTCTTTACAGAAAAAGTTCGTATAATTTCATCGCTAAATAGGCGATTCCTGCTCCAATCAGCGGGCCGACTGCAACTCCCTTAAAGATTGCCACAGCGAGTACAGTTCCAAGAACAAGCGCTGTCGTAATGTGAGGATCGTTCTCCAAGAGCGTCAATCCACTCTTTGCAATTAAGGCAACAGCCATTCCTGAAGCAAGAGCAATCCAGGCATAAGGTGATTTCAGTGAATCAAATAGATCTTTAAAGCCGATTTCACCGGTTGCAATCGGTGCCAAAACCGCAATCGTAATGATGGTCACACCCCAATTAATTCCTTTGGACTGTATGGTAGCAAACACCCTTTCATCTAGACCGACTAATTTAAGAACGAGTAAAAATGCTACGGCTATAATGATGGACTGGTTCTTTGCTATAAACCCTATTCCTAATAAGAGTAACAAAAACAGAAATGGCTGTGTCATCTAAGCATACTTCCTTCCTCTTCCATTCTCCAATCATTATCCTAGCATATCAACTTTTCTTCTCTGTAATAAAAATGCCGGACCATCTCAAATTAAACTTCCTTTCATTTCCTGTCTCCTATAAAATAGAAGTACTAGACTGGGTAGGAGGGAAGCCCTTGAACTTAGAATATGTTTATCGAACGATCCGGTTTCTGATTGTTGTAGCGATCATCATACTCTCACTGATTTCACTCTATTACATATGGAAACTTGCATATCCGTTTTTCATCGCCATAGCAATCGCCTTATTGATCAACCCAATGGTGAATTGGCTTGAACGATGGCTTCCGAGGATATGGTCCGTCACCTTATCTCTTATCTTGATTGTGGCCATCTTCGCAGGGCTCATCACGTTACTCATTGCCGAGATTGTTTCAGGAGCCAATTATTTAGCCGAAGTGCTCCCTGATCACGTTGATACTCTGGTGACATATGCAGAGGACTTCATCGTTGGACACGTGATCCCCTTCTACAATCAGCTTGCCGGATTGTTCAAAAATCTTGAAGCGGGCCAACAGGATACGATATTGAAGAATGTCCAGACGGCGGGAACGAAAATTGCCACTTCTGCAGGAGACTTCCTGCAAAACTTTTTCACAAAGCTGCCACAGCTGATCTCATGGATCCCGAATGCGGCGTCCGTCCTCATTTTTGCTGCTTTGGCTACATTCTTTATCAGCAAGGACTGGTATACATTATCTGCTAAAGCCGAGAAAATCATTCCTGGCAAAGCAATGACCAGTGGTAGAAAGGTATTCATTGACTTAAAAAAGGCATTGTTCGGATTCATACGCGCTCAGTTTACGCTCATTTCCATCACGGCTATCATTGTGCTGATTGGACTGATCATTCTCAGAGTAGATTACGCAATCACCATCGCCCTTGTGACTGGCCTAGTCGATATTCTGCCGTATCTAGGTACAGGAGCCGTGTTCGTTCCCTGGATCATTTATGAGTTCATTACCGGTAACGTTGGATTGGGAATCGGCCTATCTGTCCTCTATATGGTCGTTGTCGTCCAACGCCAAATCATGGAGCCGAAGGTCTTGTCTTCAAGCATCGGACTGGATCCCCTTGCGACACTGGTCGCTCTCTTCGTCGGCTTTAAGCTCATCGGGTTCCTCGGATTGATCGTAGGACCTGTCGTATTAGTCATTCTCTCCACTCTAAAAAGAGCCGGTGTCTTCGAAGATACATGGAAGTTTATTATGGGAGTAAAATAGAAAAAGCACTGCTCACGAGCAGTGCTTTTTCCTTATCTGTATATGATGACATTCCCGTTATTGATCCAGCGCTTGAATAACCTGTAAATAAACGGCTTGAATAGATTACGCGTCGGTGGAAGCAAAAGAAGGAATCCAATGGCGTCGGTGATAAAGCCAGGCGTCAACAGAACGACCCCACCAACCAGAATGCAAAGTCCATCCATGATGGCATCTCCCGGTAGCTGACCGTACTGCATGTCCTTCTGTGCTTTTCGAAGAGTCTCGATACCTTGCTTTTTAGCCAAATATGCACCGAGAATCCCGGTGGATATGATCAGTAACACGGTTGGAATCAGTCCGATCGCCTGTCCTGAAAGAACAAGTAACCCAATTTCCAACGCAGGAACAATGATTAACAATAACAATATATATCTCATGAAGGATTCCTCCATTCGTTTTAATACTTGCTACTTTTATTATAACATATTAGATGTTTGCCGTATTATGTGGGGGATTATGTTAAATAGTAGAGGTGTTTATAGCGCTTATTACTTTTTTTGTGCTCTTTTATGGAGAGAGGGGTGTTTGGTGTGGTACTTTTTGTGGTTGTTGCGGAACTTTAGCCTGTTGTTGCGGAACTTTCATCATGTATTGCGGAACTTTAGCCGATTGGTGCGGAACTTTCATCATGTATTGCGGAACTTTAGCCGATTGGTGCGGAACTTTCATCATGTATTGCGGAACTTTAGCCGATTGGTGCGGAACTTTCATCATGTATTGCGGAACTTCCACCTTCGATTGGGCCACTTTCATCATTAATTGGGCCACTCTCACCGTTAATCGGGCCACTTTTCTCATTTATCGGGCCAAATTGTGAACATTCACTTCACCCCCCCAAAAAAAACCAATCAAAAAAAGCCAGAGTCCAAACCGGACTCTGGCTTTCATTCTCTTCCTTACAGTACGCTAGCGTAACCGTTATAAATCACACCGTGGGTAGCATCGACGGTAATTTCCTGACCGTTTTCGAATAGGGAAGTTGCATTGTCAACACCTACAACTACAGGGATTCCTAAGCTGATTCCGACAACCGCTGCATGGCTTGTCAATCCGCCTTCTTCAACGATGAGTGCCGAACATTTTTCAATGGCTGGCATCATGTCTTTATCCGTACCGATGGTGATAAGGACGGATCCTGGTTGTGTATTCTTAACTGCCTCTTCAGCAGTTGTTGCGACAACAGCTTTACCGTATGCAGATTTGCGGCCAATTCCTTGACCTTTTGCAACGATATCGCCTACTACATGAATTTTCATTAGGTTGGTTGTTCCTGATTCACCGATTGGAACACCAGCTGTGATCACGATACGATCTCCATGCTTTGTCATGCCTGAGTTTACGCTCTCTTCTACAGCCATATCAAGCATTTCATCCGTTGTCGTCACTTGACGTCCAACTGTAGGGTATACGCCCCACACAAGCGCCAGACGGCGTGATACAGAGTCTGTACCAGTAACGGCTACGATTGGTGCTTTCGGACGGTATTTAGAGATCATGCGGGCAGTGTGACCACTTTCAGTCGGAGCCACAATAGCATTCACATCAAGGTTAAGAGCCGTGTATGCGACCGATTGGCCGATGGCGTCCGTCATGTTGTGCTCACTATCTTTGCTGCGCTTAGATAAGATTGCATTGAAATCAAGGGCGGTTTCTGCTCTTGAAGCAATGTTATGCATCGTTTGAACTGCTTCTACAGGATACGTCCCTGCAGCTGTTTCCCCAGAAAGCATGATGGCATCTGTACCATCGAAGATCGCATTGGCAACGTCACTTGCTTCTGCTCTTGTTGGTCTTGGATTGCGCTGCATGGAATCAAGCATTTGAGTTGCTGTGATAACCGGCTTCCCTAATGAATTACATTTCTTGATAAGTTGCTTCTGAACCAATGGTACCTCTTCAGCTGGAATCTCAACACCAAGATCTCCACGGGCTACCATTAGACCGTCTGAAACTTCAAGGATTTCGTCAATATTGTCTACACCCTCTTGATTTTCAATCTTAGGGATGATTTGAATGTGAGAAGCTTTATGCTCTTCTAATAATTGACGGATTTCTAATACATCCGATGCACGACGAACGAATGATGCGGCAATAAAGTCGACACCTTGTTCAATACCGAATACGATATCACTTGCATCTTTATCAGTGATTCCCGGAAGGTTTACAGATACACCTGGTACGTTAACGCCTTTTTTATTCTTTAATACACCGCTATTTTGTACAAGTGTATGAATCTCGCCATTTGCACGGTCGATTTCCGTCACTTCTAATCCGATTAATCCGTCGTCAAGAAGGATTTTCGAACCAACGTGAATATCGTCAATTAATCCTTCGTATGTAACGGAGAATTTCTCGGTTGTTCCCAGTACTTCCTTCATGGAAACGATGATGTTTGAACCTTGAGTTAATTCGATTGCACCGTCTTCCATATTGTTCGTACGGATTTCCGGGCCTTTTGTATCAAGTAAGATACCTACGGTTTTGCCAGCTTTTTCAGCAGCTTCTCGGATGTTTACAATTCGTTGTCCATGTTCTTCATGGTCACCATGTGAAAAATTCAGACGGGAAACGTTCATCCCCGCTTCGATTAGTTGTGATAACTTATCGACACTTTCACTTGCAGGTCCAATCGTACATACTATTTTCGTTTTTCTCATTTTCTCTACCTCCTGAAATCTTACAACAATTTAGATTGAAAGCTCTTTGGAAAGTCTGTACATGTTAAAGTCAATTTGATGTGGCTTGGCAAGTGCTTCAATTATATCGTAATCAACTAGTTGATTTTTCTCAATCCCTACTGCTCTGCCGCCTTTTCCATGAGCCAATAACTCGACTGCATGAGCACCTAAACGGCTTGCCAACACACGGTCGGCAGCGGTTGGTGTTCCTCCCCGCTGAATATGACCGAGGACAGATACCCGGGTATCCATTCCTGTTGCTTCGGTGAAACGATTGGCGAATTCATTCGCAGACATCACACCTTCTGCAACGATGATTACACTGTGCTTCTTCCCACGTTCCTGTCCTTTCTTCAATCGATTAACGACATCATCAAGATCGAATTTCTCTTCAGGGATCAGGATCGTTTCAGCACCACCTGCAAGACCGGACCACAGGGCGATATCACCTGCGTTACGTCCCATCACTTCAATGATGAACGTTCTCTCATGTGACGTTGCCGTATCACGAATCTTATCAATCGCATCGATTACTGTGTTCAGAGCTGTATCAAATCCGATTGTATATTCAGTACCTGGAATATCGTTATCAATCGTTCCTGGTACACCGACACAAGGGTAACCCCATTCCGTTAACGCCTTCGCCCCTTGGTAAGAACCATCTCCACCAATGACAACAAGGCCTTCAATCCCGTGTTTCTCCAGTTGCTGGATGCCTTTTTGCTGACCTTCTTTTGTTTTAAACTCTTCACAGCGTGCTGTATACAGCATCGTACCGCCACGATGAATGATATCACCAACAGAGCCAAGTTCAAGCTTTTGGATGTTTCCGTTAATTAATCCATTGTACCCTTGATAAACCCCGTACACTTCCAGGTCAAGGAAGATTGCCTTACGCACAACGGCACGGACAGCCGCGTTCATTCCTGGTGAATCTCCACCACTCGTTAACACACCAATCTTCTTCACTGCGATCACCTCATTAAGAAATATCCCTTTATATGTAAATGAATTGAGTAACTTGTTAATCGTTTCACATAAATCAAAGAATAGGAAAATTGAACATTGTATCCTGTTACATTCATTACATTATTATGAACCAATAGACTTTGGATTATTTCTAAAATAACACGAAGATTCAAGGTTCTCAACTAGATACGCAAAGGAAATCTAAAAGACGAAATAATCTTTTAAATGGAAGCGTTTTAATTGCTAATAAATTCTAAATAACGCCACAAATGGATATTCTTAAGGTGATTTCTGACTTTCCCAATGAAAAGACTGACAAACGGTCCATCCCTTTTGTCAGTCTATCGTTTAGTGTGATTTTACCCCGATTAAATCATTTAAAACCGAATATTCGCCCATGGCTTTGAATTTATCATAGCGATGTTGAATCAATTCGTCCTTCTTCATAGGAATCAATTCTCTCAATGATTCCTTCAGGACAGTGTTAATATAGCCAGCTTGCTCTTCTACACCTTTATGGGCACCGCCTTTAACTTCCGGGACGATCTCATCGACGATTCCAAGTTCCTTCAAGTCCGGCGCCGTAATCTTCATGGATTCTGCTGCACGCTTCGCTTGGGTAGAATCCTTCCAAAGAATGGCTGCTGCCCCTTCAGGAGAAATAACAGAGTAAGTAGAGTTTTCAAGCATATGGATGTGATTTCCTACGCCTAATGCCAGGGCACCACCGCTTCCACCTTCTCCGATGACCATGCAGATAATTGGCACAGTCATGCCTGCCATTTCTACTAAATTCCTGGCGATGGCTTCGCTTTGTCCTCTTTCCTCTGCCGCCTTACCAGGGTAGGCACCCTTTGTATCGATAAAGCAAATAATCGGACGGTTGAATTTCTCTGCCTGTTTCATCAATCGTAGGGCTTTTCTATACCCTTCTGGATGGGGCATACCAAAGTTTCGGCGGATATTTTCTTTCGTATCCTTCCCTCTTTGGTGTCCAATAATCGTGACAGGTACATCGTGAAATTTTCCGACACCTGACACAATGGCCTCATCATCCCCGTACAGACGGTCTCCGTGCATTTCAATGAAGTCTGTAAAGAGATAATTTATATAATCCAGCGTCGTAGGGCGGTTAGGATGTCGAGCTACCTGTACCCTTTCCCACGGCTTCATGTTTTCGTAAATATCATTTTCAAGCTTATCGAGACGGCTCTCAAGCTTTTCGATTTCTTTCGATAAATCTACGTCTGAATTCTGAGTAAATTCCTTCAGCTCGGCTATTTTCTTCTTAAGCTCGAGTACAGGTTTTTCAAACTCCATCTCATTTACCATGGTAGATCACCGTCCCACTGATGTATATCAAGTACTGTTCCGATCTTCTCTTTTAATTCAAGTCTTGAAATGACCCCGTCAAGCTGACCGTGTTTTAATAGAAATTCTGACGTTTGGAAGTCTTCCGGTAAGTCTTCCCGAATCGTTTGTTCAATGATCCTTCTCCCCGCGAATCCAATAAGGGCACCAGGCTCGGCGAAATTGTAATCCCCGACAGAAGCAAAGCTTGCCGACACCCCACCTGTCGTTGGATGCGTCATGATCGAGATGAAGAGACCCCCATTTTCGCTCAATCGATTCAGGGCTACGCTGGTCTTAGCCATTTGCATTAATGAAAGCACACCTTCTTGCATTCTTGCTCCGCCGGAAGCGGTAAAGATGATGAAGGGAACCTTCCGTTTATCGGCTTCTTCGATGGCTCTCGTGATTTTCTCACCAACGACAGATCCCATGCTACCCATTCTGAAACGGGAATCCATAATGGCTGTCACCACTTCGATACCATTCACCTTCCCAGAACCAGTCAGGACCGCTTCATTCATGCCTGTCTTCTTTCGATCCTTTTCAACCTTCCCCTCATAATCGGGAAAGCCAAGAGGGTTTACCGAAACAAGCTCACGATCCAGCTCCTCAAACGTTCCTTTATCTATAAAACTATTGACTCTCTCAGGCGAACTCATCCCATGATGAAACCCACAGTGAATACATACTTTTAAATTCTTTTGAAGCTCTTTCGTGTACATGATCTTTTTGCAATCAGGACACTTTGTCATGATTCCTTCCGGTACATCCTGTTTGGACGCTTCAGAAGGGATCGTTGCATATTTTTTCTTTTTCGATTTATTAAAAAGTTCCTTAAGCAAGGTGAAACCTCCTTACCGAATGACAGTAGCATAGAAGAAAGAAAAATAGTAATGCCTATCACATTCTCCAAAATGACAGCTGCTCATTCGCTTCTAGTAGTAAATGCATGATATAAAACTGCTTGACTATCAGTTTAATGGAAAGGTTTAAAAAAAGATGTTGGAAATTGTCACATCTTTATCGACAATTTTTCTTACCCTTTTATATGTCTCTTGCACAGTCTCTTTCTCTTGATGTTGGATTCCTTGAAGCATCTTAATCAACTCTTCCTTTATAGCAGGGGTGAGTGCTTTCTCCCCACAGATCAAGGTTTCGAAGTCATTTAATATATTCCAGATACGGTGGGATAAATGATTCGGGCTCATCAACACGATCTCCCTGAAAACCTCGTTCAGGTTTTCGCTATCAGATATCTTCTCCACCAAAGTATCCATCTTCTTTTTTTCATAATAAAGGTCTTTGAGTGCTTCCTTTTCGATCATCATCTTCGCATAGAGAATATCACTCTGCGCTTTGTCGTCCTGCAGAATGAACATTCCAAGTAGATCGATTAGATGATGATCCCGGAAATCTCTTAAAAAGGTACCTTCTCCTCTTCTTGTTTCAATCAAGCCCAGCAGCTCCAATGCCCGAAGTGCTTCCCTGACAGAAGAACGGCCAACGTTCAACCGATCGGTCAGTTCCCTTTCAGATGGAATCTTGTCACCTGGCTGCAGGCCATCCTTTGATATCATTTCTCGTAATTGGTGAACAATTCCAATATAGACCTTAGCGTGAGCATGGAGAGAGTTCACTTCCGCCATCATTCACTCTTCCCGATTACCGCTAAATCTTCCGTCTTTTTACGGATCTCTTCAGGATCCACCTTTAAGCGGGCTACACCGGTTTCCATCGCCGTCTTGGCAACGGCAGCTGCAACAGCTGGTGCCACTCGCTTATCGAACGGAGCCGGGATCACATAGTCTGCATTCAATTCGTCTTCACTGATTAACTCTGCAATCGCTTCTACAGCCGCTTGCTTCATCTTTTCATTGATGTGGGTAGCGCGGACATCAAGTGCCCCGCGGAAAATCCCAGGGAACGCCAGAACATTATTCACCTGGTTAGGGAAATCAGAACGGCCAGTCCCTACAACCTTCGCTCCAGCTGCTTTCGCAAGCTCAGGCATAATCTCAGGGACAGGGTTCGCCATAGCGAAGATGATCGGATCCTGCTTCATAGAGGAAACCATTTCTTCTGTTAAAGCTCCTGCAACGGATACACCGATGAATACATCAGCGTCTTTCATCACTTCCGAAAGTCCACCCTTGATGTGATCTCGGTTCGTAAATTTCGCGACTTCGTCTTTAATAACGTTCATTCCTTCAGGGCGACCTTCATAAATCGCTCCCTTAGAATCGCACATAATGATATCTCTCACTCCATACCTGTACAGAAGTTTGATGATGGCCATACCGGCAGCACCGGCGCCGTTTGCCACAACTTTGATTTCCGACATCTTCTTCCCGACAATCTTGAGAGCGTTCACAAGTCCCGCCACAGTAACAATCGCCGTACCATGCTGATCATCATGGAATACCGGGATATTGGTTTCCTTCTTTAATCGTTCTTCAATCTCAAAGCAATTCGGAGCTGCGATATCTTCTAGATTCACTCCACCAAATGTAGGCTCAAGAAGTTTAACCGTCTCGACAATCTTGTCCACATCGGTTGTGTTCAAACAGATAGGGAACGCATCTACACCGGCGAAGCTCTTGAATAGCACCGCTTTTCCTTCCATAACAGGAAGAGAAGCTTCCGGTCCAATGTTTCCAAGACCAAGGACTGCCGTACCATCGGATACAACAGCTACCATATTTCCTTTCATCGTGTAGTCATAGACCGTTTCTGGCTTGTCATAAATGACCTTACAAGGCTCGGCTACTCCAGGTGAGTAAGCTAAGCTCAAGTCATCGGCATTCCGCACTTCCACCTTGGATTTCGTTTCTAGTTTCCCTTTGTTCACTCGATGCATATGCAGAGCTTCTTCACGTAATGACAAATTGTCCCACTCCTTTTTGTTTCTGTACATTCTATTGATCAGCGATCATGGATCTTCTAAAGGTAAACGATATATATTTTCGAAAAGGAAAATGATAAAGTTCATAGGTGGTCAGACCACCTTTTTCTATTAAACAATAATATAAATATTGGTTTTAGTAAAGTAGGTTATTGTAATATGACATTTGCCCTACCCAGAATTTGGTGCAATTCCCCGAGAGCCTCTTTAGACGGGGTCACACGTAAATGATCAGGAAGTTGGACACTTTTTTTATCACGTTCATAATAGACAATCACATTTGTCTGTCCGTTAAACCGTTTAATGGCTTGGTGAATTTTCTGCATACACTTGTCTCCGTCCTGGCCACTTTCAATCTTTAAATAAAGAGTTTGCTTCTTTTCTTTTACTCTCGATTGCACGTCTTCCATCGTTTCCAATTGATTCACAATGACCTGTTGCTTATCATTTCGGTTCTCTACGTTGCCCCCGAATAGGAGGATGTTCCCTTCTTTCAAATGTGGCATGTTGTGCTTGTACACATTTGGGAACACCACAGCTTCGATTTCTCCGCTTTCATCCCCGATCTCAAGGAACGCCATCACTTCCCCTTTTTTGGTCCGGATTGATTTCACTGCTGTAATATAACCGCCGAATGTGAGTTTCGTACCCTTCTTTAGATCAGCAATTTGCGGTAAACCAAGATCAGTGTACAGGGAACGATAAGATGAAACCGGGTGATCAGATAAATAAAGGCCCAGCACCTGCTTCTCGAACTGAAGCTTCATATCGATGGTCATCGCTTCTACTTCCATATATTTCGGCTTTAACAGGAATGCCTCTTCTTCATGGAACAAATCAGGATCACCTTCAGGATTGACGAGTTCCGCATGCTGAGCGGCTACATCCAAGCTTGCAAGCAATGTGGCCCGATCGACGTCAAACTCATCAAATGCTCCAGCTAAGACTAGATTTTCAAGAATCTTACGGTTAATCGTTTTAGAAGACACTCTCATGCAAAAATCAAACAAATCCTGAAACGGTTTTTCTTTTCTCGCCCGGATGATTTCCTTCAGAGCTGCTGCTCCGATTCCCTTGATTGCTCCTAAGCTAAATCGGATCCGGTCCTTCCCTTCTACCGTAAAGACAAACTGGCTCGTATTAATCGATGGAGGAAGAATCTCTATGTCATACAGCTTTGCTTCCCGGATGTATTGAGCCACCTTCGTCTCATTCCCTACCACCGAGGTTAAGAGGGACGATAAGAAAAAGGCAGGATAGTGGGCTTTTAAATAAGCCAGCTGATAAGCGATCATACTATAGGCAACCGCATGCGAGCGATTAAATCCATAATCTGCGAATCTCACAATCAGGTCATAAGTCGTATGAGCGACGTCTTCGTTATAGCCTTTCCCGATTGCACCGGAAACAAAATGCTCCCTCTCTTGATCAAGAACATCTTTTTTCTTCTTGGACACGGCTCTTCGTAACAAATCTGCTTCTCCGAGAGAGAAGCCAGCCATTTTCGAAGCAATTTGCATGATTTGTTCCTGATAGACAATCACCCCGTACGTCATTTCGAGAATCGGTTTCAAATCTGGCAGGGGATAGTCTACCTTTTCCACACCATGCTTTCGTTTGATATATGTGGGGATGTTCTCCATCGGGCCGGGGCGATACAAGGCATTGACAGCCACGATGTCTTCAAAGGAACTGGGCTTTAGACGCTTTAACACATTACGCATTCCTTCCGATTCAAGCTGGAAGATCCCATTCGTTTGTCCCTTGCTTAATAACTCAAATGTTTCGGAATCATTCATGGGAATCGAATCTAGGGTGAATGATTGACCGGTTCCTATTTGAACGTTCTTCACGATTCTCTCCAGTATACTCAGATTGCGAAGACCCAGGAAATCCATCTTTAACAGGCCAATTTCTTCTAGAATATCCATGGAGAATTGAGTCAGGTGGATTCCGGAAGCACTGCCCTGAATCGGCACCCACTGGACTAACGGTGCTTCACTCATCACGACTCCCGCCGCATGAGTGGACGTATGTCTCGGTAGTCCCTCTAATGTACAAGCTGTCTCAAATAGCTTCTTATAATGATCGGAGCCCGTCACAAATTCACGAAAGCCCTTCGACTGCTCATAGGCTTCCTTCAACGTGATCCCCAGCTGATTGGGCACAAGCTTAGAGAGTTGCTCCTGCTCTTTCATATTCAGGCCGAATACACGTCCTGTATCTCGGAGTGCGGCCTTCGCTGCAAATGTACCGAACGTAATGATCTGGGCTACGTGGAGGCTTCCATATTTCCCTTCCACATATTCGATCACTTCATCCCGCCTGTGATCAGGAAAATCAATATCAATATCGGGCATCGTCACCCGGTCAGGATTCAGAAATCGTTCGAACAGCAGCTGATGCTCGATTGGATCCACATCCGTTATGTTCAAGGCGTAGGATACCAATGATCCTGCTGCCGATCCCCTTCCTGGTCCAGTCAGGATCTTCTGTTCTTTCGCATACTTCATGAAATCCCAGACAATCAGGAAATAATCACTGAACCCCATTTTCCCAATAACCTCAAGTTCATAATCCAACCGTTCGATGTACTCATCAGAGATCGTTTCCACTCTTTCACTTAGTCCCTTTTCACTGAGATGGGTCAGTTTTTGAAGAGCTGACTCTCCCGCGGGCAAAGGATACTTCGGCAGGAGCTGCTGGTGGAACGGGATATCAACATGACATTTTTCTGCTAGTTTCATCGTATTTTCAAGTGCTGAGACGTGGTCAGAAAATAACTCCACCATCTGATCCTTCGTCTTGAAGTAATATTCCTGTGATTCAAGCACGTCACGATCATCTTCCGACAGCTTCCCCCCGTCCCGGATCGCTCCCATGCATTCATGAGCAAAATGATCCTCCTGGTCGAGATACTGCACATCGTTGGTCGCAACCATTTCCGTACCTGTTTCTTCTGCCAGCGCGGTTATCAATGGAATGAGTTTGTCTTCTGACGGGAGACCATGCTTTTGCAAGCTTACATAAAAGGAATCCCTGCCAAACATCTGTTGAAAACTGTGGATGCATTCCTTCGCTTGCTCCTGTTCACCATTCAGTAGCAGACTCTCAACCTCTCCCTTGACGCCGGGAGTGATGGCAATCAATCCTTCGCTATAGGATTGCAGCCATTTCGACGGTATCCCATCTTTCGACTTCGCCCCGATCGCACTCGAGATCTTCAGGAGATTTTGATAGCCCGTTTGGTTTTTCACAAGCAGAACCAGGGGATGGGAAGGCCCTTCGTTGTCTGATGCTATATCTGCAGTCAACCCGATAATCGGCTTGATCCCTTCTTTTAAACACGCCTTATAAAAAGGTATGGCGGCATACATCATATTTTTATCGGTTAAAGCAAGTGCTTTATACCCTGAATTCTTCGCTTTATGTACAAGTCCATTTATCGATATCGTGCTAGACAAGAGACTGTAGGCACTCGCTATTTGTAAATGAACAAATGACATGTTATGCACAACCTTTTTCTCAATATACTTTTATTATAGGAAAGAAACCGAAAAAAAGAAAATATGTTCTCCCTCATATCTTGTCCCCGAATCCCATATAGTTATCGTAAAGACACGTAATAGATGGAGATGATTGAATTGGCAGAAGCTTTCTTTCCGGAACTATTCAAAAGCTTCTTTATCGCTATGGGGGTACTGCTCGGGGGATCACTCCTCGGCGGGTTAGCCTCGTTCGCCATGGGGCAGCCTTTATTCATTGAAATGAGACGACTATCCGATTTCCTGCGCATCTGGGCCATTATCGCGGCGATCGGCGGCACATTCGACACGGTCTACAGCTTTGAAAAAGGCTTTCTTAATGGAGAAACAAAAGAACTGTTCAAACAATTCCTATGGATCCTTTCTGCTCTCGGAGGAGCCAACACCGCTGCCATGATCATTACCTGGCTGACACAGGAGCATATGCCGTCATGAGGATCCCTCCCTTTTACCGGCTCCCCTCCTGGCAGCGTTTCTTTGCCGGAATGGTCGTAGGAGGCATCATCAGCTGGATGATCTTCTTATTCATGTTCGGTACCATGCATGAAAAGCAGGCCCAAAAGATAGAAGAACAGAAAAACGACATTAGCAAACTAAAACACACCCTCTCCTATCTACAGGAAGAATACAAACAATTAAACAACGAGAATGAAGACGAGCTCACCATTCAAGAAGTGAAAGTGAAGATCATCAACACGACAAAAACTAAAGTGGAATTACTCAGTATACACGAAACCGAAGACCGGCTGAGCGAGGACTTGCGGAGCCTTCTGACCAAGGACTTAGAGACAGTGTACGGAAATAAGGAACTCATTAAGAAGATTATTGAAAACAAAACGGTCAAATTACATGATAGAAACTTTCAATTGAAAGTTCGGGAGATGTACTTTTTTACGACTACGCAGATTACGTTGGAGTTGGAGTATGAGGATGATTAGCATTGATGGATGAACCTGTTAGAGAGGCGTTAGTGCCTTTAATAACAGGTTCATTTTTGTTCAATTAATTCATTTTTCCGGAAAAATTGGGACTTCCACTGAGTAAAGTCATATTTTTTCGGACGAACCTCTATTTGACAGGTGTTTGGGGTTACTTCTCTTACCCTTTCATCGTGATTGCGTCGTTTTTCACCACTATTGCGTCAGAATTTATTTTATTGCGTCATTATTTTAATTATTGCGTCAAAACGGACCATATTTGCGTCGATTTTATTGATTATTGCGTCAATATCCATAATATGCCATTGTTCAACAGCATGACATTCATCTATTTTCCAGTACATGCTCATTAGTATAAAAAATACATATATACTGGTGTTAATCCACTTGAAAAATAATTCCATCTTACATAAAAAAATGAGAATAAACCTAAAAACCATTCGTTGTACTATATGAAAAGGCCTTTCAACCATATAAGGAGCGAAGTAAATGAATAGTTCACCGACCAACTTCATCACCAGGTTAAAAAAGAAAAAAGAGGACGCATTGGAATATATTATCGATGCTTACATGCCACTTGTGAAAACCATTGCCACGAAGATTTTACACAATGGGAACCATCTGGACATTGATGAATGCATTAATGATGTATTCCTGATCGTCTGGCAGAACTCACATCAATTTAAGGGTGAGGCAGAGGATTTCAAAAAATGGATCGGGATGATTACCAAGTACAAGGCAATCGACCGGTACCGACAGGCTGAAAAACGCAACACCCGTGAACAAATGAACGAATCCCTCCTTCAGAAAGAAAGTTCTATGGAAACCGATATTTCTGTATTGAGACAGGAAGAAAAAAACGAATTATTAGCAGCGATCAGCCAGCTTGAGGTTGAAGGATAGACTTTTATAGGGGATTTATTTATATTTCATTAACCCAGTACCGAATTTCCCTTCCCACTCTCTCTGGACAATCCCAATGTACGTTATGTTTCGTATCCTCGATACCGACAACATTCACTCTTCTGATCGTACTCTTCAGTTTCTCGATTCCTTTCTGACGTGAACGGTCTGAGACGGGAATAGTCGCATGAAAGAATAATACAGGGCAAGCAATCGAATGATATATTGTTGAACTTGGTTCATGATAAAATGCTTTAATCGTTGCCAAAAGACTTTTCCTGTCTGCTTTCAACTGATAATGGTCATCCACTTTTGCAAAGTTTGAAGAGATGATCTCTTCAAGCTGCTGATTCCACGGCCTTGTCGTATACTCCTCGTATGTGTTCACCACTTCATTCCAGGCACCATACCTGCTCGAATCTATGTAGTCCTCCCAATCCGAAAGAGCCTTTTCTTTTGTATACCCCACAACCATTTCAGGAAATACATACCCTCCGTCTATTAAAATAAGCCCCTTCATTTGATTCGGGTATTGCTTGGCGATATGCAATGACAGGTCGGCTCCCCAGGAATGTCCCAGTACATATACTGGTTCAGTCGTTAGTCTGCTGATGACTCCCATTATACGTTTGGAAAGTGAGGAAAACAGATAATCCTTCTCATGGGGAAGGGGCCCGGTTTCTCCGTGTCCAGGAAGATCCAGTAGAATGATATGAAAATCGTTACACAAATGCTTGGTAAGTTCTACAAAACTGTTGGAGTCCCCTGTCATGCCGTGCAGACATACAAGTAAGGGCAAGTATTTGTCACCGATTTCATAGGTTCTAAAGGAATAGTTGTCTACTGTTATTGTTAATTCCTTCATTTCCACCTCTCCTCTTTCATTGATTGTTTCTCTAACCAGTTTTCAATAACACCTACTATTGATATAAATCCCTTCTCGTCAAACGGCGAAGCAATTCCACTAATGTCCAGCAACTCTAAAAACGATTTACTTCCTCCCAACTCACAAAGCTTCATGTACATTTCCCAAGCCTTTCCTTCATCCACTTGTGCAATTGCCCATAGCTGCAATGCACACAATTGTGCAACAGCATAATCAATATAATAAAACGGAAGGGTAAAAAGATGTACTTGTTGTTGCCAATAAGCCCCTCTTTTTAAAAATGGATGGTCATACGAATACTTATAAGGCATATATTTCTGTTCAATCTCAGACCATATTTCTTTTCTTACAGAGGGAGATACACCAGGATTCTTGTAAACGAAATATTGAAATTCATCAATGGCCGCTCTACAGGGCATGGAAAAGATTGCATCTTCAAGATGAGAATATCTATATTTATCAGCATCATCTCCAATGAAATCATCCAAATAGGACCATATAAAAAATTCCATTGCTATGGAGGTGATCTCACACGCTTCCTTTGTAGGGACGATGTATTCCGGAATCGAGTGATGCTCCTTAAAGTGAGACATTTGGAATGCATGACCAAACTCATGACTTAACACTTTGATATCTTTTCTTGTACCGTTCAAACTAGCAAAAATGTAAGGCTGTTTAACATTACACAAATAAGTGGAATATGCTCCTCTCATCTTCCCTTCCTTATGCGTTAAATCCATTAGATTTCTTTCAGTCAACGACGTGTACAATTTTCCTGCATCTAAGGATAGTTCATTTAACACTTTTCCAAAGTGAGAGACAATCCATTCACTATTGCCATTAAGAACTGCATCTCCAGAAAGGGATCGAATGTCTTCGTCATAATAAGTTAACTTTTCAATGCCTAGTCTGATTCTCTGCTCTTCTCTCATTTTTTCGGAAAAGGGAACGAGATATGTTTTTAAGAAATCACGGAACGAGTCAACATCCGCTTGGCCATAATCCACCCTTGAAAGTCTCGCATATCCAAGCTCTACAAAAGAGGAGTATCCCAACGTGTTGGCAATACGCGTTCGTACTTGTACCAAAGCATCGAAAATCTCATCAACCTTATTTTCAACCCTGCTTAAAAGCTCATACTTTCTTTCTCCAGCCTGTTTTCGAATTTGTCGGTCATTAGAGAACAAAAAAGCATCTAATTGGGAAAGGGTTCTTTCAACACCTTCAAATTCAATCTTGGATTGGGCCATCAACTTTGTATATTCACTGACTAAATCATTTTCTACCCTTAGATCTACAATCACTTCTGTACTGATTGTATGGTGGTTGACGCTAGCCAGTTTCAATAACTGGTCACCGTATTTGATATTAATATCCTTTTTAAAAGGGGACTCCAAAAGGTGTTCATAATAAGAAGCCACTATTTTTTCATAGATTGGCCAGACTCGGTTAATGTAGCTTTGCTCTTCTTGATACTGAGTATCAGCAGTGTCCAAATGACTTCTTATTTGTGCGATGGTCAGCATTGTTAAAACATCGTTTCGAAGAGTATTGATTTGATCGATTAATTCCGATTGTTCTATGAAATTATCAGCCGTTCGAAAATTTTCTAAAAGTACAGCAATCCTTTCTTCGAACTCTTCCATGTTAGGTCTCTCATAGATAAGATTGTTAAACTTCATCCTACTCCCCCTCACTACTTCTACATAATAGTAGGGAAAAACTTCATAGATTAATAGTCTTATAATTCTTACTATTGGGTGTTATAATAACAATATAAGGAAATAGACCTTCCGTATCTTATTCGCATAAATCATATAATATCCCTAATCTCTTCCATCTGTTTCTCCAAAGCAATTCTCCTCCTCCTCAATTCTGCCTCCTCTTTTTGAAGTGTATCCAAATGAATGTTTAGCTGATCAAACACCTTATTCACTAATTCTTTATCCCCGCAAGAATATGCATCCTTTAGGCTGAAAATCAGTTGAATTTCGCTCAGTGATAAACCATATTCCTTTAGCTCCCTGACCACTTGAAAATCCAAAACTTCCTTCTCACTATATTCTTTATAATGCTTATTCCACTTTGGAGTAATTAAATTTAGTTCCTCGTAATGCCTAACTGTATCCTTGGTCGTCTGAAGTAAGGTTACGAACTCTCCAATTTTCATCTATGTTCACCTCTTTTTGAAAAAAAACTTTGACGTGGGGTTAACCCCGTATATTTTAATTAGTTTATCAAATTTATACTGGAGGAAGAAAATGACTACAACCTTCTTGATTGGGACCACTCTTGCGGTTATCTACGGTGGATTATCTATGATAAGCGGAGCTATAGAATTAAAGACTAGAAACATCCCTACTTCGTCAGCAATTGTAATGATATTAGGAGCCGGAGGGGTATTGTGTTCACTTTATCTCATTCACCTCAATACAAAATATGTACTCGCTTTGATATTCTGTTTTCTTTTAATGCACATTACGGCTATAGTGAATGGCTATCATCTAAACGGAAAAATTAACAGGGGACATCATTTGATTCGTTTTTCGATTTCCCTCGTTATTTTCGCACTGTTACTTTAAGTGTATATTTCATTAAATTGTTCTCCATCAGGGGTTCACACTTTCTATAAATTATTGGCAACAGGGCTTTTCCAATACACAATAAAACCGTTCCACCTCTGGATAATTCTCACCTAAACCCGTAATCTCAGCAGTAATAAAAGATGGGGAATGATAAATTCGAGCATTTTCATTTCCTATGCCCTCGCTGCGATGGGTTGGCATTACGGCTATATGTTTTAATTCACACCGTTCATCATCCAGGAATTCAATCCCTAAACATCCAACAAAAATTATGCCCCACCGTAAACCTATTTAATTTTCGTACTATGAAGTGAATGTACAACTCATATTCCGGTTCGATTTTTCAGTGACCTCATAAGACAATAATGCCTTGATAGTAGGATGGATCGTTTTTGTTTTTACTTCCTCCATAAATAGGCTCATCCCCCATACTCAAATCCATGAAGCGCTTCCTGCAATGCGAACTTGCTCTTATAAAAGGTCATTCTTTCAAATACTTGATGCTCGCGCGGTGCAACTCCAGACATTTCCTGACGGAAGGTTCACCGTAACTAGATAACAATCCAGCAAAGTCATAGCCAGTGTCCCCTACTTCCGTTTCACCAAAATCGATAATCCTGGAGATACTTTGATAGCGTTTTAAGATTAGTCTTTGAGTAATAAAGAATTTACTTCTGAATCCTACGAAGCACTCTACTTTTTCCAGTTCATCAATGATGAAAAAGAAAAATGAAAATCTGATAAAATCGAAACAACGCTCCGATGAACAGAGCCCCTAAAGAAGCCATTAGTATGTACCTGAATTTGAATAGCCACTGGTATTTATATTCTTTAGGATCCTTCCACTTGTGAATATCTTTTTTCACAGTGTAAAAGAATAATAGTATTAGCGGCAAAACGATTAGTATGATGATACCTAGAAAGAAAATCTGATTATAATGCGTCATGAATGATTCCGGCAGAAAAGTTTTCAACAATTCCCCTAACGCGACAAAAAGCAAGATCACGAGCATGACATTGGATGTAAAAACAGCAGAGAGTTCTCTCCCATTCTTAATGCCCCTTATGATGAAAAATGGAATTAAAAAAAGGAGCCCAATCACTGCCAATGCGTAAAAATATGTACTTCCAGACATGGAATCCCTCCTTATTTACTTAGCTAACAAAAAACTGAGACATTCAGGCAACATAGGATAAACCGAAAATAACCTGACAGCATATGCAAGGGTTTCACCGGTAACGATATAAATTCCACGATGACAACTCCCTTATTTATCCAAAGATATTATAGCATTAAAAAAAGGAACATTTCGTATTTTTGAAATGTTCCTTAAACAATGATTCTAAAATGGAGACAACGCTACCTTCTCAACACTGATTTCCGCTCGATCCCACGAAGCCAAGCTGTTAACACTACAGCTCCTGCGACCATAATCGCACCGATCCACGGTGTATGAATCAAGCCGATTCCATCTACAATGATTCCACCTACAAAGGAACCAATCGCAATTCCGACATTAAATGCGGCAATATTCAGGGCAGATGCAACATTGACTGCTGATGGGACATATTTTTCAGCCAGGTTGACTACGAGAACCTGCAGCCCTGGTACGTTCATGAAAGCGAATAATCCCATTAGGAAGATCACGATGAGACCTGCCACTTTGAATGGTGCTGCGAATGTAAGAGCTAATAGAATGATGGCCTGCAGAACAAACATCCAGAATAGCGCTTTTAACGGACTCTTGTCGGATGCTTTCCCTCCGACGACATTTCCGATGGCAACGGCTATTCCGTATACGAGAAGGATGATACTCACCCATTTCGCGCTGAATCCCGTCACATCCTGCAGTAAAGGTGTTAAATAAGTGAATGCGACGAATGTACCACCGTACCCTAGGGCTGTAATAGCAAAAGCTAAGAGTAATCGGCCGTTGGTAAGAATCTTCAACTGGTCGCTAAATTTAGCAGGCGGTGATTCTTTTAAATTTTTCGGTACAAGGATTGAGCTTGCAATGATGCCCACGACACCGAGTAAGGCGACTCCCCAGAATGTAGCTCTCCATCCGAATGCCTGCCCTATAAAGGTTCCAAGAGGGACTCCTGTAACAGTCGCAACTGTTAATCCTGTAAACATAAAGGCAATTGCGCTGGCCCGCTTATGGGCAGGTACTAGATCCGCTGCAATCGTCGATCCGATTGAAAAGAAAATACCGTGGGAGAATGCTGTGATAAAACGTGCAACAAGCAATAGTCCAAAGCTTGTGGACATGGCCGCAACCGAGTTTCCTACAATGAATAACAGCATCAAGGACATAAGAAGCGATTTTCTGCTCATCTTACTGGTCAATGCCGTCAACACTGGTGCCCCTATGGCCACTCCAACGGCATAACCTGAAATCAATAATCCTGCTAGTGTGATTGATATCGATAAATCATCGGCAATCGATGATAATAATCCAACAGGTACAAATTCTGTCGTTCCTATTCCAAAGGCACTGATGGCAAGGGCAAGTAACGCCGGTGTGCCGCCTTTTGTCTTTGACTGATGTATAGTAGCTGAAGTTGAACTCATAACGTAACTTCCTCCTAAAATTTTTTAATTGGTATGAGAAAACGAAGGCGCCTTTGGTTTCTCTGTACACATGATAATGGGTACAAATATTTATTGTAAGTACGCACTTTAAAGTCATATAGGTACTTTTTTGTAACCTAGGGACTTGTGAGTTCCTATATACCTTTCAAACCTCTTTTGCTAAATCTAATAGGTACTGTTTGAAAAGCTAAACTGAATTATGAGGGAGATTTAACTTTTTGAGAAGAACGCACTTTGAAGTGACATAAGCACCTGGAAGTTCCTATGACTGTGACTGGGAAGAGAATGCAAGCTCTTCTCTAGTCAAATGAAAAGGAACTGGTTACACTAAAGGGGAATGATGTTAAAGAGGAGAGTACATAATGAAAGCACTCGTATTTGAAAAGTTCGGTGGACCGGATGTCCTCCATTATCAAGAGATTGATTCTCCCCAAATGGGACCGGATGAAGTTATCGTAGAAATGAAAGCAATCGGCCTGAATTTCGCAGATGTTTATAGAAGAAAAGGAAATTATCACTTAGCAGGAGATCCACCGTACATATGCGGGTATGAAGGAGCTGGGATCGTCAAGCGTGTTGGAGCAAACGTGAAAGGAATCGACGTAGGGGACCGCATCGCTTTTGCCGATGTCCCTTATGCGAATGCTGAACTTGTGGCTGTGCCTAAGGAAAAAGCAATCCCCCTGCCTGATGATATATCGTATGAAACGGCTGCATCCCTCTTGTTACAAGGTCTGACTGCACATTACTTAACGAAAGACAGCTATAGCATCAAGAGCGGGGATACCGTTTTAGTCCATGCAGCTGCGGGCGGAGTGGGACAACTCCTCGTCCAAATCATTAAGATATTGGGCGGCACAGTTATTGGGTTAACTTCTTCGGAAGAAAAAAGACAGGCAGCGTTGGCTGTTGGAGCCGACCATATGTTTTTATACAGTGAAGACTGGAAACAGAGCGTGCAGGATGTGACAAATGGCAACGGCGTGGACGTGGTATATGAGTCAGTCGGTTCGACTCTGATGGAAAGTTTTGAATCTACTCGCATCGGTGGGACGGTCGTATTCTTCGGTATGGCGGGAGGCGATCCTGTTTCAGTTGATCCAAGAATGCTGATGGACACCTCGAAAACTTTGACCGGTGGCGACCTTTGGAATGTGTTGACGTCTCACGAAGAACGAGTGACCCGCTCCCACGAATTATTCGGGTGGATCCAAGAAGGAAAGTTAAAGGTTTCTGAACCGATGGTCTTTCCTTTAAGCGAGGGTGCGAAAGCACATGAATATTTGGAAAGTAGAAAAAGTACCGGTAAGATTTTATTGACTTTGTAGACGAAATTGATGAGACCCTGTCCCTACATATTCGGAGGGACAGGGTCTCTTGTTAAATTATTTAACTTTTTGCGTTCTATATATCTTGAGATAATCGAATCATATCGCGACACTGGATGCCATTTTCAACGATTTCTTCCGGGTAATGCCTGATGAAAAAGTCCAAATCCACCCCAACGATTCTGAATCCACACTTTTGATAAAGGGCTAACTGCCCGATTCCAGCGTTCCCTGTCCCCACTTCAATGGTCTTGTATCCATTTGACCTTGCCACCTTAATGGCGTCCATCACCAGCTGTTTACCTATCCCATTGCCGTGCAGTTCTTCTGCAACAGCCACATTGACCAACTCGACGGTTTCAGGTCTGGTTGCAAGTAAGACGTACACACCAACGATTTTGTGATCCAGCTCCGCGACAAAACATTCTCCCCTCGCGACGTATTCCTTTACAATTCTCTCTGAAGGATCTGCCAGGAGAAGCAATTCCATTGGAAGAACTTCATCCTTGTTTAGTTTTCTAATAAACATTTCCTACCTCCACTGAATCCCAAAAGATTTTCAAGCATAACTTATTCTGATCATCACATTAAGAAAAAAATATTCATCTAGGCATATCACCTTTACTAACCTGAAATAAATAGTATACTGAAATTATTCTTCATCTTGAAGAAAGTGGTTTAAGGTAGGACCCCTTAATGTAAATCGAAAAATTCCTTATTTGTAGCGGCTTACCAGTGTTGTTGGTAAGCTATTTTTTTATGTATATAGACCTATTTTGGGGAGCTGCGGAACATTACCTCGCAGCTTGGTAAATGTCTTTAAACCCCTATTCAATAAATCAGGAATTCAGCTGAAACATATTGCGTTGTATCCTCGACTTTATCATGATGATTCTGAAATACACCCACCCCGTTCTTAATCTTCAAATTCTCTCTACTTTTGCCAAGCTGTTCTTTTGTAAATGTGGCGATATATTCTTAGTTGTTAATTGGAAACAATCATCTGAAGCTGTTATGCCTTCATCAATGCAAATAAGCGTTTGGCCATCCCATAAACGTCCTCAATCGTGAGTGTTGCCTCTTCTGGTAATCCAGTCTTTCCCTTACTTCCTCCATGAAAAAGTGAAGAAAGGTAAATTAATTAGATTAATTCACTAATTCCCAAACGCGGCCATCTTCCATCCGGATGATCATTCCTAGAAAACCAAAGGTTCTAAAGGTCATTTGTTCTCCTGTATCATACTCATAATTCCTCTCGTATGAAGAAAAAAATCCAACGTTTCTAAAGTGTCCGGATCGTCCCCAGATTGCTTGATCATTTTTCATACAATCTTTAACCCCTCCATCTTCTGTACATACAATGTCATTTTCATCCATCATCCATTGTTCCATTTCTTCACTGGTTGGAGAAGTATAATCCATTACAGCAAATAATATGATGAATACAATGATTCCTGAAACAAATATTCTCTTTTTTGACAACACACCATTCCACCTTTAATGAGCTTACACTTTTTGTTTAATCAATCGAATACATTCCTCTGCCGATGACTTTGTTGTATCCACCGTCACATCATAATTCATTCCTTCGTGCACAATAGTAGCCTGTGATACAGCCATTCCTTCAATACGGTCTCCTCGTTCTTTCTCACGGGCAGCAGCTACGGCCGGATCACAGAAGACACCGACCCACAGCACCTGCATTCCTTCCAAGGCAATCTCCCAGCTTTCACGGCTTTTCACTCCGCCTAAGAAAACATCGTCGATGATGATCCGTGCACCTCTTCGTGCCATCTCTCCGATACCGTGCATCCACGCAGATTCCAACGCTCGGAATTCAGAGCCTGGATTAACCGAACCATCCTCATCCAGTGTAATGCCGCTTTCTTTCTTAAACATGGCTACAGGCATAGCCTCAATTAGATCATCAATGCCCAATCGCAACCATGACTCAGGCAGAGAATTCTGGAGACATCTTACGAGCGTTGTTTTGCCGGAGCTTGATCCGCCGTTTAGGATAATGATATTAGTCATAGTGATAGTCTCGCTTTCTTTTATTGAAAACCATGATTCCTATTCCTTTTACATTAAAAAGTCGGTCTCATTCGTCAGATTTAGTTTAATTAATTCTTTTTCTACCCGAAATTAATCGAATTCATTTAGAAATGGTTGCAGTTTCAGCTAAAAGTGCACCAAAGCCAATCTTAATGGAGGTTCCCTATGGTCTATGAGAGTCGATTAATCCTCTCACAGTATTTATGAGCCACATCTTCATTTTATAAGCCGTTTGTCGAATAGTTGCAGTTGGAAACCGGCTACTTTCATTAAGAATATTCTAAATACTCGGCACAAAAGACTGATCCCTCACAACAACCGACTCAGGTACAAATTTGATAAGGACATTACTGTTCCCTAACCCTTGAAACCTGGGATCCCAATTCTCTTCATTTGGACCAAGATAACGCTTAAGCAATTTCGTTGCAATCGTCTTATCAAATGTCTCAACCGTGGCTTTTCCTCTGAATCCTACATGATGCACTTTGCCGGTAGTATGATCGAGATCAACGATTCCTATGGCACATGCCGGGTTTTCTTCAATTCTTCCAGGGAAACTGTCTGAAGGAGGCGTTCCAATGATATAGATTTGCTCATTTTCCCAGTAAAACCATACCGGTGACTCCCTTGGTCCTTCCTTGGATACTGTTGAAAGGTGGGCAAATAACGGTTTCTTTAGAAATTCATCGAGATTAATATGTTTTTTACCTGTAATGATGTTCAAATCTTTCCATCCTTTCTATATCAGAAAAAAATCGGTATGTACTTATTTTATTGAAACATTTTCCATCATCATTCGTAAAGATAAATAAGGAGGGAGTAAACGAATGAAAAACCTAGCTATAAAATGGATGATTTTAACGTCACTGCTGGCATTAATAGCAGGATGTGCTGCTCCAAAGGAAAGTGATGAGAATGTAAAAACCATCCAAACCTTTCTAAAACACGAATTCACTGGACCTGATGAACAGCTCTCGGATGCATTTAAACAAGATGTAACCTTTCCACCTGAATTAAAAGAGTATGTAGAAGAGAACTATAGGCCACTGGTTATGGATTGGGAAGATATGATGAATGCTAATCATATTTTGTTATATCAGCGCTTGGCTTATGAAAAAGGGTACCAATTGAAACCAAGTAATATTGAAGTTAAAAAGGATAAAGATTTTGCTTATGATTACGAAGTCAAAGTGGAATACAGTAAGGACGGGGAGACCCAAACCGCTACTGTCAGTGGACGAATGAACCTTAATGATGATGGAGAGATTGTGACGATCCGGAATATGGATGATGGGGGATTAATAGAGAAAATGAAACACTAAAGCATGGAATTGAAAGTTGGAAATACAACAGACGCTGAAAACATCTAAATTCAGAAGTTCCCTTTCAGTTGGACAAATGTCTTTCCACTTTCAATCCATTATTTGAAGGAGACAGATACCCTTTCTCTCCAATGGAAAAGAAAGATCCTCACCGTTGTGAAGGCCACGAACCCTGCATCTTCCTCAATTGAATAATTTGGCCCGTATGATAAGCATCGTGAAGCATGATGTCCAGCAGCTTTTCTTCAAGTGAATCTTCTTCAATCCCTTCATCCGTTGTTTTACTAAGCGACTCTCTTAATCCCCGGTGAGCCGTCTCTACATGTTCAACGACTGCTTTCCATTCCTCGTCATCATTTACTTGTTCGGTAAGGTAGAAAGTATCATTGCCATCAAGATTGTTCGTCCATTCACGATCTTCTAATTCGGCCGTCAGTCTCTCTTTGTAGTAAATGAGGTGATTAACATTTTCCCATATGGTTTTGGTCGCCTTCCCATCCGGTCTCCAACTTGCTTGTTCTGCGGTGAGCCCTTCTATTGCGTATTTAAATGGAGCGTACCAACTCTCCTTGTCGTATGTAGTATCGAGCATTCGTAAGAGTAAATCGATTCGATTCATTTTCTTTCTGCCTCCTTGATAATGGTGTTTGTTATAGATAGTACTTCATCAAAAAGGGAAGAACTCCTTCTTTAAGTTATTAAAATGATTCGGCGTCAAAAATAAAGACCTAAGGTAAAGGAGAATTCCTGTTTCAGGAACGTACACCCTCTGATGATTATTTCAACTGGATAACCGACAAATCTCTAGTCGTGTCGAGAATCAAAGCACTGGAGTGTATCAATGGCTTCAGCAAGCACACGCTGCCTTCCCATTTTTAAATATCGATTCGAAGAAACAAATAAAAATAACGAGTCCACGGAAGGGATTTGGGGATCCGGAATCCTGATGGGAATGGAGCTGAGGAATGGGTTACCATTATATTTGAAATATCGCCGTTATTTCCTGGATTTCGCCGTTAAATTTATAATATCGCCGTTATATCCCGAATTTCGCCGTTAAATTTATAATATCGCCGATATAACCATTGCAGCCTTAGGTTGCAATGATTATTACGACACCAAGTGTTAATCTATACGCTTGTAACCTCTTTTTCTTTCAAATCGAAGTTAAAGAAGGCCAGATAAAGTGCTAAATGTTCCGGTCATTAACGTTTAACACACTACACAAGGTCCTTCTCCAACATTCTTCTATGTTCATGGGCAAGTTTAATTAACGTAAATTCGTCATTAATAAGCTTCTTCATTATTTCTCTGCTTTCATTCCAAGCTAAATCATACAAACTCTTAGAAAGAGTCCCGCTTTTATATGCATGTTCCAGTTCATCCTCATCCAGTTGAAACACATCACCAGAAGGCAGCACGACAATATCCAGGTAGAGATCATCCATCCAGGGAACTCCATCATTCACTCCATTTCGAAGGCAAATATCTATGTACCATTGCACGACGTCGCCATTTGCATCGAACATGGTCGTGACGGAATGATATTTTCCTAAAGGAAAGTGCTGGAGCCACATGTACCCATTGTCCACAATACATATGTCTTTCTCTCCATACCGGGTTATTAATGGCTCGTTCACTTCCACTGTATGCAATAAGGTAATATATCCTTGGAATTCCTTCGTGGAAAGATGGGTTTGAGCATATTTCCTTTGTTTTACCCTCTTCCAATCAGCACGGTTACCATACCTTCTTTTGATCATAAAAGCTCCTCCATCATATTCCCCTTATCAATCATCTCTTTACTTAAAAAACAGGCGATGAGGATCCTTACTGTTATGATTCATCTTTTCTAAAAGGGGGAGTGGGAATTGTCTCAAATCTACCGATCATTTAGGTAGATTCAGCTGCCACGAAACTCCAAAACGGTCATTTAGCCAACCAAATTTCTTACTGAAACCGTAATCTCCTAGTGGCATAAGTGCTTGTCCACCTTCACTCAGTTCTTCATAAATAAGCTCAAGTTCATCTTCCGTATCGCAAGTTACAAAAATGGAGAAAGAAGGCGTGAAGTCAAACTGATGCTTAACATTACTATCAATGCACATAAATTCTTGCCCCTTCAACTTGAAAGTGGCTTGCATGACCTTTCCTTCATCTCCACTTTCATTTGCCCCATATCGAGCAATATTAGTAATGGATGAATCCTCAATCAGAGATGTGTAAAAATTCATTGCTTCTTCTGCATTTCCATTTTGAAACATTAAAAATGGTGTGACCTTTTTCATTATCTATCTACTCCTTTTCGTATCTAGTTTCTAAATAATAATCCAACTTATATGATCATTTCCACTACTTTACTAACCTGCCACTTATAAAATGCGCAATCATCGTCCCCGCGTTTACTGATTTACCCTTCCAATTATTTCAAATTACACCTATCAACTCAAGGAAAACATGAAATAATAAAATGGCGTAATCCACTCCATGGATTACGCCATCCAGTTTCTTATTTCCTTACAACAGGAATCCACATCTCACCAAATATCTTCCCGTCCCGGTGCCCCATCTCAACCGTCGCATTTGGTGCACCAACATAAGCGACATCCTCTGCTTCTGGTAAGACTTGACCAAAGGCTATGGCAGTAACCTTATTATTCAGCTCTTCAGCCGTCTCCCCTTCCCCGTTCACAACCACGTATTCTCCCTTAGGGAATTGAATCACTCTGGCTTCATCCGGTACTGGTGAAGTTTCATCTGCCAAGACCCCTGCATAATGCATCATCTTTTGATTCACCGCTTCATTCACTGCGAAGATGTAGTCATTTGCGGCTAGGGACTTTAACGTGTCAAGCCTTCCATCTTCACTGACGGCTTGCCAGAAATCCGCCTTTTCCTTGTTCAATCCAGCAAAATCAGTATAATCACTCTTAAGATCTGTTCCTAACCCTATTACGATAAAACTGTCTTTTTCCTCTAATCGATACTCTGCCATATTCAAAAACCATCCTTTTTGTTAAATGATTTCAAGCGATTTGTCTGCATCACTTGATAACTATATAATAGCGTTAAATAGTATCAAAAAATGATACCTTTTCTGGAGGTCCAGATGAAAAAAGTTGAACGGATCAATATCATGATGCGATATATCAATAACCGAGCTCACTTTACCATTTCAGAAATCATGCGGGAATTTAACATTTCACGATCGACAGCGGTAAGAGATATAAGAGAGATTGAGTCCATGGGCATGCCGCTCGTCTCAGAAGCTGGAAGAGATGGGGGATATTTTGTCATGCACAATTCTGTCCTGCCTGAAGTCCGTTTTACCGATTATGAAGTGAAAGCACTATTTATTGCATTTATGGCGACTCGTAATCAGCAGCTCCCTTATCTAAAAAGCCGTCAATCCATAGCCGAGAAATTACTTAGCCTCATCTCACAAAGCCAGCAAGATGACCTGATTCTCCTGAACCAACTCCTGTTATTTGAAGGGACCAACCCCCATAATCCCGACTTACTCGACCTTTCAGACCTCCCGCATCCAATGGTGGAAACACTTTTTCAGATGCTCCTTTTTGATCGATATTTAACACTGACAATCCAAGAAGAGAAGAACATCAAATCTTATTCCATCTATCTGTTGCACCTTCACCATGAAAGAAGCTTCTGGATCATTGAAGGCTTTGACTTAAAGGAAGAAAAGAAGCGTACGTTTCCCGCCGACCAACTCATCGATGTTAAACCATACTCTCCGAGGAAACGAATACGTGAAAAAGAGATTCTAGAAAAAGTAAACAGAAGTAAAGAGCCAATCAATCTTGTCCTTGATCTTGGCCCGAAAGCAATTGCCCAGTATAAGAAATATCATCCTTTAATAGTATCCATCGCTTATACGAACCCTTACCAAACCACAGCCGTTCTAGAAACTTTTGTCAATGTCCATAAGCCCGAAGAATTGACCGAATTCATAAACTGGCTGCTATTTCTCGGCGGGGATCTCAATGTCAGGGAAATGCCTGAAGAAATGGTTCACGAAGTTCAAAAAGGGTGGCACTTCAATTCAATTTGACCACCAGCTACCTTTCCAGAAACCTTAGGACAATGAAAGTGGCCATATGTCCACCCCACACAATAAAAGAAAATATTTGAGTATTTCCTTTATCATGACGCTTAATAAATACCTTGCCGATCCATTCAGCTGTTACAGCAAGTAAAAACAAGGTTAAAAGCAGTGCAAATTGATTCATAGTTAATCTCCTTCAAGCTCTTATTTCCTCCATCACCCGATAGCTGATTAAAGGGTATCGGGTGATGGATTCCGACGACAGTCCTCGATCATTTCAATATATTGTGTATCCCCTAAGCCATACTCTTTAAAATTTCGGATCATATGAGACACCAGCTCTTCTGCCGGAACGTCCCCATGCTTTTGAATATACAACATAAGCTCACTATCTTTATTAAGGTAATTCAAATAAAGATCAATTCCCTTATGTAGAGGCTTGAGTTCAATTTCCTCAGGCATGGTTTTATGAAGCATTACTTGTTCGTAAAGAGCTGTATACCCCTTCGCTTCTAAGCTATGTACATTCACGGGCTTATATTGATGATCCACAAGATGCAGGTCAATCGATCCTTTATACTTTCTCTGGTCCAACCATGCGAGTATCGTCAGAACATTCATTTGACAAAACATATCTTCATCAAACCACAAACAAATATGTTCAACAGTCCTTTCAAAGAGGGGCTGCAACGGTTTAAGGGTGATATCAGCATACTGACCTGGTGTTACATGATGAAGTCTGGAACGCAGCTCAATAAACTCATCTGAAAATATGTTTTCGCACGTCTCTCCATAACACATGGCCTCGTTTAATGGGATCATCTCTTCAGTTTCAAGAAACTCTGTCTCTCTGAAACGTTTGTACATCTCTGTTCCATTCAGGATATGTACCGTTTCTGTTTGAATCATAGTGACACCTCCAACTCTCTCTATGGGTGGTACTTCTGTATTTATGAAACGAATAGTTTGTCTCTACAGTTAATGAACAGTGAAAACTCTTCTTCACTAACCTATTTAGTTACTATTATTACTTCCACAAAAAAAGCCTCAATCCTTCTTGGATGAAGGCGGCCTTTTGTTGAACTATTTAAAACGAGGAAAGCACTTTAGTATTTGACAGAGATATTTTTCAATTTTTAAGAATACGAGACTCCCTTCCTCAGTAAAATGAATGTTGTGGCCAACGGTCGGTAAAGTGGATGAACTACGCCTCAAGACCTAGGCCAATATTAGCCTGGAGGAGGCTGTGATTGAGTCAATAATCAGTTATCCTTAAAAATGAAGGTAAAAAAAACCAAATCAGTATTGGGGGAAAACACATGCAAGCTTTAACAAACTGGGCGTTTCGCAATAAGGCGGCCATGGGGCTCTTTGTGGTCATCACTTTAATTATCGGCATCATTAGTTATTTCCGTTTGCCTATGGAGTTCTTGCCTGAAGCGGATAATCCACAAGTTACAGTCGTCACCCTGGGTCAGGGGTATGATGCAAGTTCCATGACTTCGAACATCACAGAGCCCGTGGAACAGTCGGTCACATCTATTTCAGGGAAAACATCGATCCTATCCACTACCGGGGAGGGATATTCACAAGTTTCCATCAACTTTGATTCCAAGACAGATATGAAGGAAGCTAAAGCGAAAGTCGAGGATGCAATCAAAGGAATCCAGCTTCCTGAAGGAGTCGGAGAACCGCAAATATCTCAGCTGAATACTTCGATGATTCCGATTGGTCAAGTGTCGGTGACATTTGATGAGGGATTAACGAAGAAGAACCTTGATCTCGTCAACGATGAATTCAAGCCGCTGTTTGAAAATCAAGCAGGCCTGTCTCAAGCAAGTATCGCTGGTGAAAATAATGCACATGTCCAAATAAACCTTGACCATGACAAACTAGAAAAATTACATATCCCGGTCAACGCGGTGATGGGAGTGCTGCAAGGACAACATGTCTCCGCTTCTGCCGGAAGCACCACGATTGATGGACAGAAGAGTACGATTAACGTCACGGACAACTTGACTTCCGTAGACGCGTTAAAAAACTTGCCTATCCCGTTGCAAGTCCAAGACGCCCCTAACGTAAAGCTGAAAGACATTGCAACCGTTGAGAAAGTGAAAGGTGAAAACACCATCACACGGGTAAACGGGAAAGAAGCCCTGGCACTTATTCTCTTCAAAGAAAGTGATGCCAGTGCCGTTACTGCAGGGGAAGAAGTACAAGACACGGTAGATAAAATCAATAAGGACTATGAAGGGGTCGAAGCTACGACATTATTCACAACAGGGGAAATGGTGGAGAATTCGGTGAACAGCATGGTTCGCGAAGTAGCCTTAGGTGCACTGTTCGCTACGCTTGTTATTCTTTTGTTCTTAAGAAAATTCAAGCCGACTCTGATTACCGTCATTTCAATTCCATTATCTCTCTGTATCACGCTTTTCCTTCTCTGGTTATCTGGAGTCACACTGAACATCCTTACTTTGGGTGGGGTAGCGGTAGCTGTCGGACGACTGGTCGATGACAGCATCGTCGTCGTCGAAAATATTTTCAGGCGCAGCCAGAATGAGAAGCTTTCCAAACAAAATGTTCTCCTAGCTACAAAGGAAGTTTCCCGTGCGATTACGTCTTCCACTCTCATTACAGTGGCCGTATTCTTACCTATGGGACTCGTCAATGGATCGTTAAAGGCATTCCTGCTTCCTTTTGGATTGACGGTTACGTACTCATTGCTCGCTTCCTTGCTTGTAGCCGTGACGGTCGTGCCATTGTTAAGTCGTGTCATGTTGAAAAATACAACCTTGCCGACACATCACACACCGCACCGCTACGTAAGCGTGTTAAGATGGTCACTCAATAAAAAAATCGTTCCTATCCTATTGGCTATTCTTGTGTTTGGAGGATCGATTGCCCTTTATATCACATTACCGAAAGCAGCTACAAGTGCGAATGATGCCTCATTTGTAGCTGTCACAATGGAATTCCCAAGTGATACGCCGCAAGACACTATCAAACAACGTATGTCGGGCTTCGAAGACAAATTATCGGAGTTTGAAGGGTACGATCATTTGATTACCCAATATGGGTCAAGTGAAGAAGCAGCTCAATACGGAGAAGTGGGTGATCCGGACACTGTTTCCTATACCGTCATCATGAAGGAAGGAGCAGATGCCGAATCTTTCATTGAAAACGTGAATGAAGTGAAAAAAGATGAAAAAGACGTGATCATCACTGCATCACCTTCATCCATCTTCGGAGGGTCATCCAATTCCAGTATTACCTATGACGTCGTCGGAAATGACACCAATGAACTTCTGACCACTTCCAAAACGATTATGGATAAGATCGAGAGTGTGGATGGAGTGAAGAAGGTCTCAAGCAATCAGGAGAAAACGTCACCCGTCTTCACAGTGAACGTCAATACGGAGAAAGCAAATGCCCAGCAAACGGCTATGCAAATCCGCTCATTACTGAACCCACAGCCGATCGGGGTAATCAACTTAGATGAAGAATCAACTCCTGTGTTCCTGGACGCAGGTGTTAATCCTACTTCGACGTCAGATTTGAAAGACTTGACGATCGCAACAAGTGCGGGCATCCAGCCACTAACTGACGTGGCTTCCATCACGGAAGAGGAGAAACCTAGTACCGTCCTGCATAAGGATGGTGACTTATATGTCCGAATCACGGCAGAAGTCGAGCCTGAGGAGCTATCGGTTATTTCGAAGAATATCGGTACAGAAATCAACACGATCGAACTACCGAAAGGCGTTTCTCTCGATACTGGTGGTGCCGCTGCCCAGCAGGCCGACGACTTTAAGGACCTTGGAATAACGATGCTTGCTTCTATCTTGATTGTCTACCTGATTATGGTCCTGACCTTTAAGACGTTGAAAGCTCCACTGGCCATTCTGATTACGTTGCCACTCGCCTCAATCGGAGCCGTTCTCGGTCTGCTCATTGCCCGGGTGCCTGCAGACGCTACTGCTCTGATCGGAGCGTTGATGCTAATCGGTATCGTCGTCACGAATGCCATCGTCTTAATCGACCGCGTCAAGCAGAATGAAGAAACGATGATCATTCGTGACGCGATTTTAGAAGCATGTGGCACTCGACTTCGTCCGGTGGTCATGACAGCGATTGCCACCATTTGCGCCATGCTTCCCCTTCTTTTCGGTCACACAGAAGATGGAAGTCTTGTATCCAAATCCCTTGCTGTTGTGGTGATCGGCGGTCTTGCCGGTGCCACCGTGCTGACGCTCGTCGTAGTACCTGTGTTCTACGAATTGCTTTATTTCAGGAAATCGAAACGCCAGCGGGCAGAGCAATTAGCAGCAGATGAAAAAATAGCTCAGTAATAACATAAGATAATGGAATCAGGCTGTCGAAATCATTTTCGGCAGCCTAGTTTCTTATAGAGCAGAGAGATGATTGTTTGCCTCTATTTGTTTAACAATTAATCCAGCCCCATTTTTTTTAATGGCTCTTTTCGCATAGATTGTTGCTATTATGACCATCCTTATTCGAAAGTGATGAGATCTTCTTTAAAGAGTCTTTATCTTTATTGGTTCAGCTTCCTTCAGCAAGGTAAGAAGTTGGCTGAAAAGGAACAGATAAACCAAATGCTCCTCAGTGATTGCGAAAATTCGAATTGTATTACCGTCAATTTCTTGCGTGAGGTATAAAAAACAGCCATTCCTATGTTGGAACGACTGTATTTCTTATTGCGTCAAAGTCCATTTGGCTTTCTTTCTTTCATTGTACCTTGTTTGCAATTATACGCTTCTGAGTTTAACTATACGTTCCACAACAAATCCAACTATTAAGCCGATAGCAAAAGGAAGTAATGCAATATTAGCATCAAAAATCAACCCATTTTCTAATGGTTCATTAAGTACGAGTGAAAACCTAAAAAGAGATAAATTAAATATATTCCCAATCCCATAGAATAGAGCCATTGTCGCAACTGAAGCTAATAACGGAAACAATATTTTTTTCATAAAATCCCCCCCTTTTTCTAATTGTAATATCGAATTAAACTCCTGATAGCTGTTTTCCCCTTAATATAATACCATAAAAAGTAAATTTCCCTTGTTATAATTAAAAGCCACAATCTTTACGAAAAGAGCCTTTTTAATTAAACTACATACATATCAGTTATAGATTTATTCCGAATAAATCCAAGGTTTTCATAAAGCGTAATCGCCGGATTATCTTTGATGACAGATAAACGGGTAGCCGGGTACTCTTTACTCGATACGTTGATGGAATGGGTTAACAAGAATCGTCCAAGACCTCTCTGTTGATGTTCAGGGTCTACGGCTAGACTCATGATGAGAGGATAGTCTTCAAATTCCATATGAAGACAGACTCCAACAATGGTGTTCGTGCTCTGATCTACAATCACTCTTGAACATTTATCCATGATTGTATTGTTTTTATGCTCCTCTATGAATTCCTTTACATGCAGAATATAATCCTCTTTGGTTCCAATTTGTTTATAAGCCGGATTAGCTTTATAGGAATTCACAAGTAAATTTGCTATATCTTCTGTATCTTCACTTGAAACAGGGTTTGATCCATACCCTTCAGGTAGCATTGCCTTTACCTGTTGTGTTGGTCGGGTCATCCAATAATTCACTTCATGAACCTGGCATCCTTGGTGCTCATACGTTTTCACATGTTCTTCTACAATCTCTCTAACAATGATTTTCTCTTCCGCTTTTGATACCTTTTTTAAATGGTTCAGAAGCTTGTGCACTAGCCCCTTATAATCTTCATATGGTGGAACAATAAATAAATCGTACATAAAATTGGGTTTTATAAATACACCACCAATGATAGTATCATCCTTCATGATGAAATATCCGCAGTCAAATATGGTTGCGATTTCTATTAATGTCGCAGGGGACCTTCTAAAATAGTAGTCTGCATATTTTTGTCCATGATAAATGGAATAATATCGATTGTATTCTTTGGGTTCTTGATACACTAATCTCAACCCATCTTCTAACTCAATATGCTCTTTCAACAGTTGATTTTGTTCACTCATATTATTCTCCCCTCCTTTTCAACTAACTTCCCTACTGTGCACATTTGGTCGTACATTATGTACCTTAGTCATTTTCCTCGGACGAACGTCCAAGATCCCCGCATTCGCTGCAGGGTCTAGACTTATCCGTTTTCCCGTTGAAGAGTCGTTTAGGCTAAATGATTAAAATCCTTTACCATTCCCCTGAATTTTTCTAGTTCTTCTAAATGAGGTGAATGGTTACTATTTTCATATATATAAAATGTTGAATTAGGAACAAGATGAAAAATTTCTTCTGAATATACAAAAGGGCATTGAGAGTCGTATCTTCCACAAAAAACGATTGTCGGTGTTTTTATTCTTGAGATGTCTTCTCTAATATCATACGTCGGCAGTTCGGCATAAGAATAATAATCTAAACGTCTTTGAACAACTTTTCCACTGCTTGGCTTAGAAAAGTATTCATCAAATCTGCTCGGGTCATTCAAAGACATTTCTGTCCATTCCCTACCTGCTTGTGCCCGTTCTTCTTTTGTTGACCCTTTAGATTTAAGGGTGGAAAATACCTCTTTCAAGCTTTTGTTAAGGGGATTTTCATCACTATAAATACTGTCCCGATCTTCCATATACTCATTAGTAGCAGATGCTCCCCCTACAATTAAGCGTTTTAGGGAATCGGGATGATTAGCAGCATAAACGAGTCCTAACATCCCTCCAGTAGAATGGCCAGCAAAGTTCCAGTCATCATACCCTAAAGCTACTCGGATAGCTTCTAAATCCTTGCTGGTTTCACTCATACTTAACTCATCTTCATCTTTAATTTCTGTGGAATTCCCAGATTCTTTCAGATTTACAAGGTAAACTTTAAAGTCGTCCACAAAGCGATCTGCAAAATGGTAGCCACGCTCGTTAAACTCACTATATAGATGTGTCACACATAATGGTTCACCATTCCCGGCTTCGAATATTTCAAAGTCCCCTCGTTCTGTTTTAATTAGTTTTTGTTCCCACATCATTTCTCCCCCATTCTCCCTTCACGGCCCGTTAACTGAATACAAGAAAAGCCGAAGAGCAGCTAATCGATGTTCAAATGTACCAAGCAACTAAGGCAGCTGTCATGAATGACTTATCTGCTAAAGGATCAAGAAACTTCCCTACTTAATTAGACGTTAGCCAAAGAGTGAAAGTTTCGATTTCTTCAATTTAACTGACAAATAAATGAAGGGCAATAACCGGAGATCAATAAGATGATCTCCGGTTATTGCCCTTCTAGCTGACGAATGCCTAAACATATTACATTTCGAAAAAATAATCTCTTTCCACTTTGCATACTCTTAATGCAAAGCTTTTATACCATTCCTTTTTCCCTCTATCCTGTGCAACCTGATGTGCTGAATGTTCCTTCCACTGCTTTATTGCATCTAATGACTCCCAATATGAAACAGTGATTCCCACACCCTCATCACGAGCACTTTCTACACCTAGAAAACCCTGCTGCTCGGAAGCTAACTCTACCATTTTTTTGGACATTTCCCCATAACCTCTGTCATTCTCTGTTTGCTGTGAAACAAATATAACCGCATAGTAAGGCGGCTTTGGAGTATTAGCAATCCCATCCATCTCTTATTCCCCCACCTCTACTATTTTCTATGACAAACCATTTTATGGACCAGTCCCACAGCTAACTTCATACCCTTCACCTTCTACCCCTTTTGTATAACATATGGTTGCGGTGTCGCCGGTCGGACTATTGTAATCATACCAATATACATGGTAAAGCTGTCCATATCCTTGATCTTGATAATCCCCTTTTTGAATCCACGCAATAAAGCTCTGATATGGATGACCATCCTTGTAAATGGCTTCTCTTAATGCAGACCTCGGTGAGTCATGATCGTGAACCAACGGAGCTAACAATGGTGGCAGGGATACTAACACCACTACTACCAGCAAACTCAAAATGAAAGCCTTATTTCTCTTTGTCACACTTTCCCCTCTTTTCTTATTGTCTTGACTCGTATCCTACCAATCAACTTACTACCAATTATTTCAAAACACTCTTACTTACTCAAGAAAATTAAAAATAAAATTGGAACTAATCCGTCTCGAATAAAAAAATAGCTGGAGATCAGTTGACAGATCTTCAGCTATTTCGGCGCTTAATAAAAAATGGGGGCATTAACCCGTAATCGATTAAACAACATAAACAACAAGTGAGTAACAATACTTAATTGAATGTCCCTCCATTCTAATAAGAGACATCGCTCATATAACCGGACCTTCATACGGGGCTTTCGGCATGCGGTGAAAATCATAGTTTGATAGAGCGTCCACGTTTGTAAAGTAAGCGTGTAAACTGTTGGCCATCATTAGATTCATGGTAGCATTCTTTTCATTAACCAATAGGATCGGCTTACGCATGGAGTAGGCATAACCAATCTCAAATGCTGTCCCACTGTCCACATACTTGCCTTCAAAATCACGGATGCCCACCAGTACATCAGCACGTCTCAAAGATCTCAAGTCATTTTGGAACACCGCCCGCCTCCACTCTTTTGATCCAAATGGAAGATGGTCAAATTGGTGAAATCGTGCAGAAAAGATTTCCGACACATAAGGATTCTGCATGAGGGCATTCTCCAGTCTTTGGATCCGGTCAATTTGCTCTTCATTGAAAAAAGGACTTGCAATAAAAACCCTGATATTTCTTATATTCGAGCTCTCCATATGATCTCCCCCGAGACGTATTTACTACGTATCATATTAGGTTTTCTCTCCGTTCATGTATATGAATTTTACATTCCGTACCTTTTTGCTTTCTAATGGGCACGAAAAAAATCGAGTATGAGATTTTACATACTCGATTTCACATCAATGCTGATTCACTTCACTTCTCTTTCTGGTAAAACCGACGTACCTTCGCTCGATTCCCGCAATCGGCCATGGAACACCAGCGCCGACTTTTATTCCGGCTTGTATCGAAGAATAGCCATCCACATGGATCCCCTTCACATTGCTTGACCCGCTCCAACTCATTTTTTGAAACGAGTAAATCTACAGCGGATTGCAGAATGGGAGGCAGCATAGTATCAAGATCTTTCTCTGTTTGTTTGAACTCCAAAGTGAATTGATCCTCATCTTGGATGACTTGTAACGATCGATAGAAGGTTCTCACGGATTCATTGAAGCGTGCCAGATCCTGCTCGTCCATCGAGGATTTCTTTGAAATGCTCTTGAACATTCGATACATGACTTCCCGCAGTTCGATTGCCTGCTTCAGGGTTTCTGCTTCTTGAGAAGGGTTTTCCCCAGCTTCAACAAGAAGGTGTTGTGCCTGTTGGGCAGTCAACACTTCAGCATGGACCGACCAGTCGACCAATTTGGCATAACTCGTAAACCAATCCCGCCTTTTCTCCGTACTTTCCCGCCAGCTGACGGTATTGATGAAATCCATACACAGCCGTTCTCCGACCATCATATAAGGGTTTATTTCCGACATGATCATGACTCCTTTACTCTAACCATCATAATACATATTGACAGTTAGAAACAACCGGAGTAAAATTATAACCATCTAAAGTATTTTTGATGGTTATATACAAATTCAGGAGGTACTAAGATGGAAAATCCGATGTTGGCAGCTGTTAAAACGTTGTTGAAGGAAACATTCGAAGGACCTGAAGGAAACGGAAGCTGGTACACAGAATCCAAGCCTGGCAGTGGTTTATTCGGAACACTCGATGAATTATCCGCAGAAGAAGCTTCTATACCGGTCAATGGTACAACAATCGCGGCTCAAACCGATCATACCCGTTATTACTTATGGGTTGCGAGATCATACTTGAATGGAGAGGAACCCAGCAAGGACTGGGAAGCATCCTGGAAAATCACCAGCGTTAACACACGCACATGGACACAATTCAACTCCGAACTTCAACAAGAATACACAACACTACTTACAAAGATTGATTCACATGACCCCCTAGATGAGCAGACATCAACGGGTCTGTTGGGAGCAATCGCCCACTCTGCCTACCATCTCGGTTCGATACGACAGATGATCAAAGCAATCAAAGTCCCAAGCCAGCCATAAGCATGAAAGAAAGCTCCAGGAATCATTCTTCGGAGCTTTCTTTCATGCTTGTCACTCAAATCTAATGAATTCTCTCACTGAAATGGTTAAACTAGATGGGAGTACGAACAAAATCGAGGTGACGTCATGAATCCTTTCCTGCCCATACAATCCCCTTCAATTTTACACTCAAACGGAAGGAACTATCAGGAATACAACCCTAACCATGCACTAAGTCCCTATGTAGCTTGTTATTGGAGCCTGGATTATTATGCTTCGGATACCCCGGAAACTCACCGGATTTTACCAGATGGTTGTGTAGATATTATAGTTGATTTAACTGCTTCTTCTCCTTCAAAAGGAGCTTTCATAACAGGACTCATGACGCGTTTTGAAACATTGACCTTTACGAACGAGCAGCATTTTTTTGGCATCCGCTTATTCTCGAAGCACGCACGGGGTTTCCTACACTATCCTGTACAAGAATTTATTGACGACCGTGTCTATCTTGAAGATGTTTGGGGAATGGAAGGTCTACTATTCACCGAGGAAATCCAAGAAGCGCTAGGGACTCTTGAAAGAATGGATATTGTTGAAACAAAACTAATTCACTTATTGAGATCTTTGGGTAATCACCGGATTCCAGATTCACTCCAAACCTCCCTTCATTATATTTTCATGAATCACGGAATGAACTCCATTCAAACATTAGCAGAAAAGGTCAGCTACAGTGAACGGACGATCAGAAGAGTATTCAAGGAGGAATTAGGTGTCTCTCCTAAAGAATTCTCACGTATTATTCGCTTCCAAAGTATGTTGAAAAATCTTCATTCCGTTCAAAATGGAAGCCTTATGGAAGTGGCTCTTCACTACGGTTATTACGATCATGCGCACTTCACCAATGAATTCAAACATTTTTACGGACTGGTCCCGAGTATTGTATTTCCTACCCGAACCTAATGTTGTCCGTTTTTTACAAGTTTGTTCACTTTAAATAAGGTATCCTAGGGAAGAAGCAGTAAACAAGGAGGAACGAACAATGAAACCAAGAATTACCGTACTAACTCTCGGAGTAGATGATCTGGAAAGGTCACTGGAATTTTATCAACACGGTCTACACCTTCCAACTGAAGGGATATTGGGCAAGGAATTTGAGAATGGAGCAGTTGCCTTTTTCGATCTGCAAAATGGATTCAAACTGGCCATCTGGGAACGAAAAAGCTTAGCTGCAGAAGCAAATGTACCACTCTCTCCCAGAAGTCCCTCTGAATTCACGATCGGCCATAATGTAAGCAGTAAAGCAGAAGTGGATCAGGTAATGCTGGAAGCAGCAACTGCCGGGGCAAAAATCACCGATCCAGCCAAGGATACATTCTGGGGAGGATATTCTGGTCACTTCCTGGATTTAGACGGTCATTTATGGGAAGTTGTATGGAATCCAGAGTGGGAAGTAGAAGACTAAGAATGAGAGGCATGAACCAGCTCATTATAAGTGGGCTGGTTTCTGCCCCCTTTTCTAAAGATCAAGAAAAAGGAGCTTACTCCTCTTCCGATAATCCCCACAGGTTACTTGATTAATCATTTTCCCTCACTATAAATACTCCATTTGGATCCGTTTTCTTTGATGTCAGAATTCCACTCATCACTGCCTTTTTAATTGTGGCAGCTCCTCCCTTTACTGAATGTATTTGATTCATTTGCTTGTTAAATAATTGAGATAAATCTTTTTCCACGTCTCCTTCTTTTACAACCAAATCTATTTCTTCGATTTTGGCAAGTGCCGGTGTCCCGTCTATGGTGTCTACATTACTCTGCAGTTCAATTCTAAAACCATATGGAGATCCGATAAAGGTTCTTCTTTCATTCGAACTAATTTTCCAGTTCATTTCTCTGGCCCTCTCACAAATCTCATCGAGTTCGTCTTCATTGACTAAAAACCCAATATGATCAAACATCACTTTTTTCCCAAACCCAAACGTAATGTTTATGGCCCCCTCCTTGCTTCAATAATCCTGAACGTAATATCTTTTTCCCGGAAGTCATCCCATCCTAAAGGAGGGTTAAATGTTTGAAAATCCCCTTGATATTTTCCAGTACGAAGTGATATTCGAAATCCATTTTCCACATAGAATTTCTCCGTATCTTCTATAAAGGGAGTCCAAAAATGGTAATGAAATAGCATGTTAAAACCTCCAACTATCGTTTATCTTTCTAATACCATCAATATATCAATGAAGAATCATTTGTCCGCCATAAATCCGTATGAGGTTTCTATAATACTTTAGTAGTAAGTACTAAAATTCATATATTACGATTAATCGTTACTTCAAATTAAGTGGCTATAATAAATAAAGGTGCAATCCATCTTAGATCACACCTACTTAAAGTGGCATCTATATTCTAATACTCAATCATTCACTCAATCTAATAGCGATCGTCCTTCCTAAACGCTTATATCCTAAAGACTGAGCTATTGCAACGGATGGTATATTGGATTCAAGCGTCTGATAGTGCATAATCGCACCACCTGTTAATCCTCGTTTTGTGAGGGCATTTACAACTTTTTTCCCATGGCCTTTCCCTCTATGAGCAGGATGGGTAATAATCCCGACACTCAGAAAGCCTGACTCTCCCCTTCTCCAAGAACCTGCTGCCACGACTTTTCCATTAAGGATCTGCAATAGGATCGGCTTCTTCTGCTCATCAATGGAACTGTGTTGCCACTCGATTTCTGAGCATGAGTCACGCAATTCCTCAAGTAACGTTCTGTGGTGCTCACTCTTATATTCAACCACGGATGAAGAGGATGTTTGAAGCAATGAATCATTCTCTAAATACTCTTGAAATGCTGGTCCAATGAGTTTAGTATATTTTCCATTTATTGATTGACCTAGCCATTCAGCATCAAATACTACGTCAGGTCTGAGGTTCCTTACCCCTTCGCCTAGCAATGGTACGTATTTTGGTGGTGCGGAGATGATACAGGAGATTTCATTGGAGAAAGCGTAAATACCGTTATATCCTTCTAAACTCTTGGAATGTTGCAATACCCTCACATTAGGAACAAGTAGATCTGAATAGTCACATCCAAGAAAACCAGCCCAATTAGCATATACTCGATATGTCATATCTTTCTGAACCATCTATTTTCCCCTTTCTAGCCTTCCTCAGTAAATTCGATGAAACTCAGTTTCCTGAATTTTCACTGTTCACTACCTTCGTACTGCTCGCGATAAACATCGAAGCATCCTGTTTCATGAACACGCGCTTTCCATAATAAAATGTCTTAATTTCAGTAGAAGTAAATCCTACTTCAGAGAGTAAGCCTTTCAACTCTTCATGGACAAACCCGTTGTGAACCTTTGGGTGGCTGATTTCTTCGTTTTTGTCAAAGTCCACGATGATAAGCTTGCCTCCTTCATTGAGGATTGTGAACATTTCATGTAAAATCTTTCGGGTATCGGGGATGTGGAGAAGGACGAGTGACATGAGGATAATGTCAGCATTCACGTCAGATGTTCCCTGTGTGAAATCGGAATGAAGGACTTCAGCGTTGGTGATTCCTCCCTTGGCGATCTTTGCTCTTGCCACTTCTAACATCTGCTCCGATGAATCGATTAACATAACCGAATCGACCATATCGGCCAGTTCCAAGCTAACAAGCCCTGTACCGCTCCCATAATCGAGTAAGGATTTAGATTGACTGTCCTGCAGTTCTTTTTTCACTTCCTTCACGACAATCTGAGCAAGTTCCTTTCGCTCTTCTGTATCGTATCGTTTAGCCATTTCTTCAAAGACGTTTTGTTCCATCGGTCACACTCCTATTTAGGTTTCTTTGTCGTCATTATACCAAAAGTCCATGTAGGGGATTGATTTTTGGTACACTACATATAGTTCAAATTTAGGGAATGGAGGTGATTGGTTCATGGGACAATTCACACAGGAAGAACACGAGCAGTTTATTGAAGCATTTCGATCCATCATCCGTAAATCGGAAAATGCTCTTGCACGCATGAAACCAGGTACGCCGCAGACGAATCTGCTTGAGAAACGATTGAAAGCAGCCCGGATTGGGGAAGATGTTCTTCATGCACGATGGAAAGGCAAGGAGTTGGATGCCAGCCAAGATGAGTTAATATCGGCAAAAGAGGTGCTGGATGGGTTGCTCTTGATGCTTCCTTCCTTTCTTGAGAAGACAAAGCCTGGGAGTGGGCAGCGGACCTATATTGCGAGGAGGATCAAGGCATTTCAGATAGCTGTTTCCTATTTGGATGATGAGGTCAATTAAAAGAGCCGGCATACCTGCTCTTTAATATTGATTTCTGCCTTCATTACTCTGCTTTCTTCCAGTGAATTATTTGGAACCCTGACCTGGCATAGCTTCACTCCTACTCATAAAATTCCATATAAGGTTTAGCTTCCTTATAATAATTTATTCGATCTTGTAAGGTGCCACTATGAAACTCAAATGTATGACCATCAGGATCTGTGAAAAAAATCGATTTCTTATCACGACTATCTCTCTTTCAACCTGGAAAAATATTTACATTTATCACAACTTTTCACAGGAACAACTATTTACCTTTCTCCACTAAGACAGTAGAGAAGAACTTCTAGCAGGTCAAACAAGATATTTGTCGAACCCTATAAATAAAGCGTAGTACGAAATTTATTAATTGGGGGAGAAAATGATGGCAGAAGTCTTGATGTTCCACCATGTTTTAGGCAAAACGAAGGGAATTGAAGCAATCGCCGATCAACTTAGAGATGCGGGGCATATAGTACATGTGCCCGATTTATTTGAAGGTAACATATTTTCCTCACTGGAGGAAGGCTTAGGATTTGTTAAGGAAATCGGATTTGAAGAAGTGACTGCCCGTGGCATTCGGGCAGCCGACGACCTTTCTCGAGATGTCGTTTATGCTGGTTTTTCACTCGGTGTCCCTGCAGCACAGCAGCTCGCTCAAACTCGTGATGGCTCAAGAGGCGCACTGTTTTTTCATGCCTGCCTCCCAACCTCGGAGTTCGAATCTCCATGGCCCGCCGACTTGCCTGTGCAAATTCATGCCATGAATGCAGATCCATTCTTCGTTGAAGATGGTGACATCAACGCGGCACGTGAACTTGTGGAGTCGGCTAATCACGCTGAACTTTTTCTGTATGAGGGCAAGGAACATCTCTTCACCGACAGCAGTATACCTTCTTACGATGCTGACGTGACGAAGCTTGTGATCAAGCGGGTTCTCGACTTTCTTGCATAATCACTTGGAAGCACGGGGACTGTTCTTGTGCTTCCTTTTCGATTAAAAAGAAGCAGTAAAAACGTCCCGAGGCCAGCCCGAGGGACGTTTTTTGGAAGTTTTTTCTCTAAATAATCTTTTTCAACTGTTCAGTACTTCCATCCCATACCCTTGAAAAGGGGTATAGAGAAGATTCATGCTAGATTTATAATTAACGTGCGGGATTTGGAATAATCATGCGGCTTTCGTCATAATCGTGCGAGTTTCAGATCAAATCATGCGAGAAATTCGAAAATCGTGCCGCAGTTTCGAATTTTCTTTATCTGTGATTACCGAAAGCACCACTGGGACAGGTCCCTTGGCTACCTCATCTTCAACTCAGCAAACTCCCCCTCATCCAAGCCTTCTCCCGAAAATGTCCGATTGGAATTTGGATCAAGGTTGTTTGTTTATCAGAATCCAGTTTGTATATTCCATCAGTCAACGTTGTATCAAACCCAAGCAGCGGGTGTCCACCAAACCCGGCGGCAGACGTTGATAATAGCAAGCGCTGTACAAGCATTCCAGCTTCCATTTGCATGATCCTGTAGCCTCTGTACCCCAGGGTGTCTTTATAGGAATCTTTGTTCCCAATGATATGAAGACATAGTGGCACCTGAAGCAAATTGACGTTATCAAGTGACAGACCTGATTGCAGCTGAAGACGATAATCTCCGGTACCGATTTCCCGCAAAGAATGGCGGCCACTGTCATATACGTATGCACCATTTGGTATGCCTTCTACATTATACAAACAGCCAAAAATAGAAACACGGGGTTCTTTGCCGTCAAAAACTTCCTCTACGTCACTCCTAAAAGAGTATGAATGTGTTGCTTTTTTCAATAAAGTCGAAAGCCTTTGCTGACTAACCTTCCCCATGACAAAATCCATTTCCTGGGAATAGCGATTTTTGCATGCTTCAACAAAATCATACGGAAAGGACTCGATCTCTGGCAGCTGGATTTCTTTCTCTCCATTTCTAAAAACCGGTTGTTTTCCAAGTGTTTGAAAATCGCCTGTTGAATCTATTTTGGATGCTTCATTCACCGCCAGTAATATAGGAAACTCTCTAACCTTTTCAGACCTTTCATAGTGTTCTACAGAAATAGCCGGCAGCTCCCGGCATAATTCTTCAGAGGTGAATGTCCGTTCCATTCCGTTCCTGTTTCCAGCCCAATTCGTTGCAGCAACCGAAAGAGGGATGACGGTGTAGACGCTTTCTTCTTCCTCGGTCAGTCCAAGCAAACGGTTGATCGCTGAATCGAGAAATTGAACATACACCCCTGACTCGAATCCAAACCGTTTGGCCGTTTCTAGCAGCTGACCCATCAGGACGCCGGCATCCAGTCCCTGCAGCCGATAGGAAAAGTTATTGTATTTAAAGAAGTTTTTCCAATATCTTGTTGAGACAAAGGCAGTGCCGAAGCAGGATGAGATTTCGCAGCGATTGCCGAGTGCCCGTTCTAAGTACGAATCGACATTCCCTTCCCGAAGTAAGACGAGGCGATGGTGGGCGGCATCATAATGGTAGATTCCATCGGGCAAATCATCCAACTTTAAATAGATATATAGTTCATTCGGATACAATGCCCCTCCGGATGGAGCAAACCGTCGATTGGAGTGGACGGGGTAAGCCCCCGCTTCCTGAGCATCATCAGGATACACTGACTGGCTTATCCCGGAGATGCCGTAGACATACCAGAGAAAATGACCGATTCTTTCTAAATCGGGTTGTAACGGCGGCTGTCCCTCTGGCAGTGACAGCGGTACTTCTGTAGACAATGGTACAGTCGGCAATCCCCGATACAGCTTATAGGGAAGAGGGGCATCTTCCCAGTCCACTTCCCAATTTGGCTGATTGGCCCGATTGATATCAAATTGCAGGTTGTGCAGAAATTCTTCCAGACTCATCCTCCTCACCTCCTCGTACCTTAAGGAAACGGATGCGGTTTTTGATTGAGCTTATCAAATGTCAATGACCGGTCGGCATATCCCAGTTCCGCCGGGACGTTGAGGACTCTTTCCAGGCCTTTCAGTCGGGTAAGATGATGCCCGAATGTCATGGGAAGCATGCCGGGAATCAAGACTTTTACGCAGGACAGTCCGTTCTTTTCCAGTTCCGGTGCGGTTTGGTCAACGACAATGACATCAAGGTTCCGGCTTCGGAATGTTTCAAGAATATCCTTCAGGTCATCCGTCAAATCGGTATGATCAGACTTCCCATCGAATTCTTCTTGGAAACTTCGTAAAGGCCGGCTGTCATCCTGTAAAAAGGTGAAACGTTCTTCGGCCTGGGGCAATCCGTACAGCATGCCGTGATCATCCATCTGCCTTACGAGGGAATCATCGTATAGCATCTTTTCATATTTCGCTTTGTTCTTCTCCAATTTTCCATCGAGATTCAGCATCATCCCGGCGAGCTCCTGAATCGCGCTTTTGGCCGCTCTTACAGGGTCAAGATGGGCACCTGCCGCGAGGATCAGATTCAATCCCGTATCCTTCCTGTTCTTGGCCATGGCAAAGACGCTTGGGATTCCGTGCTCCATGGTGGAGTTATATAAATATAGATCATACCCTGCGACCGCCCGCATCCGTTCAATCATTAACTCGAGCTCCTCGTCCTCTGCTGTTAAAGGATCAAGATGCGGCAGGTTGAGTTCTGCATACCAGGTCAAAAGGAAAGAATCCCGTTCGACTACCTCCAAGATTCCATAAAAAATCGCTTCCTCCCTGCTTCCGCCAAGGGCACAACCGTTGGACGTTTCATAGACAAAACCGGACGAACCGCAGCCCAGACTGTAATATGCAAGGAGCTCAGGAACGAGAATCGGCCGCTCTTCGATGAGTGAGTACCCCCACACCCAGTCGATTGCCCTGTCAGGGTCGAACTTTTCAAATGGGAATCCCGGCATGGCGTACTGTTCGTCGGTGTGCACGCCGACCTCTAAAGGATTCAGTGCACGTTCCTCCACGTTCAGGTAGCTGTCATGGACAACCGTCCGTTTACCACGGGGCTCCAATCCGCAGTGACGCTCCAACCCTTCAAGGATGGCAGTCAGTTCGCTGTCTGAATAAACTTGAGTCCTTCCCGCCGTCCCTTCATCCCCGGAGAGCATCGGCATATTGACGCTCGCATCGGCAAACGGCGTCACCAGGTCATACATTTTGCTGTTAAAAAGTCCGGTCCTGTTATCCAGATAGTCATTTACAAGAACAGATTTTATTTCATCCAGGGACTTACATCGGAAACTGCCGGCACGGATTTTCGGACTTGACTTGAGGGTCACACGGGCTAGTTCCGCTGAATCATCCGGAACCTGGCTGCAGCTCGGGCAAAACGAGTCGGGAACGAATGAGTGCCAGGAACTGTTCAATGTTTTCAATTCTGTTAAACACACCCGTCCTTTTGAATGGGGCTTTGCACCTTCCAGGACCCTGACAGCTTCTGCTGCGATGATGTGAGACATATGCGCTAATCCGGTATTCGAAGCCCACGGATCTTTCGTCATTCCACCAATTTCAGCGAGTTTCCCCTGTACCGCCCGCATCTCATGTCGTTCCTTTCCTCCAAGGAGACGTCGCAGATCGCCACATTGTGAGCAACCCGGTGTTTCGGGCTGAACCAGCGGTCCGATGACCCCCTCTCCAAACGAAACGAAGCCTCTCAGCCAAGGAACCTGCTTCCCCCTCATCACTTCTTCTGCCATTTGATGGACAGCAGGATTCCATGAATCATCTAATACCAACACTAAATTTGTATTTGCAGGAAGTCTCGTTTCAACGCTTTTTTGCCTGAAAACGGGGTACCGGGCAGACAGTTCGGCACAAACACGGTCCGAAAGCATCCCCTCCCCCACGATCACTACGAAAGAACTCATTAGGCTTCCTCCTCTCGCAGCAGCACACTAAACACGCCTTCCAGCTCCTGTTTAAAAGCGGGTTCTATATCCAGTTCATACACCACTACCTGTTTCTGCTTCCTTTTCAAGGTGTTGATTGCTTCTTTCAGCTTTTCAGGCTGGACCCTGTCTGCACCGGATGGAAAGGAGATTCTCTGCACATTCTCTCCCTCCAAAACAACGGCAACAGGGTTTGCGTCGAAAGCTTCCTTACCGTTCTGGGCTTGAAAGAGTGCTTGCTGCAGAGAGTTCCTCATCGCCATGGTGATCGTGAAGCCGGTATTTCCGTACCAGCCATTCTTTCCGCGAACATAGACAACCGGAAATCCAGACAAATCTTCCCCTAACCCGATGTCAGGTTCCTTCTGCATCGTGGTCAGAGCCTTTAGATAAAACCGGCATGTTTCATCTTCAACCTCATCTAGATCAAGACGGGAAATGATATTCCTTTGAACAGATTCTCTTTTTCTCAGCTCATCTGTCAAACACTTCTGCAGGCCGCGGCCCACGCATTCAACGAACGTCGCGCCCGTGCAGACCGCCATGTGATCACCTGTCTCATGAGGTACGATCAATTCACCTAATCTTGAGGCGTATCTCTCTATTCCCCTTAACCCTGCTTCGCGGCGTGCCTCTGCATGGGTCAAAGCATTGAATACCATCTCATCCAGCAGTTCTGCCGGACCTTCAGACCGTCCGTCGACAGGCTGGACACGGCATTGAGCGAGCGGCAGCTGCTTCGTATCCCCTTCCTCCCATACATGAAAGATTCCTGTCTCTTTTGACGTGAGCAGACTAAAGAAATACAGCAGTTTTTCAGGATCAGACCTTTCTGTCACATGTTCCAACCTGGTTTCAAGATTCAGAACAGGTTCAGCCCCAAGTCCGGTTTCCAAGGGATGTGGGAAAAAGGAATGCCAGCTTCCTTCAAGCGTTTCTGTATTAAGCAGAAAGATCCGGTTACGCTGATCAGATTTTGACACCCTGGTTATCTCTTTAAATAATTCAAAGACGATCATATTCGCAAGCATCGCTCCAGGAACCGCCGACTCAGCCGGAAGCTCATCTTCTTTTCCCAAGGCGGTCGTGTGGATGCGCCTCCATGCGGATTCCCATCCCGCATCGGAATCAGGATGAATGATCGGTCCTGCAATCCCTTTCTGTTTGTGACAAATCGCAGGGATAAAAAGCTTCTTATTTGTCCTGCAAATCGCCTGCAGCAGATCAAGTTCCTCAAGTTTTTCGTTTTGAGTCACATATAAAATCGCATCGTATTGCCTTAGAATCTCCAGCCATCCCCCCTCACTGAACCTGACTTCCAGGAGCTCTACCTCCGGATCTGTCTTGCGGGCATGGTCCACAAGTTCCACGAGCCTTTTTCTGTTCGTCGGTACCTCATCAGTCACGAGAACCCGCAGCTTTGACAACCCAGATTCAATCAATGCTGAAACCATTGACGTCAGAAAAGGACCAGATCCCACTGCCAGGACATCTGCATAACGATAGGTTTCAAACCGTGAAGCACTTGAATCTGTCAAACTATCGACAAACTCAATTTGTGATGCGAATTTTTCCACTGCATGTTGGGGCAGGTCATGGGGCAGGTCCCTGCTTACGTCCCGGACGAATCCATTCCTATGCAATACCTCTGCCATTTCCATGACTCTGTTTTTATAAGGTTCAGGCAGTCCATTCGTCAAATACTCAAGTGAGTACTCCCCATTGAACATTGGCAGTAGCTTCTCAACCCATTGGTCAATTCCACTTCCCTCCATATGGAAAGAGCATAGATTATTCCTAAAATAAACACCGGTGTTTGGTTCAGGTAGGTAAAACATGTCCCTCGTTACTTTCAAACGCATAGAAGGGTTCAATTTTTCCATAGCGCTCCTCCTTAGCCCAGCTAATCTCACATGTATTTTGGCAGTCATTACCATCCTATGAATCTCAATTTGTCCCTTATGTATAAAATAAAGACCCCTGCACAGACTCATACAGGGATCCATCTGAAAACGATATTTTAAAAGCGGATTAACGCCCGCAGCGCCCACATCTGCCGCAACCGCCACATCCACCACATCTTCCGCAGCCTCCGCAACGGAAGCATCCACCGCAGCCACCGCAGCCAAAACAGCTGAAGAAACAGGAGAATCCAAAGCCAAAACAACCTCCAAAGAAAAGTCGTTCGTCATTTGGATCATACATGTTTTGATCCCAGGAAACAGGTTGTGTTGCCTGGAAATCACCTACATACAAATTTTGAAGTTCATTGTGAAAATTATTCATCATTACCACTCCTCCCAAACAAAGTACCCAATGAAAATATAGACCAATAAATGGAGCTTTTCATGAAGAAATTCTGTCATTTAGGCAAAAACACTGTAAATGTGAATCATCCTCAACAATTTATGTAATCTTGCTGGGTATTGTTACTGATACAAAAGCCTATTTTGCAGGGACATGATGTAAAAAAGAACATCAAAATACTCCAGTCAATAGACCGGAGTTAATTCGTAATTGTTTGAGAAGCGATTGAAGGGGGCAAGGATTGGTGCAGATGTGCTGCATGTGCATTTTAGCAAAGCAGATTTAGTAAAGGATAAAAGAGGTAATATAGGGTTTGCTGTTGACGCGACCTTCTTTTCCTGAAAAGTCGAAGTCTGGAAGCGGTCAGCGGACCTACATAATTCGGAGGATCAAGGCATTTCAGATTGCCGTTTCCTATCTGGATGATTCGGTCAACTAAAAGAGCCGGCATCTGCCGGCTCCTCTTAAGTCTTATTTATGATTTCTGCACACTTCTCTTAAATCTTTCATCACTTCTTCTTTCTCTTCCCACGAATAAATCGAAGCACCAGCCGCCAGTGGATGTCCACCGCCATTGTATTTCTTGGCGATTGTATTGATGATCGGTCCTTTCGAGCGGAGACGGACTCTGATTTGATCGTCTTCTTCAATAAAGAATACCCATGCTTTCATGCCTTTGATGTCGCCTAACGTGCTAACCAGCAAGGAAGCTTCTGAAGGTACCACTTCAAATTGTTCCAGGATATCCTTCGTCATGACCATCATTCCGCAGCCATCCCCATCGATTTCGAAGTTTTGCAGAACGTATCCGTGAAGCTTCGTAACGGTAGAATCGACTTCGTACATACGATTAAATAATTCATTCCGGTCAAAGTTGAATCGAATCAGTTCACCAGCGATATCAAAGGTTTTCTGTGTCGTGCTTGGATACAAGAATCTTCCCGTGTCTCCCACAATCCCGGCAAACAGGAGTCTTGCTCCTTCGTCCGGCAGGGTCAATCCTTTATCTTCTCCGAATTGGTAAAATTCATAGATCATTTCACTGACGGAACTTGCAGATGTATCGATCCATAGGTGATCCCCGTAGGCATCCTCGTTTGGATGATGATCGATTTTCACTAACTTGTCCCCGAGCTTATAGCGACGGTCACAGATTCGTTCTTCGTTGGCCGTATCACAGACGATGATCAGGGCACCTTCGAATACAGAATCTTCGATGACGTCGAGGCGCTTTAGGTAATGAAGGGTCTCTTCTTCTTTCCCTACTGCGTAGATGTTTTTCTCCGGGAAAGAGGTTTTCAGCATTTCAACAAGTCCACCCTGTGAGCCGTATGCGTCCGGATCGGGTCGGACATGTCTATGTACGATGATCGTTTCATATTGTTTGATGAGGTTCAGGATTTGTTCTTTCATGGAAATCTCCTTTGTAGTGGAATTTTTATTTGGCATTCTGTCCGGTTATCTGTAAAATAGTAGCGAGAGATGTCAACGATGGAGGACTAATATTATGTATTTTCTCGCACTACTGATTGTCGTTACGTTCACTTTTTATGTCTTTTATAAGATTAAACAGGTGAGAAGTAGACGACCTATGGAAAAGAAATGGTTATCTGCAAAGGCAAGTATTGCCCTTGGATTGTTTGTTGCGCTGTTTGGTCTCAATCAGCTGTTTTTATTTCCTTCAACCCTGACGTATTTTATCGGTGGCCTTTTCACTCTGATTGGACTTGGAAGCTGCTGGGCTGGGTTTAAGATGTATAAGCATGTACTTCCTTATGCTCAAAGAGAAGCGAAGGAACTTGATAATCAATAAGGTTACATGAAAGACTAGATGTTCAATCTAGTCTTTTTTTGTTATTCATAAACTTTATTGCTTTTTATGGAGCGAGTGCTGGTTGATTTCCGCTGCAGGTGCTCGCTTTCCGCGGGGCGGGAGTTGAGCCTCCTCGGGCTAAAGCCCTGCGGGGTCTCAACTTGTCTAGCTCCGGCGGCTAGCCCCTCGAGGTCATAAGCTAAATGGTCCAAGAAGGCAAAAAACGCCTTCTTAGGCCCATTCATCTTATGCTTGTCGGGGCTGTGCAAGCCGCCTCCGCTTTTCGTAATTTCCCGCTTTTCCCGTCGGAGTCGAGCACCTTCCGCTTCAATCAACATAAGGGTTATCTTCATCTGATACCTTACTCTGCGCAATATCGATAAAATGCCCTAATGCCGGTCAATAAGCTGACAAATCATGAGGGATTTTCCCATTAACACACCTTCGCTATAAACCTCTACATCCACTTTACCAAATTTCCGTCCGACGTCGAGTACTTTTGGATGAATTTCGAGCGTGCTTTCCATTTGGACCGGTTTGATGAAGTAGATGGTCATGTTTTCGATGACCAGGTCCCCTTTTTTGAATGGCTTCAGGGCGCGGTTGGCCGCTTCTGTCATGAGGGTGGTGAACACTCCGTATGAGATGGTTCCGATTCCTGTTGTCATCTGTGGTGTAACGGCGAAAAGGTAGACTTCTTTATCACCCTTTTTCTCTGCGGCGACTTCCACTCCATTACTGATAAGATCATCAATTGTTTCACCAACCTGAGGCTGTCTTTGAATCATTTGCAGCGCCTTTAAGACGTCCTGGCGGCTGATGATTCCTTGCAGCTTGTTTTGCTCATTAACGACAGGCAGTAATTCGATCCCTTCCCAGATCATGATATGAGCGGCAGAGGCGACACTCGTATTCGGGCTGACCGTGATCGGGTGTTTCGTCATGACTTTATCAATTCCAATGGTTTTCTCTTGTCCCATTATGTCTTTAGACGTGACCATGCCGTGTACCTTCAGGTTATGATCGACGACTGGGAAACGGCTGTGGAACGTATACTGATTCTTTTCGTACCATTCCTCAAGCGTATCATTGATATCCAGGTAAGCCGTATCATCAGCTTTTGTTAAAATGTCTTCCACTAATACGATCTCTTTCTTAATAAGCTGATCGTAGATGGCTCTGTTGATCATGGTGGCGACGGTAAAGGTGTCGTAGGAAGTGGAGATGATCGGGAGCTCCAGTTCGTCTGCTAGCTTCTTGACATGATCGTCTGCGTCGAATCCCCCTGTGATGAGAACTGCCGCACCTGCCCGTAATGCGTGTTCCTGGGCCTGGGTCCGGTTCCCGATGATCAATAAGTTCCCGGCTTCCGTGTATCTCATCATCGCTTCAAGCTTCATGGCTCCAATGACAAACTTGTTGAGCATTTTGTGTAACCCTGAGCGGCCTCCCAGTACTTGTCCATCAATGATATTGACGACTTCAGCATAGGTGAGCTTTTCGATGTTTTCTTTTTTCTTCTGTTCGATGCGGATCGTTCCGACGCGCTCAATGGTGCTGACATATCCTTTTGTTTCGGCGTCTTTAATCGCTCTGTATGCGGTTCCTTCACTCACGGCCAATGCTTTCGCAATTTGACGTACGGAGATTTTTTCACCGACAGGTAAGGTATCAATATACTCTAGTATTTGTTCATGTTTTGTAGCCAAGCTTTTCACCCTTCTTTGTAACGTCCTACTTCTTACGTTCATTATAATGTGAAAAGCTTGGTGTTTCAATTTAATCGAGGCTCTCGGGAGTAAAAGCCCTACTTGTTATAAGAACTTTGTTACTTTTGTATGAAGCGAGTGCTGGTTGATTTCCGATGCAGGTGCTCGCTTCAATCAACATTAGCCTTCGTTACAATCAATTTCTCATAAAATATTTCTCTTTTAATAACCTCATCCTAACGATGTAGTATGTTTGGTCACGTTCTATCATATGAGAGGTTACTAGACTTGTAATCAGATGTAACAGACTCACTTTTTTCGCAATCTTTCCCAATCTGCGACTCTTTCTTGATACACTATTTAAAAGGTCCTCTTTAAGGAAACTGTGGATCAATTTAATGGGAGAAGGAGAGATACATATGGTTAAGAATTTATTTGATTTAACTGGTAAGGTAGCAGCCATTACAGGTGCTACTCGTGGTATTGGACAGTCTATGGCAATTGCGCTGGCAGAAGCAGGAGCAGACATTGCCTTACTTCAAAGGAATCCGGAATCGACTGATGTGAAGGAACAAATCGAACAGCTTGGTAGAAAATGTTCGATTATACCATGTGATCTTGAAAAGGTAGAAGAAGTGAAATCGGCTATTCCCGGTGTGATTTCTACATTTGGGAAAATTGATATTTTAGTAAACAATGCTGGTATTCAGCGTCGGTCGCCTTCCGTGGATTTTCCTGAATCCGATTGGGATGATGTTCTAAATATTAATTTAAAAGTGGTCTGGTTATTATGTCAGGAGGCAGGACGTCACATGGTTGCGCAGGGAGGAGGCAAAATCATTAACACCGCTTCTCTTCTTTCTTACCAAGGAGGACTGACCGTTCCAGCTTATGCAGCAGCAAAAGGCGGTGTAGCACAACTTACGAAAGCTCTCTCCAATGAATGGGCAAAAGAGGGTGTGAATGTAAACGGGATCGTTCCAGGTTATATTGCTACAGACATGAATACTGCCTTAATTGATGATCCCGTAAGAAGTAAACAAATTCTTGATAGAATTCCAGCAGACCGATGGGGAAATCCGGATGATTTCAAGGGAACCGTGGTCTATTTAGCTTCTGATGCTTCCAATTATGTACATGGTCATTTAGCAGCCGTTGATGGCGGATGGCTCGGAAGATAGTTCAGTGATTTGAGTTTGAATCATTTTAAAAATATCCGATAGAAAGGTCACTGAAAAGGTGAGCTTTCTACCGGATTCTTTATTACGGGAAGAACTTTTTGATTTTCAAGAAGAGACTGCTGGTTGATTTTCGCTGCAGATGCTCGCTTCAATCAACTTCATAGGTACACTTCTACAAAACCGATTAATAATATACTTTTGAAAAAACTCATCCAAATGATCTTGATTTCACCTTCCGCACTGTCTTCGTTTTTCCTTTTGTACCCTTTCCTGTTCCTTTAGGCGTATAAAGCAGGGCTGCAAGGTTTCCGGCTATGACACAGGTGGCGAGGATGAGCCAGCTGATGGCGAAGGTTCCTTCGAGGCCTTGTGCAAAGATAGACATGCGGGGAGCTCCGTAGTATATGAGGGCTCCTGTTATGAGTAAACAGAGAATATATCGTTGTTTCACACGTTCTTCCTCCTCTCTGGGCTTGTATCATGTATATGCGGGTGAGGAGAATATGTTGTGTAAAACGAGAAAAAAGGATGATGCAAGCGCACCACCCTTATCTCTTAATATTCGATTACGTCTCCTGCATTCATGACCTGTCCTTCAGAATCCTCGAGCATGTCGACAAATTTATGTGGATCCTGTTTGATTGGCGGGAATGTATTGTAGTGGATTGGCACGACTTTCTTCGCTTTTAAGAAGCTTGCAGCAGTTGCCGCATCTTCAGGTCCCATCGTGAAGTTATCTCCGATTGGAAGGAAAGCGAGATCGATTGGGTGACGTTCCCCGATCAGCTTCATATCTGAGAATAATCCGGTGTCTCCTGCATGGAAGATTGTTTTCCCTTCAATCATTAAGAGAAGTCCTGCCGGCATTCCCATATAGATGATTTCATTGCCGTCTGTAATCAGACCGGAGCCGTGGAATGCTTGTGTCATTTTCACTTTACCGAAGTCAAACTCATAGGCACCACCGACATGCATCGGGTGGGTTTTCACAAGTTGCCAGCTCAAGTACGTCGCAAGTTCATGGCTCGCAATGACCAATGAATCATTTTTTTTCGCGAGTTCTACCGTATCCCCTACGTGATCGTTGTGACCGTGTGTAAGGATGATGACATCGGGCTTTTCGTCATCCACATTAAGGTCTGTCAGTTCATTTCCGTTGATGAATGGATCGATTAGAATCGTTTTACCATTCGTTTCGATTTTCACTACTGAATGTCCATGATATGAAATCTTCATTTTGTATCTCCTCCATATAAACTTATCTAGTCAATTTTCTTATTCTCGTATCCTACTTTATGTTATACCCGAATTTTATACTTTTAAGCGGAATTGAGTGAGTGCTGGTTGATTTCCGCTGCAGGTGCTCGCTTTCCGCGGGGCGTGAGTTGAGCCTCCTCGGGCTTCGCCCTGTGGGGTCTCAACTTTCCCGCTTTTCCCGTCGGAGTCGAGCACCTTCCGCTCCAATCAACTGAAGGGCGTATCCTTGGTCACTTCAAATATCCTACTTCGTTTTCCTGAAACACATACAAAAAAAGCCGACTGAACATTTTCATGCAGTCGGCTTCGTGGTGTTATTGTTGTTCTAATTGTGTTTTTGTATCTGAGTAGTCTACGTCTTGTGCTTCGGCTACTGCTTGGTATGTGACGTATCCGTTCAGTGTGTTGATCCCTTTTAATAGTGCTTCGTTGTCTAGGGATGCTTTTTTGTAGCCTTTGTTTGCGATTTGAACCGCATAAGGTACTGTTACGTTTGTTAATGCGATGGTAGACGTACGTGGTACGGCACCAGGCATGTTGGCAACGGCATAGTGCACAACGCCGTGCTTCGTGTAAGTTGGATCGTCATGCGTTGTGATGCGGTCTGTTGTTTCGAAGATTCCACCTTGGTCGATGGCGATATCGACTACAACTGATCCTGGCGTCATCGCTTTGATCATGTCTTCTGTTACCAATTTAGGTGCTTTCGCTCCTGGAATCAGTACAGCTCCGATAACAAGGTCCGCTTCTCTAACAGCTTGTTCGATATTTAACGGGTTAGACATAAGTGTCGTTACGTCACTTCCGAAGATATCATCAAGCTGACGAAGGCGATCCGGGTTAAGGTCAAGGATCGTTACATTGGCACCAAGTCCAACAGCCATTTTCGCGGCATTCGTACCAGCAACTCCTCCACCGATGATCGTTACTTTACTACGGCGAACACCTGGTACACCTGAAAGTAATACACCTTTCCCACCGTGGATCTTCTCTAAGAACTGTGCACCGATTTGAGTCGCCATACGTCCAGCCACTTCACTCATCGGAGTCAATAATGGAAGGGCACGATTCAGTTCAACCGTTTCGTACGCGATTCCGATCACTTTATTATCAATTAACGCTTTCGTTAATTCCGGTTCTGGAGCAAGATGTAAATATGTAAATAAGATAAGCCCCTCGCGGAAATAAGAGTACTCACTTGAAAGTGGCTCTTTTACCTTCATGACCATGTCCATGGACCATGCTTCCGCTGCAGAATCGACGATGTGTCCGCCTGCTGCTTTGTAATCTTCGTCTGTGAAACCTGAACCCATTCCTGCTCCTGCTTCAATGTAAACCTCATGTCCGAATTGAACAAGATTCACAACACCAGCCGGGGTCATAGCCACACGATTTTCGTTGTTTTTAATTTCCGTTGGTACACCAATACGCATACTAAGCCAACCTCCTAAATGCACTATTGCTCCTTGGAGCATTCACTTCCTAAATATAACACTATTCATATATAATAGCGAAGGGCAATTACTCACCCTGTAAGCACTTACATTCTAACAAATAAATAAGGAAATATCTCTATTTTTTTCGAAAAAATAAAATGATTATTTCTTCGCTTTTTTGCAAAGATTCTTTAAAATAGAAACCATGCATCCTAGTATACAGAAGAGGAGACTTTTTTTATGAAACAACCGATGATTGAACGGCTCGGACTCGAAAAGGTCCCACCCGAATTAAAATCAACCACCTGGATCGAATACTTCATTATACAGCTCGCCTTCTCAGTGAACGCAGGAAACTTCCTCATCCCGGCACTGGCCGTCATGGAAGGCGGACTTTCCTTTCAGGCAGCATTTCTTGCCACCGTACTCGGGGCAAGCGTAGCCTTCCTATTCGTATCATTCCTGTCACTACCGGGCTCCCGCTACGGCCTGCCCGCTCAATACGTCCTAAGATCCATCATCGGAACCCGGCTGTCGATGCTCATCGCATCCCCCATCCGGTCCCTGACGTCCCTCTACTGGTTCAGCGTCCAGACCATCGGAGGAACCTTCGTCATCATCTCCATGGTGGAAAAAGTAACACCTTATACGATTCCATTCGTTCCCGTTGCCATTGGACTCGCTATTATCATGACACTACTTGCCTTGATCGGTTTTGAAGCAGTCAAGAAAGCTACGAAACTATTTATTCCGATTCTCGTGATTGGGCAGGGGATCATCCTGTACCTGTTCCTGACAGAAGGAGCAGGTTCCCTTATGACGCTAAACCAAGGGCAGGAACCATTCTCGATCGGAACGTTCTTATTCTATTCAAGCCTCGTCTTCGTCCAATACATCTCAGGCGTCAGCGCATCATCTGACATCACCAGGTACAGCAAGAGTGACCGTCACGGATTTTGGGGACTGTACAGTGGAAACGTCGTCGGATTCATGATGACCGCACTGCTTGGAGGATTGAGTGCAAGTTTGTTTGAGAATTTGAACCCATTCGTGGCAGCGGGTCAACTGACCGACTCCAGTATGCTTCTTTTAGTGATCACGGCTTGTGCGATGGTATCGATGATTTCGATTAATCTTAGTAATGCGTATACAGGGGGATACAGTTTGCTTAATGCATTGCCGTCCCTATCGCGGATTCAGAGTGCATTGTTGTTCAGTATTGCTGGAATTATTTTAAGTTCTTTCCCGCAGTTGGTTTATAATGCGAAGGAGTATATTTCTTATCTGGGGATCCTGATTATTCCGATTTCGGCGATTGTGGTGGCTGATTATTTGGTTATTAGGAAAGGGAGAATTTCTGAGAATGCGCTTGTTCGGCTTGCGAGTGGGGAGTCGAATTTTAATCGGGAGGCGTTGTATGTTTTAGCAATAGGGATGGTGTTTTATTTGGTGATTCCGGATGGTTGGTCGCCAGGGTTTAGTTGTTTTATTGTTACTTGTGTTGTTTATGTGGTTAGTAAGATGCGAAGTGGGATGGAAGAACAGAATCCTATTCAGAACTTGGTTAAGTAAAGATAATGAAACTTTAGGTAAGGTTCACTCTTTGCTTGCAAGGACTTCTCTTTCAATTTTGAAACACACAGGTTAATAACTTTTCTGTTCTCCACATGTTCAGAGTGTAGTGTGGAAACAATTGGGATGCAGAGTGTGATTTTATATTATATAAAATAAATGTCTATGTTATTTTTACCACCACCCATGCAATTTCCAGTGTTCAAATAAATATATCAACCTATTACTAATTAATTCTTTTATGATATTCTATACTTTAGTCAACTTTTTAATTTCTTTAAAAGACACTGCTTGAACCCCTAATACCCCCATGAGGTTATGTAAAGCCTCAGCAATTGCTACAGTTACCGCCCAGTAAACCAAAGGTGTATCAATTAATGTTGAAAGAGTCTCGGCATCAACTTTTCCTTTTCCATAAAATGCACCAAAAGTATAAATTGCTATCATTCCATATCCAACGGTCTTGTAGACAAATGCCAGTTTATCTAATACAAAAACTACCAACAATAAAATGTTTGTCATACTCCCACCCCCAACTGCTTAACTTTACCATTAACTCTTTATATCAAGTATATATTTAATGTATTTTCTGCTTCCATGTCAAATATATAATGGATTCTTACATTCTTTATTTTAAAAGGTTTTATTAAATTCATAATAAGAAAAGGAAACCACTTAGATCAGAGCTACACCCTCTATCAAATCGCTGTTGTTTTAGTAGGATTCGACATGGAAAACAACTGTAAAAATTCAGATCTGGCCATTATTGCTTACCCATGCCGATGGTCTAACCCCAATATCGTTACTTGATGAGTATCTCTTTTCCTAAAATTGTTATACTGTAAATCCTCTTCAAATGATTAATATTCATTGCAATAACTACTTCTAATAAATTCATGCAGCTTATTTAAGTCTTTAAATTCAATTATTTCATCAAAATCACTATTAGTTAAAGCTTTTAAGTACCTTTTTTCAGCAGTATCAGTAGAACCTCCCACAAAAATTTCTTTATGAATATAGTCAGGGGGAGTATCTCTACTTATTATATCACTAGAGATGTGAATATACTTTAGGTCTGGGTAAAACTCGTGTGCTGCTTTTATAACTGCTTGTACCATCTCTAACGGTACTTCATTTCCCAACCAAATAGCTTCTTGAGCGTCATAATTTTCTTCCATGTTAAGAATAGGTTTATAGACTTCAGAAACAAAACCTAATCTCTCGTATTGATTAACCAACATTGCAGCTTGTGGTTTTTTTCCATTTACACTTACCTTATATAGCTCTTTGTTCATTTCATTTCCTGTTTTCTCTATTTTCACACTCGTTTTTTCAGTATCTTGCTTGTAGCCACTTGCAGAGTAATTAACTTTACCTATTTGTCTTTTTAATTTCCTCAAACTTCTATTTAACTGCATTTTTTCTTTGTTTAGTTGTTTATTTGCATTTTGATAATATTCTAAAACTGGAACATCAACAGTAGATTGTGTTCTATTATCAAAAGAGCGAATAAAGTTATTCTCATCTTTATAATCAGAAGGTGCATACAGCTTATTATGATGATTTGTAACTAAGCGAAAAAAAATAGCTAAGACCACTATTGGAAATAAAACTATAAACAAAACTAAAATTAAATTTAGACTATAGTTAAGTTGAGATTTTATTATAACAACGGCTGCTATACCATCCACTAAAACTAAAAACAATCCAATTATCCCCAGAGGGTTATTTATAAATGCTTTAAATTCTCCTAGTTTATCCTTCATTTAATATCTCCTATTTTCATTGAACGCTATATTTTTAATCATATAGAATATGCATAACCCTTTTCTAACATTAAACAATTCGTTATATAGCACTATTAATACTAAAAAATAAATACATATTGTTTTCTAACCTAAGTTTTAGTGAAAAATTATTTCTGTAAAAATTCAAATTGGGTCTGACCCCAATATCCAAGTTACTTCTAAATCCTGCCCTATTCTACTGAAGATAATTTAGTTCCTATAATCAATGCTATTTATTAAATGATCTCTGCCTTAAATAATTTAAATATACCATTATAGCAACCAGTAATCCCCATAATCCCACAGTATATCTTAGAGGATGATTATTTATTATCAGCCCCAAAAATGGAAGGTTAATTAAAATATCATTTACAATAAATTTCAATCCCCTATAGCTAAGTAATACTGTCAACAAAGAAGTTACAATAAATATAAATGATTCATTTCTTTTTATTTGAAAATCCCTTTGTTTATCTATATCGTCTTTTAATTCAATAAACAATTTTTCAACTTTTTCTAATAAGGAAGTTGTATTAGTTTTGTTCAGTAAGGCTTTATAAAATTCTTTAGGACTTCCATCTTATTGGAATAAAGATTCCTCACTATACTTTAACCTTATTAGATTCATGTTTTTTTTTACCTTATTATAATCAGAAAGTGTATTATAACTATTCGAATTTAAGTCCTCCAATGTTTTTCTTAAGAAGAATTTCTTAATGAAAGTCAGTTCGTAAAACCTTAAATATTCAAACATATACTGCCAGGTCAAGCCCTTATACACCTTGTTTAATTCTTCTTCATATAGTTTTTCTTTTTTCAGCTCTTTTTCTTTCTCTTTCAAACTATCAACAGCGTGTGGATCGAAAAGCATATGGTTTATTGATAGTATTCCAGTATGACCATTTGCAAAAAAGTTCATATGTTTATGGCTTTCCGTCAATGTACTTTGTAGGATATTTTCCATATCCTTAGATGAAAAGTGCTTTATATATTCAGTAGAGCTGTTTTTCAATAGGGCAAAATAATAGTTTTTATTCTTGTTGATAAATTGAGCATGTTCCAAGTTTTTATTTCTGTTAAAATCTCCAATTACCCATGATGTCTGCTTGAAGTCAGGATTCGAAAAGAATTTAGCTGAGCAAATATTTTTGATTAAATCCTCGTAGTAACTTGTTATATCAGCAATAGATACCGATTCTTTTTTTTCCTTTTTCCAATAGTCTTTTGACTTGTACTCTTTTTGAATAGGGTAAAATTCAACTGTTTCAAACGTAATTACAGAAGGTGGTTTTTCGCCAATATTCCCTATCGATTCTTCTGTGATGGAAAGCATAATATTTATAGTAACAATACCATCTCTATAAAATGTAACCAGGATTGTAGGCTCAACAAATTCACCGTTTAACTTTGCAAGAAAAGGTATTAATGTAAATCTTGCTTGGTTAAGTGATTGGTCTTTTTTTAAATAAGCAAGGTCAGTTGCTTGTATATATTCTTCTGTATCTAAAGAAAGATGATGAAGGTGTCTTTCTACTGGATTTATAATATGATTTATGGCGAAGGTTTTTCCATTATCACTGAAAAGTTCTTTATGGTAATAGTAGTCTTCTTTAATCTCTTGTTTGTATGTATGTTCAATGTCTTCTTTAGAGTATTTTCCTGAATTTGGATCTAATATGGAATACGAAATACCGTGGAGACTCTTCTCCTTGACAGGGACTTCCCTCGTATAAAACCCTTGTTTTAAATTAATATATTTAGCATATCTTTTATTTTCTATACCTTTTTCTTTAGAGACATCAATATAACCAAGAAATGAATAAGATTCTTTTATTTCCTTAACAATCTTCTCAAACTTTTCAGGAGGAAAGGTCATTATAGAATATTGGTTAAATATTTTGTAAAACATTAATTTCTCCCTTCTAATAAAAAAAGGAATTAGACTTCCAGCTCAAATTTCCAAAGAAATCTCTCGTAACGAGGGTCACCTCAATATCCCTATTTTAATTGAAAATTAAAAACTTAGATTAAAGGAGCACTACTATTCTATTTTAAGAGTGAGTGGTAGTGCTTCTTCTCCATTGTTCTATGCTAGGCTATAATTTCTTTGTTAATACTGCCCCCTGTCATTTTAAGGTCATCTAATACGTCCTCATATAAATCCATAAGCTCGATTATCATTAAAGAAAGATCCTCTTTCGCAGCTCTTCCTTTCTGAAAAATTCCTCTTGAGCCATCCGGAACAAGCAAACTATTTCTATACACATCTTGTTCGTATATCCTCTTAAGAAAGAAAAGAGAATTTTCCAGTAGCTTTAAAGGAGTATTGGAATACCAATAGCTTTTGTCTTCCATGTGATACATGAGTGCAGCTATGTCATAGCTGCTTAAATTTATTTTATGTTCCGAGTCAGCTTTGAGGGTTTTGAGAAGCCTAACAATCTTCTTAAAGTTTGCAGCTGCACTTGTATCTTTATCGTCTAGGAGCTTGTTATGATAAAAAGGAGTATTGGATAGTGTGGTCTTTTCCTTATAATTAAGGACCATTACTCCTCTATAATAATCCAACCTCGTTTCTCTGTACTTTATCGTGTCATACCAATTAGATGGGACGACATCAACTTTTCTTCGAAGAGAACCACCTTGGATTCCTATCGATTTTGCACCTGCATTATCCACATCTGCAGCAGGAAAAGCTTTTTTCAATATTGCAAAACTCGCTTCTCTTAAGTCACATAAATCGTTAACCGGGTTCCCTTGGTATGGGAGCGATGGCTTCAAAGGGGATTCCAACGTTACAAAACTCTTATGAATCGTCAAGATATCAATGTCACTATGGGCTCGGATATGAGTATTATTTGTTACTGAACCTTGATATTTGTACTCAACATCAAACCCCTTATCTTTTAGGGAGTCCAACTGATTTTTAATTCTTTCGCCTTCACCAAGAGTTATATCTGTCGATTTCTTGTCTACAGCTTTCATGGCCCCTAGAACATATTTGATACTTGACCCTTCGCTTATGTATTCATAGGACTCGATAAACATGCCAGCACTCTTCTCTAAAAGAACATCATCCTGCCTTCGTTTCTTAAGCGCTTCGAGTCGTTTCTGATAGTTTTGCTTTTCCATCTTTTTCCCTCCTAATTAAACACATCTCTCCGTGAGATTGCCTATCTTTATTGTTGTTAAAATAGTATCCCTCTGCAGTTTGCTGATCTTCCGAAAATGTTAGAACGCAAAACCCTTCATGATTTCTCATGTCACTATCTGCAGTAGCATTTGTATTATTTTGATAGTGGTATGACAATCTATATCCATCCCCAGGGAAATGTTTAATCCCACCGGTAATACTTAAAGACTTCGAAGAAGAATTCTTTGTCTTTAATGTGATAAGGACCCTATCCCAAGTTTGTTTAATGGTTATAGTCCCTTCCCAATTGTATTCTTTTCCCTGAGCACTATTCTTCGAAAGTCCATTTAAATCCCATTCACCTTCTATATTAGGGAAGTTATAAATTTTCCTAAAGGTTTTCAATTTCCAAATTACATGGTTTAGTAACAGATAGAGCAAACCAAAAATAGTAATGCTACTAACTGGAAAAGATATATATTCCCATTTATGTATATATGTTGATATCACCCCTGATATAGAACTCGAGAAAATAGCCAAAAAGAAATATATTTGTCTTCGGGGATGATCAACCACAGTATATTCATGCACGATTGTTCCTCCTTACTATGTTGAACTTATTACATTATACACAAAATTTGGTATTTTATGTTTCTTTTTAACTATTTATCTACCAGAAAAACCATTTTATGTCGAATTTCTTTGTATACAGAAGAACAATTTTTTCAACTACGAGATGAGATTTACATTGCTAATGCTGATGCTTAAATTCAGGTCAGACCCCCGGCAAGAAAATGGGTCAGACCCCCGGCAAGAAAATGGGTCAGACCCTCTGTACATTAAAGTTTCACAGTACTGATGGTCTGACCCCATATCTACATAAAGGGCTATTCACTAGAAGTTGCTTTTTTCTTAAATTTCCTGCTTCTCCTTTTGAAGTCGCAGTAAACTGTTCTCAATATCTTGGAGAACTTCTTTATTTGTCTGATGAATTTGAGCGATGTTTTCCCTCAGTTCTCCCTCTGATTTGTATAGAGGGAAATAAGTTTCAATATGGTTTTCACGCGTAAAGGTGGAGTTAAATTCCTTAAATAGGCCATCGATTTCTTCAAGTATAGTTTCTAGTTCTTTTTTCAGTTTGTGCTCAGATATCATGTCTGAAATAGCAGAAATACCGTCAAGCAGTGCTGGAAGTCCTTGAAGGAAATTGCCGAATTTCACAAATGCCTCGCCCCTTTTCATGGCTTGCCACGGCTTGAATTTCATTGGCAACTTGGCCATATCCCTCACTTTTAGAATCGCTTGGGATAAGGTTTTCGAGGATTGGGATGCAAGCTTGGAACCTAGTTTTGCTCCTGCCTGTCCTGAAAATTTAAGCAGCTTGCTTTGAATGTCACTGTGGAAAGATAAAGACGATTCTATACTTTTTAATAAGTTCAACTGCTCATGGAAAAGGGATTCAGTATGCTTTTGGATGATAATGTTCATTCTTTCGCTTAGAATATGTCCATCTGCTCCGATTTTGACTTGTACTCTATTCTTCAAGTTATCTGTATTTGTACAGGAGTTAATAGCTGAAAAAATATCTTCCCTCAGGTTCAATATTTCCTCCTTGATATTTCTGTATTTCATCGTTATATCTCTGCTGAATTTTTCTATTTTCAGATCCAGATCCTCCAACTGATGGCTGCTTAATTCAACACTTTTCTTTATATCATCCCGTGTTGCTTCAAGCTGGCTGATGGATTGAAGGATGGCATCTTTAATTACGCTAATACCTGCATTTCTCAACAGCTCATTCTTGAATTCTTGAAAAACGGGGTCAGACCCCCAGCTCATTAACGCTTCACCATACCGAGGGTCTGACCCCAATATCAATAGAATAATCCCCACAAGCGAAATCATTCATCTCCTTAAATCAACCTGGGGTTAGACCCCCAGCTCATTAACGCTTCACCGTACCGAGGGTCTGACCCCAATATCTTGACCCCAATATCTAAAACCACTGGAGAACTATACCTTGTTAAATGTCCATATTGCAAAAAGAAAACAACCGGAAAAGCTGCCAATTGTAAATGGTGCGGTAAATGGATATCAGATAGGAGTTAATCAAAAAGCTTGAAAATTAGGGTCTGAACCCAGTTCATTAACGCTGAACAGCACTGAGGGTAAGACCCCCTGCACACTGTGATAATAAAAAAGCTCCTTCTCCCTGCAACATAATATTGCCATGGGAGTTGGAACTTCATTTATATTAATTGTAATGTAATCAAGAATTCATAATAATACAACTTGCTTCTTTGTTATATACTTACCCTACTAAACTTATTATTCTAAATTGATGCGTACCGAGGGTCTGATCCCAATATCACCAAAAACCACTAAAAGGGACAAGGCGGCCGCCTTGTCCCTTTTTAACACTATTCGCAGTGAACATAACACACTCTCTCACCTTATATGTGCCAGTTCCCCGCTGTTCTTATCTAAGCACGCAATAATGCTCCATTTGGCTCTTTTAACTCTTGCTCTACTATTTGATTCATCTTAGAGAAGTGGTCCAGAAATTGTTGTGCCAGCTCTTGTTCCTCTGTGTCACTTTTCAATGAAACGATGTCGCGCAAAATCTGAGCCATCCACGAATTATCAAAATAACGGTACTTGCCTGTATTCCAAGTCGTTTTTTGAGGGGATTTTTCATTGACGTAGTACTTCCAAAAAGGCATCTGCTTCGATTCCTCGTCAGTAAGTTGGAGTCTGTAATGGGAATGGGCAGGAATATTCCCATCTTCACAAAGTTTACCGATGAAATTATCCTTCACCATATAGACACCTAATATCCGTCTGTCTTTTTCAGGCATGCCGGGATCGACCGCTGTCAGCAGGACCGCACTGTTTTGGTGTAAGCGACTGGGTTTGTTTGGCTTACCCTTATTATTACCACTTTTTATTTCACCAGAGGAAACCGACCAATCTGAAAAGGAGCTACTCTGTTCTTCTGTATCGCACCTGTAAACCATCTGCGATTCGGGATGAAGTTTATTGAAAATTGGGGTCAGACCCCAGATACATTAATGCTTCACTGTATCGAAGGTCCACCCCCATGCACCTTATCAATTTGCTCTACTTTAAATTTTCTTTTACGTAGTTCATGAATCTTTACAAATAACACTAACTTTTCCTCCAAAAATCCTAACTTCCAGTAAAGTAACGTCACTATTTATTTTACTAAAGTAATAGGTTGATTGACAAAAGTTTAAATCTTATCAAGCAAAAACTGTCAACTCTATTCTAGCGTTCACAATAGTGAGGTTCCTTAATTCTCATACATAATTACTGCTATAAATATTTCATTGTTTCCATCATACGCACCGCTAACTTTAATATCTATAACCTTATTAGAATACGTATTCAACACATCATTTATTTTATTTTCAAGACCATTTGTAGTAGACGCTTTCACTACACTAACCTGCATTTTAAATCACCTCCCACATACCTAATTCAAGATAAACGAGAGAATACCCTCTAAAACAATCTAATTATGTAATATTTTGTTATTTTAATAGGAAATATATGCTATAATACTGTAGAACCCTGCATTGACAAGCAGGGAGGTGATAGCATGGCTAAGACGCAAAAAGGTAACAAGATTGTCTCAGTGAAGCCTTATACTCGCAAGGTAAAAGGTGGTAAAACTGTTAAAGTTCCCGGACACCGTCGTTCAACGCCTAACTAATCCTCCTGAGCTAGATCAAACTTCCGATAAGGCAGGGTTCTTTTTTTTATAAACACAGTAAAGGAGTTAAAATATATTGATATTAACTGAAAATCCAGCATATCGACTTCATGAAATTATGAAAGAGGTATATACAATCACTTCTCCAAATAATGTAACGATTTCTTATAGAGATTTATGGGCCAAAGTTTTTAATTTTGATCCTACTAATAATGACGCTTTACTTGTTGCAACTCACTCTTTATTAAAACTGTATTTAAAAGTAAAGGATCGTATAATTAACAACGAAATGCTAAATGATGAAATGAACCTGCGACATCTTAAGAAACTTGAAGTAATAGTAATGAGGTACAACTTAGAAACAAATTTCAACAAGGCTCATCTTTCAACAGACACTATGACTGCACTACATTATATAAATAAATCCTTTGCATTGGTCTATGGAGTTGAACAAACTGCAATTTCAGAAGAAACACAAACCGAATTGTTAGATGAAGTTCGTTCACTAATTGACAATATTGCAACCTCTGAGTTACCTGTAGACATTAAAGAATTTCTTATTATGAATATGAGTAATATACAAGAATCATTAGTATTATATAAAGTTTCAGGTGCAGAGGGAATGCGACAGGCATTAGAAAGCACCATAGGCTCAATCATGTTAAACAGGAAACATATTGAATCGATGAAAGAAAATCCTGACGTAAAAAGCTTTTTAGCTTTTATTGGAAAAACAATAACTATCATTGAATCTGTTAACTCGATTAAAGAACTAGCTTCGCCTATTATTTCTGTCTTATTAGGCGGAGGCGAGTAATAGAGAGGTCACAGGATCTCTCTTTTCTAATTTCCCCACTAACACAAAAAGGACCCACCCCAGAAAGAATGGGGTCAGTTCCCCAGTTCATTAACACTTCATCGTACCGATGGCCTGACACCAATATCAAGATGTCCAAAAACCACAAAAAGGGACAAGGCGGCAGCCTTGTCCCTTTTCAACACTATTCGCAGTGAACCAAACACACTCTCTAACCTTATAAGTGCCAGTTCCCCGCTGTTCTTACTTAAGCACGCAATAATGCTCCATTTGGCTCTTTTAACTCCTGCTCCACTATTTGATTCATCTTAGAGAAGTGGTCCAGAAATTGTTGTGCCAGCTCTTGTTCTTCCGTGTCACTTTTCAATGAAACGATGTCGCGCAGAATCTGAGCCATCCACGAATTATCGAAATATCGGTACTTGCCTGTATTCCATGTCGTTTGTTGAGGGGATTTTTCATTGGCATAGTACTTCCAAAAATGCATTTGCTTCGATTCCTCGTCTGTAAGTTGGAGTCTGTAATGGGAATGGGCAGGAATATTTCCATCTTCACAAAGTTTACCGATGAAATGATCCTTCACCATATAGACACCTAATATCCGTCTGTCTTTTTCAGGCATCCCGGGATCGACCGCTGTCAGCAGGACCGCACTGTTTTGGTGTAAGCGACTGGGTTTGTTTGGCTTCCCCTTATTATTACCAGTTTTTATTTCACCAGAGGAAACCGTCCAATCTGAAAAGGAGCTACTCTGTTCTTCTGGATCGCACCTGTAAACCATCTGCGATTCGGGATGAAGTTTATGATTTTTCAAAAGTTTTTCATGACCTACTCGAAGCTCCTGGTATTTTCTTTGCCTTGCCTTTTCCTCTTCTTTCTGCATTTCTTCCTCTTTGAGTTCCATTTCCTGCTCGTGTAACATTTTTTCAAGTGAATTGGCAGCACTTTTATCATGTAGTTTCAAGTGCTGTCCAAATACATCCGGGTAAACAAATTTTTTATTTTCCGAGGCGAAATGTATTTCAACTACCGTATCATTATGTTTAACGATACTTCCCATACCAAACCGCTCATGTGTAACTTTCTTATTGATTAAATTCAATATATTAGTCCTCCTTGTATAATAACTCGGGTACTATTGCCTAAAAAGCTCACAAAAACTGTTTGAATTTTCCTTCGGAATAAATAAGATATTTAAGTAAACGTTCAATAAAAAAAACACCAGGTAATAATTATAGCATTTTTTTGATAAAAATACAACTTGAGTGTTGACAACCTATTTTAATGCGAGGTAAAATGAAGTTTTGTTTAAATCTTGATGATTGGTAAAACCCTGATTTTTTTGGTTTTTCTCGTCAAAATCCCCGGTTAAATGGGGAAGGATTCAATTTGTTTTTTGGTTAACTCGAGACGATTCCCATTCTACTTTTTAAGGTAGAGTGAGAACCATCCCCATCCACCCCTTTATTTTCATCATTCATCCCCTCAGCCAAGTACAGCTCCCAAAGCAACTCATCATCGTTCCCAAGGTGGTGCAGGTCGTGGCCGTGGATTTCGTCGTTCCTCTTCAATTCGTTTCGCTCCTTCTTTTTCCCAATTGCGTATGGTTTGTAGTATCGTTGTTTCCTCTACAGGATGTACATACATATCAGCAATCGTCGGCAAGTATTGACTCACTTTGATGTGGCTTCGATTCGCCTCTTCACTTGGTGATAATCGCACTCTTCCAAGTACTCGAACCAGACCGCCGCCGTGTCACGACTAAGCATTCGGTGAGGGTAAGTCCCCTGGATCACCTTCACCACTCCCCGAATTTCATGACCCCGTCACACGCTCCTCCAGCCTGTCCAGCATGTCGTCCAGTTCCTGCATCGTATCTCGGGGTGCTATGTATGACTCAAAGGCCTTCTCCAAATACTTCGGACTGTTGATCGTCAGCTTCGGATTGATGCTCTCCTGCTTGTCAAACTGCTCGTCCATAAAGGCAATCAACTCCATAGTCGGCATCTTGTTGGAGCTGATCCGCTCCATCGCCATCTGATCCACCGCTGTCAAGAGACGGCCTTTCCCCCTTCTGGCAACGAAATGTCCGATCAACTCCTGAAGCCTCTCTTCATCAGTAGCATCTTTGTTGTTGTTGTTGTTCTCTAAGCTCTCTTCTTTCTTTACGTTCTTAAGTCTGTTTCCACTCCCCATCTCTACCCGATTCACATCCTTTTCGCCATAAGGAGACATTCCGGAACCAGCCCCCTCTTCAGGCTGGTCATCACCGGAATCATCTCCCCTATCCTCTTTCACAGACATTCCCATCCACTCTAAATAATCCACGCAAGTATGGTCCTTCGTCGGTCTGAGCGTAAACACAAACCCATGCTGAAACTTCTCCGCCTTCAACAAGCCACACTCCTCCAACCGCTTAATCGAACGCTGAATTCGCGAATTCGAATACTCGTCAATCTTCTTCCCATTGTAATACCACAAATCCTCCCGCAGCTTCCGGATCGAACGGATATACTGCCTCTCCCCAAGCACCACACCTCCAACCTGAACCCCGCCTTGATACGTGGCATTCAACAGAATCCACACATACAAGCGAAGATCCTCCGGATGATAAAAGGTCTCCAAATCCAACATCTCTTGCTCTAATTTTCGCCATCCACTCATTCGAATCACTCCTGTTTCAGTTTGTATTCATCTTTTATATAGGGCGATTGGGTGGGAAAGGACACCTTAGGGAAATTTTTTCATAAAAAAAACATTCGGATGGGGATCCGAATGTTTTTTGGTAGGTTTATTATTAATTGCCCCTCTTGATAAGGGAAGATACTCAAGCTTTTTCCGTTAATCCAATAAGACTAACTATATTTAAACCTATTAAGATAGTCCGGGCCTAATCCTCTAATAAATGTTCTCCACCCTGATTTGCCTTGATATACTAATAGTAAGAATAGATCCGAGGGAAGAAGGTAGATTCATGAAAGATGTCCTTATTCAGTACATGAAACGTTTTACCGACATAAGTGAAGAAGAGTTAAAGAAACTTACTATGGATGTTCCTGTAGCTACGTTTAAGAAAGGAGCCATCCTTTTGCGTCAGGGCGAGGTTCCGGATAAATGTTATTTTGTATTAAAAGGTTGTATTCGTCAGTATTCGGTTGACAATGACGGAAATGAGAACACTTTCAATTTCTTTACCGAGGAACAAAGTGTGACTATTTTCAACGCGCACGAATTAGATAAAGCTTCTAAATATTCACTGTGTTGTTTGGAAGAGTGTACGCTCGTTGTCGGTGATTTGGCTACAGAGCAGAAGAGCTATGACATGCACCCCGTTCTGGAAACCATGACGCGTAAAATGATGGAAGCAGACGTTGGCGCAATGCGAGATGAATTTGCTTCCTTTATGTCCTCATCACCAGAAAAGCGCTATGAGCAATTACTGGAAAGAAGATCTCAGTTAATTGAAAGAGTGCCGCAATACCAGCTAGCAAGCTATTTGGGCATTACACCTGAATCTCTCAGTCGTATCAAAAAACGTGCTCTTAGTAACTTACGAATTGTCGACTAATGGATGGTCAATTTTCTTCCCTTTGCCAGCAACCAGATTCCAAACCCTAATTCGCCAATAAACATCGGCGTCATCAAAATGAGTTCCAGTAAATGCGTTACGTTCTCGAGTTGCGGTATAAAGGTATACAGGCTATGAATAAGCGCATAACCGAAGCCTGCTAGGATGAGCAAAATGCTTATTGGTTTTGGAATATGTTTTGTCTTCATTGCTACATATCCGACCGTGATAAGATGGAGACCAAATAGGATTAATCCAAATGACCAGATCGCTTCAAAAGCAGTAATCGAGGACATCACTTGCATTGCCGTCCGATTTATTTCTTCGGTGAACATTGATTCTCTTACAATCCCACCAGCAGTAATAAGATGTGAAACGGCAATTGAAAGGATCACTGTGTAGAGCAAACGAAGGCATACCCCTACTAATGCATACGCTTGATGGAAAAGCCTAAAAAAAAGATAAAAACCCCACGAAACAACTAAGTCAGCTATGATAATGATCATCCACCCCATAATCTCCATCCGAAATAATGCAGTATTAGATTGAATGTTTGTTAGAGTAGTGATTGCTTCTCCACTAACCACGAGGGAACTGTGTACAAATCCATAAGAAAAAAATGCCGCAATGGTCATGATGAATAAGGCAATCCCGGCCATAATCGCTGCCTTTTTTTGAATATTGCTTTGGTTATGATTTGATCTCATAACATTACCTCCTAGATATGATGTTGATTATTATTGTAATTAGGATCTAAGAAGTAGTCATTGACTTAAGTTAAGAATGGATGGAATTGCATTTTCTCGAAACAAACTAGTATTGATATATAGAAAATTGGGGCCACTCATTTTATTATTGATAAAGGGGGATTATGACCATGAGTTCAACAATTGAAGAGCTTTATAAAAAATATGTACGCCTCGCCATTCCTAATCAATACAAAATAAAAGAAGCTGAAACGATCTTAATGAAAGAATATTCTGCAGTTTTTTACCCAATAAAAGAAGTGGCTTTCCTCCTGTCACCAGAAGAGGAGAAAATACTGGATACTTGTTTTAAAATTGAGGACCCTGGAGTATTGTTCAAGTTATTTACTGAACAAGAAAAAAAAGACCTTAAAGAATTGAAAGAAATCAATAAACAAAACCCACTGAACTTGGAAATCGCCACTAAGAGTGAAGTAGAATATACCAGAATTCAAGAAGGCAATTATGTCATGGTATTCTTCGGCACCGATCATGAGGGGAAAATCCAAGAAGTGAAATTACTCGGCTATAGTCAGAAAATGTTTGATTTAATGACCGTTTTTATTGGAGTAGATCATAATCAGTGTCTCCTGGAAAATAGAGATTTTCAAGAATACTTGCTCTCTCTCTCTAACCTTGGTTACTTAGATTAGTATCCATTTTCGTTAACCCAAAAGAACCCAATGACATAGGATTTTGTCATTGGGTTCTTTGAGTGACAGACACTCTCCGAATAATCTTTACTTTCTCTCGTGAAATTTATGTAAAATGAAGAAAATCCCACTTTAAAAATACTGATCTATCAACATTTATTTCATTTCACGTTAAAAACAGGATTCGAAATAATTCGAGGAGTGACTGTCACCCACTTGAGGTCATTTGCCCATGAACCCCTGTATTCGTTTCCACTTCTTCTGCAAGGTTAACGGTTCCGGGATCTCCTGCTGAATCATGATGAGATCGCATGTTTTAAGGAAATCTGCTGTTTTCTCCACGTACTCAGGAGTCACAAGATAATTGGCCCCTTTAACGACGACAATACTGTTGTCCCCTTCAGCTAGGATGATATGAGCCGTTCCAGACTTCGCACCTATAACCGGTTCCACATAGTCCGTATGAACACCGTTTCGCTTAAAGTTTTCTAATATGTCTCGGCCGTAGGGATCATCCCCTACACATCCGATCATGTAAACGTCAGCCCCCAGCCGTGCTGCTGCAACGGCCTGGTTGGCTCCTTTTCCGCCGAGTACCGTGTCAAAGCTGTCCCCCAGTACCGTTTCCCCTGCACCGGGCCGTTTCGCTGATGTCACCACCAGATCCATGGATGAACTGCCAATCACGGCAATTTTCGCTTTTTTCATCTTCCTTCATCCCTTTTTTGTTGTGTTTCGCTGTATGAGTTCAACCGGAAGCTGAACACTTGTATCGATGTCATTTTCTTGTTTTATCAGTTTAATCAGAAGTGCCGCGGCCTGCCTGCCCATTTCGTAAGCCGGCTGCCTGATCGTGGAAAGTGACGGATAGGAAAGGCTGCTTTGCGGGATGTCATCGTAGCCGATAACCTGTACGTCTTCAGGAATCTTCTTCCCGAGCCTCAATGCCTCATGGAGAATAGCAATCCCGACGATATCATTGCTCGCAATGACCCCATCCGTATCAGGATAGGTGGCGAACAGTTCCTCTGCCCAGCCCTTTGCGTCTTCAAAAGAGAACGACGTCGTTGACATCACCGTGAAATCGACGTCCTTCCCGCTTAAATACTCGATGGCTCCCCGGAATCGGTCCTGTGCTGGCTTGACGTGAGCCGGTCCCTTCATGACGGTGATCCGTTTCGATCCTTTTTCTACGAGGGTCTTTGCCGCCAGGCGTCCCCCTTTGCGTCCGTCTGCGTATACAGCCGGATAGTTGTCCGTGGTCCGGTCAAGGATAATTAGTTGCAATAGTTTCAACCTTAAATTTTTGAGACTCTTTATTTTCAGAAGCAAGGTAAATGTACAAGCAAATACTATCATTCCAAATATATTAATAGAGACCGTTTAGTATATTTGAAAAGGAGTGTTATATATGTATCCTTCTGGTGATGGACTCGCCAAAATTTTAAAATGTCAAATCAACCAAGCAGTCGCATTGCTTCTCGGAAGTGGAGACATCCAAAATCTTGTTGTGAAAAAAGTTGAGAATGGGGTAGTCTCTGGTTTAGATCTGAACAATCCGCAGGCTGTATACTCTGTGGCTATTGATAAGATTGAGCGTATTATCACATATTCTGATTAAGGTGCTGTCCAGCACAAAAGAAAAAGAGATCACTTCATCATGATGATAGAGTGATCTCTTTTTCTATTCTACCGGTTATTTTCCCCCTCTGATATGCCTGCCAGAAACAAAGGCGGGGACGGTCTTACTCTACTTTTTGGCTTTAAGGGAGATTGAGATTAGTCGAAAGGAGATGATAGAAACGGACCTTTCCCACTCTAAGATAAAGAAAATAAGGGGAGGTTTTCCGCTTATGCACAGAGAACTCACCCATTATTGTATTTCTTGAGTCAATAGGCAGTATGTTTCCGTCTATTGATCAGTTGACAAATATGACACCACTTCTAATTATTAGGGGAGGTTGATTCGTTCATCAAATTCCAAATCAAAGAGCCCAACTTCTCTACAAATCTAAAAAGAGAAATTGGGCTTTTCAGTACCTTCATTAATTTTTTGAGTTCATTAACTGGAAGAAGTATTGGGGTTTATGGCTCTTATTTAAGTTATACCACGAATGTAATGCATCTGGTGTAACTACATCTATTTTTTTCAGTACCTCCATAGCAAATTCCAGAGGAGCTATTCCTGATGCCGTAATTAAATTCCCATCAGTTACCGCAGGTCCCGATTCATAGAACGTTTCTCCTTTATAGTTAGGACATACCATTTTAGTATATTCCAAGTTATTACTTGTATGCTTTCTAGTATCTAAGTATCCCATATTCGCAAGGGCCTCAATTGCACCACAAATGGCAGCAACAATCGTGCCAATCTTTAAAACTTGGCCAACTCTTTCCAAGATCGGTTGATGAATGTCTTCACTCCAAGTAGTTCCTCCTGGTAAGATTAAAAGATCTTTCCTCTCAAGAGTACATTCATCAAGGGAAATATCTGGTTTTATGCTCAGTCCTCCCATCGTCGTAATCATTTCTTTAGTAGCTCCTACTGTTATTACTTTTACAGCTGCTACATCTTTTTTGAAATATCTTCCTGAGTTTAGTTCAGCCATTAAATATCCATATTCCCAGTCCGACATTGTATCAAATACATATAGAAAAGCTTTTGTTGTTTGCATCCAATCACACTCCAATCACCATTGATATAGTCATTATAATAAAACTTCCCTGACAGTTAGCGTCAGGGAAGTTTTTTATACTTGATGAAATTCTATTAATTCCGACAGGACTTCAATAATTCTTTTCTTAAGACTTACTGGCTCAATCACTTTAATCGATGTATTGTACGGTAAAAGTAAATGAGGTACATATGTATGAATCACATCTTTTTCAAGAAGAAAAACTGCTTGATTGGACGTCCGTTCTTGGAGGTAGTGTCCTAAAAACCAATGTTGGCAAATATCATCCAATGCACTTTTTCCCCCGTTAAGAACCAAAGAAATAATCCCTTCCTTATCTTCTATCGTTGGAAGAAGGTTTTTCACGAAAAAATCACTTGCTGAAAAATTCTCCGGCCGCTTAAACGTATTTTTAGTCAGCATGAGATTTTCCATTCGATCGACTCTAAAACTGCGGATATCCTTTCTAAGATGACAAAATCCAATCACATACCACTTGTTATTCCAATAGATCATTCTGTACGGATCGACCAATCTTTCACTTAATGGCTTTTCCCCACTTTTATGATAAAGAATGTTGACTGAGTACCCGTCAGCTACGGCCTGCTCCAATTCCTTCAAAATAGGTTCCATAGCGTCTAAACGTAATCCACTTATGACTTCAAAACTCGTAACATGTTGGTTTACCTTTGTTTCCTGCTCTTGATTGGAGTGGTGACTGAGTTTTGAAATGGCCCTATCAAGTGCTTCCCCTCCATAATATCCAGCTTCTTCTGCAAAAACAGCCGCGTGAAAGAGTGAAGTTTGCTCCTCAACATCAAAAAAAAGCGGAGCCTCAATAAAATGGTTCAATAAAGAGTACCCACCGTTATGTCCAGGTTCCGAAACAATCGGTACACCACTTGTAGAAATGGTATCAATATAACGATACACCGTCCTTATATTCATCTCTAACCTCTCTGAAATTTGTTTTGCAGTAACTTTTTCACCTGAACGAAGCATCCATAGAATTGCTAACATATTGTCAATTTTAGGCATATGATTCCACCTCTATATCCCTCTATATATAATTAATAACCATCTTACAATACCAATTATTTCAAATATTATAATATTGAGCAATCCCCTTATTTCATCGCTGTGCAAACCGGGGACTTTTCTTACGCCACTTCTTAGCTTTTAGGCGCATTAGTTGAAAGAAAAAGTAGAAACACTATGAAGGCGAAGATATTTTCAGATTAGAGGTCCAGCGATAAAAGCGAATTAACATATCATTTTTTATAATTATTATCTCCCCCACTCAGCTTAAATGTTATAATTATCCAAAAGAAAATTGGAGTAGATAAGATGGTAATTAAGTTAAGAAATTCCTTGATCGAAAAGGCTGTTTATTTAACACCCAAAGAGTTAAATGTTTTTAAGAGTGCTCTAGAATTTACAGAACTAGCACATCTCGGACAGAAAAGGGATACTGGAGAACCTTATGTTTGTCATCCATTTACAGTGTGTGAAATTCTGATGGACTATAAAGCGGATATTACGACTCTTACAGCAGCTCTACTTCATGATGTAGTTGAAGATACTGATTGCTCCATAGAGGATATTAAAAACAAGTTTGGTCCCCAGGTTGCCTTGATTGTAGATGGATTAACGAAGTTTGAGAAAGGTTCCTTAAACAAAGAGCTCTTTAATGCCTTGAATTCCGAAAAACTACTTTCACACGCAACCAAGGATATTAGGGTAGCGATTGTTAAAATAGCAGATAGGCTTCACAATATGAGAACGCTTGGTATTAAAAAGATCGAGAAGAAAGTTCCTTATGCAAATGAAACTTTAGTCTTTTTCTCTCCTCTTTGTGAACGGTTAGGGTTAGTTGAATTCCAATCGGAACTCGAGGAACTTGCTTTTAAGTATCTCAATCCTCAAAGGTATGTAAGTGTAAAGAATCTTAAAGTTAATTATGAAAAAATTTTCTCCAACATCTTTCATTATTGTATAAGACACATCTTAGAAAATAACCAAACACCTCTTACTGTAGACATGAAATGGCGTTCTGTACCCATTTACATTTCTTATTCAAAACTTCAAGAAGGAGAGTCTCTCTCTAAGCTTTTCACCATTCATATCATCACAGATACCCAACTAAACTGTTATACACTTTTAGGAATCCTACATAACTCATTCAGACCTGTTCCAAATATGTTTAGAGATGAGATTTCATGTCAGCGAAAGAGATTCCATAGCCACCTTAAAACCTCCGTCATGGTTCATGATGTTGAGGTCAACTTTGAAATCAAAACGAAAAGCTCTCTGAATGTGAGTATATTTCATTTACTTAATGAACTTTCTGTCACAGAAATAGAAGTGTTCAGTTCCGATTTGCTAAGAGATTCAATTCAGTCCGTTAAGGCTATTTCGAATGATCCTATAGAATTTTATGAATTGATCTCATTCGAATTACTGCAAAATGATATTACAATATACACTCCTAAAATGGATGTAGTTTCCCTTCCTGATGGTTCAACCGCCTTAGATTTTGCATTTTTTTAGATCCTTCAATAGCAACAAGGATGTACGGGGCAAAAAGTAAATGGAGAACCAAAACACCTTTATACAAAATTAAAGGATATGGATCTAGTCGAAATTTTGATGGAAGGGCATGAAACGGTAGTAGAGGATTGGTTGAACCATGTACAAACCTCAAAAGCGATTAAGGAGATTAATATGAAGCTAAACAACTGTTAAATTACGCTGGAACTGGATGTTTCATAAACGGGGATTAAAAAAAAATTAAGGGCACAAAAAAGACAGCCCTCATCTGGCTGTCTTTCCATCCTTATTTACTTGTACCGAATTCTTCCCATATTTCTTCTAAAAGCTGCTTATCTGTCAGCAGTTCATACCCAGTCAGCGCAAGTGCCTTTGCCCCGATCACAAGGGCACGGTCACCCTCGGTGGATTTCGCCGCTTCCCTGAATTCGTTCGTGTGGACGACGAGGGATTCGTGGCCGATTTTGATGTAGGGGTGGATGGTCGGGACAACCCGGCTTACGTTTCCAGCGTCGGAGGAGCCGAGTCCCTTTCGTTCCGTATCGTCGAAGTATTCCCCTAGTGACTCAATGGAGCGCTGGAATACTTTATCGAAACGGCGGTTGAGCTGAAAGTGATCGACTTCATTTTGGATTTTGATGACATTCAGTTTCGTCCCGGTAGAAAGTGCCGATCCCTCAGCGATCGCTTTCACTTTCTTCGTGACTTCATTGCACGCTTCCCTCGTTGCAGCGCGTATATAGAAGCGGGCTTTTGCATAGTCAGGAACGATGTTGGGCGCGTCACCACCGTGGGTAATGATGCCGTGAATCCGTACATCATCGGTCACGTGTTGGCGAAGGGCGTTAATGCCGTTGAACAGCTGGATCACACCGTCGAGGGCATTGATGCCGTCTTCAGGGGAAGCTGCGGCATGCGCAGACCTTCCTTTAAATTCGAAATCAAGCGGGTCCACCGCAAGGGTTTTTCCTGTCTGCGTTGTCCTGTTGAACGGATGAACCATCATGCAGGCATCCACTCCTTCGAACAAGCCTGCCTTTACAAAACTGCCCTTCGCACTTCCATTCGGGCCGCCTTCCTCGGCAGGAGTCCCGAACACCACCACTTCCCCTCCTGTTTTATCGAGTACGGACGACAGGGCGATGGCCGCCCCGCAGCTTGCCGTCCCAATGATATTGTGACCGCAGGCGTGACCGAGTCCGGGCAGGGCGTCATATTCAGCCAGGTAGCCGATGACCGGCCCTTCTTTCCCTGAATGTTTGCGTGCCACAAAGGAAGTCTCATGACCCGCCACTCCCCGTTCGATGGAGAACCCGTTGGCTGCAAGAAGGGTGGTTAAGGTCTCTGAAGCAAAGAACTCTTCGTTTCCGATTTCAGGTTTGTCGTGGATCTGATGGCTGGTCGACACTAGTTTCACAGCCAATTGATCGACTGCTGAGACGATGTTGTTCTTACGATCGGTAATCGCTGCTGGTTGACTCATCTCTTTTCCCTCCTAATGCAATTCACTGACCGGCACGAATGTCGGGATCAGGGAATCTTTATACGTTTTCTTGATATGTTCCGCTACGTCATCTTCCTGATAGAGCTCTACAATCTTTTTATAGGTCTTATTGTCTTTATCTTTTTCCTGCGCCGCGATGATATTGATGAATGGCTTGGATTCCGCCCCTTCAATATAGATGCTGTCATCAACCGGGACGAAACCTGCTTCAACAGCCACGCCATTATTGATGATCGATGCCGCAACATCCGGCAGTACCCTCGGTGTCTGGGCAGCGACGACCGGTGTGAATTCAAGGTTTTTCGGGTTTTCTTTTATCGCTTCGAGACCCTGTGACTGATCAAATCCTTTTTTCAGTTCGATCACACCTGCTTCCTCCAGTAGAAGAAGGGCACGGCCAAGGTTCGTCGCCTCTTGAGGAACGGCTACTGTACTGCCTTTCGGTAAGTCTTCTACCGATTTATATTTTTCCGAATAGATTCCCATCGGCGCGATGATCGTCGAGCCGATCGGTACGAGGTCCAGATTATGTTCTTCAACGAAAGAATCAAAATACGAAATCGTCTGGAAGGCGTTCAGGTCGATATCCCCATCGGCCAGCGCCTGGTTCGGTCTCACGTAATCGGCAAACTCCACAATCTCAATTTCAATCCCTTCCTTTGCTGCTTTCTCTTTCATATACTCCCAAATCGGCACCCCAGATCCATTCACTCCGACTTTAACAACTTTTTTTTCACCTGAGCCGGATGCACTGTTTCCCGAGCAGCCGCTCAATATAAGAGTAAATAATAGAATCGCGATACTTGCCAGGCTGATTGATTTTTTCATTTTCCTCTCTCCTAACGTCTCCTGATGATTTTTGATAATGTATTTCCTGCTGTCTGGAGTCCCTGCACCATCACTATTAAAATGATGACGGTCACAATCATGACGGATGTCTCAAATCGCTGATATCCGTAAGCGATGGCGAGATCTCCGAGGCCACCGCCTCCGACTGCCCCAGCCATGGCCGATGCACCGACAAGGCCGATGGTCGCGATCGTGATATTCAGGACCAGTGTACTCAGTGCTTCCGGAATGAGGATCCCGAAGATGATCTGCCACGGCCCCGCCCCCATGGACTCCGCCGCTTCAATGACACCCGGTTCCACTTCAAGGAGCGAGCTCTCTACCAGTCTTGCAATATACGGTGCTGCAAATACAACTAGCGGCACGACCGCTGCCGCCGTTCCGATCGATGTACCGACTACCAATCTTGTAAAGGGGATGATGGCCACCATCAAGATGATAAACGGGATCGAACGAAACACGTTGACGATGCTGCTGAGTACTGAAAAGACGGCTTTATTTTCAAGTAAATGACCCTTCCTCGTTACGACGACGATGATGCCGAGGGGAAGCCCGATCAACGTTGCAAACAGAAGGGAGAATGACACCATAGCAACGGTATCCCATGTTGCTTCTATAATTTTTGGCCAGAATAATTCCCAGTTAACTTGCACGCTTCTCCACCTCGCTTACAAATAATCTGTTCTTCCAATAATCCAGGATCTCTTCCGTTTCGTTCTTGGTGCCGATGATCTGTACGATGAGATTCCCAAACGGCTTGCCCTGGAGTTCCGTGATCTGGCCGAATAATACATTGATATGAGCATTAAATTTCTTAGCCGTTTCGGAAAGGATCGGCGTTCCCGTCGAATCGCCCTTGAAAATGAGGCGGCAGATGAGCCCTTCTTTGCTGTCATTCAATTTGTCAAGAACCGATGCCGGAAGCTGATCATTCATAACACTCTTCACAAAGTTTCTCGTCGTCCGGGTCTGCGGGTTTGAGAAGATATCGAAGACGCTTCCCTCTTCCACGATTTCTCCATTTTCCATGACAGCGACCTTATCACAGATTTCCCGGATGACCCCCATTTCGTGGGTGATCATCACAATCGTAATGCCATACTCCGCGTTGATTCTCTTTAATAAGTTCAGAATTGATTCCGTCGTCTGAGGATCAAGGGCGGATGTGGCTTCATCGCAGAGCAGAATCGAAGGCGATGTCGCCAGGGCTCTTGCTATCCCCACCCTTTGCTTCTGCCCTCCTGACAGTTCATCCGGATAATGCTTCGCTTTATCTTCAAGTCCGACAAACGCGAGCAACTCTTTTACTCTCTCGCTGATCTTATCTTTCGGCCATTTTGCCAGTTTCAGAGGATAGGCGATATTCCCTGCCACCGTCCGGGATTGAAACAGATTGAAGTGCTGAAAGATCATCCCGATGCGGTGCCGCTCTTTCCTCAGATCGATTGCCGACTGATCTTTCAGACTGCGCCCCTCTATGAAAATATCACCCGAAGATGGTTTCTCTAAAAAATTGAGACAGCGGACAAGCGTGCTTTTTCCCGCACCGCTGAATCCGATCACCCCGTAAATTTCTCCCTTCTTCACTTCAAAGGAAACATTCTTTAAAGCGGTGAATGGCCCATCCTTCGTCTCGAATACTTTCGTAACATTCTGAACTCTGATCATACAAGACTTACTCCTTTCGCTATGTATTCTTCTTGTTGCCTTTCATGGCTCAAATAAAAAGTGCCCCCCTTCATAAGAAGAGAGGCACAAATATGTATATGTCCCGCTCTTCTCATCTTTCAAGTCATATGACTTGATGGAATTGGCACGGTATTCATAAGAACCCGTTGCCGAGGTATCGCAGGGCCAGTCCCTCCACCTCTCTTGATAAGAAGATATCGCTTTATTAAATTAAAGTTATGATGCGTTTAAGCATTAGGGTAATGGTATAGGATTTCAATTTGTTTGTCAATCCTGTTTTTGAATAAATTGTATTACGCTGGATATAATCCAATTGGTCACTTTAACCAGTTTTCAACTAGTTGTTGCACTATTTTATACTTTTCATCTGGGAGCAGATTGACGATCCGGATAAAAGTCCATACATTAACGACGACCGGCTCTTCCATTAATGCCCCCATTAATTTAATAAGCAATACTTATATATTCATTTAATATTGGTAAATCAGGTGGACTAATGTTCTTAGGAAGTTCATTAAACTTAAAAAACTTCAATTTTTGAACTTCATCTACTTCTCTGGTCAATACACCTTCGTAATCACTACATACATAGGCTGAAATGACGTTATACACCTCATCACCGTGAGGATATTTATAGTAGAAATTTTCTCCCGAGTAAACATTGAATAACTTTAATTTATTTGCTTTTAAACCCGTTTCCTCAAACAACTCTCTTATTGCCACTTGTTCTAAAGTTTCACCAATCTCCAATGAACCACCAGCTAATCCCCAGCAGTTATTATCATTACGAAGTTGTAATAATATTTCTTTATATTCATTAATTAAAATAACGCAAGCCCCAGCCATAATAATAGGACGGCTTCCCACAGTTTTTCTCAATTCCCTTATATAGTCCATTTTATCCTCCTATTATATTGAGTGGGTTTTAATATAGTATCCTTCTTCAATTAATCTGCCCTTTAACTTAATACCAATTATTTCAAAATAGAGTAGCTTACTCAAGAAAAACTTCAAACAAAATTGAAGCTCATTCTTTTTCCGATGCATATCGCCACTCTGGAGCCTTCCACAATATCATGTCATCAATCAATCATACTCTTCAATCAAATCCCCATTTTTATCATAATATTTGTAGTTCCGATATTCATGTCTACCTTCTTCTGATTTAGGCAAATCAACCCAGGTTACGCTCGGCTCGTATGGAGTGAACGTTTGTACCAGTGTTTCCCCATTAATATCAACCGTCATTTTCGCAATGTCATTTTCATCATTCGCAACGAACATGATTTTTTCTATGTCCCTACCAGGTAAAAACATCGCAAGTGCCTCGTCTTGATTGGATTCAATATGTTTCCACACATAGTTGTCCTTATCGTTTTTGGCAAACTCAATATAGGATGGCATATGATTGGCTAGAAAGCCTACAATCCTAACATCATCAAAATCTTTGATTTCTACAACGTGAATGTCTTTATCCTCATAGCCTTCCTCCGACTTTATCACTTTGATAATGGATTCCTTATCATTACCGTATACCTTAGTCGATTGATACCAGGCATAGGCGGGGACCAGAATTATTACTGCAGCGAACAAAATCGTTATTTTTCTCTTTTCCATAAAATGACCCCCTACGATTGAGATAGCTGAAGAATAACTAACCATCATACGACAGTTCTATTTTGCTATCGTTCTCTTCCAACTTATTTTTTCGATTTCCTCATCTGAAACCAACAGCTCTTCTTTATTCTCTTTCTCTGCCAAAATAAAAGATTATAATAATACCAATTATTTTTTAAAAATTGATTTTATACAATCCTTTATCCAATTAAATGCCCCTTAAGCTGAACAACCCTCTGCCACAATTCCAATCACATCTTACTCCACAAGGAAGCACTTGAATGACAGAGAGCTTTCCATTAAACTCCCTTTAACGGAACATCCGCTTCACCAATACCTTATTTTACCACATGCCCTACTCATGACTTAGAAAAGCTTTTGACAGATTCAAATAAAATCGTTGTCATTTGGACTTCTTTCACGATTAATACTTTGTACACCTTCATATATTAAAAAACTGACCCATGCCAAATCACAGGTCAGCTTACATTCATTTATATAAAGAGCACCAGAAAACGGAACGCTCACTTGCTTTACATCCCAGCCTTCTTCTCTTCTTTCTCATCCTGCTTTTTTCTTTGTATCTTCCGCAGACGCATGGTCATGATTTCCCGTCCTTCGAAGATGTTTCCGATTCTTGTCATGATGAACGTGACCAGGGTAGAAAAGATCACAATACCGTAAAATCCTGCTCCAATACCGATGCCGACTCCCCCAACGTAGAAAATCATCGCAGCGGAAGTGAGACCCTTCACCCGCAGTCCATCTTTCAGGATCACACCTGCACCTAAGAATCCGAGACCTGATACAATCTGGGCAGCCAGACGGAAGGGATCCATCATTTTTCCGCTATCTGGCTGGCTGAGCATCTCCGCGCCTTGGATGGATACGATTGTGATCAATGTACACGCCACTGCCACATACGTATATGTTTTTAATCCAGCGGGCTTGTTCTTCGCTGACCGGTCCCACCCGATGACGAAGCCTAATATGGCACTCACCACGATCCGGAAATAAATATCATGCTGCCAAAAGAAACCCGTTAATCCATCCATGAAATGCGCCATGACTCCATCCTCCTTAAATGAAAAAGAGACCTCGCCACAAAACGAATGCATCATCTCTCCTCTAACAGGGGAAAAAATCATACATATCGCTTCATAGGTGATCTCTTCCACTCTTCCTACCAAGCTTTAATCCAAATAATTTTTCTTTCTATTATACACGAATTCTCTTCTTATTTCAATATAACATCTGAAAATTCTTAATATACAATCAATTGGAGAAAATAACCTTTTCTTCCTAAATACCCATTGTACGGTAGAGTTGTAAAAAAAAACAGAATCGGATCTAGGTTTCTTTTAAATCCTTACACCAAATTCTATACCCTGATTCATATCCCCTTCAAAGCATCCTTATACCGCTGATAATACGCTTCCACATTATTCAACAACAATAATTCAGTATACAAATATACCTTCATATTAAAGTCATTAAAATCAATCGTAGTCAGCTCCTGTATTTTCTTGATTCGATAATTCAACGTATTCGGATGGATGAACAGTTCATTAGCGGTCTGTTTACCCTTTCCGTCATTCGCCAGGTACACTTCAAGTGTCTTGAGCAGATCTGTCTGCTTCTTGATATCATTCTTGATCAATGACAGCAGGTCATCACTGTAATAATCCTTTGATGTATTTTTCTCATAGAGCGTTGGTAAGTACCGGTAAATGCCTAATTGAGCAAATTCCCGCGGCATCGATTCAGGACGGGGGCTGATGAAGTTAGCGGTCTCAATGACTTCTGATGCTTCCAAGAAGCTCTTTCTCATTTGATGTAACGAGGTGTATTCCTTCCCAACCCCGATCAAGAAATTGTAGAATTCTTCCTCACCTGTTTGCTCTTTCACCTTTTCGACGAGATCTCTGGCTAATTCCAGGGAAGAAGATGGTGTGTCTGCTTTACCGTAGAGAACGAGGATCACTTGGTATTCCGTCCTTAACGAATAAATGTTTGTTTGGAAACGGGATTCCTGAACCAGCTTCTCAAGTTGGTCGAGCATAGACTTATATTGCGACGATGCGATGGAATAAACCGCTACCGTGAACCGTTCCGGCAGTGTCAGCTTGACAAGGGATGCATCATGACGGAGTTGGCTTTCACTTCCGTACTCGTGCTGGAGGAGGTGCCATAATACTTCTTCTTTTCTATCCTTTTTGATATTGACCTTTGCATACATATCATTGATCAGGTTTCCTAGGTGAGGGGAGATTTCTTCAAGGAAAGCGAGCTCTTCGTTTTCGAGGAGACGGCTGGATTCCTGAACCCAAATATATCCCATCGTGTGCCCCAGGTACTTTGCGGCAATGACGACACGCTGGTGGAATCCTAACTCTTCCATTGCTTGAACCCGGATCGGATCAGAATGTTTTTCGAGTCTGTGTACGATTCCTTCTTTTTTCAATCGATCGATGATGAAGACCGGACATTTTTTCGTGAGGATCGTCTTTTGTTGTGTTTGATCGAATTTATTAGAAGATGAACTGTATGAAATCAATTCAAAATTTTTATTTTCAATGATCACGGGATTGCCTAATTTTGAACTAATCAATTCCGTTGCTTTATGAATGTCTTCTGTTTGGAGGATTACATCAATTGCTTCCATAGGAATCTTACCTTTCCACGAGTGTTAATGATTCCTATTATAGCGTTAAATCCCGAAATAAAAAATGAAAAGCTCCCCCTTATCGTGAGAGCTTTTCGCATTCTATTTATTCCTCATCCATAAACGGATAGGCAATTTCTGTTGTTGGTGCAAAGTTTTCTTTGATAATACGAGGACTGGTCCAACGAATCATGTTAAATACAGAACCTGCTTTATCGTTTGTACCAGATCCACGGGAACCGCCGAATGGTTGTTGATTAATCACCGCACCAGTTGGTTTATCGTTGATATAGAAGTTTCCAGCTGCACCTGAAAGACGACGTTCCAAGTGCATAATGGCTTCACGATCTTGTGCAAAGATTGCGCCTGTTAATGCGTACATAGACGCTGTATCTACTGCAGTCAATGTTTCTTCTAATTGATCATTTTCGTATACATAAATCGTTAATACCGGTCCGAAAATTTCTTCAGTCATCGTTTTAAAGTTTGGATTCGTTGTCACGATGACAGTCGGTTGAACGAAGTATCCAACAGAATCATCATACGTACCACCGGCGATGATCTCAGCTTCTTCAGAATCTCCAGCATAGTCAATGTAGCTTGTGATAGATTCAAAAGCTGCTTTATCGATGACCGCACCCATGAAGTTTGTAAAGTCTCTTACATCCCCTACTTTAAGCTTAGCCGTTTCTTCCATTACCCCATCTTTCACTTCTTCCCACATGCTTGCAGGGATGTATGCACGAGATGCTGCTGAACATTTTTGACCTTGGTATTCAAACGCACCACGAACAAGTCCAGCTACTACTTTGTCTGCTTGTGCCGTTTCATGAGCAAATACAAAGTCTTTCCCACCAGTTTCTCCAACCAAACGAGGATATGATTTATAGTTTGTAATGTTTTCTCCTACTGTTTTCCAAATCGTCTGGAACGTACTTGTCGAACCGGTAAAATGGAATCCAGACATACGAGGGTCTGTTAATACTACTTCCGATACTTGTGAGCCACGTGAAGGCACGAAGTTGATGACGCCTTTCGGTAACCCTGCTTCTTCTAAAATACGCATGAAGTAGTAGTTTGATAGTACAGCAGTTGTTGCTGGTTTCCATACGACCACGTTCCCCATGATGGCAGGAGCTGACGGTAAGTTTCCACCGATTGCTGTGAAGTTAAATGGAGAGATCGCCAATACAAAACCATCCAGTGGACGGTAATCTAAACGGTTCCAAATGTTTTTCATGCTATCCGGTTGCATTTGATAAATCTGATTGGCATAATCAACGCCAAAGCGTAAGAAATCTGCTAATTCTTGTGCAGCATCAATTTCTGTTTGAATAGCTGTTTTAGATTGTCCTAACATTGTAGCCGCATTGATTACGTCTCGGTATGGACCAGAGATTAAATCAGCCGCTTTCAAGAAGATAGATGCTCTGTGTTCCCATGGCATATTTGCCCATGATTCCTTCGCAGCCATTGCCGCTTCTACAGCATCGCGCAACTCTTTTTCTCCAGCTTGCGAGAAGTTAGCCAATACATGTTGATGATCATGAGGCATTGACACTTGCTTCACTGTATCTGTCTTAATCTTCTCTCCATTGATAATCACCGGGATCTCGACTTCGATACCAGATTGGCGCTCTAATTCTGCCTTTAATGTTTCTCTTTCTTTCGTACCTGGAGCATATGTATTGCCAGGCTCATTTTTAGGTGTTGGGATGTTATAAATTCCGTTACTCATTTTCTTCACATTCCTTTCTGGATGTACCTTCTTTTTTTAAAAAAAATTTATTTGCTGAAGATTCCCTTCAGTGCAAATGCGATATTTGCCGGCCGTTCCGCCAGCCGTCTCATGAAATACCCATACCAGTCCTCGCCATATGGCAGATAAATCCGGACTGTGTACCCTTTTTTCACTAGATCGGACTGCAATTGGTTCCGCATGCCGTAAAGCATTTGAAATTCAAAGCGGTCATGGGGGATATTGTGTTCTTTCACTAATCCGATGGTGTAATTGATAATCGCTTCATCATGGCTTGCGACTGCTGTATAATGGCCGTTCAAGAGCTGCTTCTTGATGAGATGTTTCAGATTCTCATCAACCTTTTTCTTATCCGGGAACGCCACTTTACTCGATTCGTTATATGCACCCTTCACAAGCCTCAAATAAGGGGAGTACTGATTGAGATCATCTACATCCTTCTCTGATTCATAGAGATAGGATTGGATCACCGTCCCCACATTGTCGTACTTCTGACGGAGCTTCTTGTAAACGTCAAGGATGGCATGGTACCTCGAGGAATCCTCCATATCGAGAGTAACCGTGATTCCGCTTTCATTTGCCTTCGAGAGAATCAACTCCATGTTCTCCATGACAAGATCTTGACTGATATCCAATCCCAGGGAAGTCAGTTTAACAGATATTTCAGTGTCCAGCTGGTGATACACGATGGCACTGATACTCTGAATACATCTTTGGACATTCTCCCACGCCACCTCTGTGGAGTCGACGAATTCACCAAGATGATCGACTGTAACCTGAAATCCCTCCTCGTTTAATTGCGTAATCAATGGAATCGCTTGCGAAAAGGTTTCTCCACCCACAAGCTTGTTAGCCCCAAATCTTGATCCCCACCGTTTGGCCATTTTATCCAACGACTTATTGTGGGAAAGAAACAAGAAAAAACGCTTACTTATCGCTTCCAAGATTACAACACCTCCTTATATTGACAATTACCTCAAGCACTGGGTGATTAAACGAAGAATTTAAATCTTAAGAAAATTATACCGAGAATACCCCATAGGAAACAACGTGCTGAAGCCACAAACATTTGAGTGTTGATTTATGGTGGAAACACAAAAACACTCTTGGATGTTTATCTGCCATATCCAAGATTTATCTGCCATTCTGACGATTTATCTGCCATATTTTTCTTTTATCTGCCGTTATCACATTTTATCTGCCAAATTTCCGATATATCTGCCATTCTACAAAATCTGACAACCGCGACCCTTCCAATAAGATGAGGCATCTACAGATTGGTGAATCGGTTGTATCTTATGAATTGTTAGCCAGTCTAACATTCATCACGATTTGTGCAGCGGTATTCACAATCAACAAGCCAATAAACACCCAAACAAAAAAAGCTGTCTAAGTATTTTCGGCAGCTCTTAAAACGAGGTCTGGACCACTACACTCATTCCCCCAATATCGGCAACACCGTAGAGTCCTTAATCTCCCTCAAAGCCAAGCTCGTTTGAATCTTCGTAATCCCCATTTCATTCAGCCTTCTGATAAAGAGCTCCAGCCCCTTGCGATCCTTGCAGGCGACTTTCAGGAGATAATCATATTCACCAGTCAAACAATGACATTCCAGGACTTCTTCCATTGATTCCAGTGTATCTTCCAATGATTCCAACTTTTCTATTCGATGTTCATTGGTGCTCATAAACACGAAGCATAATAAGTCAAATCCCAGTTTTTCATGGTTTAGAATGGCTACTTGCTTCTTGATATATCCTTCCATTTCCAACCGTTTGATTCTTGCGTGTACGGCTGGTGCTGATAAATTGACCCGCTTCGATAATTGGAGATTGCTTAATTGTCCATCCTTTTGAAGCAAATCCAAAAGCTGAAGATCCATTTGGTCCAATACCCTACTTACGATTGATTCCATGATACATCCACCCTTTTCAATTGTTCCGAAAACCACTGTTATTATGGTACAGAAATGAATTTATATAAATTAATATTCTATTATTCTTTCAATTATTTTGATTAAACCTCATTATACAATATGTTCTTTTGTAAATCTTAGAAAATGTTAAAATTATTCTTATAGACAATGCCATTGTGCACAATGGCTCTTCGAAAAGAGGCTAATGAACGTGAAATATTATTACCTGTTGTTACTGACCAGCCTTCTCTGGGGAGGCAATTTTATTGTGGGGAAAACGCTTGTCGAACATGCATCCCCCGGAACGTTAACCATATTAAGATGGGCCATCGCCGTCGTATGCCTGTTCCCGCTTGTCTGGTGGAAAGAAAAAAAGCTGGTTCCACCTCTTCAATCGATACTGCCATTATTTTTCATGGGTCTAACAGGTGTTGCCCTCTTCCAGTCACTCCAATTCATGGCTTTGGAAAAAACCTCTGCCACCAACGTGGGCTTGATTTCCACCTTAATTATGTTTTCGATTGCAGGAATCTCTTTTATTTTTCTAAAGGAAAAATTGAATTCATTTCAAATACTATCCATGCTCATCTCGCTCTTTGGCGTGTTATTGGTCCTTTCAAAAGGAAACGTAGACATGGTCCGTTCATTGCAATTTAATCAAGGAGATCTCTATATGCTGACTGCGGTTGTTATGTGGGGATTCTACTCCGTTTGCAGTAAATGGGCAATGAAAACCGTCACACCGATGATGTCCATACTATACTCCGGTATATTCGGTCTGCTCATCCTTCTTCCTTTTAATCTTCATTCTTTCCGAGTGACCAATGTTGACGCTTCTTTCGTACAGTCAATCTTATATACCGGTGTTATTTCCACTGTTGTCTGTATGGTACTCTGGAATGTCGGGGTGAACAAGTTAGGACCAAGTACTTCAGGATTGTTCTTGAATTTCAATCCCATATTCACAGCCCTACTCGCCTTCGTCTTTTTGGGAGAAAAGATGAATGGGCTTCAAGCTCTCGGCAGTATGATTGTCTTAGCGGGGTGTGTGTTGTTTTCTCTATTCAAGACCAAGCCTAAGATCGAAGTCCCTTCCACACTATTATCAAGTGAAGCTGTTAAAGCTTCATAAAAAGAAGCAGTGCCGATTAATCTAAAGGGTTCCGTTTTCGGGCGCTTTTGTATAAACGACATTAAAACTGACCTATGGATTGGCATAGGTCAGTTTCTTAATATATCAAGGTTTATAAAACATTAACCGTGTAAATGGCAGTCCAAATGACAAGGTTTATATACCGGACAACAGCTATTGTCCTCGTAAAAAAAGTTCCAAAATGAGGGTCAATTGCCTCGCCATTTTGTCTGTCAAAAACAAATCATAAACTGTTATATCAGCAACCTATCATGTGGTAAAATAAGGATAAATATAGAAAACTTATATTCCAATAAAGAGCAGGTTAATGCAAGAAGGTTTGCAGGAAATAATATACAACATATAGAAATACTGAAAATAATAAACTAAATGAGGAGATAATACCTAATTTGAACATTCTAACTCTGATTCACTAACGGGGCTTATCCGGAACAGGATGAGCTTCTTTTTAGTTTTTAAATTTTTCTTGAGTAAGCTGCTCGATTTTGAAATAATTGGTATTAAGTTAAAGGGAAGGTTACTTGAAGAAGAAATCCAATTATCGGTATCGTATTATTATAAATTTCATAAGGAAATAACAAACGATGAAGTTTAATACCGTTCACATTGATAGATTATTTATATAATGTACGAAAGGCTGGAATAAGTCATGGTAAAAAAAGAAGCACCGATAATTCAAACAGAACGATTGGTTTTACGTCCGAGAGCGGAAAAAGACATTCCCAATATGATTAAAATGTTGAACAATGATGAAGTAAGAGAATTTCTAGGGATTAATCCCCCTCGTGATGAACACTCAATGTTAGAAATGGTTAGGAATCGTACAGAAACAAAATGGACTGTCGCCTTAAAAGATACGGATGAATTCATCGGTGATGTAATGATTCCAGAAATAGCAGAAGGTTATCTTGGGGGAATTGGTTATCGCTTCATGAGGGAGCATTGGGGAGGCGGTTTTGCATATGAAGCGGTTTCCGCGGTCATTGAGCATAGTAAAAGCACATTAAACCTTAAACGCCTATTTGCTAATATAGATAATAAAAATATACCGTCAAAAAAGTTAATTGAAAAACTCGGATTTACTTTGGTAGCGGTGTTGCCTGAATCGCATTTACACGGCAGAGTTGCCGATGTAGCTTACTATTCTCGTATATTGTAAGCATCCTTACGCTCTCCTGAGAAAAAACAGGTGAGTGTTTAAATGGGGGGGTATTTCGGGTCAAGCGATGTGATTTTAGTGAAGAGGCTCGGTTTTTGATACGGATTCGAAATCCTTGAGGCTTTGGTCGAGCTTTCTTTCACTTCTCACTATAACTCTAAAAAGAAAAATAGTGGGTAAAGACATCCGTCGATGACTTTACCCACTAATCTTAGTATGTTTTCCTTTTTATAGCTGCCAGTTTGGGTGTCAATATGAGTGTCATCAGGACTTGATTTTTGGTTTCAAGCACCTCAAAACGGAATCCTTTACAATTAATCGCATTGCTTCTTTTATTTTGCTATCTTTTCTCCATACCCCCGGATTCGACTGCTGTTTCCAGAGCATCAAATGGTTCTTTCTCCTTTGACGTGATGGTATAAACGGTTTTATCCTTCTGCCACTTCACGACTGTTTCCGGATGTTCCTTAAACCCGTTGATCGTGATCACTCCTTTATCCTGCGGTGCGGGTAAGTAATGATCTTCTAAGTAATCAACGACTTTCTTCGCCAGTTCATCTCCACCCTCGTATCCCTCTATTCGATATTGGGGATCGTTTGGGAAATCGATCCGGATCAGCCAGTTTCCTTCGTTCCAGGAAATATACTCATGGCCGGCAGCTCCTTCTTGCATTCCCTTGATTCCATGGCCAAGATCAATGTTTGTCTGCTCGACTTTCATGTATCCGTTGATGGCAGCGGCCGCATCCTCCCTTGAGTCATATTCCTGTTTTTCTACTTCGCTTGCCCTTTCACTCGCATCTTTACTACCTTCATCATTTGTATTCGTTTCATCGCCGGTATCCTCTTCAGAACTTGCATGACTTTCTTCTTCGGTCATATCCGTTGATGTCTCCGTTTGATTTTCTTCCATCGTCTTATTGGTGTCCTCATTTTCTTGTGAAGGCTCTTCCTGGCTGCAGGCTGATAGCATTAAAGTACCACCCAGAAAAAACGCTACACTGTATGATTTAAACGACATCTCTGCACCACCTTTTTGTAGAGTATAGTTTTCATTACCCTCCTTTGTTATCTTTTAAAATGTCTGATGATCAAGTACTGCAAACTGTTTATGCAAGTCAGCCAACTCTTTTTCCAATTCGTCTAATATCTTCAGGTGTTTATCTGTGTTTCTGCCCACAGATTCTAACTTCTCCAGATCTCTTTGAATTCGTATGTAGTCATCTTTCACTTCGTTCATTTTGTATTCTAATTCACTTTTCTTCATGTTCGTTCAACCCTTTCAGGAATATTCGTAAATTTGATCACCACTATTTATCCTGGCCTCTTGTATGAATCAGATAAAAATAGTATACCATTTCAATTTCTCATTTTATGAGCCTGCTTTTCATTTGTTCAACAAAAATAAGATTTGCTATTAAGACAAAGCAATAGAAAACATAACTATAGGATATATTCCACGTATTAAATTGAAAAACGTCAAAGTACTTCGCTGAAATCCATTCAAGCCCCGCAAGCAAGAGGGCATAAAGTAATATATAAACAATCTTGTTTGGCTTCCATTTTCGATAGAAATGAATGAAGAGGATGATCGGGATGGGGTATACGACTATCTGCAGAATGGAGTCAAAAAATTCCCCATGCCCATAATCGAGTGTGTTATAAAAATCGAATGGTGGTTCTGCCAACAATCGATCTCCTATTGTGCCAAATAAAATGTTAAAAACAAACAAAGCTATGATTTCTGTTTGCAGTAGGTGTGGCTCCAGATGATGGACCAATACCAAAATACACACGCACAGGACAACAATAACAAGTACAAAAATTTCATTTTTATCGAATGTTTTAGGTGTCAGAGGCTCTAGAATTTTTGAAATCTTAGTCAACAAAAACGAGCTCCTTTTTTAAGATAGAGGCAAAACGAATCATAAATACATACGAAAATAGAAGAATTCCAGTTGAGATCCCTACATCTATCATTGGATACCATCCAGGAGTCTCAGATATTAACATCCCTGTTTGTAATAAAAAAGATTTTGATATAACATCTATCCCAATCCAGACCATGGCAATCATAAATTTAGAAATCATTGGTATCTCTGAACGAAAGAAATACAATACCCACATTAATAAAAGAGGGATAAACAACCCAAAATGAAGATAACTTAATACTCTCGGTACCAATTCTTCCTTCACGGAAAGTCGATCATATGCAGAAAAGATTTTGAAATTGATGTGTTGGCATAGAAAGGAATTAAATAAACTGAGTATTAGTACCTCGATCGCCAAGAATCGTTTTAATAACCCTTTTATAGAGAATAACAATACGAGGGAAAATAAAGCCGTGACTATCAGAATCATCTTCCAGTTCACCCCTTTTCCTATTAGACTTCCCACTTTGGGGCATATTATTGCTTTGCTATAGAAGAGGGATGGACAACTAGAACTAGGGGTCAGACCCCTGGTACAAGGTCTCTGACCCCTATAATCACTGTGCCTAATTAATCATTATACCCTAAAATCTTGCATGCTTTCTCCAAGTAAATAGTGTGAAAACCACATCAAATTCTGCTTCATAATCGCCACATTCATTCCTGGCTGGTCAGGACTATAGGCCATTCCTTTGAATATAATCAATTCTGTCTTAATGCCCATATCCTTTAATCCTTGATATAGCTCATATGCATTGGAAGTTGGAACTCTTGCATCCTTTTCTCCATGTTGGATTAAGGTCGGAGTACAGGCAGATTTGATATAAGTCATGGGTGAGGTTTTAGCATATACCTCTGGGTCATTCCATGGAGTATCTCCTAGATGCATCCTAATAAAGTAGGGTATATCCGTATTCACATAATGGCTTCTCCAATTCGTCATTCCGCCTCCGACTGAAACCGCCTTAAATCGATCACTGTAGGTAGAACAGAAGGCTGATATAAATCCTCCCTGGCTCCAACCCATCACCCCTACCCGTTCCTTATCTGCAATCCCTTTGTCAACGAGTGCATCCACTCCGAATATCACATCCTGATAGTCACCGATTCCCAGATTTCGATAGTTTGCTTTCAAGAATCCATTCCCATATCCTGAACTTCCTCTATAATTTGGTTCTAGAACGATAAAGCCCTTTTCAATAAACAGCTCAACAGGATATTTCTCATTGAAACAGCCTGAATGGATCGGGAAAGATGCCCACCCTGGACCGCCATGGATAAGTACCAATAATGGATATTTTTTGTTCCAATCGAAGTCTTGTGGGGTCGTTAAAACCCCTTCTATTTCAAGATCATCGCTGCTTTTCCAAGAAATGACCTCCCTCTTACTTTTTCGCTTCCCCTTGAAAAAATTATTTTCATCCGTAATTTTTTGATCATCTAAATAGATTTCAAAGGTTTCATTTGGTTTGGCCTTACAATAGGATAGATGATTTCCATCTCTTGTTATAGATGCTTCCAGTACAAAGCCCTCGTCTTTTTCGCTTAGCATTTCCAAAGTGCCATTTTCAGTTAACAACCCTATGCGGTAATTCGTTTTATCCTGCCACGTAATGAAAATCCCTTTAGCTGTCCATCGTATTGGAATAACGGTACTATCGAAGTCTGTTAAAGGTCGAATGAACTCCTCAGTATTCAGATCATAGATTTCTAGTGTATTGTCTTGTATGTGGGTTTTATAGTAATCTTTTTCCCTTATACTTGCCGTGTAACAGATTTGGCTGCCGTCGGATGAAATGCACACGCTCCCTCCCAACAACTTATCGATATTCAGCTTTTGCATCTCTCCAGTTTCAACATCGAGTATGTACAAATCCCGATTAAAAATATCTCCCATGTTCGGGCTTGGTGCAGTCAGTAATACAACCTCTTTTCCATCGTTTGAGATATCAAATTCAAGTATATGAAATTCCTGACCGTCCGTTAGTGGTTGAGACATACTGTTTCCACTAGAATTGTTTGTTTCAATGTAATATAAGCAATGATTCAGATATTCTTTACCTACATAATGGAAGTCTCCATAGGTCTCCCTACGTTTCTTGATTTCCTCCGATTCCTTTGACTGTGCAATATAATAAAAACCATTGCCAGCAGGGTCCCATTTGAAGTGACTGACTCCTTCTCTTTCATCCGTGATTTGAACACTGCTAGAACCATCTACTGACTGAACAAAGATTTGATTTTTCTTATCATTTCCTTGACCAACTGAACGAAGGTAAGCAATATGTATGGAATCTGGAGACCATAGTGGAGAAGTTCCCTCTATCTCTTTGGCTGTTAAGGCGTAACATTCCCTCTTCTTTTTTTCATATATCCATATGTCATTTCGATATGTATTGTCAATCCAGTTAGCTGTATTTTTGACGAATGCTACATTATTACCATCCTCGCTTATGATTGTGCCTGATAAGGTTGGGATGGTTAGGAGTTCTTCTATACTTAGATATGTATTTTCATTACTATTCATTCATAAACCCCTTCATCTATATTGGTTTTTCGTTTATAGCTTCAATAATTTCCTCTCTTAATCTATTTGTTTTTTTCTCACTTCTTAGAGATTTATCAACTTTAGCCCATCCAACGATGTATCGTAAATGTTCATCTTTCTTAAATAAAACCTCATACTTCAGATAGATTGGTTTAAACCAGTCTGTTTGATTCAGCAATTCAATGTTCCTATTAACTTTTTCGTCATTTGGATTTCCTCTTATAAACATAACCATCGACAAACATATATTAGCAAATATTTCAAGAATCATTTATTAACCTCTTTTCTTATGAACTATTCATATTTGTATAAAATAAAGCCCTCCGTTTTTTCCATTTTAAGGGTATAGATAGATTAATAATATCATTCATTTTCCAGAAAGCACAAAAAGTATATGATTTAAAATAGAACCCACCTTTATGAAGCCTGTAGATTCAGTGAATTCTTTAAGTGATAACATAAGCCAATAAAAGAAGATTCTCACGAGTTCACTAAACTCACGAGAATCCTCCACTTACTAATCATAATCCCATTACATTCTACTCAAACCGAACCTTTCTCAACCCCACCAACAAAAACACTACCGCAAACCCAAGCAGGATCCCAACTGGAGCTATGATATCCGTTATCCCTCCGCCTCTTACCGTCAACTCAGCGAACCCTTCCATCCCCCAATACTGCGGAAGGAATTTCGCTACATCTTGAATAAAGTCCGGCATGATTTCAACCGGCCAGTAGACGCCTGCGATCATGCAGGTGGAGATGATAATTAGATTTCCGAAGACGGATTGCTGTTCTGACGTTTTCACAAACCCTGCAATGAAAAGCCCAAGTCCGATGGTGCACAGAAGCAGGCTTGAAACGAGAATCATGTTGGCGAACGTGTTTCCCCATTCAATATGAAAGACCTTTTGTGACACGGTCATCAATATCCCGAATTGGATCCAGCCGATGAGGAAGAATGCTAGTAGGTAACCGCATAATAGTTCTACTTTGGTTGCCGGGGTGGACATCATCCGATACCAGACTCCGTTTTGTCTTGCTTCTAAGAGGATTCCGGTACTTGATAGCATGGCAATCATGACGAACATGATGGTGAAGCCGGCGGATCGTGCCGTGAGATTGTTCATGGTTTTCAGATCTTCGCTTTTGGTAACCGAGACGGTTTCAACTGGCGCCGGTACGGATTTTAGTTCTTCTGACATTTTCTCCTGGATGCTAGCAGGATTCTCCCCTGTTGTGTCTTGATAGAAGTCCGCAGCCGCTGTGCCTATTTTCAACTTCACAAGACTGTCATTGATGAGCTGCTCCACAAGGGCCGATCCCTCAAAAGAAGGAGAGGATACAAATACGACTTCCGGTGTTTTCTGATTTTGAAGCTTTTCTTCAAACCCTTTTTCCACCCGGATATATCCCGTTATTTCCTGATTGTCGAACTTCTCGATAACCGACTTGGCATCTGCCATTTTGAAACTGAAGGCGTCGGTCGTTTTCATTTCATTGATCAATGCCTGTGACAGGCCGGTTTGGTCCCCATCGATCACTGAAATTTCCGGTTTGTAGTCCCCATCACCGGTTAATACTCCACCAAAAATGAATGTGAATAAGAGGGGCATTCCAAACAGAAGCAGGAAGGTTTGTCGCTTTTGAAAGATTCGTTTGATTTCAAAGCGCGCGATGGTTATGATTTTTCTCATGCTATTTCTCTCCTTATCTATGCTTTAATTTCAGTGAGCCAATCCCCAGTGCAACGATTCCGCTCAGTACGAGTACCGCGACGGGCAAGGTAAGTGTATCCCATGACGTTCCATTCATGATGTCGAGTAAGCTATTGAGCGCCCATTTATTCGGGGCGATGATTGAAAATTGCTGTAAAGCGTTGGGAAACGAAGCCTGTGGAATCATTGAACCGCCGAGGAGTGCGAGTATCTGCACGCCGATCCCTCCAATGGAATCTGCCGTTTTTTCTTCCGTTATAAAACCTGCGATCATCATCGCAAGTCCCGAAACGGAGATGGAGTATGCTACTCCGATTAGAATGAGCTGCCATCCATTGCTGCCCCAGTCCACTCCGAATAGATAGTGGGTGGCGATGACAAACACTGTGAACTGTAGGATGGTAAACGTGAGTGTGCTCAGGAACTTTCCTGCTATGATAGACGAATGACGGACCGGACTGGTCATAAGCCTCGCCAGTGTATAGGTATTCCGTTCCTGGATGATCGTTTTTGCACCGATTGTGGTGTTGAATAGAATGAACATGGCACCCATGGCGGCAGCGTAGTATTGCATGCCAGAAAGGGGCTCTTTTCCATCTTTTTCAGAGACGATTCCGCTTGCATCTGATTCTGCAATCGTTGAAAGTTCTTCTGAAAGATCATTCATCGCACTTGAGAGATCAATATTCTGGTTGGAAACTGGTACAGTCGATGTCAATTCTTCTGCCACTGTTTTAGAAACTGCCGATACTGTTGTCACCCGATTGGTGAAGGATTCGGTGACGGAGGAAAGAATGGAGGACTGAATTTCTTTTCCAGGATATTTTAACAATCTTACTTGCTTGGTTTCCCCCTCCAACATTCCCTCTCCCCATCCGTCAGGGAAAACGATACCGGCATCTACCTTTCCATTCTCCAGTGCCGATCGTAAGTCTGCTTCTGTATCAAATTCCTGTAGGGTGATGCTTTCCTTCAATTCCTTTCCCTGAAGAGTCTCGTTAAGGAACTGACTTGTCAGTTCATCTTCTGAAGTCACGACGACTCCCGCAGTCAGTTCTGGAAGAGAGCTGCTTTCACCGAACGTCCCACTTAAGGCTGAACCTAGGATGGCCGTCAAGACAATCGGCATGAACAAGAGCGTTATAAAGGACTTTCGATCCTTGAGTCTAATCTTCAAATCTTTCCATGCAATGGTGAACATGCTCATCTCTTTCTCCTCCTAATCCCGTAAAGTTCGTCCTGTCAGCTGCAGGAAAAGCGTCTCAAGATTCGCTTCATTGATTTCAACGGATTCTATTTTTAAGCCTAAATGAACGGCAGACGTGATGATGGAACCTATGACTTCCTGGGGATTCGGAGCGAAGACTTCTATAATGCCCTCTTCTTGTTGAAAAATTATTTGCGTATTTTCCCCGAACTTCTTCAACGCGAGCATCGCCTCATCCGATAAGCTTTCGACTTTCATTTGGATAAAGCTGCTTCCCGCAAGTCGGCTGCACAGTTCCGTCTTCGTCCCAAGGGCGATCACTTCTCCGTGGTCAATAATGCCGACCCGGTTACAAAGGAACTCGACTTCCTCCATGTAATGACTTGTATAGATGATGGTCATGCCTTTTTCATTCAGGGCTTTGACTGTTTCAAGGATATGATTCCGTGACTGGGGATCGATCCCCACCGTCGGTTCATCCATAATCAGCAGTTCCGGTTCATGCATCAATGCCGCTCCGATGTTGATTCTTCGTTTCATTCCGCCGGAGAAGGTTTCAATGCGGTCTTTCCCCCGGTCCTTCAGTCCGACGATCTCGAGTACTTCCTCTACCCGTTTCTTTGCCTCGGTACCGGTCAGTCCGTACATCTTTCCCCAGAACAATAGGTTATCTCTTGCTGACATTGTTGGATAAAGGGCGATTTCCTGAGGAACCACCCCTATTTTCTTTTTGATGAGTAATGGGAATTGTTTCACCGATTGACTCCCCACCAGCACTTCTCCGTGGTCATAGGACACGAGACCGCAAATCATCGAGATTGTCGTGGATTTTCCCGCTCCATTCGGTCCGAGCAGGCCGAACGACTCACCCTTTTCAATCGTAAAGGAAACATTCTTCACGACCTCTTTTTTTCCATAGCTTTTCTTCAATTCTTTCACTTCTAACATGTATCTCCACACCCTTCTTCATCACTTGGTATATCTAAAGTATAGCGGGAAGCCCTCGTTTCCAAATCCCTCCAGCGATAGAAATTAGCATAAAAAAAAATACAGCTGCGTTAGCTGTATTTCATAGGGGAAGTATGCCAAAAGTCATGTTTTAATAATGCGTGATGTGATAGCGGACGGCAAAAATCGCTGCCTGGGTCCGGTCCCTCAATTGGAGCTTGCTGATCAGATTGGATACATGATTCTTCACCGTGCCTTCGGAAATGTACAGTTCCCCAGCAATCTCTTTGTTGTTCAATCCGAGGCCGAGCTTATTCAGAACCTCCAGTTCCCGCTCCGTCAATTCCTTCACGATTTCAGGGACTGTGCCGGTTTGATCTGATGATTGATTCTTTCTCATTTCCCTCACGATATCGGCCGTCAGTTCTTTCGGAAGGACCATACCACCTGATTGAACCGTCATAATCGCCTGCACGATGGCGTCGGTCGGCATATCCTTCAATAAATATCCGCTCGCCCCTTCTTCTAGTGCTTCAAAGATCAATGCACTGTCATTAAAGGTCGTCAGCATCAGCACCTTGATATCCGGATAAGCAGATGTGATGAGCTTCGTTCCTTCCACTCCGCTCGCAACAGGCATGCGGATATCCATCAGCACCATATCCGGACGTAACTGACCTGCTTTCTCAAACGCTTCCTGCCCATTGGATGCAACCCCTGCCACTTCAATTTCCTGCCTGAGATCGAGAATCGTTGCAAGTCCGTCCCTCATTAATTCTTGATCATCGACTATTAATATTTTGACCATCTATGATCCCCCCATTTGCCATTTCATCTCTTGTAGCGGAACACTTGCTTTCACAAAGAATCCTTCTTTCGTGCTTTCAAACACGGTCGTCCCTCCATGTTCATGGATTCTGTCCCTCATATGTTTCAAGCCGAAACCGGGATTGATTTCACCTGTACCTTTACCGTCATCCTGGATCGTGATTTCTACCCTCGAATCGGAGACATCCAATCGGACGCTGCATATCTTCGCCTGACCATGACGCACTGCATTGGTAATCGACTCCTGTATGACCCGGGTCAGATCCAGTTGGATGGAAATCGGAATGTGTGCGACATCCCCTTTTACAGAGAAAGTGGACGCGAGCCCTGTCATCACCTGATAATCCTCCAGCAGCTTTCGCACCGTCGTGACGAAGGATTGTGGCTGATCATGGTCTTTCAGGGTCCTGACAGAGAGGCGGATTTCCTGGAGGGTCTCCCTCGCCAGGTCTTCACAGAGCTGGATCTTTTGTTTGCTCGTTTCCGGACGGGAATCCATGAGCTCTTTCGCGACCTGAAGCTGAACGAGGAGAGCCGTCATCTTATGACCCACCGTATCATGAATTTCCCCTGAAATCCGGTTGCGTTCTCGGACCTGGGTCAATTCCTCCACTTGCCGGGAGTAATGATGTAACTGCTCATGAGCCGAGGTTAACGCTGTATGGGTGTCCTGCAGCTCCCCGTACTGAGTTTCGATTTTCGCCCGGGCACGGAGCAATTTATGGATGAGCCGTCCGACGACCGCTTCAAATACAATAAAACTGAAATTAATCGTATTTTCCATGATAGAAATCGTTCCTGTAGCCCCATATATATAGTACATGCTTCCTCCCCATATGATGAAAAAGGCAATGGAGAATCCCCACAGAACCCTTTTGTCTTCCGCCACCAGGAAAAGGGTGACCGCATTCACGCCAAATAGAATCAAGTACAGCGCCGAGTCTGGATAAAAAAACACAAATCCAGTTATCAGAATGAAGTCCAGTGCAAGAGGAAGGGGATAATATGTATTTTCACGCGTTGATGTCAGTAATAAATGATTCAGGATGAACCCTATTCCGGCTATAGTCACAAAGATGAGTTGGGCGGTTGTGTGTGTACCGACAGAAGAATAATAGATGTAGCTGATCATCATGAACATAACCAGGCGGAGACTGCTTAAGAAAGTTAATTTCACGGAATCACCTCTAGCGTGTGGATTTTTCTTCATGCCTGATGTTTGTAAGTAGAAGATATTCCCATTATAATCGTTATTTGATGATTTGGTAAGGTGGGAAAGAACAACCTGGACCCGCCTACACAATGTAACGTTTTACCTTTTTGCCTTGGGGTAAATAAAGTGTATCTCACATTCAAAGGAGTGCAAGATAAATGGGTCAATACGTTGAAGTAGAGCCACACGTTAAATTATATATTGAAGATATCGGAAAAGGGCAGCCGATCGTGTTTATCCATGGATGGCCACTGAATCATAAAATGTTTGAATATCAAATGAACGAATTGCCTCAAAAAGGCTACCGCTTTATTGGAGTGGACTTAAGAGGGCACGGACAATCAGACAAACCTGTTCATGGATATGATTATACTACTCTTGCAAAGGATATCCACGCAGTCGTCAAAGAACTGAATTTGGAAAGCTTCTTTCTTGCAGGCTTCTCAATGGGTGGATCGATTGCGATCCGTTACGCAACGAAATTTGCTACCGACAGCTTAAAACAATTAATCTTAATGGGACCAGCTGCACCGATTTTCACCCAAAGGGACGATTTCCCATATGGAACAAAAAAAGAAGAAGTCGATGTGCTCATTAGAGCCATTGAAAATGACCGACCGGCTACATTAGCTAACTTCGGCAATAACGCCTTCTACTCTGACGTTTCTGATGAACTTTCAGCATGGTTTGATGGACTAGGCCTCGAAGCCTCTGCCCACGCAACCATCGCTTGTGCGAAATCCTTAAGGGATGAAGACCTGCGAAATGAACTGAATGACATTGGGGTCCCAACCCTTCTCATGCACGGCAAACATGATCAGATTTGTGAATTTGACTTCTCTGTAGAACTCCAGAAACACATAAAGAATTCTTCATTGGTTCCATTCGAAGAGAGCGGACACAGACTGGTTTATGATGAGAAAGAAAAGTGTAATGAAGAATTATTGAAGTTGATTAACTGACATATTTTTATGTTCACCAAGTGAGGTATTGCTGTAGCATCTTTCGAAGGTGCTGCAAGGTTCTCATTACGAAAAGTCATGTGATTGCGTGATTCCATCTCTATTTTTCCAAAGCAATAAAACGTATCCTTCTATTCTGGATACGCTTTGCCATCATATCTTCTTTCTTTCAAAAGTGCCTCTAATGCGGACCGTTTTAAACCCTAATCTCTCATACAACCTTATGGCTCCTGGATTGTTTTGATTGACGTGCATGTCAATTTTGCAGCAACTCCCTTCCCCCGCCACTCTGGTAAGGGGAAGAGATTTCCGTTTGGGGGATTTCGGTTAAAGGGTGTTCCATCACATACTCTTGGAAAACGAGCTCGAACCCCTTTTTTCGATAGTCTTGTATGATTTCCTCTGTTATGTTTTCACATTTCATACTCGTAACGTGATTCATTTATTTTGACCTCCCATTCAACTATAGCCGTCATTTTTTTGAGATATGTTGATGTGCATGCACTGTTACGATCATTGTTGTGCCCTTACCCATTACACTTTGAACCTGAATCTCTCCTTCATGCAAATCGATGATCTTTTTCACAATGGATAAGCCAAGGCCGCTTCCACCTGCATTACGATTTCTGGACTGATCCCCTTTATAAAAACGTTCAAATATATGCATCCTGGTATCGTCATCCATTCCGATCCCGGAGTCCTTTATCGTGATAATCAGCTCATTTTCAAAGGTTTTCGTAGCTCGGAAACTGATGGTACCTGCTTCTGGAGTGAACTTTATACTGTTATGGATGAGATTCGTCCATACCTGATCCATCAATTCAAGGTCGGCAAAGATGGTTATCTTTTCAAGGGAAATATCCATATGGATTTCTTTCTCTGCCCATTGTGGTTCATTAGCAAGAATAATGCGCCGAAGCTGATGGTCCAAGCGATAGTCCGTACGCTCAAAACTAAAGTGATCCGACTCCAGGGAGGTGAGTTTCAAGAGATTGTCACTCAATTTGGATAGCCTCACACTTTCCATCTCAATAATATGGAGATACCGCTCCCTCTCTTCAAGGCTTAAGTCATCATTCTTTAAAGCATGTGCAAAACCGCTGATCGAGGTAAGGGGAGACTGAATTTCATGGGAGACGTTTGATATAAATTCCTGCCGCATCCCCTCCATCTCTCCCAGCTTTTCTGCCATGTGCGTGATACTGTCAATGATCTTGTAATAAGGATGATCGCCCCGGTCGTTAAATTGATTCCGGTAATAAGACAGGTCAATGTTAAAATTCCCTTCTGCCATCATCTTCATGGCATGAATCATCGGCAGAATAAATTTATCCTGCCGTTCCTTCACCCACTTGATGTGTGTAATAACGTATATACAACACCCGAATAGGAAGAAACCCAGTATGGAGTTGATGAGTAGTCTTGCAAACTCATGAGGGCGGTAATGAATCGTGTCATAAACGGTTTCGGTGAGCCAGTAGGAGCAAGACCACATCACGATTAAAGACGCCGAAACGGCTAACATTCCGAGTATTCGTTTCAAGTATTCAGGCAGCTTCATCCCGAAACCTCCAACCGGTATCCAAGGCCGCGAATCGTGGTAATTTTAAATGGGCACTGAACCTGTACAAATCTCTGACGAAGACGTTTGATGTGTACGTCAACGGTCCGTTCATCCCCCTCATAATCGAATCCCCAGATATCTTCAATCAATTGCTCTCTTGAAAATGTTTTTCCCTGATTGAGGGCTAGTTTAAATAATAGTTCAAACTCTTTTAAAGGTAACGTGATATCTTGCTCAATCGTAAACACTTTATAGGATTCACGATCAATCACCATACCCCCTATTTCAATCCGGTTAGCAATTGATATCTGTGATCGTTTGAGGAGGGCTTTTACCCGGGCTATCAATTCGGCGGGGGCAAAAGGTTTGACCATATAATCATCTGTCCCGAGATCAAACCCTCTTACTTTCTGAGACGTTTCCCCTTTTGCTGTTAACATCAGGATGGGCAGTGTCTCAGAGTAATAGGTTCTGACCTCTTTGCAGAATGTCCAACCGTCCATATTCGGCATCATAATATCCAGGATAATTAAATCCACTTTTGTTGAATCCAGTATAGCAAGCGCAGCCTCTCCATCGGCTGCCTCTTCAATGGCTATTCCTTCCCTAGAAAGAATAACCCGAAGTAGTTCGCGGATATGGGAGTCGTCATCCACTAGTAATATTTTCGCCAAATGTCTCATTCCTTTTATAAATATCTTTAACGAAGCCCATTCTATGCTAGTTTAGATACTCACATCTTACTATATTTCTGCCTTACCTTCACGTCCGTTTCATATAGGCTTTTACCGTAATAGGAGCAAACACAACGACAATCAACGCAGCACCAAGGAGAGAAATGGTCAGGTCCCACCCAAATGTGCCCTCGTTTGTAAGACCCCTGACAGCTGTGACGAGATGGGAAATCGGGTTCAATTTGACAAACCATTGCAACCAGTTCGGAAGCGTCTCGGCAGGCACAAATGCATTCGAGAGAAATGTGAGTGGAAATAATACAATCATGGAAATCCCTTGAACACTCGATGCGGTTCTCGAGATGACTCCAAAGAAGGCAAAGATCCAACTGACAGCCCAGGAACAAACAATGACCAACAGTCCTGCCAAGATCACAAAGCCAAGACCTGCTTCAGGTCGATAGCCCATGATAAAGCCCATGGTAAATGTCAGGACCGTTGCAATCGTATACCGGATCGTATCGGCCAGCAGTGCCCCGGCGAGCGGAGCGATTCGGGCAATGGGAAGTGACTTAAATCGGTCGAAAACCCCTTTATCCATATCCTCCCTCAATTGAACCCCTGTGACAATGGAAGTTGTGATGACCGTTTGTACCAGAATACCTGGAATAATGACTGGCAAATAGCTTTGCACATCACCAGAGATCGCGCCGCCAAACATATACGTAAACATTAAGGTGAAAATGATGGGCTGCAGCGTCACATCAAACAATTGCTCAGGTGTTCGCCGTATCTTTAATAACCCTCTAAAAGCCATCGTTAATGAATTTTTCACGGTTTGAGTCAAGGTTGCTCGGTTGCTCAATCTAGACTGGGATGGTTGGGTAACAGCAGCTTCTTTCATCCTAATGCCTCCTTTTTATTTCCCCATTGATTGCTTGCCACAGCTTTATTCTCGGTATCGGTAATGGTCAGGAATACTTCGTCAAGAGATGGTTTTTGCACACTCATCTCAGCAAGCTCGATTCCAGAGTCTCTGAAGGCAATCAACAGGTCCGTTACAAGATTGATATTACCCAAAGGCGCTGTAATTTTGCCTCCTTCTGTTGAAACAGCAGACCGGACATTCAGGATCCGTTCAACTAATAGGCGTGCCTCTTGAATATGTGGTGCATGCTGTATGTTTACATGTAGCGATGAAGTACCGATCGAACCTTTCAATTCATCAACCGTCCCTTCTGCCACCACTTTCCCGTAATCAATTACGGCAATTCGGTCTGCCAGTTCATCGGCTTCTTGGAGATACTGAGTGGTCAACAATACGGTGGACCCGGATTTCACAAGCTTTCGAATCGTGTCCCACATCTGGTTTCGCGTACGCGGATCGAGTCCGGTTGTCGGTTCATCCAGAAAGATGAGTGGTGGGCGGGAAATCAAGCTCGCCGCAAGATCCAGACGGCGTCGCATACCGCCGGAGAAATGCTTCAATGGACGTTTCGCCGCTTCCGTTAAACCGAACTCTTCAAGTAAATCCGCTGACTTACGCTTTGCCTCACTTCTGCTCAACCCTAATAATCGAGAAAAGATCATCAAATTTTCTGTCGCACTCAGCGTTTCATCAACGGACGCATACTGACCGGTCACTCCAATCAATTGCCGTACAATATGAGCCTCCTTCACGACATCATGCCCGAAAATGCGGGCTGTTCCTGCGTCTGCTTTAAGAAGCGTCGCAATCAACCGAATCGTGGTCGTCTTTCCAGCACCATTCGGACCAAGGACTCCGTAAATCGTCCCCGGCTTCACATAAAGATCCACCCCATCAACCGCCCGATTATCACCAAAGGATTTCACCAGACCCTTGGCTTCTAATGCCCACTCACTATTTCCTATACCATTTTTCATTGATATCCCCCTATTCATTTGAGCCCCTGTCTTCAATTGGATACATTGTTGTTAATTTTAATCGAAGAGATCCAGTTCGAAAGGGACGTGTAAGTCTCTAATCGAAAGTATATATACTTTTTATGAACTGAATATGAACAGGGCATTTGGTCTGGAAGTATGGTGTTTTCTACAAAAATGGAGCCTGCAGGAATATCTTCCTGCAGGCTCACGGTTACAATCTACATACAGTAGGCATGGCAGCCGCCTGTATAATAATCCCTTATGATTCACAATAAAAAAACAAGCAAGATGGATATCCTGCTTGTACTGACAATAACTCATTTGTAGTCTTACCTACTCTTCATACTGTTCGTTTTCAACCGTTCCATACTGACCATTATCCGTATCGATGACACCGCTCGTATACGAATCCATAATCTGCTGACTTACCTGCTGATTCGCATTCTCATCATACGTGAACTGCTCTTTCGGATCCTTCTTCTTCATGACCTTTCCCCCCTAAAAATAATTTATCTATTCCCTTCTATTGTTCGAAATTCAGCTACAGATATAAGTGGGAAAATATAGTATGATAAGAGTAAGGAGGGGAAAACAATGAGTTTAAAATATCACAACATATTAGTAGCTGTTGATGGATCAAGAGAAGCAGAATGGGCCTTCAAAAAAGCAATTGCCATCGCAAAACGGAACGATGCCATCCTTTCATTGATTCATGTCATCGATACTCGTTCCTTTGCGGCAATCGAATCCTATGACCGCACCGTAGGAGAAAGAGCGATCAAGTATGCTGAAGAATTGTTAAACGAGTACAAAGCAGAAGCTGCAGAAGCTGGGTTAACCAAAGTCAAAACCTATGTCGAGTACGGTTCCCCGAAAGTCATCATCCCTAGAGAAGCAACCAAGAACGTCAAAGCAGACCTCGTCATATGCGGCGCAACCGGACTCAACGCTGTCGAACGCTTCCTAATCGGAAGTGTCTCCGAGCATATCACCAGAGCTGCTCATTGTGATGTACTGGTTGTTAGAACAGAAGAAGTAGACGAGTAATTTTCATTAATAACAAAAGAGCGGTTGAAGGTAGTATCAATCTACCTTCAACCGCTCTTTCTTTTTTCTCTTTTATTTAAAGTTTATGAAAGTAATACCCCATAAGTTGATTGAAGCGGAAGGTGCTCGACTCACGCCCCGCGGAAAGCGAGTACCTGCAGCGGAAATCAATCAGCACTCGCTAATCACAACAGAGTTTAAAGGCTCACTCTTCTACTAAACAGATTGAGCAGCAAATGCCCCCAATTGAGACTTACCCTTCTCAATCTGCACCTTCACCTGCGTGAAACCAGTACCATCATATGACTTTCTTCTCTCAACAGCCGAATAAGGAGTCAGAATCGAATAAATATCCTCCTCAATCAACGAAGAAAACTCACCATACTCATCCAAAGAAACATCCTTCAAATAGCAGCCTTTTTCAATACAATAAAGCACAAGCTTTCCTACGATCTCATGGGCTTGTCTAAACGGAATCCCTTTCGTCGCCAAATAATCCGCAAGCTCCGTCGCATTGGAAAAATCGTTTCCTACTGCTGTTTCCATCTGTTCCTTGTTCACCTTCATCGTGGAAATCATCCCTGTGAAGATTTTAAGCGAACCAACCACCGTTTTCACCGTATCAAACATGCCTTCCTTGTCTTCCTGCATGTCCTTGTTATAAGCAAGTGGCAATCCTTTTAAAACGGTAAGAAGGGAAATGAGATTCCCATTCACTCTTCCGGTCTTCCCTCTGACAAGCTCCGCCATATCCGGGTTCTTCTTCTGCGGCATGATGCTGCTTCCAGTCGTAAAGCTGTCATCAAGCTCAATGAAGCGAAATTCTTCCGTGGACCATAGAATCATCTCTTCTGCCAAACGGGAAAGATGCGTCATCATGATCGAGCTGTTACTCAAGAATTCCAGGATGAAATCACGGTCACTCACAGCATCAAGACTGTTTTCATAACATGATTCGAAGCCAAGGAGCTCAGCAGAATATTCCCGGTCGATCGGGAATGTCGTACCTGCCAGTGCTCCGGCACCCAATGGTGAAATGTCAATTCTCTTTAGGGAGTCAACAAGTCGCTCCTTATCCCGATTAACCATCCAGAAATAACACATCAGATGATGAGCGAAGGAAATTGGTTGCGCACGTTGAAGGTGAGTATACCCTGGAATAATCGTTTCAACATTTTCTTCTGCCTGTGTGATGATAGCCTCCTGAAGATCTTCAACCAGTGTTACGATCTCTTTCACTCGTCTCTTTAGAAACAGATGCATGTCGGTTGCTATCTGGTCGTTACGGCTTCTTCCAGTATGGAGTTTCCCTCCGACTTCACCGATTAAATCAATTAGCTGCTTCTCCAAATTCAAATGAATGTCTTCGTACTCAACGGAAAACAGAAGTTCATTCTTTTCAGCCTTCCCGTACAGTACTTGAAGGCCTTCAAGGATTTGATCCCCTTCGCTTACCGTCAGAACCCCGCATTTTTTTAACATTTTTACATGAGCGATGCTGCCCTCAATGTCTTCTAGAACGAGTTCTTGGTCGAATGAGATGGATGCGTTGAATTCATCCACCCATTCCTCCGGCTTCTTGGTGAAACGTCCTCCCCAGAGCTTGCTCATAGTGTCACTTTGTCTTTCTTTTCAGCGTTGACCATAGCTGAAACCTTTGTCGGCAGACCCCATAATTGAATAAATCCAACGGCAGCATCGTGATCGAATTCATCGGCTTTCGTGTAGGTTGCCAGTTTCTCATCATATAAGGAGTTAGGCGATTTTCTTCCTTCCACAATCGCATGCCCCTTGAATAATTTCACACGTGCGACACCATTCACATACACCTGCGTTTGATCAAGGAATGCTTTTAATGCTTTATTTAATGGTGAGAACCATAAGCCTTCATAAATCAATTCGGTCATTTTTTTCTCAATCACTGGCTTAAAATGCGCGAGTTCTTTTACCAGTGTCAGGTCTTCCAGTTCTTTATGTGCTTTTAACAGCGTAACGGCAGCCGGGCATTCGTACACCTCACGTGACTTAATTCCAACAAGACGGTTTTCCACGTGGTCGATACGTCCGACTCCATGCTTACCAGCAACGACATTCAGTTTAGCAATGATTTCATCCAGCGGGTATGCCACGTGATTCAATTCAACGGGCACACCTTTTGAGAAGGTAATTTCAACGACTTCAGCTTCGTCCGGTGACTCTTCGATGCTCGACGTTAAATCATAAGCATCCTCTGGTGGAGCTGTCCAAGGATTTTCAAGCACGCCACATTCATTACTTCTTCCCCAAAGATTCTGGTCGATGCTGTACGGGGAATCGAGCTTAATCGGAATCGGAATACCCTTGTCCTTCGCATACTCAATCTCTTCCTCACGAGACCATTTCCATTCACGAACCGGCGCGATCACCTCTAATGAAGGATTCAGTGCTGCGATGGATACTTCGAATCTCACTTGGTCATTTCCTTTTCCCGTACAACCATGTGCCACCGCTGTTGCATTTTCCTGCTCCGCGATCTCGACAAGTTTCTTTGCAATCAAAGGTCTTGATAGAGCTGATACTAGTGGATATTTCCCTTCGTACAGAGCGTGACTTTGCAAGGCAAGAAGTGCATAATCATTTGCAAATTCTTCTTTTGCATCTATGACGTAGCTTTTTGTAGCCCCCACTGTCAGTGCCTTTTCTTGAACGAAATCTAGGTCCTTACCCTCTCCCACATCCAGGCAACATGCAATGACTTCATACCCTTTTTCCTTTAACCATTGAACTGCGACCGACGTATCTAATCCACCTGAGTAGGCTAATACCACTTTTTTATTCATCCGTATCTCCTCCAGTTGATTTTATATAAAATGAATATTTATTCTTTAAGATGAATTTATATTAGCAGTTAATAAGGAATACATCAATACTTATTCATAAATTTGTATAAATATTTTATCTGACGTTTTGGAGATTGGCTTTGCACTAGGCTTGTCGAACAATTTAATGTAGGATAAAAGGAGAACAAACAGAAGGAGCATTCATCGTGAAAACCACCGAATTTTTCTCATATAATTCAAGACTCGGAATTCATCTTCCCCGGTTCTCGAAAGATTGGCCGTCTTATTCTTCTGGGGAGCAAGAAATCGTGCTTCTGGAATGGGAACGGGTCAGAGGGACGATTCCTGATCGAATCCAGGAAATCGAAATGGAGATCGAGCGCCTCCAAGGGGAGTTGGCTCAGGAAGAGAGCTTCGAGAAGTCCTGCATGATTAATGGAGAGATATCCGAAAGGGCATCTGAGATCAATGATTTATGGCTCTGGTATCGAACCAATCCGGAGAAAACAGAAAGGGGAATGATGTGAGCACATCATTCCCCTTTCTATTTTAGTCGTTTTTCTTTTCACGCAAATAGCGATACTGATAGTACTTTTCCGCAAAATCAGTGATTTTTCTAGAAAGCTGATAATTCGATCCCGCCCCGATGGCGATGCTGACAAGAGGAAGACCGGACCACTTTTTCCCCTTGAACATGGTGATGGCCATTGCTTTGAGTGCCTGCTTCATGGAGCCTTCCAGCCACGTGTAGTCTGTCAGCTGCTCTGACCCATCATAGAAGTAATTGGAATCCTTCTTGTTTAAATCCTCCATCAGGTCTTCCCAGGCAAGGGCACGTAGCCTTGACGGTAAGGTTGCTGCATGGAACACCTTCAGTGACGTCATCATTTCGAATGGTGTCTGCACATCAAATCCATACGTGATGGCAATGAGCTGCACCGAACGAAGATTGATGACGAGCATGGCAGGAAGATCCGACCCTAATGCCACCATACCCCCGGTACCCGTCACCCCTCCTTGAAACAGAGAGTAGATCCGGTGACGTCCCGCATGCTGTTCCGCTATGTAATGAAGCTGATCAATCGTTAAATAATGAAGATCTTCGACCGTTTGAATGTCTTGATTAAAGGCTCGTGCCGTGACGAGGATTCGCTCCCGGGCATCATTTTGCATCTGTGAACCTTGAATCAGAGAGTGCATGTGAAACAACCAGCCATCCAGCCGCTGAAAAAATTGGTCCTGCACATCTTCAGGAATCGCTCCAAATGCATAATCCAGCCATTTTACATATGTATGTTCCAAATCGTTCGCTTCATAATCATACAACTCTAGTTTCCACGCCTTGATCGACTGCCATACCTGATTATCTCGTTCTGACCAGTTCACTTCTCTCCAACTCCTAACATTCCTTCAATTACGTATAGTATATCATATATGATGATCGGAATTCTTTGGTTAGGGGGGAAGTCTTTGGAATAGTCAATAAACTTAGTGGTGATTGAGGGGCATAACAGTTGAAAGTTGGGAGGAAGAATTTGATTGCACTATAAAAAAACGAATGCTCCCCATTGTTGGTGAACTTTTATACGGTGAATCTCCCTGATTCTAGCTGCCTTTCTACCAAAATAGTGGATTTCAACAATCAAAACGTGCTGTATGAGACTCGATCACCTAAATTTGCTGCCCCCATACCTATAGCGGGCAGTATCAAAGGAAATATATGAGCAGGTTTTCACAATATATGATCCACTTTTCTACACTTATGAGCCGGGATTTTCATATATGATCCGGAATTCTGATATATGAGCGAGCTTTCAATTTTATGAGCTCTTTGTCGAAAAATCTCTGTTGAAGAGAGGAACAAAAAAAACAGGATCACCACATAGGCAATCCCATTTTATCTATTAAATATTTCCCTGCTCTACTACATCACGAGCAATCATCACTTCTTCATTCGTCGGTATGACCATAACTTTTACCGGTGAATGAGGATAGTTTACGAATGCTTCTTTCCCGCGTACTTTATTACGTGCCGGATCCCAGTATACGCCCATGAATTCCAATCCTTGAAGGACTCTTTCACGAATAAGCGTACTGTTCTCACCGATACCTGCTGTAAACACAATCGCATCCACACCGTACATACGAGATGCATAAGAACCGATATATTTATGAATACGGTTGGCGAACACTTCAAGAGCCAGTTCCGCACGCTCATTTCCTTCTGAAGCCTGTTGCTCAATATCACGAAGGTCACTTGAGAACCCGGATACACCAAGCATACCTGATTTCTTGTTCAGGATATTTAATACTTCATCAGCCGTTGATCCTGTTTTCTCCATGATGAACGGGATAAGGGCCGGGTCAATATTACCTGAACGAGTTCCCATAGCAACACCAGCAAGTGGCGTGAAGCCCATTGATGTATCGATTGATTTACCGCCTTCGATTGCTGCGATACTAGCACCATTTCCTAAGTGACAAGAAATCAAGCGGACTTGCTCTTTCGGACGGCCAAGCATTTCAGCTGCACGCTCAGATACATACTTATGAGAAGTACCGTGGAAACCATATTTACGGATTCCGTAGTCTTTATAATAATCATAAGGAAGGCTGTATAAGAATGAGCTTTCCGGCATGGATTGGTGGAAAGCTGTATCAAAGACAGCAACCGCAGGTACATTTGGCAATACGTTATGGAATGCTTTGATCCCCGTTAAGTTTGCCGGGTTGTGAAGTGGGGCTAAATCCGAAAGTTCTTCGATTTTCGCCACTACTTCGTCTGTAATTAGAACGGATTCATTGAACACTTCTCCACCGTGTACGACACGATGTCCAATGCCATCGATTTCATCAAGTGACTTGATGATGCCATAGCCTGTCAGCTTTTCAAGCAGCATTTTAACCGCTACTTCATGGTTTGGGATATCCGTTACTTCTTCACGTTTTTCATCGTTCACTGTTATATTAAATACCGCATCGTTCAATCCGATACGTTCAATAAGACCTTTTGTAATAACTGTTTCTTCCGGCATATCAAATAGCTGAAACTTTAACGAAGAGCTTCCAGCATTAATTGCAATCACTTTTTTTGCCAAGTTATATCGCTCCTTTTGTTTTCGATCTATAGACTCTTATTTATTCTGTTCATTGAATCATATTTTATCTCTCAATTCCCCATTAAATCACTGACTCCCCTCCATTTCAAGAAAAAGCTTGAAATGACATCGTTTTCATGTTAAATTAAATGTTTTCGCAAAAATTAGAATTCGAAAAGCGGAGACGGCTTGGTCAGGCCCGACAAGCATAAGATGAGAATGTTTGGAACAACCAGCGCGAAATTCGTCGATTCTTGCGGAACGGTCGATATATTGAAAATAAGGTTGATAAAATGGAAAAGCGGTTGATATCTATTTTTAACGGTCGATATTCTTGGATAACGGTTGATAAATCGAAATAACGGTCGATATCCAACACATTTCACCCATACCCCGAAGCGAACGTCGATAAAACCCCAATAAAAAACAAGACCGCCCACAGGCGGTCTTGCATCATCACTTATTTATTCTGCTCGAGCCATTGATCGATTTTTGACAAGATGTCATGAAGCGCTCTTTGGTTTGATAAGCTTGGAAGCTCTGCAAGCAGGACTTCTTTCGGTGGCTTGATTCCTTCTTTTTTCTTCTGAAGAATCAGGATGCTCTTCGCTGAGTTTTTATTTTTGAATAATGAAAGAGGCAGTTGCAGGAATCCTTGGATGTCTGCTTTGTCTTTCAGATATCCTTGTAATTGTGAGCTGAATGGAGATTCGAACAGTCCATTCGGCACGATGAAGAAGAGATATCCTCCGTCTTTCGTGTGCTTCATGCTTTGCTCAATGAACAAGTGATGAGCATACGAATGACCTTCTTCTGCTTTTAATTCATAATCCTGTGCCCTTACATCGTTCGGATAATAGCCGATTGGCAGATCACATAGGACGAGGTCGACAGGATCGATGAACAGCGGCTCGAGTGAATCCTGGTTGAAAAGCTGTAACGGATGCTTCTGAAGGTCTGCTCCCACATACGCGAGCTTGATCAACACTTCATCGATTTCAACCCCGATGGATTGTGTCTCTTTGCCTGGTATTTGATTCAACACGGTCGTGAGGAGATTCCCGGTACCAATCGCAGGATCAAGGATCGTGAGCTTGTCCATGTCCCCAGTGAATTTATTTACCAGGTAGCTGATAAATAAACCAAGTGAGTCCGGTGTCATTTGATGGTTTGGCTGTACGTTTTCCTTCATTCCTTTTAATATAGCGAATTGAAAGGCTTTTCGGATATGCTCATTCTCAAGTTGAGACGTACTCACTTCATCGTACTGTTTGTTCAGGCGTTTCTTGGTCAGTTCACTTACTTCCTCTTGCAGGACGTCTCCCTGAAAAAGGTTTTCCCCCGTTTCAGCAACGGCTTCTAAATAACTACAGGCTAATTCCTCTTGAAGCAGGGTAGCCGTTTCGTCGATTATTCCAAATAATGATTCGACTGGCGAATTAATCATCGGCACTCATTCCTTTATCACAATTTCATTCATCTATTTTACCTCTGTCCCTTGCATTTGTAAAAAAAACAATGCTGACCTACCGAAAAGCAGGTCAGCATTCTAAATGTTTTTATAAATGTGAGACAGAATTATTTAGCGTTCTTCACTGCTTCAACGGCAGCATCATAATCCGGGTGATCCGTTGCTTCACTTACATATTCCACATATGTCACTTCATCGTTGCTGTCGATTACGAATACAGCACGTGCAAGCAGACGAAGTTCCTGGATGTGTACGCCATATGCTTCACCGAACGCTAGATCGCGGTGATCTGATAATGTTTGAACATTTTCAATTCCGTTAGCTCCACACCAGCGCTTTTGAGCGAATGGAAGATCCATTGAAATCGTCAATACTTCTACGTTATCAAACTTGGTTGCTTCTTCATTGAATTTTCTTGTTTGTGCATCACAAACTCCTGTATCGATGGAAGGAACGACACTCACCAAACGCACCTTGCCTTTGGAATCATTCAGTGTGACTTCCGATAAATCATTAGCTAATACGGTGAAGTTAGGAGCTTTATCCCCTACCTTTACTTCATTACCTAATAGAGTGACAGGGTTGTTCTTAAACGTAATATTTGCCATTATTTGTTCCTCCTCTTTATTGATATGTACATGTTCATAGTACAGAAAAACGATGGGGTAAAGCAAATCATAGGGGTTCGTTTCAAAAAAAAGATAGAGGCTGGGACAAAACCCTCCTCAGAAATGAAAAAGCCGGTGAAATTTTACGACAAGTAAAATTTCACCGGCTTTGATTATTTTTAAATTAAAATAAGGACCTCTTCTGATAAAATAAAGTTACCAGACAAAATCTCATCAGAAAGAAGGGTCCTTATGTTTAAAAATTATACCATGAATCAAATCGTTTTGCCTTTAGATTTAGAAGTGAAATTGCAAAAAAATGATATTGCCTTCCATGTCCATCATTTAGTTGAAAGTATCCCCCATGAAGTGTTCGAACCATTTCTTCGAAATGAAGGGTGTCCCGCCTATCATCCTCGCATGATGATTAAGATTATCTTATGTGCCTATACACAATCTGTCTTTTCAGGACGCAAAATTGAAGCACTCTTAAAAGACAGTATCCGTATGATGTGGCTAGCACAAGGATATGAACCTAGTTATCGAACCATTAACCGATTCCGTGTTCAACCAGAAGTGAAAGAAGTCATTCGCGAATGTTTCGTCCAATTCCGTTGCCAATTGGTTGATGAAAAACTGATTGATCAAGAAGCGATTTTTATTGATGGTACAAAGATTGAAGCGAACGCGAATAAATTCACTTTTGTTTGGAAAAAGTCTATTGAGAAATATCATGCAAGTTTAATTGAAAAATCAAATGAATTATACACTGAGCTGCTTAAGAGTGAAATCATACCTGAAATTGAACGTGAAACGTCTGAACAATTATCTGTGGAAGAACTCGCTCAATTGGTGCAAAAAGTAGACGAAGTCGTAACCGAATATGATAAACAAATTGAAGCCACCTCAGACATTTCAGAACGAAAAGCTTTAAGAAGTGAGCGCAAACATCCAAAACAAGTCCGTAAAAAACTGATTGATTTTCTCTTGCGCAAACAGAAATACCAACAAGACTTAGAGACCTTTGGAACACGTAATAGTTATTCTAAAACAGATACCGATGCGACGTTCATGCGAATGAAAGATGATTATATGAAGAACGGACAATTGAAAGCTGGATATAATGTACAAATCGCAACGGAAGGTCAATACACCTTAGCCTATAGTTTGTTTTCAAACCCAACATATACCCGTACCTTAATTCCATTTCTAGATAAAATTGAGCAAGATTATTTCGATTTGCCAAAACACATCGTCGCAGATGCGGGTTATGGAAGTGAACAAAATTATAACGACATCCTTTCAAATAGAAAACGAGAAGCACTTATTACGTATAACCTGTATCGAAAGGAACAAAAGAAAAAATATAAACAAAATTTATTTAACCCTGACAACTGGGAGTATGAAGAAGAAACGGATACCTATACATGCCCTAATCAAAAACCTCTTGGATTTCAGCATTATTCTACTCGCCATGACCGTACAGGCTTTGAACGGAAGTTCAAGATCTATGAGTGCGAAGACTGTTTTGGGTGCCCTTTTCGTTCATCCTGTACGAAAGCAAAAGAAGGCAATAATCGAAAACTGATGGTGAATGAAAAGTGGGAGCAGCAAAAAGAATATGTAAGATCGAAGCTTTCAGATGAGAAAACGGGAGCCATCTATCGAAAACGTAAAATCGATGTGGAGCCAGTTTTTGGATTCTTGAAGGCTAATTTGCGTTTCACTCGATTTTCCGTACGAGGAAAATCGAAGGTCGAAAATGAAATGGGCATCGCATTATTGGCAGTGAACTTGAGAAAATGCACTGCCAATAGCTAAGGTATAGAAGAATTTACTCGGTAAAATAGAAAAAGATGAATTTGAGCAAGCTCAAATTCATCTTTTTCAATTAGAAGCTAGTTATGTCCCAGCCTCCATCTTTTCTTACAGATCAAGTTTTTGACCATGGTCACCGTGATTATGGTTGTCCTGTTTATGATCATCTTTTTTCATCATGCCCTGAATCTTTTCGATGGCACCCGGTGCTAAATCTAGCAAGCGATCGATCAGGTGAGTACTTTCATCTAAATGAAGCATCTTGATTCCTCTGGAACTCACAATCAAGAATGCGATAGGGGTTATGGAAACACCGCCTCCGCTACCTCCACCAAACGGTTGTTGCTTCTGGGTCGATTGGCCGCTTCCACCACTACCGCCATCTCCGCCTTTTCCGCTATCATCCTTACTTTTCCCATCGATGATAAATTCACTTCCACCTGCAGCAAACCCAAATCCTACTTTGGATACTGTCAGGATCACACTTCCATCGGGTGTTTCAACGGGATCACCGATAATCGTATTCACATCGATCATTTCTTTTAAATTTTCCATCGCCGTGGTCATTAGACCTTCAATCGGATGTTCCGACATGTAAAGACCTCCTAGTTATACTGAATGTTTTTCTCCAGAAAGTGTGGAAAGGGGCTTCGTCTTGAACTTGGCCATACCGCCTCTCCAGTACCGAAGTATCTTGAAACCTACTAGGATAGCATTCCCTATCCGAAACTGGATAATACATGAAAATTGTGTTTGAACCACAGCATGCTGAAATGTCGGAGTCACCTCTATGAAAGGCATGGATTGAAGTCGCAAATAACCACTCAGGATACCGATGATGCTCCCTTTCATGCCCCAGATCATTCCGGTTAATGTCCCTGTAGAAGCTGCATCCCCAGTTCCAAACAGCGTCTTCCACTGAACTTGATCCAGTTTGACTTTTTTGAGAAAGCCTCTGATGATCCGGTGCATGGATTGTACGTGAATGACGATTTCTTTCGTATCATTTAAACTCGCAATGAAATCGTGAGGAGTGATTTTCTTTTTAGAAGCCTTTTCCTTGGAAGGATTGCTTTCATTCCCGGTTTTCTTTTCTTCCTCAAGGACCACATTCGGGCCATCATCATCGAGCTTCACTAACGGAATGTCGATGGTGTACTTGATCAACCCAAACCAGGCTCTCAGCTTCACCTTGAAATGATCATTGTCATTTCCATGGTATAAGGAGATGGTAACTGTTAGCTTCGTAATAATGAGAATGAATAATAGTAATAGTATAAGTGCCATAACAATGATTAACGCCCAAATCCACCAGCTCATAATTTCACACCCTTCAACCTCTTATTATGGCCTTCCTGGGGGAAAATAAACTCGGGTTGAACGATTTTGTGAGTTGACAGGGAGAAATAGTGTTGAAAAGAAGGGGGATTTTCGTGCCTGACGGGTTTATGCGTCGGTTTTAAGATTTATGCATCACTTTTGGATTTTTTGCGTCATTTTTTAAATTTATGCGTCAGTTTTCAACTTTTTGCGTCACTTTATACGATTTATGCGTCACCATCTCTATTCCAAAAAAAAAACAAACCCGCCTCAACAGGTTTGCTTATCTCTTACAACGCCGGAGTAAACTCCAACTTCTTCTTTTCTTGAACAACGGTCGTGTCCGCAAACAGATCGTGGATCCCTTGCTTTTTATTCGTAAAGGCTACGACCACGTAGAGTATAAAGATCGTAGTCGAGATGAAGCGGCCAACCAGTTCTCTGAAGAGGATAGTCCCCCATGACGGCTTCATTCCCTTTAAATCGATAACTCGAATGCCGAATACCATTTTTCCGATCGTCTGGCTGAAGTATTTCGTCATTAAGACAAAATAGCCGTAGAAAACGATGCTAGTCAGGATGGAAATCGGGGCGAAAATGGACCCATCCGACAATGAAATATCCAACAGTTTAAAGACAGGATTAACGATTAATCGTGTGATACTGCCGATGACGACTAAATCCAGTAGATATGCCCAAAATCTTATCCAAAATCCGGCTAAGTAATATCCATCGTGATGGATGGTTCTTGTTCGATCCGGAGAAGGCGAATGGACTTCGATATGCTCCCGGGTTTCATCATGTTGTACAGATCGATCTTGTGTGTCAGTCACTTCATTCACCTTCCTTATTCAGAGTATAGATACATTAATCGCGGAGAATTCGTGTGAGATAGCAGCTTCATTAAAGCGGCAGTCTCCATATCTTGACCCATCATTTTCTTTGCACCCATACTGAAGAATTCAGAGAACGGATCACCTGCTGTGTATTCAAATACTTGCGCACCTTTTAATTTATAATCTTTTTTCATTGCGGCAATGGTATCTTCAACATAGCCGAATTCATCAATCAGATTGACTTCCTTCGCCTGGATGCCATCATAGACTCTTCCATCAGCAATTTTCTTGACATCAGCTTCAGACATATTCCGTCCTTTGGCAATAACATCAACGAAGCCTTCATAGGAATTGTCGATCATCGATTGAATGATGTTTCTTTCTTCTTCCGTCATCTTACGGGTTGGACTCATGATGTCTTTATACGGTCCACTTTTAATCGTGACGAAATCGACTCCGTATTTCTTTGCCAATTCTGAGTAGTTGATGCCATGCATGATGACACCGAGTGATCCTGTCAACGTTTCTTTACTGGCAAAGATCTTCGTCGCAGGTGCCGATATGTAATATCCTCCGGAAGCCGCAGTTCCACCCATTGAAACGTAAATCGGCTTTTTCGTTTTATCCATGATTTCCACAAGCTTCGAATGGATTTGAGCACTTTCCACTACGCCGCCGCCTGGTGAATTCACTTTCAAAATGATCCCTTTGACCGATTTGTCTTTCTCAACCGCATCAAGCTTATCCATAAAGAGCTCATGGTTGTACCCCGGACTTTCAAAAAAGGAGCTCGCTCCGCCTGTATCCTGGATGACACCTTCAACCTCTAAGACAGCAATCCGTTTCTGAGCGCTTCCTTCATCAATCACTTCTTCTGAAAAAGGATTATCTGTTCCGCCAATCATGTCTTCAAATGCTTGATTAAAATCACCTGTCACAGCGCTTGTCGCAAAATTGACGAGAATTGAAACTAAGAATAATCCCACTGCAATTACTAATGCAGTCCATCTTTTTGCATTCATTTGTATATTCCTCCCTTGTTTACCCTATCTTATGTAAGGATATGAATATCATTCTCACGGAAAAACATGATAGAATATTCACTAAGTTAGATTCTAGCAAAATTTCATGTAAATGGGAAAAATTATCTTATTTTTTTATTTCAGGGAGGTACATACGATGAACAACCGCCGAAATATTTATTTCTATGCTCTACACCAAGATGGGATCCAGGCAAAGCTCGATCACTTATACGAACTTGCCAAGCGTTATCAATTCAACATTGTTGATTCTCCTGAGACCGCCAATATCATTGTCAGCATCGGAGGAGATGGCACGTTTCTTCAAGCCGTCCGTCAAACCGGATTCAGACAAGACTGCTTATATGCAGGTGTTTCAACAGGTGGTACGTTAAGTATGTATTGTGACTTCCATATCGACGACACGTCCAAGATGATCGAAGCCATGACAACGGAGCAAATCGAGGTCCGCAAATATCCGACCATCGAAATCACCGTCGACAATCAAACGTCCTTCCATTGCCTGAATGAATTCAGCATCCGCTCAGGCATTATCAAAACCTTCGTCATGGATGTCTTTATCGATGATAATCATTTCGAAACGTTCAGAGGGGATGGCATGATCTTCGCAACCCCGACTGGAAGTACCGCTTATAATAAATCGGTCAACGGAGCCGTCGTCGACCCGATGCTTCCTTGTATCCAGGTGAGTGAGATGGCTTCCTTGAATAATAACCGCTATCGTACCCTCGGGTCCTCCTTCATTCTGAGTGACAAACGCCGATTGGTGCTGAAGATCGTTCAGGACGGAAATGATTATCCGGCGATGGGAATGGACAATGAAGCACTAAGTATCCAACACGTCGAGAAAATCGAAGCGAAACTGAGTGATAAGGTCATCAAGACAGTTAAATTAAAAGATAATTCGTTCTGGGAAAAAGTGAAGCGTTCGTTCTTGTAAGTATTGAATGGGTCTATTTCTTGAATCATCCTCTATTGTGCCAAAACCAGGCTAGATTGGGCCACTTTTGACCATAATTGTGCCACTTTCAGGAAAAATCGGGCCACTTTTGACCATAATTGGGCCGCTTTCGCACTTTATTGGGCCAACTTGTGAACAAGCGCAAGATCCATACCAATTGTCTATAACAGAAAAACGCTCCAGGAATCCCTGGAGCGTTTTGTTATTCATCATGCCGACAATCTGGCTTCTCTTTTTCGCTTTCTTGCATATTGCACCCGTGATGCAGTAAAGATCGTCAATGCCACCCAGATGAACATGAACGAGATGAGGTGGGTGAATGAGAAAGCTTCGTGATAGACCCATATCCCGAGTATTAAGGTGATGGTCGGGGCAATGTATTGCAGGAATCCGACCATGTATAACGGGATCATCTGCGCACCCCTTGAGAAAAACAATAGCGGAATGGCTGTTACTGCTCCTGCTCCCATAAGCAAGAGATCCGTCCCGACCGAAACATGGAAAAGAGAAAGGGTTCCCTCTTTGAACATGTAGCCCAGGTAGATGAGGGATAATGGCGCGATCGTCATCGTTTCAAGTGTAAGCCCGATGGATGATTCCACCTTGATCATTTTTTTCGCTAATCCGTATAAGCCAAAGGAAAAGGCGAGGCCGATGGCAATCCAGGGGAATTCGCCATAGGAAATCGTTAATATCAGAACCCCGACCGCCGCTAACCCAAAGGAAACAATTTGAGCTTTCGATAGGCTTTCCTTCAGTATGAAAACGCCTAATAGCACGCTGACGAGTGGATTAATATAGTAGCCAAGACTTGCTTCCACCATTTGATTCGTATTCACGGCCCAAATATAAATAAACCAGTTCGTACTGATTAACAAAGACGCAAGTAATAATGCAAATAACTGCTTCTTTTTGGTGAGAGATGTTTTCAAATAAGTATAAAAGTCCTTCCACCGTTTGCTGACGAACAAAAAAAGTAACATAAACCAAAAGGACCAAAAAATCCGGTTGGCAAGAATTTCATCTGCCGACACATGATTTAACCATTTCCAATAGATCGGGAGAATCCCCCAAAGAAAATAAGAAAAGGCTGTGTACAGGATTCCAGCTTGATCGGTTTGTTTCATCAAAACACCCCCAAAACTATTTCTATTCCCGAAATAACTTCATTATATCGGGGAACTGTTTTGGGGGCAATGATTATTTGTTTTTCTTTTTAATCGGGTTGTTGCTGTCCGCTCCAATCATGGGTCATTCTATGCAGATTCATTTTTTTTATAAACGATGGTCTCGTCTACAATCGTCATATCTACCACTTTGTTTAACAATTGATCGGCTGCCTCTTTGAAGGGATCTATCTCTAAAACGGTGAAGTCTGCACTGTAGCCTTCACGTATTTGCCCTCTGTTATTCTCATGATGGCAGGCAAATGCGCTTCCTTTGGTAAACAAAGAGATCGCTTCATACATAGTCAGCTTCTCTTCCGGTCGATACGCTGTTTTATTTGGATCCAGTGGGTTGGTCCGTGTAACGGCCGCATGGATGCCCCATAATGGGTTGATCGGCTCAATCGGGGCATCCGATCCGCCTGCACATGGGATCCCTTCTTCAAGAAGTGTTTTCCATGCATAGTTGTACTTCATGTTTTCATTTCCTAATCTCTCAAGCACCCACGGGAAATCAGACGCCACAAAGCGCGGTTGAATATCAAGAATGAGAGGCAGTCCTTTTATTCTCTCAATCAGCTCTTTTCGCAGAATTTGAGCATGAATGAGACGGTCACGTCGTCCATGGGGAGAAGGCTCTTTCGTGATGGCATCCAGGACATTTTCGAAAGCCTGATCCCCGATCGTATGAACGGCAATCGGTAATTCATACTTCCTTGCCTTCTTCACAAGTTCCTGAAGCCGTTTACTTGTGTGGATGCTGACTCCCTTTGTACTTGGATCATCGGCATACGGGTAGCTTAGCAGGGCTGTCCTTCCACCCAAGGCGCCATCAGCAAAGATTTTCATGGCACCAAATTCAATGAATTCATTTCCGCTCAAGAAATGATGACCATCTTCCTTCCAATCTTCAATCACTTCATGGTGGACGAGAAGGTGAGCTCTGAATTTCTTCTTGTCTTCGTTAATCGTTTTTCGGAAAGCATCATACGTTTTCTTGAAGTTCCCATAATAGCTCAAATCCTCCGTATGACCACCGACCAGACCGTGCTCCCAGCAGCTTTCAATCCCTTTTGTCAGGGCTTCTACCAGATACTCGGATGAAATTCCAGGTAATGCATCAATCATGAGATCCTGCGCCTTATCCTTCAGTAAACCATTCAGCTCACCCTGATCCCCTCTCTCAATTAATCCACCTGCAGGGTTCGGGGTGCTTTCATCGATGTCTGCATGAGTTAAAGCGAGTGAATTGACGACCATGGCATGACGGCAAATACGTTTCAGAAGAACAGGATGATTCGGTACTACATTGTCGATTTCCTGCTTCGTTATAACCTCTGCATCACTCCACAGGTTTTCATTCCAGCCTTCTCCAATGACCCATTGACCTTCCTCGAGTCCTCCCGCTTTTTCACTGATCGCTTTTAACACTTCCTGCTTTGTATTCATAGAGGAAAGATCCAGCCTCATTAACGTTTCCCCGTGGCCAATCAAATGCATGTGACTATCAACAAAACCAGGAAACATCACTTTTTGCTGAAGATCCACCACCGATTCAATCGTCCATTGATCCGTCTTTTCCAATTCCTCGGATGAGCCTAATCCCTTGATGACCCCATTCTCCGTGAAGACTGCTTCAACATGATGACCTTCGTTTTGCATTGTGTAGATGATTCCGTTTTTCCATAAAGTACCCATGATGTCTATCCTTTCTTCATAAAAAGTCTGTTTTTCAAATGTACCATATTATAGAAAGATTCTGAAAGAGAAAGGTGCAGGATACACCATAAAAAAAATAGAGAGCCTTTAAGGCTCCCTATCCCGGATCAGTTTTTAATTGAGCTCAATTCTTTTTGTCTTAATTCAATTCTTCTGATCTTGCCGGAAGTGGTTTTCGGCAATTCATGAACGAATTCAATCTTACGTGGATATTTGTAAGGTGCTGTCAGGTCTTTCACATGTTGCTGAAGGGCAGGAATCAAGTCTGGATCCTGTTGATCTACGTCTTCCCGTAACACGACGAAGGCCTTCACGATCAGTCCTCTCACTTCATCCGGACTGCCGACAACAGCACATTCCTGAACGGAAGGATGTTTCACAAGGGCATCTTCGACTTCGAATGGTCCAATCGTATAGCCGGAGCTGATGATAATATCATCACCGCGTCCTTCAAACCAGAAGTAACCATCTTCATCCTTCTTCGCTTTATCTCCCGTAATGTAATAATCTCCTCTAAATTGCATGGCAGTCCGTTCAGGATCTTTATAATAACTTTTGAATAAGGCAGGCGTTTCAACATGAACCGCGATGTCTCCCACTTCCCCGACCTCACATGGATATCCTTCCTCATTGATGATATCGACTCTGTTTCCTGGAGTCGGTTTCCCCATTGAACCTGGCTTCAGTTCCATGCCCTTCATTATTCCTACAAGGAGGGTATTTTCCGTTTGCCCGTAACCATCACGGACTTCGATTCCGAAGTGTCTCTTGAAAGCATCGATGACTTCTCTGTTCAAAGGCTCACCAGCCGAAACGGCACTATGTAATTGACCCAGTTTATAAGACCCCAGATTATCGACCTTTGCCATCAATCTGTATTCTGTCGGTGTACAGCAAAGAACGTTCACCCCATGATCTTCAAGCATTTGAAGATATGTATTCGGATCGAATTTCCCTTGATACACAAGACCTGTAGCTCCAGATCCCAATACCGATAAGAACGGACTCCAAATCCATTTTTGCCAGCCTGGACCTGCCGTTGCCCATACTGTGTCACCTTCTTCAATGCATAACCACTCACGGGCAGCTGTTTTCAAATGTGCGTATGCCCAGCCGTGGGTATGAACGACCCCTTTGGGATTCCCAGTAGTACCTGACGTATACGAAAGAAACGCCATATCGTCTCTCTTTGTTTCAGCGAAAGCCAGTTCTTCAGATGCTGTTTTCATCTCTTCTTCGAGAGCAATCCATCCATCCTGCTTTTCTCCGACTACGAATTTTTCGAGATTCTCCATTCCCCTTACCTCTTCAAATTGTTCAACGAATGGAGAGTAGGCGATGATTCCTTTTACATCTCCATGGTCAATTCTGTATTCAAGGTCCTTAGGACGCAGCATTTCAGAACTTGGAATAACAACGAGTCCAGACTTTAGAGCCGCAAGATACACAGCATAGGCTTCGATTAATCGAGGAACCATGACAAGCATGACGTCCCCTTTTTCAAGGCCTCTGCTAGAGAAAACGTTTCCAATTTTATTTACATCTTTCAATAATTGTGAGTATGTAATTTCTTCCTTCAATCCCTCTTCATTTTCCCACTTGATCGCAAGCTTCTGTTCATCACTTGCAAACCTCTCTACCTCTTCCACCAAATTGTACATCTCCGGCGCGATTAGTTCTTCCCTCTTCATTATGACTCCCCCTTGTTTGTCGATTCTTTTCTATTATACAAAATAATTCAAATTTTTTAAATTATTCGATAGTAAAAAGGGGGATTTTATTTTAGAAAAGATGTTTTCTATAGCTCTCAACTGTAAAAAAACACAAGAAAAAGGAGCGAGGAAACTCGCTCCTTTGTAGCCATTGTATTTAATTATTTTGAATATCCGCCACCGATTTGTTGTTCAGCCATTTGGACTAAACGTTTAGTGATTTCACCACCTACAGAACCGTTAGCACGTGCTGTTGCATCTGCACCAAGTTGAACTCCGAATTCTGAAGCGATTTCGTATTTCATTTGGTCGATTGCTTGTTGAGCTCCTGGAGCTACTAATTGATTTGAACTTGTGTTTGCCATGTGTTTTCACCTCCTTGTGAGTATAGATTGTGTAAAAACACATGGCTTCATACAAAAAAAATCGTTGGTAAATAATCCTATTTTTTTAAAGCAGTCCGTCGAAGTTATTCTCTTCATCAGAGCCTGTTGATCCATCAATCGTAATGGTTTCCGTTTCATTCACTGCCTCATTCAACAGGACATCGAAATCAACAAAGCTTTCATAGTATTCCACTTTCTCTCTTTTAGGTCTCGTTTTAGGTGCTGGTGGTGTGAAGATTGTACAGCAATCCTCATACGGGAGAATGGAAATATCATGAGTGTCGATCTTCTGGGCAATATCAATAATCTCAAGCTTGTCCATGGCGATAAGTGGTCTTAATACAGGCGTATTCGTGACAGCGTTGATCGCCTGCATGCTTTCAAGGGTCTGACTTGCCACTTGTCCTAGACTTTCTCCTGTCACCAGCGCCAATCCCTCATTCTTTTCACGGATCGCATCTGCTATACGGAGCATCATTCGTCTTGTTGAAGTCATCGTATAGTTTTCAGGGACCTGATCTTGGATCGTCTGCTGGACCTTTGTAAACGGTACGATATGCACTTTCACTTTCCCGCTGAAGGCAGAAAGCTTCTTCGAAAGATCAATAACCTTTTGCTTTGCACGTTCACTCGTAAATGGTGGGCTATGGAAATGGATCGCTTCGATTTCCACTCCTCTCTTCATGGTGAGATAACCGGCAACCGGACTATCGATCCCGCCTGATAGCATCAGCATCGCTTTTCCACTCGCACCTACAGGCATACCCGTGGAACCTTGATAAATTTCAGAAGAGAGATATACTCCTTCTTTTCTAACTTCTACATTCAGGTTAATATCCGGCTTCTTCACATCCACTTTTAACCCGTCCATGTTTTGAAGGATGTATGATCCTACCTCGTAATTCAATTCATTTGTATCCATTGAAAACTTTTTATCCGCTCTTCGTGCAGATACCTTAAAGGTTTTCCCCGGTGTAAAACTCTTTTCGACGAGAGACAATCCCGCCTTGCAGATTTCTTCAATATTCTGAGCCACTTTCACGACGGGACTGAACGATTGGATACCGAAGATTTTCTCCAATCTTGGAATGATGTCTTCCCCGTTTTCTTCGCCTAATTGGATATGGAGGCGGTCACGGCTTGCTGAAACGGTAATCGTCGGAAAATCTTTTAACGCTTCCAATATATTTTCTCTTAACTTGGCCGTGAACATCTTGCGGTTTCTTCCTTTAGTCGATATTTCACCGTATCTTACTAGTATGCGATTATATTTCATCGTGATCTCCTCATTGTGTGTTGTAATAAATCTATTTCACTTTTCAATACCTGTATAAATTGCCTGCACTCTTCCATTGTATTATGGAAAGACAAGCTTATTCGAATCGAACTATTGGCCAGGTCCTCAGAAACACCCATAGAAAGAAGAGTTCGGCTTGGCTTATTTTGTTTAGAAGAACAAGCGCTGGTTGTCGACACAAACACCTCTCGGCGGTCTAATGCATGGACAAGCACTTCTCCTTTAAAGTTCTGTATGGAGAAGTTAAGGATATGCGGAGCCTGATGAACAGGTGGTGTATGAACCGTAACCCCTTCAATTCTTTCCAACTCTCTCCTTAGAAATTGCTGGTTTTCTTCCATTATAGCCAACTTCTGTCCACTTTCTGCCAGATGCATTCTCATTGCTTTCGCAAATGATACGATTCCACCAGTGTTTTCCGTGCCGCTTCTAAGATTTCCTTCTTGCTCCCCGCCTGAAAGAATAGGCGAAAGTTCAAGTCCGTCCCTCACAAACAACATTCCCGTTCCTTTTATGCCATGAATTTTATGAGCAGATATGCTGCATAAATCGATAAGCTTTTCGTCGAGAATAAGAGGGACCTTCCCAATAGCCTGAACCGCATCCACATGGAAAAGAATTCTCGGATAGTCTTTCAGGATCAGTCCCATCTCCCTAATGGGTTGGATGCTCCCTATCTCGTTGTTAACCTGCATGACTGACACAAGGATGGTATCGTCCTGAATGGCAGCTTTCAGATCTTGTGGTCTTACCCTGCCTTGATCATCCGCATCTAGATACGTGACGGAATATCCGAGAGTCTCTAATTGTTTAACGGCGTTGATGACAGAAGGATGCTCAATATTCGTCGTAATCATATGTTTCCCTCTGTGACCATATTGCAAGGCAGTTCCTTTTATCGCGAGATTATTTGATTCTGTTCCACCAGAGGTAAAGAATACCTCTTTCTTCTTTATACCTAATAAGGAGGCTACTTGCTCCCTGGATTGTTGAATCAACTTCTCGACCTGCCCACCAAATGAATGGATGGAAGATGGATTGGCATAGTAGCTTTCATTTACTTTAAGAAATGTATCCAGTACTTCCTTGTAAGGCTTAGTAGTTGCACTATTATCTAAATAGATCAAGATCTACACCTTCTTTTCATGACCTTTAGGAATCCTATTACCTATTTATTCAATCATTAATCTTACCATAAATCTTTCCTTTCCCAAATGATATTCATGTAAGTCGAAGAATTAATTATTGTAGAAACACAATTTTAAATGTTTTTTATAAGGCTGTTTTCGTAACCTTTGTTGCTATTGAAGGTAGCGAGTGCTATTTGATTTCCGCTGCAGGTGCTCGCTTTCCGCGGGGCGTGAGTTGAGCCTCCTCGGGCTTTGCCCTGCGGGGTCTCAACTTTCCCGCTATTCCCGTCGGAGTCGAGCACCTTCCGCTACAATCAACTTACTAAGTATGAGGACTAACCTACTGCCATACACGTCTAAAAAACATCATTTTATCAACCTATACAGTGGTCAATTTTACCTGGAATAGTAAGATACTAGTTCATTCGTTTTTTTCACTAGTAAGCTCTGTCACGATATCTCATTTAGATGGTGAGGGGAACGGCGTAGACTCCTGCGGAAAAACGGGCGTGCCGAGACCCCGGAAGCGTGAGCTGAGGAGGCTTGGCCGTTCGTCCGCCGGAAAGCGAAGCCGTTCCCCTCACCATCTATCGCACTCACTCATAGACAGAGCCTTGGCAGCTCTATTCTAGAAAACAACAATCTTTTATAAAAACTTTCATTTTCCAAAATTAATCATTGAAAAATGACAGAATTTTTGCGAGAATCTATAAGGAAATAGTAACCAAAGTTATTTAAATATACTAAATTGTTAGACTATTTAGTATTTCGACATTTTTCAACAATCTTATGATAAGATGATTTCTGCTTATGATAACGATTACAAACGGAGGGGTATCTATGAATGAGAAAGCGCTATCATTCAGCCAAATCTTAACGATAGGATTAATGCTTTTTGCTCTATTCCTTGGAGCAGGAAATATGATTTTCCCGCCATTCTTAGGACAGCAGGCTGGGGAACATGTATGGATGGGTATCATTGGCTTCCTTATTACCGGGGTTGGTCTTCCCTTATTAGGTGTTATCGCCATTGCTAAATCTGGCGGTGACCTTCAAACACTTGCGAGCCGTGTTCATCCATTGTTTGGACTCATATTTACGATTGTCATGTACTTGGCGATCGGTCCTTTCTTCGGAATTCCGAGAACTGGAACAGTCGCTTATGAAATCGGGGTCATCCCTTTTTTGCCGGAAGAATCGGCTAAATATGGAACTCCCCTACTCATTTATACCATCATCTTCTTTGGGATCACCGCATGGCTTGCGATGAACCCTTCAAAGCTCGTGGATAGAATCGGAAAGGTCTTAACACCTTCCCTCATTCTGATCCTGACAATCTTGGTGGTTAAAAGTATTGTAAGTCCTATGGGGGATTTCGGAGCCCCGAACCCTGCATATCAGGATGGCCCCTTATTTAAGGGATTCATTGATGGCTATCTAACTATGGATACCATCGCTGCATTAGTGTTCGGAATCGTCGTCATCAACTCCATTAAAGATCGCGGCATCACAAGTAAATCAAGTCTGACCCGCATCACGATTATTGCAGGATTTATCGCGGCTATCGGCCTTGCACTTGTCTATCTATCTCTAAGCTACATCGGTGCGAGCAGTACGGATTCCATCGGTGAACAAGCAAACGGCGGTGCGATACTGTCCGCTGCAGCGAGTCATTTATTCGGCTCATTAGGAACGATCATCTTGGGACTTGCGATTACATTTGCATGTATTACGACTTCAGTTGGACTCGTTTCTGCATGCTCACAGTATTTCGCAAAAATTCTTCCTGTGTCCTATCCGAAGCTTGTCATCATCATGTCTCTATTCAGTATGGTCATCGCGAATATTGGATTGACCCAGCTGATCGCTGTCTCTTTACCAGTGCTGATCTTCATCTATCCACTGGCAATCGTTTTGATTCTTCTATCTTTCATGCACAACGGATTTAATGGTTACTCTCTCGTTTATGTGGGAGCACTCATTCCGACCGGTGTGATTAGTTTAATCGATGGAATTAAAACTGCCGGAGTTGATGTAACAGCCATTACTCAATCACTTGAATTCCTTCCATTCTATACACAAGGAATTGGCTGGTTGATCCCAGCAATGATTGGAGCCATCGTCGGATTCGTCATTGCGGCATTTGCAGGACAAACCAAGAAAATAATTGAAGCGAACTAGAACGTGAAAAAGGACTGATTTAGAATGTATCTTCTAAATCAGTCCTTTTTTTGATTATAAGTCAGACAAGCAAACCCTCGACTTTACCGTTCTTCTAGATTCATCGTTTTCTCGATTTTCTTCAGTGCGCCTGGTTCTACCTTCTCGATGGTAGTCGCGGCTTCTTCTAGCGCTCTACGATAATCATATTGTCGGAAAGCTTCTTCAGCCGATTGGAGACCATCACGAACCGTATTATATTTACTTCGATAGCGATTACCATACTGGATAATCTTCTCTGATAATAGGACGTTCTCGATCAGATCTCCCGTTTTCGTATAGAAATGGTCGACCGTATCTTCTGCACCAAGTAGCGTCTCTTGGATGAACTTCATGTTTAAAGGCTTTTCAGTCAAGCTTGCGTTTACTTGCTCAATCTTTCGATGAACTTCATCGAGAAGATCTTTGTAATCAGCAGGCAGTCCCGGGACATTGCTCTTCGAAAGCATGCGGCTCGCTTCAGCAACCTTTTTCTTGAGTTCATGAATCTTTTCCCGGGTAGCTATTTCATCTTTACGCAGATTCTGTAAGTGAATTGAGAACTCACTCTGCTCCCGGTTCAATTCTTCCAGCCCATTCCGGATTTCCTTGAGCTCGTCACTCAAATTGGAATAAGCTGTTGCATTCGTTTCTTCTTTATTCATGACCATTTCATGACGCTTTGAAAGCTGAATGATTTTCTTTTCGATTTCGCTTGGTGTACTAAGGTCTTCATCAACAAGATGGTACCCCTGTTTCACGATACTTATCTCCGATTGAATGTCTTCATTCTCTTCCTTAGCCTTTATCAATCCTTCAGTCGTTTGGTCTCTATACTGTTGAACGAAATGCTTAGCATGCACTTCTTTTTCCAGTAAGTCGTAAAGGCTCTCTACCTTCACTTTGATTTCCTGTATTCCTTCTTCTACTTCCACTACCTGAAGCTCTTCAATATTCTTATTGAATTGAAGTAAGGTTTCCTTTAAAGATTCAACCTCTTTATCCACTTCAATATGTTCAAGTATATAACCCTGTTCCTTCATTTCGCCATAGCCAGATTCGAGCTCTGACAACTGGGAAGGCAAAAGATTTTCACAATCGGTTATCAGCTTCGGTACCGTCTCCATTTTGTAAGAAACATCTTTCATTTCCTGTGCCAGGCTAAGTACGATCTCTCTTGCATCCAGATAGTTCCCCTGCTCAGTTAATTCGTTAAATTGATTGATTTGTTCAGCGAGCTTGTCCAGAATATTTTCGATTTGCTTAGCGGTTTGACCATATGTATGACGATAAGCGAGCAATTGTTTCTTATTGTTACGATACTCTTCCTGAAGAGCAAGGATTTCTTCACGATTCTTCTCTTCACTACCAACTAACTCATTCAGTTCTTTAAGAATCTTGTCGATCTTTTCTTCAATTCCGGAAAGAATCTGATCGATTTTGGATAGGATTTCCTTCGTTTTTTTGTAACGAAACTTATCTGTGTATTCTTCTGCATCGAATAGTAGTTCTTCAACATCAGGAAGCTGCACAGCAACAATCTCATCCCATCCCTGTCTCCAGCCGTCAAACAATTCCTCTGTCTGACCCGTCATATTCAATTGCTTTACTCGGGAGAGCTCATCAGAAACCGGTTTGTTCATAATATCTATTTTCCAAGCTTCATAACGATCAATTTCAGTGTAATATTTTTTTCTAGAGATAAATCCGATTAGGAATATGATTAAGATAAGTATTATTCCAGCGATGACGTATTGCATCTTAAGCCCCCTGTTCAACTATTCAGTAGACATCTATATGAATGTAAATATTTCATTAATAAATTCTCATTGCTATAATGATACCATGTTAACGACAATTTTTGACTATTAATTTCTAATTTTTCATTGATAAAAAGGCAATTTCAGCAAATTCAAGGGAAAATAGACAATTTTATTGGGTTTAGTGCCGAATGTACTTGTTTATCAGTACCGTTTCTATCGAGTGGGTAGTAGTTGATTTCTGTTCCAGGTGCCCGCTTTCCGTGGGGCTGGCGGTTAGCCTCCGGGGTCTCACCTGTCCAGCTTTTCCCGCAGAAGCCCTGCCCCCTCCACTCCAATCAACTTATAAATTATCAATTTTTATTTTATCTCTGTTCATTTTACTTTTATAAGAGTAGATTATTATCAAACTACAAGGAAGTGAAAATTCATGGTGAAGGTTGACGGACATATTCATACACCTTTTTGCCCACATGGAAGTACAGATCCCTTTGAACTGTATATAGAAAGAGCGATTTCCTTAGGCTATAGTGCCATAACATTTACAGAACACGCACCGCTCCCCCGAGGTTTTGTCGATACAACACCTGATCAGGATAGCGGCATGGACCCAAAGTATCTTCCAGATTACTTGGATATGCTTGAAACCCTTAAGGAAACCTATAAGGGTAAAATGATTATCCGCACTGGATTAGAGATCGATTACATTGAAGGGTTTGAAAAAGAAACGATTGAATTTCTCTCCACATATGGACATCGACTCGATGATAGTATCCTTTCGGTTCATTTTTTACAATTTCAAGAGAAATGGGATTGCCTTGATTTCAGCCCTGATGTGTTTCGATCGATGATTGATTATTATGGATCTGTTGATGGAATCTATCAACGGTATTATGAAACGGTCCTTCAATCGATTCGAGCAGACTTAGGAGTTTATAAACCGAAGAGAATCGGTCACATGACCCTCGTGAAGAAATTCCAGCAGTTGTATCCTGCTTCCCATATGTTCAATGAGGAGATCTCGACCATCTTACATGAAGTCGCTGGGAGGAACCTCGAGCTGGACTATAACGGGGCAGGCTTTGTTAAACCTTATTGCGGAGATTCTTATCCACCAAGGGAAGTCATTAAACAAGCCCACTCTTTAGGCATTCATACCGTTTATGGTTCAGATGCCCATACCGCTAACGGTTTAAATCAGGGAAGGGCGGATATGGACGTTTAAAAGATTAGGCTGTTTTTCGTAAACTTTGTTGCTTTTCAATAAGCGAGTGGTGGTTGATTTCCGCTGCAGGTGCTCGCTTTCCGCGGGGCGTGAGTTGAGCCTCCTCGGGCTTGCCCTGCGGGGTCTCAACTTTCCCGCTATTCCCGCAGGAGTCAAGCACCTGCAGCGTAGATCAACTTTCTAAGCATGAGGACGAATCAACTACCATACACGACTAGTAACATCATTTTTCAACGTGTGTAGTGGTCAATTTTAGCTAGAATAGTTAGATACTATTTCATTCGTTTTTTTTCACTAGTAAGCTCTGTCACGACATCTCATTTAGATGGTGAGGGGAACGGCGGAGACTCCTGCGGAAAAACGGGCGTGCCGAGACCCCGTTCGGCTAAGCTGAGGAGGCTTGGCCGTTCGTCCGCCGGAAAGCGAAGCCGTTCACCTCACCATCTATCGCACACACTCATTGACAGAGCCTTGGCAGCTCCTATGTTAGAAAACAACAATCTTTGTGAAAAGAACCAAAGATAAAGAACTCTGCTCATATCGAGCAAGAGTTCTTTATCTTTTTCTAGCAGCATCACAGCCAACTCTATCTTCAAATAATAAGTTCTGTCTTCATGACCTCTTTTGCTTCTGAAACGAGAAGCAGATCAATCCATTGGTCGATGTTTTTATAGTATTGATCAATAAAATAATATTCCTGTGGAAACATTTGCCACACTTCCCTTAACTGCTGACTATTCAGAAATGGCATGGTCATCATGGACTTCAGCTGTATGACCAAAAAGCTGACAGGCTGCTTCTTAAAAGCATGATCCTTCATCCCTTGTTCAAATAGCCGCTTCATATAATGCCTTTCTTTCATTAAATAGGAGGAAATGATTTCACGGACAACCTGTGAATCGATGGAAACCTCTCTCCAAATGAAGCGTGACAGTTGATGGTTGTCACTTTGAAATTTCAATATTTTGTAAACAGCCCGCTTCAAGCATAAATCAGCACTGACATAATTCAGTGCTTCGTTCTCTTCTTGAAGAAAGCGTAAGTACTGTTCAAAGAAATGAGTGAAGCAAGCTTCTAATACCCCTTGCTTCCCCTTAAAATAATAGGATATCGTGGCCGGATTCACTTTCGCTCTTTTCGCTATATCCCTGACGGATGTCCCATCAAAACCATGGTCATAAAACAGATACACCGCTGCTTGAAAAATGGCTTCTTTCGTCGGAATGGAAGTATTTGATTTTTTCATATTTCCCCTTCTTTCAAGTATAATAGGCGTATGAAAAAAACAGTAACGAAGATCAATTGATTTATTCGGATAAAACCTAAATCTTGAAGGTAATGAAGAAGTATGCTAAAAATGGTTCAATAGACATTTCTATTATAGTTTGTTTACAAGAATAATTCGTGTTTCCATGTTGATTTCCTTTAAGTAATTCTCGACAGAATCTGTTGTGTAAAAAGAATTGGAGAGCAAATGGACATGAAATAACGCATATTATGTAGAATTGGGGGAGATATTGATGTTTCAAGTAGAAAAATATCAAGGTACAAAGGAACAGGGCTTTAGCCTTGTCACAAAGCAATTAAACGCTTTATTAGAAGGTGAGCCAAATCAAATTGCGAATTTGAGCAATGCTTCCGCCCTACTAGGTCAATTTATGGATCGCATCAATTGGGTAGGCTTTTATTTATACGAAGAAGAAAGCAACCAGCTCGTCTTGGGACCGTTCCAGGGACTGCCTGCATGTGTAAGGATCCCACTGGGAAGAGGGGTTTGTGGCACTGCTGCCAGTGAACAAAAAACGGTTATGATCGATGATGTCCATCAATTCCCTGGACACATCGCATGCGATGCAGCCTCTCAGTCCGAAATTGTCATCCCTCTTGTAAAAGAAGGAAAGCTGATTGGAGTACTCGATATCGACAGCCCGGAAAAAGCGAGATTTGACAAAGATGATCAGAAATATTTGGAAGTTTATGTAAATGAGCTTTTAAAGCACCTTTAATCTTTGAACCAATGACTGGGCCTGCCGGGGAGATTTATATCCGGCACGGTCTTTTTTATGGTGGTAATTTCGGCCAGACACCCGGTGTGATGATTGTTAGGGTAGCACCCGTCTTGCAAAAAAAATCCTCAGATATATTCCTCCTTAATAGCCACCATTTCACATTCAGCTGAATAGCCTATGAGTATAGGATACTATGAAATCCTTCGTTTCATTTTCTAAAGAACAAATACTCTTGATATATTGAAAGACGGAAACCGAAATGGGTACGTATGGACTTGAGTTGGAAGTTGTCAGAACCCTAGACTGATGAAACGTTAACGTTTTTTCATCGTGTTTAAGGGGAAGAGAATGGAAGAGAGATTATTGCAAAATAAGATGAATTTAAACTGATGATGATATTTCCCATATACATTTCAGTTGAGAGGGGATGTAATATGAGCAACAAGATGAAAGACTTACCATATTTATTATTTTTTCTTGTGATGCCAGCATTAGGGTTGATATATAAACTATTAAATACAAATTCTCGTGAAGCGGTCATCCTTTCTACAGATATCGATGGATTAATTCCATTCATACCGGTATTCATTGTGCCATATATCCTTTGGTATGCTTTTATTTTAGGATACCTGTTTTATTTTTGGTATAAAGATATCCCCATTTTTCTTAAAACCCTGAGCATCATTGCCATTGGGGAGTTGGTTTGCTTCGTTATTTACTTTTACTTTCAGACAACCGTACCTCGTCCCACTCTTGAGGGGGATGGACTGTTTGTCAATCTTGTTCGAATGATCTATAGCCATGATCAGCCGTATAATGCGTTTCCAAGCATCCATGTTTTAACGACATTTGCCATCATGCTTGGCAATATCAACATTAAGGATAAACATTCATTTCACTCCATTTTTGTCCCGATCATGGGTTCACTGATCATCATTTCAACTCTGTTTATAAAACAACATTTTATTCTCGATATGGTAAGCTCGATTTTTTTAACCGTGTTCATTTATGGCATTATTTTTGAGCTTTATGGATTCGGTGAAAAGAAGTCAAAGCAAACATATATAGAAGAATGATATAAAAAAACAGGAAGGACCCGCTAATAATATCGGGTTCCTTCCTGTTTTTTATGCCTTATCCAGCGCCTGCAATAGATCATTCCAGATATCTTCCGGTGCTTCCAATCCGACAGAAAGTCTTAATAGTGTGTCACTAATCCCCATGCTCTTTCTCGAATCCTCAGGCACGACGGCGTGAGTCATGGTGGCAGGATGCTGGATCAGCGTTTCAGCATCTCCTAGACTGACGGCAATTTTGATCATTGATAGATCATCCATCAGCTTCTGGGCTTCTTCTTTCGACCCTTTGATCGTAAATGAAATCATGCCACCCGGTTTTTTCATCTGTTTCTTCATCACCTCATGTTGAGGATGATTCGAATGTCCCGGGTAAATGACGGTTTCGACGACAGGATGTTCGGCTAGAAGATCGGCAATCTTCTCTGCACTTTCGCAATGACGGTCCATTCTCACCGCCAGCGTTTTTAATCCTCGTAATAATAACCAGGCATCAAATGGGGAAATGATTCCCCCAATATCTTTTTGGGTTGTCATCCGGATTTCTGCCATCTTTTCCTGTGACCCGACGACAAGACCCGCTACCACATCACCATGTCCTCCGATATACTTCGTTGCGCTATGGATGACAATATCGCACCCTAGCTCCAATGGACGTTGTAAATACGGAGAACAGAATGTATTATCCACCACAACCGGTATTCCTTTTTCCTTAGCGACCTTCACAACCAGCTGTAAATCAATTAATTGCATGGTTGGATTTATTGGTGTTTCCACGTAAATACAAGTGGTGTTCTCAGTGATTTTCTCTCGGATCTCTTCTTCTGTACTCATGGAAGAAAAATCATGCCCAATCGCAAACTTCTCTTCAAGGAGCTGCAGCAAACCAAATGTACATCCATAAACCCCTTGTGAGCAGAGAATATGATCCCCCGATTTCGTTAACGATAATAATACTGCAGAAACCGCTGCCATACCGGAACCGAAAGCAAGGGCAGCCTCGCCCCCCTCTAAGGATGCCATCCTGTCTTCGAGAATCGATACGGTCGGATTTCCCAGTCTTGAATATATATATCCTTCTTCTTCACCTGCGAATCGATTTTCCCCTTGTTTCGCATTGGCGAAAGTGTAAGTAGAAGTTTGGTATAACGGGGGTGCTAAACTATCAAAATGCTGAGACGATTGATACCCCTCATGAATGACCCTTGTTTCAAAACGCTTCTCTTCTTTCATCTAGTATTCCTCCCAGTATGCCCTTTAAGTCTAATTAACTACTAATCTAGAATATGATAATCACAAAGAAAAAGAAAGCGGTTACACTAAAGTGATAAAGGGAAACCGCTTGGTAGTCCACCGTTATCTCTCATAAAAAACAGGAAGGACTTAATTGGCCCCTTCCTGTTTCTCTTCACAGACTTATTCTATATTCTCTCCGTCACAGTCTTTCGCAACTTGATTTTTCCCATTATTTTTCGCATGATAGAGTGCTTCATCTGCTTTTTTTACTAGTTCCTTCACGGATTTTGGACACTTGTCATCGCTCACTCTCCACGTCGATAAACCACATGACAGCGTGACGGTTGGATTTGTTTTCACAGGAATCTCTTCAATGATGCGTTCAGCGATCCTCATGCCGTCTTCAAGAGCAAGAGAAGGTAAGTAGACTGCCAATTCTTCTCCTCCCCACCTTGCCACAAACCCATGATGGCTGACGATTCCTTTAATCAGATTTGAAACAGCGATAATAACCTCATCACCAATCTGATGGCCGTAGTTATCATTAATCAATTTAAAGTCATCAATATCAATCAGCAGCAATGAACCTGAATCATCCTTATTCATGGAAGATTCCATTTCGTCATCCAAATAATTTCGTGCGAATAGTTTAGTCATATGATCGGTAATGACCATATGCTCCAGTTTTTCACGGAGGGTTGCATTGGTGATCGCTAAGGTTGAATGATGAATGAATGACTGTAAGAGTTTATACATATCGAATGAAAACATATATGGTTCCTTATGAAGTACAATACAAAATCCAATCAGGGCTTCATTTTGAACCATCGGTACAGCCATGATTGAAGGAAAGACCGCTCCCTCGTCAAACCTGTCGCTCACATCGCCCAGGAAGATGGCATCCTTTTCCTTCTCGATCCGCCGCTTTACATAGGAGATATACCCTTTCCCAACTTTATCAAAAAAGACGGACGAGCTTTCTTCCAAGATGCTATATTCTCCCTTATGAAGGAGAACAAACCCAATGGCGGATGCTTGAAAGGAACGCTCGATTTGCTTCTTTAGAAACATCACCGTTTCCGATAATCGCAAATTCAAATTTAATTGATGGGAAGTTTCATTGATTAGCTGGAGGTCGGTAATAAGCCTCCTGGATTGTTCATACAACTTGGCATTTTCCAGGGCACTTCCTCCCGTATAGGCAAGCAGACGAATGAACTCAATCTTCTGATCCGTAAAGGTCGAATGGGACATGGATTTCACTTCGAGCACACCGTAGATCCCTTGCTTTCCCTTCAAGGGTGCATACAGGACATTCTGTTCTCCCACTTCGATACTTCCGTTGACAAACGCCTGCATGGCAGACTCGTTGGCGTGATCAAAGTCAAAGCTTTTAATAGGAAGTGTTCCAAAATCGTATCGATCATTCGACAATAACAAGTGAAACTCATCAATAGGAAATACCCGCTTCAACGTCTCGATGATCTGGACGAGAAGTGTATGAACATCTCTTGTAGAATGGAAAATCTCCGTGACTTTAAATAATTCCCGGTATCGTCTCTCATCTTCAAGTATCGTTTGGATTCCGCCTATATGCTGTAAAAATTGATTGCTCGCTTCCCTGAAAGAATGGAACCAGCTCTCATCGGCTATCCCTTGTCCATCCTCCCATTCCACTACAAGAATCGCTAAAGGACTTCCATCTTGATTCGTAAAGTGAAACTTAATCGATCCTTGATCATCCTTCTCCATCGTGATGGGATCAAGGAGGTATTCCTGGCTCGATTCTGCAAGAGTGAGAGGTGCATCCACATTCTGGCGGGGATGATATAAGAAATATGCAGAATCGCTATATAAATATAAAAATGCCCTCTCGATTTCAAGACAATCTTTAATAACCGCCAGCCACTTCTGTAATTGGACCGGATGATCCGTCTCAGCTGACATTTCTTCATATATTAAATCGAATAGCTTGGATTTGTATTCGTGCAATGAATGTTGAATAACGTACATTTTTCTCACCCACACCTAAAAGGTTTGTGAAACTATTTACCTCACCGACTCTGAATCAGCACTACATCATCCTGTAAAACAACCAGCCATAATGAGTGATCCTCGTATAGAGAATGACATTCAACTAGTTTTCTTTTTGATTGGATCAGTTCAGTTGAATCGGTTCGTCTTGTTTTCCGTTGAATAGGAGGATCAATCGTGAATCCTTCTGAATGTGAAAGGAATAAAAGGGGGAATATAAGAACCCTCCTAAAGTCAAAAGAACGCACAATTCGATCAAAACGAAGCGAAGGGACTTGTCTCCCCTTAATTTTTCCAAATTATTCACCTAATTAACATATTTTCCAATTTAATTATATCACAATTAATGACTTTTGGACTATTTTGTTTACTTCATGAGAGAAGAAATTGAACTAAAACTTCTCAACTTTAATAGATTCTCTGATCAGAAAGGTAATCCTTCTATTCAATATCCGAAGTATTGTCCATCAATTCAGTTCGAACACATTTATGATATGTGTGAAACTCAAAATATGCCCTTGACTTCTATACTCTCCCGTCATATAATATTCTTTGTGTAAAATAATGCAGCTTCAGTGAAATCCTTTATGATCGTATTTTGTTCCTCTACTACTTGAGGTGTATCTTGTAACCCTCTGCTGCTAGGGCGAAGGTACATGAAAACAAAATGCACATAATTGTTATTCACAGGTGTTTTTATTTTACAACAAAATAAAAACAATAAAGGAGGAGTCATTCATGGCTCGATATACTGGCCCAAGCTGGAAATTATCTCGTCGTCTTGGAATCTCTCTAAGCGGAACGGGTAAAGAATTAGAAAAGCGTCCTTACGCTCCTGGACAACATGGTCCTAACCAACGTAAAAAAATCTCTGAATATGGTTTACAACTTCAAGAGAAGCAAAAACTTCGTCACATGTACGGAGTAACTGAGCGTCAATTCCGTAACCTATTTGACCAAGCTGGCAAATTACAAGGTAAACACGGTGAAAACTTCATGGCGCTACTTGAGTGCCGCCTGGATAACGTTGTTTATCGTTTAGGTTTAGCTCGTACTCGTCGTCAAGCACGTCAACTTGTTAACCACGGTCACGTTACAGTGAACGGATCTCGTGTAGATATCCCTTCATTCCGCGTACTACCTGGTCAAACAATCTCAGTTCGTGAAAAATCAAACAACCTTGACATCATCAAAGAAGCGATGGAAGTGAACAGCTTTGTTCCTGAATTCCTAACTTTCGATGCTGACAAATTAGAAGGTACATTCACACGCGTTCCTGAACGTTCTGAATTACCAGCTGAAATTAACGAAGCTCTTATCGTTGAGTTCTACTCTCGTTAATCTTTGTAAGAGAAACACTGTCCATTTTATGGGCAGTGTTTTTTTATGTATTTTTGCCCGTACTGAAGCGATTTTGCCTGATATATAGTTTCTTTGAAAGGATTTTCTGTCCAATGATGGATTGGGTCTTGGCTTGGGAGCAGTCACTCTAATGGTTTTACTAGTATATGAGCAGGTTTTCTACATTTATGAGCAGGTTCTCGAAAATATGAGCCGGAATATTATTTTATGAGCCGAATTCCAGAAATATAAGCCAAAATGAAAATTTTATCAAAATATCTTTATTCCCCTTCCTATTCGTCTCCCTGTATACCGATTTCGTCCTACCCTTACAATCCTACAAAAAAAAAAGCACGGTACCAGTTCCACAAAAAGAGAAACGGGTACCGCACTACTTCTATTATACGTACTGAATTCTAAAGTATTTCTTCTTACCGCGACGAATAATCGTGAATTGTCCATCAATCATGTCCTTCTCGTCAATGACATGTTGAAGATCCGTTACACGTTCCCCATTAATGTATATGGCACCATTTCCGACATCTTCCCGGGCCTGACGTTTAGATGGCGAGATTTTCGCATTGACAATCAGGTCGACTAATCCGATCGCATCTCCTTTAGGTTGTTCAAAGGATGGGACATCTTTAAATCCTTCTAAAATTTCAGAAGCGGATAACGTCTTGATTTCACCGCTGAATAAGGCTTGTGAAATGCGGATCGCTTGATCAAGCGCTTCTTCACCGTGAATGAGTTTCGTCATTTCTTCTGCTAATGTCTTTTGCGCTTTACGAAGATGAGGTTCAGTTTCAACCGATTGAGAATTAGCCTCGATCTCTTCATGAGAAAGGAATGTAAAGTATTTTAAGTATTTAACAACATCGGCATCAGCGGCGTTGATCCAGAACTGATAGAATTCGTAAGGTGACGTTTTCTTCGGATCCAGCCAAACAGCTCCACTTTCTGTTTTCCCAAATTTAGTTCCGTCCGCTTTTGTTACTAGTGGAATCGTAAACCCGAAAGCCTTCGTTTCTTCTTCATGGGTACGTCTGATCAGTTCAAGTCCTGTCGTGATATTCCCCCACTGATCACTTCCACCGATTTGAAGTTTACAATTGTAGTTGTCATACAAATGATTGAAATCCAGTGCCTGAAGGATCGTATACGTAAATTCAGTAAATGAAATGCCTGATTCAAGTCGTGTTGCGATTGTATCTTTCGCAAGCATGTAGTTCACCCCTACGTGCTTACCGAAGTCACGAAGGAAGGTGACGACATCCATTGCACCGATCCAGTCATAGTTATTCACCATCACTGCACCGTTGTTACCTTCGAAATCAAAGATGCTTTCCAACTGAGTTTTGATACAGGCTACATTATCCTGAATCGCTTCAATCGTTTGCAATTTACGTTCTTCATTTTTACCACTTGGGTCTCCGATCAAACCGGTTGCCCCTCCAACTAACACAAGGGGACGGTGTCCTTCGTTCTGGAAACGTCTTAACGTTAGAAATGGAAGCAGATGTCCGATATGCATACTGTCCGCTGTGGGGTCGATCCCACAGTAAATCGAAATGCTCTCTTTATTCAATACGTCCTTCAAGCCTTCCGCATCCGTTTGCTGATACGTGATTCCACGCCATTCCAAGTCTTTTAGTAAATCCATCTTTTTTTCCTCCTCTTTGGTAAAACGTGCAATGGTGAATACCTTAAAAGACAACAAAAAAGTCCCTGCAAATATGCAGGGACGCTCTTCGCGCGGTACCACCCAAATTAAGGAATAACATCCTTCACTCTTTGAAGATAACGGCTTCCACCGTTTGCTGCTACTAAAGGTTCACAGCAAAAGCTCCAGGATGTAATTCATCTGCCATTTGTGTCAGTTTTCAGCAACCACTGACTCTCTTGTAAACAGGGAAGGCAGACTACTCGTTCCTCTCATTGCGATCACACATTTATTTATTAAAGTAATTAAATCCGACAGAATTAGCGGATTATCATTCATTTCACTATATAAGGGTTTTACCATATTCCAAAATAATAGTCAACTAAACTCCATATAAAACTTCCTTTTGTTTGACTTTTTACGACAGCCTTCTTGTAAATATGCTATAATGGGAATGTTCTGGGGGGAATGATATATGAAGGAAAAATGGACAAAATTACTCGAAAAACTAGATCCTGCAATCAGGTTCTTTTCCAATACTAGATTTCAAAAACGAGCAAGAATTACATATGGTGTATTTTGGAACCTGTCTTTGATCCTGGTCGTAATATTCGTATTGGGATTTGCATTTGCAGGAGGAGTAGGAGCGGGATATTTCGCTTCTCTCGTTAAGGAAGAACCAATTCGTCCTTATGACCAAATGAAAAAGGACATATACAACTACGAAGAAACCTCACGTCTTTACTTCTCCGATGATGTTTATCTCGGAAAACTTCGAACAGACCTTGAACGGGAAGAAGTGAAGCTTGAAGATATCTCGAAAGATCTGCGGAATGCAGTTATTGCCACGGAAGATGAATACTTCAACGAACATAACGGCGTCGTGCCGAAAGCCATCATGCGTGCCGTACTTCAGGAATTTACGAATTCATCAACACAATCAGGTGGAAGTACACTCACTCAACAACTGATTAAAAATCAGATCCTTACGAATGAAGTTTCATTTGAGAGAAAAGCAAAGGAAATTCTCCTAGCCCTTCGCTTAGAACGTTTTTTTGATAAGGATGAAATATTGGAAGCCTATCTTAATGTCGCGACCTTAGGACGAAATTCATCAGGTCAGAACATTGCAGGTGTTCAATCTGCTGCACGGGGCATATTCGGGGTAGATGCCAAAGACCTGTCCTTACCTCAATCCGCTTTCATTGCAGGACTTCCGCAAGCTCCCTTCTCATACACACCTTTCAAGAACAATGGTGAAGTGAAGGAGAACCTGGAAGCGGGGATGAGCCGTAAAAATACGGTCCTCTACCGGATGCACCGGGAAGGATATATAACGAAGAAGCAATATGACGATGCCGTCGCTTATGACATTTCAAAGGATTTTGTCAAACCTAAGCCATCACCTCAGGAACAATATCCATGGCTGACTGCTGAACTTGAAAGCAGAGCAGTGGATATCCTTAAGAATGTACTGGCTAAGAAAGATGGATACTCAGAACAGGATCTAAAAAATAATGATGAGCTTGAAGACAAGTATCGAACTCTGGCTGACCGTAATGTTCGCCAAAGCGGCTACGAAATTCACTCTACCATTAATAAAAAGATTTATGATCAAATGCAAAAGACCAAAGATGCCTATGAAATGTACGGTCCTACGAAAACAAATACGGTAACGGACCCGGATACAGGTGAAGAAGTTGAAGTTCCGCAGCCTGTCCAGGTAGGTGCCATCATGATCGAAAATAAAACAGGTCGCATCATCAGCTTCATCGGCGGCCGTGATTTCAAAACTGAACAGATTAACCATGCCACTCAGTCACTAAGGTCAAACGGTTCGACCATGAAGCCATTGCTTGCATATGCGCCTGCACTGGAATACGGCTATATTTCACCAGGATCACCTATTCCTGATGTCGCTGTGAACATCAATGGTTGGACACCGGAAAACTATTCGTTACGTGAACGTGGGCTATTCCCTGCAAGATTTGCCCTTGCAGAGTCATTGAACATTCCTGCTGTTCGAACATATGCGAATATCTATAACAAGAATCCATTTAAAGAGTTTCTGTTGAAAATGGGCTTCACCTCCCTTTCAAGCAGATATGACAATAACCTGTCCCTTACACTTGGAGCAACGACGACGGGTGTGACAGTTGAAGAAAATGTCAATGCTTACACTACCTTTGCAAATGGAGGTAAGTTCATCGATGCTTTCATGATCGATAAGATTGTTGAAAAGGATGGAACCGTCGTCTATGAGCATAAAGTAGATCCAGTGGATGTATTCAGTCCGCAAACGGCATACTTAACGATCGATATGATGAGGGATACCCTCGATCATTCGTTAGGGACTGGACGCTACGCGAAGACCTTCTTGAATTTCAGTTCGGACTGGGCCGGAAAATCCGGAACGAGTCAGGACTATAAAGATCACTGGTTTGTTGCAACTAATCCGAGCATAACATTCGGAACATGGTTCGGTTACGACACCCCTTCTTCATTGAATACTGCTGCATCCCGTGCTCAGTATGGACATTATGGATTACGTAACATCCGTTTATGGTCTTATCTACTGAATGACACGAGAGATCTGGCGCCGGAATTGATCGACCCTGATGCACAATTCCAACAGCCCGAAGGAATTGTAAGAAGATCCTTCTGTTCCATATCCGGATTGCTTCCATCAGAAGCCTGCAGTCAGGCCGGCTTAGTGAAGAGCGATTTATTCAACGCGAAATATGTCCCAACCAAAACGGACGACAGCTTACTGATGAGCCGGTACGTAATGGTTAACGGCAAGAAATATTTAGCTTTACCTAATACACCGCAAGAATTTTCACAACCGGGTGTCATCTTAAATCCCGATTTTGTGAAAAATATCTTCGGTGCAGTTCCTGGAAATCCAGACAAACTCATTCCAGAAGGCGATGAACGATTTAAAAATGTTCTCATCGCAGAAAACAAGATTTCCGATGACGGAGCTGCTCCTGGAACCGTCAATGCTAGCGGAAATGGCAACAAGATCACTTGGACACCTTCTGCAAGCAGTGATGTAGTCGGCTACCGCGTGTACAAAACGTCAGGAGGCAAAGTCGGTAGCGTGAAGTCAGGCGCAAATTATACAGTATCGGTCGGAAATGGCGATTTCTACGTGGTTGCAGTTGATGTAGCCGGTAAAGAGTCTGCCCGTTCCAATACTGTGCAAATTGGAAAGCCTGAACCGAAACCGGAACCACCAAAGCCAAAACCTGAAAAACCAGAACCAAAACCACCAGGGGATAAACCGACTGATCCTCCACCAAAGCCAGACAAACCAGAACCGCCACCACCTGCAGACAATGGTGGTGGTGACGGCGGCGGTGACGGAGGAACTGAACCACCTACTGAACCGGATCCACCTGCTGAGCAGAACTAAATAGTGATTTTGAACGAGGGAGAGTGTTTACTTTCCCTCGTTTTTTATTTGTGGATGTGGTTATGTGATAGTGATTGGGGCGAACGGGTACGGATTTGCGGGCGGAGTGATTACATACCGATTCTGGGATTTATCTGCCAAATTTTTGATTTATCTGCCATAAATTTAGTTTATCTTCCCTTTTTTATTTTTATCTGCCATTCTACCTAAATCGACAATTTTCGCCACAACCATTCAACCCACACAACAACACCACACCCCTCCCTCAAACGAAAAAAAAACCCCCGCCAAGCGGAGGTTCTTCCATCTATTAATCTTCCATTGTGCTTAAGTCACCTGTCGGCAAGTCTAACTCCCACGCCTTCAGTACCCGTCGCATGATTTTTCCACTGCGGGTTTTTGGCAGCTTGTCGCGGAATTCGATTTCCCTAGGGGCAGCATGGGCAGCCAGCCCTTTTTTCACGAATTGGCGAATTTCTTCCTTAAGTTCATCTGTTACTTCGTATCCATCACGAAGGGAGATGAACGCTTTGATGATTTCACCACGAACAGGATCTGGCTTCCCGATCACTCCTGCCTCTGCAACGGCAGGGTGCTCTACAAGCTTACTCTCCACTTCGAAAGGTCCTACCCTTTCTCCTGATGTCATGATGACATCATCGATACGCCCCTGGAACCAGAAGTATCCATCTTCATCCATGTAGGCAGAGTCTCCGGATACATACCAATCACCCGGCATAAAGTATGAATCATACTTCTCGGGGTTATTCCAGATTTGGTTCATCATCGATGGCCAGCCTTTTTTAATGGCTAAGTTCCCCATTCGGTACGGCGGCACTTCATTCCCTTGATCATCGACGATCGCTGCCTGCACTCCAGGGAAAGGTTTCCCCATGGAGCCTGGTTTAATTTCCAAGCTTGGATAGTTACAGATTAATTGTCCACCAGTCTCGGTCATCCACCATGTATCATGGATGCGGAGGTTAAATACCTTCATTCCCCATCGTACGACTTCCGGATTCAACGGTTCACCTACGCTTAGTATATGGCGCAGTGAGCTTAAGTCAAACCGTTTCACTACTTCGTCTCCGGCACCCATTAACATCCTGAACGCCGTTGGTGCACTATACCAAACCGTTACACCGTAGTCTTCAATCGTTTTGTACCAGTTTTCCGGTTTAAAGCGTCCCCCCACAATGACATTGGAGGCACCTGTCAGCCACGGACCGAAGATTCCATAGGAAGTCCCTGTCACCCAGCCTGGATCCGCTGTACACCAATATACATCCTCTTCCTGGAGGTCGAGTACCCACTTAGACGTTTGATAATGTTGAATCATCGCATTATGGACGTGTAGTACCCCTTTAGGCTTTCCAGTCGAGCCTGAAGTATAATGAAGAATCAACCCATCATTTCGGTCCACCCATTCGACAGCCAGCTTATCACTTGCTTCCGCAAATTTAGACATAAAGTCCACATGTACATCGTCTTCTTGAATCTCTTCTCCTATTAAGAACACATGCTTTAGATTTGGAAGTTCACTGACTGGAACTCTCTTCAACAATTCTGGAGTCGTGATCAGCACCTTTGCTTCACTATCCTCTAACCGGTCACGAACCGCTCCCTCCATGAATGCTTCAAATAAAGGACCCACGATGGCTCCAAGCTTAATCGCGCCTAAGACGGAGAAATATAATTCCGGTGATCTTGGCATGAAGATAAACACACGGTCACCTTTTTCCACATCTCCAAAACGCTTTAATACATTTCCTGCTTTGTTCGACATCTTCTTCATATCAGAGTACGTATATTTTTCATCACGTTCTGCATCTCGGTAATAAAGAGCGACTTTATTTTTCCTGAAAGATACTGCGTGTCGATCAATCGCTTCGTGTGCCAGATTGACGCGACCTGTTTCCGCCCATGAAAATTCTTTTTCAGCATCCTTCCAATCGAATGACGCATAGGTCTTTTCATAGCTTTCAAGATTATAGTTTCCCTTGGTTACTGGTAACGCTTCCACTTTCATATACCGCATCCCCCTTATGTAAGAAATTACAATCTTATTATAGTATAAATTAAATATTTTCTCAATTTTTTAAAAAATCTGCCATAATGTCCGCTCTAGTGATTTTGCCTCAAACCCCTCAAGAATGCTACTCCCCATCGATATTTCAAAATAATATTCACCTCCTAAACGTCTGAAAATTTCGTGAAAGCGCTCTACATTTTTCGATTTCATGTATAATGGACTAGAGGAATATCTTTAGGTGGTGTCCAGATGAAATTGAAAAAAACCTATAATGCAACAGAATTAAAAACAGCAAAAGGCAACATCATTATTGAAGGTCCCATTTCGGCAGAGGAACTAGCGCGCCATGATTTTCATGAGGATTTGGTTGCTTTCAGACCTCCTGCCCAGCAGCATAAAGCGCTGGTTGAAATCGCTCGTTTACCAGAAGGACGTATCCTGATTGCTAGAGACAATCATACAATTGTCGGATACGTTACATACTTATATCCCGATCCTCTCGAACGGTGGTCCAAAGGGAAAATGGAGAATCTCATCGAGCTTGGGGCAATCGAGGTCATTCCTAAATTCCGCGGGGCGGCAGTCGGGAAAAATCTATTAAAAGTATCCATGATGGATGATCATATGGAAGACTTCATTGTCATTACGACCGAATATTATTGGCACTGGGATCTAAAGGGAACCGGGCTGAACGTATGGGAATATCGGAAAGTGATGGAGAAAATGATGAACGCCGGCGGGTTAGAATATTATGCTACGGATGACCCTGAAATCAGTTCCCATCCAGCCAATTGTTTAATGGCAAGAATAGGGAAACGAGTGGATGCAGATTCCATTCAACGATTCGATCAACTTCGATTTATGAATCGTTTCATGTATTAACGGATTTCTGACAGTTTTCTAAAGGGGTGGAGAACATGATTGTGGAAGAGATAATGAAAACGAAAATCGAAACACTGAAAGCAGACGATTCAATTGAATCAGCGATAAAGCTAATGAGGGAAAAAAAGATCAAGCATATACCGATTACCAATGATGAGATGGAGGTTGTTGGCATCGTGAGTGACCGGGATGTGAAGGACGGTACGCCTTCGATTTTCCATGAGGGGACAAATCCTTCCGAGTTACAAAATCCTCTGAAATTCATTATGAAGACGGAAGTGATTACCGGTCATCCACTTGATTTCGTTGAAGAAGTCGCAGCTCTCTTTTACGAGCATCATATCAGCTGCCTTCCAATCCTGAAGGAAAAGAAGCTGGTTGGCATCATCACGGAAACAGACCTTTTGTATACACTCATTCAATTAACCGGAGCACACCAGCCCGGTTCACAGATTGAAGTGAAAGTTCCCCATAAGGCAGGAATCCTCTATGAGGTAGCAGGAATCATTAGACGGAATAACTCGAATATCCAAAGTGTCCTCGTCTATCCCGATAAAAAGGATGAAATGTATAAAATCCTCGTTTTCCGTGTCAGGACGATGAACCCGATGAATGTTATCGATGACCTGAAGAAAGAAGGATATGACGTGTTATGGCCAAACATGCCAGGAATTTCATCATGACCAAAGACGCGGTCTTTATTTATTCAGACGAACTGCTAGGGTACCGGTTCTCTGATGACCATCCCTTCAATCAAACACGAATCACCCTGACGATGGACTTACTGAAAGAAGTGAATGCTCTGCAATCGGATGTAATCGTTCCACCTCGGATGGCTACAGACGAAGAGCTGTTTCTAAATCATGACCCTGCCTATGTAAACGCTGTCAAGCAAGCGAGTGTCGGCCAACTCGCTCCAGATCGGGCTGAAGGGTTTGGAATCGGGACCGAAGATACCCCTATGTTTCAAGGGATGCATGACGCCAGCGCTTATTTAGTAGGTGGTACGTTAACGGCTGTGGACTACGTTATGACGGGAAAGGCGAAGCATGCCCTCCATTTGGGAGGTGGATTACATCACGGATTCAAAGGAAAAGCATCGGGCTTCTGTATATACAATGATAGTTCAGTCGCCATTCGCTATTTACAGGAAAAGTATAATGCAAGGGTTCTTTATGTAGACACAGATGCCCATCACGGAGATGGGGTCCAGTGGTCCTTTTACGATGATCCCACTGTTTGTACCCTGTCCATTCATGAAACGGGAAGATATCTATTCCCTGGAACAGGTAATATCAATGAGCGCGGCCACGGGAAGGGCTATGGCTACTCATTTAATATCCCTCTTGATGCCTTTACAGAAGATGAATCCTGGCTCGAGGCGTATGAAACTTCCTTCAGGGAGGTCATTGAGTTCTTCAAGCCAGATGTCATTCTGACTCAAAATGGGGCGGATGCTCACTATTACGATCCACTTACCCACCTTTCTGCCACCATGAATATCTATCAGGAAATCCCCCGCATCGCTCACGAACTGGCTCATGAGTATTGCGATGGAAGATGGATTGCCGTTGGAGGTGGCGGATATGACATATGGAGAGTTGTCCCAAGGGCTTGGAGCATGATTTGGATGCAGATGACAGGACAGGGCCACCTCGCCTCCATTTTCCCAGCAAATTGGACGAACCGTTGGCAGAGCAAAGCGGGTATCACCCTGCCAACAGAATGGATGGATGCACCGGACATCTACAAGCCTATTCCGAGAAAAGGGGAAATCACGGAAAAGAACAAGCAAACCGTTGAGAAAGCCCTTTATTCCATACGTCAGCAATTGAGACAAAAGCCGTCAAGCTAATGCAAGACTTACAAATTTACAGTAGAAAAGAAAGAATGATAGAATGAGTGAGTGACAAGCCCATGGCATCTACATGTCATGGGCTTGTCACTTACTTTTTGATTAAATTTACCTTTCAATTTGTTTACATAGCTTTCTATTAAAGGAAAATGTGCTAAACTCCTCCATAATCTTCTAAGAAAAAGGATGTGTGAGGCAATGAAGAAATATTTGCCGATTTTTATAACTGTATTACTTATACTTGGAGCCTGTGCAGACAAGACTTTGACAAATGAAAAAGAAGCAACGTCTTCAGATCAGGACAAATCAACAACGGAAACGAAACAAGAAAAGGACAAGGAAACAGAAAGCAAAGAACAGCGTAAACAGCCTTATAAACCGCTCGAACCATCTGAAGATGCCGTATCACTAAAGGAAACCTTGACTAAAGAAGATCAGCCTGATAAAGATGGTCAGGACGGGGAACCTCAACGGACGGTACCTCTGGGTGAGACGCTGGCAAACGGGATGGACGACCCTTCCGATGGGCCATTAAAGGATCATCGTCTGGTGACCTACTATGGTACGCCCGTGTCTGAACATATGGGGATTCTTGGAAAGCTTGAACCTGAGGAGTACATAAAGAAGTTGAAAGAGCAAACACAGGTCTATTCCGACCTTGACCCGGAAAGGCCCGCGGTACCTACAATTGAATTGATTACGACCATGGCTCAGAATGCGCCTGGCAAGGATGGAGATTATGTGCGGATGACGGCTGAGGAGAATATTGAAACGTATGTGGAGCTTGCGGAGAAGCATGACGCCCTAGTATTGCTTGATATTCAACTCGGAACGGATACGGTCATGAACCAGGTGCAAATGATTGAAAAATGGCTGAAACACCCGAATGTTAACTTGGCAATCGATACGGAATTCCACGTAGCAGAAGGTGAAAAGCCAGGAGAAGATCTCGGGCAAGTGGATGGCAGGGACATTCAGGAGGCAGTCGAGTATCTATCAGAGCTTACGGAAAAAAATAACCTCCCGGATAAATTGGTGCTTGTTCACCAATTCACCGGCCCCGTACTGACGCATAAAGATGCGATTGAACCGACTGACAACGTTGAAGTCGCCATAAACTTTGACGGCTGGGGAGCAGCTGCGGACAAGCAGGCACTGTACCGGAAGTATATACGGGATGAACCGCATCAATATGGTGCCTTCAAAATCTTCTATGATAAAGATGAGCCAGTCATGAAACCGGAAGACGTGTTGAAAATGGACCCGAGTCCTGCCGTCATCAACTATCAATGATATGAAAGACCCTCAGGCGGTTGTCTGGAGGGTCTTTCTTATGTAAAAAGATAAAACCACAGAATTCAACATGCAATTATTGTCCAGGTTCCCACATTCATAGGAGAACCCCGCGCGCACAAAAAAAGCAAGGACCCTTTCAATCAAGAAGTCCTTGCTTTTTATTGTTCTTCATACGCAGGATCCGTTATAATCACTTCAACCCGCCTGTTTCTTTGAAGATTTTCCCCCGTGTCATTCGGGGCAATGGGGCGTGTGTCTCCATATCCGACGGCAATGAACCGCTTCGGATCTAAGTTCTCGGTTTTTATCAAGTACCGAATAACACTGCTTGCCCTCGCAGAGGAGAGCTCCCAGTTGGACGGAAACTGATATGTATTGATCGGACGATTGTCTGTATGTCCTTCTACCTTCACAAAGTTCGGGATCCTAGATAGTAGGTCACCTACTTTATTCAAAAACGGATAGGCGTCCTGTAGGACTGTTGCTTCTCCAGATGCAAAAAGCGCCTGTTCCTGAAGTACGAGAACGACACCCCGTTCGGTTCTCGTTGCCACGACCACTTCATTTAATTTATTTTCATTCAAATAGCTCTGTATATCTGCTAATAACTGGCTTAAATTCTGATTCTTCCCTTGAGGACTTGCATCATTCGTTTCCAATTCGGGTTCCGCGGACGGATTCTCAAGCGGAATCACAGATGGATAAAATTCAAGGATTTGCCGTTGCTGAAAGGAATCTGCAATGGTTCTGAATTTCACGATATCGATTTGAGACATAGAGAATAATAGGATAAAGAATACGAGAATCAGTGTGATAAGATCAGAAAATGTAACCATCCATTTAGGAGCACCTGAAGGTTGAGATTCTTTTCTTGGTCTACGCTTCATCTAGGGTTGCCCCCTCTTGCTCCTTAACCGAATACATCTGTAATTCCTCATTGGATAAGAAAACCCTTAGCTTCTCTTCTAATATCCTCGGATTTTGACCCGATTGCACCCCCACAACACCTTCGATCACGATTTGTTTCATAAACACTTCTTTCTCTGTTTTCATCGCAAGTTTGGATGCCATTGGCAAGAATACAAGATTTGCAAGCAAGACCCCATAAAGGGTCGTTAATAACGCAATGGCCATATTAGGACCTAATGATGCGGGATCATTTAAGTTTTTCAACATCAGAACAAGACCGATCAGGGTCCCGATCATCCCCCATGCAGGTGCATACTCCCCTGCCTTGTCCAATAAGCTCTTATTTTTACGGTGTCGCTCTTCTAAAGCGATGATTTCAGCATTCATAATATCGACAATCACGTCTTGCTCAATTCCGTCCACAGCCAGAAAGACGCCTTTTCGGATAAATGGATCCTCGACTGCTTCCACTTCTGCCTCGAGTGAGAGAAGGCCTTCACGCCTTGCTTTTTCTGATAAGGTGACAAATGTCCGGATTAGACCGTGAAGATCATATTCTTCATCACGAAAGGATTCTTTCATCACTTTACCCAACTGCTTTAATTCTTTGATAGAGAAGCTGACCAACATGGCCCCAAATAATCCTCCGATTACGACGAAGATCGATGGTAAATCGATGAAGGAACTGAAGCCCGTGATGCCAGCATTCGTAATAATAGCGAAGGATACGAATAGAACCCCTACTAAAACCCCAATTGGTGTAAGAACATCAAGCTTTTTCATTTTGACTCTCCCTACAAAAATAAGTTCTGTTTGTCTTTATCTTTAGTATCGACAAATTCCTTACTTTGTTGAGTTCCTGTGTTCCAATCTATGCGGAAGAACAACAGTGGATTCTTCAACCGTTTCTTTGTTCATATATTTCGTCAATAATCTCATGGCCACTGCTCCGATATCATATAAAGGCTGAACAACAGAAGTCAGCTGAGGTCTAACCATCAATGCCAGTCTTGTGTTGTCGAAGCTGATGACTTCAACATCATCAGGGATGGATACATTTTGGTCCTGAGCACCATGAACGACACCAAGGGCCGTTTCATCGTTTCCAACAAATATAGCTGTCGGTTTGTCATCAAGCTCAGTAAACTTCTGCCATGCTTCCAGTCCTGAATCATATGTGTAGTCGCCTTCAATGACTAAATCGTCACTATATTCCACACCTGCTTTAGCAAGCGCTTCTCGATATCCTTCAAGTTTAAACTTCATATTAATCGTATCGTGGAACGGACCACTTACAAAACCTATGCGCTTATGCCCTTTTTCCAGTAGCTCGGAAACCGCATCAAATGAAGCCGCCTTGTAATCGATGTTAACAGAAGGAACTTTATTCGTTTCTTCCACAGCACCGGCAAGTACGATTGGGACAGGAGAACGTTCAAACTCCTGGACATGCTCTTCGGAAATATGGCCACCAAGGAACAGGATTCCATCCACTTGTTTCCCAAGCATTGTATTCAGAAGATGAAGCTCTTTCTCAGCATTTTGATCCGAGTTGCTAAGAATGATATTGTATTTATACATTGTGGCGATATCTTCAATTCCTCGTGCCAGCTCCGCATAGAAGATATTTGAGATATCAGGGATGATAACCCCTACCGTCGTTGTTTTCTTACTAGCCAATCCTCTGGCTACAGCATTAGGACGATACCCAAGACGTTCAATGACCTCAAGTACCTTCTTTCTTGTTGCTGGCTTCACATTCGGGTTACCGTTGACTACACGGGAGACTGTTGCCATGGAAACATTGGCTTCTCTGGCTACATCATATATTGTTATGTTCATTGCTTACACTCCTTTACTCTTCTACTCATTTATCTTATTTTACACCAAATTAACCTAAAGAAAAAAGCGATTACAATAGTTTGTTAAAAAATGCACATATTTATGTTCTACTCAGTGTTTTTTCAATGTATATAGGTTATTTATCTGCAATTACGTAGATAATCATACGATAGTCTTTATTTTCGTGCAATGACAGGGTATTCATATCAACAAAAAGATTATTATAGCACACAATGACGTGGTTGATGGGAAAGAATACGGGATGGGTGTGGAACATTTATGGAAAGAGGACTGGCGGAGGAGACGTTTCGCCGTTATTTTTGAAATTCCGCCGATAAAATCAGGATATCGCCGTTATAATTGAATTTTCGCCGTTAAATCCAGAATTTCGCCGTTATAATGGTTTTCCCGCAATTATCCCCGATAGTTGCACTCAGTTCTCCTACCCGGGCGGTTGCATCTTTTCTTAGAAATACTCCTTCATTTGACCCAAAAAAAGCTGAATCCTCATTATAAGGATTCAGCCCTTCTCTTATATCATACCATTACACTTCAATCGTTCTGCCTTTTAATACTTCCTTGTAGAAATGATCAAATTGATCTAAATCCATTTGCTGAGCGGAATCGGATAAGGCAACGGCTGGATCAGGATGAACCTCGGCCATTACTCCATCTGCCCCGATGGCTAATGCTGCTTTTGCAGCTGGAAGCAGTAGATCTCTACGTCCTGTAGAGTGTGTAACATCCACGAATACCGGTAGATGCGTCTCTTGCTTAAGGATAGGGACAGCTGAAATGTCCAATGTGTTTCTTGTCGCTTTTTCGTACGTACGAATTCCTCGTTCACAAAGGATGATGTCTCCATTCCCTTGCGAAATGATGTATTCGGCAGCATTGATGAACTCATCAATCGTTGCAGCTAAGCCACGTTTAAGTAAAACGGGTTTCTTCACTGCTCCTGCTGCTTTTAATAGTTCAAAGTTTTGCATATTTCTTGCACCGATTTGGATGACATCAATGTATTCCACTGCATGTTCGATGTCGGCAGGATTCACGATTTCACTCACGACGGCTAAATCATATTCATCCGCCACTTTTTTAAGAATCTTTAATCCTTCAATTCCTAAGCCTTGGAAGTCATAAGGTGACGTTCTTGGTTTGAATGCTCCGCCACGAAGTAACTTAAGTCCTTTCGCTTTAACAGCTTTCGCCACTTCCGCTACTTGCTCATATGATTCAACGGCACATGGGCCGAAGATGAAATGAGGTTTACCGTCTCCGATTGAATCTCCGTTAATATTTACAATCGTATCATCCGGCTTCTTTTTACGGGAAACGAGTAATGCTTTACGGTGATCGTCTTTTTGTAACTCCAAGCCTGCTTTAAAGATCTCTTTAAAAATATGTTCAATGGTTGAGTGTTCAAATGGACCATTGTTATTTTCTTTAATTAGATCGAGCATTCCTCTTTCGCGAACAGGATCATAGCGGTATACCCCTTGAGTTTCCTTGACACGCCCGATTTCTTGAACTAGTTTAGCACGTTCATTAATGGTGTCTAATAGTTTTAAGTTCATTTCGTCTACTTGTTTTCGTAATTGATCGAGCTCTTGATTACTCACGATACAGCACCCTTTCTTTTTTTCCTGTTCATACGTAAAAACTGTTATAGTTTTAAGAAAGTATGATACATTTTTGATATTGAAACTCATTATAATAGAACATATCTAAAATGTCACGAAAAACTTCTTTATTAGTTAAACGCTTTTAAGCGCTAAAGTATTTTGTATAGTATGAGAATAGGCTAAAGTGGGTGTACAGTAATTGAAAAATAATCATAAAATCTTTGCATTAGACATCGGAACTCGGTCGGTCGTTGGAATTATTTTAGAAGAAATAGACGGAACATTTCAAGTTTCAGACATTTTAATAGAAGAGCATAAGAAGAGAGCCATGTTAGATGGCCAAATCCATGATGTACCTGCTGTATCCCAGGTGATATCCTCCATTAAAGGACAATTGGAAAGAAGACATGGTCCCCTTCACAAGGTATGTGTCGCCGCTGCAGGGAGAGCCCTTAAGACCGAAACGTCCCTTTCTACGGTAAATATCAAAGGGAAACCCCTTCTTCAGAAAAACGATATCCTCCATTTAGAGTTAAGTGCTGTACAGCAGGCTCAAGCGCTTGCCGCAGAACAGGAGAATGACACGAAGAGTTATCATTATTACTGCGTCGGCTATTCTGTTCTCTATTATCGCTTGGATGGGGAAGAGATTGGGAGTCTGATCGATCAGCAGGGGGACGAAGCAAGTGTCGAGATCATCGCCACCTTTCTTCCAAGGGTCGTGGTGGAATCTTTGATTGCGGCTCTGACTCGTGCTGACCTTGAAATGGAGGCCCTTACTCTGGAACCTATCGCTGCCATCAACGTGTTGATTCCTGAGTCCATGAGACGCCTCAATGTAGCTCTCGTCGACATCGGGGCAGGGACCTCAGACATTGCCATCACCAATAAGGGGACTGTCATTGCCTACGGGATGGTCCCAACAGCAGGGGACGAGATAACAGAAGCCATCAGCAACGAATTATTACTAGACTTTCCATTAGCAGAACAAGCCAAGAGGGAACTTCAGACAGAAGGAGATATTACGGTTACCGATATCCTTGGATTTGAAACGATTATCCCTTCACATGAAGTGATTGAGAAAGTCATGCCAGCTGTCTCTCGGCTATCCGGCGAAATTTCAAAAGAGATTCTTCGCTTAAACAACGGAAAGCCTCCCCAAGCTGTCATGCTCGTAGGGGGTGGTAGTTTGACCCCTGAACTGCCTGGACAATTGGCCTCATCCTTACACCTTCCTCCTAATCGGGTGGCTGTAAGAGGCGTAGAGGCGATTCAGAATATCACCATATCCGATGAGATAACCAAGGGACCAGAGCTTGTTACACCGATCGGCATTGCAATCGCAGCGAAACAGACACCTGTCCAATACATCACGTCCTATGTTAACGGGCAGCCGGTCCGATTATTCGAAGTTAAGGATTTAACCGTTGGGGATTGCATCCTGGCTGCAGGATTAAAGGTAAGTAAATGGCATGGCATACCAGGGGTCGGATTGTTTGTTTCTGTCAATGGCCAGGACATTTCCTTACCCGGAGGCCATGGTCAGCCACCAATCATAGAAAAGAATGGATATCAGGCCGCACTGGACGAAGTGATTAAGAATAACGATCACATATCGGTACTGAAAGGAAATGACGGCGGTCCACCACAAGTAATAATCGGGGACTTAGTAGACAGCTCCTCTTCTAAGGAGATTGTGGTAGACGGAAAAACCTATACACTAACTCCACACGTCTACCGAAACAATATGCGAGTATCGTTGGATGAGATCATTCAAGATCGTGATTCCATTCGGATCGAATTCGTCGATACACTCCTGGACGGGTTAACCTATCTAGGATACGATAACTGGATTGAGAATACGAAGCCATACCGTATCTCCATCAATGGCAAGGATACCTTCTTTCCAAGCTTTAGTGGAAAGCTATTCCTAAACGGAGTAGAGGCGAAACTTTCTTCTAAGATTCAACAGGGTGATGCTGTTTCATTCAAATCGGCTCATACTCCAACCATAAATGAGATACTCATCAAGAAACAGCTCGTTCCTGGATCCAGCATTCATATCACGTTTAACGGCAAGGAGATCGAGCTGAAAAAAGACAGCACTCGGATCCTTCGAAATGGGATAAGACTCGAAATGGATGATCCCGTATTTCCAGGTGATTCTATTGAAATGGAAGAACAGCCGATGAGCGGGTTTATTTTTCAAGACTTATTTAACGCCGTGGAAATCAGCATGCCTTCCCATTCGAATGGTCATTTCGTTCTTTTGAAAAATGGCGTTGAAACGACCTTTTATGAAGAAGTCCAACAGGGAGATACTCTGGAAATCGTCTGGCCTCAGTCTTCTCACTAATTGATAGATGAGTAGGTAAAGGTGAAGAAGTATGAAGCTAACGATTCTTTAGAAAGGTAGATAGCTTCTTCTAGTTATTCGATGTGAATGAAAATTTCCATTTTATTACATGAAACAATAAAAGATGCCTGTGATTCCGAATGAGTCACAGGCATCTTTTTCATATTAATCATGATTCGCAACCAGCTGTTTGGCGATTGCCCTAGTTGGTTACATTATGATCCCACTTGACCTGGTATAGTGCTCGAACGGTCCGTAGGGTGAATGTTTTGCTCGTCTGATGAAGTAGAGCTTGTTGAAGGCTGTGACTGGGTTGAGCCATTCGTCACTTCTTCTCCGGCTTCGCGCACTTTCCCACCAATATCCTTCAATTCTTCTGCTGCTTCTTTCGTGGATGCAATCATATCAGAAGAGTCTTCCTTCACTTGATTCACTTGGCCCACTACATCATCATTTACTTTTTCATAAAGACTCTGTGCATCGTTTATGGCATCCTTTAATACGGTAGATGCCGTTTTAAGGCGATCCTGCCAGTCGTTCACAACACCAGATGGGTTCTCTTTCACTTTTGCAACCATTCCCATCGTAGAATCCTTCATGTCCGATGTTCTCGATGTTACATTTGTTCTCGTTGTTTTATCGAGCATTGCGAGGGCACCGCCTACGACTGCTCCCACCACCATGCCTTTAAGTAACTTTCCGTTCTTCCCTTCGTTAGTGGTATTTCTAGTTTGAGTTTTATAAGGTACAGGCTGTGTCATAAATCGTTCCTCCTACTATCCATTTAATGAATTTTTATTCTTATAGAATAGGTTCCCTGTTAGAGAGAAAATAAACGCATGGGAGGAAATTACCAATTTTTATAGAATTTTTTTGAAGCCATAAAAAAAGAACTCTGCTGGAACAGAGTTCGATTATCCTACAATTTATTTAATGCATTCTCCGTTATGTTCCAATGTGAAGCATTCCAGCCTGGTTTACCTTCAATAAATAAGAAGGCTTGTGGCGATTCATGTTTGATGCCGTATTTCTCGCCAATATGTTTGGATAGCTCCCTTGATTCTTGAACCGCTAAATAATAGCCATCCTCCTCACTCTTGTTTAAGAATGACTGATACTCATTAAATGCGTTAGAACTTACAGGACATGTGAGACTGTGCTTCATGAAGAAGAAGCGAGAATTCGTTTCGGAAAGCTGTTCAAATTCTTGAACGGTATCGATCTTTTGCATGTATTTCTTACACCCTTTCATTCGATGTTCTTTATAAGCGTATGAGAGACAATGTCTCGTAACTGGGTCCACTAAAAAAACGGTGAAGTCATCATATCACTTCACCGCCTTCGGAATCAATTATTATTGTTTGTATGTTTTTTCAGTTTCATCAAATGCCTTTTTTGTATCTTCGAGCTTTTGATTCACATCTTCTGTTTCTTCGATGGAAGTTGTGTCCCCTACAGAAACAGCTTGCAGCTCATCATTCGTATCTTCAAGCTCGTTAGTGTTAGAACGGTATGTTTTCAGCTTGCCAACCACATTGTTGGATTGCTCTTGGACAGATTTTGTAAGGGCAGAAGATTTTTCTTTCGCCACAGCTGCCAATTCATTGCTCTTTTCTACAGCTGAGTCTTTCCACTGACCTGTCTTTTCCTTAATAACGACAGCCTGTTCGTTAATATCATGACGAAGGTCCTTACCTGATTTAGGAGCGAGTAGAAGTGCTGATGCTGCTCCTACGATTCCTCCGATCAATGTTCCGATCATGAAATCCTTTGAGTTAATGTTGTTGCTGTCGTTTGCCTGGTTCTGGTTCTGGTTTTGGTTCTGATTGTACTGTTGAGTCATGTTAAAATTCCCCTCTCTAATTGTTATAAGATCTTGCTCTTTTAACTAATTTTTCTCGAGATCGAACTTCTTTAGGTGTATGGTTTTGAACAGCTACATCAGCAACATCAGGTTGAGTTGGCTGTTTTTCCTGTTTTTGTTTCCATTTGTCCTTTAACTCAATAAAGGCATTTCCCCACTGAACCACCTGGGAGATCTTCCCTTGGTTGCGTTCCAGTTCAGTTGAAATGGATGTACTTACCTTTTTCACTGAGTTATTAAGGTTTTGAATGGAACTACCCACATCTCTTACTGCATAAACAACAGTGTTCAGATCCTCAGACTTCTTCTGGATATCCTCAGCTAATAGATTTGTTTTATGTAGTAATTCTGTAGACTCTTTTGTTACTCCTTGCAGTTGACTCTCAAGGCCGGTTAATGTAGTTGAAACACTGTCTAACGTAGAGCCAAGAGATTTCAAGGTCTTCATCACACTTAAGACTAAAATAAAAAATGCAACTGCTATGACAGCTACGCTTAGATAAAGAATGATTTCCATATGCTACACCTCCATGTCATGTATAGAAATTCTTTACCCTTATGATTAACAAATAAACATTATACTAGTATTTCTTCCTTTCTAAACTATTCTCCTGCATGAAAAATAAATATTTTTCATGTTTTATCATTTCTCATTTTCTATCTCTCATCCATTTATGTTTTAGGGTACAATAAAATAGAACAACTAAAAGGGGGAAATTCAAATGAAAGATCCACGTATTGAAAAATTGGCGAAGAATTTAATTCAGTATTCTGTGCAATTACAGCCGGGGGAAAAAGTTCTAATCGAAAACTTCGGGCTGCAGCGGGAACTAGTGACAGCACTCGTTAAAGAAGCCTATGCAGCTGGCGGATATCCTTTCGTGTCCATTAAAGATCACGCCGTCGACCGTGCATTATTGATGGGGGCGCAGGATGAACAATACAATATGATCGCAGGCTTCGAGGCGAATGTCATGGAGCAGATGGATGCATATATCGGTTTACGCTCAGGTGATAATATTAGTGAGCAATCGGATGTACCAGATGACAAGATGAAGATCCACGGAAATACGATTGGTAAAAAAGTACATAGAGAAATACGCGTTCCTAAGAAAAAGTGGGTCGTGCTACGCTATCCTACTTCATCGATGGCACAGCTTGCCAATATGAGTACAGAAGGATTCGAAGACTTCTACTTCAATGTTTGCAACCTGGACTACAGTAAAATGGACAAAGCAATGGACAACCTGGTTGACCTCATGAACAACACAGATAAAGTCCGCTTGGTCGGTGAAGGGACGGACCTTTCCTTCTCCATCAAGGACATCCCTGCAGTGAAATGTGCTGGACGCTTAAACATTCCTGATGGCGAAGTGTATAGTGCACCTGTGAAGGATTCGGTAAATGGAATCATTTCTTACAATACACCGTCTCCATATAATGGATTTACATTTGAAAACGTGAAATTGACGTTCAAAGAAGGAAAAATCGTTGAAGCAACGGCCAATGATACCGATCGAATCAATAAGATCTTCGATACGGATGAAGGAGCAAGATACGTAGGGGAATTCGCAATTGGCGTGAACCCATACATTCAGCATCCGATGCAGGACATCCTCTTTGACGAGAAGATCGACGGCAGCTTCCACTTTACACCGGGTGAATGCTATGAAGAGGCGTATAACGGAAACCACTCGAACATTCACTGGGACATGGTGATGATCCAGCGCCCAGAGTATGGCGGCGGAGAAATCTATTTCGATGATGTACTGATTCGAAAAGACGGAAGATTTGTGGTTGAAGAGCTTGACGTGCTGAATCCTGAGAATCTGAAATAAATGTGTTGGAGCCACTGTCATGAGTTATGGCGGTGGTTTTTATGTGTATGAGTGGAGAATGTATGGTGGGTGCTTGTTGAACTTTCTCTGTTATGGCCGCTGAAATTTGACGATTATTTACCTGTATTTTTGACTGTTGAAATTATACGTTTATTCTCCTGTTGAATTATTTGCTTATTTTACCTGTTAAATTCCAACTCTTATTCTCCTGTTAAATCATCCCTCTATTTCACCTGCTGAATTCACCCCTTTTTTCAACAGGCAAACTACCACATAGAATATCCGAATGCCCGACCTGCTACCAATCTCAAAACATGAAAAAAACCGGCTCCCATCGGAACCGGTTTCTCACATTAATTCTCTTCTTTCACTTGTAGCTCCAAAGTATGTTCATACGCTTGTTGGAACTTTTGGACATCCCCTGCTCCCATGAAAATCAGCACGGCGTTTTCATGTTTGAGTAAGGTTGATGTATCTTGTTCATCTATAATTTCGCATCCTTCTATCTTACTTTGAAGATCGTGGATCGAAAGTTTGCCATGGTTTTCTCTTGCGGAACCGAAGATTTCACATAGGTACACTTTGTCTGAGAGACTTAAGGTTTCTGCAAACTCCGATAGGAAGGTTTGCGTTCGTGTAAATGTGTGTGGCTGGAAGACAGCGATGATCTCTTTTTCAGGATATTTCTGTCTTGCCGAGTCGACGGTTGCCCTGATTTCAGTCGGATGATGAGCGTAGTCATCGATAAGAATTTGAGTACCCACTTCTTTTTCAGAGAAACGGCGCTTGACACCTTTAAACGTGCTTAATCGTTCTTGAACGATGGCGGTATCGAGCTCTTCATAGTGACAAATGGCAATGACTGACAAGGCATTCATGATGTTGTGATCACCAAACGTTGGAATTTTGAATGCAGCATAAAATTCATTACGGACAAACACATCGAATGATGTACCAGTTCTGTCCCGTGATACGTTTCTCGCCTGGAAATCATTCTCCTCAGCGAAGCCATAAAATACTACCGGTACTTGAGCCTGGATCTTTTGTAACTGCTCATCATCCCCGCACGCAATGATTCCCTTTTTCACCTGCATGGCCATTTCCTGGAACGCAGAAAAGACGTCATCCACATTGGCAAAGTAATCTGGATGATCGAAATCAATGTTCGTCATGATGGCATAGTCTGGGAAATAAGACAGGAAGTGACGGCGATATTCACACGCTTCGAAAACAAAGTACTGTGCATCTCTTTCACCTTTACCGGTTCCATCCCCGATCAAGAAAGAAGTTGGCTTTGCGCCACTGATGACATGTGCCAATAAACCGGTTGTGGACGTTTTACCATGTGCTCCGGTTACGCCTACACTAGTGAATTCCTGCATGAAGTCACCAAGAAATGTATGGTATCTGGTAACGGGTAATCCCAATTCAACTGCGGCTTGGATTTCTTCATGTGTATCAGGAAATGCATTACCCGCGATTACATGCATATCCCCTTCAATGTTTTCTTTCTGGAAAGGCAGTATTGTTATATCTGATTCGTCCAGTGCTTTCTGCGTAAAGAAATATTTGTCTACGTCAGATCCTTGGACCTTGTAGCCCATATCGTGGAGTATTTGGGCTAATGCACTCATGCCCGACCCCTTAATTCCTACGAAATGATATATAGTCATAATAGAACCTCCAACAATCGTCTATCTAAAAGCATTATATGAAATGTATATTATTTTGCTATCGGTCTTAGCTTTTGATATCTGAGAATAGAAAAAAGCGAACTTTCTTCAACTTGAAACATTATATCATTTTTTAAAATCCCTGACCATGCACAAGCTACGAAAGACTGTGGAGAATGAAGTGTGGTGCCTCTTCTTTTAAAAAGGTTCTCCATAATACTCCAGTTTTTTGATTCATTTGACCATATTGATTTTTTACGTTTGATAAAACATCCTTTGATTTGACGGGGAAAACAGGACCTAAGATCCACTGATGAGTCACTAATGGGACTTTTCTAACAAAAAAGATCTGTTCTGTCTTCATTTCCATTTCTATACAATCGAGGCTTGTTTTAACAGAAATCTCATCACCTTGAATGGCATTCTTACAGGTAAGGATCAACTCTCCATGTGTTACTTTCCGTGTTCTCACAATGACTGGTTCCCAAGCTGCCGTCAGCATGATGGCCCCAAGCAGTTTGGTCGATTCATGCAAGGAGCGGGTCTGAAGAAATTGAAAAAACAATGTTTGTCCTTTGATCGTTTTATAATCAAAAAGAAACCATTCTTGAAACAATTTATCGACCTCTGTATCCACTTGAAACTCTTCATTGAGGAGAAAGCGTTTAGAGAACATCATCTTGGCCCTTACTTTTTCTCTAATATTGGTTTCTTTCAAAGCGTACTCAAACGCTTTTTGGTAGAGGTCCTGTATATGAACCTCTGCGATTCTTTGCTTTTTTTGCCTGAATTGATCCAGGTCTAAAAGACTGTCTGATTGTTGCATCGTCTCACCTATTCGAATTCTACTTTTTCCAGTCGGGGGTTGGGACGAAGTTTTCTTCCCGCCTTCGCTTCTGGGGAACCGTCGATTACGACATTATCACCTGTAAACCCGACATGGATTTTAAGAAGACTGCTTCCTACTCCATACATATCGACTGGAACAAGATTCTCCTCAAACTGGCGTATCCGGTCTTCATTGAAACCACCGGACACCACAATCTTGACGTGTTGGTACCCTTCTTCATCAAGGGCTTGTCTTAATGCTTTGATAAGCTGCATATTGACACCTCGTGGATCAAAGGTACCTAGAACTTGTTGATTACGAAGGAAATATTTATCGATCATCATTCTTGATGTATCTACCCTTACCCCTTTTAATTCGGGACCAAACTCCCTGGCTACCTTTAATGAGTCTGTAATGACGTCATTATTGTAGTCGACAAGAGCGATGAGCTCGTCTTCAGGAAAGGTTTCCTGGTACGCTTTCGTCGCTTCGACAATATCTCCGTTAAATAATTGGATGAGGGCATGAGGCATGGTTCCCATCCCTTTCTTCCCCCACCATTCATTCATGGCATGTGTGGCTTGGGCAGTGGATCCACCAATGAAAGCAGCATAGCCATCACCGGACTGCTGGGTAAAGTGATCATCCCGATCGCCCATAAATATGACTGGTTTCTGCTTACCCGAAATGGATGCCGCTTTCATGACATTATAGACGCTTGTCGCGACCGACGTTCTTCTTGCCAGTATACCGTCTATGATGCCTTCTAGATAACCAAAGTCCTGGTAACGTCCCTTGATTGTCAGAACGGTTTCAAATGGGGCAATCTGGTCTCCATCTTTTAAGGAATGAATCTCAAGATTTTGCGGGTCATCAGCGAAAGTATGTAGAAGTGCAATGACTTCATCTGTTCCGCAGATAACGGCATGGTTCTTTTGAAAGAATTGCATGGTGACCACCGCATCGGGTTTCTTCTTCTTTGCTATTTCCTTCGTTTTCAAAAAATAAACAGCTGAAAACCAGCCATCCTTAATTCTTTCATCAAACTTAAATGTATGATTGGTCAACCTGTTGAGTTTCCCTTGAAGTTTCAATTCTATTTCTTTCATCACTAAAGCTCCTTATGGCTCTTTCTTCACAAAATAATAGGTATTCTGTTTATTCGTCACTCAGGACAGATATAAACAGAATACCATGTATTAAATGTTTGTACTAGTCTATGCCAATGTCTCCAATTCACTTTCTGATATCAGGACATCTCTGGGTTTACTGCCTCTGGACTCGGATATGATTCCATTACTCTCCATCATTTCCATCAATCTTGCAGCCCGGTTATAACCGATTCTGAATCTGCGTTGTAAGCTCGATGCAGATGCCCCGCCCTGATCGACGACAAACTCACAAGCTTCTAAAAACAACTCATCTTCTTCCTCGGTCACCTGTGCTTTCTTAATCAATTCATCCTGTTGGAAGAGATAATCCGGTTCTCGTTGTTCTCTTACATGATTGATGATGTCATCGATTTCATCATCGGATACGAATGTACCTTGCAGGCGAACCGGCTTAGAAGATCCATTTTCCAAGAAGAGCATGTCTCCTTTACCAAGCAGACGCTCAGCTCCGCTTCCATCGATGATCGTTCTTGAATCGACACTTGAGGAAACAGAAAATGCGACCCTTGTCGGTACATTCGCCTTAATCAGCCCTGTAATGACATCCACTGAAGGACGCTGAGTGGCAATGATTAAGTGGATTCCGCAAGCCCGTGCCTTCTGGGCGATGCGGCATATTGCTTCTTCCACGTCAGCAGGGGACATCATCATTAAATCTGCAAGCTCATCGATGACAATTACCAGGTATGGAAGCATGTCGCTATACTGCTTATTCCGCTTAGCCAGTTCATTGAAACGTTTAATATCTCTTACGCCGGTGTGGGCGAATAGCTCGTAACGTCGTTCCATTTCTTCCACTGCCCATTTTAGAGCTGCAGTTGCTGCTTTCACATCGGTGATCACAGGACTTACAAGGTGCGGGATCCGGTTATAGGGTGCGAGCTCGACCATCTTCGGGTCAATAAGAAGCATCTTTAGTTCATCTGGTGACGCCTTGTACAACAGGCTGACCAGAATCGAATTGATACACACACTTTTCCCTGAACCGGTAGCTCCTGCGATGAGTCCATGGGGCATCTTGCTTAAGTCCGTTACGATGGGCTGACCGGAGATATCCAGGCCAAGAGCTGCCGTTAAAGGTGAAGTTGGCTCTTGAAATGCTGGACTTGCAATAACTTCACTAATGCATACCGGACGACTTTCCCTATTCGGCACCTCGATACCGATTGTGTGTTTACCCGGAATCGGTGCCTCCATCCGGATGTCTTTCGCAGCCAGGCTCAGCTTAATATCATCCGATAGATTCGTAATCTTATTAACCTTCACACCCGGTTCAGGCTGAACCTCGAACCGCGTAACCGATGGCCCCTGTGTAACATTCACCACTTTGGCCCTTACATTAAAATTATGAAGCGTTTCGTCCAGTAATATTCTTTGAGAATCGAGCCATTCTTCACTCATTTCCTTTGATACTGGCGGCATCAAGTAATCTACTTCAGGAAATACATAATCCCTCGTCCTTTTCGTTGATGAGCTTAATTCATCATAGCTCTTCGCCGCTTCTTCCCCTTGAACCGGACTTTGATGATCCTTCTTCTCGTCAGTAGGTTGAAGGGAAACTGTTTCTTCCACTGTATCCTGTTTTTCTTCCTGTACAGGAAGAACGGCAGACCTTGACTCAGTTTTTATCTCATCAACTTCTTGTTCCACGCTTTCCTTCGTAGCACGAACAGGTGGTTTAGAAGCATTCATTTGTCGCTTATCTTGCTTTAGCATCAACACATTAAAAGGAAGATGAGATCTCTTTCGTCTTGGTGGTTCTTCTTCTTTGTCTTGTTGTTGAGATACGGTCGTTTCCGGGTCTTCCTCTTTGACTTCTTGTCGAGATACGGTCGTTTCCGGTTCATCCCCTATGACTTCTTGTTGAGAGATGGTCGTTTCCGGGTCTTCCTCAACTGGACTCTCCTCAAGCAGTGGTGCTTCTTCAATTAAAGATTCTTCAATTGGCTCTTCCTGATGAGTAGTTTGGGTATCCTGAACTTGAGACTCCTGTACAGATTGGACAACTTCTTGAGTGGAATCACTTTCGACAGAACCCTCTGCTTCATGAGACTCTAAGTCTCGACCGGAATCATCCGTCTCTTCTACTGCTTGTGCTATTTCCGTAATAAGCGAAATACGTTCACTTGATCTACGGAGTGTTTCTTCAGCATCCATGTCAGTCTCATCCTTCTCCTCCATGAAGGTTGTCTCTTCCGTTGATTTTGTTTCCACTTCTGGAGTCAAAGGTTGTTGCATTTTTGGTGGCTCGATTGAAGCTTCCGTCTCGTCCTCTATTTTTGAAGCTGCATCTTTGATTTCTTCCATGTGAGACTCGTTAGATCGTTGAACAGCGGTTACATCCATTGAGAGTACTTCTTCATTCGAAGGAATGAGTTTCTCCTCTTTGGCCGGCTCTTGATGAACCACTCTTGGTTCAGCGTTTTCTTCATCTTTATGTAAAAACTTCTTCAGCTCGTATTCAACGCTTTCTTCTTTTTTAACAGGTCTTCCCTTAAACCCATATATAGGAGAAGGAATTTCCGTTGGTGTAAACGGTCTGCTGTTCCCCTTTTCGACTTTGGGCGTTTTCTTTGGTTTGACAGAAGGAGAAGGGTTATCTTCTTTCGTTTTTCGATTATTGGAATTGTAGTTCCGTTTTGGCACCTTTTGCTCCTTGACCGGTTCTTCCTTTTCTTCTGTTCTGCGATTTCTGCTTGCCCGTGGGCGTTCTCTGTTTTCCCCGTCCGATATAATGGGAAATCGGAAATTCCCTTTGGGATATTGGTACGTCATCCTCGCTTCTACATCACGGGAATGGGCGGGACCTGGTATATTTTTACGTTCAATCTTTTTCTTGTTGGTAGACTGAACATCATCTTGTTTTTCATCATAATACTCTTCAAATTGTTCATCATTATCTGATAATTTACCAAATATTTTTTTAATCCAGCTCACAAACATCACTCTTTCTTTCATACTTACTTTATATTTTATCAGTTAAAGAGAAAAATTCGAGTCATTTCGATAGAATAAGAGAATTGTTAAAGACTTGTGTCCAAACAAAAATAGGCGTAAAGAGATTGTAACACGAAATGCGCAGGCGGCTTGCCCAGAGGCGACAAGCATAAGATAAATGGAACTGGAAGGCGTTCTTTGCCTTCTTGGGCCATTTATCTTATGACCTCGAGCCTCTAGCCGCCGGAGCTAGACAACACGAAAAGCGCAGGCGGCTCGCCCAGAGGCGACAAGCATAAGATGAATGGAACAGGAAGGCGTTCTTTGCCTTCTTGGGCCATTTAGCTTATTACCTCGAGGCTCTAGCCGCCGGAGCTAGACAATACGAAAAGCGCAGGCGGCCTGTAGACAAAATCTAAGAGCATCCTTGAATTACACTCTTTCTAACCTTCATAAACAAAAATACCTGAGCCCACATGCTGGACCCAGGTATATGTTTATTAAGCGGTAAACGGTTGACCCACTTTGTACTCATCTTCGAGAACAAGGATTCCTTTTTCTTGTGGAGCGTCTGGTAGGGCCAATTCTTTGGCTGAACAAATCATGCCGGAAGATGCCACACCACGAAGTTCCGCATCTTTGATCACCATACCACTAGGCATGACAGCTCCAACTTTTGCGACAACAACTTTTTGTCCTTTATCTACGTTAGGCGCGCCACAAACGATCTGTAAAGTTTCATCTCCTACATCGACTGTACAAATATTCAACTTGTCTGCATTAGGATGCTTTTCTTTATCCGAAACGTATCCGACAACAAACTTTGGTGAAAAGTCTGCTTCCAATACTTCATCAAACCCGTTCTTCTGGATGGCTTCATTGATCGATTTAAGCTTCTCATCGTTCATCTCGACAGGACCCACTTCACTTAAATCCATATACTTTGATGCATGAAATAGATTATACCCAAGTGTTTCTCCTGTCTTTTCATCATACAGGCGGGCTGCATCTTCTTTTCTTTCGTGCTGCACATCTCCTTCATACCCTGGATCCAATGTCACGATCAGGGTATCACCAATGCCTTCTAAGTTATAAAATACGTTCATTATTTCTTCTCCCTTTCCTTTTTGCGATTTTTTGCCAGAATGAAGATTGGCTCAAGTCCTCCTTCTTCATACACAAAGGATAGTGCCGTAATCGGAACATTTCCTGTTGTAAAGAAGCTCATGGTTAATTGTGCAAGGACATCATAGCCTGTTTCATTGCGAATATCCCCGATGACCAATACATCCTGATGGGGTACTGATACTGTCATCTCGCCTTCAACGTCCTTACTTACCTGTTTCAAGAAAGCATCATTCAAAATACGACTTGCATCATATCCATCATTGTTGTTCAGGAAATAAAAGATGTTTCCTGCCACCTCATCCTTCTTCATCTCAGTTGGTAAGCTTCTGACATTGAATAAGGCCGTCTCCTTCATTTGCTCATGGGACCATCCTTCAGTCTTTAACATATCCTCGTCCAATAAACGGTACGTTTTCCCTAAATCAACCGCGTAATAAATTCGTGTCTCCGCTGTATGATCATCAGTCACGAGTGCAACGCCTTCATTGGATTCGGTTGTGAAAGAAGTGGAACGAATCACTGGAAATACTTTTTTCTCCTTGTTACCCATATCTGTTCCAGTTCCCATTACATTTAATGCCTCTTCCACGTAATAGACCACTTCATCAATAATGGATGTATTGTTTTCCTTCCATTTTGATACAATCGGTGTAAGAGCAACAGTGATTCCTTTTTTGGTATCCGTGTTCTCAATTCTCAGTGAATCCTTGTCTCGATCATATGTAAACGTACGATTCGATTTCTCTAATCGCTCCTGGAGTATGCCTTTTAGCATTTTAATATCCAAATCTGATCCTCCTTTGGTGTTGCTTTTATAATAGAAAGTATTGATTTAAACTTTCGCCGAAGATGCTTTCACTTATAACAGTTTACATCAAAATGGCGAGAATACAAAAGGAACCTGTTCGATTTCCGGCAAAAAGAAAAGGGACCCACATGTTGGTGATCCCTTTTCATCCTATTATGAAGATAATGTGTTCATAAAGTTCTCGATTTCTTCTTTGGTTTTCCGGTCTTTGCTGACAAAGCGACCAAGTTCACGGCCATTTTCGAATGCTAAGAAGCTTGGAATACCGAAAATATCATGCTCAATGCACACATCAATAAATTGATCCCGATCTACATATAGGAATGTGTACTCTGAAAATTGGCTCTCAATCTCTGGAAGGATCGGCTCGATGATTCGGCAATCCGGACACCAGTCAGCTGAGAACATAAATACATGCTTGCCATTTTCTTTTAGCCCGTGAAACTCTTCTATCGACTCAAGTTTACGCATTTTATTTGCCCCCTGTTTCAATCGTCATTTGGTCAGGTTTTATCCAACCTAGTTTTCGCATATATTCAGATAGTAACAGGCTTATGAATGCAGGTCCAACAAAATGCAACAGGAGGATTTTCATGGTTACTTCCCAACTGAATCCCATCGTTTTAAAGGTCATGATTTGACCAACGAATCCGCTTGTTCCCATCCCGGCTCCGGCTGCATTGTTTTCCATCAGCCATACGGTTGTTCCAATCGGTGCTAATATCATGCCTGCCACGGTAGGAGGGATGATGATCCGTGGGTTCCGAACGATATTCGGCACTTGAAGCATGGAAGTTCCTATACCCTGGGCAAATAACCCTCCAACCTTATTCTCTCTATAACTGATAACTGCAAATCCTACCATCTGCGCAGCACACCCAATGGTAGCAGCACCTGCTGCGACTCCACTCAGATCAAGCATTAGCGCAATCGCCGCACTTGAAATCGGTGCTGTCAGTGCAAGTCCCATAAGGGCTGCAACCAAAATCCCCATGATAATCGGTCGTTGTTCAGTGGCCCAGCTGATCCAGCCTCCAAACATGCTCATGAAATCTGCGATTCCCGGTCCGATGAAGTATGCTGTCGTAAACCCTGCCAAGATCGTTATAAATGGTGTGACAATAATATCTACTTTTGTCGTCTTACTTACAAGCTTTCCAATCTCAGTGGATAGGACTGCCGCTACATATGCTCCTGCCGGTCCACCTAAACTTGCGCCTGCTGCTCCGGTTACAACCGCAGCGAATAAGACTAGGGGCGGTGCTCCAAGCCCAAAGGCAATGGCCACTCCAATCGCTGGCCCCATCAAGCTGATGGAAAGCCCACCCATCTCTATAAAAAACTCACTTACTCCGTGGGGTAACGGAAGCTGTTCTCCCAACGTTTTAATAATCAATCCGATAATTAAAGAACTGAACAATCCTAATGCCATATAACTTAATGCATCTATAAAATACGTTTTCGCCGATAACGTAATCCCTTTTCGCTGTAAATAGTCTCTCATTCGTTTCTCTCCCCTAAAGTAAATATTCTACTTTTACTAGTGTAAAGACACATGTTTGATTTGTCCATGACTTTTACTCGTTTAAGGAAGCTTATCTTCTAGTCTCCATCTCTTCCTATTTCTTATCACAAAAAAAAGACCGATTTCCTCCTACTCATGGAGAAAATCGGTCTATATATGCAATCTACTTGTGTTTAACGGACGCTGCCATTTTCATCATCATTTCCGCATGATCTGCTAAATTGGCTACTTCTGATTGCGTTGTTACTTTCGTTCCGCCCACTCCTACAATAAGTTCGTATTCTTCCGTATCAGGCAATTTCTTAATGACATAGTATCCTAAGCGATCGTTTTCTTTAAAGGTCCCGTGTTTCACTAGACTCTCCTTGTCATTAACGGCCATTTTATATAGAAGTTCACTATCCTTATCTTCTTGAGGGTTTGTGAAAAGTATAAATGTATCAGAGCTTTTTGAAATAATGATATTATATGGCGATTCTTTTTTTATCTCCGCTCCAAAGGGGAGGTAAAAACGGATGTTCCCGGCTTCTTCATCGGGTTTTTCATTCGAGTTTAAGGCTTCCTTCACCACATTGGCTGTCTGGTCTTTCTCTTTATCTATGGTTGTATTGCAACCAGCTAAAATTAGAACAAGAATTAAGAAAAAGAATGATACGATGGTTTTCATCTTCTACTTTTCCTCCCTTTCCTGCCTAGGACCTACGCTTATGATACCCTCACAAAGACCCATTGACAACCCTTCCATTAAGAAAATCAGCCTTTTCAGTGGGAAATATGGTTATTTTTAACTTCAAGAGGGTATTTATGATAAGATGACTAAAAACAGGAAGGTGAATAGTATGGAATTTACAGTGTATTTAGCTGGGGAAATACATAGTTCCTGGAGAAATGAACTAAAGGAAAAAGCAAAATCGTTGCGGCTCCCACTTACGTTCGTCGGTCCCATGGAAAATCATGATCGTTCCGACTCAATCGGGGAAGAAATAATCGGTGAACAACCAAATAAGATCTTCCGGGATGAAGCTGCTTCAAGTATCAATAACTTCCGAACTGAACTGCTCATGACAAAGTCGGATGTAGTGATTGCTTTATTTGGCGAAGAATACAAGCAATGGAACACAGCAATGGATGCGAGCACGGCCATTGCACTTCAAAAGCCCCTTATCGTCATTCGTCCTGAAAAACTTCATCATCCATTGAAAGAGCTTACAAATAAGGCAAATGTCACCGTTACCTCCATTGAACAGGCACTAAAGACATTGTCCTATGTATTTGATACTGAATAAGCATTTCATTATAAAAAGCCTGCAGGAACTATTCCTGCAGGCTCTTTTTTGTATGTAAGCGTTTCCTCCAAAATACCCAAACTTTTTCATTATTTTAAAATAACTTAATATTAGCAATCTATAGACATTTTATGTTATTATTAACCATTTGCAAACTTTTTTTGACTTTATGAAAATATTAAAATATTATAGTAAAGGAATAAAGGAGGTAGTAACATGTCATCAATGAATAAACAGAAAATTGTGGATAGTGTTCCTCAAAAAGGTTTCTTTGGACATCCTAAGGGGTTATTCACTTTGTTCTTCACAGAATTTTGGGAGCGCTTTTCCTATTACGGAATGCGTGCCATCCTCGTATTCTACATGTACTATGAGGTTTCTGAAGGTGGACTAGGTCTTGAGCAAAATACAGCTTTAGCTATTATGTCTATTTATGGTTCACTAGTGTATATGTCAGGGGTAATTGGGGGCTGGCTGGCTGATAGAATATTCGGAACTTCGAAAGCCGTCTTCTACGGTGGTATATTCATCATGTTTGGTCATATCGCTTTATCATTTCCAGGGAGCTTATCTCTGTTCTTCGTTTCCATGGTATTGATTGTAGTCGGAACAGGTCTTTTGAAACCAAATGTTTCAACCGTCGTGGGTGAAATGTACAGTGAAAAAGATACTCGTCGTGATGCAGCATTCAGTATTTTCTACATGGGAATCAACTTAGGTGCTTTCATTGCTCCACTTATCGTTGGAAGCCTTATGGAATCGAAAGGTTTCCACTGGGGATTCGCAGTAGCAGCAATCGGGATGTTCTTAGGTCTTGTTGTATTCATGCTTACGAAGAAAACGAATCTTGGTCTTGCAGGTACATATGTACCTAATCCGCTTGCACCAACTGAAAAGAAGAAATACGGATTAATCGTAGGTGCAGTCGTAGTAGGTTTAGCCATATTATTAGGTATTACAATTCCTGCTGGCTTATTTACATTAGATGTATTCATTAATCTAGTTGGAATCTTTGGTATCGTTGTGCCAACTATTTACTTTGCCGTAATGTACTATAGTCCAAAAACAACGGCAACAGAACGTTCAAGAGTTATTGCATATATTCCATTATTTATTTCTGCCGTAATGTTCTGGTCAATCCAAGAACAAGGATCTACTATTCTTGCCGCTTATGCGGACAAGCGTACTCAACTTGATTTCATGGGGATGTCAATCTCTCCAGCTTGGTTCCAATCACTGAACCCGTTATTCATTATTCTATTAGCACCAGTCTTTGCATGGATGTGGGTTAAGCTTGGTGACCGTCAGCCATCTATTCCAAAGAAGTTTTCATTTGGTCTATTGTTTGCCGGATTATCATTCTTAGTTATTCTATTACCTGCACAATTAGGTGGAGAAGATTCTCTAGTAAGTCCATTATGGCTTGTGCTTAGCTATTTCATCGTTGTACTTGGTGAACTATGCTTATCACCAGTTGGACTATCTGCAACAACGAAGCTTGCTCCAGATGCCTTCTCAGCTCAAACCATGAGTCTTTGGTTCTTGGCTTCTGCAGGTGCACAGGCTTTAAACGCCCAACTTGTACGTTTCTATTCACCAGAATCAGAAACTCTTTACTTCGGTTCAATCGGTGGTATGGCAATCGTCTTAGCGATTATCCTATTCCTGATTTCACCTATGATCCAAAGAGCTATGAAAGGTGTTAAATAATTGATCTATTCTCCCCCTGATTTTTTCAGGGGGATTTTATTTTGCGCAATATATTCGATATCTTATTTAATTCATCGAGTATACCTTATAGACACCCGGTTGCAAATAGTGAATTCTTCCTTAAAAAAAGAACCCCGCTTTAACGGAGTTCTGATTGCAACCTACCAGAAAAGATTACAGAAACAATTTCTATGTCTTCTTTTACAACCACATCTTCTGCGATTGTCTTCCGCACCTAGTACGTTGTCGCCTCTTCTTCCGCGGCATCCTCGACGGTTGTCTTCTGCACCAAGAACATTATCTCGGTTACAACGACATCTATTTCGATTATCTTCTCCGCCTCTTCTTCTGTCACCAAAGAGCAACTTATCCCAATCACAACATTTTCTGTGATCACGTCTGTCGCCACGGTCATTACAATAATGGCATCCCATAAATTCCAACCTCCTTAGAAAGAATTTATCAGATAAAATAAAGTCTGATATACTCCATCGTATGAAGGACTAGTTGGTTTGGTATGGGCCAAGTACCCTCAAAGGGTAAAAGTACTATGGATATTTAGTCTTGAACATTCGTTTTGCGCTGCCATTGTCCGATTAAAAGCTGAACGACGTGCGAGAACATCTCCTCTCGGGTAATAAGACCGTTCGTATAAACTCCGATTGCCCCTTCTTTTTGTCTGATTCCCGTTCTTTGAGTGTACTCATCCATCAAGGGACCGAGTTCTTTCCCGGCCTTTAATTCATAGCTGATGTCTATTGGAAGGGGAATTCTTGCCCCTCCACCGATGATTTCATTTCCTCTGGAATCAACTAGCGCCCCCCAGTTACAGAGAAACATGCCATACAGGGAGTCTGATACTCCTCCCTCCAGTCCTATTCCCACGTCACTATCCGTTGCCCTCAGCACACCCTTCGCACGGTTTAGAGCGCCTTCAATCGTCTCCTGATCCGAAAGCGGCTGATCACTCACATATGATTCTGTCTTTATTTGCTGGAATTGCACGTCTTCATAGTGTGCAAGAAAGGCTTTTTGAATAGCCTGTACTTTTGCCGGGTTCGTTGTTCCAATTGCTATTTTCATCAAAAAAATGACCTCTTTTCCTAAAGGAAGTCTGCAAGCGGGCTTCCTTTTTTATCATTTGAAAAAAGCTGTCTCAAAAAATGCATGAGACAGCTCTTCTGTATAGAGTTTAAATGTGATTATCCATTGGCTTTAATAGTTTCGATCGTGGAGCGATCACATTGTTTCACTAACTTGACGATCAGCTCTTTAGCAGCCGCATAATCGTCTACATGTATCATGGAAGCATGGGTATGAATATATCTTGAACAGATTCCCACTACTGCACTCGGGACTCCTTCATTGGACATATGCACTCTTCCGGCGTCTGTCCCACCTTGTGAGACAAAGTATTGATAAGGAATGTCATTTGATTCGGCTGTATCTAATATGAATTCTCTTATTCCTCTATGTGTCACCATAGAACGGTCAAGAATCCGCAGGAGAGCCCCTTTACCTAATTGACCAAATTCATTTTTGTCACCTGACATATCATTGGCTGGACTTGCATCAAGAGCAAAGAAGATGTCCGGATTGATCATATTGGCTGCTGTTTGGGCCCCGCGCAACCCTACTTCTTCCTGGACCGTTGCCCCAGAATAAAGTGTGCTAGGAAGAGTTTCACCTTGAAGTTCCTTTAATAATTCAATGGATAATCCACAGCCATAACGGTTATCCCATGCTTTCGCCAGGATTTTCTTCTCATTGGACATAGGTGTGAACGGGCAAATCGGTACAATTTGCTGACCTGGTTTAATCCCGATTTCACGTGCATTATCCTTGTCATCCGCACCGATATCAATGAGCATGTTCTTCATATCCATCGGCTTTCTTCGCTGCTCTTCTCCAAGCAAGTGAGGAGGGATGCTGCCTATCACACCCGTTACCGGGCCATTGTCCGTTATTATTTGAACACGCTGAGCAAGTAGGACCTGACTCCACCAACCTCCAAGGGTTTGGAATCGAATCATTCCATTATCCGTAATCGATGTGACCATGAAGCCTACTTCATCCATGTGTCCTGCAACCATGACAACCGGATCTTGAGCATTGCCTTTTCTCACACCAAACACTCCGCCTAACTTGTCCTGTACAATCTCATCTGAGTACTTCGAAAGTTGTTCCTTCATGAATGTACGAACCGCGTGCTCATTACCAGGTGCTCCCGGCAATTCTGTCAAAGTTTTAAATAAATCCAACGTATCTCGTTTCATGTCAACTGCCCCTTTTATATGAAATCTACTTTATGTATAGTTTTATTTTACAGAACTTTCTCACGGCTTACCACCAATTGAGATGAAAAGCAGTTCTCTTTTTAATGAATTCTTTGTTAGAATGTACCTATAGATAAAAAATTATCGCTATTTGCCGCTCGGTTCTTAGGAACTTCCCGGCTACTAACACACAAAATACTCAATGCTCGTGGAGGGAATAAAAGATGAATTGGAAATCATTCGTGTTCGGAATCGGAATCGGAGCAGTTGGCGGATATTTTCTCAAAGAAAAATTCGACGATTCAAGCTTCATTTCTGCCGAGAAAGTATTAAAAGATATCAAACTTTCATTCAAAAAAGAAGGCACTATCGATGGCTCTTGGATTGGAATGAAGCCTGAAGAGTACCAAAAGCACTCCGTCTCAACTAAAGTTTATAAAGGTGGCGTCTCCAGACGAAAAGACGGGGATTTAGAACAATATGAATTTTTAGCTGATGCCTATACGGGTACAGTGATCGATGTATATCCAATCGCTTAGAATAGCGATACTTGCTCATTAAAAGAGGGATGGTCCGCTGACTTATCTAAGTCTTCCGGATCATCCCCTTTTCATTTTATTTTTCCCTCATAACCTTATCAACGATTTCTCCATCCCGATTCCATTTTATCCCTCTATAAACCGCATCGTGATAGAAGAGGAACCAATATTCTTTGTCAATCGCTTGACCGATCCACTTTTCTTTGGCACCAATTGACGTCATAGGATAGTCATCATAAGCAAGCACCCAAAGAGGGTTCTTATGTGCGTGTGTAGGCATGATGTCCGCCATATGAATGAACTTCTCTCCGTCAGACTCCAGAAGAATAATCGAGTGACCATCACTGTGACCACCGGTATGGACCATGGTGATTCCAGGAAGGACTTCCTTTTCTTCTTTGAACGTTACTACTTGAGATTCAATACTCTCCCAGTTTTCTTTCCAATATGTATTCTGTGAACGTACATTAGGGTTTTTCATTTCTTCCCATTCCACTTGTGACGTGTGGATGGTTGCATTCGGAAATACAGAAACGAGCTCCCCGTCCTTGTATTCGGTTAATCCGCATGCGTGATCGAAATGCATGTGCGTCATTAAGATCACATCAATATCACGCGGTGTCAGTCCAAGAGATGAAAGAGATGCTTCAATATCAGATTCTTCATGAACCCCATAATTTCGCTTTTGTTTCTCATTCAACTTGCCTTTACCGATACCTGACTCGATTAATACATTTTTCCCTTCCCACTGAAAAAAGAGAGGATCTGTACGTAATTCGATTTGATTCAGATCATTCACGGCATATTTTTTTGACCAAAGAGGCTTTGGAACCACTCCAAACATCGCTCCGCCGTCCATGTGAGTCACGCCACCATTTAGCCAGTGAATCGTCGTATCTCCAACTTTCAACGTCTCCATCTTTACTCCTCCTTTGTTCATACTCTTTCATTTTATCAGAATGTGCTGACAACTTGTAGGAGTATGCCTGTTTCGATATTTATTGATGAGTCTCCTAAAGCTTTGTCAATCAGTGTGTGCTTAATGGTGAGGGGACCCCGCTTAGTTTTCCAGGGACAACATCCTTCCAGGAACAGAAAGCAGCTACCACTTTCTAATCAATAGTGTAGCTAAAATGTCAATCAAAAAAACAGCCTTGCGTATTCGCAAAGCTGTTTAGTCGTTCATTTATTGATTTTGAAACTGTGCTTCGACGCGGTATATCCTCTGCCCTTTGGCTGAGAATTTCTCTTCGTACTCTGTCATGATATTTCCTTCGAACTCACTCTTATGAAGATCGAGACTTAAGAATTGCAAGTGGAGACCGTACCACGAAAAGCTCTTTAATGAGTATTCGAATAAATGTTGATTGTCGGTCTTGAAGTGGATTTCCCCACCTTTAATCAGGATTTCTTCATACATTGTCAAAAAGTCTTTATAGGTTAGTCGTCGTTTTTCATGACGGTTCTTCGGCCAAGGATCAGAGAAGTTCAGGTATACTCTGCTTACTTCTTCTGAATCGAAGTATTCCGTCAGATTCTTGGCGTCAACATTCAACAGCTTAACGTTCGGAAGCTCAGCTTCGATCAGGCGATCAAGAGCGGTTACAATGACGCTTTCGTATAGCTCGATTCCAATATAATTAACGTCTGGATTGGCTCTCGCCATATCCGTGACGAATTGACCTTTTCCTGTTCCTACTTCAATGTGAATAGGATTTCCATTGCCAAATTCTTTATTCCATTGACCTTTTATCTCCTGGGGTTCTGCCACAACATACTGTGGATGATCACTAATTCTCTCAGAAGCCCATGGTTTATTACGTAAACGCATGTAGACACCTCTTTTTTTATTATCGAAAAAAACATACCATGACTATCCATCCAGTGCAAGAGCTAAAATGGACCCGGGCGTTGATATGCCTGAAATCATTTAAGCGGGTGCACAGATTGGAGGTCCGTCCCTCTAAAAAAGGGCGCATAATTGAAAAAGGAATTCACACACTAGTAGTGAATTCCTTTTTCAGGTCTGATCATTTTGATGGCCGGGAAAAGTATATGTTTCTTTCACTCTCAATAGACGAAAATGAAAGGGTGTACCTTATGCCTTTAAATTCACAGAATCAAATGCAGTTATTATCAGATATTCTAAGCAATCACTCGACGGATTGCTGTGGTTCGGTTTCTGAATGTGAGCAGGTTGAAAGGTTAGTGAAGTCATTGATGGTAAATGCTGATATCCATGAAAACGTTAAACCGGTTTTACAGGAAATTTATCAGTATAGTCACAGCGGGATTTCCTCGCCTGACTTAACGAACCATATTACCACGAACAAACAAAACCTGTCACAATGGGTAACGGATATGAACAGCTACTCTTAAGTTCAGATTACCTTGTGTAAATATTGAATCCAGTGATTCATCTCGTGGAAACGGGCTTTTCCTTTATGCCACTGGATGGATAGAATCGTTTGGGCCACGACATACCATTTCATACGCAGCTTTAGGTTATCAGTCAGTTGGGCGCCATATTGAGTCAACCAGCTTTCCCACTGATCTTCAGGGATATACCAGTATAATAACAAGCCGACATCAAAGGCAGGATCCGCGATCATCGCTCCATCCCAATCGATTAAATACAACTGGTTGTAATCAGACAGCAGCCAGTTGTTATGATTGACATCACCGTGACAGACTACATATTCTTCCTGTTGAACTTCCAAGAGCTCTTTTTGAAGAAATGCAAGGGACTCTCTAATGACCGGTAATGAAAGAAGATCGAATTCCAAGCCTGTTTCCACTTCCGTAAGCATATGCTCCGGTTGAAACGGCTCCTTCCCCAAGCGCTCAAGCATCGTTGAAAGCGGCTTTGAGGAATGAATTTTATTCAGGAGTCTTGCCACCTGCTCGTCTTTCATTTCTTCCGGCTTTAATTCTCTCCCATTTAACCAGTGCTGTGCCGTTATGACATCCCCGTTTTCCATTCGTTTTGTCCAAACTAGCTTTGGTACAATTCCTTCTGCTGATAATACAGCTACAAAAGGGGAGGAATTACGCTTCAGAAATAACCTTTGCTCCTGATACTGAGCAAAGAACGCTTCTCCAGTAGCACCGCCTGCGGGGACTATTTCCCAATCTTGGTCAAATAAGTGTTCCAATATATTCACCTTCTATTGGTCCTTTGTCATGTTTATATCTTCATTTAAATTATTTTTAGGTTTATGAAAATTACAGTAAATGCTCAAAAAAGTCTTGTAAAATAAAAAAGACAGCTATTGGGCAATACAATCAATAGCCATCTCTTTAGATTTTATCGTCATCTTGCATTTTCGTCAAGCACTGGAATGATCTGTTACCTTACAAACACATACGAAGAGACGGGTTCAAGGGTGACGATTTGGGTCTTTACAACGTAAAGTCCGCTTACATCGGCCCGATTTCCATCTGATAAACAATTCCACTCTTTTCCTTCAGGAAGGGTATACTCACACGACTTCATATCCGAATGAAACACCATGATGATTTCATTCCAAGGCCCGTATGGGTGGACGTTTTGATACGAAACGACTACCAGATTTTCAATACTGTGAGACACGTTGACGTGCTCCTTGATCAGTTCACTCTTATGAAAACGGAAGGCTCCGTGACTTTTACGGATTTGGATCAAGGCTTTCACATACTGAACGACCTCATCATATTTTTCCCTTCTGGTCCAATCCAACTGATTGATCTCAATCGGGGAATCATAGCTATTCTCTATTCCATTTTTTGTTCTGTAAAATTCCTGTCCTGCATGCAGAAATGGAATTCCTTGAGATAACAGGACCATCGTAGTTGCCAATTTATGACGGTTCTTTAGAGTCTCTTCATCTTCGGTCATACACGCCTTCATCTTATCCCACAACGTATGATTATCATGAGACTCCACATAATTGACGGATTGGGTCGGCTCCTTGAATAACCCGCGTTCCCCATCCTGCGTCCCGATGCTTCCGGTCAGGACGAGTTCAACTTTCTGTTCCAACTGCCCGTGCCCGAGAGCGAATCCTTTATCATATAAGTTAAACGTACTTCCCTTAATGGTGTCCCTGAACCAATCATTAAATTGACCGATTCCATGAAGTTGATGTGCATTTCTCAGGTTGGCTTTTTGATGAGGGGGCAGTGGTGTATTCAAGTCCCATCCTTCCCCTATTAAAATGGCTCCTGGCAAGACCTTATCCACCTCTTCGCGGATAAGGGTCATCGTCTCGATATCCAGAATACCCATTAAATCGAAACGGAAGCCGTCCACCCCATATTCTTTCATCCAATAAAGAATTGAATCCACGATGAATTTTCTGGCCATCAAACGTTCTGACGCAAAATCATTTCCAACCCCCGTCCCGTTAGATGGTAAGCCATTTTCATCGTGACGGAAGAAATATCCCGGTACAAGCTTTTCAAAAGAAGAATCCTCCCGTATGAACACGTGGTTATACACCACGTCCTGTATGACGCGAATATTCTCTTCGTGAAGACTTTCGATCACGGCTTTTAATTCCTTGATCCGTTCAGAAGGATCTTCAGGCTTTAAACTGTAACTGCCTTCAGGCGCATTGAAGAATAATGGGTTGTATCCCCAATTATAGCTTGTATCTGAAGGCGTATCGGTCACCCCATCGAAATCATTCACGGGCAATAGTTCAACATGGGTTACCCCGAGTTCCTTTAAATAGTCAATTCCACTACTAAATCCATTAGGTGTAGAAGACTCACGCTCGGTAAAAGCGAGGTATTTACCTCTGAATTTCATTCCGCCCTCTTTCTGAGCAGAGAAGTCACGGATATTCAGTTCGTATATCACAGCGTCTGTAGGAGAAATTAAAGGGGCTAGGGGAGTAATTCGATCACCGGGGTTCACGATACATCCCCATTCACTATTAAGGGATACGGCCTTCGCGTAGGGATCGACTAGTTCATCCCAAATCAAATTAATACAAGGAAGAATCGTATAATAATATCCCTCCAAGTCTGTGTTTACTCTGCATTCCCAAACGCCGTTTTCGATTCTTGTTAAAGGATATTGGATTTCTTCATCCGGTGATTTGAGCTTTAAGCGGACCTCTGTCGCCGTCGGTGCCCACACTTTGAATACCGTACATCCCTCCTGGTATGTAACACCAAGATCATCTCCATCATAATAATAGCGTTGATCGAACTCCTCGGTTCTGATAACCGCCCCAATCTGAAGGTCTGTTTTTGTATTATGTTCATCTACAATTTCATATTTCTCCCCTAGTATAATCTTCTCACTCTGTATGGTCGTGACATATTTCATTGCATCATTCAGAGGAATCCTCTCTTCAATATGAAGAGCGATCGTTTCATTTCCCTTAATAAGAGAGAAGTGACTGGAATTCCCCTCATGATATTCGTATGGAAGAATCATTGTAATCGAATTAAACGTATCCAAGAATGCATCGTAATGTCTGCTAATGACTAACACTTCTGCCACCCACTTCTGTTTAACATTTTCCAACTTAATGGAAGAACACGAACCTTCAGTTCCTGGTCTTTTTCGAGTGCATCAACTGTGTCTCCATCCACATGAACAGGTACTGACTGATTTGGATGAAGGGAAATCATTCTCCCTCTGACCGTATGGACTTCTTTGAGTGCCGTATGTTTCCCAATGAATACAGAGAGAAAGACGAAGAGTAATTTCCAGCGGGATAACCCATGGACGACGGTCATATCCAGCTGACCATCCATGGGGCAAGCGCTGGGGGCAATTTTCATCCCTCCACCGAAGAATGGCTGATTCGAAATCGTCACAAACCATACTTTGGAAAACACTTGCTCTTCCTCGTCCACATTGACCGAAAGAGAAAAGGGTTTAAACGTAAACGCTTCCTTACAAAGGAGAATCGGGTAGATCAGCTGCCCGAGCGACCATTTATTCAAACATTTTTTAAAAGTAGAAAGGTTGGCTTTGTGGGCAATTTCCGCATCAAATCCTATTCCTATATTATTCACAAAATGCCCGTTTGCTCCGTTTTTCACACTAAAGGCACCTGAATCCAGAACGTCCATTTCTTCTTTTATTAATTGTTGTTTTAATAAGGTATATGCTCTTTTCTTGTTGTTAGGCCAATTATATCCCCTTGCAAAATCATTACCGCTTCCTGATGGGATATACCCTATAACCACCTTATCAAAACCGATCACACCACTGATTACAGAGTTCATCGTACCGTCTCCACCGACACCGATCACGAGGATCCAGTCATCAGGTGATTGATCTACGAGACGTGTAAGAATGGTTTTCACATCTCTTGGATGCTCTGTGACAAATACTTCATGAGGAATATCAATGCCACGGCGAAAGTGTTCCCAAGAAGAAAATGAATGGTGGTTCTTTGCTTTTGGGTTCACGATAAAGATTGTCTTCATGTAAGGTTCTCATCTGATACAGGGGAAGATTCATCCCACTGCAGCCTTTTGAATGAGGTGGTCTGACAATACTCCAAGACAGCTTGAGCTGCTTTCAGTTGCACACTTTTGATTGGAGACGTGCCTGAACGCTGCTTCTGGAACCAGTCCTTATGAAGGCGCTTGTCAAGAAACTGTACCCCAACAGGGGCTTGTGGATAATCTATGTAACCGTTTCTGCATATGACCCCCTGATGAATGGGAAGCTCCACTCCGGCATATTGCATAATCTGCTGGATGATGCGCTCCATTCTCTTCAATCCAATCAAAGGATTTAATACTTTCTTCTCCATATCCCCCCATTTTTTCAACCAGAACCGCTCTCCTGAACCAAGATAAGCCGTTCCATCTTCAAATTCCAGAAACGTCAAACACCATATTCCCGTCGGAGTGATCAGGATGGTTTCAAGTTCAACTGGTGCGTTTTTAATTTTTAGAATCGGGTTGTACATGACGAATATATTATCGGGAAACCGTTGAAGTAAATAGCGTAATCTTTCATCATAATGATAGCTGTTATCCACGTAGGATTTCTCTGAAATCGTCGAACTTGCCCATCTCAACTGAAACTCGAATACAAGATTCAAGAAGGAAACCTTTAATTCCTCCTCTGAGTGAATCTCTTGATTTGAATCAATTTCAAACTCGATATCTTCATCGCTTTGTTGGAGGGAGCGTTCCACTTCTCCCTCTTCCTCTGATTCTTTCTTTTTAAATAAAGAAAAAATCTTCTCTTTCATCGTGTTTTTCTCGTCCTGAAGAGCTTCTTGCTCTTCAACAGATATGGAGGAAGGGAGCTCTCCGTTTTCCCAATGCTGTTTCATTTTTTCCCATTGTTGCTTTTTTAATCGAACAAACTGGGAAGGATATCTATATAAATCCGTTTCATATCTAGAAACGTAATCTTGAAGTTTAATCAGCTGTGCCATATGAATCGATCCTTTCATGACGGTCAATTTGCTTGTAATTGTATAGTGTGAATGGCTTCGTACTTAGGAATCCGGTCTACATGTGTTTGATATAGTACAATTTCATTTGCCTTAAACGTATAGGTTTCAGTTGGCTGAAATCGTTTCATCCATTCCGAAGTAAAGGGTGATGGTTCGTTCCATTTCCTCCCCACCGTAATATGAGGGGAAAAAGGTCTTGTATCTAATGAATATCCTGCATCTTCACACGCACCATAGACTAAGTCCCGGACCCGAAGTAACGAATGAGAAGGCTCTACTCCTAACCAGAAGATTCGCGGAGAATCAGGATTTCCAAATGTCCCGAAATCACCCAGAGTCAAGGAAAAAGAAGAACACGTCAATTTCTCCACTTTATCGATTACTGGGTTAAGATCATCGGCACTTCCTAAAAAGGCCAAAGTAAGGTGATAATCATGGGTGTGCACCCATCTCTTGAATGATGCTTCTTCTTGTAATGGCTGCACCCATTCTTTTATCATCCGTTTTGTATCCTGAGGCAGTGAGAGAGCAAAGAAATAGTGTGATTTCAACATATCACTCGTCCTTTCAATTGTACTACCATTTTAGCAAAATGTGTCATAAGAGAGAATGTCTACAAAGAAATGCAATAAAAATGAAATACAAAGCTAATTTATTTGATATGATTTGTCTGAATTAGTACGATAGAAGAAGAAACTTTTTCTGAAGGGAAGTTGACTATGAAAGTAGTACAAAATATTGCTGAACTGATTGGGGACACTCCCCTTGTAAAATTGAATCGATTAAATCCTTCTAATGGAGCAGATGTGTATGTGAAATTAGAATTCTACAACCCAAGTAAGAGTGTAAAGGACCGTGCAGCCTATCAAATGATTGTGGAAGCGGAAAAAGAAGGCTACTTAAAGGAAGGCTCTACCATCATCGAACCGACAAGCGGGAACACCGGGATCGGACTTGCCATGAATGCAGCAGCCAGAGGCTATCGTTCCATTCTCGTCATGCCTGATACGATGACCCAAGAGCGCATTAATCTCCTGAAAGCGTATGGAGCAGAAGTTGTGTTAACGCCTGGAGATGAAAAAATGCCGGGTGCCATTGAAAAAGCAAAAGTATTGACACAAGAAATTCCAAACAGCTTTATGCCGATGCAATTCGAAAATGATGCGAATCCGGATGCACATCGAAAAACAACGGCATTAGAGATTGTGGAAGCCATGAAAGAAATCGGGAAACCACTGTCTGCCTTCGTCGCAACAGCTGGAACGGGCGGAACGATCACAGGGACAGGTGAAGTATTAAGAGAGCACTACCCTGACTTGTCCGTTCATGTTGTAGAACCAGCAGGATCTCCCGTCCTTTCTGGTGGAAAACCGGGAAAACATAAATTGGTCGGTACGAGTCCCGGATTTGTTCCCGACATCCTAAACACGGATGTCTACGATGAAATCCATAAAATCGAAGACGAACAAGCCTACGATATTGCCCGGAGAATGGCACGTGAAGAAGGTATATTGGTCGGTCCTTCATCTGGAGCTGCTTGCTATGCCGCCATTGAAGTCGCGAAAACATTATCACCTGATGATGTGGTCGTTTGCATCGCCTGCGATACAGGAGAAAGATACCTGTCTAGTGATTTGTTCCGGTTCTAACCGGTTGAATAGAATCGATCCATGAAAAGAGGCTGTGTCCATTGTCGGCACAGCCTCTTTCTATTCTTTCATTTAACATTATGATAGTGGGAGATGAATTGTTCAGGAGAGGACTTAACAACAAATGTCCAAACTCCTTCAATTGTGTGAAGATACAAAAATGTATAGTAAGCTGACAATGGCTTGCTCGTCACGTCCATCACATCTTTAATGATGAAGCTTTTCGTGGGAGTTACGATTCGGTCCTTGTATAAATAAAGGTACTCCTCTGTCTCCACCGTGAACTGCTGGTTGTCTTCTATTCTTCGTTCTGTCTTCATAAATGGTTGTGAACAAATCAACATGTATTGCCTCCAACTAATTTAACGATCTGCCATCCTTTTTCTTTCACTGAATAACGCCTGCAGCCTTTTCGTGACAGCGCCGGGTTTCCCGTCACCAATCACCTGTTGATCGATTTTAATGACCGGCATCACTTCCGACGTAGTGCTTGCAATGAAGACCTCATCGGCTTCTAGAAGCTCAGAAACGACAAACGCCTCTTCCTGAAAAGGGAGATCGTTTTCCCTGCATAAATCATCAATGACTCTTCTCGTAATTCCATTGAGTATAAGGTTGGTGACAGGGTGCGTATAAATAATCCCATCTTTTACAATAAAGGCATTAGAAGAAGATCCCTCCGTCACCGTATCACCACGGTGTAAAACGGCTTCGAAGTGCCCGTCTGAAGCCGCCTCCTCTTTGGCAAGAAGGTTTCCAAGCAGGTTCAGGCTCTTAATATCACAACGGAGCCATCTGATATCCTCTACTAGCTTCGCTGTGACCCCTTGTTCCATTTGCTTGAGGGGAACCGGGTAGTCTTTCGTATACGCAACGACACTTCCTTTCACATCACGTGCAGGGAAGTGATGTTGACGTGGAGCCACGCCACGGGTCACTTGTAAATAAACGATTCCGTCTTTCACCCCATTGGTTTCGATCAGCTGAAGTAGGATGGATGTGAATTCTCCTATCGGATAGGGAATGGAAAGCTTCATCTTATCCGCACTTTGATAAAGCCTTTCCATATGCTCCTTCATCGTAAACGTGTTTCCGTTGTACACTCTGATCACTTCATAGATGCCATCCCCGAATTGATAGCCCCGATCCTCGATATCGATCTTTGCTTTATCGCGATGAATCAGTTCGCCATTGACAAATAGTGTGTTCATCCTGTTCTCCCCCTTGTATCTCTCAAGATTCACATGCTAATTCGTAAATCGCCTGGGCATATATTGCCGTAGCTTTGAGGAGATCCTCTATATGCATATACTCATCCTTTTGGTGAGCAATGTCTTCACGGCCAGGGAATAGCGCCCCGAAGGCTACGCCAGCTTCTAGGCTTCTCGCGTATGTTCCTCCGCCGATACTTAATAACTCTCCTCTTTCACCGGTTTGATCTTCATATACTTTTTTCAACGTCTGGACGAGTTCATCATCCTTGGAAACGTGATGTGGTTTGCTGTCTGTGAAATTCTCGATTGAATAGCCTTCGATGTTATCAATGATGGCTTTGCCTTTTTTCATATCAAACGTCACTGGATAACGCATGTTCAAGCCCAATCGTCCGCCTTCAGCTTCTGAATAACGCAGCTTTCCAACATTGATGGTCAAGTCCCCCGTTATATCATCAGTATAACTAACACCAAGCTGAACCCCTCTCGAGTCTTTGAAGAAATGCTTCTTCGTAAACTCAAAGAACTGCTTACCTTGTGACGACAGTGGCAGATTCGACAAGAAAGCTGCGAGATATAGACCTGCATTCTTTCCATTGTCTGGCTCCATCCCGTGTGAAGATACGCCTTCAACCTCAAGGATAAGTTCACCGTTTTCGATATAATAGTTTCCTTTGATGCCTTCTTCTTTCGTGAAGATTTCAAAGTTTTGCACCCATTTTGTATGATCTTCATCGACGAAAAGGATCGCCTTTGCATAATCCGGGACCATGTTGTAGCGACGACCAGACTCAAAGGAAAGGACTTTAATTCCTGATTCTAAAACCTCTAAAGCCTTTACTTGCACCAAATCATAATCTGCGATCCCTTTTTCCGCATGGATGATCGGGAAATCGGCATCAGGAGCAAATCCCATCGTTGGCATTTCCTCTTTTTTGAAATAATGCTCCACGCATCTCCAGTCGCTTTCTTCATCTGTTCCAATGATCATCCGAATCCGTTTAGTAAAAGCAGGATCAAGATCCTTTACGATTTTCATAGCGTAATAAGCAGCCATTGTAGGGCCCTTGTCATCGATCGCTCCACGTGCGTAAATCTTTCCGTCCTTTATTTCTCCGCCATAAGGATCAACACTCCATCCATCACCTTCTGGAACAACATCCACATGGCAAAGGATGCCGAGGAGATCCTTGCCATCCCCAAACTCTAAATGGCCGGCAAGGTGATCGACATTTTTAGGAGTGAAGCCGTCTTTTTCCCCTAAAGTCAAAAGGTAATCCAGTGCTTCCTTCACACCCTTGCCAAGCGGTGCACCCTCTGTTACATTTTCTTCGTCCAGCACGCTTTTAATTTGAAGGAACCCCTGTAAGTCATTTAGCAAATCGTCTTTCCGCTTTTCCACTTCATTCGTCCAATTAATACTCATTTGCTTCCACCTGCTTTATATGTATTTCATTCCCTTATCATTTTATACTGTTTAGCGTGGAAATCCAAACAGGGAGAATTCCGCTATTTTAATAAAGAGCTCTTGTTCGATTTCATAAGCCTACAGCTTAACTGGATGGAAATAGGGGAATAGATGCATAATTAAAGACAAGAAAACCATATAAAAACATATTCATTACATAATTTTAGTATTTTCATCATATTATAGGAATACAACCATCAACTTACTACGTAAATTGTTTGTAAATTTGGACAATATCCTAGAAATTTTGTCGGTTTAGGGTTACAATGTAATTGTCTGACATCTTATGAGATAACTTATATGTAGAAAAGGGGTTGTCTAAAGCGCATAGTACATATGGTAGCACGTGAGGTGCACAAGTGACGCATGTAGTCTTGCCTTTCGGAAAAATGATGAGGGAGTGGTTTTTTGAAACCTTCAACCAATCGTATGCTAACTAGAATCAAAGCTGTATACATGTACATTAATCAGAAAGGTACTGTAACAACTCAAGATCTTGTAGACGAATTTGGCATTACTCCTCGCACCATACAAAGAGACCTCAACGTGTTAGAGTACAATGACTTGGTTCAAAGCCCAAGTCGGGGTCAATGGACAACCACAAAGAAGAAAGTAAAGATGACATCATAATAGAAAAGCGGAAGGGCTTTGCCCAGAGGCGACAAGCATATGACGAACCTGCCAAAAAGGCGGGTTTTTGCCTTTTTGGCAGGTTTGGCTTATGACCTCGAGCCTCTAAGCCCTGGAGCTGGACAATAGAAAAGCGGAGGCGGCTCGTACAGAGGCGACAAGCATAAGTCGAACCTGCCGGAAAGGCGCACTTTGCCTTTTTGGCAGGTTTGACTTATGACCTCGAGCCTCTAGCCGCCGGAGCTGGACATATTGAAAAGCGGAAGGGCTTTGCCCAGAGGCGACCGATAATCAAAAAGACGGGAGAACACCTTTAGTTAAAGGTGTTCTCCCGTCTTTAGTCTTTACTCAGGTTTGTATTCCTTCAATTGCGTGACTTCCTCTTCGGTTAACTCACGGTACTCACCAAGTTCCAGATCTTCATCCAGCTCAAGGGGACCCATCGTCAAGCGTTTCAGATATACGACACGCTTCCCAACACTTTCAAACATTCTTTTCACTTGATGGAATTTCCCTTCAGTAATCGTCAATTCGATATCTGACGTTAAACCGGATTTTAAGATTGTCAATTCCCCAGGCTTTGTTTCATAGCCATCTTCCAATGTAACACCTTTTTTGAAAGCTTCCACATCTGCTTCAGTTACTTCCCCTTCAATGACGGCAAAGTACGTTTTTGGCACATGGCGTTTAGGAGATAGCAGCTGGTGGGATAACTGACCATCATTCGTGATCAATAGGAAGCCTTCTGTGTCTTTATCAAGTCTCCCTACTGGAAACGGACTAAATATTTGATCATCCATTTGAAGTAAGTCAATCACCGTTTCATCTTGACCATCTTCTGTAGCGGATATCACTCCCGGAGGCTTATTCATCAGGAGGTAGATGTACTCACGATACTCAACCTGCTCCCCGTACAACAGAACCGTATCTTTTTCTGTATTAATATGGACCTTACCGTCTTTTACGACCTCTCCATTTACTTGGAGACCTCCGTCCTTTAATAGCTTCTTAACTTCTTTCCTGCTGCCATGACCCATATTGGCAAGCATTTTATCTATTCTCATATGATTCACTCTCCGTTTATTGTGGATTGTTTTGGTGCATTTCTCTTACGATAAAAAAAGGGATGATCGGTATGTATCATCCCTTTTTTCACTTACCCTATCCGCAGTTTACTGCGAATCTTGGTGATTTTATCTCCAAATAATCGATCGGCCAATTTACTTCTTAAACTGAGATAGAAATAAACGAGTGCTCCTACTCCGCCGCAGATGGCTACTAGCAGGATGGACTGGAATCCTGTCTCTGGATTAAGGAATTTAACGAGAACAGTATATAACACTAACACAACGACGGCCATTATCGCATTCAGTGCCCCAATGAACATGGTTCTTCTGATGATCAACCCGAATTGGTATCTAGCATACTTCTTGATGACATACAGATTGATTAGAATCGCCGCTACATAGCCAAGTGTGGTCGCAAGGACAGCTCCTTGCGTTTCAAACAGGCGAATCAATGGAATGTTCAAGACTAGCTTGAGAAGCAAGCCGACCAGTAAGCTGAAAATCGTAAACTTCTGTTCATCAATTCCTTGAAGGATCGCTGCTGTAACCGCAAATAAGGCAAATAGGATCGCTACAGGTGCATATGACCGCAATATCGATGTCCCTAATGCATCGCTATGATAGAACATCGTATACATCGGCTCAGCTAAAAGGGCAAGTCCTAATGCTGCCGGTACTGTTAAGAACAACAGGATTTGGAACGTTTGGTCAATGTTTCTTCGCATGGTTTTCCGGTCGCCACTCGTATAAGAAGTCGTAATCAATGGAATTAAGGTCATCGAAAACGCGGTTGCTAAAGATACTGGAATAATCACAAGCTTATGGGTATAGAAGTTCAATACGGCAAAGGCATGATCGGATACCTTGGCATTTCCGATGTCATCCATCGCTGTATTAAAGGTAATCTGATCAACGAGTTGGAACAAAGGATTGGCAAGTCCAACAAAAATGAACGGAATCGAGTAGGCAATGATTTCTTTGTACATCGATTTCAACGAAACTTCTTCGTTTCCCCGGTCCTCTTCCAATAGCTCATCCAAATGGGGCTTGCGTTTATACCAGTACCATATCAACGCTCCAAGACTAGCAAGCCCGCCGACAAATGCAGCAAATGTCGCGACAGAGATGGCGGTTGTCACGGTACCACCCAATATGTTTAAGACGACATAGATTCCGCCCAGTAAGAAGACAATCCGGACAATCTGTTCAATCACCTGAGAAACCGCCGTCGGTCCCATCGATTGATGACCTTGGAAGAATCCCCGGATCAAACTCATAAACGGAATGATGATCAAGGCAAAACTTACGGCCCGAATGACAGTGGTTACCTGATCAACAGAAATGACCTGTTCATTACTTTTGATTGTCATTCCGGCAAAGATTGGCGCAAATGCATACATAATGAGGAACGATACGATTCCCGTTAATGTCATCAGAACCAAACCTGATTTAAATAACCTTCGCCCTACCGCATATTCTCCTATGGCATTATATTTTGACACAAATTTCGAAACCGCCAGCGGCACTCCTGCAGTTGCGACAGTCAGAAAGATGGTATAGGGTACATATCCATATTGATATAGGGACGCCCCTTCTTCATGACCTTTAAGCAAATCATCAAACGGTATAACATAAAAAAGACCCAAAAACTTCGAAATAAAGGTCCCTAACGTTAAGATAAACGTTCCTCTTATTAATTTAGATGACATAGTATCCCTCTCTATATATCTTGTTGCTCGTTAGACAAACAAAATAGTATCATGCTTGAAAATTTACACACTATCAGTAGTTTACTACTGTACGAATCGAATGACAATTTTTTTCGAATTGTTGTTTTTAATTCCCATCCCATTTAAAATAAGGAGAAACTTCTTTTGGAGAACCGAAAGAGCAAAACTAAAAGTTGGTGGAAAAATGGTAAAGAAATATGATGTCATCGTCATAGGCGGAGGGCCTTCCGGTTTAATGGCCAGTATCGCAGCCGGAGAGAACGGTGCGAAGGTCCTTCTTGTAGATAAAGGAACGAAGCTCGGAAGAAAACTCGCCATTTCCGGAGGCGGTCGCTGTAACGTGACCAACAGGCTCCCGGTAGAGGAAATCATCAAGCATATCCCAGGGAACGGACGTTTCTTATACAGTGCGTTTTCTGAATTTAATAATGAAGATATCATCTCTTTCTTCGAGAACCTGGGAATACAGTTGAAAGAGGAAGATCACGGACGTATGTTCCCTGTTTCCAACCGGGCATTGGACGTTGTGGAAGCTCTATTAAACCGAATGCAGGAATTGAAGATAGACACACGGTTGAGCACAAGTGTGGAAGATGTTCTATACGAAAATGGCCAAACGGTCGGCATCCTCTTGAAAGATGGGGGAACGATTGCTGCAGATGCTGTCGTGATTGCGGTTGGAGGAAGGTCCGTCCCTCACACTGGATCAACGGGAGATGGATACCCTTGGGCCACAAAAGCCGGGCATACAATCACGGATTTATTCCCGACTGAAGTTCCCCTTACATCGGACGAGCCTTTTATTAAGAAGAAAGAGCTTCAAGGCCTTTCTTTGCGCAGTGTTGACTTAAGTGTGATGAATCCGAAAGGAAAAAAAATCATCACCCATAAAATGGATATGATTTTTACACATTTGGGAATTTCCGGACCGGCCGTTCTTCGCTGCAGTCAATACGTGGTAAAGGCCATGAAGAAATGGAACTTGACTCATGTTGCCATGCAGATCGACTCCATGCCCGAGCAAAATGAAGAACAACTTTTCCAGTCCCTTCATAAGCAGGTGAAAGAAGATGGGAAGAAGGCCGCGAAGAACCTTTTCAAAGGATTAGTACCAGAGAGATACCTGTTATTTCTACTGGACCAGGCAAACATTGATCACGATGAAAAAGGAGATCATATCTCATCAGAAAAAATCCGTCATTTCACAAAGCTGTTAAAGCAATTCACCTTCAACGTGAACGGCACGTTATCGATCGATAAAGCCTTTGTGACCGGTGGCGGTGTATCTATCAAAGAAATCGAACCAAAAACCATGGCTTCGAAGAAAATGAACGGCCTCTTCTTCTGTGGAGAAGTACTCGACATCCACGGATATACAGGCGGATATAATATCACCTCAGCCCTCGTCACAGGCAGACTTGCCGGTTTTAATGCAGGGAAAGTTTAAGGTAATAAAAAGAAAGGTTGATCCTCATTCATTGAGCGATCAACCTTTTTATTTTCGATAAACGACCATAGCGGAGAAACAATAGATTTGATCCTCTATTTCTTCTGACATAGCAGCTACATGGTATTTAATATCGACGATCTTTTTATCTTCCAATTTACTGAGAAATTGGTTCATATCCTTTTCTAAATCTTTCTCATGCTCGTAGTCGAAGACTTTTACTTGGATCATAGGGCTCCCTCCCGGATTGTTTTTGCTACTAGTATCGTCAGAATAGTTAATTTTCAAACAATTCGATGCGCGTGATTTTTTATATGGGGTAGAAAGGTGTTGGGAGGGCAACATTTTCGATTTCGCCGTTAAATGTTGATTATCGCCGTTATATCACGTATTTCGCCGTTAAATTCAGAATTTCGCCGTTATAATGAAAATCTCGCCGTTAAATCAATTGTTGTCACTCCAAATTCACGCATCATCAGCCCTCACACACCCATTTCTACTCCAAATACCTCCAATTGAAAAAAGCACATCCCTTTTTATAAAAAGGATGTGCTTTTCCATCAAACTCACATTATTTCTTCTCAGCTGTTTCCCCTGACCAGTTCATCATGCCGCCTTCCATGTTTACCACTTTATAGCCTTGTTCCTGCATATAATGAGCAACATTTCCACTGCGATTTCCTGAACGGCAGATAAAGATATACTCTTTATCCTTTTCAAATTGATCCAGTGACTCAGGGATTTCACCCATCTTGATGTGCTTCGCTCCTGGGATCATTCCCTCTTCCACTTCTTCATCCTCACGAACATCCACTAAAAGCAAATCTTCACCATTACTCAACTTTTTCTCTAACTCATCCGTCGTAATCGTTTTAATTGTATCCATCATCATCTTCCTTTCAACATTATTCACCATGATTATACCAAACCAAGTCCCCTAAACAAAAAAATCAGATTGAGGGACGGACCTCAAAGAAAGGCTGATTTAAAGCGATTTACGCTTAAAATCATGTCCATTTCAAGGTCCGTCCCTCACATTTACTCACATTTATTATTAGTTCGCTACGATGTTGACTAGTTTGCCTGGTACGGCGATGACTTTGCGGATGGTTTTGCCTTCTATTTGGCTTTTGATTTCTTCGTTTTCCATCGCTGTTTTTTCAAGGTCTTCTTTGTTCATGTCACGAGGGACCATGACTTTGACTTTCACTTTTCCATTTACTTGAAGGACAATTTCGACTTCGTTGTCTACAAGCTTCGATTCATCGAATGTTGGCCATGGTTGGTAGGAAATCGTTCCTTCGTGACTAAGCTTGTTCCAAAGTTCTTCTGTCATATGTGGAGCGATTGGAGCCAGAAGCTTGATGAAACCTTCCACATAGGTTTTAGGGAGTGTATTAGCTTTGTACGCATCATTGATGAATACCATTAGCTGAGAAATCCCTGTATTGAAGCGAAGGCCTTCGTAGTCTTCTGTCACTTTCTTAACGGTCTGGTTATAGCTTTTGTCCAGATCAGAGTTCGGTGCATCCTTCACTTTAGAAGACAGCGTACCATCCTCTTCAACAAGCAGACGCCATACACGGTCAAGGAAACGACGGGCTCCGTCAAGGCCATTCGTGCTCCAGGCAATGGAAGCTTCCAATGGACCCATGAACATTTCATAAAGACGAAGGGTATCTGCTCCGTGAGATTCTACAACCTCATCCGGATTGACAACATTCCCTTTTGATTTACTCATTTTTTCATTGTTTTCCCCAAGGATCATACCTTGGTTGAATAGCTTTTGGAACGGCTCTTTCGTTGGAACTACACCGATATCATATAGGAACTTATGCCAGAAACGGGCATATAACAAGTGAAGTACCGCATGCTCTGCTCCGCCGATGTACGTATCTACCGGTAGCCAATCTTCCATTTTCTTCGCATCGGCAAGTGCTTCTTCGTTATGTGGGTCGATATAACGAAGGTAGTACCAGCAGCTGCCGGCCCATTGTGGCATCGTGTTTGTTTCACGACGGCCTTTTTTGCCGGTTTCAGGATCTTCCACATTCACCCATTCACTGATATTTGCAAGCGGTGATTCTCCCGTACCGGACGGCTTGATTTCAGTCGTCTTCGGAAGAACAAGAGGCAGCTCACTTACAGGAACCGGTGATGTTGTACCATCTTCCCAATGAATGACAGGAATCGGCTCTCCCCAATAACGTTGACGGCTGAATAGCCAATCACGAAGGCGATACGTCACTTTCTTCGTTCCGATGTTTTTCTCTTCCAACCAGGAAATCGCTTTGGTGATTGCCTCTTCTTTCCCAAGTCCGTCAAGGAAACCAGAGTTTACATGATCTCCATCGCCTGTGTACGCCTCTTTCTCAACGTCCCCTCCAGAAACGACTTCTATGATTGGAAGCTCGAACTCCTTCGCAAACTCATAGTCTCTTTCGTCATGGGCAGGAACTGCCATGATTGCACCAGAACCATAGCTCATTAGAACGTAATCGGCAATCCAGATCGGCATTTTCTCTCCATTTGCTGGATTAACTGCATAAGCACCAGTAAATACACCGGTTTTTTCTTTTGCCAGATCTGTGCGCTCAAGATCACTTTTCGATTTGATTTTGTCGATATATTCTTTTACTTTCGAGCGATTTTCATCCGTTGTGATTTTTTCTACAAACGGGTGCTCTGGAGCAAGAACCGCATACGTTGCACCAAAGATCGTATCAGGGCGAGTCGTGAAGACGTCGAACGATTCGTCATGACCTTCAATTGTAAAATTGATTTCGGCTCCTTCAGAGCGTCCGATCCAGTTGCGCTGCATATCCTTTATGCTTTCAGGCCAGTCGACATCTTCAAGGTCTTCAATCAGACGGTCAGCATAAGCGGTGATTTTCAGCATCCACTGCTTCATCGGACGGCGTTCTACTGGGTGTCCTCCCCGTTCACTCTTTCCATCGATGACTTCTTCATTGGCAAGGACCGTTCCAAGGGCCGGGCACCAGTTCACTGCCACCTCATCCACGTAAGCCAAACCTTTATTATAAAGTTGAATGAAGATCCATTGTGTCCATTTATAGTAGCCTGGATCTGTTGTATTCACTTCGCGATCCCAATCATAGGAGAAACCTAATGATTTAATTTGACGGCGGAACGTATTAATATTTTTCTCTGTGAATTCTGCCGGGTCATTCCCTGTATCAAGGGCATATTGCTCTGCCGGTAAACCGAATGCATCCCACCCCATCGGGTGAAGGACATTGTACCCTTGCATACGCTTCATACGTGAAAGGATATCTGTTGCAGTGAACCCTTCCGGATGCCCTACGTGAAGGCCTGCGCCTGATGGATAGGGGAACATATCCAGGGCATAGAAATTGGATTTCCCTTCATCTTCCGTCGCTTTGAACGTTTTGTTTTCTTCCCAATACTGCTGCCATTTTGTCTCAACACTCTTATGATTAAAACTCATATTGAGATCCTCCTTTAATTGTCATTCGAAAGGTCATTAATTGCCTTTCTTTTTTGAAAAAAAATAAAAAAACCCTCATCCCAAATAAATATTTGGGACGAGAGTTTGTCAATACATTCTCCCGCGGTACCACCCACATTAGTGTACGCGCACTCAGCTTCATTCATCCTTAACGCGGAAAACGGCAAGTCTTACTTATGGTTCACACTTGCAACTCAGCAGGCGAGTTCATGATGCTTCTGGTTGACTTCCACCACCCGTCAACTCTCTACAACAGAAAACCATCATTACTAATCCTGATCAACGTTTCAATATAAGTAAACATTATATGTATTCACTATTTTAGTGAAATTCATACAGAAGCGCAAGCCTATTGTTGATTTATGGTGAATTTTTATGATTTTGTTGGTGTAACTGTGAAATCGATGCTTGGTTATATAACGTACAAGTCAAAAAAATGAAACAACCTTAAAAGGCTGTTTCATTCCTTCATCTATTGTACCGTATATCCACCATCCAGCACGACCGCCTGCCCCGTAATGCCCTTGGCTGCTTCACTGCAAAGGAACATGGTGTAGTCTGCAATTTCTTTTACATCCAATAACCTTTTTTGAGGAACGAGTGGATAAATAACTTCTTCTATTACCTTATCAAGTGGGATGTTTCGCGTTTTTGCAAGATCCCCTAGTTGATTCCGGACTAACGGGGTATCGACATACCCCGGGCATACCGCATTCACTGTTATCCCGTGCTCAGCCGTTTCCAATGCCGCTACTTTCGTAAGTCCTATGACCCCGTGTTTGGCTGAATTGTAGGCAGCTTTACCAGAGAACCCGACTAAACCGTTAATCGAAGCCATATTAATGATCCGGCCGTTTCCTTGTTTCTTCATATGAGGCAAGGCATGCTTTATTGCCACAAAAGGTGCGGTCAGCATCACTTTTAATAGAAGCTCAAACTTTTCAGTAGGAAATCCTTCAATATGGGAGACGTACTGCAATCCAGCATTATTGATTAAGACATCCAGTTTCCCATAATAATCTACTGCCTTTTTGATCGCTTCCTTCAACTCGATTTCAGATGTCACGTCACATTTTATTCCAAGAGCTTCGAATCCTTCTTCATTAAGGCTCTCTGAAGCTTTGTGAACCGCATCTTCCTGTAAGTCTGTCAAGACGACTTTCGCTCCGGCTGCAGCAAATTCTTTGCCAATTTCATAGCCGATACCTTGCGCTGCCCCTGTTATGAATACTACTTTATCTTTAACCATGATAACTCCTTTCTTAAATCCCTACTCCAAAGGAGAATAATAGAATTGCCAATGCCAATCCTATAAGCGGTACAATTACCGTCAACGCTCCAACAGCACCATACGCTTCCCCATGAGTTTCATTACAGATCGAGCGAATCGTTGTGACCACATAACCATTATGCGGCAAGGAATCCAATGCTCCTGAAGAAATCGCTACAACCCGGTGAAGGGCTTCAGGGTTCACACCCATGTCCACATAGTGCGGTGCAAGGATTGGAAGTGCAATCGCCTGGCCACCTGATGCTGAACCAGTCATACCTGCAATCACACTGACGGCTATCGCTCCTCCTATTAAAGGGGATCCAGGTATATTCGTCATGACTTCAACTGCCTGACTGAAAGCAGGAACAGCTTTAGCCACACCTCCGAATCCAACAACAGCCGCCGTATTCCCGATAGCGATCAATGCACCGACCGTACCTTCGGAAACAGCACCCCAGAATCCTTTGAAGTATTGTCGATTCAACACATACGCAGAAATCACTCCACCAAGTAGAGCAATAATAAGTGCCGATTGTTTGAAGGAATCATGGAATGAAAACGCCAGAATTAACACAACTAATAATGGAATCAAGCCCATGAACGGGTTAGGTAAAGGTCTTCCTTCATCAATGACCGGGTCTTCTTCACGGGCATTGAATTTTTCTCCTTTTTTCACTGCTTTTGTAATCATACGTTTTAACCACCAGTAGCCAAAACTAGCCATAAATACGGCGACAATTAAGCTGACTTCCCAGCCGGCATAAGGTGTTGTTTCTAAAAATTCAATTGGGATCCAGTTCTGGATTTCCGGTGAACCTGCTGATGTCATCGTGAACGTCACCGAACCGAATGCTAGTGCAGCTGGAATGAAACGTCGAGGGAGATCGGCCTGTTTAAACAAGCTCACAGCCATCGGATACACCGAGAAAGCTACGACGAAGAGACTGACTCCGCCATAAGTTAGAACCGCACAGGCAAGCACAATGGCGAACACGGCGTATTTCATCCCTAATTTCTCTACGACAAAACGGGAAACACTATCGGCCGCCCCACTGTCTTCCATCACTTTCCCGAAAACGGCTCCCAGTAAGAACATGAGATACCAGGCAGCGATAAAGCTTGTAAATCCTGACATATAGTTCGTGACGAGATCGGCTTCCCCCTCACCCGCTAATTGCGGGAAGAGTGGCATACCACTTAACACAGCTACGAATAATGCCGATATGGGACCGACAATCAGGATGTTCATACCCCTCATCGTTAAAAAGATTAATAAAATAAGTCCTCCAATAAGTCCAACCATACTTAACATAATAGTTCCCCCTTCGTTCTATAAAGATAACCTCTTATATGAAATCGTTTACATTTTTCTTCAGAACACTCTCTCCTTTCAAAAAATACTTTCAATCATCATACATGCAATAATTGTGCCAACTTTCAGATTACTAAAGATCCTTACTCATGAAGGTTTAAAATAGAATAAATTCCGAATTTCCGGACTAGACCTCTATTCCTGACACAAAACCGTCATACTTACTGTAAAACAAAAGAGTCCGGAAATATGGACTCTTTTCCAAATTCCCGGACTCTAAACTTCATCAAAGAAGCTCATACTTATTTAATTTTTCATACATGCTCGACTTACTTATTCCTAAAGACTCAGCAACCTTCCGCTTATCGTGTTGATAAGATTGAAGACTTTGGGTCAAAACGGATTTCTCCGTTTCTTCAAGGATTTCTTTCAATGTTTTAGAACCTACATCATATAAATTGCCGACCTTCATATACGACGGGAGGGATTGAAGGGAAATCTTGCTTCCATTCGAAAGGTAGGTGGATGCGTTGATGACATTTTCCAACTCCCGGAGATTTCCGGGCCAGCTGTAAGAAAAGAATATTTGCATCACATCGTTTTCAAATCCTTGAATTCGTTTACCCGATGATTTTGTAGATTTCTCCAGGAAAAATGCAGCCAGCGTTTCAATATCTTCCTTCCGTTCACGTAGAGGAGGGATTTGAAAAGGAACGACGTTGATTCGGTAGTATAAATCACTACGAAATCGCTTTTCTTCCATCATTTTTTCCAATGGGCGATTCGTAGCGGCAACAATTCGGACATCCACATGTTGTACCCTTGTTGAACCGACTGCCTCTACTTCCCCTTCTTGTAGAACTCTGAGAAGCTTCGCCTGCATATTAAGGGGCATGTCGCCGATTTCATCGAGAAACAGAGTCCCTTTATGGGCAAGCTGAAACTTACCTTTTTTTCCACCCTTTTTGGCCCCGGTAAAAGCTCCTTCCTCATATCCGAATAGCTCGGATTCCAATAATTGCTCCGGAATCGCAGCACAATTCACTTTAATGAACGGTTGTCCGCTTCTTTCACTCAACTGATGAATACTGTGGGCAAACAGCTCCTTGCCGGTACCGCTCTCCCCTCTGATCAGGATCGAGATGTCGCTTGGGGCAATCATTTGGGCTTTATCCTTTAATTCATTCATCCCCTGTGATTCACCGATGATATCATTCAGTGAATATTTCACGCCGGTGTTGATATCCTGTATGTAACTTTGGATTTTCGACATCATGTTTTTCACATGGGAGCTCATTTGCATCCATTCACTTGTGTCCCGGAAAATAACTGAGCCAAACGCACCGATGACCAACCCATCTACCACAATCGGTATACGATTCGCAATCATATAATTTCCTTTTATGTATTGCAGGTCCGCCACCTCTTCTTTTCCATCGCAGGCTACTAGGTGCATTCTCGTATTTTCAATTACGTTTGTTACATGAGAGCCAATCGCCCTATCCCTCTCCACCTCAAGAAATCGGCAGTAATTATCATTTATATAGATAATGGTGCCTTCGTTATCAACGACGACCAACCATTCGAAAGCGTTCTCAAGAATGATTTCAATCATTTCTACAGACACTTGTTTTAATAAGCTGCTCATTTCCATTCGCCTCCTCTGTTTAACAAGGGCACATATACTTCTATAGTAGCACATTCACTTTCTTCCTTTTCGAAGAGGAATTGTATTGCCAATAATTTCAATTACCAGTGCAGATTCGGTTTAATGTCTAAAGTAATAGGGAAACTCCTTAACAATGAATGGAGGAATGAAAGGATGAAAATCGCAGAACTGAAAATATTTTATTTCGAAGACGATGGAATCATCCCAAATAACCCGGACCTTCCCGTACTCATTTACCGGAATGCTTTGGAGCATTCACATGATGCTGAAAATATATTCAACCGAAATCAATGGCTCAATAGTTGGACGAATGGCATTTATGATTACCACCATTATCATAGTGATGCCCATGAGGTATTAGGCGTGATGGAAGGCGATGCCACGGTTCAATTAGGTGGTAAAAATGGGGAAGAAGTGACAGTCCATAAAGGGGACGTGATCATCCTCCCTGCCGGCACAGGTCATAAGAAACTGAGCGCTAGTGCTGACTTTAAAGTGGCAGGTGCCTATCCGAACGGTGATGACTATAATGTAAAAAAGGGCTTATTACGAGAACGCCCCAGTGTGTTAATCGAAATCAAAAACGTTCCACTTCCATCATTGGACCCTGTGTTTGGTGACGCTGGCCCATTGTTAAAATATTGGCTCAAGCAATGATGTAGCACATGTTCTACTATTCATGCGATTTAATTCATTCCTATTTTTCTATAGTAATGCATCTTAGAAACGGCTATAAACAGCTTTTAAAACTTCGTATATTCGATGGATTTCATTTATATTCATAAAATAGTCTTGTTTTCTTTAAAGTCCTATGCTATTCTATTATAGCGATGAGCTGAATTGTGTAAGTCGAGGATCACGTCCTTGTGACAACAAACGATGTGGCGTTTGCTGATCTATCGCCTCAATTTTTTTGCAAGTGGGCTTCCGTAGGAAACGGGAGCCCTTTTTATGTGTAAAAATATCAATCCCCCAATGAATTTTCATTGGGGGATTTTATTCGTTAATGAACCGTTACAGTCACCGGGCTCTTCTTTTTTAACGGTCGGTCATATTGACTTGTGATCAATAATGAAACAACGAAGAAACCAATCAACGTCATAAACAACACCTGCATACTGAATACGTCCACCATTACTCCTCCGATAAATGGACCAATCATCCTGCCACCAGTGGCCGTACTGTTGACGATCCCTTGATAGAATCCCTCTCTCCCTTTTGGAGCCAGTGAGTTGGCTATCGTAGGAACTGCCGGCCAGATGAGCATTTCACCGATTGTCAGAATAACCATAGCTGCTGCAAACCACTTGAATTGATCAGCGGTAGACGCAACCCCGAACGAAACCATGAAGATAACCGTTCCTATCATGATTTGTCGTTTTAAGTTGTGTTCGAAGCGTTTGATGACTTTTGATAAAAGCGGCTGGGCAAGAACGATCAATGCACCGTTGATTGTCCACAGTAAGCTATATTGTTTCAGACTGATATTGATTTCCTGTGTGTAGGTCGCAATGGTTGATTGCCATTGGACATACCCTACCCAGCATAATAAGTAAGCCACACAAATGAAGAGTAATGCCTTCAGCTTCGATTTGTCCCTGATTTGCTTAGACTCATTCAAGACGGAGGTCTGATGACCGTTGACTGAAATGCTTCGATAACCGAATAAGGCAATGAAGAAAAAGACCACATACATACTAAGATTCGCTAAGAATATATAGTTAAAAGAAAACGAGGCGACTAGTCCACCCATGGCAGCTCCTACCGCAACCCCGATATTTTGCGCCACATAGACAGAGTTGAATGCCTTCCTGCCACCTTCAGGCCAAACGGAACCTGCCATGGCATACATAGAAGGAAATACGATTCCCGAACCGAATCCGACGATTGTCAAGAAGACAACATAATAATGCCAACCGTGCCATACATTCATTCCGATTAAAGCAATCAAGGTAATGGAAATACCTGTTAGAATGGAACGATAACCCCCAATCTTATCAAAGAGGCTTCCCCCGATCAGATTACCGATTACACTAGCACCTGCATTCAACATCAACACAATCCCCGCTACAGACAATGATTTCCCTAAATTCTCATGAAGGTAAATTGTATTAAGTGGCCACAAAAAAGAGGCTCCCGTCACATTCACCATCATCCCAATGACAAGCAACCATAATGATTTGGGCATAAGTCTGCCCCCTTTCCATTCATTTATTTCGAGTCCCAAAAGGATTTTACTCTTTTTTGGGAAAGGGAGCAAGAATTATTTTTTTGAGGTAACGTTGTCCTTTTTCGCCACCATAAAAAGCCAGGTGTCCTCATTGAGAACACCTGGTTTAGGAAACGATTATTTACCGTTATGATGATTGGATTTCACAGGTTGCCCCTGTTTCTCGTAGCGCTTTTTAGCTGTTTTCACAGGATTGTTTTCAGTACCGAATTCTGTGTCCAGTTTACGGAAATTACTGCGGGTCTTTTGTTCCGGGTTGTTTTGATCAGAGCGTGTCGTCAATGTAATTTACCTCCTACTACATTCGGATCATGATCTAACAGAATCATATCATTTTGCAGTGTCTGAACTTGCAGTCTCATGCGGTGCAATTGATCCCGCTGTTGAGCGTTTGCACTGTTGGCTAAGTGTGCTACATCATTCACCGCTTCTTCAAGCTGCTGCAACGCTTGAGTATACTCTACATCATGATAATGCTCTTGTTGTGTCCCTGATTTATATTGTTGCTGAGCGTAACGAATGGCATCTTCACACTTTTGCATGCATTCATCAATCGAATTTCTTGTTGCCATTTCGACTACCTCCCTGACATTGGAATAGAGAAGAGATAGATCCCATCCTTACTCTTCTCTACCTTAGTTTGAACTTGATTGCCCGTTTCAGAAGTGGTAATCTTCGCCTATTTCTCTTTGTAGGATACATTTGCCCCCATGTTCATGTTAAAATCTTTTTGAGCAATACGATTGCATACATACAAATTGTCATCTGGAAATGTAGGAGGTGTTTGACGAACTTACACGGGGGATAGCTGGCAGTGAAAATTTTATAAAGTGGATGTGAAAGCATGAAAATAGATCGAATCTTATCTTTTGCGAGAGAGCTCCTAGAGCGGGCTGTCAGACCAGGGGATATCACAATAGACGCAACACTTGGAAATGGACATGATACCTTATTTCTGGCACGATTAGTCGGAGAAAATGGAAGGGTATATGGGTTTGATGTTCAAGAAGAAGCGATAGAAACCACGAAGGAACAACTTACCACCCATGAGCTCGCCGATCGGGTGACACTCTTTCACCAAGGGCACGAAACCGTCATGAATGTCATTCCACCGGTTCATCATGGTAAAGTGACCGGCGCTGTCTTTAATCTGGGCTACTTGCCCGGAGGCGACAAAGAAATCGTCACACGTCCGAAAACAACGATTCTTGCCTTAAATCAAATACTGGACATGATGGCCCCTGAAGGGATTCTCGTCCTTGTCATATATCATGGACATCCAGAAGGGGCCGTGGAGCGTGACTACATCCTTCGCTACGTTGAAAAATTGGATCAAAACTACGTTCACGTTCTACGCTATCAATTCATGAACCAGCTTAACAATCCACCGTTCGTCGTGGCGTTGGAGAAAAGGTAAAAAATAGGGACGGACCTCTAATCGAGGTCCGTCCCTATTTTTTATGCTAATTCGTTCGCAATCAGTTCAAATGATTTCAGTTTATCCTGGAAATCATATGTGATGCTTACGAGCATGATTTCATCCGTTTGGTATTGTTCACTGAGAGCAATAAGTTTATCTTTCACCTTTTTAGGGTTTCCTACCACCATGCGTTTACGATTCTCCCGCACTCTCATTTCTTCAAATGGCGTGTACTGATAGGCTGCCGCTTTTTCAGGGCTTGGCGTTCCGTTCGAACGCATGCCTTGTTCGATCATCAAGATCGCTAAATCGATGCTTGACGCCACTCTTTCCGCTTCTTCATCCGTTTCTGCGCAAATGGCAAACACGGCTACGATATTTTTCGGTTCCTTCAGATATTCAGATGGAACAAAATTATTCCGGTACGCCTGGGTATATTGAGGTCCGCCTTCCCCATTAATAAACTGCGCAAACGTATAAGGCAGTCCTTTCTGTGCTGCCAGCATCGCACTGGAAGGGCTTGATCCGAGCATCCAAACTTCCGGCATGCCAGTAATCATCGGGGCAGCCGTTAACCCTTGGTACGGATGGGTATCAGGCAGTGAATCCGTCAGATAGCCTATAAGATCATCGATTTGTTCCGGATACCGATTCACGTCTCGCGGCTTGCCGTCATGAAGGGCCATCGTGGCCATTGGCATTCCCCCCGGCGCCCTACCCAATCCTAAATCGATCCGGTTTGGATTCAATCCTTCAAGCAAACGAAAGTTTTCTGCTACTTTGTAAGAAGAATAATGAGGGAGCATCACACCACCTGAGCCAACACGGATTCTTGACGTATTCTGTGCCAGGTGGGCGATCAACACTTCAGGTGATGAACCAGCAAGGCTAGTGGAGTCATGATGCTCTGATACCCAGAAGCGTTCAAACCCTAATTTTTCTGTATGCTGTGCTAATTTCACTGTATTATTTAAAGCCTCTTGTGGGCTCATTCCTTCTGCAATGGGGGACTGATCTAATACACTTAACTTCAATTTGGACATCTCCTTTAATTGATGTGAGTATTATTATCAATTTCTTGAAGAAAAATGTCCACTAACATGCTTAAAGGGTGGCTGCGGAGTACGCAGTCACCCTTATTAACGATTACTTCTTGCTAATTTCCACTCTTCCGACTGAACGATCCTTACTTTGACCAGTCACCTTGATTTTTAAGCCATATTCAGGAACATTGCGTCCTGCATCAGGCATCTTCTCATTTAAATAACTGCGCTTATCGTAAAATTGTTGGTTTTTATGAGTATCTTTGTCCACAAGCGTCAATCCTGTTAATTCCCGATAATCCAAGAACATTTTTTCTGTCTTATTCATGCTGAATGCTGCGTCATGAATTTGATAGCGGGTTGCTGCCATTGATTTATCGCTCCATTTAAGCTCACGCTGGTCTGCATCCACAACCCCAAGGAATCCTTCTCCAGGGTGAACGCCAGTCCAGTTGTCCCCATATTTTTCATCGGCATACCAGATGATAAGACCTGGGTCATACGTCATCAGGCTGTTTCCACGTCGGATGTGTGCTAACCCTTCATCTACTCCCTGGTGGTTTCTCCATTCTAACAGGTAATAATGCTTAGATGTTTTGACACCATTATCCTTTGTAAATCCTTCAAGTGAAACTTTGACTTCACCTTCTGCATCATCAGCGAATACTTCATTTCCATCCGCCACAACTTTAATATCATCTACATATAGCCCTGGATTAACCGCTGCACCATCCGTCAAATAGTTTACTTTCACTTGGACATCTTTTCCTGCATATTGACTTAAATCAAACGATGCGTCAACCCATCCATTGGATTTCCCTGTAATCCCATGACCTGGATTTTGATCATTTGGATTTGTATCAGTTGTCAGGTTCCCTGGAATACTCGTCCAATTTTCACCGTCTTCACTCACTTGAACGGAACCGTAATCCCAGTCCTGCTCAATGTCGTACCATGCTTTGAAAGTAAGCTCTGCATTATCAGCATTTGTTAAATCCACATCCAGGACTGCAGAATTATCTAAATCATTATCACTTCCGCTAAAGTACTCAAATTCTCCGCTAAATGGTGTGTTCACCTTTGTTTCTTTTTCAGGAAGGTTGATTTTGAGTGCATCTAAATTTGTTCCTTTAGTGTTTGCTTGATCAAGAAATACTTCCATACCTTTTTTATTGATTTCGTCTAAATCTACTTCATCATACTTCAGCCAATTCCCATCATGTGCGGCTTGTAAATATTCTTTGGACCAGGCACTGAATCCTGTTGGTTCAGTTCCAGGAACTTTCCCGGCCCAGCTTCCACTTGCCATAATTGACCAATAAGCTACCGCTTCACCAGTTCCGGAATATTGAGTATCATATTCATCCGGTAATCCTAAATCATGACCATACTCATGTGAAAATACTCCGGCTGCCCCGTCAGCAGGTTGGACCGTGTAATCGTAAGCGGCCATTTGACCATCCCAATACGGTACATCTGTTTCAGTCCCCTCAACAGGGAAAATATCACCAAGGTTCCAGCGGTGGGACCAGATAGCATCTTCTCCAAGACTACCTCCACCTGCTTCCTCACCTACTGCTGAATGAACAACCATTAAATGATCGACAAGTCCGTCCGGCTCACGTGTGACTCCATCTCCATCAAGATCATATCGATCTTCTTGGTCATAATCAGCCATATCGACATTCGGATCATTTGCGGCTGCCTGTAATGCTTCTTTAATCAATCCTCTTGCGTCAGTATCGCTATCCCCTCTGTCAGGATCATTTCCACCATAGGCTGCAGCCGGTTTAGAGGCCTGGTACCAACCAGCCACTTCTCCATCAACGGAATAAGCCCCGTTTGTTTGCTGCTCATAATATTGTTTCATGGAAATGAAATTCTCACCGTTTGGTCCAGTGTACCCATTCTCCCCAAACACCATATCCTGATAATGCTCTTTCACATAATCAGCGTAGTACATATCTGAATCTTCCGGCGTAATGGAATTATGAGGGAAGTCCGGGAATTCCATAAGCAGTACTAGAACTTTATCTGTTCGTACATCGCCTGTGTAATTCTCTTCCTCTACAGGATCTAGATTTCTCTTTTTCCCTTTATGTTTGTCTCCTTTTTTGTGTTTCTTAATATCTTTTTCAATTTTTTCTTTTTCTTCTTTAAATTCACCATCATCTTCTAATTCTTTCAATCCTTCAGATTTCTCTTTTAGAAACTTTTGGACTGCTTTTTCAGCTTGTCCCGCCGTGGCATTCTTAGATAATTTACCACTCTTTTGCAACATTTCAATTAACTTCTCTTCATTCGCAATCGCTAAGTCAAAAGGACCCTCAGCATGTGGATTTGCATTTTTCACCGTCGGCTTCGCCAACACATTTTCCGGCACTGCGGTTGCAGCCGCTGCAGGTACAGTAAACGCCCCTACACTTAATGCGGCAACCATGGCCATTGATAATACTTTACGAGATTTCAATCCAATTCCCCCTTAAATATGTACTAATTTTTTACACTAATAACAATATACTTTACTATTCTGAAAAGTAAATATTTTCAGATAACATTTGGTTATATAGTATTACGAAATAATTGCTTTTTAGATAAATAGTATGATATTTCGCTAGAATCCAATTGGGTATTTTGTCACAAAATAAATAATATTGCAATAATTTAATGTAATAATATGGTATCTATCGTCGATTCCAGAAGGTTTATGCCCTACTATAGTTTGACGAAATAGACAGAAAAAGGGACGGACCTTCGAAATAGATTTCGAAGGTCCGTCCCTTTTTTTACTCATTTTAGGATGTTTTTTTGCGGTTTCTCCATTTACGGTAGATTTTACCGTTCAGGTAGAAAAATTTGGTGATCCATCCTGCTTCTCCGATGAATTGCTTGGAGAATGATTGAACGTTTGCCTGTTTATTTGCTTTGTCGTCGGAAAGATATACACCTATGAGCCCTTTGTTTATCAGACGGTGAAAGTGAGCATGGGGAAGCTGATGGGTATGTTCGTCCGCTTTGCGTAGAAAATGGAGCAACCGTTCTTTTAAATGCTCATCATCTTCATAATAGAAACAGAAATTCAAATCGCCCTCTTCATGATCCTCACTCTGATCTATGAAATAATCGAGGAGAATATGTAATCCTTGAATGTACGGGAAATATCCTTGTTTGATTTTCTCTGTGTACGATTGCTGAAAATCGCTGCGACAAGCATATGACACTAAACAGAATATTCCCAGGGTCGAACCCGAACAAGCGGAAAACTCGTACCAATTCATTTCAGGTAGTTTGGATCGATGAGTTTCAAACCAATCCTGAAGTCTCCGCTCCCTCTCTTCTTTCTTTACGTGCTTATGTATTTGCAGATCACAATAGTATTCACACAGCTCAATCAGGTCACCCTTGATGCTGTCGTAGTGACTCAGTGTGCCGAGAACCGATTGACACGTAAGGACTAAATCCCTGAGATACCCTCCATCATCCTGATCCTGTCTTAATGCATAATAGTTAACAGGTTCAGCCCCCACCGTCAACGAGTCCTTCATGGACTGATGAAGAAGGGCAAAGTCATCCGGATCCAGGGAAACACTCCGGTCACATAGGTTATCCAAATAGTCGCTTATCGTCTGATAGGCGACTATGAATCGAATCGTGTCTTCTTTTTTATCAAGAGCCAACAGGGAGAGAATCGATCCCCCCTCACAGTGGAACGTTTTATGCTCAATACTTGAGAGTGCCTGGGTTCTTAGCTCATGATTAGGGATAGCTTCAGCTCTTTGCTTCCAAGCAGCTAATTCTTTGTGCACAACCGGAAAAACAGTGCGGTACACTTTGGTCATTAATGAAAAGGGATCATTTGGAATCGGCATCTCTATCACCTCTTTTACAAAATATATCCTAGCGCTTTCAATCGACTTTCTATGAATGTCTTGGAATACTCAAAGATTTCTTCTCTTTCCGGTTCATTATAAATTTCATGATAGCATTTTGGCCATTCTTTGTAATGCATTTCAGATAAGGACAGCTCATTAAACCATTTTTTTACAGCTTTTTTATCCACGATCTTATCGTCGCCAGCCTGCATGACAAGAAGTGGCACGTCAGGCATTTTTTCAAGATTTATAAACGCTAATTTAATCGCATGGGCAAGCTCTCTGTACCAGCGAACGGACACCTTGGTTATATAAAGGGAGTCATTACTATCAATTTCACGTACATCGGCATTCCTTGTTGCCATATCGATCGTTAATCCTGATGGAAACTTCACCATGGGAGCAATCTTATTTAATCCGTGGGACAGAAGCTCGATCGGTTTGGCCGGCGTTGTAACCAGACCTAAACATGGTGAGGATAATATCACACCCGCCAAGTTTATATGGGATTCCTGAAGCAAACGAACTGCAATAAGTCCACCCATACTGTGCCCGATCACAAACACAGGCAATTCGAACTGATAGGCTGCCTGTACCCAATCCTTCACTTCTACGATGTATTCGTCAAAGGAGTCAATATGTCCTCTTTGACTCCGGGAAGTCATCCCTTGGCCAGGTAAGTCTCCCATGATGACATGAAAGCCCGCCGCACGCCACATTTCAATGAGCCAGCCGTACCGGCCATGATGCTCCATTGCTCCATGAATGATGACGATGACTGCCCTTGCCTCTTGATCTGATTCCCATTTCCACATGGCAAATCCTCCTTTGTAGTTCTCTATATGAATGAAATCTGCTACCATTATTATAATAAATAATATTGAAAGGGGTAGTAAAAAATGCTTTATCCGTATTACGATAAAAAACCAGTCATCGCAGAGTCCGCTTTTATCGCCGATCATGTGACCATCTCAGGTGACGTGGAGATTGGTGAAGAGTCCAGTATTTGGTTTAACACTGTCATCAGAGGAGATGTCGCTCCGACTAAAATCGGCAATAAGGTTAATATACAGGATAATTCTGTTCTTCATCAGAGTCCAAATAACCCTCTTATCCTTGAAGATGAGGTGACTGTCGGTCACAGTGTAATTCTACATAGCTGCAAGATCAGGAAAAAGGCATTGATCGGTATGGGTTCAATCATCTTGGACAATGCTGAAATTGGCGAAGGAGCTTTTATCGGAGCTGGAAGCCTTGTTCCTCAAGGAAAGGTCATTCCTCCAAATACACTGGCCTTTGGTCGACCAGCAAAAGTGGTAAGAGAACTAAACGAACATGATATTAGTGAAATGAAGCGCATTTCCAGAGAATACGCAGAAAAAGGACAATATTATAAAAGCATCAAACCATTTTAACTTCCTATACTTGGGATACCCTATCCTTCATTAGATTACTCATGGAATATTTTTAGATATGCGTTGTGAAGAGGGAGAAGGGGTCCCGTTTTTTGATTCATCTGCCGTTTGGAATATTTTTCTGCCGCTTTCAGAATTTATCTGCCGAAAATAAATTTTATCTGCCAAAATGCCTATATATCTGCCATTCGACACAAATCAACAATTTCCGCGACACGCACACCCAACGCACACCCACCATCACCAAAAAAAGACCAACACTCCCAAAAGTGTCGGTCTCTCCTATCTTCTCTTATTCGCCTAGTGCTTCCGTTTTTAATGCTTCTGCTTTGTTTGTACGCTCCCAAGGAAGATCGATGTCGTTTCGGCCAAAGTGTCCGTAAGCAGCTGTTTGCTTGTAGATGGGACGACGAAGGTCTAACATTTTGATGATTCCTGCAGGGCGAAGGTCAAAGTTGTTGCTGACAACGTCGATTAGTACGTCCTCTGATACTTTACCTGTACCAAATGTATCAACAGAGATAGATACCGGCTTAGCAACTCCGATCGCATACGCTAATTGAACTTCACATTTATCAGCAAGTCCTGCTGCTACAATGTTCTTCGCTACATAGCGTGCTGCATAAGCTGCTGAACGGTCCACTTTCGTTGCATCTTTACCAGAGAATGCTCCACCACCGTGTCTGGCATAACCGCCGTATGTGTCGACGATAATCTTACGGCCAGTAAGGCCGGCATCCCCTTGTGGTCCACCGATAACGAAGCGGCCAGTCGGGTTAATGAAATATTTTGTTTGGTCATCAATCAGTTCATTCGGAACAACAGGATCGATGACATATTCCTTTAAGTTACGTTGGATTTGCTCAAGCGTCACTTCAGGGTGATGCTGAGTAGAGATAACGATCGTGTCGATACGGACAGGCTTATCGTTTTCATCATATTCAACGGTTACTTGCGTTTTCCCGTCCGGACGCAGGTAAGGAAGGATTTCTTCTTTACGTACTTCTGTTAAACGACGAGAAATTTTGTGTGCAAGAGAAATCGGAAGAGGCATAAGCTCTTTCGTTTCATTACAAGCAAAACCAAACATCAATCCTTGGTCACCTGCACCGATTGCATCGATTTCTTCATCTGTCATTTGACCTTCACGAGCTTCAAGCGCCTGGTCAACACCTTGCGCGATATCAGCAGACTGCTCATCAATGGACGTTAAGACAGCACATGTTTCAGCATCAAAGCCATATTTTGCACGAGTGTACCCGATTTCACGGATCGTTTCACGAACGATTTTCGGAATATCGACATACGTATTCGTTGTAATTTCACCAGCAACAAGAACAAGACCCGTTGTAACAGACGTTTCACACGCTACACGCGCATTCGGATCATTGGTAAGAATTGCATCAAGAATTGAATCAGAGATTTGGTCACAAATTTTATCTGGATGTCCTTCGGTTACGGACTCAGATGTAAACAGACGACGTTTAGTTGACATCAAGGTTCCTCCTTAAGCGTAGTTGTCAGATACTCATCTGACAAAACAATAAACAGATACGGTACTCATTTCCCTAAGTAGTATGAAGTAAACATGAATTTTTTATAAGAAACTCATGATTTATGTGCGTTTGGTCCACTATAAAACAGAAAAAACCCTTCCCCATTCGTAATGCATTAGAGGAAAGGTTTCAGATCATAGCCGCGCCTTTTCTCTCTTATCGTTCAAGGTTCAAAGACCTTGCCTCAGTTTAGCACCTTCGCCTAATCAGATCTGTTTCAAACAGAAAAGATCCATTCACTATTTAGCAGGTTGCTGGGTTTCATAGGGTCTGCTCCCTCCACCAGCTCAGGATAAGAGTATCCGTTCAAGGAACAATGATAACGTTTAGGACAATGGGTGTCAACTTTTTTTCCACTGACAGGTTTACCCATTCCAAAGCGCCTTCTTCTAGATTCCTACCCTTATTTTTGAGTACAATATCCTATTTAGCTCATGAGGCTAAACATTGGGACGGACTTTTCATATATATAAGAAGAAACAGGCTTTATTTTGAATAAAAATGTGACAAAATGAAGACACAATATAAAATTGAATAAATAGTATAGACTAATGATTCAATTGTGTTATACTATTTTTGTGAAGCAAACGAGATCATTAAATTTATATAAAGGAAGGGTTCGAATGAATTCAGTGAGCATGTCTAATGAATTAACGGAATTACTTAACGGTCAAAACATTCAGGAACAATTATCTGTTTCTCAACTAGTTGAAAAGGTCCTTCAACGAAATGAAGGCGTTTTAACATCATCAGGGGCAGTCAGAGCAGAAACTGGTAAATACACAGGACGCTCTCCTAAGGATAAATTTATTGTGGAAGAACCATCAACGAAGGATAAAATTGAGTGGGGTTCTGTCAATCAACCAATCTCTTCAGAATCATTCGATAAACTATATACGAAAGTACTTAATTACTTAAAAGAAAAAGAAGAAGTATTCTCATTTAAAGGGTTTGCTGGAGCAGATCCGAAACATAGACTACCGATTCAAGTAATCAATGAATTCGCTTGGCACAACCTTTTCGCTCATCAACTCTTCATCCGACCTACTGAAGGAGAGCTAAAGGATCATCTATCTGAATTCACTGTCGTTTCTGCCCCTAACTTCAAGGCAGATCCAGAAGTAGACGGAACTCACTCTGAGACATTTATCATTGTATCATTTGAAAGAAGAATTGTGTTAATCGGTGGTACTGAGTACGCAGGAGAAATGAAGAAGTCGATCTTCTCTGTTATGAACTACGTGCTTCCTGAATCCGATATCCTTTCTATGCACTGCTCTTCAAATGTTGGCCGTGAAGGTGATGTGGCATTATTCTTCGGATTATCAGGTACTGGTAAGACGACCTTGTCGGCAGATCCTAATCGCCGCTTAATCGGTGACGATGAGCATGGATGGTCTCCGAATGGTGTCTTCAATATCGAAGGCGGCTGCTATGCGAAATGTATCGGTCTAACCCGTGAAAAGGAACCACAGATCTTCGATGCAATCCGTTTCGGTTCTGTCCTTGAAAATGTTGTTCTGGAGGATCAGTCCCGCATCCCGGATTACGAGGATAACTCCTTAACTGAAAATACTCGTGCTGCTTATCCGCTTCAAGCGATGGAAAACATCGTTGAGCCAAGTATTGCAGGACATCCAAATACCATTGTTTTCTTAACGGCAGATGCGTTCGGAGTATTACCTCCAATCAGCAAGCTCTCTAAAGAACAAGCAATGTACCACTTCTTAAGTGGATATACGTCGAAGCTTGCAGGTACGGAGCGTGGAATCACTTCACCACAAGCTACATTCTCAACTTGTTTCGGCTCTCCTTTCCTGCCACTTCCAGCAACTCGCTATGCTGAGATGCTCGGCAAGAAAATCGATGAGCACAATGCACAAGTCTTCCTCGTAAACACTGGCTGGACTGGTGGCGAATACGGTGTAGGCAATCGCATGAAATTACCTTATACCCGTGCTATGATTCAAGCCGCACTTGAAGGCGAATTGACGAATGTTGAAACGGTGAAGGACGACATCTTTGGATTGAACATCCCTGTTCATGTCCCAGGTGTTCCTGACGAAGTCCTTCAGCCTAAGAAAACATGGTCAAATGAAACGGCATATGAAGCGAAAGCGAAGGAACTCGCTCACAAATTCAATGAGAACTTCAAGAAATTTTCAAACGTACCTTCTGACATTCAACATAAAGGCGGTCCATCCGTTAAATAATACAACTTAAACAAGGTCCGTCCCTCTACTTTCGAGGGACGGACCTTGTTGTATTACAATCTGGTCACGTTCGGCTTATTAGACTGAAGTTACAGCCCTTTTTTCCGACCAGTGATTCGGTTAAATAAAAATACGACAATGGCAATAATCAGTAAGATATGGATGACGGCTCCACCGATTTTAAAAATCAAGCCAAGCAACCATAGTACTAATAATATCCCTATAATGGTCCAAAGCATGTCTCTTCCTCCTTAATACTCTGCTTGCTCATAAGATTCCCTATAATGAAGATTTTAAAACCAAATGCATCATCTATTCCTCAAAAATTAAAAAAATTTATTTAAAAATACTCCCTTACTAAATATTGCTAATTTTGGTATGATTATGATTAAAATTTATTGGGGGAATCAAAATGATTAGACAGCTTACAGAACAGGACCATGAACGTTGTCAACGTCTTATCCATCAGGAACCTGCTGAGAACTTATTTATTATCGGTGATATTGAAGCTTTCGGGTATGAGCAAGAGTTCCAGAAAATCTGGGGCGATTTTAACGAGGAGGGGAACTTGAGAGGGATCCTCCTCAAGTACAGGGAAAACTTCATTCCATATTCACTTGGTGAATTTGATGCTGAAGGGTTTGCTTCCATTATTAATGAGACAAAAGACTATAGCATCGTTTCAGGTTTAAAACAGATCGTAGCTGAGGTTGAACCCTTTTTATCCAGGGACATTCAATCGAAGAGACATATGTATTATGCGAAATGTGACAATACCTCGTCAATGAATGATCAAGATCTGCCCCATGTGAAAGAAGCAGGTCTTACCGATATACCTAAACTTGTAAGCCTTCTAAATCGTATACCAGAATTTAGCGGTGGCGATTTCACTGTAGAAAAACGTAAGCATAGTATGGAAGCCGGAGTGGCCAGAACCTATTATGTAGAAGAAGACGGAACATTTGTTTCTTCTGCTTCCACAACCGCAGAGAACAGTATGTCTGCTATGGTTGTCGCCGTCTGCACCCATCCCCAATATAAGAAAAAAGGATATGCGACAGACTGCATGACGAAGCTTTGTCGGGACGTATTAAAAGAAGGCAAAGAACTTTGTCTTTTTTATGATAATCCAGAAGCAGGGACTATTTATAAGCGTATTGGATTTAAGGACATCGGCTATTGGTCTCTTTATAAATTCTAAAAAAAGAAAAGAGGCTGGGACATAACCAAATCAATATAATCGAAAGACGAACAATCAGGATATAAGACCATGTTAGGGTTTCTTGTGACACCGCTGTTGATTTCCGTGCAAGACTTCGCTTTCCTCGGGCGGAAGCTGAGCCTCCTCGTCGCTGACGCTCCTGCGGGGTCTCACCTATTCCGCTTTTCCCGCAGGAGTCTTCGTCTTGCACTCCAATCAACAGCTAGAACCAGTTAAATACACTGTATATGCTTTTAAAATAACAATAAAAATCCGAACGTTTTCGATTTTCATTAAAGAATATCGAATAATTGTTCGGATTTTCATTTGGCTAAAACCCTTTTGTCCCAGCCTCTTCTTATTATACGGCAATGTTGCGTTGTTGTATCAATTTAGCTTGTACCAAGCGCTTTCTTACCGTGATCCCAATCCAGCTTGCGAGAAATGCTTTGATTAGACCAACTACAATGAATGGATAAACCCCTGCGACCATCGCTTGATTCCAACCTAGATCTGCTACAAATTTCAGCTGGATGGTACCGAGTATCAATATAACGATCATTCCAACTGTATTAGCCATCATGGCCATAGGGATGGTAAACTTGGTTTTCTCAAGAATCAAGCCGGTTAAGAATGCCGCTACAATAAATCCAAAGATATATCCTCCCGTTGGACCGACAAGTACTTGCGCCCCTCCACTGAATCCTGCAAATACCGGAACACCGACCGCACCAAGTGCAGCATAGCATACCAGGGAAAATGCTCCATATCTGCTTCCAAGAATTGTTGCTGTGATTCCGACCGCCAATGTTTGTCCGCTGATGGGAACGAGAGGAAGCGGTATTTCAATTTGAGCGAATATCCCTGTAATCGCTGCAAAGATTCCACATTGTATGATCATCCTTAGTTTTTTACCGTTCACTTGTAAATCCTCCTTGTATATGTAAACTCTTCATAACTATAAGTTAACACAATAGAAAGGATTTAGGAACGCTTACTTTTTCATTCTTGATACTTCAGATTACTCTAGCTTGGAGCATATACGTTACAAATCCTTTCTTTAGCCCCCAGCTCTAAAGCCGTTTTTAATGATATTCTGCCTTGTGGTAGCTCATCGTCTCCACTTGCGCTCACTAAATATAAAACAGTTTGATTCGGGTATCGTTTATCACTTACCTGTATGATTCTTCCAATCGCTATGTATGGCAACATAGTATTCTCCTCATTTGTCGTTTTTGCATATCCGTTTCCACTATCACTACATGGACGCAATTCACAAATGGAATTACGTCTTAGCAGCGATTTGAATGTCTTGTCATTTCCTTACGAATGATTTTTACGTTCTCTACTTAGAGATAATTCTTCCCTGACATGTTCAGCAGCTTCTACCATCACGGTAAGTGATGCAATCGTTTCATCTATCCCGCGTGTTTTCAAACCACAATCCGGATTGATCCAGAACAAAATCGGATCTAGGACCTCCAATGCCCTATTAATATTCCCAATCAATTCCTCACGCTTCGGTATACGGGGACTATGGATATCATATACGCCTAAACCTATCCCTTTATCGTACGTATTGTCCTCAAAGACATTGATTAACTCCCCGTGACTCCTTGAGGTTTCGATTGAGAGGACATCTGCATCCAAGTCCCTGATTGCATCGATGATATCTTCAAAATCCGAATAACACATATGAGTATGAATTTGGGTTTGATTTTGCACTGATGATGTCGTCAGCTTGAATGCATAGACAGCCGCTCGCAGATAGTCCTCCCAATGTTCTTTTTTCAAGGGTAGACCTTCCCTTAGAGCTGGTTCATCCACCTGTATCATCCCTATCCCGTTTTCCTCCAGGATTTCTATCTCCTTACGAAGGGATAAGGCAATCTGACTGGCTACTGTATTGCGTGGTAAATCATTTCTGACGAATGACCAGTTTAGAATTGTTACTGGTCCGGTCAGCATCCCTTTTACCGGCTTATCCGTTAACGATTGAGCATATACGGTTTCTTTAAGGGTCATCGGTTCTTTGAAATCCACATCCCCATAAATAATAGGAGGTTTCACACATCTCGAGCCATATGATTGTACCCATCCAAGCTTCGTGAATTGAAAACCATCTAATTTCTCTCCAAAAAATTCGACCATATCCGTCCGTTCAAATTCACCATGTACAAACACATCCAGGCCGATTTGTTCTTGAATGTCGATCCATCGTTTTATTTCGGCACGGATAAACTGTTCATACTCAACACCGGTAAGTTCTCCCTTCCGCCATTTCAAACGTTGTTTTCTTACCTCCTGCGTTTGTGGGAAGCTTCCGATTGTTGTAGTAGGAAGGAAAGGCAACGCTGATTGTTCCACTCTGCGAATCGGGAATGGGTCTTTCCGTCCGACATGTGCTCTCTTCAATTCTTCCACAGCTTCCTGCACCCGTAAGTTGTTACGGAATGGAGATGCATGTAACTTCTCAATCGCAGCCACACTATCCTCAATCTCTTCCTGTATTTTGTCCGCTCCTAATCTTAGCCCTTTAGCCAGAATAGAAGCCTCCTTCAATTTCTCATCAGCAAATGAAATACCATCACACAGGGGGTTGCGAATGCCTTCTTCATTCCTAATCGTGACCGGTACATGCAATAAGCTGCATGAAGGTTGAACAATCAGGCGGTCCTTGGATACATATTGAGTCAATTCAGATAAATATGAACAAGCTTCAGCAAGGTTCCTCCTCCAGATATCCCGGCCATCCAGCACTCCAGCAGCTAAGATTTTATCTCTCGGAAAACCATTCTTCTTTAGTGAAGCTAAATTCTCTCCTCGATCATGTATAAAATCGATTCCTATTCCGTCTACCTGAAGGGCTACCAACTCGTCATAATATTCTAGACGGTCATAATACGTTTGAAGAATGATTTTAACATGGGGTGATGATTTCTTTAATAACCGGTACACTTCTTTCAATATGTTCATCTCTTCTTGTGTGATCGAAGTACATAATATCGGTTCATCGATTTGTACCCACTCTACACCTTCATCCTGTAATTCCCGTAAAATCTCAGCATAAAGAGGGACAAATTGATGTACGATTGCCTGATATTCGCTTTCCTTGTATCCTTTAGACAATTTAACGAATGTTAAGGGCCCTAAGATAACCGGTTTCCCCTTGATGCCAAGCTTTTCTTTGGCTTCTCTAAAAAATCCCAAGGGGCGATTTTCAACCAAGCTAGGTTCTCTATCCCCCAGCTCCGGAACGATATAATGATAATTTGTATTAAACCACTTGGTCATCTCTGATGCTGCCGCATCCTTCCCACCTCTCGCTATTTCAAAATACGTATCCAGTGGGACTTTTCCACCTTTATAGTCAAATCGCTTGGGAACTATTCCGAACATCACGGCTGTATCAAGGACATGGTCATATAAACTAAAATCTCCGGTAGGAATTAAATCAATTCCTTGGTCCAGTTGTTTCTTCAGATGCTTGAGGCGAATTTCTTCCATTTGTTCCAGAAATGACTCCTTTTCAATCTTGTTCGCCCAATAGCTTTCCAGCGTCTTTTTCCATTCCCGTTTTTCACCAATTCTTGGATACCCTAAATTCGAACTCAATACCTCATTCATTCTTTTCACACCCCTCATCTTTAATCGGACATTTCTAATCTGTTACTCAACTTGAAGCTGTCTCAACAAAAAAATCCCTCTTTCTAAAGAAAGAGAGATTCATACGCAGATCTAACCAGAGTCGAGACAACCCTGTTTTCTCAACACGCATTCCTCACCCCTCTCTATATCCACGTAGAGCATAAGCGCATACAACAGGCAGGTCTCCTGACTTAGGTTCATCGCTTCTTATCCCTTCCCATTTCAAAGGAAATAGTGGTTGAATGATAAGTTGCTCCCCATCACAGTGGCGGGACCATGCCGGAATTTCACCGGTCTTCCCTATTAGCTGAGTACGACTCAGCACCTATTGCATTTCCTATTCAATTTTACGGATTACTTCATAAAAAAACCTCTCTATCGACAATAGAGAGGTTTTCACGTTTATGAGAATCCTCTCTTATTTTCCAAAGCAAATCGCTTTGCAGGAATTAGCACCTTTTCAACAAATCTGTTGAATGGTTGCCGGGTTTCACAGGGCCAGTCCCTCCACCACTCTTAATAAGAGTTATTTGTTTTACTATTCCGAAATTAGGAATAATACTAGCACGGTAAAGATGCGCTGTCAAAAGAAATTTAGTAACAGATACCCGTTTCCTTAATAATAAGTACTTTCTGCATAATGACATTTGATACAAGACCTTGTTGCTACAGTCTCATAAAAGACGTGTTTGCAATTGTCCTGAATACACTTCACTTCTTTCTCAAGCTCCTGGATTCTCTCACGGAGTTTGGATCGTTCATCCATCATTTTACGTATCTGACAGCTGGGATTATCGGTAGAGGTTTGATCCATTTTCAACAAACTCCTTCGATTTTTCTTTTAACCCTTTTTGTATTTCCTTTGTTTCATTATCAAGATTGGAACCCTTCATTCCCCTAATATCATGTGAGATTCTCATGGAACAGAACTTTGGACCACACATCGAACAAAAATGGGCGGTTTTTGCTCCTTCGGCAGGAAGAGTCTCATCATGATATTCTTTCGCACGTTCTGGATCCAATGATAGGTGAAACTGATCATTCCACCTAAATTCAAATCTAGCTTTAGAAATAGCATCGTCCCTTCCTTGTGCTCCAGGGTGTCCTTTTGCTAAATCCGCTGCATGTGCTGCTATTTTATAAGCTATGACTCCTTCTCTTACATCGTTTTTATTCGGCAAACCTAGGTGCTCCTTTGGTGTGACATAGCAGAGTAGAGCTGTCCCAAACCAACCAATCATTGCTGCCCCTATGGCAGAAGTAATGTGATCATAACCTGGAGCTATATCGGTCGTTAACGGACCAAGTGTATAGAAAGGTGCTCCATGACAGATTTCCATTTGCTTATCCACATTTTCTTTAATCTTATGCAGTGGTACATGGCCAGGGCCTTCAATCATCACTTGTGCATCATGCTTCCAAGCAATCTGCGTCAGCTCGCCTAATGTTTCAAGCTCTGCAAATTGTGCTTCATCATTTGCATCCGCAATGGAACCGGGTCTTAACCCGTCACCTAATGAAATTGAAATATCGTAGGCTTTTACGATTTCACAAATGTCTTCAAAATGTGTAAACAGAAAGTTCTCCTTATGATGGGCAAGACACCATTGTGCCATGATTGATCCTCCACGTGACACGATACCCGTTGTCCGTTTGGCTGTTAAATGAATATAACGCAATAATACTCCTGCATGAATCGTGAAATAATCCACGCCCTGCTCCGCTTGCTCAATTAGCGTATCCCGGTACACTTCCCACGTAAGATCTTCAGCAATCCCATTCACCTTCTCAAGTGCTTGGTAGATCGGTACCGTTCCTACAGGGACAGGGGAATTTCGAATCACCCACTCTCTCGTTGTATGAATGTTTTTCCCCGTTGATAAATCCATTATGGTGTCTGCTCCCCACCTGGTGGCCCACGTCATTTTCTCAACTTCTTCTTCAACAGATGATGATACTGCTGAGTTTCCGATGTTTGCGTTTATTTTCACATGAAAGTGACGACCGATGATCATCGGCTCACATTCAGGATGGTTGATATTTGCTGGAATGATCGCCCTGCCCTTTGCTACTTCGTCTCTAACAAAAGCGGGATCTACGTTTTCCCTGATCGAGATGAACTCCATTTCCGGTGTAATGATTCCTTTCTTCGCATAGTGCATTTGTGTCACATTACGACCTGTTTTAGCCCTCATGGGAGTTCGGTTGACGTGTGGGAAACATTCCAGATTTGCACGTGGGTCTCCTCTTCTATATCCGTTATCTTCCGGTTCGACTTTACGACCGCTGTAGACCTCTGCATCCTGACGTTCCAGAATCCATTTTTCCCGGACAAAAGGCAGTCCTCTTTGAATATCTACTTGATAATCATCCTCTGTATATGGCCCACTTGTGTCATATACTCGAACAGGAGCATTGTCTTCATCCCCGAGAGTTGCCTCCGTCTTACTAAGCTCGATTTCTCTCATCGGTACGGTTATATCTGACCTTGACCCTTTGACATATACTTTCTTACTGTTTGTAAATTGTGATTTTAACTCGATCCCCACTTCACTTCTCCTCCTTTTGGTTGGATCCGGAAGCTACTGCGTCAGGCAGTTCACGTTGGCACCAGTGAAAATGAAGACACAAAAAAGGGTCCTGAAAGATCAGAACCCGGCATGTCAAAAAGTAGTAAGCGCATCAGATAAAATAAAAACGCTTCCTCACTACTTCCCTCCGCTGGTATCATCCAGATCAGGTTCAAAGGGTCAAAGAACTTATGCGTCCTTCTCTCAGTCCGAGCAAATGTATCGGACTCCCCTAGTAGAAATTCATTACTATTTTAATTGTTACATACTATTTTTACCATACTCCATCCTTTATTCAAATAGGTGGATAGTATCAAATCAAATGTGATGAGAGTCTTTTACAAAAAAGAAACATGTTGACGTACAAGCTTGAATATCCTTTGAATATGTGAGAAATGGATAAGGAGGAAGAACATGAAGCGATTGGTTGTCTTACTATTATGTATTTTTGTGTTAAGTGCATGTGGGGAGAAAAAACCTGCATCCTATGAATTATGCGGTTACGGGGATATGATGGTTGTGAACGACAAGGAGTATGTGAAAGTACCTGCCGAGAAGAAACTTACCCTCGATGAAAAGGTTGGGTCCATCAAAGAAAAGATTGAAACAAAGTATCATCCCGTCAATGATTTCACTGCTAATACGTTGGCAAAAGGGACTCCTATCTATAGTGTGAAAGATCACAAGAACTACCTGATTGCACAAACAAAGGATAACCGTTATCTATTATATGAGGTAATTAAGTAAAAAAAAACGAAGGCTGTATGCTGTTGCTTGCAGCCTTCGTTTTTTTTTAATTGGTGTAGTTTAAGGAAATCAATCGATACAGGATCGTCGTTTTCTCATCCTTCCATTCCATCTTTTCGACCTTGCCATATCCGCTCGGATCACTATGTTTCGTCTTTCTCACATCGATCGGCATATGCATAGGATAAAGCCGATATCCGTCCTTTTGCAGAAGGAACAGATTCTCTTCTTTTCTCACTTCTCTTCCTTTTGTCACGATCATCGTGTTTAACTCTAAACCCATACCCATTTCATTTAACCTCAATCCTTAATAATCTCACACTTATTGACTATTGATTCTTCATCCATGCACAGAGCATGGAGACAATTTGTTGATTCTTCCTCGGTGGAAAATAATGTGTGAATTCTTTGAAGTACTGGGTCGAAAATGGTTTTCCCAGCTCTTTCAATCTTTTTTCTAATCTATATGCATGCTCGACTGAAACGTTCCGATCTTTTTCACCATGAATGATCAAGACAGGCGCATCCAGGCTTTCTAATTCATTTAGTGGAGTGCGCCAAACATACCTTTCCGGAAATTTATTCGGACTCCCTCCAATCACTCTCTTCATCATTCTACGGAGATCATTCCGTTCCTCGTAGGTTAAGAACATATCCGATACGCCTCCCCATGAAACAATAGAGATGACACCCCTACATGCGATACCTGTCAAGAGAGCCATCACTCCTCCTCTTGAGAAACCGAATATATGGATCCGTTTCCGGGCTACTCTAGGATGATTTTCAAGCAATCGGACTCCGGAAATGGCATCTTCACGGTCCTCCCCCGCAAAATCCTCATTTCCTTCCCCTCCTAGATTCCCTCTATAGTACGGCGCGAACACAATAAATCCCTGAGAAGCGAATTGAGCAATCCGCGCGGGCCGGACCATTCCTACACCTTTTATGCCTCCCCTTAAGTAAAGGAAGCCATCATGCTCCCCTCCTGCAACAGGCTCCGCTAATAACCCTTTCACCCTGAGTCCTGCCGAGATGTATGTAATTTCATTTAGTTCTACTTGGGGATTCGGTGAAGGAAACAATATTTTCTTCACAATCGTGCCGTTCTTCATATTCTCTTCCTTTCAAAACGTACCTTGGGCATTCACACATTATTTTAAGCCTACATAGAATAATTTAGCAAATCTCATAGGCGATGCGCGATACTGCCTTTATAACCATCCTACCCTACTACATGATTGATTAACAAGGCAAAGAGCGCTGCACTTATCCCCAACTATTGCTTGAATAGACACCTTATGATTAAAGGAGGAAGATTGAATTGCAAAAATGGATTAAAAGTGGATTATCCCTATTCCTTATTCTCATGTTAACGATCGGATTGACCGCCTGCGGAGGCAAAAAGGATTCGTTACAAAAAGTGAAGGTGGCAGAGGTAACACGATCGATTTTCTACGCTCCTGAATATGTGGCGATTGAAAAAGGATTTTTCAAAGAGGAAGGACTAGACATTGAACTTACGACTACCTGGGGCGGAGATAAAACGATGACAGCGCTCCTCTCTAATGGTGCAGATGTCGCATTGGTCGGCTCTGAAACATCCATCTATGTCCATGCGCAGGGCTCAGATGATCCGGTGATCAACTTTGCTCAATTAACCCAAACGGACGGGACGTTTCTCGTCTCCAGGGAAAACGTAGAAAACTTTAAATGGGAGCAACTAAGGGATTCTACCTTCCTTGGGCAACGTAAAGGCGGCATGCCGCAAATGGTTGGAGAATTTGTATTAAAGAATCACGGCATCGATCCCGAAAAAGATCTAAACCTGATTCAAAACATCGATTTTGCGAATATTGCTGGCGCCTTTGCATCTGGTACAGGGGATTACGTCCAACTATTTGAACCAACAGCGTCAATTCTCGAGCAAGAAGGAAAGGGGCATATCATTGCTTCCTTTGGAACCGAATCAGGTCATGTTCCTTACACTACCTTTATGGCCAAAGATAGCTATATGAAAGATAACAAAGGAACCGTTGAGAATTTCACCAAAGCCCTTTATAAAGCCCAGCAATGGGTGGAGAAAAACTCTGCTCGGGACATCGCGAAAGTGATTGAGCCTTATTTCGAGGATACGGACTTGGAATTAATTGAAACGGTCGTGGAACGATATAAATCTCAAGGATCTTTTGCAACCGATCCAATACTGGATGAAGAAGAATGGAATAATCTTCAGGACATCATGGATGAAGCCGGAGAGCTTCCACAACAGGTTGACCACAAAACGCTGGTTAACACCTCCATCGCAGAAAGAGTAGCAAAGTAGCCATATCTTAAGGGCTGACCTCCCATGTCAGCCCTCCTTGTAAACTAACGAAATGGAGGCTTAAAACAGTGAACTTTCTATCAATTGATTCCATCCACCATACCTACTTTTCACCGAAAACGGCCACCCATGCCCTCGCAGACATTTCATTAGAAGTAAACGAAGGTGAATTCATCTCATTCATAGGTCCTAGCGGATGTGGCAAAACGACGCTACTTTCGATTATCGCCGGTCTCATCCATCCGACAGAAGGTACGATTTCATTAAACAATCAGCCCATTGGCAAAATGAAAAAGAAGCTTGGCTATATGCTTCAACAGGATTATTTGTTTCCTTGGAAAACAATTGAAGAGAATATTTTTCTGGGTTTGACCATAACGGGGAACCTGTCAGAGGAGAAAAGGACAGAGGCACGGGAATTATTAATTGAGATGGGATTAGACGACGTAGAAGCCTCCTATCCACGGGAATTATCAGGAGGAATGCGTCAAAGGGTGGCATTGATTCGAACCCTTATCACAGAACCTCAATTACTTCTGTTGGATGAACCTTTCTCCGCCCTCGATTATCAAACTAAGTTAAAGCTAGAGGACCTTGTGTTTTCCACCTTGAAATCCTTTGGGAAAACCGCTGTTCTCGTCACACATGATATTGGCGAAGCCATATCCATGAGTGATCGCATCATTCTATTCGGATCAAAACCTGGCCGGATCCACACCATATTCGAAGTACCGTCTGTGTTAAGAGAGTTAATGCCCTTTGAAGTCAGAAATCATGAAGCCTATCCAGAATTTTTCCAGATCATATGGAAGGAGCTTGAAAAACTTGAATCCCGAATCGATTAAACATAAACATCTCGAATACATTCAGTCACTCAAAAAAGAGCAGCGATTGGTATGGTTTTATCAAGCTCTCATTTTTATTGTGTTCTTTTCTCTTTGGGAAGTGGCGAGTCGAAAAAGCTGGGTGGATCCCCTCATTTTCAGCTCTCCATCAAAAATATGGAAGCTTTTTCTCGTAAAGCTTGGTGATGGCAGTCTAATCGCAAACTTATCCGTGACCCTCGGCGAAACCGTCATCGGCTTTATCCTTGGTACCTTGCTTGGAACCCTGTTAGCCGCTTTGTTATGGTGGTCACCATTTCTTTCTAAAGTGTTGGACCCTTATCTTGTCATCCTGAACGCCATGCCAAAGGTAGCACTCGGCCCGATTTTAATTGTCGGGCTTGGACCCGGCTTCACGTCCATCATTGCCATGGGGACCGTCATCTCTGTCATCATCACGACCATCGTGGTTTACACGGCCTTTAGAGAAGTCGATCCGAATTATTTGAAGGTAATGCAGACCTTCGGGGCGAAGAGAGGGCAAATGTTTAAAGAGGTCATCCTCCCTGCCTCCTTCCCCACGATTATTTCGACGTTGAAAGTAAATGTCGGATTATCATGGGTCGGGGTCATCGTGGGAGAATTTCTTGTTTCAGCCAAAGGACTCGGATATATGATTATTTATGGATTCCAGGTATTCAACTTTACTCTTGTCCTTCTCTCTCTGCTTGTGATTGCAGTATTTGCTACGATTATGTATAAGCTCGTGGAACAGCTTGAGAAGAAATGGATTAAGTCATAAGATCGAGATGGGCAACCCTTCTTAGAGCCAGTTCCACGACTTGATCCTTCATAATGAAACTAAAGGAAGGATCGTCCTGAATCCTTGAGAAATCACTGCTCCAGAGGACGGCTCCTTCTGTTTCCATATAATCATCCTTAGCGATCAGTTCTATCATTGTTGCAAAGAAAATGGTCTTAACAAATGGTGTGTGACCATACACCTTATATTCCCCGATAAAAAGAGGATCCTTGATCACTCCCCCTGTTTCTTCAAATGTTTCCCGAATCGCTGCTTCCTCGATGGTCTCTCCTTTTTCCCTCTTTCCTCCAGGGAATTCGAGACCTCTTTTTTTATGACGGGTCAACACCCATTTCCCGCTGTAACGACAGAGTACCAATACATGGTGTGATTCCTGATTGAAATACCCTTGATTAAAGGACAGCTCTACATTTTTTCCGTTTTCATCTGTAAATTGATGCATCCCGCTTCACCTCATCTTTACACGCTTTCCTTAATCTAACCATAACTAAAAAGCATTGGTCCACAGATTTCTCCTATGAACCAATGCTTTTTAGTTAAACTTCAGGATCCTCATGAGGTGGAGAGTTCAAGATACCAATACTTTCAATAAACGTTTTCGCCTCTTCATCACCCAGGCGATGGATCATTTCATATACTTGATGCAAGTTTTCGTCGTAAGCATCATTATCCCTATCAAAATGATATTGAATATATGGAACGTGAGACCGGTAGAAATTCTGCCAATCGACTGAGTGATTGGAATCGAACACTTCCCGGAGCTGAGTAATTTCTTCATCATTTGCTGATATTTTAAAGTTCCATGGTGAATCTGTAGAGCTTCTTGAAATTTCACCCGTGGCTACTTCAATATAGTAATCATGTCGTTCTTCGTTCATATTCCCACTCCTTCACTGGTCTTATCCTTAAATTTCCCTCAATTGCCGATATTCTATTCACTTCGATTCTTTCTCAAGACTTCAACCGCTTTCTTCAAAAATCCCGGCACTGGAACTCCCGCTCTCCCGACATTCTCGATAATTGAAATCATTTCATTGCATAAATAAAAAATAATCGTTGCATTACGAATAAAGTGCTGATTTGTTAGTATAGTATCAATAAGATGGGCGACCGTAACAAGAGAAAAAATCAGTACTTTACGCCCGATTCCTTTGACCCCGAATTTACTTGATAGCTTTCCTTCGATCCCACTTGCAATCAACCCTGTAAAGTAATCCAGAATCACTGCAATCAGAAGAAATGTAATTAACATGTCCCATTCGCCAAAAAGGTTAAGAATAATGGCACCTACACCTGCACCAAGAAATAATATACTTTTCTCCAAATAAACATCTCCTCTTCTCTAATGGTTCGTTTCACTTGAATTAACCCAATGGCATCCCAGCCAACAATCCTTTCCTGTGGTTAAAAAGTCTGATAAAGGGTAAAGACAAATAAGAGTTGTCCTAGCATAATATGTAGAGTAATTCAGAAACGTTCATGTTAAAATGGAATGAAAGGGAGGTGAAGAGCATGAAGTTGATCGAAGAAATTTATGAAATGTACCGTGGAAGAATCAAAGGTACCGACGAAGACTTAGACCTCATTGCCCTTACAATCTTAGAAGACACATCCAGGAAAGAGTTATTGGAACTGATTCAAGAAATGGAAACAGAAGAATTACAATACTTCTTCCGCTTATACATATTTGAAACACTGAAAGAAAAATGGTCCGACAGCGAAGAACGGGTAAGGCTTGAGAAGAAGAGTCTTCATTAATGCATAAAAACAAGTGAGAAATTTACGCTTGTCCCCTGTCATCCGAGCTAAACATATAATAGAAAAAAGCGTTGTTCCGATAATCGGAACAACGCTTTTTTCTATCCCTTTACATCCACCATAAGTCCTTTACTAGGATGAGGGACCGGTTGGCTAACCTGCATTTCCTTCATCATCACCGTGACTTGAGCTGTTTGAGTGGCCATTTGACTTTTCAACAAATTCATACTGAGCGTATGTTGAAGCTCTGCAACTTGCTTCCCCATTATAGAAGAGACATCCATGGTAACTTCCCCCTCGTTTCCTCTTTCAAGGTTGGTGCAAACTAATAGAATAATTACAGTATCTCAAGCATAGCAAACATGTATGGGTAATCATAGACAAACTTACGCCAATACGTCATAAAACTGTTGATTTAATTCCATGAATGTTCGATCCTTCTATGGTAAAATAGTGAAAAAAAGGGGGTTGCATAATGTCAGTAACTCTTGTTCTGATCATTGCCGTAGTTATATGCATTTTGATCATTTTCGTAAGTGCCCTAACGACTTCAAAGGCATATACAACCGTTAAACATACAGTCGATCCGCTTGAAAATAATCCTCATCTTGAAAACATGAAGGATGAAGAAGATAATAATAAAGCAGAGTAAAAAAATCCACCGTTCGTTTTGAACGGTGGATTTTTTTATGGTATTTAGGCAAATACTTGTTTCAGTTCTTCATTGCTTTGGCTGAGCCAGAATTTCATTAATTTCTTGGCTCCTTCTAAATCATGAAGCTTCGCTTGACCACATTGCTTTTCATTCGCTGCCGGTATCTCTTCAATTTCTACAGCTTCTTTCATCGTAGCATTTAAGAGATCGATGATTTCTTCCACTTTCGGTTCTCCGCTAACGACTAAATAATAGCCCGTTTGGCATCCCATTGGTGAAATATCAATAATATCAAAATGAGCATAAGGCTCAGCATATTTACGAATCGTAAAGGCAAGTAAATGCTCAAGAGTATGAATGGAATCCGGCTTCATCGCTTGTTTGTTAGGTTGACAGAAACGAATATCAAACTTGTTCACAAGTCCGTCTGTTCCTACTTTATGCACACCGCAATGTCTGACAAATGGTGCTTTTACTGCATTATGATCTAATTCAAAGCTTTCTACTGAAGGCATTAAAATCACTCCCATTTAGTTTCTCTTCTTAGTATAACGTAAATCCATAGTTATTTCATCAACTTAATCTGAATTAAGTCGAAAGCCTATATTTTTGTCATTCCGATTTCATTTTACTCCCCCTCAAAATGCCGCTTGTAATTTACGGATAACCAAGGCATAAAGCTCAAACATTTTAATCCACTGAAAAGTTTTGATATAGTTAAAGAAAATCAATGAGGAGAAGGATCATGAAACGGTTATTATTATTGTTATTTAAAATATATCAACGGGTTATCTCTCCTCTCAAACCTCCCACTTGCCGATTTTATCCCACCTGCTCCCATTACGGCGTACAGGCAGTCAGTCGATTCGGCGCATTACGGGGAGGCTTTCTAACGATCAAACGCATTTTAAAATGCCATCCTTTTCATCCAGGTGGAATCGACCATGTGCCTGAGGAATGGCCACGGAAGGACTAGCTCCATATCGGGAGGTAGCCTTTTTTTGTGTTCCAACATCATCTTTCATTGAATCTATTCATTTATCTTGCTTATTCCCCGTAACGATAGTAAAATAACCTTTGTGCTAAATCGTAATCATTACTGTTATTGTTTTTTTGTTAAACGAAATGTTGATGCAGCATCATCACGTTACTTTGTAGGGAAATCAACAATACTCATTATTAATCCTAAAAGGAGGATTCCTCTTGAACTATATTCGTATGTGCTTACTCTTATTAGTCATTTTCACATTGTCAGCTTGCGGGACCACATCCCAACAAGATGAGGATACCAATCAAGATACTTTAGAAATATACACCACTGTGTATCCATTAGAAGATTTCACGAAAAAAATCGGTGGAGACTATGTTGATGTTGAAAGCATCTATCCTCCAGGTGCAGATGAACACACGTTTGAACCTTCTCAAAAAGATATGATCAAGATGGCTAATGGAGATGTCTTCTTTTACGTTGGGATGGGGCTTGAAGGCTTCGTGGAAGGGTCTAAATCGATTTTAGAGAACGAAGATGTTACCGTCGTTCCTACCAGTAAAGGAATCGACCTGAAGCCAAGTGGGGAAAGTTCTAATGAGCATGACCACGATGATGGGCACAACCATGACGTAGATCCCCATATTTGGCTAGACCCAATATACTCCAAAGAAATGGCGAAAAACATTGCCAACACTCTTTCGAACGAAATGCCCGAGCACAAAAAAGAGTTCCAAGCGAACCTTGAAACCTTGATGAAAGAGTTAGATTCATTAGACAAGGAATTTAAAAACATGGCTGATCATGCACCCAAGAAAACATTCTTCGTATCCCACTCAGCATACAGCTATTGGGAAGAACGCTACGGACTTCATCAAGAAGCCATAGCAGGATTGAATACTGCCGATGAGCCTTCTCAACAAGAGTTAAAGAAAATCATCGAAAAAGGGAAAAAGGACAATGTACATTACATCCTCTTTGAACAAAACGTCTCCTCACGTCTGACAGAAGTCGTCCAAAATGAATTGGGAGCGAAATCACTCACCCTTCATAATCTATCTGTCCTGACAGCAGATGACCGAAACAAAGAAGAAGACTACTTTTCATTGATGAAGAGAAACATTGAAACGTTAAAAAAAGCATTACAATAGGATAGTTGAAAAGAGCAGCCTCCCGTGGCTGCTCTTTTTTTTCGAATAGGAGTTCGAATCCGGGAATGGTCTCGTTTATTTTTAAAACCAGACCACTTCTTTTCAAAAATCAGGATTTATTTTCAATTCTGACCTATTAGTTTTCAAAACCTAAAGATGTGCCTCCTGGAAGGACAGATTCACCGATCCTGACTCAGTATTGGTCCTCTCTGAATGGAGATATTATCGACTTCATCTTACATATTATCGACTTCCATTCATTTATTATCGACTTTTCAATTATATTATCGACTTTGACTACTATATTATCGACTCCACCATATCAGCCTACTGATCTCCTCCTATCATCAAAAAACATGAATATTATTTTCCATTAAGTGGACAATAAGGAAATGTTAAAGACCAGTAAGGGAGAAATGAAAAATGGATGATTTAGTCATTGCTCGTTCCATGTTTGGTATTACAATGGGGTTTCATATCATTTTTGCCACCCTTGGAGTGGGTATTCCGTTAATGATCCTTGTTGCAGAAATCATGTTTCAACGGACGAATGATCTCGATTATTCTGTGATGGCGAAGCGGTGGACAAAGGCGTTTGCTGTGCTGTTAGGGGTAGGGATTCCAACAGGAACGATTGCAGGTGTTCAATTGTCGCTCTTATGGCCAGGATTTATGGAGGTCATCGGGCGGGTAATGGCATTACCGTTTCAAATTGAAATCTATGCCTTCTTTGTGGAAGCATTATTTATGTCCATTTATGTCTATGCCGCGAATCGCATCGCACCATGGATGAGAATTATAAGTCTTATACTAGTTGCTATTGGCGGTCTCGCTTCTGCGGTATTGATCACCAATGTACATGCATTCGAAGGGACTCCTGCGGGGTTTGAAATCGTGAACGGGGAGATTACGAATGTCGATCCGTGGAAGGCATTCTTTAATCCAAGCTTTTTCGTCACCGCCGGACACGTTGCATTATCTGCTTATGTAGTGGGATCGTTTACGATTGCCACCGTTTCTGCTTTTAAAATGCTGAGGTCTTCCTATGGTTCACGAATCTATGCCTTCCACCGGAAATCACTCATGATTTGCTTACTAGTCGGAGGTGTCTTCGCATTCTTCACAGCGATCAATGGGCATGAATCTGCTCAGAAGCTTCATGAGTATCAACCTGAGAAGTTAGCGGCAGCTGAAGGATTATTTGAAACCCAGACTCATGCGCCGCTCTCTATAGGAGGATTCACCGACCCCGTTGAACAAGAAGTGAAGTGGGGTCTTGAAGTCCCTTGGGCACTCAGTTTTCTGGCCGGAAACAGCTTCGATACAGAAGTGATCGGTTTAAATGACTTCCCAGAAGAGTATTGGCCACCACTATTCGTCCATACATTATTCAACGCGATGGTCGGGATCGGGTCACTTCTCATTTTACTTGCACTCGTCGCCTATGTATGGAACAAGTTACTGAAGAAGGACCGGTTCCCAAAATGGTTAATGTGGGCTTTCGTTGCAGGAGGTCCCCTATCGATCATGGCCATTGAATTTGGTTGGATTTTCGCTTGTACCGGACGTCAGCCCTGGACAATTTACCGGATTCTCAGTACGGAAGACTCGGTAACCACTTCAGGTAACTTAGCTACTCTTTTCGTCCTATTCGTCTCTGTATATGCGATATTAGCTGTTTCCGTTGTTCTGGTTCTCTTGTATTATTTCAAGCGGAATCCCCCTGAAAAGGATATCAACAAAGCTGAGCAAAAGGACAAAGACATTCCTCTATCCACGTAACCTGAAAGAATTGGAAGTGAAGATATGACACAAGCATTGATTGCCATAACGATATTGTGGGGATTCGTCTTTATTTATGCCGTCATGGCAACGATGGATTTCGGTGCCGGCTTCTGGTCGATGATCTATATCAATCATGACAAAACGAAAGCGACCAATATTGCCAACCGCTATCTTTCTCCTACTTGGGAGGTAACGAATACATTCATCGTAGCCCTCGTTGTTGCCGTGTACAGTATGTTCCCAGGTGCCGCGTACTCCTTGGGAACCGTATTGCTCGTTCCCGGAAGCCTGATTTTACTGCTGTTGGCTCTTCGGAGTGCCTTTCTTGTCTTCTCTCACGTAGCAGATGACTACAGGAAACCGCTGACTTACGTAACAGGAATCACCGGATTATTGATTCCTGGCTTACTCATCAGTGTGCTGCCGATTTCCCATGGACCTTATATTGATTTCGAAAATGGTCAAACCCTTCTCCTTGGGAAATTGTTTTCAAGTCCGCATGAGTTTGCATTCTTTGGATTTGCCGTTGCTAGCACCTTGTTCCTATCATCCTTACTTCTAGCTGATTACTCCAAAACTTCAAAGGAATTTGAAGCCTTTAAAGTGTATCGGAGGGATGCATTGATCATCGGTCCGATTTCAGTTGTGATGGCGTTCCTCATTATGTTAACCATGAAAAATGAGGCTTCATGGATATATGACCGAATGATGGAAGACCGAACGATACTCTTGGTTTCCCTCCTCGGATTCTTGGTCGCCGGGGGGGCATTATTTCTCCCGACTAATAAAGAGGGGATGAAAGGTATGCCCCGTGTGGCGGTCATCGCTGTCACGTTTCAATATGTACTAGCAAGCTATGTATACGGGAAAGCCCACTTACCCTATATCATCTATCCGGAGGTGACGATCCAGTCAGGTTTTACGGATCCCAACTCGTTTAAGGCCGTATTTATAACCTATATTGTCGGATTCATCATACTGTTTCCCGGGTTTGTGTACTTTTGGAGTTTGTTTATGAATGATAAACGATATTTGAGGCAGAAAAGTGAATGACTGCACCGTAGCTCCGATACTCTCGGAGCTTTTTTTCTACGTTCCGTATAGATCAATCATTTGCTTATCTATTCCCCCACCCTTACACTAACGTTAGAATTTAGATAGGAAAGGATGATTCAAAATGGCACAATCGATTAAAGGTAAAATCGCATATATCACGGGGGCTGCCCGGGGAATCGGAAAGGCAACGGCATTGGAGCTCGCACGTGAAGGAGTTCATGTCGGGTTGATCGCACGTACTGGGAGCACCCTGGAACAAGTGGCAGAGGAAGCCAGATCTCTCGGGGTGAAAGCCAGTGTGGCTGTTGCTGATATCTCAGATATGGAGCAGGTGGAAAAAGCCATTTCGAAACTGCAAAATGAACTTGGTCCAACCGATATCCTGATCAATAATGCAGGTATTGGAACGTACGGCTCTTTTCTGGAAATAGATCCTGCAGATTGGAAGAGAACCTTTGAAGTCAACGTATTTGGTACGTATCATGTGACGCGTGCCGTTCTGCCTCAACTTATCGAGAAAAACCGCGGAGACATCATCACTATTTCATCCAGCAGCGGATTGAAAGGTACGGCAAAAAGCACAGCTTACAGTGGATCAAAATTTGCCGTTCAAGGGATGACAGAGGCGTTGATGCAGGAAGTTCGTCCACACAATATCCGTGTCATGACTCTGAATCCGAGCCTCGTAGCAACGGATCTTACCTTTGGGGATAAGCTCGATGAAGCGGACAAAGAAAAATACATGCAACCGGAGGATTTAGCGGAACATATGGTTTCTCAGCTGAAATTACACCCTCGCATCTTTATCAAGCAGTCTCTTCAGTGGGCGACGAATCCATTTTAATAAACAAAAGGAAAAGCTCAGATTCAGCTCTGAGCTTTTTCTTTTCAACCTTATTTTCATCTGTGTTGATCTACAAGAATCGGATTGCCATCAGGATCTTCAATCGTGAAACTTGCAGGACCTTCGCTTGATTCATCTGCTTCAGACACTATTTTTACTCCTTGTTCTTTTAGCTGTTTTTGAAGGTCCCGAATGTCCGTAAATGAATCAAGATTTTCGGCATTTTGATTCCAACCTGGATTAAAGGTCAGGATATTCTTTTCAAACATTCCCTCAAACAGACCAATTACAGTACTTTCATTCTTCATGATCAGCCACTTTTGGGAAATGTCCCCTCCCAACGTGTGAAATCCGAGTCTTTCGTAAAATGCTTTTGATTTATTAATGTCTTTAACACTTAAGCTTACAGAGAATGCACCTAGTTTCATATTTCCTCCTTATAAAAATAGACTAATGAAGCTTTATTTATTGTTAAGTATAGTGCCGGATTTGGAAAAATACAACATTCCTCATTCTTCTTCATTCATGGACGGAACCTGCTTATTTGTTCGTTCGATTAATATTTTTTTGATTGTGGGTAATTACTGGTTAAACACTTCTTTACCAATTGTCACTTCACTCAACCGTTTTCTATTCAACTCAACACCTATGCCCGGATCATCCAAACGATCAGCAACCCCATTTTTCACAACGATAGGGGAAGTAATGATATCTTCATCCCAGTATTTCGAAGATGAAGAAATATCCCCGGGAATCGTGAATCCATCGAGAGTGGCCAGGGCTAGATTATGAGCCCTGGAAACCCCAAATTCAATCATGCCCCCACACCATACTTTGATTTGATTCTCCCGGCACAACCGGTAGATTTCCAATGCACTTGTGTAACCTCCGACTCTGCCAAGCTTGATATTGACAACTCCGCAGCTATTTAAATAGATGGCACTCCTCATATCATGAGAGGTTATGATACTTTCATCCAAACAAATAGGAGTCGACAACTCTTTTTGCAAAAGGGAGTGTTCTACTAAATCGTCAACTCCCAAAGGCTGTTCGATCATCTCCAGACCAAACTCATCCAGTGCTTTAAGCCGGCTTTTATCATCAAGTGAATAAGCTGAGTTCGCATCTGCCAGAAGAGAAAGTTTTGGAAAACAACTCCGCAATTCCTTTACAATCTCTACATCCGCTCCTGGAGAGATTTTCACCTTTATTCGCTGGTACCCTTCTTCCACCAGATATTCAGCTTGTCGGACCATTTCTTGTAACGAATTCGCCCCAACAACTGCTCCAGCAAGAATTTTTGTCCGGGTACCCCCTATCATCTTCCATAATGGTGCGTTCTGCTGTCTCGCGTATAGATCCCATAAAGCCATTTCAAGTGCAGCCTTAGCCATAGCATTTCCACGTACGCCTTCGAATCGCTTCCCAATGTCTTCAGGATGCTGAAATGGTTCCTTGTTCATCAGAGGAATCAATACGTCCTTCAGAATATGATAGGATGTCTTCACTGTTTCTTCTGTATACCAGGGGCTGGAAAACGCAACCCCTTCTCCCAATCCAATCAATCCGTCGGTATCTTGAACCTCAACAATGATCCCTTCCCGTTTTTCAACGGTTTGCAGATGGGTAACAAAGGGCTTTTTCAATGGCATCGATATGATATGAAGCGTAATGGATTTAATCTTCATCGGCATACAGTCCTTTTTCCCACTGATCCCTGAGCACTCTTCTCAGCAGCTTATTAGAAGCATTTCGAGGTAACTCACCTACAAATATTATTTTTTTCGGCTGTTTATATGATGCTAGATGATCGGAGCAGTAATGTACTATCTCTTTTTTTGTAAGACACTCTTTCCTAATGATAAACGCACAGGGAATTTGCCCCCATGTGCTATCTGGAATTCCCACCACGCCGGCATCCTCTATCCCGTCACAGCCTAATAGCACACTTTCGATTTCCGCGGGATATACGTTTTCCCCACCTGAAATGATGAGATCTGAACGACGGTCTAATACAAATAGAAACCCTTCTTCATCTACGTAACCAATATCCCCTGTATGGAACCAACCTTCTTCAAAGCTCTTCTCGTTGGCTTCCTCTCTTCTGTGATAACCGGCTGTCACATTCGGGCCTTTTACAAGTATTTCCCCTTCTTGATTTGGACTTTCTACCCCGTCTTCAGTTTGAATCTTTAATTCAGAAGGAAAGAGCGGTTTCCCTGCCGAACCCAGCTTCGACATACTGTATTCAGGAGATAACGTCACAATTTGAGAAGCCGTTTCCGTCATGCCATATGTTTGAAATACCGGTACTCCGTGTTCCTTGCACGCCTGAAGTAGTGGGAGAGGGGCGGGCCCTCCTCCCAACAACATACATCGGAAGTCCGGGTGATAGGATTTGTCCCCCACGCCCTTCATCAATCGTTGAAGCATATTGCTCACAACAGACATGATGGTGACCTTTCCCCTCATAAGCTCCTGATTGATTTCTTCTACGTCAAAGGTTTCAAACAGTCTGACGTTCATTCCGTAAATGACGCTTCTCATCAGGATCGAATAGCCACTTATATGAAAGAGGGGAACCGAACAAAGCCATGTATCATTTTCACTTATCCCGAGATTCAAAGAAGATCCAATCGCACTCCACCAATGATTCCCGTACGATTGAAGAACTCCTTTCGGGGCTCCGGTTGTACCTGATGTGTACATGACCGAGCATGCTTGGTCTAACTGAAAATGATCCTTCACCGAAAATTGTGTTGGGATTGATTGAAACAATCGAGAGAAGGAGACTCCTTCCACCTCTTCCCCTAAAAAAGATAGCTTGTCCTCAAACTCATCATCATAGATGACGGCCCTCAACTCCATATCCTGTATTTGAAACGATAGTTCCTTTGAACTGAGTTTGTTATTTAATAATACTGTTGTGATTCCTAGTTGTTGAATGGCATGAACAACCAGCACAGACTCTATTTTATTTTTGATCATGAGTCCTATGAAGGGTTGTGCCGTTGATTTCATGACTGTATGAAGCTGTTCCGCTATATGGATCGCTTTCTCCCACAGGTCTTTGAAGGTATATTCCACATCACCCGAACTTACAGCCATCCTGTCCGGAGTTAAAAATGCTCGTTGTTTTAGCCAATTCGGCAGTTGCTGTGTAGTCATCCTGTCATTCTTCATTCCTTTCTTGTTTGTACTCTTCTTTCAAGGGACTATGCGTGCTTTTTCCACCGGTTAGCATGAAAATTTCCTTAAATACTGTAAAATCCTTTTTGAGATCGAAACAAAATCCCTACTAATACATCGGTATTGGGCCACTTTTGCACTTTATCGGGCCACTTTCATGCTTTATCGGGCCACTTTTGCACTTTATTGGGCCACTTTCATGCTTTATCGGGCCCACCTGGTGAATAACGATCCTGTCTACCCTTCAACTCATACCCTTTCGTTATTTAAAAAAGCCTGATGAATCCACAAAGATTCATCAGGCCACCTTAAATCAAGGGAAACGAGGGAATTGTCCAAAGTCCGGTTTACGCTTTTCTTTAAATGCGTCACGGCCTTCCTTGGCTTCATCCGTTGTGTAGTAAAGAAGTGTAGCGTCACCTGCAAGTTGTTGCAGACCCGCTAATCCATCTGTATCCGCATTGAATGATGCTTTTAAGAAACGGAGGGCAGTTGGACTGTTCTGAAGCATTTCTGAAGCCCACTGAACTGTTTCTGCCTCAAGCTGCTCATAAGGAACCACTGTATTGACAAGCCCCATTTCAAGCGCTTCTTGAGCATTATACTGACGGCACAGGTACCAGATTTCTTTCGCTTTCTTATGACCGATGATTCGGGCAAGGTATCCTGCACCGTATCCAGCGTCAAAGCTTCCTACTTTAGGACCTGTTTGTCCGAAGATCGCATTATCAGCCGCGATTGTCAGGTCACATACGACGTGAAGAACATGTCCTCCACCGATGGCATATCCTGCAACCATCGCGATAACAGGTTTAGGGATCACACGGATTAAACGTTGTAAGTCCAATACATTCAGGCGAGGAATTTCATCTTCCCCTACATAGCCACCATGTCCACGAACTCGTTGGTCCCCACCGGAACAGAATGCTTTCTCTCCTGCACCTGTTAAAACGATGACACCCACCTTGGAATCATCGCGTGCATAAGCAAATGCGTCGATTAATTCCATTACGGTTTTCGGACGAAACGCATTTCGGACTTCTGGTCGATTGATCGTGATCTTTGCAATTCCATTGTATGTTTCATACAAAATATCTTCGTAGTTTCTTTCTGAAATCCATTCAAAAGCCATTGTATCTTCCTCCTTTATGTAATTAACAGTAGATCCTCTATTATTGTACCAAACTTTCGCGGTTCTTCCACATGAATTGCATGACCTGTGTTAGAAAATGTCTCGATTTGAAATGTAGGATTGCGCTTCTTCATTTCCTCCGCTATAAAAACAAACTTTTTGTCCAGTTCCCCAACGAGCAAATGGACAGGTAAGCTAAGCTCTTCAAGCTTGCTCCATAAAGACTCCTGTGCGCCTGTACCCATCCCCTTTAGGCTGTTGGATAAGCCCAGGGGAGATTGACTCAAGCGTTGTTCCCGTATCTCTGCACGCTCATCTTCTGAAAGTCTTGTCTGAGAGGCAAACAGCGGAACACCTTCCCAATAGTCGACGAAAGCTTCAATTCCTTCTCTCTCAATTCTTTCGGCTAGAGCCTTATCTTTAGAAGAGCGCTCCACCCTTTCATCATCTGTTTTCAACCCTGGAGAAGCACTCTCAAGAATCAGTGCCCCGACCTTTTGAGGATGCATCAAGGTGAAATGCAAAGCTGTACGGCCCCCCATGGAATATCCGATCAACTGCGCCTGTATTACTTCAAGGCGGTTTAAAATGGTGTTTATGTCATGAGATACCTGTTCCATCGTATACCTTGCACAATCTACAGGGGAGTCAGTACGGCCGTGACCAATCAGATCAATGGAGATGCAACGATAATTGGAAGATAATCGATCGGTGACCCTTGTCCAAGTCGTCGTATCCCCTGTGAAGCCGTGAAGAAAAACCAAGGGCTTTCCTTGTCCTTTCACTTCTACGAAATAATGGATATCATTCACTAAAAGAATCAAGATAATCACCCTTCACTTTATTCACCATTTCCCGGGAAACAAAATTCCACAAATTACGATGATTTGCTACATTATTTTCTCGATTCGTCATCACTTCTATGATGTTGATCCCTTGGCGCTGATCAGCCTCTTGAAGAGCCGGAATAAATTCTTCCTGTGAAGTAATATGGAAATAACCAGCACCATAGAGCTTGGCAGCGTGGGCAAACTCTAAATCCATAGGAGTCCCAAATAGATCTTCAAAATGATTCGGATCGTTTGCCTGTGGCAGGTAAGAAAAGATTCCTCCACCATTATTATTCATCACCACGATCGTCATATCCAGTTGATACTTCCTGGCGGTTAATAGACCATTTAAATCGTGGAAAAAGGCCAAATCTCCTATCAGAAGGTACATAGACTCGGCTTTCGTACTCATCCCAAGTGCGGTAGATACCACTCCGTCTATCCCATTTGTGCCCCGATTGGCATAAATCTGTAGTGAACGTTCATTAGTGAAGAAATAAGTATCAATGTCCCGAATCGGCATGCTGTTACTTGAAAACAGCGTCGACCCTTCAGGCAAATGATGAAGCAGCTGATGGACAGCCATTCCTTCATCCCATTCCTGATGTCCCTTTAGGAGTAAGTCCTTCGTTTCATTATTCACTCCGACCCAGCGGTGTAACCAGCTATGTTCGTTTGAAAACGAGTGGCTTGTAAAGCTTTTGCAAAACAGGCTTTCTCTGCAATGAATATAATCGGTTCCTTTCGCCGTAGGGTCTTGCCAGTCTTCCCCTTCACTTACGACCCACGTCGGAATATCCGGTGAATTCTTCAAAAACAGCATAAGAGCTTTCGATACCGGCATGGCTCCGAAACGAATAATTAGATCTGGACGCAATACTTCTTTGAGTTCATCAATTCGTAAAAATGTATCATAGCAATCCATTATATTTTCTTTAGAATGATTTCCACTCCTGATAAATGACAATGGGTCCGCTACTATCGGAAGCCCGTGGCACTCTCCAAATTCCACTATTGATTGAACAGCATCCTGACTGACTCCAGGACCACAGACTATAAGTCCACGCTCTGACTCCATTAATTCTGTCTGCAGCTCATTCTTTAAAGTGGAAGGTAGTTGCAAGTCTCCATGAATGACTCTTTTCCCTCGTTTCACATCAGAATATTCAACCTGTTTCAAATCGGGTATAAGGGGTTCCCTAAATGGAAAATTGTAGTGAACAGGCCCTTGTGGATGTGCTCGGGACACACCCACGCCTCTGACAGCAGATGACCGTGCATACTCCAACATGGATGGGCTGCTTTCCGGCAACGCCATATCGGTGGACCATTTTACATGTTTTCCGTATAAATCGATTTGTTGAATAGCTTGTGGAGCACCCACTTCCCTCAGTTCATGTGGGCGATCTGCCGTCAGGACAATGAGCGGGATTCTAGCATATCGTGCTTCTATGATTGCCGGGTAATAATTGGCTCCGGCAGTTCCCGAACTGCATAGGAGGACAACCGGTTTATTCTCTGCCTTGGCAATTCCTAGCGCGAAGAATGCTGCGGAACGCTCGTCTACGTTAACATACGTTTTCACTTTGGGATGATGCGCGAATAATAACGCCAAAGGAGTAGAGCGAGAGCCAGGGCTGATGACTACTTCGTCTACTCCATTTCCAACCAATTCTTCAATGAATGCTGCTGTATAGTGCGTTAGCTTATGCTGATGTTCATCATTCATATATGTTTCCCCCTAATGCCCGTAGCATTGGCCGAAATTTCATTTGTGTTTCCTTAAACTCACTTTCAGGTTGTGAATCTGCTACGATTCCACACCCTGCGTATAAATAGGCTTTATCGTTTTGCAGAAGGCCCGACCGGAGGGCAACGGCATATTCACCATTCCCATATGCGTCGATCCAGCCTACAGGACCAGCATATAAACCACGGTCCATTTCTTCTTCCTGTCTAATCACATGCAATGCTTTATCTCTTGGTACTCCACCCAATGCAGGTGTTGGATGTAAATGTTCGACCAGTTTCAATAGGGACGCATGCTCTGAAGCCTGTCCGACGACCGGAGTATATAAATGCTGAATATCTTTCAGCTTCATCAGTTGAGGAAATGATGGAATCACCAACTCATCACAAAAAGGTGCAAGGGCAGCTTCAATGCTATCCACCACAAGATGATGCTCATAACGGTTCTTTTCATCATGAAGGAGCTCTTCTCCCAACGCCTCATCGCTTTCTAACGTCTGCCCTCGGGCAATTGATCCAGCTAAACAAGTTGAGAGGATTTCTTCTCCCGTTTTCTTCACGAGCCGTTCTGGCGTCGCCCCAATAAAGCAGCTGTCTCCTCTTTCGAAGCTGAAAACAAAGCTATCTGGCTGCTGCTTCCACAGATTATCTAATACAAAATCCGACGGAACGTCCCTATCGAAAGAAACCTCACATTTGCGGGCAAGTACGACTTTATCCATCTCGCCCTCCTTTAACCGATTCACCACATTCTGAACTGAATCTTTCCATTCCTGTGGTAATACATCCCGGTTATGCAACCATTGGGGACGTTCTGGAATGACTGGGACTCTTACTTTGGCAAGAAGTTCATCTTTCATTCTGAGCCGTTCATGGAAAATGCTTTCATCCTCTTCAGGGTGACAAACAAAATTCATCGTCAAATAATTCGTTTTCCCTGGCTTTGTCAGCATAAACAATGGTAATTGAAAGGTACCGTTCGAGAATTGCTTCCACTCTTCCCCGCTGTCCTTAAGAGGATCAAAACTAAAGCCGCCAAATAACAGGGGGCCTGTACCTGGCCATTCTTCCCCTGTGACAATGACAGACTCTTGAATAAAGCGCTTCCACTCATTCTCAACCGTTGAGAATCGTTCCCCTCTCCCATTCGTGGACACGATATGAGCCGTTCCAAGCCCAACTAATGAGATCGTGTGATCACGGTCCTTCCATAAAAAGCGCTCTCCATTAAAAGAGCTTCCTCCATAATAAAAGGAAAGAGGATCAAGTGCATCGACTTCCTCCACTATGCTGAGAAGAACGGGGTGATGTATTTGTTTAGCCTTCATTCTGGCTGTATCATATGCTTTTTCAATATTGGTTTTATGAATGGTAACCAATTGAATTCCCCCAAACAAAATCACGTGCAATATACAAACTTATTTTAAGATACACCTGTCTTTATGGTGTGTCAACGACGTTAAAGAACCTAATACAATATTTATCCTTATTATATATAATAAACCCTTTTTATCCTTTTGAGAAACCAAAAGCGTTGTAAAAGTCCTCAATTACTGGAAAATAGCACCTTCATTGATTTGTAAAAAATGATTGACAGTCCTCTTCCCTTTACCTACACTTTAATCTGTAAAGGAATTGTAATGTTATTTGAAAATTCCTTATTGCGTAAGGGAGAGAGATTGATGGAACAACAAGCATCCAACCTGTTGGGCTCAGATAAAGGGTGGAAGATCTGGTGGCAGCTGACCCGGCCCCACACACTGACAGCAGCATTTGTACCTGTACTACTCGGGACGGTACTTGCGCTGCAATTTACGAACGTGAACGTATTGCTATTTGCAGCCATGCTGGTTGCCTGCCTGCTTATCCAAGCGGCTACCAATATGTTCAATGAATATTATGACTATAAACGAGGATTGGATACAGAACATTCGGTCGGTATAGGAGGAGCGATCGTCCGTAACGGTGTAAAACCCTCTACGGTGATCAACCTTGCCTTTTCACTATACGGAATCGCACTGCTATTGGGAATTTACATTTGTCTCATCAGCACATGGTGGCTCGCACTCATAGGTATAGTGTGCATGGCTGCGGGGTATTTTTATACTGGGGGACCAATGCCAATTGCGTACACGCCTTTTGGTGAAATCGTAGCCGGATTTTTTATGGGAGTAGTGATCATTCTTATCTCCTTTTACATCCAGACCGGCTATATCAATAGCGATAGTGTCCTGATATCGATTCCGGTATCCATTTTAGTTGGCTCAATCCTGTTGGCTAACAACATCCGCGACCTTGATGGAGACAAGGCGAACGGCCGCAAGACCATTGCGATTCTTTTAGGAAAAAGAGGAGCGATCATCCTATTAGGTGGTATGTTTATCGTATCGTACGGGTGGATTATCGGATTGGTCATCTCAGGGGTATCCTCTCCATGGGTATTCGTTACTTTCCTAAGTATACCGAAAGCAATCAAGGCAACAACAGGTTTCATTGGGAAATACCAGCCAATTGAAATGATGCCTGCAATGAAAGCCACTGCACAAACAAATACCATTTTTGGATTTCTATTATCGATTGGATTATTACTTGCATACTTGTTCTAACATTCAAGAGTCGACCTTCCATTTGCGGTCGACTCTATTTTTATGTTTTAACAAGCACACTTTCGGATAAAGTATGGGTAGTACATTATTTAAGCGAACATAATGAAGGATGTGAAGGAATTGCTAACAGATAGCCAAAAACAGACGTTAAAACAAGAATTGGTTCAAGAGGAAAAGCAGTTACAAGAACATTTACATCAGGATTTAGATAATCTTCACCATACAAATGAACGTGATAACTCAGGCGAACTCTCCCTTTATGATAACCACCCTGCTGATATGGGAACAGAATTGTATGAACGGGAGAAGGATTACGCCATTGACGACCATGCCAAGCTTGAATTAACTAAGATTCAACAAGCCTTGCAGGCAATCAGTGAAGGAACATACGGTGAGTGTAAAGAATGCGGCGAGGAAATTCCTTACGAGCGACTGGAAGTCATACCGACGACCCTCTATTGCAAGGACCATACACCTGAACAATCAACGCCTCAGGATCGACCGGTTGAAGAGGAAGTGCTGCAGCCACCTGTTGATAATGAATTCAGACACGAGACAAACGGCAACGTCAGGGATGACCAAGACAGCTTCCAGGAAGTTGGCCGATTTGGTACTTCCGAGACTCCGTCTGACTTTGAAGGAGATTATGAAGATTATTCAGATATGTATCAGGATAAAGACACATCGGAAGGATTCACCGAGGATTTCGAATCATTCGTAGGAACGGATATGGAAGGGTCCAACCGGAAGGCATATCCATCAAAGACGCATGAGGAATACGAAGACATGCTGGATGAAAATGGTATGGAATCCACTTTAGGTGACATTCCTTATAAAGATGGAGACAGCTATGTTTCCGATAAGAAGAAGAAATAGAAAAAGAACGCTGGGATGCCATTCCCCAGCGTTTTTTTCTATTTGATTAAGCTGCCTTCAGCAATGCCCCATATGCCCTTCGCATACTGTTCAATCGTCCGGTCACTGGAAAAATAACCTGAATTGGCAATGTTCTGCAGGCACATGCGGGACCAATGCTCTTGGTTCTCATAGGCTTTTCCTGCTTGTTCATGAACCCTGACATAAGAATCAAAATCCCTTAGTACAAAAAATTGATCATTTTCTGTCAACAAGGAATCATAGATGGTTTCAAAATGGTCACCTGCATCTGGAAGCGTATCGTCAATCAGTTGACTCAACACCTTTTTAATACGGGTATCATAATGGAAATACTCCATCGCATAGTAGCCACCATGGTGCTGATACTTCATCACTTCATCGGCCGTTAACCCGAATATGAATATGTTCTCTTTTCCAACTTGTTCAAGAATTTCTATATTGGCTCCATCTAATGTGCCCAGTGTCAAGGCTCCGTTCATCATGAACTTCATATTCCCTGTACCTGATGCTTCCTTACTCGCAGTTGAAATCTGCTCTGACAAATCTGCTGCCGGGATGATTTCTTCCGCTAACGACACCCTGTAATTTTCTAGGAACACGACTTTAATGCGTCCCTTCACTAAGGGATGATCATTCACAAGATCCGCTACGGAATGGATCAGCTTAATGATTTTCTTTGCGTAAAAATAACCAGGGGATGCTTTCGCTCCAAAAATGAAGGTCCGTGGATGGAAATCAAAGCCTGGATCCTCCACACACCTGTTAAAAAGGTGAAGAATGTGCAACACATTCATCAGCTGGCGTTTATATGCATGGAGCCGCTTCACTTGAATATCAAATATGGAGGTTGGATCCACCATAACTCCATTACTTTCAAATATTCGATTTGCAAGTTTCCGTTTATTCTCCTGCTTCACATCATACAGATCTTTGAGGAACGCAGTATCGTGGTGATACTCTTTCAAATTTGCCAGTTTACTAGGATCCTTGATCCATCCATCCCCTATGGAAGACGTAATCAGATTCGACAAGGACGGATTGCTGTTTAGCAGCCATCTTCTATGAGTGATCCCATTCGTCTTACTATTAAATTTACCAGGATAATATTGATAGAATAAGTTCATTTCCCTTTGCTTTAGAATCTCCGTATGAATCTTTGCTACACCATTCACACTGAAGCTTCCGACAATCGCAAGATGAGCCATTTTAACCTCATCATGAGAGATGATCGCCATATCTTCTATCCGCCTCCAATCACCGGGGTACTCTTTCCATAACTCCTTGCAAAATCGCTCGTTGATTTCATTTACAATCATATGGATGCGTGGCAGAAGGGGTTGGAAAATTCGGACCGGCCATTTCTCAAGTGCTTCCGAAAGGGTGGTATGATTCGTATAAGCAAATGTATGCGTCGTGATTTCCCATGCATCTTCCCATTCGAAAGAATATTCATCAAGAAGGACTCTCATCAATTCAGGTATGGCAAGAACAGGATGAGTATCATTGATATGGATGGAAATATTCTCATGCAATTCCTTCAGATCCCCGTTTCTGTACAGGTAAGAATCCAGTATCGAACGGATGCTTGCCGACACGAGGAAATATTGTTGCTTTAACCGTAAGATCTTCCCTTCCTCATGGGTGTCATCAGGATATAGGAATTCTGTGATTGCTTCTGTGTCACGCTTATATTTCATCATATCCTTACCTGCTTTATAAGCAGCAGGCTCCGCACTCCATAAACGGAGAGTGTTGACCGTCGAGGTTTCATATCCCACCACAGGCATATCATAAGGTACAGCCGCTACCACTTCAGCATCAACATGGCGAAATTTCAAGACCTCATTTTCTGTAAAGGACTCAATCTTCCCCCAGAACGGAACTTCAACGGTAAGATCCGACTTACGGACTTCCCATACATGTCCATGACGAAGCCACTGTTCAGGGAGCTCCATCTGAAATCCATTCACAATCTTTTGCTCAAATAATCCATGCTTGTAACGGATTCCATAGCCATGTCCTGGAAGATTAAGGGAGGCCAATGAATCGAGAAAACAGGCTGCTAATCGGCCTAAGCCACCGTTTCCTAATCCTGCATCATGCTCAACCTCTTCCATATCGGCTAGGTCGATCCCAAGATCCTTTAATCCCTTATCCACGATATCGTAGATCCCGAGATTCATCAGATTTTGGCGAAGGAGGCGTCCCAATAGAAATTCAATCGATAAGTAATACACCTGCTTTTGCTTATTGAACCGGTACTGCTCATTCGTATGAATCCAGTTCATGGAGATGTATTCCCGTATAAGGTGACCTAATGTAAAAAACTGATCCTGACTGCTGGATTCAGGAAACGTCTTTCCATACATCATCTCAAGTTTTTTCAGAAACATTTCTTTAAATTCAATCGGATCAGAAAACATGACTTTCACTCCTTGATACCAGGTCAGCGTATAATTGATTATATTTAAAGGCCGATTGAGCCCAACTATAATCCTTATTCATGGCTGTTCGAACAATATGATTCCATGTTTCCGGATCTTCGTTAAAATACGAAAGTGCTCTCCGGTAAGTGTAGAGCATATCGTGAGCATTGAAATTCTTAAACGAGAAACCGTTCCCGGTCTTCGTCACTTCATTATAAGATTGCACCGTATCGTTTAGTCCACCGGTCTCCCTGACCAGAGGAAGTGCTCCATAACGCATGGCAATGAGCTGCCCCAAACCGCATGGCTCGAATTTAGAAGGCATCAGGAATAGATCACTTGCCGAATAAATCTCCTTTGCCAGACCTTCATTAAAGCCAATTTGGACCCTCACCTTATCAGGATACGTCCACTCCATCTCCCTGAAAAATTGTTCAAATTCCCAATCCCCTGTCCCCAGGAGGACGAACTGAACATTCTCTTGAAGCATCTCATGGAATACCCCTCTTACTAGTTCAAGTCCCTTTTGGTTTGTCAATCTTGAAATTATAGACACAATTGGAATTGCATCATTCTCCTCAAGCCTCAATTTCTTTTGGAGATGAGTTTTCGCCTGTTTCTTTCCATTGAGATTGCCGCTGAAGTATGGAAACTCTCCTTCATCAGGATTATACACCTCGTCATCTATTCCATTGAGGATGCCTAATAGCTGATTATATCGCTGACCTAGAATCGTATGAAGTTTTTCCCCATAATAAGGAGTCAGGATTTCCTCTTTGTATGTAGGACTAACAGTCGTTACGAAATCCGAGGAAATCAGCGCACCTTTCATAAAGTTCATATTCCCATAAAACTCAAGGTACTCGTGATGAAAGTACTTATCATGAATGCCTAATAAATCTGTCATTACCTGTTTAGGGTAGATCCCTTGAAATTGAAGATTATGGATAGTAAACACACTTCGGATAAACGAATATCCCGGTCTCTCTTGATATTCCGTCCGTAGTAAAAAAGGAACCATCCCGGTGTGCCAATCATGACAATGAATCACGTCAGGATAAAAATCCAGGATGGCGATACTTTCCAATACAGCTCTCGAAAAGTAAGCGAATCGCTCTCCATCATCAAAATATCCGTATAAACGATCGCGCTTGAAGTAATATTCATTATCGACAAAATAATACGTTACACCATTTTCACTATATTCTTCAATGCCGCAATACTGATTACGCCAGCCAACAGTAACGAAAAACTCTTTCTTTCGTTTCATCTTTGAGCGGAACTCCAGGGAAATCCCACCGTATTTAGGCAGAATCACCCTGACATCCGTCCCTAAACTCCTTAACTCCTTAGGCAATGCTCCGGCTACATCCGCCAAGCCACCGGATTTAATGAAAGGGACACACTCAGATACTACAAATAATACTTTCACGAATTCATCAGCGCTCCTTGAATCATCCCTTTTCGAATGACAATTGGATTGTTTGGATCTCCGATAAGTTTCACACCATCTTCTACTCTCACATCTTTATCCAAGATCACATTCTCTAGTACACAGTTATCTCCAATTTGGCTCTTCTGCATAATGATGCTGTTAGAGATTGCTGTATTCTTTCCAACCTTGACTGCTCGGAACATGGTTGAATTCCGCACCTGTCCTTCAATATAGCATCCATTGGCAATGATGCTATTTTTGACACTGGCAGCAGATGTATAGCGTGTTGGCGGCTCATCCTTCACTTTCGTGTAGATAGGGGTATCCTTCTTGAATAACTCTTTCCAATAAGAGAGATTTAAGAGCTTCATGCTGGCATCATAGTATTCTTCAATGCAGTCGATCGTCTGAACGAATCCATCATGCTCATAGCCGCATACCTTGAATCCACTATCCATATCATCCACAACGTCCTGCATGCACGTATAACCCGTTTCTCTTCGTCCTTTAATCAACTCGATAAGCGTGGATGTTTTCACCATATACATTTCCATGGAGTTTCCGTTATGACGCATTTCGGTGATATCGCAGCCAATACGTATATGGCGTTCGAGTACTGGTTGATATGCAATATTGGATAAGGTATAGCAGTTGCTGATTAACGCGTATTCCTGAGTGCTCCGACTAAAGTAGTCCAGGTGATGAGCAAAATGGTTGAATGATCCCACACCCTCTTCATTTGCTTCTAATCCTGGTGCCGGGAAGAAAAACAACCCATCACGCTTCCGGTTCAGGTCCCAGTTCTTACCGGAGCCCAAGTGATCCATCAGGGAACGGTATTGGAATTTAGGGAAGATTGCCACCGAACCGATATCTGAATTCACCATATTCGAGAGTACAAAGTCGATCAAGCGGTACCTCCCGGCAATAGGTAGAGCCGCCAATGAGCGATGTAACAATAAATCCTCCAGCGATTCATAGTAACTAGTAGCATCAATAACACCAAGCATTGTATTTTTCAAAACAGTTCCTCCTTATGTTGTGTTGATGAACCTGCACCTTACACTTTTTGTTGCTCCACCAGTGTTTCAATGAATGCTTCCGTCACTAGGATGATTTCATCAGACCCTTCTTCCGGCATGATGCATAATCCCCTTGGAACCTTCACCTCAGATGGTACAATGGCTTGCTCGATATACGCGTTCTCACCGATGACCGCATCAGGCATAATAACAGAGCGATTGACATGGGCTCCCTTTTTCACCGTCGTTCCTTGGAACAGGACAGATTTACGAATCGTTCCTTCGATGGTACAGCCCTCATTTACAAGAGATCCCTCAACGAGTGCTTCTTCAGAAATATATTGAGGTGGTTCATTCGGATTAACTGAATATACCCGCCAGTCATGATCAAATAAATTAAGCTCATTTTCTTCATCAATTAAATCCATATTTGCTTCCCATAAGCTCTTAACCGTCCCTACATCCTTCCAATATCCTTGGAATGGATAGGCCATCAGCTTCTTCTTCTCATCAAGCAGCAAGGGAATGACATCCTTCCCAAAGTCATGGCTCGAATCTGGATTACGTTCATCCATCTCCAAATAATCCTTTAGTACAGAATAATTGAAAATGTAGATGCCCATCGATGCAAGATTACTCTTGGGGAATGCTGGTTTTTCTTCAAACTCCGTGACCCTCATTTCTTCATTCGTGTTCATCAGACCGAACCTGCTTGCTTCATCCCAGCCCACTTCAATGACAGAAATCGAGACGTCCGCCTTTTTCTCGATGTGATAATCCAACATTTTGCTATAATCCATTTTATAAATGTGGTCACCCGATAGAATCAATACGAATTCTGGATCATACTGCTCAAGGTAATTCATATTTTGATAAATAGCACTTGCCGTCCCCGTATACCAGCGCATCTCGGATGATTCAGCATACGGGGGAAGTACGGTCACTCCACCGTTTTTCCGGTCAAGATCCCAGGCACTTCCAATTCCGATATAAGAATTCAATACCAGCGGTTGATACTGAGTTAGGACCCCTACCGTATCGATACCAGAATTCGTGCAGTTGCTTAGTGTGAAATCAATGATCCGGTATTTTCCTCCAAATGGTACGGCTGGTTTTGCCAGGCTCTTTGTCAACGAACTCAATCGACTCCCTTTTCCACCTGCTAATAACATGGCCACACATCTACCTTTTGCCATCTTTCCCTCTCCCCTTTCAATCGATTGGTTTTAAATAAACAGCTGCGTACGGTGGAATTGTCATTTCCACATACCCTTCTCTTCCTTGGTATCCCTCATTGTGCACAGTAAGCGGTAGTGGATTCACCTGGTGGGAACCACCAAATCGTTCATCGTCACTGTTCCAGATCTCTTTGTAAGACGTTACCTTATTCACTCCCACTTTATATTGGTGATACACATTCGGACTGAAATTGCAGATGACCATCAAGTGATCCCCTTTCTCAATCCCGTATCGAATAAAAGAGAAAATCTGTTGTTCTGTATTATTCACATCCACCCATTCAAATCCCTCTGAGCGGTGATCCATTTGGAATAATGGATCAGCACCATTATATAGATGCATAAGCTCTTTAAAATATGAGTTGAATTTGTGATGAAAATCGTAATCCAGTAAATGCCAATCCAACTCCTCAAGATCTTTCCATTCTGAAAATGGGGCCAATTCACTACCCATAAACAAAAGTTTCTTTCCAGGGTGGGCGATCATATAGCTCAGCAAAAGACGATACTGGGCGAATTTCTGCCAATAATCACCCGGCATTTTATTTAATAATGATTTCTTCCCATGGACCACTTCATCATGTGAAAAAGGTAGAACATAATTCTCAGAGTAAGCATATAACAATGAAAAAGTAATGAGAGAATGTACATCCCTTCGTTCAGACGTATCGGTTTCCATATATTTAAGGACATCATTCATCCATCCCATATTCCACTTATAATTAAATCCAAGCCCTCCATAATGCACAGGGGATGTCACTTGAGGCCAGTCTGTTGAATCCTCAGCTATCATCAAAATGGAAGCATCATATTCAAACACAGCCTTGTTCAAGTTCTTCAAAAACTGAATGGCCCCATCATTAGGAGCAGTCTGTCCTTGATTGGCCCAGTAGATAATGTTGGCCACTGCATCAATCCGAAACCCATCAATATGATACATATCCATCCAAAAACGGGCATTCGAGATCAGGAAACTTCTCACTTCTCCCTTGCCTAAGTCAAAATTCGCCGTTCCCCATGTATAATTCTCCCGGTCACGCTCTTCCACGTACTCATATGCAAACGAACCGTCAAATTCATACAATCCATGGGCATCCTTGCAAAAATGACCTGGAACCCAATCCAAGATCACACCTATATGATGTCTATGACATTCATTCACAAATGCCATCAAATCTTGAGGAGAACCGTACCGGCTGGTAGGTGAATAATAACCTGTTCCTTGATACCCCCAGGAACGATCAAATGGGTGCTCCGTGACAGGCAGTAGCTCAATATGTGTAAAACCATGTTCCTTCACATGTGGGATTAAATACTGCGCTAACTCCTTGTATGAAAGAAACTCCCCTGCTTTCTTCTTCCAAGTGCCTAAATGGACTTCATAAATCGACATAGGCTGGTCATAGACCGTTGAACTGGCCCGATCCTCTAGCCAATTCTCATCCTCCCATGAAAAACCCTTGAGCTCATACACAACGCTTGCAGTATGAGGACGCATTTCAGAAGCAAATCCATAGGGGTCCGCCTTCAGCTTCTTAGAGCCCGAGGAAGTAATAATTTCATACTTATACGTCTCACCAGTTAAATCCCCATCCATTCGAATCGACCATAGACCTTCTTCATTCCGTCTTTTAAGGTCGTACCCATACCCATTCCAATCATTAAAGGAACCGACTAATGAAACATGTCTTGCTTTCGGTGCCCATACGCAAAATTCCGTATAGGTACCAGTAGAATCCCTTCTCACATGTGAACCCATAAACTGATAGGCCTGCTGCATATTTCCTTCATGAAACAAAAAAACATCATAATCTGTTATGTTCATTGTGTTCATCATCTCACCTACATTTTTTCAATCTACTTAACTACTTTCTTTCAACTTCATTAAAATCCTCTTTATTATCGTCGCTCAATTACGACAATTTCCTACACACCTATAGTAATCCACTCTTTAATTGGATTATTATTCCAAATGACAAGGTTTACATTGTCAAATCATAGAAGAATCATGTTGAACCTATAGCGGAATTTGTCGAAAATTTTCTGTTAAATGAAGGGTGAATTCTAAGATTTTCAAGAGGACTCGTATGTTTGGCATCTGCTTGGATTAGTTAAATGGAGAAAAGGAACTGTCGAATGGTGGAAGTGTTAAATGGTAGATTAGACTACATCCTGGACGAATAGGGAGCGTGTAGGAAGAGGAAAAGTGTAGAGAGCAGTAAGAAACGGAGTAGAGGATGTCATGGAGATCTCAAACAGTCATTTTAGTTCGTGGGCGTATCGAAACATCCTTTTATATAAAGGCTCTTTTCGTAAACTTTGTTGCTATTGAAGGAAGCCAGTGCTAGTGGATTTCCGCTGCAGGTGCTCGCTTTCTGCGGGGCGTGAGTTGAGCACCTTCCAATACAATCAACTTTCTAAGTATGAGGACGAATCTACTACCATACACTGCTAGAAAACATCATTTTCAACGTGTGCAGTGGTCGATGTTAGCTTGAGTAGTAAGATACACCATTTCATTCGTTTTTTTCACTAGTAAGCTCTGTCACGATATCTCATATAGACGTTGAGGGGAACAGGCGGAGTATCCTGCGGAAAAGCGGGCTTAGCCGTTCGTCCGCCTGGAAGCGAAGCCGTTCCCCTCACCATCTATCGCACTCACTTACAGACAGAGCCTTGGCAGCTCCTATGTTAGAAAACAACATTCTTTGCGAAAAGAACCTATATAAAAAAAACAAAAAAAGACTACCAAAATGGTAGTCTTTAAGTATGACCCATACGGGATTCGAACCCGTGTTACCGCCGTGAAAGGGCGGTGTCTTAACCGCTTGACCAATGGGCCTTAATGGCGGAGAAGGAGGGATTTGAACCCTCGCGCCAGTTGCCCGACCTACACCCTTAGCAGGGGCGCCTCTTCAGCCACTTGAGTACTTCTCCAAACTTGGCTCCGCAGGCAAGACTCGAACTTGCGACCGATCGGTTAACAGCCGATAGCTCTACCACTGAGCTACTGCGGAATAATGAAAATGGTGGGCCTAAGTGGACTCGAACCACCGACCTCACGCTTATCAGGCGTGCGCTCTAACCAGCTGAGCTATAGGCCCATTAAGAGTAAAATTGGAGCGGGTGAAGGGAATCGAACCCTCATCATCAGCTTGGAAGGCTGAGGTTTTACCACTAAACTACACCCGCACCGTTTTAAAAAAATATGGGGCGACTGATGGGAATCGAACCCACGAATGCCTGAACCACAATCAGGTGCGTTAACCACTTCGCCACAACCGCCATAATGTCTTTAAACAGAAAAAAATGGTGGCTCAGGACGGAATCGAACCGCCGACACATGGATTTTCAGTCCATTGCTCTACCAACTGAGCTACTGAGCCATATAGTTTTCGGCTTCCGCTAAGCTTCGAATCTCTTCGTCAGGTCACTCAGTCACATCCTCACGTATGTTAAATACGCTCCGGTGTTCCTTCGATCGCTTCCTCGACCTTCTCGCTTATCGAAACCCTTTTCCTTTTCAAGAAACAATATTGAAACAAAAGAATGGCGGTCCGGACGGGACTCGAACCCGCGACCTCCTGCGTGACAGGCAGGCATTCTAACCAACTGAACTACCGGACCAGAGTTTTTTGACGATAGTCAAAATAACTTTCATTATTTGCGCCAGCAAAAAGGTTTCAATTCTGCGTTAGCGAAAATAACTATCCATGCGTGACTCATAACGAATTTGTAATAACCCATTATATAGCAGAATCAAAAATGGTATTGCGGGGACAGGATTTGAACCTGCGACCTTCGGGTTATGAGCCCGACGAGCTACCGAACTGCTCCACCCCGCGACGATATAAAATGAATATGTTTCAACTATCCTACCGTGAATTCAATAGAACCACCCCGACTTCAGTAAGCTTTTTCAAGCTGCTGTTCAGTCGGTGCGCTGATGTATACGCTCCGAAGATTATTCGGTCGTGCTCCACCCCGCGACGATAAAATATGTATGTTTCCACTGAATAAAAAATGGAGGAGGAAGGGGGATTCGAACCCCCGCGGGCTGTTACACCCCTGTCGGTTTTCAAGACCGATCCCTTCAGCCGAACTTGGGTATTCCTCCGTAATAAAAATGGTACTTGGTGGACCTTGTAGGACTCGAACCTACGACCGGACGGTTATGAGCCGTCTGCTCTAACCAACTGAGCTAAAGGTCCCTATTGGTAGCGGCGGAGGGGATCGAACCCCCGACCTCACGGGTATGAACCGTACGCTCTAGCCAGCTGAGCTACACCGCCAAGAAACATTTACTCTAGTGTTGAATTTCACTTTCGCAAAACTAATGAAGTTTATTTTACTTCCGTAAAATGATAGATATTTTGCTCAAGCAAAAATCTTTGGTGGAGCCTAGCGGGATCGAACCGCTGACCTCCTGCGTGCAAAGCAGGCGCTCTCCCAGCTGAGCTAAGGCCCCAAAGAAGTGGTCGGGAAGACAGGATTCGAACCTGCGACCCCTTGGTCCC
>NZ_VCQN01000029.1 GCF_005938125.1 Bacillus sp. BHET2
CCTTCGGAGGTCTCGATGTTGGTCTTCGCGTCGGCCAGCACGTAGAGCACGCCGCCGCGGGCGCGCACTTCCTGCAGGTTGCTCTTGAGCTTTTCCAGCAGTTCGTCGTTGGGCGCCACGGTGACCACCGGCATGCTGCTCGTCACCAGGGCCAGCGGGCCGTGCTTGAGTTCGCCGGCCGGGTAGGCCTCGGCGTGGATGTAGCTGATTTCCTTGAGCTTGAGCGCGCCCTCCAGGGCGATGGGGTAGTGCACGCCGCGGCCCAGGAACAGGGCGTTCTCCATCTTCGCGAAGTCTTCGGCCCAGTTGATGATCTGGGGTTCGAGCGCGAGCACGCCCTGCAGGGCCACGGGCAGGTGGCGCATGGCCTGCAGGTGGCGTGCCTCCTGCTCTTCGCTCAGGCGGCCGCGCGCCTGGGCCAGCGCCAGCGTGAGCAGGAACAGGCCCGCGAGCTGGGTGGTGAAGGCC
>NZ_VCQN01000030.1 GCF_005938125.1 Bacillus sp. BHET2
CCGTAATATCATGACCCGGGAGATATCTCCGGTTCATTTCGTTCGTTTTTCTACGAAATCCATGTCACTGTATAAAGTGTGAACCTCAAATCCAGTTACATATCATCTAATACCGCGTTCTTTGCCCATTGTCCGGCTGGTACATGGTCGTACTGGTGCGAACTAGGAAGGTGACGGAGTAGACCGGGGAAATAGTATTGGATAGAACATTCTGAGTACACATACGTATATAACTAAATCAGAGGGAAGAGTCAATAAACTCGGACAGGTGGTGCAGGGCGGGGCTGATGACGAATTTTCCTACATTTAGAGGCCGCGTCATTGTTCGCACTGGAGCGGGTAGAGAACGGATCTATGCGTTTGGTTTAACATCAAATGGATGAACGAAATTCACGAGGGAGTGAAACATCTCAGAACACGATACTAATTGTGGTAAGTAAGGACTACGTATCTTAACAACCTAAC
>NZ_VCQN01000031.1 GCF_005938125.1 Bacillus sp. BHET2
GGCCGACGAGGCGCGCCGCTTCTATGCCGTGCAGTTCCACCCCGAGGTGACGCACACCGTGCAGGGCCGCGCGCTGCTCGACCGCTTCGTGCTCGGCATCTGCGGCGTGCAGCCGGACTGGGTCATGAAGGACCACATCGCCGAAGCCGTCGAATCCATCCGCGCCCAGGTGGGCGACGAGGAAGTCATCCTCGGCCTCTCGGGCGGCGTCGATTCCAGCGTGGCCGCCGCGCTCATCCACCGCGCCATCGGCGACCAGCTAACCTGCGTGTTCGTCGACCACGGCCTGCTGCGCCTGAACGAAGGCGACATGGTGATGGACATGTTCGTGGGCAAGCTGCACGCCAAGGTCGTGCGCGTGGATGCGAGCGAACTCTTCCTGCGCGAACTGGCCGGCGTGAGCGACCCCGAGCAGAAGCGCAAGATCATCGGCCGCCTGTTCGTGGACGTCTTCAAGGCC
>NZ_VCQN01000032.1 GCF_005938125.1 Bacillus sp. BHET2
GGCCTGCGCGGGCATGTCGAGCGATCGTGCGAGGGGCAGCGGAGTAATGTTGCTGACGTCGGTGTGCAGGGGCCGGGCGGTGCCCAGGGCCGTGCCGCCCCGGGTCGTCCAGCCGGCCAGGAAATCTTGGATTGCAGCGCTCATGGATTTTCTCCTCGTTCGGTGGGCAGGTGCCGTGGGTCAGGCGATGTCGACGCTGGCCGTGACGAGCACGTGGTCCGCGTCCGCGGTGGAAATGTTCAGGCCCGATGGGACGAGCTTGATCTGGACGCCTTCGAGCTGCAGCGGGATGTCCGGCACGGTGAAGGACGCGTTCTCGTTGAGCTCCTTCTGCGCGGCGCTCTGGATCGTGGACTGCAGGAAGGGCGTGACGATCCCGATGACGCTGGTCGCCACGTGCTGCAGCACGCCGGCATTGAATTTCTCCCACCCGCTGCCGTTCGGCGCGTAGGTGATC
>NZ_VCQN01000033.1 GCF_005938125.1 Bacillus sp. BHET2
GTTCTGAGCTGCCGCGCACGGCGGCAGAAATGACCACACGGGGCGCCTTCGGGCGCCCTTTTTCCTGTCAGTGGCCGGTGATCAGTCGGGATCGCGGTGCACCGGCGGCAGCCGGCGCGGGGCGGGCGGTTCCTGCTTGGACTCCCCGCCGCCGAAGATGCGCCGCACGGTCTCGCCGATGCGCGCGCCCAGCACGGTGCCCACGCCCGGGGCGACCACCGTGCCCACGGCCGCGCCGGCCAGGGCGGCGGGCGGCAGCCGGAGCGTGGGGTCCTTCACCGTGCCGCCGAATTCGAGCGGCACGCCCACGATGCCGTCCACCAGGTCGACCGCCACATGGCCGCTCACGCGCTGGTTCTGCACCACGGCGTCGCCGGTGGCGGTGAGCACGCCGGAGGTCGCCTTCAGGTCGCCGTAGCGCACGATGGTGCCGCCGGGATCGGCCTCGGTGCGCACG
>NZ_VCQN01000034.1 GCF_005938125.1 Bacillus sp. BHET2
CTACCCGGGTACGCTGATCTACGCCGGCAAGTACACCGCCGAACGCGCCGAGCAGGCACTGGCTGAAGGCTGGGCTGACCTGATCGGCTTCGGCCGGCCGTTCATCGCCAACCCGGACCTGCCGGAGCGACTGCGTACCGGTGCGGCGCTGAATCCGCCGGATCGTGCGACATTCTTTGGCGGTGGCGCGGCGAGCTTCACCGATTATCCGACGCTGGAAGAGAGCGTCGCGGCCTGATCCTGGACGCTGCCGGCCAGCGGCCGGCATTCCGATGTCGTATCGCCGATGGGTGGGTGCCGACCGTTGGTCGGCACTACCGGCATGGATCAGGGCTTGTCGCGCACCAGCGCGTCAGCCTCTATCACCCCGCCATCCTTTCCATGCAGGTACAGGTGCATGTCCTGCTGCGGATACGGGATGTTGATGCCGGCCTTGTCATAGCCCAGCTTCAGCT
>NZ_VCQN01000035.1 GCF_005938125.1 Bacillus sp. BHET2
AGCTTCGACGGGTCGGCCAGTTTCAACCCACGCGCCCACGCGGGGCGCGACTCCAACCAGGACGACGAAGGGTTGATCGAGCACGCCGTTTCAACCCACGCGCCCACGCGGGGCGCGACACCGTGTCCGTGGCGAAGGACGTGCAGATGACCAGGTTTCAACCCACGCGCCCACGCGGGGCGCGACGGCCTGTTTATAACTCCGCACCGTACCGACTCTTTTCCCCCGCTTTCCGCGAACCCGCAGTTCAGATATGTGCGCTGGACCTTGCGGCCTACCCTTTGCTCCTCCAACCCTTACGTATCAACTACCTACGTCTCCGCGAACCTCGCTAGGCGCAGCCCATCGCTTCCGGTTCGCGCGCCGCCCGTAAGCGGCCACCGGAACGATGGAGGCAAGAAGGATGGAAAAAGGAAGAAAGAAAAAGAAAGACGAAAGACGTGAAAAGAG
>NZ_VCQN01000036.1 GCF_005938125.1 Bacillus sp. BHET2
GTGGAGAGCATGGCGGTGTTCGAGCGCGCCTGAACGCCTCGGCGCAACCCGGCCGCCCCGCGCGGAGGCCGGGCCCGCAGGGGCAGCGTCGGCGTCGTCAGCTGCGGCTGCGTCCGGCCCCGCCTTCGCGCGTCTCGGCCTCGCTGCGGCGGGCCGGCGCCGCGGGCGCGGCCGGCGGCTTCTCCAGGTTGCTCAGCACCGAGGGCGCTCCCTCGAGCTTGTTCTCGCGCATGTACTGGTCCATCTCCTTCCAGCCGGCGAACACCTGGGCCTTGGCCGCCTTCGGATTGAGGGTGAAGCAGTCCTCCAGCCCGCGCAGGGCGTGCCGGCAGGCACCGCCGATGGCCTTGGCCTCGGACTCCTTCTGCACGGCGCGCGGGTCCGGCCCCAGCCCGGGAATGTCGCAGCCCGCGAGCAGCAGGGGCGCGGCCAGGCACGCGG
>NZ_VCQN01000003.1 GCF_005938125.1 Bacillus sp. BHET2
TTTCCCATCACGTAAGTGAGTAAGATCCCTAGAAGATGACTAGGTAGATAGGTCAGAGATGGAAGCATGGCGACATGTGGAGTTGACTGATACTAATCGATCGAGGACTTAACCACAAATGAACAACTGGTCGATATTCGGCTTTCTTGACATCAATTCTTTATCTAGTTTTGAAGGAACAATCCTTCAATTGAATATTCGTCTGGTGATTATGGCGAAGAGGTCACACCCGTTCCCATGCCGAACACGGAAGTTAAGCTCTTCAGCGCCAATGGTAGTTGGGGGATCTCCCCCTGTGAGAGTAGGACGTCGCCAGGCAATATGTGAAAGAGTAGCCCGTTGTGGTTACTCTTTTTTTGATTTTGTATATTTGATTTTTCGGATCGGTGTTGGGGAATGACGCATAAAATGAAAAAATGACGCATAAACGGTTAAAAGTGACGCAATAAATCGTAAAATGACGCATAAATGTTAAAAGTGACGCAATAAATCGTAAAACGACGCAAATAGGTTCCGAAACGACGCAATAATTTAAGATTGACCGTTTTAATAGCTGAATATGGAGGCCATTTTTATGAATTTCCTTCTTCCAATACAGATATCCAATGAAAATTGGCCGCAAGTGTTCAATCAAAGGATGAAACGAGACTGATTCTATCAAACTTACACATAAATTCGCCTGATAAGTCATGACTTATCAATGTTCTATAAGTATGTTCAATACTTCACAAAAACTAACTAACTAACTAACTAACTAACTAACTAACTAACTAACTAACTAACTAACCATCCAACCAACCAACCACAACCCCAAAACCATACCCAACCAAGCACATCGCTTTTCTTCCAAATGAATTCCTTTTATACTATACACAAGATCAAAAGGAGGTCATTCAAATGATAACTACCAACATGCGTGAACAGTACAATGAATATATCGCTATATTTAAACAGAATGCATCTCAGGACGTACAGGATAAAATGGGGAAAGCCATTGATGAGCTGGAGAATTCAGACGAGGGTAAGGGTCTTCGTGTCGGTGAGAAGGCACCAAACTTCACCTTACCGGGTGCGGCAGAGAAAGAAGTTCAACTGGTGGATGTGTTGAAAGAAGGTCCAGTGATCCTGACGTTCTATCGTGGCGGATGGTGCCCATATTGCAATATGGAGCTGCGTGCGTATCAACAGCTAATGGACGACATTAAAGAAGCAGGTGCAAAACTGATTGCAATCAGTCCGCAAACTCCCGATGCTTCTCTTTCAACACAAGAAAAGAATGAGCTGGATTATTTCGTCCTAAGTGATGAAGGAAACAAAGTAGCAGATGAATACAATCTTGTGTATAAGCTTCCTCCTTACTTAGTGGAGATCTACAAAGAAAAAGGTCTGGATCTGGAGAAAGCGAATGATAGTGATTCATGGACGCTTCCTGTTTCTGCGACGTACATCATTAAGCAGGATGGGACCATTGCTTACGAATATACGAAGGCAGATTATAAGGATCGTGTTGAGCCTTCTGAGGTTGTCGACAAGCTAAAATCGCTATAATCCAGAACAGAGGAAAACGGCTTTCTGATTGGGATTTTTACCATCAGAAAGCCGTTTTGTGTTTTAATGTAATTAAAAGAGGAAAGATACATAGTAAGGCTTCTGATTTTCTAAAAATTGTCATCTGAAATTCATTAGTCATTTTTCTTGAAGTGGTTCATATTATGCCTTTTTTCTAGTAAAATAGGAACTTAATTTGAGCAAACTACAAGGAGTAGTGGAGAGAGGAGCATCTTGGTGTTAGACAATAGTTTTGTAATGGTAGCGATTATATTGATGATCAATGTTGTATACGTGTCCTTTTTTACAATCAGAATGATTTTGACGTTAAAGGGTTATCGATATATTGCGGCTTTTGTGAGTACATTCGAGGTCGTCATTTATGTTGTTGGTCTTGGGCTGGTGCTGGACAATTTGAATGAGATCCAGAACTTGATTGCGTATGCTGTCGGGTATGGTCTTGGTGTCATTGTCGGGATGAAAATCGAGGAGAAGCTGGCTCTTGGATATATCACCGTGAACGTGATTACGAAGGAATATGATAAGGCTCTCCCGAATGAGCTACGTGCCCGGGGATACGGGGTGACAAACTGGGAGGCGAATGGACTGGAAGGGAACCGGATGGCCCTGCAGATCCTGACTCCGAGAAAGTATGAGATGAAGCTGTATGATACAATTAAAGAGCTTGATCCGAAAGCTTTCATCATTGCATATGAACCGAAAGCGATTCACGGAGGGTTCTGGGTGAAGACTGTCCGAAATATTCGTAAAGGAAAATTAAAAGAATGAGTAAAAAGAAATTATTATTTGAAGTACAAGACAAAGAAACGATTGCAGACTGCTTGGATCGTATGAAGGAAATGGGATATACGCCGGTCAGACGGATGGAAAAGCCCGTTTTTGAAGAGCAGAAAGAAGGAAAGAAAACGGAATATGTTCCTATTAGGCAAGCTATTGTGTTTGAAGGAAAAAAGATTGAAGAGTAAACGCTTCAAATCCGAACATTAATTTTCAGACTTTTATTATCGTTCGATTATTCGTTGACAGAGTCTCTTTATCACGTTATGATGGAGACAAATAAACCGAATACCCTCATATAATAATGGGAATATGGCCCATGAGTCTCTACCTGACTACCGTAAATGGTCGGACTATGAGGGAAAGTAGATGTCTGGATACGGATTTCAGGTTATATACCTTACCTGATAAAGAGGCCCATTCTCTGTAAAATACCCAGATCAATTGCTTTCTCTCCGAGTGTAGAGAACAATTGATCTGGGTATTTTTTGTTAACGGGGATTCGGATAAATTACGGGAGGTGCCTGTCACCATTATGATATCAGTAATCATGGGAAGTACATCGGACTGGGAAACAATGAAGCATGCATGTGAGGAATTGGAAGAGTTAGAGATTCCGTTTGAGAAACGTGTTGTATCGGCTCACAGGACGCCTGATTATATGTTTGAATTTGCGGAAGGTGCCAGAGGCCGTGGAGTGAAAGTTATTATCGCAGGTGCAGGCGGAGCTGCTCATTTACCTGGAATGGTGGCTGCGAAGACGACGCTGCCTGTAATTGGAGTTCCTGTACAGTCTAAGGCTCTAAACGGAATGGATTCGTTGCTATCGATCGTGCAGATGCCAGGTGGTGTCCCAGTTGCAACAGTGGCGATAGGGAAGGCAGGAGCGACGAATGCTGGTTTACTTGCCGCACAGATACTTTCGATTGAAGATACAGAGTTGGCATCTGCTTTGGAGTATAGACGGGAAGCTCTACGGGAAAAAGTGATGGAAAGCAGTGATGACCTTGAATAGGAAGACGATTTTACCAGGACAGATGATTGGGATCATTGGCGGAGGTCAGCTAGGTCGGATGATGGCCCTTTCTGCGAAACAAAATGGCTTTCGGGTGGCCGTTTTGGATCCTTCGCCCGATTCACCATGTGCCCAAGTAGCAGATCTTGTAATCACGGCTGGCTTTGACCAGTATGACGCCTTATACAGACTGGCGGAAGAGTGCGACGTGATTACATATGAATTTGAAAATATCGATTACGATGCGCTGAAATGGTTGTCTGAACGAGCCTATTTACCTCAAGGGGCGGAATTGATTCGCATTACTCAGGACCGGATTATGGAAAAAGAAGCCCTAACGCTTGCAGGGGTGAAAGTCGCTCCATATGCTGTGATTAAACAACAGCAGGATATCTGTGATAATATAGAAAAGCTTGACTATCCAGTGGTTTTGAAAACATCAAGGGGCGGTTATGACGGGAAAGGGCAGTATGTGATCCGTAAAGAGGGCGATATTGAAGTAGCCACTGAATTATTGGAGAACGGCCCGTGTGTGTTAGAGAAATGGATTCCTTTTGACAAAGAGTTATCCGTCATCGTGACGCGGAATCCTGATGGACAGCATACCAACTTCCCAGTAGTGGAAAATATTCATGTGGACAACATTTTACATGAAACGATTGCGCCGGCTAGAGTGAGTGAAGAAGTAGCAGATAAAGCGATCGAGATGGCGAAGAGAATCAGTGAGACGCTTGACCTTGTTGGAACGCTTGCAATTGAAATGTTCCTTACAGAGGAAGGAGACATTTATATCAATGAACTGGCTCCAAGGCCTCATAATTCCGGGCATTATTCAATCGAAGCATGTGACTTCTCTCAATTCGCCCAACATGTTAAAGCGGTGTGCAACTGGCCACTTGTTCAACCTACCTTATTAAAGAACGCTGTGATGGTTAATCTATTAGGAGAGCATATAGAGCCAATTATGAAGGCTCTTCCAAAGCATCCAGACTGGTTCATTCATCTATACGGGAAGGATATACCGAAGCCGAAACGGAAGATGGGGCATGTCACTCTTTTAACAAACGATGTGGAAGAGACGTTGACTAGCATAGCTCGCGCTGGAATTTGGAAGGTGCAAGAAAAGATCGGAGGACGACTAGTATGATAGAACGTTATACACGCCCTGAAATGGGAGCTATTTGGACAGAGGAAAATCGGTTTCAAGCTTGGCTTGAAGTAGAAATCTTGGCTTGTGAAGCATGGGCTGAAATCGGGGATATTCCGAAAGAAGATGTTGCGAAGATCCGTGAGAACGCAGGGTTCAATGTGGAACGCATTAATGAAATCGAAGAAGAAACGCGCCACGACGTGGTAGCCTTCACAAGAGCAGTATCTGAAACCCTTGGAGATGAAAGAAAATGGGTTCATTACGGACTGACCTCAACAGACGTTGTGGATACAGCCCTTTCTTATCAATTAAAGCAGGCCAACGACATCATTCTGAAAGACTTGGAACGATTCGTAGAAATCTTAAAGAACAAGGCGATTGAACACAAACATACGGTCATGATGGGTCGTACACACGGCGTTCATGCTGAACCGACTACTTTCGGTTTGAAACTTGCCCTTTGGTATGAAGAGATGAAGCGTAACGTAGAGCGATTCAAAGCAGCGGCTGATGGAGTAGAATTCGGAAAAATTTCCGGTGCTGTTGGAACGTATGCGAATATTGATCCATTTGTCGAGTCCTATGTGTGTGAAAGGCTAGGCATTAAGCCGGCTCCTGTTTCAACACAAACATTGCAACGTGATCGTCACGCTCATTATATGGGGACACTTGCACTGATTGCGACTTCTATCGAGAAGTTTTCCGTTGAGGTCCGCGGTTTGCAGAAGAGTGAAACACGTGAAGTGGAAGAGTTCTTTGCAAAAGGTCAAAAAGGATCATCGGCTATGCCTCATAAGCGTAATCCGATCGGTTCTGAGAACATGACAGGGATGGCGCGTGTGATCAGAGGGTACATGCTGACAGCGTATGAGAATGTGCCACTTTGGCATGAGCGTGATATCTCTCACTCATCTGCAGAACGTGTAATCCTGCCTGATGCAACGATTGCGCTTAACTACATGCTGAATCGTTTCGGAAATATCATCAAGAACTTAACGGTATTCCCTGAGAATATGCAGCGCAACATGGATCGTACACTTGGTTTGATCTACTCCCAACGTGTTCTTCTCGCCCTTATTGATAAAGGCATGACCCGTGAAGAAGCGTACGATACGGTTCAGCCGAAAGCAATGGAGGCGTGGGAGAAGCAAGTGGCCTTCCGTTCTCTGATTGAAGAGGATGCAACCATCACGTCCAAGCTTTCACCGGCTGACATTGATGATTGTTTCGATTACAACTATCACTTAAAACATGTAGATACCATTTTTGAACGTTGTGGCTTAGTAGAATAAGCCCTTCTGATAAAAGAATAGGGCAGGGGTTTTAGCAGAATCCCTTCCTTTTTTTATGAAAATATAGACTGAAGATTAGCAATATTCAGTAACTAGGGGGATTTCACATGGAAAAAGGAACGCTTTTATATGAAGGGAAAGCGAAGCAAATCTTCGAAACGAGTGATGAAGAGGTTGTCTGGATTCAGTATAAGAATTCTGCCACTGCTTTCAATGGGGAGAAGAAAGCGGATATCGACGGCAAAGGGGTATTAAATAATAAGATTTCGAGCTTGCTATTTTCAAAGCTCGCTGAAAAAGGAATAAAGAGTCATTTTATTAAACAGTTATCCGATGATGAGCAGCTGGTCAAACGTGTAGGAATCATTCCGATTGAAGTCGTGGTTCGGAACGTGATCGCAGGCAGCCTATCAAAACGACTTGGGAAAGAAGAAGGAACCCCTCTTCAAAAGCCGATCATCGAATTTTACTATAAGGACGATGACCTTGGAGATCCGCTCATAACGGATGATCATATTGATTTCCTGGAGATTGCTTCACGGGAAGAGCGCGCCGAGATAAGAGATATGGCACTTGAGGTGAATGATGTCCTTCAAGGGATTTTTCAAGAAGCGGGCGTCACACTTGTCGATTTTAAATTAGAGTTTGGGAAAGATCGTGACGGTGCCATTTTGTTAGGGGATGAAATTTCACCAGACACTTGCAGGTTATGGGATGCGGCAACGAACCAAAAGCTTGATAAAGATGTTTTCAGAAGAGATATAGGTAGTTTAACAGAAGTATACTCTATTATTTTAGAACGCTTAGGAGGAAACAAGCTATGTACAAAGTAAAAGTTTATATCACATTAAGAGAAAGTGTATTAGACCCTCAAGGTAGTGTTGTGAAACAAGCGTTGCATTCAATGGAATTTAAAGCGGTTGAAGATGTGCGCGTAGGAAAGTATATGGAGCTTACTCTTCCATCAACTGTTGAAAACGTTGAAGCGACAGTCGAAGAAATGTGTCATCGACTACTTGCCAACCCTGTTATCGAGGATTACCGATATGAAATCGAGGAGAGTGTCGCTCAATGAAGTTTGCAGTGATTGTATTCCCAGGTTCTAACTGTGACATCGATATGTACCATGCGATCAAAGACGAAATCGGTGAAGAAGTTGAATACGTATGGCACGATGCAGATAATCTGGAAAACTATGATGGGATTCTATTACCAGGGGGATTCTCTTACGGGGATTACCTTCGCTCAGGAGCGATTGCCCGTTTCTCGAACGTCATGAAAGAGGTTGTGAAGGCGGCAGAGCAAGGAAAACCGGTTCTTGGCGTATGCAACGGATTTCAGGTATTACTCGAGACAGGGTTATTGCCGGGAGCCATGCGCCGGAATGATAGCTTGAAGTTCATTTGCAAAACGGTGCCGTTAAGGGTTGAGAATAATGAAACGATGTTTACAAATGGCTATGAAAAGAATGACGTGATTCAGATTCCGATCGCCCATGGTGAAGGAAATTACTTCTGTGATGAAGAAACCATGATCACTTTACGTGAAAACAATCAAATTGTATTCACATATACCGATGAAAATCCGAACGGAAGCGTTGAAAACATTGCAGGGATTACAAATAAAGCAGGAAATGTCCTCGGGATGATGCCTCACCCTGAGCGGGCAATGGACACTTTACTAGGTAGTGAAGACGGGAAGAAACTATTTCAATCGATTGTGAAACACTGGAGGGAAAAACATGTCGTTAATGCTTGAACCAACTTCAACAAAAGTGAAAGAAGAGAAGCTTTATCGTGAGATGGGTTTAACAGACGAAGAATTTTCAATGGTGGAAAACATTCTGGGAAGAACACCGAACTATACGGAGACTGGTCTTTTCTCTGTTATGTGGTCAGAGCATTGCAGCTATAAAAATTCGAAGCCTGTACTGATGAAATTTCCAACCACAGGTGAACGGGTTCTTCAAGGACCTGGAGAAGGAGCTGGAATTGTTGACATTGGCGATGATCAAGCAGTGGTGTTCAAAATCGAGAGTCACAATCATCCATCAGCGATCGAGCCCTATCAAGGAGCGGCAACAGGTGTTGGGGGTATTATACGAGACGTATTCTCGATGGGGGCTAGACCTGTTGCACTCCTCAACTCTTTACGCTTTGGAGAGTTGGATTCTCCTCGTGTTCAGTATCTATTTAAAGAAGTCGTAGCAGGAATCGCAGGATACGGAAATTGTATCGGAATTCCAACGGTCGGAGGGGAAGTTCAGTTTGATGCTTCTTACGAAGGAAACCCTCTTGTCAATGCTATGTGTGTTGGATTGATCGATCATAAAGATATTAAAAAGGGCCAGGCTCATGGTGTTGGAAACACAGTCATGTATGTAGGAGCGAAAACGGGTCGTGACGGCATTCACGGAGCTACTTTCGCATCCGAGGAATTAAATGAAGGATCAGAAGAGAAGCGTCCAGCAGTTCAAGTCGGAGATCCATTCATGGAAAAATTACTTCTTGAAGCGTGTCTGGAACTAGTTCAGAACGATGCTCTTGTTGGTATTCAGGATATGGGAGCGGCTGGTCTTACAAGTTCATCTGCTGAAATGGCAAGTAAAGCGGGATCTGGAATCGAAATGAATCTTGATCTTGTACCACAGCGTGAAAGAGGGATGACTGCTTATGAAATGATGCTCTCAGAATCCCAAGAGCGTATGCTGATCGTCGTTGAAAAAGGCAGGGAACAAGAGATTGTCGATTTATTTTCCAAATATGACTTAGAAGCGGTTTCAATTGGTAAGGTAACAGATGATAAGCGTCTTCGTCTGCTTCACAACGGAGAGGTTGTGTCGGATGTGCCGGTTGATGCACTGGCTGAGGAAGCGCCTGTTTATAACAAGCCTTCTCAAGAAGCGGCGTATTATAAAGAGTTTCAAGCAATGGAGACGCCTGCCCCTAAGGTAGAGGATTACAAAGAAACACTTAAAGCTTTATTGCAGCAGCCGACGATCGCAAGTAAAGAATGGGTATACGATCAATATGATCATCAAGTACGAACAAGTACCGTAGTGAGTCCAGGTTCAGATGCAGCGGTTGTCCGCGTACGTGGTACACGAAAAGCCCTTGCTATGACCACGGATTGTAATTCCCGTTACCTTTACTTAGACCCTGAAGTCGGAGGAAAGATCGCAGTAGCAGAGGCAGCGCGTAATATTGTTTGTTCAGGAGCGATTCCACTTGCGATTACAGACTGCTTAAACTTCGGAAATCCTGAGAAGCCGGAAATCTTCTGGCAGATTGAAAAGTCCGTTGACGGAATGAGTGAAGCTTGCCGTGAGCTGTCCACTCCGGTCATCGGTGGAAATGTTTCCTTGTACAACGAATCGATGGGTACTGCCATATATCCAACGCCTGTTGTAGGAATGGTTGGTTTGATTGAAGACCTCGATCACATTACGACACAAAGCTTTAAGGAAGCTGGAGATCATATTTATGTGATTGGTGAAACCCATGAAGAGTTTGGTGGAAGTGAGCTTCAAAAGCTGACAGCAGGAAAGATCTTCGGCAAAGCACCAACAATCGATTTGAAAACGGAGCTTCGCCGTCAAATGCAGCTGTTAGAAGCAATCCAAAAAGGGCTTGTGGCATCTGCACATGATATCGCTGAAGGTGGATTCGCTGTGGCTCTTGCAGAATCAACTTTTGGAACAAAAGGATTGGGAGCGAATGTTCAGGTTTCAGGTGACAACCATGTTACTGACCTATTCAGTGAAACACAATCCAGATTCATCGTTTCAGTCAAACCGGAAAACAAGGATCAATTCGAGAAGCTTGTTCCAGATGCGAAAGCAGTAGGAAATGTAGCAGAACACGGAAAAATTAATGTGGCATCTGGAAAAGATACCATCCTAGAAGCTTTAACAGAAGAATTAGAGTCAGCTTGGAAAGGAGCGATCCCATGCCTGCTGAAATCAAAGGTTTAAACGAAGAGTGTGGAGTATTCAGTATTTGGGGACATCCCAATGCTGCACAAATTACGTATTACGGACTTCATAGCTTGCAGCATAGAGGTCAAGAGGGAACAGGCATCGTCGTGTCAGACGGTGACAAGTTACAATGCTTAAAAGGGGAAGGTCTTGTAACAGAAGTGTTCCAGGAAGGCACGATTGAGAAGTTGGAAGGGAATGCAGCCATCGGACATGTTCGTTATGCCACTGCTGGAGGTGGAGGGTATGAGAATGTTCAGCCTCTCCTTTTCAACTCACAGAATGGAAGCCTTGCTCTTGCCCACAACGGAAATCTAGTTAATGCGAACGCGTTGAAGCATCAGCTTGAAGGACAGGGGAGTATTTTTCAAACAAGTTCAGATACAGAAGTGCTTGCTCATTTGATTAAAAGAAGCGGTTATCTTAACTTGAAAGACAGGGTAAAAAATGCACTGACTATGTTGAAAGGCGCTTATGCATTTGTAGTGATGACAGAAACAGAAATGATGGTGGCACTTGATCCCCACGGTCTGCGCCCACTATCACTCGGTAAGATTGGGGATGCTTACTGCGTTGCGTCTGAAACATGTGCCTTCGATATTGTAGGAGCTGAATTTGTACGGGATATCGAACCGGGGGAGCTTGTGATCATCAATGATGAGGGAATGACCTCAGAACGGTTTAGTTTTTCAGGTGGGAATGCCATGTGCACGATGGAATACGTATACTTCTCAAGACCTGACAGTAATATTCAAGGAATCAATGTTCATTCCGCGAGAAAAAGGATGGGAATTGAACTTGCTAAGGAAGCACCGATTGAAGCGGACGTCGTAACGGGAGTACCCGATTCAAGTATTTCAAGCGCAATCGGTTATGCAGAAGCATCAGGAATTCCGTACGAATTGGGTCTTATTAAGAACCGTTATGTAGGACGCACGTTTATACAACCTTCCCAATCTCTACGTGAGCAGGGTGTGAAGATGAAGCTTTCACCTGTAAGAGGAGTGGTTGAGGGCAAACGTGTCGTCATGGTGGACGATTCCATCGTAAGAGGAACAACGAGCAAGCGGATCGTCACTATGCTAAAGGAAGCGGGAGCGAAAGAGGTTCATGTGTGCATCAGTTCACCACCCATCAAGAATCCTTGCTTCTACGGCATTGATACGTCGACACATGAAGAATTGATCGCTTCTTCCAACTCAGTGGAAGAAATGCGTCAGATCATCGGAGCAGACTCTCTGACTTTCTTGAGTACAGACGGTGTGATAAAAGCGATTGACCGGAATGATTCATCGGAAAACCGCGGTCAATGCATGGCTTGCTTCACAGGAAAGTATCCAACGGAAATCTACCCGGATACACTTCATCCACATGAAAAAGAGTTAGTGAAATAGGGGGAATCATGATGGCAAACGCGTATCGTCAAGCAGGAGTAGATATCGAAGCAGGATACGAATCAGTCGACCGGATTAAAAAGCATGTAAAAAGAACGGCACGTGAAGGAGTTCTAGGTCAACTGGGCAGCTTTGGAGGCATGTTCGATTTATCTTCTTTGAACTTAAAAGAACCCGTCCTCGTTTCGGGCACAGATGGAGTTGGAACAAAGCTGAAGCTTGCCTTCATGGCTGACAAACACGATACGATCGGAATCGACTGTGTGGCCATGTGTGTGAATGACATCGTCGTTCAGGGAGCGGAACCACTGTATTTCTTAGATTATATAGCGACTGGAAAAGCTCTTCCAGAGAAGATAGAAGGTATTGTAAAAGGTATTGCGGACGGATGTGAAATGGCGGGCTGTGCACTGATCGGTGGCGAAACGGCTGAAATGCCAGGTATGTATTCGGAGGATGAATATGATATTGCCGGATTTGCTGTAGGAGCCTGTGAAAAAAAAGAGATTATCACAGGTGAAAAAATTTCTGAAGGAAATGTGTTAGTCGGACTGGGTTCAAGTGGTATACACAGTAATGGGTACTCGTTAGTTCGAAAAGTATTCTTCGAAGATCAGTCGTTTTCTTTGGAAGAATCATTACCTGAACTCGAGAACACACTAAAAGAGGCATTGCTTACACCAACCAGAATTTACGTGAAACCAGTATTAGCCGCACTGAAACAATTCTCGATTCAGGGGATGTCCCATATTACAGGTGGAGGCTTCATTGAGAATATCCCACGGATGCTACCGGAAGATTTACAGGCAGACATAACAGAAGGCAGCTGGGAGATCCCAAGCATATTCACGGCTCTTGAGCATTATGGGGGAATTTCCCGCAGTGAAATGTACAATATTTTCAACATGGGAATTGGATTTGTGTTAGCGGTTGATGAGAGTCAAGCAGAAGACGTTCTTCAATTCTTCAACGAACAGGGTGAAAAAGCCTTTATCATCGGACGTGTGTCCGCTGGAAACGGAGTCCATTTCGTTCGTTGAAATGAAGGGTGAGCATGTCAATAACGGGGGCGAGTCATGAGACAGATGGCCATTTTTGCATCAGGAAGCGGAAGTAATTTTCAAGCACTGGTAGATGCTGTTCAAGCAGGAACACTAAAAGCTAACATTAAACTACTAGTTTGTGACCAGCCGGGCGCATTTGTTATTCACCGCGCTCAATCGGCAGGGATTCCTACTTTCGTTTTCCGAGCAAAAGATTACGAAAACAAGCAGGCATTCGAACAGGAAATCCTAAATGAGATGGCTCATTTGGGTGTTGATTTTATTGTATTAGCAGGGTATATGAGATTGATTGGTCCTACTTTACTGGAAAGCTTCGGAGGTCGGATTGTCAATATTCATCCTTCCCTTCTCCCTTCCTTTCCAGGAAAAGATGCCATCGGACAAGCAATTGAGGGCGGAGTGAAAATCAGCGGGGTCACGATTCACTACGTAGACTCAGGGATGGATACAGGCGAGATCATCGCGCAGGAAATCGTCAGGATCACAACAGGCGAAACCAAACAATCCTTACAGGACAAAATTCAGCACGTCGAACACCACCTATACCCGACTACCCTGAACCACCTCTTCCTCACCACCGGACACTAAAAACCGGTTAGAGGAAAGAGGTTGCTTTATCATGGTAGTGTGATAAAGTGATGAAGGACGGACCTTGGAATTGGGATGTTTAGTGTAAGGGTAGAGTGGTGGTGGAGTGGGTTGGTGTTGTTGGTGATGAGGATTCTATGTAGGTTCACAATTTGGCGCAGTTATTGGGGAAGTGGCCCAATAAATGGTGATTGTGGCCCGATAAATGCAAAAAGTGGCCCAATAAACGTTGAAAGTGGCCCAATAAATGCAAAAAGTGGCCCAAACAAACGCAGAAATCACCGCAACAAACATTAAAAGTAGCGCAAAAAAGCATCAAAACAGCCCAACAACAAAAAAATACACAACCTCATAATCAACCAGCCAAACAGCAGGGTACACTCTCCCTCTTGCAGTAATAAAACCTTCGAATCCATCTCCAATTCAACAAAATAATGGAATAAAATCAGCATAACAGAAGGCAGAGGAGGATCAGACATTGAAAAAGAGAGCATTGATCAGTGTTTCAGATAAAAGCGGAGTCATCGAATTCGCTACAGAATTAAAGGCACTAGGTTACGAAATCATATCGACAGGTGGAACAAAGAAGCTCCTTCTAGAGAATGATGTGGACGTAATGGGAGTTGAAGAGGTAACGGGGTTCCCGGAAATCCTTGAAGGGCGTGTAAAGACCCTTCATCCTTCTATTCATGGTGGACTCCTTGCAAAACGTGGCGAAGAAAGCCATCGCAGACAGCTTCAGGAACAGGGGATCGAAGGCATCGACCTGGTATGTGTCAATCTTTATCCATTCCAACAAACGATTGCAAAGCCGAACGTCGGTGTAGAAGAAGCAATCGAAAATATAGACATCGGTGGTCCGACGATGCTCCGTGCAGCAGCGAAAAACCATCAATATGTAACGGTGGTTGTGGACGCATTAGACTATGATGAAGTGATTACGGGGTTAAAGCTTCAAGGCGAAGTATCATTGGAGAAGCGTCGAAAGCTTGCTGCCAAGGTGTTCCGCCATACAGCTGCTTACGATGCATTCATCGCTGAGTATATGACTGATATTTCCGGTGAAGAAAATCCTGAGCGTTTTACAAGAACTTATGAATTGAAGCAAACGCTCCGCTACGGGGAAAATCCTCATCAACAGGCTTCTTTCTACCGTGCGCCACTCGGTTCTGAATTCTCAGTAGCTATGGCAAGACAGCTTCACGGAAAAGACCTTTCCTATAACAATATCAATGATGCGAATGCGGCCCTTCAAATCGTGAAGGAATTCACGGAACCGGCGGCAGTTGCAGTGAAGCATATGAATCCATGTGGTGTCGGAGTGGGGACGTCAATCAATGAAGCTTTCTCGAAAGCCTATGAAGCGGACTCTACTTCTATCTTTGGTGGAATCGTCGCCTTAAATCGAATGGTCGATGAAGATACGGCGAAGCAACTTCATGAAATTTTCTTGGAGATCGTCATCGCTCCTGCATTCAGTGATGAGGCGTTTGACATCCTTTCAGGCAAGAAGAATATCCGATTATTAACGGTTCCATTTGAATCTACTAATAAGATCGAGCGTAAGTTAACGACGGTTGAAGGTGGCTTGTTGGTTCAAGCGGACGACACGTTCACTCTTGATGATGCAGAACTGAGAGTCGTAACGAAACGGGAACCTACAGAAGCAGAGTGGGCAAGCATGAAGCTTGGCTGGAAAGTCGTGAAACATGTGAAGTCGAATGCCATCGTTGTAACGGATGCACACATGACGGTTGGAGTAGGCGCAGGACAAATGAACCGCGTAGGTGCTGCCAACATTGCCCTTCTTCAGGCAGGAGCAAAAGCAAAAGGAGCCGCCATGGCATCCGATGCATTCTTCCCAATGGATGACACCGTGGAAGCGGCTGCCACAGCGGGTATTACAGCCATCATCCAACCAGGAGGGTCCATCCGTGACGAAGACTCCATCAAAAAAGCCGACGAATACGGCATCACCATGGTCTTAACCGGAATCCGTCATTTTAAGCATTAATCTCTTAGGGACGGACCTCTAAATTCGGAGCAAATCTATAGGTCATGAAACATCCAGACCTTGCAGGAAAAGGAATTCGTCAGTGGATATCTGGGTTGCAGGGGGATTGATAAGAGGTCCGTCCCTCCAGCCAACCATATCTTATATGCATTTCATATACCAACCTCTCCTCATCTAACACACTAAGGAGAGGTTTTCTTAAAAAAGGGGGCTTTTCAAGATGAAAGTACTTGTAATCGGTCGTGGTGGTCGCGAACATGCTATTTGTAAGAAGTTTGCGGAGAGTGAAAGTGTGCAAGAGGTATTTTGTGCACCTGGGAACGCAGGGATTGCAAGCATCGCGACAAATCTTCCGTATAATGAGTCCGATGTGAATGAACTGATAGCATTTGCCAATAAAGAAAACATTGCCTTTACCTTTGTCGGTCCTGAAAACCCATTATTAGATGGCATCGTCAATCGTTTCCAGGAAGAGGGTCTCAAGATATTTGGACCAACGAAAGAAGCAGCCATTATTGAAGGAAGCAAATCGTTCTCTAAAGAATTAATGAAAAAATACAACATCCCAACGGCTAAGTATGAAGTATTCACAAGTGGTGAGAAGGCGATCGATTATGTGAAAGAAGTCGGTGCCCCGATTGTGGTGAAAGCAGATGGACTTGCTGCAGGTAAGGGTGTCGTGGTTGCCGAAACAGAGGCCGAAGCTATTAGCGCATTGGAAGCGATGCTCCTACAAGAGAAATTTGGAGATGCGTCAACCAAAGTCGTAGTGGAAGAGTGTCTTTTTGGGGAAGAATTTTCACTCATGGCTTTTGTGAATGGCGAATCGGTCTATCCGATGGTGATTGCACAGGACCATAAGCGTGCCTTTGATGGAGATCAAGGACCGAATACTGGCGGGATGGGTGCTTATTCTCCTGTTCCTCAAATATCGGACGAAGTTGTCGAAGAAGCGATTTCAACGGTCCTTTATCCAACCGCTCAAGCGATGGTAAAAGAGAATCGTTCCTTTACCGGCATTCTTTATGCAGGTCTAATGCTGACAAGTGATGGGCCAAAGGTCATCGAATTCAATGCAAGATTCGGTGATCCGGAAACGCAAGTAGTGCTGCCACGTTTGACTTCTGACTTCGGTCTCGTCGTGAAGAACATGATCGAAGGGAAGCCGGTGCAATTGCAATGGTCAGAAGACGCGGTTCTTGGTGTCGTACTGGCAGCGGATGGCTATCCAGAAAAATATGAGAAAGGGATTTCCCTGCCCCATCTGAAGGAAACATTAAATGAACAAACCCTTGTATACCATGCTGGAACAGAGCTGAACGATGAAGGAACCCTTGTCTCCAATGGTGGAAGGGTATTGCTGGTTGCGTCCTCTGCACCATCTGTTGCTAAAGCTCAATCTGATGTATATGCAGAATTAGCGAAGATAGAGTGGGAAGGCTTGTTCTACAGAAGAGATATCGGGCAGAAAGCTATCGAACGCGTCTCTTCCTAGATTTACGGACGTACACATAAGCAATGGCAATGATCCCGCCAATTAACGAAAACAACACATAAGACATATCCGTTAAGTACTCCCAAAACATCACAAGCAACTCCTTTTCAATAAATGATCGATCAAGAGTGCCGGGCCATGTCCTTTCTTAGGGACGGACCTCGGCACTTTATAGTTTAAATAGAACCCCAACCCGATAAAAACGCTTAGGACTGGGGAAATGAGGGAGAGGTCCGTCCCTCATTTGCTTAAGAAGGGAGGTCCGTCCCTCTATCGCTTTTGTCCCCGTTTAGTGCTTCTTGGACTTCTTTGTTGGTGAGTTGTTCGGGGTTGAAGTTGGATTCTTTTTTTGTGTTTTTCATCGGGTCTTGGTTGTGCTGGTCTGCTTGATGGTTCTCCGGCTGATGGGTTGATTTGTCGGATTTCAGCATGTCTTTAAAGTTCATCATATCTTTTGCTTTAAAGCCAGCGAACCCGCTGTTTCCTCCATTTTCGTCTCCTGTTTTTTCAAACAGGGCTGTAACTGGGCAGTAGCGAAGAATCCCTTCTCCCACTTTCATGGCACCGATCATGGCCATCACGAGATAAGAATCCCTCCAAGGACGTCTTGCAAGCTTCGATGTGCTCCAGGCGAGAATTGTGAAACCGATGGTGATGCGGATGAGGGCATTGATAATCCCTATGTTTGATGATACTTTCATGTTTAACTCCTCCTTAATAGAAAATTCACATAATTGTTGTAAACCGTTAATGCGTTAAATAGTAAAATATGTTAACATAAAATGAAACTTAAACTAATACCATTCCACTAGAGGAGTGTTCACTTTGGAACAGCGCTACAGATGGAAGAACAAACAACTACGAGAACATGTACAAGTACTGAATGGAGAATTATCTCCAAGCCTTCTGTTGAAGAATGCAACGTACCTTCACTCGACTTTGAAGAAATGGGTGCAAGGCCACATTTGGATTTACCAAGATCGAATTGTATACACAGGTGACCAACTCCCGGATAACATTGAACAATGTGAAATAATGGACTGTGAGTCACAGTACCTCGTGCCCGGATATATAGAACCGCATGTACATCCGTTTCAGCTTTATAATCCCCAATCTTTTTCTAAGTATGCATCCCAAACTGGTACAACGACATTCGTCAATGATAACCTGATGATGTTTTTGCAATTAGAAAAAAAGAAAGCGTTTACTTTATTGAGGGAGTTCAATGAATTGCCTGTCTCAATGTACTGGTGGACACGATTTGACTCTCAAACAGAGATGATGAATGAAGAGGTCACCTTTTCAAATGGTGAAGTGAAATCATGGCTTGAGCATGATTCTGTACTGCAAGGGGGAGAGCTGACTGCCTGGCCGAGACTTCTCCAGGGGGACGACTTGATTCTTCACTGGATGCAGGAAGCCAAGCGGATGGGGAAGATCGTTGAAGGACACCTTCCAGGGGCTTCTGACAAAACGATTGCTAAGCTACGTGTATTAGGAATAGACGGCGATCATGAAGCGATGACAGGGGAAGATGTGTATAAACGCCTGATTCAAGGTCTGACTGTCACATTGCGCCATTCATCGATTAGACCGGATCTGCCTGCACTATTAGATGGACTCAAAGAAAAAGGGATCGATTCATATGATTCCCTCCTGTTCACGACAGATGGGTCCACACCGGGCTTTTACGAAAAAGGTGTATTGGATTTCATGATAAAAATGGCGATCGATAAGGGAATACCTCCGATCGAAGCATATAATATGGCTAGCTATAATGTCGCCAATTACTATCACATCACTCATCTACACGGGATGATCGCTACAGGAAGGGTGGCAAATATTAATTTCCTTTCTGCAAAAGATGACCCGACCCCCGTCTCCGTTCTTTCGAAGGGAACCTGGGTAAGAAGAGAGAGTGAACAAGTAGAGGATTCCACTGTAATCAATTGGAATACAAACGGATTCAAGCCTATGGACCTCGATTGGGAAGTAGGCTACGACGACCTTCAATTCTCCATGCCGTTTGGAATTGAAATGGTGAACGATGTCATTACCAAACCATATTCCATTTCGATTAATCCATCTACTGATATACTTGAGCCAGACCATGATCAATCATTCCTAATGCTCCTGGACCGGAAAGGGAAATGGAGAATCAGTACCTTGATTAAAGGATTCTCGAACGGTGTCATGGGCTTTGCGTCTTCCTATTCAAATACAGGTGATATTATCTTGATTGGAAAGAGTAAACCGGATATGATTGCTGCGTTCAGTCGAATGAAGGAAATAGGCGGCGGAATCGTTCTGACAGAGAACGGTGAAGTCATTCACGAAATCCCACTTCCATTAAGCGGCCTTCTTTCACATAAGGACATGCCGGAACTTATTGAAGAGGAAAAAATACTCAAAGACTTATTGAAAGAAAGAGGTTATCGCTTTCTGGATCCTATTTATACATTGTTGTTTCTCCAGTCCACTCATCTGCCATACATCCGGATGACACAGAAGGGAATCTATGATGTAATGAAGAAAACGGTACTCTTTCCAACGATAATGCGTTAAAATAATAAAGTATAGGATAGTAATAGGGGTGTTAATAAACATGCTGAAAAGAGCTTTGATTATTGCGTTAAGCTCGTTGACACTTGTCGCATGTAGTTCAGATAAAGAGATAAAGAAAGAATCTGATAAAGAAACGGCAACGCACGTTGTAAAAGAAGATACAGGTGTAGAAACGGAAGAAATGAATCAATCCCCCCTAACCGGGATTGCACAGGAGGAAGAGTCTTCTGCTCGGTCGGTAGCCGTTATGGTGAATAATCATCCAAAGGCCCGCCCGCAATCTGGCCTATCGAAAGCCGATATCGTGTATGAAGTGTTAGCTGAAGGGGATATCACACGTTTCTTAGCGATTTTCCAAAGCCAAATGCCTGAAGAGATCGGTCCTGTCCGAAGTGCGAGAGATTATTATATAGAGCTTGCTAAAGGGTATAACAGTCTGTATGTTGCTCACGGATATAGTCCGGAGGCAAAGGAAATGCTGACGGGTGGATTTATCGATAATCTAAATGGTATGCAATACGATGGAACGTTATTTAAACGGGCTAGTTTTCGCAAAGCCCCTCATAATTCTTATATCTCATATAAGCACATCGTTGAGGGAGCAGAGAAGAACGGCTTTGATATGGAGAGCCCGCCTAAATCATTGAACTTCAGTGATAAGGGGAGTACAAGTGGAGAATCAGCGAAATCCATCATGATTTCGTACAGCCAGAATCAGTTATTTAACGTCATGTATGATTTCAATGAAGAAGAGGGTAAATATGAACGTTACTCAGATGGTGAACAGACCATTGATTACGATTCCAAATCCCCTGTTTTAGTAGAAAATCTCTTTATTGTGGAAACGCCACATTCAGTGGTGGACGATTCAGGAAGACGGGACATTGATCTTGAATCCGGTGGGGATGCCTACTTGATTCAAGAGGGGAAGCTAAGGGAAGTACAGTGGAAGAACATGGATGGTCGGATTCTGCCATATGACAATGATAAACCTATAAGCCTGCAAAAAGGATCTACATGGATCAACATCATTCCAAGTTCCCCTGGATTAGCGGGATCTGTTTCATATCAATAATAGATGGAAAAGGAGTCTTTTTAATGCAAATAAATAAATTAAGAGGCAAGGAGCTGGATCAGTTATTCAACGCTGTTCTTTCTCTACAAGATCTTGAAGAATGCTATCGCTTCTTCGATGATCTTTGCACAATTAACGAAATACAATCGCTTGCCCAACGTCTGGAAGTAGCTCGCATGCTTCAGAGTGGGAAGACGTATCATAAGATTGAAACAGAAACGGGAGCAAGCACGGCAACCATTTCCCGCGTGAAGCGTTGCTTGAATTATGGAAACGATACCTATCAGCTTGTATTGGATCGTGTACACCAGGAAGAAAAATAATCGTAGGACCGCTGTCGTCATGATGAGCGGTCTTTGTTTTTTGTCCTGATGTCATCCAGCTCCGGCGGCTAGCCCCTCGAGGTCATAAGTCAACCTGTCCAAAAAGGCAAAAAGCGCCTTTCCGGCCAGTTCGCCTTATGCTTGTCGGGTCTGAGCAAGCCGCCTCCGCTTTTGGTGTCATCCAGCTCCGGCGGCTAGAGGCTCGAGGTCATAAGCTAAACCTGCCAAAAAGGCAAAGAGCGCCTTTCCGTCAGGTTCATCTTATGCTTGTCGCCTCTGGGCGAGCCGCCTCCGCTTTTGATGTAATGCGACTCCCTTCTACACATGATATAATACGTTAGATGGATGTAAGAATGGAGGAACAAAGCATGTATGATGTCCAAAAATGGAGCCATGTATTTAAACTAGATCCGAATAAGACAATCGATGATGGAGATTTAGAGGCAGTATGTGAATCAGGAACAGATGCCATTATGGTAGGGGGAACGGACGGTGTAACCCTTGAAAAGGTTCTTGATTTGATGGCGCGAGTGAGACGATATACGGTTCCTTGTATTCTGGAAGTATCGAATCTGGAGTCAATTACTCCCGGCTTCGATTTATATTTCATTCCTATGGTGATGAACAGTCAGAACATGAACTGGGTCACGGGGTTGCATCACCAGGCAGTGAAAGAATATGGAGAAATCATGAATTGGGATGAAATCCTCGTAGAAGGATATTGTATATTGAACCGTGACTGTAAGGCGGCACAGGTGACCGAAGCCAATACAGATATTTCAAGTGAAGATGCGGCTGCCTACGCCATGATGGCAGAAAGAATGTTCAACCTGCCGATCTTTTATCTGGAGTATAGTGGTACATATGGGGATGTTGAAACCGTGAAAGAGGTAAGGGATTCACTGGAAAACACGACATTATTCTATGGTGGCGGCATAAAAACGGTACAGCAGGCGAAAGAGATGGCTGCTGTATCAGACGTTGTCGTTGTAGGAAATGCTGTATATGAGAACGTGAAAGAAGCATTGAAAACCGTAAAAGCGGTAAAGGGGTAAGGATTAGAACTGGAGGTCCGTCCCTAAATAAGATATAATAGAAACAAAAATATAGAACGTACGTTCGTTATGGTGGTGTGAGAGTATGCAATTTTTGACTGATCGATTGTTGAATGGAATGAATCCCGAGCAGGCGGAAGCTGTGAAAGCGACAGAAGGACCGTTACTGATCATGGCAGGGGCAGGCTCGGGGAAGACGAGAGTTTTGACGCATCGAATTGCGTATTTGATGGTGGAAAAAGGGGTTAACCCATATAATATTTTAGCGATTACCTTTACTAATAAAGCATCAAGAGAGATGAGGGATCGTATTGAAAACATCCTGGGCGGGGCTTCTGAGAATATTTGGATCTCAACCTTCCACAGTATGTGTGTACGGATACTTCGAAGGGATATAGACCGTATCGGGATGAACCGTAACTTTACGATTCTCGATTCCACGGATCAGCAATCGGTCATTAAAGCGATTTTAAAAGCAAAGAACATTGATCCGAAAAAATTCGATCCCCGCTCTCTATTGGGATCGATCAGCTCGGCGAAAAATGAGCTGACGACTCCTGAAGAATTATCCAAGCAGGTAGGGGGATATTACGACCAGGTTGTGTCTGATGTGTACACAGAATATCAGAAGCGGTTACGGAAGAACCAGGCGTTGGATTTTGATGACTTAATCATGACGACGATTCAATTGTTTCAACGCGTACCGGAAGTATTGGAATTTTATCAACGTAAATTTCAATACATCCACGTAGATGAGTACCAGGATACGAACAGAGCGCAGTATATGCTCGTTAAGTTACTGGCTTCCCGTTTTCAGAACCTTTGTGTAGTAGGGGATTCTGATCAATCGATCTATCGCTGGCGCGGTGCAGACATCGCCAACATCCTTTCCTTTGAGAAGGATTATCCGAGAGCAACCGTCATCTTCCTGGAACAGAACTATCGTTCAACGAAGAGAATACTTCAGGCAGCGAATGAAGTGATCCAGAAGAATTCGAATCGTAAACCGAAGAACTTGTGGACGGAAAATCATGACGGTGAGAAGATTTCCTATTTCAGGGCGGATACCGAGCAGACTGAGGCTCAATTCGTCACTGGTAAAATCAAAGAAATGATGGAAAGCGGTAAGCGAAAGTACTCAGATTTCGCGATTCTTTATCGTACAAATGCCCAGTCCCGTGTCATGGAGGAAGTTCTACTTAAATCGAATATAGAATACTCCATCGTCGGCGGCATCAAGTTCTACGATCGGAAAGAGATCAAGGACATACTTGCTTACCTAAGGCTTATTTCTAATCCTGATGATGACATCAGCCTTCAACGTGTTATTAACGTTCCAAAAAGAGGCGTAGGGGCAACTTCTATCGATAAAATCGCCCGTTATGCAGAGGATCATGATATTTCCATGTTCAAGGCGTTGGCAGAAGCTGATTTCATTGGACTGAGCCCTAAGATTACGAAAGCCGTGATTGAATTCATGGAGATGGTGAAAGGTTACACAAGCATGCAGGAATATCTATCAGTCACAGAACTGGTAGAAGAAATACTTGAGAAATCCGGTTATACGGATATGTTAAAAGCGGAAAAATCGATTGAGTCTCAATCCCGACTCGAGAACTTGGACGAGTTCTTGTCTGTAACGAAGAGCTTTGAAGGATCCAATGATGATAAGAGTCTCGTGGCATTTTTAACAGATCTTGCGCTGGTAGCTGATATCGATAAACTTGATGAAGATGATCAGCCGAAGGATTCCGTCATCTTAATGACCCTTCATGCGGCAAAAGGTCTGGAATTTCCTGTTGTATTCCTTATGGGAATGGAGGAAGGGGTATTCCCTCACAGTCGTTCCCTTATGGAAGAGGATGAAATGGAGGAAGAACGCCGCTTAGCTTACGTTGGAATTACACGGGCCGAAGAGCAGCTATTCATGACCAATGCCCAGATGAGAACGCTATTCGGGCAAACGAAAATGAATCCTGTTTCCCGTTTCATTAGTGAAATTCCCGTTGACCTGTTAGATGACGTCATGGCAGAAAAGAAAAGTGCCTTCACGCCATTCGGGAAATCAACGTCTAAATCACCTGCACGCCCTGCCCCCAGAAAGCCTGTTTCCCGACCGGTCCAAACGACAACCGGTGGAGAATCTGTTGCATGGCAAGTGGGGGATAAGGCCCAGCATAAAAAGTGGGGTACAGGAACAGTTGTCAGCGTGAAAGGGTCTGGAGACAGTGTCGAGCTCGATATTGCTTTCCCAAGCCCGATGGGAGTCAAGCGTCTCCTTGCCAAATTTGCTCCAATTGAGAAAGCGTAACATGTCGGAGGGGGGATCCTCCTTTCGACTATGTTTGAATAATTGAACATATAAGCAAGAAAGGGTTGTGGAAATGGATCGACAATCAGCCGAAAAGCGTATAAATGAGTTACATGAACTGTTAAATCAATATAATTATGAATACCATGTCATAGATAAGCCTTCTGTGCCCGATTCAGAGTATGATCAACTTCTTAGGGAACTGATTGGACTAGAAGATGAGTTCCCTGATTTGAAAACATCTGATTCACCTTCAGAGCGCGTGGGTGGAGCCATTCTGGATTCGTTTAAAAAAGTGGAACATAGAACCCAGATGTTAAGCCTTGGGAATGCCTTCAACGAAGAAGATCTGCGTGACTTTGATCGTCGAGTCCGTCAAGCTGTTGGCGAGGACTTCTCTTACGTATGTGAACTGAAAATCGATGGCTTGGCTGTGTCCCTTCGATATGAGGATGGTGTCTTTGTTCAAGGAGCAACAAGAGGGGACGGATCCATAGGAGAAGATATCACATCAAATCTGAAGACGATTCGCTCGATTCCTTTAAAGATTTCTAAACCAATGTCTTTCGAGGTACGTGGGGAAGCCTTTATGCCTAAAGGTTCATTCGAAGCATTAAATAAAATAAAAGAAGAAAAAGAGGAAGAGCCTTTTGCCAACCCTCGGAATGCTGCGGCAGGTTCCCTTCGACAGCTGGATCCGAAAATCGCAGCATCAAGAAATCTTGATATCTTCTTATACGCGTTAGCAGATACAGGGGATACAGGAATCGACTCCCATAGTGAGGGGCTTGACACGTTAGCGCAGCTCGGCTTTAAAACCAATCCGGAACGGAAGAAATGTGCGACAATCGAAGAGGTCCTTGATTATGTAGCGAAATGGACAGATCAACGTCCGAATCTTTCGTATGACATTGATGGAATCGTCATTAAAGTTGACTCTCTTGAACAACAGGAACAGCTCGGAACGACAGCGAAAAGTCCAAGATGGTCGATTGCTTTCAAGTTCCCTGCAGAGGAAGTTGTCACAGTGTTAAAGGACATTGAATTAAGCGTCGGTCGTACCGGTGTGGTTACACCAACGGCCATACTCGAACCTGTACGAGTTGCTGGAACGACGGTTCAAAGGGCCTCTCTTCATAATGAAGATCTAATCAGAGAAAAAGATATTAAAATCGGCGATCATGTTGTCATTAAAAAAGCGGGAGACATCATCCCTGAAGTGGTCAATGTATTAGAAGACAAAAGAACCGGAGAAGAAGAGGAATTCAAGATGCCGACTCATTGTCCAGAGTGCGAAAGTGAACTCGTGAGACTTGAGGGAGAAGTGGCTTTGCGCTGTATCAATCCAAAATGTCCCGCACAAATTCGTGAAGGACTGATTCACTTCGTTTCACGAAACGCTATGAACATCGATGGTCTCGGAGAAAAAGTGATCAGTCAGTTATTCAGGGAAAAATTGATTGAAGATGTCGCAGACTTATATCGATTAGAGCGAGAACAACTCCTTCAGCTTGAGCGAATGGGCGTGAAATCCGTTGATAATTTATTGGAGGCTATTCAGACATCTAAAGGGAATTCCTTGGAGAAACTGTTATTTGGACTTGGAATCCGTCATGTAGGAGCCAAAGCGGCGAAAACATTGTCTCAGGAGTTCGGCACCATGGATCAACTCATGGGAAGAGGCAAAGAAGAGCTGACAAACATAAATGAAATCGGGGATAAAATGGCTGAAGCCATTGTTGCCTATTTCGAAAATGATGAAGTAAAAGAACTCATCCAGGAACTAAAAGGTGCCGGTGTGAACATGGAATACAAAGGGCCAAAGCCGGTTGCAGCAAGTGAAGTCGATTCATATTTCGCTGGTAAAACCATTGTTTTAACGGGGAAGATTGAACAATTAAGCAGGAATGAAGCAAAAGAAAAGATCGAAATGCTCGGTGGGAAAATAACCGGCAGTGTAAGTAAGAAAACCGATCTTGTCATCGCAGGGGAAGAAGCGGGATCCAAGCTTTCGAAAGCCAATGAACTAAACATTGAAGTCTGGGATGAGGACAAGCTGATGGAAGAACTTAACCGATAAGAGGTGTAACGAGTAATGAAAAAAAGGATTTCGGTCGCTCTCTCCGCACTCTTATTAGTAGGAGGCTGTGCTCCGACATTTGAAAAACAGGATCAGGTCGTTCAGGAAAATCAGGATAAAGAGGCGAAGAAAGCCATCATACCAAGTTTCCAGATCTCTAAGGAATATTACAAAACGATGCTTCCCTATGAAACGAGTAAAGCCCGTGGGGTCGTCGTCAATGATTTAGGATCGAGATATGATATTAATGAGATCGAAACGGGCTTACTCCGGATTGCCCAAAATCGTTTCTCGACAGACGAATACTTTTTTAAAGAAGGTCAATTTCTCACAAAGAATACAGTTGATAGCTGGCTTCAAAGAAAGTATACCAGTGAACAGCTGAAGGAGAAAGGGATGCAGGAGTCTGAGAATGTGGGACTAAACCCTGTACAATCAAGCGGAGAGAACGCTCCCATCTATCTGGCTCATGTGATTGAACACAATTACTTAATGAAAAAGGAAGACAACAAGGTACGGCTCGGTGGAGTGGCAATCGCCCTTTCGTTGAATTCAGTGCAGTACGAAACCAATCTTTCTAATGGTACAAGAACCGTAAAAAACATAAGCAACGAAGACTTAAAAGCACAAGGCGCTAAAATCGCAGACGAAGTCCTTAATCGCCTTCGTCAGCAAAAAGAACTCCAAAAGGTTCCAATCATGATCTCACTTTACAAACAGGCACCAAAAGATCAGGTCGTCCCTGGACACTTCTTTGCCTCCACAACCGTGGAACCAAATGAAAATGGCGTTCAAAATTGGGAAGGAATCAATGAAGATTATTATTTATTCCCCTCCCCGGAAGCCCAAGAGAATCATCCGAACGATTACAAAGTATTTAATGAACTGAAAACCGATATCGAAAAGTATTTTCCTGTCTATACGGGTCTGACAGGACAAGCACTGTATCAAAATCAGAAGCTGTCCACCATGAAATTCGAGGTTGCCCTTTCCTTCGAGGGAAAGGCAGAAACCATCGGATTCGCCCAACATCTTTCCAATCTGGTAGGCAAACAGACTCCTGACAACTGGAATGTAGAACTCCTTGTTTCATCGTCCTATGGACCGGAAGCACTGATTGTGAAAAAACCAGGTAGTAAAGAAACCTATTTACACATTTACGAATAGAGAAAAGAGGCTGGGCCAAGGTGTCTTAGCAAAAGGAAATCCGATCGACCATTCGAAATTCTTAAATTAGAATCGAATTCGTTCGGATTTTTTTGTTATTTAGCTGGTTCTAGCTTTTGATTGGACTTATTTCTCCCCGCAAACATTATCGCCCATATTATTTATCGAGTGAGGCAAGAGGGAAGGAGAAAAGGTTAATGGAATTCATTGCACTTGTACTAGCTGGCGGATCATTTTCAATCGTGATGGTTGTTCTTGAGCAAAATAAGAAATTAGAAAAAAGAGTGAAAGAGCTAGAGAGAAAATAATAAAATACTGAAAAGCATGAATAGAATTTCCTCATGCTTTTTTTTATGAAAATCAGCAAAAAATACCCTCAATCATATCCATTTTTGCGAAAAATCATGTGTATATAAATCAACATTTTGTAGCAAAATAAAGTAGCTAACGTTAGTGGAAAACTGAAATTGAAACAGAATTGTGAACAAAAGGTAACTTAATTTTATAAATTTTTATGAATAGATATAGCTAAAAAAGCGCTTTCATAAAAATATATACAATTTAACTGTATATTTATCCACATAGGTAAATGTAATCAGAAAATTCAGTCTGTTATACATGGGAATGTATGTTAGTATTAATAACGTTGTGAACTTGTTACGGAAAGTCGCTTCGCAGAAAAAACTTTTTCAAACATTTATGAGTGAATAAGTTTACAACCCGTATGCATGGGGTAAAGGACTGTTGGAATGATGTTTAATAAGGTCTTAAGGCATGGTTCAAAAGTTAGATTAAGCACCTAACGAATATGCAATACAAATTCACTGAAAGGAGAATGCTAACTACACAATGGATATAGCTACTTTAGTCACATTTATCGTTTATTTAATCGGAATGCTAGCAATCGGTATTATTTCTTACAAGTTAACAAGCAACTTATCGGATTACGTTCTTGGAGGACGTAGTTTAGGACCGGGGGTTGCGGCACTTAGTGCCGGAGCGTCTGACATGAGTTCATGGTTGTTACTCGGACTACCTGGTCTTGCTTATGCAATTGGTTTAGGTTCAATTTGGTTAAGTATTGGCTTAATTATTGGTGCTTATTTAAACTGGAGGTTCGTTGCTTCAAGATTACGTTCATACACGGAGGTCGCAAACGACTCGATTACGGTTCCAGATTTCTTTGAAAATCGTTTTAGAGATAGTTCCCGTCTTCTTCGTGTGATTTCAGCAGTGATTATTTTAGTATTCTTTACCTTCTACACATCTTCAGGTCTTGTAGGCGGAGCGTTATTATTCCAGGAAACGTTCGATATGTCTTACAATCAGTCCCTTTGGATTGGTGCGATTGTAATTATTTCTTACACTTTCCTTGGAGGATTCTTGGCAGTAAGTTGGACTGACTTTGTACAAGGGATTCTAATGTTCCTTGCATTGGTTATTACACCAATTGTTGCCATTTCAGAACTTGGTGGATGGAATGCAACAGTTGACGCCGTTCGCGCTGTTGATCCAGCTAATCTGGATACTATGAACACGATGACAGGCATTGGAGTTGTTTCACTTCTTGCTTGGGGACTTGGTTACTTCGGTCAACCACATATCATCACTCGATTTATGGCACTTAAATCCACGAAAGATGTACCAAAAGCACGTTGGATTGGTATGAGCTGGATGACACTATCAATGATTGGTGCTGTATTGGTTGGTTTCTCAGGTCTTGCTTATTTCGCAGACATGCCACTGATTACGGGCGATGTTGATAACTCTGAGAAAGTATTTATCTTCTTTACAGATGTATTATTCAACCCATGGGTATCCGGTATCCTGCTCGCAGCGATCCTTTCTGCTATCATGAGTACGATCGATTCTCAATTACTTGTTTCTTCAAGTGCATTGGCGGAAGATTTCTACAAAGCCATCCTCCGCAAAAATGCTTCTGATAATGAATTGGTATGGGTCGGCCGTATCGGAGTACTTCTTATCGCTTTCATCGCAATCATGCTTGCAATGCAGGGTAATCCTGCAAATGGCGGCGGAACGAAGATCCTTGATCTGGTAAGTTATGCGTGGGGTGGATTCGGTTCAGCATTCGGACCAATTATCCTACTGTCTCTATACTGGAAAGGTATGACACGAAACGGTGCACTGGCAGGTATGATCACTGGTGCTGTAACAGTCGTAGTTTGGAAACAGCTGACTGTAGCTGAGATCATTCCATTCGAACTGTATGAGTTAGTTCCAGGTTTCGTCCTGGCCGTACTTGCGATTATCATCTTCAGTAAGGTTGGACCACAGCCAAGCGCTGAGATCCAAGCTGAATTCGACGAAGCCGTTGCAAACGACATCGTAAAATAATTCAACAATAACCAAAGAGGTCCGTTCCTCGTCACGAAAGGTGACTGAGGGACGGACCTCTTTTTTGTTTGTTGCATTCTCTTTCTGGGATGTCTGTATGAGCAGGCCTTCGAATTCTTCTTCCTCTCCCCTCCTTTTGATAGTTCGCGAATTTTGTCGAAAGAAAAGTTAAAAAAGGTGTTCCAAATTAAAAAAGTCTGTTATATAATACAAACATGTTAAATAATCTGTATTATAACAATAGACTTGTTTGATACGTTTAAGGAGTGATGGTATTCCATGTCTACCAAAATGGTTGGGATCAAGGTAACAGGGGAGATGAAACCTGGATTTGATGATATTTTATCCCCGCAGGCACTACAGTTTTTAGAACAATTGGAGCGACGTTTCGGAGATAGACGTAGAGATCTGTTACACAACAGAGAGAAACAGCAGGAACGGATTAATGGAGGAGAGCTTCCTCACTTTCTACCTGAAACGGAATCGATTCGACAAAGTGAGTGGAGAGTCAGCCCGATTCCTCAAGCTCTTCAGGATCGAAGGGTCGAAATTACCGGACCTGTCGATCGGAAAATGGTCATCAATGCGTTGAATTCAGGCGCGAAATGTTTTATGGCATGTTTTGAAGATGCCACTTCACCTACATGGACCAACCTCTTAGAAGGACAAATCAACCTCAGAGATGCTGTGCATCAAACAATAGACTTCGAAACAAACGGAAAGCGATATGAACTGAACAAAGAGCATGCGGTATTAATCGTTCGACCGAGAGGATTGCATCTGGAAGAGAAGCATATTGAACTGGATGGGAAATCTATATCTGCGAGCTTGGTGGATTTTGGCTTATTCTTTTTTCATAACGCGACGTATTTAACCTCACTGAACAAAGGCCCTTATTTTTACTTACCTAAATTAGAAAGTCACTTGGAAGCGAGATTTTGGAATGATGTATTTGAATTCGCTCAAAAAAATGTTGGAATCCCCCAAGGGACGATTAAAGCAACGGTCCTGATTGAGACCATCACGGCGGCATTTGAAATGGATGAAATCCTTTACGAGTTAAAGGAGCATTCAGCAGGGTTGAACTGTGGAAGATGGGATTATATTTTCAGCTATATTAAAAAGCTTCGGGAACAAGAAAATGTGATTCTACCGGATCGCTCATTGGTCACGATGACGTCTCCATTCATGAGATCGTATTCCCTGCTTACGATTAAGACTTGTCATAGAAGGGGAGCGCCTGCTATAGGAGGAATGGCAGCACAAATTCCTGTAAAGAATGATCCCGTGAAGAACCAAGAAGCATTTAACAAAGTGAAAACGGATAAAGAAAGGGAAGCCCGTGATGGTCATGATGGAACGTGGGTAGCTCATCCCGGCCTTGTACCGGTTGCCATGGAAGTATTTAATCTGGAAATGAAGAAACCGAATCAAATCGAAGAAAAAACGCTACAGGATCTGGAAGTGTCAGAGCAAGATCTTCTTGAAGTTCCTCAAGGAAAGATAACAGAAGAGGGTGTCCGATTAAATATTAACGTCGGCATTCAATACATCTCTTCCTGGCTGAGCGGACAGGGGGCGGCTCCGATCCACGACCTGATGGAAGATGTGGCAACAGCTGAAATCTCCCGTGCTCAGCTATGGCAATGGATCCGCCATCCAAAGGGAGTCATGGGTGATGGCCGGGAAATCACCATCGACTTATATGAACAATTAAAGCAAGAAGAACTGACCAAACTCAAAAGCCAATTAGGAGACGATCAGTACAAAGAACGGCGATTCCAAGAAGCTGTCCACCTATTCGACCAACTTATTCATAACGACCAATTCACAGACTTCCTCACCACCCCAGGCTACCAAATCCTATAGAGGGACGGACCTGGAACGAAAATCGCAGCCGTCAAAAGGTTGCAGAATCAGGCATAAATTCTTTAGTAAATTACCGCTTCAGCAGAGTGAGGGACGGACCTCCCACCTGAAGCGAATCTAAAAAAGCATTCACTAAAAAACAAAAGGGAGAGATTCTAAATGGTAAAAGAAAATAACGAACGTGTATTGGCACTTCAAGAAAAATGGGAAATGGACTCAAGATGGAAAGGTATCACGCGACCATATTCTGCTGAAGATGTGATTCGCTTAAGAGGATCGATCGACATCGAGCATACCCTTGCCAAGCGCGGCTCTGAGAAGCTGTGGAACCTTCTTCACGAAGAAGATTATATTAATGCCCTTGGTGCCCTGACTGGTAATCAAGCTGTCCAACAAGTAAGAGCGGGACTGAAGGCGATTTATTTAAGCGGATGGCAAGTTGCAGCCGATGCCAATTTAGCAGGCCAGATGTATCCTGATCAAAGTCTTTACCCGGCGAACTCGGTACCTTCAGTTGTGAAAAGGATCAACCAAGCACTGCAGCGTGCTGATCAGGTTCACTATGTGGAAGGGGACGAATCGATTGATTGGTTTGTGCCGATTGTGGCCGATGCGGAAGCGGGATTTGGTGGCCAGTTGAATGTCTTCGAATTAATGAAGGGGATGATTGAGGCAGGAGCTTCTGCTGTCCACTTTGAAGACCAGCTTTCCTCTGAGAAGAAGTGCGGACATTTAGGGGGCAAGGTGCTTCTCCCTACGCAAACATCCGTGAAGAATCTCATTTCTGCCCGTCTTGCTGCTGATGTGATGGGTGTTTCGACCTTGATTGTTGCCCGTACAGATGCAAATGCAGCCGATCTCATCACGAGTGATGTAGATCCGTACGATGCTCCGTTCATTTCAGGAGACAGAACTCCGGAAGGCTTCTTCCGTACAAATGCGGGTCTTGACCAGGCGATTGCAAGGGGGCTTGCTTATGCTCCTTACGCCGATCTGGTTTGGTGTGAAACGTCGGAACCGAGTCTGGAGGAAGCTCGCCAATTTGCCGAGGCAATTCATGCTGAGCATCCAGGGAAACTATTGGCGTATAACTGCTCCCCTTCCTTTAATTGGAAAAAGAAGTTGGATGATGAGACAATCGCTAAGTTCCAGGTGGAGCTAGGGAAGATGGGGTATAAATTCCAGTTCGTCACGCTTGCCGGTTTCCATGCACTGAATCACAGTATGTTCGAGCTTGCAAGGGGCTACAAAGAGCGTGGAATGGCTGCATATTCTCAGCTTCAAGAAGCAGAGTTTGCAAGCGAGAAGCATGGATATTCCGCAACAAGGCATCAGCGTGAAGTCGGAACTGGCTACTTTGACGAAGTATCGATGGTAATCTCAGGTGGAACATCATCGACAACAGCTCTGAAAGGTTCAACGGAAGCTGCCCAATTCTAATAGCTCCGTATATGCGATGAATAAAAATAGAAGGTCCGTCCCTCGGGGGTTCAAGCTCCGAGGGACGGACCTTTCTTTGTGGTCGTTCCTTGTAGTACTATCGGAGCAATTTTGTGAAAAGAGTAACATTATGAAATTATTTATAAATATACTATTGATTTTATTAATATACATCCATATAATAAGACCTAATTTAAATTTATTATGTGTGGTGAATGGTAATGAATGTTGGTATTGTTGGGAGTACTGGTTATAGTGGGGTGGAGTTGTATCGGTTATTATCGACGCATCCTTATGTCGATGAATGTATTTTGTATTCATCTTCGCTGGAAGGATCCCGTTATGTGGAACAGTATCCTCATCTCGCCGGCCTGTCACAGGAAGTAGTGAAACCGATTATGATCGAGGAATTGCAACAGCTGGATTTCGTCTTTTTGGCTGTGCCATCAGGCGTATCCAAGGAATTATCTCAAAGGCTCCTTGGAAAGAAGGCAAAGGTGATTGATCTTTCCGGCGACCTTCGGTTAAAGAATCCAACTGAGTATGAAGAGTGGTACAAAGGAGAATCTGCACCGACTGAAATCTTGAATGAAGCTGTATACGGTTTAACCGAGATGAATCGAAACGCAATCGGGGAGGCGAAATTGATCGCCAATCCAGGCTGCTTTCCGACTGCGACTCTCCTTGGCTTGGCCCCTCTTTTTCATCATGAACTGATCAATCCCCATTCCATTATTATTGATGCGAAAACGGGGCTATCGGGAGCGGGAAGGAGGGCTACTCTATCTAGTCATTTTTCTGAAACCCAGGAAAATCTACGAATCTATAAAGTTCATGAACATCAACATATTCCAGAAATTGAACAGCAATTGAAGCAATGGAACATGGAAGCGGGCCCGATTACGTTTACGACACACCTCATTCCGATGACCCGTGGAATCATGGCGACGATATATGCAGAATTAATGAATGGTAGCTCCACTGAGGAGTTACATACCATCTATCAAAACTTCTATGGTAAACAGTCCTTTATAAGAATTCGTCCGATGGGTCAGTTTCCGAGCACAAAAGAGGTATCCGGCACAAACTTCTGTGATCTTTCCATAAAGTATGATCCACGAACCAACCGTGTCACAATCGTATCCGTGATCGATAATTTGGTGAAAGGGGCTGCGGGGCAAGCGGTTCAAAATATGAATGTGATGATGGGCTTGGACGAGACGAGTGGACTCCATCACAATCCAATTTATCCGTAAGAGGGGGAGAATCAATGAAACTAGCTAAAGAGAAGGTAGTACAAAAAATCAAGGGAGGAACGATTCTTTCGCCTCTCGGTTACAAGGCAGGTGGGATGCACGCCGGTCTAAGATACAAAAACAAGGATTTCGGAGTCATCTACAGTGAGAAGCCTGCACAATGCGGAGCCGTTTATACTCAAAGTCATTTTCAAGCTGCTCCCCTCAAAGTCACGCAAGAAAGCATCTCTGCATCAGGACAGCTACAAGCGATCGTTGTTAATAGTGCAATTGCGAACGCATGTACAGGCGAACAAGGCTTGAAAGATGCGTATCAGACAAGGGAGTGGATAGCGGAACGATATCAGATTCTGGAAGAACATGTAGCCGTTGCATCCACCGGGGTCATCGGTGAGTGGCTTCCGATGGAAAAGGTGGAACAGGGCTGTAACGAAATCGAGATTGATTCCAATCAACAAGCTGCCCACGCTTTTCAGCAAGCCATCCTGACGACGGATACGATTGAAAAATCTTCATGCTATCAAGTAGAAGTAGGTGGAGAAACCGTCACAATCGGAGGATGTGCGAAAGGATCGGGCATGATCCATCCGAATATGGCGACGATGCTCGGCTTTATTACAACCGATGCGAATATTGAGTCGTCCATTCTTCAAACAGCACTTAATACTTCCATCAATCAATCCTTCAACCAAATCACCGTAGATGGAGAAACGTCCACCAACGATATGGTCATAGCCATGGCAAATGGAATGGCGGAAAACGATTCATTGCATGAGAATCACCCGGATTGGATGCACTTTCAACAGGGGTTGAATCTTGTCTGTGAGGACCTCGCTAAACAAATTGCCCGTGACGGTGAAGGGGCAACCAAGCTAGTGGAAGTGAATGTTACTGGTGCCCACACTCATCAGGAAGCGAATATACTGGCCAAAAAAATTGTTGGCTCCAATTTAGTGAAAACAGCCCTCTTTGGAGGCGATCCGAACTGGGGAAGGATCGTAGGTGCCATGGGACACAGTGATGTAACGATCACACCCAATCTATGTGACATTTATATTGGAGAGACGCTTGTATTCTCTAAGGGCACCCCACAATCCTTCGCTGAAGAGAGTGTAAGTCATGACATGCAAGCAGAACATGTGAACATTAAGATCCTGTTGAACAATGGTGAAGGAAAAGGGAAAGCTTGGGGGTGCGATCTTACGTATGACTACGTCAAAATCAATGCAAGTTATCGAACATAAGCCTGTGATTGTCGTCAAATTGGGAGGAAGCATCCTTTCTAAACTGAGCACCTCCTTTTCCAGAAACATCAAGGAGCTTCAGCATCATTACCATATAATACTCGTTCACGGAGGAGGGCCGCATATCTCGGAAATGCTGAATAACCTGGGAATTGAATCCACCTTTACAAACGGACAAAGAAAAACAACCGGAGCTGTGTTAGAAGTTGCTGAACAAGTATTAAAGGGGAAGGTGAATGGTGAGTTAACTCACCGGCTCAGTTTATCCGGATTGAACGCGGTTGGACTTTGCGGGTACGATGCAGGGTTATTAAAGGCAACTTTCATAGATGAGAAGTCTTTGGGTTTTGTCGGCAAAATTGAGGAGGTAAACCTTACGCTGCTAGACAACCTTCTTTCGTTAAACTACCTGCCGGTTATCGCGCCACTTGCCATGACGAAGGAAGGGCAAAAGTTGAATGTGAACGCCGATCTGGCTGCATCGGCCATAGCTGAATCCTTACAGGCTGAGAAGTTGGTATTTGTCACAGACGTACCTGGAATTTTAAAAGACGGTGAGCTTGTTTCACGTGTAACAATTGACGTGATCCTTCAATATATAGAATCCGGTGTGATCCACGGCGGGATGATCCCGAAGGTGCAGGCAGCCCTATCAGCTCTGAACCTTAATATGAATGAAGTCATGATCGTTGGATGTCAGGATGATATCATTCAGGATGGTAAAATGATTGGCACGCGAATAACAGAAGGAAAAGAGGTTCAGGCGATATGAGTCACGTATTCCCAACGTATAATCGGTTAGACATTGAATTAGTTTCAGGAAAAGGCACGGAGGTACAAGATTCTAATGGGCAAATATATTTGGATTTCATTTCAGGAATTGCCGTTTGTAATTTAGGTCACGCTCCTTCAGTCGTAAAGGAGGCTGTTGAACAACAGCTGGAGAAGCTTTGGCATGTGTCCAATCTGTTTCCCATTACCAAGCAGGAAGAAGCGGCTTCCCTTCTCGCTTCTGCAAGTAACTTGGATGCAGTTTTCTTCTGTAACAGTGGGGCTGAAGCAAATGAAGCGGCGATTAAATTAGCGAAAAAGCATACGGGGAAAACAAGGATCCTGACCTTTAAGCAATCTTTTCACGGACGGACCTTTGCCACGATGAGCGCGACTGGACAAGAAAAGGTCCATAGTGGATTCGGTCCCTTACTACCAACTTTTGAATATTTCCCTTATAACGATGAATCTGCTCTTTTAAACGTGAAAGAAAAAGACGTTGCAGCAATCATGGTGGAGGTGATCCAAGGAGAAGGTGGGGTCAACCCAGGGACTATCTCCTTTTTACAAACAGTGGAGGAGAAGTGCAGGGAGTTAGGTGCTTTACTCATTATCGATGAAGTGCAAACGGGCATCGGACGTACAGGAGCTCCGTTTGCCTATCAGCATTATTCCCTGGATCCTGATATCGTAACAGCGGCGAAAGGATTGGGAAGTGGCTTCCCGGTAGGAGCCATGATTGGGAAAGAAGAACTCATTCCATCGTTTTCACCTGGAACACATGGCTCGACATTCGGGGGGAACCCATTGGCGATGGCAGCTGCCAAGGCGACGCTGGAAACGATTTTCGATGAGTCTTTCCTACAGGAAGTTCAGAGTAAAGCCAAGTACTTTATCAAAGAGCTGCAGAATCACCTTCAGGAATGTCAGACTGTAAAAGAGATAAAAGGGACCGGCTTCATGATTGGCATCCAATTCGATTGCGAAGTTAATGAAATTATTAATGAGCTGCGACACAATGGTTTATTAACTATTCCAGCAGGAGTGCATGTGATCCGTCTATTGCCACCGTTAACAGTCACTTACGACGAACTCGATAAGTCGCTTCAAATATTGGTGAGCACAGTGAAGAAACAGAAATCGGCTAGTTTCTATTAATCTATTTTTTTAGTTTGAAATGTATAAAAATACTTAGTTCCAATTAAATATTCAATTATAGGAGGTAAACTCATGACCGGTTACTTATGCTTAGAAAATGGTAGCACCTTTATAGGTGATGTCACATTGGAGGAAGACGATCCCGTTCAGGGTGAAATTGTATTTTTCACGGGAATGACAGGTTACCAGGAGGTCCTGACCGACCCATCCTACAAGGATCAAATCGTCGTCTTTACGTATCCGCTCATTGGTCAGTACGGGGTGAATGAAGACGATTTCGAAAGTGAAAAGCCTCAGGTAAAAGGGGTCATCATGCTTCGTTCACCTGAGTTGTACTCCCATTATCATGCCACGTCTTCCCTTAAGGACTATCTTCAAAAGTGGAAGATTCCACTCATGACAGGAGTGGATACGAGAGAGGTAGTGAAGGAGATCCGTGACGCAGGTAGCCAAAATGCATGTATAGCTCATACGGAAATTCACCCCGATCAAATGAAACGAACAGGACAAATTGAAAAGGTTGCCCTTTCTCACATTCGGGAGCTAGGGGGTGGGAATAAGCATATAGGGGTCGTTGATTTCGGAGTGAAGAAATCGATCGTATCAAGTTTGGTCAACATGGGTTGTCTAGTTACGGTCATACCGTATAACCAATTGGAGGTGCTCGATCAGTTGAAGGTTGATGGACTTGTGCTCTCAAACGGTCCCGGAGATCCGAAAGACATGGTGGATTTCTTACCAGTGCTGAAGGAGAATATGATGAAGCTTCCGACACTTGGCATTTGCTTAGGGCATCAATTAATCGCCCTGGCATTCGGCGGAGATACGGAGCGATTGTTATTCGGTCATAGAGGAGCGAACCACCCCGTCATTGATAAACAATCCGGTGAGGTATTCATCACTTCGCAAAATCATAATTACGTTGTGGATGGAAATAGTTTGGCAGGAACCGGATTGGAGCCGCGATTTATAAACGTCAATGACGGTTCCCTGGAAGGACTCCAGCATAGGAACAAACCGATCCTATCGGTGCAATTCCACCCAGAAGCCCGTCCTGGCCCGGAGGATGCTTCGTGGATATTCGAACAATTCTATCAAACGATTACACAACCAGGGAGAGAGAAGATGTATGCCTAAAAATTCTAGTATTCAAAAAATCATGATTATCGGATCAGGACCCATCATCATCGGGCAGGCGGCTGAATTTGATTACTCCGGAACGCAAGGGTGCCTGGCCCTGAAGGAAGAAGGGTATGAGGTGATTCTCGTGAATCATAATCCGGCCACAATCATGACGGATACCACTTATGCTGACAAAGTGTATAGTGAACCTCTTACGATCAAAACCCTGACCGCAATTATTGAAAAAGAACGCCCCCATGGATTGGTAGCCAATCTTGGTGGTCAAACCGCCCTTAACTTGGCAGTCGGGCTGGATGAAAAAGGGGTACTGACGAAGTATGGGGTCACGTTACTCGGGACCTCGGTGGATTCGATTCAAAAGGGCGAGGATCGAGAGAAATTTCGAACCTTGATGAACACATTAGGCCATCCGACAGCTGAAAGTGCAATCGTTCATAATCTTCAGGAAGCGCTCGTTTTTTCTGAAACGATTGCCTTACCCATTATCGTCCGTCCCGCCTATACGCTAGGAGGAAGAGGTGGCGGGATTGCCTCTACCAAGGAGGAATACAATAAGCTTGTTCAAACTGGTCTAAAGGCTAGCCCGATTCATCAAGTACTTGTAGAGAAAAGCATCGCCGGGTTCAAAGAAATTGAGTATGAAGTGATGAGAGATTCGAAAGGAAATTGTATCTCCGTTTGTAATATGGAGAATTTCGACCCTGTAGGAGTCCATACGGGTGATTCGATTGTTGTCGCACCGTCCCAAACGTTGACCGATCAGGAGTTTCATATGCTCCGAACAGCTGCGTTTAATATTATCAGTGCGTTAGAGGTAGTGGGGGGATGCAATATACAATTTGCTTTAGACCCTGACAGTAACCAGTACTATGTGATTGAAGTGAACCCCCGGGTGAGCAGATCTTCCGCCTTGGCATCGAAGGCCACCGGTTATCCAATCGCCAAGATTGCCGTAAAGCTTGCGGTTGGTCAAACCCTGGATGAAATCATCAACCCATTGACCCGAACTACGTTTGCAAGCTTTGAACCGGCACTTGATTATGTCGTCGTCAAGTTCCCGAGGTGGCCGTTTGATAAATTCCCTGAAGCGAACCGGGTGCTCGGAACGAAGATGAAAGCGACCGGGGAAGTGATGGCGATTGAGCGCTCGTTAGAGGCGGCATTCCAGAAAGCTCTTCAATCGTTGGATCTGCCCCTGGAAACAATTAAGAGTGAGGTGGCCGGGGGAGCTACAGAAGAGCTGGGGAAAAGGATTGCTACACCGACAGATCTCCGCTTCTTTGAACTGGTGGAGTTGTTAAGACGGGGACATTCAATTCACGATCTTCACGAAAAAACAGGGATCGATCGGCTGTTCTTATCGATCTTACAGAACGTTGTGTCCATGGAAGAAAAGCTTATGGAATCACCACTCACTCCTCTGGTGTTAAAAGAAGCGAAGGAATGTCGATTTGAAGATCATACCATCGCCGCATTCACTGGGAACTCAGTAAAAACCGTACAAAAGATGAGAGCGGATCATGGCATCCAACCCGCCTATAAAATGGTGGACACATGTGCCGGCGAGTTCGAAGCAATCACCAACTATGCGTATTCCACTTATTATGGAAACAATGAAATTCAACCGCTACAGGGTAAGAAGAAGGTTCTAATCATTGGGGCGGGGCCGATTCGAATCGGACAGGGCGTCGAATTTGACTACAGTGCCGTCAAGGCGATTCAACGCTTGAAGGAGCACGGATACACGACAATCATGGTGAATAATAACCCTGAAACCGTGAGTACAGATTATGAAACGGCAGATCGGTTGTATTTTGAACCGATTACGGAAGAGTCGGTTCTTTCGATTATCGGGCACGAGAACATTGAATCGGTCCTCGTTCAATTTGGTGGACAAACCGCATTGAATCTGGCTGGTGTTCTAGAAGAAAGGGGAGTCCGATTACTTGGGACGTCTTCAGACATCATTGATCGAGTAGAAGATCGGGAACGTTTTTATCAATTTCTGGATGACGTAAAGATCCCACGTGTGAAAGGAGATATTTGTCACAGTAAAGAAGAGGCGTTGCAGGTGGCAGGCCACTTAGCCTTTCCTCTCCTCTGCCGTCCATCCTATGTCATTGGTGGCAAAGGGATGGTGAAAGTACAAACGTTAGAGGAGATGCAAGCCTTTATACAGGGAGCGGATGAAGAGTACTTTCCCATCTTAATAGATGAATTTAAAGAAGGGAAGGAAGTTGAAATCGATCTTGTGGGAGACGGAATTGAGGTGTACGTCCCGGGGGTGATGGAGCATATTGAACGAGCAGGAGTCCATTCTGGTGACAGTATGTCCATTTTCCCTTCTGAATCCTTACCGGACGTCATCAAGAAGACAATCGAAGACTATGCCCGGAAGATTGTATCGGGTCTTCAGTACAGAGGGATCATGAACATCCAATTCTTGTTACAGGATCAAGATGTATTTGTATTGGAGGTAAATCCGCGAGCAAGTAGAACGGTTCCGGTCATCAGCAAGATTCTTGCCTTCTCATTGATCGACATGGCCACCGATCTCATGTGTGACGAGGAGCTAGCCATCGATTTCTTTACCCCTCCATCAGAAATAGACGTGGTCGGTGTGAAGTACCCTGTGTTTTCTTCCCATGCCCTGCCGGAAATCGATCAAATACTCGGCGCCAACATGAAATCCACTGGAGAGGGATTATGTCTCGGAGCATCCGTCGAAGAAGCCTTGTTTAAAGTGTTCGAAGAAGTTCATGAGGGAGTAGGAAGAGGTGGTACTCTCTATGTGGATAGTGAGTGGAACGAATTAAAGCAATATCAAACGTCCAATGAATCATCGTTTCATGATTGGATTGAAACAAACAATGCCAGTGTATATTTCAGCAACGAAGAATCGTACGAAATGAAGAAAAGAAGAATGACGGCATTAGAAGCAGGGGTTACGGTATTGACCGAAGCAGAAACGCTATATGCGTTTATTCGAAGTAAGGATGCAAAGAATGTCCAGCCGATTCCATTAGCCCCAACAAAATCTATGCAGGGAGTGAGCAGAGTATGACCAATTCACATGCGGCACCATCACCGGTAAAGGTTTCTTTAAAGGGGAGAGATCTTGTCACGTGGTTAGATTACACGACGGAGGAAATACATGATCTCTTATCACTGGCACAGGACTTGAAGAAATACCCTTATTCAAAAGCGCTGGAGGGAAAGACCCTTGCCATGATTTTTGAAAAGTCGTCGACCAGAACAAGGGTCTCTTTTGAAGCGGGTATGCTCCAGTTGGGAGGACACGCCATTTATTTGAATTCCCGTGATATTCAACTGGGAAGAGGAGAATCGATAGCGGATACGGCACGGGTCCTTTCTTCTTACGTGGATGGGATTATGATCCGCACCTTCGAGACTGAGAAGGTGACACAGTTGGCCCAATACGCCAGTGTTCCCGTAATCAATGGCCTCTGCGATACGTATCACCCTTGCCAGGCATTGGCGGATGTCCTGACGATCCTTGAACTGAAAGGAAAGTTTAAAGGGGAGAAGGTTGTCTATATCGGTGACGGAAACAATGTCGCCCACTCCTTCATGATCCTTTGTGCAAAGCTTGGGATGGATGTTGTTGTTGCGTGTCCAGAAGGTTATGAGCCGGCAGAAGAACTTGTTGAAAAGACCGTGGAGCTTGCTGGGGTAAGCGGCGGTAGCTTTAGCATTACTTACAATCCTATTAAAGCGGTAAGTGGTGCTGACGTTGTCTATACCGATGTATGGGCAAGCATGGGGCAGGAGGAAGAAGCGGCGAAACGGCTTGAAGATTTCAATGGATATCAAGTGAATGACCAGCTCCTTGAACATGCAGCACCTGACGTGAAATTTCTCCACTGTCTTCCGGCCCACAGGGAAGAAGAAGTGACAGCAGCCGTCATTGACGGTCCGTGCTCAGCTGTGTTTCAGCAAGCAGAAAACCGATTACATGTTCAAAAGGCGATTTTGCAATTGGTATTTTTATAAACGTGTACGAAGGCGGTCGCTTTCATATGGGTTCTCTGAACCATCTGGGAAGCTGATTTGTTATAAAGCAGAAGGGTTCGCTCAAATACGGAGCGAACCCTTTTAGTTGCTTGAGGGCCACCCTATAAGAGAAAATGAGACAGACCCAAATGAACACATGTAAACATATAGTATAGGAGAAACTGTGAATAGACGTTTTGGAGGTGCAGTGTTTTTGAACAGACCAACAATTGATGATTACTTGGAAAATGGTATGTACGGGCAGAAACAAACAAAACCTGATGAAAGAAGAAAGTTTCTCGGAACGCTGAGAGAGCGGATCGTTATTGCCTTGACTCAAAGTCAGGTAAGGGAAAAAGGCGTGTATAAGGAAGTTCAGGAAAGCTTAAAGAAGCACCCGAATGCAAAGCTTTTATTAAATGGGAATATGAGCTACACCTTTTTATCTAAATATATCAAGCTTGCCGATACGTTCCATGTCTCATTTTCAATGGTAACGAATAAAGACACTGAGACAGAGGTCGGACTCGTTCTCGCATATGATCATGCCATAGATCAAGAAGAAATCTATGTTAAGAAAAAAAGTGAAAAAACCTCTGAATTTAAACCGAAGCAAAAGAAAAGCCTGTTTTCGTCGATTAAAAATAAGCTTTTCTAATTGTGCTTTCCCTTTTGGAAGAAAGAGAGTTTAAATAACCCCTTCAAAATCGCTGGGATGACAAACAGAATAAATAAGATCCGGAACAGATGATACCCTGTAATGATGGAAAGGTCTGCGTTGACGGCTTGTCCGACCAAAGCCATTTCGGCCATTCCTCCAGGAGCCAGGCTTATAAAGGCAGTAAGAAATGAGATGTCATGCCAGCGACTTAATAGAAAACTAAGCCCTATGCAACATAACAACAGGCAGAAGGAAGTAAATAAAGACCACAGTATAAATTTCGTCAAGTGTTTGGATGACGAGAAATTCATCATGAAGCTGAAGTAGATGCCCAAGGATAATTGAGCCAGAATAATGAATAGGACCGGCATATGGGGAATTGGGAATTCAGCCACCATGAACCCACCAATGACCAGAATCGGTCCAAGTAATGACGGGGTAGGCAGGTGGATTTTCTTAGCCATGATGCCGGATCCGATAGCTATGATGAAAAATAGGACAAAGCTCCACTGAAATGATGGGGTATGTATAGAAGATGTGACACCACCTGCGCCGGATCCGCCTCCAGCCAATAAGGGACTGAAGACAAGGAAAGGTACAACAAAGATGACAGAAAGCAATCGTATGACTTGAAGGATCGTCACAACTGTCAAATCGATATTCTTCATCTCTTCCCCCAGAGCCACCATCTGTGAAAGTCCTCCGGGTATGCTTCCGGTAATGGTTGAGGATAGACCGACCCCCGTCATCTTAGACGTGATATAAGCAAGAACCATACTGAACACGATGATTGTGATCGACATCGTCAGCATTGAGGGCAGCTGAGTGAAAATTTCTATCATGGTTTTCTGACTGAACGACTGACCGATGGCATAGCCAACGATGATTAAGCCGAGGTCCCTGAAATAAACCGGCCATGCTAACTCGAGCCTCGTCCACTTATTCATAAGAAAGACGGAAATCATAGAACCGAGCAGCCAGGAAAGGGGCAGATGAAGGAAGGTGAACACACCGCCACCTATAACCCCGACGACAAAAGTGAGTAAAAAACGATGCATATTGAAAATCCTCTCAAATATATGTACTCCCTTTAAAGGTAATCAATTGGAAGAGAGGAAGCAAATGGAATGCTACTATTGAATGTTGAGGTAGCGCTTCGGATCGAGATTACTTCCTTCGGCGACAATCGCTGTCATCCCTTGGTTGGATCTGGATTCGTGCATTTCCCCTTTATTCTCGATTGTTAAAGGGAATGACGCATAAACGTGTGAGAATGACGCATAAACGGAAAAAGTGACGCAATAACGGGTGGAAATGACGCATAAAATCAAAAAATGACGCAATCACCCCCGAAACCGACGCATAAACCCATCCCCCCTTCGCTAAACTCCCCTTTTCGCACTGAAAATCACTCAACCATCTCAAAATCAATCAGAACACTACTCCGGAAGGCTGGATTTCGTCCGGAAACATCTAATTTCAACTAAAAATCTGATGATCCAGGTCTAAAGCTTCAAGAACTTCACCATTCCCGTTCAACTTTCCTTAATCCTCATCTCCACCCAAGGTCCGTCCCTCACAAAATAACACCGGCAACCTTTTTCGTGATAGAATAAATGGAAGTGTGAACAACCATTGTTATCACGTATCATAGTTGCTTTAATGAAGCGAATTTTGGTATTATCAATAGTATTGTAAGTGTTCGAACATATACGGAGGTGAAGAAGATGTCTAGAATTTCTGAAGAGCAAGTGAAGCATGTAGCACACCTTGCACGATTAGCCATCACAGAGGATGAAGCGAAAAAGTTCACAACTCAGCTTGATGCGATTATCGGATTTGCCGAGCAGCTGAATGAATTGGATACTTCAAATGTGGAAGCGACAAGTCATGTATTGGATATGAAGAACGTTATGCGTGAAGATAAATCCGTTGAAGGATTACCACGTGAAGAAGTATTGAAGAACGCACCAGACAAACAAGATGGACAAGTTCGCGTTCCATCGATCTTGGACTAAGGAGGGGACCTCATGTCATTATTTGATCATAAATTATCAGAGCTTCATGAGCTTTTACATAAGAAAGAAGTATCTGTTACAGATCTAGTAGACGAATCATACAAACGCATTGATTCGGTTGAAGGTAAGGTAAAAGCATTTTTAACACTGGATGAAGAAAATGCCCGTAGTAAAGCGAAAGAAATGGATTCAAAGCTTGGTACCGATGAAAGCAAAGGGCTGTTATTCGGAATGCCGATCGGGATTAAGGATAATATCGTCACAAAAGGACTTCGTACCACTTGTGCAAGTAAAATCCTTGAAGACTTCAATCCGATTTATAATGCGACGGTTATTAATAAATTACATAGCGCCGATACGATTACGATCGGTAAATTGAATATGGATGAGTTTGCTATGGGTTCATCTACTGAAAACTCAGGTTTCCAGAAGACAAGCAACCCATGGAATCTTGAAACAGTTCCAGGTGGCTCTTCAGGTGGATCGGCAGCATCAGTAGCAGCAGGAGAAGTACCTTTCTCACTAGGTTCTGATACAGGTGGATCGATCCGTCAACCGGCAGCATTCACAGGTACAGTCGGTTTAAAACCAACTTACGGACGCGTATCCCGTTTCGGTCTTGTGGCATTTGCTTCATCACTTGATCAAATCGGACCGATCACTCGTAACGTTGAAGACAATGCTTACTTATTACAAGCAATCGCTGGACTTGATCCAAATGATTCTACTTCAGCAAATGTAGAGGTTCCGAATTACGCGGAGGCTCTGACTGGTGATGTAAAAGGCTTGAAAATTGCTGTGCCGAAAGAATACTTGGGTGAGGGTGTCGGGGAAGAAGCCCGTCAAGCTGTGCTTGCTTCACTGAAAGTGCTGGAAGGCATGGGCGCGACATGGGAAGAGGTCTCACTGCCTCATTCTAAATTCGGCGTTTCAACGTACTACTTATTATCATCTTCTGAAGCATCTGCCAATCTTGCCCGTTTTGATGGTGTTCGTTACGGTTACCGTACACAGAATGCAGAGAATCTTCTTGATCTCTACAAGAACACACGTGCAGAAGGCTTTGGTGACGAAGTGAAGCGTCGTATTATGCTCGGAACGTTTGCCTTAAGTTCTGGTTATTATGAAGCTTATTATAAGAAAGCACAACAAGCCCGTACACTGATTAAGAAAGACTTTGAAGATGTATTTGCGAAATATGACGTTATCATCGGACCAACGACACCGACCCCAGCCTTCAAAATTGGAGAAAAAATCGACGATCCATTAACGATGTACGCAAATGATATTTTAACCATTCCAGTAAACCTTGCAGGGGTACCAGGAATTTCTGTTCCTTGTGGATTCTCTTCAACTGGATTGCCACTAGGACTGCAAATCATCGGAAAGCATTTTGATGAAAGCACAATTTATCGCGTAGCCCATGCATTTGAGCAAGCTACAGATTTCCATACAAAAAGACCACAACTGTAAGGGGTGAAATCAATGAACTTTGAACCAGTAATCGGACTAGAAGTCCACGTAGAATTAAAAACGGACAGTAAGATGTTCTCTCCGGCACCAAACCATTTCGGAGCTGAGCCGAATACAAATACGAACGTGATCGACCTCGGATATCCTGGTGTACTTCCAGTCGTTAACAAACGTGCCATTGAGTTCGGAATGAAAGCAGCAATCGCATTGAATTGTGAAATCGCAACAGATACGAAGTTTGATCGTAAAAACTATTTCTACCCGGATAACCCGAAAGCATACCAAATTTCTCAATTTGATAAGCCGATTGGTGAAAATGGCTGGATTGAAATCGAAGTAAATGGTGAGAAGAAACGTATCGGGATCACCCGTCTTCACCTTGAAGAAGATGCAGGGAAGCTTACACACTCAGGCGACGGCTATTCTCTTGTCGACTATAACCGTCAGGGAACTCCACTGATTGAAATCGTATCTGAGCCGGATATCCGAACACCGGAAGAAGCGTATGCGTACCTTGAGAAACTGAAATCCATCATCCAATACACAGGTGTTTCCGACTGTAAGATGGAAGAAGGATCACTTCGTTGTGACGCCAATATTTCCCTTCGTCCGATTGGCCAGGAGAAGTTCGGTACGAAAGCTGAGCTTAAGAATCTGAACTCCTTTAACTTTGTTAAAAAAGGATTGGATTATGAAATCGTCCGCCAGGAGAAGGTTCTATTATCCGGAGGGTTGATTCAACAGGAGACGCTTCGTTTCGATGAATCAACAGGTAAAACGATCCTTATGCGTATAAAAGAAGGATCGGATGATTACCGTTACTTCCCTGAACCAGATCTATTACATCTTCACATCGATCAAGAGTGGATGGACCGCATCCGTGCTGAGATTCCTGAGCTTCCGGATGAGCGTAAAAAACGATATGTAGAAGAGTTAGGATTGCCTGCATATGATGCCATGGTTCTGACATTGACGAAGGAAATGTCTGATTTCTTCCAGGAAACGGTTGATGCAGGAGCAGACGTGAAGCTTGCGTCTAACTGGCTGATGGGTGAGGTTTCAGCTTACTTAAATGCACAGCAGAAAGAGCTTGAAGATGTTAAGTTGACGCCCGAAGGACTTGCAGGCATGATTCAGTTAATCGAAAAAGGAACGATTTCTTCCAAGATTGCGAAGAAAGTGTTCAAAGAATTAGTGGAAAACGGTGGGGATCCAGAACAAATCGTGAAAGATAAGGGTCTTGTTCAAATCTCTGATGAAGGTGCCTTGTTGAAGATTGTGACAGAAACGCTAGATGCGAATCCACAATCCATCGAAGACTTCAAGAACGGAAAAGACCGCGCCATAGGCTTCCTTGTAGGTCAAATCATGAAAGCCACTAAAGGCCAGGCCAATCCGCCGCTGGTAAACAAACTACTGCTTCAAGAAATTAAAAAACGCTAATAAACGATCATCATAACCCCTGGAAACGACTTGTTTCCAGGGGTGTTTTTGTAAAAAAAGAGGGACGGACCTTGAATTATTTCAAGGTCCGTCCCTCTTTTTAGTTCAAGTTTTCCTGAATAAAGTGAATTTTATTCGTTTTGTATAGGTCATTTAACCCGAGGTAGAAAAATGAGAAATATAGGTCTTTAGGCTCGTTCCCCATGATTGGTAGTTGCATTATAGTATATTTAATGTTTAGAATAATTTGAAAATTATAACGAAGAGGTGTTGTAATTGAAGAAAAAAGTCGTTGCAATGGGATTAACAGCTGGATTAATGATGAGTCCGGTATTGGCTCCGGAAGCATTTGGAGCATCAAATGTGAGTGAAAAAGTGAATTATAATTCGAACATGGGGACGCCGCAATTTATTTCTGGACAATTAACAAAGGCATCATCTAAGGCTCCGGAAACAATCGTATTTGATTATTTAATGGAAAAACAAAAGGCATTCAAGTTCAAAGGAGACGCAACACTATCATTCCAAGTAAAAGAAAAGCAGAAAGATGATTTAGGATTTACATACCTTCGTATTCAGCAGGTTTATAAGGGGACACCTGTTTACGGAGCGGTTCTGACAGCACACGTGAATAAGGATGGTGTCCTGACAGCGTTGTCCGGTGCACCTGTAGCCAACTTAGATAGCAACAAAGCCTTGAAACAATCGAAGAAAATATCGAAAAAAGCGGCCATTGCAAAAGGGGAGACAGATCTAGTCAGTCAGATTGGAAGTCAGCCGGATTATGAATATGCACATAAATCAGATTCAGTGATTTATGTGAAAGATGGGAAATCCCATTATGCGTATCTCGTAAACTATAATTTCCTTGCACCAGAACCAGGAAACTGGAATTATTTCGTGGATGCTGTTACAGGGGACATACTCGGAAAAGTAAATGAAATTCATGAAGCAGGTGGAAAACCTGGCGGTGGTGGCACGGCAACAGGAGGAACGAATGCCGTTGGCTCAGGTAAGGGTGTTCTGGGAGATACGAAAACATTGAATACGTATCTTTCTTCTTCTACTTATTATCTTCAGGATCTTACGAGGGGAGCAGGAGTGTTCACTTATGATGGAAAGAATCGTACCCGTCTGCCTGGCTCACTGTGGACAGATACTGACAATGTATTTAATGCAAGCTATGATGCGGCGGCTGTAGATGCTCATTACTATGCAGGAAAAACGTATGATTATTATAAGAATACTCATAATCGAAACAGCTATGATGGAAGTGGTGGTGCACTTAAATCGACTGTTCATTATGGCAAAAACTATAATAATGCATTTTGGAACGGTCAGCAAATGGTATACGGTGATGGGGACGGCTCGACATTCACTTCCCTTTCAGGTGGATTGGACGTTGTAGCACATGAGTTGACACACGCCGTAACGGATACAACAGCCGACCTCATTTATCAAAATGAATCAGGTGCCATCAATGAATCCATGTCAGATATCTTTGGAACTTTAGTAGAGTTTGATGCTAATAATAATCCAGATTGGGAAATAGGAGAAGACATTTACACACCGAATAAGAGTGGAGATTCACTTCGCTCCATGTCCAATCCGGCAAAATACGGTGATCCCGATCACTATTCTGTCAGATACACAGGAACACAGGACAACGGTGGGGTTCACATCAATAGTGGAATCGGAAATAAGGCGGCGTACCTTTTAAGTCAAGGTGGTACACACTATGGAGTGAACGTATCGGGTATTGGAAATGCTAAGACCGGGAAGATTTATTACCGTGCGCTGACACAATACTTAACACCTTCTTCAAACTATAGTCAGCTTCGTTCAGCGGCAGTCCAGGCGGCATCAGATTTATATGGTGCAGGAAGCTCTGAAGTGGCAAGTGTAAACGCTGCGTATAATGCAGTAGGAGTCAACTAAATAAGGAATGGAAGAGAAGGGCTGAAACGGCTCTTCTTTTTTGCAGTTTTTTTTTATCGTTGTGTGGAATTTTTTGGTCTCGGTGGATGAATGTGTGTTCAGTCTTGAATATATTTACAATTGCTTTCTTTTTGCCTTCTCCAGAATCTGTTTGGCTAAACGATAGTAGGTATCCGCTTCGACTTTCGATTCAGCTTTTTTTAACTGCATCATATAGTTTTGGAATCGAAGTTTGTCGACTGACGAGACTTTCATCACAATTTTTCTCATAATGGGGCTCCTTTAGTGGACAAAATTGTGTCCAATTATCTATTCTGAATTTTCTGTAAATAATATATAATAATAGTAAATGATTCCAGAGGGTGGATAGAATGTCCTTATTCGAAGTGATCTTGTTGCCAATGTTAATGGGTGGTATTGGAGGCTTAGGACATATTCTGGTTTTCAAAAATGGTCATTTCACTTTTCCGAGAAAATTTATCGATGATCGAGGTGAGAAGCACTATCTTTTTGGTTCAACAAAGGATATTATCATAGGCATTCTAGCAGGGTATTTGTCAGTATTACCGGTTGTTGATACAGTCCCCATCTGGTATGTGATCTATATTAGTTTATTATCAGGAATCGGGGGAAGTTCCGTTATCACTCGAAAAATCGAACAAAATTTAGCAAGCACCAAAGCATCCTATATTCAAGAGCTATCTCATTATCAGCTCGAACCGACCTCTAAGGGAGGATCACCAAACCATAATGAGGTGAAACCTGTTGGCGAAGTGGAAGAACAAAAGAATCAAGGTTGAACTGCCACCAGAAGACTATGAAAAAGCGAATCACTACTTAAAGAGACTGAAGGAGGCAGATAGCCTAGTCGAGCTGAACTACTACTATAATAAAGTGGCAAAAATAATAGAGAAATCACAGGATGTATAAGGTGGTTCAATAAAAAGGGTCGTCCTATATTCAATTACTATAACCAAAAAATACGAGGATGAAACTGACAATTGAGTCAGCTTTTTTTCTGTTAAAGAAAGATGTATAAGAAATATATCTCTTTCTTTATTGGCCTGTTTCCATCCCCCTCTGGAAAAATGGTGGAGGAGTAGCGCTGCGCTATTCCTTTTTTTAATGGACGGGAATCGCCTGTTACAGTTCATTAGAACCTGTTCATCAAGATGCTTTTCTTATATTATATTCCTACAGGCATAATCGTACAATTGAAATTTTTGAATAGATTGGAAAGAAGATTTCACTTGTGGAATGAGGGAAACATGAATATGCTAGAGAGAGAATTCCCGAGTAAAGTGTGCAGTGTTCACTGACCGTGTGAATGACTGGAGGAGGAAATAATGAATTTAGAACAATGGTTTGATAAAGGAATGACATCTAAAGAATACATAGAATATATGAAGGTCCATAAAGAAAATACTGAAACGATCCGGAATGGCTTTATGATTCCTGAAGAAGACGTAGAAGTATTGAATAAGCTTGGGGAACATTCTTTACGCGTGATTGCCATTACAGAAGATTGGTGTGGGGACGCCATGCTGAATATTCCCATCCTGCTGAAAGTGGCAGATGCCGCGGGGATGGACGTTCGCATGATATTGCGGGACGAAAACCTTGAGTTGATGGATCAATATTTAACAAACGGTACGTCGAGAGCTATTCCGATTTTTATTTTCATTGATCGTGAAGGGAATGAAAAGCTGGTTTGGGGTCCGAGGGCACCTATGGTAAAGAAGATTGTCGATGATGAGCGTGCCAAGCTCCCCCCTAAGGATCATGAGCTCTTCCCGGAAAGGCAGAAAGAAATGGTTCAACGCTTAACTTCTCAATATTCGAAAGACGTCGTCGTATGGCAAGAAGTATATGACAGCTTAAAAACGAGTTTGGTTCAAAATATATTGATGTAAATTGATAGACGTGAAGGGAGGATTGGGGGAATTATTCCCCAGTCTTTTTCTTTTGTTCTCTTTATGATGCCCTCATTCCCATGCTGAAATTAGAATGGTAAAAAATACCCTACATGATGGTATTTTTTGCCGGTTCACGAATGGGTGAAATCACGTTAATATGGTATAGGATGAGGAGTTGAAGCATCATGATTCACCAAAAGACAAATATTATCGTAATAGAGGCGCTAAATAAATTTCCCCATAAAATTCACATTAAATTGGGAGAGATCTTGCGTGAACGAGGATTGACACAAGGCGATCTTCATCGCTTAACTGGATTAAGAGTGGCTACGATTAATGAACTCGTGAATTTCAAGAAGAAATCGTTGACGGTTGCCCATCTTGTATCTATTATGATTGCCCTTAGAATCACGGATATTCGTGATCTCATTGAAATAGAATTTGATCAAGAAGTTCAAGACTACTTTAATGAAGAAAATCAACGAATGAAAAACGGATTCACTCCAGACTTGGCAAAAACCGCTGAACAAAACGTAAAGCGAATCGCAACTGGAGCAAACAACTAAGAACACCACACGCCCAAACGGTCATCTCTGATGACCGTTTTTTTTTTTTTTGTCTTGTTGTGAGGGACGGACCTCCAATTCTTACTCCAATTCCCTCATAAAATGATAGATATATAATATTCCCCAAGGTTTATCAGCAAGCAAATTAGGATAATTTCTTAAAGTAACCTGTAATTCAATAGAAAATGAACTATGACGATATAATAAACATTGAGGTCCGTCCCTCTAAAGGAGATTCGCCTTTGGGTACCGAATGTAGTAGGTAGGAGCGGCTTGAGGTATGGGAAGGTTTGTGGTTTAAAAGACAAGAAATCGTAACGTTCAGTAGAGTGAAAATCCATTATGATAGGGGTAGAGAGTGAATGGAAGTGAATTTTCGTAATAAGACCTCCCGTTATGCTGCGTCTTGTGATGATATTCCACATCAGTTTTTTGACACGTTAAAGGTGCGGGGAATTGTGTGGGAAGGAAGAAAAGTGGCTGAAATCGGTTCAGGTACTGGTGCTATGACGAGGAAGCTTCATAAACGTGGAGCTGAGGTGATTGGTGTCGAGCCTTCCATTGAGCTGAGAAAGACAGCCAAGGCATTGGAGAGTAAGCAATACCTGGAAATTCCGTATCTGACGGGGACGGCGGAATCAACGAATCTACCAGATCATTACTATGACGTGACGATGATCCATAGAAGCTGGCATTTATTCGACCGCCCGAAAGCGATAAGTGAAATGAAGCGAATATTAAAGGAAAATGGCACGTTCATCGTAAGTGATTCTAGCTTCCTTCAGCATCACGAAGTAGTCAAGGATACGATGACGTTTTTAGATGAAAATATAGAGATTACCCTAGCAGAATCAACTTCTGCTTCAGAAAATCAAGTCAATGGATTTCCGGTGGAATGGTTGTTAGAATGGCAGAAAGCTGACTTTATGATTAAAGATTTTTATTCATTTAATTATACGGTCGATTTTAGCTTGCAGACTTGGTGTGAACAGGTGGGGGCCTTATCATGGCTCGCTCACATAGAGGATACAGAGAAAGAAGGATTACTTCAATCCTTATATACCTTCCTGTCTAAACGGCACGATTCTCTCCACCAGTTTTCACTTCAACACCAGTTTACAGTCTGCCTGATGAAAAAGTAGAAAGAGTGATCGGATTGGAAGCAGCAGTTAAGAGATATGTAAACTATTTAAATATGAACATAGAGCCTCCTACGTTAAATTATTTGCAAAGACTTATTCAGCAACACTTAATCAGGATTCCTTATGAGACATTCAGTAAATTTTATTATTTTTCTCAAGGCGAATCGTTCGTGCCATCGTTACACACCTTCGCAGAAAATCTCCACTTGAAAGGGTGGGGAGGGACTTGCTTTACATTAAATATTAACTTTGGGAGACTATTGAAAGAATTAGGTTTCCACTGCCAATTTGTCAGAGTGAACCCTGGCCATCTTGGATTAATGATATCTATTGATAAACGTAAACTGTATGTGGATGTTGGATATGGCTCTCCAATTATGAAGCCAGTTGAGCTTGAGGCTAGAAAGAAGCATCTTCTTCACGGGTTTGGGGAAGAAATCACCTTTATCCAGAAAGATATCCGGGAATTTGAGGTCGACCGACGTTCGAATGGAAAATCCTTTGTGAAAAAAACAATCGAATGGGTTCCTTTGGAGGAAGAAGAGTTAGAGGATGATATCGAAGCGTCCTATCAGGATTCCGATGACAACATCACGATGAGGAGGATCACTGCTGTACGCTTCCAGGGCAACCAGTGCTACTTCCTTCGCAACCAAACATTGAAAGTCATGACGTATCGGAATATCCGGGAATATCAAATGAAGGACTTTGAAAAATGGAAAGATATTATTGGGGAAGTCTACCACTTTGATATGAAATCCCTTGAAGAATCCATTCAATTCCTGCAGCAGCGAAATATTAAGTTGTTTCCATAACCATCCAGAATATCGGTTTGATATTCTGGATGGTTTTTTTGTTGTGCTAATTTTCTAATATACTAGAGATCCTTCCTCGTTTATCCCCAAATGGCACGAAGTCCCCTGTCCCGATATAACGGCGTAATAGTATTGTCATATCAGGACTCCCATCTATTCGCCAACCGTTAATCCCAAGGTCCTGCTCTATTTAAGGCTTCATTATCATAAAAATGAATAAAAGTACCCCAAGTGATGAAACCAAATAGAAATAGCGATTGAAGATGATCATGTGACGCTGGATTTCTTCAGGGGGTGCCCCTGTTAGAAATTCATTCTCAGGCAAGGCGATCCAAGCGCTGATATTCTTGTAAACAGGGGTAATGAAGCCTAGGAAAATAAACTGAATGAGAACATACAAAGTGATCGATCCAAAAATCCACACTTGGGTAATGGAGCCATAGTCCCCTAAATAGAAAAGCAGGAATCCCGTTAAAACGGCTATGCTTCCCCCTATTTTTGGGAATAGTTCTAGCCGCTTATATAAACCCGTGATGACTTTCAATTGTTCAACGCTCATGTTGGGGCGGGTCAGAACATGGGCGAAGAATGTAGGGCCGATACCGATGATGGCAGATAGTACATGAACCAAAAGTAATACATCCATCTGAGCACCTCCGCGTAGAGTAATCTTTAAACAGTACGAAAGTTTATGCCTAATTATGTTTATTTTATGGCGAAGAGCGGGGAGGGCGGAATGTTAACCTGACAAATTTTTATATTTCATTAGATTTTTCCAGCGAAAAGAGTTATGATATTGACCGGTAGATGCTTTAGAATACTCAGCCTGCCAAACGATTTTTGCATGAATAAAATGAATTAGTATATGATGTTAAAAGATGGAATATATATGGACGAGTTTTTTGAATTAATACAGGTTAGGATGATGGGTATGAAACGAGCACGAATTATATACAATCCTACTTCAGGACGAGAGCTGTTCAAAAAGCATCTTGCGGAAGTATTAATCAAGTTAGAAAAGGCAGGGTATGAAACCTCTGTTCACGCAACGATTTGCGAAGGGGATGCGACTGAGGCTGCACGAATTGCAGTTGAACGTAAGTATGATATCGTTGTCGCTGCAGGTGGCGACGGCACGTTAAATGAAGTAGTCAACGGATTAGCCGAGCAGGACTACAGACCGAAACTTGGCATTGTTCCTATGGGGACCACGAACGACTTCGCCCGGGCTCTTCACATTCCAAGGGATATCAGCTCGGCCATTAATGTGATCACAAAAGGTGAAACCCTGCCTGTCGATATTGGACGCATGAATGAACGATACTTCATTAACATCGCCGGTGGAGGTAGAATCACCGAATTAACCTATGAGGTACCAAGTAAGCTTAAGACCATGATCGGACAGTTGGCCTATTATTTAAAAGGCATTGAGATGCTTCCTTCCATTAAACCAACCGATGTATCGATCGAATACGATGGAAAGTTATTTGAAGGGGAAGCCATGCTCTTCCTCATTGGACTAACCAACTCGGTAGGAGGCTTTGAGAGACTGGCTCCTGATGCCTCAATCAATGATGGATTATTTTCCCTATTGATTTTGAAGAAAACGAATTTGGCTGAATTCATCCGCATTGCCTCATTGGCCGTTCGTGGCGAGCACGTAAATGATCCAAACGTCATCTATACTCAAGCCAATCGAATCAAAATCAAAGCAAAAGAGAAGGTACAGCTAAATGTAGACGGTGAGCTCGGAGGAGTCCTTCCGGCTGAATTCGAAAATCTTTACCGTCATCTTCAAGTCTTTGTCCCACTTGATAAGATTCGTCCGGAAGATAAAGCTGAATAATGAAAAAAGGAATGCCGTCTAGATGATGGCATTCCTTTTTTGGACTTTTATATAGGGGTTAGTCAGAGATATATGCGTCAGAATAATGGTTTATGCGTCACATTCAGGTTATATGCGTCAGAATAATGGTTTATGCGTCACTCTCAGGATATATGCGTCAGAATATTAATTTATGCGTCACATCCCGGATATATGCGTCAAAATCTCCGTTTATGCGTCACTCTCAGACTATATCAGTCAAAATCTAATCTATGCATCATTCCACAAAAATAATCATACTCAGTGAACAAGCAGAAACACACTAAACGTCAAGGGGAATCCAATCAAAAATCCCCAGCCAATCTGTTGCTTATGACGGAAAGGAACCTTCCTGACAAACCACGACAATAGGTGGGCAACGATTACAAAGGCAAAAACCCAAATTAATTGCCCAACCACGAATACAAATAGATAAGCAAGGATGGATTCTTTATTTAATAAGAGGGATATCCCAAATCCAAAGGTCAAGGTTAAAAAAGTGAGAGCAATGAAAATGTAGGGTAGCCACCACCTTCTTGACTTGAGAGCAAATAACACACCAAGAAACACATTTCCTACCAGGATAAGGTTTACTAAGAAGTCTGGGTTCATGTTTATCTACCTTCTCTTTTCTAGAATTATTGCACATACCATTTTACCCTTTGTTCATCGACTAAAACGCGGTAAGTTTTGACAAGCGATCAAGAAAAGTGAAAAATCTGTTAAATTTTGTGTTCCTTTAGCTTCAAAAGCTGTGGTAAAGTAAATAAAAAGTATGTCGGACAAGTGTCACTGGGAGGGTGAATTTTATGTATATCGTACATTCAACATTTGTAGTGCCTGATGAAAAGGCGGATGAAGTCATTTCAATCTATCATTCCCGGTCAGGTTTAGTAGATGAGGCAGAAGGGTTTCAACGATTCCTTCTTTTGCAAAATGAGAAAAAACCCGGAGAAATCACAGTTCACATGGAATGGGAAGCGAAGGAGTACTTTATGACGTGGGTGCAAAGTGAAGACTATAAGAGGATTCATGAATTAGAGAAGAAATACCCGGATCAGGAGCTTGCATCCATCGTCCCATCCATCGATCGCTTCAAGGTGGTGGCTTACTGATGGAACATAAGTATAAAAGTGTCATCGATTCAGCCATTGTAAAATTGTATGAACGATATCCCGAATTGAATGAAAAATTTGGTGATGCCGGACGAAAGAAATGCTATGAAGATAATATTCATCATTTTAACTATCTGCAATCTGCTGCCGATCTAGGTGAATCGAAGGTTTTCTCTGATTATGCCCTCTGGTTGAACAGCGTGCTCGTCAGTAGAGGGATGAAGTCGGATCATCTTATTGATAATTTCATTTGTATCATCGAATCACTCGAAGAAAGTGAGATTGATAAGACTGAAGACTTCAAATCTCACCTGAATCAAGCCATCGAGTCGATTCGAAGAACAGATAGCGAAAACATATCCTCCTAAACCGGAAGAGCATCGAGCCACGTTCGATGCTTTTTTATTTACAAGGGACGGACCTCCATCCATTTCATTCTCCCTTATCATTTATGGTACAATCAGTAGAGTCTTAAAAAGGAATTCGTAAAGGAAGATATACGTGAGTAAAAAAGCACCAGTTCAGAAAAATGATTATATAGATGAAGCGGTATTCGAAGACCTGACACATGATGGGAATGGTGTCGCAAAGGTCGACGGATACCCATTATTCGTACCCAATGCACTGCCAGGTGAAGAAGGCAAGGTGAAGGTCGTGAAGACGAGCAAGGGCTATGGTTTCGGGCGTCTGACAGAACGCACGAAAGAAAGTCCATTTCGCCACGAGCCTCCTTGCCCGATTTACAAGGAGTGCGGGGGTTGCCAGATACAACACATGACCTACGAAGGACAACTGCAAGCAAAAGAGAAAAATGTTCGTGATGTTATGCAGCGTATCGGGAAGCTACATGACGTAAAGGTGCACCCTGTTCTCGGAATGGAAGAACCATGGCGCTACCGGAATAAAGCGCAAGTGCCTGTAGGGGAAAAGGATGGCCGATTTGTAGCCGGATTTTATCAGAAGCGCAGTCATGAGATTATTGATATGGACAAATGCATCATTCAATATGAAAAGAATGATGAAGTGATCCAGCATGTGAAGGACATTTGCGAGAAGGTGGAGGTCCGTCCCTATGATGAGAAGAATCATAAAGGGACGCTGCGTCATCTGATGACACGGACGGCGTATACGACGGGGGAAGTGATGGTTGTCCTGGTCACACGGACACAAGAGCTTCCTCATAAGGATGCCATTGTCGAAGCGCTTGTTCGGAATATTGAAGGATTAAAATCGATTGTTCATAATGTGAATCCTAAAAAAACGAACGTGATCATGGGAGACAGCACCCGCGTCTTATGGGGGGAAGAAGTGATCCATGATTATATCGGGGACGTGAAGTTTGCGATTTCTGCAAGATCCTTCTACCAGGTGAACCCTGAGCAAACGAAGGTGCTTTACGATAAAGCTTTAGAATATGCGGATCTCCAAGGTGAAGAAACGGTCATTGATGCGTATTGTGGGATTGGAACGATATCGTTATTCCTTGCCCAAAAGGCAAAGAAGGTGTACGGGGTTGAAATTGTTCCACAGGCGATAGTAGATGCGAAGCAAAATGCTCTATTAAATGGCATAACGAATGTAGAATTTAAAGCGGGACCTGCGGAAGTGGTCATCCCCGATTGGTATAAAGAAGGAATAAGAGCGGATGTTCTAGTTGTGGATCCTCCGCGAAAGGGCTGTGATGAAGCCCTTCTCAATACCATCATAGCGATGAAACCAAAGAAGGTAGTCTATGTATCCTGCAACCCTGCAACACTTGCCCGGGATTTGAGAATTCTCGAGGACAGCGGTTATAAAACAACAGGGGTCCAACCTGTTGATATGTTCCCACAGACGATGCATTGTGAAGCAGTTGCCAAGATAGAATTAGTTGAATAAAAAAGTGAGGAAGAAAGCCCATGTATCTCACCATTAAAGAAACAGCGGTATTTCTGTCCCTGCCTGAATCGTATATCGAAAGCCTTGTGCAACAAAAGAAAATACGGGCGGTACATGACGGGGAACAATATTTATTATACCGTGATCAATTTAATCAGCATCTGGAGCAAATGGAAAAAATGAAGCGGCAGCTCGCTGACTATTTAAGTGAACCGATTCCGGAAGATATCGATGTGAAAGACGAAGACTGATCCTGTATGATTCCGGAAATTATCTATAGAAATGGAGAATACAATGAGCGGACAACAGCGTTCCAATATTAAACCAGGTCTCGAAGTGGACATCGTCCTGAAAAAAGACCAAAGAACAAACAAATTGACCCGTGGGATTGTGAAAGACATTTTAACCAACTCACCGAATCATCCACACGGCATCAAAGTCCGGTTGGCTGATGGACAAGTTGGCCGTGTGAAGAATATCATTCAGTAGAAAGGAAAGGGACCAATGAGGTCTCTTTTTTCGCAGGCGATTGATTACGTTCCTGGTACCAAAATCAATGTTCTGATTTGTCCTGGACAGATGTAAAAAAGACCATCGTGGTCTTTTTTACATCTAACTAAACAATTGAGGAATTCCTTTTATCAATGCGTAAACTCCCATATAAGACATGGCCACGACAATTAGTACCCCGAACGTGGTCATCCAAATCGGGTGCTTGTAGTCACCGACAATTTTGGTTTTATGAGCGGCAATCAGCATAACACCTAATGCGATTGGCAGGATCAATCCATTTAGGGAACCTACCAGGATCAAAATAGCGACGGGCTTCCCTACAATCACAAATACGAGTGTGGAAATTGAAATGAATCCAACGATCAGCCACTTATGATATTTTTCCAGGAGGGGACTGAATGTACGGATAAAAGATACTGACGTATAAGCGGCACCTACAACGGATGAAACAGCGGCGGACCACATGACAATTCCGAACATCTTGTACCCAATATCACCTGCAGCCAATTGGAATACAGACGCAGGAGGATTCGAAGGGTCTAATGTAAATCCTTGCGCGACAATTCCTAAAGCTGCCAAGAATAGAAAGATTCGCATGATGGATGCGATACCAATGGCAGATACAGAGCTTTTCGTAATCTCTGGAAGTGCTTGCCTCCCGGTTATTCCTGCTTCCAATAATCGGTGACCACCGGCAAACGTGATATAGCCTCCGACTGTACCTCCTACCAGTGTAATAATGGCTAAGAAATCAATGGTGTCTGGAGCAAATGTTTTCGTTACGGCTTCCCCAATAGGAGGATTCGCCGTAAACATCACGTACACTGTAAGGATGATCATGAGTAATCCTAGGATTTGTGCAAACTTGTCCATTAGTCTTCCTGCTTCTTTCACAAGAAAGATTCCAACCGCTACAATCCCACTAAATAACGCACCCATCTCAGGTGAAATCCCGAACAGGACATTTGTTCCTAATCCCGCCCCGGCAATGTTTCCGATATTAAAGGCTAAGCCACCAGCGACGATGAGAATGGATAGGAAATAGCCTAAGCCCGGTAAGACATCGTTCGCGATATCCTGGGCCCTTTTTTCAGAAATAGCGATGATTCGCCATATATTTAGCTGGGCACCGATATCAATGAGTATGGAAATTAAAATGACGAAACCAAAGCTTGCGGCAAGCTTTTCGGTAAAGACGGTTGTTTGAGTTAGGAAACCTGGTCCAATGGCAGATGTCGCCATTAAGAATGCAGCTCCCAATAAAAGACTAAAATTCGATTTTTTCTTCAAGAGGTTCGCTCCTTTGCTGTCATGGATTGTGTTAAGAGTTACATTTCAGGGCAATGCCCTGTTTTAAATGATTTAATTGTTTCTCCCGATCTATGTATAGCTCTTGCGCCTTTTCCTGAGTGACCATAGTGAATGTCAATTCATCTCCAGGCTTTGTTTGAGCGATGAGAGGAAGGTCCACTGAAGCGATGTACCCGATTCGCGGATACCCTCCGGTTGTTTGCCGGTCCGCAAGCAGTATAATAGGATCTCCATTCGACGGAACTTGAATCGTTCCGAAAACAACCGCTTCTGATATCATATTGAGTTCTTCTTCAAGAGAGAGGGAAGGACCTTCTAGTCGATATCCCATCCGATCTGATTGAGCAGAGACTTTAAAGGGTTTATTGAAAAATTGTTCCTGACTTTCTGCAGAAAATAACTCATACTCGGTTCCAGGGATTATCCGGATCGCCTGCTTCTGTTGATAGGAGGAAATAAATTCAGAGGAAATCGACCAATCGATCTCTGTGAAATGGTTGTCCTCCAAATAAGGCAGTAAATAGTCAATGATCTTTTCTGATTCTTTCTTGAGCGGTCTTCCTGCTTGCAGGGCGTCACCTGCCTTCAAGGGGCGGCCATCCAAACCTCCAATCCCGGCTCTTACATAGGTGGACTTGCTGTTCATGACCGTTGGTACATTGAATCCACCGGCCACTGCAAGGTAACTGCGACAGCCATTTCTAGAGGCACCGAATTTGAGGACACTTCCAGCTTTGATCAACAGGGATCTTCTTAACGGAACAGGCTTCCCATCAATGGTTGGAGATAAGTCTCCGCCACAGATCGAGATAAGAGTGGTTTCCTTAAATTCCAGGACAGGACCCATCAGGGTGATTTCAAGGGCTGCCTCGTTTTCATCATTTCCAACTAGAAGGTTTGAAATTTTATGGGCGAGAGGGTCCATACTTCCGCTTACGATGACGCCGTATTTCTGATAGCCATGCCTTCCTAAATCTTGTATGGTCGAAAGGAGGCCGGGCTTCTTTACATTAATCATTGTTCCTCCTCCAATGCTTTATATTCTTCTAGTGAAATCGGTTTGAAGCGGATCTGATCTCCGGCTTTAAGTAAGCTTGGTTCTTCGTCGTGTTCAGGCTTGAATAGTTTAAGGGGGGTACGTCCGATCAACTGCCATCCACCTGGTGTTTCAATAGGATATACGCCGGTTTGCTCTCCTGCGATCCCGACTGTTCCAGCCGGTATTTTCAGCCGAGGGGATTCTCTTCTCGGAGTCGCAATATCTGAAGACATGCCACCGATATAAGGGAAACCGGGTGCAAAGCCAATCATGTATACAAGGTATTCACCGTTGGAATGTGTTTGGATGACCTCATCTGAAGACATTCCGTTATGGGTTGCGACTTCCTCAAGATCTGGACCGAATTCTCCTCCGTAGCAGACGGGAATATCGATGATGCGTGATTGTGATTGTTCTCCTATTGTGAGTTGGGACAGGATATGTTCGACTTCTGAACAAACAATTGAGTATGGCAATGTGTTTTGAAATGGTTTGTTGGATGCAATGATCTTGATTGGATCGTAATAAAGGGTGACGGTTGTAAATGCAGGAATAATTTCTACGAGCCAATCGATTGTTTGGGTTTCGAGAAAGTATGTTACCGCTTTCACAAGTTTGTGAGTTTCTTGCTGGATTGAGTTTCCTAATTGGATGGCGACTGCATGATCGCCTACTGGTCGTAACGTATACTTCAAGGAACTACCTCCATTCTTAGTTGTTTGTTTACTAAGGATAAAAATGATTATTCAGAAATTTTAACCATGTTGTTATTATAGTATAATTTTTTGTCATTTCAATATAAGGTCGGGAATTAGATGGTTATTTGGTGAGAATAAGGCTTTGCACCTAAGTTATTCTGGAGGAGTTTTTTGGGATTATTCGAGTGAAACGATCCTTTCAAACATTTTCTATCAGTTTTTGTAAAAAATCTAGCTGGTATTCACGAGTGTTCATTCGTATCGAATTTATGTTTTATGTGCTATTATTTAGTAATCCGAAATAGTATCCTCATTGATTAAGACGTGGGGATTGTTGATAGATGTTGAAAGGGGGTTTTCCTATGGTGAAGGTAAAGGATCGTTTATGGACGAGGTCTTTTATTATGTTGATGGTAGGAAACTTGTTTGTGTTTATGTCATTTCAGATGTTGATTCCGACGCTTCCACCTTATATTAAGTCGCTGGGTGCATCGGGTCTTGAGATTGGATTGGTGACGACGTTATTTTCAATTGGGGCTGTGCTAAGCCGTCCGTTCATTGGGTTTATGTTGGAATATAGAGACAGGAAACCTCTTGTTTTAATAGGGGGGATCTCGTTACTCGCGATTACGGTGATTTATCCATTGTCTAGTGTTGTTTTGATTTTTCTATTATTCCGCTTTGTCCATGGACTCGCTTGGGGATGGTCGACCACGGTTAATGGAACGGCTGCCGTCGATGTGGTACCAAAATCCCGTTTAGGAGAAGGAATGGGGTATTATGGACTGTCGATTACGATTGGGATGATCATTGCTCCGAGTCTTGGCATCTACTTATTCCAGGTAACAACTTTCACGAACCTGATCATCACATCAAGTGCCCTTGGTGTCATTGCGATTATCTTGTTGGGGATCGTACACTACCGAACACCTCAAGTGGTCAAAGAAACGAAAAAGGAAGATTTGACGTTTTCTTATCTTGGCTCTTTAGTTGAGAAATCCAGCTGGTTCCCGGCGTTTATTACCATCATGGTCACGTTCGGTTATGGTTCAATCGTTACGTTTATCGTCATCTTTGGGGAAGAACGAGGAATACAACATATCTTCTTGTTCTATTTATGCAATGCGATCATGGCGTCCCTCTCCAGACCAATTGCCGGAAAGTGGTTTGATGAACGTGGACCTAAGGGGCTTGTCCGTTTCTGTATCGCGATTACGTTTATAGGGATGTGGGTGCTGTCTTTCGCACATTCTGATCTCCTCATTATTATTGCAGGCATATTATTTGGAGTTGGATTTGGATCGCTGATTCCAACTCTTCAATCATGGACATTGTCTATGACGCCAGATCATAGACGAGGAGTGGCAAATGGTATGTTCTTCTCATCCATCGATCTTGGGATTGGACTGAGCGGTTTAGTATTTGGCGTCCTGGCTCAATATGTGGAGACAGGTGTATTATTCCAAATCTCCAGCCTATTCCTGCTCATTGCACTAGTCGTCTCTATTCTTGAAGGCCGAAAACACAAAAAACTCGTTCACCAGACTTCACCATAGTTTGATGGTGTGGGATTGGTGGTAAGTATAAAGGACTATCTGTTATAAAGGTGACTTCAACCTTTCGTAATGGAGAGTCCTTTTTTCTGTAATGTAAGTGATTCCTAAGCATCAAGGCAGAAAGAATCAATCGGAAATTGAAAAGGAAATGAAATTTTATCACGATGAAATTCTGTTAGAATGATAGAAATAGACAAGTCTGTGAGTCTCCTCTACTGGAGGCCCACATATAACGGAGGACATTATGACAGAAGAAAAATTACTGATGGAAAAGTCATTCTATGAAACTTTTTTAGTAGACAATGACGGGGCACCTCATCCGATCGAAGTGCTTGGACAAGCATTTGTCGAAGAACAGCAAAATGAACCGTACGATTTAACGTTCATTCGCTTTGCACAAGGAGAAGTGTATTTTCATAGCAAAGACTATGAAGCGGCCATCTTTAAATGGGAAAGCATACTGAATGAGCTTGAGCCCTGGGCAAAGAAGAATATTGCAGATTCTTATTACGAATTAGGGATGCTTTCGTCTGCAGAAGATGTATACACCTCTATCCAAACAGAAAGTACGATTCTAACGATGGAAGTGTCCCTGCAATTATTTTCCCTTTATATCGAGCGAAACAAGATCAAGTCTGCCTATCGCATAATCGAGAAGGCTTTATCGATTGATCCAGACTATCCGAATGTTGCGGTCCTTGCCAGAACGTTTTATGAGGAACAAGAAGACTGGAAGAAAGCCGTGGAATTGGCGGTACAGGAATCGATTCGAACCGGGGATCCTTCTTGGTTTATGGTGCTGAGGGAATATGGTGACCAAGGACATACAAGGGCATTTGCCCCGAATTATTTCTATGATTTGTTGATTGCCGCGTATGAAAAGGATCGTAAGCAATTCAAGGAACTGGTTTCTTCTCTATGGACAAGCTACAGAAGTCATTCGGCTGGCCATATTGAATGGATGCTGACGGTCAATAGGATCTTTGAATATGTAGAAGTTCTTCCGAACGAATCGTGGCAGGACATCCTCTCTCAATTTCAAGAGGCGTACATGGGCTTCCTGGAAGGCGATTACCTTGTGAAGGACTTAGAAGGCTTTATGCCAAGCATGCTGACCAATTGGTTGAAAGTGAGCAGGGATCAACAGCCCCTATTCCCAGCGGCAGCCGTTTTAGCCTGGGGCGACGTGTTTTCTTACAGCATCGAGCAGGTGGTAACCGAAGAGGCAGAAATGGTCCTTCTGGAAGGGGACTCCTATCAGGCCCGATTCGAAGACATCATTCTGTTCTTGAACAAAATCATTCATTGGTCTGCACGTAATGACTCGCCAGTAGGATACAAAACCCAGTGGATCGCTGAGCAGTTAATGGATCTGAGTGAGCATCACCTTTTGATTGCAGGAAGCACCTCAAGCGGGAAGTCTTCCTTCGTTCAATCCGTTTTGGGTGAAAGCGTTGGAGAGGCTGAGGACTCTACCATCATTTATAGCTATCACGATCAGCAGGTGGAAGTGAATGAGATCCACGATCAGGGGATTCATAAAGTAGAAAGCATCGCTGATTTTGAAGAACTGATGCAAAGAGAGGCATTTGTCGAGTATAAGATTCCGTCTGAATTTCTTAAGGGAAATGGAAGTGCCATCATTGATGTTCAAACTGGGCAAAGAGATCTGGATGATTTGACCGCATTTTATCCTGTAGCCGATGGGTTACTATTTGTCTTGAATGCCGATGCACCTTTCAATTCAGAGGATCGACAAATATTAAGGAAAATAACGGAAATCGGACAGCCTTTGAACGTTCATTTCTTATTAAACAAAATGGACAAGGTATCCCATTCAGACCATACAGAAGAAATCATTGAATCGACACGAAACAAAGCCCGGGAATGGTTCCCGGATGCAGAAGTGCTGCCATACTCATCCTTAGAAGCTGTTCATCTGCAGCGAAACGATGTAGAAGCGTTCATAAACGAACAGTACAGGTTTAAAGGAAGCACCCTCAAATCTGAACGTGGAGCCAAATTATTTTATCTGGTGAGAAAGACATTAAGAGATCTATACTCAAAGCGTAAGAATCGTGAAAATGACTTAAAAGAGACTATCGCAAATAACGAAGATATCCTGTCACGTCTAAATGGCTTTGAGAACTACCTAGGAGACATGCAAAGCGAAAAGGTGTCGATTATCAAAGATTCTTTCCATAAGAAAAAAGAAGCCATGAAGAAGGAAATCTCCGAACAGATTCCTGCTATCCTTAGCGGTTGCTCGGAATTAATCAGTGAAGAAAGTGACTTCCGACAGATTCATACCGAATTAAATGACGCGATGAATACACGAATCCAAGAGTATATTCAAGGGGATCTCATGCCTCGATACGTTACCTCCCTTGAGGATTGGCTTGGATTCTCAAAGCAGGAGCTTCAAGATAGTCAGGTGTATTTGAATGAAATGAGTGAAACCTTTAACGCCCTCTTTGGTAAGGATAAAGTCGTATTACAATGCGATTTCCAAGTGATTGACGACTGGCGCAGGGATGTCAGCAGAATGGGGACGAGAGCACAAATTGATAAAGAAAATATTTTATTGAGATTTAAGCCTGCCCAATTCTTATTGAAGAGTGCAGGAAAGCTTCTCGGAGTCCTTCCTCAGAACAAGTCGCTTCTCCATAATCAATACAAACGCTATTTGGAGAACGAGGATTATCAAGATATTACCGCATCCGTTATCGATAAATTCTTCCTTCAATTTGATTTATTTGAAAAATCATTGCAGCAGGATGTACATTCATTCTTTGCGGAGCCTTTCAAACAATTAGAAGTGACGATTAAAGATACGGAAACAAATATTAGGGTCGATGAAGAAGCACTAAAGAAAATGAAAGCAAATCCAGAACAGTATTTCGATCCGATCACTTTATTTGAAGTGCAACTGCTTCAACACGAGTACATGGTGAAAGCGAGCTTTAAGGCTTCCCGCCATTATTCATAAGAAAAAGACTGATTCATAAAAGGGGGCTCCCTTTTTGAATCAGTCTTTTTTTAAAAATAATTCTGTTCCCTGGTTAGATAGGAGAAAATTCACTGTTTTCCTGAATAACACTCGCAATGATTCGTTCAAGGGAGTTTTCAGTGTGGATCTTAGAGAAATTCAAGCCTAAGTGGATGGCTGTCTGAGCCACTTCGGGACGGATACCCGTGATGATGGATTTCACTCCAAGTAAATTTAAAGCATCGATCAAATGAAAGATTTGCTGTGCAACCATGGTATCGATCAGAACTACTCCGGATAAATCGATGAGCAACAAGGATAGATGGGAATCAGCGCTTTGTTGGAGTGTTGATTCGACTATTGTCCTTGCTCGGTCCGTATCGATGTCCCCAATGATAGGCAGGAGCCCGACTTCAGAGGATAAAGAAATAACAGGTGTACTTAATTCTTTAATCAACGTAGATTGAGCATGAAGCCTGGTCATCAAGATCGACAGGAACGTCGATGTGAACGTTTCTAAAATATAATCCAAGGCGAAGTTAATCTTCCGTTCCCACTCAAATACCTCTTTCAACTGGATGTTTAATTCAGATTCTTCTTCCACGAACATTTCGACATACGTCCAGTACACCCTTCTAAACACACCTGAATTATGTACAACTTCATCCAGGGTCGTACCTGACTTACTGCGGTCGGCAGCTGTTTCCTTTGTCCAGTTAGAAATTAATTCCTTTGACTCTTCAGTCGAAAGCAACAGACATTTAGCAATAAGCTTCACATAATGAGAATTCTGTTCCTTTATTTTATTGAGGACTTCGGGTGGAGAATCAAGAGAGTAGTGTGATCCAGGTTTAACTTTCTGAAAGCGTAACCAGTCTTCTGTAAATTCTAAGGCGTGATCAACTAAATATTCATATAAATGAGACGAATGTGTATCCATAGACTCTCCCTTTGAAATTGGCTTATTCTTCTATTTTGAAACCTATTGAAAGGGCTGTCAATGAATAAGGTAGAAATACTTCTGTTCGAACTTGTTATATAGGAAAGCTAAGTAGGATTGTTGCCGAGTAATATTCTTAATTCTAGTAATATTCTAATAATAGTTGGAATTGTCTGAGAATCTATGTATAATTATAATTATTAGAAAAAACAAAAAACTTTAGGGGGACAACGATGAAAAAGAGAGTCAGAGGATTATTACTGGTATGTATGATAGGAATGGCAGGCATCATGACTGCCTGTGGAAGCGATGAAGCAAGCGGTGGAGGAGACAAAAAAGAGAAACTAGTTGTCGGAACCGATGCTGCATTTGCTCCATTTGAGTATATGGATAAAGGGGAAGTAGTCGGATTTGACATTGATTTCTTAGATGCCGTGATGGAAGAAGCCGGCTATGAATACGATGTGAAGAATATTGGCTGGGATCCATTATTTGCAGCGGTTCAAGGCGGCAAGGAAGTCGATATGGGAATCTCCGGAATCACGATCAATGATGACCGTAAGGAAACGTTTGATTTTTCAAACCCTTACTTTGAATCTACTCATATGATTATGTTTGGAGAAGATGTGGATATTAAGAGTGCTAATGACTTAAAAGGTCTTAAAATCGGGGTCCAAAATGGTACGACTGGTCAAGAGGCAGCAGAGAAAATTGTCGGCCAAAACAGTCCTGATATTTCGAAATATGAAAACAATGTCGTAGCGATTACGGCGTTAAAGCAAGGACAGGTAGATGCAGTCGTAACGGATAACACCGTCGTAAATGAATATGTAAAAAACAATCCACAAGACAATTTCAATACGTTGGAAGATCCGGAGAACTTTGAATCCGAATTTTACGGCTTGATGTTTTCGAAAGATAGTGATTTGAAAGATGATTTTGATAAAGCAGTAAAAGAAGTAATCGAAAATGGAACATATGCTGAAATTTACAAAGAATGGTTTGGTAAAGAGCCGAATACAGACGCTTTACTAGAACAAGCAGAATAAGGAAACGAGGGGCATAGAGAAAGAAGGGAATACTGGGCCTTCAAGAATAAAGTGATGGAAGAGGTCCTGTTCCTTCTTGAACTGTGCCTCTTATATGGGTCTAATTACTTACTATCGAAGTGGGAAGCGACACAGCGTCGCTAACTAGACAAAAGGAGTTATCGTATGGTGGATTTCAGATGGGACATTATCGGGGAATACTTACCCTTCTTTTTAAAAGGGGCACTATTAACAATCGGTTTATCGGTGGGAGGCATCTTTCTCGGACTGATTTTTGGTCTGCTAATGGGGATCTTCCGGATATCACCCTACCTGCTCGTTCGGACACCTTTCATTTGGTACATAAATTTTTTCAGGGGAACACCGTTATTTGTACAGATCCTCTTGATCCATTTCGGCGTCATGCCGATGATCATGTCGGAAATCAACCCTGCTGTTTCCGCTCTAGTAGCGTTGTCGCTGAATGCCACAGCTTATATCGCTGAGATTTTCCGTGGTGGTATCCAGTCCATTGACAGAGGGCAAATGGAAGCAGCCCGTTCCCTAGGTATGACTAACATCCAGGCGATGAGGTATATCATCGTCCCGCAGGCATTTAAGCGGATGATCCCGCCTCTTGGGAATGAGTTCATCGTGTTACTGAAAGACTCTTCCCTGGCAGCAGTCATCGCGGCACCGGAGCTTATGTACTGGGGCCGGGCCATGCAGGGACAATATTACCGCGTATGGGAACCGTACTTAGCAGTAGCAATCATTTATTTAATCCTTACTCTATCTCTTACGTATCTACTAAACTATATTGAGCGGAGGATGGCAACCGAATGATTAAAGCAGAGAATCTTAAGAAATCCTTTGGAGAATTAGAAGTATTGAAAGATATTAATGTCAAGGTTGACCCTCAGGAAGTGGTCGTTGTCATTGGGCCGTCCGGATCAGGGAAATCAACGTTCCTCAGGTGCTTAAACCTTTTAGAATCAATCACCGATGGACATGTGTATATTAAAGACAGGGATATAACCGACAAACAAACTGATATCAATAAAGTGCGTACAGATGTGGGAATGGTCTTTCAACAATTCAATTTATTCCCTCATAAAACCGTGATTCAAAACATTATGCTTTCACCAATGAAGGTAAGAAAATGGTCTAAGGATAAGGCGGAAAAAAAAGCTTTAGAGCTTCTAGATAAGGTGGGGCTGGCAGAGAAAGCTTACGTGTATCCTGACTCTTTATCAGGAGGACAAAAGCAGCGTGTAGCCATCGCAAGGGCACTAGCCATGGAGCCTGAGATCATGCTGTTTGATGAGCCGACATCGGCTCTGGATCCGGAAATGGTGGGAGAGGTGTTGGAGGTAATGAAACAACTGGCGAAAGAGGGGATGACTATGGTGGTTGTTACCCATGAAATGGGATTCGCCAGAGAAGTGGGGGACCGTGTGATCTTTATGGACGGCGGGTATATCGTCGAGGAAAACAGACCGGCTGAGCTCTTTGGAAGTCCTAAACATGAACGAACGCAGGCATTTCTGAGCAAAGTGTTATAGATTTTGGTCGATTGAGAGTAAGAAGTCCTGTAGTTTGGAGGAGGAACAGCCCGATCCTGACGTTTATTTTCAATTCGGAGGGGTTTATTCTCAAATCTGAAGGTTTATTTTCAATTCCAGGATATTTATTTTCAAAAACGAGGATTTATTTTCAAATCCACCCTTCAACAGGAAAAGGAGCCTTCTCATCGAGGCTCCTTTTCTTATGCAGATATATTTGTATGAACGATGGAATAGAGCTGTTTCCTTGCGCGGTGAAAACGGGTTTTGACCGTGGAAGAAGGGAGATTCAGCTTTAATGCAATCTCTTTGTCACTCAGGTCTCCCGTGACTTTCAATACCATGACTTCCTGTTGAGAGAGAGGCAGCCTCTTAATGTTGGACTCGATGCTGCTCTTAAGGAAGCGTGCTTCGATTTCTTCTTCCGTATGGCGATGTTCCTGAATGGGGTGTAACTCTTCATGATCTTCTATGCATACTTCATTACGTTTCGATCGTTTCCGGATGAAGTCAATGGCCGTACACCTTGCAATCGAAGTGAGCCATGCTTTTGTTTTAGCGCCATCCATCAGTGTGTCTATCTTCACATATGCTTTCAGGAAGGTTTCCTGTACGATATCCTGAGATAAATGGACGTCCTTCGTCAGGTTATAAGCGATGTGATAGATCAGCTTGTGAAAGTGTTCATACATCTCCTCGAAAGCGGGAGGAGATGTAGATGTTTCCAATGTGTACATAAGGTCACCTCGACTTCTTAACTTCACTTGTTCAACTCAGCTTTGATAAAGGAAGGTGCATCTTCCTTTTGTAACCCAAAGGTTTGGAAGGACTCTTGGTTCTGATACTTGATGATGACGTTGTATCCACTATTTACATGATCATATACCAGTTGATCCATAATGGTTTCTATCTGGCCGGTATCTTTTACTTCGATTCCTTTGTTTTCTTCTTTTAACTCCGTAACTGCTTGTTCCGTCGGTTGAAATAACTGGTCATTGTTAGGTACTTGATCTGTCACATACATCCATTCAATATCTGATGCTGTCATCTTAATATCCTCTAAGTATCCTTTATCCTGAAGCCAGCTTATGAATTTCTTATAGTTATGTGTTACGCCCACATTTGACCATTGACCGTCGGATAAAAGGAGTTCAACGTTGTAAAGATTAACTTTGTCACGATCTTCAAACGAATCATGATACGTTTCTTCCTTTAAAATATCGATGGCTTCATTGATTTCAGGAGGGTCGGCTATGGTGATGCTAGGTTTGTTCCCCATTTCGCTATAGAGGGTGATTTTATCCACCTTGCCAGAATCAACACCATAAATCTGCTCCGTCTTCTCTTTGTAATCCTTCATTTCATAAAGGGAAGCGTACTCAGAATCGAATTCTCCTCTATCAATCTGGTAATTCCTCACCAACTTGCTTCCATCCTTCATCTTATAATAAAGAAAGATCTGTTCCCGGTTTTCATCCGTCCCATGTATTTCATCCTGAATGTGAACAATTTCCTCATGGAGATCCAGAACAGCTTCAATGGCTTTTGGATCTGTCATAAACGGGTCTTTAATTAGATTATCGGGATTATCTGTTAACGAATAATAGCTCGAACTGACGTGAACCTTTTCAACATCAGCCAGATCAGGCACCTTCTCTTCATACTGGAAAAGATCAAACTGAATGAGTAAACCAAGAAGAGCAACGGCGAAGGCAAATCCTGCATAGCCCTTCCAGTGACGGAAGACTCTCCAATGTTTCTGTAAGACCATCTCACCAAGATAATAACCGATGAGAGACCCAATAAAATACCCGAATAATGTCCATCCTTGAGTCTGGTATACTCCGTAGAAGTACATCCCGCCGACCAGCATGAAGCTGAATGCGACACCATATTTAAACAGCGGTCTCAAGAAAGGGTACACTATGGCCTGGGAGGCAACCTCCACTTTTCTCATGTTGTATAACATATACGATAAACCATATAATACGAGAGTGATAGTGAAGAACAGCAAGACGTCTATACCGGAAAAGAGTGTATTCTCAAGGTATACCGCCTTGATGAGCGGGGAGTATTTCTCAATTTGAACATTGAAGAAATAATCCTCAGGAAATCCAAATAACAGATTTTTTAAACTGAAGCATATGAGCATAAACATTCCTGCTGGTAATAAGAGCAGGATATAGGTCATTGCACCTTGAACGGCGGTCAGGCCCGTTATCATGGCCACCAAGGTAGCTGCCGTGAACAGAAGCAGGCTCACGACTGCAGTAATGCCGCACCAGATTAAAATGTCACTGACCTCAATGAATTGTGGAAGATCTGTGAACATATAAAGAGATAGTAAAATAATCGTATTGAGCACTATCGGAATGATGAGTTGGCTAAACCCCACCCCGGTAAAATGGAAAAATAATTTACTGCGCTTAATCGGGAGGCTGTGCATGAAGTCCCCTGCTTGTTTCACATGTAAATAACGAAATAGGAACAAGGAGAGAATGACCGGAATAAACAACATCAACCCTATTTGTATTGGGTATTGCATTTTAAACAGATTATCGTAAATCGTAATCGGATAGGATTGGTTGTCCCTGGATAATTGACCGATAATATCAACCGGCAAAGCAAACAGTAGACCGACAAAATAAACAATGCCCACCCATCCAGTACTCCGAAGGCTTTGAACGATGATTTCCTTATTGATCCATGATGTTTTGGATGGCATATCCGACGTCCTCCATTTCATAAACAAAAATTTCTTCCAGGGTCAATGGCAACAAATCAAAGATCACCGGATGATAGGGCTTGATGATTTCCCTTACCTGCTCTTCGTCCCCTCGAACAATGCAGAGGGAAACACTTCCACGGTTCTCCCTATGCAGAATTTCAAGCTTCGTAAAAAGTTGCTCTGGGATGTCACCTTTGAATGCCAGCTGCACTTTATGAATGCCTGACTTCAAGTCATCAAGTTCCTTCTCCAGTAAAAATCGACCGTGATGCAAAATTCCGATATGATCACAAATATCTTCCACTTCCCGCAGGTTGTGAGATGAAATGAGGATGGTCATATCCCGATTGGCTACCTCTGAAATCAGCACGCTCTTGACTTTCTTCCTCACAACGGGGTCTAAGCCATCCATCGGTTCGTCTAAAATCAGCACATCTGGTTGAGTGGCCAGAGCCAGTATGAAAGCCGCTTGCCTCTGCACGCCTTTGGAGAATTTATGAAGCTTTTTATGAGGATCAATCCCGAACTGGCTGCTTAAAGATGTATATTGCTCTTCGTCCCACCGGCTATAGGTGTTCTGGTAAAACCGTGCCATTTGAAGCAATGTATAATGGGCAAAGAAAAACGGTTGATCAGGGATGAAAAACAAGGTTTCCTTCGTCTCGATATTTTCGTAAATAGGCTCATCCTGCAAGAGAATCTCACCGCTTGCAGGCTTAAGCACTCCAGCTATCGTCTTAAGTAAGGTGGTCTTTCCTGCACCGTTCGATCCGAGCAGTCCGTAAATCGAACCTTTTTGAACAGAAAAAGTTATATTATGAATGATTTCCGTGCCTTCAAAGTCTTTGGTTACTTCTTTAATCTCTATCATGAGTTTGATTACCTCCAACCGTTGCCTCGATATCCGCAATCATCTGCTTTAAATCTTCCGGTGTGATCCCTAAATACATGGCTTCAGACAAAAGTTTAGACAATTCTTCTTTTACTTTCATAATCTTCTCCGCGTTTTGAATGTGACTTGAAGGATTAACAAAGCTACCCCGTCCTTTCACCGAATAGATGTATCCTTGAGTTTCTAGTTCCCTGTATGCTTTTTGGATTGTGTTTGGATTTATGGTCAGCTGCTGGGCAAGTGCACGAACCGAAGGCAATTGCTCGTCAGGCTTCAGCACTTCATTGATGATTAATTCTTTAAATTTCTCGACTAATTGTTCATAAATGGGCTTACGACTTCTTAAATCAAGCTCAAACATATCCACCCTCCCAATTGTGTGTAGTGTACTATGTGTCTTAATACAGTTAAAGTATATAACAAGTTCTACCAGTTGGGAAGAGGGGAAATGAAAAATAGTTCAGAATGGGGTCCAGAGAAGCGGATAGGGAAGGAAGATCATGTGTATTCCATAAATTCCTGACCATAAAAGGAAATTTATGTTAGCATAGGCATATCTAAGGAAAAAAGGAGATTCATATGGACGTACAAGAACCGATTCTATCGATCAAGGATTTGAAAAAGAAGTTTGGATCAAAGGAAGTGTTAAAGGGCGTTCAATTGGATGTTTATAAAGGACAGATTATTGGCTATATCGGTCCGAACGGCGCGGGGAAAAGTACAACAGTTAAGATTATCCTCGGACTTGAAGAAGAATATTCTGGACAGGTGACGTTATTCGGTGAAGACATTTCTAAGGGTTCAGTTGACTATAAGAAACGTATTGGTTATGTTCCTGAAATGGCGGATCTTTATGATAACTTAACGGCAGAAGAATACCTCACTTTCATGGGGGAGTTATATGGGCTTGAGCAGGGTAAGGCCGGGGAGAAAGCGGAGAAACTCATGGGATTGTTTGGATTATCCGAGGTGTATGAGTCAAGAATTGCGTCCTTTTCAAAGGGGATGAAACAGAAGGTCTTGATTATTTCGAGTCTATTACATAATCCCGATGTTTTATTCCTCGATGAGCCCATCAATGGATTGGATGCCAACTCGGTTATGATCTTTAAAGAATTATTGGCACAGCTTGCTGAACAAGGGAAAACGATCTTCTATTCCTCACACATCATGGATGTTGTGGAGAAGATCAGTAACCGCATCATACTCTTGCATAATGGACAAATCGTGGCAGATGGAAGTTTTGAAGAATTAAAGAATCAGAGTATGGAAGGGTCATTGGAAGAAATCTTCAATCAATTAACCGGATTTAATGAGCACAAGGAAACGGCAACGGAAATTGTTTCTGTTGTGCAAGAGGTGTAAGTATGAGGGAATTTCGTACACTGCTGTTTCTGGATTGGTTTAGAGGATTAATTACGAAGCTTGGGTTCGATTACCGATTATTGAGAAGAATCCTCCAAGTCAAACTTACGATGGATCAAAGGCGGGTTCCGACAATCTTTCAGCAACAAGGGAGGAAGAAAGGGAAGGATGAAAACCGCTTTATTAAATCTCTGTGGGTGTATGCCCTATTTGGATTATTTGTAATTCCTTTTATGTTCTTTGGCGATCAATATTTTTTCCAAATGAGCATAACCTTTGCCATACTGATTTTCATCGTCATGACCTCCATGATTTCAGATTTCTCGGTCGTCATTCTCGATATCAGGGATCATACGATTCTCTTTACAAAGCCTGTCGAAAGAAAAACGATCAGTCTGGCTAAAACGATTCATGTGTTTATTTATCTTTTCTTCCTGACAGGTTCTCTGACAGCCATTCCTTTGGTGGTGGGCTTGATCAATAAAGGGATTTCTTTCTTTTTGATCTTCCTGGCAGGGATCTTTCTCATGAACATATTCATTGTTGTGTTTACGGCCATGCTTTATTATTTCATCCTGCAATATTTTGATGGGGAAAAGCTGAAGGATATCATCAATTACGTTCAAATCGGATTGTCGGTCGGCCTGGCGGTAGGTTACCAGGTTGTGGCTCGTTCCTTTGAATTTGTTGATTTAACGATTACGTTTACACCCAAGTGGTGGAATATCTTTCTTCCTCCAATCTGGTTCGGTGCTCCGTTTGAATGGTTGCTGAACGGAAACCATAACGGATTGATCCTGATTCTATCATGTATCGCCGTCGTCTTTCCGTTCCTTGCCCTTATCGTTTATGTGAAAGCATTGCCAACTTTTGAGAAGAATCTTCAGAAATTGTCTTCCCATGGCGGGAATAAGAAGAAATCTGCTTTTCGACTCGGTGAGGGGTTCACAATGGTTTTGTGCAAGTCGAAAGAAGAAAGAGCCTTTTATCGATTTGCCCAGTACATGATGAAAAACGAAAGGGAATTTAAACTAAAGGTGTACCCGGCACTTGGATTCGCAATGGTTATGCCTTTTATTTTCATCTTTAATGGATTGATGGAGGGTACCCGGGAAGATCTGCTGACTTCCAGCATGTATCTATCCATTTATTCAAGTTTCATCGTCATTCCAACTGTGGTGATGATGCTCAACTATTCAGGTAAATACAAAGGCTCCTGGATATATAAAGTAGCGCCTGTCATTAGCATGGCCTCCGTTTACAAAGGTACGTTAAAAGCATTCCTTGTGAAACTATTTCTTCCATTATATACCTTATTAAGCATTGTTTTTATCTTTCTATTTGGTTACCGCATCATTCCTGAGGTCATCATCGCTTTTGTTAGTGCCTGTATATTCACAGTCGTATGCTTAGAGTTGTTGAGAGGGACACTGCCTTTTTCAGAAAGCTTTGAAGGCATCCAGCAAAGTGACAGCTGGAAGGTGCTTCCTTTCTATATTATTGTCGGTGTGTTTTTAGCTCTGCATTATGTGGCTCTCCGGCTGCCGTTTGGTATTCCAATCTATCTCGTTCTCTTGCTCGTCACGAATTGGATCGTGTGGAAAACAGCGATTAAGGATCAATAGGATATGCGCTCTTGTCTTATGAAGACGGGAGCGCATATCCTATTTTACCTATCCTTACCAAGCAAGTCTCTTCTAGGAATAGGTTTTTCAAAGTTAGGTAGTATATAAAATAAGATCAATACTAACAGTTAGGTAAATTAAGATTGGGAAGTGCTGTAGTTCCTTTTATAACAGGTATAAACACTTCCTTTGACAAAGAAAGTTTCCTAGGTGCAAAATGGTGGTATTCGACATTTTTTGATAGGAGGAGTGAGCAGAAATGATCTTGGATTGGCTAGGTGGATTTAATCCAGCAGTACAAGCTTTGTTTGGAGGTATGGTGACATGGGGGTTGACTGCCCTTGGAGCGGCCACAGTTTTCTTCTTTACGAAAATTGAAAAGCACACATTGAACATGATGCTTGGATTTGCGGCAGGCGTCATGATTGCGGCTTCGTTTTGGTCCCTACTGGCTCCTTCGATAGAGTTTAGCGAGCAAAATGGTCAGATTCCATGGCTGGCCCCTGCGATCGGCTTTTTACTAGGTGGACTTTTTATCAGGTTATTAGATTTTGTCGTACCTCATCTTCACTTGGGAAGCAGTTCGGAGAAAGCAGAAGGACCTCCGACAAAATTTAAAAAATCGACCTTACTATTTCTCGCCATTACACTTCATAATATTCCGGAAGGTCTCGCCATCGGGGTTGCCTTTGGGGCTGCATCCCTTGGACTGGGAGATGCCACCCTTGTAGGAGCAATCGGTCTTACTATCGGTATCGGAATTCAGAATATGCCAGAAGGGGCGGCATTGTCGATTCCATTGCGGGGAGACGGGATGTCCCGTTTTAGATCCTTTCAATATGGTCAAATTTCAGCCATTGTTGAGCCGATTGCTGCCGTCATCGGTGCTGCAGCTGTCCTACTCATACAGCCTATCCTTCCATATGCCCTTGCATTTGCGGCGGGTGCAATGATATTCGTTGTGGTAGAAGAGCTGGTTCCGGAGTCTCAATCCTCTGGAAGTACGGACCTGGCTACACTAGGACTTATGCTGGGATTTGTTGTGATGATGATTCTGGATGTGTCGTTAGGATAATTTCAATCTTGGGAAGCGTTCGGTTTCGACCGGATGCTTTTTTTGTTTCCAAAAAATAGTATCAAAAAATAGTATAATGATACTGGGAGGGAACTGTATGAAGATTGGTCTCGTGCGTCATTTTAAAGTTACAAGGGGTTACCCGGCATCATTTGTAACCACCGAAGAGTTGATGAAGTGGGTGGAAGAGTATGATGCGTCTGATGTAGAAGGAAATGAAGTAGATCTCCAAGCGGTCGATTGGAGAAGCTGCTATTCAAGTGACTTATCCAGGGCCCGAATAACGGCACAAACGGTATATGATGGGGATATTCATTTTTTGGAGGAGCTGAGAGAAATCAGACTGTCTCCCCTATTCCGTTCTAACAAGAAGCTTCCGTTTTTTCTTCACTTAATCATGATTAGGATTGCCTGGTGGTTTAACCATGAGTCCCAGCCGGAAAGCAGGCGTGAGATTGAGGAGAGAGTCAACGGAGTTGTTGATAGAATCATTCACGAAGGGAAAGATGTCCTCATTGTGGGCCACGGCGGCATCATGATGTTGATGAAAAAAGCATTGAGAAAACGTGGATTTACCGGTCCTTCGTTCAGCAAGCCGACCAATGGGAAAGTGTATGTGTATCAAAACAACACCTCATGATCTCACCGGTTACCTGAAAATCTGTATAGTTCAAAGAGAGAAGGATAGACCAGATTGCCCGTCTCACTGAGCTGCTAGAAAACTAAACAAACGTTTGATTAAGAGTTGAAGGAGTTAATCTCGCAAGGCTAATGGAACTAAACGATTGTTTAAGAAGGTAATCGGTTTAGAGGGAAGTATGGTGAAATACTCAACCATAGAGCTGTTATGAGAACGGCTCTTTTTCTTTTAGATAAAAAATTTATATGGTATCGAAACCATCTGATACCATGTAACGACTAATAGGTATAGTAAAGGAGGGATGGCCATTGACAGAAGATCGAGATCATTTAGAAGAGCTTTACGAATTGTACTTTCATGCCGATTCAGTAGTTGAAAGTGGTAGAAATTCAATAGTGAGAAAAAAAGAGCTGCTAAAAAAAGTAGCTCTTTTGTCATGGGTAAGTGAATAGGTATATAATAGATAGTGTAAGAGTATAGTAGTTATAAGGATATGAAAGGGGGGCATGGTGAATGATCAGATTATCCAGAACCAAGAAAGTCATGTTGGTAGCTTTAGCCATCATTCTTATTATAATAGCCAATCGGATATCGAGCGTACAGCACCTGACAGCAAGGATGGCTACCAATTTGTATGTGAACCTGAAGTATCAAGATCTGGATCTTGAATACCAAAACGTGGAATTCTCACCACAGTTTGGAGATTACTCTGTTGCATATAAGGATAAGGATGGAAAGGTATACGGATTCATGGTTACCCCTAAATCAATGCCCATCATCATACTTCATGACCCTCTGAGTGAGAAACCATAATCAAGGCTGCTATAAAGAATCTATTTACCTTTCAATCTTTCATTATTCATGTATAATAAATAATCATAACTTTATAGACGTTACCACAAGGGGAGCGAAAGCTGAGAGTGAACATATTGTTCTAACCCTCTGAACCTGTTAGTTAGCACTAGCGTAGGGATGTGGAAAGTAAGCGTAATGTTGCTTATTTCAGATTGTCCACTCATCCTTCTTATGGTCTCGTTTCATTAACCTAGGGGGATTTTTTTTATGAAGAATTTACGTCTTGTTGTACTACTGGAAGCTTCATTGATGGCAGCATTTGCTGTGATTCTTGATTTGCTTCCTTCTATTAAGTTATCACCAAGCATCTCTATTTCGATTGCGATGGTCCCTATCTTTCTATTATCTTATCGAAGAGGCTTTAGAGCCGGGGTCTTGGCCGGCTTTGTGTGGGGAATCTTGCAGATTGTCCTCGGGGATGCGTGGATTGCCACGCCTGTTCAAATGGTGATTGAGTATTTCATCGCTTTTGCCTTTATCGGTCTTGCCGGGCTCTTAGCTGGTAAGATTCAGTCGGCATTAGGGGATAACAGTCGATTTAAAGCCATCATGTGGGTAATCATCGCGACATTTTTAGGGAGTCTTGCCAGATATGTTTGGCACTTTATCGCAGGCTTCGTCTTTTTTGCCGAGTATGCACCAGATGACATGTCCCCGTTGCTCTTTTCTTTAGTCGTGAATGGCATCACCATGATCGGTTCTGCGATACTATGTTCGATTACGCTGGTGATCATCACCAACATCGCACCGAGGTTGATCAAAGTTAGGACACATCATCAAGAAATCACCCGCAAGGCATCATAGTAAAAACTGACTGGTCCTCCTGGGGCCGGTTTTTTTTTGAGAGGAAATAACCTGGGTTCTAGAAACATCGGGCAGAAGGCGCGGTTCTCTAATATACTCAATGCACAAGGCTTACTTATGCTCGTTAATAAAAGGGATGGGAACCAAGAACGTCTCAGTAGGCATTCGCTAGCCTATAATCTCTTTTTTTTGATCCATCCTCATTGCTTACACTCATGCTTTCCTATACACTAGACCTATTCAAAAAATAGCAGGTGTGGAGAGATCGTATGGAAGCAAAAATGATAAGAAGATATGACATTATGGAGGTCAGCCTGTTGGCAGGGAAGATCATGCTGCAAAGCGGGGCGGAAACCTATCGGGTGGAAGATACGATGATGCGTATCGCTGCCTCTTATGGCATAAAAGAATCCCACAGCTATGTGACCCCCACGGGGATCATCTTCTCGATCGAAACATCTGAACCAACGAAAACGAAGCTGATCCGCATTAACGAACGTTCAACTGATTTGGAAAAGGTAACTCTTGTGAATAGCATTTCAAGACAAATCAGCAAAGGGCATCTCACCATTGAAGAAGCTTACAATGCCCTTGAAAAGCTGGATCAGTCAGATTTATCTTATTCTTTCCTGATACAAGTAGCGGCCGCATCGATTGCAAGCGGGTGTTTCCTCATCATGTTCCAGGGAATGTGGAAGGACTTCATCCCGGCATTAATTACAGGCGGAATCGGGTTTACCAGTTTGATCTATTTTCATCGCTTTGTTCCGATAAAGTTCTTTGCAGAGTTTCTGGCGTCATTCATTATTGGGATGCTTTCTTACGGATTTGTCCAACTTGGAGTGGGACAGGAATTAGATAAGATTATCATCGGATCCGTCATGCCACTTGTTCCTGGTCTCCTTATTACCAACGCGGTCCGGGACTTGATGGCCGGGCATTTAGTATCGGGTTTGTCAAAGGGGGCAGAAGCCTTTTTGACGGCTTTCGCAATCGGAACCGGTATTGCGGTCGTTTTCACTCTGACGTAGAGGGTGTATTTCGTTAAAATAGATTGAGGTGAAAAGAGAATGCTCATCATCGAACAATTAGTCACCAGTTTCATTGCCGCAGCGGCATTCGGAATTATCTTCAATGCGCCAAAACAGTCCCTTTTCAAATGTGGAATTGTCGGAATGTTAGGCTGGATCATCTACATCGTCATGAGTTTTAACGAGGCAGACACCGTTCTTGCTACGTTACTTGCCTCATTTGTCGTTGCTGTGATCAGTCAGGTGTTTGCGAAAATGTACAAAACCCCGGTCATCATCTTTTCGGTTGCCGGGATCATCCCTCTCGTTCCTGGAGGACTTGCGTACGATGCGATGAGAAACTTCGTTCAAAACGATTACAATGCCGCCATCAACCTGGCCGCGAAAGCCTTCATGATATCAGGGTCCATCGCCATCGGACTCATCTTCTCAGAAGTCATCAACCAAGTCATCCAAAACGCCAAAGTAAATGCAAGTGCGAGACGAATGAGATAGAGGGACGGACCTTACTTTTGTGAGGTCCTTTTTCTATTGTCTTCTTTATCGTTGTGGTGAATTCTAGCGATCCTTTGTTGTTAAGCTCCTCTTATCATGTAACGCTTTCCTCTCCGGAACGTCTAATCAACAAATATGACAAATAGGAGGGTCATGCCGTGAGTAAGAGATCGTATCTGCTTATTCTTGCTGGTGTTGTTCTGCTGATTGGACTAGGAACGTTCATGTATAGCCAAAGACCTGTTGTGACGGTGGACGGGAAGCTGACTGAAGATCTTCTTGTGATGGATAATCAATCTTGGAATCTGCAATTTTCTGCCGCTCTTGAGAAAGAGACCGTGACTTTACAAAACATCTATGTCAAAGACTACGGCGGAAAGAGGGTTGATGTAGACCTGAAATTGAGTGATGATCGAAAATCGTTGCAAGTGTTTGCACCTCCAGGAGGATATCCTTCTGAACTTCACCCATTCACACTTCATATATCTCCAAGAGTAACAACCAAATGGGGATTCTCCTATGATGGAGACACAGAGATACCCTTTACAGTTACCTCTCAATTACCAAGCATACAATCGAAGGAAGCGTTGACAAATTATTTCAAGAGAGTCATCAAATTGAATCAAGAAAATACAACGTTTTTTGGAAGGGGAGAGAAAATCGAAACTCAAACCATGGAAGATCGTGTGTCTTTAGAATCTTCTAAATCGTCCTCTCAGTTCTCTGAAACGAATAATCAGGTTCAAGGTGTCGATGAAGGAGACAGAGTGAAGACGGATGGGAACTATATCTACCAAGCAACCGATGGGCGGCTTATGATCACAAAGGCGAAACCGGTGAATGAAATGAAGATGGTTTCATCCGTTTCGTTCAAAGACCTGCAGCCACAACACCTTTTCATAAACAAAGAGACGCTTCTCATTATCGGCACAAGCTTTTCACCTCCTCTTTATGAAGAGAATGAACAAAAGAACATATCGGCCATCATGCCGGTGGACGGGATGACCGTAGCACTGTTGTATGATATCTCGAATAAGGAAACCCCAACCCTGCTTAGAAGGGTGGAGCTGGAAGGGCAGTATGTAACGTCAAGGAAAATCGGTTCTAACGTTTACTTGATTTCGAATATGTTCCCAAACTACTGGATGCTTGAACGGAACGAAAATCTTGATTTGAGACCGAGAATGAAAGATAGTTTGACCGGGGATAAAACCGAACCAATTCCAGTGGAAGACATCAAATATTTTCCCCAAGCCTATTCTCCGAACTATACCTTATTGACGGCGTTGAACATGGAGGATCCTAAAGCTCCCCTTACTGTTCAATCCTATCTTGGGGGCGGAAATGCAGTGTATATGTCGAAAGAGAATCTGTATGTCGCAGTAGAAAAATATGAAGAAAATGAATGGGCTTCTGCTGACACGGAAATTCATAAATTTGCCGTTCGAAATGGGGAAATCGCATACACCTCATCAGGGAGTGTAGAGGGAAGAGTGTTAAATCAATTCTCAATGGATGAGTACGAAGGGAATTTTCGAATTGCCACGACAAAAGGGGAGGTGTGGAACAGTGATACCCCTTCGTCCAATGCACTATATATATTAGATTCAACTATGAAAAACGTTGGAGAAGTAAAGGATTTGGCAAGGGGAGAAAAAATCTATTCTGTTAGATTCATGGGAGCCAAGGCGTATATCGTAACCTTTAAACAAGTGGATCCATTATTCGTCATTGATGCGTCGGATCCTGCTCATCCAAAAGTGATGGGAGAGTTGAAAATACCTGGATTCAGCACCTATCTCCACCCGATTGATGACCATCACCTTATCGGATTTGGCTATGATACGAGTGTGGTGAATGATAAAAATGAAGTAAGTATAGAGCCGAGAATCACACGGAACGGAATGAAGATTTCGTTGTTTGATATTACAGACTTTCACCATCCTAAGGAAACGGATACAGAAATCATTGGAGGGGCAGGGACTCATTCCTCTTTGTTAGAAGATCATAAAGCCTTATTGCATGAGGCTTCGAGGCATCTTTATGGATTTCCGATTTCTGTTTACAATGAAACAGATAATAGTAGCCATGAGCTCGATTTCGACTATCAAGGTGCGCTCCTGTATGAGATCACTCCTGAAAAAGGAATCGTATTGAAATCAAAGCTCGTTGCTGAAGAAAGGAAAGACAAAGAGTTTTATGAGCAGTGGGAAGATCAAGTTCAAAGACTCCTCTATATCGATGATCAGCTGTACACCATTTCAAACCATCAGATCACTTCATATTCTCTGGACGATTTTAGAGAGAGTCATTCAGTAGATCTATACTGATTCGAGCTGCGATTAGAGGCCGTGCGAAGCGTGGCCTCTTTTTACTGATCGATTTCTAAGGAAGGTTCGCTTTTGTTAAAAGCACCTGACACGTTCACCAGGCACTTTCCAACTACCCCCCAGCATAAAAAAACGATAGAATGATACATATATACATAATGGCAGAATCACGTAAGAGGGGTGTTCGTTTGAAGGTCATACACTTTTTAAAGCCGTACCGGATTGCCATGGCGATTGCCTGGAGTTTAATGCTGGTAGAGCTTGCAGTAGAATTATTGAATCCGCTGTTCATGGCACGGATCATCGATGAAGGGATTCTGAATGAAGATTTGGATGTCGTATTAAGATGGGGATTCATCATGGTGGGGATGTCCCTCATTGCTTTTATTTCAGGTGTAACGAATTCATTTTTTGCCGCTCAAACGAGTCAAGGGTTTGGATATGACGTGCGGGAAAGTCTCTATAAGAAGGTGCAATCATTTTCGTTTGCGAGCTTTGATAAGCTTCCGTCATCTTCTCTCATCACCAGGATGACCAATGACGTAAGGCAGCTTCAAAACACGATTTTTATGAGTCTTAGGATCATGTTGAGAGCCCCATTGCTTGTCATCGGATCAACGATTATGGCATTGATTGTAAATGCCCGCCTTGCCATTATCTTACTAATCGTGATCCCGATTTTATGGATGTTCCTGTTATGGGTTCTAAAACGGGGATGGCGCCTGTTTGAAAGAGTTCAGTCCCGGTTGGATAAAGTGAACGAGGTCATGAAGGAAAACCTTTCCGGTATGAGGTTGATCAAAGCATATACGAGAAGCGAATATGAAGAAAGTCGATTTCATGGTGCGAATGAAGATTTGAAGAATCGAACTGTCCGTGCCCTCCGTTTTATGGAGATCATTATGCCTCTTTTGATGCTGGTGATGAATGTCGCCCTTCTTTCCGTTTTGTGGTTCGGGAGTATTAATGTAGCTGCAGGTGGGGCGAAGGTTGGGGAAGTCGTGGCAATCGTCACATATGTTACGAGAATTTCTTCTGTCTTTTCCATTTTCTCATTCATCATCACAAGCTTTTCAAGAGCAAGAGCTTCGGCACAAAGGGTGGAAGAAGTCCTTCAAGTAGAGGTTGACTTAAAGGATGGAGAGGAAGTCAATCTGGAAAATCCCGAGGTTAAGGGTGACATCATCTTTAAGGATGTTTCGTTTCAATATCCCACAACCCGTGTGAACGTTCTCCAGAATATTTCGTTTAAAGTCGAAGCTGGCCAGACAGTTTCCATATTAGGAGCTACAGGATCAGGGAAAACCTCCATGTTCCAGCTCATTCCTCGTCTTTACGATGCAACGGAGGGGTTTGTTGAACTAGATGGCAGGCCCATCAGATCCATTCCTCTGGACGGGATAAGAAAGAATATTGGATATGTCCCTCAGGAAGTCATCCTGTTTTCCGGCTCCGTTTCTGAGAACCTCTTATGGGGGAAAGAAGATGCGACCAGGGAAGAAATGATTCAAGCAGCAAAGGACGCGCAGATTCATGAAACCATCCTGAACCTTTCCCATGGATATGACACGGTCCTCGGACAGAAAGGGGTCAATCTTTCTGGAGGACAGAAACAGCGACTATCGATTGCCCGAGCACTTATTCGAAAGCCGAAAATCCTATTACTGGATGATAGTACAAGTGCACTAGATTTAAACACCGAATTCAAGCTCCTCCATGCACTGAAGCAATATGAATGCACCACCATGATCATCACCCAGAAAATCAGTACAGCGATGGAGTCGGATACAATTCTCCTTCTGGAAGATGGGGTGTTGATCGGATCGGGATCCCACGCCTCCCTTTTGGAAGGTTCACGTCTCTATCAACATATCTATCAATCTCAGTTCGGAGAGGGGGAAATCCATCATGTCTAGACATGTGGGAAAGCAATTGGGAAAGAACGATAAAGCGAAAGATGCAAAGGGTACCCTCCGCCGATTATGGAACTATCTCTCTGAAATGAAAGTGATATTGTATCTTGTCATTTTAATGGTGATCATTAGTTCAGCAGCGTCGCTTATGGGGCCGTTCCTTGTAGGAAAAGCAATTGATGACTATATTGTGACGAAGACTTCGTCTGGGTTGGCAGGATTAGTTATCGGTTTGATTGCGGTGTATATCTTTCACTCCCTTTCAGTGTGGTTCCAAAATTATTGGATGATCGGTGTCGCACAGGATACGGTCTACCGGTTACGGAAAGATCTCTTTCATCAATTACACCAGCTTTCCATCCCTTTCTTTGATAAGCGGAAGCATGGAGAGCTGATGAGCAGGGTGACCAATGATATCGATAATGTGAGTGCTACCTTGAATAGTTCATTCATTCAAATCATATCCAGTATCCTTACACTGGTCGGGACCGTATCGATCATGATCTGGCTCAGTCCGCTTCTGACACTTATTACAATGACCATTGTTCCCCTTATGGTACTTGGTATGAAGTGGATTACGAAAAGGACTGGCCGCCTATTCAAGCAATATCAACAGAATATCGGTGAATTGAACGGATATATCGAAGAAACGATTTCAGGTCATACCATCATCAAGACCTTTTCAAGGGAAGAAACAGCGATTAAGGATTTCCGCGAAAAGAATCAACGACTGCGAACGGCTGCTTATTGGGCAGATACGTATTCAGGATTCATACCGAAGCTCATGAATGTGTTGAACAATCTAAGCTTTGCCGTCATTGCAGGAGTGGGGGGGATCTTCGCTTTAAATGGCATGATTACAATCGGTGTCATCGTGATCTTTGCTGAATATGCCCGTCAATTTACCCGCCCGCTGAATGAACTTGCCAATCAATATAATACGCTCCTTTCGGCCATTGCAGGCGCTGAGCGTGTGTTTCAAATATTAGATGAAGAGGAAGAAGCAAACGATGAAGGAGATTCTACGGAAATCGATGCAGTTGAAGGGAAAGTGGAGTTTCGCCATGTATCCTTTTCCTATGAAAAAGGAGATCAAACGCTCCAGGATGTATCGTTTTCCATCGCACCAGGTGAAACCGTTGCCCTGGTTGGACCGACCGGCGCCGGGAAAACGACAATCACCAATCTCCTGTCCCGCTTTTATGAGCTGAATGAAGGAAGTATTGAGATTGACGATCAGAACATTCAATCGATTAAGCGGAAAAGCTTACGTCAGCAAATGGGGTTTGTCCTGCAGGATAGCTTCCTGTTTCAAGGAACGATTGCAGATAATATCCGTTATGGGAGGCTAGATGCCAGCGATGGAGAGGTAAGGGATGCAGCAAAGCTCGCAAATGCCCATTCTTTTATAGAAAAAATGCCAGAGGGCTATGACACTCTGTTACGCCCTGATGGAAACGGCATCAGCCAGGGACAAAAACAGCTGCTGTCTATCGCAAGGGCGATCCTTTCCAATCCCTCCATCCTCATCCTGGATGAAGCGACAAGCAGTATTGATACGATAACAGAGTTGAAAATCCAGGAAGCCCTCAAACGTTTGATGGCGGGACGGACGAGTGTGGTGGTGGCACACCGCCTGAACACAATTCGCCAGGCTGATCAAATCCTGGTATTAGAACAAGGGAAGATCATTGAAAGGGGATCTCATGATGAGCTTCTCAAACAGAAAGGATTCTATCATGGGTTGTATCATAGTCAGTTGAAGGAAAGCGGTTAGGCGAGGCGAGGGAAATATCCGATTTAAAAATAAAACGTGGGGATTGAAAATAAAATCTGCAAAATTGAAAATAAAATCCACTTTTTGAAAATAAATATAATGGAATTGAAAATAAAAAGGAAGTGAACGGCTGACACTGGTCAAAAATATGCAGCTCTACTCCATGAAACCATCCTTTTCAGCCAGAACAATAAAAAACACCTCAAAAGTCAGCACTTTTGAGGTGTTTCTCTTTGTAGAGGGGCTAATCATCCTGTTAGTGATCCCTCTCGTATTGCCTTTGATCGGATAAAAGGCAACTCTGTAACTTGCAACATCACAAGTAATATATTTATATCTTGAACGTTGTATGTTGTTTGCAGATAATAAACAGCCGCGGGCAATTCCTTGAGTCGTTTGATATACCTAAACGACGTAAGCCCTACCTCTCTTACATCCTAACGGCTCCGAAGCCGATCCAGTGTGAATAAGTTGTTAAATCAAAACAGAATAGAATTACGAATTATCTTCTCTATCGTTTTAATGTATGTTACAAGATTACAATAACTAAATATAACATCAATATTAAAACGTGTCAAGGGTTAAAATTGTTATAATTCAAGTGACTGAGGTGAATCTTCCTCATCATTCATTAAGCGGATGGCAGTAGGCTCGATTTTCAAAACAATGTAATTCGGGTCGTCCGGACCTTCAAACCAACGCTTCATATGGTCATTCCATAATTTTTCTTTGTAATGGGCAGACTCTTCAATAGAAGCTCGGCCTTCCACTTCAACGAAGGTGTCCCCATAGCCTTCTCCTTCATAGCCAAGAAGGATATGAACATTTGGATTATCTTCAATTTCATCAGCTTTATGTGTTTGCTTATTTGTTGGTGTATACATTGTAAGGTCCTCATGTGAAAATGTCATGTATCTTGAATGTGGCTTATTATTTTTAACCGTTGCAAGCGTTCCTATCTTACTTTCATCAAGAACCTTTATGATTTGTTGTTTCAGTTCAACTTGTGACACTTAATCCATCTCCTTTAATCAGTCATATAACCATACTATTCCTTTTAATAAGGCGAAATAAACATAGGAATGTGTACACAGTGTGCTTATCGGGAATAGCGGAAATAACCAAAAATGAAGGAGGATGCCTATGATACCCGAAGAGTTGGTAGAACTTTGCAAGAAGAGGATGGAGCCATTCGCCTGTGAAGGGTTTGTGTATGGCCGTGGCCCGCAAACGCCGTCCATTATGATTGTAGGGGAAGCTCCTGGAGAAACCGAAATTCACAATGGATTGCCATTTAGCGGGCGGGCAGGAAAGGTGCTGGATGAATTCTTTCACTACTTAGGCGTTTCAAGGGAAGAGATCTATTTCACTTCTACGGTTAGAAGCAGACCTTACAAAATCGTCTCAAAACAAACCAATGATGGTGAAATCATTCAAAAGAAATATAATAGGGCACCGAATAGTAAAGAACAGGTTGCCCATGCTCCGATTCTGGATTATGAGATGCAGCACATCAAGCCGAAACAGCTAGTGACATTGGGGAATATAGGATTACAGCGATTATTGGGTAAGCAATACACCATTTCTAAAGTGCATGGTAAGTTGATCTATTCACCCGTTAGGCGATTGGTGGATCCTGAAACGAATGAATGGGGGATGAGTGATGAGGCTTTTCACATTTTTCCCACCTATCACCCGGCCTCCATATTTTATAATCGTTCGTTGGAGAAAGAGATTTACAAAGACCTTGAAGTGTTGAAAGAACTCTTTAGGGAAAAATAATGAGCCATTCATGTTTTATGCCCTAATTGAATGGGAAACGTAAGGAAAATGAATGTAAAGGTGATGACAGATGTTTTTTGGAACGTGGTATGGCATATACCGAATCATAATAGTTGGAGTACTCGGATACTTATCTCTGGTTGTTCTATTAAGGGTATCAGGAAAAAGGACTTTATCTAAGATGAATGCCTTTGACTTGATTGTAACCGTGGGGATCGGTTCGGTGCTTGGAATCATTCTCCTGAATAAGAAAGTACCCTTGGTGGAAGGTGTGACAGCATATCTGGTCTTGATTGGAATGCAATATGTGGTCGCTTGGTTATCTGTACGATCTCACACAATCGATCAGTTGGTGAAGTCTTCACCTAGTCTTTTATATTATCAGGATCAATTTATAAGTGAGAGAATGAAAAAGGAAAGAATAGCCGAAATGGATGTTTTTCAGGCTGTCAGGGATAATGGATATGGATCATTGAATGATGTGAAAATGGTGATTCTCGAAGCGGATGGAGGATTTTCGGTCATCGGCAAGTCAAATGATACAGATGGTGAGGTCATGAAGCACGTTAGAGGATATTCAGAATAAAGTTGGATGGCATTTCAGAAGGAATGCCATCTTTTTCTTGTCTATAACCTGTGAGCCTACTGTTTCGTTAGATTTTCCCGCGCCATTTTCACAAGCTCCTTAACCATACTACCGCCAATCCTACCGCCGACTTTTCCTGCTTGCTCCGATGTCAATTTTCCATTATAGCCCCTTTGAAGTGGAATTCCCTGTTCCCTGGCGATTTCATATTTCGCATCTTTCGGGTCCTGTGTACCTGATACTTTCGCTTTCAATTGGTCCATCGCTTCTCGCGATTCAGGTACTAGAAGTTTTCTTTTCGGCATATTATCACCCCTTCAATTAGAATGCCCTAAATTTTTTTTATAAGTAAAAAGACTTGTTCTATAAGGGTTTCCTATCTGTTGCAATGAAAGAGGAATAAAAAAAGATTGTCTATATTATGTCAAATAAAATATAATTCTTAATAGTTAGATAATTTTGTGAAAGAAATGGGGGAAATGCCATGGAAGAATTCATTGGCAAGTTGGTAGGGGTCCTTTGGTCTCCGGTCATGATTTATTTTTGCTTGGGTGTTGGCTTACTATTTTCAATTTTAACGAAGTTTTTACAAGTGCGGTTGATCAAGGACATGGTGGCCCAAATGTTCAAGGGAGGAAGCTCCAGTGCAGGTGTATCCTCATTTCAGGCCTTGGCGCTTTCATTATCCGGACGTGTTGGAACTGGAAATATCGCCGGTACGGCAACAGCGATAGCCTTTGGTGGTCCAGGAGCAGTGTTCTGGATGTGGACGATTGCCTTTATTGGGGCGAGCAGTGCATTTATAGAATCGACGTTGGCACAAATCTATAAGGTGAAGCAGGACGGAGAATATCGTGGGGGACCTGCTTATTACATTGAAAAAGGAATCGGCTGGAAATGGTATGCAGTTCTCTTTTCATTGGCAACGCTGCTGGCCATGAGCATTTTAATGCCGGGGATTCAATCGAATTCCATTGCATTAGGTCTTGAAAATGCATTTGGTCTTAATACGACGGTAACAGGAATCGGTCTTGTGGTATTACTTGCCGTCATTATTTTTGGAGGAGTGAAGCGTATTGTAGGAGTCGCTCAATACGTCGTTCCATTTATGGCCATTGCCTATATTCTTTTATCTCTTATTATTGTAGGAATGAATATTACGGAAATTCCGGCTGTTTTTTCTTTGATATTTAAAAGCGCTTTTGGAGTTGATTCGGCCTTCGGAGGAATCATTGGGATGGCAGTGTCATGGGGAGTGAAGCGTGGAATCTACTCCAATGAAGCAGGTCAGGGTACTGGGCCACATGCTGCAGCGGCTGCAGAGGTTTCCCATCCTGCTAAGCAAGGTTTGGTCCAAGCGTTTTCGGTATACATCGATACCCTCCTTGTATGTACGGCAACAGCCTTCATGATTTTGTTCACAGGTTCCTTCAATACAGAAGGGCCCGATGGAACGATGCTTGCGAACAATTTAGAGGGCATTGAAGCAGGACCAGGATACACGCAGGCAGCCATTGAATCAGTGATTCCTGGTTTCGGGGCTTCATTTGTTGCGATCGCATTATTCTTCTTTGCTTTTACAACGATCATGGCTTACTATTACATGGCAGAAACAAATGTCGCTTATTTATTAAGAGGAAAGAACTCGAAGGTAGCGATGACAATCTTGAAGTTCGTCTTGCTTGGAGCGACTTTCTATGGGGCTGTAAGAGAAGCAGCATTAGCGTGGGCATTGGGTGATATCGGCCTTGGAATCATGGTCTGGCTGAACTTGATCGCCATCCTCATCTTGGCAAAACCAGCTCTTAAAGCATTGAAGGATTATGAGGAGCAGAAGAAACAAGGTCTTGATCCCGTCTTCAACTCAACGAAACTCGGTATTAAAAATGCAGAGTTCTGGGAACAAGAATATAAAGTGGAAGACAAAGAAAACGCATCATAATAAACGTAAGAAGCCTGTTGCCGAAGTGGCAACAGGCTTCTTATTGTTTATGAAACTGAGCTTTCATCAGAGAAATAAAACGGGTCTCCAATATATTTTTGAAAAGCATACATGAGCAGGGATTTAATAAAGAATAGGATTGATAATTGGTATTGTCTTAAATCAACCATTCTCCACACACCGAGCTTTTTGAAAAGGGAGTAGAACGGGTATGTAAAGAATGCATCGACCAGAATATTCACGAATACATAAAGATAAAAGTTCTTATAACTGAATTTAAGAATCCATATTGAACCGCTCAGGAAAACCCCTAAGGTAAAAGGTAAAATACCATTCGTTTTCGGAAAGATTTTCGTCGTGATTGTCCACCATTTCAGCCTTTCTGCCAATACATTTTCAGAATAAACAAGCACAGACATGAATAGTGAGGCAGGTAAATATCGTTTAATACTTTCCTTTCCAGCTAATATGAGAAATGTCCACGAAATGAGCATCAGTACGAGTATGTAAAGTTTATTTTTATGTTGACTCAAGGTGATTCCCCCTTAAAGAATCGCAAAATATCTTAACGTTAGAATGGTACATTGGAAAGGAAATTATACGGATAGAGATGAAAATGTATTCCGATCAGATTAGTAAACAATATCTTTGAGTTGGAGATTCAAATTGATTATGATAAATGGAGAGTTAACGCAATGCATTAACTAGGAGGTGCTGTTCCCATGGACTTATATGAATCGTATATACAAAATGAACGCCAAAGGAAGCTGGTTGGATTGGCAGGGAGGCTTGCGGATTCGTTTTCTGAACGAGGGGAAGCGTATGATAGGCAAGATGCTTTTCCTTATGAAAATTTTGAAGACCTAAAGAAAAGTGGGTATGGGGCATTATCCCTTCCTAAAGAGTATGGAGGGGAAGAAATCAGTCTATATGAGCTAGTGATGATCCAGGAAAGACTTGCCACAGGAGATGCTGCAACAGCATTATCCATTGGCTGGCATCTCGGAGGATTGATGGAACTGACGGAAACCCGGTTGTGGGAAGAAGAGGTATTCAAGGATCTTTGTGAGAAGATCACAGCTAACTATGCACTTATTAACCGGGCTGCGACAGAACCAGCAACAGGTAGTCCGACGCGTGGAGGGCTACCGGAGACAAAAGCGATGAAAACCGAAGAAGGATGGACATTAACTGGAAGGAAATCCTTTACTTCGATGGCGAGAGTGCTGGACTATTCTTTAGTATCAGCAACAATCGGTGACACAGACGAAAAGGGTTTCTTTCTTGTAGATCATGATATAGAAGGGGTAAGTATCGATGAGACGTGGGATACGATGTCTATGAAGGGAACAGGTAGTGATGACCTTGTTCTTACAGATGTTCAGGTCCCGCCATCAGCACTTGTCGAACGTGACGGATTAAATCCGGATGGAAAGAATGACATACCTAAAGCATGGCTTCTTCATATACCTGCTTGCTACATTGGAGTCGCGATTGCAGCACGAAATTATGCCATTCAATTCGCGAAAGATTATTCCCCAAACAGTTTGCCCGGACCGATCAAGGATGTACCTGAAGTTCAGAGGAAAATCGGAGAAATGGAACTAGAACTGTTTAAAGCCAGACAAATTCTTTATTCAGTGGCTGATAAGTGGGGGAGAGAACCTCAAAAGCGGAAAGACATGGCACAAGAGCTTGCTTCCGTCAAACATGTCGTCACGAACAGCGCTTTCCAGATTGTTGATACAGCCATGAGAATTGTCGGAGCAAAGAGTCTTTTCCGCTCAAACCCAATGCAGCGATATTATCGCGATGTGAGGGCAGGCCTTCATAACCCGCCGATGGATGACATGGTTATCGGGGTGTTGGCGAAAATCGCTTTAAAATAATCCCAAAAAGGTATAGACGATTCCGTCTATACCTTTTTGGCTGAGGAGAAAACGCCTCATGACTTATTCAGGATATAATGCTTTTTCCAATACGGTTTGATGCTGTTCTTCTAATATGTGGATTTCACTCAATTCTTCAATCAAATCGTGAATGGACAAGAGTTCATAGAGCATAACGGTTTCACAGGAAAAATGATGCTTCATGGATTGGAATGGTTTCATATGAAGCCCTTCATGATCATCCCAGAATTCTTCCAAAAGGTTTTTCATTAGGGTGAAATGCTGTTCAGATATATGGAACGATGGATGATGCATGATTCCCTTTATACTTTGCGTTGCATCCAAGATCCTTTCTTTCTCTTCATTACTGAAAGAATACTGAACGGGAAGATAGATCAAGTTCCCGATATGAAAAAGAATCTGTCTTAAAATGTTAAGTTTTTTGTACTCATAATGGAAGTAGCGCATTTCCTGACGGCTCGAGCGATGAAGTTTCCATTCTTCCTTTTGATATTCACAAAGCGTATCCGTCGACTCGATCTCTCTTAAAATATCATTGAATATCAATTTGGTGTCCTTATGGAGGGAATGGTTCTGCAGAACTTCAGACCCTCTTCTTTCCAATAAATTTCCCGTTTTGAAGTAAAGATTATGAATGTTGGTCGAAATCGTTTGTGAATATTTTGGAGGCAGGATCCACAGGTTTACCAATGTAGATACAATTAGCCCGATTGTAGTCGTCCCAAGGCGGATGAAAAACGTGGCAACATAGTGATCATGGATCGTGGGAATCATTGCGATTCCTGTTAAAGTGGCAACCAGTATCCCTGCTCCGAGATGAAGTTTATGGCAGGTGATGATGGTCAGGAGAGCTACCAGTGCATATGTAATGGCATGATCTCCTAATGTATGAGTGATGATCACCGCAAATAAAGCTCCAATAGCGGATGCTGGGAAGCGTATAAATGCCTTTTTTATTGAGTTGGCAGCGGTCGGTTCAATCGTGACGATGGCTGTAATCACAGCAAAGGTCGCCGGCCAATTCATCAACCCACAAATAAACGCTGTAAGAAATACAGCGATGCCCGTTTTGGCAATTCTTCCTCCGACAAACTGAAATTTTTTAAGATAATCCATCATTTAACCCTCTTTAGCAAAATACTATCTCTTCAATTATAAAGGAAGTAAAAGTCAATTTAAATCCATTGACAAAAAAGAACTGTTCTAAAGAAGAACAGTTCTTGATATATGATAACTCATCTTAGAGGCAGAGGTCGTAATAAAATCTTGATGGCTTGAGGCATCTTGCTTGCCTTCTGAGCCTCTTTTAAATACCTGAACATCTGTTTGCCAGCACCAGAGTTTGCGGAATGTATCGTGATTCGTTCAGCGAATAATTGCTTTTCCACCATGTAGTGTACAAGCATTAAGCCATTCCGTGTCTTACTCTCTAAGTCATGATCCAATGAAAGGTGATCGATAGAAAAATTAAGTAGCAGGTCAATACATTCATCGATATCTTTCGCAAGAATGTATCCTTCAGGACAGTGTCGATAATCGTCTAAAAACACATTTACTGTCATATTTATTCTTCTTTCGTCATTTGACTTAATTTAACCTTATCAGAGATTGACAAATACTTATATAGGTATATAGTATGATTATTACAAATATACTTGTAATTTTTTTGTGGGTTTTTAGGGAGGAATCTTGATTTGAATAAGGTGGGGAGAAAAATCTGCGATGAATAGAATATTCAAGATTCCTTATTATTGACAACTTCTAATAATAAATCAGGTCGATCCGTAATGACTCCGTCAGCCCCGTTCCTTACGAGTCGTTCCATCGTGTCTTTATCGTTGATCGTCCAATAGTGAACATAGAGTCCAATGCGGTGAGCCCCGTTGATTAGGATGGGCTGTGTCAGGTCTAAGTTCCCTTCTTGAAGAGGAAGCTGAAAGGCATCGACGTTGGACCTGTATAAGTTTCTTAGAAACAATTTTTGGAAGATAACGAATTTCTTTGCTTCTTGTCTTCCGCCTTGGGTTGCCACCCTTCCTCGCGAGTGTTTTTCAACTAGATTAATAATGTTCTGGTCGAATGAGGCGATGAGGACTTTGTCTTCCATATTATATTCTGTAAGGAGCTTTAGTAATTTCTGAATGATTTCCTCTATCCGATCTTGAGGATTATCATCTTTGATTTCGATATTTACTTTCGTGTTAGGAAACCGTTGAAATACTTCTTCGAGCGTTGGTACATATACATGCTTACCCCGATAAGAAAATGCCCCCTTGAGATCTTGAAAGTGGTATGCAGCATCAAGGCGCTGAAGCTCTTTCAACGTGTAATCTCTAACATACCCACTTCCGTTTGTTGTGGCATCCACCGTAGGGTCATGGATCGTTACTAAGTGGCCGTCTTTTGTTATATGTATATCTGTTTCAATCACATCGACCCCTAAATCCACAGCATGCCCGAACGCCTCGATTGTGTTTCCAGGAGCAAGGAGCTTACCTCCCTGATGGGCGATGACAAGGGGGCGACCATTTTCTTGTTGAAAGAAAAGAGGGGAAGCAGCCTTTTTGACAGGTAGCCAATACACAATGATGGAAAACGAGACAAAGAAAGCGATCACCATTGTGAGGATGATGAAGCGCTGTTTTTTAGAAGGGTTTGAGATTTTGAGGTTCATATTTTTCATGCGCTTTCATCCTTTTAAAGAAAAGATTCTTTTTTCTATTATAGGTAGGGCCTTGTTTATTTAGGACAACAAATTATGAAAAGATTTAGGTAGAACATTATAATTAGGTTTCTGTATTACTCTTTGAAGCAATTTTTTTACGTTTTAACATAAAAGCTATTGCTTTTTAAAGTAAAATAAATTACCTTATTAAGTAAGGGAGGCGTTTACCATGAAAGAACATTTAAGATTAAATGTGTCATTGCTACGTCGGCGAGTACCTCATTTAACGACTGCAGCTAAATCAGTGGGGTTAAGGCCAGCCACCGTTTCAAATTTATGCACAGGGAAGATATCGGTTGGACGTGCCGAAGTCAAAACGCTCGTTACTCTGGCAAATCTGGCAAATTGCACATTGGATGAATTAATTATTCAAGGAGGGAAATTAAGTATGATTGAAACGGGAATTAAACCGATTGATTTATTTGCACCGATTATTCAGGGTGGGACGAATGGATTCGTGGCCAGATCACAGATTGGTCAATTTGTTGTATTGGCAGAAATGACAAGTGTATTAAAAGGTAAGGGTTATCAGTCGATCTTATTAACGCCAGATAAAGCCTATCCTGGTTTGAGTGATTTGGAAGAATTCGTAGATGCGAAGTGTCATACATTAGAGGATGCATTTGCAGAAGTGTCACTCGTTGGGAACAAAGAAAGTATTCTGTTATATGTTGACCGCTCGTTTATCGTGTCAGGGGCATTGTATGAGTTACGTGAACGATTCGAAGCGGAAGATTATGGCGATATCACCACGATCTTATTTGATCCGAGTGGAGAAGCAGTCGATGAAGATGACCCATTCGGACCATTGGATACCTTATGCTATTTCGATATCGATCTTGCGACACGGGGGATCTACCCGGCCATTCATCCCGTGCAATCTACGTCAGTTCTTCTTGAAGATGACGCGTTGGACCCAAGCCACACGGCTACTCACAAGAAAGCGAAAAAAGTACTTAGACGATATAAGGAAATTCGCGTTCTGATGAACACCATCGGCAAGGAGAAAATACCAGAAGCAGATCTCGAGCTATTTCAAATAGGAGAACGACTGGAAGCATATATGAGCCAGCCCTTCTTCGTAGCAGAAGAGTTTACAAAGACCAAAGGGCAAACGGTACCGATCAAGAACACCATCCAAGACATCCAACAAATACTCCAAGGCCAATATAACCACAAAGACCCCAAAGACCTCACCTACAAAGGACAGCTGAAATAAACAACCTGACCTGAGGAACTCTATCCGAGGGACGGACCTCGGATAGAGATAGAATATAAGGGTAAATAGAACCAAAATGTGGAGGGACGGACCTTTCACATTCCCTGAATTAAATTCAAATGATTGAGTGATCATGCCGCCATTTCGTATTCTGTGGGATGAGAAGCATAAATATTGTAGGGACGGACCTCGACAGAAATGGCGAGGTCCGTCCCTCATCTAGTTTGTATGGGAGATTTTTGTTTTTTTTTGGAAGATGAAAGAGGATTTGAAGGGAATTTGTCGTATGTGTAATGTAATACATTTTAATTTTGGGAGACAAATCGATGCTGGTCGAGAAATTATTGTTACATGTACTGATCATATTGGCACCTGTCCTTATTCAAACTTCGCTCCTTGAGAACCATAGGCTCGGGAAATCTCCTATTTTTATAGGTGTATTGCATGGGATAGCTGCGTTCATGTGTTTGATTTTTGCATATGAAAGTTTCGGTCTGTATTGGGATTTCCGTTATATCCCGTTGGTTCTTTCTATGCTTTATGGGGGAAGGAAAGCAGGAGTCATCGTATTTTTATTCATTTTAACTGCGCGAATCATCAATGGTGGCGATGCGATTGTTTTCGGATTCATTAGTGCGTTTCTAGCTGGGCTTATGCCATTTTTGATTTCCAGTCGGTTTTGGTCTTTTTCTCCAAGGAAACGCGTTAACTTCGCTGTGTTACTTGGATTTTGGCCTGCACTGGTCATGTTGGGCATCCTCTTGTCTTTTGCGTTCATCTCAGGTGTCCCAGTTTCTGGCAACAAAGAGATGGGGATCTATGTTCTCATATTCGGTGGAATTCAGGTAGTTGGAGTGGGGCTTGCAGCTCAACTCAATGAATGGATGATAGAAAAGAAGTTATTGAGGGAAGAAATCTTAAAGTCAGAAAAGCTTAACACCTTAGGGGAACTCGCAGCTTCCATCGCTCATGAAGTCCGAAACCCGCTAACAGTGGTCAAAGGTTTTCTTCAGTTAATGAAGAAACAGGTGAATGGCGATCATGATGAATACCTGAAGATAGTGTTAAGTGAGTTGGGCAGGGCGGAAGAAATTATTAATGATTATTTGAACTTTGCCAAACCTGAGTTTGAGAAGATAGAGAAAATCAACGTGAAAGACGTCCTATCAGATGTCACTCTCCTTCTAAATGCTTATGCTCTGAAAGAAGGTGTCCATTTAGAGTCAAACGTGAAAGAGGATGGATTTCTGTTAACAGACAGAAATAAATTGAAGCAGGCATTCGTCAATATCATTAAGAATGCGATTGAGGCAACACCTTCACAGGGCAACGTAACGGTTAGTTTAGAGGTTACCCACACACAAGCAATCGTCAGGATAAAAGATACAGGAAAAGGAATGACGAAAGAACAGGTTGCGAGAATCGGGACATTATTTTACACAACTAAAGATCAAGGAACCGGCCTTGGAACGTCCGTGTCACTAAGAATCATTGAAGCAATGGGTGGGCATGTTCATTATTCAAGCATTGTAAATAAGGGAACGTCAGCGACCATCTCCTTACCATTGAATAGTGAGAAAGTTGTTAAATACGATTCCAAATCAGCAAACAGATTTATGAACAACCAAAACGCTTAGGTCAAAGGACTAAGCGTTTTTTTAGTATAATCAGTTAAATTCTTCAACTCCATTTATCGTACATACGTTCCATGATAGGATAGAAGATATGAATGATAAATCCTAGCGTGCAGGCAACAATGACGGTCCCGATGCCGACGGCTCCATGGAATACCATAGCCAGTGTGATGGCGATCGCTTCATTTAGTAAACGAGAATTACGTATATTTAATCCGAAGCGCCTATGGATTGCGACCATAAAGGTATCCATTGGGCTTGAAGGGAGCCCTGCCTGAAGGTAGATTGATATTCCAATCCCCAACAGGAAAATCCCTATCATTACGAGGGACAACTGTTGAGCGAATCCGACCGGTTCTACCACTTTAAGTCCGGACGTTATCCAATAATCAACCATCATTCCGATGACAAAAATGGAGAGAGCAGCGAGCCATTGAATCCTTTCTTTCAATAGCAGGGCGTTGATGCAGATGAGGAGACATCCATTCATGAAGATGCATGTCCCGATTGAAAGGTGAAGTAGAGTCGACTCCCCGACGGCAAGTGCATCCCATGGAGCCGCACCCAAGTCTCCTTTGATAATTAGTGAAACCCCAAATGATAGAGCTAGTAATCCTATGCAATAAAAGACGAATCTTGTCTTCATTCCCCAAATCCTCCGTTCCAAAAAGCATGTCTAATATATATGAGCACCGGGAAAAAGTTAGAATCATTAAATCTGTGTGAAAGCATGAGGTGAAACGACCTATGGAGAATATCGTAAAAATATCTGTCAGAGAATTAGTGGAGTATGTGTTTCGGGAAGGAAGTATAGATTTACGCTTTCAAGCCCGTTCCTCCATGACCCTTGGGACAAGACTCCATCAGAAATTACAGAAAGAATACAAGGACGGCGATGAGAAAGAGGTCTTTCTGAAGGGGGAAGAAGTGATTGAAGATATTCTCTATCAAATCGAGGGACGTTGTGATGGCATCCACTATGACGGCGAGGAAGTGATGGTGGAAGAAATTAAGTCAACGGCAAAAAGTTTGGATCAGATCGAATCTGGCTCCCGGGTCCACTGGGCTCAAGGGGAATGCTACGCGTACCTTTTAGCGAAAGAAAAACAGCTTACAAAGGTGGGGGTACAGCTCACTTACATAGAGGTTGAATCAGAAGAAACGAAATCATTCAACCATATGTATACCATTGAAGAGCTTGAAGGCATCGTAAACGAGATTCTCATTGCCTATACTCCATTCGCGTTTGTTTTATTAAGCAATCAGGAAGATAAAAGGAAAAGCATTGGTGAGCTGGGCTTTCCTTATCCTTCTTATCGGAAAGGGCAGAAAAAACTAGCCGGTGCCGTCTATAAAACAGTCTCTGAATCCAAATCTCTGTACGCAAATGCGCCAACGGGAACAGGTAAAACCATTTCCACCTTATTTCCGACCATTAAGGCCGCGAAAGAAGGGAATTCAAGATGGTATTATGTGACCGCCAAAACAATCACCCGTACGGTAGCAGAGGAGGCCATGCTCCTGTTAGAACGAAAAGGGCTGTCACAAAGGACCGTTACCCTTACGGCGAAAGACAAAATCTGCTTTAAAGAAGAAACGATTTGTCAGAAAGAGTATTGTGAGTACGCCAATGGCTATTATGATCGAATTAACGAAGCGCTGATCGATATACTGTCGAACGAAACAGTCATCACACGTCCAATCGTTGAGACCTATGCCAATAAGCATAAGGTATGCCCCTTTGAATATTCAATCGATCTTTCCTACTTAGTGGACGGTGTCATCTGCGATTACAACTATATTTTCGATCCGAAGGTTTCCTTAAAAAGAATGAGCGAAGAAAGTAAGAAAAGGACGACTCTTCTGATAGATGAAGCCCATAATCTTGTTGGGCGGGGAAGGGAAATGTATTCCGCTACCCTAAAAAAATCCGCTTTCCTGGAAATCAAAAGAATGTATCCTGACCATAAGGCATTGAAGCAACGGATAACTGCTGTCAACAAGCAGTTCCTCCGATTGAAAAATGAACAAGGAGAAGATGTCCGGAATGATCTAGATACAGAGCTACTGGACGAGTTGGAGAGTTTCATTGAAATAGCTGAAAAAAGTTTGGGGGAAGGAGACATGTCTGAGGAGTTCCTGCAATTGTATTTCGATGCTCTCGGTTTTGTGAGGATAGCCCATCTGTTTTCCAGTGAACATCGCTTTGTGATCAACCTGAGCTCCAATGAATTAGAGGTGAAGCTTTATTGCATGGACCCCTCAAATCTGATTAAACATATCACGAATTCCTACCATTCTTCCGTATTTTTCTCTGCTACACTCCATCCTTTTTCCTATTATTTTCAACAGTTGGGTGGAGGAGAAGAAGATTATCGGTTCTTGATTCCTTCACCATTCGAGAAAGAACAGTGGCAGATAGGGATTCATCCAATTTCCACAAGGTTTAAAGACAGACAACGGACCCTTTCCTCGATTACACGTTCTATAGAAGAAACATTCAATCAGTATAAAGGAAATTACTTGGTCTTCTTTTCATCCTATGCCTATATGCAGGAAGCTTTTGAGGAAATGAATGAGAAGTCATTGGACGCAGTATTAATGATTCAAGAGTCCAACATGAAAGAGGATGCGAGAGAAGCTTTTCTTCAGGAATTCAGAAGCGGTAGAGAGTGCCCGGTCATTGGATTTGCTGTATTAGGCGGAATCTTTTCGGAGGGGATTGATCTTAAAGGTGATCGGCTGGAGGGTGTGATCGTTATAGGAGTTGGACTTCCCCAGCCGAGTAAGGAGCAGGAAATCATCAAGGACTATTTTAACGAGATGGGGAAAAATGGGTATGATTATGCCTATGTATACCCCGGGCTAAATAAAGTATTTCAATCAGGGGGGAGGCTCATTCGGTCTGAAGAGGATCGCGGAGTGCTGAAGCTGGTCGATGACCGTTACCTGACTCCTAAATATCAGTCCCTATTGCTTGATGAATGGAAGGACTTCCGGATATTCACATAAAAAAAGACCGCTATAATAGCGGTCTTTCCCGTATTAGTTAAAAGAAGGATCCTTTAACAAGCGGTCAAACTCTTCAAGGTGATGGGTTTCATCTGCTAGCATATCATCAAGTTTGATTCCAAGCTCAACAAGACCCAATTCTTCAGCTTGTTGTTTACGTTTTTTATAGCGTTCAATTGTATCAGCTTCTGCTTTACGGCCTTCTTCCAACATTTCTTTCACATCGTCTGTTTGTTTAACAGGGGCAGGAGTCGTTGTAGGATGTCCGCCTAATGTTTTGATTTTTTCAGCTAAGTAAAGAGCATGTCCTTGTTCATCAGGAATTTCCTGTTCAAAGAAAGGTTTTAATACTTGACGATATAAACCGCTGACTACAGCAGCGTAATTTGTGTAAAGAATAACTGCAGCATATTCATTTGCTAAATCTTCATTTAATCCTTCAATTAACTCATTTAATTTTGCTTCATCCATTTGTAAATACCACCCTTTAAATTATTGTTATATTAATGATTTACCCGGCATCTTGAATATTAAACATTGTGAGTAGAATCGGATGCTCTTCAAATATTTTGCCTCTAATAGGGGATTCTAATTCTATAAAAGTCCGAGGAGGGATGAGAATGTCTAAACAAGGAAAGAAAAGTATGGACCAAACATCTGAACAATTGGCGAAGCAAAAAGCTAAAAACGATGTGGAGTTTGCATCTGATATTCAGATAGAGAATGAGAAGGGGCAAAGTCAGAAAAAAAGTGGAAAACAAATAAATAAAAAATAAATGACGAATATCTTTTTCAATGAAAGAAAAACCTATATGTAGAAACCAGGAGGTGTAAAGGCATGAGAATTGGTGTTGAACAATCCTTACAAAACGTCGTGCAAGCCTTACGTGAAAAAGGGCATGATGTAGTGGAGCTTAAGCAAGAGTCAGATGCAAACGGCTGTGACTGCTGTATCGTGACGGGCATGGATACGAATGTTATGGGTATTCAAAACGTGGCAACACAAGGTCCTGTTATCGAAGCAAGTGGACTTAGTGCTGACCAAATCTGTCATGAAGTTGAAAACAGATTTCACTAGGACATCGGGGGGCTTAGCCACCGGAGCTTCGACATATTGAAAAACGGATAAGGTTCGAGCCAACACGGATACACATGAAAAAAGGACAGTGGCAACCGCTGTCCTTTTTTCATGTGAAGAGGTTTACCCGATATGGGCAAGAGGCTGATTTCTCAAATGCTCCCGTAAAAGGTCTGGTGCGGTCAAGAATAACAGTCCATTTCCTTCTAACGTTTTCGGAAATCCGATTGGTACCGTCCGTTTAATCAGTTGTGCATACACTTCACATTCAAATAACAATCGGTCAAACGAAACCTGTTCGAATTCTTTGATGAGGGCTAGAGCGCCGGATACATGAGGAGCAGACATGGAGGTTCCGCTGAGTTTAGCATACTTTTCACCTGGTATGGTCGATAAGATTTGTTCTCCGGGTGCTACTAAATCAACTTCATTGTTGGAATTCGTAAAGTAGGACGACTTTCTCTGAAGGTCGATGGCCCCGACAGAAATGACTTCGTTGTAGGAAGCAGGATAAGAGAATTCATCGGTGCTGCTATTTGCATCACCTTCGTTACCAGCGGCGCAGACGACTAAAATATCGGAATCCACAGCCTTTTGGATGGCTTTGTGCAGTGGTTCGTAGTCTGAAGGGCCACCTAAAGACATGGAGATGATGTCCACCTTTTGTTCAATCGCATATAAAAGTCCGTTTACGATCCAATCATACTCACCACTACCACGACTACCAGCAAGAACTTTAATCACGACCAAATCAGCTAGTGGTGCAACTCCAATCACGCCACTCCCATTTTCACTTGCACCAATCGTGCCTGCAACATGAGTTCCGTGGCCGCTGTAATCTGTCACGTTATCTTCCGCGCCGTCATCATCATCGGTGAAATTGCGGAATTCTTTCACCCTTCCGGATAGATCAGGATGGTTCATATCGCATCCTGTATCCAGGATGGCGATGGTCATACCCTTCCCCTTATATCCATTCTTCCACATGCTAGGTGCTTGGATTAAATCAATCCCTTTAGGAATTTCATTTGTATCAACCATCATTTCGTCCATGAAATATGGAATTAACCTCATTTCACCTTGCATATCAATCCCTCCTAAAATTTGTACTGTGCAATAAAAATCAGAAGTTTCTGAAAATATAACATTTTTTGGACAAAATGAAAAGGGATAATAGTAATAGGAATATAAAACCAATCATAGTATCTAGGTTTTCTGCATAGGGGAAGGAGTTTTAAAAATAAAGGCATAATAGCCAAAGGGAAAGGACGAGGGATTCATCGAGGTTACGAAAAATTTAAACAAACGTTTGACTAGTCCTGTGAACCCCTGATGTTGAAAGGTTGCTTGATGTTAGACAAACGTTTGGTTAAAAAGGAAGAATCGGTTTTTTCATCATGTCATCTCTGCTTCCCACATAAAATAAAGTGATGGAGGGGGTCAATGATGAATTATTATCAATATGGTTATCCTGCTTATTCCTATTATCGGAATGCGCCCAACATGGCATACGCTCATGTGCAGGGAGGGCCATTAGCACCAGGATTGCAGGGGTATGTTTTTTTTCGGGAAGTGCAAAATGGGGTGGAAGTATATGCTGAAGTGACAGGATTGCCTCCATATAAAGAAGGGAAGGGTGAACAAAAACCGATTGGGCCACATGGCTTTCACCTCCATGAAAAGGGAGTTTGTGAAATAGGTGATCCAAAGGAACCTTTCACTTCTGCCGGGGGACATTGGAACCCAGCAAATCAGCCTCATGGGAATCATGCCGGAGATTTCCCTGTTCTATTCTCAAACGATGGCTATGCCAAAATGTCCTTTTTCACGAATAAGTTTAAAGTGAAGGACGTCATTGGAAAAGGAGTTATTATTCATCAAAACCCTGATGACTTTCGCTCGCAGCCTTCTGGAGACGCAGGAAAAAGACTGGCATGCGGAGTAATCATGGGGTATGGGATATAAAAAATGTCGACCCATTAGTCGGGTCGACATTTTAAAGTTAGAAAGAATAAGCGTAGGTTTCATTCATATCTGGCAGCTATATCCGTCTCATTCACTTAAAATACACCAAGTACATCAAGCATCACAACAATGATTAGGACTGGTGCCACAAAACGGATCAGGAAGTACCATGTTTCGAATAATCCCCGTTTCAACCCGCTTCCTAGCTTTAATTCTTCATATAGAGCAGTTTTTTTCATTTTCATCGGCACGAATAGTGCAATGAGTAAGGCTCCTATTGGAAGCAATACATTGCTGACGGCGAAATCAGCTAAGTCGAAAATGGTTTTTCCAAATAGGGTGATATCACCAAGGATTCCGAAAGATAATGCAGATGGAATACCACAAACAAAAATCGCAAGACCGATAATCCAAGACCATTTCACGCGTTTTTCTTGTTCCCCTTTTGAAATGACCGATACGATGATTTCAAGCATTGAAAACGCAGAAGTCAAGGCTGCGAATAAAAATAGGACAAGGAATGCAACGAAGAAGAACATCCCGAAAGGCAACTGGCTGAAGACGGTAGGCAGTACATTGAATAGTAGTACAGGACCGGCTCCTGGCTCTAAGTCAAAGGCAAAGACGGCAGGGAAAATGGCTAAGCCCGCTAACAGGACGATGAAAATATTCATCGCAACAATTGAGATGGCCGACCTAGGCAGACTTTGTGTTTTAGGTAAGTAAGAGCTGTAGGTCACCATGACTGAAACACCGACACTCAATGTGAAAAACGATTGTCCCATCGCTTCTAAAATCGTCTGGGACGTTACTTTGGAAAAGTCAGGTTGAAGTAAAAAAGTAATTCCTTCAACTGCTCCATCAAGTGTTACGGCCCGTATGACTAAGAAAATAAATAAGATAAATAATGCCGGCATCATAATTTTACTGGCCAGTTCAATTCCCTTTTGAACCCCTTTTGCTACCACAATAATGGTCATTAAAATGAAGAGAAATTGAACGAATACACTGGTAGCCGGATTGGAAATCGTTGCACCGAATACCTCCGCATATTGATCCGATGAAAGGTGATTTAATTGCCCGGTTACGGCTTTGAATAAATAAACAACGATCCATCCGCCGATTACACTGTAGAAGGAGAGTAAGATAAAGGATGTAATCATCCCAAGAATCCCAACCCAGTGCCACTTCGATCCGGGAGCTATTTTTCGATACGAATCAACCGCGTTGCTCCCAGCGGTCCGTCCAATTGAGAACTCGGCCAATAGTAATGGAAGTCCAAGTAGTAAAGTAAATAAGATGAAGATCAGGAAAAAAGCGCCGCCTCCATTTTGACCGGCAGTGTAAGGGAATTTCCATATGGCCCCCAATCCGATTGCAGACCCGGCGGCTGCCAGGATAAAGCCGATTTTTGATGACCATTGTTCACGCTGACTCATTTTTATTCTCCTTTCTGTTTTTAATTGATGCGTGGGGAGATATTTGAACAAATAAAAAAATCGCCCCTACATATCGTAGGGACGATTTGAATATCGCGGTACCACCCTAGTTATGAGAAAAACATCTTTCTCATCACTCTTCACACATAACGGCATTCACCGTCTTTTGATCTCGTCAAAAGAAGCTCCGGAATCGAAATTCACTAAAACATCTTTGTACCGATTCACACCAACCATCGGCTCTCTTCAACAGGGAAATGTTTGCTACTAGTTTCCTTCAAAGCTTATTCAATATTAGGTTATTCAATTTTTATCATGAATTAAATCAACTTGTCAATCTATTTTGGGAAAAGGTGTGAGAATTGTCTGGGAATGGTGGGGGTTTTTGGATTTAGTTAGGAGGTGGGGGTACCAGGTACAACAAGGTCAAATTGACCTGGTGCATCAAAAGGGTACTACATAGAGATCATACATCCTATCCCCGTCCCATTGAGTTCCACTTTTTTCTCAAGTAGAATAAAGAAAAGTCGAATGAAAAGGTGTTTTAGATGAAATCATATATTATCATTGGTGCCGGCATCCTGGGCGCGTCTACAGCGTACCATCTTGCTAAAGCCGGTGCTGCAGTCACTGTCGTAGACCGTCACGAACCAGGACAGGCGACAGGTGCCGCCGCCGGGATCGTCTGTCCGTGGCTGTCACAGCGCAGGAATAAAGTGTGGTATCGGATGGCAAAGGGTGGAGCGAAATATTATCCGGACATCATCCGACAGCTTGAAGCGGACGGCGAAACTGAAACAGGTTATAAGCGTGTAGGGGCGATCAGCCTTCATACGGATGAAAATAAGCTTCAAAAAATGGTTGAAAGAGCCGAGAAGCGCAGGGAGGACGCCCCGGAAATCGGAGATCTCACCCTTCTGACTTCAGAGGAAACACGTCAGCATTTTCCGTTGCTCTCTGAAGAATATCGTGCCGTTCATGTTAGTGGCGCTGCGCGAGTGGATGGAAGATTGTTACGTGATGCTCTTTTGAACGGTGCTAAAAAGCACGGAGCTTCATTTCGTAAAGGTGATGCCAGGTTGTTAAACGACAATCATAGGATCAGTGGCGTCAAACTAGGTGAGGAAATCCTTTCGGCGGACGGAGTGGTTGTGACAGCGGGCGCGTGGGCGAAAGAGCTTTTTCAACCCTTGGGGATAAACTTTCTTGTCTCCTCCCAAAAAGCGCAAATTCTCCATTTGGAAGTTGGCGAAAGAGAGACTGTAGATTGGCCGGTCGTCATGCCGCCTAATGATCAATACCTTCTTGCGTTTCCAGAAGGAAGAGTCGTAGCCGGAGCGACACATGAAAATGATGTAGGCTTAGATTACCGGGTAACAGCTGGAGGACTCCATGAAATTCTCGACAAAGCGATAGAGGTTGCTCCGGGAATTGTGGATGGGACAATACTGGAGTCGAGGGTTGGGTTTCGCCCCTTTACTCCGGGCTTTCTCCCGGTTTTCGGTGCAATGCCTGGATTCAGTGACGTGTGGGTGGCGAATGGTCTTGGGGCATCTGGGTTGACGGTTGGACCATATCTTGGTTCGGAGCTTGCCAAACTGGTGCTAGGTGAACCTACTGAGCTCAATCCTGCCGACTATGATGTAGCTCTTGCAATCGAATGAAAAAAGAAAAAAACACTAGCTCAATTCCCTCTATCTTCTAAGTGGAATGACCCTTATAATGGAGGAAGCGAATTTTAGTATAGGAAGAAAAGGTGTTTAGAATATGAGTTTATTAACAGTTCAAAATTTAACCCACGGTTTCGGTGACCGTGCGATTTTTAATGACGTTTCTTTCCGTTTGTTAAAGGGTGAGCACATCGGCTTGATCGGTGCAAATGGAGAAGGAAAGTCTACATTTATGAATATCATTACCGGGAAGCTTGAGCCTGATGAAGGTAAAGTGGAATGGGCAAAGCGGAGCCGTATTGGTTATTTAGATCAACATGCACAGCTTAAGCAAGGCATGACGATTCGGGATGTGTTGAAGACAGCATTCCAATACTTGTTTGACATGGAAACTGAAATGAATGAGCTCTTTGCCAAGATGGGAGAAGCATCTCCTGAAGAGTTGGAAGAATTACTGGAAGAAACCGGGACGCTCCAAGATGCCCTGACGAATAATGATTTTTATATTATCGATGCAAAGGTGGAAGAAATCGGCCGTGGCCTCGGATTAGACGATATTGGGTTGGAAAAGGATGTCCACGATCTAAGTGGAGGTCAGCGGACGAAAGTCTTACTGGCTAAGCTTTTACTTGAAAAACCGGATATCCTCCTTCTTGATGAGCCTACTAACTATCTTGACGAGCAGCATATTACCTGGTTAAAACGCTACCTGCAAGAATATGAAAACGCGTTTATCTTGATCTCACATGATATTCCATTCTTAAATAGTGTCATTAATCTTATTTATCATATGGAAAATCAGGAATTGAATCGTTATGCAGGGGATTATCATGAATTCAAGCGAGTCCATGAAATGAAAAAGCAGCAGCTTGAGTCTGCTTTCAAGAGACAGCAGAAGGAAATTTCCGAGCTGAAGGATTTCGTTGCCCGTAACAAAGCCCGTGTGTCGACAAGGAATATGGCTATGTCCCGTCAGAAGAAACTGGATAAGATGGATATGATCGAACTGGCCGGTGAGAAACCGAAGCCTGAGTTCCATTTTAAACTAGCACGAACCGCCGGCAGGGTTATTTTTGAAACGAAGGATCTTGTAATTGGGTATGATGAGCCATTATCCAAACCTCTCAACCTCAAGATGGAACGTGGTCAGAAGATTGCTCTATCAGGAGCCAACGGAATCGGGAAGACGACTTTATTACGAAGTATTTTAGGCGAAATCAAACCCATTTCAGGTACGGTGGAGCTTGGAGACTATCTCCATGTCGGTTATTTCGAACAGGAAATCAAGACGAAAACTAACCATACGTGTATTGAGGAAGTATGGAACGAGTTCCCGTCATTCAATCAAGCGGAAGTGCGTGCGGCCCTTGCAAAATGCGGCTTGACTACCAAGCATATCGAAAGCAAGGTAGAAGTACTGAGCGGTGGAGAGAAAGCGAAGGTACGTCTTTGTAAACTAATGAATAAAGAATCGAACGTTCTTGTATTTGATGAGCCAACCAACCACTTGGATGTTGATGCGAAAGAAGAATTGAAACGTGCCCTGAAGGAATACAAAGGCACCGTCCTCTTAATCAGTCACGAACCTGAATTCTACCTGGATGTAGCGACAGAAGTATGGAACTGTGAAGACTGGACGACGAAATTATTTTAATCAAAGGCTATTTTCGCAAAGATTGTTGTTTTCTAACATAGGAACTGCCAAGGCTCTGTCTATGAGTGAATGCGGTAGATGGTGAGGGAAACGGCTTCGCTTTCCGGCGGACGAACGGCCAAGCCTCCTCCCACGTTTGAAACACGAGGGAGGAGGCTTTTTAAAATCTTTTGGTATGATTAGAAAAATCTTCGGCATCCTCTAACCTATCACTAATATTTACAAAGAGCTTCAAAACTACTCTACTAAAACCGACTCCAAAGAAGAATATCCTTTATCCTCTAAGCGTAAATCATCGAAGCTGTGCTTCATATGAAGGTCAATTAATTCTAGGAGTGTTTCCTGATCCTTGTTTTCAATTGCCTTCACCATTTCTTCGTGTTCACGAAATCGGACATTTTCACCTGGCTCAACATGATAAAACACATCAAATAAAAACAGATAGACATTGGATTGAGTAAGCATTTCATCCATATAACGCATCAGGAATTTATTGCCACTCACTTCAGCGAGGAATAAATGGAATTGTTTATTGAGTTCAACATATTTTAACAGGTTCTTCTGTTTGTAGGTTTCTTGTTCTTCTTCAAGAAACGCATAAAGCTTCGGTAAATCGGACTTTTTCACTTTAGGGAGCCCGTACTTCACAGTCAGGAATTCTATTTCTTTTCTTAATTCAAAGAAAGAAATAATCTCTTCCCTTGTAGGATGGACGACAAAAGCTCCACGATTCGGGATGATCTGAACAAGGCCTTCTGTTTGCAGCCGCTTCAACGCATGTCTGATGGGGGTCCTGCTCACAGCCATTTTTTCAGAAATGATTTGCTCGACAAGCTGGGTCCCTGGTGCAATCTTTCGGGCCAATAACGCGTCCTTCAGATGGTCATATACTCTTAGCTCTGTGGTCTGTCTCTTCTTCACGGTCATCATCCATTCAATCTAAAATTTCCTACTGTCTATCATATATGAAAAAGAGGCTGATCCAAAATCAGGTGCCTTCTATATGAAGACACCTGAATGAACCAGCCTTTTAAGCAAATGATTTAAAGTTTTGGCCCCAAATTTCGTTCATTTTGTGAACCGTAATGAATGCTTTCTCATCGGTGGATTTAATGTAGGATTTCAATTGGGAGAATTCCTTGCGTCCAACAATGGTGGTGATGACCTCTTTTTGATCATCCGAGAAAGCACCTTTGGCTGAATGCACGGTAGCTCCTTTTTCAAGGTCTAAGACGATGAACTCCTTGATTTCTTCACTATGCTCACTAATGATCACCACTTCTTTGTTCTCATTGAAAAACTGAAGGGTGCGATCAATCATCATCCCTTTTAACAGCAGTCCAAAGAAGGCATACAATCCAATTTGGAGTCCAAAGAACCACGTTGACGCAATGACAATGAGAATGTCGGAAGCGAGAACCGCCCGGCCAAGGTCAAGACCTGTGAACCTATGGATGATTTTTGCCAGCACCCCGGTTCCACCTGCGGACGCTTCCTGATTAAAGATCAGAGCAACTCCGATGGCTCCTATGAGCGTCCCGATTACAATCTGAATGAGAACATCATGGCCGATGGGGTTTTGGAGGGGATGAAACACCTCTAACCCCCAAACCATTCCGCTGAGTGTAAGACTTGCGAATACGGATTTAACACCAAAACTCGGACCGAGCAATACCAAACCGAGAATGAATAAAATCATATCAAGTGTAAACATGATAACTCCGACAGGTAAGTCTATGAATTGCGCCAACACGATGCCTGCTCCGCTCGTACCACCTGTGCCGACTTTATTTGGTGACAAGAAAAAATGTATATTCAGTGCAATTAAAAAAGCACCAAGGCTTATATTTAATAAGGATTGAACTTGTTTCATCATGCAGCAAGCTCCTTTTTAGTAACGGTAGTTTGAAAAACAATCAACCCGATTATAAAGAGTGAAGAACAGGATGTAAATGATAAATTTCCATGTAAGCATTTACTTATAAAAGTTTTTATAATGGATGTTTTCTGACTATTTATAAGGCGGAATTTGATGAGAAAAAGATGTTGACTTTTTTGGGTCACCTCATTAATATTTAAATAGGTTAAATATTAATTGATTGAAATGAAGTGGAGGAATAAAGTGAACTCTGAACATATCCAGCATTCATATATAGATCGCTTGTTTGCCGCTTTTCAGGTTTCGAATCGGCATATTCAGCAAGAGATGTCCTCTCAATTAAAAGACATGAATCTGACCGTGCCACAGTTTTATATCCTGTATCTCTTGTCTGCATCAGAACGTATCAAGTCAACGGAATTAGCGGAAAAGTTAGAAGTTAAGCCGAGTGCTATCACAGTAATGATCGACCGTTTGCTGAAACATAACCTCGTTGTCAGGGAGAGAGATGAGAATGACAGGAGAATTGTAAATTTAATGCTTTCATCTGAGGGGCGAGAGGTTTATGAGAAAGCGAAGGACATGAGAAGGAAAGTCTTCTCACGTTACCTAGCATATCTTGATGAAGAAGATGTCGATCAGCTTGTATCGATTTACGAAAAGCTGGCTGCAGCTGTAGAGAACATTTCAGAAGAATAAGGAGAGAACAATAATGACAGTACAACAACCAGGGATCAATAGACGCTTAGTTCTGACCGGTTTGATTATCGGTATGTTCTTTAGTGCCCTTGAACAAACGGTAGTCGGGACAGCTATGCCGACAATCATCGCTGAACTGAACGGATTTTCCATCTTTGCATGGGTAACCACAGCTTATTTAATTACGTCCACGACAGTTACACCGATCGTTGGGAAATTATCGGATTTATATGGAAGACGTTTATTGTATTTAATCGGAGTCATCATTTTTATTATCGGATCTGGCCTTTGTGCCACAGCTAGTTCCATGGAGCAACTCGTTCTCTATCGTGGACTGCAAGGGATTGGCGGAGGAATGATTATGCCACTGTCCCAAACCATCATTGGGGATATCTTCACAGCTGAGCAGCGTGCCAAGTGGCAAGGTGTGTTCGGGGCGTTATTCGGTTTAAGCTCTGTCATCGGACCCTTCATTGGCGGCTTTATCGTTGATACAATCAGCTGGCATTGGATTTTCTTAATTAATGTACCATTTGGATTACTATCGGCACTTCTATTATTCGTTGGTCTGAAGTATGAAAATGTAGGTCGCCCGACAGATAAGGTAAGCATCGACTACTTAGGGATCATCACCCTTATTCCGGCATTGGTCTTATTATTGATTGGCTTGAATTTCGGTGGGGACAAATTCGATTGGGCTTCAGGAACAAGCTTTATGCTTTTTGGTGGATCGATTGCCTTACTGCTATTGTTTGGTTTTATTGAAAACAAAGCGAAAGAACCGATTCTTGATTTAAGCCTGTTTAAAAATAGAGTATTTGCTACAACCAATGCCTTAGGTTTCCTATTGGGATTGGGGATGTTCGGTGCGATCATGTTTGTGCCGATGTTCATGCAGGGGATCCTCGGGGTTACGCCAACTCAAGCTGGATCAACCATGACGCCGATGATGATCGCCTTAATCACAGCAAGTATTATTGGCGGTAGATTATTGCTAAGATTGCAATATCGTACCGTACTTACGTCAGGAATGCTGATTACGGTTGTAGGATTCTTCTTGATGAGTACCATGGGCCCAACCTCCAAGGAATATACAGCATATTTGTATATGATTGTAATGGGATTCGGAATGGGTCTCGTGATGCCGACACTCATGATTGCGGTTCAGAATGAATTCCCAAAATCAAGACTAGGGGCTGTCACCTCATCGGCTACCTTCTTCCGCTCAATCGGAGGGACGATTGGGATAACCATATTGAACGCTGTCATGAATCAATCTCTTCAAGACAATATGAAAGAAGTGGCCGCAGGGCAACAAAATCCTGCTGCAGGTCAGATTCTTACGGATCTAAGTGAAAAAACGGATGCATTGTTCGGATTGCTAGTAACGCCAGGTTTACTGGCAGTTCCGAAAGAAATTGGGAGCATCGTGATCACTTCCATTGAAACAGCATGGTCCGATGCATTTACTACCGTCTTCTTAACAGGTTTGATCTTCATTGCAATCGGTGTAGGGGTAGCCTTATCCGTCGGGAATGGGAAGATTAAGCGGGATAAAGAATTGCAGCAAGAAGCGTCCAAAGAAGAACCGGCACTTGAACCGGCTACAGAATAAACAAAAAGCTTGCTTTGAATTGACTTCAAAGCAAGCTTTTTATTCCTATTTGGTTTTCCCCACCTCATACAAATGAAACTTCAGTCCGAATGGATCAGAAATCATTTCACTTCGCTCATGATAGATATGATCCACTTTACACCCGCTGTCTAAAAGCTTCTTTTTGCTCCTTTCAAAATCATCCACAGCAAACTCGAAATAAACCGTATTATGCTCACTGTTTTCAATAAAGAAATTCCGACCGTTAATCGTAAACATTGTTTCCTTTTCTCCGTGCGTCTCTTCTTTCATGCCGATAATGTTTGAATAAAATTGGATTGGCTCCATATAATGCTGCACGCCCACTGCCACATTATTAGTCAGTTGAAAGGAAGAACGGTTGTTTTGTTTCAGCTGAGGCACAAAGTCAGCAAAGTTGGAAGGTCTCCAGACGCTGCAATAGATGTAGAGAAAACGTTGCTTAGTTTAGTCGAAATAACATTATTTTCTATCGAATAGAGCTATTTCATAGCAGGTAACTCAATTCGATTACCCGTCGGCAGGAGAAGTTTCAAATAATCGAGTGGGTTATCAGAACAGTAGACCGGATAACGGCGAAATTTTCATTTTAACGGCTATATTTTGAATATAACGGCGAAATCTCATTTTTAACGGCGAAATTTAAAATATAACGGCGAAACCGTTCAATACTTCAAATGAACGCCACGGCTACTGTAGATTAATTATCTATATCCTCTTTTTAATTATTAAATTTTCTGAAAATATATTGACAATTTTCCACAGACACGTTATCTTTTGAGTAGTTAAATATAACACATATTTATACAAACGAATAAATAACGTTATATAAATATATTTTTATATAAGGACAGGGAGGCTGAAATATTGATTTTGCATGAGATTGAAACTGCCAGTCGATCGCAAATGGAACGCCTTCAACTAGAGAAACTGCAACATGTTGCATCCTATGTGTATGAACGAGTCCCTTTTTACCGGGAACAGTTTGACCTTAGAGGTCTGAAGCCTGGGGATGTAAAGTCTTTGGCAGACTTAAAAATGTTACCGCTTACATATAAAAAGGATCTTCGGGATCATTATCCGTTCGGACTGTTTGCGGTTAAACGGGAAGAAATGGTTAGGGTTCACGCTTCCTCCGGTACGAGCGGAAAGCCGACGGTTGTAGGTTATACCCAGAATGATATTGATATGTGGGGCGGAATCGTTGCCCGGGCGATTGCCATGGCCGGCGGAAAACCAGGGGACGTCCTCCATAATGCATACGGATATGGATTGTTTACAGGCGGATTGGGTATCCATTATGGAAGTGAGAAGCTCGGCATGATCACCGTGCCGGTATCGGGTGGAAACATGTCCAGGCAGATTACTTTATTGGAGGACTTTCAGCCGACGGTCATTTGCGGCACACCGTCATATGTTCTCAATTTAGCCGAGTCAATGGAAGCACAAGGGAAGGATCCCGCTTCACTTTCCTTGAGATATGGAATATTCGGAGCCGAGCCTTGGTCGGATTCGATGAGACAGACGTTGGAGGGGAAACTGGATATTAAGGCGTGCGACATTTATGGGTTGAGTGAAATCGTGGGCCCAGGGGTGGCGATGGAATGTCAGGAAGCACAGGATGGCCTTCATATTGCAGAGGACCATTTCCTGGTGGAAGTCATCCATCCCGATACATTGGAACCGCTGCCTGAGGGTGAAACCGGGGAGCTTGTGTTTACGAGCTTAACGAAGGAAGCCTTTCCAATCATCCGTTACAGAACCGGTGATATTGCTTCGATCCAGCATGGAACATGCTCATGTGGGCGAACAACGGTGAAGATGTCCCGGGTAAAAGGAAGAGTAGACGACATGCTCATCATCAGAGGAGTGAACGTATTTCCATCTGAAATGGAACACTTTCTATTGCAGGTGAATGAACTCGCTCCCCATTACCAGGTACATCTAAAGAAACAGGGAGCTCTGGACTTAGTAGAACTGCAGGTGGAAGTTACGGATGAATGCTTTAAAGGCATGTCTAACGATTTACACCACGAAAATATGCGTCAATTGGAGGAAAGAGTGAGAACCTTGATGAAAGATCGCTGTTACGTTTCCATGGCTGTGAAAGTACGAGGCCCGAAAGAGATCCCCCGTTCAGAAGGAAAAGCGATTCGGATTGTGGATTTAAGAGGAGAGGCCATGCTTCAATAATTTTTTTTGAGAAAATTAGTTATCACACGATTTATTGATCACGTATGAACAGTGTGATAAAGGAGGGACTACAATGAGTGACGTATTATCGAATCAGCAGTTAACTGAAGAAGAGCGGATGGCTCATTTCATGAAGAAAATCGAGAATGACGAAAAAATTGAGGCAGACGATTGGATGCCGGATGAATACCGGAATGCATTGATCAAGCTGATTTCCATGCATGGAATCAGTGAAATCATGGGGGCTCTTCCTGAGAAGGAATGGGTACCGAAAGCACCTACGCTCAGAAGAAAACTGGGGATTATGGCAAAGGTACAGGACGAGATGGGCCATGGGCAGCTTCTGCTTCGTGTAGCAGAAGATTTAATGAAGCCTTACGGAAAAACAAGAGAGCATATAATGCGAGATCTGTTTTCAGGAGATTTAAAGTTTCATAACGTCTTCCATATGGAAGCACCTACTTGGGGGGACGCCGGGCTAATCGGATGGCTTGTGGACGGAGCTGCTATCATCACTCAGACGAATATGTTGCATGCCTCATATGGACCATATGCCAGGGCGTTAAAGCGAATTTGTGCGGAAGAGGTCTTTCATGCCCAGCATGGTGAAGCCATCATTATGGCATTGACAGAAGGAACTCCTGATCAAAAGGCGTTAGTCCAGGATGCAGTAGATCGATGGTGGGAAGCACTCCTTATGTTCTTTGGACCAGGTGATGCGAAAACGACCGGTTCATCGAAACAGGATATCACGATCAAGTACAACATCCGAACGAAAACAAATGAACAGCTGCGCCAGGACTTCTTCACGAAATATGTCCCGAGAATGCTCTCATTAGGATTAACACTTCCGGATGACACGATGTACTTCGATGAAGAAAAAGACTTATGGATTTATAAGCAGCCTGATTGGAGCCGTTTTAAGGAAATCATTCGCAATAACGGGCCAAAATCCAAGGATCGCCTTCGATTAAGAGAACTATCTTACGACAACAATGCTTGGGTTCGTGAAGCGTTAAGCCCTAGTGACCAAGTGAGTTAGAAGGGAATGAAAATGGATGTCTGACAAGGGGAAGAATTTTTATCAGGAATTTGAAGTGTTTAGTAAAAGGTCAGACGGGGCACAGATGCAGCATCAATTCAGTCTGTTAGCTCCGAACCATGAGCTTGCCATGGTAATGGCTCAAGAGAATTTCATGAGAAGAGAGCCTGTTTCGGATATTTGGGTCGTAAAACGGTCAGACGTGCGAATGATGACACCAGAGGAAAGAGAAAGTGTTGCACGGCTTGATAATAAAGATTACCGAAATGCCAAAGGGTACGGCTATTTGAAAAAGAAATGGAGACAGTACGAACAGGAAATGCTCGATGAGAAAGAAATCATGTCATGGGGAGAGTTGGTGAAGAAGAAATGAAGGTGAAAAGTCCACAAGACATCCCAAATGCAGATTATAAGGAAGCCTTGCTGAGCCTGCTTTATCAATTGGCCGATGATGATTTCATCCTTGCTTATCGAGGATCTGAATGGCTAGGACTCGCTCCTCATATCGAAGAAGATGTTGCGTTTTCTTCCATTAATCAGGACACAATGGGACACGCCACGATGTTTTATCAGCTCCTGGAAGATTTGGGTGAGGGAGATCAGGACCATCTGGCTCATGGAAGGAAATCGTCAGAAAGAAGGAATGCCATTCTACTTGAAGAAGTGAATGGACCCGGTCATTACTTGAAAGAACCTCGCTATGATTGGGCATTTACGGTTGTACGGCATTATTTCTACAGCGTCGCCAAAAAGGTGCGGATTGACGCATTAAAGAATTCTTCCTATGAACCGCTTGCCGAAATGGCCGTCAAAATCAATACAGAATTATACTATCACCTGCTTCACTGGAAAACCTGGTTCATTCAACTGATGAATGCAGGTGGCGAAGCAAGAGACCGAATGAATAAGGCGATAGATCGGGTACTGGATGAATTTCATGGTGTTCTCACCCTGGGGCCAAATGGGAAAGAAATGTCTCTTATGGCTCTTATCGAAGGAGAAGAGAGCATGACGAAGCGCTGGGAGCTGGCCCTTCAACCGGTCTTCCAATCTATTCATCTCGTCTTTCCACCGAAGGTAAGTATGAAAAAGGGGAACGGACGCCTAGGGGAACATACCCCTGACTTAGATACGGCCCTCGCAACATTAAGCGAAGTTTATAACACAAATCCCGCAGCAAGCTGGTAAAGGATGAAGGAAATGACTGCAACGATTTTAGATGTTCTTCAAACTGTGAAAGACCCTGAAATTGATTCCATCAGTATTGTGGACTTAGGTATGGTCAATCGCATCCAATATCAAGAAGATGATCTTATGATTGAGCTTCTACCGACTTTTGTAGGCTGTCCTGCATTGGAGATTATTAGAGGAAACGTGGAGAAAGCCTGTATAGAAAAGCTTGGGATACAAAGGGTGAGGGTGAAGTTCGTCTATTCTCCGCCGTGGACATCGGATAGGTTGACCGAAAATGGACGTGAGAGACTAAAGGAATTTGGCATTGCGCCACCCCCTCGACACTTCTCCGGAGAAGAGGACTGGGAGATACTTTGCCCATACTGTGAGTCACCCTATACTTCCATGGAGAATCTATTCGGTCCGACCGCCTGCAGAAGCATTCTCTACTGCAAACAATGCCGGAATCCGTTTGAAGCTATGAAGCCGATATCGACGATGATGTAAAAAATCTATTAAACAATTGAAAATTAAAGGAGAGATTCCACTATGGTAAAACTAATTGCATTATACAAGCACCCTGAAAACAAAGAGAAATTCGATGAACACTACTTCAATACCCACGCTCCGATTACCTCAAAGATTCCAGGGCTTAAAAAGATGGATGTAACGAGAATCGTCGGTTCCCCAATGGGCGGCGAAGGCAAATATTATTTAATGTGCGAAATGTATTATGACAATCATGAATCATTGAAAGCAGCGATGAAATCCGATGAAGGAAAAGCATCAGGGAAGGACTTAATGGGATTTGCAGCTGAACTCGTCACTCTTATGATCGGCGAAGAAGTGAATGAGTAAAGAGTACGAATATATCGTAGTGAGCGAGAGGGACGGACTTGGTTTCATCGAATTGAATAGACCTAAAGTCCTGAACGCCATCAATCGTCCTATGGTATCTGAATTGGTTCATGCATTTGAGGCATTTGACCGGAACGAAAATGTAAAAGTCATCCTGTTATCCGGTAGGGGCAGAGCATTTGCTGCCGGAGCAGATATCGATGAAATGGCAGAGGACGGAGCGATTGATTTAGAGCTCTTGAATCAATTCACCGAATGGGATCGCCTTGCCTGGATTAAGAAGCCTATCATCGGCGCGGTCCAGGGGTTTGCGTTAGGTGGAGGTTTCGAGCTTGCCCTTTGTTGTGATCTTCTATTTGCGACGGAAGATGCGAGCTTCGGCTTTCCGGAAGTGAATCTTGGGGTGATGCCGGGAGCAGGTGGAACGCAAAGACTGACGAAGCTGATCGGAAAGTCACGTGCCATGGAGTGGCTGTTATCGGGAGACATATTTACAGCAAACCAAGCCCTCGGATGGGGTGTCATCAATCGGACGATTCCGAAAGAGGTATTAATAGAAGAAACAGAGAAATTTGCGAGAAAATTAGCTTCAAAACCTCCACTTTCCTTGCGATTAATCAAGGAATCAGTGCATAAAGCCGTAGATTCCTCGATTTATGAAGGGATGCAATATGAACGTAAGAACTTCTATCTTCTTTTTGCTTCTGAAGATCAGAAAGAAGGTATGAAGGCTTTCGTTGAAAAGCGGAAACCGGATTATAAAGGGAGATAAGGAGGCTTGTGCATGTTCGAAACGATTAAATATGAAGTGAAAAATAACGTTGCGTGGATTACATTGAATCGCCCGGATAAACTGAATGCTTTCATTCGTCAACTCAATCTGGAAATCCAAAAGGCTGTGAAGGACTCTTCTCGAAATGAAGAAGTGAGAGCCATCGTCATCACAGGTGAAGGAAGAGCTTTTTGCTCTGGCCAGGATTTAAGTGAAGTGGATGACTCCATGGACCATGGCGAAGTGCTCCGGAATAATTACGGACCGATGGTGAAAGAAATAGAGCAGTGTGAAAAGCCGGTCATTGCGGCCGTCAATGGTGTAGCGGCAGGAGCAGGATTCAGTCTGGCCCTCGCTTGTGATTTCAGGCTCGTGTCAGAGAAAGCAAGTTTTGTGCAAGCATTTGTCCATGTTGGATTAGTCCCGGATTCAGGGAACCTTTATTATTTATCAAAGATTGTCGGCTATGCAAAAGCGCTCGAGCTTGCGGTGTTTGGAGAGAAGATAAAGGCGATCGATGCAGAAAAACTGGGCCTTGTCACGAAAATTATTTCACTTGAAGAGTGGCAGGAAGAGACGGCTGCCTTTGCTGAAAGAATCGCCTCCGTGCCAACAAAGGCAATTGGTATGATGAAGCGCTTATTAAAGGGGAGCAGCGATCTATCCTTTAATGAATACTTAGAAAAGGAAGCCTGTGCCCAACGGATCGCAGGTCAGACAGAAGATCATCGCGAAGGGGTAACAGCTTTCATGGAAAAAAGAAGACCAGTCTTTCACGGAAAATAATTCAAACAAAAAGGAGATGGAGTTATGTCTACAGTAAAAGAGCAAAGCTTTGAAGTCCTTGAAATGAAAAGAGAGCATTATTCATTGGTGATCAACGGTCAGCGAATGGAAAGCGGTGGGGGAGAAACCTTTACGACCTACAACCCGGCAACAGGTGAAGCCATTGCTACCGTCTCACTTGCATCCGTAGAAGATGCTGAAAAAGCGGTAGAAGCAGCAAGGAATGCATTCGACTTCGGTAAATGGAAGAAGTTTCCGATCAATAAACGTTCCCGCGTGCTTAACAAAATTGCAGGCATTATGAGGTCCCGTTTCAATGAATTGGTTTCTCTTGAGATCATGGACAGCGGTAAATCGTTATCGGCTGCCCAAGGTCAAGTCATGCAAGCTATTGAAGACTTTGAATTTTATGCAGGAGCGATCGTGGGTCACCGTGGAACCGTTAATAACGTACCGGGCCAATTCACGAACGTAGCGGAGAAAGAGCCTGTTGGTGTATGTGCCCAGATCATTCCGTGGAATTATCCATTGATGATGGCAGCTTGGAAGATCGCCCCAGCGATTGCTGCAGGTTGTTCGGTTGTCGTAAAACCAGCTACGCTAACACCGCTGACTGCGATTGTTCTCGGTGAAATTTGTATCGAAGCAGGGGTTCCTGAAGGGGTTGTCAATATTATCCCAGGTGCAGGTTCATCTGTGGGGAATTACTTGGTAGAGCATAAAAAAGTTGATAAAGTAGCTTTCACAGGTTCTACCCCTATCGGTAAAAACATCATGGAAAAAGCTTCTCAAACGCTAAAAAGGGTCACGCTCGAATTAGGAGGGAAATCCCCTAACATCGTATTTGAAGATGCCGATGTGGATGCAGCGGTGGACGGTTCCTTGTTCGGAATCTTCTATAATACAGGGCAATCATGTGAAGCGCGCTCCAGATTATATGTACATGAAGATATCTACGATGAGTTCATGGATAAATTCGTGGAAAAGACGAAGAAGCTGAAACTTGCTGATCCACACGATAAAGGAACTCATATCGGGGCGATCATCAATCAAGATCAGCTGGATACGATCGACGGCTATGTTCAATCTGCTAAAGAAGAGGGTGCCACGATTCTTGCCGGGGGAAGTCAGGCAAAAGTAGAAGGCTTCGAAAAGGGATACTGGTATGAGCCGACCATCATTACGGATGTAAACCACGATATGAAGGTAGTGAAGGAAGAAATCTTCGGACCTGTTGTGGTCGTGATGAAGTTCAAGGATGAAAAAGAAGCGATCAAATTGGCCAATGATAGCGAATTCGGACTCGGATCGGCTGTATGGACTCAAAACCATGGTCGTGCGACAAGAGTATCGAAGGCGATTCAGGCAGGCATCGTGATGGTGAACTGTCCGTTCTCCGCTTTCCCAGGTACTCCATTCGGAGGCTATAAGCAATCAGGATTCGGCAGGGAACTTTGTGTTGAAACCCTTGATCTTTATACAGAAACGAAGAGTATTATTTCTTACTTTGGAAACCGTCCGTTAAATCCATTTGGAGTTTAAGTTGACATAATCAAGCAGGGGGTTGTCCTATCAGGGTCAACCCCTTATTGCAAGAAAGGGGAAAACATATATGACGCAGCATATCGTTGTCGTTGGTTCCGGTGTAATGGGAAGAGGGATTGCCTACGTAAGTGCAACAGGAGGATTCCGGACAACATTGGTGGATATTAAACAAGAGCAGCTGGATCATGCCAAGAATGAGATTGGCCTCATTTTTCAAAAGGGAATTGAAAGAAATAAGCTCACACAACAGCAGTACGTAGAAGCAAAGGAGCTTATGAGCTATTCAACGAATCTATCGATTGCCGTCCGGGATGCGGATGTGGTCATCGAAGCGGTTCCGGAAAAAACGGATATTAAGCGTGGGGTATTTGAAGTGCTAGATGCCCATGCTCCCCAATATTGCTATTTGGCAACGAACACCTCTACCATGAGTCCGACCGAAATTGGCTCCTTTACGAAACGACCTGACAAAGTGATCGCCATGCACTTTTTCAATCCTGTACATAAGATGCCCCTTGTTGAAATTGTGAAGGGGTTGGAGACAAGCGATGAAACCACCGAAGTCATTGGGCAGATTGCCAGGATGATGGGGAAAGAAACGGTTGTCATCAATGAGTTCCCCGGTTTTGTCACGAGTAGGATCAGCGCCCTCGTAGGAAACGAAGCTTTTTACATGTTACAGGAGGGTCTGGGCTCTGCTGAAGAAATCGACAAAGCGATTAAACTTGGACTCAACTACCCAATGGGTCCCTTTGAATTGGGAGATTTGGTCGGGTTGGATACACGATTGAATAACCTTAAATATCTTCACGAAAAGCTCGGTGAAAAATATCGCCCGGCACCTTTGTTGGAGAAATACGTAAAGGCTGGGCGACTGGGGAGAAAAACAGGTAAAGGTGTATATGACTATACGAAGCTAAAAGAAAAGGAGCATCAGTCATGAGAGAGGTTGTCATTGTCGATGCCGTCCGGACACCGATCGGGAAATACAAAGGCTCCTTGAAAGAGGTACGTCCGGATGACCTTGGTGCACATGTCATTAAAGCCTTAGTGGAACGGAATCCTCTTGTTCCCGTGGATACTATAGAGGAAGTAGTTCTAGGAAATGCAAACGGAGCCGGGGAGGACAACCGGAATGTAGCCCGGATGTCGACACTCCTTGCCGGTCTGCCAGTTGAAGTAGGAGCGACCACCATCAACAGGCTATGCGGTTCCGGTCTCGATGCCGTGAATTATGCAGCCAGGGCCATTTTAGCGGATGAAGGGGATGTCTTCATTGCAGGTGGCACCGAGAGCATGACGAGGGCTCCGTACGTTATGGCAAAGCCTTCAAAGGATTTCCCAAGGGGTAATATGGAAATGTTTGATACGACGATAGGATGGCGATTCGTCAATTCCCGTCTGAAGGAACAATACGGGACCGATTCTATGCCGGAAACAGCTGAAAACGTGGCAAAGCAGTTCGGTATATCGAGGGAAGAACAGGATCATTTTGCCTACTGGAGTCAAATGAAAGCAAAGCGCGCCATAGATGAAGACAGGTTTAAAGAAGAAATCGTTCCCGTCGAATTACGGGATCGCAAAGGGAATCTCTCTACATTCCAGATCGATGAACATCCAAGACCCGAAACGAACAATGAGAAATTGCAGAAGTTGAAGCCTTTATTCCAGGGAGGTACCGTGACGGCAGGAAATGCATCCGGTGTCAATGATGGTGCCTCGGCACTTATACTGATGAGCAGAGAGAAGGCGGAAGAGTTGGGCGTTACACCACTCGCCCGCTACGTCACTTCTGCGACTTCGGGACTTGAACCTTCTGTGATGGGTTTGGGGCCGATCTATGCGACGCAAAAGATATTAAAGCGAACAGGTCTTGCCCTTGAACAAATTGGCTTAGTGGAACTAAATGAAGCCTTTGCGGCACAGTCCATTGCCTGCATCCGTGAGCTTGGGCTGAATGAGGAAATCGTCAACGTCAATGGAGGAGCCATTGCCTTTGGTCACCCATTGGGTGCAAGTGGTGCCCGTATCCTTACCACCCTTTTATATGAAATGAAAAAAAGGAAGGTACGCTACGGACTGTCCACCATGTGCATCGGAGTGGGCCAGGGGATTGCCACGCTGGTGGAGAATATTGAATCTTAATAACCTGGGGCCCTGTTTTTGCAGGGCTCATTTGGTGATTAGAAAATATCTATTATAGAAAAGATAGAATTGAGGTGAGTAAAATGGAATTTGAAATCATAACAAGAGAAAGTGATTCTCCCTGTCTCGTAGTGGCTGATGAGGATAACGGCAGATTTATGGTTAGGAAGGCGGATACGAGCGGGGAAGTGTTTAACAGCCAGGAAGAGCTTGTGAATTGGATCGAGGTGAACTGGTCGCAGGAAATGTTCGTCAATACATATGCGTTTGTGAAGATGCTGGAGATGTTGAGGGTGTATCATTGAGGGTCAGGCTCATGAAGGGGAGCCTGCTCTTTTTTATTCTGCATTTAATACAGAGTCTATAAAACGAGAATATTCATTTATTTTCACGGATTGTTTATGATATTATATTAACTAAACGTAAAATTAACGTCATGAAAAAATGGGATAGTACAAAAGGAGAGCCAGCGATGAATACAAGATCAATGATCTTTACACTATATGGGGACTACATTCGACATTATGGAAATAAAATATGGATCGGTAGTTTGATTCGCCTCTTGAATGAATTTGGGCACAATGATCAAGCGGTTCGTGCAGCGATTTCACGAATGAATAAGCAAGGATGGGTCCAGGCAGAGAAACAAGGAAACAAAAGCTACTACTCCCTGACGGAACGGGGCGTGACGCGAATGGAAGAAGCAGCGAACAGAATCTTCAAGCTTAAGCCCGAACAATGGGACGGAAAATGGAGAATTCTCATGTACTCGATTCCTGAAGAAATCAGGAGCATCCGCGATGAACTGAGAAAAGAACTGGTTTGGAGCGGATTTGGTACCCTTTCAACGAGTACGTGGATTTCGCCCAACAATCTTGAAAAACAAGTACAATCCCTGATTGGAAAATATGATATTAAAGAATACGTTGATTTCTTCATTGCCGAATACAAAGGCCCGAATGAAAATCAGAGGTTGATTGAAAAAAGCTGGGACCTGAGCGAAATCAATGACCGGTATCAGGAGTTCATTTCTCAGTACAGTCAACAATATATGATAGATAAAAGCAAGATTGGAAAGGGACAGATGAGTGATGCCGAATGCTTCGTGGAAAGAACGAAACTGGTCCACGAATACCGGAAATTCCTCTTCGTTGATCCAGGATTGCCGGAAGAACTCCTCCCTGAGAAATGGCTCGGAGCACACGCAGCCTCCCTGTTCGGAGAATACTACAAAGAACTAGCAGAACCCGCTTCCCGCTTCTTCGAAAGTGTATTCGAAGACGGAAACGAACTGAAAAACAAAGACCTGAGCTATAACGTGATGACACATCCATTATTGCTAGATTGATCAAAACCACTTGCCGGTTTGGCAAGTGGTTTTTTTGGGGGGACGGACCTCTATTTTTTTAGTAAATAAGAAATCCCTAATAATACCGCTCCAGAAATGAAAGAAGCGTTCCATGGAAACATGAAAGAAGGACCAAGGTCAGGGAGGAAGTAAGGGGAGCAAATAATGATTCCCATTGAAAGCATTCCCATAGTGCCCGCTTTGATTGAATCTTTCAAAGTGGATTGTTTCTCCTTGAATAAAGAGCTGTTAATAATGGAGAAGATGATTCTCACCCCAATTAAACTGGAGAAAACGATAATGAATGCGATGATTCCGTAAGTGACAGGAAATATTTCACTACTAATCTCTATAAACCATGGACCTATCAATAAAACGAGTCCGCGGATAATAAGCAAGTACCCTACCAAATTCATGGACAAAGATAAAATAAAGCGAGCAACACTTCTCTTCTTCTCATTAGGGAGCTGTTCGATGATTTCATCGGCATAAGCTTTAGGATCATCGCCTAAAATCATTCGTGCCGTTTTCCCCTCCTGTTGCCCTTCAATGATGTGGTCAAGGATTTCCATAAGAATTTCCTCGGTCTGCTGTTCAGATAAAGAAAGCTGAAGGCGCATGTATATTAGAAAATCTGAGTAATATTTCTCGTTTTCTTCGGATAATTCTTCCCTTTTTTGATTGTTTAATACAATTAACTGTTTCGCTTCAATCATCATTCTTCCCCCTTTTTAAAAGTGTAGTGACCGGTGAGGCGATTTGCTCCCATTCCTGTGATATCTCATAAAGTGCCGAATGCCCTTCTTCCGTTAAATAATAGTATTTACGGTTAGGTCCAGAATCCGATGCCTGCATTTCTCCACGAATTAAATTATTTTTTTGGAGTCGTAACAGCACAGGATAAATAGTCCCCTCGCTGACATTTTGTAAACCGGAAGACTGCAATTTTTTAGAAAGTTCATACCCGTAGACAGGCTCATTTTCAATCACAGAAAGAACACAACCATCTAAAATTCCCTTTAATAACTGACTGCGGATAGACATGTGACACTTCCTTTATCGGTATATTGCAAAACAAGGTACTTAGATAAAAAGATAACTACCTTGTATAGCAAAGTAGGTAATTCCAGAATATGTGTTTAGGGAGAAATTGTCAACCATAAATTCAAATGTTTTGAAATATCCACAACACTTGTCTAACAATTCCAAAAAGTATAACATTAATTTAACGAAGGGGGAGTTTTAAAATGAATAGATTAACGGACTTACTACATATAAAACATCCAATCATTCAAGGTGGCATGGGAAACATCAGTAATGCCCCTTTGACGGCAGCTATTTCGGAGGCAGGGGCGATGGGCACGATCGGAGTCGGCACGATGAGCGTGGAAGAAGTGGAAGAAATAATCGTTGAAACAAAATTGAGGACCAGCAAGCCTTTCGCATTAAACATCCCGGTTTCCATCACCCCTCACCTGAAGGACATGATCCGGCTGGTAGTGACTCATGGAATCCCGGTCGTTTCTTTATCAGCAGGAAATCCTTCCCCGCTCATTCCCTTTTTCCACGAACATAATGTAAAGGTGATCTGTGTGGTTGCCTCAAAAAAACAAGGGAAAAAAGCAGAAGACGCAGGGGCAGATGTCATCGTTGCAGAAGGATATGAAGCAGCCGGAATCAATTCGAACCTTGAGACGACGACACTTGCCCTCATCCCACAGCTTGTCGATACGGTCAGCATCCCAGTCGTGGCAGCAGGAGGGATCGGTGATGGACGGGGACTTGCTTCCATGTTAGCCCTTGGCGCAAGTGGAGTGCAGATGGGGACACGGTTCATTGCGACGAAGGAAGCGCCTTTTCATGCAAACTATAAATCTACATTAGTCGAGGCAAAGGACGACAGTACGGTCATCGTCGGCCGTTCTATGGGGAGGGTAAGACGAGTCATGAAGACCCCGTATGCAGCCAAATTGATTCAAAAAGAACAAGAAGGAGTGGCTCTTGATGAGTTCAGTCACATGACCTCTGAGGACTATCATAGGGTAGGGGCGCTTGAAGGGAAACTGGATCAAGGATTCATAAATGGCGGCCAGGTGTCAGGTCTAGTGTCGGATGTTCCGACGGTAAAGGAACTGGTAGAGAGAATGATGAAAGAAACCACAGATATTTTTAATAGACTTTCCGAAAATAATGTTGAGTCTTAATAGAACACCGTTTTGAAGCGTTTTTTCCTTAGTAGGGGGAACGCTTTTTTACTATAGCAAGAAACCATTAAGTGAGGAGGAAACTATATTCATTTTTAAAATCTTGATCTCTATGTCGCTGCAAGAGTGTTTCTACTAATGATCGACAAAACATGACACTGCCCGCCTCTCAACCTTCTTCAAAACCCATTCCAATCACATCCACACACAATAATTTCCCCTATTCCCTAGATATTCAGTTAAAGACCGACTATACTAATATTAATTTTTAAATTTTCGGAATATTATTGACTATTTTGTGACAAGAGTGATAATATAACGTTGTATTTACGTCGAATGTTATTTTTATCATACATGGATTTGCTAGTCTTGTAGACTACTCATCATATATTAGGAAAAGAAAAAGGGGGATTTCTGTGAAGAAGAAGAGTTTATTACTTGTTGTCATCTCGATGCTATGTGGAATGCTGGTTCTATCAGGTTGTGGTAGTGATAAGAGTTCTGGTGATGGAGATGGTGAAAAGCAATATGTCATTGGGGTAACACAGATTGTCGAACATCCATCATTAGATGCGGCGTTTGAAGGGTTTAAGAAGGCTTTGGATGAAAACGGTTTCAAGGAAGGCGAAAACGTCAAATATGATGTTCAAATCGCTCAAGGAGATCAAAGTAATTCACAAAGTGCTGCTAAGAACTTTGTTGGAGACGGTGTCGACCTCATCTTTGCTAACTCAACCCCAAGTGCACAACACGCACTGAATGCAACGAAAGATATTCCTATCGTCTTTACTTCAGTTACTGATCCTGTTGGAGCTGAATTGGTTAAGTCATTTGACGAACCAGGTGAAAACATTACAGGAACGACGGATACTCATCCCGAAGCGATTTCAAAGACGATCCACTTTATAACGGATGAAATGAAAGCGAAGAAAATCGGGGTTGTCTATAACTCAGGTGAACAAAATGCTGTCGTGCAAGTAGCTGAAGTGAATAAGCTTGCAGAAGAAAATGGTGTGGATGTGGTAGAAGCTACCGTTTCAACGTCCGCTGATGTTAAACAGGCGACAGAATCCTTGGTTGGAAGAGTCGATGTCATATACATCCCGAAAGATAATACAGTTGTTTCAGCGCTTGAATCAGTCATCACAGTAGCGAATGAAAAGGATATTCCTCTTTTTGTAGGAGAATTAGATTCATTGAAAAAAGGTGCGATTGCAGCAAGTGGATTCAACTATGAAGATCTTGGTTACCAAACTGGATTAATGGCAGTGAAGATTTTAAAAGGTGAGAAGAAACCTTCTGAACTCCCTGTGCAAGCTCCGGAAAACTTCGAATTGATGTTCAATAAAGCGGCAGCTGAAGAGCAAGGAGTAGAAGTGCAGGAAGCCTGGTCTGACCTTGGGAAGTTTATAGAAGAAAAATAGGAAGGGATGATGATTCGTGCCAACAGCAATATTTGCATCCTTTGAATCTGGAATCATTTACGCTATTATGGCCCTCGGAGTCTACCTGTCCTTTCGGATATTGGATTTTCCTGATTTAACAGTCGATGGCAGCTTCGTGACCGGGGCTGCTGTGGCTGCAACCATGATTGTCAGTGGTGTAAACCCGATTATCGCAACGATTACAGCGATTGTGATTGGATTTGTCGCAGGGTGTATAACAGGATTACTTCATACGTTTGGTAAGATCAATGCCTTATTATCCGGGATATTAATGATGATCGCCCTATATTCCATCAATCTCAGGATTATGGGAAGATCGAATGTGCCCTTGCTTAGTCAGGACACTGCGTTTACTGGAGTAGAAGGCTTTTGGTCACCTCTGGGAATCGATGCTGCCCTTAATAAAGTGTGGGTTGCCGTTGGACTCGGGGAACCTGTACCGGGAACGTGGAGCATTTTATTTATCATGACGATCATTACGCTCGTGATTAAGTTTTTGACTGACGGTTTTTTGAAAACGGAAATAGGATTGGCTTTAAGAGCGACGGGGGATAATCAGCGAATGATTCGCAGTTTCTCCGCCAATACCAATCTCATGATCATTCTTGGTTTAGGCATTTCGAATGGAATGGTAGCACTTTCAGGAGCTTTGATTGCCCAGTACAGCCGATTTGCTGATGTCGGAATGGGGATTGGAATGATCATCATCGGGCTTGCTTCTGTTATCATCGGTGAGGCGATATTCGGAACCAAGACGATCGCCCGTACGACGCTCGCTGTAATCGGGGGAGCGATTATCTATCGATTGGTCGTATCCATGGCTCTCCGTGTTGACTTCCTTGAAACAGGTGATATGAAGCTGATTACGGCAACAATCGTCATTCTTGCCCTCGTTATGCCAAAGGTGATGGATCGCTATAAGGATAAGAAACGAAAGGCTCAACGAATGGCAGAACGCGTTAACAGAGCCACGATTGCGGATGGAAAGGGTGAGAGCGGTGTTACAGTTAAATCGAATTCATAAGGTGTTTAATGAGGGGACACCCGATGAAAAAATCGCCCTTGATGATACCCAACTCTCGCTGAAACCAGGAGACTTCGTTACGGTCATCGGAAGTAATGGAGCGGGGAAATCCACATTGATGAACATTGTTTCAGGGGTACTCTTACCTGACATCGGGAATGTGTTGATTGATGATCACGACGTGTCCAAAGTTTCTGAGTATAAACGCTCAAAGCTGATTGGCCGTGTGTTCCAAGATCCCATGGCAGGGACGGCCCCTTCCATGACGATAGAAGAAAACCTTGCCATGGCGTATTCACGAAATCGGACAAGAACCTTTAAATTGGGTGTTACTAAAAAACGGAAAGCTTTCTTTAAAGAAGTGCTTGAAACCCTTCACCTAGGACTTGAAAACCGTTTGAATGCAAAGGTTGGATTGTTATCAGGCGGAGAACGGCAGGCCCTTTCCCTCTTGATGGCAACGTTCACTGAACCGTCGATCCTGTTACTGGATGAGCATACGGCGGCACTGGATCCGGCCAGAGCAGATCTGATTACCAACTTGACAAAAGAGATTGTCGAGAAGTATAAGCTCACCACGTTGATGGTCACCCATAATATGCAGCAGGCGCTGGACCTTGGAAATCGATTGATAATGATGGATAAAGGTCAGATCATTTTGGAAGTGAATGAAGAGGAGAAGAAACACCTTACTGTCGAAGGGTTACTGCATGAATTCCAGCGGATTCGCGGAAGTAAGTTGGCAAGTGACCGAGCACTTCTCTCATAGATTAAATAAAAGAAGAAACAACCTTCAGTAAAAAGCAACGGGACTTTGGTTCCGTTGCTTTTTATTTGTGGAGGTATGTTGAGAAGGGTGTCATCTAGCTCCGACGGCTAAAGGCTCGAGGTCATAAGTCGAACATGCCAAAAAGGCAAAGAGCGCCTTTCCGGCATGTTCGTCTTATGCATGTCGCCTCTGGGCAAGCCGTCTCCGCTTTTGGTGTCATCTAGCTCCGACGGCTAAAGGCTCGAGGTCATAAGTCAAACATGCCAAAAAGGCAAAGGGCGCCTTTCCGGCATGTTTGTCTTATGCTTGTCGCCTCTGGGCAAGCCGTCTCCGCTTTTGGTGTCATCTAGCTCCGACGGCTAGAGGCTCGAGGTCATAAGTCAAACATGCCAAAAAGGCAAAGGGCGCCTTTCCGGCATGTTCGTCTTATGCATGTCGCCTCTGGGCAAGCCGTCTCCGCTTTTGGTGGAGGTCCGTCCCTCTGCATAATTTATATTAATATAATATTTTAAATTTTAACAATTTATTGACTATTTATAAAACAAAATGTTATTATATCGTTGAATTAACGTTATATAAAAATGTATGATTTGTTCGTTTGAAGGGGGAAAGCAATGAAGCCTGGATTAGTAGAAGGACATATGGCCGTCGTGACGACAGAAGTAACTCCCAGCATGTATGCCCAATTCGAAGGAAGCGTTGTGCACCCAGTATATTCAACGGTCTCGATGGTTTATCACATGGAGTGGGCCTCAAGGAAAATCATCCTCCCTTATTTGGAAGATCATGAAGAAGGAATGGGCGCCAAAGTGAACGTCGAGCATATGGCTCCGGCTAAAAAAGGTTCCTTTCTGAAAATTAAAGCGAATGTAATTAAATATGAACGAAACGTCATCGTAACCGAAGTGACTGTCCGGGATAGAGAGAGTGACAGACTCATTGGAAAAGGTGAGGTGAAACAAGTGGTTCTATCTAAAGATAAAATTAAAGAAAGAATAAAAGAGAACTAGTTTTATACACTTCTTAAAAAAGAAGGGTAAAAGGAGGAAGCGAATTGGCTAACGCATCGACAAAACTGAAAGCGTTTACAAAAGACGAGCTTGCAGGGGGAAATGACATGGATATGTTTCAAAAAATACAAAATCATGAGCAGGTAGTATTCTGCAACGATGAAGAAACAGGGCTCAAAGCCATCATTGCCATACATAATACCACTCTTGGCCCTGCTCTAGGCGGTTGTCGGATGAGACCTTATGCATCAGTGGATGAAGCACTGGAGGACGTCCTGCGCCTATCAAAAGGCATGACTTATAAATGTGCCGCGGCTGATGTGGACTTTGGTGGAGGGAAAGCAGTCATCATCGGGGATCCTGAAAAAGACAGACATCCAGAGCTATTTCGTGCATTTGGCCAATTTGTTGAATCTCTGAATGGGCGCTTCTACACAGGGACAGACATGGGGACCACGCCTGAAGATTTCGTTTATTCATTAAAAGAAACAAATTGCATCGTTGGCGTCAATGAAGAGTACGGAGGAAGCGGGGATTCATCCATCCCGACTGCCATGGGAGTCATTTATGGCTTACAAGCGACCAATCAGAACGTCTGGGGCTCAAAAGACCTACATGGCAAAAGCTATGCCATTCAAGGTTTGGGAAAAGTAGGTTTTAAAGTAGCAGAGCGTCTGTTGGAAGAAGGGGCAGACCTCTTTGTAACGGATATCAGTCAGAAATCAATCGATCAGCTGGTTGCAAAGGCGAAAAACATGGGAGCGGCCATCAAGGTCGTATCAGGAGATGAAATCTACTCTGTTGATGCTGATGTCTTCGTCCCTTGTGCCATCGGAGGAATCATTAATGATCACACGGTCGATCAGCTGAGAGTAAAAGCGGTTGTAGGATCTGCCAACAACCAGCTATTGGATCTGTCCCATGGTATGAAGCTTCATGAAAAAGGAATTCTCTATGCCCCTGATTACATCGTCAATGCAGGCGGATTGATCCAGGTAGCCGACGAATTGTATGAACCGAATAAAGAACGGGTCCTTCAAAAGACAAGTGCCATCTATAACAGCCTTCAGAATATTTATCTGCAATCAGAAAATCAGCACATGACCACGGTGGAAGCGGCCAACCGATTCTGTGAAGATCGGATTCATTCTCGTACTAGAAGAAACAGCTTTTTCTCTCATGCGAAACGTCCGAAATGGTCGGTTAGGACATAAGAACCAATGAATGTTGAGAGCTTTGAGTGATGATTCGCGTTGTTCACAATTTGGCGTAATAAATGGTGGAAGTGGCCCAATGAACGTAGAAAGTGGCCCAAATAACAGTGGAAGTTCCGCAACAAACACTCAAAGTTCCGCAACAAGCATCAAAAGTTACGCAACAAACGCCAAAAGACGCTCAAATTTCAACGTTTTCATTCATAAACCAAATGGATAAGCTCTTTCAACCATCTTGCCATTCAATTTCGCGAGTGACACATCTCAAAAAGAAGCTAAATCAACTCAGTTTTCAATATAAATAGACAGAATCCAAATCAGAAATCTAATGCTCCAACAAAAATGCACCACAAGAGGTGATGAAATGATTGAGGAATATCAATTGGTCCAAGTCATGGATCAACAAGGTGAACTACTTCAAAGCGAGTTTGAAAAGGATATTTCAGAAGACTTAGCCCGTACGTTTTATCGTCATTTGATCAGGATCCGTACCTTTGATCGTAAAGCGGTGAGTCTGCAAAGGCAAGGACGTATCGGAACATACGCACCATTTGAAGGACAGGAAGCATCCCAGGTAGGGAGTGCCCTTGCATTACAAGAAAAGGATTGGTTATTCCCATCTTACAGGGATCATGGAGCAACAATGACATTCGGCCATTCCCTGCTTCATATACTTCTCTTTTGGAAAGGCCGCAATGAAGGGTGTGTGCCTCCTGAGGGAATGAATATTTTCACCCCCGGTATTCCAATCGCAACCCAGCTTCCGCATGCAGTGGGTGCTGCTTATGCGGAGAAGAAAAAAGGAACCAGGAATGCAGCGATTGTGTATTTTGGAGACGGGGCGACTTCTGAAGGGGATTTTCATGAAGGGTTAAACATAGCAAGTGTGTGGGAGGCGCCGGTTGTTTTCTTTAATCAGAATAACCAGTTTGCGATTTCCGTCCCCATGCACAAGCAAATGAAAACGAAAACCATTGCCCAGAAGGCTCTTGCCTATGACATTCCAAGCGTACGAATCGATGGAAATGATATTTTTGCCGTTTATTTTGAAACGTTAAAAGCGTTGGAGAGAGCTCGGAACGGGGACGGACCTACATTGATTGAATCGGTGACATGGAGATATGGGGCACATACAACCGCTGATGATCCGACGAAATATCGTGATCAGGAAGAAAGTGAGTCTCGACGTATGGAGAATGATCCCGTTGATCGATTAACGAAATTCATGAAGCAAAGAGGTTGGCTTGATGAGGCATGGATGGCTTCTGTTCAAAAGGAATGTGTGAAGGAAGTCGACTCGGCTGTTGAAGACTTGGAAGCCTATCCTGCAGCCGACCCGAGTGTGATCTTCGATTATGTGTTTGAGACACCGACCTGGACGATCCAGGAACAAAAAGAAAAGCTCCTTGAGCGATTGAGAGGTGAATAGGATGAGCACCTTAACGAAAATGAAGACCCTGACGATGGTTCAAGCCATTACTGATGGGATGAGAGTGATGCTTGCGGAGAGCGATGATGTCCTGTTGATGGGAGAAGATATTGGCATGAATGGTGGTGTGTTCCGGGCGACTGACGGATTGCAGCAGGAATTTGGAGAAGACCGGGTCATAGATACCCCGTTAAGTGAGGCTGGTTTCATTGGGGCGGCCATTGGGATGGGATTGAACGGATTTCGCCCTGTGGCAGAGGTGCAATTTTTAGGATTCATCTATCCGGCGTACGAGCAAATCATGACTCATGCATCCAGAGTACGAGCCCGTACCCTTGGGCATTTTACCTGTCCGCTGGTCATCAGGGCTCCTTATGGTGCTGGAGTCAGGGCACCGGAAATTCATTCTGATAGCACAGAAGCACTTTTCACTCATATGCCGGGAATCAAGGTGGTATGTCCGTCAACACCCTATGATGCAAAGGGACTCTTGATTGCTGCCATTGAGGACCCAGACCCGGTATTATTTCTGGAACCTATGAGATGTTATCGAGCTTCCAAAGAAGAAGTGCCAGAAGAAAAGTACATCGTGGAAATCGGGAAAGGCAAGGTGGTTACAGAGGGCGAGGATGTCACGATCATTGCCTGGGGAGCGATGGTGAAGGTAGCCGAGGACGCAGCGAAAGAAGCAGGGGATAAAGGCATTTCCTGCGAGGTACTGGATCTTAGAACCCTTTATCCCCTTGATAAGGATCTCATTTCAAGCTCTGTCCAGAAAACGGGGAGAACCGTGGTTGTCCATGAAGCCCATGCCACTGGCGGAGTTGGAAATGATGTGATCGCGATCATCAATGATACGTCTTTTTTATATCAGAAAGCACCGACTGAGCGGGTAACAGGATTTGATACACCCGTCCCGTATTTCGGGTTTGAAGATTTCTATTTGCCTGACAGTAAACGTGTGCTCGATGCAATCGAGAAAGTAGCACGCTATTAGACAAGGAGGGAGTCCATGGAAGTTAAGCTTCATGATATTGGGGAAGGCATGACTGAAGCCAATATCAATCACTTTCTTGTGGAAGTGGGAGATGTCGTGAGAGCGGATCAACCACTGGTGGAAGTACAAACAGATAAAATGACGGCGGAAATTCCCGCACCATTTTCTGGTGTGGTGAAGGAATTTACGGTTAGGGAAGGGGAGACGATTCCAGTCGGATCAACGGTTCTGTTGATGGAAAAAGAGGATGGGGTTGGAGGCAAACGTATCGTCCCTAACACGACCCAGATTTTGAAGAAAAAAAGGATACTGGCATCCCCGTATACGCGGAAAATAGCAAGGGAAAAAGGTATTAATATAGAAGAAGTGGTTGGTTCGGGAGTAGGAGGAAGGATTCTCGATGAGGATGTAATCCTTTATATGAAAGGGGAAAGCGGGACAGCTCCAATCAGGGATGAAAAACCTGAACCTGTCGCTCCTTTAGCAGAAATAAGGGAGCAGGATACCATCCCGTTCCGTGGCAGACGCAAACAGATTGCATCTAAAATGTCACAGTCACTAAGGACGATTCCTCATTGCACCCATTTTGAAGAAATCGATGTTACGAATCTATTAGCCTGGAAAGATACCATGAAAGCAAGCGGCGGGTCCATTTCAATAGGAGCTTATTTTATCAAAGCTCTTTCAGTTAGTTTAAAAGAGTTTCCAATCTTTAATGCCCGACTCAATGAAAAGGAAGAGTGTGTCGAGCTTCAGTCCCATCACAATATCGGCATTGCAGTCGACACTGACGAAGGATTGATTGTTCCTGTTATCAAACAGGTCGAACGAAAAACGATGAAGGACTTACATGAGGAAATGAAGGAACTGACCATCAAAGCACTAGAGGGCAAGTTGACGATGAACGAAATCAAAGGCGGAACCTTCACGGTGAGTAACGTCGGTCCACTTGGCGGTTCAATCGGAGCCACTCCAATCATCAACGAACCGGAAGTGGCACTCGTCGCTTTCCATAAAACGAAGAAGCGCCCAATGGTGAATGAAAGAGATGAAATCGTCGTCCGCTCGATGATGAATGTATCCATGTCCTTTGATCACAGAGTGGCAGATGGCGGAACGGCTGTGAGGTTTACGAATCGATTACGCGATCTGATTGAACAGCCTCAATCCATGCTTTTGGAGTTGATGTAAATGGTAGTGGGAGAGATTATGGAAGAGAAAGACATTATCGTCATCGGAGGAGGCCCCGGTGGCTATCACGCAGCTATAAGGGCCGCAAGTCTCGGTAGACAGGTGACGTTAATCGAACGAGAGGACATGGGCGGCACCTGCTTAAATAAAGGATGCATTCCGTCGAAGGTATTCACCCATTTTGCCCAGGAGTTGAAAAAGACAAAGCATCTGCAGGAGATGGGGATGCAGTTCGGGGGATTAGAAACCAATCTTTCCTCTCTTCAACAGTATAAAAATAAAAAGATCACCCAGCTTCGCTTAGGGGTGGAATCTCTTTGCAAAGCGAATCAAGTTGAAATCATAAAGGGGTCAGCATCCTTCCTTTCAGAATCACGTGTTGGAGTTGAAAACGGTCATGAATTTTCCCTCTTTAATTTTAAAGAAGCGATTGTGGCAACAGGAGGGGATTTTCATTATCAGGATAGTATCGAGTTTGATGATGCCTGTATCCTTAAAGAAAGAGACGTTTATCAGCTGGGGGAGATCCCTGAGGAACTGATTGTATACGGTACAGATTATATTTCATTGGAGATTGCGTCGGTTTTCTCTATTATTGGAAGCCGTGTAACGCTACTCTTGAACGAGGAATTTGCATTTGACTCTGCCATTACAAAAGAACTGTTCAGACAGTTAAAAAAGCAGAAAATCAATGTCATCAAGAATTCCGTCCTGCGTTCTGCCAGTAAAAGGGACGGACATGTCATCGTGAATCTGGAGAAAGAAACGGGTGAAGCGGTATCAATCGAAGGTTCGCACTTTGTCGTGAGCGGACAAGTAAAACCAAACCTGACAGACATCGGCCTGGACCGCCTCCGTGTTGAATTAACGGAAGAGGGGTATATCCAAACAGATCAAGAGGGACGGACCCCCATTCCGCATATATGGGCGATTGGGGACGCGACGGAAGGTCCGTCCCTCGCAGTGAAGGCAATCAAGCAAGGGAAGGTAGCAGCGGAGGCAATGGCTGGGCTTCCAGTGGAAGTGGATTTGCAGTTTGTTCCGATGGTGGTGCAGATGAGTCCACCGATTGCTTATGCAGGGCTGACGGAGGAAGAAGCAAGGGCTGAAGGGTATTCGGTTGCAGTTAGTGAGAACCCTGTGAGAGGAAACGGGTACGCTCAGTTAATTGATGAAAAGGATGGGTTCGTGAAAGTCGTGTCAGACAGTGAAACGGATTTGATTCTTGGTATTCATATCATTGGGATGGGGGCAGCGGAGCTTATCACGTCAGGCGTGCTTGGTTTAGAAATGGCAGCGAGAGATGAGGACTTTCGCTTTCCACTTTATCCTCATCCCAGTATGAACGAAAGTATACTCGAAGCGGTCGAAGGATTAAAGGGAGACGCAGTGCACATGCCTCCCAGAATAAAGGAGCCCGCGAGGTGAAATGAGGGACGCGCTTTTACACAGAGAAGCGTTTAAGCTTTACTAGCCGCTCTTGAGAAGTTCTAAGAAACTATTTAATATAATATTCAGAATATACTAACGTTTGTGGAGGGGTAAATATGCAAGAGAATGTAGCAAAAAAGCAAAAAAAGGTAGAAGAGGTATTCCCGGTAAGAGATGTTGATTATTTAGAGTATTATACTGGAAATGCAAAACAGGCCGCTCATTTCTTCTGTACAGCATTCGGATTTAAGACCGTTGCCTATTCAGGATTGGAAACGGGAAATCGTGACACAGTATCTTATGTACTGCAACAAAACAAAGTTCGATTGGTTATAACGGGAAGCCTTCACGAAGGCAGTCGTGTAGCTGAATTTGTTAAAAAACATGGAGATGGTATTAAAGACATTGCTCTTGTTGTGGAGGATGTTGAAAAGGCTTACAGTGGAGCGGTATCCCGGGGTGCGATTGAAATCATGCCTCCTTCAACACTAGAAGATGATAACGGAATAGTAAAAAAAGCCGTGATCGGTACATATGGAGATACAATCCATACTATTGTAGAACGTAAAGATTATAAAGGGATCTTCATGCCAGGATTTGTAAAATATGATTCCGCTCTGAAAAATGAAGATTCCGGTATCATCGCTGTCGATCACGTAGTAGGAAATGTTGAACGTATGGAAGAGTGGGTGGAGTATTACGCAAACGTGATGGGCTTTAAGGAAATGCGTCACTTCACAAATGAAGATATTACAACGGAATATTCAGCCCTGATGTCCAAGGTGATGCATAATGGCGGACGCATTAAATTCCCGATCAATGAGCCTGCTGAAGGAAAACGCAAATCACAAATCCAGGAATATCTTGAGTTCTACGGCGGTCCTGGAGTGCAGCATATTGCGATTTTGACGGAAGATATAGTGAAAACAGTCGGTATCTTGAAAGAAAATGGCGTTGAGTTCCTGAATACACCTGATTCTTATTACGATATGCTTTCTGAGCGTGTAGGAGAAATCGATGAAGAGATCTCCAAGATCAAAGAGCTGAATATTTTAGTAGACCGTGATGATGAGGGGTACCTGCTTCAAATTTTCACGAAGCCTATTGTGGATCGTCCGACACTATTCGTCGAAGTGATTCAACGTAAGGGCGCAAGAGGATTCGGTGAAGGAAACTTCAAGGCACTATTCGAATCCATCGAGCGCGAGCAGGAACGAAGAGGAAACCTATAAACTAAAAAATAGATAGATAGAGCATATATAACGGGGGTCAAAGGACCGGTCAGGGGGTTAACTCATGAAGAGATTAGCTGCTTCTACGCTTAATATCGTACATCTTTCGCGTACTATATTAAAACTTGGAGGTAAGCTAACACGTGAGTCAACCCCCTTCATCCATGAGGAAGGCGAGGATTCACGTATGACATTAAAGTTCAAGACAAAAGAAGCGGTCACACATATCGCTCCATATGTGCTTGGGAAGACGCTTTTAGACTTACAGAAGGAGCATGGTCTAAGCTCAATCAGGAAGCTATCAGAAAATGAAAACATATATGGCTGTTCCCCAAAAGTGAAACAGTGGTTTAAAGAAAACGGAAGCGACCTGTTTCTGTATCCAGACGGAGCTGCCGTCGACCTTAGTGAAAAGGTATCAACATTTTTAGGGGTTACGAAAGAACAGCTCGTATTTGGAAATGGATCCGATGAGGTCATCCGACTGTTGACGAGGGCGTATTTGAGCAGCGGCGAAGAAGCCATCATGGCCGATGTGACCTTTCCGAGGTATGAAACCAATGTGCTTATCGAAGGCGGCTCCCCTGTTATCGTTCCTCTCGTAGATGGTACCCATGACTTACAAGGGATGTATGAGGCGATCACGAAGGAAACGAAACTGATTTTTGTGTGCAACCCGAATAACCCCACTGGAACAATTGTCGGGAAGAAAGAGCTCTTGCAATTTATCGAGAGTGTGCCGCCGCATATCTTGGTGGTGGTGGATGAAGCCTATATGGAATATGTCACAACCGATGATTATTTAGAAACCCTGCCTCTTCTTTCTGCATTCGAAAACCTGATCGTCCTTAGAACATTTTCGAAGATATATGGCCTAGCCGGTTTAAGGGTGGGGTTCGGTGTTATGAATGCAGAAATTGCTGAGCAGCTCCGGAAAGTGAAAGATGTATTCAATGTGAATACGGTTGCTCAGAAGTCAGCGGTCATCGCCCTTACTGATCAAGCATTTATTAGGGAGTGTACTCATAAGAATGAGCAGGGTCGCCTCTTTTTAGAGCGGGAGTTTGACCGGTTGGGCATTTCCTATTTCCCGTCTCAATCAAACTTTATCATGGTAGATACGGGTTTGAATGGAGACACGGTGTCATATGAGCTTGTGAAAAGGGGGCTCGTCGTACGTTCAGGGACTCTCCTCGGATATCCGACAACCGTCAGAGTCACTGTTGGAACGGAAGAGGATAATGAAAGATTCATTGATGGGCTAGAAGAGATTTTACGAAATGAAGGGGTGAACTAAATGGATATCAAACCCCAGTCTTTAGAATGGCAGGCTGCCTATAAATTAATGATTGGTTCGATTTTGCCCCGCCCGATTGCTTTTGTTTCATCCCTTGATGAAGAAGGAAATGCGAATTTGGCACCTTACAGCTTTTTTACTGCGATTTGCGCCGATCCAATGCTCGTTTGCTTCTCGCCTATGAGAAGAGGGAAGGACGGCAGTAAGAAGGATACTCTTGAGAATATCGAGAGAACGAAGGAATTCGTCATTAATATCGTCAGCGAAGAGTTTGTGGAGGAAATGAATAACTGTGCTATTGAATTTGAACCGGACATTGATGAATTCCAACAGGTCGGGCTGACGAAGAAAGAGTCGGTCTCAGTAAAGCCTCCTGGAGTATTTGAAAGCAAGGTTCAATTGGAATGCGTTCTTCATGAGGTTCTTCATTTCGGCGACCATCCTGGGGCAGGAAGCCTTGTTATCGGGAAGGTAGAATGTGTGAGAATCAATGATGAACTCTACTACGATGGGAAAATAGATTCAGAGAAACTCAAGCCGGTTGGAAGACTTGCCGGTCAAATGTACACGAAACCACTATCCGATTCATTTGAATTGATTCGAAAAAGGTGATGACACGTGAAGCTGGTTAGTTTTGTAAAAGAAGGAGAAGTAAGGGCAGGGATTATTCAGGATGAACACGTAGCAGATCTCCATGTTGTAAGTGGCGGGTCCCTTCCTCAAGACATGTTATCTATGATTGCGCTCGGTGAAGAAGGACTGAGAAGGATGAAGTCGATCGGTCCCTTTTCTGAAACAGATGAGGGAGTGCATTCATTACGTGATGTCACACTGAAGGCACCGATCCCAAGGCCATTCAGCATACGGGATTTCTATGCGTTCGAAGAGCATGTGAAAACGGCACGAAAACGGAGGGGACTGGACGTTGTGCCTGAATGGTATGATATTCCCGTTTTCTATTTCACGAATCATTTAGCAGTAAGGGGTCCTCTCGATTTCATCGAAAAGCCGGCTGACTGTGAGTGGCTGGATTATGAATTAGAAATCGCCTGCGTGATTGGGAAAGAAGGAAAAAACATTTCAAAAGAAGACGCAGAAGACTATATATACGGTTATTTCATCATGAACGACTGGAGTGCAAGAGACATTCAGAAGCATGAAATGAAAGTAGGGCTTGGTCCCGCAAAAGGAAAAGATTTTGCCACATCAATCGGTCCTTATGTAGTGACGAAGGATGAACTGGAAGTCTATCGCAAGGGCGACCGATTTGACCTGACAATGTCTGCGAAAGTGAATGGGAAACTCCTTTCACGAGGAAATTATCAGGATATCCATTATACATTTGCTGACATGATCGAACGCGCCTCGAAAGACGTCACCCTTTATCCAGGGGAAGTGATTGGATCCGGTACTGTAGGAACAGGATGCATCTTAGAACTTGGTCCAGAGAAACACCCTTGGCTAAAGCCTGGGGATATGGTGGAATTAGAGATTACGGGACTAGGAGTTTTGAGGAATACGATTGCAAAGAGAAGAGAGGAGGAAGACCATGTACTATCGTCAAATGGGGAAAATACCTCACAAACGTCACACCATGTTTAAAAAAGAGGACGGCACGCTTTACAGAGAGCAGGTCATGGGAACGAAAGGGTTCTCGGGTACACAGTCGATTCTGTATCATCATCACTTGCCGACCGCCGTGGCGAAAACGGAGTATTTAGGGAACTATCTACCGGAATTCGAGGAAGACGGTGCTCTTCGTCATCGACATTTCTTCACGGACAAAGTCGAGAGGAAGGGATGTGCCTTAAAAGGCCGGGAGTACTTACTAGGTAACTCGGATCTTTTGATCGGAACAGCTCTTGTCACGGAAGAGATGACAAGCTTTTACCGGAATGGTGACGGGGATGAAATGCTTTACATCCATTTTGGTAAAGGGAAAGTCGAGACGATGTTCGGAACGATCACCTATGGAAAAGGAGATTATGTGGTGATCCCGATTGGCACGATTTACCGTGTCGTTCCTGAACAGGAAACGAAAATGCTCATCGTCGAATCCTTTAGCCAAATCACGACTCCCCGCCGTTATCGTAATGAGTATGGACAGTTATTGGAGCACAGTCCGTTTTGTGAAAGGGATCTGCGCGGGCCAGAACAGCTTGCAACCAAGAATGAGGAAGGCGAATTCGAAGTGATCACTAAGTCAAGAGGGGCGCTTCACTCGCATCTGTTAACTCATCATCCACTGGACGTAGTCGGTTGGGATGGCTATTTGTATCCATGGGTATTTAATATTGAGGATTTCGAACCGATCACCGGACGTGTGCATCAGCCGCCGCCCGTCCATCAAACGTTTGAAGGACATAACTTTGTCGTGTGTTCATTCGTACCAAGATTATATGACTATCACCCTGAGTCGATTCCTGCTCCTTATAATCATAGCAATGTGAACAGTGATGAGCTGCTGTACTATGTTGAAGGTAACTTCATGAGCAGAAAGGGAATCAAGGAAGGGTCGATTACCCTTCACCCGAGCGGTATTCCACACGGTCCTCATCCAGGAACGACAGAAGCAAGTATCGGGAAAAAAGAAACCTTGGAGCTCGCTGTCATGATTGATACCTTCAAACCGTTGAAGATTGTCAAGAAAGCAAAGGACGTGGAAGATCCCAATTATATGTTTACGTGGGTGTGAAGTAAGAATCAATCCAACGACCATCTGGTTGTTTGGGTTGATTCTTTTTTTATTTGTATAGAGTTTAAAAAAGGGTCAAGTAATTGTTGGGAGAAAAAGTTCTTCATGAAAAAAGATTCATCTTATAGAAACAAAAGTAAATATTCATAGGTTCCAAGGGGTTACGGAATAGAAGGGAAATAGCGTTTATATTGAAGCCAATTCCTATTGTCGATCATTATTCCAGTTTAATTAACATGCATTCCATCTATTTACATAGAAAACTGCATTCTCAATTATGAATAATTAGTGAGAATAAATCAGTTATATACGCACAGGTCTAAACTCCCCAAACCCCTATTCCCATAGGATTTTGTCGAAAAATATTATTTAGAAATTCTAAGCAAGTAAGAAGCGCAATCCTCCCTTTTAAATAAAAAAATCCCAAAATATTTTTTCATCCAACAAACTTGATAAGGACAAAGATGTAAGCGTTTACTTATAATCAGATTAATCTAAATAGTCAAACAATTTACAAAAAGCCTGTTGACCTACTCAGGAAACGGGAGTAATATTGTCCTCAATAAAAAAATCTTAGGCAGCGGGATGCGGTGGTAACAACTTTCTCTGACCTGCAGCTGAATAGGTTCCAATAAATCTGAAGAAGTAATTCCTTCAGTGCAAAAGTTAAATTCGGAATATTCAAATAAATTAATGACACGAAAGGAATGATTAACATGAACGAACAGTGGATCTACTTAGACGGACAATTTGTAAAAAAAGAAGACGCAGTTGTTTCTGTGTACGACCATGGTTTTCTTTATGGAGATGGAGTGTTCGAAGGGATTCGAATGTACGATGGGAATGTATTCCGTCTGGAAGAACATGTTGATCGCCTTTATGACTCTGCAAAGTCCATCATGTTGCATATTGAAGTCTCGAAACAAGAGATGAGTGACATTATCGTTGATACATTGAAGAAGAATCAGCTAGAAAATGCCTACATACGTGTGGTTATTTCTAGAGGTGTTGGGAACTTGGGGTTGGATCCATTTACTTGTAGAAAGCCACAAATCATCGTCATTGCCGAACAATTGGCCTTGTTCCCTAAGAGCTTATACGAAACGGGCATCGATATCGTTACGGTGGCGAGCCGCCGAAATCGTGCGGATGTTCTGTCGCCAAAGGTTAAATCTTTAAACTACTTAAATAACATTCTCGTTAAGATCGAAGCGAACCTTGCTGGTGTAAGTGAAGCGTTGATGCTGAACGATCAAGGATATGTAGCAGAAGGATCTGCGGATAACATCTTTATTGTGAAAAAAGGAAAGATCCTGACGCCTCCTGGATATGTAGGGGCACTTGAAGGAATCACCCGAAATGCCATCATCGAAATTGCCGAGAAATTAGGCTTCAAGATGAAAGAAGAAGTCTTCACACGTCATGATGTATATACGGCAGATGAAGTGTTCTTAACCGGTACAGCCGCAGAAGTCATTGCAGTTGTGAAGGTTGACGGCCGGGTAATCGGTGAAGGAAAACCTGGGAAGTATACAACCCAATTATTACAGGAGTTCAGAGACACTGTCACGCAGGATGGAAGAAAAGTTTACAAACAAAATGCTCAAGTTGGCTAAGTTGGAGGTGATGACGTGCGAAGTGACATGATCAAGAAAGGAATCGACCGGGCTCCCCATCGCAGCTTACTTTATGCAACGGGGGTAAAGCTTGAAGACATGGAGAAGCCATTTATCGGGGTGTGTAACTCTTATATCGATATCATTCCCGGTCACATGCATTTAAACGGATTTGCACAAGTGGTGAAAGAAGCAATTCGAGAAGCAGGTGGGATCCCATTCGAGTTCAATACGATCGGCGTTGACGACGGGATTGCTATGGGGCATATCGGGATGAGGTACTCATTGCCAAGTCGCGAACTGATTGCAGACTCAGCAGAAACCGTCATCAACGCCCACTGGTTCGACGGAGTGTTCTACATTCCTAACTGCGACAAGATTACACCGGGAATGCTTATGGCATCGGTTCGAACGAATGTCCCTTCCGTTTTCGTATCGGGAGGGCCGATGGAAGCGGGGGTTTCCAGTGAAGGGAAGCCATTATCACTCGTATCCGTTTTCGAAGGGGTCGGTGCCCATCAGTCAGGTAGAATGACGGCAGAACAGCTTCTCGATATTGAGGCCAATGCCTGTCCGACATGTGGATCATGCTCAGGAATGTTCACAGCGAATTCCATGAATTCGCTGATGGAGATGCTCGGAATGGCTCCACCGGGGAATGGGACGATTGTTGCCACATCTGAAGAGCGGCATCAGCTAATCAAGGATGCAGCCAAATATTTAGTAGAAATGGTCAAGAAGGATATCAAACCAAGAGACATCATAACGGAAGACACCATCGATGATGCATTCGCTTTGGATATGGCAATGGGGGGATCAACCAATACCGTCCTCCATACATTAGCAATAGCCAATGAAGCGGAAATCGATTACGACATAAACCGGATTAATAAAGTTGCTGAGCGTGTTCCGTACTTATCCAAAATAAGCCCGGCCTCAGATTATTCCATGCAGGATGTTCACAATGCCGGAGGGGTCAGCGCCATCATTAAAGAGCTGTGTGAAATGGAAGCTGTCCACAAAGATCGAATCACGGTAACTGGAAAATCTCTTTATGAAAATGTGAAGGATTCTCATATTCAAAATGATGACGTTATCCGTAGCAGAGAAAACGCCCACAGCCCCGTCGGAGGATTATCTGTCCTCTTCGGGAATATCGCCCCAAACGGAGGAGTCATTAAGGTAGGGGCAGTTGATCCTTCCATTAAAACATTTATGGGAGAAGCGATTATATACGAGTCCCAGGATGATGCACTTGCAGGCATTGAAAGCGGTGAAGTGAAAGAAGGGCATGTAGTAGTGATCAGATATGAAGGACCAAAAGGCGGTCCGGGAATGCCTGAGATGCTTGCCCCAACGGCAGCTATTGCAGGACGGGGATTGGAAAAGAAAGTGGCACTCATGACAGACGGAAGATTTTCAGGAGCTTCTAGAGGCATTTCAATCGGTCATGTGTCGCCGGAAGCGGCTGAGGGAGGTCCCATCGGTGTGGTTGAAAATGGGGACCCCATCTTCATTGATCTCACGAATCGGACGATTTCCTTGATGATTTCAGAAACAGAACTACAGTTCAGACAGAAGGAATGGGTACAGCCTCCTCCTAAGATCAAAAAAGGCTACCTGGCACGCTATGCCAAACTTGTAACGTCAGCTAGTACAGGCGGGGTTTTGAAAACAGAATAGAGTAAAAGCGTTGAAGAGGTAAAAGGGTTGGAACCGTATTTTCAGAGAGCTGGTGGGGCTGCGAACCAGTAATACTCCCAATACCGACATCCCCTCTGAGTATCGTTCTGAACGTCTCAAGTAGGAACGATCGAGTAGATCATACTCGTTACAAAAACAAAGGCTGGTGAAACCGACCAGCCTGTAAAGGGAGATGATATCCGTTGTCTCTGAATTAGGGTGGTACCGTGGAAAGGAAGAAAGACCTTTTCGCCCCTGCGAAAGATAAATTCTGTCGTAGTGGGTGGAAAGGTCTTTTTTGTATTGGAAAGTAGATGCAATAAAGCTCCGGCGATTAGAGGTTCGAGGTCATAAATCAATATGCCAAAAAGGCAAGGAACGCCTATCCGGCATATTCGCTTTATGCTTGTCGCCTCTAATCAAGCCGCCTGCGCTTTTCATATATCCAGCTCCGGCGGCTAGAGGCTCGAGGTCATAAAGCAAATATGCCAAAAAGGCAAAGAAAACGCCTTTCCGGCATATTCGCTTTATGCTTGTCGCCTCTAATCAAGCCGCCTGCGCTTTTAAAATAAGGGAGGAGATAGGCAATGAGAGCAAAAGTTGAGGAAGAACTGGCTTCACAGACGCTAACAGAATACGTCAATGGTGCTGATATGCTCATGAAAGCGTTAAAGAAGGAAAAGGTTGAGATTCTGTTTGGGTATCCTGGAGGAGCGGTCTTGCCGATTTACGATGCTCTTTACAAAGCCCCAATCAAGCACGTTCTCGCTCGTCATGAGCAGGGGGCCATTCATGCAGCTGAAGGATATGCCCGTGTATCAGGTAGACCGGGAGTTGTCATCGCCACCTCAGGGCCAGGAGCTACCAATTTGGTGACGGGGATTGCCGATGCCATGATGGATTCATTGCCTCTTGTCATATTTACTGGGCAGGTGGCGTCAGGGGTCATCGGGACCGATGCTTTCCAGGAAGCTGATGTAGTAGGCATTACGATGCCGATTACAAAGCATAATTATCAGGTTCGGGACCTCAAAGATTTGCCAAGAATCGTGAAGGAAGCTTTTCATATCGCATCAACCGGAAGACCTGGGCCGGTCCTTGTTGATATACCGAAAGACTTGACCTTACAGCAGGCCTATCCTGTACATGATGTAGAAATGGATTTACCAGGTTACCAGCCGAATTTCCAACCAAACCCACTGCAAATAAGGAAGATGGCAGAAGCCATCAAGGTTTCGAAGCAGCCCGTCATCTTAGCAGGAGCAGGAGTCCTGCACGGAAAGGCAACTGTGGAATTGAAGAGTTTCGCAGAACAATATGATATTCCCGTGATTCACACCTTACTCGGGTTAGGTGGATTTCCAGCAGATCACACGTTGTTCCTTGGAATGGCCGGCATGCACGGATGCTATGCAAGCAATATGGCCATCCATGAATGCGACTTGCTTATTAATATCGGCGCACGATTTGATGACCGGTTGACAGGGAATCTCTCAACCTTTGCACCAAGGGCCAAAGTGGTTCATATCGATATCGATCCAGCTGAAATTGGAAAGAACGTTTCTACGCAGATTCCAATCGTAGCCGATGCCAAACAGGCTCTCGTCAAACTTCTTCAACATGAAGTAATAAAGCCGGATCTAAGTGTCTGGCATCATCACCTTCAATCATATAAAAGGGACTATCCTTTCTGGTATAACCAGGCTCATGACGTGTTGTCTCCTCAGCGTTTGATTGAGCAAGTGTATGAAATGACGAACGGGGAAGCGGTCGTCACAACGGATGTAGGGCAGCATCAAATGTGGGCGGCACAATACTATTCGTTTAAAAAGCCGAATAATTGGGTCACTTCAGGAGGGCTTGGCACGATGGGGTTTGGATTTCCGGCAGCAATCGGAGCTCAGTTAGCGAACCCATCCAGTACAGTAGTTGCCTTTGTAGGAGATGGGGGATTCCAAATGACTCTCCAAGAGCTTGTTCTCCTGAAAGAGCTGAACCTGCCTGTGAAAGTGGTCCTTCTCAATAACGGAACACTTGGAATGGTGAGACAATGGCAGGAAACATTCTTTGAAAAGAGATACTCTCAATCGGTGTTCGCCATGCAGCCTGACTTTGTGAAACTGGCTGAATCTTATGGAATCAAGGGGTATCAGGTGAAAACCCAGGAGGACGTCGATTCCGTTTTAAAAGAAGCCTTAACGAGTGATGAACCGGTACTCATCGATTGCTGGGTGAATCCGAAAGAAAATGTCTACCCGATGGTGGCTCCAGGGAAGGGATTACATGAAATGTTAGGAGTGAAACCATGAGGAAACGGATTGTAACGGCCCTTGTTCATAACCGGAGCGGTGTCCTGAACCGGGTGACCGGATTGTTTACAAAACGCCAGTTCAACATTGAAAGTATTTCGGTCGGTTATACGGAAGTAGAAGGGATTTCTAGAATGACCTTTGTCGTCAACGTAGAAGATGATCGGAAAATTGAACAGCTTCTAAAACAGCTGCATAAACAAATTGATGTTCTGAAGGTATCTGATATCACCGATCAAGGGGTGGTCGCCAGGGAACTTGCACTCATCAAGGTGTTGAGTACTGGGCAGACTCGTTCCGAAATCAACGGCATCGTAGAACCGTTCAGAGCCGCCATCATTGATGTGGCAAGAGACAGCGTCACAGTTCAAGTAACCGGCGAAATATCCAAGATAGAAGCCATCATTGATCTATTAAGACCATACGGGATCAAAGAAATTGCACGAACAGGCATTACTGCATTTGCGAGAGGAAATGGTAAATCAGTCACGGATCTGAAACAGTATTCAATTGTCAATTAGAGGATTCACACTTTCAAAAAACTTATTATTCTAAAAATGGAGAGGATGAGGGAAATGGTAAAGGTTTATTATAACGGAGATGTGAATGAAGAGGTATTAAAAGGGAAGAAGGTAGCGGTAGTCGGCTATGGTTCACAAGGTCACGCACATGCTCAAAACCTGAAGGAAAGCGGATTTGATGTCGTTGTTGGATTACGGAAAGGGAAGTCCTGGGACCAGGCGGAAAAAGACGGGTTTGATGTCTACTCTGTGCGAGAAGCAAGTGAGCAGGCGGATGTCATCATGGTTCTCCTGCCCGATGAGCATCAGCCGAAAGTATATGAAGCAGAAATCAAGCCGGCCTTGTCGGCGGGCAAAGCACTGGCATTTGCCCACGGATTCAACATCCATTTCCATCAAGTCGTGCCGCCAGAAGATGTGGATGTATTCTTAGTAGCACCGAAAGGACCGGGACACCTTGTAAGAAGGACGTTTGAAGAAGGAGCTGGAGTACCTGCACTCTTCGGGGTTTATCAAGATGCTTCAGGTCAAGCAGCAGAACTTGCCCTAGCTTATGCAAAAGGTGTTGGGGCTGGGCGTGCAGGAATCCTGGAAACATCCTTTCAGGAGGAAACAGAAACCGATCTATTCGGAGAACAGGCGGTTCTGTGTGGAGGCGTGACATCCCTTGTTAAAGCGGGATTCGAAACGCTTGTGGAAGCAGGTTATCAAAAAGAGGTCGCCTATTTTGAGTGCTTACACGAATTAAAGCTGATCGTCGATCTGATGTATGAGCAAGGATTAGAAGGAATGCGGTTCTCGATCTCCGACACCGCTCAATGGGGAGACTTCGTTTCAGGCCCACGGGTTGTGAACGAAGAAACGAAAGCCCGCATGAAGGAAGTATTAACGGATATCCAAACAGGAAAATTTGCGAAGGGATGGATCTTGGAGAACCAGGCGAACCGTCCGGAATTTAACGCAATCAACCAGCGTGAGAGTCAGCACCCGATTGAAGTCGTTGGGAGAGAGCTACGTAAAATGATGCCATTTGTACAAAAACCTTCTACTAAAGAAAAGGAAGTGGTAGCGAGTGCGAACCATTGAGATCTTCGACACAACTCTACGGGACGGTGAACAGTCAGCGGGCGTAAATCTTAACACGATTGAAAAAATCGAGGTAGCGAAACAGTTGGAAAGACTCGGGGTAGACGTCATTGAAGCTGGATTTCCGGCAGCTTCAAAAGGGGATTTCGATGCTGTGCAGAGGATCGGTTCCACGATCAAATACAGCTCGGTTACGGGGCTTGCAAGGGCTCAACAGCGTGACATCGATGCCGTATGGGAATCGCTTAAAGGAACCACAGAACCAAGGATTCATGTCTTTCTTGCCACCTCTCCCATTCACATGACCCATAAGCTAAAGATGACTCCGGATCAGGTCATTGATACAGCTGTCCAGGCCGTTCAATATGCGAAGAAATTTTTCCCGGTAGTTCAGTGGTCAGCAGAAGATGCGTGCCGGTCGGATCTCAATTTCTTAGTTAAGATCATGGAGAAGGTGATCGGGGCAGGTGCTTCGGTCATTAACTTGCCAGATACGGTAGGATACATTACTCCTCATAAATACGGTGAACTGTTTCGGTACGTAAGAGAAAATGTTCCAAACATTGAAGGAGTGAAGCTATCTGCCCACTGTCATGATGACTTGGGTATGGCGACCGCCAATTCCCTTGCTGCCATTGAAAACGGAGCCGATCAAATTGAAGGAACCATTAATGGAATCGGTGAACGTGCTGGAAATGCTGCACTAGAAGAAGTGGCTGTTGCTCTTCGGATCCGAGAAGATTTTTACGGGGCGACCACCCACCTGAAGCTTGACGAAATCAAGAAAACCAGTTCTCTTGTCAGTAAGCTTACAGGAATGAGGGTTCCAGCGAACAAAGCAGTCGTGGGTGACAATGCTTTTGCCCATGAATCAGGCATTCACCAGGATGGTGTTTTGAAAGAGAAAACGACGTACGAAATCATCACACCTGAATTGATTGGTGTAAACTCCAATCGTCTCGTACTCGGGAAACATTCTGGACGTCACGCTTTCAAAAATAAAGCCGTTGAACTGGGCTTTGAACTAACGGATGAAAAGTTGAATGAAGCATTCCATACCTTTAAAGATCTGGCGGATAAGAAGAAGGAAATCGTTGATGAAGATCTCTTCAGTATCTTGACGAATAAGCAGACGGAAATGACCGATGGAGTTGGGTTTACGTTAGAGAGGATGCAGGTTCAATACGGAATGGACAATATCCCTACGGCGACGATCGAGTTGAAATTCGAAGACGGAAGTGCAACACGTCTCGCTTCAACCGGATCAGGAAGTGTGGAAGCCATCTACAATACAATCGAAAAAATCCTGCCGGGTAAGTCAAAGCTGTTGGACTACAAAATCAACTCAGTGGGAGGCGGCCGTGATGCCCTTGCTGAAGTATACGTCAGACTGGAATATAACGGAGAGAAGACAAGTGGACGTGGAACCGCTCAGGATGTATTGGAAGCATCCGCCCGTGCTTATTTAAATGCAGTGAATCGATCAGCTCAACGGAAGTCACACACAAGAGAAGAGGAAGCGGCTGAAGCAAGCTTGTAAAAGAAAAGGGCTTTAGTTTCCAAAGCTCTTCCTAAAAACCAAAAACAGGAGGTAATTCTAATGAAGAAAAAAATCGCTGTACTACCGGGAGACGGTATCGGTCAAGAGATTATGGACGGGGCATTAGAAGTACTGAAGGCTGTAGGTGACTGGTTCGGTCATGAATTCGAAGTCGAGAAAGGGTACATCGGCGGGGCTGCCATCGATCGAACCGGTGTACCATTACCTCCTGAAACGATCAAGCTGTGTAAAGAAAGTGACGCTGTTCTATTAGGAGCTGTAGGAGGACCGAAATGGGAGCACCTTCCGAAAGAGCTGCGTCCTGAAAAAGGACTCCTAGCTATTCGCAAAGAGTTTGAACTGTTCGGGAACCTTCGTCCAGTCAAAGCATTTGAAAGCTTGTTGGCGGCATCCCCCCTGAAACGGGAGATCGTGGAAGAAGTGGACTTAGTGATTGTCCGTGAACTGACAGGAGGATTGTACTTCGGTCAGCCATCCGGTCGCCAAGGAAAACGAAATGAAGTGGCGGTCGACACCCTTGTCTATGAAAAAAGCGAAATCGAACGAATCGTCCACAAAGCGTTTAAGCTGGCTCAAAAACGGAAGAAAAAAGTAACGTCAGTCGACAAGGCGAATGTGTTGGAAACCAGTCGAATGTGGAGGGAAGTCGTGAATGAAGTGGCAACAGAATATCAGGATGTGAAAGTAGAGCACATGCTGGTCGATGTCGCAGCGATGAAATTGATGTATCAACCGAAGCAATTCGACGTGTTAGTAACTGAAAATATGTTCGGGGATATCCTGAGTGACGAAGCCTCCATGATCACAGGTTCTCTGGGAATGCTGCCTTCAGCAAGTTTACGAGGAGATTCCTTTGGCCTCTATGAACCGGTGCACGGCTCCGCACCCGATATCGCCGGAAAAGGAAAAGCCAATCCACTGGCTATGATTCTATCGGTTGCCATGATGCTTCGTCATTCCTTCGGTTTAAAAGAAGAGGCGGAAATGATTGAAATGGCTGTTCAGGAAGTACTGAATGCAGGTTATCGCACAGGAGATCTTTGGACGATGGGACGTGGAACCGTAGTTGGGACTGGTGCAATGAGCCAGCTAGTCGTTGAACGTTTGGAAGCAGATCATGCGCTGTCTTCTATCTTGGCCGCCTACTTGTAGGAGCGAATTTGCCGGTTTTGTGATTCAACCACTACTCGCAGAGCACTATTTGTACCTTTTTACTTAAATAAAAATCTTACCATACCAGGAGGGAGTCCATGGCAGGGAAAAATATCATCGAAAAGATATGGGAAAAACATATTGTGCACAGAGAAAAAGGAAAGCCGGATTTATTATATATTGACCTTCACCTTGTACATGAAGTCACCTCTCCCCAAGCATTTGAAGGGCTGCGTATAAAAAATCGTAAGGTGCGGAGACCAGACTTAACCTACGCCACCATGGATCATAACGTTCCGACGAGAGAACGTCATATCATCAGGGATGAAATTGCCAAATTGCAAATGGACACCTTGAAGAAAAATTGCGCGGAATTCGGAGTCACCCTTGCCGATATCCACCATCCGGATCAGGGAATCGTCCACGTTATCGGCCCTGAACTGGGCCTGACCCAACCGGGGAAAACGATTGTATGCGGAGACAGCCATACTTCAACCCATGGAGCATTCGGAGCACTTGCCTTCGGGATCGGGACGAGTGAAGTGGAGCATGTACTGGCTACGCAAACCCTTTGGCAATCGCAACCAAAAACGCTTCAAGTAGAAGTATCAGGGGAACTGGGATTTGGTGTCACGGCTAAAGACGTGATTCTTAACATCATTTCGACCTATGGAGTAGGATTTGGGACCGGGTATGTCATCGAATTTACCGGAGACGTGATCCGCAATCTATCCATGGAGGAAAGAATGACCGTTTGCAATATGAGTATTGAAGCTGGCGCGAAGGCAGGGCTAATCTGTCCTGACGAGACGACCTTTGACTATTTAAAAGGAAGGCAGTATCTCCCTAAGAATAAATCGTTCCAACAATGCAAAGATGAATGGCAATCTTTGAAGAGCGATTCTGGCGCTACCTATGATCACAAAATTGAGGTAAATGGTAAAGAAATCGAGCCTCATGTGACTTGGGGAACCAACCCGGGGATGGGGGCAGGGATTTCAAGGTCCGTCCCTCATCCGGAAGAGTATACCGATCCTTCTGATAGAGAAGGGGTTGAAAGGGCTCTTCATTATATGGGGCTCGAGGCCGGTATGAGGATTGAAGACATCGCGGTTGATTATGTGTTCATCGGTTCTTGTACAAATTCAAGATTGAGTGATCTGAGAGTGGCGGCTGAGGTGGTGAAGGGTCAATCGGTCAAGGAGGGCGTCAACGCATTGGTTGTACCAGGCTCTTATAAAGTGAAGAAAGAAGCCGAAAAGGAAGGCCTGGATATCATCTTTAAAGAAGCCGGATTTCAGTGGAGAGAAGCAGGGTGCAGCATGTGCCTGGCTATGAACGATGATATTGTTCCTCCGGGTAAACGTTGTGCATCGACGTCCAACCGGAACTTTGAAGGACGGCAAGGAAACGGATCAAGAACCCATCTACTCAGCCCATCTATGGCGGCGGCAGCTGCCGTGACCGGGAAACTGACTGATGTACGAAAGCTTGAGAAAATACCGAGCTCATAGGAGGTGAAGAGGTGGCAATCAATCATGTGGAAGGGAAAGTATTTCCTCTCAGAAGAGACAATGTGGATACTGATCAAATCATTCCGAAGCAATTTTTAAAAAGGATCGAGCGCCAAGGCTTCGGTCAGTACTTGTTTTATCATTGGCGTTTTGAAGACGACGGGCAATCCTTACGAAACGACTTTTTACTAGACACGCCTCAATACCAGGATGCCGAGGTTCTCCTTGGCGGCAAGAATTTTGGCTGTGGATCTTCAAGAGAACACGCGCCGTGGGCCCTTCAGGACTTCGGATTTAAGATAATCATAGCGAAAAGCTTCGCAGATATTTTTTATAACAATTGTTTGAAAAATGGGATCCTGCCCATTCAGCTTGATGAAACCACAGTGGATGCCCTATTGAAAAATGAGAGTCAAGTAGATTTATATAAAATTGAAGTGTCCCTTCTTCATCAGACAATTTGTGATTCGGAGGGGCAACGCGTCTCCTTTGACATTGATCCTTATTGGAAGACAATGCTATTAAAAGGATTGGATGAGATCGACTTAACGTTGAATTACGAAAAGAATATTGAAGAATACGAAAAAAATGATGAGGTGAGTGACTTGGGAATTTAATGGATAACACTGAAGTTGTAGAAGCCATGGAAAGAATCAGTCATCAGGTGCACCGGACACCGTTAAAGCAATCATCGACGCTGAATACATTCACTGGTGGAGAGGTCTATTTGAAAATGGAAAACCTGCAGCGAACAGGCTCCTTCAAAGTGAGAGGTGCAATGAATAAAATCATGTCATTGTCGGATGAAGAAGCAAGGATGGGCATCATCGCTGCATCTGCAGGCAATCATGCCCAAGGGGTGGCGCTCGCTGCTTCTAAGCGCGGCATTCCGTCCAAAATCTTCATGCCAAAAAGAACGCCTTCTACGAAAGTTGCCGCAACGAAACATTACGGAGCTGAAATCGTTTTGACAGGAGACACCTATCAAGAAGCCTACGGAGCAGCGCTTGAAGAGAAAATCAAAAAAGGTTCGACGTATGTTCATGCATTTGATGATTACAAAGTGATGGCTGGACAAGGGACAGTCGCACTTGAAATGCTTCAACAACTCAGTGATTTAGACATGATCCTCGTTCCTGTCGGTGGAGGAGGCTTGCTTGCAGGGATGGCACTTGCTGTAAAGGCTTTTAACCCCAGAGTACAAATCGTCGGGGTGCAGGCTCTGGGAGCACCGGCAACGTATAACTTTTTCACTGGCAGAAATAAAGGGTCCCTCGAGCATGTTCACACCATTGCTGACGGCATCCTGGTGAAGAAGCCCGGAGAACTCACATTTCCGATTATCCGGAAATATGTGGATGACATGGTCACAGTCACGGATGAAGAAATTTCCTATAGCATCATGTTTATGCTCCAACGGGAGAAAACTCTCGTTGAAGGAGCGGGAGCCGCATCTCTAGCTGCAGCCATGTGCCAAAAAGTAAAGGTACAGGGAAAGAAAGTCGGCTGCGTCATCAGTGGCGGAAATGCCGACCCAAGCAAAATACCTGTGTATCGTGACTTATCTAAGATGGCAAGACAGCTGCACCATATTGTGTGAAAGTAGGGCGGCTCTCGACTATGTGTGTAGTCGGGGGCGGTCCTCTGTTTTTATCAGGTGTATTTTGCTTTGTTTTGTTCACGATTTGGCACGATGAATGATGAAAGTGGCCCAATTAAAGGGAAAAGTGGCCCGATAAATGGTGGAAGTGGCCCAATTAATTGTAAAAGTGGCCCAATTAACGGGGGAGGTTACACAATTAAGTGTGAAAGTTACTCATGCATGAGTAACAATCACGTTAAAAGAGTATACCGAACGAGATACAAGTAGAATCACCAAAAAAAGTAAATCTCATCATCTATTAATAATGAAAGCTCTTACATTCTGAAAATACACAAATACCTATTGTAATAGGTAATTTTTTCAACTATAATGTCCACTATAGAAGAACAAATGTACACTCGAAATAAACAAATGGAGGTTTTCGGCATATGGAATCAATTTCAATCGGACTGTTAGGACTTGGAACGGTGGGGGCTGGAGTGGTGAAGATTGTAGAAAATCATCAGGATAAACTGTCACATCAAATCGGCTGTCCCGTGACAGTGAAAAAAGCTCTCGTTCAGGATTTAGAGAAAGATAGAGGAATGGATATTGAACAAGGCATATTGACCTTGAATCCTGAGGAAGTCCTGTTTGATCCTGAAATTGATATTGTGGTCGAGGTGATGGGGGGAATCGATGCGACGAAGGAACATCTCCTCCATGCATTAAACCAGAAGAAGCATGTCGTAACGGCAAATAAGGATCTGATGGCACTCCATGGACCGGAACTATTAAGAGCCGCTTCAGAAAACGGTTGTGATTTATTCTACGAAGCGAGCGTGGCCGGAGGCATCCCGATATTAAGAAGTTTAGTAGATGGTCTTGCTTCAGACCGCATCACGAAAATGATGGGAATCGTCAACGGAACGACGAACTTCATATTGACCAAGATGACGAAAGAGGGACGGACCTTCGATGATGTCTTGAAGGAAGCCCAGGAGCTCGGATATGCTGAAGCGGATCCGACGGCCGATGTCGGCGGCTTGGATGCTGCAAGGAAGATGGCCATTCTATCTACGCTAGGGTTTTCCATGAACGTCCATTTAGACGATGTGAAAGTGAAGGGCATCACAGAAGTAACAGGTGAGGATATCCAATATGCTGAGCAATTTGGTTACACTATGAAGCTCATCGGCTATGCTCACCGTGAAGGGGAAAAGGTTGAGGTAAGCGTAGAGCCGACCCTCCTGCAAAATGAGCACCCGCTCGCTTCTGTTCACGACGAATACAATGCGGTGTACGTTTACGGTGAAGCGGTTGGCGAAACGATGTTTTATGGACCGGGTGCAGGGAGTCTCCCTACGGCGACAGCTGTCGTATCGGATATGGTGGGAATCATGAAGAATATGAGGTTGGGTGTCACTGGAAAGAGTGCAGTGAACCCGCAATTCCCGAAAAAGTTGAAGGAACGGAATGAAATCCACTCAAAATATTTTTTGCGTCTGCACGTTCAGGATGAAGTTGGCGTTTTAGCCAAGCTGACATCCATTTTCTCGAATCATGGAGTTAGTTTCGAGAAAATTCTTCAGAACCCTTTAGACAGTGATGAGTTTGCTGAAATTGTCGTTGTCACTCATAAAGCATCTCTGGATCATTATGAGGATATTTTGATGGAACTGAAGGATTATGAAGCCATTCATTCGATTGAGAGCTCATACCGTGTAGAAGGGGGAGAAAAAGGATGAGGTGGAAAGGATTGTTGGAACAATTCGGAGAGTATCTTCCATTAAATGCAGATACTCCTCTTTTAAGCTTAAATGAGGGAAACACCCCTTTAATTGAGTTGAAGAAGCTATCCGAAGAATGGGGCATCGATCTTTATGCAAAGGTAGAAGGGGCTAACCCAACAGGATCCTTTAAGGATCGGGGGATGGTCCTTGCTGTAGCCAAAGCATTGGAATCCGGCAGCCAGACAGTCATTTGCGCTTCGACCGGCAATACATCTGCTTCTGCAGCAGCCTATGCAGCAAGAGCGGGAATCAAATGCATCGTGGTCATACCCGAGGGGAAAATCGCTCAAGGGAAACTGGCTCAGGCCGTCATGTACGGCGCCGAGATCATTTCCATCGAAGGCAATTTTGATGAAGCCCTCGAGATTGTACGTGAGTTAAGCAAGACTGAATCGGTCACTCTTGTGAATTCTGTGAATCCTTATCGTTTGGAAGGTCAGAAAACGGCAGCTTTCGAAGTCATTGAAGGGCTCGGGGACGCTCCCGATGTGTTAGCCATCCCTGTTGGAAATGCCGGGAATATTTCTGCTTACTGGAAAGGGTTTAAAGAGTATCACGATCGCAATGCTTCAACACTTCCCCGAATGTTTGGCTTTGAGGCTTCTGGAGCAGCGGCACTGGTTCATGACCGTATATTCCCCGAGCCTGAAACCATTGCCACTGCGATTCGCATCGGTAACCCAGCGAGCTGGATGTTGGCTGTTGACGCGTTAAAGGAATCAAATGGGCATATTGATGAAGTGACAGATGAAGAAATCCTGGAAGCCTATCAACTTATGGCAAGTAAGGAAGGAATCTTTGCTGAACCGGCTTCTTGTGCTTCCATTGCAGGTATAAAGAAGTCATTGGAGAAAGGACTTCTCGAAAAGGGAGCGAAAGTAGTGGCTGTACTGACGGGGAACGGGTTGAAAGATCCTGAGATGGCCATGGAATGCAGCCCAGTCACACCTGTGAAGTTACCTAATAATCGTGAATTGGTGAAGGATTATATTAAGGGGACGATTGGCGTATGAAAAGCCGGGAACCACGCTCCTTTAAAATCATCGTCCCGGGAAGTACGGCTAATTTAGGTGCTGGGTTCGATTCATTAGGCCTTGCGTTAAATGTGTATTTGACCGTTGAAGTACATGAAGCAGGAGAATGGAAAGTGATCCCTCTTTCGTCAGACCTTAAGATTTTCCCATCGGATGAGACCCATTTTATTATCGAAGTCGTAAAAGAGGTGGCGGAGGAATATGGTCGGAAGCCTACTCCGTGCCACCTCTATGTGTCGAGTGATATCCCTTTAACGAGAGGGCTTGGATCCAGTGCGGCAGCGGTTGTGGCAGGGGTCGAGTTAGCGAATGTATTATGTGGTCTTAACCTGTCACAAGAAAAGAAGCTTGCCCATGCAAATCGCTTTGAAGGTCACCCGGATAATGTAGGGGCGTCCCTCTATGGTGGGTTTGTGGTCACTTGTCAGCATGAAAAGGGTGTCAGCTTAGTCTCGGTGTCGGATTTGCCTGTAGATGTCGTATGTGTCATCCCGAAAGCGGAACTGAAAACATCGGATTCAAGAAATGTTCTTCCATCACGTCTTTCATTCGACGAATCTGTGGAGGCTGGAACGATTTCAAATGTACTAGTGGCGGCATTTCTAACCGGAGACTGGGAAACGGTAGGGAAGATGATGAAGCGTGATCGATATCATCAGCCTTACAGGAGGAAGCTGATTCCACATTATGATGCAGTAGAAGAGGTGGCAAATCGATTCGGTGCATTCGGAGTTGCGTTAAGCGGTGCAGGTCCGACGATTGCCTGCTTTGTGGAACGGGAAGCAAGTGAGTGGCTGTTCCGTCAACTCGAGCAATCCTTCCCGAGTATGGACGTTCGTAAACTATCCATCTCCCAAACTGGAAGCAGCATCACTATCGAACACACTAAGGTCCGTCCCTCATCGCTTTGATGCGAGTTAAGGGACGGACCCTTGGTGTGTTCGTATAAGTCAGCTCCTGCGGGTCGTGAAGGAGGAGGGTAAGTTAATGGTCCCTGGTGATCATAAAACAATTTTCTTTTTCATTGATGTGTAAGTAGTAGGGAGATTGATGGGTTATACCCATTTCTTCACGGAGTTCCTTTGGGATGTGAACAGTTCCTTTTTCTGAGATGTAGCGCTTGTTGTGCGTGGATTCTTTTACCGCATGCTTAATATATAGGCAATTGTTTTGATAGAAAAGTTCTGCGAGTCTTCCCGGCAATAGTCCAAACTGCTGCCGCCATTTATGTGGAAGGGTGATCGTGCCACTCTTACTGAATGTTTTGCTTCCGTACACCATGCTCAACATATCATCACCTGCTTTCACTATCTTTGCTACTCTTTTACCTATTAAATAAAAAATAAACACAAATTTGAATAAATAGGAAGAAGGTTGGAGGAGAAGTTTAGTAAAATAATGTGAGAGGAAAAAAACATATAAGCATTATTTGGAGGTGTGAATGATCGAACCTATACATATTTTGTTCTTGCTTGTGATCGGCTATAGTGTCTTTACCATTGATAAAAAGAAAAAGAATTTTCCCGTTCCTGTCGTTTTATTGCTTATTGGAGTGGTGCTTTCGTTTGTACCTGCTTTTTCCGGTGTCACACTTACTAAAGATATTATCTTCGAATGGTTCCTGCCAGCACTCTTATTTATTTCCGCATATCAATTTCCAACAAAGGCCTTGAAGAGGCATGCTGCAATCATCGCTATCCTTAGTACGGTCGGTATCATCATCACTACGTTATTGATGAGCCTTCTCTTCTACTACGGTTTACATCCATGGCTTTCTATTTCGTTTGTAGAAGCACTATTGATTTCGGCGATTTTGACACCCACGGATCCCGTTTCCGTTGTTTCAATTTTGAAAGAATCATCCAATAGACAGGATATCGCTGACGTAGTGGAAGGAGAGTCGATGATCAATGACGGGACAAGTATAGTCCTTTTTACGGTTGTGGCTGGAATTTACTTTGGAGAGGAGAGTTTTTCAGTTCCTTCATTCCTCGGGGAATTCCTTTTGGTTTCTCTTGGAGGAATCGTGATTGGGATTACATTGGGGTGGCTTGCGAGCAAGGCGATTCATTTCACGATTGATGCGAGGTATCAGATTATGCTCAGTATCATCCTGGCGTACGGAACCTTTTACATAGGTGAAGAACTTGGAGTTTCCGGCGTTCTTGCCACCGTGTCTTCAGGAATCATGCTTTCCTATGAATTCGGCAAAACAATTAAAGAAAATCACTTCAGGAAGGATCTGGATGGCTTTTGGACCGTGATCGAACCGACCATCCTGACCTTTTTATTCTTAATGATCGGGATCCAAACGACACGATATTTATCCTTTTCATTAATTGGGTGGATCTTCTTACTATTTGTTCTCTCCTTATTCGTTCGCTATGTTATTATTATTGGTGTTGTAAAAATGAAAGGAACGTGGAGAAACACATATGGATGGAAGGAAGTATTCATCTTAACCTGGTCGGGCATTAAAGGAACCATGTCTGTTGCTTTATTACTGGGTTTAAATGAACAAGGTCCATTTCTTCTTCACTCCTTAACATTCGGAGTCATCCTGTTTTCACTTGTGATACAAAGTGTGGGAATCTATCCTTTATCTACCTTATTTCTTAAAGGAGATGGGAAGGGTAAAGATTATTGATAAATTGGTAAGAACTGTGAAACCATAGGGGAAAGACTATTTGAATTTAGGTGAAGACACTAGATGAAAAAAGCAAAAGACATTGCCTTAAAAATTTCCATCACCTATGTGTTATTAGGCACCTTGTGGATTGTGTTTTCCGACTATTTTTCTATGGTCATAACACATGAAAACCTGAGTATGTATATTTATTTTCAGCGCTATAAGGGCTGGTTATTTATCTTGGTGACTGGTATCGTTATTTTTTCATTGGTCTACCGGAGAACCGGTGAGTTGATCCTCTCTAATGAAAAATTGAAAAGTAAGGAGAGGCAACTTCAGGTTAGGAACCAGCATTACCATTCATTGTTCGAACAAAATCCAGATGCCGTATTAGAGCTTAGCTTTGATGGTAAAGTGATATCAGTGAACTCAGCAGCTGAAGTGATGCTAGAATCCACACATCAAGAATTAAAAGAAGTGAAATTCAGCAATTATTTGGATGAAGAAGAAATGAATCGGATCACCGGTTACTTTTTCGAATCTTTCAAAGGCATTCCATCCACCTTTGAAACAACACTTTATCTAGGAAAGAAAAAGAGGAAGCTCCTACGATGCTCCCTTGTGCCAATCATCATTGATCAAAAGGTTACAGGGATGTTTGCGATCGCAAGGGACATCACCCTTAATCGGGAGAATGAGGAAATGGTCGTAGCTTCTGAAAAGCTTTCTGTCATTGGCCAACTTGCGGCAGCAGTGGCTCATGAAATCCGCAATCCGCTCACATCTCTCAAGGGGTTCATTCAACTGATGCAAACCACCAAAACGATTAATGATGCTCACTTGGAAATTATGCTCTCCGAAGTGGATCGCATCGATTTAATTTCAGGGGAGATGCTGATTCTTGGAAAGCAGCAAGAAACCCATTTCCTTCATGAAAGACTGGACGATATCCTCAGACAGGTGTTGGTGTTGATGGAAGCTCAGGCTAATCTTGATAACGTATCAATAGCATATAATAACCTCGCTGAAAGGCCGTTAAATGTTCTAGGGGAAGTCAATCAGCTTAAACAGGTGTTTATCAATATTATTAAAAATGCAGTAGAATCCATCCCTAAAGGTAAGGAAGGTAGAGTAACCATTACCTTGCAGGAACTGGATATGGAAGCACATGTCATTGTAAGTGACAATGGAATCGGAATGGAGCCTGAGCGGATCGAACACCTGGGGGAACCATTCTACTCTACGAAAGAGAAAGGCACCGGTCTGGGACTTGCTGTATGTCAAAAAATCATTGAACGCCATAATGGGCATATCCATTTTCAAAGCGAAAAAGAAATAGGGACGGTAGTGGAAATCATCTTGCCAATTGAGGAGAGATCGATTCCTTCTGCCTTGTCCGATTAAGAAGGGACGAAAAGAATGAACTCAATTTCAAGCATTATCCATACCCCAACGATTCAGAAGAACTGGGAAGAATCTGGCTTTACAACATTAACTCCCGTACAGGAAAAAGTGGTACCTCTGATTATGGAAGGAAAAGATGTAGTGTGTGAATCGCCAACCGGTACAGGGAAAACCCTGGCGTATTTACTCCCGATCATCCAATCAATCGACCCATCAAGGAAACAGGCTCAAGCTGTTATTCTTGCCCCATCGAGAGAACTTGTCATGCAGATCCATCAGGAAATCCAGAAATGGGCAAAGGGAACAGACGTGACAAGCGCTGCCTTCATTGGTGGAGCCAACATTAAGAAGCAGGTCGAAAAGCTGAAGAAAAAGCCGCATATCGTCGTAGGTACAACGGGTCGTATGATTGAATTGATGAAGTTGAAAAAATTGAAGATGCATGAAGTGAAGACGATCGTCGTCGATGAATTCGACTTAATGATCTCCTCAGAACATATCCGTGAAGTGAAGGAAATCATTAAATCGACTTTAAAAGAGCGTCAAGTTCTCTTCTTCTCAGCTACTTTATCAGATGAAACCGAGAGTGTCGCAGAAACACTTCTGCAAAACCATGAAATCGTTAAAATGGAAGCGAACCTAGATAATCAGAAAGTAGATCATGTTTTTGTGTATAGTGAATTGCGGGACAAAATGGAAGCCCTTAGAAGCATCTCCTACTTTAAAGGAATCAAAGCACTCGTATTCTTTAATCAACTGGAGAAACTCTCTGAAATAGAAGAGAAGCTTAAATTTAAAGGAGTAGAGCTCGAAGTATTGGCAGGAGAGTCAACTAAAACCGAGCGCAAGCAATCATTGGACCGCTTCCGTTCAGGGAAAGTGTCCATGCTTCTGACAACAGACGTTGCAGCACGTGGACTGGACATTACAGATGTTACACATGTCGTTCACTACGACTTCCCAAGTGATACGAAACAATATATTCACCGCTCTGGAAGAACAGGCCGTATGGGTGCAGAAGGAACCGTCATCTGTCTGGTATCCAAACGTGAGCTCAGCTTCCTTGAAAAACTAAGCAAAGAACTTAACCTCCCATTCGAAGAAAAAACCATTCGTGGTGGTGGCCTACAAGCTCCAGAACAAAAATAAACAACATATTCAGAGGTCCGTCCCTCATTCTTGAGGGACGGACCTCTGTTTTTTGTCGGGTCTGTCATTAGCTTCGAAACACAACTTCCCCATTCATCAGTGTCATCCAGACATTAGTCTCCAAGATTTCCTCCATCTCCACGTCAAAAAGATTCCGATCCAAAACGACTAAATCGGCTTTCTTGCCAATCTCGATCGTTCCTAAATCGTGCTCCCTGAAATTTCCGAAAGCAGAGGCTTTCGTATAGTGAGTCAAGGCAGATGCCAATGAAATTTTCTCGCGAGGATTCCATCCGCTCTGAGGGGTGCCATCTTCATGCTTACGGGTGACTGCCCTGTAAAGACCGAGCATCGGGTTCAAATCCACAATCGGGAAGTCTGTACCGAACGCTATATTTGCACGGTGTTCCTGTAAGGATCCAATCGGCCACGTATACCGTGACCTGTCAAGACCCAGTCGATCTAAATAGGCGTGGGTGTCCATCGAACCTGCCGTAAGATGCTCAGGCTGAATTGATGCTATGACTCCTAATTTCGCAAATCGATCGAAATCGCCGGGGTTACACACTTCAATATGTTCAATGGTATGCCGGGAATCCCGTATCCCATTTACGCTTCGGGCATGTTCATATAAATCGAGTGCCAATCGAACCGCTCCGTCACCACATGCGTGAAGACGCACACGGAAACCTTCCCGGTCAGCATCATCAATCCACTGTTGGTACACATGTGGTTCATAAATGGTACCGCCTCTTTCTGTAGGGCGATCGGAGTATGGATTCAATAAATAACCGGTATATGTGAGGGGAACACCATCCAGAAATTGCTTCAAGCCTGAAAATTGGAGCTTATCCGATTGATACTTCTCTCTAAACTGAACACCCCGTTCTAGATCACCATCGAGAACATCGAGGAAATGAATTCTTGATGTCAGTTTCCCCTTCTCCTCAAAGCTTTTATAAAAAGCCGGATCTCCCAATGTATATCCAGGAAGAGGGAGCATGTCGGAAACAGAAGTGATTCCATTGGATGAAGTCTTTAATAGCATTCCAGTTAACAATCTATTTTTTACTTTTTCATCAAACGTGAAAGCTTTTACCACATACTGCACTGCCGTTTCATATAAAAATCCAGTGGGATCTCCGTACTCGTCTTTTTCAATTTTCCCGAAAAGAGGTTCGGGGGTATCCCGTTGAATTCCTAGTTTCTGCAGAGCTGCTGTATTCAGCCAAGCACTATGTGCTTCTTCATTCAGAAGTACAACCGGACGGTGAGGAATGTAGCGATCTAACGAATGACGAGTAGGGAGGTTCTGGCCAGGCCAGCGGACGTGATGCCATCCGAATCCAAGCACCCATTCCTCATCGGGATGTTTCGAGGCATAGCTCGCCGCCATTTTTGCCGAGTCATCTTCTGTATGACCGAAAGTAAGCTGACAAAACCCCTCGAACATCGCCCCTAAAAATAAATGGAGATGAAAGTCATGAAATCCTGCCATCACGAGACGATCACCGACATCCCATGTTTCGGTGGACGGACCTACAAAGCACTCTATCTCGGAACGTGGCCCCACTCCAATAATGGTGTCATCCCTTACAGCCACGAACCCGTCAAATGGGGAGGTAGCGTTCCCGGTGAAAATGGTACTGCTTACAATGATTTTATGAGCCTTCATCTCTTACTCCCATCCTTTTTAACCTATTTAATCGATTGTAACCAGAATAAGGGAATAATACAACGCTATAAGCAAACAGAGAAAGGTAGATTGATGAAAAATTCCTCTTCCAAGAAGGCATTGGAAAAATCAATGTTGAATTAATAAGGAGAACAAATAGAAAAGGAGAATGAGTATGCTGACAAGAGCCTTCCCAGTGCTTGAAACAGAAAGATATTGTTTAAGACAAATGGGAGAAGAAGATGCTCCCAAAGTGTTTGATTATTTTTCAAAAGATGAAGTCACCCGATATTATGACTTAGAATCGTTTCAGGATGAAACACAAGCTGTTGAAATCATTCAAAGCTGGAACGAGCGATTTCGTATGAATGAAGGAATACGATGGGGGATTTCACTTAAAGAAACAAATGAGATCATCGGAAGTTGCGGTTATCATCAATGGGAGAAAGAACATTTTAAAGCAGAGGTGGGGTTTGAAATTCATCCTGCATATTGGAGACAGGGGATAATAACAGAGGTGCTTCGACCCATCCTGAAATATGGCTTTGAAGAAATGGCACTGAACAGAATAGAGGCCTATTATGATCCTGAAAATCTGGCATCTTTGAAGAGCCTTGAAAAAGCAGGCTTTACATTTGAAGGTGTATTACGAAAAGCTGCATATGAAAAAGGCGTATTTTGTGATATGGCGGTTTGTTCTCTACTAAAAGAAGAATTTTAAGCACAAATTTAAGACGCTGCTTATGTCTATACCACATAAACAGCGCCTTAACTTAAGTAAACCTTATTCAATTAACTTTCCTATCCTTTCTTACTAATACACATACTTAACATTCATTTAAATTAATGTAAATTAATGGTCTTGCATGTATTATTTAGTTTATTTTCATTTGTTACTGATTTCCCCACACGCCTACATGTTACGAAGATAGTTTTCACTGACTACCTCCTTGCGTACCATGATGTTAGCATGTTTCGCTGACACTCTTCATTGGAATCATCTCCTGAAATAAGATTGCGCATTCCCGCATATCCACACATCCTGAAATCAGTTTTCACGGGCCGATCTCAAAAGCGAGATGTGATGCTGACATGCTTTGCTTGCTTACGTCATTGGAATCACGCCTTCCTTTAAAGTTTTGTGTGTTTGTAAATCATTTATTAATTATATATTAACAAATTATAAAATTAATGCAAATGTTCAGAATAATCAATATAATGCGATTTGGGCTGTTTTTTATGATGAAATTGTAGGTTATCTCACTTTATCTTATTATTGCTCATTCTTTTATAAATCTCTTTTGGGAAAGTTGATACCCCGTAGGGCAAAGCCTGAGGAGGCTCAACTCACGCCCCGCGGAAAGCGAGCACCTGCAGCGGAAATATAGCAACAATCTTTGTGAAAGGCTCTTTTCGCAAAGATTGTTGTTTTCTAAACATAGGAGCAGCTGCTAAGGCTCTGTCTATGAGGGAGTGCGATAGATGGTGAGGGGAACGGCTTCGCTTTCCGGCGGACGAACGGCCAAGCCTCCTCAGCTTCGCTTCCGGGGTCTCGGCACGCCCGTTTTTCCGCAGGAGTCTACGCCGTTCCCCTCACCATCTACAAGAGATGTCGTGACAGAGCTTATTAGTGAAAAAAACGAATGAAGTGGCATTTTACTATTCAAGCTAAAATCGACCACTGCACTCGATGAAAAATGTGTTTTCTAGCCGTGTATGGTAGTTGATTAGTCCTCCACTCGCTACCTTCAATAGCAACAAAGTTTACGAAAAGAGCCTTGTGAAAACAGCCAAAAAGAAAGAGTATGAAATTAGCAAAAAATCTTCATTAATTTAATCTTCTATTAAGATAGAACGTTTCCAAATCGAGCTCCCGGTTCACAAGCAGTTCCATTTCTTCAAGATGCCGGGTTTCCACAACGGGGTCGAGTTCGGACCAGTGGACTTTATTGACAAAGTAATAGTTTCTGATCTTTCTAAGGATGACCAGGGAGTGGGGGAAGAGGTCGAATTCTGCTTTTATGCTGTTGAAGCGGGTAAAGCCCCATTTTGTTAGTTTCATCATTTATCACCTGATTTCCTATTCCCTGTTCTGTCCGGTGCTTAATCATCAAGGAGCATATCCAATTTAAACAAACGTTTGGTTAGTCACCAGAAACCTTTATTTTACAAGGCTTAAAGGTATTAAACAACCGTTTACTACTATTTATCGATCGAATGTTGTCTCCCTGTCGCCCTTAGATTGTCATTGCTATTTTCAAAGGGCTCTTGTTATGATGAAAAGGTTATGAATTGAAAGGTAAGCTAGGAGAATGAGCTTTGAATAAAGTATTAACCAACTATTCTATTTATCCATATGATGCGGAAAAAAAGGAAATCCCGGTCGCCGCGCTCCATAAGGGAGAGACTACGAAGCAGCTGGTATCCTCCCATGAAGAGGATGCTTTTTTCTTTCGGACGATGGAAGAAGCGGGCATTCACCTGAATGCTTCACAAATCGAAGCAGTCCGTCATGTAAAGGGACCATGTTTGACCCTTGCAGGTGCAGGGACAGGCAAGACAACGGTTCTAGTCTGTCGAGCAGGTTATCTCATGGCCGTCAAAGATATCCAACCAAGAAATATCCTACTCGTCACGTTCACTAAGAAAGCCGCGGAAGAAATGAAGCAGCGGATTGCAAGTCTTCCAGGTACAGAAGCTGGTGGAGCGGTCCATGCCAGCACCTTTCACGCTTTGTTTCTATATTTGCTGAGGTCCCGTCATTACACACAAGAAGTGCTGGGAAACGAGCGATATAAACAAATTATTCTTAAGCAAATTCAAAGGGAAATGAATATATATGACCCTTATGATGCCGAGACGCTCCTTGCCAAACTCTCGCATTATAAGTTGAATCAGAAAGATATTAGGGAACTGCCGCAGAAATCCAAATCAGAAAAAGAAGTACGAAGCATTCTTTTAAAATATGAAGAGTGGAAGCGAATGAATCATAAAATGGATTTCGATGACATTTTGACCGAGGCCTATCAATTATTATTAGGGAATCCTAATCTGTTGACGTCTCTTCAGCATCGTTTCCAGTATGTGATGGTGGATGAGTTCCAGGATACGAATCTTGTACAATATGAGCTTATGAAACTGATTGCTGCTCACCGGAACTTGTTTGTGGTAGGGGATGATGATCAAACAATCTACACCTTTAATGGTGCCAGGAACGAATTCATCCTGGACTTTGATGAAGAATTTCCGGATGCCAGAGTCGTGACGTTAAAAGAGAATTACCGGTCCGATGCTTATATCATCGGATTAGGGAATGAAGTAATCGGCCGGAATGATCACCGACGGAAAAAAGAGTTGATCGCCACCAAAATCGAGGGTCAAAAACCTCTTTACTCAAGACCGGCAACGGCAGATGAAGAAGCCGTCTGGATTACAGAGGAAATAGAGAGGTTAATAAAAGAGGGTTACAAATATAGGGACATGACGATACTTCACCGGACCATGAGCAGCGGCCGTGCTGTATTTGAGCAACTTCTGTTAAAGGATATTCCTTTTACACCATATAATCAAAAGGATTCTCTCTTCTATGAAAACTGGACGGTGAAGCCTGTCGTGGATTATTTGCGATTATCGATTGTGCCAAGGAACTTTCAAGCGATAGAATCCATCCTTCCCACCCTCTTCATTAGAAGAGATAGGGGTATGGCTCATATTCTGGAAGAAGAGGGGAAAGAGAGAAAGAAGTATCCTCTCATTCACTTAACGACTTTATCTGGACTAAAGCCTTTCCAGGTGAAAAACATTAAAGAACGTATGAAGTTCCTTAAGTCAATCGGAGATCAATCACCAGAAGCGGCGATCAAACGGATCCGTAAAGAATTCTATCACCAGTACATCGATGCCCAGGAATCTCATGTAGTGACGGAACAGAAGGAAATCATTAAAGAAATGCTGGACGAGCTTGAAGGTTCGGCAAAGCGTTTTGATACGATTTCAAGCTTTATCACCTTCATTGATGAGATGAAGGCAAAGTATGAGGAGATCTACTCAAATCAAAGCCAAAAGAAGAACACAGACAGCGTGTCCCTCATGACGATCCATCGTTCCAAGGGATTGGAGTTCCCGGTCGTGTTTCTAATCGGGGCCATCGAAGGGAATCTTCCCCACAGTTCAGCTCTTAATGCCAATAAGCTAGAGGATAAGGTGTACAAGGATCCGAACGAAAAGGAAAAGACAACGGAGGCAGTTGAGGAAGAAAGGCGACTAGCCTATGTAGCCATTACGAGGGCAAAAGAGAAGTTATTTATTTCATCTCCTGCATATTATCAAGGTGAACAGCGAAAATGCTCACGCTTTATTGCGGACTTATTTCAAACTGTTCCCCAATCGGATCAGCCGCAACGAACCAAAAAGGTACGGAGCGGGAAAACCAGCAAGATCCTGGCCTGGGTTTGCACGAATTCCAAGTGCATCGCCTGGCAAAGACCGGAAACCCATGAGGATACAAAATCCAAGATTTGTCCCCTTTGCTCAAGTTCAATGAAGTTGGGCGAAAAGGAAATTACGGAATAATAAAAGCCCGAGCGCCCTATGAAAATAGGGTCCTCGGGCTTTTTATCACGATATATCGACCGTTATCCGGATGTATCAACCGTTCTTTCATTTTATCAACCATATTTTCAGGATATCGACCATCCTGAAAAGACGGACGAATTTCGATGCAACCGTAATAATCTACACCACCAAAACCCCATCATCACTGAGAAAAGTGGTCATTGTCATGATCATAAGAATCAATCTTTTTCGCATCATTCGAATCCAAAGCTTGTCTTAAGAAATAAATAAGAATACCCATAATCATCCCAAGCATCACGATTAGACCAATCGTTATTGTAATTCCCATCTTAAGCCCTCCTTTTTCCTTAGCTATGGTCCATTTCTCATCATTCTAAACCTCTATATGTTTAGTCTATGAATAGGGGGAGGGAATATATTCGATTAGAAAAACAAATTGTGAAGGGAATCATCCAGTAAAGCTCTCCTTTGGGAATTTAAAAAACGCATTCAAGCAAAAAAAATAACCTTTCCACTATGATCTCCTTAGAGGAAAGGTTACTTCTTTCTTCGTGAAATTTCTCATGTTCGATCGATTAATACCGCACGAACGGGGGAGCCATCTCCTTCTTGAAGAGGGAGGGGAAGTGCGATCAATTCGTATCGACCGGGCATGACATCGGTAAGGTTAAGCCCTTCTAATATTCCGATATCATTTTCCTGTAATGAATGATGTGCTTCCAATTCCTTACTGTCCAAAGGATCGACTGAAGGAAGATCGATTCCAATCAGCTCAATCCCCTTTTCTTTCAAAAACGGAGCAAGCTCTTTCGCGATAGGAGGAATTTGCTCAGGGAATTGATTCGAATCCTTCCAGGCATTTGTCTTGAATAGAATCTTCTTCGTACCTGAAAAGTCGATATCCTTCAACTGCTCAGCATTTATTTCAGAAGTATTCTCCATAGACACTACGATCGCTTGTCCCATGAATCGCTCCAAAGGCAGGTCGAGTATTCGGTTTCCATCACTGTCAAAATGAAAGGGGGCATCGACGTGGGTTCCTGTATGGGAGCTCAACATCATCTGTCCGACATTGACGGATCCCGTTTCCTCCTTCGTCCAATTCAATGAAAACGAGAAAGGGGTGTCTCCAGGCCAAACCGGTGTGTCATGATGCAATGGTCTGGAAATATCAATGATCTTCATATGCTTTCATCCTTTCTTATGATATTAAGCAACAACATTCCGCGTATTTTCAAATTGCTTATATTCTTCAGTCTCCATGATAGTCTTTAAGATTTGAATTGTATTCCATACATCTAGGTAGGAGGAATAAAGGGCAACAGGCGCCAAGCGAATCACATTTGGTGAACGGAAATCCGGCGTGACCTTATTCACCTTCAAGGCTTTACAAATTCTTGCCGCTTCCTCGTGCTTTAAACTGATATGGCCGCCCCTCCGGTCATCTTCTAGTGGATTGCAGATTGTAAATCCATGCTCTGAAAGCTCTTGCTGGAACAGATCAATCATGAACCTTGTCAGTGAAAGGGATTTTTTTCTCAGATTTTTAATTCCTGCTTCTTCAAATAATTCGAGTGAACCGAGTAAAGGAGCGCTACTTAAGATATGGGGGGTGCCAATCTGGAATGCACCGGCAGAGTCATCATGGGTCAACGTGTGATCCATATCAAACTGCTTATCCTTGCGTGAACTGAACCATCCGGACAGTCCTGGTTTCTTCCCTGCATGCGTGTTGTGAACAAATAATCCACCTACTCCACCGGGACCGCTATTTAAGTACTTGTAATTGCACCAAACAGCAAAGTCCACACCGTCCTCATGTAATTGATGTGGGAGTGCCCCGATCGAATGGGCCAAATCGAATCCAATTATGATATCCCGTTTATGGGCTTCAGCAGTCAATCGTTTGATATCGAGGAGCTGTCCACTCCGGTAAAGAACAGATGGTAAGAGAATCAATGCGATATTATCGTGCATGTTTTCAATGATGTCTTCTTCTCTTAGCGTGTAACCGTCTCGACTTTCCACTTGAATCAAGTGCTCTTCAGGGGAGTATCCCTTTAACTCCAGCTGGCTTTGAATCGCATAAATATCTGAAGGAAAGGTCAGTTCATCAGCCAGGATTTTGGTTCGTTTTCCACTAGGTTTATAGAAGGTGGCAAGTAATTGATGAAGGTTCGTCGTAATGGAACCCGTCACGATGACTTCTTCCTTTTCTGCCCCCACTAAGGGCCCAGTCATCTCTCCAAGCTTCTCAGAGTAATAGAACCAAGGCTCCTGTCCCTCCATCCAACCATCGATACCATGTTTCTTCCAATCCGAAAGTGAAGTCAGGAGCGACTTCTCCGCACGTTTTGAAAGCAGGCCCAGTGAATTTCCATCCATATAATAGTGACCATTCTTTATGTAAAATTCATTGCGGAAACGAGCCAATGAATCCTGTCTATCCAGCTCTAGTGCATGTTCCTCTGTTAATGTTCTTCTTTGAATCATCCCAACCCCACCTTATACAGTCTTACCAAAATAATAATCGAAATGGTATGAATAGTAAAATAATTATCTGATTGTATGAAAAGGAAATCTTTCTCTATCAATCTATAAACATTCTTACAAGCGGCATCCATATGCAGTGAGCATAGATAGGTGAAAGTATTTATTTTTGAATAAATTATTCAAAAATGTATTAAAACTCAGAATAGTCTGGTATAAATTGATTAATATTAATAATTTCAGGAAAATTTTATTCATTTTTGAATAATTTCTGCCTGAATAAAGGAGTAGGGCTCAATGACAGTAAATAAAAAAAGTTGGAATGAGAATGAAGCGATCCTTCATTCTTTGCAAGATGATATTTTAGTAACAAACACAGATGGAATCATTTTGAAAGTCAGTGACGCAACCGGTGAAATTTACAATGTGAACTCGGAAGACATGATAGGGAAATCGGTATATGACCTGGAGAAGGAAGGAGTTTTTTCCCCACTCTTAACCCCTTTAGTCATAAAAGAAAAGAAGAAAATTACGTTGGTTCAGACGAGTAAAGAAGGAAAGAAGCTCCTGGTTACAGGAATTCCTGTATTTCAAGAAGACGGTGAGTTAGTGAGGATTGTCAGTTATTCTCATGATGTAACGGAATTATTAAACATGAAAAAATATTTGATGGATATGGAAGACGAGATGGAAAGGGTGAAAAGTGAGCTTGATCTCCTTAGGAGCCGTCATTATTACTCAGAAGGGATCATCGCTACAAGTGATGAAATGAAGAGGGTGTTGCAGGTTGCCTTGCAGGTAGCCGATGTGGATGTGAACGTTCTTTTGTTAGGGGAATCGGGAGTTGGTAAGTCCCATATTGCGAAATTCATACATAATAAGAGTCAGAGAAAAGGTGGTCCTTTCATTGAGGTCAATTGCGGGGCGATACCAGAATCCTTATTCGAGGCAGAGTTCTTCGGGTATGAACCCGGATCTTTCACTGGCGCAGATCGTAAAGGGAAGGTGGGGCTTGCAGAACTCGCAGAAGGGGGAACGCTATTTCTTGATGAAATTGGGGAATTATCGCTCTCAAATCAAGTCAAAATATTAAAGTTCATTCAGGAGAAACACTATTATCGGGTTGGTGGTACCAAAGCAAGAAAGGTGGATTTTCGCGTTCTGGCAGCGACAAACAAAGATTTAGAGACAGCCGTTGAGGAGAGAGCATTTAGGGAGGACCTGTTCTTTCGCTTGAATGTAGTCCCCATCATCATTCCTCCTTTACGGGAACGAACGGCTGATATCATGACGATGATCGAGTATTTTGTTAATCATTTCTCCGAAAAATATAACCGGGAAAGAAGATTGGATGAAGGAGTGCTTCATCAATTACTCGTACAAGAATGGAAAGGGAATGTAAGGGAGTTAATGAATTTAATAGAACGGTTGATTGTGACAGCTTCTAAGCAATTGATTGAGATGGAAAACCTGCCCAGTCGATACATTAAACACACTGGGGATATCACAAGCTTTGAGCAAAGTGGAACATCATTAAGGGACATCCTTGAGGGAGTAGAAGCCCAAGTAGTGAGAAGGGCCCGTGAGGTTCATAAGACGACGACTCAAATGGCTCAAAATTTAGGAATCAGTCAACCCTCTGTAGTCAGAAAACTTAAAAAATACAAAATTAAATAAAAATTGGCATGAAACTTGCAAGTGTTAGGGTGATTAGATAGAAGAATGCCTGGAGGAGGTCTTTGTACGGCGCTTACGGTGATGAGTGGTTATGAACTATATTTCAAAGGGGTGTTTGACGATGGAAGTTGGAAAACAAGATGTACGTGGATTGCAAACCCGGTCGGGCAGGACGGTAAAGGAGGCAATGAAATTTATCATTCCTTCCTTGTTAGGGGTATTGTTGTTCCTGTTACCTGTTACGTATGAAGGAAACATGACCATTGGAGTCGGGATATTTGCTTCTTATTTTCAAGGTCTGCTTGAAGGTGTATTGCCATTATTCATGACGGTCGTTTTTGGTTTATCAGCTCTTATGGCTATTTATACGAAATTATTCAAACCTCAGTGGATCGTGAAGCAGTCCTTCTTAAAGGGACTATTCGATGTAGGCTATTTTTGGATTGCTATCCGGGTCATAGGTTCTATCTTTGCAGTGATGACCGTTAACGGTGTCGGTCCTGAGTGGATTACATCCGACTTTACAGGTGGTACGGTGCTGTATTCGCTAGTCCCGGTCTTAACGACTTGGTTCTTGTTTGCAGGCTTATTAATGCCCCTGCTTTTAGATTTTGGGTTGATGGACTTCTTTGGGACCCTGCTTCAGAAAATCATGAAGCCGCTTTTCCAATTGCCTGGTCGATCCTCTATTGATGCACTTGCATCCTGGATGGGGAGCGGGACAGTGGGTGTGTTAATTACAACGAAACAATTCGAAGAAGGCTATTACACAAAGCGGGAAGCGGCAGTGATCGCCACAAACTTCTCCGTTGCATCTATCGCTTTCAGTCTTGTTATTGTTAGTTTTATCGGTCTGGAATCGATGTTTGTACAGCTTTATGGAACAGTGGTCATTGCAGGAATCGCTGCTGCTGTGATCTGTCCCCGTATCCCGCCCCTTTCTCGTAAGAAAGACACGTATTATGAGCCGGTCGGAATGCAAATTTCTGAAACCGTTCCTGAAAACGTATCCCGTCTTCAATGGGGATTTGAGAAAGCTGTGGATAAAGCATCGGAAGTGAAAGGTATTGGAGAGGTAACAAAAAAGGGAATGCAGAACGTATTGGATATCTGGTTCGGACTGATTCCTTTAGTTATGGCCCTTGGTACACTTGCGTTGGTTGTCGCCGAATATACTCCTGTGTTTGATGTATTGGCGTACCCGATTGTTCCGCTATTGGAGTTACTTCAAATCCCGCAAGCTGCAGATGCTGCACCAGCAATGATCGTCGGCTTTGCTGATATGTTCCTGCCTGCTGTAGTAGGAAGTGGGATTGAGAGCGAATTAACGAGATTCGTGATTGCTGCTATGTCGTTGACCCAATTAATCTACATGTCTGAAATCGGGATTCTCTTAATCAAGTCAAAAATTCCGATCAGCTTTTTAGATCTCTTTATCATCTTCATCCAGCGTACGATCATTACGCTGCCAATCGTAGCGTTGTTGGCTCATTTCTTCTTTATGTAAAAGCTTCGATAATCTGACTATACAAACTAACTATGGGGGTTACTGGAATGAAACGCACATTTGAACAGCTTATTGAACATATGCCTAATCGTCTGGCGCCGAGTATGGCGAAGGATCATCCTAATTTGCCGGTAGTGAAAGAAGAGGGGTGTTATTACTACGGGCTGGACGGAAGGAAATATCTTGATTTCACCTCTGGAATTGCCGTAACGAATGTAGGACATCGTCATCCGAAAATCGTTCAAGCGATTAAAGATGCAGCGGACGGTCTGATGCATGGCCCGTCAGGCGTCATTATGTATGAGTCGATCCTCAGACTGGCAGATGAACTGGCTGAGATTCTTCCGGGAGATTTAGACAGTTTCTTTTTTGCTAACAGTGGAACGGAAGCCATTGAAGGAGCGATTAAGCTTGCCAAATATGTTAAGAAGCGTCCTTATGTGATTTCTTTTACTGGATGTTTCCACGGCCGCTCACTTGGCGCATTAAGTGTCACCACATCTAAGAGTAAGTATCGAAAGTTTATGCAGCCATCAGGCCTGACCTATCAAATTCCTTATGCAGAAGAGAGTGAGTGCCCAGAGGGTGTGGACTCAGTTCAGTATATGGTGCGCAAGCTTGAAAAAGATTTTGAGACGCTGTTTAATCATCAGGTGACTCCTGAGGAAGTGGCTTGTGTCATACTAGAACCAGTCCTTGGTGAGGGTGGGTATATTGTTCCTCCTAAGGCATGGCTTAAAAAAGTACGGGAGATCTGTGATCAACACGATATATTATTGATTTTCGATGAAGTTCAAACAGGGTTCGGTCGAACGGGTAATTGGTTTGCCGCTCAAACCTTTGATGTCACCCCGGATATTATGGCGATTGCAAAAGGAATTGCTTCAGGGCTACCCCTAAGCGCAACGGTAGCATCCAATAAACTAATGAAGCAATGGCCCCTTGGAAGTCATGGGACGACGTTTGGCGGGAACCCGATCGCCTGCTCTGTCGGTCTTGCTACATTAGAGGTCATGAAGGAGGAAAATCTTCTTGATAATACGAAAACAATGGGGGCTTATGCTGTTTCCAGACTTGAATGCTTGAAGGAAAAGCATCACGTGATTGGAAGTATACGAGCTGTTGGGCTGATGATCGGGATTGAAATCGTCCATCCTCAATCAGGAGAACCAAATCAGGAAGGCTTAATGGATATCCTTGATCGTGCTCTGGAAAAAGGCGTTTTATTCTATCTTTGCGGCAATCATAGTGAAGTAATCCGGATGATTCCACCGCTCACCGTAACAAAAGAACAGATTGATGATGGTCTCCGAATGCTGGATGAAGCGATGAGTGAATATGAAGCTACATTGATGAGTCATTTTGACTGATTTGGCTTCATAAAATAAAGCCCCGTCTCCAGATACAATAGTGTATCTGGAGACGGGGCTTTTTTATTATGATATTATGCAGTTTGTTGTAATTGATCGTCACTCTTGTTTGTGGTCAGCAGGGTCACTACGATCAACACAATAATGGCCAGTGGAACAGCGATGACTACGCTGTTTAGATCAAATGGTTTCTGGAGAGCAATCTCCCAAACCAATGTGGATATAACTCCTGTTACCATTGAAGAAACGCCTCCAGCAGCATTCACTCGTTTCCAGAAGAAAACGGCAAGAACTGCAGGGGTAATGCCTGCTCCATAAACAGTGTAAGCGTACATTTGAACATCGAGCACACTTGGGAAGTAATTGATAATGATAAAGGCTAAAGCTCCGAGTACAACAATGAACATCTTTGTAATCTTCAACTGTTTATCATCTGAAGCATTTGGATTGATATATTTTCCATAAATATCATAGGTTAAATTCGTTGCAGCAGACAATAGATAGGAATTTCCTGTTGTAATGATAAAGGAAGCTGCTGCTGCCAATAGAATCCCTCCGATTCCAATCGGCATCGCAATCGTCGTCGCCATTAAAGCCATTCCGGGATCAATATCCGGGAATAGAGAACGGGAGGCAAAGGCGATTAAAGAGATGGCAGGGGAAATGATAATCATGGCAATGAGCCACCCGATTTGACCTTTTCTTGATGAAGAATCCCCTTTGGATGAAGCTAGACGTTGGTACATGTTTTGGTCACCGAGCAATAAAAATAGTGACGGCAATAAATATCCGATCAATTGAATGATCGATAAATCACCTGTGGCTGACATATGGGATGTGGGAACATTTTTGACAATTTCATCCCAGCCCCCGGCAATGGCGAAAATGGTTGGAACGGTAATGATTAACCCCCCGACCATTAGAAAACCACTTAGTGCATCTGTTTGCGATACAGAACGCAGACCACCAATCATCGCTAGAAAAATGATGAGTGCAGCACCAATTGTCGTACCAAGACCAACAGACATGCCTGTCGTTAAATTAAGAATAAATCCGAAGCCTTTCATCTGATAAGAGACAATTCCTACATAAGCTAAGATGATAATGGCACTTGAAAGATTTCGTGCAGAAGAACCATACTTTTCTTCTAAGATTGCTGAAACCGTATATTTGCTGAATGCACGTATTTTAGGTGCAACAAGATATAGAATCCCGATTCCTAAAAGTGTGGGAATCATAAGCATTAACGATGGGATAATCCCAAAGCTATATGCTACAGAAGTTTCTCCTCCGGAAATACTTCCGCTACCAGTCCATGTTGCAAGTAGAGTCCCCATCAATACGAATGGTCCCAGACTTTTTCCAGCCAGAATAAAATCATTACTGCTGGATACTTTCTTTGACATATAGGTTCCGATCCCAATCATGAGCACCGCGTATATACCTATAAACCAAAGTAAATGTGGATTTTGTTGTAATTCCATAAAACGATCATCTCCTGAACAATATTTGTTCACGCGAGAGAACGTTGATTCATTTCTTAATCACAATGTCGATCACCGGTGAAAAGATAAACACTTTTTTTTAGCCTGAAGAGAAGGTAGAACGTTCTACCTAACAATTGGAAAATCTAAAACTATTGAATATGAGTTTAGAGGTTATTAAGAGGCTTTATAAAATGTCTTTCGTTGTGATGTTTTTCATGAATGCTTGTCTCACGTAAAAACATTTCTCATTAACCTTAGCATATATCTATTTCGATAAAAAATGGATGAGAAGCTTGATTTGACAAGATTTTGAGCTGGTAATCAATCAGTGGTAAAAAGTGGGATGAATGCTAAGCCTATGCGGGTCAATTGGTACAGAAATAGAAGGAATTATTTGAAATATAAAATAAATCGTGATCGGAAAAAGAGAATAAATCATACTTAATACCTATATATCGGTGTGAGAATGTGGGTATTAACGACCATTATTTTAGTTGTATTGAGAGTACTCTGAAAGAATTAATATCCCAAAAAAAGGTCGATCAGTTTGCACTGATCGACCCATATGCTTATAGTCTTTTTACCGAAATGGCTTTCCGCATTTTCCTTAGAGCATCTTGTCCTTCTTTCTCTCTTCTCATCATCAAGTTAACGTAGAGAGCATCAATCAAGGTTAACTGAGCAATACGGGAAGAGAGAGCTTCAGATCGATAGTCGGTTTCCTCTGATACGGTGAAGAGGGACGTATCGACACCTTGGCTTAATGGAGATCTGGCAAAGTTCGTGATGCAGATGGTCTTTGCCCCCGATTCTTTGACAATATCCATGACCTGTAGAATGTCCTTTGTCGATCCGGAATGGGAAATGAACACGGCGCAATCTTCACTCGTCATTTGGGAAGCGGTCATTAGCTGGATATGGCTGTCGCTCGCAGCATGGACACGTAAACCGGTTCGAATGAATTTATGGTACGCATCAAGGGCGATGACACCGGATCCACCACTGCCGAAGAATTCGATTGATCGCGCTTGGCTCATGATGTCCACAGCTTTCATCAGCTTTTTTTCATCCATGACCATCAATGTGTCTTCTATGGTTTTAATATTTGATCGGAATACTTTAGTGGCAACAGTTTGAGCTGTGTCTCCTTCATCAATGCGCTCGTGTATGTCCTTGAGGCCAGTCACGATTTCTGAGGCAAGGGCAATTTTCATCGCTTGATATCCCTTAAAGCCGATTCGTTTACAAAAACGGAAAACAGTCGAGTCTGCAACTCCTAAATCTTCCGCCACCCCATTAATGGTCGAATGGATAATTTCGGTTGGATTTTCAAGTATATAGTCGGCTATTTTTTTCTCGGTCACGCTAAATTGAGGGTAGTGTGAGCGAATGCTTGCTAAACAATGCTGATGTTCTTGATTCATAGACACCTCTCCTGTAAGGGTTTTCATATTGATAGTATACAAGAATAAAAGAAAAAATAAAAATAATTTCTGTAAACGGTTGCAAAAAGAAAAATATTTTTTATAATAGAGATAGACAGAAAATAATTTTCCTGATGATTTGTCATCCAGAAAGGAATTTCCTGAAGAGAAATTCTCTTAACGTAAATGGGAGAGTGAAAGTTACATAGATATATTGCAAACGCTTTACCATCGTCTGGATCAAGAAATCAAGATTAGAAGTTATAAAAAATTGGCAGCTGAGCTGTCGTGAAAAAAGAAAGGTAGGAATAGACATGTCTGATCAAATGCTTATTTTAGTGGCGCTTGCCGGAATTTTTCTTCTATTATTTTTAGTAATTAAAACAAAGCTTCATGCTTTTGTTGCCCTATTATTGGTGAGTTTAATTGTAGGGATCGCTGCTGGTATGCCGCTTCAGGAAGTAGTAGCTTCGATTCAAAGCGGAATGGGAGGAACCCTCGGGTTTGTCGCAGTAGTTGTTGGTTTAGGTGCGATGTTCGGTCGTATGCTTGAAGTGTCTGGGGGAGCGGAACGACTCGCTCAAACGCTGATTAATAAATTTGGTGAAGATAAAGCACAATGGTCTCTTGGGATTACAGGTTTCCTTGTAGCCATTCCCGTATTCTTTGATGTAGGATTTATCATTCTTGTACCGATTGTGTACGGATTAGCTCGAAAAACTGGAAAGTCATTATTATACTATGGAATTCCATTACTAGCGGGTCTTGCTGTTACACACAGCTTCATTCCCCCGACTCCAGGACCGATTGCAGTTGCAGACTTAATCGGTGCGGACCTTGGTTGGGTTATCCTGTTTGGTGCTATTGCCGGGGTTCCATCCATGATCATCGCAGGTCCACTTTTTGCAAAATGGATTTCGAAACGAATTCATGCAGTGGTACCTGATTATATGCAGGCGGAAGAAATGGAGTATGATAAAGAGCTTCCAAGTTTCGCACTGATTGCATCTCTTATCTCGATTCCATTAGTATTGATCTTATTGAATACGCTTTCGGGTGTAGTATTAGATGAAGGAAACACAATTCGCGCAATCTTGACGTTCTTGGGTCATCCTTTCGTAGCGTTAACGATTGCGACACTTCTTACATTTATTTTCTTAGGAACAAAGCGCGGATATTCACGTCAAGACGTTCAGGATATTGCCACTAAAGCACTTGAACCTGCAGGGATCATCATTCTTGTAACAGGTGCTGGGGGAGTATTCAAGCAAGTATTGATTGACTCTGGTGTAGGTGAAGTACTTGGTGAAATGATGGCAGGTTCAAGCTTACCACCGATTGCTCTTGCTTTCTTAATTGCTATGGTCGTACGCGTAGCACAAGGTTCAGCAACTGTTTCTATGGTCACAGCAGCAGGGTTGATGAGTCCGTTGATCGATACACTTGGTATGCAAGGGCCTGTTCTTGGCTTAATGGTTATTGCCATCGCTTCAGGGGCAACGGTCTTCTCCCATGTTAATGATAGTGGTTTCTGGTTAGTGAACCGTTATTTTGGATTAGATGTGAAAGATACGTTAAAGTCATGGACAGTAATGGAAACGCTTATCGGTTTTGTAGGGTTTGCCGTTGCATTCATTTTAGGGATTTTCATTAGCTAAAATAGGATAGAATAATAGTAGAAGAGGGAAGAGCCATGTCGCTTCTTCCTTTTCTCTATTTATTTAGGAGGAACGAAGATGTCAGAATTCATGATTGGTGTCGATATCGGGACCACAAGTACAAAAGCAGTTCTTTTTAATAAAGAAGGAAAAGCGATCGATCGTCATGGGGTCGAATATCCATTACATACACCAGCTCCTGGAACAGCTGAGCAGGATCCGGAAGAAATTTTCCAAGCTGTCATTAAATGCATTAAAGAAGTGACCTCGAATACAAATGAAACCATTTCTTTTGTGTCGTTCAGCTCAGCCATGCATAGCTTAATCCTCGTGGATGAGAACGATCAGCCGCTGACTCCTTCCATTACGTGGGCTGATAATCGAAGTGCAGATTGGGCGGAAAAAATTAAAAAAGAAATGAATGGAATGGAGATTTATCGTAGAACAGGCACGCCGATTCATCCAATGTCTCCACTGGTGAAACTTGCCTGGCTTCAGGATGAAAAACCGGAATTATTCGGGAAAACCGCAAAGTTCATCTCCATCAAAGAATTTGTTTTCCATCGCTTGTTTGGAAAATACGTCGTGGATTATTCCATTGCATCTGCAACAGGGATGTTCAACCTGGAAAATCTGGCATGGGATGAAGAAGCACTGAAGGTTGCAGGTGTGACAAAGGATCAGCTTTCCATTCCAATCTCTACAACAGAAAGTCTGACTGGGCTAAAATCTGAATATACGGAGATGCTTGGATTACCTGCAAATACTCCATTTGTTGTCGGGGCAAGTGACGGCGTTCTTTCGAATCTTGGCGTGAATGCCATCGAACCTGGTGTGGTAGCCGTGACAATTGGGACGAGTGGGGCTATTCGTGCCGTTACGGACCGACCGGTGACGGATCCAAAGGGTCGGATTTTCTGCTATGCCTTAACAGATAAACATTGGGTGATCGGAGGGCCGGTCAATAATGGCGGAATGATCTTCAGATGGGTTCGTGATGAGCTTGCTTCCGGGGAAGTGGAAGTGGCGAAGCGTTTAGGCAAGGATCCTTATGAGGTGCTCACCGATATTGCGGCTAAAGTGAAACCGGGATCTGAGGGACTGCTCTTCCATCCTTATATGGCTGGAGAACGGGCACCACTATGGAACGCGAAAGCCCGCGGCTCCTTCTTCGGACTTGGTATGCACCATAAGAAAGAGCATATGATTCGTGCCGTCCTTGAAGGGATTGTCATGAACTTGTACAGTGTGCTCCTTGCCCTGGAAGAATTAATTGGTACACCAAAACGTGTACAGGCAACAGGCGGTTTTGCTCGTTCTGAATTGTGGCGCCAGATGCTTGCAGACGTGTTCGATCAAGAGGTGGAAGTTCCGGAAAGCTTTGAAAGCTCTTGCCTCGGTGCAGTTGTGCTTGGCATGTACGGTAACGGAATGATCGATTCCCTGGAGAAAGTAAGCGGAATGGTAGGATCGGTTCACTCTCACCAGCCAGATCCCGAAGCAACGCACGCTTATACAAAACTGATGCCGATTTTTATACGTGTCCCACGTTTGTTAGAGGAAGAATACGAAGCGATCAGTGCTTATCAGGAGGAAAGCTGACTCATATGAGTCGGCTTTTTTTCGGAGAAGTGTGGTTTGTCCACTGGTTGACGATGCACCTTACAGATCTTTTGTGTGAAGGCAGTGAACTTTACGGGAACTCTACTATTAGAAAGAAAGTTGAAAGGGAATCACTTCGCCAAAAAGGGTCATTTTCATGTATAATAGAAACGAAAATACCTTTTACTAATAGAAATAGATTATAGATAAATGTGAAAGAGAGTGAAACAAAATGGGACGTAAGTGGAATAATATTAAAGAAAAGAAAGCGTCTAAAGACGCCAATACAAGTCGTATATATGCAAAATTTGGTCGTGAGATTTATGTGGCAGCAAAGCAGGGCGAACCGGATCCTGAACTGAACCAAACGCTGAAGTTTGTTCTCGAACGTGCGAAAACGTACAGCGTACCTAAACATATTGTGGATCGTGCCATCGAGAAAGCAAAGGGCGGTTCAGAAGAAAGCTACGATGAACTTCGCTATGAAGGCTTCGGACCGAATGGTTCTATGGTCATCGTGGACGCATTGACGAACAATGTGAACCGAACAGCATCCGAAGTGCGTGCTGCATTCGGGAAGAACGGTGGAAACATGGGTGTGAGTGGGTCGGTTGCCTATATGTTCGACGCAACGGCTGTTATTGGGATCGAAGGGAAATCTGAAGAAGACGCAATGGAAATCCTGATGGAAGCGGACGTGGATGCCCGTGACATCATTGAGGAAGAAGATTCCGTGATCGTTTATGCTGAGCCGGATCAATTCCATGCGGTACAAGAGGCATTCAAAGGTGCCGGTATCACTGAATTTACTGTAGCGGAACTGACTATGCTCGCTCAGAATGATGTTGAGCTCTCAGAAGAGGATCAAGCTCAATTTGAAAAAATGATTGATGCGATTGAAGATCTGGAAGATGTTCAGCAGGTTTATCATAATGTCGATCTAGGTGAATAATGAATGGGAGAGCCCCTTGGCGCTTTAGACGCCAAGGGGCTTTTTAATGCTCAGGATGGGATTACAGTGACGAAAGTAAATTCATATAATCCTGATGAATAAGGAAAACTACTTTTATTCCAATTTGATAGAGGGTGAACAAGATAAATGAAGCATTACAGCGTTGTATTGACGGTAGTGGTTTCTCTCATATTTTTCTGCATAAGTTCAATCGTAAGTGCTCACCCAATTCATGGAGGTGCAGAAGTAGATCTCAGTGGAGTCACGTATGTACAGTCAGAAACGAAACCGGATACCTTGTTGGAGAACTCATTCAGTAAGGCTTTCAAAATTAAACGTGGTGAAGATAAGATTCAATATTACTATAATCAAATCGACTTGAATGATGATAACCAACCTGAAACGTTTGTCTATTTAGTGGGTATACCTACGTGTGGAAGTGGGGGATGCAGTGGCGCGCTATTCACAAAGGAAAATTCTGAATACAAGTTGCTTACAACATTTTCATTAGTCAGAACTCCGATTATTGTCCAAAATGAAAAAACAAACGGGTGGAAAAATATCATCATGTACGTTTCTGGAGGAGGAATAAAAGGTGGTTATAAACAATTACGATTCGATGGAAAAACCTATCCTTCTAATCCTTCAGTGCAACCGGGTGTTCAATCAGGGGAAATCAGAGGTTTAGGAATTATCAATGACGACATCTCAAAGAAAGAGGGCATTCCTTTTTAATGTCCTCATTTGAAAAGAACAAGGCATACTCAGAAATAGGAGTATGCCTTGTTCTTTTTTTGTGTGAGGAGGGTAGGTGTCGGGGGAGGTCGGATTAGCACTTTATTTGTCGAATTAATTGAAAATTCAGCAAAATACTTCATTATCCCATTTTGCTTTGTTATGCTAAAGATGAATCTGAATAAATCGTGAAAAAGGGAGAGGGAAATATGGGACTAGATCAACTTGAATTGCAGCAAGCAGAACAGAAGGTAGATCGGAAGGAGAAAACCAAACCCTATTTAACGGCATTGATCGGGTGGAGTCTGCCAGCGATCGAGGCGTGTACCAAGTTAGATAGACCTTTCGTCGTTGTAGGTCCGCCAGATTTCGAAGCGTATGCACAAAAGCATGATATTGCTTTTATCGGGTGGGACTTCGATCGATTGAATGAAGGTTCGGATCATCTGTATAAACAGCTTAAGGCAATTGGAGCTGAGGTGGCCGTTCCGTTATATGAAGAATGTGTGGAATGGGCAGGGGCATTGAACTCCCGATTCCGAAGTGAACCACGCGTCTTTAATCGCTCTCTCCTCTTAAGAGATAAAGGGATGATGAAGCGGAAAGCGCAAATTGCCGGTATCAAAGTGGGTGTATTTGAAGAAGCCCGTGATAAAGAAGATGTAAGGCGTTTCTTAAAACGTGTGAATGAAGCCCTTTTGAAAGTTGAAGGTGATAAAAATGACCCCATTCACGTAAAACCTCTTGATAAAGCCGGATCTGTCGGGCACCGGGCCATTGAGAATCCGGAAGATATCGATGCCCTTACCGATTCTGAGTTTCCCCTCTTGATGGAAAGTCACCTAGACGGGCAGGAATTTTCGTGCGAAGTGTTCATTCACAAGGGTAAAATTCAATTCTTAAACATAACGGAGTATGTACGTTTAGGTTACTCGAATTTCGTACCTGCATCCCCAACCCTTGAAGAAAAACGTCCGATTATCCGTGAGGCGATTCAAAAGCTCATTGATGCATTTGAGATTGAATACGGCGTTATTCATCCTGAATACTTCATTACTTCAGATGGAACTCTTCATTTCGGTGAAGTCGCAGCCAGGGTGCCAGGTGGGCATATCTTTGATCTCATCGAGCGGGCATATGGGTTTAATGCATATCAAGCCCAGATCCTTTGCGGTGATCCGAATACGACGGAAGAGGAGTTAAGAGAATTTTTTCCTTCAACAGGTGAAAAGGCAAAAGCTCATGCAGGGTGTTTAATGGTTCATCCTCATGTGAATTATGTGGAGAAGCTTGAAGTGCCTGATGAACTTGAGAATCATCCATATTTTGAAAAGCATGATATGTTCAGTCCCGCCCAAGGAAAAGTGGCTCAGCGTATCGGTTTCGGGAATCATTACGGAACGATTTTCTTCTATGGAGAAGACAGTGAAGTCATGAGGGATTTACTGAAGGAGTATGAACAATTTAATTTTTACGTGTAACAGGCAATGACAGAGACCTCTCATCCTTGTGAAAACAGCCTATCTCTCATCACAGTATTCTGATCGATAAAGGAGTTTTGAAATGGCATTTGAATTAACGTCTAAGCTCGAAGAACGATTTCTGCAAGCGCTTAATGGATTGGAAAGCGCAGCATCATTTGCAAAATCAATGTATCAAACGGACGTCTATCAGGAAGCGCAAAGGTTGCTGGATACAGATGAAGGACTCGATGTATTATATCGGAGCGCAAGTCGTTTCGAGAGAGCCGGAGTGTTTCAGGACGGACCATGGGAGAAAGCATCGAAGCTTCAGCCCCCTCTTGTGGCGGGGTCCCTGCAAGCTAAGGGGCTTCCCTCCATCATTGAAATTCTTAGTGAGCTAAGAATGCTTTCCATTGCAGAAGGACAATATGAACACTCTGATGTGTCAACTGAAATGGCAGAGGATTTCCTGAATGAAGTCATGGTTCTAAATTTAAACTTGCTCTTTCCGGAAGCGACGGAAGCCTCCAGGATCGAAGGTGGCGAGCAAACTGAAAGAGCCACTGAATTATTTCAATTTTTATCAGGGAAGCTTTCTTATCAAGCATTGACGACTACGTTGATTAAAGAAATTGAACGGTTGACCGCACAGCGTCCGATCATGGTAAAGCGGACTGTATCGATGATAGAAACTGCCAAAAAGATGCTTCATTCTGATTTAAGCGTAGCAGAAAGGCTTGTGTTGGAGAAGTATGTTTCTGCTATTGAAGGACCTTCACCGTTAAGTAAAAGTATCTTTCAGCCTGGTGAGTACAGGAAGAAGCTGATGGAATTATCCAAGGAAGAGCTTGGGAAAGAAGCTGTTTCTTTTGCACAATCCATGCGGGAAACAGGATTGGTCTCTCCTCAGCACGCGATTTTACTTCGATTCCTGAGCAGAAAGGTTCAAGAACTTGTCCCGGTGGCCCTTCAGTTGAATGACAAAGGGAAAGCCAATCTTGATGAACACAAGGAATTGGTTTTTCAACTCATTAAAGTGGCGATCTATCCTGCCACGAAGCAATCGGTATATGGCCTTGCCCTCATGCTTGAAAGAGGAGTGCTTTCTTCATCCCCTGTTTCACCTGGGCTTAAAAGGCTCATTGAGCTTGATATTCGACCGGAAGTAAGAAAGACATTGCTCAATTCATGCAAGACAGGAGATGGAATTACAGCTAACTCTGTCCTCCTCGCCGGGGTCATCAATGTCCTTGGCCAACCTATTGGGATTGGACAAGGGCTGAACCCGACGTGTCAAACAGCAAGGGGGATCAGCCTCTGGGCACAGCACGCTCCAGGGTACTTACTGGAACTGATTCCGCGGGCTGCAAGGGACGGAGATATTGATATTATGTTTGAAGGGACTCCAGTCCATTCCAGAGATTTAACCGGCGGGTTAGCGCCTGAACTTCATCAGGAGCTTGATCCTGTTTCACTCGTTCTCGTACCTCATCTAGATCGGATTTATAGTGAGATGATGAGAAGGGTATCACTACGAGGAGAGGACGGGCATCGTTGGGTGAACCCGGAATTTTATGGGGATTGGGTTCAAAAAGGATTTAGTACAGTCATTGATCCTTTAACAGGACTCATTGCTGATTACCCAGGATTCGTACGCCTATTTTATGCCACCCATCATCCAGAATACAATGATGACTACGGCTTGATCTATCCGAATCCAGTGGGTATTTTCATCACAAATGTTCACGGGAAGCTGCTTGGCTTTCATGCCGTTTCCATTTTAAGAATCACTCAAGATCCGTTGGGAGAATACAGAATTTATTTCTATAACCCAAACAACGATGGCTCTCAAAATTGGGGTCAGGGGATTCAGCCTTCCGTTATGGAAAATGGGGAGCTGGAAGGGGAATGCTCTCTTCCGTTCCATGAGTTTGTCTCCCGCCTATACGCTTTTCACTACAACCCGTATGAACAGGGAGATGCCTTTGCGGTTGAGAATGACATTGTAGATGAAATCAAAGGACTTGCCCGTGAAAGCTGGGGAAAAGATTATACCTGGGTTTAAAGGATGCATGAAGGTGCTGAGCGATGTTGCTCGGCGCTTTTTTTATGGTGCGGCATTCGTTGTATGTTTCATTTTTCACTAGCCATACTAAATAATGGAGGTGGAAACGATGGGAAGTCATAAGAAACTAGAAGAGTTAAGCATGGATACCCCCCTTAATCCAGAGTTCACAATGAATGGCCGACTTCGGAATCCGAGTCAGGTTTATGTTCCCGGTGAGTCCATCGACGAACAACACGCCAATGAGGAAAGTAATGAATTTATAGCGAGTAAGGAAATCGGACAAGCTAAGGAAAATGGGTAGGGGGTGAAAAGATGAATGGAAAAGAAATATCAGTAGCCACCCTATCTGAAGATTCAGTGAGTAAAGTGAAGAATATGGAAAGCGAACTACGTGAGCAAACAAACGAGGATATTATTCTCATTGCCTATCAGAATGGCGGTGACTCCATTGAAGGGAGAGAATAGGATGAATAAGGGAAATGAAGACCAGACAGATTTTAGGCAGTTAAACGACCGGGTCAAAGCAGAGGAACCAAAAGGACCGTTTTTAGCGATCAAAACGAATATGGATACGGCGGGCGTCAAAGACGATCCGTATTCGTCTGAAAAGGCAAATCCAGAACAAGAGGAAAAGCTTCAGCAATTTTTTGAAGACGAAGAGCTGTAACGCATAAAGGTCAGCTTAAAGAGACGTAAAAAAATAAAGTTGCACAAAGAAGAGCCAGTCAATTGACTGGCTCTTCTTTTACATTACTTTTTGTCGCGAGATTGTTCAACCAATAACTCTTTGGACACTTTCGGTGCCAGCCACAGCATTGGAAGCAATAATAGGGAGACGGGAACGGCGGTGACTACAATAAAGTTCTGTAGGGCGCTGACACTACCATCGCCTATATAAAGTAGGATAGCAGCGATGGAACCCATCAGGATCGCCCAAAATACACGCAAGGACACTCTCGGATTCCCTTCACCTGAAACGGCCATTGCAATTGTGTATGACATAGAGTCACCTGTTGTAACCACGAATATGATGGTCAGTAATAAAAATAGCGGTGAAATGATCTCTGCAAGTGGGAGTTGATTCGTAATGGCGATCATAGCAGCAGGCATTCCCCCACTCGTTAATTCCTGTGAAACACTCCCTGGATTTTGCAGTTCATAAAAGATCCCTGAACCACCGACAACGGTAAACCAGAAGGTGGTGACAATGGGCGCGATAACGGCTATGGCCGTGATAATTTGGCGGATGGTTCTTCCACGGGATATTCGGCTGACGAGGATCGCCATCATCGGTCCATATCCTATGAACCATCCCCAGAAAAACACGGTCCAACTCCCCAACCAACTCTTATCTGACCGGAATGTGCTGATTTGGATGAAGTGGTCAACATAATATCCGAAAGAGGAAACGAAGGAATCAATGATGAATCCTCCAGGCCCGAATATCAAGACAAAGAGAATCAATCCGAATGCCAGACGAACATTAAAATTACTCAGTATTTGAATTCCTTTATGAATACCAGTTGCAGCGGATACGGTTGAGACAATCACTAAACAAATAATGATAGCAAGCTGAGTAGAGAATTGGTCAGGTATGTTGAATAAAGCAGACAGACCATAGCTTGCTTGTAACCCGAGGAATCCAATTGGACCGATTGTCCCAGCAGCTACAGCGATAATGGCGAACGCATCTATTAGCGTACCGAAGATGCTGTTTTTAATCTTTTCCCCGAAAATGGGATACAACAGAGTTCGGGGTTTCATCGGCATTCCTTTATGGTAATGACCGTACATCATGACGACAGCGCTCAGTGTCCCTAAGATAGCCCATGCGAGAAAGCCCCAATGCATATAGCTTTGAGCCAAGGCAGGCATGATCGCTCCACCCGTTTTGGCGTCGATTCCATTGTGCATTGGTGGAACCGTCATAAAGTGGTACATAGGCTCAGCAGCAGCCCAGAAAACTCCGCCACCTGCAAGCAGTGTGGCCATAATAATCGATAACCACTTGTATGTTCCGATTTCGGGTTTTTCCATATGACCTAACCGGACCTTCCCGTATTTAGAGAAGGCAAGGTAGAGGGCAACGATAAAATGGACTAACATTAATACTTGCCAGAAAGCTCCAAAATATTTCGAAGACCATGCAAACCCTTCGTTAACAAATGTTGTAACGCTATCGAGACTTAAGAAAGCCGCAATCACGAAAGCAATTAATAACCCGCCACTGATGGCGAAGACGGGCCAATCAATCTTGGATGTATGATGCTGTTTAGTAGTCATATAAGATAAATGCTCCTTTAAATATTATTTCATTATCTTTTCCATAAGGTTTTTGTTTTATGAACAGGTGATTGGTAAAAAGAAACAAACAATGTGAAAAGCTCGTTCAAAAAAACACAAGGTCCTACTATCTCACAGGTGGAAAAGCGCTGTAAAGAAAATTTTTATCATGAGTTGAATTTCGAAAATTACATCTTTTCAGCAGAGGGAAAAGGACTATACTAAAGAGAGAGAATAAAACAAACTTATTTAGCTTGCTGGGATTGACGCTCATTCTGATACGTATTCTTCTAATAATGGAATTACCCTTCACCACATCAGAAGTTGGAAGGTTCTATCTGAATAGATACAGAAAAGAGGAATGAAAGATGTCGAAAGTAGCCTTGATTGCAGGATCGACCGGCTTGGTCGGGTCTCACCTAATTGAAATAATCCTAAAGAGTCCCGAGTACAGTAAAGTGATTTCGTTTGTAAGAAGAAGCAGTGGGGTGGTACATGAAAAGCTGGATGAACGGATCATTCCGTTCGATGCAATGAAGCTCTTGCCTCATGAGGAAATTGATGACGTGTTTTGTTGTCTCGGAACCACAATCAAAAAAGCGAAAACGAAAGAAGCTTTTATGAAAGTAGATTACGATTACCCCATCAAATTGGGGAAGCTTGGGAAGGAACATGGAGGTAAACAGTATTTGGTTATATCTGCTATCGGGGCAAGCTCCGGGTCTCTCTTCTTTTATAGCAAGGTCAAAGGGAAATTGGAAGAGGACCTAATAGCACTTTATTATCCCGTATTGCATATTTTCAGACCTTCCATTTTAGTAGGGGAAAGAGACGAATTTCGTTTAGGGGAGAAAGCAGGAGAAGTGTTTGCGAGAGCCATTCGTCCCGTGATGGTCGGTAAATTGAAGCGGTACAGAAGCATCTCAGGTAAACAAGTCGCATATGGAATGTATAAGGCAGCAAATTGCTCAACAAACGAGAATGTAACCATTCATGAATCGGATCATATCCAACAGTTTTAAAAAGGGGGAGCAGGATGAAGAGGATCTTAAGAGGTCATCATCTCCTTTGTACCCATGGCTTTAAAGGGATGGGGTACAGTGATGATTTTGTTAAGGTGATGAGTGACATAACAGAAGAGCTACGAAATGCTGAATTGGACTTTCCCATTCAGGTGGTCCAAGCCTTCGATGATGCCTGTCAAGCATGTCCGCATAAGGGGAAATCCGAATGTGAGAAGAGCGAAGACTCCAATGATCATGTCCTTTCATTAGATAGCCGGGTGCTTCACCATTTAGGATTGAAAAATGGGGGTATTTACATGAAATCAGAGCTGATTAACTTGACAGCGGAGAGGGTTAAGCCGACAGACCTTGATCATTTATGCGAAGGCTGCTCCTGGCTTCAATATGGAGTTTGTAAGGAAGGGATCAATAAATTAAGGGGAAAAATTAGACCCGCTTAATGGAAGCGGGTCCTTTTTGTTAGATTTTATAGTAGTGTTTAAGTGTTTTCACGACATGTTTCAGAGAAGGGTCCTCTTCAAGATTCAGAATCATTCCTTTAATGACGACGATGCGCGTTGCATCCTTCAGAACCTCTTCTTGAATTACTTCCAATGTTACCCGGCTATTTTCTTCCTCTACGACTTCAAGTGCATCCTCGATCATATGAAGAACGGTTGACTCGGAGATTCTTGCTGAAGCCGTGAAATCCTTTACAAGGTCATCCAATTTCTCAAAGGATAGGACAGGCTCATCTCCGCTTTTTAGTAAGCCTTCTACTAAATCATCTGTTCTTTTCAGAATGAAATGAGATAAGTACGCAAAGTCCAAGTCGATTTTATCCATCATCGCCAATTCTAAGTAAGAATGGAAGAAACCTTGAATCATCATGGTGATATCCCAGAAATAAGGCTCGATTTTTTTTCCATAGATGGCAAACAATCTTCTTTTATAAAAACGATTGGTGTCCATTTTCATCTCGCTGAGAAGATCATGGATTTCATCATTAAACGGCATGGCATTCTCTCTGATTTGCATGATGATAAACTCTTTATGCTTGCAAATCTCGACGAGCTGACACTCTAATTGCTTTTGGAATTTCTCATAAGGAGGCAACTCCTCATTTTCAATCTCGTTCACTTTAGCTGTGATCATTTTAAAATAGTAGTTCATGATGGCCAATAGTAGGGCTTCTTTGGATTTGAAATACAAATAGAAGGCGCCCTTGGAAATATCGCATTCGTTCACGATTTCTTGAACGGAGGTTGCGTTAAATCCTTTCGTAGCAAACAGCTTGATTGATGTTTCAATAATTAACTTCTCTTTTTCCTTCATACTTTCCTCTCCTTGATTAACTCCTTATCTTCATTATGACCGATTGGTCACAATAAATAAACCTTTTCTTTTATAAGTATATTGACTTATGACTATACGGTCAGTTATATTAGACTATGTTATGACTAGTCGGTCAGAAAAAGAGAGAAGGGATGAATACAACGTGAACAGTATTATTAATTTCGTACTTAAAAATAAGTTTGCAGTGTGGTTAATGACCATCATCGTCATCATTGCAGGCTTATATTCAGGATTTAATATGAAACTAGAAACCTTACCTAACATTAATACACCGATTGTTAGTATTACAACTGTGTATCCGGGAGCGACCCCTGAAGATGTAGCCGATAAGGTTTCAGAACCAATTGAAAAACGTTTGAAGAATTTAGATGGGGTAAACGTTGTAAGCTCAACGTCTTACCAAAATGCTTCAGCCGTCCAAATAGAATACAAGTTTTCGAAAGATATGGATGAAGCAAAGACCGAAGTAGAAGAAGCCCTGGCGGATCTACCGTTTCCAGAGGGAGTCAATGATCCTGAAGTATCACGACTCAGCTTCAATGCATTTCCGGTCATCGCTCTCAGTGTAGCGAATGAAGATCAATCGTTAGCTCAATTAACTTCAACTGTAGAAGATACGATTGTTCCGCAGCTTGAGGGAGTGGAAGGTGTTGCTTCTGTCCAGGCATCTGGTCAACAAGTGCAAGAGGCGCAAATCGTCTTTGATCAAGATAAACTTGCAGAAAATGGATTAACAGAAGAAACTGTTCAAAATATCATCAAGGGCTCAGACGTGACAGCACCACTGGGATTGTACACGTTTAAAGACAGCCAGAAATCAGTGATGGTTGACGGGAACATTACAACGATTGAAGATTTGAAAGAAATGAAGATTCCTGTGACGCCAAATACTGGCGGATCCATGGAAGCTCCACAAGGACAACAAGGTTCAGGACAGGGGCAGGCTCCTCAAGCTCCTGCAGCTGGAGAAGCACCAGCAGGAATGAAGATTCCGACGGTGCAACTATCAGATATTGCTGATATTAAACTGATTGGAAAAGCAGAATCCATTTCAAGAACCAACGGGAAAGAATCTATTGGCCTTCAAGTGGTGAAAACAGCTGACGCCAATACGGTGGATGTTGTCAATGCCGTCAAAGCAGAAGTCAAGACGTTTGAGAAAGACATAGATGGAGTAGAAATTATCTCTACCTTTGATCAAGGTGAACCGATCGAAGAATCTGTTAGCACCATGCTGAATAAAGCATTATTCGGTGCCATATTTGCAGTTATCATCATTCTTCTATTCTTACGGGATATTAAATCGACGCTGATTTCAGTTGTGTCGATTCCGTTATCGCTTCTGATTGCGATTTTATTACTGAAACAGATGGATATCACATTGAATATTATGACCCTTGGGGCGATGACCGTAGCCATCGGACGGGTAATCGATGATTCCATTGTCGTAGTGGAAAATATTTATCGAAGAATGTCACTGAAAGGTGAAATGCTAAAAGGGAAAGACTTAATCCGTGAGGCAACGAAAGAAATGTTTGTACCGATCGCGTCTTCCACAATTGTCACGATTGCCGTCTTCCTTCCATTAGGATTGGTTCAAGGGATGATCGGGGAACTATTCCTGCCATTCGCCTTAACAATCGTGTTCGCTCTGTTGGCTTCACTTCTTGTGGCCGTAACGATTGTACCAATGCTTGCACACTCTATGTTTAAAAAAGGTGTAGGGAAGAAGCATGTAGAAAAGAAAAGCCGTTTGGCCCAGTGGTATAAAGGCGTATTGAATTGGACGCTGAACCATAAGATCATCACCTCAATCCTGGCGATTGCCATGCTTGTTGGAAGTTTGTTCCTGGTACCATTTATCGGAGTCAGTTTCCTTCCATCAGACGAAGAAAAGATGGTAATGGCAACATATAAACCAGATCCGGGTCAAACAGAAGAAGACGTCAACAAGATAGCTCAGGATGCAGAAGGATACTTCCAGGGACGTAAAGGAGCAGAAACGATTCAGTACTCTGTCGGTGGAGAGAACCCGATGAGTCCGGGAGCTTCGAACAATGCGATCTTCTACGTCCAATATAACGACGATACAGAAAATTTCTCTGAGGAAAAAGAAAAAGTCATCAAAGACTTACAGAAATCCACTGATAAAGGTGAGTGGGCTTCTCAGGACTTCTCTGCAAGTGCCGGCAGTAATGAAATTGTCGTGTATGTGTACGGGGAAACACTGAAAGAAATCCAACCTGTTGTAAACGATATACAAAGCATGATGGAAGAGAAGAAAGATTTCAAAAAAGTCGGATCGAGCATCTCCGAATCATATGATGAATATTCGTTCATCGCTGACCAGGAAAAGCTAAGTGAGCTTGGACTGACAGCTGGGCAAATCGCCATGGAACTTGGTCAGACACGTCAGCGTCCAGTCCTCACAACCATTGAAAAAGATGGGGAAGAAGTGAACGTTTATCTGGACGTTGAGAAAGAAAAGTACGAAAGTATCAACGACTTAACGGATAAAACCATCCAGTCACCGCTTGGTATGGAAGTGAAAATTAAAGATGTAGTAGAAGTTCAAGAAGGTAAAACGTCCGATACCGTTTCACGACGTGACGGAAAAGTCTTTGCTCAAGTGAGTGGAGAGCTGAAAACCGATGATGTTTCAAAAGCATCTCAAGACATACAAAAAGAAATTGAAGATATCGATGTTCCATCCGGTATCGACGTGAACATGGGTGGAGTGACAGAAGACATCAAGGAATCCTTCACGCAATTAGGATTAGCCATGCTTGCAGCGATTGCAATTGTCTACTTGATTCTTGTCATTACATTCGGCGGCGGTCTTGCGCCATTTGCCATCCTGTTCTCACTGCCATTCACGATTATCGGTGCACTGGTAGGGTTATTGATTGCAGGGGAAACCATCAGTATCTCCTCCATGATCGGAGCACTTATGCTGATCGGTATCGTTGTAACCAATGCGATCGTGTTAGTCGACCGAGTAATTCACAAAGAAAAAGAAGGTCTATCTACACGGGAAGCGTTACTTGAAGCCGGCGCTACCCGACTCCGCCCGATCCTTATGACTGCGATTGCTACCATCGGGGCCTTGTTCCCACTGGCGTTGGGTCTTGAAGGAAGCGGATTGATTTCGAAAGGTCTCGGTGTAACCGTTATTGGCGGGTTGACCAGTTCGACTCTCCTAACGCTTGTTATCGTACCAATCGTGTATGAAATCCTGATGAAGATCAAAGGGAAAATCGGTGGACGTAAGCGTAAAGTAGTGAAAGAATAGATTGAGGAAAAAGCAGTCCTATAGTGGGGCTGCTTTTTTATTGAATGTAGGTTTTTAGTATGGTGGTGGGGGTATTTTGTATACGTTGTTCACAATTTGGCCCATATTCGTCCGGAAGTGGCCCAATTAATGTTGAAAGTGGCTCAATTTTGATTAAAAGTGGCCCAATAAAAGGGAAAAGTGGCCCAATCAACCATCATCGGTCCCCTCCAAACCTTTCAAATACCCGATGTATATCATGCCACTTCCCTCGCTCCTATCACCCCATCACATATTCCCCGGACAACCATCATAGAATAGACCATCTTAAACAAAGGCAGGGTACAAGCATATGAGTCTGTTTTTAAGGGGCACGATGGTGTTGGTGGTGACGGCTTTTCTAGGGGAATGTTTGGAGTTTGTGATTAATATGATACTTGCCCGGGAGCTTGGAGAAGCGGGTCTTGGAACATATATGTCGATTCTGCCTACCGTATTTCTGATCGTCATTTTATCGAGCATGGAATTACCGATCAGTCTTTCGAAGTTTTTTGCCGAAAAGGAGGAACGGTATCATCGGGTGATGCTGCATTATGCCTTTCGGTTTGCAGTGGTTACGACAAGTGTTCTTTTAATGGTCATGGTACTTGTGTATGCATGGACTCCATTGTTTCAAGGATATCATCCAGGTATCCGCTGGCTCGTCTTGATCGTGATCCCGATTGTGGCCTTCACTTCAATAACAAGAGGATATTTTATGGGAATCCAGCAAATGGGGAAAATTGCTGTAGCGAATTTTCTTCGTAAAGGAATCCAGTTGTTTTTATTAGTGTCGATCTATCAATTTTTATCCTTTGGAATAGACACATCAATCTTTATTGCCCTGGGTACTCTGATTGCAAGTGAAGCGGTGGTATTTGTTTATTTGATTCATGCTTACGTTCTAGTGATTAAGGGTAAAAGAAAGAACAGCCATTCTACACTATCAACAAATGATATGAGAAAGTCAGTGCTCTCTGTTTCGATTCCGACAACTGTCCTTCGCATCTTTCATGCGCTGACACATGCCGTTCAGCCTTTTCTCATCAAATGGGCTTTGGTGCTCTCAGGGATGGAGGCAGTGGAAGCGAATGAGCACTTCGGAATGCTTGCTGGAATAGCTCTTACCATCGGGTTTTTCCCATCCTTCATTGCTTTTTCTATGCTGATTGTGTTGATTCCGACCGTATCGGAGAAAGTATCATCGAAGGATTTTGATGGGATTTTAACGCATCTTAAACAAGTAATGTGGATTACGTTAGGCTACGGCATACCTGCCGTGTTTATTTATTATACTCTTGGGGATTACTTAACAGAGACGTTCTTTCACTCTGTACCCTCGGCTTATTATTTAAAGTTGCTCTGGCCGTATTTTCTTTTTCATTTTTTAGTCTTCCCTCTTCAGGCGTTTTTAATTGGCTTAGGGTTGGTGAAGGATGCCCTTCTTCATACCATCTGGTCGAGCATCTTTTCGTTTTCAATGATTTACTTGCTGGGATCCCGTTTTGGAATGGAAGGGGTCATTGTTGGGATGAATGCTGGAGCCGTTCTCATCACTACGCTTCACTACGTGACCATCTGCAGACGACTGGAAACGACTCTTTGGTTAAAATCGGCCATAAAAATGTAAACTATACAAAAACAAATGTGCTGACATAAGGCATTTGTTTTGCAATAAGAGGGACGGACCTTTTATTCTAATTGGTAACATGTACATACTATTTGCTGTTATGATGGCTGATTTCATAACCTCCAAAGGAGAAAGCTATGATCGATTCTATTTTATTCAACATCATGTTAGTCGGAGTACTTGGGATTGCTTCCCAATGGGTTGCCTGGAGATTCAGGCTGCCTGCTATCGTCATCATGTCGATTGTCGGATTACTCGTTGGCCCGATCTTCGGTCTTATTAATCCAAAGGACGATTTCGGTGAAGTCTTTAAACCTATCATATCCATGGCAGTTGCCATCATTCTGTTTGAAGGAAGCTTAAATCTTGATTTTCGTGAGGTAAGGGGACTGGGGAAGCCAGTTTTTAGAATTGTCACGTTCGGCGCCCTCCTTGCATGGATACTGGGTTCACTTGGTGCCCACTATGTCGCAGGTTTGTCCTGGGCGGTCGCCTTCGTCATCGGTGGTTTATTCATCGTCACTGGTCCGACGGTCATTCTGCCACTGCTTAGGCAGGCCAAGCTAAAGCCAAGGCCAGCTGCAATCTTGAAGTGGGAAGGGATTGTCGTCGATCCCTTCGGCGCCCTTATTGCCGTATTTGCGTTTGAAATCATCAACTTTTTAATTAGTGATGATGTCTCAGGATTAGCACTGCTGCTATTCTTTGCAGCTTCCCTGTTTGCCGTCTTCTTTGGATGGGCACTGGGGAAATTCACAGGCTTTATCTTTGAAAATGGACATGTTCCTGAGTTCCTGAAATCACCGGTTGTCTTTGCACTGGTCCTTGCCTGCTTTACGATTTCAGATCACATCACTCATGAAACCGGCCTGCTCGCCGTAACAGCCATGGGGATGACCCTTGCGAATATGCATATTTCATCTATCGACGATATGCGCCATTTTAAAGAAAATATATCCGTGTTGCTCATTTCGACCATCTTTGTCATGTTGACAGCTTCCTTAACCGTCGAGACCCTGTTTGAAATCTTCAACTGGAACATCGTAGCATTTGTCCTGCTCATGCTGTTCATCGTACGACCGGTATCCATTTGGTTGTCCACAATAGGGACGGACCTCTCTAACAGGGAGAAAATCCTTGTTGGTTGGATTGCGCCGAGGGGAATTGTCGCGTTAACCGTATCAAGTTACTTTGCGGCAGTATTGTCAGATAAGGGATTTGAGGATGCTGCCATCCTGACATCCTTAACGTTCGCCCTTGTATTCTCAACGGTATGTGCCCACGGATTTTCAATCAAATGGCTGGCTAAAAAGCTGGACTTAGCCATCAGTGATCAACCGGGAATCGTCATTGTCGGTGGGAGTAAGTTCAGTACTGAATTTGCCAAGACCCTTCAAGATCTCAAGATTCCTGTCTTGATTACGGATTCTTCCTGGCAGAGATTGTTTTCAGTCAGAAAAGCCGGGATTCCATTTTACAGGGGAGAAATTCTTTCTGAGCAAACCGAGTATTACCTTGATATGACCCCATACGAGTATATGATTGCAGCTACGGAGCTTGATTCCTACAATGCTCTTGTTTGTACGACATTTGTCCCGGAAGTCGGACGGAATAACCTATTCCAACTGAGTCTCCGCAGCAAGCGAGATGATGACCTGGAAGATATGGTTCATACAATTGGTGGACGTATTCTCTTCCAGAATCATGTGACATGGGAAGAACTGAATAAACGTGTCGAACGTGGGGACGTGTTCAGGAAAACCAATATCACAGAAAAATACACATTTGAAGACTACTTACAAGAGAGAGATGAACACACACTGCTTATGTTCTGTCATAAACCGACCGGGAGAATAGAATTCTTCACGGAAGGCGCTTCACCTAAGATTGAACAGGGAGATGTGATTGTCAGCCTGACTCAGCCGTGTAAGGAAAAGAATAAGATTCAAGAGAAACTTAACGATCAAAGGGAAAACATTGAAAAAGAAAATAAAGAAAAAGAAAGCGCCGAATGACTCGGCGCTTTCTTTCATTTTTTACCAATATATTGGTCACCTAATAGCTGCTTTACTTGATTATACGTCAGACCAGAATGCTGATTTTGGCGTTTGACATCATCGATATCTGTGCCTGCCTTCGTCACATTTTTCATATGCTGCTTCATCCTAAAGCACCCCCTATCACTTAATGTAAGTCATGGGGTGGCATTTTATACACGAAGGTCCGTCCCTAAAGTATAGGGACGGACCTTCGTGGGCGGATCATAGACGGGTTCGCTTGTAGACAAGGTCAAAAATCAGGATGATAACGGCTAGGGCATAGGCGGTATAGGTATAAGCAGAGTGCTCTGCCATGTTTTTTGCACCGATTCCGATAAATGCCCACACGAATACGAGTGGATAAAGCAGGTCGTGCTGCCTTGTGCGGAACCAGAAAGTGAGTAGAGTGGCCACAATCAATCCCATATAAGCCCATAAAAGCTCGGATATTCCAAACCCGTTCCAGTCGATATCCGTTAAATAATAGGTGATATTAACAATCGTTGCAACGGAAATCCACCCTAAATAGATGGAGAATGGGGCTAGATCCAAGAGGGACGGACCTGTACTTTTAATCCGTTTATAAAGGGCGGTTAAGGTGCATAAGAGTCCGAGCATAATAAAGACGGAAACGAGAAAATAATTATAATGCCAAACGAGTATCCATGTTGAGTTCAATAAACAGCTCAATACGAAGAGGCCACTAGTTTCCTGATAAAGCGGAAGGTCCCGTCTATCTTTAGGGAATTGACGAATGATCCAGATGGCAAGGAGAAGATAAATAAGACTCCATATGGAGAAAACGTATCCTGCCGGTGTGATCATGATGTCTAGCCTGTCACTGATCTCTCCTGTTGATTGATTATTCAAAGGCAAGGTGACAGCAAGCGTATTCATCAGAATCACTAAAGCGAAAGCGACAATATTTACGACCAGTTTCATTGTATAGCCTCCTTTAGCAAATGGTATGGCGTGGTGTTTGCTATATACTATTCCACTTTTATTCACTTAAAAACCAAATGAAGAGAGTTTAAGAAGAGCGATTTGGAAAAGATCATGAAGGATTTAGCAGATTTATCGAGAATTAGAAATAGAATAGGGCCAATTTTAACAATCATATTAGGGGGACATTATGAACCGTACAACTCATACATATTCAGATATTTGGAACTTAGATGTTTTTTTCAGTGGGGGAAGTGATTCGCAGGAATTCAGAAAGCACCTCGACACGTTAGAAAAAAAGAAAAATGATTTCGCAGACAACGCACTTGCTTTCCATCCACCTCAATCGGCGAAGGATGGGGACTTAGTGTGGAGCCTCATTGAGGAAGCGAAGGAAGTGATGCTGTATTTGCGTCAGGCAGGTGCTTTTGTCAGCTGTTTGGAAGCACAAAACATGAATGACAGGAAAGCCGATTCTCTTCGTGGGGAAGTGACGAGTCTGAGTGCCGATTTTTCTTCAACTTTTACAAAGTTTCAGCAACAGCTTGCAGATTGCACAGAAGAAGTCTGGAATGAACTGCTGCAGCATGAACGTCTCAATGAGATCACGTTCGTGCTGATTGAGTGGAGACAAAAAGCGAAAGACAAGCTTTCTAGCACTGAAGAATCATTGATTCAAGCATTAGCCGTCGATGGCTATCACGGCTGGGGCCAGATGTACGACACGATTGTAGGAGCGATGGAAATCACCCATGATGGGAAAACATTGTCAGTAGGGCAGGCGAACAACTTACTTTCGAGCTCCGATGAGAAAAAGCGTAAAGAGGTTTTTGATAAATTGGAGAAGGCTTGGGGAGACAACGAGGAACTCTTTGCCCGAACACTCAATCACCTAGGCGGATTTCGCTTGAATGTCTATAAAAAGCGGGGCTGGGACCAGTTGATGAAAGAGCCTCTGGAATATAACAGAATGAAGCAGGAAACGCTTGATGCCATGTGGGGAGCGATTTCAAAACACAAACAGCCTTTTGTTCAGTACCTTGATAGGAAAGCAAAGTTGATTGGAAAGGACAAACTGGACTGGTATGACTTAGATGCGCCGGTCGCAGAGTCCACAAGTACGATGTCATACGATGAAGGGGCTGCCTTTATTCTCAAGCAGTTCTCTCTGTTCGGCAAGGAGATGGAGAGTTTTGCCCAACGAGCATTTGAGGATGAATGGATTGAAGCAGAGGACCGTGCCGGGAAACGTCCTGGCGGTTTCTGTACCTCCTTCCCGTTAAGTGATCAGTCACGCATCTTTATGACCTACTCAGGATCTATGTCGAATGTATCCACCTTAGCGCATGAGCTAGGGCATGCGTTCCATTCTTATGCACTGAAACCGATGCACACATTGAATCGGAATTACGCCATGAACGTGGCTGAAACGGCATCGACTTTCGCCGAAATGATTGTGGCTGATGCAGCCGTTAAAGAGGCGGGAACGAAAGAAGAAAAGGTTGCCCTTATTGAAGATAAGCTGCAGCGAAGCGTCGCATTCTTCATGAATATCCATGCCCGCTACTTATTCGAAACGCGCTTCTATGAAGAACGGGAGAAGGGAATTGTCTCGGTTGAGAAGCTTAACGAACTGATGGTGGAAGCGCAGAAAGAAGGATTCGCTGATTCACTTGGAGAAGTCCACCCGCGCTTCTGGGCATCAAAGCTTCATTTCTATATTACAGGAGTCCCGTTCTATAACTTCCCTTATACATTTGGGTACCTTTTCTCACTTAGCATTTATGCGAAAGCGCTGGATTCAAACGAAAGCTACGAAGAAAAATACATGGCATTGCTACGTGACACGGCCGTAATGAGCGTAGAAGAACTGGCCATGAAACACCTAGGAGAAGATATTACCAAAGAAGCCTTCTGGGAAAAGGGAATCAACCTCTGCATTTCCGATGTAGAAGAATTCCTTGAACTTACAAAGTGAAAAACGGATAAAGGTCCGTCCCTTGAGATTTGAGGGACGGACCTTTGTAGTTTTATCCCCTCGAAAAAGAACAGTCCTACCTTCACTAAGCCTCAAGTCTGATACGAAAATAAAGCTCGGGCTCGTTATGGAAAATCGGGAAATTAGATAGGATAGAGACATGAAGAAGAAAGGAGGCAACATCAAATGAAGAAATTTGGATTGCTTTTAGCTGGAGGGATTGCAGCGATTGTCCTGCTTGCGAATTTAGGGCCGATCGTGGGGCTCGCGATCTCTTTATTGATTATGTACTACAGCTTTAAAGGGTTTATCAAAACAGACTCGACCGGGAAAAAGATCTTATGGGCGCTGATCGGTCTTGCAGCATTCAGTGCAACTGTATCGAACTTCCCTGCAATCATCGGACTAGTGGCTCTGTATGTATTGTATGTGATTTATAAGAACTGGAAAAAAGAAGAAGTCATCATTGAAGAAAAATCATCCGATCCATTCACGAATTTTGAAAGAGAATGGTCACAATTAAAAAACTAGACTTTGGTAAAGGGGAATGTTGATTGAAAGAGACATCAACATCCTTTAATAAAACCACGAAAAAACTAAAGGAGAGATTCTCATTATGGCAAACCTATTTCAACGAATGAAAAATACTGTCATGTCCGACCTACACGAAGCAATAGATAAAAAGGAAAAGAAAAATCCAATTGGCGTGTTGAATCATTATTTACGACAATGTGAGCAGGAAGTGGAAAAAGTAAGCAAGCTTGTGGAAAGACAATACCTTCTAAAAGAAGAGTTTCAAAAAGAGTATCAGCAGGCTTCGGTTCTTGCTGACAAGCGGAAATATCAGGCAGAGGTAGCGTCCAAAGCCAATGAAGAAGGGTTGTATGAATTTGCCCTCCAGGAACAAAAATATTACGAAGAGCGTGCGGTTCGCATTCAGGATTCAAAGCTTCAAGCCACCATGGAGCTTGAAGAGCTTGAAAGAAGATATGAAGAAATGAAACATAAGTTGAAGGATATGTACATTAAGCGCATGGAACTGATGGGCAGAGAAAATATCGCCAGGGCTCATAATAAAATGAACTCTGTACTGGAATCATCTTCAGGGTATAACAATCAGGCGTTTTCTAAGTTTGATGAAATCGATTCATACTTAGATCAACTGGAGCATGGAGTGAATTCCTCCTACTACCGAAACACGATTGATGCGAAGATCGCCAAACTAGAAAAAGACATGAAAAATGAGGAAACGGAAGCCATTCCTTCCTGAAACATGGTATTCTAGGTTAGTAAATACTTGATAATGTAAAAACAGGGGGAACTCATGATGGGTTCACCCCGTTTTAAACTCTGATATGAGCCGATTCGGGGACTTTATGAGCCGGAATTGGAATAAATGAGCTGTTTCTCGAAACATCATTATACATGTCTTCACCAAATCATTACATAACCAGAAAGGAGGAACCCCTCATGTTCAATCGTTTACGCTCTGACGGGATAAGCTGGATCATTTTAATAGGAACATTGTTAATACTGCTGGAAGTCTCATTTTATGACGGGGGGGTTCTGGTCTTTCTTTCGATTGCAGCCTTCTGTATCTATATTGGACGTAAGAAGCTTCCGAAGACATCAGGGAAAATCCTGCTGTGGTTCGGAATCATCAGTTTGGCGATCAATATCTTCAATACGGTTGCATTTAAGTTTTTGCTATTCGGTATTCTTCTCTTTATCATTGTCCGCTTTGCCGATTCCAAGAAGCATCCTAAATACATCACTCCTTCGATTAAAGAAACGTTCACTCAAAACCATGAACCTCTCGTGATGAAGAGATCCGCACTCCAAAATGAATGGTTTGGCCCAAAAAGGACTCCGGATGACGTGTATGAATGGAATGATATCAACATTCAGGGAGTCATAGGAGATTCAGTCATCGATGTTGGGAATACAGTGCTTCCTAAAGGGACGTCTGTCGTTTCCATTCGGAACATTCTGGGGAACATTGAGATTCTCATCCCGTACGATGTGGATGTGAGTATTCATCACTCGGTTCTCGCAGGATCGATCGAGATCTTTGATGAGGTGGAGCCGAGAGCAATTAATCAATCTCTGTATTATCAAACGCCAGGTTATGATGCGGCCGTTCAGCGTGTGAAAATCGTCACCTCTATGTGGATCGGGGATTTAGAGGTGAAGAGAATATGAGTACAGTTAGTAAGCAGGTGGTTGCAGGCATCCTTTTTTCCCTTGTGATGGTGGTATTCTTATCTCTATCGTTCTTTTATTTGTATCCGTTACAGGATTGGTCACTCTTATGGGAAGTTGAGATTATGGATTTACCGGGTGTAGGATTTATTCTCGTTGTCAGTATCCTCATCGGTATTGTTTTTGGAATCGGAACGGGTTTGAAGGATAAACGGCAGCTGAGAGAAATAGAAGATGCACTTTTGTATGTAGAACAAGGAAGAAGTATCACCCTGCCAGAAACGGCGACGTCTGAAGTACAACAGGTTTGGAAAAAGGTCGACGCGCTAGGAAAGCACCTCACAGATCAAGCACGATATTCCCAGAAGCTCGCCAATGAAAAAGCAGAAGAGCAGGAAAAGAGAATCCAGGAAATCGTGTCACAAGAAAGAAACCGGCTGGCCAGAGAATTGCATGACTCGGTCAGTCAGCAGCTATTTGCCGCATCTATGCTGATGTCAGCCATCACGGAAACTCCCCCTCCCGGCAGAACCCCTCATGAAGAGAAACAACTCGGAATGGTGGAACGGGTGATTCACCAGTCCCAGCTTGAAATGAGAGCGCTACTCCTTCATCTTCGTCCCGTTGCGCTTAAAGGTAAGAACCTTCAAGAAGGAATGAAGGAGCTGTTAGTCGAATTGTCCCAAAAGGTACCACTTGATATTGAGTGGAAAATCGAAGATATGCGTCTTGACAAGGGGATTGAAGATCATCTCTTCCGGATCCTGCAGGAGTCGGTTTCGAATACCCTTCGCCATGCCAAGGCTTCTTCCTTAGACATAAGGCTGATTAAAAGGGAATCCATCATCATCTTACGGATAGTGGATGATGGCGAAGGCTTTGATGTGAATGAATCGAAGGTTACAAGCTCGTATGGGCTTCAGAATATGAGGGAACGTGCCATTGAAATTGGTGGGACTATTAAAATCATCAGTGTACCGAATAAGGGAACACGCTTAGAAGTAAAGGTTCCTGTTGTAGAGGATGAAGGTGAAATGAATGATTAAAGTGGTATTTGTCGATGATCATGAAATGGTACGAATCGGGGTATCGTCTTATCTGTCTGCACAGGCGGATATCAATGTCGTAGGGGAAGCATCTGACGGGAAAGAAGGCGTTCAGCTCGCTCTTTCTCTCCGTCCTGATATTATTCTAATGGACCTCGTGATGAAAGAAATGGATGGGATTCAAGCGACGAAGGAAATCATCCAGGAATGGCCTGACGCGAAGATCATCATCGTCACGAGCTTTCTTGATGATGATAAGGTGTATCCTGCCCTTGAAGCGGGTGCTGTCAGTTATATGCTGAAAACGTCGAAAGCAAGTGAGATAGCAGAAGCGGTTCGGAAGACGTATAGTGGTCAATCGATTCTAGAGCCGGAAGTGACAGGTAAGATGATGACACGGATGAGACAGAAGACCGTTTCTCATCCCCACGAGGAACTCACCAATCGTGAATTGGAGATCCTCCTCCTTATGACTCAGGGTAAAACGAATCAGGAAATCGCCGATGAACTATTCATCGCCCTGAAAACGGTGAAAACACATGTGAGCAATATTCTCTCCAAGCTTAGCGTACAAGATCGGACGCAGGCAGTGATCTATGCTTTTAAACATGATTTGGCTTAATAATCAAAGAAAAAGACCCAAAAAAAGCAAAACTTTTTGGGTCTTTTTTTCGTATAGAAAGAAGAAAGCAATCGCCTTACTACCAGCATCAGAAATAAATCGAGAAATATACATCTAATAAGACCTTATGCTACTTTGTAACAAAAATGGAAAAATGACAAAAATTTCATCATCGGGAGGAGGAATAATGTTAAAATAAGCGATATATTGTCAAAATTTGAAATATTACTAGTAGGGGGATTTAAGAGTGAACGCACAATTTAGTAAACCTAAAGGATTCGGTGAAATATTGGATCACACATTTCGCTTGAGTAAGAACCATTTTAAAGACTTTTTCTTCGTTTTTCTAATTTTATTAGGACCTGTTTATTTACTGCAGGCACTCGTTGAACTGGCATCAGGCATCAGTTTTTTTAGAACTGCGGGGAGCGGTGAGACGTGGTTCGATGGGGTGATCAACAGCTTCTCAGGAGAAGTAGCCACCGAAGCAGGACAGGGGATGAATCTGGGGACAGAGCTTGGTACAGGTCTGGTCGGTCTCATCGGTACCATTCTCATGCCTATCGCACAAGCTGCGATATTATTTACCCTCAATCATATGAGGAAGAATGAAGAATACTCGGTAAAGCAAGTAATCAAACAGGCATTCTCCCGTTTTTGGCCGATTATCGGAAGCAGTATTCTGTTCGGACTGATTGTGTTTGTGTTAGTCATAGTTCCGATTATCATAGTCACCTTTGCAGGTGTTTTCGGTTCTGCATTCATGGACACTGGTGCGGGTATCGTCATAACCATGATTATCTTGCTACTTGTTTTTGCTCTTGTCGTCGCATACCTCTTAACCAGATGGAGCTTCTATCTTGGAGCGGCAGCAATTGAGCATGACGCCCCTGGGATCGGAAGAAGCTGGAGCTTGACTAGGAAGCGAACATTGACGCTGGTTGGTTTATATATAGTGTTTGCTCTGATAATTGGAATAGTCAGCACGGCCTTTGAATTTACGTTTGGATTGGTCCTTGGGAATAGCGTTCTGTACGGGATGATTGTCAATGTAGTGAGTTTATTTACATCGATGCTGTTCGCTGTCGGATTCGGGGTCATGTTCCTTGACTTGAGAACAAGACACGATGCGGACGATTTGAAAGAAATGATTGATGACTATCACACTATTTAATCGAAAGGCAGTCACTTGAGAAGAGGATGTAACGAGTCTCGGCTCCGAGGGGCATTTTCTTAAATGCACCCGAGCTTTGATCTGAAAGTTAGGTGAAAACATTGTTGGATGAAAGAAGAGCAAAGGATCAAATCAAAGACATCCTGGAGGGGGAGGAATATAAGGCATACCAAGATGAGTCACAGGGCTTGCTTGCAGGTTGGTGGCAAAGAGCCCAGGAATGGTTAGCTGAGCAACTTCAAAAAATAAATCCGTCTTTCGGACCGACAGACGCTGCCGCTTCCGGCATTTTGATCACTTTGATCGTAATCGTCTTGGCCGTTCTTCTCGTGATAGTATTCTTCATGGTTCGAACCAGGGTGCGGATACGTAAATTCCGCTCCAACAAACCCCTTCAATCCTTGAATGAAATGGAGTGGTCCTATTCAAGCCATTTGGAAGAAGCATACAAGCAAGAGGCACTCCACGATTATTCAAAAGCGACACGGCACATGTTCTTGGCACTGCTCCTGTACTTCCATGAAAGAGAATATCTGGAAGCGAGGGTTTGGAAAACGAACTGGGAATATTATGATGAATTGCAGAGGGTCAATCAGGGGTGGGCTGACCGGTTTTATAAGCTTGCTCTCTTGTTTGATGAGGTAGCGTATGGTGAGCGGGATGTGAACGAAAGTGAGTATCTTCAGTATAAACATCAAGCCGAGGAATGGTTGGGAAACGGTGAGGATCCATCGTTAGACAGGTTGAGGGAAGGGAGGTAGGAATGAGCATTGAAATCAAATATTAAGGCGTGGATTTGGCTCGCCGTTCTTCTCGCTTTATTTATCATGACAGGTGTCTTTCTTACTCCAGAGAAGCTAAAGGAATATCCGGCCTATCTTTCAGATTCTCCTTCTCCTACTGGGATAAAAGCACTTTATACCTATTTGAAAGATGAGGATGGGTCTGTAGAGCGTTGGTCCTTTTCACCTGCCCGGTTATCAGATACGGATTCCAATCAACTCTTGATCATGATAGAACCATTTTCCATTCCGGACGGAAAAGAAATGGAAGAGTACGAGAATTTCATAAAGGCTGGTAATACCATTCTTCTATTCAAAAAGAATCCAAAAGGAATGTTTGATCAGAAGTCGATTATTATAGACAAAGGGATAGACGGGTCCATCATACATGATCGTGATGGACATACATATCATTCCAATCAGACATCCAACGTACGATTAGAAACGACCTCTGAAGATACGATTCTATTAGAAGACCGTGATGGGACGATTGCCCTCAAATCTAATGTAGGTAAAGGGCACTTGATTGTCTCGACGTCACCGGATTGGATGACGAACGAGAATATCTTAACAAAAGATCACCTCCCGTTGGTGCTTACCTTATTAGAAAGTGGGGGAGCAGAAGATGGGGCGATTCTGGTGGATGAATACCTTCATGGTGGAGAGAGTCAGGCTTCTGTTGCAACTCTGTATCCAGAATGGCTGTTGGTCCTGTTGCTCCAATTTGCAATCCTTACCCTCCTTTCGCTTTGGATGAAAGGGAAACGATACGGGGGGGTTATCACACCCCGTGAAGAAATGGTCCGATTCAGTGATGAACGTATCAAAGCGTTAGCGGCCTGGTACCTGAAAGGGAGACAATACAAGGCTTCCCTTGAGATTCAATCCGAATATGTTCGACATCTCTTCCAGGAACGGTGGGGTATCCCAACGGGTAAAGAATGGCCGGAATTGAAGGAGACATTGGAACGGAGAATAAAGACTATGTCGAATAAAGAAATTGCTTCATTTATATCAGGGATAAAGAACGTGTTAGCAAAAGAATATGTGAACAAACAGGAATACATTATGTGGTCTAAGAAAATCGAATTATTCAGGAAAGAGGTGGAGGATCGTTGAAACCAGAAATCACATCCTTAATGGAGAAATATGAAGAGCGCATCGTGGGGCAGGGGACGAATCTTAAACTCTTATTGTCCTCCATTCTGGCAGGAGGACATGTCTTGATCGAAGGAGTACCTGGGACAGGAAAGACACAAATGGTCAAGACCCTGTCACGATTGCTTGGAGGAAGCTTTAACCGGATTCAATTCACGCCGGATCTATTACCGAGTGATATTACGGGAAGTACAATTTACAACATGAAGGACAGCAGCTTCCAAACGATCAAAGGACCGATATTCACGAATATCCTGTTAGCGGATGAAATCAATCGGACACCTGCGAAAACACAGGCGGCTTTGCTTGAGGCTATGGAAGAAAAGCAGGTCACAATCCAAGGAGCGACGTACCCTCTTGAAGACGTGTTCTTTGTGGTGGCAACCCAGAATCCAATCGAATTTGAAGGAACATATCCCCTGCCAGAAGCGCAGCAGGATCGATTTCTGTTTAAGCTCGATATAGATTTCCCTTCATTTGAGGAAGAGAAAAATGTGTTAAAACAAGTGGTTGAGAATCATTTTGAAACAAGTGAAGTGGGAGCGGTACTAGACATTGAAACGTTCTTGTCGATTCGAAAGGAGATCGAGGAAGTCACTCTCAATGATTCAGTATTGGATTACATTATGCAAATAGTCAGAAAAACCCGGGAAACGGAGTCAATTCGCTTCGGGGCAAGTACAAGGGCGGCGATTTCGATTGGAAAAGCGGGTCGGGCGTGGGCGTATCTATCAGGCCGAGATTACGTCACACCGGATGATATTAAGATGGTGGCAAGACCGGCTCTTAGACATCGCATCCAGTTATCCCCGCATGTAGAATTGGAGGGACTGACCATTGACCAAGTCATCCAGGAGCTTATTGGGTCGATTCCTGTTCCAAGATAAGGGGATTCTGCCGACAAATCGGCTATTGATTACGTATATGCTCTTTTCAGGTCTATTGATGGTAGGAACACTGATTGGATTGTCGTGGCCGCTGATTTTCATCCTAAACGGTTTATTTATCGCAGGGAGTCTCTTTGATTTGTTTCTCTCCCCTTCGAAAAAAGAAGTTGACGTCATCCGCAGTATCCCAGACCAAATGGAGAGAGGTCTCGAGTATGTTGTCAAATTAAAAATCAAGAACACCTCTTCCCGTAGCGTTTCGTATCGGATCATAGATGGCACACCGGAAAGCTTTCAAACGTCTTTTCCTTTAGAAGGGAAGCTCTCCAGTGAATCAACAATGGCTATCACCTATGATGTGGTGACGCCTGTAAGAGGAGACTATCGTCTATCCAAACTGTATCTCCGGTATCGGAGTTCAATTGGATTGTGGGAAAAACAGAAGACAGTGGAAAGCAAAGATGATGTGAAAGTTATACCAGATTTGACTGAAACGAAAAGAGTGTTAGAAAGTGCCCAGAGATTCCTGCTATATGAAGGAATGAAGATCAAGAAACAGCAGAGCGGGGCAGGTGAGTTCTCCAAGATCAGGAGCTATGTACTCGGAGATGACCCTAGAAAGATCAATTGGCGTCAAACAGCCAAGCTCAGGGAAGTGATGACCAATGAATATGAGCCTGAGCATGGGAAATATATTACGATTCTGATTGATTGCGGAAGAATGATGGGTGCGGAACTGACAAAAGGCAATCGATTAGAGAAGTCCATTGAAGCTGCACTTACCGTTACGGCAGCTGCCCTGCAAAACGGGGATTATGTATCGGTCCTTGCTTTCAGTAAAAATGTAGTGGAATACATTCCTCCGGCTAAAGGGATGGGGCATCTGCAGACCATCCTTCACCGCATTTATAATCTGGAGGTGGATGCGGCGGAATCCAATTATGCATCCGTTCTCCATTACGTTCAGACGGTTCAAAAGAAACGGAGCCTGTTGTTATTGTTTAGTGATATTCACACATTTCTTCATGAAGATAGTGCACTGTATTATTTACAGCGTCTCCGGAAGCAGCATCTCTTCTTAACAATCGGGATAGAAGATGAATTGGTCATGGAAAGGATTAAAGCAGACCCTGTTGATACAAGGCAGGCAATGATGAAGAGCATGGCACAAAAGCAGATGCTAGTGAAGAAAAAGGAAAAAGCTAAGTGGGAAAAACAAGGCCTCCTGATGGTGGAGGCCCGTGAAGAAACACTAGCGGCGACGGCCGTTTCGTATTATATCGACATGATGAACAGGGGGTTATTGTAGTACCCCTTTGTTCAAGCGAAGTTTACCGAATACCATATAAAGAATCAGTCCTATAACTGTTAACAAAGCCACGATGTACTTTGACGGAAGGGAAATGGCTGCTGGTGTGATGAAGCCTTCGATGATTCCAGCAATTACGAACAACGGGATCGTACCAAGGAGGAGCTGGACAGAACGTTTCGCCTGCTCTTTCAGTTGGAAGCTTCTGGTGAAGCGGCCGGGTACAAAGAGCTTATAGCCCATTAATAATCCTGCACCACCTGCGATGAAGATGGCGGTAAGCTCGATGATTCCGTGGGGAACGATATATGCCCAAAATTCGTAACTCATGCCCTGGTGCCAGAAGAGAGCGGCCAGCGCACCAATGATGACTCCGTTGTACACAAGCATGTAAACCGTTAACAGACCGAATGTAACTCCGCCGGCAAAGGCAAGAAAGGCAACTTGGATATTATTCGTCATGATCGAAGCCGACATAATCGAAGAATCTACTTGACCATCACTTTTTCCTAAATTACTTGGGTCGACCCCCTGGGACAACTCGGGTGGCAAAATAGAGTAAATGTGAAGGGGATCATTCATAACCGATAGGAAAGCCCCCAGTGCTCCGACTGTAAATAAAATCAATGCGAGGATGACGAATTTCCATTGCTCGAGAAGCAAACCGATGAACGTGGTGGAGAAAAAATGTCTAACCTGTTTTCCACTCGTGATTTGATCTTTATACAAGAGATTATGAGATTTCGAGACGAGACCGTTTAAATAATCTGTGACCTCTTCACCTGGAAAATAGGTTTGGCTGTACGATAAATTCTGTGCAGCCTTCTGATAAAGACGATTGAATTGATCAATGGTGGGACCGGTCACGTTTTTCCTTTTTCGAAGGGTTCCGAGTAGTTCCTCAAGGCTCTTCCAATCGTCCCGGTGCTGCTTAACAAATTGTTTCACGTTCATTTTGACACCTACTTGTACTTGGATTTCTTATCTCTTATTATAGTAAGTTTAGCAATAAATAGAAACAATTAAAGGTAAATTCATCCATTAGGAGGGGATTGTATTGCACGAAGAGCAAGTCGATATCAGAACCCCCGAGTATGTCTCACTGAAATTTCAACCAGCGGGTTTAGGCAGCCGGGCAGCTGCTCTTATGATTGATCAGCTGCTATTAGGCGTCATCAATGTCCTGATTGTAGTTCTTCTTTTATACGCAACATGGGGAAATAGAGGACCGTTTGGCCTGTATATGTTCGACATCGACTCAACCCTGTGGGGCCTTGTAATTATCACCATATTTGTTCTGAATTGGGGATACTTCTTCGCTTTAGAATATTACTGGGGTGGAAAGACGGTAGGGAAACGCCTATTAGGCATTCGCGTGATGCAGGAAAACGGGCACAGTGTCACGCTTCTATCCTGCTTTATTCGCAATCTATTAAGAATCATCGACATGCTCCCGGCCGCTTATTTCCTTGGAATCGTGATGGTCTTCCTTCATTCCAAGCATAAGCGGGTGGGGGATCTCGTAGCTGGAACCATTGTCGTACATGAGCGCCGGCTAAAAAGAAAGAAAAGAGAAAAAGCGATCGAAAAAGAAATTCGTCAACGGGGTCTTCTTAAAGAAAATCTTTCAGTTGAAGAGTGGCAGCTAAAGCAACTGAATACGAAAGAATGGAATCTCGTTAACACGTATAGCAAACGATTCATGCAGCTTCCCCTTTCAGAACGGAACAACCTGACCAAACAACTGGCATCCATCCTCTATCCGAAACTGGGTATGGAGATAGAAGACCAAACCTATGAAGATATTGAAGATACGCTTCTTCTAATTTATGTGGTATTAAGGGAAGAATGGGAATTTGAATTGTAGGTAGCAAAGTCTTAAATGGACTTTGCTTTTTTTGTGTGATTTTTTTGTGAGTATTTTAGCCCTGGATAGGAGTAAAAAACGAGCATTGAATGTGACTTATTACCTAATTGCGTTGGCTGGTTGGTATTCAAGGGTTTCTGTACGTAATCAGGAAATATCTTAGAAAATATAGGTAAACAAGTAGGGAATTAGAGATGTCAGTTTACACTGACTCTACAAAATTTACAAAATAATAAGAAAAATAATGTCCATTATCCCATTACATTACAAAATGCGACAAAATATACTTGTACTGTAATCATTATTATACATTTGATATGTATTCTGAAAGGGGAAAGGGTATGAGGACAAAAAAGGTTTCATTATCGGTCATCAGTATTCTATTTTTACTTACTGGAGGATTCATTCAGCCCCAGGGTGGAATGAATAAAAGTGTGGAAGCTGCAACTCAGTCAGCTGTCATCAATGAAGTGGCATGGATGGGAACGACGGGTTCTTATAATGATGAATGGATCGAATTGCATAACCCAACTTCATCCGATCTATCTCTGGATGGATGGGCCCTTGAAGCCGAGGACGGATCACCAAGCATTGCCTTAAGTGGGACAGTTCCGGCACAAGATTATTTTTTACTGGAAAGAACTAGTGATAGTACGATTTCAGCGGTAGTAGCTGATCAGATTTATACAGGAAGCCTTGGGAACTCCAATGAAACCCTGTACTTGAAAGACGCATCAGGTGTGGTTATCGATGAAGTGAACAGCTGGTATGCAGGGGACAATACGACGAAAGCAACGATGGCACGGGTTGATTCCTCTGTCAGTGGAACGGTTTCAACAAATTGGAATACAGCAACCACTTCATATGAAGGTGGATTCGGAACGCCTAAAGCCGCAAACAGTACAGCACCAGCTAGCGGTAGTGAATCCCTCACAAATGTAAGTGAGGAGCTTGGTGCGATCAACGTGTATTTCAACAAAAGCGCATCGACTCAATATGCGACGACAGGCAACGAAGCGAATTACAATGTAAATTTGGAGGATCGCTTGCTGAAACGTTTAAATGATGCAACGACATCCATCGATTTGGCAACGTATGAAATTAACTTACCACGAGTGATCGATACGTTAATGAATAAAGCAGCCCAAGGGGTGGACGTACGAATTCTTGCTGATGCAAAGGATAGCACAGATCCTCATTACGCAGAGCGCTATGAAACGATGCGCTTATATTTAGAAAAGCTCGTCCGCGGACAGGATGGCGTAGTCGGGACAGGGGATGATGCTCATATCTTATCCGATTCTCCTATGTTTGTCGTAGAAGATTCGGCGAAACGTGCATCATACAATCTGCCTGCTGATTTCTCAGATATTCCACAGCGAAACGTGACGGTCGGAAGCACAGCGACGACAGGTTATATGTTTGTGGAAGGGGAATTCAAAGACACAGACAGCTACTATTCTCCCGGCAATCAAATGCATAACAAATTTGCCGTGATCGATGGGAAATGGGTCTTCACAGGTAGCTGGAACTATACGGTGACGGGACTTTATGGTACTGAAGAGAACATGAATCAAGGAATTCTTGATGGAAATCAACAGCATGTTGTAGAAGTTCATTCTCCGGAACTTGCTTCGATTTACAAAACGGAATTCGAAGAGATGTGGGGAAGCGGGACAACGACTCCTGATAATACGGTTTCCAACTTCAGCACCCGCAAAATCGATAATACGCCTCATACACTGACAATCGGTGGTGATACGGTTGAAATCTATTTTTCTTCCGGTGATGACGCTGTTGGACGCATGACGGAACTTGTGAAAACAGAAGCCGACGAGAATGCGTACTTCACCATTTTCGCTTGGAGTGATCAGGCACTAGTGGATGAATTAAAGAACAAATGGGAAGGAAGCTATGTGGATAACCAGGGTACATTGACAGGCTTTGATGTAAAAGGCTTATTCGACCCGAGCTTTTGGAATCAATGGTGGTCTGCGAGCATTGAAATGACAGGTAGAACGGCCGCGCAAACGAGTACGAATAATCCAAACACTCGTTGGGCGAATTCGGCACCCGTGTACTCAGCAAATGAAAGCCGTAAGCTTCATGCCAAAACGATGCTGATTGACGCTGACACGAACAGCGATCCGACCGTTATCGTGGGATCGACTAACTGGAGTGAAAACGGCAATAATGTCAACGATGAAAACATGCTCATTATCCATGACGACGCCATTACGAACCAATTCCTTCAGGAGTTCAATGCCAGGTACGTGAATGCCGGCGGGGTTGTACAGTAGAATTTTGTTTCATGAAAAAGGATGGTTCTCTTTGTTCGAGAACCATCCTTTTTCTGTTTTATTCCATCCCGGGAGCCTTCTGTATTTCAAAAATAAGTACAATTGCAGTGATCGCATGGGCAATCAATCGGATGACCGGGAAGAAATTCAAGAAAGCAGCTAGAATTCCAAGAATACTTCCTAGGATCGGCTGATCTTCCGACCTTGAGATATACAACACGCTTGCATGCCACAGAGCTATTAAACAGAGGAGAAAAGGAATGGATTCTCCGGCGATATTACCAAAGATGGGTACAGCCAAAAATAATTCAATTGAAAACGACAACCATTTTATACGTGAAAGCACGGACACACACCTCCTTATTTTAATGTATGAATACAGGAGGTGTATGTGCTTGGTTAAGTGAAATGTTTTTGAGCTAGAAGGAATTTATCGATTTATGTAGAATGGCAGATATGTGAGGAATATGGCAGATAAAAGATGAAAACGACAGATAAAAGATGAAAACGACAGATAAAATGAAAATATGGCAGATAAATCTCTAAAACGGCAGATAACTTCCCTCTGCCGAATAAATACAGCTGCCTCAAACACAAATGGCCACCGTCTTAACCGAAGACGGTGGCCATTTAGACTAAGCCAGTAACTTCTCTACAACCGTATGCTCATTTTCATTCAACAAGTTTTTTCCGATCGTTTCATGGACTTCTTTATTCATACTTTCTTCTAACACAGCCGCTTCTTCCTTATCTCCGACTAGAACGATTCGTTCCCATTTTTCATCGGCAGCCTTTTTGTCGAGGATGCTGCCAAGACTTTTCCACCAGCGCTGTTGATTCGCCTTTAGGCGACTTTCGTATTCTTCCTGCTGATTGCCTTTTCCGCCGCTGCTTCCCATACTGACATCTGCGTGATGGGGTCCTTCGTGCTTTCGCCAGTCATCGGTTTCCAAATCGAATTCCATGAACTCGCTGGACTGGATCTCTCCAAATGCGGAGGTTAGAATTTTGATTTGGTTTTGTTGTAAAAGCACTAATCCTGTATAAGGATATTCTTGATGCAACGATTTAAGTTGATCAAGATGGGGATTCTCTTCCCAATAGATATTGGTTTCCACCGGGACCTGGAGTTCGAATGTCTCCCATATACCGCTATCTGCAGAAGCGAAGATGATGAAGCTTCTTGGCAGTTCGCGCTCTAAGCTATGCACGAATTTTTCTACTTTTTGACGGATTGCTTGGAGTCTTTCTTTTTCCTCCGGGGCACTTTCAAGGTATTCTTCCAGGCGGTTGAACCCGTTTTTAAGGGAAATCTTCCATTCTCCCCCTTGCTGATCAGGGTCGCTTCGGTCTGTATTTAAGTAGATTGTCAGCAATTTATCCGGCTTCTGCAAGTATAAATTCTCAAGTACGCTCAGTGTTTCTTTGAAAGACATGGAATTCCTCCTTATAGAAATCTTACTGTTCATATAAACGGTTGAGGCAGTGTTTAAACATCTTTTTGAAAGGCTCTTTTCGTAAACTTTGTTGCTATTGAAGGTAGCGAGTGCTAGTTGATTTCCGCTGCAGGTGCTCGCTTTCCGCGGGGCGTGAGTTGAGCCTCCTCGGGCTTGCCCTGCGGGGTCTCAATGTCTAGCTCCGGTGGCTAGCCCCTCGAGGTCATAAGCTAAATGGTCCATGAAGGCAAAATGCGCCTTCACAGCCCATTCATCTTATGCTTGTCGGGGCTGATCGAGCCACCTCCGCTTTTCGTACTTTCCCGCAATTCCCGCAGGAGTCGAGCACCTGCAGCGTAAATCAACTTACTAAGTATGAGGACGAATCTACTACTATACACGGCTAGAAAACATCAATTTTCAACGTGTGCAGTGGTCGATTTAAGCTTGAATAGTATGATACTATTTCATTCGTTTTTTTCACTAGTAAGCTCTGTCACAATATCTCATTTAGATGGTGAGGGGAACGGCGTAGACTCCTGCGGAAAAACGGGCGTGCCGAGACCCCGGAAGCGCAGCTGAGGAGGCTTGGCCGTTCGTCCGCCGGAAAGCGAAGCTGTTCCCCTCATCATCTATCGCAAACACTCATTGACAGAGCATTGGCAGCTCCTATGTTAGAAACAACAATCTTTGCGAAAAGAGCCTTTTGAAAAAAGGGAATTGACTGGGAATTAAGATTGAGGAACAATAGAGTGATAAGGGGGAAGTGAAGATGAAAATTACAAAACAGTGGGTTCAGGAAGATAGTGATTACATACGAAAAAGATTAGTTGAGTACAATATGACTCAGATTGATTATGAAACAAAAACGCCACTCGAAAAGATTAGTTTTGTACTGAGAAATGATGAGGACGAAATCGTTGGCGGCGTGGTAGGGGAAATGTTTTGGCATCATCTGCACGTCGATTTTCTTTGGGTGTCAGAAGACTTTCGCCACGGAGGATATGGCTCAAAATTAATCCACCAAATAGAAGAATACGCAAGGGAAAAAGGATGCCATCTCGTCATGCTGGATACATTCAGCTTCCAGGCACCGGACTTTTATAAAAAAATGGGCTATCGGGAGTTCGGGGTACTAGAGGATTTTCCTAAAGGAAGAAGCCAGCATTTTATGGAGAAACGATTGTAACAACCAGCCGGGGCTGGTTGTTTTTTTATGCATCAAGATGGCTGGACATTTCTTCAGAAGTTATTTTCGTCACATAGGTTCCGGCAATGAAGTCGTGAATCGCACGCTTGTCCTCCCGAAATATGACGAAAAGGCCACTGATCAGCAATCCCACTCCGAATGTAATAAGATAAAAAAGTCCTGCTACAACATTTCGCATCAGCATGTTTCCAATATGTACGTTACTTCCATCTTTTTTCACAATGCGTATGCCCATCGTCTTTTTCCCTACATCATATCCCTTCCAGAAAACAGGTGTAAGCAATGAATAGAGAAACACGATCAGGGAGACGATTGGGTCGTCAGGATTAAATTCATCGGTCACAATAGCGAATAATATAAGTAGAGGGAGGTTGATGAAGAATCCATTTGCAATTCCTGCCCCGAGCCTTACCCAAAAGCCAGCTGGTTGAGTGATCATCGCATAGCCTCCTTTCTGTCAAAGTATATGAAAATTGTAGCATATAGAGGAAGTGGATGTGTTCCATAAAGTTAATAATCTGGAAGAAATCAGATGAATCATGTTTTATGTTCTACACATCGGGTAAATATGTACTATCAAACATTCGACGGGAGAGAAAAATATGAGCTATATTAATCAGGGGAAAGAACGTATTCAATTTGATCGCAAGGGGAAGACAAGGGATTTACATATACTGGAGTGTACACAGTGTTCGAATGAATTCCGTTCGACGATGAATGTAAACGAAATAGAGTGTTCAAATTGCTCAACGTCAACAGATCCTAAAATTGATCTTTCCCTGTTTAAGGTCATTGGGTTTATTGAAAATTTTCAAGGGAGTGAAGTTCGTTGCTAAATAAGGATAAATTGACAGATTTGAAAATGGATTTTAATGATATTCTTTGGATGAGTTCAGGAGTTGCAATTATTCTTTCCTTACTCGCATTGGCAAATTTCTTTATCTTAGCTTGAGGATTTAAGAAAGCATTGACCACAAATAGCAGATCATTCGTAATGATATGAAGAAGCTTCCAGTGATTCGAAAATGAATCACTGGAAGCTTTTTTAAATGAATAGTTTAGAAAAAAATAACGTACCCGCTTTCTCTAGAGAAAGCGGGTACGTTTCATGTGGTTATCCTTTGTAGTTTTCATCGTATTCAAGATAAACGACGTGAGTTTCCAAGTATTCATTTAGTCCATGTTTCCCGTCTGCTCCGCCGATTCCTGACTGACCCCGACCAGCATGGAATCCATTAATAGCTTCGAAGTTTTCACGATTTACGAAGGTTTCCCCGTATTGAAGCTCGTTAGCAGCTCTCATGATTTCATGGAGATTCTCACTAAAGATCGAAGAAGAAAGGCCATATTCCGTATCGTTGGCAAGTTCCAGCACTTCATCAAAATCCTTGTAAGTCATGATGGGAAGGACAGGCCCAAAGATTTCTTCCTGGATGATATCCATATCCTGTTTTACGTCCACAAGAACGGTAGGTTCATAGTAGAAGCCTTTTTCCACATTGACGGGCTTTCCGCCTGTAAGGATTTTTGCTCCATTTTTAACTGCGGTATTAACCATTTCTGTCACGGTTTCCAGTCGATCCTTATTCACGAGCGGACCGATCTCGTTGTCCCGGTTTGTTGGGTCGCCAACTGTTGTATTTTTCATAGCGTCGGTCATTTTACTGATGAATTCTTTGGCGACATCCTCATGGACATACACCCGTTCAGCATTCGTACAAGCCTGCCCGGAATTTGTGATTCTGGAGGTTTTGATCTTCTCCACGGCCAGGTCAATATTTGCATGCTTCGTGACGATGGCAGGCGCCTTGCCGCCTAGCTCTAGGTTTACTTTTGTAATGGATTTTGACGCTGCTTCCATCACTTTTGAACCGGCTGGATAGCTGCCCGTCATGGACACCATTCGGACCTTAGGGTGGCTGGACATCGGGTTGCCGATATCTGACCCTTTTCCAGTCACAAGGTTGAAGACTCCATTAGGAAGTCCTACTTCGTCTATGATTTTAGCGAATTCACATGCCGTGTTTGGTGTGTACTGACTTGGTTTCAGGACGATGGTACATCCTGTTACGAGAGCAGGGGCTACCTTTCTTGCCAGGATGAACATCGGGAAGTTCCACGGAACGATTCCTGCAACTACTCCAATCGGCTTCTTATAAACGAGTATATTTTCATTTGAACGTTCACTTTCAAGGATTTCTCCTTCGTAACGGAGCGCCCATCCAGCCATGTAGCGGAAGTACTCGATAGCAAGATCGACCTCTCCCTCCGAGGCATCCAACGTCTTCCCATTTTCATCCGTTAACATCTGAACAAATTGATCACGTCTCTCTTCCAATTTATCAGCAATTTTATTTATATAAGAGGCACGTTCCTTAGATGGAACCCTTTTCCATGAAAGGAAAGCCGTATGGGCTGCCTCCACTGCGTGATTAACATCCTCTTCCGTACCCAATTGGATGGACGATATCATCTTCTCATTCGCGGGGTTAATGACATCCCACGCTTCATTTGACGTACTATTAACAAATTCTCCATTAATATATAATTGATACTTCTTCACGATTACTCCTCCTCATAGTACTGGCTCTTCACATATCTTGTACTTTCCCTTAGCAGGGGGAGGAGTAAACCTGTGAATGTGCAAGGAAAGAGGGACGGACCTCCCTCACACATACCTGAATATTGATGCAACAGGGTTTTGGTGAGAATATGGAGGTCCGTCCCTCGAGATGGTTATTTACTTGGGTCGGCGATTTTGACGAGTTGTTTGCCGATGTTTTTTCCTTGGAAGAGTCCGAGGAAGGCGTCGGTTACGTTGTCTAGGCCTTCTGTGATGGTTTCTTCGTATTGAAGTTTTCCTTGTGAAAGCCATTGGCCGAGCTCAGTTGCTCCTTCTTTGAAGCGGTCACTGTAGTCGCTGACAACAAAGCCTTTCATGAGAGCACTTGATTTGATTAGTTTCGTTTGAACGCGGGGTCCAAGATCCCGGTCGGTTTTATTGTATGAAGAAATCGCCCCACACACTGGTACACGTGCATGTTTATTTAGTAAACTAAGGGCAGCGTCACCGATTTCACCACCGACATTTTCGAAATACACGTCGATGCCATTTGGACACGCTTCTTTTAACGATGCATAGATATTATCGGTCGTTTTGTAGTTGATACCTGCGTCGAATCCCAGGGTATCTGTCAAATAGCTGACTTTCTCCTCAGACCCTGCAATCCCTACAACACGTGCTCCTTTGATTTTGGCGATTTGTCCCACAACGGATCCAACTGCACCTGCAGCACCGGATACAACAACGGTTTCGCCTTCTTTAGGTTGACCGATGTCCATAAGTCCGAAATAGGCAGTTAGTCCAGTCATACCAAGGATACTTAAGTGTGTAGAAATTGGTGCGACACTCGGATCGATGGAACGGACTTCTTTTTCACTTGCAAGGGAATATTCCTGCCAAGGCAGCATGCCAACTACGAAATCACCTTTTTGGAAGTGATCTGATTCTGACTCGACGATTTCTCCGACCACTCCACCTGCCAACGCTTCATTTAATTGGAAGGGAGCTACATATGACTTGGCATCGGACATTCTGCCGCGCATATAAGGATCCACGGAAAGGTAGAGTGTCTTCACTAATACTTCACCACTGGATGGCTTAGGCACTTCGATCTCCTTGTAAAGGAAATCCTCTTTCTGAGGCATTCCTTCAGGACGGGAGACTAATTGGATTTGTTGCTGTTTTTCAGGTAGCATAAATATTCCTCCTTCTCATTTTACAATATTAATTATTTCCGATTACTAAAAACTTATCACATGAGGATCAATGTCTACAATGAATAACACTTGAGAAAGGTGTGATGCATATGTCACCTGTGTGGGATGCTGAAGTGGCTGTTACCACCCGTCAGGCGCAACGATGGATAGAGTCTCAGTTTCCAAACCTCACTCCGGCTAGAGTCGAGATCATGGACTATGGTTTTGACAATACAGTCATGAGAGTAAACGATGATTGGGTCTTCCGGTTTCCACGAAGGAATAGTGCAGTGAAGCTATTGGAAGTGGAAGGACAACTCTTGCCTCTACTCGAAGAACGTGAATTGAGTTTGCAAATCCCGATTCCTGCCTTTTACGGCAAACCTTCCTCTCAGTACAAGTGGCCATTTCTTGGGTATCGATTCGTTGAAGGAACGATTCCATCACGTGCTCATGTAGTAAAGAGAAAGGAATCAGCTTCCGTGATGGCGCGCTTTCTCAAAAAACTTCATGGAACAAATGTGACAGAGGCGAAACAATGCAGCGTACCCTTTGATGAACTGGATCGCTTACATGTAACAAAACGTCTCCCTGTCTTGGAAAAAAACATTCGGGAAGTGAAAGGGCTAAGGCTATTTCATCAGATGGGAAAGTTAGAAAGATATCTTCATCAACTTCCTGATAAGTCGTTGTCTGGTAAAACCACATTAGTTCATGGCGATCTTCATTTTAAAAATATTGTGGTGAATAGAGAAGGAGTGTTATCAGGGGTGCTCGATTGGGGTGATGTACACCTTGGTCATCGAGCCGTTGATTTCAATCTGATTTTCAGTTTTCTCGATCCGGATGGCCGGAGGATCTTTTTAAATGAGTATGGGGAGATTCATGAAACCGAGTTGGATTATGCACGCTTTAAAGCTATCTATACCAATGTCGTCTTACTTCTATACGGATACCACGAAGATCAGTCTCATACTGTAGTAGAAGCACAGAAAAGCCTGGAGCTTGCCCTGACATAAAAAAAAGCCGAATTGACGGAAGAGTCAATTCGGCTTTTTAGTTTCTTACTTCACATTTTTTTGAATATATTTCACAATCTTACGTAGCTCATTTGCATGAGGACGGCCAAATGGGCTGGTTTGTCTCTGTTGATACATCGCTTGTCCCTTTTCATTAATAAGGAAGTAAGCCGGTTCACCATGCTGTCCATGGTCATCATAAGGGGCATCTTCACCATGATAAAAAACATCATAAGCTTTGATGGCCTCCAATTTTTCGTCAGCTAAAATCGGGAATGTCAGATCCTCTTTATTCGCAAACTCCTGTAAATCTTCCATTTTATCACTTGAAATCGTCAATAAGTGAACATTATGTTTTTCGAAGTATTCTTTGTTTGCTTGAAGCTCTCTTAATTCTTCCTGACATACCGGGCACCATGACCCTCTGAAAAAGACGATGAGATGCCAGCTTTGATGTTCTTTTTGATGATCCTCGAACGAGAATGTTTCACCTGAAACTGCAGGGAGCGTGAAGTTTGGTACCGTATCATTTAATTGAAAAGTTGCCATTATTCATTCCTCCTAAAGTTTTATTCAATTCATATAGGCGTTAGGACAAACCTAACTACAGCAAAGTACATAAAGTATAGTAATTTATTTTTCCTACATAGGGTGTATTTCCCTTTGTATGAGAAATAAAACGTATCAATGTGCAGATAATGACTAGAAAGGAAGAAATCAATGAGAAATGATAATCGTAGCCCAAAACTATGTATTTTCCCTGAATACAAGTGGTGTGGCCCTGGCTGTAGTGGACCTGGTGCGCCTATCAATTCAGTAGATGCCGCATGCAAAGCTCATGATCTATGCTACGAGAGGTACGGCCCGACCTGTGAGTGTGACCGTATGTTCATGAAGAAATTGAAGAAAGAAATCAATTCCCATACTCGAAAGGGAAGACATGCCTTCCTCTTCTATCAATATATGCAGCTGCAGACGAAAGTTAAATGTCAGAAGGATAGATGTGGGAGAAATCGGTGTAGAGGGTCTTGGATTTAACTATAAACCGCTTGGTTTTTTCAAGCGGTTTTATTTTTGGGGAATGGTTAAAACAATCCAATTTTATGAAAGTGGGAGAAATTATGTCATCCATTTCATCAAAAAAGAAAAAATATCTCTTTGAAATACATTTCTTAAGAGCATTTGCTTGTTTAGCTGTACTAGGAGTTCATGTTTCCGCAACGTATTATTCTATGAATGATAATACCTTTAATTGGTTCTCTTACTTTTTAAATCAGGTAGGACGATTTGGAACACCAATTTTTGTTGTGATAGCAGGATTCTTACTATTTTATCAAGTGAAAAGGAACACTTATTCATTTGGTAAGTTTGTAACTTCCAGATTTTCGAAAATCGTTTTGCCATTAATTTTATGGAGCTTTGTCTATCGCTTTTTACTTTATTATTTTGATAATCATCAAATTGGAGACATGAAAACTGAACTTGTGAAGATTTTTACTGGTGACCACTTTTATCATCTCTATTTTATTGCTATTATTGTTCAATTTTATTTTATCTTTCCTATTTTGCAAAAGTTCTTCAGATCGAAATTGGGATTAATTATTTTAACTGCTCTTTCACTCTTTATTAGTTATAATATGGTCGGTTTTAATCCTGGAATGGATGGGTTTATTGGGGACTTTATAGCAAGTAAGTCATTCATGCCTTTATGGATTTTCTATTTTTCATTCGGTGGTCTTTTGGCATTTTTCTGGGATGATATTAGAGATTTCACAGCAAAGTTCCCTTGGATTATGTTAATACTATCTTTAGTCATAACTGCAGGTGCAATAATTGAATACACATTCAATGGAGATCTTACGAACAGAAGAGTAAGTAATTTATTAAATATTCCCCTGCTATCCATTGCTACTATAGGGATGTATCCAATACTCTCTCAATGGAATGTTATGAAAAAGCCCTTAACACTTTTAGGGAAATATTCAATGGGAATTTATCTTGTTCATCCCCTTGTCCTTCACTTAATGAAAATATATTTACCTAGTTCTATATGGAATATGATATACCTGCCAATAACATTTACGTTTGTATTATTTATTTGTATAGCAATAATTCGGCTTATTCAATACTTTCCACTTAGCGGTTATTTTATTCCCGTGCCAAAAATAAAAAAAAATTTTGAGAATGTAACATCAAAAAAAGTGATTGCATAGACGAAAGAACCGAGACGATATTAAATTATCGCTCGGTTCTTTTTTAGTTGAAATCACTAAAGACAGGTCAGTACGGTTTTAATGGTGCTAATCATACAGGACCTTATGAATTGAGAACCCATGGTGATTATATAAGAGTAAACTTATAATGATACACCCTGTCCTCCTTAATATAACCGTTCCTTTCATACAATGCCTGTGCCCTCACATTATCCCAATCCGTTTCTAAGATAAGCGATTGTGCGTTGGTAAGTTCTGCATGTGCCTTCGCTGCATCCAACAGCATTTGACCTGCACCCATATTCCGAGCTTGACAGGATACATAGAGATCATTCAGTTTCCAAATCCGTTTCATATAAACGGAAGTGAAGGATGGGTACAATTGTGTGAATCCTACATATTCGTCATGTTGGGTCGCTATGAAAATGACTGACTCATCTTGGGACAGGCGGTCTTCTAGATATTTCCTGGCGCCAACCCTGTCCGACATTTGATGGTAAAACATGCGATACGAATTAAACAGTTCCACTAGTCCTTCCAAATCTGACAGTCGAGCACGAGATACTTTCATCCAATCACTCCTTACACCTCTTATTTTATGAAGGCCGGGCCATAAAATGACGGTTAGTGAGGGTCAAAGTTTGAAATATGATAAGGCTAGAGGGTTGGTTTTCTTGAGAAAAATAGTAGATTAAAGGTTGTTGGTTTGCTTATAAGGGGTGGATGAGGTTAATATGAACGGTCTTGGAGGTGGAGTGAGAGGTGAAATGGGGCAGGGAGTTAGGTAAAATGAGATTATTGCGTCATTTATGGACGTATTTGCGTCGTTTTTTGAATAATTGCGTCACTTTCATTGGTTTATGCGCATTTATACATAAAATGGAAAATACTCAGAGGTGAGCTAACTCTAAGGAGGTTAAAAAATGAGCGACAAAGATGAAATCAGGCATAAAGTGTGGAGTCGCCTGACAGAAAAGAAGCTTGGTCGGTTTCCATTTCCGCTAACAGGCAGGATCCCCAATTTCATAGGAGCAGAGAAAGCAGCATCATTTGTACAGAGTATGGACATTTACAAAGCTGCAAGTGTTGTGAAAGTAAATCCTGATTCACCACAGCTGCCCCTTCGTGCGTCCGTACTTAAAGACGGGAAAACGCTGCTGATTCCAACTCCTCGTTTGAAGGATGGATTTGTCATGATCAAACCTGAAGGGGTCCCGATTGGAGAAGAAAGAAAAGCTGCGAGCATCAAGCATATGAATACATATGGGAAAGTCGTGCCCTTGAGCGATATCCCCGGCATCGACCTTATTGTAGTGGGCTCTGTCGCCATCCATCCCGATGGAAGAAGGCTTGGCAAAGGAGAGGGCTATGCTGATCGTGAATACGCCATCCTTCGCGAAATCGGAAACAACAGAGTGCCCGTCATAACTACCATTAACAGTGAACAACTGATAGAAGATGACATACCGAGGGATTCATATGACCTTGCAGTCGACTGGATCATAACAGAAGAAGGCATCATCGAAACCCTCACCCCCTATGAAAAACCCCAAGGAATCGAATGGGACCATGTAACCGAAGACGAAATGGACAAAATGCCCATATTGAAAGAAGTAAAGGACTTTGCCAGAGGGACGGACCTCTAAATCCACCTCGAAAAGCTTGATATAATAGGATTTGTGTTGTAAATATACCTGATTTTTGAGGTCCGTCCCTCTAAGTGGCCTCCAAGTGGTACAAAAAAATCCATGAGGGCGGATGTGCCTTCATGGATTTTTTATTATGTTAGTAGTTAGTAGCCTTCAACCACCAAATCAAGCTTCCCTGTCTCTGGACTGATGACGAGTCCGTGAACGGGAATTTCCTTGTCCATTAATGGGTGGTTCTTGATCATTTCGACACTGTGGGCGACGCTTTCTTGAACCGAGCTGAAGCCTTTTAGCCAATCGTGGAGGTCAATGCCTGAGTAGTTGACGGTATTGAGTGTTTCTTCTCCAATACCTCGGTCTTTCATTTTGTCCAGGATTTGGTGGCTGTTGATTGCACTCATGCCGCAGTCGTGGTGACCGATCACGAGTACTTCATCTGCCTGGAGTTCATAAACGGCAACGAGCAGGCTGCGCATGATACTTCCGAATGGGTGACTTACAACTGCACCGGCATTTTTTACGACTTTTACGTCACCATTTTTCATGTTCATGGATTTAGGCAAAAGCTCTACTAAACGAGTATCCATACATGTAAGAATAACTAAGCGCTTGTCTGGGAACTTGGTTGTTCTGTACTCTTCGTATGATTGTTCTTGTACAAATTGCTGGTTGTAATCAAGTATGTTCGTCAATAAAGTCATATCGTAGTCTCCTATAAAAAAGTATTGTTATTTCACAGTTTGTTCTAAGTGATGTTCAATCTCTTTTATTTTATCCATAATTTCTTGCCGATTCCAATCAGAAGTATTGGCAAGCTTCAAATATAATGAAGATACTTTAGCCAGTACTTCGGTCAGGTTAGGCTCTTTCCCTGTAAAAGGAGCATTGCCCATGAGATCAATTAAACCATTCATTTGTTCTGAAACTTTTTTATACTGATGATCCTTCGAGATGACAGCAATATGAAAATACTGCTGAATATCTGAAAACTGATAATAGATATCAAATAGCTCAAAGGAATCGTTTTTCTTCAGGTTCAGTTCCATTTTGCCCTGTGTGTGTTTATGGATAATGCGGGCAAACTTTGGTGAGCTTTCTTCTTCGATGATGGACATGAAGTTCTCACCTGGCTTTAAAAAGTCATAGCCGGAATTCGAAGCATCGATTAGTTGATACTGCCTATCCAATAAGAGATAAGGAATCGGGCATAAATGTAAATTTTCCACACGATCACTCCTTTGTGAAAGGTTTACGAACGTCAATGACTAAAAGCCCTATCCAGTAAGATGAGAGGTACCATATAGAAAGACATTCAAGAGAACCCTTTTTTCTTCGACTGCATGTACTTAAGGAGTTAGCCCTTCAGTGAAACAGGTTGCCCGGTTAAATTGGTAAGATGGTGATCGAGTTCTATCAAATCATGAAAACTTGACGCCCTTGATTCAAGTAAGAAATCAAGTGAATAATGAGAAATTAATCTGCCACCGACCAGGATATCTATCTCTTGATGCTGTGCTCTGATCTCTTCTAAGCACTCTTTTAATCGGACCAGTTCCGTTGTCATACCGATGGATATTCCAATGGCATGGGGCTTCCACGCCTCAATAAAACGTAAGGCATCTCTGGTGGGTACGTTGGATCCCAGGTAACGGGTATTCCAGTGTCTTTCTTTGAATACCTCGTTTGCAAGTTCCAGCCCTAGACTATGATGTTCACCTTCTATACAGAACAATAGGGCTTTCGGCTGGTTTTCGAAAGCCTCTTGATGGGTAAAGAGAGTAGCAAGCAAATATTTAAGAGTGGCAGTGGCAAGGTGCTCATCTGCTACAGTAATATGATTTTTCTCCCAAAGTTCACCAACCTTATACATGGATGGCTTAATGATTTTCTCGTAGAAAGTGAAATTGTCCATTTTCGAGTGAATGGATGACGAATGCAATTCCAATAAGGCCTGCACGTCTCCCGCGAGAATAGACTTAGTGAAAGACTGGACCAGTTGATTCATTTATCATCACTCCTAGCGATAACCCTAATTAATATATTCAATAGATAGATTTGAAACTCCTTCTATCCATTTCAATTTATAATTGGAGTTGACTTTGACTAAATTGTTATTTAATATAACCTCTGTAACACTTAATGTTGCTCAAATATTGAGAGAGGTTCATAGCATTAACCCTCTATAAAAAACTATGGTACTTTGAATCTGATTTGGCCAAATTTGCGTCAAATTATCATTTAAGCGTAACAGGATTTTACACATTGTGCAATTCACGTGCCTGTTATGTCGATTCTTAGGCTAATGCTATGTCCTCCTTACATTCGGGTCACTTTGAAGGGGAGGATTTTTACATGTCAGGAAGAAAAGACGAAGATTTAACAGATTTATCATTACTTGGGAATCAAGGAACAAAATATTTATTCGAGTATGCCCCTCACATCTTAGAGGCATTCGACAATAAGCATCCAAACCGGGATTATTTCGTGAAATTCAACTGTCCTGAATTCACAAGTCTTTGCCCGAAGACAGGTCAGCCTGACTTTGCAACCATCTATATCAGCTACATCCCTGGTGAAAAGATGGTGGAAAGTAAATCACTCAAGCTCTATCTGTTCAGTTTCCGTAATCACGGTGATTTCCACGAAGACTGTATGAACATCATCATGAATGATCTTATCGAATTAATGGATCCGCGTTATATTGAAGTGTGGGGGAAATTCACTCCCCGTGGCGGAATCAGCATAGATCCATACTGCAACTACGGGAAGCCTGGTACGAAATATGAAACGATGGCAGACCACCGTTTGATGAATCATGATCTGTATCCGGAAAAAATCGATAATCGGTAAAAGTCAGGAACGATTCTGTTACAGGAATCGTTCTTTTTTTGTAGCTGAATATTTCTATAGAAATAAAATTAGAGAATTATATATGCGTTACCTGCAACACTTTGTGTGACTTTGGAGCGAGTTCGTACGGGATTCATGCTTCGGTCGTGAAACATGCCGATTAGCGGTCGTTATTTTCAAACACGACAATATACGGGAGGTCTACTGATCATACAGAGTTTTGAACTGAAAAGGCCAGTAACCGAAAAGCCTATCCTTATTGCATCTGCAAACCCTTGCAATTTTCACAATTATTAAACCTTATTTTTTTAGCCGGATTCCCTTTACAAAGGGTCTTGATGGGCTTTATAATCCCGTTGTTCAACTATTTACGGAAAACCTAAAAATTTTAAAGAAAAAGGAGGTTGCGGTGATGCGACAAAGAATATTTTCCTTCTTAATGATGAATCTTGGTGCATTTCTAGTTTCGGTTAATGTCCATTTTTTCTTATCGCCTAATAATTTAGCGACAGGGGGCGTCAGTGGATTGTCGATCATCATGAACGATCTGTTTCCAGAGATGTCCCTTGGACTGTTCATGATTATAATCAATATCTTGCTATTTATCGTCGGTGTGATCTTTCTTGGCTTTAATTTCGGTGCGAAAACCATTTACGCAAGTTTCGCCCTTTCATTCTATGTTTGGTTATTAGAAAGATTTGCTCCTATGAGCGCGCCATTAAGTGATGATATTTTAATTCAATTGATTATCGGCCAATGCATTGCCGCAATCGGTATGGCGATCGTGTTCAACCAACAGGCATCAACCGGTGGAACGGATATCGTGGCCTTGATCTTTAATAAATATTTCAATATAGATGTAGGACGAGGCGTTCTGCTAGCGGATTTATCCATTGCAATGTCCTCTGCAGTGTTATTCGGTCCACAAGTCGGCATGTATGCGTTCTTCGGTGTCATCCTTAACGGATTGGTCATCGACTACGCACTACAACAATTTAATTCGAATAAAGAGATTGTGATCATCAGCCGGTACAGTGATGAAATCAAGTCGTATATCGTGCACGAACTTGGAAAAGGGGCGACGATTCATACGGCAACGGGAGCATTTACTTCCGATGAGAAGGAGGTCATCACGACCATCCTCGGCCGCAAGGACTTCACCAGACTGAAAGGATTTATCACCCAAGTTGATAACCGTGCCTTTATCACAGTCCATACAATGAATGAAATTCTTGGTCAAAACTTTAAACGACTGGCGTAGAAACGAAGCTTCACCTTTTCAAGAGGGTGAAGCTTATTTTTTATGGTCAAGAATAATCATCTACTTCTCATAAAAAATAAAGGTAAATCTTCCATCCTTCCAGTATAAATAGAAGTAAGGGGGTGGAGATATGGAGAAGGAAGAGTTTGAAAGGTTAGAGAGGAAAATCAGCTTTTTGGAAAAAGAGCTTTATTATGTGAAGCGACAGTTGATCCAGGCAAAGGGAGAGATGGATTCACCTGTTATACAAAAAGCAGATGTATATGAGGCGCAGCACGATAAGACAATCGCTACTAAAGCAAACGACCCATTAATCGAAAAAGAACCTTACGATTTTTCAGTCGAACGCTGGCTTCCTAAAGTGTTCCTGTTTGTCCTATTAATAGGTAGTATATGGGGCTTCATGGCAGCTTCCCAAAATGGCTGGGTGACACCGGGTTTAAGAGTGCTTACCGGTGTTCTGATCAGTTTCATCATGTACTTCTTAGGAGAAAGATATAGTCGGGATCAGCGTAAATTATCCATTACATTATTATCAGGAAGTATCGTACTTGCCATCATTACATTATTTTCTGCAAATATCCTGTATGGATATATTGGCGGATGGCTGACGAATCTTCTATTGGTCATTATCATATCAGTCGGGCTGTGGGCTTCCCATAAACATAGTTCCCAATTGATTCTGTGCTTGATTGGGGCAGGAGCGTATCTGTTTCCGTTTATTTTCTCAGGGGATGAAAGGAATGAATGGTTGTTTTACGGGTATGAATTGGTGCTGTTCTTTGTGTTGATGACGTTCAGCACGTTGAAGAGGTACCGCGTTGCCTGGAATATCCATTATTATTTACTGTATTTCTCCCTATTTTTCTTCGCAGCGTTTGGTATTGGGGAGATTACGCTGACTATCCTTATACCATTTGCAATTCAGCATGGGTATCTCTTATTGTTGATCATACTTAACCGGGATGAACGGGTGAGCGCTGAAATGATTCCGGCATTGGTATCGGGAAGCTTCATCCTGCTGGGGCTGCTCAATGATATCTATACTACGATTCCCCTTTATTACTATGTCATCTTTGCAGGGGGATATATCGGAGTGTCATTTGTTGAACCGAAGGAAAAGAAACGAACGAAGGACGTATTACTCGTCCTTGGCTTCCTGTATGTACTTCTATTCTTATTTGAATGGTTCGAATACGATTGGCGTTTCGTATTGGTGGCGATACAGGCCATTGCCCTTCTGTTTCTTGCAGGGAGACGTGAAAGTTATATTGGGCTTGCAGGCTCATTTTTATTGATGATGTTCTCTCTATTAGGCGTGTTGATCGGGAATTCCGATGACTTTTTTACGATAGAATTGCCGGTTTTCGTATTGGCATTCGGGTATGTCTATCTGTTTTCCCATTACAATCAACTTGAATCTTCATTTTTGAATGTTTCTAGAAACACGATGAAAGTTGTTCTAACAGGACTCGTGATGTTCTTCGTGCTGAGATTAACGGATTATATCGTAATCGGCTGGGACTACACGCCGCGGACAACAGCCTTCACGGTAGCCATTGCTGCTCTATCCATTCTGTATCTCATCTATGGTGAGAGCAGGAAAGATGCTTTCTACCGCTGGGTGGGAATCAGCTTTTTAGCCCTTGCGCTAGTGAAATTTTTCCTTGCTGACCTTGTGTTCCTGGACTTCACGATCCGTGCCATGATCTTGATTCCAATCGGGGTAATCGGCCTTGTGTTATCAAGGATTTTATATAAAAAACGATAAACATATTGCAATAGATGTCAGAATAATTATATAATGGTGATATCAACTGACGTTTAATGGAGAAGGAGGTGGAATTGAGATGAATCGTTCTGTAGGATTGCGTGGGAAGTATTTAGACTATATTTACATTTGCCGTGCAATTTTTCATGCATTTGCGTTCAAGGGGACACGTATGCCCTTTTTCAGCAAATGAATATGAATACTGAACGGTAAGAGGTCTCAATTCCAATCACTTTTCTATAAAGAATCGGAAAGAGGGGGCGTTTTCGCTCTCTTTTTTTGTACCTTCTTTTTACAAAAGGGGGAAGTGCGGTGCAATTCATCCCGCATTTCCATAGCCACAAGAGAGCCTTCTGCTCTCTCGTGGCATTTTTTTTTATGAACCTCTTACCTCTAAATAGATATCAGAAAGGAAGAGGAAGATGATTATTTGCAGCGCACAGGAATTAAGTAAAATGTTTGGAGGCCATTTAATATTTGAAGAATTATCCTTTGAGATACCGGAAAAGGCACGAATTGGATTGGTTGGTCGGAATGGGTCAGGAAAAACGACGATCTTTAAATTATTATCCGGGGTGGAAGCGCCTGATAAAGGCCTTATTCATCTTAAGAAGGGAGCGAAGGTAGGATATCTCGCTCAAATTCCCCAATACGAAGAGGGCACGAAAGGAATGGATGTATTACGCTCGGCGTTTTCCGATTTAATCAAATCCGGTGAACGGTTAAAAGAGTTGGAAATCGAAATGGGGGCAGAACAGGATCCGGATACTCTCAATCGATTATTAGACGAATACGGAAAGATACAGGATCAATTCACCCTTGCCGGGGGATATGAAATCGACTCGACTATTTCGAAAATCGTGAATGGACTGGGTATAGGTGATCTAGTGGAGAAGGAGTTCAATGACTGCAGCGGCGGAGAGCAAACAAAACTTTGTTTAGGTCTGATCCTTCTCGAAAAGCCGGACCTGTTGCTGCTGGACGAACCGACGAACCATCTGGACATCGGGGCCGTCGAGTGGCTGGAGGACTTTTTGAAAGAGTATGAAGGCACCGTGTTGTGCATTTCTCATGACCGCTATTTTCTCGATAACGTCATTACGAAAGTGTATGACTTAGAGGACGGAGAGTTAACGATTTATCATACAGACTATTCCGGATTTGTGAAAGAGAAGGAAGAGAACTTGATGATTGAATTCCATGCGTATCAGGAACAACAGAAAAGAATCAAGAAAATGAAAGAGGCAATAAAAAGGTTAAGGGAATGGGCTAATCAAGCCAATCCTCCTAACGAAGCCCTTCACAAACGAGCACGGAATATGGAAAGAGCATTGGAACGGATGGAGAAGATCAAACGACCTATTTTGGATCGGAAGAAAATGGGGTTAGAATTTGAAGAAACGGACCGAAGTGGTAAAATCGTGTTTTCCATGGAGGAGGTTTCAAAATCTTATGGAGAGAAAACGCTCTTTCAGGATGCCAGTTTTCTCGTTCATTTCAAAGATCGTACAGCAATTGTCGGTCAAAATGGAACAGGGAAGTCGACCATCATTAAAATGCTTCTTGGAGAAGAAACCGCAGATGCAGGTAAGGTGAAAATCGGAAGTAATGTGAAGCTTGGTTACCTCTCACAGCACTTTACGGTAGCTGACCCAAATGTCCGGCTGATTGATGCATTCCGTGAAGAAGTCACTGTTGCAGAGGGGGATGCCCGCCATATTCTCGCCAAGTTTTTATTTTATGGACCGAATGTGTTTCGAAAAGTAGGTCAGCTTAGCGGAGGAGAGAAAATGAGGCTCCGTCTTGCCCAGTTGATGCATCAGGATATTAACTTCCTAGTCCTCGACGAACCGACCAACCATCTGGATATCGACTCACGAGAAGTATTGGAAGATGCACTGGAGGATTTTAAAGGCACGATTTTAGCTGTTTCTCATGATCGATACTTTTTGAATAAGCTGTTTAAGAAAACGTATTGGATTCAAAAAGGTAAGCTTTACTTCTTTGACGGGCCTTATAGCTGGGCGAAGGAGAAGCTTCCTGCAATCGCTCCACAGGAAGAACCGGTCGCAGTACCTGTGATAAAAGAGGTACCGGTAAAAGCAACGGCGAAACAAAGGTCTCGAACACTGGAGGATATCGAAGCAGACCTTGAGCAGTTGGAAGAAGAAATCTACGCTATTGATGAAAGACTCCTTACCCACGAGGACTTGGATGTTCTCCAGGAACTGTACAAGGAGAAAGAACAGAAAGAATCGGCTCGTGACAGAATGTATCAGGAATTAGATGGATTAATGGCTTAGAGTGGAGGGGGGATGATATGGAAGACATCTCCCTTCCATTATTTCAATGCAACTTCGTATAATGTAAGAACAGGAAGGAAGAGATCACATGTCGACGAAAGAAGTAATAATAGTTGGAGGCGGTTTGTCAGGAATCATGGCTGCCAGAACGCTGCTCGAAAATGGAATCAAGGATATCCTCATTGTTGAAAAAAGCAGGAGTGTGGGGGGGAGGCTTGCCACAAGGCGGCTTGAAGATGGAAAAGCCGATCACGGTGCTCAATTTTTCACCGTCCGCTCGCCAGAACTCCAAAGAGACGTAGAAGCTTGGCTCGAATCGGGCTGGGTGAAAAAGTGGTTCGGAGCCCCCTACCCCCGGTATACGTCCGTCAACGGGATGAATGCACTATCCAAGAAACTGGCTGAGGCTCTGCCTACGCAACTGAATACAAAGGTATCTTCCATTAACGACATGAGGGACGGACCTTTAGAAGTGGAACTGGATAGTGGAGAGAAAATTCTGTGCAAGCATTGTATTATTACTGCACCAGTGCCTCAGGCACTCACATTGCTTTCTGAGATGGAGGTTTCTCAACTATCGCATATAACATTTGCTCCTTGTTTCGTCGGCATGTTCACCTTTGATGGGGAAAGCCGTGTACCATCACCTGGTCATCTTGATGAACAGGTGCCATCAGGGGTAGAGAGAGTCGTTGATCACCGGAAGAAGGGGATTTCGTCTACGGTGACAATAAGTGTATATATGACCGGGGAGTGGTCGAAGAAACGCTTTAACCTCGGTGATCAGGAGATTTCAGCTGAAATTCAAAAGGTTGCAGCACTTTACCTGGATAAGGACAGCACAATTATTGAAGCCCAATTGAAACGATGGAGATATGCAGAAGCCGAGGAAGTCATGCATACCCCTTATATGGAAGTGGGGGAGGGTTATCGGGTCGTCGTATGCGGGGATGCCTTTTTGCGTGAAACCGATGAATCAGGGCGGACACGCTTTGAAAGTGCTTATTTGTCAGGGGTTTCAGCGGGAGAGAGAATCATTGAGAAGCTCAAGGGGGAGAGTTGAATGAGCTGTAAGAAGAGTCCGCAAACAAAGGCGGTAATTAGCTTTATATACCAAGGGGAAAAGTACTGAAACGCTAGAATTCAACGGTTGTTCAAATGTACCAAGGAAAAATGCATGGGAAAAATGGTATACTTGAAGGTACAGTATGCGCTGAATAAGATAGTAGGGAAGCGATTATATTGACACCGATTATGGATGAGGCGAAGGCCTTTATTGCACAGTGTTACCAGGAACTGAATAAAAGCGAGGATGAAATGACGCTTCGTATAAAACAAATAGAAGATGAACTGGAAACAGAAGGAACATATACTCATACCCAGGAAGAGCTTGTACACGGAGCGAAGATGGCCTGGAGAAACAGCAATCGTTGCATCGGCCGCTTGTTCTGGAATTCGTTGAATGTATTTGACGAACGGGAAGCCACGACAGAGGAGGATGTGTTTCAAGCATTGGATCGTCATATGGATTTTGCGTCCAATGGTGGCAGGATCCGTCCTACCATTACGGTTTTCAGACCGTCCCAACCGAACAAGCCCGACATTCGATTATGGAATCATCAATTGATCCGGTATGCAGGCTATGAGGAAAATGGTCATTACACGGGTGACCCCCATTCCATCGAGTTCACAAGAAAATGTCAGGAACTTGGCTGGAAAGGAGAGGGGACGGACTTTGACATTCTTCCTTTTGTCGTGCAAATCGGGGATCATGCCCCGCAGCTGAGAGATATCAATTCTCAATGTACACTGGAAGTTCCTCTTCGTCATCCGGAATTTGATTGGTTCTGGGAGCTTGGGTTGAAGTGGTATGGAATTCCGATCATTTCGGATATGGAATTGAAGATCGGGGGCATCTCGTACAAAGCAGCTCCATTTAATGGCTGGTACATGGAAACTGAAATCGGCGCTCGGAATCTGGCCGATGAAAATCGATATAACCTTCTCCCTAAAGTAGCCAGCTGCTTGGGTCTTGATACGTCAAGAGCGGCAACATTATGGAAGGATAAAGCACTGATTGAATTGAACATTGCTGTGCTTCATTCATTTAAAGAAGATGGGGTCAGCATTGTGGACCATCATACGGCTGCACAGCAGTTCCGTTTATTTGAAGAGAATGAGAAGAATGCCGATCGTGATGTGACGGGAGATTGGACCTGGTTGATTCCTCCTGTGTCACCTGCAACGACTCATATATTTCATAAAGAATACAATAATTCTTGGAATTCCACGAATTATTTCTATCAGGATGGACCTTATTAAGGAAAAGCTGTTTTCTGTATCATGCAGAAGACAGCTTTTTTTAAAGTCTGCTCTTTTTCAATGCTATGGAAGTGCCGACTATAAGGTGAACGGCGGCCGTTTGGACACCTCATAATATTGAAACCAAAACCTGAACTCATCGAATAAAACAGGTCTATCGAAAGTAAAGTTCTCAAAGAAATCCTCCAGTAATTCGGTGTCAGCATCGTCCATGATCCCTGTCACGTATAAAGGAGTCTTAAAACGCCTATACAGATCCTCATACCCATAAAAGCTAAAGAGATCTTCTAATTGCTGATCGTTCATGGTTACCACCTTCCTTACTAATAGGGTTTCTTTTCCTTTTAAAAATATCCATAAAAAAACAGCATGAGGTGGAGTCCATGCTGTTTTTTTATGATTTTAATTCAGTATAGACAACCAGTCGCTTACTGTAGTTTCGGGATGATCGGTCGAAGTCACCCGTACATGTGATCAGATTAAGGGAGCTTGCCGCAGAGTATCCGAAAATGGACTTCAGGGGAGATTCATCCCATGGATATTCTTTCTTATCCAACACAACAAATGTTCGCTTTTCACCATCTTTATCTTTGAGAATGATTTCATCGCCCTTTGAAAGCTTGTTCAGATTATAAAAGACAGCTGGGCCATTCCGGCTATCCACATGGCCACCGATCACGGCATTGCCGGGTTCCCCTGGCTTATATCCGCTTTGGTACCAAGCAGTTGTCTCAAAGCTTTCTGTTACGGCCATTTCACCGTTTTCTTTCAAGCCAACCGCTTCTATAGATGTAGAAACATCAATCGCCGGGATTTCAATCGTAGCCGGTACAATTCCGCTACGTTGGTCTTTAATGATGGTATCTGCATAAGGAGAAGGGGTAGTGGTAGTAGTGGCCATCTGAGCTTTTGGCTTTTCCTGTTTCTCTGCTGTTTGTATAGTTGAATGTTCATCAACTGTGGAATTTGAACTAAATCCTGCAGAGCACGCAGATATGGGCAATAGTACAAGCACAAGTAGTACAACCCTCATAGTATACATTATGTGAAGCCACTCCTTTCATCTTCACACTGGGGGACGGACCTATTGTAGGTCCGTCCCTCTCATGTTAAAGATTATTGTTTGTGTGAAGCGTATTTTTTCATTCCAAGAGTTGTTCCACCAGCGATGATCAGTAGGGCTGCAAGAAGGAATTCGAACGGGAATTCGTTTCCGTCAGCTGCTCCACCCATACCAGTGTTCGGCATTTCAGAAGGCATGTTCGCTTTGAATTTGTCAGGGAATTGATCAGTGAACGCACCTGATAATCCTTTTGCAGGGTTTAACATATGCTCATACGCCATACGGATTCCATCCCAAGCTTCTTCATAGTCACCAGCTGCATAGCTGTCAAATGCACCGGTTAATTGTTCTACGTGCATTTGAAGTCCGTCTGCAAGAGCATCAGATTTCAAACGTCCGTCTGTTGCTGTTTCAAGGAAATTTGAGAATTCTGCACGGTAACCATCAAGATTCTTGATCGCTTCTTCTTTAGCTGCTTCATCTTCAGCACCTGTTGCTTTTACATAGTCTACGAAGAATCCGATGTGTTTTGACCACATTTCTTTGAATTGGTTACCAGCTTCTTCACCATATACTGAAGCGATGGCTGCAGATAGGTCTTCTGTGTTAGCATTCAGTGCACCAACGGAAGCGTCAAAGTCTTTTGAACCGTCGATTCCGTTTTGCATTGCCATTGTTGCTAGGGCAGCATGCTCAGTTAATAGATGGTTAAGAGTGGAACGTAAATCCGTTGCAGGAGTTACCGCCATTGTGTTTTCAAATTTGTCTGGATATTGATCAGTAATCGCACTAGAAAACCCTTTTGATACCATTGCCATATGTCCGATGGCTTCTCTCTCGTATTCGTAAGCCTTTTCGTAGTCACCTGCTACATAACTATCAAATGCGCCGATCAACTGGTTGATATGCATTTGAAGTCCTTCTGCTAAACTATCAGATTTCAAACGTTCACCTGTTGCCGTTTCAAGGAAATTAGAGAAATCTTCTCTATATCCTTCCAGATTCTTAAGGGCTTCATCTTTTGCAGCCTGGTCGTTAGCACCCGTTGCTTTCACATAATCAACGAAGAATCCGATGTGATTGGTCCAGATTGTGTTAAATTGGTTACCGGCTTCTTCACCATATACAGAAGTGATCGCCCCTTTTAAGTCGGCTGCGTTATCATTTAAAGCACCAGCTGCTGCATCGAAATCTTCAGCGCCTTCAGCTCCACGTCTCATTGCTTCAACAGCTAAGTATGCATGCTCAGTAAGTAAGCGATCTAATGTCGTTCTTAATTCCCCTGCGGGAGTATCTACTTTCATCATAGAATGATCTTCACCGTTATGTGCTGATACAGCACCTGCAGTTGGAATTAATAACGTCATACTTAATGGGATGGCTAAATAACTTTTTTTCATTTTCATAATCGAATCTCTCCTTTTTTGTTTTTATATTTTCATAGAGCTAACGACAGAAGTTGAACCATGGATCACTTTTTTGAAATTTATTTCTATTCTTTTTAATTTCGGGTTAAAAGTGGGGTGTCAAAAAATAACAAGAATAACGCGTCTTTAACTATGTAGCCCCATTAAAAAGGAGAAAGCATTCTGTTTCTTCGACTGTTCAACATTTGTACAACTTCTGTTATATAGGACTTAATTCCCTAGTGAAAATTCCTCAAACATTTCGATAGGCGAAAAATATGAAATAAAAACAAATAGAAATGAAAAAAAGCCCGGCAGTATTGAGCTGCCGGGCGAAAAACTATTATAAGAACTTTTTTATATTTCCGAAGCTAATACAATGTCTCCCTGAGGAAGTTGACTGTTCGCATCCGGCTCGAGGGTGATGGCGACCGTATCCCAGTCTTTCTTCGTGAACTCTTCGTTAAACTTGAATACGACGGAACCTTTTCCATCCTTGCTGGTTACAAACGTACCAGCGCGCTCAGGTTTATCATCTTTTATGAGCCATACTTGATATACTTCTTCGTTAGAAAGATTTTGCAGCTCAGAAGCCTGGACCACCATGCTTGTTTGTGCACCCTGTTTAATGATACTTGCTGTACCCTTGGCGTTTCCGCTAACAGCTGCAAGATCGACATATTGAACAACCTGATCAATCGTTGCTTGTTCGACGACTTCATTCTGATCTTCAATCTGTGTAACAAGATACGCATTCCCGATTAAGGAAAGAGCTAATGCGGCTGCGATAGATGGGAAGAACCATGCCTTCTTTTTCCTTTTAGCAAAAGGCTCGACATTTGTCGCTCTCTGCTCTTCACCTAGAATATTTGCAAAAACACGATCTTCCAGGTCCTTGGGAGGTTCGACAACATCAGATGCGAAAGGTAAGTAATCTGCTAACTGCTCCAGTTCTAGAAGTTCTTCTGGACATTGTGAACAGTTCTCCAGATGCTTTTCAAATTGGGATTTCTCGAGTTCAGATAAATGACCGTTGTAGTAGTCCAGTAAATGCTCGCATTGTTGTGTAGTCATTCGAATGTACCTCCTTTCCCTTTTAGACACGTGTGTAAATGTTTGAGAGCTAAACGAATTCTTCCTTTAACAGTACCTAGTGGAATGTCAGTAGATTCGGCAATGGATTGTTGTGTCAATCCTTTAAAATAAAATAATTGCACGATTTTCTGCTGATCATCCTTTAATGAGTGGATACAAGCCCTGATTGCTGCTCCTTTTTCCTTCCATTCTAATTGATCGTCCGGAGTGTCATAGGATACTTGTAGGGAGTCTTTCTCAATATATTCGACAGATTCATGTTTCTTGCGTTTACGAATCGCATCCAGGCAGGTGTTCCTCGTCATTGTTAACAGCCATGAAGAAAACTTTCCTTTACTGCGGTCATAAGGAGAGTGATTTTTCCAGAGTTTCATAAAAACCTCTTGAATCACTTCCTCTGCAATTTCTCTATCACCTGTCATTTTATAGGAGAAAGAATAAATCAGTTTTTCATATTGCTGATATAGCTGTCGTAATGCAGTTGAATCTTTGTCTAAAACTTGTTGATACAGTTCTATATCCTTACTTGCATTGGGCATAATACGCTCCTCGTCTTTGTCATAATACAATAAGGATACTAAACAACGGAGCTGAACTCAATTTTAATAAGCTAACGAATGAAATAAGTATTTGGATCACATATGTTTGAATAAATGATAGCGGGGTAAATAAATGGGTTTGGAGTTGAATACAAAAAAAAATCCCCCAACCAAATGGGGGATTGAATCTCTTATTTTACTTTTTGTAATTTGTGAATCACGGATAGGGATCGGCCTGTTCCGATTGCTACAGACTCCAATGGGTTTGGAGCTAAGTGAACCGGTACGACGATCTCTTGGCTTAACCAATCTTGTAGTCCATTGAGAAGGGCTCCGCCACCAGTTAAGATAACTCCGCGGTCAACAATGTCTCCACTTAATTCAGGGGGGCAATTTTCTAATGTTGCTCGAATCGTTTCCAAGATGTGAAGAAGAGATTCTTTCAATGCATCCTGGATTTCGTTGGATGAAAGTTCAATCGTTTTTGGAAGACCGGTGACTAGGTCTCGTCCGCGAATGTCCATCGTTCTTTCTTCATGATCAATCAGAGCTTGACCAACCTCGATTTTGACTAATTCTGCTGTTCGTTCACCTATGAGCAGGTTGTAACGTTTGCGCACATATTGGACGATATCCTCATCCATTTGGTCTCCGCCGATACGAATCGTATTACATGAAACAACACCACCATAAGAGATGATCGCAACTTCCGTTGTACCACCGCCGATATCAACGATTACGTTGGCAACAGGCTCTCCTACTGGTAAGTCTGCACCGATTGCGGCAGCAACAGGCTCTTCGATCAGGGTCACGGATTTCGCACCGCTGCCTCTCACGGCATCCTGGATCGCTCGTCGTTCGACACTTGTTGCACCTGAAGGCGTACAAACAACTACGGTTGGCTTGCGGATGGAGAAGCCTAATTTCTTACTCGCTTTTTTCATCACTTGCTTCAACATTTCAGTTGTCACGTCAAAGTCTGCAATCACACCATCTTTAAGGGGGCGCACAGCCACGATCTTTCCTGGTGTTTTACCGATCATGTTCTTAGCTTCAGTACCAACCGCCAATACCGTTTTATTTTCTGTGTCAATCGCCACAACGGATGGTTCATTAAGTATAATTCCTTTATTTTTACTATAAACAAGTATATTTGCAGTTCCTAAATCGATCCCAATTTCAGAGTTTGATAACATCAATATTCCTCCAACTATAAGAATTCTAGACAGTATAACCTTCTATACAGTATAGGAGATTTTTGTGGGTTATGAAGGTGGAGATATTTACCATCGACAAATTATTACAAACCATGACAAAAATGAAAGCGTTACGATATAAAAAGAAGGTTATCAAATAGGGGTTTTATATACCTATGGGTGTATGTGGGGACGGACCTTTCTTTTATGTACGTCAAAAAAATTTAAACGTTCTGTAATAATTAGAGGGGTGTTTTAGACTAGTTGAATGGTTGTGAATGAGACATTGGACTACCTAAAAACATGAATATCAGCGAATCAGCAATATCTCTACTATCAAAAAAAGAAAATGCCCCACCAAGAGGCATTTTCCCACAATCAAAGCGTGAACCGCTCTAATTCTTTCTTCATTTCAACGGTCATAACGTTCAACTGACCAACTTGTTCATTCATTTGCTCAAAGTAACGGAGTTGTTCTTCGGTAGAAGAAGAAATCTCTTCTGTTCCGGCAGCTGTTTCCTCCGTAATGGCAGAAATATTTTCGATTGCGGCAATCACTTGATTGGTACGCTCGGTGGAAGCATGCATCCCGTCTTCAAGCTTGGTAAGGTTCTCAAATATGGTAGACACATTTCCGGAAATCTCTTCAAATGCATTCTCCGTCACACTCATGGAGTCCACTTGCTGAGTAGAAAGGGATTTCCCCTTTTGTGAAGCATCCATAATAGAATGGATTCCGTTCTTAATATTTCCGACCATGCTGCCGATGCGCTCGGTGGCAACAGAAGAGTCTTCTGCAAGCTTCCGGACTTCCTGGGCAACGACTGCAAATCCTTTTCCAGCATCACCTGCACGGGCGGCTTCGATGGCAGCGTTCAGTGCCAGAAGGTTGGTTTGGTCGGCAATTTCTCTGACTGCCTGGGCAGCATTCTCGATTTCCCCTGTGTACTGGGCAAATGATTCGACTGACTCCATGATTGTAGACGATGAGTCGGCGATCATTTCAGCAAATTGCTGCTGTTTATTTAATGAAGTCCGGCCGTGGTCGACAGATTCAAGTGCCACTTTACTGCTTGATGATGATTGGCTGCTTTGTTGGACATTTAGGGCAAAATCATCGCCCATAACAGCCATGAGAGCAGCCGTGGATTGGATATCTTCAGAAATGGATTGACTTCCTTTTGCCAGTTCCTCGGTAGACAGTGCAACTTGATTGCTGCTTTCTGATAAACTCTCCATTTGGGAGCGAACATCCTGGGTGAACCTCTCGACATTTGATCCTATGTCATGAACGGATTGAACCGTATTCCGGAGATTTTCTACCATATGATGAAAAGCGGTTTGGAGTTTATCCACTTCGAATCGACTGTTTTTCTCTTTAACCGAGTCAATCGTAATCGTAAGGTCTCCATCTGCCATTTTTTCAGCATTCTGAACCATGAGATTCAATGGGTTGACGATGCGTCGTGATAGAAGATTCGATGCTGCAAGAGAAAGGATTGCAGCAATGATGAAACCGATAATCGACGCCCAGACGATAAACTGGATTTTACTCTTGTTGTCTTTTTGGAGATTTTGATACCAGTCGTTTGTTTGTTTATTTAATAGGTACATATCGTTCAGTACCCCGGAAATGCGGATCGATTGCCGTTTGATTTCGGCTTTGTTCATTTCACTGAGTGCTTTATCGGAAACAGCTTTTAAATCAGTGAACTTCGTTTCGATGGTGGACAAAGTATCTTGTTGCTTCTTTACAGAAATGATCTTTTTTAGATCAGATATTTGTGTGGAGGTTTCTTCCAATAGCCCATCTACCATTTGCTTATTTTCCTCAGTTGAATTGACCGAGTAGTTAGATAGGGCTTGTTTGGTGACAACCAAATCGCCTCGTAGTGTTTCTGTTTCAAGCAGCACCTGAACGTCTTCGTTCGCGGAATTTTGCAGTGAAATCAATTGTGAAACGATATAGCCAATGATTAAGGTAGAAAGGATAAGGGGGATCAGCCCCAATATCAATAAACGTTTTTTTAGTGCCATAAAATTGCTCCTTAGGTGAGATTTATTGCATGTTAACGGTGATGTCTCCTGAAATGATCTTGTTTTTTGCCTCTTCTAGTTGTTTCGTTTCTTCTTTAGAAAGGGTGATGACACGGATCGGGGCTAACCCTACCCCGTCTTCTTTCAGTCCGAGTTCATATGCATGCTGAGAGATTTCGTTCGTTGTAATCAGCTCTTTCGTCAGGTTGAAAACAGCGTTATCGATTTTTTTGACCATGGAAGTGGCTACTGACTTCTCTGCAATGAAGTATTGGTCTGAATCGACGCCACCTGATAAAATGCCTGCTGATTGCGCAGCCTGAATCGCTCCGACCCCAGTGAAACCGGCGGCAGGATAGATGAAGTCTGCACCTTGTTTTATTTGCTTCTCCGCTATGTTGCGTCCTAATTCGGAATCACCGAAGTTGTTGGCAATATCTTTTACTATTTTAATAGAAGGATTGATATACTTGGCACCTTGTTCAAAGCCTAGTTCAAAGCGTTGGATGACAGGTACATCTGCTCCACTGATGAATCCGAGCGTTTTTGTTTTCGATTTCATTGCGGCAACCATCCCTAGAAGGAAGCTTCCTTCATGTTCCTTGAATGTAATCGATGTTATATTATCCAGTTCAGAAAACCCGTCTATTAATAGAAACTTTTGGTCAGGGTTTTCTTTTGCTATTTTTTCAATAGGGTCCTGAATCGAAAATCCGAGTCCGATTACAAGATCATGTCCCTGATCAACAAGTTCCTGAAGGGCTTCTTCAAAATTGCCGTCTGGTGCTTCTCTATAATCAAATAAAATACCTAATTCATCCCGGGCACGTTCCAGTCCTCTGAATGCCGAATCATTAAATGATCCATCCCCAAGTCCCGTATCCGAGAGAAGGATTCCAATACTTTGCTGTTTTTCTTTGCTGGCTTCTTCTTTTTTAGGTGTAGAACATCCCGCCACAACAAGAGTGACAAGAAGAAACAGACTGATTATTTTCTTCAAACCGTTACCTCCAAATATAATAATAAGACACTTATCATGTCCGTACCTCTCTATTATCGGAGGGACGGACCTTTTTTGAAGGGGAAGTGGAAAAAAAGTGATGGGCAGATGGGAGTGGACTATTTATCTGGGTATGTAGCTTCTCAGATCGGATAGGGGGTGAGAGGTTTTGCGGAGGGGTCATTGATGGGGACTATCATTGAGGGATAACGGCGAAATCATGATTTTATCGGCGGAATTTTCAATATAACGGCGAAATCACACCACTTATCGGCGAAATCACGATTTTAACGGCGAACGCCAGCTTTTCATAAAAAAAAGAGATGCTCTAAAGCAAGCATCTCCGGAAAATTAATAGGCTTTGCGGAAAAAATCCGCTAACTCTTCACTATGTTTTTTGCGTGCTTTACGGTGATCGGCACGGTTTTTGGCTGTTTCATTCAGCCATTTTTCTTCTTCTGTTTCAGGAACGACTTCAGGTATGATGGCTGGCTTATTGCCTTCCAATGCGACGAAGGTCAGGAAGGAAATGGCCGCTACATTGGTTTCTCCTGTGAGAAGGACTTCCGAAGTCACTTTCACACAAATCTCCATAGAGCTTCGTCCGGTATAGGTGACGATCGCTTCTAACGTTACGGCATCCCCGACTTTAATAGGCTGAAGAAAGTCGACGGAATCAGTGGAAGCCGTTACGACGGACTTGCGGGCATGTCGGGTTGCGGCAATAGAAGCCACATCGTCTATATAGGCCATCAGTTTTCCACCAAACAGAGTACCGTGATGGTTCGTGTCCGGCGGAAGAACGTGGGTCGTTTTATTTGTTTTCGTTTCTTTCATAAATTTTTTTTCTCTCAATGGATTCACCTTCCGTTATCAATATGAAAAAAGATTGCTACCTTCTACTATTCACTAAATGACGATGGAAGAAACATGATTAGAAAAAATTATAGAAATATACTAATGATAATAGCAGTGATAAAGCTAGCCAGAGTGCCTGCAAGGACAGCTTTTAAGCTCAACTTTGAAACCATAGGACGTTGAGTCGGCTCCAGTGAACCAAGTCCGACGATCAACTGTCCGATGGAAGACAGGTTGGCAAAGTTACAAAGTGCAACAGAAAGAATCGCGATGGTTTTCGGTGAAAGCTCGTTCATCATGCCTGATAACTCTTTGTATGCCACAAATTCATTCACTGAAAGTTTCGTTCCAATGATGGAAGCTGCACGAAATGCTTCATCCATCGGGATGCCTACCAATAAGGCGAATGGATAGAAGACGTAGCCGAATACCGTTGAAAGGCTAGTATCGACTATTCCTAATAATCCATTTACAGCGGCCAGGATACCGATGAACGCAATCAGCAGCCCACCAATGTTAATAGCCAATTGAGTTCCGCTAAGGGCACCTTCTGAAATAGCTTCAAAAACGTTCGTATGAGTAGTTTTTCCTAAAGAAATATCACCGTTCGTCTTGGATTCTTCTGTTTCCGGTTCGATGATCTTAGCCATGATAAGAGACACAATTGGAACACTGAACACAGATAGAAGCAGGAATTTCATATCAATCCCCATCAGGGAGTATCCGATCAGAATGGCTCCACTTGCCGATGCTGTTCCTCCGACCATCACGGCAAAGAGCTCAGAACGTGTTAATTTCTCTAAATAAGGTTTGATCAGTAAAGGAGCTTCTGCTAAACCGAGGAATGAATTCCCAATCGCATTGAATGATTCAACCTTTGTTGTCCCTAAGATCTTCCCTAATCCAATTCCGATATATTTCACGAAAAATGGGATGATTCGCAGATAATAAAGTGCTGAAATAAGGGCAGAAATAAAGATGATGGCTCCAAGAACATTTATCGCAAAAACGAAGGAGATGTTCGTGCCCTTTTCAAAGAATCCACCGAAGACAAACATAATTCCTTCATTACTGAAATCGATAACCTTCTGCACACCCAAAGCCGCTTTCTCCAATACTTTTTGTCCAAATGGAACCTTTAATACAAAAAGAACGAGTAAAAACTCAAGGCAAATGCCGATGACAATCGTGCGCCATTGGATGGCTGAACGGTTGCTACTCAAAATCCATGCTAAAAATAAAACGCCAAGTAAAGATAAGATGCCATACACCAAACTCATAATACCAATCCTCCAAAATAGTTTCTTCATCGAATCCTTCGTTTATGTCGTATGATGTCAGACTTCTCAAAAAGACAAATAAAAAAGTGCATGAAGACATTCTCTAATACACATAGGGAAAGTCTCCACACACAATGAATATAGCATATAGATAAGACTTTCCTTATAGTCCGGCACTTTACGGGTGCCAGGTAGAGACTTATGGTCCATATCACCATAGATATATAAGGAATTCGTATGAAGTTATGTTTGAAATATGTTCTTTACTCTATCACAGGAAGAAAGCTCATCACAACAATTTTTTTCGAAAAAACTGATGGCAAAAGGTGGTGGTTCATTTCTACTATAAAAAGAGGGACGGACCTTCATTCCTATGACCAGGTCATAGGAATCGAGGTCCGTCCCTCTAAATCTGTTTATTTTGTACGTTCTAATAGGTTTGCAAGAACGTGTTTTTTGTATGATTCAACATAGCGTTCTTCGTAGTGGCGTACGCCTGCTTTTTTTAGTTCGTGTACGTACCAGCCTTTGCTTCCTTTATGCATTGAAATCAACATCCTTTCTTTGCTTAGTAATGATTGGAATCTCCGACTAACTCTTCGCTTCCGAGCTACGTTAAGATTGCTTACGGTTGTACATTGTAACATCTCATTATTCAGGATAAAAGGGGTGGAAGGGAATTCTTCGGATTCATCCTTTTCTGAAAATTTTTCAGGGAAAATAAATTATTTTTGAAAAAATGTGATCCAAAATTGAACCATCTTCGTTAGCTTTGTGAAAATTGGATGGAGGGTGCCAGTATCAGGTACACCACACTCAATAAAAGCGAATCGGAAGGAGGTGACAAGACGCAGTGCAAAAACGCCTAATTCAGGCTTTGCTATTTCTGGGAGTCATCAGTATTCCTACCTTTGCTTCTGCAGAGGGCGGACTTCTCTCCAATGTGACAAAAGAAGTCAACGCTGTCACTGATGAAGCAACGTCAACAGTGAATGAGGCCGTATCCGCTCCTGACGAGGAGAAGGACAAACCTTCCACTGAAGAGAAAAGTACAACTTCAAAGGATGAGAATCAATCAAAAGGGAATTTACTTTCCAATACGGTTGATTCGGTGACAGAAACGGTTGATCATACGACTGGGACCGTTTCAAATACAGTCAATTCCGCAACCAAAACGGTCGGAAATACTGTAGACAAAACCGTCCAACGCACAACAAAACCGGTTGCTGATATCGTAGGGGACTCAGCGGCCCCTGTAACGGAAACGGTAAACAATACAACGAAGTCCGTTACAAATACTGTTGAAGAAACAACGAAAACGGTAACCAATTCAGTTGAATCGACGACCAAAACGGTCACGGACACGGTGGAAGAAACGACAGAACCTGTTACCGATTCTTTATCAGACGAAAAGCCTCTCCTGGAAGTCGACCTTTCAGATGACCCTGAAGTGAAAATGAATACAGGGGTTGTCGATACCGAGGTTTCCGAGGACCCAAAGGTAAAAGTGGACACTGGAATCGTTGAAACAGAAGTAAACGATGAGCCTTCTGTTGACAATAAGGTAGACGATGAAGAAAAAATGGAGAAAGAAGATGTTCAGAAGGAAACATTTAAACAAGATGTCCCTGCTGAATCATCATCTGAAGATACTGATGAAAAGCCCATTAAAATAAGCAAAGCAAAACAATTAAAAGATTCTATACTTACCAAACCGGCTAAAGTTGAGCCAAAGGAAACCTTCAAGGTTGAAGAACCGAAAAATCAGAAGGAACGTCCTTTCACGCCTACCAAGAAGATGGAACCGGTGTTAACGACAACAACCATGAATTCTACAAGTCAGTCTTCAACCACGAGTGGAATGAATGGGCAAGTCTCAGGATCTAGCTCTTCATGGTACTTGTCGGACCAGCAAGCAGTGGCCGTCAACTTCCAAAAAGCCAGTTTATATGAGAAAAAGAATCTCTATTATGATCAGTGGTTAAACGCACCACCGTCCCAACCACCTCAAGATTCTCTTCTTTTCAAAAGTATATAAACCTAAAAACTTTTAAAAGGAGAGAAAAATAAAATGAGAAAAAGCGTATTTAGAACATTAGTAATGACAGGTGGATTAGCAGCAAGTCTAGCAATCGGAGGTCACACAAGCTTAGCGGCAGGGAATGATTCACTGCTTAACAGCAACGATGGAATCCTTGAGGATATCAACATCCTTGATTCTGAAGATGGTCTATTAAAGGGATTGAACATCGGTGGATCAGACGAAGAATCGAATACGGATGCAAATGCGGATGCCCATGCAAACGTAGTAAACGAAACTGTCGTTGATGAAGAAAATGATTCTGTTACTACTAAAAATGGTGCGGAAGCTACTTCAGATGTAAACGCAGCTGTTGAAGGAGAAGATGAATCAGCAGAAGTGAATGCAGACACAGACGCAGCTGTTATGAACGAAACAATGGTAGAAGAAGATTCAGCTACTTCAAAAACAGAAGCAGGAGCGACTCAAGATGTAAACGCAGCTGTTGAAGGAGAAGACGAATCAGCAGAAGTGAATGCAGACACAGACGCTGCTGTTATGAACGAAACAATGGTAGAAGAAGATTCAGCTACTTCAAAAACAGAAGCAGGAGCATCTCAAGATGTGAATGCAGCTGTTGAAGGAGAAGATGAATCAGCAGAAGTGAATGCAGACACAGACGCAGCTGTTATGAACGAAACAATGGTAGAAGAAGATTCAGCTACTTCAAAAACAGAAGCGGGAGCGTCTCAAGATGTGAATGCAGCTGTTGAAGGAGAAGACGAATCAGCAGAAGTGAATGCAGAAACAGATGCTGGGATCATGAATGAAACAATGTACAATGAAGAAGATGATTCTTATGCTACTACTACTTCTGGAAACCTTACTTCTGGTCTAAATGCTTCTGCATCTGATGAAGATAATGAAGTAATGGCTGATGCTATGACCGATTCAAATGTTTGGGTAAGTGCTGAAAGCAGCGAAGACGATTCTTCTAAAGCGTCATTTGGTACTGAATCTACAAATGGTCTTGTATTGGGAACAGAAGATAAAGAAGATGGTGACTCGTCTAAAGTAGAAGCGATGAACGATACTTCTCTTATGACAACAGTTGAAAACAGCGACGACTATTCTAAGTTTGAAACAAACGTAGCGAACAACCTAATGCTAGGTGCTATGACGAACGATGAAGATAACGAGTCTGCTGCTACTGTCATGAACGCAGTTGAAGCAGGACTATGGGCTGAATCAATGGATTCTGAAGAAGAAGAGTATACGAGTGCCGGATTAAATGCTGGTACGGATACAACTCTTGGATTCTTGTCTTCTCATGAAGAAGATGAATCTTCTCTAATGTCTAACCTTGGTGTAAATGCAGATGCAAGCTACACTCAATGGGAGAATGAAGATTCTTCAGACTCTGAATTCAACCTTGGTCTTTCTACAGATCTTGGTCTAAATACAATGCTACAGTCTGATGATGAAGGTTCTAATTTAGGACTGTAATAGGAAGGAAAAGGAATGATCCACAATGGATCATTCCTTTTTTTAGTGAACAGCTTTTTTCATTTCCTGCTCTTCTTTTTCAAAACGCTCGAACATGACAAAGAAGAGTGCAGCACTAACTAGAGCAAGGATCGACAGAATGATAAACGTCCAATCATATCCTACATAAAGTGACAAGGTGATAGATAATGGCGCAATCGTTCTCGCAATCGTGAAGCGAAGGCTGGCAGCAGCAAAGTACTGTCCACGCATATGATCTGGCGCAAGCTTCGAGACGAAGCTTTGCTGAATACCGGCAGTCATCAACTCTGCGAAAGTGAATACTGCCATGCTGATGACAAACATCCACACAGAACTGGTCTGTCCAAACATAAAGATCGAAACCGCATAAATGATAGAAGACAGGATGAACACATTGCGCTCACGGAATTTCGTGATCCATCGCGTGATCACCACAGTAAGTAGGGCCACGAGGAACCCGTTTTCAGATAGAATTAAGCCGAATACCTGCTCACTTACGAGGGTCAATGACCAGTTATCGAAGCTGAACAGAGTGGCTTGGTCCACGACATCTTTAATATATACAGGAATCAACAGATCAAGTTGCATGAACGTTTGACCTACAAGAACACCAGCTAAAATAAACAATAAAAACGTTTTGTCTTTGAAAATAACACTGTAATCCCTGAATTGATCCGATATTACACTATGCCAGGCTTTCTTTTTTCCTTCAGTGACAAGAAGTTTGTTCTTATCAGTTGGTGCTGTTTCTCTTGTCATTTTATATAAAAGAAGAGCAAGGAGCATACATATAAGTGCGGCGGCAATTAAAAGTTGGAAACGGTAGTGGACATAGAAAATGCCTCCGAGTATCGGCCCGACGACCACCGCGATATTAATAGATGTGTAAAAGACTGCAAATACATGGCTTCGGTCCTTTTCATCCACCACATCAGCAACCATGGCCTGACTGGCCGGCCAATAAAACGAACCGAATACCCCGACTAAGCTAAAACAGATAAAGCCGATCATGGCAGAATCAAGCCATGGTGAACTGGCAAGTCCAAAGATTAAAAATGCTAAGCCTTGTCCGAACGCCGAGATAACCATCATTCGCTTACGCCCGAAGCGGTCCGCGCAGTAGCCACCCATTAGATTTGCCAGCACGGCAAATACTTGCGAAAGTACCAATAGTAATCCAGCCGTCTGCTTTCCGAATGAATCCGTGAAATAAATGGTCAAGAAAGGAAAAAACATCCAGAAAGTAATGTTAATCGCTGCTTCCCCAAACAGCCGGACCTTTAAATTACGATCCCAATCCCGTATTCTCATCTATATTCCTCCCCTCATGAAACACTAGATGAACTAGAATATCATAGCCTGATAGGACAATATAAACAAGACTCATTTACTGGTATTTACAAAATATTTACTCAAAGTGATTTCCGGGCTTGAGATACCAATTTCACCTTTTTGAATACATTAAAAGTACTGAGAGGAAAGGAACGGTGGACGGAGGTGATTGATAGGCTTATTCTCATTACTGGAGTGTGGACCCAGGTGGCCGGAACAGTGATTGCTGCGATCGGGGAAACCATGATTATTCGAGAAGAACGTTACGACCAGGAGCCTCTCGGACTACGATTAGTCTCCATCGGAAATGGATTTGAAGCCGCAGGAAACTCTTTGCAGGCGGTAGGTGCTGAAAAGCTTTCGGATGGTTCAATTGGTGAAAACTTCAGAGTGATAGGAGATTGGATTCAAGCATCTGGTAACGTAACCAACGTTATAGCGGCTGAGATGCAATTTGAAGGAGGGGAGCTGGAAGGCTTAAATCTTGATATATTCGGGGACACAGTTCAATCGATTGGTGCTGGCTTGGAAGCGTATGGAGCGACTTTGAGTACTAAAGAGTTTTCAAACCTTCTTGCTGCGGGAAATACCATTCAATCACTGGGGGCAGCCCTTGAAGCGATAGGAGAAGTATATATCGTAAACGAAATGAAGGAGTTAGGTTTGCAGATCACTGCATTCGGAAGCTATGCCCAGGCAGCAGGTGCTACAATTTCTGCGATTGCGTTGACGAAGCAGTACGGGTAGAGGGGAATATAGACTGGAATGGGTGTGAAAGGGACTAACTTTCTTGATATTTAGTATATGATAAGCTGGATTAATCTGTTGTGGGCCGGGAATTGCGTCATTTTCAAGGTTATTGCGTCAAAATAAAAATTTATGCGTCATTTTTTTGATATTTGCGTCGTTTTTGAATGGATTTGCGTCAAAAATTGAATTTATGCGTCTTTTTACAAAAGTATCCATTTGATTGAGCGCTCGATCAACCAAGCTCAACTCAACTCAACCAAACCCCAACCCCATACATAAATCGTCCACCACCACATCCTCAAAAAAATCCCCGAAGACAGCCAAAGCTTCCTTCAGGGATTTCCCAATGCATATTTACTTAAAACGCCCAACCGCCATCACGGAATACTGCTTCAGTCGAGCCGTCTTCTTTCACGCCGTCAATGTTCATTTTGTCTGAACCAATCATGAAATCAACGTGTGTGATACTGTTGTTCAAGCCGTTTTTCTCTAGCTCTTCTTCGCTCATTTTCTTGCCGCCTTCGATACAGAATGCATAAGCATTACCGATCGCAAGGTGATTTGAGGCGTTCTCATCGAATAATGTGTTGTAGAATAACACGTTCGATTGAGAGATAGGGGATTTATGTGGAACAAGGGCTATTTCTCCAAGGTAATGAGATCCTTCATCTGTATCCACAAGACGTTTCAGGATTTCTTCGCCTTCTTCTGCCTTTACATCCACAATTCGTCCGTTTTCGAATGTTATTGTGAAATTGTCAATCACGTTACCGCCGTAGCTAAGTGGTTTCGTACTTGATACTGTACCGTTTACACCCGTTTTTTGAGGAACCGTGAAGACTTCTTCGGTTGGCATGTTCGCCATGAAAGTAGTTCCTTCTTCGTTCACACTTCCAGCTCCTACCCATAGATGGCCTTTAGGAAGCTCGATGGTAAGGTCCGTCCCCGGAGCTGTGTAATGAAGTTTTTTGTAGTTCTTTTCGTTCAGGTATTCTACTTTTGTGTGAAGGTTTGCGTCATGGTCTTTCCAAGCTTGTACTGGATCAGCTTGGTCAGCACGAACCGCTTTGAAGATCGCATCCCATAATAGGTCTACTTGCTCTTCTTCAGAAGCATCCGGGAATACTTTTGCAGCCCAATTTTTAGAAGGCGCTGCAAGCACACACCAGCTCACTTTATCTGATTGAATGAATTGACGATATTTGGACATCGCTTTGCCGGCAACCTTCTGGAAGTTTGAAATACGTTCAGGATCGACACCTTTTAATAGGTCAGGGCTTGACGATACGATGCTCATGAAAGCAGCTCCGCCTTCAGCCAGCTCTTCCACTTCGCGTGCTTTCCACTGAGGGAACTCCTGGAATGCTTCGTCTGGAGCAAGATCGTATTTCGTGCGGTTGACCATATCGTCATTCCAGTTGACGTATACATGCTTAGCTCCTACTTCATAGGCTTTTTTTACTACTAAACGGACGAATTCTGCAGAATCGATGGACGTATTGATGACCAACGTTTGTCCCTTTTGGACATTCACTCCGACTTCTACAGCAAGACTTGCGTATTTCTCAAGATTTTGTTGGAAATTAGACATATGTATTCTCCTTTTTTCAGAATGTTCTATTACATTCTTATTGTATCAGTGCCTACACGGTTTGCAAGTGTTTACACCTATCTTTGTATCGTATGCAATACAATAAGAAAGTATTTGTGAGGTGCACGAAGAATATGAACGTTCTATGGCATTACAACATGAACATAGCATAGCTGCTGACAACTATACTATAATGATTGGAGCATGATTATAGATAAAGGGGATGAAACAATGCCGTGGAATGTACTACTATTACGAATGTCAGCCATTTATGGGTTTATCGGAGCATTTCTTGGGTCACATATGGCTGGGGCAGGATCCTATGCATTTAAGCCCATTCACGCTCATATTTTAGTTGTTGGCTGGCTGAGCTTGTTTGCATATTCCTCTTATTACCGCTCCTATCAAGTGCCGAAATCTTCTAAACTGGCATTCGCACATGTGTGGACGGCGATCATCGGTTCAATTGGATTGACTGTTGGAATGTGGATGTACAATTTAAACCCTTTCAACCTGTCGAGCAGTTTTACAACGGTCTTCTACATAGTTGGAGGGAGCACTCTACTACTCAGCTTTTTCCTGTTTGTTTTTATGACATTTAAATATAGTGAGAGTAAGAAGTAAGGGAGTGTGCCTGTTTTCAGTTTGGAGACAGGCTTTTTATTTTGGGAGTTATGCGATGGTTGTTCACCTGTCAAAAAATAACGGATTTTTGACAGGTGAATATTGGTCATAGTTTAACAGTTAAATTACCTGTAAATAGTAACTGTTAAACGAATGCAGGTCATTTAAAGTTCAGTTGCTGAATTCAGCAGCTGAACATAACTAACTTACCTTCCAAAAACCTCTTTTATATGGGGATTTTGAAAGAGCTGGAATCCTAATGAGTAATACAACCTCTCTACCTTGATACAAAGCCATCAAAAAAACGCCTATCCAACTATGGAAATAGGCGCGTTTCATTCTTTACGTTAACTTTTCATCCTGCTGCTTTTCCTGGAAAAGGAACCGATAGTCCATTGGATTCTGGACCAAGTCTGCCAAGCTATACTCTTGGAGGACCGAGAGATAGGCGTTCAATGCTTGGCCGAGTACGTGTTTTAATCCGCATACGGGAGTGATGATGCAGGAATTATTTTCGGCATCGAAACATTCGACCAGGTGGAAATCCTCTTCGGTGGCCCGTACGAGTTTTCCAATATTTATTTCTTCAGGAGATAGTGCGAGTTTGATACCGCCGTTTCTGCCACGGATCGTGTCGATCATCCCCATTTTTCCTAGCTCATATGTCACTTTCATAAGATGATTCTTTGAGATGCTGTAGGCATCAGCAATTTCTTTTATATTAGAGAGCTCATCCTTTGGCTTTGATGCCAAATAGATCAAGACCCTCAGTGAGTAATCAGTGTATAAAGTTAGTCTCATGTATCTCACCTTTCCGTTCCGTTCTTTTTTATTATACAGAAGGAATTAAGTCTGTGTCTAAATGTGACTGTTTTGTTAAAGATGTATTTTATATATTGTTTTAAAAGGAAGGTGAGAGTATTCTAAAGGTGTATTTAAAATATATCTTTAGGAGTGACCAATATGTTATCTCAAAAAACCATTGAAATCGTGAAGTCTACTGCCCCTGTCTTAGAAGTTAAAGGAACGGAAATTACGTCCGTGTTTTATAATAATTTATTTACCAATCATCCGGAACTATTAAATATTTTCAATCATGCCAATCAAAAAAGAGGTCGACAGCAAACGGCATTAGCCAATACGGTGTATGCAGCGGCTCAACATATCGATAAGCTCGAGACGATTCTGCCTGTAGTGAAGCAGATTGCCCACAAGCATAGAAGTTTAGGCGTAAAGCCTGAACATTATCCGATTGTTGGCGAGCATCTCCTTCAAGCGATCAAACAAGTACTTGGAGAGGCAGCGACAGATGAGATCATTGAAGCTTGGGGAGAGGCGTACGGTGTCATCGCAGGAGTATTCATCAATGTAGAGGAAGAGATGTACAAAGAAGCAGGATACAGAGACTTTAAGACCTTCGTTGTATCAGAAAAAGTAGAGGAAAGCGATGTGATTACTTCCTTTTATCTTCAACCGAAAGAAGGAGGCGACGTTCCCGCCTATATACCAGGCCAATATATTTCAGTGCGCGTGACCATTCCAGGTGAAGAGTTCACACATATCCGCCAGTACAGCTTATCAAGTGCACCCCGTCAAGACTTCTTCAGAATCTCTGTCAAAAAAGAAGCAGAATTCGATCCTATTGGAAAAGTTTCTAATTTCTTACATGAGAAGATCGAAGCAGGGAGTGAGATCGAAGTCAGTGCACCTGCTGGAGATTTTCATCTAGAGGAAGGTCAGTCACCTGTTGCTTTGATCAGTGGAGGGGTTGGCATTACACCAATGATGAGTATGCTTGATACAATAGCCCGTAACATACCTGAACGGAAAACGACTTTTATCCATGCGAGCAAACACGAAGGTGTTCATGCCTTTAGAGATGAAGTAGACACTCTCATGGACGAATTAGTGAACGGAGAGACTTGTTATATTTATGAAAATCCCCATGATGAATCCCAATCACATTTTCAAGGCTACGTGAACAAAGACATCCTTTCCCAGTATGTGGATGAAGGGACGACATGTTATGTGTGCGGACCGGCACCATTTATGAAAGCGGTTATTTCGACATTGAAAGAAATGGGCGTGACAACAATCCATTTTGAATTCTTCGGCCCGGCGATGGATTTATCAAAGGTGGAAAGTGTACCGGTTTAATCAAATTGGGGATTTGAAAATAAAATGCTTAACTTGAAAATAAATGTGGTGGATTTGAAAATAAAAGTCACAAAGTTGAAAATATAAAAACGTTTGGTCCCAATCCAAACACAAATTTCACATCATACCGCCATGCTGAATAGAAAAAACGCTAGGAATCCTAGCGTTTTTTCTATTTTATAATCGATGTTCGTCGTGATCTTCACGATTTTTAAAGGCTTCCTGTGTCACGATCAGTTCTTCATCACCAGCTGCCTCTTCAGAATGCTTTACTGATGTGCTATTTTGAGGGAAGTTTCCTGGGTGTCCTTTTTTCTTTGAATCGAATGATTTACCACGTGCCATGTTCGCCACTCCTTTTATTCCAGTATATAAATAGCTTTTCCAGCTCGAATGAAAATATGTGAAATGAATTGTCAGAAAATAGACTCATTTCATTCATTCTGTGACCCGGTCATTTAGATATACTAGTTGTAAAAGGTGGGGCGTAGTCACTACGATATGGAAAGATCACCCGATTCCACTGAAAAAGAATCAGGAGGGGTAGAGATGGATTTTTCAATGATTGTATCTGAGCATCGAATTAAGAAGGCGTATGAGGACGGTGAGTTTAAGGCGTTGCCAGGCTTCGGTAAACCGCTCAATCTGGACGATGATTTAGGAGTCCCAGAAGAGTTGAAGATGGCGCATCGAATGATGAAGAATGCTGGCTTCTCAACGGATGAAATGAACGTGAAAAAAGAAATGATGCGTATTGAAGATCTGATCAAAGTATGTGATAACGAATTGGATAAACAGGAGCTGCAACAGAACCTGAATGAGAAAATGTTGAAGTATAATGCCATGCTTTCCAAGAAGAGAATCAACACCAATAGTTCCTTATTTAAAAATTATGAACACAAGCTCGAAGGAAAGCTACTGAAATAAAAAAAACACCACTTTCATCGTCGAAAGTGGTGTTTATTATTATTTCGGGTCCTTGTCCTCTTTGAACAAGAAGAAAGAAATGACCCCGGATAAGAGTGCGCCCCCGATAATAAGCATGGCTTTTGATCCAGGCGGAATTTCAGCGTATTGTTTGCCGAGCATCCAGTTAGCTGCCAGAGCTACGATAATCATGATGGGAATGACCATGGTGAGTCGTTTCTTCAAGAGTGCCACATCCTTATAAACGTAAATGTTGTTATTAGTGTATCATAGTTTATTCCTCTACACTTCGCTGAATTCGTTCGGCGCTTGTGGCAGTTTCTTGAACATATTGGGCGATCGTCCGGTTATCTCCGTGCAAGGTTTCGATGGTTGCGCTGATTTCTTCAAGTCCGGCAGAAGTTTGTTGGATGACGGCAGCCAATTCTTTCGTTGATAGTTCAGCATCCTGGGTCTGTCCTCTTACATCCGAAGCAGTATCAGTCAAGTGCTGGAATTCGCATGATAAGGCTGTAAGCTTCTCTCGGAGTGTCGTGAAATACTCTGTTACTTCACCCGTTGCCCCCACATTTTCATTCAGCTTAACCGAACTAAGATTCATGATTTCCACAGCGGTAGAGTTTGCTGTGTTCACGGAAGCAAGATTGTCGTTGATTTGGGTGGCAGTGTTACGTGTGATCTCTGCTAATTTGCGAATTTCGTCCGCTACGATACTGAAGCCTCGTCCTGCTTCACCAGCTCTTGCCGCTTCGATGGAAGCATTCAATGCGAGTAAATTGGTTTGATCTGTAATGTCTTGTATGCTTCCGATAAAGGTATTGGTTTCTTCAATCTTGCTTGTAAGTTCTTTGAAGGTTTGATGTAGTCCTTCAATGATATTCTTCAACTCAATCATATTCTCCTGAAGATCAATGACCCGTTCGCTGCCTGAAACAGCAATGGCGTTCGCATCCGTTGAATGTATTGTCAGGTCATTTGAGAGTTTGGAGACTTCCTCCATTTTACTCATCGTCGTTTCTGTTACGGAGGCGATATTGTTGATCTGATCACTTTGCGTGACGCTTCCTGCCGAAATTTCTCCGACAGCCGTTTTCATTTCTTCATGTGAAATGAGATGGGTTTGAATCTGATCGTTTATTTGATGGATACTGCTTGAGATTGTCGCCAACTCTTTTTGTAAGAAATTTCGCTGATTCTCTTTTTTCTTACTTTCGCTTTCTGTTATGTGAATGAATTCTTGAAGCTGTTTAAATTGTGATTGATTTAATTGGATGACGACCCCTAGGACTATTCCGAGCAATACATAGCTGAGCAAGGAAGGGACAAATAATTCGGCGAAAACCGGATCTCCCTTTGGAGCCAATACACCATTCATAACGAGCAGTACAAGACCGGACGTGTAACCTATTCCAAAGATGACAGGATTAAAGTGAATGGCACTGATCACAGCTAAAAAGAGAAGAATGACTAAATCAGGAGGGTTGGATCCTTCAAGAAAGAGCCAGATTCCCATAATGGCGTACACAGTAGGGATGCTCAAATACACAAAGTAATGCGGTCTTTTCATGATCAATTGAAGTACAACAAAATATCCGGCCAGAAGCAGGATCTGTGATGCAAAAGCAGCAACGGTGATGATGCCCGATTCGTGGATGATTGAATACGTAAGGGCGGCTACCAGGCTGATTCCATAGGTAATCAGCAGTAGAAGATTCTTTCTTTTACTGTCGACTTCTTTCATTTGCTTTGGGGTCATGACGATTCTCTCCTTTAATAAGACACCTAATACTCTCTATATCGTCATAAATAGATAGCGCTTTAATAACCTTTAGAAGTAATTTTAAGAAAATTTCGAACGCATCTTTCATTCAATATTCCAAGGTTCCATCCGATACTAATAGTAGACTACGAGAAGTAAGGTGGAGCGATCAGATGGATAAGACGTCTTTTATAGGAGTCATTTTAGGGATTATAGCGGTTGGAGTGGGGATGGTATTCAAGGGTGTAAGCCCGATTGCCTTGCTGAACCCTGCGGCCATATTGATTATTATACTTGGAACGGTGGCCGCAGTGACCATTGCCTTCCCGACACACGAAATAAAAAAAGTGCCGAAGCTTTTTGGCATATTGTTTAAAGAACAAAAAGTGCAGGACCCGAAACAAACGATTCAATTTTTCTCTCAAATCGCAGATCTTGCCAGAAAAGAAGGACTGCTTGCCCTTGAAGCCAAGACTCAGGAAGTAGACGATCCTTTCTTGAGGGACGGACTTTCCTTAGCTGTTGATGGCCAGAGCGCGGATTACATAAGGGATGTACTACATGAAGAAATCGACGCAATGGAAGAGCGTCATAGTGGAGGGGCGCTCATCTTTACACAGGCAGGAACGTACGCGCCGACACTTGGTGTGCTCGGGGCGGTCATTGGATTAATCGCAGCACTTAGTCATATGGACAATACTGAAGAGCTTGGACATGCGATATCAGCGGCATTTGTTGCCACACTGCTCGGTATCTTCACGGGATACGTCCTTTGGCATCCTTTCGCCAACAAGTTGAAAAGGAAGTCCAAAGTTGAAGTCCAGATGAAGATGATGATTGTAGAAGGTATCCTTTCAATTATTGAAGGAGAATCACCACGGGTAATTGAACAGAAGCTTGCGTCCTATTTGCCGGCAAGTGAACGGATCTTACTACTAAAGGGGGATGAGGATGAGGCGGCGTAAGAAGAAACATGACGACGAGCATATGGATGAGTCCTGGCTGATCCCGTATGCGGATTTACTCACCTTGTTATTGGCCCTGTTTATCGTCCTCTATGCGTCAAGTTCAGTGGACGCTCAAAAATTTGAGGAACTTTCAGAAGTCTTCAATGAAATCTTCACTGGAGGAACGGGGATGATGGATCATCCAAGCCCGGTGGCACCTCAGCAGTCGAGTGATCAGGTGGAGAAGCAGGCAGCTTCCTCAGGACATGATGTAGAGAAAGAGAAGGAATTAAGCAAAGAAGAACTGGACAAACAGGCTTTTCTTAAGGATCAAGAAGAGTTAAAAGAAATTCAGCAAAAAATAAATGAGTACATCAAAACGAATAACTTGGAGCTTCAGTTCGTCACGAAACTGACCGATGAAGGGTTGCTTCTGACAATACGGGACAATGTCCTATTCGATTCGGGATCTGCGACCGTGCAGGGGAGTGATCTGGGGGTGGCCGACGAATTGTCCGGTCTGCTTGAGATGAATCCACCACGGAACATTATTATCAGCGGACACACTGACAATGTGCCCATCCGGAATGCAGAATTCGATTCCAACTGGGAGCTAAGCGTCATGAGGGCGGTCAATTTCATGAAAATTATTTTGCACAATCCAAAGCTTGATCCACAATGGTTCAGCGCAAAAGGATTTGGAGAATTTGAGCCGATTGCTGACAATGGAACAGCAGAAGGACGGGGACAGAATCGTCGTGTGGAAGTACTGATATTGCCAAGAGTCACAGAATAAACTTCAGGAACTGCAGTTGAATGTCGGCTGCAGTCTTTTTTATGGTCAAATGCTGGCACATTTCCAGGGAAATGAACCGAATTTGTCAAATGGTGATGAGGGATAGTCGCTAGCTACATTTGTGGCCATTGGTAAAGAAACAAATAGCCGAAAATATGACATGTTTTTCCTGAGTGGTCATAACCATTTTTCTATTGGATTTCCAGATGTAGAAAGAATTTTTAAAAAAATTCACGAAGAAGGTTTTGAGCTTCCTTATTAAGGGAAAAGTCAGGAAAACGATTTAGAAGCACTGGCTAATTTTTCTGGATCCGGGGGTCTCTAATAGAAGAATGACAAGTTTTATACATATTTTAGACTGATTCATATGCCCCCGTGAATTCATCCAAACCTTAGCCATGGCCTCTACAAGAGGAGGAGCATGATTGGAGACTTTTTTTGACATCATAGGTAAGATTTCTGCATGGTTATGGGGTCCCCCGTTAATCATTGTCCTAGGAGCAACAGGCTTGTACTTAACAATTTTATTGAAATTTATACAATTTCGGTATCCGCTTTATATTTTTAAGCAAACCGTAGGGAGTGTATTTAAAAAACCTAAGGGTGAAGGTACAGTGACTCCGCTGCAGGCTTTAACATCAGCTCTGTCGTCTACGATCGGGGCGGCGAATATCGTAGGTGTCCCGGCCGCGATTATGTTCGGTGGTCCAGGAGCTGTTTTCTGGATGTGGGTAATTGCATTAATCGGAATGGCTCTGAAATTTTCAGAGAGCGTCCTGGCTGTAAGGTACCGTGAGAAGAATGGAAAGGGAGAGTATGTAGGCGGTCCCATGTACTACATGAAGAAAGGCTTGAACATGAAATGGTTAGGTGTATGGTTCGCCTTTGCCCTTATGATTGAGTTGATTCCGAGTGTCATGGTCCAAGGGAATGCTGTTGCTTCAACAGTAGAAGAAACGTTCCATATAAATGGACTCATCACAGGTATTGTGGTGGCACTTATCGTAGTGTTGATTGTATTTGGAGGAATCAAGCGAATTGGTAAAGTAACGGAAATCTTCGTACCGTTCATGGCGCTGATCTATGTAGGAAGTGCACTCGTGATCCTGTTTATGAACATGGACGCCGTACCTGAATTCTTCCGTTTAATTCTTTCCAATGCCTTTCAACCCATGTCTGCGATGGGCGGATTCGCAGGTGTAGCAGTAGCTGAGACGATCCGTTGGGGATTTGCCCGGGGATTGTACTCGAATGAGGCAGGTCTTGGAACCGCACCGATTGCCCATGCGGCAGCACAAACGGATCATCCTGTGCGACAGGGACTTTGGGCGATTGTGGGAATTGTAATTGATACAATCATCGTTTGCACGGCCACGGCATTCGTCGTATTATCTTCAGGGGTTTGGACTGCAGAAAATGCACTGGATGACCCTTCTGCTCTTACGACAGAAGCTTTCAGCAGTTATTTTGGAGAATTTGGCGGAATTCTCGTAACGATTTCCTTACTATTCTTCGTCTTGTCGACGATTATCGTCATCGTCTTTTATGGAGCAAAGCAAGCGGAATTCCTATTCGGCTGGAAAGCATCACAGGCAATCAAAATTGTTTATACCATCGCCATCGTTCTTGGTTCTGTCGGAGCAGCGAAAGTCATTTGGCAATTTCTTGACCTGGCACTAGTGGCAATCTTGATTCCGAATATCATTGCAGTCCTACTCTTGAGCAAAGAGGTTAAGAGATTGACGGACGAATTCTTTACATCGGATGAATACTATTTGAAGGATACTGGTCAGGTAAAAGAAAAGAAAATATCGTAACCGAATGGAATGGGTTTTCTGCACAGAAACCCCATTCCATTTTTTTTTTTGAAGATTACTATCTTCCAACTTGTGTAAATTAAAACAAAAGTTTAGAATATTAACAAAAGTTGATTTTCTTTATAGGGGTGGGAGAATTGAACGAAAAGGAAAAGCTTTTATTGTCGTACATCGAGGAAAATCCGTTTATGACCCAACAGGAGCTGTCAGAACGAAGTGGAATTTCCCGATCAGCAGTAGCAGGTTACATTTCGAATCTGGTAAAGCAGGGAAAACTATTGGGTCGTGCGTACGTATTGCCGAAGAAAAATGGTATCACATGCATAGGTGGCGCGAATATAGATCGCAAGATGCAGTTGAAGGGAAATATGATACCTGAAACATCAAATCCTGCAAGAACGGAACAAACAAGTGGCGGAGTGGCGAGGAATATCGCCGAGAACCTTGGAAGACTGGGTAGAGATGCTAATTTGGTTACTGTAGTAGGAGAAGACACAGGGGGCAGCTGGCTTTTGGCCCAAACAAAATCTTTTGCTAATATTTCTGGTTCCCAGAGACTGTTAAATGAAAATACAGGAACGTATTCGGCGATTTTGGATAAAAAGGGTGAAATGATGTTTGCCCTGGCTGATATGGACATTTATGAAAGCGTTGACATTGACTTTATCGAAAAGCGATGGAGTTTGATATCGTCGTCCGAAATGGTGATATTGGATACTAATTTTCCTGATTATGTCCTAAAGTACATTATTCGAAGGTGTCACACAGAAGGAATACCACTGACGGTGATTCCTGTTTCAGAACCCAAGGTAAAAAAGCTCCCCACCTCTTTAGAAGGAGTTACGTGGTTTATATGCAATAAAGGAGAAGCTGAAGTGTATTTAGATATGAAGATTGAAACAGAAGGAGATTATTTCAAAGCAGCGAAAGCCCTTACCTTGAAAGGGGCGGAGCGAGTCGTCATTACAAGGGGGGATCAAGGGCTAATCTATTACACTACTTACAAAGAAGCAAGGGCCGTATTGCCACCAAAGGTTGATGTCGAGGACGTAACTGGTGCAGGTGACGCCCTAGTTGCCGGGATATTATTCGGCTATCTAAAGGGATCCGATACCGACGGGGCGTGCAGGATCGGCGTCGTTTGCTCATCGATCACCCTCCAATCAAAATATACGGTGGCACCGACATTGAATAAGAGCAAGTTGCAACAAGAGTTTAGTCTTTATTATTAATAGAGGGGGATAAGTACGTGGACATCAATTCATATTTAGAATACTCAGAGGAAGTACAGGAAGCCCAAAAAAAGGGAAAGGCCATCGTTGCTTTAGAATCGACAATCATTTCTCATGGGATGCCATATCCTCAAAACGTAAAGACCGCACGTGAAGTGGAAGATATCATTCGTTCAAAGGGTGCAGTACCGGCAACGATCGCGATATTAAATGGGAAAATAAAAGTAGGATTATCCGATGAAGAGCTAGAATATCTGGGTCAGGCCACAGCAGTCATCAAAGCCAGCCGCCGGGACCTTCCGTATATCCTGGCTTCTAAAAAAGACGGGGCGACAACGGTTGCTGCGACTATGATTTGTGCGGAGCTTGCAGACATCTCTGTATTTGTGACGGGGGGGATTGGAGGAGTCCATCGAAACGCAGAAGTAACGATGGATATTTCAGCAGATCTGGAGGAATTGGCGAAGTCGAATGTAGCGGTAGTTTGTGCAGGAGCGAAATCGATATTGGACATCGGCTTGACCCTCGAATATTTAGAAACAAAAGGAGTTCCCGTTTTAGGTTTTAAAACCGATTCATTGCCGGCATTCTACACAAGAAAAAGTCCTTATAAAGTGAATTATAAAGTCGAGACTCCTGGTGAAACAGCTGCGATACTAAAAGCTAAATGGGATCTTGGATTAAAGGGAGGGGTCGTTGTGGCTAACCCGATACCTGAAACGGATGCATTGGATGAACAAGAGATGGATCAGATAATCGAAATGGCATTGAAGGAAGCGGAGGTACAGGGGATTTCAGGTAAGGAAGCCACACCTTTCCTTCTTGGAAAAGTGAAAGAGTTAACAGATGGAAAGAGCCTTAAGGCAAATATTGCCCTCGTGAAGCATAATGCTCATATAGGAGCCGATATTGCCGTTCATTACTGTGAACTTGGTAAGGTGGAAACCTTTTAATTCAATGAGGTGAACAGTGGACCTGGGTGGGACATCACGCCCAGGTTTTTTAGGTTGAATTGATATTGTCGTTTATATGTGGTCAGAGGTAGGGTAAAATGGTGTTAAATAATGTTATGAAAAAGGAAGGTATTATGGCTGATATGCACCCCTATCATGCACTGAACGTTGAGTCAATTCCCGCCCCGGCAGCAATAATCGATGTATTGAACCCTTCGATTATAGAAGAAAACAATGAATGGAAAGGGATTACCCTTCAAGAAGGAGATCTTCTTACCAGGATATTGCAAGAAGAGGATTATTCCATTCGCATCAACCATCAATCCCATCGCTTTAAAAGGAAAAGCATCGATCATTCCAAGGAACTTGTGATGATTGTTCCACAAGGTTCTGAAGAAAACCTTGCTTCCGGTGAGAACTTACAACACTCTCAATCGGCTATCTATGAATCGCTAATTTACAACACCCCGACATGTGTATGTATCATTGATAAAAACGGAAGAGTGATGGAAATGAATCATTCATTCCAGAAGCTGTTCCAGATATCTGATGCCATTCTGGGAGAATCCCTTTATAACCAGACGCCACTCCTGCATCAATCCTTTATCACTATTGTGGAGGACGGGTTGAAGGGAATGAATACGACAGGAAAAGAAGTTACCTTTGACATGCCGTCTCATCAGAAAATCACTTGTAACATCACGATTTCCCCTGCAAATTATAGGAGTGATGGAACGGTTGACAGCGTCGGAATCATCCTTCACGACATTACCGAGAAGAAAAATTATGAAAATGAACTGATGTCACTAAAAGTGGAGCTTGAAAACACACTTCGGCTACAGAAGACAATTACATACAAGATTAAAAAGAAACAGAATGACTTTGTCATTGAAATGGCAGCGGGGGAACTATTGAAAAAGCTGAACCTGACCCCTTCAAAAGTGATCGGGGAAACGATCCAGGATGTGTTCGATTCCCACCACTTAGGAAAAATCCAACCAAAGCTAAAGCGTATATGGGAAACAGGGGAAGAATTGACGTATGAAGATGAGTACAAGGAATTAGAGTATTTAGCCTCCATCGTACCCGTCCTCCAAAACGGTAGAGTGGTAGAAATCATCTGTTCCATTTCAGATATTTCTCTCGTAAAGGATATCCAGCGAAAGCTCATCGAAAGCGAACAGAAGTATAAATCGATTGTGAAATACAGTCCTGACAATATCTATATGGTCGATACAAAGGGGATCATTCAAGAAATCAATCCGGCTGTAAAGGATCAGTGGAATCATATCTCCCCTCACATGATCGGAAGCCATTTCAGTGAGTTCATTGCAGATGGAAGTAAGAAGACAGCCATAGATCAATTTGAAATTGCACTTCAAGGAGAAGCCTCAAGGTTTGTGACCACCTTTGAAAACGGGGAAGGCGGCAAGAGTCATGTAGCGGTGACCAATATACCGATACGGGTCAAGAATAAGGTCATAGGAATTTATGGATTCGGACAAGACATCACAGAAAAACTGAAGATGGAAGAAGAACTAAAAGAAGCAAAAGAATTACTTGAAGCTTATTTCGAACATGCCGGTGACGGGATTGCCCTGCTAGATCCCGAAGGAAATGTATTAAAGGTCAATCAACAATTTGAATCTATGTTCGGTTGGACAAAGGATGAAATTACAGGGAGGGAAATTACCTTCTTGCATCAGGAAGATCAAGTGGGACAGTTCAGGCAAAACCTATCCACGGTGAAGGCAGGTAAGCGGATCAAGGATTATGAAACCATTCGATACCGCAAAAACGCCTCACCTATTGAAATCGCCTTTAATATGAATCCGATCATAAATGACAATGGAAGCCTAATCGGTATTTCAGCCATCATACGGGACTTGTCAGAGAAGAAGCGAAATGAAGATTTATTGAAGAAATCAGAACAGCTTGCCATGATTGGACAACTCGCAGCAGGTGTCGCCCATGAAATCAGAAACCCGTTGACCACCTTAAAAGGATTTCTTCAACTCATGAAAGAAAATGCAGAAGATGATTTCTATCTGGGGGTCATCCAAGGAGAATTAGACCGTATCGAGATCATTACCAATGAGTTTCTGGCATTGGCCAAACCAAGGGCCGTCAAGTTTTCATTAACTTCATTGACGACACTTCTCACAAGCTCCGTTGAGTTTATTAAGATGGAGTGCCTGAAGCAGGGAGTCGATGTGAGATTTTCGGTGGAGGAAGCAGAAATCGATTGTGACTCCCATCAAATGAAACAGGTCATCTTGAACGTGATGAAGAATGCCCTCGAAGCTATGCCGAGCGGAGGTCTCCTCAATGTTCAACTGGAGAAAGAAGATGAACATGCAAAAATATTCATTCAGGATAACGGAAGCGGGATTCCCCCTGAACGGATGAAGCATTTAGGAGAACCCTTCTATAGCACAAAAGAAAAAGGGACGGGCCTGGGATTAATGATTTGCCAAAAAATCATTAAAGAGCACCATGGATCCCTTTCCATTCGTAGCAATGTCAGTGAAGGGACGACTGTTACGATCCTCCTGCCTATAGCTGAAAAAAGATAGGAGAAACTCCACGATAAGAGGACAATCTTATCGTGGAGTTTTTCTGGTTATGGCAAATTATCTTCATGAATGTGTCTTGATGATTTTCACCACTCTTCACATCGGTACAGGGTAGGTAGATGAAGAGTAATGTCGAATTCAAGGCGGCGAGGATACGACAATAACTGAGTTTGAATACAGGTAGTATCGAGTGGAACATAGATATTTTCCGGGAAATATCTATGTTCTACATAATTCTATCATTCTGTCTCATTGGTAGAAAGTTGTCTATTCGTGGTGAGAGCACATCGTCACGTTTCAACATTTTGGAATAAGGATAAAGAATAGGAAAGAGGTGAGGAGAGATGAAGACCAATGTGTTGATTAGTGGTGGAGGAATCGGAGGCCTGACACTCGGATTGAAATTGGCTAAATGTGATATCGATGTAACAGTCGTGGAACGTCTGCCAGGACCAGGTTCTGTTTACAAAGGGGAACTCCTCCAACCTAAAAGCTTGGAAATATTCGAGTCATTAGGTGTCCTAGACACTGTTTTCCAAAACGGACATATCATTTCCGATTTAGAACTCATCGAATTGAAGAACGCTAAATCGGAAGAGGATCACTCCATGATGAGCTATTCAATTCTTCCCAGTCGTTATCCCTTTTCTTTAATGATCCACCATGAAACGTTAAAAGAGATCTTACGAAAAAAAGGGAAAGAGTATCCGACCTTTCACTATCGACCGAATACAGCCTGCAAGAAAATTGATGGACATAGTGTGATCGTTGAAGATAGAGAATCAAAGGAAGAACAAGAGATTTATAGTGACTTTATCATAGGTGCTGAAGGGAGAAGCTCGGTCACCCGTGACTATATGGGAGTCAATGTGAAAGAAAAGAAATACAACCATCATTTCTTAACGGTGACCTTTCCCCGCCCAAAAGAACTGATAAAGGGGCGGATCATTTCTACATATCAATCATTCTTAGGCCTATTCCCGTTACCAAATGATGAAGTGAGATCCGTGTATCTCATTCCGGCCGGGGAATACAAAACGCTTCGGAAAAAGCCAATTTCAGAGTTTCATAAGCTCTATATACAAATGTGCCCCGACCTGGATGGATATGTGAACCAAATAAAAGACTGGAAGAAAATCCAGCTGATGGTGCCGGTGAAATATCATGCAGAAACATATGTGTTGGATCACCTTGCCCTTATCGGTGATGCTGTTCATACCGTTCACCCCATGGCAGGGGAAGGCATGAATATGGCGATACAAGATGGAAGTATTCTTGGTGAATTATTATGTGATATGTATGCGCAGAGAAAATTAGATCCAGTCAATTTGGAGTGGTATCCAAAAGTCAGAAAAAGAAGAGTCGCCCATCAAATGCACCTCAGTCATTTATCGGCGCTTGTATATTCGTATCCATACCGACCGGTAGGATGGCTTCGAAATAAGAGTCTGCAGCGGATGGAGAAGGATTCCATTTCCCATTTCAAGCAGATGCTGAATATTTCCGGTCTCGGTATGTGGAGGGAAACCCTATATGATCGGATGATTCAAGGAGGCATGCTTCCGATCAGGAATGAGCCGTTAACGGACGAGGAAAAATGGACTACCACCTTTACGGAACACCAGGATTATCCTTGGAAACGAAAGGAGGCACTACAATGATAGGAGAAATAGTGAAAGTATGGAGGGCTAGGACATGGATGAAAAAAAATGTCCCTTTTCTATACAGCTGGCATGCTTATGTAGGGTATGAAATGGATTTGTTTGAAAGCTTCACAAAGCCTGCATCCATTCAGGAAGTGGCATTAGCGAGAGACATCGAAATGGATTTGCTTGAACAGTGGGTGGAGGTCGGCATAACCATCAAGCACCTGAAACGGGTAGAGGATGAAAAAGTCACAACGAGAAACAGGTGGAAGTTGCCGACATCAAAAAAAGATCCCCACTCATCAGGCATCCTGTTAAAAGAAATGATGGAGCTCCACATTCCCGCCCTGTTATCATATCCTCAATTACTGCGTAATCAAACCAAACAGCACTTCAATTCGGATGTCCATGGTTCGACGGTAGCGAAAACGTCGATTCTACTGGAACGATTTGCTTTCCCAAAAGTCGAGAAGGTGATCAAAAAATATAACGTTGATTCAATCCTGGACTTAGGGTGTGGTGAAGGTGGATATGTTAAAAGAATAGGAGAGCGTTATCCTAAAAAGCGCATGGTAGGAATCGAAATTCATGAGGCGGTGGCAAAATCTGCAGCAGAATCACTTCAAGGCTTCGAGAATATTGAAGTACTTTGTAAGGATCTTCATGAATATGAGCCTGAAAAACAATTCGATATGATTATGGCCAACAATCTTTTTCACTATATAGATCCATCGGAACGCCTGCAATTCTTCAAAAAGGCATCCGCATGGCTTGAACCGGAAGGGCTCTTCTTTGTCCTAACCCCGATGCAGAAATCAAAGCACGGAAAGCAATTCTCAAGTGCCTTCAACAGCTTCTTCATGACATTCGAGAACCTTTACCCAATTCCTTCCCAAAAGGAAATGGAGACATTGGCGGGGAAAACGAATTTCAAAGTAGAGTCCCTCGAACCGATTGTAAAAGAGGGAGGATGGTACGTAATGGTTTTCAGGAAAAACTGATCCTCTAGGTGAGGATCGTTTTTTTGTTTGACCGAGTGGTTTGTGGTTGTGTTTGTGGCATTTTTGATATGACGGTTCGTACCACTGTTTTAATAGTCGATAATATATCTGGAAAGTCGATAATAAAAGCAGTGAAGTCGATAATATAATTGGAAAGTCGATAATATATGAGGGAAAGTCGATAAAATAATCAAAAACTCGATAATAAAAAGATTCGCAGCCCTTATTAGCTCCGAATACATACGTATTTCTTACTTCCCGGAGGCATCCCCTATAGATAGTCATTTTAACAGTCAAATTCCGTTTGAAATTCACCTGTTAAAAATTTGGCTCGATTCAACAGGCAACAAAACAGGCAACAAAATTCAACCAAAATATATATCTCCACAACACATCCGTCACAATTATTTTCACTAAATAGGGTAAACGTCCAGCGTTTTAGGGTAAAAATAAAAAGATGATCATGAAGATGGAGGAGAGCTATTTGAGTAGACAAGATATGTATGATTGTATCGGGATTGGAATCGGTCCATACAATTTAAGTTTAGCGGCCCTGATGGAGGAGAAGACGGATCTGAAGGTGAAATTTTTCGATCAGACCCCGGAGTTTCAGTGGCATCCAGGAATGTTGATTAATCTGACCGATTTGCAGGTTCCGTTCATCGCCGACTTGGTGACGTTTGCGAATCCTCAGAGCCGGTATAGTTATTTGAATTATTTACATACCCATAATCGTTTATATAAATTTTTCTTCTTTCAAAAATTCGAAATGCCAAGGCAGGAGTACAATGACTATGCCCGCTGGGTGGTGAGTCAGCTCAGTTCGTGCCAATTTCATAGTGAAGTTATTGGGGTAACGGATGAAGGAGACGGTTATAAGGTTGTCATCGATAACCGGTTGACCGACGAGCGTGAGGTTTATTACTCCAAGCATGTAGTGATGGGGACAGGAAGTAAGCCGTTGATAGTAGACGGAATGGATGGTTTCCCTGATGTTGATGTTCACCATACGAGTAAATATCTGTTTCATAAAGACACGACCTTGGAAGGATCCTCGATAACAATTGTCGGATCCGGACAAAGTGCAGCCGAGGTGTTCTACGATTTATTGAAAGAGCAGGAAAATCATTCGTATCAGCTTACATGGCTAACCCGTTCCGAAGGGATACTTCAGCTCGAGTCGTCAAAGCTCGGACAAGAGTTTTTCGCACCTGACTATGTGGATTATTTCCACGGGCTTACATACGACAAACGGAAGGAAACCCTGAAAACGCTGGATCAACTTAGAAATGGAATTGATCCTGATACCCTCAATAATATTTACAACATCCTATACAACCATTCAGTCAGCGATAGCTCACCGGATATTACGATTCAGCCTTTAACGGAAGTGAATAAGATCCAGCAAGAAGGGGATCGTTACGTCTTGAATTGCCGTCAATGGCAGGAGGAACGTGACTTCACGTATGAGAGTGAGAAGGTGATATTGGCAACAGGATATAAACCGAATATTCCACAGTGGTTCTATGAAGAATTCGAGGATAAAATAGTATGGGAAGACGAGAAGAAATATAAAGTTTCCCGAAATTATAAGCTCCAGTTTAAAGAGAGCTCCAATCGAGAGTATCATTTCTACACGGTGACGAATCTTGAACATTCCCACGGTGCTGGAGCTACGAACCTGGGATTAGCCGTCGACCGAAATATTCAAATCATCAATGACATCGTTGGAGAAGAAGTATATGAAGTACAGAGGAATACGGTATTTACTCAATTTACGATGGATAAAAAAGGGTTTTAATTTATGTGTTGAGGGTAAAGTATATGTGTGATAAATACAAACGAAAAATAGGAGTGTTTAATTTTATGGCTAAAATCGCAACATTAATTACAGACATGTTTGAAGACGTAGAATTCACAGATCCTGAAAAAGCGTTTAAGGAAGCTGGGCACGAAGTTGTGACAATCGAGAAAGAAAAAGGAAAGTCGGTCAAAGGTAAGCAGGGGGACGCGACGGTGAACATTGATGAAAGCATCGATAACGTCAATCCATCAGACTTTGATGCCCTCTTATTACCAGGGGGATTCTCGCCGGATCAGCTTCGGGCAGATGACCGGTTCGTAGCATTCGCGAAGCATTTCATGGACGAGAAGAAACCGGTATTCGCGATTTGTCATGGTCCACAATTACTGATCACGGCAAAAGCATTGGAAGGGCGAAAAGCGACAGGCTTTAAGTCTATTAAAGTAGATATGGAATATGCAGGTGTGACGTATGAGGACAAAGAGGTGGTCGTATGCGGCAACCAACTTGTGACAAGCAGAACGCCAGATGATATCCCGGCATTTAACCGTGAATCATTAGCGCTCCTTTCGAAATAAGACAAGTAAATGGAAGGGGACATTCCCCAAGGTATTTTGTACCTTTGTGGGAATGTCCCCTTTTCAAATGCTCAACCTGCCAGCTGCTTACTTACGGCGAAGGTTACCCATTTCTTCAATGATGGCTGTCATTTCACTCGGGCTGAATCGCTCTTTCCGATCGACCATAACATAAAGATCATGAAGGTCTTCATACATTGCTTCGTCGAAATCTTCAGGCTTTACTGCACCGCCGTTAACTATTTTTAATTTTTCTTTAATTGCTGTTACCATGAATTCGATATTCTCGGTTGTGTTTTGAGATAAATTCAATTGAAATCGTCCTTTCTGACGTACCAGTTATTATACCATTTATCTTTCCATGATTTGATCTCCCTGTCAACACACCTTCGTTCAGGGTGATTGGATAAGGATTTTTTTCGAGAATGTTTTACACTATTATGGAATGGGAAATGAATAGGTAAGCTAAAACGTTAGGAGAGGCATGCTGATGATATCTGTTTTGTTCGTATGTTTGGGAAATATTTGTCGCTCCCCAATGGCAGAAGCAATCTTCAGAACGAAAATAAAGGCTGAGAACTTGGAAGATATCATTGAGGTGGACTCAGCAGGTACTGGTGACTGGCATGTTGGAAAAAAACCTCATGAAGGAACTTTGTCCATCCTTAGAGAAAATAATATAGAGAGTGATGGCCTCGTTGCCCGGCAATTTCAGCGAGAGGATAAGGAGTATGATTATATCGTAGCCATGGATTCATCAAACGAACAAAATGTGATGGTTATCCTGGAACCGGAACATCACGGGAAGGTATTTAAGCTCCTTGATCTGGTCGAGGAAAGTGATAGGAAGGATGTTCCCAATCCTTATTACACAGGGAATTTTCAAAAAGTGTATGATTTAGTGGAATCCGGGTGCAGCCAATTAGTAAATAAAATCAAAAAGGACAATCATTTGAAGGAGGGTAATACATATGGGAAGCAATAAATTTTTCAAAGGAGTCATGTTAGGTGCTGTTGCGGGGGGGCTTCTGTCCTTGCTGGACAAAAAGACACGTCAAGAAGTAGGTGCTTCATTAAAGAACAGCGGGAACTATCTGTCTGCCTATACAAAAAATCCTCAGAACTTGGTCGAGGCGTCGAAGGATGTGTATGATAAGCTGCGCATGACGGCCGATCAAGTGAGCAGGGATATTCAATTCATCAGCGAAAAAGTAGATGAAATTAAAGGAATGTCTCCACAGGTGAAGGAAATGATCGAGGAAACAAAAGAAACCTTTGAAGACTCTTCAGAAACTTACAAAGAGACGTTTTCAGATCGAGAAACATCAAATGAACTATCCACACAAGATGAAGAGAATCAACCGATTGCTTCATCCTTCAAGGGATATTAATCAAACGAGGTGAGAAGATGTCGGATGAGACGTTCAAAGGAGGATGGAAAGGATTTTCGAAAAGTCTTTTCTCAAATATTAGTGCGAATGATGTAACGGGTCTTGCTGCGCAAATTGCCTATTACTTTCTTTTATCTCTCTTTCCACTACTGATTTTCACTGTCACGCTGTTGCCCTATTTGCCGGTAGAGCAGTCAGATTTGCTTGGGGTCGTCAGGGATTTCGCACCAGGTGAGACGATGACGATGATAGAGGAGACTCTTCAAGACGTCATGTCTAATCGTAATTCCAGTTTGCTATCGGTCAGTATCATCGCTACCATATGGTCTGCGTCCAATGGGATGAATGCAATTGTGAAAAGCTTGAACAGGGCATATGATGTGGGGGAGTCCAGGTCATTTATCGTGACACGCTTCATATCGATCTTGCTTACCTTGGGAATGATTTTAGTGTTTGTGGTAGCTCTTTTACTTCCAGTATTCGGCAAGCAAATCGGAGTATTATTATTCTCACAATTCGGGTTTTCCGAGCAATTTCTATCGATATGGAATGCCGTACGCTGGGCAATCAGTCCAATCATCCTCTTTATTGTGTTTGTAGGCTTGTATTACTTCGCTCCAAGTAAGCGAATCAAATGCCTAAGCGCGTTTCCGGGAGCGATCTTTGCGACCCTTGGCTGGGTTCTTGTTTCCTTGGCTTTTTCGTTTTATGTTGGAAGCTTTGGGAATTATTCAGCCACCTATGGAAGCATCGGAGGAATCATCGTACTCATGATCTGGTTTTATCTAACTGGAATCATCATCATGATCGGTGGGGAAATCAACGCTTTAGTGACGATTAAGGACAAGGATTCGTGTTAAAATAAGAGGAAATCGATCCTTGGACATAGTAGTAGGTAAACAAGGGGAAGATTCTATTAAACAACTCGTTTAATAGGTCTTCTTTTTTTATGCATTAAAGAAATCGAGGTGGAGCATATGTTGATAGCGGCGATGGTCGAACGGCTTGGCATCATCGTGACGATTGCCTTTGTCATGACGAGGATCAGCTTCTTCCGTCATTTGATCGAGAAGCGGACCCATGTGAAAAAGAGCCAGACCCTGCTTCTTATTTTGTTGTTTGGTTTTTTTGGGATTGTTGGTACATATACAGGATTGATTGTGAATCCGTTTCAGGAAGAATATACGAAGTGGCAGTGGCATCTTCAGCAAAATGAAGCGATCGCCAACTCCAGGGTGATCGGCGTAGTGGTCGCCGGTTTACTGGGAGGACCGTGGATAGGGCTTGGTGCTGGCTTGGTGGCCGGGATTCACCGATATTTTCTTGGTGGATTCACAGCCTTCTCATGCGGGATCTCCACTGTGTTAGCAGGATTACTTGCAGGTTGGGTCGGGAAGCGTGAAAAAAAGAACAGGCTTGTTTCTCCCCAAAAAGCATTTTTGGTAGGTTTTATCGCGGAAGGTATGCAGATGCTCCTTATTCTTCTGTTATCCAAACCATACGACGAGGCATACTTACTCGTTTCAGATATCGGCTGGCCGATGATTCTTGCAAATGGTATCGGGACTGGTATATTCCTCCTCATTATTAAGAGTGTTTTCTATGAAGAAGAGCGGATGGGCGCAGCACAATCCCAGAAAGCTTTGAGGCTGGCTGATAGTACGGTTAAATATATGCGTAAAGGGCTGAATGTCTCTTCTGCCCAGGCTACATGTGAAATTCTGATGAGAGATGTCAACGCATTGGCGGTATCGATTACGAATACTTCCCATATTCTTGCTCATGTGGGACTGGCTTCGGATCACCATCACGAAGGACGCCCGATTCAAACCGAAGCGACGAAGAAAGTGATCGGAACAGGTGAACTGATGAAAGTAGGGAGAGAGGATATTCAATGCGACCGAAGCGGGTGCCCTTTGGGTGCTGCCATTATGGCCCCTCTTTTAAAAGGCGATGAAATAGTCGGCACACTGAAATTCTATTTTCACTCAGAAAAAGAAATCTCCCCGATCCTGATGGAGCTAACAAAGGGGATTGCCACCCTCCTCAGTCATCAACTGGAACTGGCGGAAATTGATACCCATAAAGAACTTGCAAAAGAGTCGGAAGTGAAAGCACTTCAAGCCCAAATTAATCCCCATTTTCTGTTCAATACTATCAACGTCATTGTGTCTCTTACAAGGATTAATCCGGATAAGGCAAGGACCCTGCTGATCTCCCTTTCCCAGTTCGTCCGCCAAAATCTTACGGGGAGTACGAAATCCACCTCTACACTTAAGGAAGAATGTCAGCATGTAAAATCATATCTAGCCATTGAAGAAGCCCGTTTTTTTGACCGGCTGAAAGTGGTGTATCAGATTGAAGAAGTAGCGTTACAGGCCAAAGTTCCTGCCATTACTCTTCAGCCTCTTGTTGAAAATGCGATTAAGCATGGGATGAAGAATGTAGAGGAGGGGTTTGTGTTGAGGATTTCAATTGGGAGAATTGATCATGAAGTGACCGTTTGTGTGGAGGACAACGGATCTGGAATCCCTGAGAGCAGAATAGAGAATCTTCTGAATGCACCTGTAGAATCACACTCTGGTACGGGAATCGGACTATACAATGTAAATAAGAGATTGGAAATGATGATGGGGAAAGAAGCCGGGCTGTCGATCTCATCATCAACAGGAAGCGGAACCACAGTGAAATTTACCATAAGGAGTGAGAAAGATTGAAAGTCGCCATTATAGATGATGAACCTTATAGCCGCGAGGAGATGAAGCACCTCTTAAGTGGTTACTCTTGGGTGGAGGTTGTGGGAGAAGCAAGCTCAGCGGAAAAAGGATTGGAGCTCATTTTAACGAGCGAACCAGACGTCTTATTTCTGGATATTGAAATGCCGGGGATGAGCGGTGTCGATTTGGCTGAAGCCCTTCAGAAAATGAAACGGAAGCCTGAGGTCGTCTTCGCTACGGCGTATCCTGATTATGCCCTTAAAGCCTTTAGAGTGGAAGCTGTGGATTACTTATTGAAGCCATTTGAGGAAGGCCAGCTAGCCCAAACGATGGAGCGGTTGAAGAATGTGTTGAAGGTGGAAGACAAGGTGCAGTCCTCTTCTATAGGAAAGCTAGCAGTACAGGATGAAGATAAGATTGTTTTTATCAGCCCTAAAGAGATTCAATATATTTACCGGGAAGAGCGGGAAACCTTTATCTGCACGGAAAAAAAGAAGTACACGTGCCGGTTGCCAATAAAGGATTTGGAAACGAAACTAAGTACGTATCCGTTCTTCCGCGTTCACAAAAGCTATCTTGTGCAGCTTCCATTTGTAGAAGAACTGATCCCGTGGGGAAGCGGCGTGTATCAATTGAAGGTCCATGGCGCGGATGAAGCGATTCCTGTGAGCAGGAATTATGTGAAGGAACTGCGTGAGCGGTTGGAGCTGTAGAATGTACCAGGTACGAAGAGTCAGATTTGTACCTGGTACATTTTTTGGTTTGTGTGCCAGGTACTCAATGCTGAATGGGTGCCAGGTACCAATCGGCCTTTCAGTGCCAGGCACCAGCACTGCCTTTTGTACCTGACATCGACCTTTCCCCCTGCACGTCAATCACCACTTATTACATCTCAACCCAGATTTACGACATCTTAAACAAAATGTGACGAAACGGTGAATAGGATTGCTATAATGAAAGCGTATTCATAACTGAACGAAAGGGGATCATATACATGGTCACATTTCTAGTCGCAATTGTTGTCTTAATTATTGGGTATTTCACATATGGAAAATTTATAGAAAAGATTTTTGGTGTTAATGAAAAACGTTCGACGCCTGCGTATGCAAAGGCTGATGGAGTGGATTACGTGCCTATGGACACGAAACGGAACTCCTTGATCCAACTATTGAATATCGCCGGTGTAGGACCTATATTCGGTCCGATCATGGGGGCGTTGTACGGACCGGTTGCTTTTCTTTGGATCGTACTCGGTGCGATTTTTGCCGGTGCAGTACATGATTACTTAACGGGAATGATTTCGATCCGAAACGGAGGAGCTCATTTACCGGAGCTTGCAGGAAGATTCCTTGGTAAGACGATGAAGCATGTGGTGAACGCATTCTCGATTCTTTTACTAGTACTAGTAGGAACGGTATTTGTGACAGCACCAGCAGCCTTGATCGCAAATTTATCACCAGCCTGGATTTCATTAGGCGTGATCATTGCAGCGATTTTTATTTACTACATTGTCGCAACTCTTTTACCGATTGATAAAATTATCGGTAAAGTATATCCGCTTTTCGGAGCATTGCTATTAATCAGTGCAGTAGGAATCGGAGCAGGATTAGTGATTACAGGTGCAGATATTCCTGAGATTTCATTAACGAATATGCACCCTGACTCAGTGGCGATCTTTCCTCTATTATTCTTGACGATTTCATGTGGGGCACTGTCAGGGTTCCATGCAACACAATCACCGATTATCTCAAGAACGACTCAAAACGAAAAGAATGGACGTAAAATCTTCTACGGTATGATGATTTTAGAAGCCATCATTGCAATGATCTGGGCGGCAGCAGCGATGAGCCTGTTTGAACCAGGTGAACTGAATGCCATCTTAAAAGAAGGTGGACCAGCAGCAGTCGTAAGTGAAGTATCGGTTCTGATGCTTGGATCGATTGGTGGAACACTTGCGATCCTTGGTGTTATCATTCTTCCAATCACATCTGGCGATACATCATTCCGAAGTGCACGTATGATCATTGCTGACTACATCAAAGTAGGTCAAGTGAAAATCTCCAGCCGTCTTTGGATCGCCATTCCACTGTTTGTCATTTCAGTCGTGTTGACACGTATGGACTTTAATCTATTATGGAGATACTTCTCTTGGGCAAACCAATCAACCGCAATGATTGCTCTTTGGGTAGGTGCTATGTATCTTGGACTGCAAAAGAAACCACATTGGGTCGCAACGATTCCTGCCATCTTCATGACCATGGTGACGTTCACGTATATCCTGAGCGCTCCAATTGGATTCGGACTTTCAATGGGCACGGCATATTTTGGCGCAGCAGTCGTAACCATTGCAGCTATACTGGCTTTTATCTATACGTTAAGAAAGCGCTTAAACGATGGGACCGTCATTCAAGTCGACGAAGAGGTATCACAGCCAGCAGCATAAATGGAGAGTTTTCCGGTAATTACCGGGAAACTCTTTTCTCTTTTTGCACAAAATAAGAGTGGTTCACAAACCAGGTTTTCTTGATAGCGACTAATATTTAGGAGTGATTCAGCATGACAAAGAAAACAAAAAAAGACGGCGGTACCAAGCAAAACGGTAAGCACAAACCGACACAAAAAACATCCGGTTCAGCAAACGGACAAAATGGGTACCACTAAAAACAATCGCCAATCCATTATGGGTTGGCTTTTTTATTTGAGGAACGCAGATGTTTTATCTGGAATGTTGTATTATAATAAGAGTAGTTTCAAAAATTTTGCAATCTCAAAAGGAGATCCCATTATGTCGAATAATGATCAACAAATACAGCCAGAAAAGAAAAAAATTAGCCTTCAAGAAGCAATGAAACAACAGCTTGCCAAGAAGAAAGAAGCTCAATCAGGCGGTAAACAATCAACAGGCGGAGTTGCCTCTAACCAACGCATGCAAAGTCAACAAACGAAGAAGCCTAGCAATACTCGTCGTAAGATGGGAAGCTAAAGAAAGTGGAGCGCTCGGTATGGAGAGTGCTCTTTTTTTGTGGATTGAATCAAGGACGGTTTTGTGTGTGCGCGAAATTTGTCGTTATTTGCGGAATGGCAGATATATTGTGAATATGGCAGATGAAATGAAAAAACGGCAGATAAAAATTGAAAATGGCACGTAAATCTTCAGAATGACAGATAAACTTTATCGGGCTGGCACCAAGTCCGAATTGGCCTGTGGAAAGTGTCGTCTTTTGATGAGCGGTCGATAAATCTCTATAACGGTCGATATAATCCTATGGCGGTAGATAAATCCCTATGGCGGTAGATATAATCCCATGTCGGTCTATAAATCTCCATAACGGTTGATAAATCTAACATCTGGCCCCACCCCAACCCCCAATCAAAATCCACTCCCGAAAAAAAATCAAACCTTTTCCCCTCGACAATCGTCAAAGTATTAGAAAAGAGGTGATCATCCTTTGAATGACGACCAGGCATATGATATCACTCTTTCGAAGGACGACATTCTGGAAGAAGCGATGAGTCAATATGGGAAAGAAGTGTTATATATCGCCTATTCCTATGTGAAGGATTACAGTGTAGCAGAAGATATAGCCCAAGAAGTGTTTGTCAGGTTTTATCAGCGATATGAATCATTTCGAAATGAATCCTCTTTGAAGACCTGGATCATTCGGATTGCGATCAATCAGAGCAAAGATCATCTCAAGAAGTGGGAAACGAGGAAGCTTACTTTTACGAATAAACTACATGACATCATCCATCCGGGAAAGAATGATGGACCGGAAACTGAAATCATACATAAGGAAACGGGCAGGGAGCTGCATAAGAATTTATTGTCACTGCCCATCAAATACAGGGAAATCCTCTTTCTGTATTATTATGAAGAACTGAAAATCTCGGAGATTTCCGATTGTTTGGATATCAACATCAACACGGCTAAAACGAGATTGAAAACAGGGAAAGAGAAACTACAAAAAATGTATCCAAAAGGGGTGCATCACGATGGATAGGGAGCTTCAGCGACAGATTAGGAAAATGACCGATGAAGGATTACAAGGATTCGATTTTAACAACAGAATGAAGGATACGGTCAGGAATAGAGTAGCCGATGAGAAACCGAAAAGGGAGTATCGCCGCAGGTGGTACGCACCGCTGATCAGTTTTATGATCATACTCCTCTTCGTATTTGTGTTTGCAGTTGTGAAGGGGGAGCAATGGGGATTTCTTGGGAACGAGAAGCTGAGTGGTTTCTTTACAAATAAGTCTAATTTTGATGTGGAGATCCGTTACGACGGAGGGATGACCATCAGCACCTTTTCGGACGCAATTATAAGTGAGGAAGGGGAGAAAAGGGAGTTAAATTTCTCAAAGGAGGAAATGAACGAGATTTACACAAAATTGGAGACCATGAATTTCAAAGAAGATAAACATCTTTCAAATGGGGAAAAATGTTCTATTCAACCGAGTCAGAACTTTGTGATGAAAATCAGAATGAACCGGGATACCTATGAGTACCGGTTTGTGGATTGCAATACAACAGCAGATGGCAGGGAACTCGATGAACTCCGTGAACTTATCATGAGCATCATCAAACGAAAGTCCGATTATGAAGATTTGATTAAACAGAAACTGATTATCTGAATTTTATGTTTACTTTCAAACTTAACCGTGTTACCATAATAAAAATTTCAACTAAAATGCCATGAAGAGAAGAGTAAATATCCAGATTTCTTTACCAGAGAGCTCCGGTAGCTGAAAAGGGGCAAGAAGGAAGGTATTGAACCAAGACTCTGAGCAGTACACCGGAACCGGTTGGGGATGGTGTGACGGGAGCTCCCGTTAGCGAGCTAGGGTATAAGCCTATTGGCCGTACCTGAAAAGGTTAGTATGGCGACATACTAACGAACTGGGGTGGCACCGCGATATCGAATCTCGCCCCCAAGACCAACGTCTTGGGGGTGGGATTTTTTTGTTTCTCAAATGAAATCGCGGGGAGGAAGAACGAATGAGTAAGTGGAAGTATCCTTTATTATTGCTATCAGGAATCGGGATTTCGAATATAGGAGGATGGATTTATTTAATCGCCCTCAATTTGATTGTGCTGGATGAATGGAGATCGCCGCTTGCGGTGGTGATGTTATATGTAATGAAGCCAGTTGCTGCCCTGTTGACGAATGCCTGGGCGGGGAGTGTGATTGACCGGGTCGATAAGCGAAATCTGATGGCTGCTCTCGATTTTTCCAGGGCCGTATTGATTGGGGTATTACCTTTTCTGTCGTCAGGTTGGTGGATGTATGTGGTGGTGTTGGTCATCAATATGGGTAGCGCCATTTTTTATCCGGCTTCCATGAGCTATATCACGGCATTCATTCCGAAAGAGAACAGACAGCGTTTCAATGCGATGCGGGGATTGATTGGATCAGGTGCATTTCTCATCGGACCAGGAGTGGCGGGACTGATGTTTATGATGGGGACCCCGACCTTTGCCTTATACATGAATGCTCTCGCTCTGCTTCTATCAGGGGTGATCACGCTCTTTTTACCTAAGATTGAAAATAAGGCTTCCGTTAGAGCATTTGATACCAAATGGGAGATCATCAAGGGGGACTGGCAAGTGGTGCGGATCTTTAGCAGGCGCTCTACCTATGTGATGACCTTGTACGTTTTGTTCATCTGCATGTTAGTGATGACGGCTGCAATCGATTCCCTGGAAGCCGCTTTTTCAAAAGAGGTGCTTCATCTCTCGAATAGTACGTACGGATACCTTGTGAGTATTGCAGGAGGAGGGTTTGTACTGGGCTCGATTTTGAATACGGCCCTTTCCCACAAACTCCATCATATGCACCTAATGGGAGTTGGTTCTTTGATCGTTTCTCTTGGGTATATCCTCTATTCTTATTCATCAGGTTTCTCCGTCGCAGCGATCGGGTTTGCTCTATTATCCTTCGCATTAGCATTTGCGACGACAGGATTTGAAACCTTCTATCAAGAACATATTCCCGTTGAAATAATGGGGCGTGTAGCCAGTATATATGGACTCTTGGAGGGAGTACTGGTCATTCTTTCGACGGTGCTCATTGGAGTGGTGGCAGAAGTGATATCGATCCGTTTCATAGTGGCATCAGGGTCGATGGTTATGCTCGCGATCACGGTGGTTTTGTGTATATGTTCGATGAATAAAAATTGGGAAAAACAGTATTCTGAATGTTATAATAAATAAAAAGAGCTCATAAAGGGGGGTTCGCAGATGAAGATGACAATGGATCAGTACTGGGATCAATGGGAAGAGTTGATGAACCAGGAGGAAGCAAGTTTTGAAAAGTGGAACGGTTTGGAAGATCTATTGTTCATAGCGCAAAAAGAAGGGGATCTCTACAAAGAATTCTGCTGCCGTTTCGGGATTATGAGAACGGTCAACTACCTTGGTGAATATGAAGAGTTATTTGATCATTTTGAGTGGTGCAACGGCTTTTTTTTAGATAATGAAGAGAATTTGCAGGAGTGGGTTGAAAGCTTCTTCTGGATCTATAAATGGATGGCAGAGCATATGGTGAAAATGCCCGTGATCAGTATGGAAATGATAGATTCCTTTTTCAATGACTTTAAAGATGCATATGACCGATATGGCTATAGCCTCCGTCCCTATTATCAGCACCAGCATAAAATGGCATTGAAAACAGGGAACCTGGAATATGCAGAAATTTATTACCAAAAATGGATAGAGGCTGAAAGGGATGCACTTGCGGACTGTGAAGCATGTGAGTATCAGACACAGCTGGAGTATTTCTATATTACGGGAGAGAAAGAGAAAGCCGCACCCATCGAAAAGCTGCTATTAACGAAAGAAGTGACATGCGGTGAAATTCCCCATCTAACCTATAGTAAGCTGCTCCTTCCCTATTATGAAGATGGACGGATCGAGGAAGCTGAACGGTACCAATCAGAGGGATACTTTTTCATTTATGATAAGCCACACTTCTTAGTGGAGGCATCTGAACATATCCGTTTCCTCGCATTGACGGAACCGGTCAGGGGAATCAAGGTGTTGGAGCGGCATATTGAGTATGCTGATAGTGCTAAAGACCCTTATGGGATGTTCTATTTTTATATGAGTGCAATCGTGCTTCACAGTAAGCTTGTGGAAGCTGGTCATCGTCCGGGATTTGCGGTTGACGTGATGAGTGAGATTGCAGAGGAAATTGCCGAGGATTTCGATGCAAGGAATGGGAATGATTTTTTTAGTCGGGAAGTGGAGAGGTTTTATGGGATTTAGGTAGAAGGGGGACATCGTAATGAAGAGAAGTGCTTTTCTCATTATTCTTTGTATCTTTTCTTTATTTGCCTGCAGCAGTCAAGACTCAAGGGAATGGTTCGAGACGAAGGAAGAGGCCGTTGATCATGGGATACGAACTTCTGAAAGCGGTAGTCCCCTCAAACAACTTTCGATGGAAGAGTATCAAGGGGAAACGATTGTATTCTATGATTATGCAGGAAGTTTAGGTGTTGCGAGTATATCCAAGAGCACAAAAGGATATAGCTGGTATCGATCGAATCCCTATTTTGGATTTGAAAGTGATGGGGAAATGAGTTACTCCACAGCAGGATTTGTGCTTGAAACCGAGAGCGGGGTAAAGATTCCGATCTTGTATGGGAAAGCCATTGATCCGAGTATTGAAAAGATGAAGGTTTTCGGGGACGGACCTTCAAGAGATCTTGAAATCTCCAAACATGCGCGTTTTTATTATATGATCCATGAAGCAGACTATGATCAGCTCGAGATCACGCCTGTAAGATTCGGAGAATAAAATACAATTGACACCCCCATCAAATCTCTATATAATCATCTAAAATATATGAAACATTGCCGAGGATCAGTAAAAGGATCTTGTCTTTTCAGAGAGGGAGCTAACTTGGTGAAATGCCCCCATTGATAAACCTTTGAACCTGCCTCTAAGTTCTGTATCGAATGAAGATATCAGCGGTCCGATACCGTTATCATGGAATGAGTGTAAAGCTTTGCTTTGAATCAGGGTGGTACCGCCAGAAATGGTCCCTGATGAGAAGCAGGGCTTTTTTTGTTTTATGGGTTACATTTTGAACAAAGGAGGATTTCCTGTTGGATTTGTGATCTGTCGGGAAAAAGTGGATCGCCGTTATATTTGCGAGTTCGCCGATAAAAATGGAATTTCGCCGTTATATTCGTGATTTCGCCGATAAAATTGAAATATCGCCGTTAAACGTAGAATTTCGCCGATAACCCAAACCCCTAAGTCCCAAATCCGATAATATCAAAACACCAACCTAAATCCAAATCAACTAAAAATGAGGTGCTCAACATGGCAAAGGAATTTGTGAAAGATATAACGGGCATGGAGGATGACTTCGCCCAGTGGTATACCGATGTTGTCACGAAGGCTGAGCTGATCGATTACTCAAGTGTCCGAGGGTCGATGATCATTAGACCCTATGGATATGCACTGTGGGAGAATATCAAGAATGCTCTTGATACTAAATTGAAAGAAACCGGGCATGAAAATGTGTATATGCCATTGTTCATTCCAGAAAGCCTGCTGCAACGTGAGAAAGATCATATCGAAGGATTTGCTCCAGAAGTTGCCTGGGTGACACATGGCGGGGAAGAAGAGCTTGAAGAACGACTTTGTGTGCGTCCGACGTCAGAAGTGTTGTTTGGTGAACATTATAAAAACATCATTCACTCCTACCGTGATTTGCCTAAATTATATAATCAATGGGCCAATGTGGTTCGCTGGGAAAAGACGACCCGACCCTTTCTCCGAACATTGGAATTCCTTTGGCAGGAGGGACATACATGTCATGAAACCGATCAAGAGGCTCATGATGAAACGGTGAAGATGCTCGAGGTATACGCGGGGCTTTGCGAAGAATTGCTTGCGATCCCGGTCGTCAAAGGTCAGAAAACGGAGAAAGAGAAGTTTGCCGGTGCGAAATATACGTACACGATCGAGAGTCTGATGCATGACGGGAAAGCACTTCAGTCTGGTACTTCCCATCATTTAGGAGACGGATTCGCGAAAGCATTTGGTATTCAATTCACAGACCGGTTTGGTGCGCTTCAGCATGTGCAGCAGACATCATGGGGGTTCACGACCCGTATCATCGGGGCCATGATCATGGTTCACGGTGATGACAGGGGTCTGGTGGTTCCACCGAAGATTGCGCCTACTCAGCTGATGATCGTCCCGATTGCCCAGCATAAGGCAGGGGTCCTGGATTTTGCCTATTACCTGAAAAATAAATTGGCATCAATAGCTCGTGTCGACATCGATGCCAGTGATAAGAAGCCTGGTTGGAAGTTTAATGAATATGAAATGAAGGGGATCCCACTTCGCCTGGAAGTAGGTCCACGGGACATCGAGAACGGGCAGTTTGTACTTGCAAGGCGTGATACCGGAGAGAAAATCCCTGTTTCACTGGGTGAACTTGAGGGGGAAGTGACAGAACTTCTCCAGGATATCCAGGACCATTTACTTAAAAAAGCAAGGGCTCACCGTGATGAAAAGACGTCGGTTGTGACAACCTTCGAAGAATTTAAAAGGACTATAAGTGAAAAAGCTGGATTCGTCAAAGCAATGTGGTGTGGTGATCGTGCGTGTGAAGACAAGATCAAGGAAGAAACGAGTGCTACCTCCAGATGCATGCCTTTTGAGCAAGAAAAGATATCCGATGCATGTGTGTGCTGTCAGCGAGTTGCGAAACATCTGGTGTATTGGGCGAAGGCATATTGATGAAAGCGAGAAGCATCCTGATTTTGTCAGTCATAAGTAGTGTTCTGATGATTGGGTTGGCCATTTTTCAATGGCATCTCGTCGAAATCTTGACACCATTTCTCATGCCGTTCCTCTGGCTTGCGGCGGGAGGGTATTTTCTTGTAGTTGCCGTATTTTCTATCATTGCCCTTTTGAAAAGATGGGACTGGAAACCTATACTCATTCAAGTCATCACAGTTCTATTGCTATTCTTTTTTCCGTTCACAAAGATAGTATTGGACATAGATTTCAAAATGAATAAGGTGGAACGTGAGGTGGTGGTTGAAAAAGTGGAGAGAGGAAAACTCGTGCCAAACGTCTTACACAATGATTCGCTCATACACCTCCCGGATGAATATGACGAGCTGACTAAAGGTGGAGGAGATATTGTGGTGGAAAAGAGGGGAAGCGATACGATGATTCTCTTCTATACGTTCTGCGGGGTCCTGGATAACTTCTCTGGATTTGTTTATTCCTCATCAGGTGCAAAACCTCGTTCAGGGGATTTTGGAGGGGACTTTATAGAAGTCGAGAAGCTAGATGGACACTGGTATATAGTCGCTTCGAGGTGAGGAAGGGACTTTCGAACCTTTCCCGAGTTTTTCTTGCCAAAGCCTTCTTTTTCCCGTGTTTGATTAATAAACATAGGTAAAGGAGGCATTGATTATATGGATGTTGGTCTCATCATCATTTTATTTATGGTCTTCGTGGGAATCAGCCTTTGGGTCGTACATTCCAAGCTAAACCGGATCACCGAGCATGTGCAGCAGCTGGATGAAGAATATTTGTCCGATGAGCAGATCGAGAAGGAATTAGAGGAAGAATGGAATAGAGATAAGTAGCAGTGAAGGCGTTTCTCGGCAGAGGAGCGCCTTCCGTTTATTTGAAAAAGACTATCATTCTATTAGATGGGTTGGTACTATTAAACTGATAAGATGGTCGGAGGTGAGGGGCGTTTCGCTGCCCATCGATCTCCTTAGCCGTTGGAAGAAACGAAATGGAAAAAGAGAGATATACATAAGGGAGGGCGTGTAGAATGAAGCACAAGGACTTAATCATAGAGACACCCCGACTAGTGATCAGACCCTTCGTGAACAAGGATTACGATAACTGGATAAGGGAACATTTGAACAGGCTCCCATCTCAGCATAAATACGATGTCGGCTATCAGGAAATGAGCGAGTGCACGGAGTTGTGGTTCAGGGACATGCTGAAGAAGCATGATGAAATGATTGATGGGGATCAAGTTTATATCCTGGGAATCTTCTTGAAAGAAGGTCCTAACATCGGGACTATTGATTTCTCTACCCTCATGAGATACAACTTTAATTGGGGAAGAGTCGGTTACACCATTCACAACCGTAATTGGAACCGAGGATACGGGAAGGAAGCGGTGAAGGCTGCTATTCAACTAGCTTTTGTGAAATTAAATTATCACCGTATTGAAGCTCATATCAATCTTGATAATACGGCCTCGATTAGGCTTGCTGAAAGTGTCGGTATGCAGTATGAGTGCACAAGGAAAGGATTTATTTATGAGTTTGGGAAGTGGACGGATAATCTGGTGTATTATGTGAATGCTGGGGAGTAGCCTTAGTCCTTTATTAAATGAAAAGCATCCCGAATACTAAAGTGATGACTATTCGATCAAATGAAATTTTACGAAATTCTTAATCGATGCTGATGGAGCAGAATATTGAAAAGCTGTTAGAGGCAGTCACTGGATAAAAGGAAGGCGGAAATCACCTATGTGATTTCCGCCTTCCTATTTTTTATAATCCGTCAATCGTCATTTCTTTCACAGGCAGGAATGCTTCGCCTGTATCCATATACTTAATATTTACCTTATCATTTTCCTTTAAGTAAATCGCAAGTAGGTTATTTTCAGAAGAGACAATAAAGTTTTTCCCGTTATCAAGTAGGAACGATACAACTGTGTAGTCACCAGATTTTTCTTTGTATACACGGACGACCTTACCGCTTGCTTGCTTTTCCTCGGCTTTCGAGCTTCCGTCAACACTTCCGCCACCTCGTTGAAGAGCGGTTTTGTATTGCTTCAATGCCTGGTTAGGTGTGTTGGCATAGGCTGATATTTCTGGATTGGCAGCTGAGACGATGAAATAGTTTTGTAAGAAACCATTTGCATCGAGCACAGGAGTCAGCCAGCTTGCTTCACCGTAGAAATTATACAGAACAGGCATTTCCCCGTCCCATTTCTTTTCGATGAACCTCTTCTGGATGATTTGCAAGGCACCTTGGGAATCCATGTATGATTCTTCCAGGTTTCCAGTGTAGAATGTGGATTCTCCTGTACGCGAGTTCGTTAAGGAATAACCAAGCATGGAATCGACGCCTTCTTTTGGCGAAGTGAAATCGGTGAAGTAATACATGTCACCATTTTCGTCAAAAATAGGGCTAACATTCGCTTCCGTTCCTTCATCTGAAGGAAGCTTCACGTCAGATTTACCGAAGCGGCTGTTCCAGAATCCTTTCACGTAGTTGCCGAAATAGCTGTTTTGAAGGCTCACTGTCTCAGGTGAGACCGCACCATCGATGAATGCAGGAACGTCGTCTATCTTATAGGAGTTGGTTTTACCGGATTTAGGATCGACCATGACGATCCCTTTCACAACAAACCCGTTACGGGCCGAAATGAAATTTCCGTATGTCTGGATATAGAAAGGTTTTCCTTCGTCATCAATTTCAAGTTGGACATCACCGTTGAAAATTTTCTTTGGAAAATTCAAACGAATATGACGCTCGACCTTTTTGTTGAAGAAAGCAGAAGGTGTGAAAACCATTGTTTCTTTGATGAATTTAGGGTTTGCGTTTGAATCCGTGGCACTCAGCTTGAAGTATCCAGGAGTTTCATCCCCCTTGAACCATTTAAAAAAGCCGGAGAATTCAACAGGAGCAATGTACACATACTCACCGTCCACCTTTTGGATCTGCAAGTTTCCTAGCTCATAATAACTTGTATTCGGCACCTGGCCAAAGGCTTTCTTCATTTTATTGCGGGCAAATTGTGGAGGGACGCTTGCCGGCGTTTCCTTTTCATCAAAGGCTTGAATCTCCGTTTTGACATCCATTTTAGCCGATTCGAATTTTTCATCGGCATTGAAGACAAAGGCTGTCATGAAGTAAGCACCTATGAAGAGACTTGCCAGAAACAATCCACCTTTCGCCATACGCTCTTTACCTGTTGCAAGTGTTGCCCCAAACCCTGAAGCAATAATCAGTAAGATCCACATGCTCGTGAAATTCTGATCAAGATTTGTAAGATAATAGAAGATGAATACCACAAGTGTGGTAATTAGAAGGGTTGCCCCGAATAGAGCTGAGAATGAAGGATACCCCTCTTTTTTATTTTGTTTTTTCATGATGGTTATCGGTACGAGCAAGAGTGCCATAACTAATCCGACAATCACTGAAAATAGTAATATGTTTCCCATAGTGTTCCCCTTTCAAGGTTGTGATTCTGTTTATAGTGTATATACGGATGAGGGGGCAGGGAGGTTTCAATTGTTTTTATTGGGAGTGTATTTGGTTTGATTGCGCACTTGATCGGAATGTTGTTAGTGTCGAGAATTGTAGAATGGCAGATAAAACCGGAATATGGCAGATAAATCTCCAGAATGGCAGATAAAAATGAAGCATGGCAGGGGTAAAGCAAAAACAAGCAACCGATCCTGAATCGGTTGCTTGTTTCCTCTAAGATAGGGCATTTTCCGGCTTGATAGGATGCAAGCGCCCTTTTTCATCCCGGAATACGATGTGTTCCCGGCCGAATTTGGTCGGTGTATCGATTCCTGCTGCAGCGGCAAGGTTATAGAGGCCTTCACGAAGAGAAATGATGTAATTGCAGACACGGAAAGCTTTCTCTTCCACGATAAGTGCTCGCTGAAGTTTGTCATCAGTCGTTGCAACGCCGACCGGGCAATTATTTGTATGACAGACTTGGGCTTGGATGCAGCCAACAGAGAACATCAAACCACGGGCGATGTTGACAAAGTCGGCTCCCAGTGCGAGGGCGAACGCGATTTTATCGGGAGTCAATAGTTTCCCTGATGCAAAGATTTTCACCTTGTCCCGGACACCGTATTTTACCAAAGTATCATGGAGGAAAGGGAGGGCCGATTTGATCGGAATTCCGGCAGATGCAGCCAATTCCTGATAGGATGCTCCTGTTCCCCCTTCTCCACCGTCCACTGTGATGAAATCTGGATGTTTTCCTGAAGTGGTCATGTAGGAGGCCAGGCTTTCAATATCATGGGTGTTACCAACGACCAGCTTGATGCCGACAGGTTTACCTCCCACTTCCCGGAGTTGTTCGATGAAGTCTAGCATTTGTTCGTTGCTATTGAATTCCTTGAATCGGTTGGGACTATCGATTGATTTCCATGGTTCAACGTTTCGGATATTGGCGATTTCAGGTGTCACTTTCTTTCCGTCCACGTGACCGCCACGGGTTTTTGCACCTTGGGCAAGCTTCAACTCAAAGGCTTTTACTTCGTTTATTTCACTCTTTTTCTTGAATTCTTCCCAGGAGAATTCTCCGTCTTTCGTTCTGACACCGAATAAACCTGGACCGATTTGACAAATGATGTCGACACCGCCTTTGAGGTGATGCTTGGATAATCCACCTTCTCCTGTGTTCATCCACGAACCGGATGCCTGGTTTAAGCCTGTGGAAAGGGCAGTGATGGCTGCTTCACCGAGAGAGCCGTAGCTCATGGCAGATTGACCGACCAGTCCTTTTACTTGAAAAGGATGTTTGCAAGTGTCTTTCCCGATAACCGGAGCATCCTCGCCTTTCAGGAGAAAGGGATTTTCTTCTGTTTCTTCTCGGTGTTCCCTGCGGCTGAACAAATTATCTTTATCCAACTTGTAGACTTTTGTTTTTACTTGTTGTGAGTTGTCGATGCGAAGTTCGTCTCTTTGGACTGGGAACAGCGTATTGCGAATATAATATCCCTCTTTTTCAAAATCTCGCTCAGATCCGAAACCGAGCATTCGGGATTTATATTTTCCAGCAAGAACGGTGTTTTGGTACTCGACTCTTGAAAAGGGCTTTCCTTCATTATCATTATGAAAAAGGTATTGTCTGAGTTCAGGACCGACCTTCTCTAAAATGTATCTCATCCTTCCCAAAATCGGAAAGTTCCTTAGCACCGCATGCTCTTTTTGTTTTTCGTCTGTCAGCCATAAGCGTAAAACCAGAGCAGCAGGAATTAGGAGTGCGAGGACAATGATAACGAGGAGAATCCATTGAATGATGGATATGCTATTCATATTCATTCCTCCATTTGTTAAGCAAGCCGTTCCATCCTGGAACGGCTTGCTTTCTTGTTAAAATAGTCGTTTTAATGCTTTCCGTAATGGAGGCATTTCGACCTCATGCTTTTTGAAGAATTTCTTCATGACGTGCTTGGAGTAGCCTGTAGCCTGCTCAAAATTGATCTTCCCGGGCAGGGGCGGCTGGTCTTCGATCACGCAATCAATGATGACCGGTTTATTGGATTTCGAAGCCATTTCAAAAGCAGGCTGCAAGTCCTCATGCTTGAGGACACGATATCCTTCTCCACCACAAGCTTTGGCAAATTGAGCAAAATCGATGTCCTGGAGATCAGTTTCATATTCCAGGTGACCGATCGATTCCTGCTCATATTTGATCATACCGATCTTTCGGTTGTTTAAAATCACGACGATGATCGGGAGCTTGTATTTCACAGCTGTGACGAAATCATGCATCACCATGGTAAAGCCTCCGTCACCGCACACGGCAATCGCCTGACGTTCAGGCTCGGCAATGCCGCTTGCGATGGCGCCGGGAAGGCCGCAACCCATTGTAGCCATCCAGCTCGAGACGATCATCTTCTGATTCGTGATCTTGAAGTGCCTGGCGGTCCATACGGTTACATTTCCGACATCGACGGATAGGGTCGCATCATCAGCTGCAATCTTCTGAAGAGCCCCTATGACTTGAGGTGGTTTGATAGGCGTCGTTACCTCGACTTCGTCTTTTTCGATATGCTTCCACCAGTTCTTCATATTGGTCTGGCACTCTTCCAAAAATGATCTGTCATCCTTGGTAGGAAGCTGTTGATTCCAATGCTTTAACACAAGATTTGAATCCCCGACGATGCCGACAGAAACAGGGTACCGTTTCCCAATTTGAGCTGGGTCTGCATCAATCTGAACAGCCGGTGTATCATCTGGAAGAAAGTCACGGTAAGGGAATGAAGTCCCGATCATGATGAGCAGATCAGCTTCTTCCATAGCTTCATACGCAGGCTTCGTTCCAATTTGACCGAGCTGCCCAAGATTATGGGGATGCTTGTCAGGGAAAATACCTTTGGCCGGAAGCGTAAAGATAACCGGTGCCGCGATCTTTTCAGCGAAGGCCTCTAATTCCTTGGCTGCATGCTTGCTCCCTGTACCTGCTAGGATGACCGGTCGTTTCGCTTTATGTACGTATTCCATCCCGGTCTTCACATCTTGATCCATGGGAGCGGCGATCGTAGCAGAAGGAATGCTGGATGTATCCTTCACAGCGTCCTTGATCTTTTGCCCCGGCATATCGTCAGGAATGATCAATACGGAGACACCTTTTTTTGCATAAGCGGTTCGGATTGCCTGATTCATAAGATTGGGAAGGGACTCTGGAGAAGAGACACGCTCACAATATACGGAAACATCTGCAAATAGGCGGTCTAAATGAACCTCCTGAAATGAATCCATCCCAAGCTCTTCCGTTGACACCTGCCCTGCTAAAACCAAAACGGGAGCCCCATCTGCCTTCGCATCATACAAACCATTTAAAAGATGGACGGCTCCTGGTCCGCCAATAGACAAACAAACTCCAATATTCCCTGTGAGCTTCGCATATGATGAGGCAGCGAGTGCTCCGACTTCCTCATGTCTAACCTGAATAAAGTCAATTTCCTCTTTTTCACTCCGTAATACATCGACAAAGTGATTAATCGAATCACCGGGTAGTCCAAACACATGCTTAATTTTCCATTGTTCCATTATATCGGCAACTGCCTGGCCAGCGAGTTTATGTGCCATAGTTGAACCTCCTTATAGTTGTATAGTGATTTTTACCACTGTTGGTGATTTATTAAACGTTTGGGAGTATGTTTAGATGAGGGGATTTGGGTATCGCCGATAAAATGGGGTATCGCGGATAAAATAGGGATATCGCCGATAAATGTGGGATATCGCCGATAAAATTAAAAATATCGCCGTTATATCCAGAATATCGCCGTTAAATCAAAGATTTCGCCGATATAATTAGGGCAGCCTTCCATGATGGAAGGCTGCCCAGTAAAAAAAAGCAACCAATCGAGGCTCGGTTGCTATTTCCCTACTTCAAAACGACTTCTACGCCGAAATGATCCGAGATAACAGGCTTATTCGCAGAATTAAAGATGGCTTTGGAGGATCCCACCGCTACTTTTTCACTGTGAAGTACAAGATCGATCCACAAATCGACTTTATTCTCCACCCAACCTGCAATCTTTCCTTCAACCGTGATGCCCCTGTCACGGTCAATCTCCACATCGAAAGTATCCACAAGTCCTTTTGAAAGAAGATAATCGTATTCCTCTCCATGTACAAGGGCATTATTATTGACTTGAACCTGTTAGGATCGTGTATGTTCCACCAAGTTCTGTGTAATTGATTGGGACCGTTAACATAGGATGCAGACCGAATGGTAATAATAGACGGCCCAATACGCCCAATACGAATGGCGCAATGATTGGTGCTGAGTTACTAGAGGAAAGAGGGACGGACCTTGGGGAATAAGAAGAGGCTATGGAGATTGTAAATTCGCTAGGTAGATTCGAAGGAAAGGGAGTCTGTGGATAACTGAGTGTGGATGTCAGTATCTGATGGTGATTGTGGATAAATAAAGAGGTGGAGTTGATTTTGAAAAGAATGGTTTTGGGAATCACACATGCACGGGTGATGACCCAGGGGTTTATCGATGGATGGCATTTGTTATTTCAGAATCGCAACTAGAGCGATTCACAAAGAAGCACCCAATCCTCAAGATTGGGTGCTTCATAACATTATTTCAACAAACGCAGGCCATTTAATATAACTAATATCGTACTTCCTTCATGACCGATGACCCCATAAGGGAGATCAAGGATTTGTAGAAAATTCGATGCGATCAAAAGCATGATGACGGCGATGGAGAAAACTACATTCTGCTGGACGATCCGCTTCATTTTTTTCGATAACTTGATGGCTTCTGCAATACGGGTTAAGTCATTTTTCATTAGCACCACATCGGCTGTCTCCAAGGCTACATCGGTTCCCTCACCCATGGCGATTCCGACGTTTGCCGTCGCTAGTGCAGGGGCATCATTGATTCCGTCACCGACCATTCCGACCGTACCGAATTGACGTTTCAATTTTTTCAGTTCGTCTACTTTCGTTTCTGGCAGACACTCGGCGATGAAGGAAGAAACCTTTGCTTCTTCAGCAATCGCCCGGGCTGTTTTTTCATTATCGCCCGTTAGCATGATCGTTTGAACGCCTTCATGTTCCAAAAGCTTCAGAGCCTTGATGGTTTCTTTACGAACCACGTCTTTCAGAGCAATTAATGCAACGATTTCCTGTTCTTTAGCTACAAAGACAGTCGTCTTTCCTTCAGAGGCAATCCTTTCGTAGGCTCCGTCCATGAATTGTTCTGCCAACCGTTTATCCACAAAATCTGCCTTCCCGATTTTCCATTCGGTTTTATCCACAAGGGCTTTTACTCCCCATCCGGAAACATCCTCCAGGGAATCAGGCTGAAACAAGTTGATATCTGCTACGCGGCGGACATGACCGACGATTGCTTGGGCGAGTGGATGATTGGACTGGCTTTCAATAGAAGCAACCACACGTAACACATCTTGTTCATTCAGATCTTCTGTAATCAAGATATCCGTCACAACAGGTTTCCCTTTCGTCAACGTCCCTGTTTTATCGAAGGCAATCGCTTTGATGTTGCTTAGGTTTTCTAAATGGGCCCCGCCTTTAAACAGGATGCCGTGACGGGCACCATTTGAAATGGCAGATAAACTCGCCGGCATGATTGCAGCCACCAGTGCACAAGGCGATGCGACTACTAGAAGGACCATCGCCCGGTAGAATGTTTCTGTCCAGCTCCATCCGAGGACGAAGTGTGGGAGGAACATCATCAGGAAGACGACGGCGAGGACGACTTTTACATACGTTCCTTCAAACCGTTCAATGAACTGCTGGGAGGGAGATTTTTCACTTTGTGCCGATTGAACAAGATCAATGATTTTTTGGAAGAGGGTTTCGCTGCTTGGTTTCGTCATTTCAATTGTGATGGCCCCGTTGATATTGACCGTACCAGCGAATACTTCATCCCGTTGTTCCTTTGTAACGGGAACGGCTTCACCGGAGATCGCTGCTTCATCGATAGAGGTTGTTCCTCTCACTACAACACCATCTGTAGGTACGCGTTCACCAGGTTTAATTAAAATATGGTCTCCGATTTCTAAACTCGTAACATTGACTTTCTTTTCACCGGATTCGGTCAAAAGCCAAGCTTCCTCTGGCTGCAGCTGCATGAGGGCAGATATTTCTTTCTGGCTTTTGTTCATGGTATAAGTTTCAAGTGCGCCACTGACTGCAAAGATGAAGATGAGGATCGCACCTTCTGTCCAGTAGCCAATGATGGCGGATCCGACAGCGGCAAAGATCATCAGCATTTCTACATTCAATTCTTTGTTTTCAATGGTTTCTTCAATTCCTTCTTTTGCCTTGGCGAAACCACCGATGGTAAAGGCGAGAAGGTAAAAGAGGATGCTTAAGGTGGAGTCGTTGGTGGACGTCAGCCAACCCAATAAAATAAACACACCGCTGACCAGTGCGGCAATCAATTCTGCATGAGGTTTCATTTTTTCAAGGAAGTGTATTTTTTCTTTTGGTGTACTCATGGACAAGGCTTTCGATTGTGAACTCATAGCGTATTCCTCCTTTAAGGTAAATGAAAATCTGAGATTCTCATTGAGAATAATAATCAACGTCAATACCCCTATAAAACGACGAAAGCTGCCACCAGTGAAAGGTGACAGCAAAACTGCACGTGCTCTTAGTTGATGCTATATAAAGTGATTAATTTATAATTATTATAATCTAATCCTATCACAAGTATATGAGAATGGGAAGCATTTTGTGCTAGTTATTCTGTGATATTTCTCCCCTTCGATTTTGGAGGGAAAAGACGAGCAGGCTGATAAAAATGATGAACATCATAAACGCGATAAGATAGAAGAAACTTGAACCTTTGAGCCAGTCGATGGTGATCCCTCCAACAAATGGACCTATCATACTACCGAAGCTGAAGAAAACACCGCACATGATGTTCCCGGCAGGTAGTAATTCTTTTGGCAACAGGTCGGTCATATAACTGATCCCAAGGGAAAAAGTCGACCCAACCGCCATCCCGGCCATTGTAAAACAGATAAATAAACCGATGGTGGATTCGGATACGATTCCAGCAGCGGAAAAGCAAAGGAAACCGATCATCATGACGATGAGGAGGACATTTTGTCTTCCGTATTTGTCACTCAGAATTCCAAGTGGAACCTGAGAGATGATGCTGCCTACCGCAAATGCAGGAAGCAGGATCGCCACGGCTTCTATGGATAGTCCGTTTCGAAGGGCGAAAACGGGGAAGTTTCCATTTAATGAAGCTTCCAAGAATCCATACCCTAATGGGGGAAGCAGAGCGACCCAGGCATATTTGAATACTTTCCCGAAGCGGTGGAATGATCCCAAGAACGTGGCATTGCCCATATTCTCTTGCTCGGGGAATTCATTTTGTAAGGTAAAGACGAATCCCCAAACCAAGAGGCTTAATAAGGAAGAAATAATAAACGGGAGTGCTTGGTGGATCGAAATGAGCTGTGTCATCATTGGTCCGACGGCAAACCCGATGCCGAATGAAACCCCGTAGATGGATATGTTCCGTCCTCGATGCTTCTCCGGTGAAAACGATGTGATCCATGTTTGGGTGGCGAAGTGCAGCATTTGATCACCGATTCCGATGCAAAGACGGAGAATGAACCAAAACCAGAAGGATTTCCATACAGGGAATAATAAGAGAGACGCGGCGACGATGATTCCACCGATGATGATCATCGGTTTGTAGCCGATTTTCTGCAGGGGTCTTTCCATTAAAGGAGAGGCAAGCAGGATTCCGATATAAAGAGCGGTTGCGTTTAATCCGTTAAGTGATGAGGAAAGGCCGTCTTGTTCGAATATGATGGCGATAAGCGGAAGGAGCATGCCTTGTGAGAAACCGGATATGGCCACGATTCCGACCAGCACCTTGAAACGGAAGGATAGTGTTTGATTCATATATGAAAACTCCTAATCATTGTGAATATCTTCTTTGATGGTACTCTCAATTTCAATGTTTGGCAATACGATGCCAATAGAGTAAAATCAAAACAACTACCAACATAATAAGGAAGGAATGATACATTCATGCAATATAAAATGCAAGATGGAGGATTTTACACAGATTTAGGGTTTGGGAAACTGGAGGTATCGGGTAACGAAGAGTATGGCTTTCGCCCATTCCAATTATTGGTTTCATCCGTAGCCGTGTGCAGTGGAGGTGTTCTCCGCAAAGTCCTGGAGAAAATGCGCATCCAGTTTGACGACATACATATCAAAGCTGACGTCACACGCAACGAAACAGAAGCCAACCGCGTCGAAGCAATCTCCCTCCACTTCACGATCAGAGGGACGGACCTTGACGAAGCAAAAGTCGAAAAAGCCATGAAGCTAACACGCAAAAACTGCTCCATGGTCCAATCCGTACAGGACAGCATCAAAATCGAAGAAACGTTTGAATTGGTGCAATAGAGAGGATGTAACGGGAGGGACGGACCTTCATGGAAGCTGTTGCGTGAAATGAGTTTTTTGGTTGTTTTATAAGGGACGGTGAGGTCCGTCCCTTATAATAGCATCCAAAACCTCATTCCGGAGGGGTTTATTCAGTGAAAAAGAGGGACGGACCTCCACTGAATAGTACGCCTTTACAGTCAAGGAACTTATCCATCCGAAGGTCCGTCCCTCAAAAAGAACCTGTAATCATCCCTTCAATGCCATCTAGAGGTCCGTCCCTCCGTTAGAGTTCTTGGGGTTCGGCACCAGGTTTTTCGTAGTAGAGGATGGTTTTGGGTGTGAGTTTGAGGAGCATGTATTCCGGGTCATCCGAGCTTGTAATCCAGTGTTTGAGTTTTTCGTTCCAGAATTTTTCTTTCAACTCTTTTGATTGTTCAATGGAAGCTTCTGCTTCGATCTCTACATAGTGTTCATGATCGGAGTCACGATCATAGCCAAGCAGGATATGAACATGAGGGTTCTGTGAAATATTTTCCGCTTTGTGGGCATGTTCGTTTGTTGCAGTATAAAGAATAAGATCGTCATGGTCGAACATCATAAACCGTGAATACGGTTTGTTGTCACGGATAGTGGCAAGGGTCCCGATTTTATGATGGGAAAACAGTTCTACTATTTTTTCTTTTAAAGTTTGTGGCATGGATATTCCTCCTCATAGGGTTCTATCTATAATGTGTCTAAATCGACTTGTTTTAACCAAATTTCTTATAAAGGATGGATCATAAAAGTGAATAAAGTATTTACTCTGCTCGTTCTGGCAGGTGTTCCGGTTTCGGTGATCGGCTCACTGCTTCATTGGCCAAGTGTTATCATGTTTGTCATCTACTGTGTCACGATTATTGCTTTGGCTGCCTTTATGGGACGGTCAACGGAAAGTTTAGCCGTTGTGTCGGGTCCTCGGATTGGTGGATTATTGAATGCCACTTTCGGAAATGCTGTTGAATTGATCATTTCCATATTTGCATTAAAGGCTGGTTTGATTGGGGTTGTTTTGGCCTCCCTGACAGGCTCTGTACTTGGTAATCTACTTCTTGTTGCTGGATTGTCCTTTTTTGTCGGTGGTGTCAAGTACAAACGTCAGAAATTTAACGTGTATGATGCCCGTCATAATTCAGGACTGCTCATGTTCGCTGTCATTGTAGCTTTTGTCATCCCGGAAGTGTTTTCAATGGAGATGAATGAAACGAAAACGATGAACCTTTCCATCGGTATTTCGGTGATCTTGATCGCCCTTTATCTATTTGCTCTATTCTTCAAGCTTGTTACTCACAGAGGTGTTTATCAGAGTGAGCATGGGGAAGGGGCTCATGGTCATGACGAGGAGCCCGAATGGAGTAAAAGGAAGGCGTTACTTATCCTTGCTGCGTCGACTGTTGCTGTTGCCTATGTATCAGAGCGTCTTGTCCATACCTTTGAAGAGGTAGGAGATGCCTTCGGGTGGAGTGAACTATTCATCGGGGTAATCATTGTAGCTATCGTAGGAAATGCAGCCGAGCATGCTTCAGCTGTGATTATGGCATATAAGAATAAGATGGATATCGCGGTTGAAATTGCCGTCGGGTCCACTCTGCAGGTAGCTATGTTCGTGGCGCCTGTTCTTGTACTGATTTCCTTATTCTTTGAAAAAAGTATGTCACTGGTGTTTACGTTGCCGGAACTGGTCTCCATGGTATCAGCGGTCCTTGTCACAATTATCATATCTAATGATGGAGAAACGAACTGGTTTGAAGGGTTGACTCTTATGGCTGCGTATTTGATCATGGGAATCGGATTTTATTTATTATAAATACTAGCGTCTTAAGCTCTGACAGAGTGTCTGTCGGGCTTTTTCTTTTTGTTCATGAAATTTGTGAGAACAGCCTACTCAATCTTGAATAAGATAACAGGAGAGTTTTTGTATAAAGGAATGAGTATAGGTGAGAAAAAAGAAAAAAATGTCTCCCGGTAAAATCATTGACTGTAAACTTGAGTTACCCCCAAGAGGGTGCTCGGGGATTTTTCCCTTTGAAGGCTGTACCAATCCAACCATACAATTAGATGATATTAAAATAATCAGCTGTGAAGGAGTGATCAGTGGAAGAGTGCTTTGTGATTATCAACCGCTTAAAGGCGTGACGGTCACCTTGACTTCCTCTTTCCCTGGACTGATCTTTGAAGATTCCACACCTGTCACCGACAGCACTGGCAGGTTCTCAACAAGGGTCTCAGTGGCTCCGGGTACTCCGATTACACCTAATGTCATCGTTACAGCAACGGCAGTCGTCATTGGCAAAACGATTAGAGATTCCATATCATTGAGAGTCGATTGCATCAAATGTAAGAACCCTGTACTTTCTTTGGACCCCATCCCTTGTCCGGTCGATTGTAAGGGAACTGGGTTAAGGGGTAGGCTTACCTGTGATGGGAGGGCGATTGGAAGTGCAGCAATTACCTTCATCATTGCATCGGCTTCCCAAAAAGTAGTCATTACTCCCAATCCAGCTATTACAATGAGTGACGGAACGTATACGGCAACCCTGGTTCCATTTCCTGATATAGATGAAACCATCACTATCACAGCCACAACGAAGATAGGTGGTCTACAGGTTTCCTCTGTTACGAGAGAAGTGACTGTGCGTTGCGTTAAATGTAAAGATCCAACCATTCTGTTAAACAAGTTGAAAAAAATTGATTGTCGAGCCATCGTATCCGGTAAAGTTACTTGTCAAGGGATTCCACAGCCTAATGTCCCTGTTACCTTAACCGTTTCACACGTCCTGACATTTCATCCATCGAATCCTGTCACAGATGAGAATGGATCGTTCTCTTCTGTTGTTACGGTGAAGAAGGGAACGCCTTTTCAAATGGCCACTTATACGGCAACAGCGGTTCTCGATGGTAAAACAATCCGCGCAACGAATACAGTCAAAGCAGGATGTAAAAAGTGCAGGAAGCCTACTTTGACCCTTGACGTTCCTTGTGAAACTGTCACATGTAAAGGAACAAAGTTAACTGGGGAATTAACATGTGACGGTGTCCCTATTCGAAATAAGAACATTTCGTTTATCGTTACAGCATCCTCACCAGATGTGGTGGAAGTGCAGCCGAATCCTGCCATCACAGATGAAAACGGCAGGTATGTTACCATGCTGAGCGTAAGTCTGGGGGTTGTAGAGACGATTTCGGTTAAAGCAACGGCCACCATTGATGGAGAACAGGTTGTGGCATTTGCTAAAGTAACCATTGATTGTCAGTGTGAAAACCCTAAGTTCCATTTCAAAAAGATAAAAAAACTTGATTGTAAGGGGATTGTTTCAGGAAGCCTATCATGTGAAGGATTTCCTTTGGCAAATGAGCAAATCTCGTTTTCAAGTCCTGTCATATCGTTTAAACCTTCCGTGGTTAAAACGGATGAAAATGGCGGCTTCTCGAGCCATGCCTTTGTTCCGCCGAATACCCCGTTCAGAGAGGTTCCATATACCGTAACAGCCACGATTAATGGGCAGACCATATCAGATGTAGTGTTCGTTTATGCAGGCTGTCTGTCATGTAAGAAGCCAGAACTGACAATTTGTGTACCGGACTGTATTGAATGCGAAGGGGCGAAGGCGACAGGGAAATTCACCTGTAACGGAAGGCCTGTCAGAAACGCAAGTATCATGTTAACCGTTTCACCTGACATAGTGACCATTAAGCCTAACGAGATAAGAACCAATGAACAGGGTGAATATGAAGCCATGATCATTCCCAATTCGGATGTGTCAGAAGAGGTTTCGGTTCAGGCAACGGCCGTCATTGGAGAAAGGAACATTACCTCCGAGAGAAAATTCGTCAAGATTCACTGCACATGCCAACATCCTGAGATTAAGCTGGATAGAATCGACGAAATCGACTGCTATGGGTCGGTGGGCGGGATTGTCTGTTGTGACGGAGAGGCGTTACAACATATAGAGGTAACGTTGAACAGTCCCGTTCTCGATTTTAAAGCAAGAATGGTGACCACGGATGAAGAGGGCAGGTTTTCAAGTGAAGTCACAGTACCCGTCGAAAGTGAATTTAAGGAAATCCCGTATACAGCAACTGCCAATTTCGAAGGGAAGCCAATTTCAGCTAAAGCATATATATGTGCAGGTTGTTTGCCATGTGAGAAACCAGAACTTTCTCTATGGGCACCGCTGCTAGTGGAATGCCGGGGCGGGAGTATCAGAGGTGAAGTCATCTGTGACGACGTTCCAATTGAAGGTATGGAAGTCCATTTTGAAGTGATGGAAAGGCATCTGAAGAAGATCATCGCACCAAATCCAGTTGTCACAGATGGTGAAGGTAAGTATTCGGCACGCATCATACCAAAACTTGGAATGGACGAAAGTATCACCTTAAGGGCCAGCATTCTTTGGGAAGGCAAAAGGATTGTCACGCAACCATTTTGTGTCATGGTAAATTGTACGTGTCCATCAACTGATGGTCACGATTAAAAAAACAGAGGAATCCATTGGTGGATTCCTCTGTTTTTGTGGGGATGTAGGAATGATAGAAAACGTCAGTATGCTTTGTAGGAGAAGCCTGCCATTTTCTTTTCGTTTTTAGTATAAATTAAAATTAGAATTTTGTAAATATTCTTTCAAATAAAGTTTTTGGGATAAGCTAAGCCTTCTAGGAAAAACTAACGGCAAACCCTTAAGGTAAGTTTGAAAGGAGTCAATGATATGAAAATCATGCGCACTGCTCTTATGATTATTCTCGCGTTTTTCGTTTCTACAACAGGTATCCATGCAGAAAATAATCCTAAAAAAGCAAATGACAAAGCACCAAAGACAACGGAAAAAGCTCCGCAAGTAAATGAAGATGCGAGAGTGAAAGTCCCTAACTCCGTGTTGAATATCGCCAAGGAAAATACGTACCCAAATTCTACACAGGATCAACCGTATCTACAACCAAGCGAGTGGTCACAGGAATTAATTGAAACCTCCAATGTGAGAATCGAAAACCCGAATCTGATTCGTATGTTAAATGAGTCCACCATGAATAAAGCACCAACGATTGGTCTAAGGGCGACCCTCTATCTGGGGGAATGGCCCCTAAATTATGCTTCGACCGAAACTTCCCCTAATTGGGAATATCAGAAGGTCAACACAAACTACTTCGACAACCGTGGAGGTAAGTCCAACTATCAAATCCACTACGTTCAAGAAGCACAAAAAGTAATAAAAGGCGGACTGACGGCAAAGGTTCCCCATGCAGATGACGTGGAAAAAATGATGCTCATCAAAGCCATGGATAAATCTAAGCTTCCACTCGCATTTCAAACAATTGTAGGTGCAGGGACGAAGAAGGATCAGGTGTACAATATCTCACCTAAACGACTTGGTTACCTATATGCCTTTGCACCAGCGATTAACGAAAAAGGAAAAGTCACCTACGGCGAAGTGTTCCTCGTTATGAAAGGGACAAAGCGCTCCATCGTTGTGAAAAACGTAACCTCACAAGGAGTAGGTGCCTGGATTCCAGTTCAGGATCACGTCCATTTCGGGTTCATGGCAAGCGAAGCACCAAGATAAATGTTTAAAGAGGAGTGAAATCGGGTAAAAACCTATTTCACTCTTTTAATATTTCATTTAATATGTTATAATTATTAGAATATTCAGAATTGAGGAGGGGTAAAATGGAATATCTTCTTATCTTTGGTGGGCTGCTGGTAGCATTCATCACACTAAGAGTATGGTTCGGAGCAAGAAGGGCAAAAATCTATGCAGAAATCAAAAAACAAAAATATAACGTCATGGATCCAGCATTAGAAAAAATCGCTCAAAACAACGACCGAACACCAATCGGATAGAAGCACACCGGATAAATATCCGATGTGCTTCTTTTTTTGGTTTATTTTTGAGGGACGGACCTAGTTTTTACTTAGTGAAATAGCGTAATCTAGGCGTTTTTGGACTAGTTTGGAGGGACGGACCTCCCGTTTGCAGATGACGAAGAGTCTGGTGTTTTCTGAATCACTGAAAATAATGGCGATGCTTGTGTGTTCACAATTTGGCGCAATAATTGTTAGAAGTGGCCCAATTAACGATTAAAGTGGCCCGATAAACGCTAGAAGTGGCCCAATAAAGTCGGAAAGTGGCCCAAATAACGATTAAGGTGTGCCAAACAAATGCCGAAAACGCCTCACCAACCCTAAATTACATCGCATTTCGGTATAACCCCAGGCATTCAGCAAATAAAAACCCAAATCCACAAAAGATTTGAGTTTCATTCATGATTTATCGGGAAATTTTTGCTTCACGCTTTGAAAAATCCACATCTTTATAGTACATCGATTTCACCAGTACATTAGGTCCGAGGCAGCGGGCGATCGGACAGTGACAGTTTAATTCACTGGCAAGAGGCTGTTCTTTCCACTTATCAAAAATATCCGGTAGCGTGTCCGTCGTAATATTTCCAAGGGGTGGGGTGTCTCCAAAGTCGGTCACGATCACATCTCCTGTGAAGATGTTCACGTTTAGGCGGGAACGGCCGTCTGGATCATTTCTAACGCTGACATTTTTTGCAGAATAAAGCTCTGTCAGGAAATCCAGGTCTTCTTGTGAAGAACTGCACGGATAAAATGGTAATGTCCCGAATAGCATCCAAACACTTTCGTCACGGTATGATAAAATATCCCGGATCGCTTCACGGGTTTCTTCCAATGAAAGAGTTTCAAGGCTCGAAGCGAAATCCGACGGGTACATAGGATGAATTTCGTGACGGCCACATTTCATCTCATCGACAACCTGACGGTGAATTTTCTCCAAGTAAGGCAAGGTGTTTTTGTTCAACATGGTTTCAGCTGATACCAGGACGCCTTGTTCGGATAGAGCGCGACTGTTTTCAATCATGCGGTCAAACAGCTTCTTGCGCTGCTCTCTCGTTGGCTTTCTTTCCATATTGGCAAACCCGACATCGATGAATTCATCGATCGTTCCCCAGTTATGAGAGATGTGCAGAACATCCAAATACGGTGCGATCAGTAAATAACGATCGAGACCGAGAGTGAGATTCGAATTGATTTGGGTATGTACGCCCCTAGAATGTGCATACTTCAGTAAAGGCAGGACATAATTTTCAACGGATTTCTTTGACATCATTGGCTCTCCTCCGGTAATACTAAGGGAGCGAAGAGTAGTAATATCGTCGAGCTTCTGAAGAATCAACTCAATGGGGAGAGCGCTTGGATCCTTCGGTGATAGTGTGTAACCGACGGCACAATGCTCGCATCTCATGTTACAGAGCGTGGTAGTGGTGAACTCTATATTCGAAAGCGTGATGTCACCATGCTCATCCACATCTAAATACGCCTCCCAAGGATCATGATCAATTGACATTTTCTTGGTGAGAGGTTCAGTTTTCATTCGTAAAAGCTCCTTTATAAATAAGTCATCTATCCATTATTGAGAAAGGGTCAGCCCTTGTCAATCGGAAATTTATTGGTTACCATAGTAAACGTATTGAAAGGAGAGAGGACTCTTGGGTAAAGCAATCAATGATAATAACTCACAAGTGAGTTATTTAAAACAACGCCTTAACCTTTTCGTCGACGTTCTGGACTCAATCGACCCTGAACAAACTGATATTGACGATATCGATCGCCTAATCGCTATGATCGATGACATAGAAGTGAAATGCGAGCAGTTTAAGAAAAGTGAGTAGGAGTCCTGGTATGGGGCTCTTTTTTTTAGGGACGGACCTTGGCGATCGAGGGTGACGGTTTGCGGGTTTGACGTGTTATGTAGAACGGTCGATATACGGGTAGTTTCGGTCGGTAAATTGAAATTATGGTCTATAAAATGAAGATAAGGTCGATATATTGAAAAAACGGTCGATATTTCCCCACAACGGTCGATAAATCATACATTCCATTCCAGCGCCCCACAAGACAACAATGCACAAGCAGGATTTCCTTACCGATATGTCTAACTTTAATAGAACACTACCTATTAAAGGAGCGACATCCCCATGATCATCACACCCATTGAAAAACATCAAAGCGAACAAGCAAAAAACGTCATCCTGTCCGGATTCCTTGAGCGATTCGGATTCATCGATCACACCTTGAATCCCGATATCCTTGACATCACACTTGAATACGACGGCACGCAGCATCATTTTTTTGTCGGAAAGGAAAAGGACAATATCATTTGTACCGGAGCGATCAGAAAAGAAACAGAAGATACATATCAGATTGTCCGGATGTCGGTGCTCTCCCCCTTCAGAAAACGTGGACTCGGCCGTATCATGCTCAAATTTTTGGAAGAAAAAGCCCATACATTAGGAGCACGCAAACTCAACCTTGAAACGAACAAAAAGTGGGCGGATGCCATCCAATTTTACAAAAAGAACGGCTACATATATAAGGAAGAAGATGAAATGTCGTGTTATTTCGAGAAGGAAATTCCATTGTGAAATCCCTTTCAATCTCATTCTTATAGGAGTATAATAATGAATGAAAATTGAGACTGTTTGAGATCTTTAGAGGGGGAGAATGATGAATAAAGAGACATTACAGCAAAGTATGTACGATTTGATTGTGGAAACGTCCACGAATCTGCCAAAGGATGTCAGGCGTGCGATCCGCTCTGCGAAGGCACGTGAGAACGCCGGGACGCGTGCAGCGATGAGCTTGGATACGATTTCAAATAATGTGAAGATGGCGGATGACAATGTATCCCCGATTTGTCAGGATACAGGTCTTCCAACTTTTAAAATAAAAACACCGGTCGACGTGAATCAGCTAGAGATCAAAGAAGCTATCTATGCGGCCATGGTACAGGCGACAAAGGATGGTAAGCTTCGTCCAAACTCCGTAGATTCATTGACAGGGGCAAACTCCGGTGACAATCTGGGTCTTGGTACACCTGTCATCAAGTTTGAGCAGTGGGAAAAGGATTATATCGACGCGCGCCTGATCTTAAAAGGCGGGGGTTGCGAAAATAAAAATATTCAGTACAGTCTTCCGTGTGAGCTTGAAGGACTGGGCCGTGCCGGGCGGGACCTTGATGGGATCCGTAAATGTGTGATGCATTCGGTGTACCAGGCACAAGGGCAAGGCTGTAGCGCTGGATTCATTGGTGTCGGCATCGGGGGAGACCGTTCTTCTGGCTATGATTTGGCAAAAGCACAACTATTCCGCTCCGTTGAAGACGAAAACCCCAATGAAGATCTTCGCAAGTTGGAAGAGTATGTGATGGACAATGCCAACGAGCTTGGAATTGGAACCATGGGCTTCGGTGGGGAAACGACTTTGCTTGGATGTAAAGTAGGGGTCATGAATCGTATCCCAGCAAGCTTCTTCGTATCGGTTGCTTATAACTGCTGGGCGTTCCGTCGTTTAGGCGTGAAGCTTGATGTGGAGTCTGGAGGCATCGACGATTGGTTTTATCAGGAAGGGGATAAGATTGATCTGACCCAAGGATCTGAGGCGGAGCTTGAAACGGCAGCTGCATTATCAGAAGAACAACCTAATGTGGTGGTACTGGAAGCACCAATCACGGAAGAGAAAATCCGTGAATTGAGAGTGGGAGATGTAGTTCACATCAATGGCCGTATGTATACAGGTCGTGACGCAATCCACAAGCATCTGAGCGAAAACGATGCCCCGGTTGATCTTGATGGACAGATTATTTACCACTGTGGGCCAGTTATGCTAAAAGACGAAGAGGGCAACTGGCATGTGAAAGCTGCGGGCCCGACAACATCGATTCGCGAGGAGCCTTACCAAGGTGACATTATGAAGCGGTTCGGTATCCGTGCGGTTATCGGTAAAGGCGGCATGGGCCCGAATACATTGGCTGCCTTAAAGGACCATGGTGGAGTGTACTTGAATGCGATTGGTGGAGCGGCCCAGTATTATGCTGATTGTATCAAGGGAGTAGATGGTGTGGACTTGATGCAGTTCGGTATCCCTGAAGCAATGTGGCATTTAACTGTCGAAGGCTTCACGGCGGTCGTGACGATGGACTCCCATGGGAACAGTCTTCATGAAGAAGTGGATAAATCATCATTGGAAAAATTGGCTCAGTTTAAAGAACCTGTTTTTAAATAAGAAAATGGAACCATCTCGCACAAGCTGCGGGGTGGTTTTTTTGATGGGTAATTATGTTAATATAAGTGAAGAAATGAAACTTTACCACAAGTAAATCCGTATGACATACAAACAAAACTTGGAGGGCTATGATGATTTTTAATAAAATGCTTGGTATGTTGATTTTAACGTTGATGGTCTTATTGACAGGGTGTGGAAGCAATCCGGAAAAGCAAGCGGATATCACCTCCATCGAGGATGTAAGTATGGATACTTTAAAAGAAAATAGCGGAACCTATGTAGGAGATAACTCGAAGGTACAGGCGATCCTTCAAGAACTGCCTGGTGGTGAAACAATCAAGGAGATTGACCTATCAGGTGAGATGGTGAAAGTGACGTATGGTTATAAGGAAGGGAAACTGTCTGAAAACGATGTGAATGAATACTGGTTTGACGGTACCAACGTCAACAGAAAGAACTTTTACTTCAACGCCATCTATTTGACTCTCCTTGTTCCAAACGCAAAGGAATATCACTTCACCGTCGACGAATCGATGGTTTCCGTCACAAGGGACAAAATGGTCGCAGGTCTTTCCAAAGAATTCAGCGACTTCCCAAAAGAAGAAAACATCTGGGACAAAAAAACCGTTGCCTCATTCATCGATAAACATCAAGGAAAACTGACCGAAATGGCAACAAAGTATCAAACTTTTTTTGAGTAGAGGGACGGACCTTTATTTTTGTTCACAATTGAACGCAACAACGGTTATAAGTCACGGAACAAACGCTAAAAGTTCCGCAATAAGCGACCCAAGTGAAGATTTCACCCTCAAAAATAATCTTTTTAACTCGCTTTTGTTTAAAAAAATCGCATGAACATCCATTTTTGGATACTATTAGTACACATGAATCCTTCCCGTTCTCAAAAACTAAAGGAAACGGAAGTGAAAGAAGGGTTCAATTTTGCGGAAATCACTATATGTGTTAATAATAGCGTCCATCTTAGTATTGCTCATCCCGGCCCAAGCATATGCAGTCTCGAATAATCCAATCGGCTGGGGTTTTAAAAAGAGTCAAAATGAAGTACAGCCGGAAGCGGGTGCTGCGTATGACGAGCTCCTTGAGAAATACGATGCCTTCTACAAAGGCTCACCAGATAAAAAAGTACTATACGTCACATTCGATAACGGGTATGAAAATGGCTATACCGAGAAGATTCTCAATGTACTAAAGCAGGAAAAAGTACCAGCCACGTTCTTCGTGACAGGGCATTATCTGCTGAGTGCTGAGGACCTGGTGAAGCGGATGGTAAAAGAGGGGCATATCATCGGAAACCATTCCTGGCATCACCCGGATTTCACCGCAAGCACTGACCAAAAAATTCGAGAAGAGCTTGAAAAAGTGAAAGTGAAAACGAAAGAATTAACCGGGCAGAAAGAAATGAAGTATCTGCGTCCGCCAAGAGGCGTCTTCTCTGAACGCACTCTCCAAATCGCAAAAGAAGAGGGGTATACCCACGTCTTCTGGTCGGTTGCCTTCATTGATTGGAAGACCGATCAACAAAAAGGCTGGCAATACTCTTATGACAACATCATGTCTCAAGCCCATCCCGGCGCCATTATCCTTCTGCACTCCGTCTCCAAAGACAACGCAGACGCATTGGAAAAAGCCATCCAAGACCTCAAAAAACGAGGATACACATTCAAAAGCCTGGACGAGCACCCAATGATGAAAAAATAAGAGGGACGGACCTTCATTCCTAGGACCTGGTCCTAGGAATTGAGGTCCGTCCCCTTAATGAGACTCTTATCCACTCCCATCGAACTCCATTTCATGAATGGTCCCATCCCCTTCATCCGTATAGCTGGCGATTCGGATTTTATCAGGTGCGCCTTCTTTTACATTATCGAGAAATTCGAATATCTCTCGAGATTCTTTATTTCCCCATGTGTATCCATCACAACCACATCCGTTGCCGTGGGTTCATACGCATTCATCTTTCCGCCGGTACCAATCTCGACCTGATCCCCAAGCTTTGAACAGCATGCAAAACCAATTCCCAGGAATAGTCCAATAATCAATCACCTATTTTCCCTTCACTCCACCAGCTCTTAATAAAATCATTAGACTTAGGTCCGTCCCTATACTACTGGAATTAGACGGTCTATAACGTTGATGTGTTACATAGGCGGTGTGCTATAATACACATACAAGTTTTGTGCGGAAGGGTGAGGACAATGGTAGTAAGGAATAGTAAGATTGAAGGTCCATATGATTTCGACCGGGTGCTTGAACGATTAGCACTGGATCCGTTAAATGCAGTAGATCGGTCAGAGCGGAGCGTGAAGGTTCCTTATTATCTCCCGGATGGAGAAGGGGAGGTCATCACGGTACAGGCTGTTGGTACAACCGACGAACCGGAATTCAACATAAGCTTTGAGAATGAAGAGGAGATTGACCGAAAGCAACAGCGCATCTCAGACATTTTTCAATGGCAAACAGGTCTTCTTGACATGCACAAGCATTTCCTGCAAACCGACCTGAAGCCGATTTTCGAAGAACATGTCGGAACACCGATCATGCTTGAATTCGATCCGTTCGCGACCATCGTGAAAAGCATCATACATCAACAGCTGAATCTGAAATTCGCCTTTACCCTGACCCACCGGTTTGTCACAAAGTACGGCTGGGAAAAGGACGGGGTATGGTTCTATCCATCCTCTGAAAAAATAGCGGGTCTCACAGTGGAAGAACTCCGAGAGCTTCAATTCAGTCAGCGAAAAGCAGAGTATGTGATTGGACTCGGAGAAAAGGTTTCAAATGGCGATCTCGATTTGGCACAATTATCCCAACTTCCTGACGAAGAGGTCATTAAAGAACTTACGAAAATCCGTGGCATTGGTCCTTGGACAGCCCAAAGCTTCTTATTATTTGGGTTGGGGCGGCCGAATCTTTTTCCGAAAGCGGATATCGGTATTCAAAACGCCATCAAAAAATTATTCGGGATGGACGAAAAGCCAACCATGGACGAACTGGATCAATTCAGCGCGGCTTGGCATCCTTATTTAAGCTATGCATCCTTGTATTTATGGAGAAGTATTGAATAGAACGGACGTGAACCAATGAAAAAACAATATGAAAAAAAGCAACAAAGCAATGAAGTGAAAATTGAGCTGAAACAGCAGTTTCCTCTGACTATAAAAAAGATCGGAATCAACGGTGAAGGAGTCGGATTCTTCAAGCGCAAGATCGTCTTCGTGCCAGGTGCCCTTGCAGGTGAAGAAGTGGTTGTCGAAGTGACCAAGGTCCACCCAAAATTCACAGAAGCCCGTATCAAAAAAATACGGAAGAAGTCTCCTCAGCGAACGAAAGCTCCGTGCCCGGTATATGAACTATGCGGGGGATGTCAGCTTCAGCATCTTTCATACGATGGACAGCTTGACGCAAAGCGGGACATTCTGCTCCAATCACTGGAACGACATACGAAGCTCAAGCTTGAAGACATGGATATTCGCCAAACGATGGGAATGGACAACCCATGGCATTACAGGAACAAAAGTCAATTTCAAGTGGGCACACAAAATGGTAAAGCGATCGCTGGCCTCTATAGCATGAACTCCAACAAGCTCATCGATATCGACGAGTGTATCGTTCAGCACCCACTGACAAATAAAGTGACATCTGAAATTAAACGCATCATCAATGATTTCAATATCCCGGTCTTTGATGAGAAAAAGAAAATACCGATTATCAAAACAATTGTTACACGTGTAGGTTTTGAAACCGGTGAAGTCCAAGTTGTACTTGTTACAACAGAGAAGAAGATTCCTCGTAAGGAATTGTTACTCAATGAAATCCAAAAGCGTCTTCCAGAAGTCGTTTCGATTGCCCAAAATATAAACCCTAAAAAAACGGCTCTCGTTTTCGGTGACGAAACAATTCATCTGTCAGGAAAAGAAAGCATCGAAGAGCGCCTTGAAGAGTTCACCTATGAACTTTCAGCGCGTGCCTTCTTCCAGCTCAACCCGATCCAGACGAGTAAGTTGTACAATGAAGCAAAAAAAGCGGCCGGACTTACAGGCGAAGAAAAAGTTGTCGATGCTTACTGTGGAGTCGGGACGATTGGTCTTTGGCTTGCTGACGGTGCGAAAGAGATCCGCGGTATGGATGTCATCAAGGAAGGAATCGATGACGCGAAGAAGAACGCGAAGAAGTTTGGTGTCAATCATGCCGAGTACTTTGTAGGCGGTGCTGAAACGCTCATGCCGCAGTGGAAAAATGAAGGCTGGCGTCCGGATGTAGTCGTAGTCGACCCTCCAAGAACCGGATGCGACAACAAGCTACTTGATACACTTAAAGAGGTGAAACCAAAAACATTCGTCTATGTTTCCTGTAACCCTTCCACTTTGGCAAAAGATATTGATTTTCTGAAGAAACAGTATCGTGTCGAGTATTTGCAGCCTGTGGATATGTTCCCGCAGACGGCTCATGTGGAAGTTGTGGCGAAGCTTGTGTTGAAATAACTAGTGAACAAGTTCGAATTCTATTTTCAAAGATATTCTAAAAAGGGTACCAAATCGATTTGATTTGATACCCTTTTTGTATAGAGATCTCTTTACTCAATCGAGCCCCTCGTATGCTTATACATTTCCACAACAGCCTGATCAATTTCATCCCTCGACATTCTCATCGCATTCGCGGATCTTTCGTATCCGATTTCTGTCTTTCCTTCCTTTAAATCATTGAAAATCGCATCGGCAAAATCATCGACTGGTGCGCCGAAAGTATGGAGACCGACTCCTCCTAAATCTGTGTTCACGGCAGGCGGAGCCACTTCTATCACTTCAATGGACGTTTCTGCAAGCTGTTGTCTGATGCTTGTGGAAAAGGAATGAAGTGCTGCCTTTGTAGCTGAATAAATAGGTGCAATCGCCATAGGGGTGTGTAGGCAAGTCCTGATGTGACATTCAAGATAGCTGCATAGGTTTTGTCCTGGAAGTATGGCGCAAACAGTAAAGCAAGGTGCATTGGTGCTTCCATATTTGCCGTGATTTCTTTGTTGTAATAGCTCCAATAATCTTTCGCATCTGTTTTGAGCACGTGATAACGCTGTTGAATGCCGGCGTTGTTCACGAGCACATTCACGTCAGGATAATGAGTCGTGACCCATTCAAACAAGTTTACACGTTCAGATTCCACCGTCACATCGCATACTCTGGTAAAGATTTGAGGATATTTCTTTTTTGCTTCCTCAAGCTTATCCACACTTCTTCCACAAATGATGACCTGATTCAGATTCTTCATGAAACGCTCTGCAAATGAAAAGCCGATTCCAGAGCCGCCTCCGGTTATTAATATCGTGTTTCCAGTTAGGTTCATAAACCATTCCTCACTTCTGGGTAGTTTCTTTACTTAGCATTTATTTTAATAGCCAAAATGAAATAATGCGAACCTTAGAACTCAATCTCTTTTATTTCTAAAATTAGTTATAATATAAACAAACGAAATGTTAATATGTTTGTAAAAATATAAACATAATTTAAAAACGTTTGTTAAAATAATAAAAGCGTAGTATGATGATATCAATCGAAATGAACATGGAGGATTTCTATGAACCATTATTTTTCCCGAAATCTTTCCATCGAAGTGATGGAGAAAGGGTATGTTGAAGACGCAATTGGATTTGGATGTATTTTCTGTGAGAAGAAAGTGACCAAAGGAAGAATCTATCAAGTAGATGGTATGTTGTACGAGGATTGGTACTATATGGAACATCATATTAAGAAAGAACACGGAGACGTATTTGACGTACTCCTTGCAAGTGGGAAGGAACATACAGGATTGACTGAACAACAGTCAAAGCTGTTGAGGCTAATTTATCAAGGGAAGGATGATGGGGAGATTCAGAAAGAGTTAAATATCGGCAGTTTGTCCACAATACGGAACCATCGCTTTGTTCTTCGTAAAAAAGAGCGACAGGCGAAAGTAATGGGAGCATTAATGTCATTGTTGAACAAGCAAATGGATTCCTCTAGAGAAGAGGAATCAGACCGAATTGAAAAACCGATAGAACCATCTGATGAGATATCACGCTTCTTCTCAGAGGAAGATGGGCGCCTGAAAACCTATCAACTAAAGGAATACGAGAAGGAAAAGGTATTGTCAGAGATCATGGGCTTATTCCATTATGGGAAAAAGTACTCTGAGAGTGAAATCAATCAGGTATTAGGAGAAATATACGAAGATTATGTACTGCTGAGGCGGGAGCTTGTAGACAGAGGATTCCTCTCTCGTCACCATGACGGCAGTCAATATCATGTGGTAGATCCTATGGAGGGAGAGGATATGAAGATGGATAGTAAAAAGGAATTAAAACTAAAAGCAAAAGAAGAAAAGCCGAAAAGTGGTGTCTTTCAATTAGTCAACAAGGAAAACGGGAAGGTGTTTGTTGGTTCGTCTCCAAACCTTAAATCATTAAATGGGCTAAAATTCGAACTGAATTTAGGAAGTCACCAAAATAAAGGGCTCCAACAAGATTGGAAACAATACGGAGAAGAAGCCTTCACATTCGAAATATTAGAACTTGCAAACGAAAAGGATCTGCTAAAGCGTAACAAAAAGAAAGTACTAGAAGACCTAAAAGAAAAATGGATAACCAAACTCAACCCCTTTGGAGAAAAAGGATACAACCGAGTAAAAAAAGAGAACTAACCAGAGGGACGGACCTCCATTAATCAGTAATATTCCCTATATAGAGGGATTTATGGCTGAAATGTGAGGTCCGTCCCTCTTATCACGTCCCTCTTATCACTGTCTCTTTTACCCCTTCAATGTTTGTCTGGTTGATATTATGGTGGAGGTCTGTTTTTTGATCATGATGACAAAGAGGCTTGCCAATACGCAGAATATGCCAGCCATGAGGAATGCCCATGTGTAAGAGTTGAGTTTGTTGAATATGATTCCACCACCAAAGGCGGCAACGGCAGCCCCTGCCTGGTGCGCTGCGAATATCCAACCATAGATGATTCCGCTTTTGGCAACGCCAAAGATTTGTCTCGAGATGTTAATTGTAGGTGGTACTGTGGCAATCCAGTCCAGTCCATAGAAGACGGAGAAAATCATCAGCAGAGCCACCGAGCCTTTAGACAATGCAAGAGGAAGTAATACAAGGGAGCCTCCTCTTAGAGCATAATACCAAAACAGCAGCCAGCGACTATCAAAGCGATCGGATAGCCATCCTGATAAAGTGGTACCAACCAGGTCGAAGATTCCCATAAATGAAAGTAATGAAGCGGCTGTGACTAATGGGATTCCGTAGCTTAAACAATACGACACGAAATGAGTTCCAATCAATCCACTGGTGGAAAGTCCACAAATGAAAAAACTCCCTGCAAGCAGCCAAAATTCTTTGACCTTAACGGCTAAAGCTAATCCACTGAATGCTATAATGATTGGATTTTTCTTTGTTTTGTCCTCGATTTCATGTGCGCTTTTTTCGCTTCCGTAGGGAAGGATCCCAATATCTTTGGGAGAGCTTTTCATAAAGACGATGATTATGATTATCATGATGATACTAAGAATGGCAATGAGGCTGATAGCCCCCCGCCAGGAATATTGATCGATGATGATGGCTAATACGGGCAGCAAAATTAACTGTCCAGTTGCAGTACTGGCTGTTAAGATTCCCACCGCAAGGCCCCTTCGTTTTACAAACCAGCGATTGGCAACATAAGGACTTAAGACTGTCAAGAATAGAGAAGAGCCCAGCCCAATGATGATGCCCCATATGAGAATGAGCTGCCATGGTTGATTCATGACTAATGTGAGTAAAGTTCCTCCCAATAATGTTCCCATCGACATGATCATGATCTTCTTTAAGCCCAGCACTTCTATTAGCGCTGCCATAAATGGACCGGATATTCCATATAAAAAAAGACCCACAGCAAAGGCGAGGGAAATGACAGACCGGTCCCAGCCAAACTCGTTCTCAAACGGTTCAATAAAGACTCCAGAAGAAGACCGGACAATTCCTGCCACAATAATCGAGAAGAAGGAAATGGTTAAAATAATCCAACTGTAATGAAGACGTTTCACACCTACCACCCACAATCATCCTATGATAAAATTATTATAGTGAACAAAATGATTATTATAATAATTTATTATATTGTACAATAGGGAAACGATATTGTTCAATAGGAGGTTTTACATATGGAACATATACAAGGCATCATTTCAAAAAATCTGACGAGTATCCGTAATAAACGAAGAATGAGTTTAGACGACTTGGCGTCAGTAACAGGAGTGAGTAAAAGCCTGCTTCGACAGATTGAAAAAGATGAATCCAATCCAACGATATCAACACTCTGGAAGATTGCCAACGGATTGAAAATCCCCTTCACGTCCCTTATGAAATATGAACTTCCGGATACGGAAATCGTACGAAAAAGTGAAATAGACCCACTCTCTGAAAAGGACGAATCCTATCGACTATATCCTTCTTTTACCTATGAAGATCAAAAACCTTTTGAAATGTACACAGTGGAGTTAGATTCTGGAGCAAAACTCGAATCCAATCCCCACAGCCCCGGAACGATCGAGTGCATAACTGTCTTCAATGGGACCCTTAGCTTAACGGTACAAGAAAAGGAACAAATTCTGAATACAGGAGATTCAATCAAGTTTAAGGCAGACTATGATCATGTTTATTTGAATCCTGGAGATGAACTAACGAGGTTGAGTATGGTGATTTATTATCCGGAGGAGTAGGGAGACTTAATTTAATGGTAGTGGCCATTCGCAAAGCGGGTGGCCATTCTTTTTTACTATCGAGAAAACTTACGAGAGCACGCACTTATTTTATGAAAATAGGAGCAATAATATGGGATTTAATGTTAATATGATTTATGAGAATAGCCTTTCAGGTATGTGATTGAAAGGAAACGAGAGATTATGAAAATAGTAGATGTTGTCAAAGGTTTTCGACAATCGGAATGATGGGTGGCTTTATGAGAATAGATTATGAGACAATCACCGGTCTCATAGAGGGCAGATAAGAATCATCAGAAAATGGTCTTGTGTCACAAATGAGATGAGCTCTTATGACTTTATTCGAAAGGAGTGAATGATTTGTTACTCACAAAAAGATGTGAACTGCACGTGATGTCGGAAAGTCATGAGCAACATATAAAAAAATTGTATGAGAATGAGCAAGTAAGAAAATATTTAGGCGGTACTGTTAACGAAGAAGTCTATAAGCTCAGGTTCACCGATATGCTACATTCGAAGAACAGTGACCTTCATTGGGCTGTTTTTGAAAAAGGTACTAGAGAGTTTATGGGACTGGTTTTTCTTGATACTTACCATGATGGGGTACAGACAGAAATCGGCTATCAATTATTGCCTGAATTCTGGGGCAAAGGCTATGGCAGGGAAGTAATCACGAAAGTAATAGATTATGGTTTTCATACATTAGCTTTGGACAAAATCGTGGCTGAAACTCAGTCGCAAAATAATGCATCTTGTAGGTTATTAACCTCCGTCGGAATGAAGTTTGAGAATAAACTCGAGCGATTCGGAAATGAGCAATCAAGATTCAGTATTTCAATTCCATCCTAAAAAAAATTCTGATGGTAAGGAGTGAAATGGTTGAAGACCGACTTTGATCTCATGCAAATGATTAATTCTCATCAAACCAATTCCAGTTTCATCTTAGGAATAGACGGTCTAAGTCGTTCGGGTAAGACAACTTTTGTAATGGAACTTCAAGATATTCTCGTGAAAGAATCTCAAGACTTTCACATATTCCATATTGACGACCACATCGTGGAACGAGCACGCCGATATAATACAGGCTATGAAGAATGGTACGAATATTTTCAATTACAATGGGACACTGCTTGGCTGACCGAGAATTTTTTTCGGGATTTGAAGAATAGCAATCAAATCACTCTCCCTTTTTATGATAGTCAAACAGACACACATCAGAGTAAATTCATCCGTTTGCCCAAAAAAGGAGTAATCATTGTTGAAGGGGTGTTCCTTCAACGGGAGAAATGGAGAGCATTCTTTGACAAGGTTGTCTATCTGGATTGTACAAGGGAACAAAGGTTTATGCGTGAATCCCAAGCGACACAACAGAACCCTGCGAAATTTGAGAACAGATATTGGAAGGCAGAAGAGTATTATTTGAATGTATACAACCCAACCGAGAGTGCTGACGTTGTCATAAAGACATAATGTAGGAAGAAGGGAGTTTTCTAATAATAGAGAAGCTTCCTTTTTTAATGGGAATAGGGATTGTAATGCGAATTAAAATTTGGAATAATTGGAATAAAAAGAGATTGATGACGTGTGGAAACGAGTGAGTAATAAAGGGGCTATCTATGCTGTTTATCCTCAATCTTTAGTTTAATAGGGAAACTTCAAACTGGAGGTAATAAAAGATGAAAGCCAATAAAAAAGTCAACGATATGATGGACCAACATGGACCTGACGAATTTGAAGATATCTTAAACCTATCCACAACATGTAAGTTCTCAAACTGCACTCACACAACCGAGCCACACTGCTCAGTGCAAAAAGCCATTTCGGAAGGGAATCTTTCTCAAGAAAGATTGAATACCTATCACAGAGATAAGAGCGAAGCAGAATATGTGACCAACCAAAAGAATAAGACCAAGGCAATCGATTATATGAAGCAGCGGAAACTGTTTCAATAGTAGACATTTTACCTAAGGGGAAGTGGGATACGTCATGAAATTTTATATTGCATCAAGCTTTGCGAATAAGGATCAAGTACGTTTTGTAAGCGACCAACTGAAACAAAACGGCTTCATCCATACATATGATTGGACCAAAAATGAGAAGGCAACGACATTTAGAGACCTCCAAATGATCGGCCAAAAAGAAAAGGATGCCATCGTCGATTCGGATATCGTCATCGTGTTATTGCCTGGTGGAAAAGGGAGTCACGTTGAATTGGGGCTGGCCATTGGACTTAACAAACGGGTTATCATCCATTCTCCAAAGGGTGAGGTGCACGACTTCGCACAGACCACGACTTTTTATCATTTACCGGAAGTGGAGACATGCTCAGGGAGCGTAGAGGAATTATTGAATGATGTGATGGTGCTAAATTAATCAAACAACGAGGGGATAAAGCATGAAGTTCTTATTACTATTTGGACCGCAAGCAGTCGGCAAAATGACGGTTGGAAGAGAGCTTGAAAAAATAACAGGTTTAAAGCTGTTTCATAATCATATGACGATTGATTTATTGGAGCCCTTCTTTGGGTTCAGTCCTGAAATGTGGAAGTTATCGGGTTTGTTTCGTCAGGAAGTATTTAAGGCCTTTGCATCTAGTGATAATAAAGGAATGATTTTCACTTATGTGTGGGCATTTGACCAACAAGGGGATTGGGAAGCGGTCGAGAAAATGTGCAGCATATTCAGATCTAATGGAGCTGACATATACTTCGTCGAGCTGGAAGCAGGTGTCGAAGAAAGGCTAAAGAGAAATCGAACGCCTTATAGACTCGAACAAAAGCCGACAAAGAGGAATGTCGAACAGTCGGAGCAACATCTCTTAAGCACGATGGATACCCTCAGATTGAACTCGGAAGAAGGAGAAATCAAAGAGGAACATTATATACGAATTAATAATGAGAACCTGGAGCCTGCAGAGGTGGCACAAATGATTAAACAGCGATTCGCATTATAGAGAAGGAGTGGCCACAATTGCACAAAATAAGAGAGGTAAGCATACCAAGTAACGGAAGGGTCATCGTAATTTCGGATATCCACGGAGAGCTGGAACTGTTTGAGAGTCTTTTAGAAAAAGTGAATTTCAGTCTAGAAGATTACCTAATTATAAACGGTGATCTTTGTGAAAAAGGTGCTAATAGTAAAGGTGTTGTCCGGTCTATCATGGACCTTTCAGCAAGTCATCCACACGTTTATGTCACAGAAGGGAACTGTGACACGCTGGTGGAAGATCTTCTGGATGAGAACCCTAAGTTGATGAACTATTTACATACAAGGAAACATACGATTATTTCGGAGTGGCTCGTGGAAGTAGGGTTCGAAATGAAGGAAGGTACTACTGTACAAGAAATAAAGGAGATCCTGACAGCGCATTTTTCTACTGAAATTAATTGGCTGATGGAATTGCCGACTGCGATTGAAACAGAAGACTACGTTTTTGTACATGCAGGTCTTGATGATAGAGAAAATTGGAGGGAAACGGATAGAATAACCGCCATCACTATGCCTGCATTCCTGGATCGCTCCCATCAAACAGGCAAATATGTCGTAGTAGGACACTGGCCGGTTGTCAATTACTCAACACGCATTCCTACCTATAATCCGATTATTGATCATGCAAAGAAAATCATCGCCATTGATGGTGGGAATGTCATCAAATCGACAGGACAGTTAAATGCATTCATCATACAACGAACACCGTCAGGAGATACATTTAACAACACTTATACAGATAAGCACCCAGTCTATGAAGTACTGATGGATTTCAAATCAGAACCCATGATGACGGGGGTTATTTCTTACCCATATTTTGATATCAACCCTCTTCAGAGTGATGAACATTTCACCCTTTGTGAGCAACCGGAAACGAATGAACAACTTTATGTGAAAAATGAGTATATCCAACAATACGAAAATGGACAATTCCATGTAAAGACGGGTGTATCATGTGCTCAAATATCGGTAAATAAAGGGGATGTTGTTTCCGTTGTGGATAGCAACTGTGAAGGATTTGATTTGATCAAAAAAGATGGGGTGGAAGGATGGATAGAGAAAGGCATCCTTCTTCAAGTAAATGAGAACAAATTGAAAGAAAAAGCAATTAAGGTATTATCCTGAATTCAAAGGTGGTGAACATGATCAATCAAGAAATTGTCCATTTGAGATAAAAGTAAAATTTATCCAGATGTGGAAAAATGAAAAAAATATTCTTTCTTTTACTAACCCTCTCACTATTAATGAGTGCTTGTTCTGCTAAGGAAGAAGTGATGAAGATGAAGATAAAAACTTTGCTAAAACTCTATTTGTACAGAAGGTAGAAGATAATTCATCCCGAGAAGAGCTAACAAAGAAGATTACGGACGTATCAAAAATCAAAGATACACTTGAGCTCATGAATGGTTTGAAAGTGAAAAAAGAAGAGAGCGATCATGTATTTGACATGATGAAATCAAAAGAAACGTATATGTTTTCATTTTTTAAGACTGATGACATCACTGGAGTGAAGATAGTACCTTACACATTTTACATTATGGAAGATGGCACCATTATCTTTACTCATAAAGGAGTGGATTCCTTACAGGAAGAACCACTCGTGACCACTGAAGAACATCAAGAACTATTGAATAGGATCAAAGAGAATTTGGAGATTGAGTTTTGATCTTTACTGATATTCTAAGGACGATTCTTTTATTCTATTCGATTTCAACTAATGTCTGGAGGAATCTTTCATCTACATCTTAAATGTAGAAAGCGCCATTCATCATAATGGTAAGTGGCTGCTCATCCGTAGAAGCGAAAAAGAGGCACATGCTGGCGGGCAGTGTGAAAAAGAAGGACCTTCAACGGATATTTGAATATCAGAAAAGGATGAGAGAACTCATGACAAGACTAATCATTATGACAGTCGGTAAAACCCACAGTGGTAAAACAACTTTCGCTATGAAACTGGCAAAACAATTGGAGAATTCTGTTGTGATTGATCAGGATAATCATGCTGAATTTATCAACACATATTATAAAAATATAGTTCCAGTGAAAGGTCCTAACATACTCAAATATGCTATCAGTCAAACGATGGTGGACTTTGCCATACATGAAACTTCTAAACATATCATTCTTTGTAATTCAAATTTGAGTCGTAATGGAAGGTCGGAGCGCTTGGAGCAATTCCAACAAAGTGGATTCCACACGATCCTTGTCCATTGTGATATCCCGGACAGTGTCCTTCAAGCCAGGGTGGCGAACAGTGAGCGCAGTAAAGCCATCTTCAGGAGCGCAGTTACCTTTGAGGAAGTGTTGAAAAGGCAACAGTCGTCCTCTTACTTCCAGGATGTAGCGGCACCAGTAGAAGGGGAAGCGGATCATTTAGTTGTGATTCATAACGAGGATGATGTGGAGGGGGTTATTCAGGAGATTGTGGGAATTTCTTTCTGAGAGGGATTACACGGATCTCACTCATAAAATATGGTTGAAAGGGTGCAATGACTAGAATGGAAAGGTATTTCCAACCAATGGATTCTTGTATTTCAATTGAAGATTTATGTGAAGCAAGGGATGAAAAAGAGGTTTTTCTCATTGAAGAAGGTGTGGAAAGGAAGGTTGGTGAAACTACAGAAGAGATCCAATTTATTGAGGTTGATGGGAAGTCAGCAATTAAAAGGGTACAAACGTTGACTTCGGATTTATTAGGTAATAGAAAAGGAGTCACAGTTGTAGAAAGAACTTCTTTTAAACCTATTTCATTTACTGATTACATAAATAATCAGATTAGAATGAAGGCCGTGTATAGAGATGGAGAGGTACATGTCGTCGCCAACGATGACTTGAAAATTATAAAGCTAAAAAGCGATGGTTGTGTGGATACCTTTTCTATTGAATTGGTTTTAAGAGTAATACCCTTCACATCCGGATTCTTCATGAAGTTGAAAGGCTTTAATTCCACTATTGAGTCGGAAATCCCCATTCGAATTGAAGTGTTGGAATTGGAATCGATACATAAAGGAGAAGGGATTATAACTGATGCCTGGAAGGTGAAGACATACTTTGGGGATACATTGCAATACTATTGGATTGATTCAGAACACAAGGAACTATTGAAACAATCCTCTTATATAGGGGAGGGAAGAGTGCTGGAGTTTAGAAGATAAGGTGTGAATATCCAACAATGCATTCATTCACACGAAAGAGGTCCCCCATATGTGAACCCGATTGATAAAGGGGGTACCTCATAATTGATGTAAGAACCCAATCACTTTCTATGCTAAAAATCCCTATTTCTATCTGCTTTATTCTTAAAATACCTAATCGTTATTCCAATAATGATTGCAATAATTAACAGAGGAATAAAGAAATATAACACAGCTTCAGAAGTTCCCATCATTGAAGTTCCTCCTCTCGAATCATTCATAGCCATATTCCCCTTGCTTTATTTTCTAAAACGTGTGAATGTGCTCCTCTTAATAATGCTTTCTTTTAATCCAGAGCTCATTTATCCCTTCTCCAATCCTTTTGACACCTACTCTAATCAGATGGTCTTCCACTTGTGACACGCTAATTCTGATCACATTTTCTTTCCGGTATGGAGGGAGGAACATACTTGTTGCGTCTTGAACGAGAACATTCTTTTCCTTAAGAAAGTGAGCAAGAGCATTTGCTTTTAGTCCATCAGGGAGATTGATAGTGGAGTAGAATCCCGACTCACCACCTGAAAAGGATGTCCCTTCTGGAAGATGATCTAAGTATGCTTTATGTAAAATCAATCCTTTTGTTCTGTACTGCTTTCGTAACTTCTCAATGTGGGCATTGTACATGCCGCTCTTTAAATAGATTTCAAGCGCACCCTGGGTAAGAACGGGGGTGTGGACATCGGCTGCAAATTTGGCTTTTTGGAAGCCTTCCACCATCTCACGGGGCAGAACGGCTGTGCCGAGTCTTAATCCGGGAAGCAGGACTTTCGAGAAGCTCTTTGTATAGATGACTCTTCCAGAAGGGTCATAAGCAAACATCGGATCAGCTTTCCTTCTTGTATCAAGGTCCCCCATATAATCGTCTTCAATGATGTAGACGTCATACAACTGAGCAAGCTCTACAATCCTCCTTTTCTCATTGTTTGAATAACTGTAACCGGTCGGATTTTGGAACCTTGACACTGTATAAAAGAATTTGATGGTGCCGAGTTGAAATATCTCTTCTAATTGCTCAAGGTCGATGCCCTTATTGGTCATTTCAATGCCAATAGCCTGTAGGTTTCGGGACGAAATCGATTCGATGAAGCTGAAGTGGGTTGGCTGCTCCACACATATTTGGTCTTTTCCATTTGGGAAAGGAAGAGAAACTAGAAGATCGAGAGCCTGTTGGGAGCCTGAGACAATCGCAATTCTGTCTGGTTGAGCGAATACTTGGAGGTCCTGAAGGTGTTTGGAAAGCTGTTGACGAAGGGTTCCTAAGCCTAGGGGATCAGAATACTGAAACATCTCTTCTTTATACACATCGATGGCTTGGTTCATGCAGTGCTGATAATCTCGATAAGGCATTTTGCTTCGATCGGGTCCTGCAGATGAAAAGTCAATTACGCCGGATGTTTTTTCGTGGGGTGCTGCGGAACTTCCAACAAGAAAATAACCACTTTTTCTGACTGCGTAAACTTTGTGGTCCTTTTCCAGTTCAGCATAGGCTTTGACAACCGTATTGATGCTGCACTGAAGTTCGTTGGAAAGACTTCTGACAGAGGGAAGTTTCCCCCCGGGTGAAAGGCTTCCACTTTCTATTCTCGATTGGATTTCATTCATGACTTCACTATATTTTGTCATGTTAATTTGACCTCTCCTTTCATCTGTATGGGTACAGATGGACAAAACAACGCTTTCGGTGACGGATGGGTTTGCTTATAGTATAGGGTATCAGCTGAGGATATGACATCATGAAAAATCCCTATTCTTACGAGGAGGTAGAAAGATGAAGATGTTGAGAATCGTGCTACTCATGTTGCTGTCTTTTTTATTGGCGGGTACCGGTACCATCGCTGCCAATGCGAAACATGAACTGAAGGTTCAGGAGTTATTTAACGGCAAAGAAGGTACGATGGTACTTAAGAACCTCAAGAACGGACAAACATACGTCTATAACGAAGAGAGGAGCATGGAAAGATTTACACCGGAATCGACGTTCAAAGTACCACATGCATTAATTGGATTAGAAACAGGGGCTGTTAGAGATGAATATGAAGTCAAACGCTGGGACGGTATCACGAGACCATTCGAGGCGTGGAACCGGGACCATTCATTGGCGTCTGCCATGAGAGAATCGGCTATCTGGTTCTATCAGGATATGGCAAAGGATATTGGTGAAACAAAGATGCAGGAATACGTGAACAGAGTGGGATATGGGAATCGAGATATCTCAGGAGGAATTGATTCATTTTGGCTGGACAGTTCTCTCGAGATTTCAGCTGTCGAACAAGTGGACTTTATGGTAAAACTTGTAGGGGAAGAGCTACCCTTTGCAGAGAAGCAACAAAAGACAGTCAAAAGAATGATGATTCAGGACGAACAGGATGCTTATATTCTTCATGGGAAAACAGGAACAAGACTAAGTGATTACGGCCTTGGCTGGTATGTCGGATATGTCGAAACAAAGAAAGGGAAATGGGCCTTTGCTGTGAATTTAAACGGGAGCGGCTCGGAGGCGAAACAAATTGTGGTGGAGGTCTTGAAGGAAAAGAATATTATTAAGTCAGAAATGGGAAAAAAATAAGTATGAATGTGAGATAAGGTAGTAAAGAAGTCAACTAAACCAAAGGAGTTTGCCTGAAGATGGCAAACTCCTTTCAATTTGAATAAAGGAAATGTTCCACTTTCTGAATGACCATCCTAATGAATCGCCGGAAATTTAATCTTCACCGTAAATTCTTCATCACGGTACACAAAGTCCGAGAAACCTTGATGTTCCTTGACGGTTTCCTGAATAATCTTTGTGCCGAGTCCTTCATGTTCTTCTTTTGTTGAATGCCCATAGCTTTGAAAAAGCTGATCGAGTATATTGGTCGGAATCGGGAGGGAAGGGTTCCGGCAAATCAGTATATACAACCCGCTACGTTTATAGAACTGAAGAGTGATGGCTGCTTGCTTCTCATACCGTTTCCGCCATTCAACCGAAGCATCGATACTATTGGACAGTAGATTTCCGAGTAACGTGACCATTTTTTTATCCGCAATGGGGAGGGTGGAAAGAGGCAAGTCGATATCATAGATCATGGTGACTCCTGAGGACGTCCCACGATTGTACATTTGATGAAGGATTCCTGCTACGCTGCCACGCTCTCCCTTGATAGAAAGGTTCGTTTCCTCATAGCCATCCACCAGGTCATCTAAATAAGCAGATGCTTCTTCATGATGGCGGTTTTCAAGCATGTAGTGAATGGAGGAGATGTGCTTTAGGAAATCATGGCGTTCACTTCGCACAATGCGGAAGGTTTCCGTAACATGAGATCGTTCCTCTTCGAATTGCTCACATTCTTTTTGAAGCTGAGTGATCCCTGCTGACGCATCCCACCGAACCCATTCGATCCCAATGAAAACAAGAAGAAAGACTACATATATCCATGAGGGTTGTATCACTATGTATGGGAGTAACAGCAGAAGTTGCATGAGAATGAGGGTCCCATTCCAATGAAACCCTAATTCAAAAAAGGTGATTCTCGTTCTTAGATAGAGTATGAATGAAATGAAAAAGACTGCTAGATAAATAAGATAAAAGGGTATATCCCACGGGAGATTCATGAACAGGTAATAAATATGAACGAACCCCATAAGGGAGAGGGAAATCCAATAGATAATCGGTTGTTTCAAAGCGATTCCACCTTTTAAAAATAATGTTGTTGCAGGTAATCGACTTTTTCCTTCGTAATCATGGCTTGTGAATCAAGCCCTTCGAAGGTGATGACATACGAATTTTTCGCATAGAGAGAGAAGTTTTTCACATAATGGATGTTGATGATGAATGAACGATGGGAACGGATGAAGTCCCTTTCACGAAGTTCCCCTTCAAGCTCATTTAAAGAGAGATAGGTTTTGATTTGTTCTTCCTTTGTATAGATCGTCGTCGATCTTCCGGACCGTTCGATAAAGACAATATCTTTCTTCTGGACGATATGGATATCGTTTTTTTGTTTTAAATAGAGTCGCCCAGTTAGTTCAGCTGATCTTGACTTTTCCATTAGTCGCTCGATGGATTTCATCAGACGATCATTGGTATAGGGCTTCATAATATAGTCATGTACATTCAATTCAAAGGCATGGACGGCATATCCGCTGTTACCTGTTACGAATATCACGGAAATATTGAGGGCATGGGAGTGAATGATATCTGCCAGCTCATATCCTGACAAGTGAGGCATTTCAATATCTGCAATCAGCACATCGATGGTTTCTTTCTTGATTTGGTTATAGGCTTCCTCGGCAGACGTAGTGGAGAAAATAATTTCTACATCCTGTGCACGGGAAACGATGCCATTCAATTTATCTAAGTCAATCATCCGATCGTCTACTAGACCAATCCTCATTTCTACTCGCCTCGCATTTTCTGAAGTTCCCTTCCATTTTACCATTTACAATGAAGATTTTGGCATATTCACGACAAGAAATGGATATTTCACGACATAAGTGGAGATTGTTTCCTTATTTGTTTGTATGATGAACATACAATATTAATTGATGAGGTGAGAAAAGTGATACAAATACAGAAAGTAACCAAACAATTTAAAGATAAGAAGAAATATGTGACGGCATTAAAACATGTGTCTTTTTCAGTTAAGAAAGGAGAAGTGGTGGGACTTCTCGGGGAAAATGGCGCGGGTAAGACGACTTTACTCCGAACGATTGCTACACTCTTAACCCCTACAGAGGGCTCGATTGAAGTGGCAGGCCAAGATACGGTCCAGAACCCGAACAAGATCAAAACAAAAATCGGTGTATTATTCGGAGGAGAAACCGGGCTCTATGACCGTTTGACGGCTCGGGAAAACCTTCAATACTTTGCACGGTTATATGGATTGAGCAAACATGAAACGAAGGTGCGGATCGATGATCTGTCGAGAATGTTCGGCATGAGGGATTACCTTGATCGGAGAGTTTCAGGCTTTTCAAAAGGAATGCGTCAGAAGGTTGCCATTGCAAGGACCCTGATCCACAACCCAGACATCATTTTGTTCGATGAACCAACGACAGGATTGGATATCACTTCATCTAACGTCTTCCGCCAGCTCGTCCATCAGCTCAAGCGCGAAGGAAAGACCATCGTCTTCTCCAGTCACATTATGGAGGAAGTCTCGATGCTATGTGACAAAGTAGCGATGATGCATAAAGGAGAATTGGTGTATCACGGGGACATCGAACACCTCTATCAAACAGAAAAGAGCAGGGATCTTAACTATATCTTTATGAGCAAACTTGTGAGAGGGGATGAACATTATGCTTCTTAATATCTATCTGAAAGAATTGAAAGACAGCTTCCGGGACAGAAGAACCCTTTTGCTTACGGTTCTTCTTCCGATCTTTATGATGAGCGGACTCGTCTTCTTCTATGAAAATATGGTTTCAGGAGATGAAGGAGAGTCTTATTCCCTTGCCGTCGACTCGTCAATAAGTGAAGATATCACGAATATATTCGCAGGTTATGAGACGATTGAATTCGTAAAGTCCTCTGATCCTGAGAAAACTCTAGAAGATGGGGAAGCCCTTGCTGCTCTTATCGTAAGTCCTGAGTTCATAAGTAGCATCGAAGAAGGAAAAGAAGCCAACATTACCTTAATCGGTGATTCCTTCAGCCAGAAATCAAGCAATCTCATGAATGCTGTCACCACTGCCCTAACGTCTTATGAAAAACAAGTGACGGCTGAAAGACTTGAAGCACAAGGGACGGACCTTTCCCTGATTGAGCCTTTTAGCATCACACAGGAGGAAATGTCCGATGATGATACAAGCATGTTCCTTCTGGCATTCCTTGTACCTCTGATCCTGGCGATTTCGATTGGAGTGGGAACGGGACCTTCAGCAGCCGATTTATTTGCCGGTGAGAAAGAAAAGAAGACAATGGAAGCCTTACTCATGACACCGGTCAAACGCTCTACTCTTCTGTTGGCGAAATGGTTGACCATAGCTACAGTGGGAATGCTCACAGGAATCGTTACGTTAATTGTACTCGCTGTTGAAATCAGCCTCTTTACCGAAAATCTGAAATCAGCCGTATCCTTTGGGGAAAATGTGTATTTGGTGATTGGCATTGCCCTTCTTTTGACCATCGTGTATGCAGTGTTCGTCGCTTCACTGCAAATGATCACAAGCATCATTGGGAAAACCGTCAAAGAAGCCCAAAGCTACAGCGCGCCGATTATGATGCTCGCAGCCTTTCCAGGAATGATCATCACCAATGTTGGGCTGAACGAATTATCCTTTCATCACTTCGCCATTCCGATCCTGAACCTGTTCAGTCAATTTAAAGAATTGTTCATGGGCGTCATTGATTATCAGCATATCTTCCTTACGTTCGGGAGTAACCTACTCTTTATGCTAGTAATCTTTATCATTGGCAGAATCCTATTCTTGAAGGATAAATGGGTGATGAATTAATAAACCTATAAAGCAATCACTGGGCCATGCCTAGTGATTGCTTTTAAAAATTATATGGTAGCCCATTTGAAAAACAACAAAGAGGATATGTCAAAATATCTAACAAAAGTTAAAAAAATCATCAACGACAACGAACCCTCTACGGCTTCTACCAAGCAGAAAAAACCATAACCAAACTGGTGTAAGACAAGATGGCGAGTTAACAATCTGAGGGACGGACCTTGGTTCGAGAATTGGATATAGAGTAATTGACAATTCAAAGAGGAGGATGAATGAATATGAAAGAAAATTTAACTCTTGCCTGGATTGCTTCATGGTTTGCGCTCGCAGGGCAGCTTTTGTTGTTTATAGGAGTAGCTCTTTTCACAGGGGAATGGATGTATATCATGTGGAGTTGGGTAGTGAGCATGTCAGTCGGTGTTCCGAGTATGATCCGAACGTGGCAAGCTCAGAAAAAAGCTAACATACAAAGGGGAGGGACGCTATAATCATAGCCAAGCCCCTGTCCATTTCAATCCTCCATACTCTTGTTCTTTACACCTACACCACAGGCCTAACCCACAACTTCGAAAAATCCACATAACCAAAATGCTTCATCTCGATATTCATGATATCTGATGAAAACGGAATAAACCGCTTTTCGTAATAGAGAGGAATCATGATCGATTCTTCCATCAGCATTCTCTCTACTTTCATGTTTAGACCTGTCCATTGTTCAAAAGGGGTGTGGGGATAATTCCCTAGTGTGCTCCTCCATTTTTCACTGTTTTCAAGAATGTGAAGGAGCGGAGAAAAACCATTCATTAGAAAATGATAAAATGAAAAGTTTTGATTGGCTTCGAAAATTTCTCCGTGTACGAAGAGATCCACATCCAGTGTTTTAGGTTGCCTGTTAAGCGTATCCTTGAAGGAAAACCACTGTAGATCCACGGGGATGTTTTCCTTTTCAAAGATGTCTTCGAGCCATTGGGTCGTCTTGGCCGTGTGATTGGCACTCCGTATCACAAGTGGCGCAGAGAAAAAAGGCTTATCAACTTCACAAATCGTCATGTGCTGATCCTGTCCTGCCAAAATACTTCTGTCATTCGCCGTGGCACGAGGTTCGTAGTCCATAATCGTGTGACGGTTTTTTGCAATGATCCAGTGAAGATAATCCCTCACCTCTTTACGCTGAATGTCCGAGTCACGGGTCGCGTTCATGACAACGATGCCAAATCCCGAATCACTTTCCACTTCAACGGAGGAGGCAACATGTTGTTCATGATGTGATTGGTACATGCCTTTGAAGTCCTGGGGTACCTGGACAAATTCCACTGCATCGAGGAGTGGCCTCTCCCTGAAGTGATCCTTAAAGGCGACAAGAGTTGTCTTTTCATCCCTGTTTCCTTCAATTGAAAAGCTTCCCGTACCGAGAACACGACCTTTATTCTCTTTATAGATGCTCGCATACATCATGCTGAGCATTTGGAGAGTGTAGCTGCAGCCGCCAGGATGATGGATATCGATAACATGCGGCGCTTTAATCTCAATCTTTTCAATCGGTGCCCAAAGTCCCTTGTAATGAGAATGGGTGCGGACTCGATCGAGACATTCGACTACGTCCTTTGCTGTTAATAGGGAGCCGTCATGAAAAGAGATGTCTTTTCTCAAATAGAGACGAATTTTATCGGAAGAGACGTCCCAGCTATGGGCGATTTCTGCGAGGATGTCACCTTTTTCCGTAATGGAGACCAGACGGTTAAAGACATTCGCTACCAGATGGGCACTAAGGACATCCGCTGCATCCAACGGGTGGATGGAGAAAAAGGGATGTCTCTTAGGAACGATCAGCTTGTCCTTGGATTCCTGGATGAACCCAAGCTTCGAATGGAATTTGTTCATCAGCCTCAGCTTGGTGTCGGTCGACCAATCGTACATCAGGTATTTACTGCTATACGTTACAGACTCCCGATCGATTTGATTCATGGCTTCTTCTTCAAAAACTTCCTCTACGTCTTTTTCCCATGTTAGTGTTGAAACATTTCCTCTACCTCGTCCGGAAGTAAAAGACATCCAGCCTTCTTCGTCCCATTTCTTGAGGTAGCGGGTCGTCTGCTTCAGACTTAATTGAAGTGTTTCAGAGATTTCCTCCACCCGAATTCTTCCTGAAGGGTAGTACCTCCAAAGGGTGAGTAATTTATTCTCCATGATGGGATTCCTCCTAAAAGGGGACATGATAATTGAAAATGTCTATTTTTAAAATATTTCGTCTAGTTTAATATACAGTAAATAGGAGGAGGGGACAACATGAAGTGGAAGCAATTACCTCAGAACATAAAAGTAAGAATGATTACCTCATTCTTTAATCGTGCTGTATCATCAGCTGTCATGCCATTTATGGCCCTATTCTTTGCTCAGGAATTGAATAAGGTATGGGCTGGGACATTCCTGATCATCACTGTGGTGATTGGTTTTTTCATCAATCTAGTAGGAGGATACATTTCGGACCGCTTTCCCCGAAAAAAAGTGCTATTGACAACTTCTTGGCTCAACGCCTTGTTCTTTCTGGTCATGACCGTCAGCCTTTTTCCAGAAAAGAATCTAATCTGGTTGTTTGCAGGGGCATACATAGGGTTCATCATCACAAGCAGTCTAGGGCGGCCGGCCATGCACGCCATCATCATTGATTCTACAACACCGGAAAATCGTAAGGCCGTTTACGCACTGGACTACTGGCTCGTCAACTTGTCCATGGCCATCGGTGCAGCGCTCGGAGGACTTTTATATATTAATCATCAAAGAGAATTATTCATGATGCTGACATTCACGTCCACAATGATTCCGATTGCATATGGAATCTGGCTTCAGGACCGGTTCAAAGGACTTTTGAAAAAGAAACATAAGAATGTTCTTGTCGATCTTATTAGCAATTATCGAATCGCCTTTAGAGATTCAGCTTTCGTGAAAGTGGTGTTCGGATCGACCTTTATTTTTGCGGCAGAATTTTCACTGAACAGCTATATCGGGATTCGACTCGCTGAAACATTTGAAGCAGTGAACGCGGGAAGCTTTGAAATCGTCGGGGTGAGGATGCTGAGTATCCTGAACATCCAGAACATGCTTCTTGTCGTCTGCTTCACGTTCATCATCAATCGGTTCACTGATCGAATGAACAAGAAGAATGCTCTATTAATCGGCCTGCTCCTATACGGAATCGGATATATGACCGTCACCTCGGCGAATACGTGGTATGTGTTAGTGCTGTTCAATCTGATCGCCACCATGGGTGAACTGATTTACTCACCGATCCGAAACGCGGAACAGGCTAACATGATTCCAGACGACAAACGGGGATCTTACTCTGCCTTTTCAAACCTATCCTTCAGCGGAGCCGATCTCATTGCAAGGTCCACCATCATTATCGGTGCCTTTCTGATCCCGACCATGATGAGCGTCTATATTGGATCCATCGTCATGCTTGGCACCTTCTTCATCTATACCGGATTATTCGTACGAAGCTGGACTTCTGGAAAGGTATTGGATGGTGGAGTGAAGGCAGGAGGTGGAAAGTAAGTAAAAAGGATTTCCGGATGATGGGAATCCTTTTTGTTTTGATCTGTTTTTAGAATATTATGGTAAAATTTAGATGAACCACTTTTACGCACTTTGTTAAATTAACACTGGGAAAGGGAGGGTAAATGCATGAACGATTTTTGGTTAAAGTTAATGTTACTATTAATTGGTTTTAGCACGATAACCTTTCTATTTAATAGAGTAATGAGGAAATGGCTAAAGGTAGAGAAAAAGAAATGGTTTTCTTATAATCATCTAAACGATACCCATATGAAAATGGATTGGACCCTTCGGATTTCTTTCGTGATTGTTTTAGTTATCGGTTTTTTCATCAATGTCACTCGTGGACCTTCAGAGAGCATTTGGTTTTTGGAAACGCCTTTTCTGGTGATTGTGTTTGTCATCATATCTGAAACAGTCAGGGCAATCATGGAAAAGAAATATGCGGAAAATAAGAATGACTATCTTTTTACGATCAGTCAATTAGTCTTTCTATCTATTGTGTTTCTTTCAGTATTCGCTACTAATTTATTCGACTTGTTGTGGTAATAGAGCTCTCTCTCACTAGCCTTCAAAGAAAACATAGATTCATCGTTTCCATGACAAATAAGAATCTAATGAGAGAAAAGATGATCCATATCTAAAATCTCCTCGTTATCTATTCAGAAAACAAAACGAGTAGAATAGAGGAGATTGAAACCATGAATAAATCAAAGATGCTTAAAAGAATCGCAGCACCGATATTAGGATTATCCCTTTTAGCACCAACGGCAAGCTTTGCGGCAGAAACCCCGACAGCGGTGACACCGGCTTCCGACCTTCGTGCCACGTTGGATCAGTTGCTCTCAGAACACTATGTACTAGCAGTGAATGCCATGGTGAAAGATTTTAACGATGCACCGGATGAAAAGCAGGCATACGAAGCACTGAACCAAAACGCATTGGATATGACACCGGCGATTGAATCCGTCTACGGTAAAGAAGGCGCTCAGAAATTCGAAGAGATCTTTGCTGGACATAATGACTACACTCCTGATTTCGTAGAAGCGGCACAATCCGATGACGCAGAAGCAAGAAAAGCTGCGGAAGCGGAAGTAAAAGAATTCGTCAATGAGTTCTCATCATTCCTGGCGACGGCAACAGAAGGTAACCTTCCAGAAGATGCAGCGAAAGAAGTATTAGCAGCCCATGAAATGGATGTCATCGAAGCGTTTGACAGCTATGTGGAAAAAGATTATAAATCGTATCAAACAAACTTCAAAGAAGGTTACGACAGAATGTTCGATATCTCTAAAGCATTATCCGGAGCGATCGTAACACAAATGCCTGATAAATTCGACAACACGAAAGTAGACGCTCCTGCAGCAGAATTACGCTCTACATTAAATAACCTGGCAGCAGAGCACTTCGCGTTAGCAGCGATGAGCATGCAAAAAGGCGTAAATGAAGCACCTGACTATGATACAGCGACGTGGGCTGAAGATATGAATACAGAAGCATGGACGGCAGCCATCGGATCCATTTATGGAGATGAAGGAGCAGCTCAATTCAAGAAGTTATGGACGAGTGAGCACATTAATGCACAAGCAGATCTTGTAAGTGCTACATTAGCAGGTGACGAAGAAGGCGTGAAAGCAGCAAAAGACAGTCTTGGTATGTTCACTGAAGAATTCGGTACATTCCTTGCAACGGCAACGGAAGGAAACCTGCCTAAAGATGCAGCGATTTCAGCACTGAAAACACATGAAGATCAAGTCGTGAAAACGTTTGATTCATATGTAGCAAAAGACTACCAAACAAGCACGGATACATTCCGTGAAGGATATGCGTTCATGTTCGGAGTTGGTAAAGCGCTTGGAGATGCAATCGTGAAACAAAACCCTGAGAAATTTGCTTCAAATGATATGCCTGAGCAAATGCCTAACACTGGTATGGGTGGAGCAGCAGATCAACAATTGCCAATGGCTGCATGGGTAACATTTGTAGCAGTTGCTTTAATGGCTGGTGGATTTGTTATTAAGAAAAAATTCGCAGATCAACAATAATGAAATGAATTAGAGTTAAAGGGAAGAGTAGAGTGCTGCTCTTCCTTCTTCTCTTAAACGGAGGGAAAATGATGAAGAAACGAATGCTTATCATACTGATCACTTTCCTTTTGATTGGTGTTGTCAGTTTCCAGGCAATCGCTAAAGATGAGCCTTCTAAGGAAAATCAGACATCTCAATCAGAAAAGAAAGAAACGGTTTCAGAAAAGGACCAAAATAGTAAAAGTGGTGCTGGTACTGCACATGAGGAAGAAGAGTTTGTTCTTCTTGACTCTTTAAAGAAAAGGAAAACAGAGCTTGAAGAGCAGGTAAAGGTTCAAGAAGAAGGAATTACGCCTTCCCGCGTACAGATCCCAAGTATGGATATCGATACGAACATCATCCCCGTAGGATTAACGGACAATGGCGAAATGGAAGTGCCGGAAGAAACAGAAGTTGTCGGCTGGTATGACCGAGGCGTCAAGGTGGGTGCTAAGGGGAACGCGGTTCTCGCTGGTCATGTGGACAGCAAGGAAGGACCTGCAATCTTCTTTTATCTGAAAAATATCGAAATAGGGGAAAAGATTATTGTCACAGATGAAAAGGGAACAGAACGTACTTTTGAGGTGAAATCAAAAAAAAGCTATCCAAGTGATAAAGCACCGATTGAGAAAATATTTGGACCCTCAGATAAACGACACTTGAATGTCATTACTTGTACAGGTACGTTTAATCATGACCAACATCTGTATCCGGATCGACTAGTCGTGTATACAGAGCTTGTTTCTGAAACACAGGCTAAAGAGATGACGACTCCTGAACAACCGACAGCTGTAGCATATGATACTGGTTCAGTTTCCTGGCATTCTGTAAAAGATGATACAGTTATGGGCTATCGATTGTATAAGAAAGGTGCAAATGATAAAGAATTCAAACAGATTGAAAGCATTTCAGCTCATGAGAGAAAAAGCTTCTTTGATGAAAATGCTGAAAAGGGTGATGCCTATTACATCACAACCGTAAATATTGAGGAAAAAGAATCAGCACCATCAACAACCGTAGAAGCAAAATAATCGTCAGATAGAAAAGCAGGGGAATTCGTTTCTCTGCTTTTTTTTTGCCATCATTCGGATTTATCTGATTATTGTCATTTTTTAGGTGTTTAAGATGGTATACTAATTTAATAGGAGCTTAAGAAAAAACATGTACATATATAGGGAGGGGAGAAACGAGTGAAAGGGCTACTAGTCAAATCCCCGTGGGTCGATTACATTCTTAATGGAAGGCTCTTTTCGCAAAGATTGTTGTTTTCTAAACATAGGAGTTGCTGCCAAGGTTCTGTCTATGAGTGAATGCGATAGATGGTGAGGGGAACGGCTTCGCTTTCCGGCGGACGAACGGCCAAGCCTCCTCAGCTGCGCTTCCGGGGTCTCGGCACGCCCGTTTTTCCGCAGGAGTCTACGCCGTTCCCCTCACCATCTACAAGAGATGTCGTGACAGAGCTTACTAGTGAAAAAAACGAATGAAATGGCATTTTACTATTCAAGCTAAAATCGACCACTGCAAGCGATAAAAAATGATGTTTTCTAGCCGTGTATGACAGTAGATTAATCCTCCATACCTAGAAAGTTGATTGTAGCGGAAGGTGCTCGACTCCTGCGGGAATTGCGGGAAAGTTGAGACCCCGCAGGGCGAAGCCCGAGGAGGCTCAACTCACGCCCCGCGGAAAGCGAGCGCCTGCAGCGGAAATCAACCACCACTCGCTACCTTCTATAGCAACAAAGTTTACGAAAAGAGCCTAATGGAAATAAGACTTGGGAAATAAGGGGATCCAATACGCGAATTCGAGGAAGAGTAGGATTAATTAAAAGTGGTTCCGGTAGGGTAATGGGAACGGTCAATATCGTTGGTAGCCAAGAACTGACGTTATCAGAATATCAGCAAAGTTCAGCACGACATGGAGTAAAGAGTGAAGGTAGTCTTCAGTTACCGTACAAACGAACGTATGCCTGGATACTCGAAGATCCCGTCCTCTATCAAACACCTGTACCTTATAAACATCCACTTGGAGCCGTCATATGGGTGAATCTTTCAAAAGCGATGGTGGGAGGAGCAGAAAATGAAAAGTAAATGGTTTTCTACTCTGCAGATACTGGAAAACGAGAAAATAAGGCTTGAGCCTTTGGAACAAGATCATTCCATTGATCTGTTCAAACAGAACCACTCTGGTATCTGGGCGTATATGCTACGTGAAATTGGTAGTTTAAAAGAAATGGAAGACTGGGTGGCGGAGGCTATACAACTTCGGGAGAATCAACTTGCTCTGCCCTTTATCGTCAGGTTGAAAGAAACGAATAAAATAGTAGGGTCTACTAGACTCTTTGACATCAATTTCATCCATAAATCATGCGAGCTCGGCTCTACCTGGTATGGCCAGGAGTATCAAAGGACATTCGTCAATTCCAATTGCAAATCCCTGCTACTGATGTATTGCTTCGAAGAATTAGGAATGATCAGGGTCCAGTTCAAAACAGATGAGCGCAACATCAGATCTCAAAAGGCGCTTGAGCGATTAGGTGCTGTGAAAGAAGGCGTATTACGGAAGGAAAGAATCCTGTCTGATGGATATATCCGTAATGCTGTTCTTTATTCGATAACAGGTGAGGAATGGGTGCAAATAAAACAGAAGTTTAAGGAAAGAGAGACTCGTTATCAGTGATATAGAGTCTCCTATTTAAAGAAATTTTCACAATCCAAAGGAGGAAATCAGCATGTACCACTATTTTAATGGCTCAGTCATTCGCGAGGGAACAGATGGTGTACCTTCAGATGCTGTTGAGGCCCTCTTTGAGGATGCGGGATGGGCAAGGGACACACCAACCTGGCAGAAAGAAAAGTTCACCCTCATTTTTGTAAACTCAACCTGGGCGTTTACTGTGTGGGACAATAACAAGATGGTCGGGATGGTACGGGTGATTTCTGACAAGATCATGGCTGCTAACATCATGGACTTGGTGGTACTATCAGAATATAGAGGCAAGGGAATAGGGAAGAAACTTGTTGACCTGTGTGTTCAAAAACTGCCTCACGGTGATTGGTTCGCACACACGTCTGCGGACAATTTCAAATTCTACGAAACATGTGGATTCGAAGTGAAGGACCCTGCTGAAAACGGCACATGTGCTTATTATGGTTACATTCAAGCACGGAAAGATAGTCATAGGTGAAAAGATTTTTGGGGGATCAAGTTAAACAATTAGAAATGAAAGGACATACATTTTGACACAGTTAGAACAAAGGGTGAGAGAAAAAAAGTGGAAGCTGCTTCATAAGGAAACGATTCACGGTACTCACGCAGGTCATATCACTAGAATAGAAGTGGTGGATGGGGATAACGAAAGAGGAATGTTCATCTATAAAGAATTTGCAGAGAATCGAGAGAATGAAGTAGACATCTATCTGAAGATAAAAAAACATATGAAGAAGTTTAGCAAGGTCGTAGAGGTGTGGGATGAGGCTCCAAAGGCGATTCTTATGAGTGATCTTTCATCCCCTCTTAAAGACAGTTTTCAGCCACTATCATTAAAAGAAAAGAAGAAAGTACTCCAGTCTGTACTGCAAAGGTTATCAGACCTCCACACTTCAGAACAGCCTTTATTAGGTAACCAGCTAAAAACTCACACAATCACCTTTGAATGGAGAAGGTGGTGTTTAGATGAACTGACCAAGTTATGTGCCAATCATCAATGGGTGCAAGCTGAATGGATACATACAATAAACCATGCATATGAGCAGTTGTCCTTCGACCAATATGAAGTGAGAGGCCCTTATGTCTTAACTCATGGCGACCCTCATTTAGAAAATATCTTTCAGCATGAAGGAGAGATTTGGTTCATCGACTGGGAGTGGGCCTCCCTCGGTTCACCATTGAGAGATATCACCATTTTATTGCAGGACGTTTATGACATTGAATTAATTCAATTCGTGTTTCTTTCCTATCGAAGTCTATTGGAAGAAAAGAAACTCATTATTGGTAAAGAGGATTATCAAAAAGACTTCAAACTTCTTTATGTAGATCACACTACCATGATGTTGGCATGGGAAATTCATAAATATTTTGAGGGGTATGCGAAGGAGGAAGAAATGAAAAGAATCATTGAATTCAAGGTAGGAGAAATCAAGAGAATCGCATTCAATAAGACAGGTGAAAGCAATACTCCAGAGTTAGATATATGAATAGCACTTTAAGATTGAAAGAGGTGTGCCGATTCTATGCCGACAATAGGGTTCATAAGACACGGAATAACAGAGTGGAATGTTCTTGGCAAAGCTCAGGGTGTATCCGATATACCACTAAATGAAGAGGGAAGAAAACAAGCTGGCCTAATGGGTAAAAGACTTTTAGATGAAGGCAAATGGGATATGATCATCTCTAGTGACTTATCAAGAGCGATTGAAACAGCCCAAATCATAGGAAATGCCATTAATCTACCTATTAGTCACTATGATAAAAGAATTAGAGAAATAAATTGTGGGAAAATTGAAGGTACCACTGAAGAATTCAGACTAAACCAATGGGGCAGAAATTGGCGAGATTTAGAGCTTGGAATGGAACACTTTGAAGACGTAGGCAAAAGAGGAGTTGAGTTTATTGAAGGGTTAGTGCAAAGGTATAACCAAAAGCGAATATTAATCGTAAGTCACGGTGCTTTAATAGGTTTAACCCTCCAACAGTTACTTCCAGAGGAGTTTGAGAAAACATACATGGATAATATCTCCATTACAACCTTAAGTATAACTGAAGGGGTATGGGAGTGTGAATTATACAATTGTACCAACCACTTGATGTGAAAGCCCTTTACCCTTTGTTGATAATATGTAGGGTGAAAATAAAACAAGGACAAAGTGAGGACTAAAAATGCAGCTGAAATTAAAAGATGAAAATGTAATCGAAGTGAGAAAATATAGACCGGAAGATTTTAACGATATCAATTACCTCAACGCAGAAGAACAATGGAATAACCTTGTGAATAAGAAAGAGGATACGAAAGAAGCATGGGACCATTCGAATATTGCGTATGTAACTATACATAATGGTCAACTGATCGGATACATCCGGGGAATGACTGACGAATCCGTCACAACGTTTATTTGTGAATTACTAATTCACCACGATTTCCGTGGATTAGGGTTAGGAGATGCGTTGCTTCATTATGTCCATGGGTTATATCCAAAGACAAGAGTGGAAATGTTGGCGAGCAGTTCTTCCCATACGTACTATGAACAAAAGGGATACAGGACCTTTTATGGGTTTAGGAAGACATACGAAGAACAATCGGGTGTGGGAATAAAAAAGTAAGGAGAAGCAGATTCGAAACGAACCTTACCATGAAAGAATTACAGCAATATATTAAAGCGAAAGACTATTCGCCAATCGTTAAAATGCATATTTTCAAAAAGTAATAGAAGAAGTCGGAGAACTGTCGGAAGTAATCAGGCAAGATATGAGATGGGAACTACAAAGAACAATAAAAGGGACAATCGAAGAAGAACTATCTGATGTAATGTATTACATCAGATGTGGATACTAGAAGGTTCGGGGATATTTAAGAGGCTGGGACAAAAGGGTTTTAGCCAAAGAAAAATCCGAACGATTATTCGATATTCTTTCATGAAAATCGAAAACGTTCGGATTTTTTAATGTTATTTTAAAAGCATACACAGTGTATTTAACTGGTTCTAGCTGTTGATTGGAGTGCAAGACGAAGACTCCTGCGGGAAAAGCGGAATAGGTGAGACCCCGCAGGAGCGTCAGCGACGAGGAGGCTCGCCTTCCGCCCCGAGGAAAGCGAAGTCTTGCACGGAAATCAACAGCGGTGTCACAAGAAACCCTAACATGGTCTTATATCCTGATTGTTCGTCTTTCGATTATATTGATTTGGTTATGTCTCAGCCCCTTTTTATTTTTCTAGTCCAAAATTGGTTTTTTACAGTTGTCTTTTGCCTTTTCCTTTGAAAGGAAAGCATGAATGAGAAATAGCACAATCGCTTGTTTGCTTTCCTGTAGTAATCGTAGTAGTAACCTTATTAGTTTTTATACGAATAACTGAAACTGTTCCTGCATTAAAGTTAGTGATATAAGCTTTTTTTCCATCTGGTGTAATACAAACATCCGTTGGACCATCTCCAACATTAATCGTTGTAATAATTGAATCATCACATGCATTCACTACAGTTACATTATCACTACTAATATTAGTAATATAAACCTTCTTCCCATCTGGTGTAACAGCTACACCATTCGGTCTAATGCCTACATTTATCGTATTCGTTACTAAATTTCCCTTAAGATCAATAACAGAAACTGTACTAGGTTCACCTCTCCCACGATTGGCCACAAACAGCTTTTTTCCATTCGGAGTTACTGCAAGGTCTCGAGGGAACTCTCCATTAGTAATAGGAATCCTATCTATAACTGCTTCTTTTTTGGTATCTATTACTGCAACAAAGTTACTTATTGTAACAGCAACATATGCCTTTCTTCCATTTGGACTAAATGCCACATCAAATGGATTATTTCCTACTTCTATATTTTTCACTGTTTGCTTGCAGACATCAATTATTGAGATTGTTGTACCACCGAAATTCGCTACATACACCTTTTTTCCATTAGGAGTCGCAGCTATGCCAACTGGCCCCTCACCAACAGGTATTTCATTGACTATCTTGTTACTAGAAAGGTCTAATACTGAAACAGAGTTATTATTTGTATTGGACACATATGCATTTTTAACTAGAGTGGAAATTGTAATCCCATCTGGTTGATCGCTTACTGGAATAGTATCTTTAACTTTATCATTTTGGGTGTCTATCATTGAAATAGTATCATCCCCAAAGTTAGTGACGTAAGCAAAAAACTTTTTCTTACGTCTTAGTACACGCTTTTTATTATGGTAGTGCTTCTTCCTTTTAATTCTCATTGTATCCCTCCTTAAATACCACCACTACTAACTAGCATATGATTGGTGAAAATGTTTGTGATTTTAAGAGTGCGGATTATTTTTTTTTGCGGCCAAACCTTTTTCCTTGTTTCATAGCCTTGTGTCACCCATAACAGGATTTATAAAAAGAAATCAGCGATAAAGCTCCCCATGCTATCTGTGTAATGGGTGGTATCTAGTAGTGGTCTAGAGGATGATTGGATGGGAATTTAAGGTTAACTTAAGGTGGTTTTTTATGTTGTTGGATTTTTGCGTATGGTAAACTATTTACATTCTGGGGAAATATAATATTTGTTAGTAGTTGTATGAATGCGTTAAAAAAATCATTAATAATATTAATAACCTTCTATGACTCTTTATATTTAAATTATCTTACATATGTTAGATATATAAAGAAAGGAAGATATACTAATGAGTCAAAAAGGAGAGAAATATAATACAAGTTTCTTTATAATATCAACGCTTTTATTTTTAATAGTCATGATGGATAACATTATAGAGGATGCTTGGTTTGATTTTTTAGCATATTGTTTATCTTTTTCGATATTATGTTTTTTAATCGTTACTAGTGCCAGACAAAAAAGAAAAAGGGTGTTAGTGATATTTCTTTTATTATTTGTAATTTATGTATTTAATCATCCTTTTTAGGAATATAGACATGAGAATTTTAAAATTAATAAAAAGAACTTTAGTCACATAATCTCTTGAGCCAAAAAAGAGAATAGGAATAACTAAACTGTACTCTGAGTAATAGGCACAAAAGTTTACTACTGTTGGTTTGAAATAAAGTTTAATCAAAAAAGATTATAAAACGGGATATTCCGGTAAATAAAAAGAATCCATTTTGAAAAAAGATTGATCAAAATGGATTCTAATCCACAAATTAAAGATTAATTTTTATAAAAAAGATCAATCTATTTTATAAAACGGTATAACTTTCTTTAAAACGATACATCTTTCTTTAGCCCTGTAAAAGACGAAGCACTATTTGATGTGGAAGTAGAAATTTCCGTAAACTATGACGGGAATCCTACATAATAAACTAGTTTTAACCACAACTTCACTACACTTCTGAAAGGTCGGCTCATCTATAGCATTAGGTTAACTTGTTCGTAAATAAAAGGAGTTAACTATCTACATCTAGTAGGTAATCAACTCCTTTTTTTCTTTAATTGGACTTTTTCAGTGCCCTCTTTCTGAGCGCCCTTTTTTGGGAGTAACTATTTTTTATTATCCAAGTGATTTTGGATTATAAAAAAAGTGATTAGAGTGAGCAATAATAATGCCAAATCGAGATAATGACTTATATATCCCTCCGTTGATAAAAAGAATAATGTGATTAAGATTAGCGTCGTTATAATCCTCAAAAAATTTTTTTTAACAAAGCTAAGCATTTATTATCTCCACCCTTTTATATTTTATTGAAATTTTGCATTCGAGAACTTACTCGAAATACGGACACTAGGGTTTGGTATCTGACTAATTTGAAGCCAGTTCATATCAAATTGGATTCCACCAGGACAAAGAGCAGCAACTACTCCAAGAGTAGCTAAAATTTTTGTCACTAGTGGCTCTGGTACCCAGATACCCCCAAGAGTTATCCCCCCTGCGATAGCTCTTATTGTATATTGACTAAGATATATTCTTACTCCCCACCAATATGTATCAGCATCTGTTTTACCATTTTTAAAAGCCGCAATAGACATCCTCATTTTATCTGAACCTATTTTCAGATTCTCTTGTTTAGGATCAATAATGTTTAAATCCTCATTTTTATTATTAATAATAAAAATATTAGTATCATCAAGAATAGACTGTAACTTTTGATATTCTTCTTGACTTAGCTTGGTCTTGGCTTCATCACTAATCACATATTCAGAATTATCTTCTAGTTTAACATATGGTTCAAATTTTACCTTTTCTTTTTCCGTAATAGCAACATTACCCTCTATTCCACTTAAATTAAATTCGTTAGTTTTTTCAGTTTCATTCATTTCTAGGTTCTTAGTTTCTTCGTTAGATGCAGACACACCTGGTGCAATTGCAGAAACTAGCATAATAGTAGCTAATCCCGTTAAAGAAGCTTTTTTAAACATTTAAATACCCTCCAACATCAATTTATTTACATTACATATAAATTTTAACACATTTTCCATCTACAAAATTTAAAAAGGACCTTAAATAAACCTTAAATATTATAAACATTGGTTACCTTAATATTTGAATGGAATTTAAAGGAGATTGAATGAGGGATGGATTGTAAAACAAAAGGAGAATTGCTATTAAATAGAGAGTGAGAAGAGAGAACGTATTTAAAGTATTATAATATTGATATATCAGTATATGAAGATTTTTTGGGCTGTATTAATTTCCATACAGACAACAATGAAAAAAAATGAAAAAACAGTTTTATACCAATCACTTATCAAACGACTTTCTTCTTCATAGATGACGAACCTTCCAAAAATTCCATTTGCTAAATCTTCATCTCGACGAATATCCCTGTGTCCATCCTCTTCATTTTCTTCAACTGATGGACTTGGAAAATTAGGAATTGATAGCTTATACAGTCCCGAGTTAATATTTGGCTGGAGTGGTTTTTCTACTATCCTATTAAACATATAGATGTTGATTTAGAATGATTACAAGTTTCTCATTAGCCCCCAGCTTTATAATATATACAAAGAATCCATTTTGAAAAAAGATTGATCAAAATGGATTCTTACTCCGTAAATTTAATAACTCCCAATAACATCCAACGCATAAATGGATTGGAATTCATGTCAGATGGATAATAAAAACCGATTTATGGGTAGTAAAACAGTGAAAATGGATAGGGTAATGGGTAAAAGCTTCGCAACTTTCTTTAAAACATCGTGACTTTCTTCAACACATCGCATCTTTTTTATAAACATCGCGAGTTTATTTCAAACCTACAACTACTCAGGGGATTTTTATATACAAATGAAGTGAAAAATTCACTAAAGGTGATTCCATAAAAAGTCTAGATTAATGGAATAATATGTTAAAATAAAGACGCATACAAAAAAACAGGAGGAATTATCATCAAAAAAATATACATGCTACACGGCTTCATGGGGACGGCACAAACACATTTTTCAAATCAAATCCCATACTTTGGTGATGGGTATGAACTCATTCTTTTAGACTTACCCGGACACGGAAAATCGACTTTAGAAGCGTCTGATCATTATTTCGAGCATACACTCGACTACCTGATCACTCAATTGCAGGAGAAGGGTGAAGGGTATCTAATCGGTTTATCATTGGGTGCATCATTAGCCATACATACAGCCTTAAGAGCACCGGAGTTAGTAAAAGGTATTGTTCTGACAGGGTATTCCCCTTATATACCAGATGAGCTAAAGGAAATCATGGAAAAACAAAACGAATATTATCTTAATATCAAAGAAAATGATGAGGAGATTGCCGAACACTTCCATAAACTACACGGAGAAAAATGGGAGCAAACGATAAAGAAAGTTCTTCATTCGATGACTTTTCATTATCCAGCTGTTACAAGAGAGAACATGCAGGATATCAAGCCCCCAGTGCTGATGCTTAATGGGAGTCATGATGTTCATGAAGTAGAAGCCGTTTCTTTTGTTAAAAGATCAAATCAAACCATTGAGGTAGGACTGATTCCTGATGGAGGTCATACTGCAAATATCGACCAGCCGGAGATATTTAATAGAGTAGTAGAAAGGTTTCTGGAGAGAATAGGCTAACCAATAGCAAACAAAGGAGAAACACCAGATATGGCAAAAACCTCAGGTGCTTTTACCATTGTAATGAATAAACAAAATCGAGTATTACTGGCAAAGTGAAAAGACTATCCTCTTTGGGGTCTACCTGGAGGTACAGTAGAAGAGGGAGAACCGCTAAAGCAGTATGCAATCAGGGAAACCGAAGAAGAAACAGGCTATATCATTTCCATCGTTCGGAAAATAGGAGAATACGATCAACCTCAATACTGGAATCACCCAACTTCATTCATGGATTTAATGGGTGATCTGCATGTTACACATTCAAAATGGATTCCAAAGTGAATCCATTTTTTTAGATTAGGAAAACCTTTCCTATCTTTGCTTCGTCTATTCATATGGGAGGGAAGACAGTGGGGGAACTATCAGAAACGAGGATTCAAGAGATGGATGGTGTGACGATCGAGGATGTCGTGGATCAGTATGGGGAGGACGTGTGGAAGCTCGTATTCTCATATGTCCGTCATGAACAGGCTGCCGATGATCTCACCCAGGAGATCTTTATTAAGATTTATAAAAAAATAGATACATTTGCCGGTCATTCAACCCTGCGAACCTGGATTTGGAGAGTGGCCATTAATCACTGCAAGGATTATTTGAATAGCTGGTATAAGCGACAGGTATTTACTGAAGAGGATCGCCATTTTCAAATGATGAGTTCCGGCAGTTCGGTCGAAGGGGATGTCATTCAAAGGGATGAGGACCGGGAGTTGGAAGAGGTCGTCCTGAGACTTCCGATGAAGTACAGAGAAATTATTTATTTATATTATTATGAAGAAAGCACGATAAGAGAAGTTTCATTCCTTCTTGGCGTAAAGGAAAATACTGTTAAAACTAGATTAAGGAAGGCGAAGCAATTGGTGAAGGAAGGACTGGTGAACGAATGATGGAGGATCGATTAAAAAGACTCCGGAGTGCGATGGATCGAGGAAGCTTTCAGCAAATGCCTTTTACGGAAGAAAAGAAGAGGATGATTAATAGAGGCATCAATTGTTCACGTGAGAATGATCAGGATATTCTGGTGCACATTCTTCAATTGCTTCAAAAGGAGAAAAACGGTCATGAACTGCTCAACAATCTTCGTGCGAGAGGAATCAAGAAATACGAGGAAAGACAGGGGTTTCTCTATACTGTCCTTCATAAAATGGAGCAGGACAGAATGTTGGAATCTTATTGGGTAGAAGGAGAAAAGAGATATATGATTTCAAAACAGGGAAGAAAGCACCTTCAACATATAGAACAAGGCGATCATAGAAAAAGATATTCCTTCAAAGGCTTGCTGGAGGGGGAGTGACGGATGACTGAAAAGCGGAATGAATATATGGATAAAGTCTTGGGATATGTAAGGAATAAAGAAGCAAAGCGATTTGTGGAAGAGGAGCTTCACTACCATCTTGATCAAGAGTCAATAAACTTGAAAGATAGTGGTTTGGACGAGCAGGTAGCAGAAGATCAAGCGATACATCTAATGGGGAGTGCAGAGCGGCTGGGACTTGAGATGAATAAGCTTCATCGTCCGAGAGTAGATTGGACCATGATTGGGTTGGTTCTGGTAATTTCAATGATAGGGATTCTTCCGACGCTTCATATTAGTGAAGAGTTATATAATGATAACGGCTTTTTAGTCAGAAAAATAGTCTTTCTTATGATAGGTGCTGTAATCAGCCTTTCTTTGATGTTTTTTGATTATAGAAAGCTTCATATATTGAAGTGGTGGATTTATGGGTTTACTGCTTTGGTTTTAATTTCATTAACGTTTTTTCCAAATACAACCGTCAATGGTGCAGCCTATTTTAGGATGGAAAGTTTCACAATTGATAGCACCGCGACTGTGACACTATTGGTACTAAGCTGGATTATCTTTTTAGGGACAACCAAGACGAATTTCTGGGTGGTTACTTTATTATTTATTGGAAGTTTATACCCTTTGATGATCATTCCCAGTTTACCGGCTGTTTTCGTGTTTACACTGACGATTACAGTATTGCTATGGCTGGTTTATAAAAACAAAAGAAAACACATTATTTTAGGATATACAGGAAGCGCACTGATTATAGCGATCATGATGATTAATTTAAACATAAAACCATATCAATTTGAAAGAATCTTCGCCTTAATCCATCCGGAAGAATACAAAAGTACCACTGGCTACATGTACTTGCGTAATCATGACTTACTGGCAAGGGGAGGATGGATTGGAGAAGCGGGTGGAAATGAAGTTATCACTGAGCCACATACCAACTTTGCCTTTACCACAATCACCTATCATTACGGCTGGATAGTGGGCGGGGTACTAATCATAACCGGACTCTTCATCATGTACCGGATGATCCGTAATATCCAATCGATCAAGGATCCTTTTGGACGAGTGATCATCATTGGTGGGGTTACGTTATTTTCTACCCAATTCCTTTATAATATCGGAATGATTCTGGGATTCCTGCCTCTCACTGGAATGTCTCTACCGTTTGTAAGCTATGGATTGAATCCGACCTTACAGACTTCCTTGGTGATAGGGTTATTCTTGAGTGTTTACAGAAGAAAGAATCTAGTCTCGGTTCAAGCCTTTGAAAATGTTCAGTCAAAGAATTGAATACTGTTTGAAAGAATGTCTAATAGTGCATGGAGGAGACGATCAAAATGACAGATATCCAAAACCAATATAAAAATGCATCCAACTTACAAACCCGAATCACTATTCACGAATTATACAGTGAGAATAAACAGGACTGGCATGAATGGCTGTTTGAGCAATATAAAATTACTCCAAACAGTCGAATCCTTGAGATAGGGTGTGGAGATGGGAGCTTCTGGTTTAAGAATAAGGATAGGGTTCCTAGTACCTGGCACATTACACTATCAGATTTTTCCCCGGGAATGCTGCACTCTGCAAAGGAGAGGCTCAAAGAGTTGGATTCAATCCATTATCTGCAATTCAATATTGAAGAGATTCCATTTGAGGATAATAGTATGGACGTAATCATTGCCAACCATATGCTATACCATGTCCCAGATCGCAAGAAGGGGGTGGGAGAGATTCGCCGTGTGTTAAAACCAGGTGGTGTTTTCTATGCGTCGACCATCGGGGAGAATCATATGAAGGAATTTGGGGAGCTGGTAAATGAGTTCGATCAGAGTCTAAACTTTGATTCTGCTCTGGAACATGCCAGGCAGTTCGGGGTGGAGAATGGGGAAAAGCAGCTCCGGTCGTTTTTTGATCAAATAGTATATAAAGATTTTCCGGGAGATCTTCATATCACCGACGAAAAAGCGGTGGCAGATTATATTCTTTCATCCAACACAGATGTTGGCAGATCATTAGGGGATGAACGATTAATAGAGTTCCTTCATTTTCTAAAGACAAAGAAGGATTCAAATAATGGATTCATAAAAATTTCAAAATCGACTGGGTTGTTTACGTCCACATAATCATCTTTCTTCTCAACCAAAGCTTATCTTTCAAAAGGTAAGCTTTTTGTTATGAAGTTTATTCTACCCTGTCCATTATATTTAAGGGGGGTGAGGGTCATATTATACTAAGGTTGTTATATGTGATATCAAGTTTCGTAGTGTTAAATGTGACATTTGTTTAATCATATTTACGCTTATTTTACTACAGAAATTGTCAGAATGAATTATGATATAATTGTCCATTAGCAACTAGTAGACTTCTTGAACTTTAGAAAGGAACCAATCGTGATGAGAAAAAAAATGATAGGGATAATCATTGGAATGATAGCGGTAGTATTAATTTGTACGGCAATTATTGGTATAACCCAACAGACAGATGAGGAATCAAAAGAAAAGGTGCAAAGGGAGGACTGGAGTAAATATCCCGGTCTAGAGCTTGAAACAAAGACAAAGGAAACGGACCTCTATACCTCATCCATTAGCTATATTATGACAGAAAATGAGCAAATAAACCAAACGATTAAAGACTGGATTTCCTCAGAGAAAGAACAGTTTATGAGTCAAGTGGATGGAAATGAGTCTATCTTGAATAAAGAACATAGGGCAAATATGACGATCACGGTTGATACCCATCAGATGGAAAAACAATTGTATAGCGTGGAATTTACAAGCTATCAATTTGCTGGGGGAGCAAACGGAAGAGAGATGAAGAAAATTTTCAATATTGATACATCTTCTCAAAAGTTACTCACGATTCATGACATGGTAGATGATGAGGCGAATCTTGATCGTTTAAGAACAAAGGTTAAAGAACAATTAAAAGATGATAAAATTCTCTCACCCTATGTGTTTGATGAGGATTTAGAAAAGGCGTTGGAAGACCCGGAAGATTGGAAATGGTCCATTGATTCGGATTACTTCAGGATGTATTTTGATGAGTATGAGATTGCCGCAGGTGCAGCAGGTGCGATAGATGTGAAGATTCCATTGAAGGAAGTGCAGTCTCTGCTTTCTGTTGATATACGTGGAAATCCAACTGATCATCAAGGTTCTGAAAGTTCGCAAGGCAAAGGGAAAGTACAGCCGCTAGATCCTAATGGCAAATACGTAGCCCTTACCTTCGATGACGGACCCAGTCCTAAGGTGACCCCGGATATACTCATGACGTTGAAAGAACATAAAGCCAAGGCCACCTTTTTTATGCTGGGAAGCCAAGTTGACTTCTATCCGGATCTTGCTAAAAAAGTGGCTGAAGAAGGTCATGAAATCGCCAATCACACATTACACCATAGAGACTTATCTCAACTTGGGAAAGAACAAATCGAACAGCAAATTGGGGAATCAGAGAAAATCATCACTAATGCGACAGGTCAAGAGAACTTGTTAATCCGGCCTCCATATGGTTCTTTCAACGAAAAGGTGAAAACCGTAGCGGATGAAGAAAACGAACCGCTGATCCTTTGGTCCGTTGATTCCTTGGATTGGCAGAGCTTGAATGCTCAGGATGTGATCACCACCGTAGAGCAAGAAATTGCACCAAATTCCATCGTGCTTCTTCATGATATCCATCCCTCAACGGGGAAAGCATTGCCGGAACTGCTCTCCGCACTGGAAGACCGAGGATACGAGTTTGTGACGGTATCCGAGCTTTTGACTTTAAAGCAATTTGACGTAAGCAAACCGGTTTTCGGTGCAGTGAAATAGAATGAGAAAGAGGGGACAATGAACCTGTCCCAATGTCCACCAGCGTCTCGTTTTGACAACGAGACATTTTTTCATGTGATTGAGTTTGAGAAGGCAATTTGAAATAATTAGATGTAAGGGGGGAGCGTATCCCTAGTTATAACCTTGCAGTTGAACCGACATATTTCGTTCCCCTTTATCTTTTTATGAATGAAGCTCAGAATGTGTATTCTGGGCTTTTTTTGTGTTTTTGGTAAGTAGATAACAGTTGTATGGATGAGGTGTCAGCACATTTATGAATAGGCTTGAATTTAAAGCCTATACCACTCTATTAATTATTTCATATACTAGAATATCTCTTGTTTAGAAAGGGGGGAGAATATGAATAGTAAATATAATGACTGTAACTGCAAAAAATTTAAAGACCACAAGTATGATGATCATAGTGACCACACTCAAGTAGACACGTGCAATTGTTGTGTCATTGGATTAGAGAAGACGATCAGAGACCATTTTCGTTGTGGAGATACGATTGGCATCACTCGATTTGGAGATGCATCAGCAGGAATCTTTGTAGGCAGATTCAGAGGGTTGAAATATAGTGTCCTTGAAATCGATGACCTGCTTGTTCCTGGTACGACTAGTTTTGTTCCATTATGTGATATCGATAGTGTTGAAAGAGGACTTCAGTTCCAGGATCAACCGATGCAGGTTGAAAAATAATATTATAAAAGGCTCAGAGTCCGTACTCTGAGCTTTTATATGCTGTTTCTATTAGAATCCCAATCAATTTGCTAGAGTCAACATATAAATGATAGTGTACTACTATTTTACGAAAGAGAGGAGGGAATGACTTGGCACTACAACTAATGAAAATACAAGCGACTGCCAGTTCTACAATTTCAGTGGCCCCGGATGCTGCTAAATTCTTCAACGTAACCACCGCCGAAACAGCAGCAGGAGCGACCTTGACTATTGATGCTGCTGATTTCTTCGATAATACAGGAGCTGCGGTAACAACGCTACCTGCCTTGGCTGCAAGTAACAGTTATGTAAATGTATTTATCAACGGCGCACTTCAGATGGATGATATTTACACATACACACCAGGAGCAACTGGTGTTGGTTCTTTGGCCATCGACGTACCTGCAGGTGGAGATTCCATCATCCAGGATTCTTCTGTCGTTTTGGAAGTCATCAACTATGTACCAACCGCTTCAACAACAATTGAAACCTGATGAATGAAGAGCGATGAGAATCTCATCGCTCTTTTCTAATCTTTATGGATGATGATGAATTGTAGAATGATTGGTGTTCCGAGTGCTGGAAGATCAGATGAAGTGAGAGTCAGCATCCCTTCCCTGACTTGGTAAAGTGAAGGTGGTTGGAGCATGGCGTTTATAAAGAGGTTCATATAGGAGACATTTTCAGGAGCTAGTATACCGGAAGTACTGTACTCGATGGATCGGTTCTGGTTCGTAAATATCCGCGTGTTGCTATCAGAGAAGGCTACATATTGAAACGTGCTTGTTTTCATAATTAAAGGAGGTTTGTTTACCGGTTGGTTGGGATAAATCGTTTGACAACCTTTTGGAGGCAATAAGGGAGCGCAGTTAATTCCAGCAGCGAAATGGGATGTGGAACGTCTACTTTTTCTCAATTTTCTTCCTCCTTCATTCTAGAATAACACTTGATATATTTACTATATGTGGTTTGGTAGAGTATAGTGCTGTGTATGTCGCCCTTTTTGAGAGAGGCTCCTCCCGAAAATAAACGATTGAACTCATTTGAATAATTTTAAATAATTGGTAGTAATATGGAAGTTTCTATGATGAACAGAGTAAGGGTGATGACATGATCATAAAGAGAATCATATGCAAGGTAATAGAGGACCAAAAGGTTGCTTTCCATGAGAATCAGAAACAATGGAGTTCATTAAGTAAGGAGAAAGGTTTCATCGGACAAGTGGGGGGATGGAGCAATGAGGAACCACTTACAGCCTGTATTTATGCTTTTTGGGAAAGCCAAGAGGATTATGACTATTTTATGAATGAGGTACATGACGAGATATTTGTGCCTTCAGATCAGGGAAGTACCTATTCTTCTATCGATGTTCGCTTATTTGATGAAAGGGGCAGCATTTTTAGAAATGAAAGCGAATTGAATAGTGTCTTGTGGAAGAGTGAGTATATCCGTGTAACCTTAGCTAAAGTGAGAGAAGATAGACTAGATCATTTTGTAGAAATGCAGCAGAAGGTATGGAGTCCCGGAATGGGTAAATCAGAAGGGATGCTTGGTGGTGTGTATTCATTCTCTCAAAACGAAAAAGGTCTTTTTCTGACGTTATCCGGTTGGGAGAATGAAGTGTGTCACCATATGTATGTGAAGAATCGTTATCCCAGATTAGTGGAAGCGGCGAAACTAATGGAAGATGCAGAGGGAATTGTGGGCGAAGGCTTTAAGGTGGAAGATGAGTGGCGGGTTTTGAAGATGGACAACTGTTAGGACGGGGTGAAAATCACCGAGTGCCGTCTGATGAACATTCAGCCAGCTTGATTTTAAGAAGTGTGATGGAAATGTACAATCACAAGTCAATTATTGAATATTGAAATTTTTCCCTTTATACTTTCATTAAGAGATGTAGACGGAAGGGGAACTTTTTGAACATGCGGATAATCTTGTAATGATGAACAAGCTGAATAGACGATGACCGGTCAATCCGACGGGAGAAGTCTGTTTACCCATCATATACGAGGAACGCCAGGTGTGATTGACTACCCGACACTTGAGTGGATACCTGTGTATCCGCTTTTTTTGTTTGTACAGGGATATGTACGTCTCTTCATGATGCCCATCGTTTCCTCGGAATAACAGGAGGAAGATGAAATGACGAATCTAAAAGGAAAAGTAGCCATTGTGACAGGAGCCAGTCGTTCGAAAGGAATCGGAGCAGCCATTTGTCGTTGGAAGTATGCTTTGGCCTTGCAAGAAACGTAGATATACATACTAAAACCACTTCTAAAACTAAGGAAAAAGCTTTGGGTGGGGTTATGCAGGGTTTATTAGAAGAGGGAGATAGTGTTACTTGGGAAGCTACTCACTTTGGTATTAAACAAAAGCTAACGGCAAAAGTTACTCATATGGAAAGGCCTATTGAGTTTGTTGATACTATGGTAAAAGGAGCCTTTAGTTCCTTTACTCATACACATCAATTTGTAGAAGAAATAGGAGGAACCTTAATGATTGATACATTTGAATATAAGTCACCTTTTGGTTCAATTGGGGTAATTGCCGACAAATTGTTTTTGGAGAAATATATGACAGAATTTATAATTAACCGTGCAAAAGAACTAAAAAGGATTGCTGAATAAAATAAATAGATGCTTATTCAACAAAAGGGCAGCATTAATTGAAAGCTCTATACTACTTATTTACCTAATTAGTTATATTTGGTAATATTTAATTTAGAGATGAAAAGAGAGGGGAATCTATACCTATGTGGAAAACCTTGAAATGATTATCTAATTAGATAGAGGCAATTGCGATTCTTGATATTCTTAAGGATACGTTTATTTGTCTATCTTAAAAATCATTCAAGGGATACATGGTGTGGACAATTAAATTCCCATTGCCTTGCAGATACCTTTTGTATGTCTGCTTTTATTTTTGGGTAAAATTACATCTCTATTTAACGCAATCACCTTGTCCCTATTTTGGGGGAATATAAATGAACAGTTATAATAAAAAAGAAGAAATATTATCAGGTGGAAATGTCTCTAACGTATATCGTTCGGGAGATACTGTGCGAAGAGATCTGAAGAAAGAGAGTTCCCAGATTCATAAAGTATTAAAGCATTTGGAAAACAAAAATTTCAATTACGCACCAAAATTTTTAGGTATTGATGATAAGAATAGAGAAATATTATCATTTATTGAAGGAGAAGCAGGTAATTATCCATTAAAAGGTTATATGTGGTCTAACGACGCATTAAAAGAGATAGCGAAAATGCTTCGTCAATATCATGACGCTGTAAGTGACTTTCCAATTGAAGAAAGTTGGCAACCGCTTGACAATACCCCTCAACCATTTGAGGTGTTATGTCACAATGACTTTGCCGTCTATAATATTATTTTTAATTACGAAAAGCCTGTGGGGATTATCGACTTCGATGTAGCAGCTCCAGGTCCAAGGCTTTGGGATATAGCCTATACACTATACACATGCGTTCCTTTGAGTAGGCATTCAAGACTTGATGCCGATCATACAAAACAAAGAGTTAAATTGTTTTTTGAAACCTACGATATTGAGGGAATGGATGAAGGATATGTAGAGATGGTATTGTTGCGATTAGAAGGATTGTGTAAATACATGAAGAGAAAAGCTGTTGAAGGCAATAAGGCGTTTCTAAAAATGATTGATGAAGGCCATCTCGAACATTATCAAAAAGAAATAAAATTCATCCAGGAACATGGAGAAGATTGGATATAAGACCAATGCTTGTTGTACTAGTGAATGGTTAAGGATTGCGGTCATATTGGATAAAGCTGTAGATCGTGAAGTTGGTCTTCGGCTTTATCTATATTTAATTAAAGGTTAGTTATTTAAGGTTTGAATTTTTTTAGCTAGTGTTTTTAAAAAAAGAGGAAGATTTAATAAAGAATCCAAACCGAAAACTTCTATTATTTTATTAGGTGTGGCACCAACCACTAAAATTAGCCCGGGGGGATTGAAAAGTATGAAACAATTGGGGACGCTATACTTTTTTTGTGGGAAAATGGGCGCAGGAAAATCAACTAAATCAAAACAATTGGCGATAGATAAACAGGCGGTACTGTTGTCTGAGGATGAATGGCTTTCTTCTCTTTATCCAAACCAGATCGCAACGTTTGAGGACTATCTAAAATTCTCAGCGCAGCTAAAGCCGTTGGTGAAAGAGCATGTCCAAAACATATTAAGTGTCGGAACAGATGTAGTGATGGATTTTCCTGCTAACACTCAAAAACTGAGAAAGTGGTTTTTGGATATAGCGTCAGAGGCCAATGCGAACCATCAACTCATTTTCCTTAATCTAAATAACGAGCAATGCCTACGTCAAATTGCACAAAGGCGTAACGAACAACCCGAAAGAGCAGCTTTTGACACGGAAGCCATGTTTATTCATGTTACTAAATTTTTTGAAGCACCAGAAGCATCTGAAGGTTTAAATATTTTAGAGTTTAGTGGAAAATAATAACAAAAGTTCAACACAGAATAAGTAAGGGGACCTTTTAAGTCAAAGGATCCCTTTTTTTCTTGAGAAAATGATGATTAATTCTAATTAACAATAAAAATAATATAAAATTTAATAAATATTTATTGTAAAACAATAAATTTTAGATTAAAATCAAAATCAGAATAAATAAATGGGGGTGCGTTTATGGAGAAAATTTCAACATTGTTTTTGAAAATAGCTGTTATTTTTTTAGGAGTCCCAGTTCTTGCTTTGTGCATCTTTTTGGTGCCTGAGATCGCGAATCTTTCAGCAAAATCACTTCCAGAGTTTGCAGTGATAAAATATTTCGTTTTCATCGTTTTTGATGCATCAGCTATACCTTTTTATTTTGCTTTGTATCAGGCTTTTAAACTCTTGCGTTACATTAACAAAAATAAAGCTTTCTCTGATTTATCTGTAATAGCTTTAAAGAAAATCAAATATTGTGCAATCACAATCAGTATTTTGCATGCACTAGTTTTGCCGTTCTTCTATATTTTTGCGGAAGTAGACGATACCCCAGGAGTTATCTTTGTCGGATTGGTTGTTCCTTTTGCTTCGGTTGTTATCTCAGTGTTTGCGGCAGTTCTCCAGAAGCTTTTAAAAGAAGCAATTGATATAAAATCAGAAAATGATTTAACGGTCTGAGGTGAATAACAATGGCGATTATTATCAATATTGATGTGATGTTAGCAAAAAGGAAAATGAGCGTAACAGAGCTCTCGGGGAGGGTTGGGATAACGATGGCTAACCTTTCTATATTGAAAAATGGAAAGGCGAAAGCGATTCGATTATCCACCTTAGAGGCAATTTGTGAGGCTTTAGCGTGTCAGCCTGGGGATATTTTAGAATACAACAGAGACGAAGACAGTTAAGCATTGTGGAGGAAATAACTTTTATTAGGGGAGGTATAACGATGGAATTAAACAATTCAATTAGTGAAAACATTGCTAATCCTCATGAACTCGAGAGAATATATAGACAAGACCCAAAAGCTTTTAAAAATGCATTCTTACAGGTATGGGAACAAAATCCTGATTCTCAGGTCCTTGGGGTTTGGTATGAAAGATTGCATTTTAAAGAGACAACAAATACAGAAAAATCTTCCAATGTCCAAAAAGATTTCATATTCATGGGCATTTTAGCCATTATGGCAGGGATACTTACCAGGATCATTTTCCATTTTGTCGAACAGGAAGTGATTGCTCCAATAAACCTGGCCTTTGGTATAATTCCTTTTATTGCTGCCTATTTTGTTTACAAAAATACGCCGAAACAAAGTGTTATTTATTCCCTTGTAGCATTGTTCCTGATTTCTGGGGTTTACCTTAATACGCTGCCTTTAAATGATAAAGACAGTATCATCCTTGTCTATTTACACATTCCCATATTCTTATGGATAGTGTTAGGACTTGCATTTACAGGAAATGAGTATTCAAAGGGTAGTACTAGATTAGCCTATATCAAATTCAATATGGAATATTGTATTCTCTACGCCAGCATGGCTGTTAGTGGAATGGTACTAGCAGCATTAACCATGCAGTTATTCAGCTTTATCGGCTTAGATATAGAAGACTTTTATTTTAGTAATGTCGTTTTATTTGGTGCTTCCGCTCTCGCTATTGTGGCTGCATACCTGGTATCGATGAATCTTAAACTTGCTAAGAATATTACACCCTATATAGCTAAGATTTTTAGCCCTCTTGTCCTGGTCACCTTGTTGGTCTATCTTATTGCGGTTATATGGATCGGAAAAAATCCATTCTTAGACCGTAATTTCCTGATAGCCTTCAACGGGATACTCCTTGGTGTATTGATCGTCACCATTTTTTCCATTACCGAAAGCGACTCAGACAAGAAAAAGAACATTTCAGATTATATAAATTTTGTGCTCATTGTTCTTGCGCTTATCATTGATAGTGTGGCACTCTCAGCGATAGTGTTCAGACTTTCTTTTTTTGGGATTACGCCAAATAGACTTGCTGTTTTAGGTGTGAACATACTTATCTGGGCGAATCTAATTTGGATTATGTTCCCCTATATGCGTTTTCTACAAAACAAATCAGGATCTTCAACTATCCAAGATTCAGTTACTAAGTTTTTGCCGGTTTATGGCCTTTGGGCAGCTTTCGTTATATTTACTTTTCCTTTTATTTTTAATTAGAAAGCCTTTGTGAATGTAACGATAAGCAAATCTACAATACAGGTGACAATTTGAAGTAATTGGTCTATTGTGCGAAGAAGGAGACGTCTTTGTTAAGTGAGAATAAGTGACATTATTTTACATTCATCTTTCATACATCTTTGTTAAAACTAACAGAGATGATGAAAGGTAAAATATAGCTTGAAATAGGAGAAATTTAAATGCATTTAATCCTTTTAATCATGGTTATCACTTATTCTTTAATAAAGGGCGATTGGAAAAACTGGGAAAAATATTATCCCACCATGCTATACATTTCTTTATCAACTTTCCTTTATGAGTTTATATCACATAGCCATTATCAGTTATGGGAACTTCAAGAAGATTCTTATTTTAACCTTATGAATGTTCATTTTGCACACGATCTTATCATAAATTCTCTAATATCTTTTGTTTATTTGTCTAATTATCCCAACGGTTTAAAAAAACAACTTTCATACACCATTAAATGGATCCTTTTATTCACTATATTTGAGTGGATAGGGGTTGAGTTAGGGAAGATTACACACCATAATGGTTGGCATATGGGATGGTCAATATTATTTAATTGTGTGATGTTTCCAATGATAAGACTGCATTTTATAAAACCGCTTTTTGCGTTGATTTTATCAGTATTCTTCACTTTGTTTTATTTGTTTATGTTTGGTTATTTGTAACAATTTTAGGTAACCCAACTTCTAGTTAAAGAAAAACATCGTATGATTTTCTGGAATTTATTTAAATGTAAAAAAAAGCTGGATACCTCATTTACATAGGTACCTAGCTATTGTGATATATATGCTTCTTTCAGGTCTCTCTCTTATCCTATTTACGCCAAAAAGTCGAACACTCTGCTTTTTCCACCAAATTAAACTCAATCATTTTTTCAAGCAATGAGAAGTCAATTGGACTATCCCATGGGATACGCATTAACATTTTGGTGTGGTCATATCCAGCTTGAACAATGTCCTCAGAAAAATGAGTGATGCCTTCCTTTTCAGGAGAAACAGCCAAATGTTTTTTTGAAATGCTAAATGCAATGATGAATGTACCGTGATCAGTAAACATAGGCTGATTCCAAGCGATTTTCGGTATTAAATTCGGATATTTTTTCTTTACCCACATCAACACTTCTTCCGTGCGCACCCGTTGCTGAGGGTCATCGATACTCGATAAATATTCCGCGAAAACTTCCATTTTTTATTCCTCCTGAAATGAATAGTATGTCGTTCAGAGAAATTAAAAAAGCCTCATTAATATTCCTCTCAAAACAGCTACATTCTTAAGTTATATCTAATTTCAACTATATAATGAAAAAACTGGATAGTCAAAATGGTTATAGAGAGAGTCATAAAGAGTTACCTACCATATCTCGATTAGGACAGTCGTTTATTATATAAAAAATAGTATTCTTGATGAGAAAGATGCATGCAAGTCACGAAATAAAATAGGAAAACACCCGTCCCTTATAAAAAGGAAACGAGTGTTTTTAACAGGTTAAGCTGTTTCTGTCTGTTTTTTGTTTTCATTTGTATTTGATTTAAAGCTGATGAAAAACAAGATGGCCAGGATAACAATGACTGCTATGAAAACGGCAATATTCGATCCGACAATATTCACCAGGTTACCAAGAAGGATTCCAACTAAACCGAAATCCGCGTCTCCAAACGTGGTTCCCTGGAATCCAAGCGAGCTAAGTACCGGAAGCAAGAGAGCCGGCAGGAAGCTGATCATGATCCCGTTCGCCATGGAACCGAAGACGGCACCCCGGCGTCCGCCGGTGGCATTGCCAAACACTCCGGCGGCTGCCCCTGTGAAGAAGTGAGGGACGAGTCCAGGCACGATAACCTTCAATCCAAGTAAAGGCAGAAATAACATACTCACTAGTCCAGCGATGAAGCTGAATAGAAATCCAATGATGACGGCGTTCCCAGCGAAAGGGAAGATAGCTGGGCAATCGAGTGCCGGTTTGGCATTGGGGACGATTTTGTCTGCAATCCCTTTAAAGGCAGGGACGATTTCACCAAGGAGCATGCGTACCCCTGCTAAAATGATGTACACACCAACGGCAAATGTGATCCCTTGCATAAAGGCAAACACAAGGAAATTCTGTCCGCCACTCAATTCTCCTTCCACGAAAGCAGGACCTGCGGCGCCAGCTACGACAAAGAAGAGGATGACCATCGTCAGCGATACTGAGACGGATGTATCCCGGAGGAAGCCGAGGGACTTTGGAACTTTAATTTCCTCTGTCGATTTTGACCCTTTCCCAACCACTTTACCGACCGTGGCGGAAACCAAATACCCAATCGATCCGAAGTGACCAACAGCAAAGTCGTCTGACCCGGTGACTTTGCGTGTGAATGGCTGAAGCATCGCAGGCGATAAGACCATCAGTGCCCCAAGGATAATTGAACCGAGAAGAATCAATGGTAACCCGGTGAATCCTCCAGTGGTTAAGATGACAGCGATTAGACAGGCCATGAACATGGTATGATGTCCGGTTAGAAAGATATATTTAAAAGGACTGAATCGTGCAATAATAATATTGACAACCATACCGAACAGCATAATCATCGCTGTCTCCGTACCAAAGCTTTCTTGTGCAAGGGCGACGATCGCTTCATTGTTCGGGATCACCCCGTCGACTTCAAATGCATGATTGAACATGCTGCTGAATTGCCCCAGGGACTGGATGAGTACATTCGCACCCGCCCCAAGAATCACGAAGCCCATGACCGTTTTAAGGGTTCCTGACACGACATCTCCCGAATTCTTGCGTTGAATAAGGAGCCCGATTAAGGCGAATAGACCGACAAGGATTGCAGGTGTACCTAGTATATCCTTCATTATGATATCAACCATTTGTATCCCTCCTTTGAATTATTGTAGATTACATATTTTGTTCTAGCGCCGCGCGCAGTTCGTTCTTGTCCATTAAGTTCTTCAACTTCACGACATTTTTTTGGCCATCTTCCAGACGCTCAACAATATCCTCTGAACCTATAAAAAGGTCTGCTTGTTCAGTCTTGGCTGTTGATAAGTCTGTGTGTGACACCTCAGCGTCTTTCCCCATTTCCTTAAGTGCTGCTTTCACATTCATTTCTACAATCATGCTGCTGCCTAAACCATTTCCACATACGACTAATACTTTTTTCATCATTTTTTCCTCCTCTAATTTATACTTCAATTGTTTGGTTGATTAGTTCGATCACGGTTTTACGATCACTTGCTGTGAGTAACTGCTCCACATTTTCTTCATTGGATAGCAGTTCTGTGAGTTGTGCCAATGCCTTTAAATGGGTTTGATTATCGATCGCCGCCAACACAATAATTAATTGAGCCCGATGTTTTTCCTTTTCTGAAAAATAGACTGGTTCTTTGAGTCTTAAAAAACTCATTCCAAGCTGCTCCACTCCAGTCTCAGGTCGTGCATGGGGGATGGCGATATTAGGTGCGATGACTATATAAGGACCTAACTCCTTCACGTTCGAAATCATGGCCTCTACATATTCCGAGCGTATGGATTGCTGGTCGACCAAAGGCTGGCTCGCCACCTTGATGGCTTCCTCCCAGCTGGTTACACTGTCTTTGAGCTGTATCGTTTGTTCTGTCAATAATTCATTGAGCATAGGCTTTCTAAGCTCCTTTATCCTGGGAGTATTTTGTTCTAATAGATGGACCAATTCTCTTTTCAGTGCGTCCTCTTGATGGATGGTCGCATGCTGTTTGATCATATCCATCAGGTGATCGGTCATATTTTGTTCCGGTTGCTTAGCGTCGAAAAGCTCGTTCATTTGTTGTATGACCCGTTCCTTTTCCAGATTTGTCAAAATCGCTGGAACATGGACAACTGGAGTCTCCTTCTCCTTGATATAATTAGTGGAAAAGATGACGTCTGCCTTATATTCATTCGTTCGATATTCCCTCATGGAGATCGTGGTGATGACATTCAGACCGGCGATCAAATTTTCTAACTGTGTGCGGAGCATATTGGAGGTCCCGATTCCATTCTCACAAACAATGAGAGCTTTGAACTTCGTCTCAACCTTCTTTTTCTCTTTCGTTAACCATCCACCAAAGTGCAGGGTAATGTATGCCACTTCCTCATCGGGAACGGTTTTTCCGACATACAGTTCTAGGTGTCTCATCACCCGTTTAGTCAAATGAAAGATATCTGGGTAAGTCTGTTGGATGCTGCCGGCTAGATCATTGGCGATTTGAAGCTCGTATTTAAGGCGATAATAGGTAGGTTTGATGTGTGAGATGAGATTCTCTTCAAGTCCGTTTCTATCATCAAACACTACACAGGAATAGAGTTGGAAATCATCAATCATCTGATGAATGACTTCCTTCAGCCCTGATAATTCTTGCTCGGTATATCGGTTAAAGTTATCGTGCTGTACCTTTGAACCTAATAGATTCATAGTAATGAAGCAAATCTCATCATCAGGAAACGTGACTCTCTTGAACTCTTTCAATTTATTTGTGATATGCAATGCAGCCTTGTATGATTCTGTTTGTTGCAGAACCTGTTTTTCTTCATTTGGGACAAAGATGTACTCTTTTAGTTCAATGCGCTTCATTATCATCAATATTTGTAAGGAAAGGATCTCTACCATTTCATCAGTCAGAGTCAATCCTAATTCTTTTTCTGCTTCAAAAAGGATCTCTCTAACTAAGCGTCTTTGATCAGTCTCCTGCGACCAAGTGGCGGCATCCGGTTGAATCATTTTATGAACTTCATTCCGGACGTTCAGCCAATCCGGGCGGGAGAAGATGGTTGCCAGAATATTGGAAAGCATAGTTCTTTTTGCATCTTCAGGACCATTTAATCGGTAGCCTGATCCTTTCTGGTAATACAACTGCAAGCCAGCCTTGCTGAACTCTTGTTTGATAGATTTAAGAACCTTGGAAATCGTCCCTCGGCTCATACTCGTTAGGTCCATAAACCTTTGCATCGAAGCGTCCTGTTCTTCTAATAATATTTTTGCCTTAATCAGGATATCCCGTTCAGGCTTGGATAATTGATACTGCCAATCTTCAAAACTCTGATCTTGATACACCACCAACTTTGATTTCGATTCAGTGGATAAAAACAATCCCTTTCCATGGATACTTTTAATGGGATCTATTTTCTGAGTCGTTAACCAATGATTAATTTGATCGAGGTCATAATAAATTGTCCGTTGAGACATATTCATTTTGGAAATCAAATCTTTCGTTGGAATCGGTTCGGTTGAACGTTGAATGATGGATAATAGGTGTGCACGTCTTTTATCCAGTACCATGAGGATCCTCCTCGCTTAATTACGTAAGGTTCCATTTTTGCATAATTATACTGTGTTGATTTCGATGATCATCTTGTGAATCTAGTATAAGTGCTATCTATAAGTTTTGAAAGGGGTTTCAGTGTATAGAGTTTGTAGGAGTTGTTTTTGCAAGATTGAACAGTTAGGGTAGGGATAAGTCGGAACCTACTTTACTATCTGGGGAAAAGTTATAAAAGTTGATGAGGGAAGTTAAACAAACTCTTATGAATAGGGATACCCGACACAATCTTATTTACAAATTCACAAAAAAATGAGACAATAAAGAAAATTTTGGAGGTGAAGTAAGTTTATGGAACCAACTAATTGCTAATTAATTTATTTTTAAATTAATAATGATTTTTTAATGAGCTTGAAAAGGCCTATAGAGATAGGTTTATTTGTTATGCTCTTTATGGAATCAGGGCAATTAGAAGGTAACTTACTTTACTGATATCGGATGATGTATATTCATGAAGCGTCCAGCTGTGTCTGGATAGTATAGGGCACAGATTTGCATTTTTTAGCCTGCTTTATGATCATGATGATACGGGACTGTGAGAAGGAACCCCTTCTTACAGTCTTTTTTTTATGCAAATGAATAGAGTAAGGTCTTCTTGACCCTTCTATAAATAGCGTAACTTCTAATATGGATGAAAGAAGGAACGCATATGTTGGAATTAAAAGTAAATGGGATAAAGAAATACATGGACGCGACGCTTGTTATGGAAGATGTATCCTTAGAAGTGTATGAGGGAGACAAGGTCGGAATTGTTGGGGCGAACGGAAGCGGAAAGAGCACGATGATGAAAGTAATTGCAGGCATTGAACCGATGAAATATTATCCGGGTTACCCACAAACCTCAAGCCCTGGGTATGATGAAGGACTTATTCATAAGTCTACGGGCGCGACAACGGCTTATCTTGAACAATCACCCCGTTATCCAGAAGGAATGAGGGTCATGGAAGTGCTGAATTTGGCATTTGAGGAAATGGACTGTATAGAAAACGAAATGCATGAGTTAGAGGAGAAAATGAAGGTCTTACAAGGATCTGAACTTGAAAAAGTAATGAATAAATACAGCGATTTGACTCAATTATTTGAAGTGATGGGTGGGTACGAACGAGAAGAGAAATTAAGCAGGGTCTGCACGGGGCTTCAGTTTACTGGGAGCTTTTTAGAAAGGGATTTTGACTTGTTGAGCGGCGGGGAGAAGACGTCCGTCGTGCTTGGAAAACTCTTGATTCATCAACCTGATATTCTGCTCTTGGATGAACCTACCAATCATCTTGATATGGAGTCGATCGAATGGCTGGAGGGTTATCTTAAGAGTTATAAAGGAATGGTTATTCTTGTGTCCCATGATCGCTATTTTCTGGATAACGTCGTGACAAAGATTGTAGAAATTGAAGATAAGAGATCAACTTCTTATAAGGGAAACTACTCTTCCTTTATTCTTCAAAAAGAAGAGAATATGCGAATTCAATATGACCATTTCAGAGAACAGCAGAAGAAGATCCATCGTATGGAAAAAACCGTGATGGGTTTAAGGGACTGGGCGATGAGAGCGGATAATACGAAATTCTTTAAGAGGGCGGCCAGTGTTCAAAAGAAGCTGGATAAAATGGATCAAATCGATAAGCCGGTATTCGAGCGAAGGAATATGCGCCTTGACGTGAAAGTAGTGGAGAGGTCCGGGAATGAGACCATCAAAGCGTTCGGCGTGTCCAAACGCTTTGAAAACAAAGTGATTTTTGAAAACATGGATGTGATGATTCGATTTGGTGAAAGAGTCGGTCTCCTTGGTCCGAATGGATGCGGGAAAACCACATTCCTGAAGATGCTTATGGGGGAGGAGCAGCCCGATCAAGGAAAAATCCAATTCGGTGCAAACGTAAAGCAGGCTTATTTACCTCAACACATTACATTTAATAATGAAGAAGTAACCGTGCTGGATTGCTTTAGAGAAGATGTTTCGATAGTGGGAGGAAAAGCACGCGAGTATCTTTCTAAATTTATGTTCTATAAAGGGAGTGTCTTCAAGAAAGTCAAGCATCTGTCCGGGGGAGAGAGAATCAGATTAAAGCTTGCGATGCTACTATTTCATGAAGTGAATCTGCTGATACTAGATGAGCCGACGAACCATCTAGATATCGAGTCCATCGAAACACTTGAGGAAGCATTGGAAGATTTCGACGGGACAATCTTCTTTATTTCCCATGATCGATATTTTAGTAACCGAATGGCTGAGAGAATCATTGCAGTAGAAGATCATAAGTTGAAAAGTTATCCTGGAGATTATGATGATTATAAACTTGAAATAGAAAAGCAGAGGATGGCCGATAAGAAAGAACCGGTTAGTGAAAAGAGTAAGAAGTCACTTGGGAAACCTGATGGTATTAATGATGAATGAACACAGGAAAAAGTATTGAAAAAAATCGAGAGCCTCGAACATGAAATTAGGGGAATTGATCTGGAGATGTCTTCCAAACAAATAGAATATAATGAACTTCAGGATCTGTATAACAGGAAGCTTCATATCCTTAAAGAACTGGATACCGCTATGGAATTGTGGCTCAGTTATAGTGAGTGATATTTTAGAGGGGGCTGGGACAAAAGGGTTTTAGCCAAAGAAAAATCCGAACAATTATTCGATATTCTTTCATGAAAATCGAAAACGTTCGGATTTTTTATTGTTATTTTAAAAGCATACTCAGTGTATTTAACTGGTTCTAGCTGTTGATTGGAGTGCAAGACGAAGACTCCTGCGGGAAAAGCGGAATAGGTGAGACCCCACAGGAGCGTCAGCGACGAGGAGGCTCGCCTTCCGCCCCGAGGAAAGCGAAGTCTTGCACGGAAATCAACAGCGGTGTCACAAGAAACCCTAACATGGTCTTATATCCTGATTGTTCGTTTTTCGATTATATTGATTTGGTTATGTCCCAGCCTCCTCGTGATTATTTAAGGATATTATCATTCAACACGTTTTGATCCAGGTAAGGCATGATCGGAATGATTTCTTTCATTCCTTTTTTAGAGATGGCGTCCAATGCCAATTTATTCAGGAGGTCTTTCTGAATAAATGGAGCAATGGATAGGATGGAGTGAAGTCCGTCCCTTTCGTAACCTTCTTTAGCACAAAGGTTTAATTCTTGATCACTAATAAAAGGGGCCATGGATGATAATGCTTCTAATCCTTTTGACTGGAATTCTTTCCGGGCACACTCATCTACTACGTTTTGGCTGATAAAAGGAGCCAAAGGAGTCAACCCTTTCATTCCGTTTGATGAAAGTTCCTTCCTGGCACTTTCATCAATGACTTCCTGACTGATATAAGGTGCGATGGAGGCCAAACCTTTCATTCCTCTCAAACCAAACTCTCGCTTTGCTAATGCGTCAATCGATTCTTGATTGATATAGGGTACAATTATTGACAAGTCTTCTTCAGTAAGCTCGCCTACCACTTTCTGATATACCATATCTGCTTGCTCCATAGTAAGGATGGGTGCCGCGTTTATGAATTCTACCTTATCTATAGACTTTGAATCAGCAAGTGTCTCACCCTCAACCAGGTCTTTGACCAACTTCGTCCCTTTGGTGTTCCCTAAAATATCGTCTATACTGGTATGGAAAATCCTTGCGATCTCAGGGAGTTTAGAGATATCAGGCATTGTTTGTCCCCGTTCCCAGTTACTGATCGCTTGAAAGCTGACCCCAAGCAGATCCGCCAGTGCCATTTGAGTAATGTTCTTCTCTTTTCTTAACTGTGAAATCTTCTTCCCAACCTTTGTCATATCAAACAATTTTCTCACCCCATTTAAAAGTATAAGTTAAGTGTACGGAGTATCTCCTGGCTTTCCTATAAAGCAATACTTGAGTTTGAAAAAGGTGCCTATTCAAGTAAAGCTTGAAGGGGGACGGACCTCTATTGGAGGTCCGTCCCTCACGCAATGGATGTTATAATGGGCCCTCAATCACAGCCACTAATTCTTTTATTAGGGCCACAGACGCGGCACTTTCAGGGTAGACTGCATAAAACGGCCGATGGATGACATAAGGATCGATCGGGACAAGCTTTCCTTGCTGAACCTCCTCTTTGACCATTGAGCTTGACAGAAACGCGATGCCAAGCCCCCTTACTGCCAGTTGCTTGATTAAGTAATGACTGCTTGCTTGTAGGATTTCTGCCGGTACGATTCGTTCAGAACGCAAGAATTCATTAGCATATTCTCTTGTTCCTGATCCGATTTCTCTAAGTATCAATGGGGAGGAGCGGAGATTCATTCGGCTGCTCGCGAAGAAACGGAGTTCGTCACGGCTGATCACTTCAACATGAAATGGCTCTAATCCCTTTGTTCCTTCAACTAGGGCGAGATCGAGTTCGTGGTGATTCAGCGCTTCAACGATGGTTTCATGATTGTGAATCATCAGCTGAAGGCGGACGTGGGGGTAGAGGACCTTTATCTTTTTGACAAAGTCGGGAAGGAGCACGTCACTGACGGTGTGAGTGGATCCGATTCTTAATTGGATATCTTCCGTTTTCTGAGTGGCTTGTTCCATCGTTCTCCACAAATCCAACATCTGCTTCCCTTGTTCAAACACGTTCTTTCCTGCAGGTGTTAATTCGAAAAGTTGGTTGGTGGATGAACGATGGATAAGCTCAACTCCCAAGGATTGTTCAAGCTTCTTAATATGGACGCTGACAGTAGGTTGTGACAAATTCAAGAATTCACTTGTTTTCGTGAAATGCTGAAGCTGCGCAAGGGTCACAAATGTTCGAATCCAATCCAGTTGCATAGGTATCCTCCCTTTATTATGAAACGTAATCATCTGTATTATTATTATGCATTTCTATTATAGGTTACGAAAATGTATAATGAAAGACGAAGGAAGTGAAACAAAATGGAATGGATTTTATTTATGATAGGTGGTGCGGTCATCGGCATCATTTCGGGATTCTTTGGTATAGGCGGCGGAATTGTTCTGACACCGACCTTACTTGTCCTGGGATACGAACCGAGCCAGGCAATCACTCTTTCCTTAATGCTCACATTAGGCTCAACGGTGACAGGGACAATGTCACACATCCGGTTAAAGAATGTGAATGTGAAATTAGCGGTCCTTCTTGGTGTTTTCGGAGTGATTGGCTCTGTTGTGACCGTACCATTTGTAAAATGGCTGGATGAGATGAACGGGGCATCCACTGTGATATCGATTGTTTATATTGCCATATTAAGCTGGTTTTCATATCAGTTCTTAAGTAGAAGACAACAAGATTTGAAAGCAAAAGGAAAATCTGCGGCTCCTATTATCGGGTTATTCACCGGTGTTATTTCATCTCTTATGGGGGTCAGTGGGGGATTTGTGATGACCCCATTACTTACAAAGTGGCTTAAACTTGACCTAAGCAAAGCGATCGGAACGAGTATTTCTGCGGCATCCATCATCGTATTGTCGGGCATTACCTCCTATATGTATACAGGGGAGTCACTTGATTATCGTCATGGAATTTTACTAATCATTGGTGCACTAATTGGGACACCGATCGGTTCTATTCAGCTGAAACGTTTCTCTGGCGTCAGCGTTAAACGAATGCTAGCAGTCCTGTACATGGTTGTGGCGGTCAGTGTCATCTTCAAGATGCTATCCATCACGATAGTCTCCCTTGGATTGATCCTGGTATCCGTGCTCGTCTTCTTCGGAATGCTTGGACGGGGGGACAGGTCCCGCGTCCCGTCTTAGTGAATATCGAAATTCAACCACTAGTCTCTCATCTTTTAACTAAGTAATATGACAAACTTAATAGTAGAACTCAAGTAAAAAGAGCTTATCCACGATTGGATAGGCTCTTTTTCTATTGAGCACAACGTTTCATTTTTTGGAAAAGTGCAGGATTAAGGTAAATGAGTCTAGAAACTAGACAAACGGTGATTTTGAAAGAGTAAGGGCAAACTTGAGAAAAGAAGAGGAGAAAAAAATTTCGCTTAATTTTTTGGAAAATTCTTTCTCTTTTGTCATTCTGGTTGAATATCCCGCTCTTTCTTAGACAGAGTGTCTAATGATAACGGAGCTTTTTCAAAATAAACTTACTATAAGTCTTTAAAAAATGAAAAACAAAGGGTGATTTTATGTCAATCAATTGTGAACGATTAAAACGGCATCTGGAGGAATTAGCGGAAATCGGAAAGATCGGAGAAACAGGTGTTTGTCGGTTGGCCCATTCAAAGGAAGATCGTCAAGGCGTCGAATTGGTGAAAAGCTGGATGGAAGAGGCCGGTTTGAGAGCAGAAATCGATGGTTTCGGTAACCTGATTGGAAGGATGGAAGGAACGGACATAGACAAACCGGTCCTGATTCTAGGTTCTCATATTGACTCTCAGCCCTATGGGGGAAGATTCGATGGCACAGCCGGGGCGTTGGGGGCGATCGAAGTCATTCATAGTATGAAGGACAACGGATTCAACCCTGAAAGGACGATTGAGGTGATTTGCTTTTCCGATGAGGAAGGAAGCCGTTTCAATAAAGGCATCTTCGGAGTAAGGGCGTTGGCAGGGATGCTTGAAGAAGGCGAACTTGAGCGGAAAGATAAACAGGGTGTCACGAGACGTGAGGCGCTTAAAGAGTTCGGAGTAGAGACGGATTTGACGGCAAGTCCTGTGTATGAAAAAGGTGACATCGAAGCGTTTCTTGAACTGCATATCGAACAGGGGCCGGTTCTTGAAGAGAAGGGAAAACCGGTAGGGATTGTATCCGGGATTTCCGGTCCGATATGGTTGACAGTGACACTCGAGGGATTTGCCGGTCATTCGGGATCAGTGCCAATGACGATGAGGCAGGATGCCCTTGTCGGTGCTGCAGAAATCATCAGGAAATTTGATGACCTTGTTAAAAAAGAAGGAAGCGACACAACCGTTGGGACGGTTGGTAGCATGCAAGTATTTCCAAACTCCAGAAATATTATTGCCGAAAAGGTAGAGTTCACCGTCGACCTCCGTGATATCGATCTAAAGGCACGTAATAACCTCGAACAAAAGCTATACCGGATCATTGAAGAATCATCATCAGCCTATGACCTTACATATGAAATCAAAGAGGATACACGCAGTGAACCTAGATATTGTGCGGATTGGATCAAAGACATCATGAAGGAGGAGGACGAGAAACTTGGATTCGAGTCACCGACCTTGATGAGCGGACCTTTCCATGACGCGTTGATCATGTCCTATATCAGTGATTACGGAATGATCTTCGTCCGCTGTGAAAAAGGAATCAGCCATAATCCGTTGGAGTTTGCAGAGATGGACGACATCGAGAAAGGCGTTGAGCTCCTATATGCCACAGCTTTACGGATTAGTCAGGGACAAGGGGACAGGCACCTTGTCCAAGAGGGAAACAATTCTGCAGCTGTTAATGAAAAATAGGAGATTAGGGACAATGGACCTGTCCCTAATCTCCCGATACATCAAACTAGGAGGGTGTCGTATGAGTAAAAGCAAATTTACTAAAATCTATTGTTTGTCTTTGATTCTCCCGTTTCTTTTATTAGTTTTCCCATTGTTTTCACTGGGGAACAGGGCAACACCCATGGTAATGGGGATGCCGTTCTCCGTGTTTTGGGTTATTTTCTGGATTATCATTACATTTTTAATTGTTCTAGTTCTCTACCGAATAGATCCTGATAAAGATGAAGAGGAGGCACATTAATGGCAGATTGGCAGATTGCGATGATCATGATGATTGGCTACCTTGTGATTGCACTAGTGGTTGGCGTAATGGCAGGAAGAGGCCATGATAAACATTCTTTAGATGAGTTTACAGTTGCAGGCGGAGGTCTTGGACTTATCGTCATGTGGTTCTTGATGGGTGGAGCGGTCTTCAGTGCCTTTTCATTTCTCGGCGCACCCGGGTGGGCTTACTCCAAAGGTGCACCAGCACTTTATATCTTAACTTATACCGCATTTGCCATTCTCCCGTGGTATATCATCGGTCCTAAAATCGGGAAAATTGGTCGGAAATATAATATTTACACCGTTGCAGGCTTTATGAAGAAGAGATACGGAGGTAAAACTCTCCCGATCCTGGTTGGGATCATCGCATTATTCGCTTCAATTCAATATCTGGCAACTCAGATGAAGGGGATGGCCTATATATTTAATATCATGACAGAAGGTCGTATCCCCCTTTGGCTTGGGGCATTGCTTGCGTATGGAATCGTTGTTGTCTATGTGGCAACTGGAGGACTGAGGGCAGCTGCATGGTCGGATGTATTTCAAGGGATTTTAATGATCGTCATCTCATGGGTGGTCGGATTGGCGATTGTGAATAAGCTTCATGATAGTGTAGGAGGGATGTTTACGAACCTGGTTCAGGACAACCCAACATTTTTTGAAATCGGGAATAAAGGGTCTGCCATGTCTGGAACGGCCTATACGACTACAATTCTCGTATCACTCATAGGGTTCTTGATGTGGCCCCACTTATTTTCTAAATCCTATGCTTCCAATGCACGGACCATAAAGAAAACGGTATTAGTGTATCCAATCTTTGCCTTGTTTCTTATCCCGTTACTGTTTGTTGGATTTTCAGCGGTAAATATCGTCAATCCAGCTGACATCGGTGCGCCAGATGAGATTCTTCCTTACTTGATTACGACAGTTCTTAATCTACCTGGTTGGGTTTACGGGCTCGTGGGCGCTGGAGCTTTGGCAGCGGCCATGTCTACGGCAGATGCCATTACCCATAGTGCTTCACTTGAATTCACCGATGGGGTTATTAAGAACGTGAAACCAGATCTTTCTGATAAAACGACTTTACTCCTAATGAGAATCGGTGTATTTGTTGTCGGTGGACTTGCATATTTTATCACCGTCTTTGGTGGACAAGGACTCATCGCCCTATTACTAGGAGCGTATGGTTCGATCGTTCAATTCGCACCAGGTGTATATGGCGCTCTTTATTCGAAAAGGGTGACTGGACCAGCTGTCATTACAGGATTGATTGTCGGTACATTCGTAAACTATTATTATCAGTTAATAGCAGAGACTACACCTCTCGATATTCATGCAGGTATTCTTGGACTGATCTGTAATGTAGTGATTGTGGTGGGCGTCAGTGCATTGACCAAGCAAAAAAGCGTTCAAATTGCGGAAGAGTATCGCAAAATCGGATCATAGGGAGTGGATAGAATGAGAGTGAAAACAGATACGGTTCAGTTAGTGAAAGAACTCGTCCAAATCAACACAGAAAATCCGTTAACCGTGGAGAAGGAATGTGCAGACTTCGTATACAAATGGCTAAAAAGATTAGAAAACGTAGAGGTCAGTTATGAAGAAGTTTCTCCAGGAAGACCGAATATCATTGCAAAGTATAAGGGAGCTTCCAATGAAAAGCCCATTGTATTGATTGCCCATATGGATACGGTTCCTGCAGGGGAAGGATGGGATATGGACCCGTTCGGAGGGGAAATCATCGAAGGGAAGATGTATGGACGAGGTTCCTGTGATATGAAAAGTGGTCTGGCTGTTGCGATGAAGGTACTGGAGAAAGTGTCAGAGGAAGAACTGTCCTTGAAACGGGATTTCTATGTATGTGTCACAGTGGATGAAGAAGGTCCTCAGATGGCCGGTGCAGTAAATCTAGTGGAAAAGAAACGTTTACCGGGAGATGCCATGATCATTGCAACAGAGCCTACAAGCAATCATATCGCGCCTGCCCATAAGGGGACAGTTTGGTTTGATGTTGAAGTATCCGGGAAAAGTTCTCATGCCGGGTACGCCCATTTAGGTCTGGATGCCATCCATGCCATGAGTGCGGTTATTACTTCTATTAAAGATAAGATCAATCAACTTCCTTATGAGCATGAAACACTTGGGAAAACGGCCGTTACCGTAGGGAAACTAGCCGGAGGGGAAAAGACAAACATGGTCCCACGTTTATGCAATGCAGAGCTGGATTTCAGGCTTGTACCACCGGTCACAGTGGGAAATATTCAAGAATTTCTAAGTGAGGCTGTAAAAGTAGGGGAAAGGTCCGTCCCCGGTGTAAGCATAGCGTTCAAACAAAAAGGTTTGGCACGGCCACCATTGGAAACTCCGATAGATAGCTATTTTTGTAGAGGATTGGCGGAAGCATATCTCACTGAAACGGGTGAAGAAGTGGAGTACGAAGGATTTCCAGCATATACGGATGCAGGCATCATCTCATTATTATCACCCGGCACTGAAGCCATTGTATTTGGACCAGGAAGCCTCACCAACGCACATATAGTCAATGAATATGTAGACCTAGAAGAAATAAAAATCTGTGAAAAAGTGTTGTTTCAACTAGTGAAAACAATTTAAAAAAGAGGGACGGACCTTCAAAAGGTCCGTCCCTCTCTTTCATTTATCTTTTAATCAGCTTTTCTAAGAACCTGTGGATTTCTTCATACGATCTCATCTCATTCCATTTATCGTACTGTGATTCAATAGGGAAATAACGAAGAATCATAGAAAAAGGGACGAGGCAACTAAGCCCCGTCCTGTCTCTTATATAGCTATCTTAATCTGATACTCATTCAGCCAGGCATTTACCTGAACCAGGTAGTCAAGTAATCCCTTGGCAGTTGAATCAGGGAGTTCGCTGTTCCCTTCGGCAATTTTCCTAACTTCTTCACGGTCGATCAAGTCAAGGATCGGTGAAGCGGGATCATCCAATATGGAAATCATCCAGTTGCTGACTCCCTTAAGGTAGGCATCATCTTTCGTGCTTGGATAGGCACTCTTCCTTCTATTCCGTACATCATCCGGAAGATATCCATCAAATGCTCGGCGAAGGATCCCCTTTTCAATGTCATCGACATTCTTCATTTCAAATGGAATATTCCATAAGTATTCAACAAGACGGTAGTCACAGAATGGGACACGGACTTCGAAGCCTGTCATCATACTGGCGCGGTCTTTCCGATCCAGCATAAATGGCAGGAAGCGGGTGATGAACATATAGGACATCCTTCTCTGCTTTGCCTCTACTTCATTCTCTCCGTCTAAGACAGGAAGCTCTCGGAGTGCTTCTTGATATCGCTCTTTTTGATAGCTTTCTATATTGAGTTTCTCTTGAAGATCATCCTTCAAGACCCCTGCGATCCCACCTATATTCAGAAGCCATGGAAACACATCGGCATCTAAATATTCCTGCTGGTGAAACCACGGGTAACCGGAGAATACTTCATCGGCAGATTCTCCCGATAGAGCCACTGTCGCATCCTTTTTCATTTCCTTGAACAATAAGTATAGGGAGGTTTCAATTTCTCCGACTCCCGGAAGATCCCGAGCTCTCATGGGAGTCAAAAGATTGTCGACGAGTTTCTCTGCATCAAAGACGATGGAGGTATGCTCGGTGCCCACGTGTTCTGACACTCGCTTCACCCAAGGCTCATCCAAATCGCGGCGAAGGAAGTCTTCTTTGAAATTGGCTTCATTGTTTACGAAATCAATGGAGTAGGTGGGGAGAGTTTTGTTCTGTTGTTTGAATTCTTCTCCTGCAATGGCAGTGAGTCCGCTTGAATCCAGTCCTCCTGATAGCATGGACACTAATGGTTTGTCTGCGATCAATTGACGTTTCACCGTATCTTCGAGAAGTTCACGAATGGTTCGAACGGTGGTGTCCATATCATCTGTATGCTCTTTGCTCTCGAGCTTCCAGTATTGTACCGTATTCATCTTATCTTTAGTGAAGGTAATGTAATGTCCTGCACGGACCTCATTAATGTCTTTGAAAATAGCTTTTCCAGGTGTCTTCATCGGTCCAAGGCCGAAAACCTCGGATAAACCTTCAGCATCAATTTCAGCGTGGACTTCAGGGTGTGCTAATAGAGCCTTGATTTCAGAGCCAAAAATAATGATTCCATTTTTTTTAGTATAAAATAGCGGCTTCACACCTAAATGATCTCGACCAAGCATCAATCTCTCTTTTCGATCGTCCCAAATTCCGAATGCGAAAATTCCGTTAAGATGATGAACGCATTCTTCGTCCCATTCTAAATATGCATGAAGAAGGACTTCCGTATCCGAATTGGTTGTAAAATGATGGTTTTTCTCTATTAGTTCATTGCGGAGCTCAAGATAGTTATAGAGTTCGCCATTATACGTTAGCGCGATTGATTGGTCTCCATCCTTGTAGAGCATAGGTTGTAATCCGCCATCAGGATCAATGACAATCAGTCTCCGGTGTCCAAGTGCTGCATGTTGACCGAGCCAGAATCCTTCTGCATCAGGTCCTCTATGTTCGATGGCATCTGTCATTTTCTTGAGAGTCTCATTCTCTCCTGAAAGATCTCTTGACCAATCTATCCAACCTGCAATTCCACACATATTCATACGCCTTCTTTCTCAAAATTAATCATGGTGAGCGCTCTCCACGAAGTTGATTATTGGTTGTTGCAAGAATCCTTTATTACGGGTTCACGTTACATGGTAAATCTCTTTTCCCGATAGCGTCAAAGAATTACGGCTGAAATTTGAGAAAAAATGTAAATAGTCGTTCTTTCCTTCCAATGAATTCCTAAAAATGCATGTCCTTTGCCTTAAGAAATGTGAAGTCTTGTTATTAAAGGATTTTGAGAGTATGCATCCTTAGATTTTGCTTCCCTTTATGTGAAGGACATAGTACATTACTAATATAAGTGTAAAAATATATCGTTTCGGAACGGGCCAATGAAATGGCAGTTGAGATGGAAGAGGGACGGATCACTTTAAGAAAGTAGGTCGATTATGCAGGTAGCGGAAAAATTTTATGAATTTATGAGCGAACGCACATGGCAGTTGACGGAGAATTGGTATGAGTCCCTGGATAAAAGTGACCAGTCAGGGGTATATGCCTCCACGGATCCATTGGTGATCGAAACGTTGAAAGGGCAAAATCACGAATTTCACGAACGTTTTTGTGTCCTCTTTAAGGATGTAGGGCAGGATGCGCTTTGTAACTTCGAGCATTGGATTGAGGAGATCGCTCAGGATGAAGAACACCTAACGACCCCCACACATTTTATTTTGAGGGAGTTTTTCAGAACCCAGGATCAGTACCTTGACATTTTACAGGATTTTATTCGCCATTATAGAAATGAGTTTCCACCTGAAAGAATCGAGTCTTTCCGGGAGTTGATCATCAAAACCTTCAGCCTCGTCATCTCCAAATTCGCAGAAGAGAATTACGAGTATTCTCAAAGACGTCTGAATGCCCAGCAGGCTATGATCCGTGAACTAAGCTCACCGGTTATATTATTGAATCAAAAAACAGGTGTCCTGCCCTTAATCGGAGATATCGATACGGGAAGAGCAAGGTATATCCTGGAGAATACGCTAGCTGAATGTGTAGATAAAGATCTTGAGCATTTGTTCATAGATTTATCCGGGGTCATCATGGTGGATACAATGGTCGCGCACCAATTATTTCAGATCATTGATAGCTTGAACTTGATCGGTGTAAAGAGCACGATTTCCGGGATCCGGCCGGAAATTGCCCAGACCGCGATTCAACTGGGGATTTCATTTGACAATATATCGGTTACGTCTACCCTTGAGCGTGCGCTGAATGAGCAGCGATAGAGTTTAGTCGTGAGTATGGAAAAGGGAGATTTCGCATTTGAGCGATCTTCCTTTTTTGTTTGTCATAAAATTTTATTGTTTGAACTCACTCTATATAGGGAAATCCCACCATTATAGAGTGGGCTTGGATAGAATGTCCTTGAGAAATTCAGGCTAGAAGGAGGGGCTACATGCAGCTTGTTAAAGTGATCCGATTCGACCGACTTGGCTTTACGTGTCATTCACCTAAATCGGACTGTAAGGAACAAAAGAGAAATCCGGTTTTCCTCAACCGCAAGATACATAATCTATTTCAAACCGGCCTATCGCTTTACACGTCAGAAATGGTTCTGCCGAGTGACACAGACAGGCAGTGGTCGGGGTGTTACTGTCATTTAGATGAGTACTCTCAACCGTTGTCAGTTCTTGGGTACCGTCATATTGGCTTCCTTCCTAGGGAAAGTGTCATATGGGTGAGGAACAGGAGTCATATCCATGGTGGAATACCATACTACAATCGATCGATTCATCCATTGGCGGACGAGTGTGGTAGTGAAAATATGATAGCGGATTCCTGGATTGAAATGAGGGTAGCAGATGCTTTAGAACGGAAACGTTTATGGAAGGAGCAACATGACGATCTTCCTGATTGGATCACGGAATGCTATTTGATAGAGAACCAGGTAAGGAGTCTCATTTATCCTTCAACATCAGAAACCGTCATGGAATTTTGGTTAAGTAAAAATTAACATACAAGTACGTGATTCTTGGAACATCTTTTTGTTATAATACATAGTAGTTGATCTTACAATCTATCGATGGTTGAAGTGTAACGTATATTCGTTCACTAGCTATGTAAAAGGGGAATTCACTTGAAATTTGAAGATATTAATCCTGAACTCGTGACTTTATGCCAGGCGGCTGATCCCTTTCATATGGCAGAAGCGGTGATCGGCAGCCCATTAAGAGGGTTGGATATCCTTTCTTTAAAGGGAATCGAGCGTAAGAAGGCACTTCCGACCGACGTGGTCAACTTACTGATCATTTATTTCTTCGCAGAAGTGAAAGGTACGGTCTACCACCGGAACGCCCTTCCTAAGTTGTATAATCATTGGGTATCGAATGAAGTAGTTACCTTTACAAAGGCAAAAGAGATGATTGAGTTGGATATGCAGTCACAGTTGGGTGAAATTGATCGTTTATAAAAAAGACAAAAAAGGGATGGATCCTGAGGGGTTCGTCCCTTTTCTTGTTCCATTATTGACTGAGGGTGCGTCCTAATTGTACAGCGGTCTACGGGATAGCAGTAGTGATGCCTGCGATCATGTGCATTTACCGATAAATGACATTTTGGAAAAAGTATAGATGAAAAAGAAGAGATACGTCAATTATTATGAAGAGTTTTCCAATTGATTTTTAAGAAAATGATTGTGAAATAGTAGGAATTTTGAAATAATTAGTGGTAAGAAAGTAGGAGAGTTGGTAAAGGGGGGAGACAGCAATGGTGAAAATGGAAATCGATCCTGTGTTAGCAAACGGCCTGGGAGTTAGGGGACTAGAATCGATCATTGCCTTGTTTGAGAGGGAGATGCCTTCTTTTTATGCACTGGGCAGGGTGTATTTTGAAGGTCAACAGGAGATTGAGGATGCAATTTATCAATCGATCATCAAGGTACATGAGGAGTCATATAAACGTAAGAAGGGGCAATCGGCCACTTCGGCTTTTCTTAAGTATTGTCAGGAAATGTCCAACCAATCACTGAGTATAGGTGGGAATGACACATTCAAAGCTTTTCATCACTTGGAGACAGGGGTTAAAGAAGCAGTGGCATTAGTGTATGTCAAAGGATGCTCACATGAAGAGGCTGCCTGTGTACTGGAGATCACGGTTGATGAGGTGAAATCCAGGTTATTCAGAGGCGTTAGGACTCTTCGTGAAAAGCTGGGGTATGATACGGGTTTCAAAGGCTGTCATGACTATCAGATACATTACCTGGATTACTTGGGAAGAACGATGAATCGACCGGAAAAGGTGGATTTTGAAATACATATCTATCATTGTCAACACTGCCAGGAAGACCTGGCCTCTTTTCAAGAAGTGACGCTTTCCCTCGGTGGAATGGCCGAGAACATTGCTGTTCCTTCTGGGTTTATGGAGAGAGTCAGAAGCAGGCTGTACGAAAGGGAAGCGAAAAGGGAGAAAAGGAAGAAAAAACGGAAATCCATTTGGCTTTCCATTGCAGGTGTTTTCGCCTTGCTTGTGTGTACAGGATTCGTGACCGGTGGATTCGCGCGTCTCTACTATTCATATACAGAGGAAGACGAACAGCTTCGCGCTTTTCTCCAGCACGATCTCGGGGAGCGGTTGGACTTGGAAGCGGAAAGCAATGGGGTGAAGATTACAGTCAAGAGTGTCGTGGCCGATGATGTTCAGACGCTTGTTTTTTATGAGATTGAAGATAGTAAGAATGATAATCGCTATATGATGAATGGGTATGAAGGCGTATATATAGAGAATGAAAGTGAAGTCATGAACATGAGTGCAGATTCACGGTTTTATTCGCCTCCTATCGACCAAGGCGAGATACATAATGAAGAAAAAAATGTGTATAAAGGAACGATGAGCTTGATGCCGGTAGCTGTTGATAAGGGAACCATCAAGCTGAATGTGGCAAGGCTCATGCAATTGGCACACGACGGGAAAGAAGGCTTGTATGGCGGAGGGGAAATGAAATTTGCCGAGGGGGAATGGAACTTCGAGATCCCTTTTGAAAAGCAGTCATCTCGCGTTCATAAACTGGATCAGGAGGTCGAAGTGGGAGGGATCCCGGTTCGATTGGATAAACTGACCATCGCACCCACCACCACCCTCCTTCAGTATAGCTTTCAGATTGATCGTGATGAGGAACGGATTGACGTGATCAACTTTGATTCTCTTGAAATAGATGGGAAGAAGATGGAAGCTGATCCCTTTGGTGGCAATATGTACATGGATTCCATTAATCAGGAGGGATGGAATGCCTTTACAGCGAGCTTCGACACCCTATATTTCGATGATCCCAAAGAGGTGGGCATCCAATTCGGTTCCTTGCATTTATCCGTAGACAGCCGGAAAACCATCGAGCTTGATGCCACCAAGGATCTGCCGCAAAACACTGAGTATCTTGGCAACACGATTTCTATTGATAAAATTAGTGTCGGAAATCCTGCAAGGGTGGTTCTTACCCATGACTTATCGAAGGACAGGGTTTATGAGAATGTAAATTATCAATTCTATCGAACGCCTGAAGACGATCAAAATATCTCTATTAGCATTAATGGCGGGGATGGCGTGTTGATGGATAAAGATGGGAAGACACACGACGTTGGTGCGTATGTGTATGATAAATTGGATCATCCTCGCTACTTTGAAACGGAGCAGACGATTGATTTTTACAACGATGGTTCCACTGAAGACGTGACGCCGACAGAGCTTGTAATCGAGGGTTACAGCACTACGAAATATGTAGATGATAAGATAAGCATTTCATTGGATAAGTAGATCTTTACGTAATAAGGGGGCATCCTGACTGACAATGAAACGTCACTATATAGGAGATGATAAATAGCTGAAGGCGAATGATTCGTCTTCAGCTATTTTTTTATTCATCAACCTTACGTAGTGTCTTTCTGGAAACAGGTTTCAGGTTCATGGTGATTCTGGATTATCGCTGATGAAAATAAAATGCTGCTGGTAACCTGTTCTGACATGACTGGGCAGGTTCTTTTTATGGGAAGATGGGGTGGAAATCGGGTTTCGCCGTTAAAATGGAAATTTCGCCGTTAAATTTAGAATTTCGCCGTTATAATGAAAATATCGCCGATATATTCAGGATATCGCCGATAAAATCTACTATCAGTCACACTCAACCTTGTTGCGAGTGTTGAAAGGCTAATATAAATAGAGATAACAGTGCAATGCTGTTCTTTTTTTTTGCTTTTTAATCAATTTACGAGTAAATGCGGCCAATCCTAACGGTGGTCGAGATCTCTACAGAAAGCTAAAGAACCGAAATCGCTCCCAAGAATAACTTCCCCCAATAGAGAAACAATAGGTTTGTCGTCACATGGGTGACAAAGTTAGTTTTCATCATCCTTGAATCCCCAATGCGCTAGGGCCTATCATTAAAATAAGAAATTATTATCTATTTATGAAAGGATGAGAGAAGTGGCTCAATCAAATATGAAAGTCGCGGTACAAAAGTTTGGTAACTTCCTCAGTTCTATGGTCTTGCCTAATATTGGCGCATTTATCGCTTGGGGTTTAATTACAGCGTTGTTTATACCAACTGGGTTCATTCCAAATGAAAGCCTTGCCAATCTAGTAGGGCCGATGGTTACGTATCTGTTACCGCTCTTAATCGGGTATACAGGAGGTAAGCTCGTTCACGACCAACGTGGTGGGATCGTAGGTGCGATTGCGACAATGGGTGTCATTGTCGGTGCACCAGATACACCGATGTTCTTAGGTGCCATGGTCATGGGTCCTTTAGGGGCTTATGTGATCAAAAAGTTCGACGGAGCAATCGAAGGGAAAATCAGAGCAGGATTTGAAATGCTCGTAAATAACTTTTCAGCCGGTATCCTTGGAGGAATTCTTGCAATCTTAGCATTCCTTGGTGTAGGTCCTGCGGTACATTCATTTACAAACGTACTCGTTTCCGGCGTTGACTGGCTTGTAGCGGCAGGATTACTCCCGTTAACAAGTATCCTGATCGAACCCGCGAAGATTCTTTTCTTAAATAATGCCATCAACCACGGTGTCTTGTCACCAATAGGTTTGGAGCAAGTTCAACAGGGTGGAAAATCGATTCTTTTCCTATTAGAAGCAAATCCTGGACCAGGGTTTGGAGTTCTACTTGCATTCATGTTGTTCGGTAGAGGGACAGCGAAACAATCGGCTCCAGGAGCAGCTATCATTCATTTCCTTGGAGGGATTCATGAAATCTACTTCCCATACGTGCTAATGAAACCGATGCTGTTCATTTCCGTCATCCTTGGTGGAATGAGCGGAGTCTTTACCCTTGTATTAATGGGTGGAGGATTGGTGTCACCGGCATCACCTGGTAGTATTATCGCAATTACAGCCGTTACTCCTCCGGAAGGAATGGCGTATCTGGCAAACTTTGCAGCAGTCTTTGTGGCAACAGCCGTATCGTTCATCGTATCGGCAATCGTGTTGAAATCAAGTAAGGCAACCGATGAAGACATCGAAGGCGCAACGAAGAAAATGCAAGAAATGAAAGGCAAGAAAAGTTCCGTTGCCGATCATGTGGGCGGACAAGGAACAATGCCTGAAAATGTGAACAAAATCGTCTTTGCTTGTGATGCAGGTATGGGCTCAAGCGCAATGGGGGCTTCCCTTCTCCGTAAGAAAGTGAAGGCTGCAAATCTAGACGTTAGTGTGACGAACACATCTATCAGTAACCTTCCAGCGGATGCCCAAGTTGTCATCACACAGGAAGAGCTGACGCCGCGTGCGAAGAATAAGCTTCCAAATGTGTACCACATTTCTGTGGATAACTTCTTATCAAGTCCTGAATACGATAAGCTAATTGCGAGTCTTCAAGACGGGATTACAAGTGAGCAAGCAGAGACAGTCGAAGAAGCAGAGGAAGAAGCAGTAAACGCTGAACCAAATGCAGATAAAGACGACGATTTACTGCTCGAAGAGAACATCTTCATGAATCAGGAATTTGCCACGAAAGAAGAGGCAATCCGGTTCGCAGGTGAAGCTCTCGTCAAAGCAGGATACGTTGAAGAAAGCTATGTAGATGCTATGATTGACAGAGAAGGAATTACTTCTACGTACATGGGTAACAACGTCGCCATTCCACACGGTACAGAAGACGCGAAGAAAGCCGTCATCAAATCAGGCTTTACGGTCGTTCAAGTACCAAAAGGGGTTGACTTCAACGGTGAGAAGGCGAAGGTGATCTTCGGTATCGCCGGTAAAGACGGCACTCATCTTGAAATCCTTTCTGGCATCGCCGTAGTCTGCTCCGAGCAGGAAAACGTTGACCAGATGGTTCAGGCCCAATCAGCCAAAGAATTGAAAGACATTATCAACAGCAACTAGACATCATTCAGAAAGGCGGGATTCTCCTGCCTTTCTGTTCTCATTTGTATCGATAAAAGCTAATTCAGAGAAAAGAGTGGAAAGAATGTTTATTACATCAAGGGAAAAATCCATCATTGAATTGATTGTAAAAACATCGGGGAAACATACCGTTTACTCTCTTTCTGCTTTTTTGAACGTTAGTGGAAGAACCATCCAGCGAAACCTCAAATCAATTGAAAGCATTTTAACGGAATACCATTTAGAACTTAAGCGGACTGCTAATGAAGGACTTTTCATCGATGGGAAGAACGAACATGTTTATCGCTTGATTCAACATCTTGCTGAAGTGAACCCCACCGATGAAACCCCTGAAGAACGGAAGCTTAATTTGCTGATCATCCTACTTCATGAAGGTCCTTCTTTCAAAAAGCAGGTTCTTGCCAATCAACTGGGAATCAGCGTGACCACGCTCACTTCCTATTTGGATGAGCTGGCGGATTGGTTGAGTAAATTCGGCATCACCCTTACAAGGAAGAGGGGAGTGGGAGTGGAGCTTGTGGCCGATGAGTCGGATAAGCGTCATGCCCTGGCAAGCTTCTTTCTTGTGAATTTTTATGAAGATATTATCGAAACATTGTATGGAATGCAAAAGGGGAATAGGCTTGACGAACCGGTACTGGGATATTTCAAGCCAGACTATTTAGTGACCGCCGATCAGGTGACAAGTCACTATTTGGCGCAGGACCATATCACCTTAACAGACAGTGATTATATCGGCTTGATCGTACATGTCTGCCTAACGATCCAGCGAACGGAAAAGGGCTATGAGCTCCAAACGAATGAACCAATGGAAGCTGAGGATTCGAATGAACACCAGCTGATTGATGTGGTATGTACACAATTGGAACGTGACCTGTCCGCTCAAATGACTAGACAGGACCGACGATTTTTGACAGTCATTTTGAAAGGGTCTAAGGTACAGGATCCAGATGTCGTGTATTATGACAGCATCCTTCTTGGGCAACTCATCAAGAATGTCATAAAGGATGTATCGACGGACCTCCATGTGGATTTGTCTGATGACTTTTCCCTGTTTCAAGGGCTGCTTGCCCATATGGGACCGTCCATTTTCCGACTGCAGCAGGAATTAGAGCTCTTCAATCCATTAACGGATGAAATCAAGAAGAAGTATCCGGTGTTATTCTTAGCGGTGAAAAAAAGTCTTGAAACTGAATTTAAGGATATCTCTTTTCCCGATGATGAGGTGGCCTTCATCGTCCTTCACTTCGGATCAGCCATGCTGATGAATGAAGAGAAGGTTAATATCCGTGCTGTGGTTGTTTGTCCGACCGGGATTGGTACCTCGAAGATGCTTGCAAGCCGCATACAGCGGGAACTGACCATGATCAATAAGGTGGAGATCCTGTCGATAAAGGATTTCCAAACAGCGAATCTCCTTGACTATGATATCGTGATTTCTACGGTCAGACTTCCCTTCACAGAAGTCGAGTATATTCTGGTAAGTCCGCTGCTAAGCGAAAAGGATATAGGATTTATTCAAAGTTATCTCCAGAATAATGTAGAAAAGCTGACGAGAAAAAAATATTTAAAGCCCGCACAGAGATCGAGCGGTAGTAGCGGAACCGAAGTCAGATCACTTCTCCAGGAAATCAAAGAGGTCCATTCAAGTATGGAAGCTATCCTCACCAATTTCCGCGTGTATCGTAAAGGGTCTGGGGGAAGTCATCTCAGGATATTGAACGAGATGGTGGAACAGGCGGAACGGGACGAACTTCTCGAGCAGCCAAATGTGGTTATACACCAGCTGATGGAAAGGGAGAAAAAGGGCGGACTCGGAATTCCAAACACGAATATGGGTCTCTTCCATTGCCGGGAAGATAACGTGAAGAAGTTGATTTTCCAAGTTGCCCATTTGGATGAACCGTGCAGGATCAAGGGAATGGACGGAGTGGAAATGGAGATGAAAAGTCTCCTCCTTATGCTCGCCCCTGAAGAGTTGAGCAGGAGGGAACAGGAAATCCTGAGCTTGATCAGTACAAGTTTAATCGAAGATCATATAAGCATGATGATTTATTCGTCTACGAACGAAGTGATCATCCTGAAGAAATTAGAAGATTTATTTCTCGATTACTTACAAACTAATTTGATAAAGGAATGATGATGTTGAAACAAACCGTACATTTTGGAGCAGGTAATATAGGCAGAGGATTTATCGGAGCACTGTTTTCCCAATCAGGTTATCACGTGACCTTTGTAGATATCGCAGAACAGGTCATCAATAAGCTGAATGAAGAAGGGCGTTACCAGGTGAAGCTTGCGACGGAAACGATGGAAACGGAAACGATCGAGAATGTTTCAGGACTTAATAATCTTCATCAGGAAGAGGAAGTCATCGAGACGATCGTCGGGTCCACGTATCTGACAACGGCGATCGGACCGAATATTCTTCCAAGAATCGCGCCTCTTATCGCTAAAGGGATCGCCAAACGTGTGGCGTCTTCAAATGAGCCATTATATGTGATTGCATGTGAAAATCAAATCGGAGCAACAGATATTTTGAAAAAATATATTTTAGAAAATCTTGATGCTGACACGGCAGCTCAGCTTGATGGAAAGGTATTCTTCTTCAATTCAGCTGTGGACCGCATTGTTCCGATGCAAGATCAAGGTTCATTAGACGTTCTAGTTGAACCGTACTACGAGTGGGTGGTCGAAACGACGGAAATGATTCCTCCTGTTCTGGGGATGACGATTGTGGAAGATCTTGCGCCATTTATCGAGCGTAAGCTGTTCACGGTCAACACTGGACACGCGGTCATTGCGTATCTTGGTTACCTTCAAGGAAAATCAACCATCGATCAAACATTGGCTGATGATGCCATCGCAGAACAGGTCAAGGAAACATTGAAAGAGACCGGTGCGTATCTTGTGAAGCAATATGGGCTAGATGAAAAAGAGCATCTTGCTTATATAGATAAAAATATTGAGCGCTTCAAAAATGCTTACCTGAACGATGATGTCACCCGTGTAGGGCGTGCGCCGATCCGCAAGCTTGGTCCGGACGACCGCTTGATCCGTCCGACAACCGAGGCTCAAAAAGCAGGTCTCTCTTATTCTTATCTTGCCGAAGCGATTGCCGCTGCACTCTTATTCGACAATCCTCGAGATGAACAAGCAATGGAAATCCAAGGCATGGTCAAAGAGCACGGTCCAGCTCATGTGTTGAAAGAAGTGAGTAGGTTGGATGCGGATAGTGAGATTGTGAAGGAAGTATTGGTTCAGTATGAAGGATTGAAGAAATAGTAGATTGGATGGGCTGTCGAGGGTTGGATTCGGCAGCCTGTTTTTTTGTGGATATCGAATAAATGAGTTGAATCGACGCATGAAATGATAAAATGACGCATAAATCTCAAATGCGACGCATAAACTTAACCCTTGTCTTTTTTGTGACGCCCTACAACCACGTGAACTCTACACTCCTCCAAATTCCCTTCATTTTCATCAACAAAATGAAAAAATAAAGATAGAATTCCCTCCATTCCAGGTGTAAAATATATGAAAACACACACGCAGGAGGAAACAGCCAACCAAATAAATACCATCGTTATGTCTATTGTTGCAATCGTTTTTCCGGATTGGAAGAGTAAATGAATGTTTCCACCAATGAAAGAATTCAGAATGTTAAAAATACGATAAGAGGTTGATGAATGTTGGCAATGGATACTAATGAAATAGCTGTTAAGGAACAAACGATTTTTCACCATACGGGGAATAAGTTCATGACGGAAGATCGGGAAATTAAGATTATCGCGAAGGTGGAAGAGCCACTGATCCTCGTTCTTGGGAATGTGTTAAGCCATGAAGAGTGTGATGAACTTATTCAGTTGTCAAAGGACCGGATTGAACGCTCAAAAATTGGGAATACCCGTACAGTGGATGAGCTTAGAACGAGTAGCTCTGTGTTCCTTGAAGAGAATGAACATGATGTGGTGACGAGAATTGAAAAGCGAATCTCTCAGATTATGAATATACCGGTCGAGCACGGGGAAGGCCTTCAAATCCTGAATTATAAACCTGGGCAGGAGTACAAGGCCCATTTTGATTTCTTCTCTGCATCGGCACGACCGGTGAAGAATCCGAGAATCAGCACCTTGGTCATGTATTTGAATGATGTGGAAGAAGGCGGGGAAACGTATTTCCCTAAACTGAATTTCTCCGTCTCTCCTCAAAAGGGGATGGCGGTCTACTTCGAATATTTCTATGATAACCAGGATTTGAACGACTTGACGCTTCATGGTGGGGCGCCGGTTGTCATCGGGGATAAATGGGCTGCTACGCAGTGGATGAGAAGAAGAGTGTTTAAATAATATCAAAAAAGGAGGGGCATCGGGGATGCTCCTCCTTTTTTGGCTTGTGAATCTAAACGGCTAGGCTATTCCTTCATAAGGAAGGTGAAACTGAAATTTATCGATTGGAAAAGCATGTTTACTGGCAAATATCCCTACAAAGAAAATTTAAAAAGGTTTTTTCAAACTTTCTTTAGCTTTTGCACCATTTTCATTCCATTCTTTCAATTCTATTTTCCGCCCTATTCATTTAATTGCGTCGAAATCACCCATGATTGCGTCATTTTTGAGGAGAATTGCGTCGTTTTTAGCGGTGATTGCGTCGTTTTCAATCATAATTGCGTCTCCATCCACCATTTATGCGTTTTTTTAAAAAAAGGAAAACCTCTCCCGTGTCATCCTCATAATAAATTTCTTGAAACTTTTCCATCTCCCCACCACTCTAATGAATGACAGGAGGTTAATCAATGGAAGTAAAACTAGTAAAAAAAGCCATCAAAGGGAATGAGAAGGCATTCGAGATGCTTATCCAGCATGAAAGCGAGAAGCTTTACCGAACGGCATTCCTGTATGTGAGAAATAAAGAAGATGCATTAGACGTCGTACAGGAAACGGCTTGCAGGGCATTCACCTCGATATCCCGTTTGAAGAATCCGGAGTATTTCAGCACTTGGCTGATCAGAATTCTAATCCATACCGCTTACAGCTTCCTTAAGAAACAAAACAGATTCATCCTGACGGGGGAAGATTTTCTCGACCATGCTCTCATCGCAGAAGAAACGGATGTAGAGGGAAGGATTGATTTGATTACGGCCATGGCGTCATTGAATCATCACTATCAAACGGTGATTATTTTATTTTACTTTCAGGGGCAATCGATCAAGATGATCTCAGAAACGATGGACACGCCTGAGGGGACGGTCAAGACATATCTTCACAGGGCTAAGCTTGAATTGAGAAAGCTGTTGGAAGGAGTGAATCAGTATGGACAGAAAATGGTTTGAGGAAGAAATGGAAAGCATCGAGGTGCCGAAAGAAGAAGTATTCGAGGCGATTTCAATAGGAATTAAAAAGGGTAGAAAGCAAAAGGTACGAACAAAAATGGTCAAGGTGAGTGCGGCCATCACTACGGCAGTAGCCTCCATGGTTTTCATATCGGGTTTCCTTTTTACTCCAGTGAACAATGCATTGGCGAAACTGCCTGTACTTGGTGGAATATATGAAAAAGTCGGATCTCATGTGGGAAAAGAACTTTATTCAAGCCAGAGAGTCACCGAAGTCAATCAGGCTGCTACTTCAAACGATGTGGCTGTGACGATTACGAGCACCTATTACGACGGAAATATTATCGGGGTGACGTTCCAGGCGAAGGGTGACAATCTTTCCATTGAACATATGGATGAGGGGAACCGTCCAGTGAGTGGCTATAGCTATCACCTCTTTGACGGAAAGGATCAGAATCAATGGGGATCGGGGAGCTCGGGCCTTCAAAAAGATGGGGATGAGTTTGTCGGTTCCATTGAGTTTTATCGTGATGGGCAAGAGTTGCCGGAAAACTTCACCCTTCCATTGACTTTCACTCATATGGCAGACGTGAATGGAAACTGGTCTTTTGATGTACCGGTGAAGCGGATTCCATCTGAAACTATCCAAACAACCGCCAGGACTGAAACACCAGACGGAGAGTTCGAGCTTCAGATGACATCGGTGACGAAGGGGAAAGCCACCACTACACTTGAGTATACGTATACTGTAGAGTCGGTGAAGGATGATCTAAATCTTATTGTGTTCGATGACCTAGGGAACCGGCTTTCGAAATCCAGTGCTGAAATACTTGAGACCAGGTCCATAGATGGAAAGGTTCAAAAGACTGTCAGAGAACTTTTCACGAGTAAACTCAGTGACAAGGCAAATTCGTTGAAAGTCCAGGCAGACATGAACCTGGCGGATGAAGATGGGATCAGTACATTAGCGACGCAACCTCCATTCCAGGTGAAGAGCCCCCGCTTCGGTTATCAGATCACCGTGACAGATATCGAAAATGCAAACGGGAAAGTGACAATCGAATTCACCATCAATCATATTAAAGATAAGCAATTCCAATATGACATGTTAGAGAATATTGCTCAATTCGTTCATGTCATCCCATCAACGGATATTAAGAGAAATGCGGAGGGTGAGTTGGAATATAATGAGATGGTGAACCATATGATTCGAAGTGAGAAAACAAAATCAGTGGATAAAGACACTTTACACTTTCAAACCACTTTTACAATATCTCAAGATAATCGCATAGAAGATTACTCGTTGATTGTGCCATTTGCGACGTTGAGCATGAATGATGCGCCAATCAAAATGAAACCGTTCGAAATAAAACTGGGAAGACAGTGACCAAACAGTTGGATAGATGAATAAGAGAAGAGGATTCTCACATGGGAAAAAAAGAACTGACTTGGTTTATCGGAGGGACTGCTGGACTAATCATAGGTTTTGTCATATGCAAGATATATCAAATATGGGCGATTTTATATGAAGACCAGGGGCTCGCTCTAGAAGGAGTCACGAGCTGGGAAGGGACACCTCTGTGGAAAACAGTAAATGATAATCCCGGGACTGCTCTATTTGTCATCATGGTTTTCTTTTTGATCGTGGGATTATGCTTTTCCTATCTGATATCCCAAAGCAGGGATACCTGATGCCACGGTGACTCCCTTGTGCAAATAGCTTATATTCGATAGAGATTCATACAAACCAATTGACAATATTTTCACTAGAATGGTATAGTAATTCAAACAAAATAATAAATCACTCTCTGATAATAGAGGCGCGAGTATGATGAGTATCTTCTTTGAGAATATTGGATTCCGGGATGAGAAGAGAAAGGCAGATCGCCGAAGCAGAAAATAGCCAATTCTATTTTTTGTTGGGTCAGCATTGAAGAAATGTTGAACTGTCACAATGAAAAAGTTGTGGAGCACTATTGAAGAGATGTTAATACATAATCTTCATCACGTCTCCGTATACTGATGATAAACCGTATGAGCATCGCTTCATACGGTTTTTTGTGTTTTTCCAGAGAGATAAAGGAGATTAAGGGATATGAGTACAGTTGATGTGAACGTTAGTGGAAATCTTGAAATCGGAGGCATGAGCACGGGGGATCTTGTTGAATCCTATGGAACTCCGTTAATGGTCTATGATGAAGGGATGATTCGTGAAAATGCAAGGTTGTTTCGGGAGGCTTTCAAGGAGAGTGAATTGGAATTTCAGGTAGCTTATGCGAGTAAGGCATTTCTTTGTAAAGAGATGGTTCGCTTGGCGGAACAAGAGAATCTATCTCTGGATGTTGTCTCTGGCGGGGAATTGTATACGGCCCTTGAGGCAGGATTTCCAGCGGATCGCATTCATTTTCACGGGAACAATAAGTCGGAAGAAGAGCTTCTCATGGCTCTTGAAGCGGAGATTGGCTGCTTTGTCGTCGATAGTTTCCTGGAGCTTGAACTGCTTCATGACCTTGCCAAGGAACGTGAGCAACAGGTGAAGATCCTGTTAAGAGTCACACCGGGTGTCGAAGCCCATACCCATGAATACATTACGACGGGACAGGAGGATTCGAAATTCGGTTTCAGCATATCGAACGGGCAGGCGGAAACGGCGATTCAATTGGCCATTCGCAAGCCATACTTCTCCTTACTTGGCCTGCATTCTCATATCGGATCCCAGATTTTTGAACGGGAAGGGTTTGATCAGGCGATTCATGTACTGGCAGACTTCCTTCAAAAAATTCGTATCGAGTATGACGTGACGATGCCCGTACTTAACATTGGTGGAGGGTTCGGTGTTCGGTATACAGAAGAAGACCAGCCCCTGCCGATTCCTACGTATGTGAAGGGGATCACGGATAGTGTGAAAACGTATTTCGCGAAGCATGAATATCCATTACCGGAAGTATGGGTGGAGCCGGGCCGAAGCATGGTGGCAGAAGCGGGAACCACTTTATATAAAGTGGGATCGAAGAAAATCATTCCTGATGTCAGAACGTATGTCGCGATTGACGGAGGGATGACAGACAATATCCGTCCTGCCTTGTATCAGGCAAAATACAATGCGGTACTTGCTAACCGTCCGAATGAGGAGTGTACGGAGCTCGTGAGCATTGCCGGGAAGTGCTGCGAATCCGGTGACATGCTGATCTGGGATCTGATGCTGCCGCCGACGAATTACGGTGATATTTTGGCCGTGTTCAGTACAGGGGCCTACGGATATTCAATGGCGAGTAACTATAACCGGATTCCAAGACCAGAAGTGGTTTTTGTGAAAGACGGGGAAGCACGGGTTGTGATTGAGCGTGAGACATATGCGGATCTCGTTCGGAAAGATCGATAAGGAATAGTGAGTGGGATCCTGAAGGGTTCCACCGTGTGGTGAAAAAGGAAAGTAGCTACCTTTACTTGAAGAGCTATTCCATGACCATGCTGAGTTCTAAGTTTGTCGGGACTTTATTGGCGCAGGTGATCTTTATACCGGCGGCTTATTATATTGCCTGGTTTGCTAAATGGATCTGATGCTTAAGAAATCGAGTCAAAATGTGAATTGATTCCTTCATTTTATTTAGAGGAGAGGTGACCATAATGAATCCAGAAATCATCCAATTAGAAGAGAAAAAACTGATCGGAAAATCGAGAACCATGTCTTTAGCAGGCGACACCACGAAAGAACTCTGGCAAAGCTTCATGCCCAACTGGAAGTCTATCCCTCATCGTGTAGATGAAAAATTATATAATATGAAGATATTTGAACCTGGTTTCGATGTGAAGCGATTGACCCCCTCCACTCCGTTTCAAAAATGGGCAGCAGTAGAGGTCGAGGCCTTTGGAGAGGATGTAAAAGGGATGGAGGCACACGAGATAATGGGTGGGTTGTACGCCATGTTCCTACACCACGGTCCCGCAAGCCACTTCCATGAAACCCTTCAATACATATATGATGTATGGATGCCATCTTCAAACTACCAACTAGACGACCGCGAGCACTTCGAACGCTTTGACCAACACTACCACCCAAGAGACCCAAACGCAATTGAAGAAGTATGGATTCCAATCAAGAGAGGGACGGACCTCACATTTTAATAAGAAAACCAAGAGGGACGGGCCTTCATTTGCAAAAATGAAGGTCCGTCCCTCTGCTATAATTGGTTCAATTGGTTGTCGATGGTGTTGAAGTAGTTGATCATGAATGGGTGGAATTGTTTGGCGGTTTTGGTGAAGTGCCTTCGTTTTGACCAGCCGAGTCCGATGGTCCGCTGGCAGGTCGGGTTTTTGATTCTGATTTTATGTGGGAAGGGATTGCGTCTATTCATCCATGATATGGCTGGGATGAAGGCGATTCCGAGTCCCTGTCTGACAAGATCACCGATTACGCCGGGTTCATCCCCTTCAAATGAAATCACAGGGGAGAAGCCGGCTTTCAGACAGAATTCATCGGTTAGGCTCCGTAGTCCATACCCTGTATTCATACTGATGAACGGTTCGTCCTTTACTTCGATCAAATCGATTTCATCTCTGTCCTCAAACCGATGGCCGGGAGGAACAATTAGGAAGATTTCCTCTGTCATCAAGGGCTCCCAAACAATGTCCTCATCTTCCCCCAACGGGATGGAAGAGATGCAGAAATCGATTTCCCCATTTTTTAACTGCTTCTTCATTTCAGTCATAGAGTGGACGAATTGTTGAAACCTGACATGAGGATTGTCTTTCAAGAAAGCCCCGATTAAATCTGGAAGCACTCGAGGAATCGTAACAGCCATTCGGATGGTATGTTCTTCTACCTTCATTCCCTCAAGGATTTCCCTTTTCCCTTCATTGATTTCCATGAATACACGTTCGACCCGATTCAGAAACAGTTTTCCAAAGTGGTTCAATTTAATCTGACGGTTTTGTCTTTCAAATAAAGGGACGCCAAGATCCTCTTCCAAACGGGAGATCGTTTTACTGAGGGAGGGCTGGGCGATTCTCAATTCCTCGGCGGCCCTTGTCATATGTTCCAATCGGGCAACGGTTTGAAAGTAATGCAACTGAAGTAATTCCATGCCATCATTCCTTTTTATAGATTTGAAGCTATGCATATATAACTAATTATGTATTATACATTATCATTATATCCCTTTATGATAAACAAATGTAAATATGTAGGTAAGGGAGTTTCTTATGAAAGCATTCAGGTTAATTTTTCAAGATTTAAAAGCGATGCTCAGCCATAAACATAGAAGAATCGCTCTGGGGTTTCTTCTTTTAGTTCCATTAATATATTCTGGATTGTTCCTTTCAGGCTACTGGAACCCCTATGGGAAGCTAGAGCAACTACCTGTTGCCGTGGTTGATGAAGACCAGGGGGCAATCATGGAGGGTGAACAGGTAGAAGCGGGGAAGGATTTTGTGAAAGAGCTGAAGAGGACAAGGGACCTGAATTTCCAATTTGTCTCTTCCTCTAAGGCGGACGAGGGATTGAAGAATGGCGCGTACTATATGGTCGTGACTATACCCGAGGACTTTTCCGCTAAGGTGAGCACGCTGATGGACGAGAATCCGCAGCCAGCCCAACTGTTATATAAAGACAACCCGGGTAAGAACTTCGTAGCTTCTCAAATCGGTTTAAGTGCTACGGAGAAAATGAAGAACAAACTGTCTGACACCATTTCGAAATCCTATGCGGAGGGGGTGTTCTCAAAGTTCGAGGAACTGGGAGAGGGCTTAACGGAAGCTAGTGAAGGCGCAAGTCGATTACACGAAGGGGTTGCAGATGAGAAAGAGGGAATGGATACTCTTGCAGCTGGTATCAACGACCTGGATGCAGGATCAAACCAGCTTCTATCAGGAAGTGAAAAGCTGTCTTCTAGTGCCAGTTCTCTTGAAAGTGGTCTCCACAACCTTGATTCAAGCTCAGCTCAATTAGCCGGTGGAATGGCGAGTTTATCACAAAAGAGCGGAAAAATGAGTGCGAGTGCCGATCAGTTGACGAACCAAACCAAGCAGCTGGCCGGTTCAGAGAGCAAGTTGCAGCAACAGCAATCGGAAGCGAAATCGACGGCTCAACAACTGCAGAACCGATTAAAAGAATACCAGGCAACACATACAGAGGCGAAGAATGATCCAGAATTCGCGCGGATTCAAGCCTTATCTGAAAAATTATCAACCTCTACAGTGGAGCTTGAAAGCAATCACGCGAAGATTCAGCAAAATGCAGAACAACTGGCTGGAGGACAGAGCAAGCTTAACCAGGGATTCACTCAATTTGCTGACAAACTGAATCAAGTTTCCAGCGGAGCAGCCGAATTAGCGTCGGGAACTTCGACAATCTCTTCAGGATTTGCTGACTGGAACAAGGGATTTAGAACCTTGACTGCTGGAATCGACCGCTTTTCGAATGGAAGTGACAAACTTACTTCAGGGGTTAATAGTTTGAATAATGGCTTGACAGGGCTTGAAACAGGATCTGGTGAATTATCGGTGAAGCTCGCTGATGCAGCAGATGAAACATCAGCCGTTCATCCAACGGACAAGCTGTCATCTATGTTTTCTAATCCTGTTCAACTCGTGAAATCCAATCTTTCTGAGGTACCGAACTATGGAACCGGGATTGCCCCTTATTTCTTATCATTGGCACTATATGTCGGTGGAATCATGGCGGCGAATATTTTGCCCCTTGGCAGAAGGAATGACTTACGGGTGAATGGGACCACTCATTTCATCAATAAACTAGGACTGGTCTGTTCCATTGGATTCATCCAGGCACTAATCGTGGATATTGTCCTTCTATTTGGTTTCCATTTGGAAGTGGTCAATATACCGTTATTTGTCCTCTCGAGTGTCATCGTTTCCTTTACGTTCATGACCTTTATCTTCATGCTGATCACCGTATTCGGATTCGTAGGGAAGTTCCTGGCCGTTACTTTCCTTGTTCTTCAACTGGCGACATGTGGAGGGACATTCCCAAGGGATTTAAATGCACCGATCATGAGGGCGATTGGCGAGAATTTACCGATGGCTCACTCATTAAGCAGCTTCCAGGAAGTCATTACTCTAGGTGACTTTACTCAATTGACACACCAGTTATGGATTCTGTTTGCATACTTGTCTGTAGCAGGCGGAATCGCCTGGTTCACAAGCCATCTTCAGCACTCGAAAACGGTTGAAGTAGCTAACGGATAAAAAAATGCCTGTCTCCCTTTAAAAAGGGGGCAGGCATTTTTTTATTAGGCTCTTTTCACAAAGATTGTTGTTTTCTAAACATAGGAGCTGCTGCCAAGGCTCTGTCTATGAGTGAGTGCGATAGATGGTGAGGGGAACGGCTTCGCTTTCCGGCGGACGAACGGCCAAGCCTCCTCAGCTGCGCTTCCGGGGTCTCGGCACGCCCGTTTTTCCGCAGGAGTCTACGCCGTTCCCCTCACCATCTAAAAGAGATATCGTGACAGAGCTTAATAGTGAAAAAAAACGAATGAAATAATGTCTTCCTATTCAAGCTAAAATCGACCACTTCACACGTTGAAAAATGATGTTTTCTAGAAATGTTTGGTATTAGATTCATCATCATGCTTAGAAAGTTGATTGTAGCGGAAGGTGCTCGACTCCTGCGGGAATTGCGGGAAAGTTGAGACCCCGCAGGGCAAAGCCTGAGGAGGCTCAACTCACGCCCCGCGGAAAGCGAGCACCTGCAGCGGAAATCAACCACCACTCGCTACCTTAAACAGCAACAAAGTTTACGAAAAGAGCTTTTTATTAAGATAAAGCATCGGTCACATATTTTTGTGTAGCAGTCTGGTAAAACCCAGCCTGTACCGTGAGCACCGATACGATCATAACATTCAGTACGATGTTGAGGTTCTCTTCCTTAATCCCGTCAAAGGAGGATAACATGGCCTTGCATTCATGATGAAGAAACTGATCAATCAATTCATTGACAGAACCTTGGGCAGAAGTCTTCATTACGGGCAATGGCCGGTGATGAATCTGATCAAAAACGGATGCATAAGCAAGATAAAGATCTGTGGGATTGACGATGTCATCCGTACGATCATCAATGTTGTTGAACACAAGCGTCAAGATCTTCCGGATCGATTCGAAATCCAATGTCGCCTTGAGGTCTTCGACGATGAACAACATAGCAGCTTGTTCCACGGTGTATTTCTTACCGAGCTGAGGGGATCCGATCAATCCTCTAACATCCCGCTTCACCCAGTTCTGTACGGTGCTTTGGGGGAAGTTAGTGAATTCGATCAAGTTGCCCAGGGAGACGATTTCATTGAGGGAAAAACCGCATTCACCTTTAGTGGGCTTGAGGAGCTTTTGAATAATCGGAGGCATGTCATTCTTTTTATCTGAAACCGTCCACGCTTCCTGAAGCACATCGATTGGGGATATGTCATTTGATGCGTTCAGTGAGAGCAGGAAGTCGGCCATATTCTTTCGTGTCAGATTAAACGTTTTCATCGTGAATACCCCGTCTCTTTTGCAAATATCTTCTTCTATACTACTGGTTCGACAGGGTCACGTCAATTTCACCTTTGACTTGTATTTTATCAAAAAAGGATTTATAATAGGTTCATATACAGGTTCATATGAACTTGAAATAGGAGTGGAGAGACAAGATGGGAAAACGTATATTTTACTTCCTTTTAACGAACGTATTAGTATTACTGACAATAAGTATCATTTTTTCAATCACAGGAGCCGGGAATTACATCACTGCTTCAGGTGGACTTGATTTAGGGGCACTACTGGTATTCAGTGCAATTATCGGTTTCTCTGGATCGTTCATTTCACTCGCCATGTCACGCTGGATGGCGAAGAAGATGATGGGTGTCCGAGTGGTAGATCCGAATGGAGCGTTGTCTTCTGAGGAGCAAACCGTTGTCGAGAAGGTTCATCGCTTATCAAGAGCGGCAGGTCTCACGCATATGCCTGAAGTGGGGATCTATCAATCTCCTGAAGTAAATGCCTTCGCGACTGGTCCTTCGAAGAAGCGGTCACTGGTAGCCGTTTCAACTGGACTGCTTCGTGAAATGGATGATGATGCGGTTGAAGGCGTCATCGCCCATGAGATTGCTCACATAGCGAACGGAGATATGGTGACAATGACCCTGCTGCAAGGTGTGGTCAATACATTCGTTGTCTTCCTGGCAAGAATCGCCGCTTGGATTGCATCACGTTTTGCAAGGGAAGAGATGGCACCGATCGTGCATTTCATTGCTGTGATCGTGTTCCAAATCGTCTTCTCGATCCTTGGAAGTCTGGTTGTCTTTGCTTATTCACGCCATCGTGAGTATCATGCAGACCGCGGTGGAGCGGATCTTGCAGGTAAGGATAAAATGGTCCATGCCCTTCGCATGTTGAAAGGTTATACAAGCCGCATGAAGGGTGAAGATGACACGGCCATTTCCACATTGAAAATTAATGGAAAAAGAAAATCCGCGATGTTTTCGACGCACCCTGATTTAGATGATCGGATCAGTCGTTTAGAAGCGAAATAATAGAATGAAAAGGTGCCTGACCCCGGAATGGGGGTCAGGCACCTTTTTTAGTGTGTGGAAGAGATCTGAGTTTAAAGATGAAAATCTTATTGAAAAAATTGATTCATAGCATTCATTATTTTATAGGAGACTTCTTTTAGTATAGATCCGACCAACTCTTTTCCCCCCTGCCGTGACCATTTGTCCAAGCAGTGAATATTTTACTAGTAGAAGGGGTGATAGGTTAGATGGCAAAAGCTAGTGAATTATTAATTGCTTTAGACGATGGTCATGGAATCGGGACAGCTGGTAAACGGACACCTTTTATTAAGTCGATTGGCAGGCAGATCCATGAAAATGAGTTCAATGAGAAAGTGACGTTATATTTGAAAGCGGAACTTGAGAGGTGTGGATTCAGGACGCTGCTTACAGCTCCTACAGATGAAGATACACCTCTGAAAGCACGCACGGGTATCGCTAATTCCATGGGGGCGCATGCACTGGTTTCAAACCACTATAATGCATTCGATGGGAAATTCGATGGTCCTGGTAAGGATTCGGAAGGTCATTCACTTCATATCTACTTTAATGATGTGAATGATAGAAGGCTGGCTGAAGCGATTGCGAAATACTTGAGACAGGGCACGAAACAAGTGTACCGAGGCATTATTGAGCAGAATCTTCATATGACGAGGGAGTTCAATGGCCCTGCTGTTCTTGTGGAGAATGGCTTCATGGATAATGAGAGAGAAGCGTTGCTCATGATCAATGAGGATTTCCAGCGGGAAACCGCCAGGGAACAAGCGAGGGGAATCTGTGATTTCTTCGGCGTCCCATATGTAGCTGCAACAAGTGGTGGGAACGTGGTCATTCCTCCTAAAACGGATGTGAAAGATGTATCGACCAGTGAAAACTTCACCGGTAAACGAGTGGAGAGCATTTACAAGGGTAGTGAAGGTTTGGACTTTTACAGTCGACCGACATTTAATGACGCCTTCCGTGCAGGGATCTTGAAGTATCAATATGGGTTCCCCACCATCTTAAGGAAATTAAAGGTAGAAGGGGCCTATATGTATGAGGTCAAGAACTCAAGGGGACATGTGTATTATGTAACGGCAGCTCCGGAATTTGTGAGGGTGGAAGGAATCAGCCAATCCTCTGGTGGACAAGTATCCCCATCCACTTCGAATTCATCATCAGGCGGTCCGATAGCGGTCGGGAAGATCAGTATTATAGGTGTAGCGGATGCTGCCATCATACAAGATCGACCAGATCGTTTAAATTCTAAAGATTTAGGCACAATCGCAAAGGGCAGGACCATTGAGGTCACCGGATCCGTCCGTGGGAACAATAGTAGTTCAGGATATTGGGAGGTTATTTATAACGGAAAGAGAGCATATATTACTGGAGAATTTGGCCGGTATCAATCCTATTAATCTTCTATGGTGATCTTTGGAGGTCCGTCCCTCGAATTCGAGGGACGGACCTCCATTTTGATTCTTGGCCACAATTGGTCTCTTAGTTTACTGATAGAAGGTAATTGTCCACAACACTCAGTTGCATTCCCCCTCCATTTTTAATAAAGTATAGAGTTAGAGAGCATGTTGAAGGAGGATTCAGAAATTGACGAATACCAAACCAGAAACAATGGTTGTGACTATAGAAGAGTTAGATCGAAAGGGTTCGGGACAGGCTGTGACCTGGCGTGAGAATGAACTTGGGAATCCGAAGAAATTAAGGCTGACGTTGCCGCAGACTCTTCCAGGTGAAAAGGTTCGTGTGACGGTTGATCAGCCGGACCGAAGAAGAAGAAAAGCGGTGCCGGATGAAATTCTGGAAGCCCACCCAGAAAGAACAGCGCCTCCATGTCCACACTTTGAACGTTGTGGAGGATGTGTTTGGCAGCATTGGGACTACGAAGGGCAGTTGAAGCAAAAGACAGGTCATGTGAAGGATGCCCTAATAGAGCAAGGTTTTGATCCGAACTTGGTCCAGGATACGATGGGAATGGAAGAGCCTTGGCGTTATCGTAATAAGATGGAATTTACGTTTTCACCGGAAGGAGCTCTTGGGCTGCATGAACAAGGAAATTTCCGCAAGATCATTTCACTTGAAACATGCTTGATCGCGAGCGAACAGATGGTAGAAGCCGCAATGGAAGTAGCCGATTGGGTGAAGGATCATCATCTATCCGGATACAATAAGGACAAGCACGAAGGCTTACTACGGCACTTAATGGTACGTCAATCGTTTGCGACTGGTGAATTAATGCTCGCATTGTTTGCAACGGAAGCACCGGGAGCTCATGAAGAAGCCGTGGATGATTTAATGAAGCGGATAGAGAAGAATTTCCCACATGTGAAGAGCTTACTATGGCTCGAAAACACAGCATGGGCAGACCGTACTCAAGCAGAAGAAATTCATCTTCTTGCCGGCCGCGACTTTATCTATGATGAAATGGACGGCTATCGATTCCGTCTCTGGTTTGATACGTTTTTCCAAACGAATCCGACACAGGCACAGAAACTCGTGGACTTGGCGATTGAAATGGGACAGCCGAAGGAAACAGAAAAAATGATCGACCTTTTCTGTGGAGTGGGAACATTCTCTCTTCCATTTGCGAGCAGAGTCGGTGAACTTGCCGGCATAGAAATCGTCGAGAGTTCGATTGAATCAGCAAAGAGAAATGCGGATGATAATGGCATTTCGAATACAACATTCCTCGCTAAGGATGCGAGAAAAGGAATCGACGAGATGCTGGAGAGCTTTGGTCACCCACAGCTATTGATGCTTGATCCACCACGTTCGGGTGCAGGAGGAAAGGTGATGAGACGGATTGGGAGAGCTCAACCGGAGCGTATTGTGTACGTATCTTGTAACCCTGATACCTTTGCGACGGATGTCAAGGAGCTGGAACCATTTGGCTACACGCTCGATGGGGTTCAACCTGTGGATCTGTTTCCTCATACCGTGCATGTTGAATGTGTAGCAACATTAACCTTAAACAAATAACCGGGACGAAAGGGATAGATTTGTTGTCCTGCTTGAAAATACCTGACTCATATGGAGTCGGGTATTTTTGTTGTTTAGGTTATTTCAACATGTGAGGGACGGACCTTGAAATACAGGTCCGTCCCTCAAACAATTTATTTCACTGGTCTGGATTTTTTCGGGATATTGGTTAGGTTCCACTTGACACCAATCCCGCTGGCGTCGGTGGTGTTTACAATTGGTGCTACCTTGATCATCCCGGATACGGTGTTTTCGTTATGCTCGAAATCAAAATAGCCGATGTTGGGGGCGATGTCTTCCCCCCAGAACCCATAGATTTCCTGAACCTTTGATTTTTGGATGGCAGGATTGAAGATGACTTCCAGCTTATAGCGTTTGTCTGGATTGAGGCGTTTTACTTTTATTCGGAACTTCCCATTTTTATCTACGATTCCTGTGCTTTCTGTAACGTATTCTTCACCTTCTTGACCTTGCCAGTTGATGACCCTTCCGTAATTTTCAAAGTCTCCGTAATCTTTAAGGCCGGCAAACATGATGGCATCTTCGGGGAGGTTACTTTGTCCTTCAACGATTAGTTCTTTTTCTTCAAGCAGGACCGTCCCTGTAAGCTCAATCCTGACTCCGTCTGGGACGAGCTTCTCTTGTGGGAGTTCTGACACCATTTCAACACGGCATCCAGTTAGGAACAAAAGGGTAACCATTAGTGTACAGATAATCCGGTATCTCAATGGAATCCCTCCTTTGAACGCTTGGAAAAGGTGAATGGATCTGTCAAGGACGCCTCAGGTGCAGGTTTGTCAGTGACATTATTCGTTTGTTGAGCAGGAAGCGCGTCTTCTAGCAACACCTCTTTTAAATACCTAGTCACTTCATTCATACAAAAAATAGACACAGCAAAAAAAGCAAGGGGCGTCAGAACGAGCCAAGTATGAAGAAAGACCATTTGGATATTGATGCTCATCGTCGCCGCCCATTCGTTTGTATAGGAGAAGTACTCAGGTATATGTTCCATAATCCCGAACTCCTCTGTTTTCAAACCTCCCAAACAGATATGAAGGACCCCGAGTTGAATAAGGAGATAAAGGGTCTGAGAAATTTGTTCTGAAAACATGACAAGAGCGTGGCGACTGAACTGCGGACGCAGATGCCTTTTAATAATATAGAATCTTGATGCCCCGATTTGTTTGGATACAGATACGAAATCATTCTTTAGGTACTCCTTCATTTCCTCGCCGATATACATTCCCAATGACGGGATCACGATGATGGCGATCACCAGTACCTCAATGACCAGAAATCGAAAGGAAAACATTGCCCCAGCCTCGAAGGCAAGCTGCAAGGGGGTAAGGAGAACAAATGCGATGATGGCTAGGGGGATGAAGTTAAACGTATCACCAATTCCCTTGATCATCTGTCTCGCCCAAGCAGGAAGGAATGCGTAGATAATCCCGAATGCAAACCCACCGATCATACGGAGGAGTGCAATAGCGATAGCCGATAGAAGCGTATATTTTGCACCGGCTAGTAGCAAGTAGAATAGATTTCGACCGAGTTTATCACTTCCTAGAGGTTTCATTTCCTCCATAGTATAAGGGGGATCAGAGATAATCCTTCCTGCGTCATCTTTTAAATACCGTGGCCCCGGCTCGAGAAGTTCAGGATAGACGACAGGCACGATAAAGCTTGCTGCGATCGTAATAAAGAGAAGACTCAATGGTAGCCAAAGCCTCAATGATCGAACTATGCTCATGAACTGACCTCCTCTCCGGACAACCATTTTTTCAATACAATAGCTCCTAATGTAAATACGATGAAGAATGGTATGTAAATCATCAACATTCCGATGAAGAAAGCACTTGGTGTATTGCTTGATACGTCCAATAGCACATTCATAAACCCATGGATATTAAATAGGATCTCAATGATCAACAAATTCGAGAGCATGAGCAGAAAAATCGGTTTGATATGGTAATAAAAGTGTATCCACACATTTCGGAATAAATGAACCCATATGGTATACGCCTTTGAGAAACCCTTTGAATAGGAGTATTCTACATAAGGTTTTTCCTCTTCCTCCCGAAGTTGGAATAAGAAGTGCTTGGTCAAAAAGGCAATCGGCATGATTGCAAGACAAATAATCGGAAGCAAATAGATCTTCTCATCTCCAAGGGTGTAAATATCAAACAAGAGGATATTGGTTCTCTTGAAAAACCAGACGATAAATAACTGGATAAACACGATGATGAGAACGTCAGGGAGGGAATCCAGCGAATCCAGCAAACGGAAGCAGATTCGATATACTCTTTTCGGAAGAAGCATAAAAATATAGCTTACAAAGGAAGACGCAACGGCAGCCAGTATGAAAGCAAGAAGCAAGAGTGAGAACGAGTAGCCGAACAGCTGAAAAAACAATGGATAAAGCGGATAGCTTTTGTAGTCTGGTGGGTCCCCAATTTTAATGATAATGGAACCTGGTTGAAAAATTTCACGTCCGATTTCCTGCAGAGTCTGAAGATATTTCCCCAGCATGATGACCAATTCACTGTCGTATGCAAGCAATGATCCTGCTCCGCTAAAAAGGAATAAACCGATACATGTAAGCAAAAATTGAATCGGAAGTCCGATCAAGTTGAATCTTCTCAGTAGAAGCACCTCCACCATCTTTTACGACCATTATAACGACTTATTACAAAAATTTCAAAATAATTTTAATTTTTACAATAATGTTAATTAACTAGGTTTAACCAATTGTATAGTATTCAATATCGTGGAAAAACCTATCAGTATGAAATGAGCGTGATACATATGAGAGGGTGGTTGGATGAAAGACGAGCATTTATTGACCCAGACGGTGGCACATCAGCAGCATAAGAAAAGAAAGAAAAAAGAAGGAACCAAGCTCAGCTGGTGGCAACTTTCCCTAATCGGCATCGGATCCGTCATCGGTGCCGGATTCTTCCTTGGAACAGGACTATCAATCAAGACGGCGGGTCCATCCATTCTGATTGACTATTGTATCGCCGGTGTGACGGCTTATTTTGTGTTTAGCGCTCTAGCGGAAATGATTACGAATGATCCTCAAAAAGGAACATTCCGGATCTACGCGAGGAAAGCGTTCGGCCATTCATTCGGATTCGTCTCCGGATGGATGTACTGGTTGTCAGGAATCCTGATCATGTCCAGTGAAATCGTAGCGTTATCGACGTTCACTCAATTTTGGTTTCCCTATATCCCGTTATGGATCTTTTCTATCGTCTATGCCATTCTTGGTTTTGGGATCAATCTTCTCGGTGCAAGCAATTTTGGGAAAATTGAGTCGGTTTTTGCTGTGATTAAATTATCCACCTTGCTAATTTTCATCGTGTTTGGTGCGCTCCTTATGTTTCACGTTATCACTCCTTCAGAACTCGCTTCCGCCAAGAATGCAGGCATTTCACCCTTCATGCCGGAAGGAATCAAAGGGACTTGGGCTGCGCTGATTTTTGTGTTTTTCTCCTTCGGTGGAATTGCGGTCCTCGGTATTGCCTCCAATGAATTGAGGGAGAAAAAAGATGTCCCTAAAGCCGGGAAAGGGACATTATTTTCACTGGTGACGGTGTATGTTTTATCCCTGTTTTTTGTCATGAGTATGGTGTCCTGGACTAAAATCAATGAAAAGGAAAGTCCGTTTGTTACGGCGCTGTCAGCTTATCATATCCCGTTCCTTGATTCGATCTTCAACATCATTATTATCAGTGCTGCCTTCTCTACGATGGTCGGTGCTTTATTTTCGATCACGAATGTGATGATTTCCCTGGCGGTCGATGGGGATGCGCCTAAAGGATTCGCTGAGAAAAATGACAGGGGAGTGGCAGTGAAATCCCTGATGATCACAGCGGTAGGACTTGGGATATCCATCCTATTTTCATTCCTTCTTCCCAATGACGTGTATGAATACATCACTACTGCAGCAGGTGTCATGCTGATTCTGAACTGGGTGATCATCCTTGTCTCCCACATTAAGCTGCATCCTTCCTACGATGATTTGAATGGAAAGTTCAAAATGTTTGGTTATCCCTACACATCATACATTGGAATCGGTCTGATCCTCCTGGCAATTTCAGGTGCTATGATTCATCCCAATCAGCGTGTCGGGTTGTACATTTCAGTAGCATTGATCCTTGTGATTTATCTCTCTTATTGGGGAGTTTTCCGCAGTGGCCATAAAGGACAATAGAGTAGAAGAGCGTTATAATGAAAGTAACATTAAGAAGAACTTTACAAAAAATCATAGGCAGTCTATGGTTTTTTGTTTTTATTTAAAGAAAAGAAGGAGATGAAGATAATGGAAAATAAAACAGGTTGGAATTTCGAAAACAGCTATACCAAACTTCCAGATTCTTTTTTCACTAGACAGGATCCGACTCCAGTGCGTTCACCTAAGCTGGTTGTTTTGAATGAAGAGGTGGCTGAGTCGCTTGGTCTGAATGTTGAGAAACTGGGAGCAGGGGTCCTATCGGGTAATGACATCCCTAAAGGTGCTGAACCCATTGCCGAAGCCTACGCAGGGCACCAGTTCGGCCATTTTAATATGCTGGGGGACGGACGTGCGATTCTGGTCGGGGAACAAATCACACCAAGTGGAGAACGATTCGATATTCAATTAAAGGGCGGAGGTAGCACCCCATACTCCCGGGGTGGGGACGGCCGCGCAGGTCTTGGGCCGATGCTCAGAGAACATATCATCAGTGAAGGGATGCACGGACTTGGAATCCCGACGACACGGAGTCTAGCAGTGGTGACGACAGGTGAGACAATCTTCCGGGAAACGGAACTGGAGGGGGCGATCCTGACACGGGTGGCAGCTAGTCACATTCGTGTCGGTACGTTTCAATTTGCCTCCCGATTCGGGAGCGTAGAGGACCTTCGTGCTCTTCTTGACTATGCTTTGGAGCGTCACTATCCTGAGGGTATAGGTGCACCGAACCGCTATCTTTATCTTCTTCAACAAGTTATTAAACGTCAGGCCGCTCTCATCGCCAAGTGGCAAATGGTAGGTTTCATCCATGGGGTCATGAACACGGATAATATGACAATCGGAGGGGAAACGATCGACTATGGTCCTTGTGCCTTCATGGACTCATATGACCCGCAAACGGTCTTCAGTTCCATTGATAGGGAGGGAAGATATGCATACGGCAATCAGCCTCAGATTGCAGGCTGGAACCTTGCCCGATTTGCCGAAAGCCTTCTTCCGATCCTTCACGATGAACAGGAAGAATCTCTGAAGCTTGCGCAAGATACGGTTATGGAATTTCCGAAGTTATATGAATCTCATTGGCTGGACGGTATGAGAAGAAAGCTTGGATTATTCAATCAAGAGGAGGGAGACCGATCTCTTGCTGAAGAATTGCTCGACTTGATGAAAATCAATCAGGCAGACTATACAAATACATTCCGGAGCATGACCATCGGCAATGAAGATTCTCCTCTTTTCAAAACGCCTGAATTTGCTGTGTGGAAAGAACGTTGGAATGAAAGAAAGAGCAGGCAGGATGAAACTCAGGAAGCCTCACAACAACTGATGAAGAGCAGCAATCCGTCTGTCATTCCCCGGAACCACAGAGTGGAAGAAGCGCTGACGGCTGCGGTTGAAGAGAATGATTTCAGTGTGATGGAGCGACTTGTCGATGTGACGAAGGATCCATATGCCTATTTAGGGGAACATGAAGAGTACTGTAAGCTGCCAGAGCCATCTGACCGGCCATATCGGACGTTTTGTGGTACGTGATGATTTTTGCTATAGATATGGATGCGTGGTGAATCCTTGGGTAGACTACCGATTAAATGAATCAGATAGTGGAAAGGTGAGGAACGAATGAAGGCTGTTCAAGTTACTGGATATGGAGATATCGATAAGCTGGAATTAGTAGAAATTCCAATCCCCACGCCCGATCGTGATGAAGTCCTTGTTAAAGTAAAGGCTTGTGCCATCAATAATACTGAAATATGGATGAGAGAAGGGGCTTATGGGAAAGGGGAGAAGTCAGGATGGCGCCCTGAAGGTGTTCATTTTCCTAGAATTCCCGGTTCGGATATTACGGGGGAAATCGTTGAAGTCGGGTGTGATGTTTCTAACACGAGGATAGGGAAGGATGTTGTTCTCTTTCCTTTTACGTCAACTGGCAAGGCAGGTTGTGAACATATCTCTGAGGACATGTCCTTTATTGGATCTGAATATGATGGCGGGTATGCCGAATACGTCGTTTGGCCGTCTGAACTCTGTTATGATATGCCTCTTTCCACATATGAAGAGAGTGCTGTGTTTTCAGTAAGTGGTTTGACGGCATGGCATATGGTTGAACAAATCGGGGCTAAGCCTGACGAAACGATTGTCGTGACCGGTGCCAATGGTGGTGTGGGGTCATTGAATGTTCAAATTGCTTCCAATGTATTTGGGTCAACGGTGATTGCTCTTGTAGGCGATATGCACTTAGAAGATAAATTGAAAACATTAGGCGCTACCCACGTATTATCCTATAAGTCGGATACTCTGGTAGAAGACATTTTAAAAGTGAATGGTGGTCCTGTCGACTCGGTGTTAGATGTCGTGGGGGATGCGCTTTTTTCAGCATCCCTTCAAGTATTGAAAAAAGGTGGCAAGTTCTGCATATCCGGATCTGCTGGTGGACAGAAAACCGAACTCGATTTTAGAACCCTCTATTTAAAGCATATTACGTTTTATGGCTCCGTCTTAGGTACTAGAACAGAGTTCAAACGTATGCTTGGCGCGATCTCTGCCGGGAAAATCAAACCGGTAATAGATTGCAGCTATCCACTTAAAAAGGCGGGGGAAGCACAAACGCATTTTAAAAAGTCAGGAAAACTGGGTAAGGTTCTCCTCCTACCCTAAGAAAAAGGTTTTTAGCACATCACAGGTTTTGGAAAAGCTCAGAGTATTACGACTCTGAGCTTTTTTTAATTGTGTTGAATAGGATTAAAGGAAATACCGATGTTCGGGCGAACTATACATATATAGATTGTAAAGGGGGCGGTTTATTATGGTGAACAATCGAATCGTACGACACCCAATTAGCAGGAGACTAAAATCGTAAAGGGGTTTTCAACGTGAACCAAGCATTGCTCGTCATTGATGTTCAGCAGGAATTAGTAGAGGGAAATGAAAAGGAACAAGCCGTCTTTCAAAAAGAAAACCTGATCGAGACCATTAACAAGGTCAGTGACAAGGCTAAGGAAGCAGATGCACACATTGTTTTCATAAGGGATAAGGATGTGGCAGGTGGAACCGGTGATGGATTTCAGGTTCACAGGGATTTGAAAGTTCCAGATCAAGCCGTCGTATTTGATAAGCTGGCGACCAATTCGTTTTACGGGACGCCGTTACTTTCTTACTTGAAAGAAAATAAAGTGGAGCATATCGTGATCGCAGGATGTCAGACTGAGTATTGCATTGATACAGCTGTCCGCTATGCAACAGTAAGCGGGTTCGACGTCACCCTCGTTGCGGACGGTCATTCGACAAAAGATTCGACGGCATTAAAGGCGGAACAAATTATCGCCCATCATAATGTTGCGCTGAGAGGTCATTATAATGTAGACCATTTCTCGGATGTAAGACCATCAGATGAGGATTTGTTTCATCCGAAGCATGATGAGTATCGAAAGGAATATGGAATGTAAAGGGCCTAAGTCCATTTTATCAGTGTAAGAGCTGGTGGAATGGGCTTTTATTTAGGGATAGGCACCTTGATCCATGTATTAGCGCCATGGGATATCGATGATTAATCTTCCTTTAAGAAGTGGACAAACCCTGAACCTATAAGACATTTTCAGAAGGCATTTTTATGAAAAAAAACAGATTTGTTACCCCGGGACGCGGAACCTGTCCCCAGCTCCCAGATATGCTATAGTAATAGCATATCTGGGAGAATTCCCGTCTTTCTTTAACGATAAAAAGGGAGGAAATAGGATAATGTTTGAATTGGTTCAGGTAGTACGAGAAAAAAATCCATTAGTACATAATATTACGAACGTTGTGGTCACGAATTTTACGGCCAATGGTTTATTGGCCATAGGTGCATCTCCAGTGATGGCTTATGCGAAGGAAGAAGTGGGGGATATGGCGAAGTTGGCCGGGGCCTTGGTACTTAATATTGGAACCTTATCCACAGAAATCATCGAAAGCATGATCATCGCTGGAAAAGCCGCCAATGAGAAGGGGATACCTGTAGTATTGGACCCGGTTGGGGCAGGGGCAACCGTTTTTCGTACCGACATGGCAAGGAAAATCCTCAGTGAAGTAAACATCTCGATCTTAAGAGGAAATGCAGCGGAAGTGGCTAACGTTGCAGGAGAGCAATGGGCTATCAAAGGGGTTGATGGTGGTTCAGGGGGGAGAGACACGGTGGAGTTAGCACAAAACGTGGCGGGACAATTTGATTGTACAGTTGTCATAACCGGGAAAACCGATGTCATCTCGAAGCGGCAAGTAACCTATAAAGTAGCGAATGGTCATCCGATCTTAACGAAGGTAACCGGTACGGGCTGTTTATTATCTTCGGTCATCGGTGCGTTTGCAGCCATTGAGGAAGATCCATTGAAAGCTTGTGTAACAGCAGTTGCTGTTTATGGTATAGCAGCAGAAAAAGCAGCTAGTGTCACATCTGAAAAGGGTCCGGGAAGTTTTCAAATTGAATTCATCGATCAGCTCTCCACGATTTGTAAAGAAGATGATGCACTTGCAAAAATAGAGAGAATATAAAGGGTAAGGGTGATTGAAACATGACGGTACATAAGGCATTGACGATAGCAGGTTCAGATAGTGGCGGAGGAGCCGGCATTCAGGCAGATTTAAAAACATTCCAAGAGCTTGGTTCGTATGGAATGTCGGTTGTTACTGCAGTAACGGCACAAAATACATTAGGTGTTCATGGTGTGTATCCTGTTTCAATAGAAGGAATTGTGAAGCAAATGGATGCAATAGGTCAAGACCTGGAACCCCATGCATTAAAAACAGGTATGCTGCACTCTGGTGAAGTTATTATAGCAGTCAGTGAGAGAATCCATCATTATGGGTGGAAGAATCTTGTGGTGGATCCTGTCATGATTGCAAAAGGAGGAGCCAAGCTTTTACAAGATGAAGCAGTGATTGCCTTAAAAGAACAATTAATACCACTTGCTGCTGTCATTACACCGAATCTACCAGAAGCGGAAGTCATCACCGGGATAAAGATTAATACGCTTGACGATCGTAAAGACGCAGCAAAGATTCTCATCGAAATGGGTGCAAAATCAGTGGTTATCAAAGGTGGACACGCCAATGACGATCAAGTGATCGACCTATTTTATGACGGAGAATCATTTGAGGAGATGATTTCGCCAAGAATCGATACACGTCACACCCACGGGACAGGCTGTACCTTTTCGGCTGCAGTCGCCGCTCAGTTGGCCAATGGAGTAGACACAAAGGAAGCAGTCATGTCAGGGAAAGCGTTTATCAGGGCTGCCATTGAAAATCCGCTTGGAATTGGAAATGGTCACGGTCCGACAAATCATTGGGCTTACAATAAGAAGACTATGGGTGAAAGTAAATGAATGATAATCGCCAGCAAGTAGAAGATTTTCTTACTCTTTATTTTATCATGGGAAGCACGAACTGCCTGAAAGATCCTGTTTATGTGTTAGAGCAGGCAATTGAAGGAGGGATTACCCTCTTTCAATTCCGGGAAAAAGGAGTGGGTTCCTTAGAAGGACCCGAAAAGATGAAACTCGCTGAAAAACTGCAGAAAGTTTGTAAAGACGCTGAGATCCCTTTTATCGTAAATGACGATGTGGAATTAGCTTTAGCCATCGATGCTGATGGCATTCATGTTGGTCAGGAAGATGAAAGGGCGAGTGAGGTGAAAGCGAAGATTGGAGATAAATGGCTTGGCGTTTCAACTCATACACTGGCTGAAGCGCAGCAAGCAGTCGTCGACGGAGCCGATTACTTAGGACTTGGTCCCATCTATCCCACCATATCTAAAGACGATACAGCAAAGATTCATGGATTAGAAATCATCAAAAGCTTTCGAAACAACAATATCCTGATACCAATTGTGGGAATTGGAGGCATTGGTTCATCGAATGCAATGGAAGTCATTGAGGCAGGTGCGAATGGAATCTCCTTAATCTCCGCCATAGCTGGTGCTGAAGATAGTAGAAGAGCGGCGAGGGAATTGAAGAGAGCTGTCACTTGTAAATAAGGAAGATAGGGTCTGACCCCAACACATATATGTGCTGAGGGACAGACCCTATTTGACATTCTAAAAAATACCAATTAAAATATGAATAGGTTCATAAATGAACTCGTTCATTTTTTAGGAGGAACACCAATATGGCAGGATTACGTGAAGATAAAAAACGGCAAACACAACAGAATATTATGGAAGCGGCGAAACATATCTTTTCTTTGAATGGCTACCAACAGGCACAAATGGCTGAAATTGCAAAGGATGCCGGGGTTGGAACAGGAACCATTTATAATTATTTTCCTTCTAAGGGGGCATTGCTTCTCCGAATTTTCACCGAAGAAGCAGAGGAGATGAAGGGCTCACTAGGTGACCCATACAATGATGAAGGTGATTTAGTACAGAGTGTGATTGGAGCCATGCACGGTTTTGCAGAGTTTTTTCAGCATTATCCGAAATCGTTTTGGCGTGAACTTTTTCACGTGATGACGGAGGAAGTGGAGGAAAGTATCCGCTTGCGGCAAGGGTTGTTTGGAATCGATGAAGAGATGATGAAGTGGGTCATGTTTATGATTGAAAGCCATTCAGATTGTTTTCTCGTCAAGGTCGATCCCCAGGAAGCGGCGTATGCAATTTATAGCGCAGCCATGTCGGATACCATGTTCTACATGTATAACGAAGCCATGAGTCACGAGGAATATAAGGAACAGCTATCGAGGCATATCCGCTTTATATTCGCAGGGAAAATGAAACCGGGAAAGAAGGAATGAACATGAGTATCTTGAGTATCAATGGAGTTCATAAAACCTACCAGAGCGGTCAAACCACCTTTCAAGCTCTGACGGATATACAAGTACAAGTGGAGAAGGGGGAAATTGTCGTTATTCTCGGTCCATCCGGTTCGGGAAAGTCCACCTTGTTAAATGCCATTGGAGGGATTGATTCAGTTGATTCTGGCAGTATTAAGGTCAATGAGAAGGATATCACTCAATTGAATGATCGGAACCTTGTGGGCTATAGACGTGACGACGTTGGGTTTGTCTTTCAAATGTATAATTTGATTCCGAATTTAACGGTCTATGAAAATATTGAGCTGACGGCGAATATCAGTCCGAAGGCATTGTCTATTTCTGAAGTGATTGATGCTGTGGGATTGTCAGGGATGGAGGATCGCTTTCCACGTGAATTAAGCGGCGGGCAACAGCAGCGTGTATCGATTGCACGTGCCGTCGTAAAGGCTCCGAAACTATTATTATGTGATGAGCCTACGGGAGCATTGGATTCAGTCACTTCGAAGGGAATTCTACAGCTGGTCGAGAAAGTAAACAAAGAATTTAACACAACAGTCCTCATCATTACGCATAATCAAGCGATTAGAAGCATGGCAAACAGGGTGATCACACTTAAGGACGGGAAGATTGAATCAGACTTTATCAATGAACATCAAACCTCTGCTGAAGGGGTTGAGTGGTAATGCCTCTTAGGAAGAAGCTCTTTCGGACTATTATGGAAAAGAAAGCACAGTTTTTCTCTGCTTGGTTTCTGATAGTCATCAGCTCGATTGTGTTTTACTCGTTTACCGCAACAGGAGCGAATCTCATTGATAATTTACAGGTGTTCTTTAAGGAGAATAAGGTGGAAGATGCTCAATTCATTACACAAAAGCCTTTGAACGATATCAAGGGAATTGAAAATCAGTATGGGGCAGAGATTGAACAGAGGTATGTAGCGGATGTTTCATACAACAAAGATGCGACTCTCCGATTGTTGGATGCGACGAATGATGTCAATCTCCTTTCTGTTGTTGAAGGGGAAAACCTGTCGGCAAATAGTGATATCTTAGTAGATAAAGGGTTTGCCAAAGCACATGAACTTTCGATTGGAGACGACGTCAAGCTCCGTGGGAAAACGTTTCATATTTCCGGGTATATGGCGATCCCTGATTACATCTATCCACTAAAAGAGGAATCGGGCTTTCTGAAAAACCCTGATGCATTCGGGGTAGCTGTCGTGAAACAATCTGTTTTGGAGAAGTGGGAAGAGCATCAGGTATACTATAGCGTTCGCCTTTCAGGAGCTTCTCTCGAAGAAGTGAAGAAGCAACTGAATAAATCGAATAACATCATAAAATGGACAGATAAAAAGGATAATAATCGAATTTCCTTTATCAAAGGAGATATTGCCGGTGTCAAAAAGATGGGACAATTTCTTCCGATTGGTATTCTGTTTATTAGTATGGTAATCATTCTCATATTATTGTGGCGTCTAATGAAAAAAGAATATGTTCAAATCGGAACATTGTATGCCCTTGGCTACAAAAAGAGCGAGATTGTCCGTCATTATCTTTCCTATGCAGGACTCCTTGCCGTCTCAGGAAGCGTAGTAGGTACGATCCTTGGCTGGGTGTTCTTGCATCCATTGCTATCAACGTTTGCTGCTTACTATAATCTTCCTGTATTAGAAGTGAAACCACACGAGGTATATTTACTTACGAGCTTATTATTACCACTGATTCTTTTCATCCCGTTAACCTATTACCTGGTTCAGCGTGTCTTGAAAATTCCACCTGTCAGTTTAATAAAAGGCGGGGAGAGGAAGGTGAAAGTAAGTAGACTGGAGCGGCTCTTTAAGCTGAAAAAGCTTCCTTTCCGCCGGAAGTTCGTGATCCGGGAAATCATGAGAAACCTTCCACGGGCAGTTTTTTTAATCATCGGTGTACTATTTGCTACATTATTATTGTTGTTCGGCTTCGTCACGAAGAACTCAATGGAATACCTGGTGACCGATAATTTTCAACAGGTGTATAACTATGAGTATAGCTATCTATTCTATGCTCCACAGACGGCCCCGCCTGAATCAGGACAAATCGGAGCTGTGGCCCCTTTTACGACAATGGAGGAGAGCATAACGATCACCGGCCTGAAGCCGGATAATACAGCCATTCGTTTGGAGGATTCCAACGGGGATAAACTAAGGTTCAATTCAGTCATCATGAATCAATCCCTTTCAGATAAGCTGGGTATTCATGTAGGAGATTCTATTCAAGTGACAAATGAATTGACAAACAAATCCTTTACTATCACCGTTGATCACATCGCAGAATCATATCTTGGAAATATGATCTATATGCCACTGGAGGAATTCAACCAATTAAATGATTATCCTTCAGGGAGCTACACAGAAATTTATTCGAACCAAGAACTCTCTGTGGCGAAAGAAAAGATCGTGTCTACAACAAAATCTTCAGATACGATTTCAGGATTTAAGGATATGATTAAACCGTTGAACTATGGGGTAGCAGGGATAGCATTCGTTGCCGCCATCATTGCTGTCATCATCATCTACATCTTAATCTCCTTATTGATTGAAGAGAATTCATTTACAATCTCCCTCATGAAGGTTATCGGCTATCGTGAGCATTCAATCATGAGGATGATGATCGGGTATAATATTTGGTTTATCATCTTAGGATATCTGATAGGCATTCCTGTGACACTCCTATCGATTTCGGCCTTTATGAATTCGATCACTGCAGAGATGAATGTGACGATTCCTGTAAAGTTGGATTGGCTGAGTGTCCTCATCAGTTTTGTCATGATCATCGTATCGTATTATATATCCTTGTGGCTGAATCATCGGAAACTAAAGGGGATTTCTATGACAGAGGCGATTAACCGGAGTACGGAATAGGTGACTCGTAGGTTGGTGAAAAACGTTATTTTATACTAAAAAGGTGTCGTTACCTTAGGAAGGTAGCGACACCTTTTCTGCGTTAGCCATCAAGCCCCTGACAAACCGGACAGTAGTACAATCTCCTTGAAGCTGCAACGGTCTTCTCGATTTCACTTCCGCAGATGAAGCAAGACTCTCCTTCCCGGTTGAAAACCCAGTGACGATATCGGGAGCGCTTCACTCCTTGGCCATGCAGTTTCTGTACAAGAGAGAGATCATTGGTGATACCGCCAGTCTCATACGATTGCTTCACTAAATCGATGATGCCAATAGCTGCCTTCTTCCATTGCTGCTCCGTGCAGTCTACCGGCCTGAGGGAAGGCAAAATATATATCCTCCACGGATTCATTTTTTAGAGCTCGCTCAACTGCATCTGCGGCTCGTCTGATTTCAGGACCTTCTGGCATGATACTATACTCCTTTTTAATATAGATGTTCCCCGTCCCGCTTTGATTTAATCTTTTAAACCGTTTATGTTTAGGTGAAAGATAAAAAGCCCAAGCATTATTACTTGGACTTTCCATTTTATAAAAAATTGTTTCAGCCATTATTCAATCGAAAATGTCTCCTTACTCAACAGATCCTCATGAGATTTCCCGATTTGATCTTGATGGAAGTAATCCCTGATGACCCCATCCTTTAAATAGTTGACGATTGAAACCATTGTCATACCTTGATCTAAAGCAAGGTAGGCTTGTGTAACCTCACCTGTTTCGACATTGACAGAATCCTTGAAACCATATTTACCGTACATATCGAAACGTTTCAATGCACGGATGTTTTTGAACGCTTCCATCGGGGCGTACTCTAGTGCCAGGAAAGTGGCGTGTGGAGTAACGGTACCATCTGATTTATAGCCATCCATACCTAAAGGTGTTGCTGCGAATTCAGAGTAATTATCCGGTGTAGCAGCCGGTGACATGCCCCAAGCGGCATAGCCTTGATCTTTGGCATATTGAATCTGGATATCCACATGACGCTTGTTGTTCAAGCCAAGTGCATTTTTTCCAAGTTCTTTTTCCTTCAGTACAAGCTGTGGCATCAGCGCTTCAAACATGCTTCCTCCCCAGCTTGGTACATATTTAGTACCCTTGTAGCTATAATGGCCTTCAAAAACATCCACCCCGTCATATGTTTCTGTATATCCCTCTGGAATTTGAGCCTGCCAATCCCAGCTTTCTGGCATGGTGCGGAACATTCTCCACCAATGTTCTTCCGGTACATCTTCTTTCCCAATCGCTATGTAACTTGCTACCCGTGGCTCTGTATAAAAGGCACCATAGTGATGAGCTGTGTAGCTCTCGGTTGCCACATCATACCCGCCTCTCATTTGTCCGACTTCAGGCGTGTAAAGAGTGGAGTAGTCCATATCTTCTACTAGTGAATGAGTTTGATCATACAGTTCCGGGTAGGCTTGTCCCACTACAATCAGACCGGCAGACAGCCATCCATTGTCCACAGTAGAAATGAATTGCCCCCAATCCTTCATCAGAGATGCATCCTCTGTGTAGTACCAGTTATAGAATAGTCCGTTCCATTTTTCCATGCTATCTAATGATTTCAGTGACTTTTCAATTTCAGTCACGGCTTCTTCTCGTGAGATCAAGCCAACTTCCTCAGCTGAAATAGTACTCATCATATACATAGAAATATTCGTTGGTGATGTGAATTTTTGGGTGCTGATTTCCCCGTTGTCCATTCGAACGGCATCATAAGTAAGACCTGTGGTAGGATCTGTGAAATCTTCAAAGTAGCGGTAGGTTTTCTTTGAAATCGCTTTTAATTGTTTCGATAAAGCAATCTCTTTTCCTCTGTCCTTGCCCTCAGCAGAAGCCGATGCAGGAAGGGTAGCACTAATGACTAATAATAAAATTAAAAGCAATGACATTAATTTTTTCACATTCTTCACGCCCTTTCGATTTGGTGAAACGTTTCGATTAAAAGTATACAAGAGGAAATTCTATACGTATATCACACAATAGTAACAATTATCTGAAAAATAAAGATGACACTACAACTATTAATTGTGAGTCTATTTGACTAATTATTAAGTGAGGAATGGGGTAAGAATTATAATGAAGCTGCCGCGGAGAGATACTTGATTTGATTTAATAGGATAGTGACCAAGTGTGTAGAAAGTTATAGGAATATAGTCGACAATGGTGAATGCGGGCGGAAATTAGAAATTAAAAAATGCAGGTAGAAAGGAACCATTTCCTCTCTACCTGCATTCCATTTATTCGATCATCCCAACGATTCTTTCGCAAATCTCATGGGTCATCAGTGAGTCATCGATGGAAGGATCAGGTGTTTTTCCTGTGTCTATGCAGTCGATGAAGTGATCGACGAGGTCATAGAATCCCCTTTTATACAAAGTCGGCTCCCAGTCACCAAATGTGGATATGCTGGTCTCCTTGTTGTGATGATGAGTTGTTTCAACCAGACTCTTTATCACATATTTATGATCACCAGCGGAGTATTCAATCGTTTCTTCCGTTACACCACCGTCCCTGTTCATGATACCCACGGCTGTACAATCTTCCCCAATGAGCTGAACGACGAGATGATGAAGGAGATCTCCTTTTTTAAGTGATTGAACTTGTACATCTTTTATCTCTGTATTCATCAGGAAGCGAAGGGTATCAACCACATGGATGAAATCCTCTACGATGAATCGTCGCGGATTGTCAGGTGCTCGGAATCGATTTTTTTGAATCAAAAGGAAGCTTGGTTTCCCGTGTTCTCTCAATTCCCTGACCTTTGGGATGAAGCGACGGTTGAATCCCACCATGGCGATCTTTCCGCTATCTTTGGCGAGCTGAACGATGCGTTCTGTTTGCTCGAAATTCAAAGAAATCGGCTTATCTATGTATACATGGATGCCATTTTTGAGGAGTTTTTCCGATATCTCAAAATGGGCCTCGGTAGCTGTACTCACGAAAGCCGCGTCAATGTTTGTGGCAATCAGTTCGTCGACGGTTTGAACGCTTTCTTTTATTCGATACTTGGTTACTAGTTTCTGCAGCGTCTCTGCATTTCTCGTACAAAGCGAAAGCTCGATGCCTTCTTTTTTAGAAAGAACAGGCAGGTAGGCTTTCTTCGCAATGTCACCTAATCCGATAAGTCCGATTTTCATATTTTTCACCTCATGGTTTTTATTTCATTATATGATTCTAGCATCATATTTCAATTTTATAGCTCAAAAGAAAACGAGAGGAACTTCAGCAAAACACGAACATTAAATAATTTGATTCTAATAAAATTCGTATATTTGTTGATATTCCAAGCTGGGTTTGTTATAGTAACAGCGTACCACAAATACATATCATTACTCGTATATTCTCGGTAATATGGTCTGAGCGTTTCTACCTGGTTCCCATTATAAGAACCAGACTACGAGTTGAAGTGTTCGGTTTTTCGGCATCTTTGTCGTTTCTTTGCCCTATTACCAATACTTTAACTTCTAAGGTCTGGAACGTAGAAATCCTTCTACTATTCTAGACCTTTTTCGTTTGACCAAACAACCGGAATTCATTCATCAAGAAAAGGGAGAGGTTCATATGAAAAAGAAAATCGCATCATTCACAGCGGTATCGGTATTGGCTTTATCCGTATTTACTGGCTGCAGTTCAACGAAACAAACGGAAGCGAAAGAAGAAGAGGCTCAGCAACCCATTATCATTCAGGGACCGATGCCTATTGAAGCTGAAAAATTCGCAGGGAAACTTAAAAATGTGAAGGAAGAAAAATCCGGCTCATTTATCTTCTATAAAGGGACACTTGATGATTACCCCGTGATTGTCGCTAAAACGGGTAAGGGAATGGAAAATACGGCAGCGGCTACGGCTATTGCCATTGAAAAATTCGATCCGATTGCAATCATCAATCAAGGGACATCCGGCGGACATGACCCGGCGTTAAATGTTTTTGATATCGTAATCGGTGAAAGAACCGTCAATCTTGGCTCTTTGAAAACAGGAAACATGACTGATGAGGAAGGAATCGATCCAACTGCCTGGAAGCCAATGGATTTGATGGCTTCAGAAGGAAGTGCCGGAGAAGATCCGGATGCTGAGAAAATTCGTTATTACGATGGGGACGAAGGTCTACTTGCCGCGGCAAATGCCGTTAAGGATACATATAAAAAAGGGGAAGTTGTCCAAGGAACAATCGGGTCTGCAGACGTTTGGAACAACGAAGTCGATCGTATTCAGTGGTTCCATGAGAATTACGGCACATCTGTAGAAGAGATGGAAGGTGCGGCAGCTGCACAAATCGCTGGTGCATATGATGTTCCATTCCTTGGGATTCGCGTATTGTCAAACAACAAGACGAATGACGGAGCATACAATCCAGATACGGCAGCTGCGAATCAAGGGTATGTGTATGAAGTGGTGAAAGAGTATATTTCCGAAATGGAATAATACATGTTGTTGAGACTGACTCCCGGTTTGATGGGGGTCAGTCTTTTTTATGACAAGTTTTATACATTCTGTTATAGAGAAGAACCTCCTATAACACTTCTGTAGTAGGATATCAGAATGGGTGAATTGATTTTCATCACAGGAGCATTTATTGGTTGGGTAAGAGGAAGAGAGGGGACTGGTTCATGAATCGGTCCCCTTGCTAATATTAACCCTCTCTATATGATACAATGGTCAAATGCAATTAACATTTTAACCTCACACGGAGATGATCATAATAGAGATGAAAAACTTTTTATATACGTATTCATGGGAACCGAACGAAGAGTTCTTATGTGCCTTGGAAAAACGATCGCTATTCGGGGACGATTCTGAATCTAGTATTATCCTGAGTCAGGTAGAAGTCGATCCGAGCAGAAGTCCATTCATCCGGGAGAGGCTGGAGATTGTCTGCGAAGGGCATGACTTTGAAGAATTGTTGAATGAAATACATCAACTTGAAGCAGTGGATGGATTCAAGGTCGTATTTGTACAGAATCCAGATGTTGATAGAGTAGGCTTCAAAAAACTCCGCCGAATCGAGAAGGAAGTGGGTCTGCACCTGAAAGGGGAGGCAGAGTTAGTCGACCCTCACATCTGGTTTGGTGTAGCGAAGACGAATGACCGTTGGGTGTTTGGGTATTATGTGAAAAATGAAGCGGTATGGTTGCACCATGTGAAGAAGCCCCACAGTTACTCCACTGCCCTAGGTACCCGGGTTGCAAGAGCCGTTGTCAATATAGCGGCACCGGAAACGGAAGGAATCAAAATGATTGATCCTTGTTGCGGAATCGGTACGGTCCTTGTGGAGGCATTATCTATGGGTATTGATATCGTCGGCAGTGACCGTAACCCATTGATCCTGGACGGGGTGAAAGAGAATATCGCACATTTCGGGTTAGAAGGGGAAGTGTCGCTGATGGACATTAATGACGTGACAAACAGCTATGACGTTGCTGTCATTGATCTTCCATATAATCTCTGTTCCGTCATAACAGATGACGAACAATTGGAAATGCTTCGCAGTGCAAGACGATTTGCTGATAAGGTCGTGATTGTAACCCTGGAAGATGTCGATGCGAATGTGGGGAAAGCGGGCTTCGATATTATCGATCGTTGTGAAGTGAGCAAGGGTAGATTTGTCCGGCAAGTACTGGTATGTAAGTAAGGAGTGTGGGAGCGGTTCCCACGCTCTTTTTTTGTGAGAGGAAGGGTGTTGAAAAGTGTGTAATGGAAGAAAAATTGAAATAAGGCAGATAAATCCCCAAAATGGCAGAATGGCAAATAAACGAACCTTTCCCCTCCCGTAGCATAGATCAACCAGGGACTTCCAGTAACAATCCCGCAAATCTCTGTTTTGAATGAAGATTTGCCCAAGGAATAGATGTTGTTATTTGTATAGGTCGTCCAACCAAGCGTGCGAAAAAAGCCCAGAGTCGAATGAACGTGCTCTGGGCTTTTTTTGTGTGATTTGAAAATAAGTCATTCAGAAACTAAAAGCTATGCGCCTAAGAATTTCTTTAGTGGCTTCCAGTAATTCTCCTGCCATCCTGTTCGTAAATGGTCCCCTTGTCCTTCAGGAAATCCAGTGTGGTCAAAAATAAGAAGGGTTTCATTTCCTTCCTGTTTCAATTCGAATTTTGCAATGGAATACATACCTGACTCCCAGTTTCCAGCTCGCCATGCCTGAACGATACGCTCGTTCTCAAGGAGTTCGATCATTCTTCCTTCAATCATTCCCCCGAAACAAGAGAAGGAACCCCCTGCTTCAGCTTGAATATCAGCAGGTGCATCTCCTGTCATCTTACTGAATTGCTTTGAATCGGTTAAAGCTTGATAAACTTTTTCTGGTGTTGTATTGAACTTGATTTCTTCATGAATGGTAGTAGTCATTTGTATTTCCTCCTATATATTTATGTTGTCACCCGACCAAGGATCTACTCCCAGGTCTTCGCCTTGCCCTAAACATTTTATTCGTTCCATGTAATGTGTCCAGCCTTTGTGGTTGGAAGGGACTTTCTCAACCGGAATATCATAATGATTCAGAACAAGCAAGGTTCCTTCATGTTGCGGGATAAGAAGGAATTCCACAGTCGTTGAGCCTGGGGGCATAATGTCTGAGTCCTTCCATCCCCAGGTCATGACGACCTTTTCGTTTTCGACGATTTCTGTGTACTCCCCGATGGCGACGTTCTCCCCGTTGATATCAATTCGGTATTTACCGCCGATTTTCGGTTCCAGTAATACGTTTCTGCCCATCCAACGATTCATCTTGTCAGGGTCGATAAAGAAGGAGAATAGAGTTTCTGGGCTGGATTCGATAAATATTTCTTTTCTAAGATTTTCAGTTGTCATGCTTTCTCCTTTCTTCCTCTTCTGCAGCTTCTTTCAAGCTTAGTAAGCTGTTGTCCCAGAATTGGTCGATGTATGTCTTTAATTCAGAAAAACCTTCCCTTCTGATTCGATAGTAGCGTTTCGTGCCAGCCTTTCTTACAACGACAAGGCCCGATTGCTCCAAAACTTTCAAGTGCTGTGATATGGCGGGCGCAGATAATTCGAAATTTCCTGCAATTTCACTTGAAGTAAGCTCCCGATCACGCAAATGCTCCAATATTTTTCGGCGTGTTGGTACAGATAACGAAGAAAATGCTTTTTCAATCATGTTATTAATTTAGCATGTGCTTAATTAAGTGTCAACTTAATTTCAGGTTCAGAAATGTAGGGATGTAAGCCGTTCAATTAGAAAACGGTTATCTTGCATGATGATTCCCAAAAGTACGGCACTAATCCGTTTCTAATTATTCTTTTCATTGGGTTTAGAAGACTTCCTATCAATACGCTGGTCCTGTATAGCTGAAAGAGGTATGTTCGACTGCCCTGAGCATGATTGATGTTTACAACATAAGGACGTGACCAGAATAGAAAGAAGAAAGAGCTCGGGAATCATATTCTTATCTTTTTTTTGCCGTTTTAAGAATATTTTTCTATTCTCAAAAAATAATATAATCAATTGGAAGCGTTTAGAGAGTGGGGGAAAGTCAGCGTTACCAAGGGTTTGAGTCGATGAAAGCGCTTGGCATTTTCTCCCTTATGACATTTGTCATGCCCAGCATATGACACCTACTACTAACACGATGATTTCGCTTATCCTATAATGAATTCAACGCCTTAAATGAAGGGAATAATGACATGACAAATATAAAAACGTTGAAAAAAGAAGTTGCTCCTTATGAAAAATCAACAAATAAAGAAAGTATATGGCAGATCGTAAATACGCTCGGACCATTCTTTCTATTGTGGTTCCTTGCGTATCAGAGTCTTTCGATATCGTACTGGCTTGCACTCGTTCCAATCGTGATAGCAGCAGGATTCTTGACCAGAATCTTCATTATCTTTCATGATTGCACCCATTTTTCTTTCTTTAAAAGCCGTAAAGCCAATCGGGCAGTCGGAACGGCCATGGGTGTACTGACACTGTTCCCATTCGATCAGTGGGGGCATGAACATGCGGTCCATCATGCGACTAGTGGAAACCTGGATAAGCGTGGAACAGGTGACATTTGGACTCTGACAGTTGAAGAGTATTTAGCAGCACCTTTCAAAACTCGTTTAGCGTATCGCTTTTACCGCAGTCCACTCGTTATGTTTGTGTTAGGACCGATTTACGTATTCCTTCTTAAAAATCGATTCAATCGTAAGAATGCCAGAAAGAAAGAACGTAATAACACGTATTTAGTTAATGTGATCATCGTGACGCTTATCGCACTTCTATCTGTTGCCCTTGGATGGCAGGAATTCCTTCTAGTGCAGGGATCCATCTTCATGATTTCCGGATCCATCGGGATTTGGTTGTTCTATGTGCAGCATACGTTTGAAGATTCTTATTTCGAAGAAGATAAAGAATGGCAGTATGTTTTGGCAGCTGTTGAGGGTAGCTCATTCTATAAGCTTCCAAAAATCATGCAGTTTTTGACAGGGAACATCGGGTATCACCATATCCACCATTTGAGTCCAAGAGTGCCGAACTATAAGCTGGAAGAAGCTCATATTAATTCGGAGCCATTACAAAACGTACCGACGATTTCTCTTGCAACCAGCTTGAAATCCCTACGATTCAAACTATGGGATGAAGATAACAAAACGTTTGTAAGCTTCAGAGGAGTCAAATCTAAAGCTAAATCTAAATCACGTATTTCTACAGAAGCCAAACCTGAATTATAATCTAAACCGACTCTCCTTATGAACGAACCATATAAGGGGAGTCTTTACTTGATACAGATGTAAAAGGAGAGAACCTACATGATCCGCATTGTAATTGCAGACGACCAGGAATTATTGTTAGGGACGATCGGCTCTCTACTCGACCTGGAAGAAGACATGGAAGTAGTGGGAATGGCTAAGAACAGAGAGCATGCCCTGGAACTCATCGAACAACGGCAACCCGACCTCTTCATCCTCGATATGGAGAATCTACTGAGGGACGGACCTCTAACAGATATAGGATGTCATTTGGTATTGTTCACGACATTCGCTAAAGAGGGATATTTGGAACAGGTTCAACAAATCGGTGCAAACGGGTACTTATTGAAAGACAGTCCGAGCGAGGAGTTAACGTCTTCGATTCGCAGGATCATGGAGGGAGCACAGGTATATTCTCCGAAGCTCATAGAGAAGAAGGAGTCGGTTTCCTATGAGATCCCTCATGCGCCGGGTACGATGAAGAAGAACTATTTTACGATGATTATGGATAAGATGAAGCATCCGACAGGGTGATACATGTGATTTTAGTCTGAACTTCAAAACGTTAGTTATTAACGTTTCGGGGATCAGGCTCTTTGTGTTATAAATAGGAATTGTATTACATATATGTATCTAAATGTTAAACTATAGAAAAAGAGCAATGAGAGGGGAGTTTATATGTATCCAGACGGTAATGTGATGTTCGACATCGCACCAATCTTTATTGGTGTGATCTTTGTGATCGTTATAGTAGCAATCATGTTTTCTGCTGCCAAAGGAGTAACGGAATGGAGTCAAAATAATCAATCACCAAAGCTTAATGTGGCTGCAAGGGTACTGGCTAAAAGGACGAATGTCAGAGGCGGAGGAGAAACGAGAGCTTACAGTGAATATTATGTTACCTTCGAAGTGGAAAGTGGTGACCGCATGGAGCTTAAGGTGAAGGATACTGAGTATGGAATGCTTGCGGAAGGGGACCAGGGAGAACTGTCCTTCCAAGGCTCGCGTTATCTTGGATTCATTCGGGGAAGAGCTGACGTACATATTCAATCATAAATGCGGGACCCTACTTGTAGGATCCCGCATTTCATTTACCATTCCTTCGGTTCGTAATCCAAATCTTGAAATAATCTGTTCTTTTCCTTCTTAGAAAGATCTCGCCACTGACCGACAGGAAGATTCCCTAATTGAATATTCATGATCCGTGTACGCTGTAGGCGATATACTTCATATCCAAGCACTTCGCACATACGACGGATCTGCCGATTCAACCCTTGAGTCAAGGTGATTTGGAAAACATATTTAGACACCTGTTCCACTTTACAAGGAAGTGTTTTCGTACCAAGGATTTTGACACCTTCTGACATCTGCTTTAAGAAATCGTCTGAAATCGGGCGGTCTACAGTCACCATGTACTCCTTCTCATGCTGATTTTCTGCACGGAGGATTTCATTGACGATATCCCCATCGTTCGTCATGAGGATCAAGCCATCTGACTCCTTGTCCAATCGTCCGATGTTAAAAATTCGCAACGGATGATTGACAAGATCCACGATATTACCCTTCACGCCTTTTTCAGTTGTACTCGTAATTCCAACCGGTTTATTTAAGGCGATATACACATTGTTTCTGGCAACTCTCACAGGGGCTCCGCTTACCAACACATCATCACCGGGATTCACCTGATCGCCAATATTGGCAACCTTCCCGTTGATCATGACCCGGCCTTCAGTGATTAATTTATCTGCACCTCGTCTGGATGCTTTTCCAGCTTCGCTTATATATTTATTAATTCGCATCGGTAACACAACCTTTATTTGATAATAACTATTCTAAGAATATCGGACTGGCTGTTTATTTTCAAGGGAATGTATGAGTACATAAATGGGCAATTATGGTTACTATCAAAGACTATAGATTGTTGTTTTCTAACATAAGAGCTATCAAGGCTCTGTCTATAAGTGAGTGCTATAGATGGTGAGGCTAAAATAGACCACTGCACACGTTGGAAAATGTATTTTCTCCACTTTTAAATAATTTAAGGGTACTTACTTAGTTGATTTCCTCTGCAGGTGCCCGACTCACGCCCCGCGGAAAGCGAGCACCTGCAGAGGAAATCACGACAACCTACGTTTAAAAATAGCCTTTACATTGACGCAACGTCAAGCTGTAAAGTAGTAATTATCAGGAGGTGAAATCATGGAATATACAGTGAAGAAGCTGGGGGAGATCGCTTCAGTGAGTACACGAACCCTTCGCTATTATGATGAAATCGGGCTTCTAAAGCCGGCTAGAACCAATTCTTCAGGATATAGGATCTATGGGCAGAAAGAAGTCGACCGCCTGCAGCAGCTCCTCTTTTACAAAGAATTAGGAGTAGGGCTGGATGAGATCAAGGCTATTCTCGATGATCCCTCCTTTGATGCAACGAAGGCTTTACAGGAGCATCGGGGGAAATTACTGGCTCGACGTGATCAACTCGATCAATTGATTAAGAATGTCGAAAAGACAATACATGTAAAGAAAGGGAGAATCACCATGTCAGATAAAGAAAAATTTGAGGGGTTCAAACAAAAGATGGTGGAGGATAATGAGAAAAAGTACGGAAAAGAAGTACGAGAAAAATATGGTGACACGGCAGCAGACCAATCCAAGGCTAACATGATGAACATGTCCAAGGATGAGTGGGTGCAGGTCACGAAACTGGAACAGGAAATCAAAGAAACCTTAGAGGAAGCATTCCAAACGGGTGATCCTTCAAGTATGGCAGCCCAAAAAGCAGCAGACCTCCATAGGCAATGGATTTCATTCCATTGGGGGCATTACAGCAAAGAAGCACATGCCGCCCTTGCCCAAATGTATGTAGATGATGAGCGATTTAAGGCTTATTATGATGCCGATCAAGACGGGGTAGCAGCATTTCTTAGAGATGCGATTAATATTTATACTGGAGAGAACAGGGAAGTGGAATAAACAAGAAGTTCTCTCTCCCTCCAAAAAGTGTTATGATATGAGGACGAACTTGAAAGAACGAACCTTAATATAATGGAGTGGAAAAATGAGTAAACCAAAGAAGAAGAGTGGAACAGGCCAAGGAACTGGAAAAAAAGGCTGGAATCGCTGGCAGGCCGGAGCCAATAAGAAGAAAAGCTACAAGCCTTATACAAGTAAAGGTGTAAAGCATGGTAGCAAGCAGGAAGATAATTAGTTATCAGTTAGTCCATTTCTTGTCTGGAATGGGCTTTTTTTTGTCCTTAAAACGAATGAAGCATTGGAATCGAATGAGAGAAGGGAAATGATCTCTTTCTATTTATTAAAATCTACCTTCTATTGAGGAGGACGCATATTATGAAGAAAGTTCTTAACAGTCTCATTTGATGCAAACAATTATTAAGAGAAACAGAGGTTTAAACTTGTTCACTTAATCATGAAAAGTCGAGATTAAAGCTTTTTGATCGGAAGAAGGAAAATTCAAATGAACCATTTTAGTTTCTTCCAATAGGGTTTAAAAATAAAATCAGAAAAAAGTTTGCTTTTTTTACGATTTCCTGTTATTCTAAGTAAGAATTATTTTTGTTCGGTCTGTAAGGAATGAAAGTATTTAAACTTTTCGCCTTTGATATCTAACTTGAGCAACGATAGTAATAAAACGTGGATTCAAGTCCACACAGGAGGATACACACATGCAAGAAGGTACAGTAAAATGGTTTAACGCAGAAAAAGGTTTCGGTTTCATCGAAATCGAAGGTGGAGAAGATGTATTCGTACATTTCTCAGCTATCCAAGGCGAAGGATTTAAATCTTTAGACGAAGGTCAAAAAGTTACATTTGACACTGAGCAAGGTCAACGTGGACTTCAAGCGACTAACGTAAACAAAGCGTAATAGCTTTTAAGGAAAGGACTCTCTCTGAGGGTCCTTTTTTTGATGCAAAAAAAGAGGTGCCGGAAGTTTGGCACCTCTCACCTACGTTAATGCGTACTTGATGATTCCTTGAAGATAAATGGAATCTTCCTTCTGAGTACATTCCCTGATTTTGATCTTTCCCTCTTTTTCTAATTCATGTGCAACTAACTTGATACCTTCAGCTTCTTCTTTCGATGCCATCGGAATTTCAATCGAAAAGAAATTTCCCCGGCTGGCCTGATTCAAACTTTTCAATAATCCCATTTTATTCATTGGGTCAACCCCTTTCGTTCTTACTTTCGACATATGAGGGGCTTTATCCTCTTATTAATCGAGAGTTTAAAGATAAATGAAGACAATTTGCTGAATTATGATGGATTACCGGAATGGATTTGCTTTTTCTCAGTTTATCTGTTATTCTAAAGAAGAATTATTTTTGTTCGGTATGTAAGGAAAGAATAAGTGTTCAACTTTTCACCTTTAATATCTAATTGAGCAACTATAGTAATAAATCGTGGATTCAAATCCACACAGGAGGATACACACATGCAAGAAGGTACAGTAAAATGGTTTAACGCAGAAAAAGGATTCGGTTTCATCGAAATCGAAGGCGGAGAAGACGTATTCGTACATTTCTCAGCTATCCAAGGCGAAGGATTCAAATCTTTAGACGAAGGTCAAAAAGTTACATTTGACACTGAGCAAGGTCAACGTGGACTTCAAGCGACTAACGTAAACAAAGCGTAATAGCTTTTTGAAAGGACTCTCTCAGAGGGTCCTTTTTTTATTGGTGGAGGGAAATGATTCTTGAGGTAGGGGAAGTTTCTGCTAGATGCTCAAGGTCATAAGAAAAACCTACCAAAAAGGCAAAGAGCACCTGTCGGGTAGGTTTATCCTTATACTTGTCGCCTCCACTTTAAAATATAAAAAGGGACCGACAAAGTTTGTCGGTCCCGGAGACAACATGTTACAAGTTAAAATGGTTAAGTAAAGCATAACACACTATTGGATGAATACCTAAAGAAATTTGAAAAGAATTTTGAAAGCTGCTTTTCTGTAGAATAATAACCACACTTTCCTATGAGAATAAGAAAAAAACGACAAAATAAATGAGGTATTGAAATGAATGGTACATTTAAGGATTATCAATTAAGCGAAGATATTGTAAGAGCTCTTTCTGGTTTAGGGTATGAGGCTCCGACTGAGGTTCAGTCCAAGGTGCTGCCGCTTACCCTCGAGAAAAAAGATCTTGTAGTACGATCACAAACAGGGAGTGGAAAGACGGCTTCTTTCGGGATTCCGATCTGTGAGATGGTGTCATGGGAAGAGAATAAGCCGCAAGCGCTAGTGCTGACGCCAACCCGAGAACTTGCTGTGCAGGTGAAAGAAGACATCACGAACATCGGAAGATATAAGCGAATCAAAGCGGCGGCTGTTTACGGCAAATCACCTTTTCATCGTCAAAAGCTTGAGCTAAAGCAGAAAAATCATGTAGTAGTGGGTACGCCGGGGCGTGTACTTGATCATATCGAAAAGGGAACCTTTCCGCTCGATAAGGTGGAGTATTTAATTATTGATGAAGCTGATGAGATGCTGAACATGGGCTTTATTGATCAGGTGGAAGCAATTATACAGGAGTTACCAATTGAGCGAGTGACCTTAACATTCTCTGCTACTTTACCCGAGGACGTTGAAACACTCTGTCATAAATATATGAAGAAACCTGTTCACATTGAAATTAAAGCGACGGGTATCACGACAGATAAGATCGATCATTCTTTGATCGAAGTGAGAGAAGAAGATAAGCATGCTCTTCTAAAGAACGTAACCACTGTAGAGAATCCTGATAGCTGCATCATTTTTTGCAGAACGAAGGAAAATGTGGACACATTATGTGGAGAGCTGGACCGTTCCGGATATCCTGTTGATAAGATCCATGGCGGGATGATCCAGGAAGCCCGTTTTGAAGTGATGGACGATTTTAAGCGGGCAGAGTTCCGATATCTTGTGGCAACTGATGTAGCAGCCCGTGGAATTGATATTGAGAACATCACTCATGTCATCAATTATGATATTCCAATGGAGAAAGAAAGCTATGTTCACCGCACCGGGAGAACGGGACGTGCAGGTCAGGCAGGGAAAGCGATCACTTTCTGCACACCGTATGAAGAGAAATTCCGTGTAGAGATTGAAGAGTATATAGGATTTAGAATTCCAAGGCTAGATGCACCATCAGATGAAGCTGTCTCCAATGCAAAAGCTGATTTCCTGCAGAAGTTGGAAGAGGAACCAGATTTCAAATCAGATAAAAGCGAACAGTTGAATCGTGACATCATGAAACTCTATTTCAATGGCGGGAAGAAAAAGAAAATCCGTGCAGTAGATTTCGTCGGTACGATTGCGAAAATTGATGGAGTGACGGCTGACGATATCGGCATCATCTCGATCGAGGAGAACCTTTCGTATGTGGAGATGCTGAATGGTAAAGGACCATTAGTCTTACAAGCAATGAAGAGTACCACGGTAAAAGGAAAAATGCTTAAAGTACATGAAGCGAGAAAGTAGGGTGGAAATGCCTTTTGTTTAAGAGGACGTTCTTTTGTATGCGGCATCCGTGTAATGGATTCGGTGTTCAAACGAACGATGAACAATTTAGTACCGGTGAAGACAGCGAAGTGATTCCAATTCGCTGTCTTTTTTTATCATTGAGACTTCTTTCGTGAGGATTTAAACAATGATAAGAAGAATGGTGGATCTGGTAGGGATGGTAATGTGTTCTTTTTAAGTAAGGAGTCATTTAACGGCGAAATCCTAATTTTATCGGCGAAATATTCAATATAACGGCGAAATCCAGATTTTAACGGCGAAATATTAAATATATCGGCGAAACTACCCCATAACTGAGAACAAGATAACATAAGGATCAGAGTTTCGGAGCACGCCTTCTACAGCAGCACGGAAATCTTCGACCGCTTTCTTCCGCCATTTGGCCTCTGAAGGATAAAACAACGAATTGGTCACCTTACAAGAAGGAATGAAAACGAAACTTTATGACATTATTTCCTCAATTGAATCTTTATCCACAGATAGTAAGAGGTTGACTGGATCCATGTCCACACTGAAGAATAAGCATTTGACCAATGATCAAAATATTTCTGAAATTGCTTCAGCCATAGAACAGGTGGCTGCGACGTTCCAGCAAATCGGAGCGACTGTCGAGAACGTTTACCATAGAGCGGAGCATTTAAATGAACTTGGGCTGACTAGATAAGGAGAGTAGCGAATCGATGTGGATTCGCTGCTTTTTTTGTTGATTATATCGTGAAAATTTAGGATTCAGTGTGAATCAATGCATTAGAGCATTCGAGGATAGGCTAGAGACGGATCTTGTTGTCTGTTCCTGTGGTTCGCTTGGGTATGTTGTCCGTTTATCGGCGAAATTCCAATTTTATCGGCGGAATTTTCAATATAACGGCGATATCCAAATTTTAACGGCGAAATTTCAAATATATCGGCGAAACCGCCCTATCCCGTGTTAGCAATGGTCCAATAGATCATAAACAGATAAGTTAACCACTGAATTCGACTATCCTTGAGATAATGACCAATCAGGAAGTCAAAAAAAGAAGCAAACCGGGATTTACCGCGGTTTGCTTCAGGATCTAACGATGATCTTTAACCGACCGCCTCACAACCAACTCAGTCGTTAATTTATAATAAGGATCGACTTCTTCTTTCGCGAGCTTCTGAAAGATAAGGTGTACGGCTAGTGCGCCTGCTTCGTATTTTGGCTGCCTCATGGTGGTGAGGGGAGGAGAGACGTACTCTGCCAGTTGAATATCATCGAATCCGATAATGGAGATATCATCTGGCACCCTGATATTTTTCTCGGATAGAGCTTGTAATCCGCCTATGGCCATTTCATCGTTTGCATAAAAGATTGCTTGGGGGATATCCTGCTGGGCAATGAGCATTTTGGTTGCTTTGTATCCGCCCTCACGGGTGAAACCACCGGAGGTTTTCCACTTTGAACGATAGAGAATATCGTGTTTTTCCAGTGCTTGTTTAAAGCCTTGGAAGCGCAGTTCATTATCGTGTGAGTTATAGGGACCACTGATATAAGCGATATCCTTGTGTCCGTTTTCGATTAGGTGTTCAGTAGCCATGAAAGCTCCTTGCACATTGTCCACTTCAACCTGTAAGACGTAGTCGTGTTGGAGGTCCCGATCGAGTACGACAATCGGGAAGCCTTCACGGACCGATTCAAGGATCGTTTCGTCGGATATGTTGTGGGCGAGGATAATGACGCCGTCTACCCGTTTTTCTTTCAAGAACTTGATAGCGGTGGATTGTGTCCCGCCAATCGAGCTGCACGCGATGAGGTCGTAGCCGTTAGTGGAGGTCACGTCCTGGACACCCTTGATCAACTCTGAATAATAAGGACCTGATAAGTCGCTCAGGATCAAAGCGATCGTATTTGTGCTCGTGCGTTTCAAATCGGATGCGAGCCCGTTTTTTTGATAATTCAATTGTTTTGCTGCATCCAATACTTTCTTTCTTGTTTCTTCGCTTACTTTGGTGCTGTTATTTAAAGCGTAGGAGGCCGTTGAAACGGCGACTCCGGACAGCTTTGCCACATCTTTGATTGTTGCCATTTAGTCACATCCTATTATTTCTAGACGACTGAAGTTTTTACATATGTGTGTATTTCACATGTTACTCGTTAAGTCCATTATACATTCTACATGAGGTTAATCACACTTAGTGTAAACCTTATTTGATTCCCGACATTGTAAAGCCTTCGACAATGTACTTTTGGAAAAAGGAGAAGATGATGATGATTGGAACGACCATGAAGGCAGCTCCTGCCATCTGTAATCCAAAGTTATTTGCATACTGCCCCTGAAGAAGGGATAGCCCTACTGAAAGTGTATACAGGCTTTCATCGTTGGCGATGATTAATGGCCATAAGAAGCTATTCCATGCTCCGATAAAGGTAAGGATTCCTTGTACGGCAAAGATTGGCTTGGCGATTGGGACAATTAACTTAAAGAAGATATAGAATTCCCCGGCTCCATCTAGGCGTGCTGCTTCAAGCAGGTCAGTTGGGATGGTCGTCATGAACTGTCTGAACAGGAAGATGCTAAATGCCGCCGCAAGACCGGGCAGGATGATTCCTGCCATCGTATTAGTCAATCCCATTTCGTTCAAGATCAGGTAAACGGGAATCATTGTGACTTGTGCAGGGATCATCATGGTCGCAAGCACGATGTAGAAGATTTTTTCTTTTCCTTTGAAATTAAATTTGGCAAAGCCATAACCAGCCATGGCATTGAAGAATAATCCCATGAATGAGAATAAGACAATGATAATCGTATTTCGTAAATAGACTCCGAAGTTCATGCTTTCAAATAAGTTGAAATAATTTTCAAGTGTTGGACTCTCAGGAAATATGGTCGGTGGTATTTGCATTACTTCACTTTCAGGCTTGAATGAGCTTGATATCATCCAAATGAAGGGGATCGAGACGATGATCCCGCCAAGAATCATTAAGAGGATGACAAATGTCTTTTCAGTTTTTTGTTTCATCGTTTTAGCTTTCATGGATTCAGCCCCGATACTAAGAGATTTTCAGACTTAATATTCTGTATCAGATTTTCTAAGCTTGAATTGGAATAGTGTAATGAGAATGATAAAGATAAATAAGATAAAGGAACCTGCTGCCGCATAACCAAATTCACTGAATTGGAAGCCTTTTTGGTAGATAAACAGGGCCATGGAAACAGTACCGTCCAGTGGACCTCCGTTCGTCATGACGAATGGCTCTTCGAAGAACTGCAGCCAGCCGATCAAGGTTGTGACGGTCACGAAGAAAGTCGCGTACCTAAGTAAAGGAATCGTGACGTTAAATAGTACTTGCCATCTGTTGGCACCATCCATTTCAGCTGCTTCATAATAAGACTTTGGAATCCCCTGTAAGGCAGCGAGAAAGATGATCATATTGATTCCGATACCCTTCCATACAGCTAAAACAATCAACGATAGCTTAGCGATCGTTGGCTCTCCTAACCAAGGAATCTTCTCTACATCCAGGAGTGACAGGAGGTAGTTGAATAAGCCGTACTCGGTGTTATACAAAAAACCCCACACAACAGCGACTGCAATGATATTTGTAATGGAGGGCATGTAGTAAACGCTTCGAAATACCTTAAAGATTGAGCTTGTCCCATAGTTGAGCAATAACGCAATCCCTAATGAGAATAGGATAACGAGAGGAACCCCAATCACAACATAAAATAAAGTATTAAGAATCGACTTATGAAACAATTCATCAGATATCAGTTTTGAATAGTTTTCTAACCCGATAAAGTTGATATTCGACCAATCTGCCAGGCCTTTTAAATCGAGATCGGTGAAACTGATAAAGAATGCAACGATAATCGGAATGATACTGAAGACAGCTAATATGATAACCGCAGGAGCTATAAACACATATGGATGTTTATTGTTCGTAATCCTTTTGAATCCATTGCCCATGATATCCCACCTAACTAAAACGCCCCTACCTCAGATTCTAAAAATGGAGCTCAGGCATTCGCCTGGAACTCCATCCTTCCATCCTATGACTTCCACTGAGAAGCGTTTGTTTCATTAATTTAGTTTAAACGTTATTCTTCCACGATTTCTTTCGCTTTTTTGTTGAAGGTTTTTAATTCTTTGTCTAAGTCAGCTCCACCAACGGTAACTTTTTCGATTGTTGAAAGGAATTCCTGTGCAATTTTCTCGAACTCTTTGATTTGAGGAGAAGCTTTCGTCGATTTCAGCTGTTCACCAAATACTGATAATAGTGGATCGTCCTTTAATTTAGGCTCTTCCCATGCTTCTTTTCGTGAAGGAAGTGTATTCGACATTTCCAGCCAATCCATTTGTGTATCCACTTCATTCACGAAAGAGATGAACTTAAGTGACTCATCTACATTCTCTGAATTATGGAAGATAGAGAAGTTTGCTCCACCCATGCTTGATGTATTTTTTTCTTTCTTCGGCATAACGGCCGCTGACCATTTGTCCTTAAGGTCAGGAGCTTGATCATTAATGATATTGATCATCCAAGGACCACTGAAGAACATCGGTTTCACACCGTTCTTAAAGGCTTGAACGATATCCATCCCTTCAGTCGTAGGACTGATTCCTTCTTTAAAGTAGCTTGTGTAATACTCCATCGCCTCTTTAAATTCCGGGCTATCGAAATTCATTTTATCTTTACCTTCAAATTCGTATCCATTTTGCCAAGCGAAAATAAATGGTGTGATTTGATCGTTGCGGTCAATATCAAGACCATAAACGTCATCGCCTCTGTCATTTAACTTCTTCGCAGCATCTTTCATTTCATCCCAGGTAGCGGGAGCCTGATCGTACCCGACTTCTTTTAGTAAATCGGTACGATAGTATAATACGCGAGTATCAATGTACCAGGGAATTCCGACGATTTGATCATCATATGTCATAGAGTCTGCGGAACCTGCGAAATAATTCTCAGGTTTGAAATCCGGATAGTCCTCTAGGTAAGGAGTCAAGTCAAGCAATGCTCCTGCATCAGCGAATTCCGGTACCCAAGTCGTTCCTAATTGAAGAACATCAGGACCATTTTTAGAAGCTACGGCAGTCAACAGCTTGTCATGAGCTGTTTCCCAAGGAATCGCTTGTACTTTTACATCAATATCTTTATTCTCTTTTTCGAATTGATCAGCAAGTTTACTCAGTTTTTTACCTTCTTCACCCATTGCCCATACAGTGATCGTTTTCTTGCCATCTTCTGAATCCCCTCCGCCACCGCAGCCTGCAAGTACAGCTGAAAGCGTCAGAATACAGATCAAAAGAAGAGCGAATGTTTTCTTTTTCATGCCTTCATCTCCATTTCTATTAGTTTGTAACACTATTAAAAAATTGAATCAGGGGTGATAAGAGTTCTTCTCTTAAGAGGAGATATCTTATCAAGTGTTATTGAAACGTTTCGATGACTATATTATAATCAAAGGTGTATCCGCTTTCAATACTTTTCTGAAAAATACTACAATTTTAAGATTCATACCATATTATCCCTACAGTATTCGAGGGTTAAGTGTTGTAATATCAATGTTTAATGGAGAATGAAAGGGTATAGATATATAGTTGACTGTCTTTCTATTTACCTTTATACTTTTCATCAATTGTTAATCGAAACGTTTCAATTTCATAAAAAATAGACTGAGAAACCTGAATTGGAGGTTCTACAATGAATAACAGTAAACTGACTCTATTACTAGATCAAATGACGCTGGATGAGAAAATTGCACAGCTTACTCAACTTGCTACTCCTTTTTTTAAAGGGGCAAGCAATCAAGGGGAGATTACAGGCCCGATGGTCGACATGGGGATCGATGAAGAAGTTGTGCGAAATAGTGGTTCTGTGTTAGGGGCATCAGGTGCTCAGGAAGTGATGAATATTCAGCGAACTCATATGGAAGAGAATAGACTGGGAATACCATTGTTAGTCATGTCTGATATTGTACACGGTTTCAAAACAATCTTTCCGGTACCGCTCGGGATCGGTTGCTCTTGGGATCTTGAACTTGCTGAAAAGAGTGCGGAAATTGCTGCGAAAGAGGCATCGGTGTCAGGTGTTCATGTTACATTTGCCCCCATGGTTGACCTCGTTCGCGACCCTCGGTGGGGAAGAGTAATGGAATCAACCGGAGAAGATTCCTATTTGAACAGCCAATTCGCCAGGGCATTCGTAAGAGGGTTCCAAGGAAATGATTTATCAAACGATCTTACCCGTGTGGCAGCTTGTGTCAAGCACTTTGCGGCTTACGGAGCTGCTGAAGGAGGCCGTGACTATAATACGGTTGATATGTCTGAGCGTGAGCTCCGTGAGACTTACTTACCAGCTTACAAAGCAGCTCTTGACGAAGGTTGTGAAATGGTGATGACGGCTTTTAACACAGTATTTGGGATTCCGGCTACTGGAAATAAAAAGCTGATGCGCTCCATTCTTCGGGACGAAATGGAATTCAATGGCATTCTCATATCTGATTGGGGAGCAGTGAAAGAAATGATTCCTCACGGAGTGGCAGAAGATGAAAAAGAAGCTGCCAGGAAAGCCATCACTGCAGGGGTTGACATCGAAATGATGACCTCGACGTATGTGAAATACTTAAAAACGCTGGTGGAAGAAAAAACGGTAGACGAATCGGTTATCAACGAAGGGGTTCTCCGTATACTTGAACTTAAACAAAAATTAGGATTATTCGAGAATCCATATCGCGGTGCAGATGAAAAGCTTGAACAGCAAGTTGTCATGAGTGAGGAACATCGTGAAGCAGCTCGTAAACTAGCAGCAAAATCTAGTGTTCTACTAAAAAATAATCACGTTTTACCATTGAAACGGGGTCAGAAAATTTCCCTTATTGGACCGTTTGCACAAAACACTGACATCCTGGGGCCATGGTCGTGGTTGGGATCGAAAGCAGATGCTGTGACATTAATGGACGGAATGAAAATGAAAGTGGAATCTTCTCACCTTACGATAGCTAAAGGATCTGAAATTGAATCAGCGTCTGAAGAGCAATTACTTGAGGCTGAGAGAGAAGCGAAAGAAGCAGACATTATTGTCCTTGCACTTGGTGAGGATTCTGAAATGAGTGGGGAGGCAGGGTGTAGAGCGAATATTAAACTACCTGATCCTCAGTTGGAACTAGTAGCGAGATTAAAGACATTGAATAAACCGATGGTGGCTGTTCTATTTAATGGTCGACCACTGGATTTACACGGCGTCATCGATCAAGTCGATGCGGTATTAGAAGCCTGGTACCCTGGAACAGAAGGAGGGACTGCGATTGCTGACCTGTTATTCGGCGATGAAAATCCCTCAGGACGACTAACCATGTCGTTTCCATATAGTGTTGGTCAAGTGCCGGTTTACTATAACCACTTCAATACAGGTAGACCAAAAGGAGCACCAGACGCTCAGGTTCGGTATGTTTCACAATACTTGGATATTCCGAATGATCCGCTCCTGCCATTTGGGTTTGGGTTGAGCTATACCTCTTTTTCGTATAGTGAATTGACCATTTCCGAAGAGACGATGACCGCAAAGCAGCCGATTTCCGTCTCCGTTAATGTAACGAATAGCGGATCCTATAGGGGAGAAGAAGTGGTCCAGCTTTACGTTCGAGATGTAAGTGGGGAAGTCATCCGACCTTTAAAGGAACTGAAGGATTTCCAGAAATTGATCCTGGAACCTGGAGAAACGAAGAAGGTTACTTTCACTATTACAGAACCACAGCTACGCTATCATCACTCAGATTTACAATTTGAAAGTGACCCTGGCACATTTGTAGTCTATGTAGGTCCCAATAGCAAAGAAGGAATGAGCCATTCATTTACACTAGTAAAATAGAAGAAACGAGGGGAACGCAATGAATTCTACACAAAAGCTTTCATCCGGAGGCCTTCAATTCACCTTTTTAAATAGTGGTGATGTCTTTGAAATAAGCCATACATCTACAATGATCAATCAATTATTGAGTAACCCGATTGATGGCTCATTAAATAATCTTTATTTAAGGATCTATCAACCATCTGGTATCGAAGTTGTTCCATTACTCGGTGTCGGGTCAAAGAGTGCGGTCCAATTTTCAGAATCACAGGTGAAGTGGTCCGGGAAATACATGAATCTTCAGTACGACGTAACGTTTACCCTTACACAAGACGGGATTTGGTTCTGGGATGTGATGGTGGATGGACAAGATTCAGAGATAGATGTGATTTATGGACAAGATTTAGGGCTGGCAGATAAAGGTGGAGTCCGCTCGAACGAAGCTTATATGTCTCAATACATTGACCATAAAGTGTTTGTTGATGATGGAAAAGGTTTTGTGGTCTGTTCCCGTCAAAATCAACCGCAGACGAGTGGGTTTCCTTATTTTCAGCAAGGATCTATTGGAAAGACGATCGGCTACTCAACGGACGGTTTTCAATTTTTCGGATTATCTTACAAAGAGACAAATAAACCGCAAATCTTAACACAGTCTTCATTAGCAAATGAAGTTTATCAATATGAATTTGCCTATACGGCACTCCAAACAGAGAAGGTTCGCTTATCAGGGAAAGAACAGTTTGTCTTTTATGGTTTGTTTAGAGAAAATCATTCTGAAGCCATTTCCACTTTAGAATTTCAACAAGAAGTTGGAAGTGCTTGGGAAGAAGCACAAAGGGGAGATGAGGCATTCACAGCTCCACTTGAAAAAGTGTCACAAGCGGCGGGAATTGGTGAGCCTCTTCAAACTGATGGAATATCTAAAGAAGAAATCGACAATCTATTCGCGGAACGTCATACGGAAGAATGGGATGGAGACCGTTTGCTATCCTTTTTCACAACGACTCATGAACATGTTGTGTTAAAAGAAAAAGAATTGATCGTTGAACGTCCACATGGACATATTCTCATGTCTGGTGGGAATCATGAACGGAAGGAAGGGACTATCACATCCACATCCTTCATGTACGGAGTATTCAATTCGCAACTTGTGGTTGGAAATACATCGTTTAATAAGATGTTAACGAATACCCGCAATCATTTAAACGTCCTGAAAACCTCAGGACAGCGTATTTATGTTGAAATCGATGGGAAATATCGTTTATTTACCATGCCATCCTTGTTTGAACTGGGCTTCAATTATGCACGCTGGTATTACAAGACAAAGGATGACACAATCATCATCACAAATTATACGACTATTGATACGCCTGAAGTCCGATTAAATGTCCGATCTGAGAACGGACGACAATACCGGTATCTTGTGTCAAATCAGATTACGATGAACAACAATGAATATGAAGTACCTTATAAGGTTGAAAGAAACGGAGACATCCTTACCGTATCTGCTGATTCTCAATCTGAAAGCAGTCAAACATACCCTGACCTTTGCTATAAACTGAAGGTGGATGGGGCTGACATGAGCGTGAAAGATGAAGGGATATTGGGTAAGAATATCCAGCCTGGCAGTGCATCACTTTGTGTACTCGATTTAACAGCGACCACGGAATGGACCATGACCATTCAAGGTCTTCTTTACGGGGAGGACATAGAAATTCAAGAGCGGGATAGTGATCGTGAAATAGAGCGTTATCGCCATTACTATCACCAAGTGATGAACGGGTTTAATCTTTCTCAACATGGCAAAGCTCCAAGTGAACTAGCGAAAGTCAATTCCATAGCATGGTGGTATACCCACAATATGCTTGTTCATTTTTCGGTCCCTCATGGGTTGGAGCAATACGGGGGAGCGGCTTGGGGAACGAGGGATGTGTGCCAAGGACCGACGGAGTACTTCATGGCAACTCATAACTATCAAGCCGTGAAAGATATCATCAAAACGGTTTATTCCCATCAATATGAAGATAACGGTAATTGGCCACAGTGGTTCATGTTTGATCGTTATTATACGATTCAGCAGGATGATAGTCATGGAGATATCATTGTTTGGCCGTTAAAGGTAGTCGGTGATTATATCGCTGCAACTCATGATTACAGTATTCTGGAGGAAGAGATCCCTTATACAAGCAGGGAAGGCTTTGTTTTTTCAGAGGGAAAGGCGACGCTGTTACATCATATTCATAAACAAATCGGGTATATGAAAGAACATTTTTTACATGGCACATTTCTTTCCTCATATGGGGACGGCGATTGGGATGATACACTCCAACCGGCCAATCCTCAACTTAAACAGTATATGGCTAGTAGCTGGACCGTCGCGCTTACTTATCAGGTATTGAATAAGCTTGCTGATGTTCTTCAAGGTGTCCGTGATGGGGAAGCCGAGGAATTCAAAGCCCTTGCTACAGGAATTCAGAATGATTATAATCGATACATTTTGCAAGATGATGTGATACCGGGCTTTGTATACTTGGAAGACCCGAAACATGCAGAGATGATGCTGCATCCAACCGACACGAAAACGGGCATAGACTATCGCCTTCTGCCAATGAACCGGAGCATCATTTCTGAGTTATTTACACGAGAACAAGCCGATTCCCATTATCAATTAATAAAGGAACATCTCTATTGCCCAGATGGGGTCCGATTAATGAATCAGCCTGCCAACTACAAAGGCGGTGTAAGTACACATTTTAAACGAGCAGAACAAGCAGCCAACTTTGGACGGGAAATCGGTCTCCAATATGTACATGCCCATATCCGTTTTGTAGAGGCGATGGCTAAGCTCGGAAATAAGGAAGAAGTGTGGAAGGGCCTTGAAATCATTAATCCTGTAGGGTTGAAAGAAGTCGTTCCGAATGCAGAAAGAAGACAAAGTAACACATATTTCAGCAGTTCAGACGGCAAATTTAATACTCGATATGAAGCACAAGAACGCTTTCATGAGCTCCGTGAAGGAACTGTACCTGTAAAAGGAGGCTGGAGAATTTACTCAAGCGGACCTGGAATCTATATGAACCAATTGATCTCCAATTGTTTGGGAATCCGGCAAGAAGCAAAGGATTTGATCATTGATCCCGTATTACCAGAGACATTTGATGGCTTGACCTTTGAATTTAGATTTATGAATCGTCCGGTAGCCTTTACTTATCACATAGGACAAGAGAGTAACCATATTGTTGTGAATGGTGAAAAGGTAGTGACAGAAACGGTTTCAAACCGTTATCGAACTGGTGGAGTGAGGGTTAATCATAAGGTTCTTGAGAATCTGTTGAATGAGGAAGGGAATAGGATTGAAGTATTTATATAAGAGAACTTTAGAGCAGGCGCTAATTGCGTTTGCTTTTTTTTTTATAAGAAATGAGCGGTATGTTTGGGGAGTATTGATAAGCGAAGAAGACCCGATTCACTTCAATGGGTCTTCTTCTTATTTTGATGCAATTTTTGATAAAAATGCTTTACCAACAAAACAAAAGCAGCGATTCCGATATAAATGAGGAAAAAGACAATGTATCCCCATAACCCAATGATGGCATCAATGAATTCCATCTGCCCACGGTTTGTAATCGATTGCTGAATCTCGATTGCGAAGACCAACACAAACATGAAGGTCAATGTATAGAAGAAAGCAAGTGCTGTAATCCCGAAAGTAAACTTCGATAGAATCTTCGACACAACATATACAAGAAAGAATACTGACATTCCAATGATACCCATGATCCAAAAATGAAGATCTTTATCCGTAAGCGTGAATCCGAGATCACCCGCCAGTACAATGAACATGTCGTGGAGGTTGTTGATGATCTCCACTATAAACGTAATGCTTTCTTTCATACAATAAACACCACTTTTTTATGGAATTTGTACTTTACGAGTATAACAGGAATGTAGATTGAGTGTCAGGTTATAGCCAATCTGACAAATGGAAGAAAAAGAAACATGTCTATTAAACTTATTTTTTTTTTTTTTTGATTAAAACTGTAGTGATTCTCTATTTTCTTTCGTCTATTACTATGAGACCACAAGAAAGGGGGAGAGAGGTTGGTGGATCCGGTAGTTGAAAAAGCGAAGAATGGTAGTGGGCATGCTTTCAGGATGCTGATCGAAATGCATAAACAGTATGTGTTTAAATGCATTTACGGTGTCTTGAGGAACCAGAAGGATGCAGAAGATGCGTCCCAGGAAGTGTGGATGAAGATTTACAACTCTCTCCCTCAATATGAGCATCAAGGCTTTAAGACGTGGATGACAAGGATTGCGGTGAATCATGCGATTGATTGTAAGCGAAAGCTTGAAAGGAAGAGTGAGGACCTTGTCGACGAGCTCCCGGTGAAGGAAACACGAGATTCAGCAGTAACCCTGTTGTTAAAAAAAGAGCAAAAGCAGCTCGTGATGAGGCATTTACAGGATGTACCTGAATCCTACAGAGAAGTGATTGAAGGTTTCTACATAAAAGAAAAATCGTATCAACAGCTGGCGAGTGAACAGCAGGTGCAGGTAAAGACGATTGAAACGAAACTGTACCGGGCAAGGCTTTGGATGCGGAAGAATTGGAAGGAGGAGGATTTCAGATGAGTCATATCGCCCTGGATGAATGGAAAATGTATGCCAGAGATGAAACGGATGATAACAAGCGTATCGAATACGAAGAGCATCTTTACAGATGTGATCATTGTATGGGGCTTTATATGGAAGCAGTGAATGCGGTTCAGGAAGATCTTCCTTCCCTTGAAGGTCCGTCCCTCTACACAGATGAGGTGATGGAGCGGATTCCGTTTGCATGCGAACGAGTAAGAGATTTGTCCCGGAAGCGTTGGTATGAGGAAAAAGTGTTCCATTATGTACTGGCGACTGCGATGACGCTGATTTTGATGGCTACGGGTATTTTTGGTGAGATACTGAAGGTACCCTCAGAATTTGAAAAAAATCGTCAATCATCCTTTACGGAAAATATCTTAAGTAAAACAACGGCATTACTCGATGATGTCGAAAAAGTAAAAGAACAGGAGGCAGAGTAAGATGGAAAATAGGAAGAATCCGATTATTGCATTTTTGTTGGCGTTTATCCCAGGGGTTGGGTTGATGTATTTGGGGAAGGTGATGAGAGGATTCGGGTTCTTATTAATTGTTTTCGGATCCCTTCCAGTCGCTTTTTTTGCAGCAGATTATATCATGAGTGTTCCGCTTGCCATATTGTTGGTAGGATGTGGATTTCTCGTTTATGTAATCAGTATTGTGAATACAGCTTTATTGGCATCAAAAGGATTAAAGGGCCGGGAAAAAAGCATAACAAATGATGAAAATTTAAGCAGTGAACGATTCTACACCATCATCCTTTCCATGATTCCAGGACTTGGTCATTTCCAGCTTGGATTGATGAATCGTGGTGTTACGTTTTTGGCTACGTTTCTCGGTGTTGCCGCAATGATCCTATTTGTGACAGCCATGACAGGAAGAGGGGAATTCATGGTATTCTTGATCGTCCTCCCTGTTGTTTGGGTATACAACTTCTTCGATACGATGCAGCTGTTGAATAAAAAGCAGGTAGGGGAAGTGCTGAAGGACCGGTCCGTGTTGGAAGACCTCGAGGCGCAGCATGAGGGAGGCAGAAAGAGTAAAGCGTTCGCTACATTTCTATCCATGTTCCCCGGGGCGGGTCATTTGTACCTTGGTTACCAGAAACGGGGCATTCAGCTTATGGCTACGTTCTTGTTCTCTATATATATTTTAGATGTTCTCAGATTAGGAATCTTTCTTTTCTTAGTACCGATCATCTGGTTCTATAGCTTCTTCGATGGTTTGCAAAGGTCCTCGAAACACGGCAAAGAACCTTTAGAAGATACTCCGATTGTCTCTTATCTTATCAATCAACAAAAGTGGGTGGGAATCGGATTGATGCTTCTTGGTGTGTATTACCTGGCAACGAACATCCTGATGCCTCTATCCCTTCCTATGTTAGAGCTTTATGGAATTGACCCATATCATGTGATGAACAGTTATATCCAGCCGGGAATCGTCTGTCTTCTCCTGATTGGGGGAGGCATCAAATTGGTGGCGGGAAGTAAAAAGACCAGTTCGAAAGAGGAGGTATCTTAATGAGAACATGGAGAGTGGGATCTATATCAATGGGGGCATCCCTTCTGTTTTTAGGAATTTATTTACTGCTATCCCAACTATTAAAATGGGATTCAGCATACATGTTAGCAGGTTGGTGGCCAGTACTCTTTATCGTGTTAGGGGCAGAGATCCTAGTGTACTTATTTTTATCAAAGCAGGAAAATCCGATAGTAAAATATGATATTTTAAGTATACTATTTGTGGCAGTCATTGGAACGGTTGGGATTGGGTTTACAGTACTGCAGGCGACAGGTTTGATGGGGCAGGTTCATGCTTTTTTTGATTCGGAAGTGAAAACAGCAGATCTTCCTCCATTTAACAAGCAGGTGGATGAAGATATTAAGAGGATCGTTGTGGATTCGAGCCATCATCCTTTAACGGTAGAAACGGTTACGGGTAATGAAGTGAGCGTCTTCGGGACGTATCGTTCATCTTTAATCGGAGGGAAATCTTTGTTGACTGGTTCGGAAGATTACCTGATGACCGCAAAAAAAGGTGATACATTGTATATCACGTTGAAAAGTCTTCCGGATCAGAACGGCTGGATGCAATCGGGAAGCGAAATGGAGGCGACGCTTGTTGTACCGGCATACACGGCCTTGGAAATCTCGAGTGATGACAATGAAGTCACCCTGAAGCCGAGAACCCTTTCAAGCTCTTGGGAAGTATCACGTTCATCATTGGTCAACCTAGTCCTTCCCTCATCAGAAAACGTAAGCATCAATGCTGAAAATGTTAGGGACATTCAAGGCGGAGACACTAAATGGCAATACACCAAAATCGCCAACATCTCCAATGTCCATGAGGATGAGAACGATGATTACACAGAAACAACCCCAAACAAATCCGCCACCTTGAAACTTGGAAACGGACAACACCCCATCACCATCACCCAAGCCGATCAAGTGCACGTATCCATTAAGAATTGAGGGACGGACCTTGAAATAGAAGCATTACTAGTATTACGGGGATCTTGGTGTTTCGGGAGGAATTTCATTCATTGGAAAACTTGATTTGCAGGGGATCGTGATAAGGGACGGACCTCCAACGCCTCCGAATAAGGACAGATTATGCCGATTGGAGGTCCGTCCCTCACCAAACCATATCTTCCCATCCATCTCCGGTTGTGGTAGAATGGGTATAATTTATATGAAATGGAGGTTTTCCTTTTGATTTTAATCAGACAACGCATCCGCAATTTGAACGCTTAATTGAATAAGTTCAAAGGCTCTGCCTGTGTGCAGGGTAAATGGGATCGGTCTGACTATTTCTAAAGGATTCTTCATTTGACGATGAATGGAGGACGGGGATGCCAATTGGCTTCTCTTTCTTGTTTGGTTAGGAATAGAATTGAATATTTACCGGGTGACGCTAATAATGGTGTCTCCAACTAGAAAGCGCCAGAAGAAATGCGGGCTTCTTCGTGTACTCCCGGTTATTCAAATCCATTTACAAGAACACAGGCAGATGTCTGTGTTTTTTTCATGCATTTAATACAAGAAAAAGGATGGGAAGTGACGAAATGATGGAAGAACGTTTAAAGGCAATCGCCATTGGCGTCAATACGAAAGACAAGAATAATGACTTCGACTACTCGATGCTTGAGTTGAAAGGATTGGCTGAAGCGAGACATATGGATGTTGTCGGTGAACTGACTCAAAACCTGCCCCGACCGAACCACGTTCATTATATAGGAAAAGGGAAGATTGAAGAACTGCTGCCTCTTGTAGAAGAGTGGGAAGCGGATGTCCTCATCTCTAATGATGAGCTCTCACCATCACAGATCCGTGTACTCGAAGAACAGCTTGATATTCGCGTCATGGATAGGACGATGTTGATTCTTGATATCTTCGCGGAACGTGCGAATACAAGGGAAGCGCAACTTCAAGTCGAGGTGGCTCAGCTTCAATACATGCTTCCACGCTTAATTGGCCGCCGTGAATCACTCGGTCGTCAAGGAGGCGGATCGGGACTTTCTAACCGTGGGGCCGGTGAAACGAAGCTGGAACTTGATCGCCGCCGTATTGAAGATAAAATCACGGCGTTAAATAAAGAACTCGATTCACTCGTCGACTTGCGAACGACTCAGCGTAAGCAACGTCAAAGAAGTGAAATCCCGGTAGTATCTCTTGTAGGTTATACGAATGCAGGAAAGTCGACGACGATGAACGCATTCGTAGAAAAATTCCATCCGAACGAAAATAAGCAGGTATTTGAAAAAGATATGCTGTTTGCCACCCTTGAGACTTCGGTGAGAAATATTACGTTACCGGACAAAAAGGCGTTTCTGCTGACGGATACGGTCGGTTTTGTGAACAAGCTGCCCCATCAGTTGGTCAAGGCATTCAGGTCCACTCTTGAAGAAGTGGTAGAAGCAGATCTCATCATTCATGTGGTGGACTATTCAGATGCCCATTATGAGAAATTGATGGAGGTGACAGAGCGTACCCTTGCAGATATAGGAGCAGGCGATATCCCTGTCATCTATGCATTCAATAAGGCAGAACTGATGGAAGAAGAGGTTCCGAGAGTGGAAAAGGACCGCATTTATTTTTCAGCTAAAAATAGAATCGGAATCGACGAGTTGTTGAAAGTCGTAAAAAGTTATATTTTTAAAGATTATAAACGTTGTCAAATGTTGATTCCTTTTGATAAAGGACATTTGATTTCTTATTTTAACGAGAATGCCAACGTATTAGAAACCGAGTATGAAGAAAACGGTACGAAATTGACACTAGAGTGTAAATTGAGTGATGCTGAGCGGTACCGGGAGTATATGGTGTAACAAACAGGGTCCTTTCCACTTGTGGAAGGGGTCTTTTTTTATGTAAATAATGTACATACTCCTCCAACTGGGCTCCTGCATAGAGTAAATGCAGAGGAGGGATGCAGTATGTTTTTTCAAAGACGTTTTCCGCTTTATCCTATTCTGTATGAATGCTATCCAAATGAATCGGAAGTAAGAAACGACTATGAAGATACTCTTTTTCCACATACTTACCAGCAACCATATGTTCCGCAACGTGAGTTTGAATTCAATTACTATCCACAGAATCTGAACTACTTTGATCCTTACCAAGGATATCTTGAGCAACCTGTATACAATGATCCATTTGATCAGCGAGCGAATTGGAGGGAATGGGAAGATCTTGGTGCACCGCCACATGGGATGAAGGGTTCACCAGCCGCAGCTTCCTGGCAGGCGAACCGGTTGGATACGTTTGTGCGTGGTGAGAACGACAGGATGTATCACAAATGGTGGAACGGTACACGCTGGAGTAACTGGGAGGATCTCGGAGCTCCTAAAAGAGGATTAAAGAGTTCACCTTCTGCCGTATCTTGGGGACAGGACCGGATTGATACGTTTGTAAGAGGAAACCGGGATATTCTATGGCACAAATGGTGGGACGGTTCGCGATGGAGTGAATGGGAAGACCTTGGGGGGCCACCGCGTGGCTTCAAGGGGGACCCGGCAGTGTCTTCTTGGCAAGCCAATCGGTTGGATGTATTCGTGCAAGGATACGACAATAACCTTTGGCATAAATGGTGGGACGGAAGAAACTGGAGTCAATGGGAGAACCTTGGCGCTCCAAGAGGCGGTTTGAGAGACTCACCGGGTGCGGTATCCTGGGGACCCAATCGCATAGATTGCTTTGTCCGGGGAAACAACGACCGGATGTGGCATAAGTGGTGGGATGGTTCGAGATGGAGTAATTGGGAAGATCTTGGCTCACCACCTCGAGGTTTCGAAGGCGCCCCCGCAGCGTCTTCATGGGCAAGTAACCGCATCGACACCTTCGTCCGTGGCGACAATAACAATATGTGGCACAAGTGGTGGAACGGTTCCCGCTGGAGCAAATGGGAAGACCTCGGAGCACCTAGAGGAGGCGTTCGTTCATCACCGGGAGCCGTGTCCTGGGGTCCAAACAGAGTGGACGCTTTTGCCAGGGGCAGAAATGATCATATGTGGCATAAGTGGTTTGCTTGATAGATGGAGCTGTCCCTGTGTGTAAATAGGGATGGTTTTTTTCTTTTAAATGAAGGAATTGCAAAGTTTATATCCAAATGATGAAGAAGTTTATGAAATCAAGCAAGTGAAAAAATCATCCGCTTTGATTGTATCGCGAGTAACGAAGGATTGAACCACTATTACCAAGAAGCGATATCCCTTAAAAGCAGTTGCACATATTCACGGCAGTCACAGTAAATATGAAATCATATCATAAAAAAAGAAGCCCGGCATGATCATAAATCACGCCGGGCTTTTTTTTAACTGGCTTTTTTCCTTGGTTTTGCTTCCATCATAGGCATATACTCATTAAAGTAATGATTCGTCTCAGAAACAATCACTTTATAGAGCAACAGTAACGCGATTAAGTTCGGTATCATCATTAATGCGTTGGACATATCGGCAAAAGCCCATACGAGCTCGAGGTTTGCAACTGCACCAAGTCCTGTGGCAAAAATGTAAATGAGTCGGTAAGTGTTGGCAAACCGATAATTTGTTAAATACTCGAAGCATTTTTCCCCGTACATATACCATCCGACGATCGTCGAGAAACCGAAGAAGATAACGGAGAATGAAACAATATATTCTCCAACGATACCGAGGGCGTGTCCGAATGCTGCACTGGTCAATGCTCCACCATCAAGGCTTTGAGCATGCTCGATACCCGAAATCGCTCCGCCTGTCGGATCCCAGAATCCTGTGATTAACAGCACCAGGCCGGTCATCGTACAAACCACAATTGTAACGATGAATGTACCGGTCATGGCAACAAGTGCCTGCTTGACCGGATGATCGGTTTTGGCATTACCTGCAATCAGTGCTGCGGTACCAAGGCCTGCTTCATTTGAGAAGATTCCTCGGGAAACCCCGCTGCGAACTGCCTCGGAAATAATGATCCCCGTGAAACCACCGGCAGCTGCTACAGGATTGAACGCATAATAAAAGATCATTTCAAACGCCGGAATGATCATGTCATAATTCAGAACGATGATGATGAGTGAGCCTCCAACGTACAGAAATGCCATGATTGGGACAAAGAAAGAAGCGACTGTACTGATCCGCTGAATCCCTCCAAAGATAATCAAACCGGTCAGGACGGCCAGAACGATCCCTGTGACTAGATTGTCAATGTGAAAGCTTGTGGTCATGACGTCTGCAATTGTATTGGATTGTACGCTGTTCCCGATTCCTAGGGCGGCGAAAGCACCGAATAACGCAAATGCCACAGCCAGCCACTTCCATTTGGTGCCCAGTCCTTTTTCCACATAGTACATAGGCCCACCGGAGTATTCCCCGTTTTTATTCTTCACCCGGTATTTCATGGCAAGAAGGGCTTCTGCGTATTTCGTGGCCATTCCAAGGAGACCCACAATCCACATCCAGAAGATGGCTCCAGGTCCACCAATCGTCAGAGCAGTAGCAACCCCGGCTATGTTGCCGTTTCCGATTGTAGCGGATAAGGCTGTCATCAGGGTTTTGAAGTTACTAATATCACCTTCGGATTCTGAAGAAGCCTTGGCTGATTTATCCTCTTTCGTAAATGCAAGCTTAAAAGCATACAGTAGTTTTTTGAACTGGAGCCCTCTAAGCTTAAAGGTTAAGAAAAGGCCTGTCCCGAATAACAGTACTAAACTTGGTGTTCCCCATAAGAATGAATTAATCTTGTCTAGCACATCTAACATAGAATCCTCCTAGTGTAATCTCATGTTGTAAACGTTTTCTTTGTGAGTTTCCATCTACTATTTATATAGTATTCCGAACAATCTGTCCATATAAAACGTCCCAATTTCCAGAGATTGAGCCTTTTTTAGTAGGGACGGACCTCCATTTCACCTACACGAAAGAAGCACTTGAAGTAAATCGAAAGGGGTGGAATCGTATAAATAAAGGGACGGAGCTCTCATTCAGCGGCATTTGGTACCGTGTTATCGCTGAATGTTAGAGGTCCGTCCCTTAAGTCTTATAGTAATGTGATGATCAATATGACCAGTAGTGGTCCAATTAGGATGATGTATCCAAGCGGCCTTGCTAAGTTCAAGGTCCAGCCTACTCCGAAGCGCTTTTCGACGAAGATGGATGGATCATTCGGGTTGAAGTAGATGAGTCCACCCTTCCAGTATTGATCATCATCGGCATTGATCACTTCACTAGAGTCCTCATCTATGATTTCTACATCAAGATCTGAATCTTTTCTGCCTACCTTGATGGCCAGAATGACGGTCCCTATCAGGACGAGTGCAGAGAATGCAAGCGGCATAGTGAGAATTAACAGGTCGTTCACACTATTTTCATAGAGAGTAGTAAATTGTAAGAACGTAAACAGCATAGATATTAAGATGGAAATGAAGAACAGAAGCCAGCTTGTGTATTTACGCAAGCGTAGCTGCCGGATGCGGGAAGCTTTCACATTTCCTGCACTTAGCTTGATTCCAGAGTTCTTCGTCATTTGATTGATCCCTAGGAACATTCCATTCATCACCAGCAATATGGTGGGTAATGTTAAAGCAGAAAGATACGTTTTCGTAGTGAAGGAATCCGGTTTTCCATCGGGTCCCCAATGGGTTGGGAATCGATCAGGGAAGCCATGGTAGTTGACCAGTGTAAATACGATTAATCCAACCGTGATGATCATGGGAATCGTATACACAATCCAAGGGAGCATCTCATCTTTCGTTCGTAGGTTCAATTCTGAAACCTTTACCTGTCTGCGATCTTTGAACCACTGCTTTTGTTGCTTTAGTGTGGTAACTTTCATGTGAAAGTAAAAATAAAGAGACAGAGATATAAGCAGAATCACAAACGGAAGGAATAGTCCCGCTAAGATGAGGTGATTTTCCGTTACTGGAATACTCATTGACCAGATAAAATAGAGTACTAATGCCAGCATTGAAATGAGACATGTTAAGATAGCGTAGATTTTCTTGTAGCGAAGAAGCTGAGTATTCCTTACTTCATCCACAGGTATAGTTACCCCAAACACCACTGTTCGCTTAACGATAAAAGGAATGGCGATTTGGATCACCATTAGAAATCCGACCGTGATGAATAAAAGAATCATTTCCATTTATTACTCCCCCTTAACCTTCAGAATGATGGATGTTACGAATGCTTGAATTTCCTGTTCAGACATGCCCATTACCAGAGCTTCGACTAATATCGGTCGCAAATCTTGTGATATTTTCTCCAAGCGGGAATGGGGAACTTCACCTTCGAAAGGCGTACAAATTACAGCTCCCGATTTTGGCACAATCCGGATCACGCCCTTGCTTTCCAATTCATGATAACTTTTATTTACGGTATGCATGTTCACTCCAAGGTCTCCGGCAAGGCTCCGGACCGATGGAAGTATATCTCCGGGAACCAATTCCCCCCGGACAATCCCTTCCATGATGCCATTTTTCACCTGAGTATATATCGGTAAATCCGAATGAGGTTCTATTTGGATAAACAAGATTTCACCTCCTACTTTGTTATATGCTTAGTATAACAGAATTGTTCTGGTATAGATATAACAAAATGCGAATTATTCCCAAAAAAGTTAGAGTGTTGGTTAGTGAAGAGGGACGGACCTCAAAACAGTCAAATATTTCACAAGGATTTTCCCGTTTAAAGGACCGTCCCTCGTGTATGTTTGTTAAACTTATAGGGTTGATACTTAGAGTTTAGGAGGGATGATCGTGAACGAAAATACGACGGGCATCCCCTTTCAGGTTGGTGATCCGGTTATAGAGAGAAAGGTTGGTTATGACGGAAGTGTAGTGGAGCATTGCTGCAGGGTTTTGAAAGCGGGTGTGGATGAAGTGGTCCTCTTTCATAAAATAGAGAATGCCTTCACTATGTCAACAAACCAATCAAGTATAACCATCCCTGAAGGAAGCTACACCCTTGCGTATTATTGGAAAAATCGTGCTTATAATGTATATATTTGGAGAGACTATCGAGGTGTGTATTTAGGATCCTATTTTAATATTGTTAGAAATACTACTATTAAAAATAAGGTGGTTTCTTTCGAAGATCTCATCATAGATGTCCTCGTTTTTACCGATGGAAGAGCTTTTGTTCTGGATGAAGAGGAATTGCCAGTTGCAATGGGAGAGTTTGAGAATGGGGATGTGCTGGGAGATCTACAATTATTAGTGGAGAGTCTTGATGGACTTCTTCCAAAGCTTATCCTTGAGACAAGGGTTCATTTTCCACATGATGATCTTCTTAAGTGGCTTTGTGATTCGACAGTCAGAGGGGAGGTCTCTGAACATAAGGATGAAAACTAAAGAAAACAACAAAATCATCAATCCGGCTTCAGGTGCCGTCATTATGGCACTTGGAATCTTTCTCTTTGCTGCTATTGATGCTTTTACGTGGATCAACCATACCATTGGAAAAATACTGGTTGTGACCCTGATTGTATTAGCAGCCATCATTTATAAATCTCTTTTCAAGCAATTGTTCAATAAACCATTTTCATATGCACTGATATGTAATCCTGTTCACTCTTTCGTCATTGGATCGTGGGTTGCTGGCATTTCGGTTTTGAGCAATGTGGTCGTTAAATATTTTCCTGGTATGAGTGTGGGTGCACAGGCTGTGATGCTCATCAATACCCTTTTGTGGCTCGTCTTTATGGCAACCTGCTTCTACCATTTTAAAGAGATGATGAAACGGCCGACAGCGTATTCTACCCATGGGATTGTACTACTGTCTACTGTTGCTACTCAATCATTGGTGATTTTCTGGGTAAAGGTCTTTTCATTTTCGGAGGGACTGCTGATTGGGGTGATGTCACTAGGAATCCTTTTTTATTTGATTGGTATGACATTGATCGTGCTTCGCTATGTGAGAGGATACCCTTGGACAATCATTGATGATTGGCCAAGCACAAATTGTATCATTCATGGTGCTTTATCTATTACGGGTTTGGCGATAGTCTCTTCACAAATGTTGTCAGGGATGGTTATGATGATATTTTGGTCTTTTGTGTTTGTCCTCCTGATTGGTGTGGAATCGTTGGAAATGGTGAGGGCGGTTAAACGGATTCAGAAGCTGGGTTGGAAAAAAGGAATTTTCACCTATCATGTAAGTCAATGGTCTCGGAATTTCACCTTCGGAATGTTTTATGCTTTTACCTTAACTATGCATGACAATCCTTATTATTTGAATGCATTCTATGATTTTCATAGGGACTTCTTACATTTTTGGGCGTGGATTGTCCTCCTGTTTCTATTAACTGAAATGGGTTTATGGGTGGGATCGAATGGTTATCTATTCGACAGAAAGAGTAAGGAGAGTGTTTCTTGAGTACATTAATCTTGTTTATGGCTATCATTTTATGTGCATCCATATTGCAAGCTAGTACCGGTTTTGGATTCTCCATAATGGCAACACCTTTTCTATTGCTCATGTTTCCACCTAAAGAAGCGATACAGATTAATTTGATCTTATCTCTTGTGATCTCACTCTCACTATTAGTGAAAATTAGACAGGACATCGATTTTCCCATGGTGAAACGGTTCATGATAGGGAGCATACCCGGTTTACCATTGGGTATATTGTTTTTCATTCTTATTGATATGAGTCTCTTAAAGACCTCTATCAGCCTGGTCGTCATATTGCTAACCGTTTTCCTTATGATGAAATACCGTATCAGGCAGACAACTATCCGGGACTTTGTGGCAGGGGGATTGTCGGGGTTCCTGACCACAAGTATCGGTATGCCTGGACCACCCCTGCTTCTCTATTTTTCAGGAACCGAGACAAGGAAAGAGAAACTTCGAGGAACAACCCTTGCCTTTTATTTGTTCATTTATCTCGTCAGTTTAGGGATCCAGGTGAAAGTGGCAGGAACCACTCTAACAGTGTGGAAATCAAGCCTGCAAGCATTACCGGTAGTCGCGATAGGTCTAGTGTTTGGACAGGCCCTATTCAGCAAAATCAATCAAAAAACTTTTCAAACCTTTACCTATGCACTCCTATTATTCACGGGAATCTATCTGCTGATAGATAGCCTTTAATTTATAGGGTCTTATTAAGAGGGACGGACCTACAATGAGCGAATAACCTAATAGTTTTCTGCTGATTTAGAGGTCCGTCCCTCTTACATATCGTCTAATACTTCTTTTAACACAATGGCATGGTTGTGCTGATCGTCTTTTGCTCCGTAGAGAAGGACTACACGTTTATCTGCCGCAATTTTCTTTAGTTCCTGTAACTTTTTCTGCTTTTCTTTATTTTGATAGAGTTCCTCTTTGTAGGCTTGTCTGAATTCTTCGAACTTGACGGGCTCGTGATTAAACCATTTTCGTAAAGTAGGAGTTGGGGTAATTTCCTTCATCCACTCGTCCAGTCCGGCATCTTCTTTTGATATTCCTCGGGGCCATACACGGTCGATCAAGATTCGGTGACCTCCTAGTCGGGGAGGTTCATCATAGATTCTCTTCAGAATGATAGACATCGTTCACCCTCCTTTCTTTCCTTTGTCCATTTATCATCAGGATAAATGGGATGGAAGTGTGAAGCAAAGATTTTTGATTAAGAATTCCTGAGGAGCTAACACCTTCATTATCATTTTGCCAGATATACAGCGTTTTAAATCAGAAAGGTCCGTCCCTCTTTCAATTTCAAACCTGTGCTAATGTTTAAAAACCCAAAAAAATCCAGGGATCTAAAAGAGAACAAATGGGTCAAGGTATAGAAAATCATGCTTTATTGAATGTATCTGCTAAGTATAAGAAGGGGAATTTCGTGTTGAATGTAGTTTTATCAGGTTCGGGGAAATCGGCGCTATTGAGTGTGAAAACTAGAAGCAACAATTATTTATTATAAGCTCCTGGGACGATAAGAGGGACGGACCTCAAAATCACACTTGAATTTAGATAATTTAATAGGTTTAGAGGTCCGTCCCTACTGGGGAATAATAGGTAAATAGAATTAGGAACCACTGGCGGGATGATTCGTACGAATAGTAAGTATATTTTTTTGAGGAGGAAGTCATGGAGAAGAGAAATCCTTTGGGGATTGTTTTGTTGAGTTTGGTGACAAGTTTCCTGGTCTTGACGGCATGCAGTGATCCGAGTGCCAAGAGTGAGGATGCGAGGACTGATAAAAAAGAAGAAAGTCCTTTTAATAATGAAATGAAGAAAATGAATGATGAAATTGGAGAAATGGAGCCACTTCCTTTAACCTCCTATAGTGAGGAAATCGGAGTTAAAATGAATGCACCTGTCTACAAGGAATTCGCGGCGAATGGGAAAGTGACAGTCAACGGGGAAATCGCACAGCATGCTGAACTGAAGTCAGGTTACGCATGGATCAAGGTCAGGGCAAGTGAAGAAGGTCCTGCAGGGAAACAGCTCGAATATTACACCCCTATTGAAAACGGCAAGTTCAAACAGGACATCCACTTTTTCAATGGTGAAGGGGAGTACAAGGTTTCTGTGCAGCTGCCTGATAAGGACCGTGAAAATTATTACTATGATACAGCTTCCTTCACCGTTCATAATGTGAATCCTGACAGAAAGAGGGATGTGACGCTTACTCCGTTTGGACAGGAGGCTGGGCTAGCCTTGAATTCCAACTCAAGCTATGTGGAAGAGAGTGAAGTTTTTTCTTTAAAAGGGGATGCTGCCAACTTGAAGGATGAAGATACGATCATGCTCAGGTTAAAGAAAGATTCGGAAAACTGGACACATGTCATTCCAGTGGAAAATGGGAAATTCAGCTTCGATGTCCCGTTGTTTTATGGAAAAGGAATTCATGAGCTTGAAGTTCTGGTTCCTGATGACAAACGTGAAAATTACTATCAAACAGCAAGCACCCTCCTCATTGATAATAAGTCCGAGCGGGTGATGAGCCCCATTGAATATGCGGACACATACCGTGAACGGGGAGTTACCCTGAAATCCCCTCAATTTGGCGGTGGGGAGGCAGATAGTACTTACTCCATTAAAGGAAGCATCGATCCGAAAGCAGAATTCGGACCGGAAACCTCTCATATCTATATCACGACTAAAAAAGGGGAAGATGAGGCACTTGATGTGATTCCTGTAGAGGATTTTACCTTTGATGATTCTTTTTATCTGCGATTTGGACCAGGTACATATGAGGTAACCCTTAGCGTGCCTGAGATAAAGGAGAAGAATAGTGACTATTTCAGATTTTTCGGTTTCGCGAAGTTTGAAGTGGAATCGACAAGTGAAGATCAGAGGGACTTGCTGCCTTCGCGGGGAGTTCAGTCAGACGCCCCTGAAATTATCGAACGGGCGAAGACCGTTACAAATGGAAAGAAGAACGATAGAGATAAAACGAAAGCCATCTACGATTATGTGGCGAAAAATGTTTCCTACGATGTTGAAAAGTATGAGAATGATGACTTTAACTGGGATGACAGCGCATTGAAAACACTCCAAACCAAAACAGGTGTGTGTCAGGATTACGCATACCTTGCGATTGCTATGCTTCGTGCAAGCGACATTGAAGCGAGATTCGTTGAAGGTAGAGCAGGAGGGGTATTTCCAGGCAGACACGCATGGGTGGAAGCGAACCTTGAAGGAGAATGGGTGACCCTTGATCCTACATGGGGGTCTGGTTACTTAAAGGATGGTACATTCGTCCCGGCGTTTAATGAAGATTATTTTGATCCGGATATGGATGAATTTAAGAAGACGCATACACGCACGGGTGTGGCATATTAGAACAAATGAAGATGTCAACTAAACGGCAATAGAGTTGGCATCTTTTTTTTTAGGAGCATAGCAGTCTAAATATGTAATATTGTGGTTGATAGCTATAAATAGTACACTTATATAAAGAAAGAATTCTTACTATTTATAGGAGAGTAATGAATGAATTTTACTCAAAACAAGAAAACCATCATCATACTATTTATAATAATGATTCTATTAGAATTGGCAGACGTCTCCTGGAAAACCAATAATCCCGGAAATGGTGGGATGGCCCTATTCCTGCATATAGGATTAGTCGTATGCATGCTTGCGTTATTAGTTCTTTTATTTAAAGGGAATGCTGATGCTTCCAAAGAATTAACGAAAAGTAATAAAAACTTAAACAATATTTTTGAATCGTTGGATGTAGCGATTTGGTCTCATGATATGAAATCGGACGTTCTCTTGATTACACCTGGAATTGAAAACTTGTATGGTTATTCATTGAACGAATTTTACCGTGATACTCTACTCTGGAAGAAAGTCATTCATCCTGAGGATAGCCAAGTGTTAAAGGAACGGGAAGAAACCCTCGGTTCCGGACAACCATGTGTGAGTATTTATAGGATTATCAAGCCAAATGGTCAGGTTCGCTGGATCCAGGATAGGGGGATCCCGTCTTTTGATGAAAGCGGGGAAATGATTTCTTTTACAAGTGTGTTATTTGATATTACCAACCGGCGAGAAAGTGAAGACCAGTACCGGAGTTTAGTAGAAATGTCCCCTGATATCATTGCGGTGATCAGCAATCAGAAATTTGATTATATCAACAAAGCCGGTAGCAAGTTGATTGGTGCCAATAACCCGTCAGAGCTCATAAACAAGGATGTTTCTCGTTTTACAAGTCTTACCAATATCACCAAAGTAAGAGAAATGGCAAAAGAGTCAATTACAGGAGTACGATTTGATCTGACGATTTATCGCCTGAACGGTGAAGAAATCGATGTGGAGATTTCTGCTATGCCTATTTTATATGGCGGCCGAATGGCAATTCAGTTGGTGGGGCGAGATATTACCGATCGCAAAAAAGCAGAGAAAACCATCCGTACCATGGCCTATTATGATACGTTAACGGGGCTGCCAAACCGAAATAAATTCAAGAAATATTTAAATGAATCTATTCTTGCGTCCCCTGAGCAATCCATTGCCATCTTATTTTTGGATTTAGATCGATTTAAAGTCATCAATGATACGAAGGGGCACTCTACTGGAGATATGATATTGGAAAGGGTTGCCAATCGATTGAAGGATGTTGTGCAAGACAATGGAATTGTATTTAGACAAGGAGGGGATGAATTTATCATCCTACTCTCTAAATTAAATCTTGCGGATGTCGAAGGAATAGCCGGCAGTATAGTAGAAAGTTTCACAAGCCCGATCACGATTCATGAGCAGGAGTTCTTCGTCACGACAAGTATCGGTATCAGCATCTATCCTGATGATGGAGAAGATCAGGAAAGCTTAATCAAACACGCCGATACTGCCATGTATTTGGCGAAGGAACGTGGAAAGAACAACTATCAATTTTATCTTCCTGGCCTTGAAACAACTTCTTCACGACATATGGAAGTGGAAAATGGGTTAAGAAAAGCATTGGAGTTGGATCAATTTACTCTCTATTATCAGCCCAAAGTGGACTTGGAAACATCTGATATTCTAGGTGTAGAAGCCTTGATCCGCTGGGAAAACCCTGCTTTAGGATTGACCCCGCCAAATGAATTCATTCCTTTGGCAGAAGAAACGGGATTGATCATTCCCATTGGGAAGTGGGTGCTTCGGGCGGCATGTATGCAAAGTAAGAAATGGGAAAAACAGGGCTTAGGGATCATCCCTGTAGCCATAAATATTTCCGTCAGACAGATTAAGGATGACGGATTCGTAGAAATGGTGAAAGAAACCTTATCAGAAATGCAGTTTGAGCCGAGTCGACTTGAGCTTGAGATAACAGAGAGCATCATGCAGGACTTTGAGAAATCAACCGAGGTCCTCAATCAGCTTAAAGAAATAGGCGTTATCATTTCCATGGATGATTTTGGGACTGGATACTCATCATTGAATAATTTAAGACACTTACCGATTGATAGCATTAAAATCGATAAATCGTTCGTTGATGATATTACGAAAGACTCCAATCAAGTGTCCATTGTAAAAGCGATCATTGATATGAGTCGAAATATGAACTTCACAGTCATCGCGGAGGGAATTGAAACGGAAGATCAAGTAGTCTACCTGAGAGAAAATGCCTGCCAGGTAGGTCAGGGCTATCACTTTGGCAGACCAATGCCTGCTTCCGCGTTGCAATCTTTTTTGGTGGATAGGGAAGAAAACCGGTCTGTCAGTCATTTAGAACAATAACCATATTTATGAAACATAAGGTAATTCTTGAAAAAGATCAGCTATAGTAGAGGGAGAAGTCTCACTTTTCTTTAGTCAAACAACTATTGGAGGGACGCAACATTATGTCAGAGTGGCCTAATTGCCCAAAATGCAACTCAGAATACACATACGAAGATGGAAGTCTTTACGTTTGCCCCGAATGTGCACACGAATGGACGGCAGAAGCAGTAGAAAAGCCAGAAAGTGAAACAGTCGTCAACGACTCAAACGGGAATGCCTTGACCGATGGAGACTCCGTTTCCGTCATCAAAGACCTGAAAGTAAAGGGGAGCTCATCCGTTCTCAAAATGGGAACCAAAGTCAAAAACATCCGACTCGTCGAAGGCGACCACAACATCGACTGCAAAATCGACGGCTTCGGTGCCATGAAACTAAAATCCGAATTTGTGAAAAAGATATAAAAAGGAAGAGGGACGGACCTCTAATTAGCGATTATCCTATTGGATTTGGCTGATTGGAGGTCCGTCCCTCTTTCTGTGTATGTTTCTGGTTTTCAAATATTTGTAATATTTTCGTTACATTTCTGTTATAATTGTTTAAAAATTCTAACAACAATTATTGGAGGTAGGGGAATGAGTTTAGGAGTCAAGCTTGATCATGTTTCGAAGACGTATAAGGGAGAAGGGGTAGAGACTCATGCTTTATTGAATGTGTCAGTTGAGTTTGAGGAAGGTGAGTTCGTGTCTGTAGTAGGCGCATCGGGTTCTGGTAAGTCTACGCTTTTGAGTTTGATTGGGACATTAGATCAATCGACCATGGGTGACATTCAGTTTGGGTCCAGGAATATCACGGAATTCAATCAGAAAGAACTTGCAGATTTTCGGTTTGAAAACATTGGCTTTATCTTTCAACAATTTCACTTAATCCCCACGATGACCTCTTTAGAAAATGTGATGGCACCGCTCTTCTCAAGAAAGGTTCCTTACAACAAAAAAAATCGGTCATTAGAGCTACTGGAAGCGATTGGCCTCGGTGATAAATTGCACTCTCTTCCTTCACAATTATCAGGAGGCCAACAGCAACGGGTGGCAATTGCAAGGGCTCTTGTGCATGAGCCTCAATGGCTATTGGCAGACGAGCCTACAGGTAATCTTGATACCGAAACGGGGGAAATCATCTTTAGTATCTTGAAATCACTTAATGTGGAGAAAGGCTGTGGTGTCATCTTTGTCACTCATGATGCTGACATTGCTAAGAAGGCGGACAGAATGATTGAGATGAAAGACGGTCAGATCATATCTGATCAAGCAGTGGCCCCGATATGATCCGGTTTATTTGGAATTCATGGTGGAGAAACAAAGAGCGCTTCACGCTATTGATTATCGGCGTTCTGCTCTTAAGTGTTGGATTGAGCTACTTAGTGGGAGTGACACAAAGCAATAATGGAACAATCGTCAACGAACTTCAGAAAAGATGGAAATCCTCCTATCATCTTGTGGTCCGTCCTCCCGATTCAAGAAGTGTAACAGAGGAAATGAATCTACTGGAACCCAATTATTTGAGTGGACTATCTGGTGGGATCACACTTGAACAATATGAAACCATAAAAAAATTGAGTGATGTGGAAATCGCTGCACCGATTTCCATGATGGGATATGTCTATAACCAAGTGAATATGGGGCAATTGTCCATCACTGAGCCTGGCATCTATCGTCTTAAGGAAAAAGAAGTAGTTCAGACAGGTGCGAAAGAGGATGTGAACGAAGGTGACTTTTATTTCACAATCGGCGGGTGGGACGCTACTCAAACAATGGACAAGGGATATGGTGTTGGCTATTTTTCAGGTGAATTATCCTATGGAACACAGGTCCTCGTTGCGGGGATTGATCCGGAACAGGAAGCGAAGCTAGTTGGTTTAGATAAGGCGATGGTAAAAAGCCAAGCCAGTAGATATTTTTCTGAGAAGGACGAAGTAACTGATTTCCCCGTAGGAGATAATCTAACCGACTCGGCAATCTCGGTCATTATGAGTGATCGTGAGTTTGTAGATGGAGAAATTCAATTCATTGTGGAAAAACTGGATATCCCTTTTGAGGCAGAAATACAAAGTGAAACGATGGAAAGAGTGAAACAAAAAGGCGGCCAGAAATACCTTGATGAACAAAAAGGCACTGTGGTGGAAGAAAAACGCTTCACCACAGAACAAGCGCACAAAAAAATCGTGAATGAAGTAACGCACCCAAGTTATACAAGCAATTTGGATAACATGAACTGGATGAGCTTTAAGCCATCACCGGTAGAATATCGTCCTGTCACAAGTCCTTTTGGAAAGAGGTGGGCATTCAGCTACGAGGTAAGCCCCTATAGTGTACCTAAGGATTCAATTCTGGCAGTAGACGAGGCGTACCGGAAAGTAGAAACGTTTGGAGAGGAAAGTTCAAGCTGGCCAAGATTGAGGTTGGATTATATCGGAATCTTTGATACTCAGAAACTCAAAATCTCCAAAGATCCATTGACCGAGCTTCCAGTGGAGACATATTTCCCTTCTAAAGCCAGCTTGGTGCTGGACGATGATGGGAATCCTGTCAATCCCCCTGTACCTATGAAGCCCGTCAACAATCCGTATGGTTTCCTTACAAAGCCCCCACTCATGCTGACGACCATTGATGCAGCAGCACATGTACTTGGTGATAAACCGATTTCAGCTATACGGGTCAATGTGAAGGGGGTCGACACATTCAATGAGGAAAGCGAGGCTATTCTTCAAAAAGTGGCAAAGGAGATACAATCAGCAACGGGGTTGATGGTCGATGTAACATTGGGATCATCCCCTCAGCCTGCTTTGACACATATTCCTGGAATTGATGGAGAGAAAAGCTTTGGGTGGATTGAGCAACCGTGGATCAAAATCGGTTCCTCCATGACGATTTTTAAAGAAGCCAAACTTGGAATTTCAGGGGTAGTTGGAAGTGTCGTTGCGGTAGCCATTGTATATGTGTTTTCGTCGAACCTGATCATGATGTATGGACGCAAGAAGGAATTTGCCGTTTTACTTTCTTTAGGGTGGAGACCGAACCAGCTATCAAAATTATTACTCATAGAAGCTCTTATACTGGGTACGGTCGTGTCTATGGTAAGCTGGCTCATATTAGGATGGTTTACCTTATCAAATGATCTGGATCCATCCCCTGTGCGTGTCATCCTCATTGGGTTGATAGGATTGACGATTTATATGACCGGAGCCGTGATCCCTGCGCACCTCGTCAGAAAAATCATGCCGTATGAAGCGATGAGATCTGGAGAAATATCCTTAAAACAAAAGAGAATGGTGAAGTCTGAATCAGTAGGGGGCATGGCTGTAAATTCGATGCTGTCGAGGTGGAAGAGAACCTCTTTATCCGTTATTTCCATGGGGATCCCCACTGGGCTTCTGCTCTTTTACCTGTTTATCACCATCCGCTTAAAAGGAGTTATGTATACGAGCTGGCTTGGAGAATATGTAGCCATGGAAGTAAGTTCTATGCATTATGTGGCAATGGGAATCGCTCTGACTATCGCGGTCCTCACTACGGCAGAAATCATTTGGCAGAACGTTGCAGAAAGGCAGCCAGAAATATCCGTATTGAAAGCACTCGGGTGGAGGAATGGGACAATCCGTCTGCTCGTGATCTTAGAAGGGCTGTTGTCGGGAATGATTGCAGGATTGATTGGCTTATGTTTTGCTTTCATTCTTGTCTTTAAAATCTATGGGCAATTTCCCTTTAATCAGGCATGGATGTATGTCACATCCATCCTGATTCCGATTTCGACAGGTATGATTGCTGCAATCCTGCCTGCGGAAAAAGCTGCAAATACCCCACCATATCAAGGGTTGAGCGGGGGATACAGCAACAATGAAAATGTGGAAAAGCAATTCAAATATGTTCTTTCAACGGCGGCGGTTGCACTCTTAATTGGCATCATGGTCCTCTTTGGCAGAAGCATTCCCGAAGTGCATCAAGTGGAAACGGTAAATATGGATTCCCCGGAGAAAGAGGAAGGGACGAAAGGGGAGACGATTTCAGCTTACACTACTCCAGAGAAAGAAGAGATAGACGAACCGCAAGACGAACCACTGGCATTTTTGAAGGCGAAAGAACTTGCCGGAAAACAAGCAACCATCGGAGAAAAGCTCGACCTTGATGGTGTCACGATCCTAATTCAATCACCAAGTGAAACACCATCCGTGTTAAAACCGAAGAAAAAAAATCACCAACTCATAACGATTCCTGTCACCTGGGACTTGAAATATACGGATGGATATGGAGATGCAACTACGACTGAGTTTAAGGCTAATTTATATACCCTTTTAGACCCGGAAGATAAGAAGTATTATCCCATGGAAATAGACATTGTAGATGCTGAAAGTTATCGTGGAGGGAGATTGGGTATTCCCGGACACCTTACTGCTTTGCTGACATACGAAGTTCCGGAGAAGTTTGATCGTTTTCTGATCAGTGGAACGATACCTGATAGCTCAAGGAATGTAGTAGCCGAGATTACATCTCAGGATACGAAGAAAACCAGGAAACCTTATACATTAAAGCAGAGTGGAGTTGAACCAGGAGCGACTGCCGATTACAAGTTGAACCTGGAATTGGACAACAATGGTAATTGGAAAGTCAAGGCGGATATTACGGTTGCAAATCAGTCTGACCAAACTTGGAAGGATGTCGGCTTTTACTTCATCCCTAATGCATTTACAGAAGAAAATAAGCCTGATTTCATAAAAAATCCTGCACAAGCTTCCATCCGTTCGATTGTTAGTTCAGGGATGAATTTGAAGTATTCATTAGAAAATAATAACCTCCTGGTCACTTTAGACGAAGAGGTAGAACCTGGGGATTCGAAAACGATTAAGATTGAATATAGTATGAAAATCCCGAAAAACGGGTTGCGATTATCTCAAAACAATGAAGATTATTTTCTTGCCCAATGGTATCCGATGCTTGCGACATATCAGGACGGTTGGAATATTGAGCCGTTTGATCCGAAGGGAGAATCGTATTATACAAATTACGGGAGATACTCTGTAACTTATAATACTCCGAAAGAATATTTGGTAGTCACTTCGGGGATGGATGAAAATGATGTGCCGTTAAAACAAGGAAAGGTAGAAGCAAATAACATTAGGGATTTCTATATCGCATTCCTGAACCCGGAGGACTGGGTGAAAAAGAGCATGACTGTGACAAGTGGAATCGTCAGGAATGTGGATCTGCGGGTATTTATGCCGAAAGATCAATCTTTGATTATCGACGAAATGGTGGAAAAGTCGGCAGAAGCCTATATGTTCTACAATGATATGATAGGAGAAAATCCTTCTAATGAAATAGATATGATTGCGAATAATGGGGATATGGAATACTCCAATATCGTTGAAGTATCAAATAACCCTGAGGAGTATGAGCATACTCTTGTTCATGAGATCGCACATCAATGGTTTTATCAAACTGTGGCTAATGATTCTTATCATGATGCCTGGCTGGATGAAAGTCTCAGTGAATTGATAACAGCCTTATATCTGTCCTATGAGAATAAGAATGATTTGAAAGGGTTTGCCTATTCTAAACAAGTCTTAAATACGGTGAAACCAGCTGAAGTTGTTAATACACCTTTGAGTGAATTTGATCAACAATACATTTCAACCGTATATGGGAAAGCGCCCATCCTTTTGAACGATTTCTTCGAGCAAAATGGGGGAAGAAAAGAAGCACTACGCTTCCTGTCAGACTACTACAAAAAGTATCAATTCAAACACGTAGACTCAAATACATTTGCTGGCTTCCTTGAAGAGTATTACGAGGGAAACCAAGAAGAATTCTTAAACCAATGGCTTAAATAGGGAGAGGGACGGACCTCCAAATGGGGTGAGGAAAATAAGCGGATTGAGCAATTGGAGGTCCGTCCCTAAGAAATAGTCCCTTAAAAATCACTGTGCTCATTCCCCCAGGTGTGCATTTGTTTGAGGATCGGCATGAGGGTCGAGCCTAGTTCGGTCATGGAGTATTCTACTTTTGGAGGGATGGTGTCATATTGTGTACGGAGGATAAATCTGTCTTCTTCCAGTTCCTTTAGCTGCTGACTCAGCACTTTATGGGATACTCCAGGTAGCAATCTTCGCAATTCGTTGTAACGGAGGGTCCCGTCTGTGCCAAGATGCCAGAGTATGACGGTCTTCCACTTACCACCGATTTTCTTCAGGGTGTATTCGATGGAGCATTTTAACTTTCCTTTTTTATCGATTGGGGTACCCATATCCTGTTCATTCCTTTCTTACCTTTAGGTTAGTTTCTCACAAAAAAGTGCATTCTTACATTGAGAAGCGCTTGGCCGTATAATGAGGGCGAGTTAGATAAAGCTAATTTAAAATAGGAGTGATGATTGATGTTACCATATCCAAGATCTTTTTCACATATCGGACTATCCGTACCTAACCTGGAAGAGGCGATTTCATTTTATACTGAGGTATTCGGGTGGTACACCATTATGGAACCTTCCGATGTTGAAAACGATGATACTGCAATCGGACAGATGTGCCGTGATGTATTCGGGAATGATTGGGAGAAGTTCAGAATTGCTCATCTGGCGACTGGTGATAAAATTGGAGTGGAATTATTCCAGTTTCCACAAAACGAAAAGCCTGAAAATAACTTTGAATACTGGAAAACAGGGTTATTCCATTTCTGTATTCAGGATCCTGATGTAGAAGGTATGGTAGAGAAAATCAAACAACATGGGGGAAAACAGCGCATGCCGATACGAGAATATTACCCTGGTGAAAAACCATATCGGATGGTTTACGTAGAAGACCCATTTGGAAATATTTTTGAGATCTACTCACATAGCTACGAATTAACATATTCCGATGGCGCTTACTGATTCCATAGAAGAAAGACACGTTCATTGAAGAACGTGTCTTTTTTTGAAATAAAGGTTCTTACTCACTTATGAAGAATCTATTATTGGTGAATGTATTCAGTAAAGAGGGGGGAAGACATGTTGAAGATTATGGAATTGGAAGAGACCTCTAACTTTTTCTATGAATCAGTGAAAGTGTTTTGGGAACAATGGGGAAATCGAGAAAATTATAAGTTCTACTACGATTGTATCTTTCATTCATGCCGTACCGAAGAAGATTTGCCACGATTTTATATCGCTCTAGAAGATGGGGGCATTGTAGGTACTTACGCACTTCTAAGAAATGATCTGAATAGTCGGCAAGATCTGTTTCCTTGGTTGGCGTGTCTGTACGTTGATTCGGATTATAGAGGGAGGGGGATTGGCTCCAAGTTACTGGAACACGGCCTGCAAAAAACACAAATAAAAGGCTATAAAAATCTATATCTCTCAACGGACCTCGAAGGTTATTATGAAAAATACGGATGGATTCATGCAACAGAAGCGATTGGGCTGAGCGGAGATTCCATTAAAGTCTACCAAAAATCATCCCATCCTAATTCATAAGTGAAGAGAAAGAAGAGGGACGGACCTCACCAAGAGAGGTCCGTCCCTCTTCTTTTAGGTATGCACTCATTGAATTCAGAATAAATATAGACAAAAGAATTCATGAGGGGGTTGAAGCTGTGAGGCAGGTATCGGCGGCGGTTTATCTTTCGTTTGGGATGTTGTTCATTTTTTTACAGGGGTTTGAAGGGTTTACTGGTCCTGACAATATGAATTTTATTATTTTCCTTTTCTTTATGGCGGGGGGCTTTTATTTATATCATGATCTTAAAGATCGCATTATGGATAAAATAAATAAAAAATAAGGCACGCATGAAAAGCGTGCCTTTCTCTATTTATAGTCCAACTGAAATATACTTAACCTCTAAATATTCTTCGATACCTTGATGTCCACCTTCACGGCCGAGTCCGCTTTGCTTGAATCCGCCAAATGGCGCTTGCGGGGTGGACGGCATGCCATCATTCAACCCGACGATTCCATATTCCAATTGCTCGCAGATCCGGATACCCTTTGTGATATTCTCGGTGAATACATACGCAGCAAGCCCATATATGGAGTCGTTTGCCCGTTCAATCGCTTCTTCTTCCGTTTTAAACGTGGTGATCGGAGCGACTGGACCGAACGTCTCATCTTTCATGCAGAGCATGTCATCATTCACATTCGTAAGCACAGTGGGTTCAAAATACAATCCGCTTTTTCCTTTACCGCCGTAGGCAATTGAGGCTCCCTTATTTACTGCGTCTTCCACATGTTTCTGGACTTTTTCGATTGCATTTTCATCAATTAATGGACCAATGTCGACGCCATCTTCCAGCCCGTTCCCTACTTTCAATCCTTTCACTTTTTCAATCAGTCTTTCCGTAAATGAATCTACGATGGATTCATGAACATAGATACGATTGGAGCAGACACAGGTTTGGCCGGCGTTCCTGAATTTGGAGCCAATGACGCCATCCACGGCTTTCTCTAAATCAGAGTCGCCCATTACAATTACTGGTGCGTGGCCTCCAAGTTCTAACGATATTTTCTTGACAGTATCTGCTGACCCTTTCATCAGAACCTTGCCAACTTCGGTAGAACCAGTGAATGTCAGTTTGCGTACGCGGGCGTCTTCCATCCACGCTTCTCCGATGGATTTTGAATCGCCTGTCACCACATTGATGACACCTTTAGGGATACCCGCTTCTTCAGCAAGTGCCGCCATTTTTAAAGCGGTCAAAGGCGTTTGGTTCGCAGGTTTGATCACGACTGTACATCCGGTAGCAAGAGCCGGAGCAACTTTACGTGTGATCATCGCAGCAGGGAAATTCCAAGGTGTGATGACGGCAACGACCCCAACAGGTTGCTTATGGACAAATAATCGCTTGTTCCGCTGAGTAGCAGGGATTTGCTCACCATACACGCGCTTTCCTTCTTCTGCGTACCAGGAGATGAAGCCATTGGCATATTGGATTTCACCAGTTGCTTCTTTTAATGGTTTTCCTTGCTCAATGGTCATGGTGCGTGCAAGATCTTCTTTGTTCTCGTTGATCAGGTCATGCCATTTGCGGATGAGTTCACTTCGTTCATAAGCAGAGTATTGGGACCAGTCCTTGAATGCATCATGAGCTGCGTCTACTGCACTTTCAGCCTCTTTTTTACCTCCATAAGGTATGGTAGCGATGACTTCGGAAGTGGCAGGGTTTGTCACATCCCTCTTTGAAAGGTCCGATCCGATTTGTTCTCCGTTGATGATCATATTGTAGTGTTGCATAGTGTTCCTCCTTTTGAAATGAGATTCCCATATGCTGATTACTATGTAGGTTTGTCTTAAATTTACAATAGTGAAAGGGAAGAATCCAGTAATACATCCTATTTATATTCCGATAGGCTATTCACTGTTTAATTACCCTCAATTAGAGGGAACATAAACCGTATTAACCTAAACCAAGGAGGCTTCCACATGAAAGCAATCATCATCAACCAATACGGAGACAAAGATGTATTACAGGAACAAGAAATCGATCAACCATCGATTGGAGACAATCAAATCTTATTAGAAAATCATGCGACATCGATCAATCCAATCGATTGGAAAGTGCGAGCAGGATATTTAAAAGAAATGCTCGACTTCCAATTTCCCATCATCTTAGGATGGGATGCAGCAGGTGTGATCGCTGATAAGGGAAAGAATGTTAAGGGATTTGAAGTAGGAGAAAGGGTATTTGCAAGACCTGCGACAACTAGAGAAGGTACATATGCCGAGTATGTGGCAGTGGACGAGGAACTTCTGGCCAAAATGCCAGATAGTATGAGCTTTGAGGAGGCAGCAGCCATTCCCCTTGCAGGATTGACGGCTTGGCAATGCTTGGTTGACTTCGGACAAATTAAGGAAGGTGATAAGGTCCTCATCCATGCGGGTTCCGGTGGAGTCGGGAACTTCGCCATTCAGATTGCAAAAAGCTTCGGTGCCTATGTCGCGACAACAGCTAGTGGAAAAAATGAAGAGTTCGTCAAATCATTGGGTGCAGATCAATTCATTAATTATAAAGAGGAAGATTTCAGTGAAGTGCTGAAGGATTTCGATCTGGTACTTGACTCCATGGGTGGTGAAATCCAGTCCAATAGCTATAAAGTGCTGAAGGAAAATGGAAAACTTGTATCCATCGCACAGCCTCCAAGTGAGGACGAAGCTGAAAAGTATGGAGTGAAAGCTGAATTTCTATGGCTTGATCCCAAGGGAGAACAGCTATCAAAGCTAGCCCATCTTTACGAGTCAGGGCAATTGAAACCAGTCATTGGAGAAACCTTTGAACTAAGTGAACAAGGCTTAAAAGATGCTCATGCCTTAAGCGAGACCCATCACGCACAAGGGAAAATTGTGATAAAGGTGAAATAAACGAAAGAGGAGGGACGGACCTTGAATTCAAGGTCCGTCCCTCCTCTTTTTTATAGTTAAAAGTATATACGGTTGAACAATCAGAAAGGTTTTTTCCTGAAATATGTAAAGTGCGCTTGACGTAAAGTTTCCTTTACAATAAAATATGGAAATATAAGGAGGTATCCTGCTGTGAAAAATAAATTAGTAGAATACCGCAAAACATGTGGTTACTCCCAGGAGAGATTGGCAGCTGTATTAGGGGTATCGAGACAAACCATCATTTCAATTGAAAAGGGGAAGTATGATCCTTCTTTGAATCTCGCTTTTCAGTTGGCCAAGGTGTTTGAAACGTCAATTGAAGAGATTTTTGTTTACGAAGAGAAAGGGGAGAAGAAATAGTGTACACAAAGGCATATCTGATTTTAGGTTGGGTTCTGGCCATCCAGACGGCTTTCTTATTCTTTGTTGGCATAACGGCAAAGGAATTTCCATATTTCGCTCTTACTCCCATGTCCTTGACTGTTTTAAGTTTTTGTATGCATTATCTCTATCCTCAGTTTAAGCAAAAGGATGAGCGGATGAAGATGATCAGGGAGAAGGGAATCTTTTACTCGTATTTTGCTATCATGGTATTTCACGTTATTTTTATGACGATTCTGCAGTTTGACCTTATCCAGCTAACAGCAATGAATTTATTAAATATCCTGACCAGCCTAATCATAATGACCGTGTTCATCTCTATGGTGATCATGGCGAAAATCTATTAGAAGAGAGGGACGGACCTTGCGACCAAGGTCCGTCCCTCTCTTCTCCTCTCTTCTCAGTCGGTTCTGTTGTTGACTTCATAAGCCGCTCGGATGGCGGATTCGATTGCTCCTTCCACCCAGCCATGAAAGGGAGAAGTGTGCTCGCCTGCAAAGTGAATGCGTTGTTCAGGCAAGTAAAGGTCATCTGAAAAGTCGGAAGCCTGGTTGGGAGCAAAGAGGGTGAAACAGCCTGCAGAAAATTGATTTTCCCCCCAGCTGTAAGAAGCACCCTTAGAATATTCTTTATAAACCTGATCACCATATATTCGGTAAAGACCTTGCAAGGCCTCACGTATACGTTCATCTTCAGGCAGACTGTTCCACAAATTCGCATTTTGCCCCCAGCTATAACTGCCGAGCATGACGCCGGGACCCTTTTCTCCTATGTTATGGCTTGGTTGATACGTGTACCGAATAGGGAGATCGGTAATAATGTTCCCGATTTTGAAGGTTTCCCAAAACTTTGTTTTAAACTCCAAACCTATTTTCACAGACGATACATAGTTCAGCTCCCGTATTGCTTTCCATTTTCGAAAGGAAATAGAATTATAGGGATGAACATCAATAAATTGAAACACAGAGTAGGGGACGGTAACAATGGTGTAATCACCTTGAAAACGATGATAACGGTTCGTGGTACGATCTCTTACTATCACTTCAACACCGTCATCCTTCTGAACGATCTGATGGGCTTTTTGAGAATAGAGAATATTCTGTTGGAGTTCAGGCAGAAAGGAGTGAGGTAGTTTATCATTTCCTCCATCAATTTCAAAAAACTTTAATTCTTCATTGAAGACGGTACGAACAATGTCCAGGAGGATATCAACGAATGATAGTTCCGGGAATCCCTCTATGCCTAAAATGACTTTCACAATCCGAATCGCCTCAGGAGATAATGAGGTTCCGATTGGATTGAATCGTAAGAAGACATCAAATGAATAATGATCAAATTTTATTCTTAATCTCTCCTGTTCTTCAGGGCTAGCTTTTTCGTACAAGTCTAAGAACGGCTGCACTGCAGATGATAATAATTCAATCGCCGTTTTTCCCTGTTCTTCAGGAGGTAATGGATAGTTAAATACATCAGGGTTTGTGCTGTAATAAGAATCTGTTGTTTGTATTCCATTTACGAGGTAGAGGTCGCTTTTATTAATAAACTCATTTGTTGGTAAGTTGAATTTACGAATGTATTCGAATACTAAATCATGCGTTTCAGGGAAACGCATGGCTCCGACATCTAAATATTGACCTTCAGAAAAAGGTTCACGGAGCGTTAACACCCGTCCACCTATACGGTCATTTCCTTCAAGGATGGTAACGGAATGACCGGCCTTTTTTAAAAGTGAAGCAGCAACCAATCCAGCCATGCCTGCCCCAATAATGATTACATTCTTAGATTCTTTTGCGGGAACCAAACCATTTTTCACGATGGACACCATGTCATCTGGATAGGATAGATTACCGTAATTGTGGTTATCAGCTCTATTCCTCAATTCTTTCGCCCCCTTAAGCCAAAACTACACTACTTATGTATATGATAAGGGAGAAGGAGAATAGACGGTTTAGGTGTAGTTCATATTCTCTAACTAATGAAAAGATGTGGAGCCAAGAATTAGTTCAAGAGAAAATCATAAACAGGGACGGACCTTGAAAGGTCCGTCCCTGTTTATGATCAATCTTCGTCTACCTCAACCACTTTGAGTTGAGTTTTTTCTTGGCCGTCTTCCACAAGGTATTTAAGCTTAGACAATTTATTGGTCCAAAATTGTTCATAATAAGAAAGCCAGTCCTTTAATTCCGCCAATGGCTCAGGCTGCAAACGATAGATTTTTTCTCTTCCCACTTTTACTCCGCTTACCAATTCAGCTTCAGAAAGAATGGTGAGATGCTTGGCGATGGCCGTTCGGCTGATGGGAAAATGGGATGTTAAAGCAGAAATGGGCATCTCATTTTCAGAGAGTAATCGAAGCACTTCTCTGCGGGTCGGGTCTGCAATTGCTTGAAACACATCATGTTTGATTGCAGCCACTTATCCTTCGACAACCTTCCGAAGCTTTTGGTCGACAATGCCTACCCAACCGCCAGCCATACGTTCCCGAATCACAGAGCTTTTCTCGTTCGGTTTCGAAACAACCGCATCATCATGCTTCCAGCCACCATGAATAAGGGTGAACTCTGTTTGATCTCCCACCTCTTTTAACAGAAACGAAACGAACCAGCCATCAGTATCCCATGAGAAGGAAAGCTTATAGGGTGGATCTATCTCCAATACTTTACATGGAGACGGGCCAAAAGGGGACTGAATATGAAATTCGTGTCCGACTTCCGGTTGAAAATCATTAGGCATAAACCAAGAGGAAATACCCTCTGAAGTAGAGACGGTGTCCCATACTTTTTGAATAGGGGCATTAAAAAGAACTATTTGCTTAATATCTTCGAGTTGATTACTTTGATTTGACTTCATACATGTCTCCTACTTTCTGTGAGTTTAAATAACACCAAATGGTTTCTTTTTTTATATTATAACACCATATGGTTTCACGTCAATGGACGCTTTTCAAAAGAAGGAATTTGATTAAAAGTTGTAGAAGTAGAGTCGGGTGTAGGAAATATGATGTGGACTTGTAGTATTTGTTTAACAGGAGAAATTTAATTGATCATACCGGGTAGAATTTTTGGGGTTATATCAACCGGCCATACAATAGCACAGAATGACAGGAGTACATACAATCTGAATGGTACATTAGAATTGCAGGGAGGTAAGAAGCGATGGAAATGCTGCATAGGATGAATGATTGCATTCAATATATTGAGGACAATCTTGAAGGAGAGATCGAGATGGAAGAGCTTGCTCGGTTGTCACTCAGCTCGAAATTTCACTTTCAACGGCTGTTTTCTCTTGTTACGGGCTGCACTGTAGCCGACTACATCCGAAAGAGAAGACTTACTCTCGCGGCTCAGGAACTGATCAACTCGAATGCGAAGATCATCGATGTTGCTTTTAACTATGGATATGAAACACCGGAATCCTTCTCGAAGGCTTTTCGAAGGGCCCACGGTGTATCTCCATCCCAAGTGAGAGAATCGGGAACGCCATTGAAAGCATTTCCACGCATCTCCTTCCAAATCCAACTTAAAGGAGAAGTCGAAATGGATTATAAAATTGTGGATAAAGAAGCATTCCAAGTGATTGGAAAAGGAAAAAGAGTTTCAACGGGTAACGGGCAGAACATGAAGGACATTCCTGTATTTTGGGATGAGGTAAACACGACGGAATTAGACAGGAAGATTTGTGAAGCTGCAGGTAATGATGAGATGCTTGGAATCTGTATGGAATTTGATCATCCAAATGAAGAGTTCACGTATTTTATCGGGGCGGAGAAGAAGAGTGGAAATGATCGTGTATTAGCGGAAAAAGAGATCCCAGCCGCCACATGGGCTGTCTTTGAATCAGTGGGTCCGATGCCGGATGCCATTCAAGCTGTATGGAAGCGTATCTTCTCGGAATGGTTCCCTTCCACGGGCTATGAGCATGCAGGCGGTCCTGAATTCGAATTGTACCCTCCTGGGAATCCGAATGGTGAGAATTATCGTTGTGAGGTTTGGGTTCCGATTAAGAAGAAGTAAGGAAGTGTGCCTCCATTGAGAAATGGGGGCTATTTTATTATGGGAAACTGAGTGGTGGTCGCTTGGAAATGGATTTATTATCGACTTTTTAAATATATTATCGAGATTCCCGATATATTATCGAGTTTGCCTATTTTATTATCAACTTCGGATCAGATATTATCAACTTCAAGTGTTCTGCTGCTATTGACTCTCCAATTTCATCATGTTACTATAAAGTCACACATTACATGTGACCATTTATTCACATGTAAATCCCAACGAAAGGATCGTTAATATGAAGGACGAACTTTCCACCTTGTTTAAGGCGCTGGGCCATCCTATTCGCAGGGAGATCCTTGACCTCTTAAAGAAGTCAGCAAGAACAACGGGTGAACTGAATGAACATTTTCCTGAGGTGACAAGATACGCGATAATGAAGCATTTGACGATCTTGGAAGAAGGGAATTTGGTGTTGGTAAAGCGGGAAGGAAAGTTTCGGCGCAATTACCTTAACGCAGTTCCACTTCAAGAAATGCATAACCGGTGGGTAGGCCAATTTATGGAGTCTACTGCTAATTCACTGCTGAAGCTTCGAGCATTGGCAGAAAATAAAGGAGGAGAAGAACATATGGAACAAAGTAATGTGTTTCGTATTGAACAAGAAGTCATGATTGATGCACCAAGGGAGACGGTATTTAAAGCCTTAACAGAACAAGCAGGTGACTGGTGGGAATTTAAGTTGGCACCTGAGGGAGTAACGTCTCAATTCTCATTTGATCCTGTACCTGGAGGACAATTCATCGAGAAATGGCGGAAGGATGAAGGAGCTCTCTGGGGAACGGTATATTACGTGAATGCTCCGGAAGAAATTCGTCTTCACGGTCATCTCGGGATGCAAGGGGCAGTAAACTCTGCATATACCTATCGGTTGATTGAAAAGGGAGATTCCACCTTGCTTCAATTATCCCATGCCGCTTCCGGTGTCCTTGAAGAGGATTGGGAAGAGAAACATTCAGAGGGGTGGACCTACTTATTGGGAACACTGCTGAAAAATTATGTAGAAAATAAATGATAGCAAACAATGGAAAACAGGTGCAGATTTTGCATCTGTTTCCGCTAGAGGAGAAAAGAAAATGGTAGATGTTTTAACGGAAATTACAATCCGCTGCCCACTTCAAAAGGTTTCAGAGTATGCAAGTAATCCCGACAACGCGCCTGATTGGTACATCAATATTAATTCATCAGAATGGATCACGAGTAAACCGTTGTCCCTACACTCTCAAATTGCTTTTAAAGCTAAATTTCTGGGACGAGATCTATCCTATGTGTATGAAATAATCGAGTATGTTCCTGGACGAAAGCTTGTGATGAAAACAGCTAATGGACCGTTTCCAATGAAGACCACTTATACGTGGGAAGAAGTTGATCAAGACATCACAAAGATGACGCTCAGAAACGAAGGGAACCCCACTGGTTTTTCAAAATGGATGACTCCATTGATGTCGACTATGATGAAGAAGGCGAATAGAAAAGATTTAAAGAAAATCAAAGAGATTCTAGAAAGCTAATGCCGGAAGGAGATGCTCCTCTTAGAGGAACATCTCCTTCCTTGTTTTGTATACGCAATGATCCTGTCACTTAATCACCACATATGGCCTCATCATTTCATAATCCTCATGCTCTAAAATATGACAGTGCCAAACGTACAATCCGGTATACGGCCCAAATGGAACGATGATTCGCGTTATTTCCCAAGGGTTTGCACAAACCGTGTCCTTCCACCCTTGTTCATTCGCTTTCGGTTTGATGCGTGGTCCGATTGGGACGAATCTACCCTCTTTTTGATAGATTTCTTTATCGAATGGTTGCCGGTCAAGAATTTGAAATCTGACTAAATGTAAATGGATGGGATGGGATCCTTCCGTTGTGTTGATAAAGTTCCACACTTCACTGCTCCCAAGACGTGGCATTTCTGTAATTGGATCCGACCACAACTGGTTATTCAGGAGGTGAACCTCCCGCCCATATTGATCATGCACCATATTCAAAAGAAGATTCCTCGTCTCGGATGCATTTCTTTTCTTCAATCTTGGTACATGTTGTAATGCCGATGGAATTCTGCTCGTATCTTTACCTAAAAGCTGTTTAATCACTCGAAACTGCATCAGGACCCCCGTCGTATCACGATCTGGTACCTTCCCGGTTGGAAATGGGGCCGGGGCAAGGTTGTGGATGGTGATGAATTCTCCAGATAAGGAAGAAAAGTCAATGATGACATCTGCACGTTCAGCTGGAGCGAGCAAGATCTCCTGGACACGGACCGGAGCAGAGAGAAGGCCCTGATCGGACCCTATTTGTATAAACGGGGTGCCATTGGAAAGGGAAAGCTGGTACGTCCGGGAATTTGAAGCGTTGATCAATCGAAAGCGATAGCGGCGTGGTTCGACATCAGCGTATGGCCATACCTTCCCGTTTACCAGAAGCGTATCTCCAAAGAAGTTCGAGAGGGTGGAGGGACGGACACCAGGAGTGGGAGGGTCAGGTTCGGAAGGATAATGGAGTGATCCATCATTATTGAATGACCTATCCATAACCACTAATGGAATATCGTATGGACCAGCAGGCAGTGACAATGCATTCTCTTCTTCATCGTGAATGATATACGCTCCGGCGAGCCCTGCGTATATATTCAAGCGGGTTATCCCGACAGCATGATCATGATACCAGAGGGTAGTGGCTTGTTGCTGGTTCGGGTATGTGTAAACTTTCTCTGCAAAGAAGGGTCCTGTCTCTTGAAATCCTTTAGTAAACCAGGCATCCGGATAACCGTCACTGGTATCAGGTGTCGCCCCTCCGTGAAGATGGACGACAGTACGAACCTCGGGCTGGTTTTTTCCTGCTCCATGAACGGTGGTATCGATAGGGAGGAAATGCTTCTTTGGAAGGTCATTCTTCCATAATACCTGTACCGTTTGATTACGCTTCACCTTAAAGGTAGGGCCAGGGAATTGTCCGTTGTACCCCCATATTGTCGTAGGGGGAAGATCCCTGTGAAGTTGCTGCTTCGCTTCCTTCATGGTCACTACGTAATAGTCGGAATCGTTGTAAGTAGAAATCGGATGAATCGTTTCCATAACAGGAAGCTGGTCGACGAATTTCTCAAGCATCATAGGTCCTCCTCTAATGGCGCTATTACTCCATATGTATTGCAGTTGACTTTGAAATATCCTCTATTCTTAGTTCTCGTCTTAATTGGAGTAATTGGTTCCCCTACAGGAAGAGGAGCTTGAATAGCATATCTGCTGATCAGTTTGTTTCTCCATCCTCTTAGTTTCTAAACCCGACTGGTTCAAAGGACATTCCCTTATTGGGAAAAGAGTATTGACTATGATACGTTCTTTTTCCTTGGCATCCCATTTTTTGTTACACTATTTAAGTTGCTATATTGTTTAATCACTGGAGGAAGTTATGTCAAATCGAAATAAAGGAATTCTACTATTATTGGTATCCGCTTTTGGTTTTTCACTGATGGCGGCATTTGTGAAGCTGTCTGGAGATGTACCTACCATCCAGAAAACCTTTTTCCGGAACATCGTATCTGCATTCATCGCATTTGGTTTTGTCCGGTATCATAAGGAACGATTATTCGGGAAGAAGGAAAATCAAAAGCTCTTATTGCTTCGCTCGGCACTAGGAGCTGTCGGAATCGTATTGTTCTTCTATGCAATCGATCATCTTGTGTTATCCGATGCCGATATGTTGAACAAGCTGAGCCCGTTTTTGACCATTATCTTCTCGGCTCTATTCTTGAAAGAACGGACGCGGGTTTTTCAGGTTGTTGCAATCATCATTGCTTTCATTGGAACACTGCTCATCATCAAACCGGCGTTCACATTTGACGTCATTCCGTATCTTGCAGGCGTATTTTCCGCCATTTTCGCTGCAGGTGCCTATACGGTCCTGCGTGTACTCGGGAGCAGGGAGAAGTTTTATACGGTCGTCTTTTACTTCTCATTCTTTACGACGGTCGTGCTGCTTCCCTTTGTCATCGGATTTTATGAACCGATGAGTGTGAAGCAATGGGTTTATCTATTATCCGCCGGCGTATTTGCGACAGTAGGTCAGTTCGGGATCACGATAGCGTACAAGTTTGCACCGGCTAGAGAGATATCGATCTTCTTCTATTCGACTGTCGTGTATTCAGCTCTCATCAGCATCTTCTTATTCGGTCAGATCCCTGATGTATACAGCATCATTGGATACGTTGTGATTTTCGGGGCATCATTATATATGTTCTTGAAAAATAATGAGGCTGGTAAAAAGCAGGCATCATAAAACGGACCTATCCATCATTTGGTGGATAGGTTTTTTACATTGGTAAAATGAAACATTTTCCTTATGGTGATCGTATATGAATTAACAACTTACAATAATAGGAGAGAATAGGATGAAGGTAGCGTTAATCATCATTGGAGTTTGTTTGGTCATCGGGTTGATATTTATTGTGACATGGATTAGGCAGTTCACGGGGAAAGTGGATCCCGACTATCTGATAGACTATTTGAAACATAACGAGAATACGAGCTTAACTGTTTATCGAAATGGGGAAACGCTGGCGGCAGTCCGGGAAGATGATATGTTTCCGTTAGCGAGTACGGTGAAGACGATAGTGGCGATTGAATACGCCAGACAGTGTGAAGAAAAGAAAATCGATCCTTCCCATAATGTTTCCCTTGGTGAACTGGATCAGTATTATATTCCGGATACGGATGGGGGAGCCCACATAAGCTGGTTAGATTATTCAAAAGAACATGGCTTACTATTGGGGGATTCTACTAATCTTGAAAATGTAGTGAAAGGAATGATCTTATTCAGTTCCAACGCAAACACCGAGTATTTAATGGAACTTCTGGGAATCGATGAAATCAACGGGTCACTGGATGAGATGGGGATCGAAAAGCATGAGGCGCTTTACCTCATTGTCGGAGCCATGCTGGTTCCAACCTATTTCAAACTGAATCATCCTTCTTATACAGATGATTATATCGAGTCGAAGATAAAGGAAATGTCAAAAGAAGACTACATACAAGTATCGCAAGTTGTTTCCAATGAATTAAAAAAGGGAGAAAAAGATACCTACATTGAAAATCTACACACGAGTGATTCCTTGCAGAGAATATGGTCGGACAGATTGACCCGCAGTACAACTTCTGAGTATGCCACTCTAATGGAGAAATTGAATTCAAAGACTTTTTTTAAAAAGGAAACACAGCAGCGATTGGATTCGGTCATGGAAGGACTTATGGAGAATCCTAAAAATCGTAAGTGGTTAAAGCATGCCGGACAAAAAGGGGGAGCGACGGCATTCCTCGTCACGAATGCTGCGTATGCTACTGATAAAGAAGGAAATTCGACAGAGGTTGCCTTTTTTACAGATGATCTGGAGGCAGCAGAGATGGAGAAAATCTTTAACAATCTGAATGAATTCATTCTAAAAGTTTTAAGAGATGAAGATTTACGAAAGAAGCTGGAAAAGTTATAATGTAAGTAAATGGAATTTATATTAGGAGGATGTGTTTCTGATGACTCTCCGTGAAACGAAATGGGCATCATGGGCACTTGCCCTGTTATCAGTCGTGATCCTGAGTAATCTTTTACTGTATCAAACTGTTGTGCAGCAGTTTTTCGCCATTGAACTTGAAGATGGGGTGGTGTTTGGATCCTTAATCGATTTGGTGATTATTTCACCTGTTCTCGCCTCTGCTGCTTTTAAACTGTCAAAGAAGCAGGCGGTTGGATTAATGGTATTTGGGTTGGTGATAGCAAGAGTAATCATACCCGAAGAATTCTTCACCCCTTATACAATCCTCTTATACTCGGGGATAGGGGTGGAAGCTCTATTCCTAGCAACGGAATTGGGAATGATCTTTCTGTTGTTCCGGAAAATTCCTGTCATCCGAACCGCCATGAGATCATCGGGAGTGGGGCCGATCTATTCTTTCATGCCAGCCGTCGAGAGAAAAGTAAGCGGACATCCAATGATAAGGGTAGTTTCGTCAGAGCTTCTGATGGTGTATTATGCATTCTTCAGCTGGCGCAGTAAATCGCCTGTTCATGATGGTGTTGTCACGATGCATCAAAAGACGAGCTCCGTCGCCATGAACATCATGCTTATCCATGCCGTCGTCATCGAAACGATCGGCCTTCATTGGTGGCTACATTCGAAAGTTCCGATATTGTCTCTTGTCTTACTGATTTTGAACGTGTACTCTGTTCTTCTCGTCATAGCCGAAATTCAGATTACACGATTGCATCCGTTAGAAGTGAAAGATAATCAGTTTTATGTGGTTCAAGGACTCAGGCAGCGATTGGCATTCCCTCTTTCAGCTATCGACCACATCGAATGGGGAACAAAACCAAGTAAAGATACCATGATATTCATGCATAAAGATTTTGAAGAGATTCATCCTCAAGCTATCTTGTTCTTGAAAGATCCTGTGGAAGCGACAATGTTCATGGGGAGGAAGAAAAAGGTGTCAAAGTTGGCACTGAGAGTGGATGAGCCCGAGAGGTTAAAACAGTTATTGGAGGCAAGGATAGGCCGTTAAGTATAAAATAAGTGCCCGACGTTCGAGGCTCTTTCCTTTTTTTACGACATTCTATAAACCCAATCACACACACCGATCATCGATTCCTTCATGACGGAACGGGCGATTGCAACCCGCTGTTACTCCCCCTCATTAGAAATATGGTCTAAAACTCGTGAGGACTTCTCTCCCTATTTGTATGATGTCGCACCAGATTTAAATTTTATATCGTATTGAAATCATAACTGCCCCCTCTTTTCCATAAACGATATTTTTTGATTTCACTTTAGCACAAGATGCGGAGCTGAACCCATTTATTACACATCGCTCCTCTGTTGGATATACTATTAATAAAATCATCCTTTTACCCATATCTTTTTCACATATGTATCCGTTATAACCATGAGAGGATGTAAAGGAGTGAAGACAATGCAAACGAGATCGATTGTAACCAGGAATGAGTATCAGGAGAGTGAGGAAGGAATGGAGGAACTGATTCCGAAACTTTATCGATATTGTTATTTTCTGACCAAGAGCAAGTGGGACGGAGAGGATATCGCTCAGGAGTCCATTTGTAAGGCACTGAGCCATTACCCTGATTGCTTGAATTGGAGCTCTTCCTTGCTTAATAAAATGGCCTACCATCTGTGGATTGATAAAGTCCGGAAGCAGGGTAAGGAGACTATCGGACCTGTTCCAGAAACGAAGGTGGAAGACAGCCCCGGTGAAGGGATGAGTATCGATACGATTGACATGCTTTCAAGGAAGATGACACCAAAACAATTGGTCACCTTCATTTTAAAGGAAGCATTTCAGTACAAAATTTCTGAGATTGCCGAAGTGTTGAGCATGACGGAAACGGCTGTGAAAGCCTTGCTTAATCGCTCAAGGGCAAGAATCGAAAAACTTTCCCATGATGAATGGTGGGGTGGTGTTCAAACCAATCGAGATGAAGATCTTCAAAAAGAGCTGACCGCCATTTTATACCGCACATTGAAAGCGCAGGATCCAAGTCTCCTCATAGCATACATTCCTACCTTACTCGCACAGGCACCAGTCCATATACAATTAGCACGAACGTCTGCCTCTCCTTCAAGCGTCCTCTCACTAGCCGCGTAAATAAATGAGGGAGGAAAAACACATGAGTACCATACCTTATGTCATTGAACAGTCTGGTAAAGGAGAACGTTCCTATGATATTTATTCTCGACTGCTAAAGGACCGTATCATCATGGTGAGCGATGAAGTGAACGACCATATGGCTAACAGTATCGTTGCCCAACTATTATTCCTGGCAGCAGACGATCCGGAAAAAGACATTTCCTTATATATCAACAGTCCGGGTGGCTCGACTTCGGCGGGGTTTGCCATTTTTGATACGATGGAATACATCAATCCCGATGTAAGGACGATTTGCACTGGGATGGCGGCTTCGTTTGGAGCGATGCTGTTACTTGCAGGGACAAAGGGGAAACGATTTGCCCTTCCAAATAGTGAAATCATGATTCATCAGCCGTTGGGAGGGGCACGGGGGCAGGCGACTGACCTTGAGATTTCAGCGAAGCGTATCCTGAAGTTAAGGAAACATATCAATGAAATCATCGCGGAGAAAACCGGTCAATCTGTTGAGAAAGTCGCTTTCGATACGGACCGGGATTATTTCATGAGTGCCTATGAGGCGAAGGAATACGGGATCATTGATGAGATTATTGAGAAGAAATGATTGGAGAATGAACGGTCGATATGGCCGTTCTTTTTTATGTCATTCAGCATTCAAATAAAGGAAATAGAAGAGGTGGAGGTTCGTCTTTCCATAAAATGTAATCATTTAAGAATAATATGGTAAAATGAACCGTGATTGGATATGAGGTTTAAATCAACAAAAGGAAGGAGGGGAGTGGCTGGTGACACTGATGTTAGTATTGAGTTTTATTGGACTGTTCTTTTTTATGAGAAGGTCCAGAGAAAAAACGTATTCCATTAAATGGATTACTTCACTGAATAAGTATAGGTGGTTTCAAAATTCCTGGATGATCGGAGTTTTTTTATTTGGTATGAATCTATTGTTATTTGGTACAACTGCCTTGATATTGTACGCTATTACCTTCATGACGATTCCATACATCCACCTTGTAATCATGGTAACTGCACCAGTCGCGAGTATTCTCGTGTGGCAATCGATTGTCTATACGAGGGAGTGGATGAAAGGCGAGAGACTGAAAGCCGGTATGGTCGGGAGCAGTTTCTATTTGTTCTTTTTTTTGTTTATCCTGTACAAATGGGTCACCTATGTACCCCAGTATCCAGGTGAGGACGGGTTTATGGCCGCCATAGGGTTTTTTCTTGGGTTATTGGTAACGGGAATGGCCTTCGTTATATGCTTTCTGATGATAGTTTTTCTTCCGAACCATAGGCGTATGTAGCAGGATTTCCATTCCTTTCTTTTTATCATCCTTTCTATTATCCTTAAAGAATACATTCTGACAAAAAAGAGGTTTACAGATGAAAACGATACATAGCGATGTGATACAATTTCGGGGTTCTCATTATGAGTTTGGCCGCATGCAGGGGAAAAGGATTAAGGATTCGATCACGGTGAAGAATAGGGAGAATCAGTGGAAAGTAAGAAAACCGCGATTTTCCATCAGTATCGAGGAAACAAAGGGTGCAATCAAGAGATTTGCCCCTGGTATCTGGGAAGAACTCATTGGCTTGCAGGAATCCCTTGAATGGCCTATGGAGCGGGTGCTTCAAGAGTTTGGAGGGTACCGGGTTGAGTATGTGAAATCCGGTTGCTCGATCATGACGGGGGAGAACTATTTAATCAGGAATTATGACTATCACCCGAAAACGTATGAGGGACGATATACGTTTTATCAGCCGACCGATGGCGGGTATAGTATTATCGGACCGAGTCAGCGCGTCACCGGGCGAATGGATGGAATGAACGAAAAAGGTCTGGCATTGGGATATAACTTTATGCACAGGAAGAATCCTGGTGACGGTTTCATTTGTTGTATGATTGGACGTTTGATTCTCGAATCATGTGGAGACGTTACAGAGGCGGTTGAGATGTTAAAAGAAATTCCTCACAGACACTCATTCAGTTATGTTGTGTACGACAGAAGCGGGGAGACGTTTATCGTGGAAACGTCTCCCCGTGGAGTCGAGGTCCGCCAATCTAATGCGTGTACCAATCATTTTGAAGTGATGACCCATGAAAATAGACATCACCTCGTCGATTCGAAGCGGAGATTGAGCGTCATTCAGGAACAGAAGGCGGAGAATGCTTATGACTCTTTCCGCTTAATGAACGACACGGATAAGGGGGTCTTCTCCAATTTATACGGGAGTTGGGCTGGCACGATTCACACATCTGCCTATTTTCCGAAAGATATGAAGGCGTGGTTCTCCCTTGGAGGGGACCGAGAACCGGCTGTCTTTGATTTTGCTAAGTGGCTTGATGGAAACGATGTAGACTGTGAGAAGATCATTGGAGAAGTAGATACAGATATTCCGTTCGTCCATATGGATGAGGGAGCGGATTGGTTTCAGAAATAAATGGTAGGACTTTAGGAATATTCCTGAGGTTCTTTTTTTTTGAGAAGAATCAATGAATTAAATTCCAGTTTACTAGAAATACTTTCTGTTTTTTCCTTAATTGTAGGACTTTTAGTCGGTTTTACGATTTTTTGCAATAGTGACAAAATAGTCACATAGTTTTTGAATTTCGTATCAGTATAATAGAACTAGAGAGGTTTATGTAGGAGGGATGCGAATGAGTCAACAAAAAAGAAATTGGCTTGAACGATTAAGGAAATTGAAGGGCTATAGCCAAGAAGACATTGCGTCTTCCATTCATATCGACAGATCCTACTATTCAAAGATTGAAAATGGTGTGAGAGTACCAAGTAGAAAGCTTGCAGAACATTTAGCAGATATATTGAATTTTCATGTTTCTATCTTCGAATTAGAGGTTAGTCCATTTTATTTTGCCCTTCAGGATTCCCCCATGGTTATTGCCCATTTTGATTTAGAGCTAAGATATACTTGGATTTTTAATCCCCACCCAGATTTTGATCCTGTTTTCGTGATTGGGAAGCGGGATGAAGAGTTAGAGGATAATGATGGAACTAGGGAATTAATGAAAGTAAAAGAAGAAGTCATCAACGTTCGTCAATCAATTAGAAAAAAAATTATCTTTCCACTATCGGATACTACATACGAGTATGATGTCACTTGTCATCCGTTATTTAATCATAAAGGTGAACTGATTGGAGGAAGCTCCGCCTCTATTCAATTAATTAAAGAAGAAGTTACGGATCCTGGTCAAGAAACTCACTCCTGATTAGTTCGTTCTGATAGAAATAAGATAGGGGTGTTCATATGGTTGATTCTGTTTTAACAAATTTATTATTGAATTTCCTATTTATTGTAGTAGGACTTTTACTTCTCGGCCTTTATTCTGATTTCACCAGAAAGGCGCCTACTAAAGGAATGATCATCCTTTTCTCTACCATTACGATTCTATTATGTGTGGTGTTTAGCAATAAACTGACCAATGGAGTCTACTTAGATTTGCGAATGATCCCCTTTTTCTTAGGTAGTCTATATTTTGGTCCTGTCGTTTCATTTGTTTTAATGGTTGTCATCATAGCAGTACGTTACCTCATCCTCGGAAGCGAGTTTATTCATCTCGTGATGTTAAATTATTTTATTGCTTATTTAATATTGGCGGCATTTTCGAAAAGATTTTTACAAGCTAAGAATAAAGTGAAAATGATCTTTATGATTGTGGTCTGCTGTAGTATGACGATCTTTAATCTAGTGTTTGGCATTATCTATCACACTGAAATTCCACTGGATGAGTACGTATATCTTGTTTTCATACCTTTAACCGCAGTGGTAATCAGCGTAATGATGGCAGAGATGATTCGCAAACTGATGATGATGAAGAAAATGTTGAATCAGCGGGAAAAACTTCAAGTTGTTAGTCGACTAGCGGCAAGCATATCTCATGAGATAAGAAATCCTCTGACTACTTCAAAAGGATACTTACAGCTCATGAGGGAAGAAAATAATGAAGAGATGCAAAGAGAATTTGTTGACTTATCCTTGAGTGGAATCGATCAGGCAACTACTGTCATTGAAGAATATCTGACCTTTACTAGGTCGTCTCCTGACAATAAAGAGAGGATCGATGTTAAAGACACCATTTTAGAAATGATCGAAACGGTAAAGCCCCTAGCTCAGCACGTTCAATTTCGCTATCAGCTTATGGATGGCATATATGTTGATGGTCATTCTCTTAGTTTTCGTAAATGTGTAGGAAACATAATAAGAAATGCGATAGAGTCTATGCCTCAGGGCGGGGAACTGACAGTGACGATGGTGGTAAATGAAAACCTGGCCATCGCCATTTCTGATTCAGGATGGGGCATGACTAAGGAGCAAATTGAACGCTTTGGGGAACCTTTCTTCTCGACGAAAGATGAAGGAACCGGTCTAGGGATTATGGCGGCAAACATCATTGTTCATTCCATGAAAGGTAATATACGTGTGGAAAGTGAGTTGAATAAAGGCACAACGGTCTATATTGAATTTCATTCTTCAACGTTGAATAGTACATGAATGAAAAAGGAATCTGGCCATTTGGCCAGATTCCTTTTTCATTATTTTTATACAAACTTCACGATATCTTCATAAGAACGACGGGTTTTCGGTCCTGGTTCATTGACGCGGTAACCGAATGCGACCATGACGGAAATACCGAAGCTTCCGTCCTCCAGTAAACCTTCTTCATCCAATAGCTTATTCATTTTTTCAATATCAAAGCCTTCGATCGGACAGGAATCGACCCCGATAAGGGCTGCAGCGGTCATCATATTCCCAAGGGCTAAGTAAGTCTGTTTACCGGCCCAGTCATATAGAGGACGATCGCCTTCTAGTAAATCGAAATCAACTTTTTGGAACTGTTCAATTTTTTCTAAGTATTTAGCCATATGTTCTTCAGGAAGTTTCTTTCCATTTTTGAAGTGATCCTGTAAATAGTGTGAATCATATTTAGTATCTTTCTTGGTTCTGGCAAGAATCACAACGAAATGACTGGCTTCAGGAAGTTTTCCGTAAGCCCCCCAAGCAGTATTTTTAATTTTTTCTCTCAGCTCTGGATTTTGAATGACCACAAATCTCCAAGGTTCGAAGCCAAAAGAACTCGGCGATAGCCGACCTGTTTCCATTATGAAGCGAAAATCGTCATCAGACACTTTCTTATTTGGATCGAATTCCTTTGTTGCATGTCTGAAATGGTATGCATCTAAAATGTCCTGCTTGATTTGGTTTTTATTAGTCATTGAACATCCACTCCTCATCTTTTGATTCAATCAAGTTTAACTTACCACAAGTCCGGAAGGTTAATCATGTGATGTGACTTGGGAAACTCTTCTCCTAAATATGTAAAAAAACGAAACGGAAGTCCCCTTTCAACCGTAATATAAGGATGGAAACATAAAGAGGGAGTTGTGACGGATGGAATTTTTATGGATCGTACTTGCCGGGCTAGGTGCTCTCATCCTATTTAATTGGGTGATGGGTTATCGGAAAGGGCATATTCAAATCGACTTTGAGGAACGGTATTTTAACGAAAAGGATTACATTGATGCGATCACACGAGAACTTGAAGAACAAGGAAGGCAAGTTGAATATATGGGGAACATGAAATTTATTGTAGATGGCCAAACGTATCTGTTTATTGAGCGGAATGTTTCAATGGGCGGGGTTCCCATGCAACGTACCATTTTAAAGCCCGTGAAGAAGTGAAGGCGTGCATGGCAATACATATAAAGTTTCAAAGCTATCAAATTGGAGGAGGGATTAAATGAAACGTGATATTCAAATTAAGATCGTGTGGGAGTTTGATGTGAACAAAGAAATGCGGGACGAACTACAATTATTATTATGTGAGTGCTTTGGAGAAGACTATCCTAAGGAAAGAATCTATTTCAAGCAAAGACCTCACTTTAGAGTCCTGGCCTACAAAGGTAATCATTTGATAGGGCATATTGCATGTGATTATCGAACAATGAATCTAAATGGTCATCCCATCAACGCATTAAGTCTAATTGATGTTTGTGTATCCGCAGAGATACGTTCAGAGGGAATAGCTTCACAATTATTATCTGAAACAGATAAGTTCTGCCAAAATAAGGACATCGATTTTATCGTGTTATTTGCTGATAACCCTGTTGTTTATGAACGAAATGGATTCAAATCAGTTCAAAGCAAATGCACATGGTTGAAGATCAATGATGTGAATCTAACCACAAAAGGGATCGGCTGTGAAACAATCAATGAGCTGATGGTGAAATCGGTTGGCGAGAAAAAATGGGAAGATGGCGAGCTGGATTTATTAGGGTATTTGGGATAAGCGGGTTGAGGTAATAAGATGTGATTCAAAAAAGGTGTCTGGCTGCCAGATGCCTTTTTTGTCGTGGTGGAATGGACAATCCAAATGAGTCTGTTCATGTAAAAATTCTATAAAAATATGAAACTAATATTGACATTTGGGGGGTGAAGGGAATAAGATGAACATATAATTTGCGTAAGGGAAACTTTTTAATATAAAGACAATATAATTTACCGGAGGAATGAAACATGTCCGAAGTCAAGTCAGTGCTTCTTTCAGAATGTAAGCCTGGGGAACGCGTTCTTATAACATCATTATCATTAGAAGGAACCATGAGAAGAAGATTATTAGATTTAGGATTTGTGAGGGGTTCCGAAGTATATGTGATCCAAAAAAGTCCTCTGGGAGATCCGATGGCATTCCGGGTGAGTGACACAACGATTGCTTTGAGGAAAGAAGAAAGCTCAAAGATTCATGTTCAGAAATTAGGAGGTGCGTAAAATGAGTTCATACAGGATTGCTCTTGCCGGAAATCCGAATACAGGAAAAAGCACGTTATTCAATCTATTGACGGGTTTGCGCCAGCATACAGGAAATTGGCCTGGTAAGACGGTTATACACGCGGAAGGTGAGTTCAAACACAATGATACGGATTTCACGATTGTCGATTTACCTGGTACGTACTCTCTTTATTCCAACTCAACCGATGAAGAAGTAGCACGGGATTACATTGTCTTTGATAAACCGGATGTGACACTTGTTGTACTGGATGCCACTTCATTGGAAAGAAATATGAACCTTGCACTTCAAGTAATGGAAATGACAGATCGGGTCATCGTAGCCTTGAATTTAATGGATGAAGCAAAGAAAAAGGGAATCGAAGTGAATAGTGAATTGCTTAGCAAGAAGCTTGGGGTTCCTGTTGTGAAGATATCAGCAAGAAATAATACGGGAATCAAGGAACTATTGGATGTAGTTCATGAAATGTCAAAGGGAAATGTACCAACGGATCCATATCGTATGACGTATTCAGATGAAATCGAAACAAAGATTGAAGAACTGGCACCTAAGGTAAGGCAGATGATTGGTGATGAGTTTCCGATTCGATGGATTTCCTTGCGTTTATTAGATGGAGATGAAAGTATTCTCAACTCGTTGAATGATTACTTTCAAAAGGAACGAAAGAGAGGAGGATATTCCAATGTCTCAATCAATGCAACCACATGAGGGAGATCAATCCCTGGCTCATTTGTTCAATCATGCAAAAGGGATGTCGAGTGCCAATCTCCGGGATGAGATTGTAGAAAACATTTATTCAACGAGCAGAGGAATCTGCAAAGAAGCTGTAAAGTACAAAAGCAAAGAGCGAATCCATTCGGAAAAACTTGATAAAGTGTTAACTTCCCCGATTTGGGGATTCCCGATCATGCTTGCGATGCTTGGAGCCGTCTTCTATCTGACCATAGCAGGTGCGAATGTTCCATCTAGCATGCTTGCTCAAGGATTCGCATGGCTGGAAGGGCAACTGACCCTGCTCTTCGCCGCCATGAATGCACCTGAGTGGCTGCATGGAGTACTGGTTCTCGGTTTCTTCAGGGGAACGGGCTGGGTAATCAGTGTTATGCTTCCTCCTATGGCCATATTCTTTCCAGCATTTGCACTACTTGAGAACTACGGATATTTACCGAGGGTGGCATTTAACATGGATCGCCTCTTTAAGAAAGCAGGCGGCCACGGTAAACAGTCATTGACGATGGCCATGGGATTCGGCTGTAACGCAGCAGCTATCATGTCTACTCGAATTATAGAATCGCCAAGAGAACGGATGCTGGCCATTCTTACGAATAACTTTGTTCCGTGTAATGGAAGATGGCCGACGCTTATCTTACTGGCTTCGCTATTTATGGCAGCAGGATATGCTGGTGGTATGGCTTCCCTTGTGACAGCAGGAACTGTTATGTCAATGGTGTTGATCGGGATTGTTGTAACCATTAGCGTTTCATGGGTGCTGTCCAAAACAGCACTTAAAGGAGTACCGACTCATTATACACTTGAGTTACCACCTTACCGTCGTCCGAAAATCTGGAATACGGTATTACGCTCTAGTATTGATAAGTCTTGGTATGTGTTAAAGAGAGCCGTGATTGTTGCCGCACCTGCATCGATCATCACGTGGATCATCGCCAATATTTTCATAGGCGACACGAGCATTCTCATGCATTTTGTCAATTTCCTTGATCCATTTGGGCAGGCTCTTGGAATGGATGGCTTCATCATGGCAGCCTTTATCATCGGGCTCCCTGCCAATGAAATTGTCGTCCCCATCTTAATCATGGCGTATCTCTCTCAAGGAGCTATGTTGGAGCTTGATGATTTAACAGAATTAAAGGCGGTTTTCGTCAGCCACGGATGGACTTGGTTAACGGCACTGAATATGATGCTATTTTCGTTACTTCACTTCCCATGCGGAACGACCCTTGTGAATATTTACAAGGAAACGAAAAGCAAGAAATGGACGTTCCTGGCGTTTGCGATTCCAACTGCAATTGCCATCGGAGTTACATTCTTAGTAGCGACTATTGTGAAAGCAATGGGTTGGGTGTAAATACAGATTCAGAAAGCAAACCCTCTTTTAAAAGGGGGTTTGTTTTTTTTATATAACTGAAAGGTCCTATAAAAAGTGTTACGATAAAGACAATAAGAAGTAGATGTATTGAAGGAGTAAACGATGAAAGAATACTATTATGATAAATTATTGAACATAAAAACGCGGCAGAATCAAATAGGATTCCATCGATCATTTCACTATCATCGCTACGAACCTACTCCATATGTTGCACTCGAGGAATTATTTCAACAATATAAGTTGAAGAGCAGTGACCGGGTGGTTGATTTTGGTTGTGGGAAAGGTCGATTGAATTTTTTCATTCATCATCTTTTTCAATCGACCGCGATCGGGGTGGAGATGAACGACGAGTTTTATGATGAAGCCATGGAGAACCTGACAAACTATCGTCAAAAAGCGAAAGTTCTAGGAGGAACTATTTCTTTCGAACATTGCCTGGCAGAGGAATATGCTGTTCATCGGAAGGATAACCGCTTCTATTTTTTTAATCCGTTTTCTGTTCAAATTTTCATGAAGATCCTCAATAACATTCTCCTTTCGGTCGAAACCTTTCCACGTGACATTGAGATATTACTCTATTACAGCTCTGATGACTATGTTCATTATTTGGAGGATCACCCTTTATTTGAATTGAAAAAAGAGATCCATTTGTCTGGAGAATATGAACAGAATGAGTACGAGCGATTTTTGGTGTATGGGTTGATGTATTGAGAAAAAAGAAAAACAGTCAGAATTTTTGATTTATACGCGTTCATATTGGAGAATAGGGATAGAAGATCCAGAAAAGAAGAGGAGGCGGATGAATTGAGAATTTTAGTTGTAGGTGCAGGTGCTGTTGGAGGTTACTTCGGAGGTAGGTTGATAGAGAAGGGTGAAGATGTCACTTTTCTTGTTCGGGAAAAAAGAGAGCATCAGCTGAAAGAACATGGATTACATATCGAAAGCATCCATGGCGATTTTCAATGTATGCCGCAAACCTTGAGAGCAGAAGAAAAAGCAGAGCCTTTTGATGCCATTATTCTATCAACCAAGGCTTATCATCTTACAGGAGCAATCGAAAGTCTTCACTCCTTTGTTGGAGAGCATACGATGATCCTCCCGTTATTAAACGGAATGTCCCACGTAGATGACTTGATAGAAGCCTTCGGTGAAGAAAAGGTAATAGGTGGCCTTTGCTTTGTCGAGTCGACGTTGGACGAAAAAGGAAACGTCATTCAGACAAGTCCTATTCATGATCTTGTGTTTGGGGAGAGAAGTGGCGAACGAACAGAAAGAATCATGAGCCTTGAACAGGCATTTTCAGGAACGAAAGCAAACTTCCGATTATCAGACACCATCGAGCAGGATATGTGGCATAAATATTTATTCATCACTACATTATCAGGTGTCACGTCCCTCCACCGTGCACCGATTGGTCCGATTAGAGAAACCACGGATGGAGCAGACAGAATCAAAGCGGTCCTTTCACAAGCAGCAACAATCATGAGGAATATTGAGGCGCCTCTCGCTGAAAATATTGAAAGCGCTCAATACGATAAAATCAGCCAAATGGGATATAGTATGAAATCTTCCTTACAGCGTGATATGGAAAAAAATCTTGCCGTGGAAGCCGATCATTTATACGGCTATTTATTGGAGGCAGCCGAAAAACAGCAGGTAAAAGCTCCTGATTTGGGCTTGATTTATGGAAATTTAAAAATTTATGAGATTGCCAATAAATAAGAATGAAGGACATCAAATGCCTGTGAAGGGTGTTTGGTGTTTTTTTTGTTCAGCTGTTCATTATTTCGGGAAAATCAGTAGCTGATTCAGCTAGAATCCCCATGACAAAGACTTCTTCTGAAAAAATGGAAACCATTCCCCAAAATGAAACGTATATAACACTATAAACCAGCCAATCCGAAAAGGAGGACTACATGAACAAACTAATCGGAATAAGCGCACTGCTCGTACTCATCGCAACCATCACCATCTGGCTCACAACCAACGCCACCAACGCTCTCACACTACTGGCAGCTTACGGAATCATCCTATCCTTCCTCGTCTACTTTTCATTCTTTAGTATCAAGAAACGCCAATAAAAGAGGGACGGACCTCCACCCACCCCATGTACCTAATCAGAACGTTGATTTAACAGCACATCGGAAAGGTCCGTCCCTCCTAAATGTTTGCGAGAGTGTCTGTTTATAGTCAGGATTTTATGATGGACTATGTTCTACGCAATTATCTTAATCCGGGGACGGGAGTGATGGACCCTAATATGACGGGCTTACTTGCTCCGGTTGCTCTTGGGACATTACCCGGATTACTATGAAGTGTTTCGTTTGCAAGGAGGGCAAAGGCAATCGCTTCTTTCGCATCTGAAGAATAACCGATGTCTTCCTGGATGAGAACCGTTAACTCTGGCAAGAGCTCCCGGATCATTCGTAGAAGCGTCTCATTATAGCTCCCGCCGCCGCCAACGATGACTTCATTCACGACGTGCTCAGGCAAAATGAATCGCTTGTAAGCATCGGCAATGGTAAGTGCTGTGAAGTGAGTGGCAGTCGCGATTAAGTCTTCTTTTGGAAGATGCCCAAACTCCTCGAGGATCCGATTCACGAATACCTCACCAAACAACTCCCGACCAGTGGATTTAGGAGGAACCTTGAGGAAGAAATCCTTCTCCCAATCCATCCATTTCTGTGCGACCTGTTTGTGAACCGTTCCTTTCCCGGCAATCGTCCCATCCTCGTCATAGGAACGTTCAAATAGCCTTTCGCATAGCCCGTCGATTACCATATTTCCGGGTCCGGTATCGAATGCGGACACATCTTCAAGGGAACAGTCCTTTGGAAGAATCGATACGTTTCCGATACCGCCGATATTCTGAAGGAGTCTCCCCGTACCTTTTTTCCGATAGAGAAGGTATTCTGTATAAGGGACAAGGGGGGCGCCTTCACCGCCGGCAGCCATGTCCATGGAACGGAAATTCGATACAACTTGTGTATTGGTACGATAAGCGATCACGCTCGGCTCACCGATTTGAAGGGTGGACGGTACCGAATCTTCCGTACGGAAAGGCTGATGATAGACCGTTTGGCCATGAGATCCGATAAAGCTGAGTTCCTCAACTGAAATATCTGCCTCCTTGCAAACCTGCAAAACAGCATCAGCATATGCGTCTCCCAGCTCAAAATGCAAGCTGGATAGTAGGGGAGTGGAAGAAGCGGTGAGGCTCATCACGTCAAATATTTTCTCCTTCACCTTCTGAGGGAAGGGGGTTGACGAATAATGTACTAGCTCTACAATTGTACCCGTGCCTGCTCCTTCAATCGATACCAGTGCAGCATCCACTCCATCGACTGACGTTCCCGACATCAATCCGACAGCTAAGCGCTTATTCATCATATAGCATCCTTCCTTCCTTGATGGCTTCAACAACACCCACTGCGCCAGTGGCAGGGGATGTGGAATCGACAATATAGGCCGTGTCTTTAAAACAATCTGAAATTATTTCTTTAAAAACGGATTGTACAACCGGATTATGCTCAAGTACACTGCCTTTTAAGGCGACGACCGGTTTTGTTTCAATCTGTAATTTTTCAATTAATGCAATCGTCTGCCTGGCAAGCTGCTCCCCGGCTGTCTTGAATAAATGAATGGCCGCTTCATCACCAGCCTCAGCTTGCTCGTGAATCACTTTCGCAAGCTGAGCAATTTTTCCTTTAGTAGAAGAATAGATAAATCCTTTAAAATCTTTGGCATCATTTGCTCCAATTTCGTTCAGCAGATTACGGGAAAGGGGGGAGATAGGTTTGTGGGAATCGAACTCCCAGGCAATTTGTTTACTTGCTTCGATCGCCAGGGAATAGGCACTGCCTTCATCCCCAAGTATATGTCCCCAGCCACCGGTCGTTCCTTCCCGTTTGCCATTTCGTCCATAACAAATCGAGCCCGTCCCCGCAATCGTTATCACCCCGCACTGGTTCCCAATCAAACTGAAATAGGCAAGAGTGGCGTCATTTAATAGGATGATGGGTAGTGAGGTCATTCTTTCCAATTCTTTCTTGATTCGATGAGCGAGATTACCAGATTCAGCACCTGCCATTCCGATTATAATGTGGGAAACGTCTTCAGAAGAAGAGTGATCAAGACATTGCTGAACCACAGATGAGAGATTAGTTAATGCCTCATCAAAGGAAACTGTTGGATTTCCGTGTCCGGATAAGCTTTGAAATAGGATGTTCTTCTCTAAATCAAGTACGAGTCCTTGTATTTTCGTCCCACCTGCATCGATTCCTATTACTCTAGTCATCTAAAGAAACCTCCATATTACTTAGATTGAAAGGCGAATTTACCCCATGGCTTAAGATAATCCAATAAGAAGATTTCTTCTTCTCGGATACGTCCAACGACATTGGTTTTACCTGAGTTCTCCATATCTTGAATGGCGATTTGAAGCTCTCCCGCATATTGGGCATATAGGTCGTTCTCGATTATAATGTCTCCGCGCTTAATGTCTACGGTGTTGTGAGGTGAGAATTCCCTTCCGCGGTATTTCACGCGGCTTTGAGTCGAACGAATCATATAGTCGGACACGTCTCCACGGTAGAAGTGAGGTTCTTCAAATATAATCGTATTTTCTAAATCGGTTGTCGTTTCATGGGTTTCTACTGTAAAGGTCAGTTTCGATGTGTTCAGTTCGCTTAGCAGCTGCATTTCATGTTCAGAAGCATACGCGTTACTGACGATCACATCATCAATTAATCCGGTGGCAAAGAGGTGCTTTGCTTGAACATCAATCGGAAGGCTGCGGTGGATCTCTAACGTGGGAAGTCCTTCTGTAACGGGCCAAGGGCCGAATGTTGCATCTGACGAAGACACAAAGGCTGCCGTTCTCATGCCGAAGTCTTTAAACTTCTTACTGCATTCGATAAAGAATGGATAAGATAAACCGGAGTAGCGGTGCGGATAGAAATTATGACAGCCTAATAATTGGTCCTTATTGGGTTGATAGGTCATGATATTGTCGATGTATTTCGTAGCGTTGCTCATGTTCAATTCAATTTTTAAATCATAAGGATTGTACGACATCATCGATTCTTCTTGTCCCGTATACCCAAGATCAAGTCGGATACCGTGGGCACCTAAATCGGCAAAGAGGGATAGATCATCATAGGATATGTTCAGTTCTTTGAAAATGCGGGGACTGATGTCGGCAATTACTTCCATGTTCTTCTCGCGGGCAAAATTAATCGTTTCTTTAAAGTTCGAGATGATCCCGTCTTTGTCCCCTTCGACTGATAGTAAGCAGGTAAACACACGCTTAAATCCGAAAGAAGCGGCTAGTGCCAAATATTCCTTATCTTTCTCTGTAGTAGAATGGTTTGGATAGATTGAAACGCCTAGTCTTTTACTCATTGGGATGCCTCCTTAGTTTGCTTTGGTTTCCAGTGCATGGATTCTTTTTAACATCGGAATCATCTGTTCAATTAACGAGATTTCACTTATGGAAGTCATTAAGTGGTCCTGTGCATGAATCATGAGAAGGGATTTTTCAAATTCTTCACCGTTGATTTCAGCTTGTATCAAGCTTGTTTGTGTTTTATGGGCTTTATTCATTTCTTCATGAGCGGCTTTTAGCATCTCTTCCGCTTCATCGAACTTTCCTTCATGTGCCTTCGCGAGAGCTTCATACGCCGTACTTTTCGCGTTTCCTCCGTTTGATATGATTTCGAAAATTTCCATTTCTACGTTGCGAACTTCTGACATTGTGTATTCCTCCCCAATCCTGTTTAGAACAACTTTCTACTATTTTATTAAAATAAAAGTTTAGATATTTTAGAATAATATTGAAATTTAATTTCATTATCGCATATAATCATATTAAACTGAAAGCCCTTTCAAGACAATCAATTTTTGGAGGTGACCATGACGGAATTCCAGGTATTAAAACACATCAAAGGTCAGATGGAAAACTACACGCCGTCTGAAATAGCGGTTGCGCAATACGTGTTGGAGTTTCCAGAGAAAGTAATGGAAATGACTACAAAGCAATTATCAAACTCATGTGGCAGCAGTGAAGCAGCCATCATCCGATTCTGCAAACGGATCGGAATCAACAGTTTCAGCGGCTTGAAGATTGAGCTTGCCAAAAGTACGAATAGTGAAGTGTCAAAGAGTCATGACATTAATACCCTTCTGCATTTTGAAGATAATCTAGAAACCGTTTTCGACAAAGTGTTGGCAAACACTCATCAAGCCATTAAAAACACGGAAAGGCTCTTCTCTATAGCTGAAATGGAGCGGGCTGTAGAGGCATTTCATAAAGCAGAAAGAGTATACCTGTATGGGGTTGGAGGTTCTGCAGTGGTAGCTGAAGACTTCACACAAAAGCTATTGCGACTGAACTACCTGGCGTTTCAAGCCAGTGATATCCATGTGCAAATGATGATGGCTGCAAACCTGACAGAAAGAGATGTACTATTCGTTGTCTCCACCTCAGGACAGACAAAGGAAATACTGAAGCTGATGCATGTTGCCGAAGAAAAGGGTGCGACCATCATTCTCTTGACTCAGCACGGGAAATCACCGGCAAGAAAGCTCGCCAATATCGTCTTGACCATTTCCGAGGAAGAACACAATATCCGAATCGGAACCATGACGGCAAGAATTGCTCAACTCGTTGTAATTGATGCCTTATTCGTCGCGTTATGCATGAAAAAAGGACATGGCGTCTACGAGCAAATTATTCATACACATGAAGTCGTACAACGAATGAAAGAGGAGGAATAGGAGATGAAAGTATTATTCGTATGCTCTGGGGGAATGTCCAGCGCCATTGTCGTCAATGCATTGAAGAAAGAGGGAACAAAAGAGGGGATTGAAATGGAAGTCCATGCAATTGGAACGGGTGAAGTATCTGAGGAAATCTCAAAGGGATGGGATGTTTGTATGGTAGCTCCTCAGATCAGACACCGCTTTGATCAAGTAAAGAAAGCCGCCGATGAAGCCAATGTTCCTTGCGGGCCGATACCACCGCAGGCATACACGCCGCTTGGTGGGGCTACTTTACTGAAAACAGTAAAAGAATTAGCCAACTAATTTAATAGGAAACAAGGGGGTAGTAATATGCAAAAGTTTGTGAACTTTCTGGAGAACAATTTGTCCGGTCCGATGGCCAGACTCTCTGAACAAAGGCATTTGCAAGCAATCCGGGATGGGGTTATTTCGGCACTGCCATTTATTATCGTTGGTTCATTTTTTCTTATCTTAGCGTTCCCGCCACTTCCAGACGCGGGCGTGTTTGGAGACATCAAACAGTGGGCTGCTGACAACATCGTCGAAATCCTGATTCCGTACAGGCTGACTATGTTTATTATGTCGCTCTATGTCGCCTTCGGGATCGGATACAATCTTTCAAAAAGTTATAAACTGGATCCTTTATCAGGTGCACAAATTTCAGTGGCTGCGCTTTTATTAACGATTACACCAAAAGTAATGGACGGAGAAGGCTGGGTCCTTCCAATGACCAACCTCGGTGGGCAGGGATTATTCGTTTCCATGGTAGTCTCGATTCTGGCGGTTGAAATCCTCAGATTCTGTAAGACGAAGAACATCACGATCAAAATGCCTGAGCAAGTACCGGCATCGGTTTCACGAAGCTTTGAAGCACTTATTCCTGTAGCAATTGTTATTTTATTGATTTCATCCGTGACTGTCTTAGCCGGAGTAGATCTGCATAAGTTGGTTGGTGTGGCTGTCGCTCCATTGGTTACAGCAGGAGACAGCATATTCGGGGTATTGGTTCCTGTATTCCTGATTGATTTCTTCTGGTCATTCGGTATCCACGGGGTATCAGTTGTTGGAACGGTAGCACGTCCACTTTGGGAAGTATTCCTGGTGAATAACGCTGATGCAGTTGCCAGCGGTGGTACGATTCCACATGTCGCACCGGAAACATTCTACCAATGGTTCATCTGGATCGGAGGATCAGGTGCAACGCTTGGATTGGTACTGGCGATGGTCTTCTTCTCCCGTTCCAAATATTTAAAAGCTTTAGGAAAAACATGCCTTGTACCGGGTCTCTTCAATATCAATGAGCCTGTCATATTCGGTGCTCCCATTGTATTGAATCCGATTCTGATCATCCCGTTCATCACGGTTCCTTTAATAACAGCAACTATTTCGTATGTGGCAACAACGGTAGGATTAGTATCACCAACCTATATCATGCCACCATGGACACTTCCGGCACCAATCGGCGCGTACCTGGCAACCGGCGGTGACTGGAGAGCCATCGTCATGGTTCTGATCAATATCGGAATCTCATTTTCCATCTACTTCCCATTCTTGAAAATGTACGACAAAAAAATGATGAAGTTAGAAGAAAGCGAACAACAAGCGGCTTAAAAGAAAAGCGGAGGCGGCTTGACCAGCCCCGACAAGCATAAGACGAGTCAGGCGGAAAGGCGTTCTTTGCCTTTATGGCTGAATCGGCATATGACCTCGAGGGGCTAGCCGCCGTAGCTGGACAAAGAAAAGCGGAGGCGGCTTGATCAGCCCCGACAAGCATAAGACGAGTCAGGCGGAAAGGCGTTCTTTGCCTTTTGTGAAGAAAGGGCTTAATCCTCTAGCAAAATACCATTATATAAATGAAAGAGGCTGGGACAAAAGTCTTCGAGGCAAGGGAAAATCCGAGCGATATTCGAGATTCTTTGATGAAACGCGAATTCGTTCGGATTTTTTTATTTTGAAAGTACGATCGATGTATGGAGCTGATTCCAGCTGTTGATTGGAGTGCAAGGCGAAGACTCCTACGGGAAAAGCGGAGTAGGTGAGACCCCGCAGGAGCGGCTGCGAGGCCACTGAAAAAGTAGTCATTTTATAAAAATGCTGTTTTTTAGGGGGTCAAATATGTCTCCCTACCAGTCTATCGTCGCTTAGAAGCGAATCTGGAGCCTCGTTTTTTAAACATCATTTTTTATCTTTAAAATGCTGGACTTTTTCAGTGGCCTCAGCGGCAGCGACGAGGAGGCTCACCTTCCGCCCGAGGAAAGCGAAGCCTTGCACGGAAATCAACAGCGGTGTTTCAAGACTAAATACTTTTTTTCGATTGTTCGTCTTTAAAGTGGATGGTTTTAGTTATGTCCCGGCTTCTTCACTATCGTTAGGAGTGAATTGAATGACAGAATCGGTTGTGCCAAAGAGAATCGGTTTTAAAAGTGTGTTTGTTCTATTAATCTCTGTATCTATTGGACTCCTACTTCTTTCTAAACCATTCATGAGCACTGGATTGGCAAAGGAATGGAGTGTGTTTTTTGCAACGGGCATCTCTGCTTCGATTGGGCTTTCATTTGTCCTTTTGAAATTGGAGGGCCCTGTTGAAGATGTTTCCGTTAAGAAGAAGCGAATGGTCTTAGCCGTTGTGGTCAGTTTCTTAATCAGTTTTATTTTGGCCTTTGTTGCCAAATAATCACAGGAGGCATTGACTATGAGAAACGGAATCAAGGTCGTCACGATTGGCGGTGGCTCGAGCTATACTCCCGAGTTTGTTGAAGGATTGATCAAGCGTTATGATGAGCTTCCAGTGAGTGAGCTGTGGCTCGTGGATATTGAAGCCGGGAGAGAAAAGCTTACCATCGTTGGCAATTTAGCTAAGAGAATGGTAGAAAAAGCAGGGGTCCCGATGGAGATCCATCTTACACTGGATCGCAGAGAAGCATTAGCAGACGCTGACTTTGTAACTACACAGTTGAGAGTAGGCCAACTTAAAGCCCGGGTACAGGACGAGCGCCTGCCGATCAAATACGGGATGATTGGTCAGGAAACGAACGGGGCAGGGGGATTGTTCAAGGGGATGAGGACGATTCCGGTCCTTTTGAACATTGCAGATGAAATGGAGGAGCTTTGTCCTGATGCATGGCTGATTAACTTTACGAACCCTGCAGGCATGGTGACGGAGGCTTTGCTCCGATATGGATCACATTCTAAAGTCGTTGGCGTTTGTAATCTTCCTATTAATATGAGAATGACATTGGCAAGGCTTCTCGACGTCCATTTAGAACGGCTACATATAGACTTTGCCGGACTCAATCATATGGTATATGGGCTGGACGTGTTGGTGGACGGTGAGTCCGTATTAGGGAATGTCTTGGACATGATGGGTGACCCTCACAAACAGGTGAGCATGATGAATATCGCACCACTTCCATGGGAACCTGCATTTATCAAGAGTTTAGGAGTTATACCGTGTCCATATCACCGCTATTTTTATAAAACGAGTGATATTCTGGAAAAACAATTAGAAGAATTTAAGACTGGAACTACCCGTGCGGAAGTGGTCCAGCACTTAGAAAATGAACTTTTTGAACTGTATAAGGATGAAAACATAGCGGTCAAACCTCCGCAGCTTGAACAAAGGGGAGGCGCTTATTATAGCGATGCGGCATGTAATCTCATTTGCTCTATTTTTAACGATCGAGGAGATATTCAGACACTGAATGTTCGTAACGACGGAGCAATAAGTGACCTACCACGGGAATCTGCCGTGGAAGTGAATTGTGTCGTTACGAAAGCGGGACCGAAGCCGATTGCCGTCGGAGAGCTTCCCGTTTCTGTAAGTGGTCTCGTTCACCAGATCAAATCCTTTGAACGGGTGGCTGCAGAAGCATCTGTTACCGGTTCCTATGAAAAAGCATTGCTCGCCATGACGATTCATCCATTGGTGACGAGTGACGTGAAGGCGAAGCAGCTGCTGGATGACATGCTTGATGTGCATAAGGAGTATTTGCCGCAGTTAGGTAAGTAAATTACTAGTAGATAAAAGGGAGAAGTGTTCCAAATCTTGATTTGGGACGCTTTTTTTTTGATGGGAAAGTGATTTTTAGGGTAGGAGTGATGATATGAAGGGGTGTTGTGGTCTTATTATCGAGTTTGGACTGTTTATTATCGACTTTCCAGATATATTATCGAGTTCGGCCAATTTATTATCGACTTTCGGGATATATTATCGACTTTGCCCCTATTATTATCGACCTTAGATTAAGAAGCAATTGCCAAGTTGGACAGGATTCCGTCATATTCTCAAAATAGTTCATCCCCCCTCATTTCCCTCACATCTTTCCCCGGGACGAGCATACCATGTTAGAAAGAACGCTTGATCAGAAAGGATACGCTCGCCCATGATTCCAGTTAGAACGAAAGTTGCCGCTTCACTATATGCTACGCTGTCGATCAGCTTCTGGGGGATATCCTTCGTATCGACGAAAGCGGTGCTAAGGACGCTTGATCCGTACACGCTACTTGTTCTTCGATTTGCAATAGGTGCAGCATTTCTACTCTTCTTACTACTTCTAAATAGATACCGACTCAAGATTCCATTCAAATATATTCCTCATCTGATTGTGCTTGGTGTTCTGGGTGTGTTCATTCACCAAGTCGTCCAGGCGACGGCACTACTGACGATCGATGCATCATCTGCGGGATGGATGATTTCTTTTTCACCCGTCTTCACCGTCATCCTCTCCATGCTGTTCTTACATGAAAAAATGACTGTACCAAAGGCGATTGGCATGATTGTTGCCATTACAGGGGTACTGATAGTCACGTCGGCAAGGAACGGGCAGTCTATTGGATTTGCTTTCAACATCGGGTATTTCCTCATGATCATCAGTACATTAAACTGGGCAATCTACTCAGTATTACTGAAAAAACTCCGTATTCAATTGCCTTCACTCGTCATCACGTTTTATATGAGTCTATTGGGATTCAGCTTAACCATCCCCTTCCTCATAAGAAACCGTGGGTGGGAAAGCATCTCCCTTTTAACAAATGTGGAGTGGGTGCATTTGCTATTTCTCGGTGTTTTTGTATCTGGCATTGCTTATTGGTATTGGGCAAAGGCGCTTGCGGTGCTGGATGCTTCAAAGGTGTCGATGTTTCTGTATTTGGAGCCCGTCACCACGTTGGTCGCGGCGATACTTCTTCTGCATGAGAAGATTTTCTTCATAAGCGTACTAGGTGGAGTCATAATTATAATAGGAGTTGTGATTGTGAATGGCCAGAAGATCTCCATTTTCCATCAGTATCTATGGAGGAAACGATAACATCAGGGAGGAATCATGTTGACCTTAATGGAACGGATATCCAAGCGATTAGAGCCATTGAATGCCACTTCCACTAAAGAGCTTAAACAAGCCCTACAGTCTCTGCAAATCAGTCTCGACGACTTACAGCCATACTTGCGTTCTCCAGATGGAAAGCCGTATTATCGAAAGCTCCTGTATCATAATAAAGAAGTAGAGTTACTTGTGATGAATTGGTCCGACATTGAATGTGCACCACATGATCACGGAGAGTCCAAGGGATGGATTCAAGTCCTGGATGGTGCGTCTGTCAATACGGTCTTTGAGGTGAATGATCATCAACTTCCAGAAGAGATTTTTGATCGTGAATATCGGGAGGGATCGTTCTTTTTTGCACCGAAGAAGTCTGTTCATAAAATGAAGAAGGGAAACAGTGAGGACCTGGTCACGCTCCATCTTTATTCGCCGCCCATTGAAGGGATGATGGTGTACGACCTGGAAAAGTGCGCAGCTTGTGTGGTATCAGAGGAATGCGGGGCATGGTGGCCGGATCATATCAAGCAAAAGTTGAAGGAAATTCAGTTAAAATAGAAAGAGCGTTCCTCTGGTGAAGGAGGAACGCCATTTTTTTGTCAATGGACTCTTACAGTTTTTGCATCTTTACTTTCTACGCCGGTTGGAGAAATGGATGTCACCCCATAAGTGTACATCCCGCCTTTATTAGCTGAAGTATCTTCGTAGGTTGTAAGATGATTTTCGGAATACACAATATCCACGATATTCGCAGCATTCTCGTAATCTCCTTCTTTCACGCCATCAAAACGATAGATGACGTACTTTCTTGCATCGGAATGCTTTTTATCATCGATGATCAACTTGATGCCGTCATGTTTTTTAACTGCTTTCACTTTATTTGGTTTCTTCGGAAGCTTATCGTTGTTCCAAGGCGTGGCAGGAGTCAAAGCTTTCTCTGTGTATACTTCGCTGCGTAATAGATCTGCGTATCCAAGAGGGTTTTCGAAAATTTGTCTGAGAGAGAAATGCATTTGTCCAAGAGCCGTTCCATTCTCGCGATTATCCATGATTTGCCCGGGAAGTTCATAAGGATTGAACCATTCCTGGTCAAAATTGTCCCCCACTTTATAATCCGCCATCCCGATATATAGATTGACTGGGTGATTATCTGCATATTTGCTCACTTCTTGACTCCACCAATCCAGGAGAACGGAGTAGTTAGCCACATCAAGTTTTCTAGACCAATAGATTTGCGGAGTAATATAATCAATGCTTCCATCTTTGATCCATTGACGGGTGTCAGCATACAGGTCGTCAAAATTGGTTTGTCCTGCCTGTGTCTCGCTTCCAGTCGGATCATCGGCAATATTTCTCCATACACCAAATGGGGAGATACCAAATTGAACATAGTCCTTTATGTCTTTAATCTCTAAGTTAATATCAGCTACAAGCTCATCGACATTGTTGCGTCTCCAATCGTCGATATTATCGAACGAGTTGCCATATTTCTCGTATGTATCTTGATCTGGGAAGCTTTCTCCTGCAATTTTGTAAGGGTAGAAATAATCATCCATGTGAACGGCTTCGATGTCATAATTGCCAACCAGTTCTTTCACTGTATCAATCAAGTATTCTTGTACCTCGGGAATACCAGGATTCAAATAGTGTTGCTTTCCGTATTTCAGGACCCAATCCGGGTGAAGTTTGGCAACGTTATTTTCTGCTAGAGATTCGATCGTTTGATTGGGCATAGTAATCCGATAAGGGTTCACCCAGGCATGAATCTCCATACCGCGCTTGTGCGATTCCTCTATCATGATTTCAAGTGGGTCATAGCCTGGATCGGTTCCTTGCTCATCTCCAGAAATATATTGTGACCAGGGAGCTAGTTTAGAAGGGTATAAGGCATCAGCAGTTGGTTTCACTTGATAGATCACCGTGTTGAATTTCAAGGTTTTTAATTCGTCCAGAGAGCTCGTCGCCCAATCCCGAAACTCCTGCTCGTCCATTCCGGCTGCCATATCAATGTTTACTACTGTTGCAATCCACGCCGCACGCATTTCATGCTTAGGTGAGCTGGTTTCTGCCGCTTTTGCTTTCCCGTTAGAAAAAGGAAGACCCATGGAGAACAACATGACCGCCATGATCAAGTACTTCAATGTTTTCATTTACAAATCCCTCTCTCTCAGTTACGGTTCATAGAAAGAAACCGTTTTCATTTTATTGAAATAATACTTCATGAAATAATTTAAAAATATGAAATATAATTTCTAATTTCATTATAATGTGTCTGAAACTACTGGTATATAGTACCAATGTGGTGAAAAAACTGAATATTCAATCTATAACTAGGAAGATTAGACTAGGCGTATTGTTCTGAAGTGAAAAAGAGGAATACAGAATGTTGCGAACGAAGGTAACTAAACTGGTGTAAAATAGAAGTTAGATGTGAAGAGGAGAGTTGATGACATGTTCAAGGACCTATCAATTGATCAATGTGATTTACATACGTATACATTCGTGGATGTAAGATCTCCTTCTGAATATAGAGAGATGACGATCCCGGGCAGTTATAATATCCCGGTGTTTGATGATGAAGAGAGAGCAGAAGTAGGAACCCTTTACAAACAAGTGAGCAAAGAAGCAGCAACGGATCGTGGACTGGAAATATTCTCAAGGAAGCTCCCTCAAATCGTGAAAGAATTCAAGAAGCTTGAGGGTGAAATAGTGGTGTTTTGCTGGCGTGGTGGAATGAGAAGCAAAGCGGCTGCAACCTTCTTGGATTTAATGGGTATCAAAACGTTCCGAATTCGAGGAGGCGTAAGAGCCTATCGACACTGGGTGCTGAATGAATTGGAAAACTTTGAAATAAAACCTAAAGCTTTTGTATTAAATGGTGGGACAGGTATCGGGAAAACAGCTATTCTGAAGGAACTACTAAAGGAAGGGTATCCGATCCTTGATATTGAAGGCTTGGCTAACCATCGTGGCTCCATCTTTGGAGAAATCGGGCTTACGGCACATAACCAGAAAACATTCGATTCCCTCCTTCTACAGAATTTGATGAAGCTGCAGACATCTCCATTTCTTCTATTTGAAGCAGAAAGTAAGCGAATTGGGAAGCTGCTTCTCCCTGATTTTTTAGTAGAGAAAAAAGAAAATGCGTTTCATATATTTATTGAAATGCCTATGAAGGAAAGAATCGTTCATATTTTAGAAGAGTACCGCCTCCACGAGCATCATGAAGAATTTGTAGAAGCATTCCGGTACATCAAACGAAGGATTCACAGTCCAATTGCCAATCAAATCGAGGATGAGTTAAAAGAGAAAAACTATGAACGGATCCTTGAGCTGTTACTCCAATACTATTATGATCCGAGATACTTACATATGGCGAATCAATATCCCGAGGATCAAAGGATCACGATAAAGGTCAACTCCATTAAAGAAGCGTGTGAAAGAGTTAGACAACTTCTTTCGGATAAAGACGTTTTTGTATCTACTCAGTATGACCTCTTCTCATGATGCTGGAGTAAGGTGTATCTTTTTTGACAAAACGTTTATACAAGTGATTGACCGTGTAGTGCACCACATGGTTTATGATTTAGGTGTGAGGTGGTAGGGATGTACAAGGTGAGCGAGTTCTCCAAGATGACTGGTCTGAGTAAGGAAACGCTGCGCTACTATGCTGAGATTAAGCTTCTTGAACCTGTGTATATCGATCCTGCAAACAACTATCGTTATTACGATAATGGGTCTTATCTTGTAGGACGATTACTGGTTTATTTAAGGAAATTTAACTTTTCCATCCAGGAAATGCTCGCAGTTGTGAATGATGAGTCCTTCGACAATCTGGAGAAGTTGATCCGCGCAAAAAAACGGGGATTGGAAGCTGAAATAGAACGAATACAAATAGTGATCGAAGAAATGGACGATTTCTTTGAGATGGGAATAGGAGAGGGCATAGATGATTAATTGGCATGAAGAACGCATTATTCCGGTCAATATTGAAACAATCTGGCATTTATTTGAAATTGAAAACATTCAACGCATTATGCCGAACGTCGTTGAAAACAAGGTACTGGAACAAAAGGAAGGCGTAGTGGGTTCGACCTATCAACAGAAATACAAAGAGGGCAAAAGAATTGAAACATATATCGTGGAAGACCTCGAGTACGAAAATACCCCTGAAAAAAAGCACAACAAAATCGGTTTCACATTAGCTAAAGCCTTTGAAATCGAAACTGAATTCACCTTTTATAAAATCGATGAAAATCAAACCAGATTCATCTATAAAGGCGAAAACAGAGGAGTGAACTTCCTGGGGAAAGTACTATTGAAGCTGGGGGGAGAAAAAAACAACAACAAAGTCGTCACCGATTTCATGGACCGCGTAGAAAGCGAAGCCATGAAAGAAGTGTGAAAAGAGGGACGGACCTCCGCACAAATGTGCGGAGGTCCGTCCCTCTTATAAAGCCCCAAAAACATGAAAAAATTTCATGCTTAAAAAATTTTTTTCAGGAAATATTTTGCATGAAAATTCATGTTGGAATTTGCTGAAGTATGTTCCATTTAGTTAATTTTTGTAAGCGATTTCTTTGTTATTGCATCAAGCTTTAAAAGATTCTGAATATTAAGTAAGTAATAACGTTTATATATTAGCTTTCATCATAATGATTACAAGTATACTTGGAAAAAATGAACTTTTCTCGTTAACTTAATTTTTCGTTTTTTCTAAATTTCATGATATACTAACGAAAATTAAGAAAATTTAATTAATCGGTTAATTATTCAAAAAATATACACGTTTAGTAGAGGAGGACATTGGATGAAAACGAATCTTCCTGTAGCGCAAGGCATGTATGATCCTGCGCAAGAACATGAAGCATGTGGAATTGGCATGATTGCAAATATCGATGGGACAAAGAGTCATAACATCGTTCAAAATGCCATTAATATTCTATGTAACTTAGAACATCGCGGAGGACAATCAGCTGATACAAGTACTGGTGACGGTGCCGGTATCCTTACCCAAATTCCTCATCATTTCTTCAAAAAGCAATGTGAAAAAGAAGACATTATTCTTCCCCGAAAAGGTGAATATGGAATCGGGATGGTGTTTCTTCCCGAGAATTATGAGAAGCGCATGAAGAGTAAGGAAATCTTTGAGCGCATCATTGATGAAGAGGGTCAGAAAACGCTAGGTTGGAGACCTGTTCCCCTCAATGATTCCTTTGTTGGGAAAGTGGCTTCCAAGTCTAAGCCGTTTATCCGCCAAGTATTTATTGGTGCATCGGACGACATTCAATCCCGGATGGATTTCGAGCGTAAGCTGTATGTAATCCGGAAACGAATTGAAAAAGAAGTTGCAACCGTCGAGGACCAAGAAGATGTCTACCTTTGCAGCTTGTCATCCACGACCATTGTTTACAAAGGGATGCTCATCCCGGAACAGCTCGATTCCTTTTACATTGACCTCAACCACCCTGAGTTCCGTTCAGCTTTAGCTCTTGTACATTCCCGTTTTAGTACAAACACTTTCCCAAGCTGGCAAAGATCTCATCCAAATCGATATACGATTCATAATGGAGAATTCAATACATTACGAGGCAATGTCAACTGGATGCGTGCAAGGGAAAAGCTGTGCCATTCGACTGCGTTCAAAGAAGAAGATCTGGAAAAGATCCTCCCTGTCATTGACGAGACAGGCAGTGATTCCTCTATGTTTGATAACTGCTTTGAATTCCTTCATTTATCAGGTAGATCCCTTGCTCATACAGCCATGATGATGGTACCTGAACCTTGGGAAAATGATGACACAATCCATCCAAAGAAAAAAGATTTCTATGAATACCATAGCTGTTTAATGGAGCCATGGGATGGACCTGCTGCTCTTGTATTCACGGATGGAAATCAGATTGGTGCATGTCTTGACCGTAATGGACTAAGACCTGCCCGTTACTATGTAACGAAGGGCGGTATGATTGTTCTTGGTTCTGAAGTAGGTGCCCTTGATATTTTTGCCGATGATATTGTGTACAAAGATCGCCTGCAGCCAGGGAAAATGCTGCTTGTTGACCTGGAAAAGGGAAGAATCATCCCGGATGATGAGATCAAGCTGCGTGTTGCTTCAGAGCAGCCATATAGACACTGGCTTGATCATAATAAATTTGAACTTGAAGATTTACCGGAAACGTTCCATGCACCGGTATTATTTGAAACAGAAGATATACTTCTGCAACAGCAAGCGTTCGGATACACAACAGAAGAACTGAATAAAATCATTAAGCCGATGGTGACGGATGGAAAAGATCCGGTCGGTTCCATGGGGTATGACTCCCCACTGGCCGTTTTATCGAAAAAGCCTCAGCTTCTATATAATTACTTCAAACAATTATTTGCTCAAGTCACAAATCCGCCTATCGATGCGATTCGGGAGCAAATCATTACATCGGTTGGTACAACGATTGGTGCAGAAGGAAACCTTGTTCATCCTGGTCCTGAGAGCTGCAGACATATCCATTTGAAGACACCGATCATTACCGGGGAAGAGCTCGAGAAGCTTCGTCATCAAAATGAAAAGGGCTTTAAAACGGTGACGTTATCGATACTATTTGATGTGACAGATGAAGAAAGTCAGCTTGATCACACACTGGATGCGCTTTATGAAAGAGCTGACCAGGCAGTAGAAGAGGGCGCGACACTTCTGATTTTATCTGACCGTGGCGTTACGAAGGAGAAGGCAGCGATCCCTGCACTGCTTGCCGTTTCAGGTCTTCATCATCATTTAATTCGTCAGGGGACCCGTACGACCGTCAGCATCTTGCTGGAATCCGGTGAACCAAGAGAGGTCCACCATTTCGCCACCCTACTTGGATACGGAGCAGAAGCAATCAACCCGTATTTAGCCTATGAGACACTGCGTGATCTGATTGAAAAGGGTGAACTACAAGATATCAGCTACCTTCAAGCTGTGAAGAGGTTTGTGAAATCTGGGACAGACGGAGTCGTCAAAGTTCTCTCTAAAATGGGAATTTCCACGATTCAGAGTTACCGTGGCGCACAAATTTTCGAAGCGGTCGGCATCCATAAAGATGTCATTGATAAATACTTCACTCGTACTGCGTCAAGACTTGGCGGAATCGGAATGGATATTATCGAGAAAGAAGTGCTCATGCGCCACCGAAAAGCGTTTAATGAGCGAAAAGATCATCAACAAACGTTGGAATCAGGAGACGAATTCCAATATCGTAAAAACGGAGAAGATCATGCATACAATCCAAATACGATTCACACACTTCAACATGCATGCCGGACGAATAATTATGAGTTGTTCAAGAAATACTCCAACATGTTGACGGACGAAAAGCAGAATCTTCAATCACTCCGAGGACTTCTATCATTTAAAGAAACCAAGGCGATTCCGATCGAAGAGGTAGAGTCAGTGGAAGAAATCTGTCGGAGATTCAAGACTGGAGCAATGTCATTTGGGTCCATCAGTCAGGAAGCACACGAAGCGTTAGCGATTGCCATGAATAAAATCGGCGGACGAAGCAACTCAGGCGAAGGTGGCGAACACCCAAGCCGTTTCACCCCGGATGAAAATGGTGATTCACGACGGAGTTCGATAAAACAAGTAGCGTCTGGGCGCTTTGGGGTCACAAGTCACTACCTTGTGAACGCAGACGAAATCCAAATCAAAGTCGCCCAAGGGGCAAAACCAGGTGAAGGGGGACATCTCCCTGGCAAAAAGGTATATCCCTGGGTAGCTGAAGTGCGGGGATCCACACCTGGAGTAGAGTTGATATCACCACCTCCACATCATGATATCTACTCCATAGAAGACCTTGCCGAGTTGATTTATAACTTGAAAAATGCGAACCCGCAGGCCCGCATTAGTGTAAAGCTTGTTTCAGCTGTTGGTGTTGGAACAATTGCTGCCGGTGTGGCAAAAGGGAGAGCGGATGTTGTCCTAATTAGTGGCTATGACGGAGGTACTGGTGCTGCTCCAAGGACCAGTCTGAAGCATACGGGACTTCCATGGGAAATCGGTCTGGCCGAAGCCCATCAAACCTTACTGTTGAACCGTCTTCGTGACCGAATCGTCGTAGAGACCGATGGGAAAATGATGACAGGGCGGGATGTGGTCGTTGCATCGCTTCTAGGAGCGGAAGAATACGGCTTCTCAACTGCACCACTTGTTGTCCTTGGTTGTGTCATGATGCGCGTTTGTCATATGAATACATGTCCTGTTGGAATTGCGACACAAGACCCTGAATTACGAAAGAAATACACGGGTGATCCTGAGCATGTAGCAAACTTCATGCGCTTTGTGGCTCAAGAAACAAGGGAGCTTATGGCAGAACTAGGGTTCAGGACCATTAACGAAATGATTGGAAGAACCGATGTTCTTGAAGCAAATGAAGCCATAGATCATTGGAAAGGCAAAGGCATTGACCTATCTGCCCTTCTTTATCAGCCGGATGTACCTGAGAAGGTTGGCCGATATGCTACTCGCAAACAGGATCATGAGCTAGAGAAAACGCTAGATTATCAAGAGCTGATTCCACGCTGTCGTCAAGCAATTGAAACCGGAGAACCGGTTGAATGGACAACGGCGATTCGGAATATTCACCGAGTTACGGGTACGATGCTTGGGAGTGAAATCACAAAACGATATGGGGCCGATGGCCTTCCAGAAGATACGATTCGCTTAACGTTCAAAGGATCTGCAGGTCAAAGCTTTGGAGCCTATATTCCAAATGGCCTGACTCTAAGACTTGTGGGAGATTCCAATGACTTCGTCGGAAAAGGGTTATCAGGCGGAAAAATCATTGTTCACCCGGATCCGACTGCTACATTTATCCCAGAAAGAAATACGATCATCGGTAACGTTTCCTTTTACGGTGCGTCTGGTGGAGAAGCCTACATTTACGGAGTTGCCGGCGAGCGCTTTTGTGTCCGTAATAGTGGGGCGCAGGTTGTCGTTGAAAGCGTCGGGGATCATGGATGTGAATACATGACAGGCGGAAAAGTAGTTGTTCTTGGCCTCACAGGACGCAATTTTGCCGCTGGTATGTCAGGCGGAGTGGCGTATGTCCTGGATGAAGATGAAAATTTCCGATCAAGATGTAACCACGAGCTTGTCCTCGTTCAGCCTTTATTTGATCCGGAAGAAATGAAAGAAGTATACGGTATGATCGAGAAATACGTTCATTATACAAATAGCAATAATGGAAAGAAAATTTTAGAAAACTGGGATTCATACGTGTCCAAATTTGTACGGGTCATCCCGAAATCGTATCTCAAGATGAGAGAACGGATAAGTGAGCTTGAAAATAGCGGGTTGGAAAAATTCGATGCTGAAATGGCAGCATTTGAAGAAGGTACGAAAGAAGAGAAAAAAATATTAGAACCTGCGAAATAAAAGGGGAGGGGGATACGATGGGAAAAGCAACTGGATTCATGGAATATAGTAGGCAAACGATGTCTGAACGACATCCTGAAGAACGAACGAAGGACTGGAACGATTATACATCTCCTCTTTCGGAAAAAGAAGTCATGAAACAAGGGGCACGCTGCATGGACTGCGGCGTTCCCACTTGTCAGTCTGGAATGGAAATCAACGGTGCGACAACCGGTTGTCCTGTTTATCACTTAATACCGGAATGGAACGATTTGGTTTACCAGGGACAATGGAAAGAAGCACTGAAGCGGGAGCATCAGATGAACAACTTCCCGGAGTTCACAGGCTTCGCTTGTCCGGCACCATGTGAAGGGGCATGCGTACTCGGAATTAATGAGCCACCTGTTGCGATCAGAACAGTGGAACGTTCAATTATTGAAAGGGGATTTGAAGAGGGGTGGGTCGTTCCTGAACCTCCTGAACATCGCACCGGCAAACGAGTGGCGGTCGTTGGATCAGGTCCGGCAGGGTTGGCTTCCGCTGCCCAACTGAATAAAGCTGGACACCTTGTGACGGTGTTCGAAAAGAATGACCGGGTAGGCGGACTTTTAACGTACGGGATACCGGAAATGAAACTCCCCTTTTCTATCGTCGAACGCCGCGTTGATATTTTAAAACAAGAAGGCATTGAATTTGTAACAAACACGGAAGTCGGTAAGGACTATACGATTGAAAATCTCCGTGAAAACTTTGATGCTGTTATCCTGTGCGGAGGAGCTGCCGTTCACCGGGACATCCAAGTGGATGGACGCGAGTTGAAAGGCGTTCATTACGCAATGGAATTCCTTCACTCCAATACAAAAAGTCTATTGGATTCCAATTTGGAAGATGGGAATTATATCTCTGCAGAAGGGAAAAATGTCATCGTCATCGGTGGCGGGGATACGGGTACAGATTGCCTGGCCACTTCTGTGAGACATAACTGTAAAAGTCTGACTCAATTCGATATTTATGATAAAAAAGGGAGCATGCGGGATGAAGTTGGCAATCCCTGGCCTCAATACCCGGTCATTCACCGGGTGGAATATGGTCAAAAAGAAGCAGCTGAAGTACTTGGGGATGATCCACGTGCATACGCTGTGATGACGAAGAAATTTGTCGGTGATGAACATGGTCACATTAAAGAAGTCCACACGATTAATGTAAAGTTACGTTATGACGAAGATGGGAACAAAATTCGTGATGAAATCCCTGGCACTGAGCAAGTATGGCCAGCAGATCTTGTCTTTCTCGCAATCGGCTTCAGCGGTCCGGAACAAGACCTGATCAAAGAGCTTGAAGTCGAGACTAACAGCAACTCAACCGTGAAAGCAGAGTACGGAAAATACCTGACCAACGTCGATGGTATCTTCGCTGCCGGAGACATGCGCCGAGGCCAAAGCCTTATCGTCTGGGCAATCAACGAAGGCCGTGAAGCAGCCCGCGAATGCGACCGCTACCTCATGGGCACAACTGAATTGCCTTAATAGAGGGACGGACCTCCGTCGGGCTTTAAGCCTGACGGGGGTTTTTCTTCGTTTATACATAGGAACTACACATAGGGACGGACCTCGCTTACCGCCACTCAGACACCATCCATCCCTTTAACCACGCCATTTATTCTAGTTTATTTGAGGTCCGTCCCTCAGAGCTGAAAATGGGGAGGGAAGGGTTTGTTTTTCACTTCTAATCGAACTAGAACGGGAATATGGTCTACTGTATGGGCTTTGTCCATGAGGGGATTGACAACGAATCATATATTATTTGCTAGTTTACTAAACTTGAAGACTGTTAGGGGGAAATCAAAATGATGAACTATTTACAACGCATCGGTCGTTCGTTGATGCTTCCGGTTGCTGTTTTGCCGGCTGCGGCGATTTTGATGGGGATTGGTTACTGGATCGATCCGACGGGATGGGGTGCGGATAGCCCGATTGCTGCTTTTTTAATCAAGGCAGGGGCCTCGATTATCGATAATATGGCGATTCTGTTTGCCGTCGGGGTAGCCCTCGGGATGGCGAAAGCGAAAGATGGTTCCGCCGCTCTGAGTGGGTTAGTGGCGTATCTGGTGATAACGACACTTCTTTCTCCGGATTCGGTGGCACTGCTTCAAGGAGTGGATGCTTCTACGGTAAATCCGGCGTTTGATAAAATCGGAAACCAGTTTGTGGGGATTCTGTCAGGGCTCGTTGCAGCAAGCATGTATAATCGTTTCAGTCATGTGAAGCTTCCAGATGCCTTGGCGTTTTTCAGTGGAAAACGGTTGGTGCCGATCATGTCGGCCGTTGCCATGCTGGTTGTCTCAGGAGTGATGCTATTTGTGTGGCCGTTCATTTACACAGCACTTGTGTCATTTGGGAAAGAAATCAGTGGTCTAAGCTTTACCGGTGCAGGCTTATATGGATTCTTCAATCGATTATTGATTCCTACTGGATTGCATCATGCCTTGAATTCCGTCTTCTGGTTCGACGTAGCCGGAATTAATGATATCGGAAACTTCTGGTCGGGGAACGGGGAAAAAGGTGTGACGGGCATGTATCAGGCCGGCTTTTTCCCGGTGATGATGTTTGGACTTCCTGCAGCCGGGCTTGCGATCTACCATGCAGCGAAACCAAGTAAGAAAAAACAGGTGGCTTCCCTTATGCTGGCGGCTGGTTTTGCTTCCTTTTTCACAGGAGTGACGGAGCCACTTGAATTTGCCTTCATGTTCGTTGCACCTGCTCTTTATGTAGCACATGCGGTGTTAACAGGATTATCCCTGGCGATTGCTTCCTTCTTCCATTGGACGGCAGGATTTGGGTTCAGCGCAGGGTTCGTTGACTTTATTTTGAGCTCAAGGCTGCCACTCGCAAATCTCCCGTACATGCTTCTCATTCAAGGTGTCGTATTTGCTCTACTCTATTATTTCCTATTCCGTTTCATGATTGCGAAATTCAATTTGATGACCCCTGGACGGGAAGAGGAAAATGAAGAAGTGGTAGGAGAGAGTAGCCCAGCAATTCCTTCAGTTGAAAAATTTGCTGCTATGGCATCAGAAATTTATGAAGGGCTCGGGGGAGACGACAATGTCACGAGCGTTGATAACTGCATAACACGATTGAGAGTGGAAGTGAAAGACATGGATGCCGTGGATCAGGAACGGATCAAAGCGACGGGGGTACCAGGCATTCATGTGGTAGGGGAAAATAGCATTCAAGTGATTGTCGGGACGACGGTGCAGTTTGTGGCCGATGAGATTGATAAGTTTCGGAGATAAGAGAGAAAATATTTCCGGGATCTACTACGTAGCGAAATTTGTCGTATTTTGGAGGATGGCAGGTTTATCAGGAATATGGCAGATAAAAGTCTAAATGGCTGATAAATTTCCAAAACGGCAGATAACCGAATTCCACCATACTCCACCCCAGCTCCACTCTAAGAGTTGGGGTCAATTTATCTCCCAAACTGCAAAAATCTTTCCGATAGTCTATACTTTATCTTATAGAAATTTACCCCGGAAAGGTTTTTTACCTATGAAGAAGCTAAAAGAGGCGGATCTTTACCAACCGATCCAGAAACATTTTCATAAGCAGGGCTACCAGGTGAATGGTGAAGTAAATGACTGTGATATGACTGCAATGAAAGAAGATGAGCTTGTTATTGTGGAGTTGAAACTTTCCTTGAATGTGGAGCTCCTGATCCAAGCAACAAAGCGGCAGCGTCTGACGGACCTTGTGTACATCGCGATCCCGAAACCGAAGCGCCCCCGATCGAAGCGATGGAATGATGTATGCCATTTGGTCCGGAGGCTAGAGCTTGGATTGATTACCGTGTCGTTTACAACGAAAACGCCAAAGCTTGATTTTGTCATTCATCCAGAAGCCTTTGACCGAAAAAAGAGTATGAAGAACAGTAAGCGAAAGCGCACTTCTCTCATTAAAGAGATCGAAGGGCGGAGTGCGGATTACAATGTAGGCGGGAGCAATAAAACGAAAATCATGACAGCCTACAAGGAAAACTGCATTCAAATCGCCTGTTACCTGGAAAGAAACGGGCCCATGTCTCCAAGGAACTTAGCAAAGCTTGGAACGGGTGAGAAAACCCCTTCCATCCTCCAGAAAAACTACTACCGCTGGTTTGAGAGGGTGAAAAGGGGCGTATATGAGGTAACGGAACATGGGAAGAAGGAGCTTGAAAAGTATCCTGAACTCGTAAGCTACTACGTAAACAAACTAGAAGAAAACTAGGAAGAGCCCGTCTTCAGTCACTGAAGACGGGCTCTTCTTTGTATCTTACTACTAGTCACCCCACTTCTCACATATACATATCAGCAGAGAAGAAATCGGGAGGATCTATTAATGAAAAAGAAGATTGAAGATACGGTTCATAAAATGGTGAGTGACCTTAAGCACGCACAGCATGCAGAAGGAAACTGGTCCTATTGCTTTGAAAATAGTGTGATGACCGATGCCTATATGATCATCTTACTCCGTTCACTGGAAACGGGGGATGATGAACTCGTGGTACGACTGGTGGATCGTATTTGGAAATTGCAGACAAGGGAAGGAACGTGGAAGCTATTTGAAGATGAAAAGGAAGGGAATCTCTCTTCCACTATTGAGGCCTATTTTGCCCTCCGCTTCAGTGGAATGGTGGGTGAGGACGACAAGAGGCTCAAAAAAGCCAAACAGTTCATCGAGAAAAAGGGTGGGTTCCACATGGCCCATTCCATGACGAAATTCATGCTTGCCATTCATGGTCAATATGAGTGGAAGCATCTACTACCGATCCCGATTGAATTGGTGATGATTCCGAAGTCATTTCCATTAAACTTCTGGGATTTCAGCAGCTATGGACGAGGACATATTGCACCACTTCTATTGTTGAAAGATCAACGCTTTTCATTAAAAACAAGCGGTACGCCACTCGTGCAGCATTTATCCCGTGCTCCTGATCATGTGCGATACAATGAACGGGAGTGGAAGTTATTTTCAAAAATCAATGAGGGCATACAGTCTTTGGCGAGCATACCGTTCAACCTCCATCAGCAGGCACAGCAGTTTGCCCTTCAGTATATGCTCAAGAGGATTGAATCAGACGGAACCTACCTTAGTTACTTCAGCACAACTTTTTATATGATCTATGCCCTAATGGCGATGGGGTATGAAAAAAATGATCCAATCATTGTAAAAGCTGTGAGTGGAATAAAAGAGATGGCCTGTGAAACAAAGAAAGGGATTCATATCCAAAATTCTCCTTCAACCGTGTGGGATACAGCCCTGATCAGTAATACGCTCCAGGAAGGAGGAGTAGATGCAGGGGACAGTTCCATTCGAAAATCAGTGAAGTATCTCCTGAAGAAACAGCATTTCAAATACGGGGACTGGGCGATTGATAGTGCGGTGAAACCCGGGGGATGGGGATTTTCTAATAGTAATAGTATTCACCCTGATGTAGACGATACAACTGCCGCACTCAGGGCGATTACTTATTCAGCAGCACAACAACCACTTGTCCGTCCATCATGGGATCGTGGAATCGAATGGGTCCTCGGCATGCAAAACAGTGATGGGGGATGGCCGGCTTTTGAAACCAATAAAACGAAGGGGATCCTCACCTCTTTTCCATTGGACGGGGCAGAAGCGGCGGCGATTGATCCATCCACACCTGATTTAACAGGAAGGGCCTTGGATTTCCTGGGGAAGAAAGCGGGCTTGACAAAGGATCATCCTCAGGTGAAGCGGGCGATTCAATGGCTGAAACTGATGCAAAAAGAAGATGGATCCTGGTACGGACGCTGGGGTGTCTGCTACATCTATGGAGCCTGGGCAGCCATGACGGGGATGACAGCAGTTGGTGTCCAGCCATCTGACAGGCATCTCCAAAAGGCAAAATCCTGGTTAGAGAGTATTCAACGGAAAGACGGAGGATGGGGTGAATCCTGCTATAGTGATCAAGAGAAGAAGTATGTTCCACTTTCCTTCAGCACCCGGTCACAAACCGCATGGGCACTTGAAGCCCTTATCCGTATCGACGACAAACCCACACCGGCGATTGACCTTGGCATCACGGCACTCCTAGAATTAATGAACAGGGGAGGGGAAGACCCTTCGAACACGTACCCAACAGGAATCGGCCTCCCGGGAAATTTCTATGTTCATTATCATAGCTATCAATGGATATGGCCATTAATGACACTAAGTCTCTACCAGGAGAAATATGGGTAAGGGACGGACCTCTTGAGGTCCGTCTCTCTATACGGTAAAATAAAAGTAAGAATTTTCAAAAAAAGAGGTGGTTGTATGGGAATGGTAGATTCGTTTCCTTATCCTTTTAAGGGGGATGTGTATCGATATTCCAATAATTCGGTTCCTTTGGAGGTGCCCCGCAGTGTGGAAATTACCTCGACGTATCAAGAAGAGATTCTACTCAAACGGAAACTGCTCACACATCACCCGGAGAGATGCTATCAATCTCAACCTCATACCCTGAAAGCTCAATGGGAAGTCTTAGAGCTCATCGTTTTACACCTTACTTCGAATTACCCCGAGCATTTTTCTATCGTTAAAACCGGGAAGGAATGGACGCTTCACAATCATATTCTAAAAGAAAAAACCACCTTCGCCCTCGGGGTTGAAACGACTCTACCCTCGGAGCCACTGGATTTTATCGGCCGACATGTACAAGAGGATTTGATCTTCATGATGCAGCGGGATGATGATTTATTTTTGGATGCAGGGCAGTTGTGTTTTCCTGCCAATTGGTCACTTGCCTTTAATACAGGAATGAGATTCAAGGAGATTCATCATCCGATTCCTGGTTTTAAAGACAAAGGATTGGATCAACGGATTCTAACCTTTTTAATGAGAATGGAAGCAGGTGATCCCTGGGTTCGGCGGAATTGGTCGCTAATGGCAGGGAATCGATTGGACACTTCCCTTGAAACTTTCGATGAGTGGGGAAAAGATAGAAAAGAAGTAACCAAAGAGAATGTAGGAGAGTTCGTTCATATGAGGGTGGAGGTGCAGAAGTTGTTCCGGTTACCGGGTTCTAATGGGCTATTATTCACGATTCATACACATCTTCTTTCATTGGAAGAGTTCACAGAAAATCCGGAATGGACGGAACAATTTCATCGGATTCTACAGGAGCTGCCTACTGAGATAGCTGATTACAAAGGGATCGCTCTCTTTAAAGATGAGGTCATGGAGTATTTAAGAAAAAAGCAGGTGAGGATTTGAATCCAGCGTATGTTCCGAATAAACGAAAGTATTTATTCTGCGGTGATCATCCGGGCCAGCAGATCCTTGCTCCACTGATCAAAAAAGCAATGAATGAAAATGTCTCCTTTGAAGCGATATTTATTGGTGAAAAGGAAGAAACAGATATCGCTCTTTGGCTTCAGGGTCAAAAAATGGGATGTTATCTTTACATAGCAATAGAGTGGAACAAGCTCTCAGCCATCAAAAAAATAGCTGAGAACTGCGGGTTTTCTGACGAGGAAGCTCAATATATTGGTCATGGTGTGGAAATGATTCATGTGTTTTGTTGCCGATGTCATCAGACTACCAAAATGAGTAGAAAGGGGATTAAAAAACCAACGCGCTGCTCAAATTGTTACTTAATGTTATCGGTATCTGATCATTTTTCTCCATTGAAGGAGTCCTATCTCGGCTATATGACAACCTGGGAAGCGGGGAGTGATTGATTATTGAATCAAGATAAAACCATTTCAGTGATGGTTCAAATGATCCAGCAGGAAACAGCGAACGTCAAGCGGTTTACACTCGTTCCTGAAAACCGGAACGAACCTCTGCCCCGGTTTAGCGGTGGGTCCCATATTACGACCTACATTGAGAACGGACACCAAACAATTGCCAGGTCTTACTCCTTAACGAATCCCCCTGGTCAAAGGGATTCCTATCAAATCGCCATCCGGTTACATGATTTTTCCCAGGGTGGTTCCCGATTTTGGCATGAGAAGATGAAAGAGGGAGATACGCTACGAATCAGCCATCCACGAAATCATTTCCCACTAAGTTTTAAAGCGAAGAATCATGTATTCTATGCTGCGGGTATCGGCATTACCCCATTCCTATCCATGATGGCAGAGCTGAAGAGGGACGGACTTCCCTTTGAACTCCACTATGCCGCGAAATCCAAAGAGACTTGCCCGTTTTACTCTTATCTAGTGGAAACGCATTCTGAAGAAACCCATTTCTATTTTTCAGAAGAAAAGAGACTAACCGATTCAAGTCTGTGGGAGCACCGGGTCGGTACACATGTATACTTCTGCGGACCACCTTCCTTTATCGAAGATTTTACGAATAGCGCTCTAACAATCGGGTACCCTCAGTCAACGATTCATTACGAACGATTCACACCTCCTAAAACGTTAGCACGTAAACACTTTAAAGCGGACCTAAGCAGTGGTCCTGCCGTTTCTGTTTCAGAAGAAGAGACGTTGTTGGACGCACTTCTAAAGGCAGGAATCAAAGCCCCCTATTCCTGCAGGGTTGGTCGGTGTGGGACCTGTGAGCTAAATGTCTTTGAGGGAGAGGTCGATCATGGAGATTCTTTCTTAAGTGAAAAAGAGCGCAGCGAGCATCGATCGATTCTCACCTGTGTGTCTCGGGCGAAGACAGAGAGAATTAAAATTGATCTGTAAGGATAGGAGAAGCAGTACATATTTCGTTGATTTGTTGAATTTTCGGTGGGGGATGAATGGAGGGGTAAAGTCTTCTTATAGAGAATTTATTCATTGAAAAGATCTGATGAATTGAAATATGGATTGGTATATAATCCTGTTGTATAAGTGGCAACAGGGGATTTTTTTTGTTCGAGTAAAGGGCCATTTAATGGAATAAGTCTTCTAATAAAATATTGGATGTTTATGCTAAAATTAGACAAGGTTGTGAAAGGACGGACTCTACAGCCAGAACTAGTTTAAAGTAAGATTACTTTTAAAATTATATATTTATATACTAATCGCCGCCATTTGTTCGGCGGTTTTCTAATGCTAATAAAAAAATAGTAGTTTTTTGTAACGAAATTGACTTGAATCGGATATATAGACGAAAGGAGGAAAAGGCTTGGGAGAACTTGATGAAATATATAGCAATTATGCTGAAGAAGTATTCAAATACCTAATGTGTCTTTGTCACAACGCAGATTTATCAGAAGAACTAACACAAGAAACCTTCTATCAAGCTGTAAAATCCATTGATAGATATAATGGTGAATGTAAAATGTCAGTCTGGCTTTGTCAAATAGCGAAGCACTCTTATTATAAGCACCTTGAACAAAATAAGAAACAACAAAGACATAAGTTTCAAGATGACGCATTACATACTTCTCCTGAAGCTGAATTTATTTATTCTGAAGACAAAATTGCCCTTTATCGAACTATTCACTTCCTTGAAGAACCATATAAAGAGGTGTTGTTTTTGAGGATCTTAGGCGGTCTTAGTTTCAAAGAGATAGGAGAAATTCAACTGAAAAATGAAAACTGGGCGAGAGTTACTTTTTATAGGGCTAAAATGAAATTAAGGGAAAGGGGTAGGGATAACAATGGACAATAAATGCAATATAGTAAGAGATTTACTCCCTTCTTACATCGATCATTTGTGCAGCCAAGATAGTATTCATTTTATTGAGGAACATATGAATTCGTGTGAAAAATGTAGAGAAGTATTAGAAAGTATGAAAAATAATGTTGATTTATCTAATAACATGGATGAAGTATATAAAGTGGAAGTGAAGAGACCATTTCATAAAGTATCCAGGTTCTTCAATGCTCAAAAGAAACTGACGAATTATTTACTTATAGCTACACTTTTCTCCTTGCTGATTGGACTCGTTTTTCTAATTCAATCAAATAAAAAGTTTAGTGAACATAAAGAAGAAGTAACTAATATAGAAATTGTAGACCAAGAAAAAGAAGCTATTATGGATGATGTATTTCAAATTCTTGGATCCTCAACAGAAGTGACTGAAAAAGAAGAAAAACAACTTCTTACCATTTTTAAAAAGTATAATGAAAAACTGAATTTGTTAGCTGTTTTTCCAGCAGCAAATTTAAAAGATCGGTTACAGGAAAATCCTTCTGTAAAACAGGAACCTACAACGATCTATCCTATTGAGTACAGTAAAGCCGCGATTGTCATTGGAGACGAGGGTGTTTTGGGGAAGAGAGAGACAATTATTCCTAGTGGTTATGACTTAGGAACCGTAATGATGGCGAATAAACAATGGGGTATTCAATACGAATATAAGAGTTCTTATGAAAAAAATATTGAGAGACATCACCAATTAACCTATTACGGACCAAGCACTTGGAGCTTTTTTCAGGCACCTATACTAATGTTTATTATTTTTAGTATTCTTTTTGTAGTTTGGTTGTTTTTAAAGAGACAAAATAACCATCTGAAAGATGTAATGGGATAATATTTTTTCAAGTTAGTATGAGCTAAAAGCATTAAGGGCTTAAATCTAGAAAAAGAACTAACATTCGAACATAAACTTAACTTTCGGGGCTTATCCAGCATCAGGTAAGCTCTTTTATTATGAATATTTTTCTTGAGTATGAAGTTAGAATTTGAAATAATTGGTATTAAGTTAAAGGGCAGGTTAATTGAATAAGATGAAACCTTATATATTTGAAAAACGTCTAACTATGAAAGAAAAATCTGAATGGAGGTTTTGAAGTGTATCGGTTCGTAATTCAATTAGGGATTGGCATAGTTTTCTTAATGTTTTCGACCTTAGCAACTTGGTATGAAGGTGCCGAAATTTTAGATAAAACCTATGAATGGAAATATTCAACGCCTTTTTCTGGTTTGGTGCTAAAAGCTGAAGATATTTCATCACTTGATTTCTTTGTTTATGCTATAAAGTTTAAACCGACCTTCCCAGTTGTAATGGCGTTAAGCTGTATTTATTTAATTATTACAGTTGGGTACTTTACTTTTAAAAGAAAGAAAAAAGTTTTTACAACTTTTCTATCAACAATAGCAGCAGGTTTATTGGTTTTAGGCTGGCAACTGAACTCCTCAACTACTGAAGGAGCTCTAGTTTTATCATATGCCTTTTTATCTTGTAGTGCTCTTTGTGTGATTGCGACCCTTCTCTATTATATTCGACCGAAGGTGTGTCTTTTACAGAAAGTAGATTAAGTAGACATTTCGTTTATTATCAATCTTCGATTTTAGTGGGCGTTTGCTGAAAAAGCAGCCGCACCTTGTTCAAGTAACGGAGCAGTTTAATTGAAGACCAACATCTAAGTTTTAACTTAAAGGAGTGGTAATATTAGAAAATTATTAGTTATGCTATTCATACTTTTTATATTATTTATGACAGGTTGTTATGGTGGGGAAAGAGATGAAAATCATATACTACGAGGAGAGTCAGCCTCTTGGAAAGCCAATCTAGAAGTAGTCTTCTCAGCTGACCGAGATATGTACCATATAGGTGGGAATTTAAAATACAAACCTCACTCTACTCCAAAAGAGGTCAATTATTATATTTCTCATCCCGATGGTAAAGGTTCTGGTTTCTCAAGAGGTAAAGCCATCAAAATCCCACAAGGGGGAGGAACGCTTCTTAGTTCAGAGGATGATATTGAAGCCTTTGCAGATGAGGTTACTTTACGAGTGGAATGGGAAGGTGAAAATGGAGAAAATTTTGAGGAGATAATTCCTTTAAATTAACCCTACTTAAAGCATCTGCCATCTTCAAGTAAAGAGGGCGTTTGCTGAACAAGCAGCCGCCATTTGTTCGAGTAACGGGCAGGATCGTTGAATATGAACTTTATGTATATATATATAAGAGGTGAGTGGATTGAAATTTAATAAGTTACTCTATGGTTTGATAGCATTAGCTTTATTAATGATTACAGGATGCAATATTCAAGGGGGAACTACAACAGTGTCACGTGAAAATATTGATGCTGCAGAAGTTTTAACATTGGATTCTGATGCTGATATTTTTCAGTATGATGGAGTTATCTACAAAACTAATATTGATTGGGTAGAAGAGTTATCTTTAACAAAAGATGTTCAAATTGGTGAAATACAAGCAAAAAATGATACTAATACAGATTTTAAAAATGAGATGTCGAATAAACTCCCTGTTGGTACAAAGATTTTTTCCACCAAAGAAAGAGGAGATATTTTAATTGTTGAATCTGAAGGAAAGATTAAAAAATACCTTGCAATCGTCGAAGGGTGAAACAATATCTTGTTCAACAATCGGGGGCGTTTGCTGAACAAGCAGCCGCTCCTATTGTTCCAGTAAAGGGTAGTAACCTTTATTAAGGTAATCGTTTTTTAAAAGTAAAGTATGCAAGGGAGGACTTATATGTATTTACTTATATCAATTATATTAAGTTCCATTTTAGGCTTTCTCTTATGGATGACAGGACCACTTGGGGGTATTGTTGCTTTTGGCATAGTAGTGGGTTGTATATTTAGAGGATTGTATTTACTAAATGATATACATACAAGAATTTCAAGTATATCACCTAAGGAGGATAAAGCTCAAAAAGCATATAGAGAATATTTAGAAGAAAAAAGAAAATAGCCTATTCAATTAAAGGGACGCTAATGTAAGATCAGTGGCCATTAAGGTGTTCCAAGAAAAAGGAGCACTTATTTAATAGCTTTGTATAAACCATCTTCCGAAAGGGCATACTAGAACCAAAGTTTACTTGGTTGGCAGCTTTGTAGGAGATGATATCGTAATGAGACTGTCCGAAGCCCGGGAAAAGTATCAGTTAGATAAAAAGATTGAAGGGTATTCTCCGCTAACATTGAAAGCTTATTGTTTTCAATACACTCTTTTGTTAAAACACTTTGGTGATATCAGCATTAAGGATTTCACAACGGATGAATTGAAGAGCTACCTAATCAATTCAGGAGACCATTTAAAACCGGCGAGCCTGGGGCATCGTGTCCGATGCATCCGATCCCTATTTAAGTGGATACATGATGAGGGACATCTTCCATACAACCCAGCTGCAAAGTTAAAGGAACCAAAGATAGGGAAAAGAATCCCAAAGTTCCTTACAGATCTTGAAATCGAACACTTAAGGGAAGCTTGCGAGAGCTCCCTGGAAAATGCCTTGTTTGAATTCTTTTATTCGACAGGTTGCCGGATAGGAGAAATTGTAAAACTTAACCGGGAGGACATAAACTTCTAAGCTAACTCTGTTATTGTTCATGGAAAAGGTGACAAAGAAAGGGAAGTATACTTTAACACTCGCTGCTCCCTTTTGTTGAAACGGTACTTGGATGAACGGGACGATCAGGAGGATTGCCTGTTCATAACAGAGAGAAAACCCAAACACCGGATGAGTATTGATATGATTCGATACATTATAAAACGGATTTCTAAGCGAGCAGGTATAAAGAAGAGCATACACCCGCATCAATTGAGACATAGCTATGCTACTCATCTAATTAATAACGGTGCACCTCTGGAAGTGATCCAAAGCCTTTTGGGACATGAGAAAAGTGAGAAGACAAAGATCTATGCTCAACTCAGTGGAAAGCTGCGCCAGGACTTCTATTGTAAATATTTTTGAAATTCAGAGCTTCGACCCTCAGAGGGTTTGAGGCTCTTTATTTTGTATCAGGCAATTTAATTAAGGCAAATTTTATTAAATGTTTGAGGAACTTCTGATACATAGGATTGCTCTATCTCCATTGATATTTTCATTTGCATAAATATTTCAAAAAAAAACTATAAAAAAGAAGGAGATGTTCTAAAAAAATAGAATAATTTATAATATTAGAATTAGGAGGGCTTTTTATGAATAAAGAATCATCAATTTCCATATCAATGGAGCAACAAAAACTGATTTCAAGTGCTACTCGCATTAAAATTATTCACCTTTTAAAACATCAGGAACTTACTGCAATGGAAGTGTAACCGTCAAGTACAAATGAACAGTTTTTGCTAAATAATTATGAACACTTTTTGCTTGTTTATGATACATCTGCCTACCATATTGGCAGGCAGTACTGTGTTAAAAAGGCAAAGCCTCTGAAGCA
>NZ_VCQN01000037.1 GCF_005938125.1 Bacillus sp. BHET2
ATCGAGTCGCGATCGAATTGGTAGCATATGAGCTTCCACCAATCAAAGACTTTTCTGTAGCCGCCGTGCCTTTAGTCCTTAGTTGATGAAGCCGGTCGGTTCGTGGCGACGCTAACAATGCGTCCAACGTCCAACAGAGAAGATCGAGGTCCTGACGCTCTCCATTTGAATCCATGGGGAAGGGAGCCGGTGATAAGACGACCATCACGACTACCGTCAAACCCACTATCCCGAGCAGCCTGAAAAACGTTCTCATAGTTCCTCATATGTAGATTTATAGTGTACCCTTCACGCTCATGATCATGGGTCACGTCGGGACAATAGACGTCAGTCTTAGTTGTGGGGAGAATGAAGTCATCGCCCCAGTCATCGGCCATGGGATGGTCGGTTATGATATTCCGGTAGAGATGGCTGTGTTGAACGAGGCATTGCAAGGC
>NZ_VCQN01000038.1 GCF_005938125.1 Bacillus sp. BHET2
GTCTCCATGTGGCCCTTGAGCCGCTCGGCATAGGCCGCGCCGCCGGCACCGTCGAGCTGCGCCCTCTCGATCTGCTCGAAGATCGGGGAGATGCCGGCCTCGTACTGCTGGATCTCCGCGATCGCCTTGTCGATGGCCGCCACGAAGGCCGCGTCGCCCGACTGCACCTGCCGCACGTCGGCCAGGCTCTTTCGCAGCGCGGCGAGCATCTTCGTCCACGCCTCGCGCTGGGCGGCCACCTCCACCGAATTGTTGAAGTTGAGGATGATGTCCTTCTCGCTGCGGCGCAGGTTGCCGAGCGTCGTGCGCAGATCGGCCATGTCCGTGAGCGTCTGCACGCGCTGCGCGAAGAGTTCCTGGAGCGTGTCGCGCGTGCGGTCGAGGGCCAGGTACCCCAGGCCCCCGATGATGACGAGCAGTACCAGGGAAAAGAT
>NZ_VCQN01000039.1 GCF_005938125.1 Bacillus sp. BHET2
GTGTTTTTAGTAAACAGTCGCTTGGGCCTGGTCTCTGCGGCCTTCAACGCTCAAGGAAGTAAATTCATCTCACGTGTCCGGCCCCCCTTATCCCGAAGTTACGGGGGCATTTTGCCGAGTTCCTTAACCATGGTTATCTCGATCACCTTGGTATTCTCTACCTGACCACCTGTGTCGGTTTAGGGTACGGGCGGCTCTATAACTCGCTCACGAAGGTTTTCTAGGCAGCATAGGATCACCCACTCGTTGGTCCGTAGACCAACCAGCTGTCATGTCTCAGGCACGTGAGGTGCGGATTTACCTACACCTCGCCCTACGCATTTAGCCCGGGACTACCATCGCCCGGGATGGGCTACCTTCCTGCGTCACTCCGCAGCTTGCCTAATACAAGTTTGGGTCACAGACTCATCACACATCACCCGAAGGA
>NZ_VCQN01000040.1 GCF_005938125.1 Bacillus sp. BHET2
ATGTCTCCTTTGAAATAGGACGCGGAGAGACTGTTGGCATAATAGGACAAAACGGCAGCGGTAAGTCTACTCTGCTACAAATTATTTGTGGAACATTGCAGCCAACAATTGGTGAAGTGAGGGTCAAAGGTCGAATAGCTGCGCTGTTGGAACTGGGTGCAGGATTTAATCCGGAATTTACTGGGCGTGAAAACGCTTACCTGAATGCTGCAATTTTGGGCGTTCCTCGTGAAGCGATGGAATCACGTATGCAGGATGTTTTGGATTTTTCGGAATTAGGTGATTTTTTAGAGCAGCCCGTCAAGACATATTCTAGTGGAATGTATGCACGCTTAGCATTTGCGGTGGCAATCCATGTTGACCCGGAAATTCTTATTGTGGATGAGGCCCTGGCAGTGGGAGATGCACGCTTTACTGCTAAGT
>NZ_VCQN01000041.1 GCF_005938125.1 Bacillus sp. BHET2
GTCTATTAACACCCCGTCTGACGGCGTAAATATCGCTCTGCACAATATTGAAGGTTCTACTATTAAACAGGTTCAGGTCAATAATCCGGGTGATGTTTACAGCAAAACTCTGGATTCAACGTCTAAATCTGCAACCTACGATTTTAAAGCATCCTATGTTCGAGCTGATGCAAGCAAAGCAGCAACTGCCGGTTATGTAAAAACCAACTCAGCATATACCATTACTTACCAGTAAATATCAGCCACCTAAATTGATTGGGTGAATATATATAGGGAATAACATCAAACGTATTTATTTTTGATCGTTATTCCCTGTTTTAATTAACTCTGTGAGGAACGGTTTATGTTTTTTAATACTAAACATACCGCAGCATTGTGCTTAGCGAGCTGTATGGCTTTTAGCTCATCAGCTATTGCAG
>NZ_VCQN01000042.1 GCF_005938125.1 Bacillus sp. BHET2
GGCTCGGCTCGCCCGAGAAGGCCAGGTCCACCGGCGCCATGACCTGGCCGCGCCAGCCGGCGGGGCCCGGGTAGCCCTGGTAACCGGCGGCGGCCACGGTCTGCACCAGATAGGCGCGTCCGGCGTGCACCTGCAGGGCGGGAGCGCCGGCCTCGTTGACGGGAACCTGGGCGCCCACGGGAATCCAGAGCGGGTCGCCGCTGGCGATGACCCGGTGCCCGCTGTCCAGCAGCAGGGGGATCTGGCGTTGCGCCCCATGGCTGCGCGCCTGGAAGATGCCCTGCATTTCATCGGCGAAGGCGAAGCTCAGGCAGAGCACGCCCACGGGCTCGCGGGTCTGCGGATGCAGCATGCGGTGCGAGTACAGCAGCGCATGGCGCTTTCCCGGCCGCAGGTCGGTGGGGCCGAAGCTCTCGAC
>NZ_VCQN01000043.1 GCF_005938125.1 Bacillus sp. BHET2
GTATTCGAGGATGCGGTCCTTGACCTTGTCGAGGCCGTAATGGTCCTCGTTGAGCACTTCCTCGGCGTTGGCGAGGTCGTGCTTGATCTTGGTGCGCTTGCTCCAGGGCAGGCCCGTGAGCACTTCGATGTAGTTGCGCACGACGGTGGCTTCCGCCGTCATCGGCGACATGAGCTTGAGCTTCTTGAGCTCGGCCTCGGCCTTCTTGCGCGCGTCGGCCGGCATCTTGGCGGCCTTGATCTTCTTCTCGATCTCCTCGATGTCCGCGCCTTCCTCGCCTTCGCCCAGTTCCTTCTGGATGGCCTTGACCTGCTCGTTCAGGTAGAAGTCGCGCTGGTTCTTCTCCATCTGCCGCTTCACGCGGCCGCGGATCTTCTTGTCGACGTTGAGGATGTCGACTTCGCGGT
>NZ_VCQN01000044.1 GCF_005938125.1 Bacillus sp. BHET2
GCGCAGCGTATTGCCCGGCAGCACCGGGCTCGCATGCGCCTTCACGACGATGAAATCGCCATCCACCGCCAGCGTGAACCATTTGGCCGCGGGCACCGCACCCTCGGGCGCATCCTGCAGCAGCAGCTGGGCGGTGTCGTGCACGCCCTCCAGCCGCGGAGCGAGCGCGCCGATCTGCGCGTACAGCGTGGAGAGGCGCCGCGCCTCGTCGGGCTTGTCGCGCATCTCGGTGCGCAGGGCCTTGGCGATCGCGCGCAGCGCGTCCAGAAACCCAGCCGCATGGTGCGCCACCTGGCCGAAGGGTTCCACCAGCGCCTCGGGCAGCGCACCGCCGGCCACGCGCGCCCGGGTGGGCATGGCGTTGGCCGTGGCCTGCGGGCGTGTTGTGGAGCCCGCGGTGGCCGGA
>NZ_VCQN01000045.1 GCF_005938125.1 Bacillus sp. BHET2
GTGCGAGACCGGTCGCCACGGAAGAAACGGTCGAAGAAATGCGGAAGATCGCCGGGGTAGACAGGCGCCCCTTCGTTCTCGACGCTGATGACTACCCTGCCATCGCTCCGGGGATCGATGCAGACACGCACTTGCGAGCCCTTTCTTGCGTAGCGCGTCGCATTTCCAAGAAGATTGGAGATGGCGCGACGCAGCAGAGGACCGTCAAACGCTCCCGCTGCATCGCCGCTGATGGCCGCCGTCACGTCGGCTTCGGCGAGCGCGGCCCCGTGGTAGTCGAGAACGTCGCTGGCAACCTGTGCCAGGCTGCCGATGTGGGCTCTGCGGGCGCTGACGCCGCGGTCTGCCTGCGACAGAAAGAGCATGTCGTTCACGATGCCTGTCAGGCGCTGCAGCTCTTCGAGGT
>NZ_VCQN01000004.1 GCF_005938125.1 Bacillus sp. BHET2
CTGGTGATTATGGCGAAGAGGTCACACCCGTTCCCATGCCGAACACGGAAGTTAAGCTCTTCAGCGCCAATGGTAGTTGGGGGATCTCCCCCTGTGAGAGTAGGACGTCGCCAGGCAATATGTGAAAAGAGTAGCCCGCTTGGGTTACTCTTTTTTTTATTTTGTATATTGGATTTTTCGGATCGGTGCTGGGGAAAAAGGCGTGGTGCGGACTGGTTGGGGAATGACGCATAAAATGAAAAAATGACGCATAAACGGTTAAAAGTGACGCAATAAATCGTAAAATGACGCAAAAATGTTAAAAGTGACGCAAATAAGTCCCAAAACGACGCAATAATTTAAGATGGCCCGTTTTATTCTATGAATACAGCGAACCGTTCTATGAATCATTCCTTTCCCATACACATTTCCAATGAAAATCGCCTCTGAAAGCTCAATCTAAAGAAAAAAACAACGTATTCCATCGAAACACGAATAGGAATCAATCTAACAATTAGTAGAGTTACATAAACCAGAAGTATGTTCACTATTTCACAATTGAAAGGCAACCATTTCAAACACCTACCGCATATCATTCCAACTCCAAACCATCCTCCCACCCTTTACTTAGTTTTAAAGAAAAAGTCTCAATTAATTAATTAATTGTCTCCTACAAATTACAAAAGATCACACATAACAGGTTGCACTTTTCATCTCGATCGGTGCTTCCCGCCAATCAATAAGAAAAGACCAGTCCACTAAAACTACTCTTATCGTAAGATTATTATCTTCTCCATGAATAACCAAACCCTCGCAACAATCATAAGTCCTACAATAAATACATAAAAACCATATTACATATTCGGAGAAGTTGACTTCTTCATCTATAAGTTCTACGATATTACTAAATAGAGGTTTGATTCGAAAGGGTGGTACTCTTGCAAGGTTCTTCTAGTACTACGATTGATCAGTTTTTAACATGGCTTGAACATGAAGGAAAATCATCAAATACCATCTCGACATACCATCAAGAGCTAAACAAATTCGAGAAATGGCTACAGGATCATCATCATGAACTAGTAGACATTACTCAGAAGGATGTTCAGGACTATATAGAATTTTTAGAGGGAAATGGTAAGAGTCCTACTACGACGGACAAAGTTCTGGGAGTGATTCGAACATTTGCTAAATATTTAAAGAAACCTGATATTACATTTGATATAAAAATCATACATGGAAACAAAAAGGATGAAATTGAAACACTTTCTAAACAGGAGTGTGAAATCGTTTTATCGGAAGTGAGAGAAAGTGAAAATGAAAGAAACATAGCGATTGTATATATGCTGCTTCACACGGGAATTCGGGTATCAGAACTTTGTGCCCTGAATGTATCTGATATAGATTTTCAAACGAAACAGGTAAGCATTTTGGATACTCAAGGAGATAGACGGTTAATCCCTTTATCAGAGGAACTAAACGTTTATCTTTCTGACTATATGGAAGGCATTCAACCAAAAGAAGCTGTGTTCGTTTCAAAAACAAATGAACGTTTAACCGAGCGATCGGTGCAATATATGCTTAAGAAGTTTCAAATTAGTGCTCAAAAGCTGCGTCATACATTTTGTCAACATCTTATCGATCAGGGTGCCGGCATTGAAATCGTATCTAAGTTGGCAGGACATAGGGATATCAATGTAACAAAAAGGTATGCGAAGTCACGAGTACCAAAAACGGAATTTGAGAATGCGATTCGAAGAACTTTTTCTTAAAGTTCAAAGGAATATGTAATTAGAAGAGGTGCGAATGATGAATAAAGATGAAATAGCCTATAGAAGATGGATGGCCATACCTGTTCACACTCGGAAGAAACTAGAGGGAAACGTCTTTTGTCGAAACTGTGGTGTCACAACAATCGTTGATTATATTGTGGATTCTGAAAATCATAAAATCGTTTTGGTAGGCAAATGTGAAAAGTGTGGAGGAAGAGTGGCTAGGTTAATTGATTGATGAATGAATGGTAGAACCCCTTTATCTGATAAGAGATAAAGGGGTTTTTTGAAAAACTAAAAGAATAAATTTGAATCATGATCAGTTAGCATCCCTACTCTTTATAGGCAGTTCCTTACTTATTTTGTCGGAACTTTTGGGACAGTCATCTACATATTTATACAAAATATATAAGCCTGCTTCTGTATCATAGAGTTACTAAATGATAGGTTATGGGGGAGTCCAGGTGAAAAAGTTTCTGTTAATCGTTCTAGCCGTTATGACCATTTCTACCGTAATAGGAGGAAAATACCACTGGAATCAAAAGGTTAGTGCTGTTCAAACGAAGGTAAATGTAACGGAAGAAAAGAGTGATGAAGGTATAGTAGAAGAATCGAAATCTATAGAAAGTCAGAAGGTGGAAGCAGAGCCGGACAAAGATAGATTGGTAAAGCTTGATAAGGTGAATTTTTTACCAAAGGAACTGCAGCCTATCTTTCAAAAGGCAATAGAAGAACAGCGGCCTGTAAATCTTATGATCACCGGTTCTTCCTCCACTTCACACAAGGACGGAGCATGGCCTCAACTACTGGAAAGTAAATTACTCGATACATATGGGGATTCATTAATCCATGTAACGATTAAGGAAATCGGCGGCAAAACATCGCAACAAGTGGTGAAGGAGAGTATATATAAAAAAATGGTGAATATGAAACCTGACATTCTTTTGCTGGAACCTTTTTTACTCTATGACAATGGAGAAATCAGAATGTCTGAGAGACTTAAAAACATTTCAAAGATTATCAAGTCTTTCAAAAAAGCGAATCCGGACATGACGATCTTGATTCAGCCAGCGAATCCCATTTATGGAGCCTATTACTATACAGATGAAGAGAATGATTTAGAACGATATGCTAAACAAAATAACTATACTTATTTGGATCATTGGAAAGCATGGCCAGATTATAATAAGAGCGAGATTGAAGATTATCTTACTGAAGGAAATGTACCAAATGATAAAGGGAATGAGACTTGGGCTAAGTACTTGAAGGAGTATTTTGTAAGGGATGACGAAAAAGAGTAGTAACATAAATCTATAAATTTGTTAAGTCCTCATAGAATTGAGGGCTTTTTTAAAAATGCACCTTTTTAGGCTGTAAATTTAGATTCATGAAATTTTAGTTTCTTTTTTAATTGTTCCTTCATTTTTTCATCCAGACAACTTTGAATAAGGGTGAAGTAATAAGTAGCAAGAAGCTTATGAACCATTTTCATGACGTACCTCCATTCTTTATGATTATCATTCAAAGGGCAACGTTTGTTGGATGATTGTACTGGGAGTTACCCCCTATTCTCTCCTATATACTCTTCAAATTATATAGGGAATCGTATGTATCTTTCTTACAAAATTCGCCCGCTTTTTCTTTGCAATGATTCGGTTAAGAAGACTAACCATTTCTAATGGATTATTCGTTGGTTGTCATTTAAGAATAGAATGGGAGAATGGTAATGACACAGGGGGTAACGGTTGTCACAAAATGTCGAGGGATAATTAAGTTGAAAAGATGAGGTAGATGCCATTTTTTTTAATCAAACGTTTGTTTAAAGGAAAAATAATTACTAATAAACGATTGCATCTGGTTAAACGAATGTTTAATGCGTATAAAATTCCTACAAAAAGAACTTATTTCATCATTTTATTGTTAATCTTGAGGTATATATTCACATAATGTGCAAGGAGGGACATTTTGAGAAAGAAACATAAGAAGCTCTTAGTCATTACCAATAGACAGAATACAGTAAATTCTTGAACAGTATGAACAAGAATGGATTATGAGCGAGAAAACGATGAAAGTGAGTCAGGATTCTTTAGACTCTATCACATTTGAACTGAAGAAAGAGAGGAAGCTGATCATTGAGTTGACTTATGAGGAAACGTATAGGCAAAACGCAAAGGATTTCTTAAGAATGATGCTTGAGAATAATATAGAGTTAGAAGAGGAAGTTCATGCACTAAGGGCCTCTCCTTTTCATTCCTACAGGACACTTAACAGACAAATGGGAAATATTCATATGGGATTTATTCAAAGCTTTGGATTCCTCATTTCTTTTTATGAAGAATATTTAAAAGTGATGTGATTAATGTTTGTAATCAAAGATTTACAAAACCCTAATCTCCCTGAATTTATCAATTAATATCCCTCTAGTAAACTACGGAAAAGAATCCAGTTCAGGGGGAGAATTATGTTTACATTAATTAAGTCTGATTACAAAGCATATGGGTTATCATTTAAAGGATTAATCATGAGTATCTTTAATTTTTCTACATTTTGGCTGGTAGTTCTTTATCGAGTCTCGCATTACCTTCATAAAAAAAAGGTTCCCATTTTGCCTCGCGTATTCAGGTCGATTGGTGTTATTTTCTACGGTGCAGAGATTTCTCAAGGAGCCGAGATTGGTCCAGGTTTCAGGATTGCGCATTCCGTTGGAGTGGTGATTGGGACCCATGTGAAGGCGGGTGCACATTTAGAAGTGTTTCAAAATGTGACGATAGGTGGAAGGGATCAAGAACGTAATGGTCAGATCAAACCGATTATTGGAGATAATGTTACGATTTTTACCGGCGCAGTGGTTGCCGGTCCAGTTACCATTTGCGATAATGTGTCGGTGGGAGCGAATGCCGTTGTAACCGAGGACATTGCTTCCAACCTGGTGGTAGCAGGAGTTCCGGCAAAGGTTGTTGGTGAGGTACGCACTCCACATTCGCTGCGAAGTATGAATCGAGTTATTTAATCTGTTCTATTTAAGGAATAGACGGGGGCATAACTAAATCACTCCCTTCTTAAGGCGAACAATATTTGGATAAATAATCGTATTGAAATCTGTTAGTACACCATTGTTGATTTCCGTGCAATACTCCGCTTTCCTCGGGCGCCCGTGAGCCTCATCGTCACTGGCGCTCCTGCTTAGGTCTCACCTATACCGCTTTTCCCGCAGGAGTCTTCGTCTTACACTCCAATCAACAGCTAGAACAAGCTAAAAACAAATTAAAAATCCGAACGAATTCTAATGAAAGAATTCGTTCGGATTTTTCTTCGACTAAAATTCTTTTGTACCAGCCTCTATTTTTACACGTTTTTCTTTTCGATACAATGATTCACGACAGCAGGTCTTCCAATTGAGTAATAGTTCACTGTTGTCTTATTCGCTTCATCAAGAGAGAAACAATTACGTCCATCGAACACATTCGGTGTTTTCATCAGTTTGGCAATGGTAGAAAGTCTTAGGACTTTAAATTCTTCCCATTCGGTTGCGATGAAGAGCATTTCTTGATCTTCAATCGCTGCAAAGCAATCTTCAGAGTAGGTCACGGTATTGCCTAATATATGTTTTACTTTATCTTGAGCTACTGGGTCATATACTGTGACTTGAACTCCAATTTTCAGCAGGGCATGTATGATTTCTATGGAGGCGGCTTCACGAATATCATCTGTATTCGGTTTGAAGGAAAGCCCGAGTATTCCGGCTTTTTTTCCTTTCATCTCTTTTATATGCTCTTTGGCGAATTCAACAAGTTTCACCTGTTGCCTTGCATTGACGTGAATGACCGATTCAAGTAAGTCGAATTGGTGGTGGAGATTGCCCGCCATTTGAACAAGGGCATTGGTGTCTTTCGGAAAGCACGATCCACCATAACCAATCCCGGCATTGAGAAATTGGTGACCGATCCGTTTATCCATGCCCATCCCTTTCGCTACATCTTCCACATTTGCGCCAAGTTTCTCACAGAGATTCGCTATTTCATTAATAAAACTTATTTTAGTGGCTAAGAAAGCATTGGAGGAGTATTTGATCATTTCTGCACTTTCGATAGACGTCTGGAGAAATGGAACCCCGAATGGTGTAAGCATTTCTTGCAGTTTTAATGCGGCCTTATTATCCTCGGTTCCAAGAACGATTCGATCCCCATTGAACGTATCGTGTATAGCTGAACCTTCCCTGAGAAATTCAGGATTGGAAGCAATCATGAAGGGCACATTTTGTTTCAAATGGCTTGATATCCATACCTTAATCTTCTTATTTGTCCCAACAGGAATCGTGCTTTTAGTAACAATGATCGTATCCTCGTTCTGGATGAATGAACCTATTTTTTCGGAGGACTCTTGAATTGCAGAAAGATTGGCAGATCCGTCAGCACTGGGTGGAGTTCCTACAGCGATGATGATCACTTCAGCTTCTTTACAGGCAGTTTCGTAACATGTTGTAAAGGAAATGGCTTGATTTGCAAGATTGTGTTGCAGCATGTTTTTCAACCCAGGTTCATAGATTGGAGAAATTCCTTGTTTCAACTGATCTATTTTTTTATGATCGATATCCAGGCACATCACGTGGTGCCCAATTTCTGCAAGACATACACCTGTCACGAGTCCTACATATCCAACACCGATTACGGAAATCTTCATTGTTTCACTCCTTATTCAGTAGATGATTAAGATAATGAGTTACGTCCTGTTGAAGTTCAGGTCTTTTCATGGCAAATTCAATGGTGGCTTTAATAAATCCGAGTTTATCTCCTATATCATATCGAAGTCCATCAAAAACTTGTGCATAAACGGGGAATTCCTGACTGTACTGGTTGAGCGCATCTGTCAGTTGGTATTCTCCGCCTGCACCGACTTTTAACTGTTCTAAATGTGAAAAAATATCAGGAGTCAGGATATATCTTCCCATGATCGCTAAACGGGAGGGAGCTTCATCTTGATGCGGTTTTTCAACAAGTCCTGCAATAGGTGATGTGGGCTGATCTGCTTCTTCGTTTAGACCTGGACTTACAATTCCATACTTTGATACGTCTTCTGGATTTACTTCTTGTACACCAATAATCGGTGCTTTATAATAGTCAAATGCTTGAATCAATTGCTTCAAGCAAGGTACATCCGAATCGATGACATCGTCCCCCAACATAACAGCGAAGGGATCCTCCCCTATAAAGGCACGTGCACATAGTATGGCATGCCCTAATCCAAGAGGTTCCTTCTGTCTGATATAATGAATATTTGCGAGATTGGCAATCGATTGAACCTCTTCTAATGCCGTCCATTTTTGTTTTTTCTCCAATGTGGCTTCTAATTCGTAGGATTTATCAAAATGATCTTCAATACTTCGCTTTCCCCGTCCTGTAATAATGATAATATCCGTAATCCCGGATTGAACAGCCTCTTCAATAATATATTGGATGGTAGGTTTATCGACAATGGGAAGCATTTCCTTCGGTTGAGCTTTCGTTGCCGGAAGGAATCGTGTTCCTAGTCCTGCTGCTGGAATGATGGCTTTTTTCACCTGTTTCTGATTGTTTGAAAATACAAAATTCGTCATTCTATCAGCCTCCAAAATGTACATAGATTTATTTTATCAGAATACATCGTCAGATATTATGATGGATGTAGGAATTTACGCAGATTTAACATTGAGAAAGCACATGAATGAACGTTCTTAATAAAGATATTGTTCTCCTTGATAAAAAACAAAAGAATAAGAAATAGGAAGATAATTCGAGATAAAGAACAATAAATGTTCTTTTTAATGTAAAAACGACCATTTTTAACCATTTCCAAGCTGGGTATTCTATCATATACTTCGAATGTAGAGTTCGTTAAAAAGAACAAATGCTTTGATGCGAACTACATAGTTGAAAACGAGGAGGAATTTTTGGATGGGTATTAAACAAAAATTAGGTTTAGGTGTAGCTTCAGCGGTTTTAGGTGTATCACTAATTGGTGGAGGTACATATGCGTACTTTAGTGACACAGCCGTTCAAACGAATACTTTTGCGTCAGGGACGTTGGATTTAAGTGTTGATCCGACAGTGAATGTTCAGGTTGCAAACTTAAAACCAGGAGATTGGACAAATAAGACGTTTGATTTGAAAAATGATGGGACCCTAGATATTAAAAAAGTCCTTCTTCATACAGCGTATACGGTAACTAAAAATGATAATTCTTCAGTCACAAATGCATTAGCCAATCAATATGCAGATGCATTGGAAGTTGAATTTTTAGTTAACACTGGAGAATCCGGAATCCCTAATAACGTGGTTGTCTATAAAAAGTCATTATTAGAATTAAGAAATATGACTCCGGACGATCTTGCAAAGGAACTTGAGTTGGTAAAGGTAAGACATAGCTGGAAGTTAGCTTTAGTAGATGGTATTGAAGCGGGTGAAGGTCAAAATGCTACAGATGAATTTAAAGTGAAATTCAAATTCAAAGATTCCGGAGAGGCTCAAAACGAACTTCAAGATTTAAAATTAAATCTTCAATGGACATTTGAAGGTATTCAAGAGGATGGCGAAGAACGCTAAATGTTTTATGGGAGGGTGGAGAGTATTATGCCACCCTTTCTTTTAAATAAAACTAGATACATAGATTAATACATTGTTAATTGCAATGAAAAAAAGGATGTGATTCCCATTCGATTTAAGAGGCAGAGAAAGTTTAGGAACAACAAGAATATTAAGCTAGTGTTGGAACTCGTAGGTATCATATATCTATCGTTATTTACATTATCTTATTTGACCTCTCAAACGGGTGCATACTTTAATGATCAAGAACAATCAACTATTTTCATCAGCAGTGGGAAGTGGTTAGAGGAGTGGGATAAAAGTTCTCTTACTTTTACAAATAAACAATCTACACAAAAGGTAAGTGGATGTGGAAAAATAGAAATTTCAACAATAATAAAAAACGGTTCAAAAAACGATATGAAAGGTACTTCTGAATATGAAGTTTACTTCAGTCAAACAGGTAATCCTAAGGATGGAAAAAAAGTAGCTGAAGGGATGGTAGAATCACTTCAATCCAACCAATCAACTACATTGACATATAAAACAGATGTTACAGGGAATTATAAATTCAGGGCTTTTCAGCGTCCTGGCCATGGAAATAAGTATGATGAGCGCCACGATTTATGGAGTGAAACAATCACAGTTACATGCAAAGAGACAATACCAGACAAAAAAGAACAAGAGAAATCGATTGAACAACCTATAACGACTCCTGAGCCTACAATAAAGAAAGAAGAACGAAAGGCACCCGTCAAAGAACAAAGAACAGAACCTGAAAATCCGCCTGGTGAAAGTGAAAAACCAATCGAAACGAAAAAAGAAGAAAGCGATACTAAGGGAGAAGTAGTGACCAAAGAAAATAGTACACCGAAAACTGAAAATGTAGAAAAAAAAGAAACCCCTGTCAATGAGAAAAGTCAGGATGAGTCTGAAAAAACAGAGTCAGATGAAGGGCAGGTAAATGAAAATGAAAATTGACTTCAAAAAGTTTAAAAAATGGGTAAGTTTGAGTGTGACTGTCACTTTATATGCCGTTTTAATCATATTGGTATTTGTAGTTGTTTCCTCTAAAGCCTCTGGTGGAGAACCTCAAATATTCGGTCATGAAATAAAAGCAGTTCTTTCCGGATCCATGGAGCCTGGAATTAAAACCGGATCCATTATAGCTGTCAAACCTGGTGGGGATCTGACACGTTTTACTGAAGGAGATGTCATTACTTTTAAGAAAGAGGAAGGAGTATTGGTCACACATAGAATTGTTGATGTGGTAAAGACAAACGGTGGAGTCATGTATAAAACCAAAGGGGACAATAACGATGCAGCAGATATGGAACCTGTCTTATCTGAAAATGTTGTGGCGGAGTACACAGGAACCACGATCCCTTATATTGGTTACTTAATGAATTTTGCTAATTCCAAAAACGGTGCCTTCCTCTTCATCATCCCAGGCCTTTTACTCCTTTGTTATTCAGGTTTTGTCATCGGTAAAGCCCTATCACAGGTTGAAATAAAGAAAACATCAGATCCTATTGATAAAAATGTATCGTAAAGAATGTCTAGAAGGAAGTGGAGTCTATGGGTAATAAGCGATTCACCTTGTTAACAATAAGTGTGGTATTCCTGCTTGGATTCTTTGTTTTTTCAATGGAGAGGGTGCAAGCGGATCAAGAGGATGCCACGAATGAAGTGGATATTGCAACCTCACCAACTGGAGTATTTTTTCAAGTGGATAATATGAAACCAGGTGATTGGACAACAAAAACCATCAAGGTAAAGAATGAGGGATTGAAGGATTTTCAGTATACGATGTCATCGGAACTGAAATCCGGATCGGATCAATTATATAACGCGCTAATGATGACGGTGTCCGATACTAAAGGGGTCCTCTATGAGGGAAAGGTTTCTGGGTTCAAAGGGTTTGATGCCCGTAAACTAGCTAGTTCAGGGGAAGAAAATATGACCTTTAAGATCGATTTTCCTGAACATCTGGGGAATGAATTTCAAGGACTCATGTCAGAAGTGAAATTCACTTTTCAAGCGGAGGGTGTTATAGGGGAATCTCTTCCGGTAGGTGGAATTACACTTCCGAATACAGGCACAGCCATTTATAAACTATTATTATTAGGTGGATTGTTATTCTTCAGCGGACTTGGGGTTTATGTCTATCAATACCGGAGAAGAATGAATATGGTGAATGGTTAAGCCTTGATAAGGAGTTTATCAAGGCTTTCTTTTTTGGTTTTTTTCTGAGAAGTGGAGAAATCCTACTTATGAAATCTACAAATGGAAAGAGGTGAAAGTATGAAGAATCTATTCCTATGCTTGGCTCTTTTGAACTTGGTGGATGGAATCATATCCTATATCGGTCTTAAAGGTTCGTTTATGGAAGAAGGGAATCCGCTAATGAATGAGGTGTATAGGGTGAGCCCTATTCTATTTTTAGGTATAAAACTGCTATTATCTTTCATCCTGATCCTTGTTGTTGTTTATGATAAGATTCCGCGTCTTAAATGGGTAACGGTACTCACTTATATCATCAGTGTTATCTATTTCATTACTTTTTTCCTGCACGGAGTTTGGATGATCCAATCGATTTTGCAGTAGTATTCTTGACAGAATAGCCTTCAACATTTAATAAACTCTAAAGTGAAAATAAACTTTTCTAGAACCAAGATAGGATTGGAATTAATGAAATATTTTCCCTGGATTTAACCTTCCATGTGGATCTAATAATGATTTAATGGATTTCATCACCTCAACCCCAGGTCCATGTTCCAGTTCTTGATACTTCATCTTACCAAGCCCAACCCCATGCTCTCCAGTACAGGTTCCTCCAACTTCTATCGCTTTTAAAACGAGTTTTTCATTAATAGTATCAGCCTTTTCAACTTCGGTTACATCACTTGGGTCATAGACAATAATCGTATGGAAGTTACCATCTCCCACATGTCCGAAAACTCCTCCCACTAATCCACTTTTCTCTAATTGGTCACGGGCAAACACGACTAAGTCAGCTAGTTTTGAAATTGGCACACAAACGTCTGAGCCTGAAACTGCCGTGCCCTTGATATGTCTAAATGCGTAAGAGAGTTCGTGTCTGGCCCTCCATAACTCTGCCCGTTCTTTTGAGCTGCTGGCACGGGCCCAGTTCTCACATCCCATATCTTCCATGATTTCTTGAACAACAGTAGCTTCTTCCTCTGCCGAATTTCTTGTACCGGCAAATTCGAGGAATAAGGAATGCTGTTCAGGGAATTGGTACTCCCCATATGCATTCACTTGTTGAATGCTATTTGCATCGACCATTTCCATTCTCAAAACGGGAATACCGCTCATTAAGACAGCATGTGAAGCTTCAGCGCATGCTTTAGGGGAATCAAACGTACAGCGGGCTGCTATGATGTGTTCAGGAATTCCGTGTAACTTTAATGTGATTTCAGATATGATCCCTAAAGTCCCTTCTGAACCTACAAAAAGACTATTTAGGTGGTATCCACTTGATGATTTTTTTGCATTGCTTCCGGTTTTAATGATCTTTCCATCTGCTAACACCACTTCTAAGTTTAGAACCTGATCCTTCATCGACCCATATCGAACAGCTGTCGTGCCGCTTGCATTCGTAGCGGTCATCCCACCGACACTCGCATCAGCACCAGGGTCAATAGGAAAATAGAGTCCGTGTCGATTAATTTCTCTATTAAGTTCCAATCGAGTCATTCCAGGCTGAACGGTAACTGTTAGATCTTCCTGTTGTAAGGAGATTATCCGTTTCATTCGTTCAAAGTTCATGGAAATGCCCTTGCGGACGGGAATCGCTTGTCCATCTAAACCTGATCCAGTCCCAAATGGAGTAATCGGGATATCAAACCTGTTAGCTACCGTCAGTATATTCACAATATCTTGTTTACTTTCAGGAAAAACCACTATATCAGGTTCAATAGGAGAATGAAATGATTCATCTTTGCTGTGACGGAACCGATTCCCTTCACTAATACTGAGTTTTTCTTTACCAATACACGCTTGCAGTTCAATCATCCATGTTTCTCTCAATTACGTTCACATCCCAATAGTTAAAATATTCTAAATTTTGTATTTACAATTAGCCTAGCATAAATTATGATGTATGTATACGGTATACCACCTTCAAAGGTATGAGGTATACCACTATGAACTTTTACATCATGAACAAAAAAATAATGAAACGATAGGAGGGAGTGACTTGCAGAGGATCATCAAGAAAGAGACGTTAGCTGAGCAAGCATTCAATTTAATTAAGAAAGATATTATATCAGGGAAGCTCGCGCCTCATGAAGAACTTCCAGAGAAAAAGCTTGCTGAGGAGTTGGGCATCAGTAGAACACCGATACGAGAGGCTTTAAAGAGACTTACTGCGGAAGGTCTTGTTGTAATCTCCGATGCTAAGATGGCGACTGTTGCTTCGTTTACAGAAGAAGATGCATTGCAATTTCTTGAAATTCGCGAGTTATTGGAAGTGTATAATCTTGAGATTATCGTAGATAGACTTAAAGAAAGATTACTAGGTGAATTAAGAGATAACTTAACAGCTCAATGGGAAGCCATTAAGGAAGATTGCTATGAAGAGTTTATTGAACTTGATCGAGAATTTCATCTTCTATTAGCTAAAGAAAATCCAAATCCAAAGCTAAGAGATATGATACATACTTCAAACACAGGTGTGAATAGAGCCTTTCTGGTTTTATCGAACACTCTTAGGTTAAGCGCCAAAGAAGCATACGAGGAACATAACAGCATATATAAAGCCTTGCAATTAAAGCATGTTGAAACCGCCAAGAAAGAAATGTCTTCTCATATGAAAAATATTGAACGACGAATTCAAGGATATTATCAAGAGGAGGAAACAAATTGAAAAAATTCATTCCATTATTGTTCATCGCGATTCTCATGATTTCTGCATGTGGACGTCCTAGTACTTCATCTAGTGAAGGGGAAGAGGAAACCTACACGATTCGGATCGCTCACTTAGTACCAGAGGAACAATCCTCACATGTTGCAGCGGTCACGTTTAAAGAAAAATTGGAGAAAGAATCAAATGGTCGCATTAAAGTAGAACTTTATCCTAATGGTCAGCTATACGGCTCAGATCGTGAAGCGATTGAAGCCGTTCAATTAGGTAATATTGAAATGACGATTCCTGCCGTTGCCCCCCTTGCCTCATTCAATGAAAAATTCTTAGTATTTGATTTACCTTTCCTCTTCAATAGCAATGAAGCGGCCTATAAAGCACTTGATGGTGAACTAGGTCAGGAGTTGATGGCCGATTTAGAAAAGAATGATCTAAAAGGTTTAGTGTTTGGTGAAAATGGATTCCGCCACATGTCAAATAACGAAGGACCGATAGAGAGTCCTGAAGATGTGAAAGGTCTGAAGTTTAGAACTCTTGAAAATCCCCTTCATACCGACACGTTTAAAGCATTTGGAGCAAACGCATCTCCCTTCGCATTTGGAGAATTGTACACTGCACTACAACAAGGTACATACGATGCCATGGAATGTCCTGTCTCTCTCTATTATACGAACAAATTTTATGAAGTTCAGGACTATCTATCTTTAACAGGACATGTTTATGCAGCTACAGCCCTCATCATGAATAACGATTTCTATAATGAATTACCTGAAGATTTAAAAGAGTTAGTCAATGAAGCTTCGGAAGAATACCGTGACGAACAGCGCGGACTTGCTCAAAAACAAGATGTAGAGTTTTTGAACAAATTAAAAGAGAATGGTATGCAGGTAAATGAATTAACAAAAGAACAAAGAGATACATTCCGTGAAGCGGCTTCATCTGTTTACGATCAATACGTACCGAAAATCGGGGAAGATTTAGTCAACACGGCATTAGAAGCAAATAAATAATGGTGAAAATGGGAATCAGGGCTTACCCCTTGATTCCTCGTTTTTGAAAGGAGCAGCATTTATGAAAAAGAAATTCGAGTATCTAGAAGAATTCATTCTTGTCCTCACCTTAGCGTTTATGGTTGCCCTTATTTTCACACAAGTAGTTGGACGGTACCTCTTTTCTTCTGCTCCCAGTTGGACGGAGGAAATGGCTCGGTATATACATATTTTCCAGGTGTGGATAGGGGCTAGCTATGCAGTGAAAAAGAGACAGCATATTCGAATTGAAGCATTTATCGATCTCTTTAAAGGTACATCGAGAAAAATCCTTGAATCACTTGCCTTACTTGTTTGGTTTGGACTCGCAGTTTTTCTTGCTATATTTGGAACACAGCTTGTTCTTGCCAGTTTTCATAATGGACAAATTACACCAGCCATGCAAATTCCAATGTGGCTCCCTTTCTTAGCGATTCCGATCGGTGGAGCAGGGATGGCAATGCGTCTATTACAGCAATTTGTCATCATATGGCGCACGGATTATGGGGAGGTGAAGGCATGACAATCGCATTCCTCTTTGGCACCTTGGCTGTGTGTCTATTAATCGGTGTTCCAATCGCGATATCACTTGGAGTCTCGGCCTTGGTTGCCATTTATTTTGGCTCTACATTGCCTTTGGATATTATCACGCAAAAAGCCTTTACGTCATTGGATTCTTTTCCTTTGCTTGCCATTCCATTCTTTATGCTTGCCGGGATTTTGATGGGGAAAGGCGGCGTTTCACAGAGACTATTAAATCTGGCAACTGCAATGGTTGGCTGGATGGTTGGAGGACTCTCCATGGTAACCATAGTTTCTTGCATGTTCTTTGCAGCTATTTCCGGGTCAGGACCCGCCACTGTCGCAGCTATTGGGGGTTTTATGATTCCAGCTATGAAAGCACGTAATTATGGAGGAGGATATGCATCAGCGGTAGCCGCTTCAGCAGGCTCTATCGGGGTCATCATACCTCCAAGTATTCCGTTCGTATTATACGGCGTAATCGGAGGGGTATCTGTAGGAAATATGTTCTTAGCGGGTATCCTCCCTGGACTTATTATTGGGCTCGGGCTTATGTTGACTGCTTATGTAATTGCGAAAAAAAGGGATTATGCTCCTGAAGAGCAAGCAACTTTCCGTTTCAAAGATGTGTTGAAAGCTACAAATGATGCGAAATGGGCACTATTGATCCCAGTTATCATTTTGGGAGGGATATATGGAGGAGTCTTCTCTCCAACAGAAGCTGCTGTTGTTGCGGTAGTGTATTCATTGATTGTTGGATTATTTGTTTACAAAGAACTGACATGGCAGTCGGTGTTTGAGAGCTTCCGTGAAGCAGTCGTCATTAACGCCACTACTATGATCATTATCGGTCTTTCCGTATCCTTTGCTTATTTTATGACACTGGAACAGATCCCGAACGATATAGCTACATTCTTAACAGAGCTTTCTACGAACCCCATCATCATTTTGATAGCAATTAATATTCTCCTTTTGATTGTGGGTATGTTCATCGATACGATATCTGCTTTAGTCGTCCTGACACCCATTCTTTTACCGATTGTTGTAGCTGTAGGGGTTGACCCCGTCCACTTCGGTGTCATTCTTGTAGCGAATCTGGCCATCGGGTTTATTACACCGCCTCTAGGTGTCAATCTATTTGTGGCATCCAGTGTAGGAGGGGTCCAATTTGAGAAAATTGCTTGGGCGATTCTTCCGTTTCTTGTTTCTATGCTCATTTGTTTACTTGTTATCACATTTTTCCCACCACTTTCTCTCTGGCTACCAGGGTTTACGAAGTAGTGGTAAAAGGAAGGGGTAGAAGCATATGTCGATTACTATAAATGCACGGGCTCGAGGGTTAGTCATTCCGGGCATCCGTCAGTTTTCCAATCAGTTGGTTTTTTATCCAGATGCCGTCAATTTAACCATCGGACAGCCTGACTTTCCGACACCAGAACCTGTGAAAGAAGCGGGAATCAAGGCTATTGCTTCTAATCAAACGGGTTATTCACACAATTCAGGTTTACTAGAATTGCGTAGGGTGATTAGTGACTTCTTTGCAGATCAGTATGGGTTAGATTATAACCCGGAAACTGAAGTGATTGTGACAAATGGAGCGAGTGAAGCGATTGATTCAGTGTTTAGAACGATATTGGAAGAAGGCGATGAGGTCATTTTACCAGCACCACTTTACTCGGGATACGAACCGATTATTACGATGTGTGGTGCGAAGGTGGTTTACTTAGATACCTCTATGACTCAATTTAGACCATCTCCTGAAAAACTGGAAGCCCTGATCACTGATAAAACAAAAGCCATTCTTTTTAACTACCCTTCCAATCCCACAGGTGTCACACTAAGCAAGGAAGAGGTGGATGAGCTGGCAAGAGTATTAGAAAGGCATGAAGTCTTTGTTATTTCGGATGAGATTTATAGCGAAAATGCCTTTGAAGGTGTGCACCATTCCTTCGCTTCTTATACAGGTATGAAGGATCGGTTATTTCTTATACATGGTTTATCCAAATCTCATTCAATGACAGGATGGAGAATTGGATTTGTATTGGGACCTGAATCGATTATGGAACATGTTGTGAAGGTCCATATTTATAATGTGGTTTGTGCTTCTGTACCTGGACAATATGCTGCGATTGAAGCATTGTCGAATAACCGTCATGTACCAGGAGAAATGAATGTGGCTTATAAAAAGCGCAGGGATTTTGTTTATAAACGTTTAGTGGAAATGGGTTTTGATGTGGTTCTTCCAAAGGGAGCTTTTTATATTTTTCCTTCTATTAAACAATTCAATATATCCTCTTTGGAATTTGCTACTCGTTTATTGAAGGAAGGTGGAGTTGCGGTCGTGCCAGGCAGCACATTTACACAATTCGGAGAAGGGTATATTCGTATTTCGTTCGCTTATAGTATGGAAGTATTAGAAAAAGGGCTATGTCGCATGGATCATTGGCTGAATCAGCGCAAGATAAAGGAGGTTATATCATGAGACAATGGGGGACACCGGAGTCTTTACGAGCATTGCTGTGTGAATTGGTGAGTTGGCATAGTCGAACATTAACAGAGGGGGAAGTGGAATTTCCTGTTAACCTGTTTAAAAAAATGCAAGATATCCCATATTTCAAGGCAAACGCTGATATGCTTCAGCTGGGGGATGCCGATTTCGGCCGACAGTTCGTAACTGCTCTTTATAAGCATAAAGAGGCGACTAAAACGATTGTCATGATTAGTCATTTTGATACGGTGAGCACGGAAGAATACGGGGAACTCGAGGCACTGGCCTTTAATCCGGAGGGCTTAACGAGGGAACTGGAGCATTATATCAGTGAATTGCATCCTGAAGCCCAAAACGATCTCCGTTCAGGAGACTACCTGTGGGGACGGGGGATTATGGATATGAAAGCGGGGTTAGCCATTCATATGGCGTTGATTGAAAAGGCTGCCGATGAACTGTGGCCCGTTAACCTTGTGCTATTAACAGTACCGGATGAAGAGGTCAATTCGTCTGGAATGAGAGCAGCTGTCGTTGCTTTAAATGAACTCAAATCAGAACAAGATCTCACATATGACCTGTTCCTGAATGGGGAACCGGTCTTTTCTCAGAAACCGACTGATACGGCATATCACGTTTACTCAGGAACAATCGGGAAAATTATGCCGTCTGCACTCTTTTATGGTAGAGAAACGCATGTGGGTGAACCTTTGAGTGGAATGACTTCTTCCTTTATTGCTTCATTCTTAACGCGGAAAATGGAGTGGAATCCCCTATTTAGAGAAACAGATTATGGGGAATATACTCCACTTCCGATTACGCTTCAACAAGAGGATCTAAGACTGAATTATTCGGCTCAAACTCCTTATGGAACCGTCGCACTTTATAATGTGTTTACAATGAAACGAACGGCTGCAGATGTGATGAACCTTTTTGAAGAAGTAGCCGTTTCGGCAGCGAAGGAATGTAACGAATGGTACGCTCAACTATGCGAAAGAGAGGAGATTCCTTCGGTAGGAGAAGTTCGTGTTCTTCGCTATTCGGAATTAATCGATTATGCTGAAAAGAAGCTCGGTAAAGAATATTTAGAAGCATTGAAACATGACATTGGCAACAATCAAGGCGATGACCGGGAGAAATCTTTTCGAATCGCCGACACACTCTTAATCAACTGTCAGGAACTTACACCGGCTATTGTATTAATGTTTACGCCCCCATATTACCCAGCTGTAAATACGTCTGACCATCCTTTAGTATCGAGATGTATTCAAAAAGTAACAAAGGTAGCCGAAGAGCTGTTTCATTTGCCCGTTGAACAAGCCCATTACTTTAATGGAATTTCAGACCTTAGCTATGTGAACTATAAGGACGAAAATAAAGGCTGGGCGGTTTATGAAGATAATACCCCAGTCTGGGACACAACCTATAGCATCCCATTTAAGGAAATGCATAAGTTGGAAGGTCCCGTTTTAAACGTTGGCCCATTTGGGAAGGATGCACACAAACGAACGGAACGACTGCATATTGAAAGTGCATTTGTAAAGACACCGATTTTTGTAGAAGAAGTGATTAAAGAAGTGATTCGTTACGAAAGCAAGGGAGAGGTTGTTGGTGCTGATCTACAAGAAGGTTGATTTGTCATTTGTATAGAGGTTGAGACATAACTAAATCACTCCACTCTAAAGGCAACACTATCTGGATAAATCATCATATTAGCATCCGTTATTAGCTGTTAATTCCGTTCAAGACTTCGCTTTCCGCTGAATGGCAGGTGAGTGCCTATCGTTGAAGTTCACTTATTTGTGCATCTCAACTGTTCCGCTTTTCCCGCAGGAGTCTTCGTCTTGCATTCCAACCAACTACTAGAACAAGCTATTTTTAACAAAACCAATTTAAAAATCCGAGCTAATTCGAATTTTAATGAAAGAACATCGAAATAGCTCGGATTTTTCTTCGACTAAAATACTATTGCCCTAGCCTCTTTTTTGAATAAATGATCTTCTTTGACATTTAATAGAAAGAGAACCTTTACTTAGAGAGTAGTAGACGAAGTACCTTTTCGACATTATCCCCCAGGAAATAATCGATTTCCTTAAATTATGAGATTTTTCTCTAAAAAAACACAAATATAAATAGATATTTCCCATAATTAGTATATAATGGGAATTAAGTCTCATATTTAAGAAGATTCAGATAATCGAGACTTATGATTAAAGAGGAGAAGGATGGTGTTTGGATTGAAAGGTTCAGAAGTACTGGTTACTCGAAGGACAGTGGCGATCGGGCCAGCTTATGATGGGATTCATCAATCTGTCTTGTATGACTACTCGGGAAGAAAAATATTCAGCATGAAAGCCCCTATGGATATTTTAGAAGAGGCGTGCATGATTTACCGGTCCACCTATGATGGAAGGATTAAAGCCGTTCGGCATGCGTTCGACTACTTTAGAAAAACACCTCTTATGGTTTGCCCGCAACAATACATCTATGCGATACCCACTATTGCCCCAACCGATTATGATTGCATCTGGTTATTCTGCCAGCATATTGAATCATCCACAACTTCAGAAGGAAAAACCTATGTTCATTTTACAAATGGAGGGCAGTTAGAAATCAACTGTTCTGAGAAAGTATTCACGAAACAAAGGGAACGAGCTGCCGTCACCATGAATCATTTTTCAACCATCCCAACTATTTCAGCACGCAACCGAAGCGATACCGAACTCTATCTGCCAGGATTCCAATCTGGACTCATGGACTCAACAGAATTCGGCGAGGATACTTCCTTCGATCATTGAGGGACGTACCTCTACAAGTTGATAGTAAGAAAAACAGGAGTAGGAAGCTTGTTCCAACTCCTATTTGTCGTTGGCTCGATTTTTAGCAATAGAAAATTTCTTCCCGGGAGGTCTGATTTAAAATATTATTTCATACATTAAAAAATACAATTGAAATTTAATTTTAAAAATGGTATGAATATAGGTAATGAAAACGCATACAGATTTTTGGAGGAATGATGGATGAAAGACAATGTTTATGAATTATCGACTGAAAAGGTGAATCAAAATACGCTTGAAATCGATACAGCGAGTGCTGGCGAGATTCTACATATGATGAATGAAGAGGATCAGAAAGTAGCATCAGCGGTTAAGAGTGTGATCCCTGAAGTGGAGAAAGTAGTCGATGCAGTGGTGAAATCCATCTCGAGTGGAGGGAGATTGATCTACATGGGGGCCGGTACAAGTGGAAGGCTCGGGGTTCTTGATGCGGTGGAGTGCCCACCGACCTTCAGCGTGGGCAGTGACGTCGTTGTAGGCTTGATTGCAGGCGGGGAGAAGGCATTCGTGAAGGCCGTTGAAGGCGCCGAAGATGACGAAGGGCTAGGTGTATCTGATCTGAAAGAGATCGGTCTGACAACTGGGGATACTGTGGTTGGAATCGCAGCGAGCGGACGTACTCCCTATGTTATCGGAGGCTTACGATATGCAAGGGAAATAGGGGCGACGACAGTGGCGCTATCCTGTAATACAGGATCTAAAATCTCTGCTGAAGCGGAGATGGCGATCGAAGTGGATGCCGGCCCGGAAGCATTGACGGGATCTACACGATTAAAGGCAGGGACGGCACAGAAAATGGTCCTCAATATGATTTCAACAGCTGCTATGATCAAGCTGGGGAAAGCGTATGGAAACCTGATGGTCGATGTGAACATTAGCAATTATAAGCTTGAACAGCGGGCGATTGGAATCATCGAAAGCATTACTGGAGCTGACAAGGAAACTGCAGCCGTAACATTAAAGAAGGCGAATAATGAAGTGAAAACGTCGATTGTGATGATCACACTTGGTTGTGAGTACGAGGAAGCAAAAAGCCGGTTAGAGGATGCGGGCGGATATGTTCGTTTAGCCACTGAGAAATAGTCTTTTGATAAGGGAGACTTGATCTGCTTGTGAAAATAAATGGAGACGGCAATGAGAAAGGGGAAGGTGAATGTGACGAATCAGGAATTGGCTGGAGTACTTGTAGAGATGTTTGGCGGTGCTGGCAATATTGCAAGCTATGAAAACTGTATGACGAGACTGAGAGTGAAAGTATACGATGAGGATCTTTTGCAGAAAGCGGACATAAAGAAGACCGAAGGGGTATTGGGGTTTGTGGAGGATGAAACGTACCAGGTGATTTTGGGACCGGGGAAAGTCAATAAGGTTACGGAGGAATTCGGTAAGCTTGTTTCTGCAGGTTCAGGTGACTTTGATTTGAAGGCTCGTGCGGCAGAGCAAAAGGCCGATTTGAAGAAAAAGAATGCCACACCATTCAAGTTGCTTCTAAGACGTGTCGCGAATATATTCATTCCACTTATTCCTGCTTTGATTGCGTCAGGATTGATTACAGGATTCACGAAGTTCTTTGTACAGGCTGGTTGGTTAAATGGGGAATCCCAGCTTGTGATGATGCTGTCGATTATAGGTAGTGGACTATTCGGCTATCTCGGTATTCTTGTCGGGATGAATGCGGCGAAGGAATTCGGCGGCTCAGCGGCTCTTGGTGGCGTGGCCGGTATTTTGATCATCAACCCGGCGATTGGGGACGTGACGCTGTTTGGGGAAAATCTGCTTCCAGGCCGTGGTGGATTAATCGGGGTCTTGATTGCTGCGATTTTCATTGCTTTTGTTGAAAAGAATGTGCGCAAGGTGGTTCCTCAAGCAATCGATATCATTGTGACCCCAACGATTGCGTTACTGGTAACGGGTTTATTAACGTACACCGTGTTTATGCCGGTAGGTGGATTCATTTCAGATATCATTACAAACGGTCTTCTTTCACTGATTGATATGGGTGGAATCGTTGCCGGTTTCGTTCTCGGAGCGACCTTCCTACCTCTTGTTGTTACGGGCTTGCATCAAGGCTTGACTCCTGTTCATTTAGAGCTGATCAACACGATTGGCGACGATCCGCTTCTTCCAATCCTTGCGATGGGTGGAGCAGGTCAGGTTGGAGCGGCTTTTGCCATCTTTATGAAAACGAAGAAGAAAAAGTTAAAGAGAGCAATTGGCGGAGCACTTCCAGCCGGGATGCTCGGAATTGGTGAGCCATTGATCTTCGGTGTGACCCTGCCGTTAGGAAGACCATTCCTGACCGCATGTCTAGGTGCCGGATTCGGTGGGGCATTCCAAGCCTACTTCGATGTTGCAACGTTCGCCATCGGTGTATCTGGCTTACCGCTGATTTTCCTGGTGAACGCAGGTGAAATTCTCTATTATACTCTTGGACTATTGATTGCGTATGCAGCAGGGTTTGCCTTGACCTACCTGTTTGGATTTAAGGACGAGATGGCGAGTGAGTTTGAATGATCGGCATATCCGTCTATTTGTCTGATGAAGGAGCGGAGGAGAGCATTATTCGGGCTTCTTTAGCAGGCATCAAGCTTGCGTTTACATCGCTTCATATTCCTGAAGAATTAGGTGAGAGTCCTGAACGTGTAAGGGGGCTACTATCTCTTTTTAAAAGGGAGGGATTTGAAGTGTTCGCCGATGTATCGAAGTGTACGCCTGTCATGCTGGGGCTGAATCATTTTGAAGACCTGAAAGAATTGGGCGTCACCTCCTTGAGGCTGGATGATGGATTTTCAACGGATGATATGTTGGAATTGTCCCATCACTTTCAAATTGCCATCAATGCGAGTACCGTTGGGGAAAAAGAACTTCAGCATTGGATTAAGAGCGGGCTGGCAACAGAGAACATCATTGCCTGGCATAATTTTTATCCAAAGCCGGAAACAGGATTGGATAAGGATTATTTTCTGGAGAAGCAAGCCATTTTTGATGTGTTGGGTATTCCTGTTTATGCGTTTATACCGGGTGAAGAAAACAAGCGGGGACCTTTAAACCTGGGACTGCCTACTTTGGAAGATCATCGAGATCAAAGTCCTTATGTCAGTGCGGTTCAATTGAAAAGGTGGGGTGTGTTGGGAGTTTTCGTTGGAGATCCAGGTTGTTCTAAGGATTTACTTCTGAAACTGGTACGCTTTGATCAAAAAAAGATGATTGAGCTGACCTACGAAGGAAATGCTGAAATCGAAGGCGAGTATCAACTCAGACCGGATTCGGGTAGAGATGTGCTTCGAATGCTGGGTACAAGAACTGATAGCGATGTGCCGCCTATCAATAGCGTGGAGAGAAAAAAAGGTACTATTACCCAGGACAATGACCTGTACGGAAGATATAAAGGAGAACTACAAATTGTACGACAAAATCTAGAGAGAAACCCTGCTGTGAACGTAGTGGGCAGAATTTGTACAGAACACCTTAGTCTTATAGAGTTATTCCAACCTGGTCAAAGGATATCGATATGTAGGAAAGAGGAACTTCAGTAATTGAAGTTCCTCTTTATTTGAATAACAATCATAGTAGGATCAAATCTTACTAGAGGGGGAGTGAAATCAGAAATTAATATTTATTAAAGAACAATGTACAATTAAAATCGTTTAAATGAACGTCACCTATTGTTCGTTATAATAAAGATATCAACCTTAATTGAGAAATTTGTCGATAAGTATTTAGTCCTAAAAGATAGATTATTCTGATATTTATTCTATAATGTAAATATAAGTATTTTCTGTTAGTAGATAAATTTAATAATTTTAAGGGGGATTCAAATGCCGGGTTATTATATGAAAGAAATCTGGACACCGTTAAAGATAGTAGGAATAAAGATTTTTAGATCAGAAGAAAATAGCTTCTTTATGAAAGTCTTCCAAAAACCAAGGAAACGTATTTTCTAAAACCAGTATAATAAATACTTCTAAACGCGTACGATAAAGGCAAACCCATTGAAAAATGGTGACGCAAAGCTATAGGGGCTTCAGTCTACATGACGGTGCCAGCCAGTTACCGTGTACGCAATTATTTTTCATTTACTATTCTCCTATCTTCCCCTTCGGTACCACAACATCTTTCATTTGCTTCATTGCCTGATTATGTTCCACACTTCAATCATATTCTCTTTTTTGAATTAAATTTCATTTTAGGAGCATTACAACAAACCTTGGTGGATTATTTATAGCATTCATCCATTCAGAGAGAAAATTGAAAGTAGTAAAGGAAGCATATATTTTCCCAGTAATCCTCTACTTGAGCATTCCTCTGTAACTGACATCAGAAGTATTTAATCTTTGATCTCGAGGGCATTATTAATATAAATTAAAGAAAAGGACAATGAGAATCAAAATGCCGGGTGAAGTTAAAGGTACATTTCTTTTAACTAGATTTAGTGTTTTCCCTACAAATGACTACTATCCTAATCCTTTATTTCTGTTATGATAATATCAATGAATATTTAGATAATAACTGGAATGAAGGGGCGGGCATTCAATGACTAGTGCTTCCACTATGCTCATACAATATCTGGAGGATCATTCAGATGAATTTCTGCATAACTGGCGCAAGAATATTGTTATTTCAGATCAAGACCTTTACAAAGAAGAAGTGTTGAAAAATGGACTGAAGATGTTCCAATTGGTAAAGCGTGCTGTAGAAAAGCCTTTAAGTGAGGAGGAAATCACTTTTCTTGCTCATAAAACAGCGTTGGAGAGGGTCAATGCTAGTGTGAATATAAGTGAGTTTGTTTACAATGTGAATATAGGGAAGAGCATTATTATTAAATGGGTCAATAATTCTGGGATTGAACTTCGTGATTTACAGCCTATCATTGAAGAAATCAATGCTTTATTTGATCGTTTCTCCTACTTAGCTGTTAGAAAATATACGGAAATAAAAGAACAACACCTCCAGGAAAAAGAGCTTTATATTGACCAAACGCATAAAGAACGACTAACGATCCTTGGTCAGATGAGTTCAAGCTTCGTACATGAATTCAGGAATCCCCTAACCTCAATTATTGGGTTTACCAAACTCTTACAAAACGACTACCCAGATCTTCCATATCTTGATATCATGCAACATGAGCTGGAGCAATTGAATTATCGGATTTCACAATTCCTTCATGTATCAAGGAAAGATATAATCGAGAGTATTCGAGAGGAAATCATCCTGTCCAATCACTTGGAAGAAACGATTGAGTTCTTATATCCGAGCCTTCTGGATGGAGATGTCACAATTGATTTCACGTGTGAAACGGACATCAGGGTAATGGGGAATTCTGATGAACTAAGACAAGTGTTCCTAAACCTTATCATGAACTCGATTGATGCTCTGCAAGAAGTGGAAGGACATAGGCAAATCCACGTTTCATGCGAAGTGAAGGAAAGTAGGACTAACCTGCAAATTTCCAACAATGGTCCCCTCATCAAGGAAGAAACCATCGAAGCTATCTTTGAACCTTTCTACACGACAAAGGATCTTGGAACTGGGATTGGTCTTTATATTTGTAAGAAATTGATTGAAAAGCATGGAGGGGAGATTCGGTGTCAGTCGACTGATGAATGGACGACGTTTACGATCGGAATCCCAGTGGAGTCGAATGTGGTAGTTGAATAGAAACAGAGTAAAAAGGTTCCGATAACACTGTTATCGGAACCTTTTTACTCTTGAGTGTATCAGTAAACCATTCCATGAATTCACTCTGTCACTTCAGCTGTTATTCTCTGATTGATATAATCAATCAGTGTATCAGGGGGGAAAGGCTTACTGAAGTAGTACCCTTGTGCATACTCACACTGGAGGTCTCTAAGCCAGTTCAATTGAGATTCAGTCTCGACGCCTTCCGCTACAATCACCAATTGTAAATGCTTGGCCATGGCGTGAATAGCGGCCACTATCGCTTTATTAGATTCATTTTCATCCAATCCCATAATGAAGCTTCGGTCGATCTTTAACGTCTGAATTGAGAATTTTTGCAGGTAGCTTAGCGAACTGTATTCAATACCGAAGTCATCGATCGCAATGGAAACACCGATTTCTCGGAGTGCGTTCATTTTTGTCAGGGCTTCTTCCACATGGTGCATTGCGGTACTTTCCGTGATTTCAAGTTCGATTAGTGAAGGAGGAATCATGTGGGTATCCAGTACCTCCCTTACCACGTCGACAAACATTGCATCATGGAATTGTCTGGAGGAGACATTGATCGACACCTTGAACTCATAACCATTTATTAGCCAACTTTTGAGTTGTTTACATGCATCATTTAAAATGTGCCGTCCAAGAGGAATGATTAAACCTGTCTCTTCGGCTAAAGGAATAAAATCGGCTGGTGGGATTAAACCCTTTATTGGGTGGTTCCACCTGATCAAGGCCTCAACACCGACGATTTCGTTTGTGGTCAAGGAAAGCTGGGGCTGATAGTATAACTCAAATTCATCATTAATAAGCGCATTTCGCAAGTTTTCCTCCAGTTCAATAGGATTGATTCCCTTCTCTTCCAGCTGATCCGAAAACAGGAGTTGATACGCTCCCTCGCTTTTTTTCATCGTGTACATGGCGATGTCTGCCTTCTTTAAGAGGGTGGAAAGATCATGCCCATCATGAGGATAAAGTGAGATCCCAATGGAAGTCGATGTCATAATGTCATGTCCCCCAATGTCAAAAGGCGTTTCCAGACAGGTATGAATTGCTGTAGCCATCTTATGTATGTCACTCCTACCTTTGATAGAAGGAAGCAATACGATAAATTCATCTCCACTCATTCGAGCGATCAATCCTTTTTCGCCTAGAACATTCACGCATCTTTTCCCAACTTGGGAGATCAGTTCATCCCCGTATCCATGCCCCAGTGTATCGTTGACGATCTTAAAACGGTTGAGGTCGAGAAGCAGGATGGCCATCTGTTCATGCTTATCTTCGACCTTTTTTTCGAAAGCCTCATTAAAATACCGTCTGTTTGGTAATCCGGTCAATTCATCGTGATACGCGAGATACTGTATTTTCTCCTTGTCTTTCACGGCATCGGTTATATCTGACGCCAGTACGTGTGCACCTGTCACTTCACCCTCAAGATAGATTGGTACAACAATAACCTGAATGGACATGATGTGCCCATTACGATGGGGAAATTCCATTTCAAATTTCATGGCATTCCCTCTTAAGGATTGATGGAAGGCAGACTGCATTTGTTCGAGATCTTTCTCCATGACATAGGTAAGAAATCCCTTACCTATAATCTTGTCTACCGGGTACCCGGTCATTTCAGCCGCCCGTTCATTTGCTTCCACGATGATCGCATCCCGGTTATAGGTGAAGATGGCAGACAGGTTATTCTCGTATAAAGATTTATATTCCTGTTCCTTCTTATAGATTTTCTTCATCTGCTTCTTGTGCAAATCATTAGCCAGTTGGTCTGGAATAAACCAGAGAATAAGCAATATCGCCATTTCGATAATGAACGGAATAAGATGATTATTTTCAACGAGGGATAAGGACGCCCCATATTTAACAGGTGAAAGAAGGGAGTAAGCGGATAAATAAGTGACACCGGAAAATCCGAATCCCATCACAATGCTCCAAAATATGTGCTGCTTTCTTTTATATGAAGCAATCTCCTGATTATTAAGTTGTAGGAGCATCCTGAAAAAGGGGAAAGTCACTCCTAAGGTCATCAGGATCGTCAACGAAATGTACATGGGTTTAAACGTGACGAAAGGATAAATCAATCCAACATAAGTGGCGAAATTACCTACCGTCATAATAAGCGAGAATATGAACCCTCCTCTTAGAAAGTTAATCTTATCTGTATTTACATTCTGAAAAAGCTGAAGGGATAAAGAAATACTGACAAAACCAATCACGAAAAACACCGGCGCAAAATACATAAAACGCTGGACAAAGATATCATATGAAACCATTAAGGTGACTGAAGCATGGAGCAAGCAATAAAAAACGGTATAAGTGAATGAAGAGAGCAAGAGCTCTATTTTGCTCAAACTGTTACCGATCTTTTTAATGGCCTGCCTCAGCGCCAGATAACTGCATGCAGCCGATAATGTGATACTCATTAGTAGATTGATAGAGACCATCAAATAAATAGCCATTTATACCCCCGTCTAATTACCTATTAGCTTTATTATATCATTTCCCGACAAAATTTCCTGTTTTTATAGGGTGATTGTCTTATTTAGGTTTTACGACTAATATAGTCCCCTGTTTGGCTAAATAATGGAAGTTATAATTCGTTTCATATTAAAGTTCTTAGTGTAATATTCTTCCTAGCAAAATAGTATATTTGTGCTCTACTCCTGCGAATTCAAATATATTTTTCCCACTTAAGAAAAATGAAATAGAGCAGCTTAGAGCACACAGATCAGCAGTTGATTTTATTTATTGTTTTTTTTAAAAGGGTGCAAGAAACAAATTCATTTCTAATAGTCGTTTTTAACCACGACTAAAAGGGTAACCCTATACTATATACCAATATTTTCTTACTATTTATAGGAGGGACCCAATTTGATCAGCCAAACGAGAGATATTGTCCAAAGATCATTAGATGCACTATTAGAAGATCAGTCATTTTTACCAGATGTGAAAGGTGAGACAAGAAAGAAAGCGTTCACATCCTTGACGTCGATTCTGTCGACGCCGAATCATGTACATAAGTCGTATTTGAGGATTCCGCTGGGGGATGAGAAGGTGGTCCGTATTCCGGCTTTCCGTGTTCAGCATAATAATGCCCTTGGTCCCTACAAGGGCGGTATTCGTTTTCATGAAATGGTGAGTGAGGAGGAGGTTGAGAACCTGGCGTCCTTAATGACGCTGAAGAACGCCCTTCATGATGTCCCGTTTGGTGGAGGGAAAGGTGGAATCATCCTGAACCCCCGGAATTACTCTGAAAAGGAACTTCACCTGATTTCGAGGAAGTACGTGCAGTACTTCAGTGATATCCTCGGACCGGATAAGGACATTCCGGCACCGGACATGGGGTCGGGTGAACGGGAAATGGACTGGATGATGGCAGAGTACAAGAGCATTCGTCCGGGGACGCCTTATCGAGGGAGTTTCACAGGAAAGAGTGTCGTGAATGGAGGTTCCCTTGGTAGAAGGGAAGCGACGGGTAAAGGGGTATTCTATACATTCCGCTACCTGGTTCATGATTTCGTTAGGGAACAGAAAAGCCTGCTCACGAAGACGGATAATATTTTTGCCAAAACGGCCTTGGACTATGAAGACCGGCCGTTAACGATTGCTGTACAGGGGTTTGGTAATGTAGGCTCTGTCGCAGCACTTGAAGCCCATCAGTCCACCCATTTACAGAATAAAGTGGTAGCAGTGAGTGACCGGAATGTGACGTTGTACAATTCAGACGGACTTGATATTCCTTCTTTAGTGGAGTTCACGATGAATAATAAAGGAGATCTGCCGACTGAGGAAGGGCAGCTGGGTGAGCTTGGAGTAAAAGCTGAAATCCGTGCCCGTGATGAGGTACTCTTCCTGGATGTAGATGTTCTTATGTTAGCGGCACTAGAGGATCAGGTGCACAAGAATAACGTGGAAAAGGTGAAAGCGCGTATTATCGTAGAAGGAGCGAATGCACCGGTCACAACAGAGGCGGATACGTACTTAAGTGAAAAAGGGGTCATCATCATCCCGGATATCCTGGCCAATGCCGGTGGTGTCATCGTCTCCTACTTCGAATGGCTGCAAGGACGGGAAACCCAATTCTACACAGAGGAAGAAGTATTCAAGCTCCTCTTTGACAAGATGAAAGCCACCATGGACACCGTGCTGCCCCTATTCTTTGGCGACCCATTCCCACTCCGCCAAAACTGCTACATCCACTCCGTCATGAAACTATCGACGGTCCTATATCGACAAGGAAAACTTTATTAATTTTTGAGGGACGGACCTTTATTCCTAGGAGCTGGTACTAGGAATAAAGGTCCGTCCCTCGTTTATTTTGAAAGCTGATGTGGGACATGTTATAGTGGTGGTTAGTATGATTGAACGAAACACTCATTTGGTCAGGAGGTATGGTTTTGGATGGCTATTGATCGCAGGAAGTTGATTATTGAAGCGGCGACGAAATCGTTTTCTCTGTTTGGTTATAAGGCGACTACGATGGATCAAGTGGCAAAGGTTGCGAATGTAGGGAAAGGGACGATCTATACATTCTTTAAGAATAAGGATGAACTCTTTCAGGAGATTGTTTATTCTATGGTAAGAGAAATGAAAGATTCAGCTGAGCTTGTTATAAAGCCTGAAAATTCCTTTTATGATAATGTCCATCTAGCATTGGTGACGTTATTGGACTACAGGACCGATCATCAGTTGATGCTGAAGTTGATACAAGAAGAAAAGGAGATCGGCACTTTGGCTGTTCAGGAAATGCTGAATCATATAGAAGACGAATTAATTGGGTACGTGAGGAATAAGATTAACCGTGCAATGGAAAATGGACAGATCAAAGCATGTGATCCAGAGATCATTTCATTTATCTTATTGAAGGTGTATATTGCTCTGTTATCTGATTGGGAACGAAAGCACAAGTCGTTATCGTCTGAGAAAATTGCAACGATCATGAAAGATTATTTATTAAATGGATTATCTAAGTAGATGGTCCTTTCTTTTTTTGAACAGTTTTGACCGGTTGGTTAAGATAGTCATATATTCTAAGGAGTAGATACGATGAAAGCACTAACTTCACTGAAAGGTGAATTCCGAAACATTTTCACGAACAAGGCGTTATTGATTGCCGTCTTAGGGGTCTTGTTTATACCCGTACTTTATAGCGGGACATTTCTATGGGCATTCTGGGATCCCTACGGACAGGTAGATCAGCTTCCTGTAGCTGTCGTCAACAATGACAAGGGAGCCGATTTCAATGGAGAGGAACTGACAATCGGTCAGGACTTCGTAGATGACTTGAAAGAAAACGATACATTTGATTGGCGATTCGTTGATGACAAGAAAGCCGATCGGGGACTTGAAAATCAAGACTACTATTTAAAGATCGAGATTCCGGAAGATTTCTCTCAGAATGCCACCACCCTCGAGAATGTTCATCCTGAGAAATTGGAATTGATTTATACGGCTGATGAAGGATCAAACTATTTATCTTCTAAAATAGGAGATTCTGCTATTGAAAAGATCAAAGAAGAGGTTTCAGGAGCTGTAACCAAGACGTATGCCGAATCTATGTATGATCAAATCAAGGACGTCGCTGATGGATTAAACGAAGCGAGTGACGGCGCCGGAAAATTGAATGAGAAGCTTGGTGATGCAACGAATGGATCCGATGAGCTTCATGACGGGATCGATTCAGCACATGAAGGAGCAGGTAAACTCGCTGATGGACTAGGGGATGCCCAAGCTGGTGCTAATAAGCTCGGTGAAGGTGTCGGTTCTGTACAGCAGGGTGCGGAAGACTTGAGCAGTGGAATTAGCAGTGTAAATAGTGGCGCTCAGGAATTAAAAGAAAAACTACAGGCACTAGCAGGAAAGTCTGTCGCTTTCTCAACAGGTGTGGATACTGCCTACTCAGGCTCTAAGAGAATAGCTGATGGACTCCAATCCTTTGATACAGCCGTTAGTCAAATGCAGGACGGAAATCAAGAGCTTCTTGGCGGGGCCGAGAAATCCCAACAGGGTGCGAAAGATCTTTCAAACGGTCTTCACCAGTCATTGTCGGGATTACAGGAAATGAACGATAAGCTTCCTACATTGACTGAAGGGTCACAGGAAGTAGCGGCTGGGGCTCAAGAGCTTTCTGGGAAAGCAACCGATTTTCAAAGTGGAGCAGCCGAGACCAAAAAAGGATCTGATGATGTCAGTGGCGGACTTATGGATGCAACCGCCAATCTCGATGCATTGATTCAACAAGAGCAGGATCCAGATCAAAAAGAAAGGTTGAAATCATTAATGGCTTCTCTTACTGATCTGACTGACGGTAGTCAGGAAGTGAGCGGAGGACTGGCACAGATTTCAGAAAATGCATCTTTACTAGCTCAAAAATCTCAAGACTTATCATCAGGGGCCAAGAAAGTGAACCAAGGTCAGACAAACCTGATGGACGGGTTTAATGAAGTTACAAAAGGTCAAGCGACGCTTGCAAATGGATCGGATCTGCTAATGGCTGGCCAAGATAGGCTTGTCGCCGGTCTAACCACATTTGGAAATAAACTTTCAACAGCGAAACAGGGATTACAGGAACTTGAAAATGGAAGTTCCGCGTTAACGACAGGGCTAGGTAAGCTGGATGACGGAACAACGGCCTTGGAGGAAGGTTCAGCAAAGCTTGCGAACGGGTCCTCGGACCTTGCTGACGGAACAAGCCGTTTATCGTCAGGTTCAGATAAGCTTGTTAATGGAATTGGCGGCCTTTATGCAGGTTCGGATAAACTCTACAACGGACTTGGGGAACTTTCCAAAGGATCGAATGACCTATCATCCGGTCTTGGAAGGTTAACGGATGGTTCAATCGATTTAACTGATGGTCTGTATAAACTAACGGACGGATCATCAGAGCTTGAAACGGAGCTTGCAGATGGTGCAAAAGATGCCAACGACGTGAATGCCAATGAGGATATTTACGATATGTTTGCAAAACCGGTGACACTAACCGACGAGCCGATCCATGACGTACCAAACTATGGAACAGGGTTTACGCCTTATTTCTTATCGTTGAGTTTGTTCGTCGGAGCACTTGTGATCTCTATTGTCTTCCCTCTACGTGAACCTGCTGTGAAACCAAGCAGCGGTTTTGGCTGGTTCTTAGGGAAATTTGGCGTCCTTATGTTTGCAGGAGTGTTCCAAGCTCTACTAGCAGATACGATTTTACTGCTGGGACTTGGGCTGGAAGTAACGAGCATTCCGCTCTTTATCATGATGAGTATACTGGCGAGCTGGACATTCTTATCAATCGTTCAATTCCTGGTCACCACTCTTGATAACCCGGGTCGATTCCTTGGTATTATGATCCTGATCTTGCAGCTGACGAGCAGTGCAGGGACATACCCAATCGAATTGGTACCGGAACCGTTGCAGCATTTCACTAACTTTTTGCCAATGACCTATACGATATCTGCTTTCAGAGCGATTATATCTACAGGGGATTATGCGTTCATGTGGCATAATGTCTTGTTCACGCTCCTGTTCTTATTCATCGCAACTGGAGGAACGATTCTTTATCTCACATTCAGGTTCCGCAGTCTGCGCCAGAAACAATATCGTGAAATAGAAGCATAAACGAAAAACTCGGAGGTGATTCCCTTCGAGTTTTTTTATTTTACAGGTGTCCCTCCTGCTCTCTTTTTCCTATATAAAAGGTGAAAGGAGGTGAGGCACATGGCAACAGCGGATCTGAAATCGACGAGAATACGACTTGCGTACAATGACGGATTGGATGAGAAAGGGAAACCAAAGTTTGCGTACAAATCGTATAGTTACATCAACCCACTGGCGACAGCTGATGAAGTGAACAGCGCAGCGTTATCACTAGAAAGTCTTTCTTCAAAAGGATTATCCAACGTAGAAAAGCTGCAGAGCTTTGACATTAATGAATAATTTATGATTGACGGATCTTACCGGAAAGGAGGGAATGAAACATGGCAAAAGTGTTAGAACTGGAATTCAAAACTGAAACAGGGAAATCAGCAAAGCTATCAATCAATGACCCGATCGATCCGATTGACACAGTAGCAGTGAAGGCAGCGATGGACAATCTGATTGCCACCAATGTGTTCGGAAGTTCGAACGGAGCATTTGTAAGTGTGGAAGGAGCCCGCGTAGTTGAGCGCAATGTGACAGATTATGATGTGATGTAAGAAATGGAAAGTGTTCCTCTGTGGAAGGGGGACACTTTCTTTGCATTGATTCAATCGATTAGGATTTTATTTTCAAAACGGACCCATTTGTTTTCAAAAACCCGATTTTATTTTCAAGTTTCACCTATTTATTTTCAAATCCAGCGTTATATTCGAAAAAACCACATCCTCTCTAAAAATAATCATCCCCGGTATATTAATTAAGACAGCGCTTACATAAAAAATCAGCGAAATCCTCTATTGACTTCCCTTCCTATACCCAGTATTATCCTTTATAAGATAAAAATTTAGAAAATTACATACTTTCAATTATCCAGAGTGACCGAGGGATCAGGCCCTATGACGTCCAGCAACCTCCAGTATTGGAACGGTGCTAATTCCTGCAGAATGATTTCATTCTGAAAGATAAGTCGAGATAAACAGGCGATGCTTCTTTCAGTTGAAAGAGGCATTTTTTCATTGGACAAAAAAGGGGTGTGTGCATTGATCGAGATTCGGAATCTGGTGAAAACGTATAAATCAAAAAAGCAAACGGTGGTTGGTGTAGACAATGTATCTGTCAGCATCAAAAAGGGAGAGATCTTTGGAATTGTTGGATATAGTGGAGCGGGTAAGAGTTCCCTCATCCGCTGCCTGAATCTACTGGAAACACCGACCTCAGGTGAGATTATCATTGATGGGCAGGATTTCACGAAGCTCACATCCAAACAATTAAGACTCGCCCGTCAGAAAACAAGCATGATCTTTCAACATTTCCACCTGATTAAATCGAAAACGGTGTTCGACAATCTGGCTTTTGCCCTGAAAGCGGCTAGTGTACCGAAAGTGAAAGTCAAGCCAAGAGTCGTCGAGCTCCTTGAGATGGTAGGACTTTCAGATAAAGCGGACGCATATCCGGCCCAGCTTAGCGGTGGTCAAAAGCAGCGAGTCGGGATTGCAAGGGCCCTTGCGAACGACCCATCCGTATTATTATGCGATGAAGCCACGTCAGCGCTCGATCCAAATACAACAAAATCAATCTTGAAGCTATTGAAAAAAATCAATAAAGAGCTTGGTTTGACAATCGTCCTCATCACCCATGAGATGGAAGTGGTCAAAGAAATCTGTGACCGGATGGCCGTGATGCAGGACGGGAAAATCGTTGAAGAAGGGCCGGTGTATGATTTGTTCGCAGAACCGAAGCAGCCTTTAACGAAGCAATTCATTGAAACAATCCTTCAGTTTGAGTTACCACCTCATCTCGTAGAATCGAGAAAAGGAAAGCTCATCAAAATTCAATTTAAAGGGTCAATCGCAGAGGAAAGTGTTGTTTCTGAGGTGTTCCAGAGATACAAAGTTCGAGGGAATATCCTTCACGGGAAGATTGAATACATTCAAGACGTTCCCTTGGGCATTTTCATCATGGAGCTAATCGGGTCTCCTGACGAAATCGAAGCAGCAATTCAATATATCACGGCGAAGACGCAAAGCTTGGAGGTGCTAGAGGATGCTGCCTGATTCATTGATTACGATATTACCAGAATTGAATAAAGCTTTTTTTGAAACGGTGTATATGGTGGGCATTTCCCTTGCCGTAGCCATCGTAGTGGGAATGCCGTTGGGGATTCTATTATTTGTGACGGATAAAGGACTGTTTTTACAAAACGGTTTGATTAAAAAGATAGTGGGATTTGTGGTGAACATGGTCCGCTCAGTGCCATTCATTATTTTACTCGTAGCACTCTTACCATTGACAAAGCTTTTAACCGGGACCACGATTGGACCGACAGCAGCATCAGTCTCTCTTTCAGTCGCGGGCATTCCTTTTTTTGCAAGAATGATTGAAACGTCTTTGAGGGAAATCGACAAAGGGGTCATCGAAGCGTCGGTATCAGTGGGGGCGAGTCCATGGATGATCATCAAGGATGTACTGTTACCGGAAGCGCGTCCGGCAGTCATACAGGCAATCACGATTACAACGATCAGTTTAGTCGCTTATTCCGCCATGGCCGGCATCGTCGGCGGAGGCGGAGTCGGGGACTTGGCGATACGGTTCGGGTACTACCGATATGACAACACGGTGATGGTCACGACCGTCGTCATTTTAATTTGTTTCGTTCAGCTCATCCAATATACAGGTGATGTGTTTGCACGATTAGTGGATAAACGATAACGATTTTAGGAGGAATAAATAGTGAAAAAGTGGACTTTATTCGTAGCATTAGCGGTAACAATGAGCGTATTGGCAGCTTGTGGAGGAAATGAGGCAAGCTCGGAAGATAAAAAAGAAGTAACGATAGGGGCAACATCCGGTCCGTACAGTGATATGGTGACGAAAGCGATTAAGCCAGGCTTAGAAGAAAAAGGATACACGGTAGAAGTGAAGGAATTCAGTGATTATATCCAGCCAAATAACGCACTTGCACAGGGTGATTTGGACGCGAACCTGTTCCAGCATAAAATCTACATGGATACATTCGCGAAGCAGCATAACATGGATTTATCCGAAGTGATTGTTGTTCCAACTGCACCAATGGGGATCTACTCGCAGAAGTTTGATTCGATTAAAGACATCAAAGAAGGAAGTGCCATCGCGATTCCGAATGATCCGACTAACGCCGCACGGGCATTTCAAATTTTAGAAGATGCGAAACTGATCACGTTAAAACCAGACACAGATCCATTGACAGTATCAGAAAAAGACATTGCGGAAAACGTGAAAAACCTGCAGTTCAAACCAATCGAAGCGGCTCAGCTTCCAAGAGCAGTAGATAGTGTTGACCTATCAGCCGTTCCAGGGAACTATGCACTCGCTGCGGATATGGACTTGCTTGATGCGCTGCAACTGGAAAACATGCCTGATCAATATCGTAACCGAGTTGTCGTCAACACAAAAGACGTTGACTCACAACTCGCGAAAGACATCAAAGCCGTCGTCCAAGCAGACAATTTCGAAAAAACCATCGACCAAGAATTCAAAGGATTTGGTAAGCCGGAGTGGATGAAATAGAGAGACGAATCAGAGGGACGGACCTCAAAATTAGTAGTAACTGAAGATAAAAATGTGATAGGGACGGGCTTCCGCATGAAAATGCGGAGGTCCGTCCCTCACTCTTTATAGGCAGCACTTTTTGTGTTTTTTACCGCTTCCGCATGGACATGGGTCGTTACGTCCCACTTTTTCCCCGTTTTGGACGGGTTGTGAAACGAGAAATGGTTGCTCATCCATTGATTGGAGTTCTATTTCTTCGATGAGACGTTTCCACTCAGGGAGTTTTGGATGAGCAATGTCGTTCATGATGCAGTTTACGTATAGGGATTCTTCCAGACAAAGCATTCCTTCATCATAGCCTTCTTCTAGAAATGCTGAGATCTTTGGAATTGCATCTGTTGATAACTGCTGACATAAATAATCTGAGATCAGTGTTTTAGCGGTTATGTCATCTGTTTGATTAAATAAAGTTAAGAGTGCTTTTTCCGCTTCATCCGTTTTTATTCTTCCAAGTACGTCGAGTGTATAGAAATAGGTGTTGCCGTACAGTGCTACTTTTTCAACTTCACGTACGACCTCGGCAGTCCCTATTTTCACCAGTGCATTGGCTACTTCCTCCAGTACCAGATCTTCTTTTTCTTCGTCTTTGAAAAGGTTAACTAACTCAGATACCACACTTGCTTCACGGACTTCGCCAGCCATATAAACAGTGTATATTCCTTTGAAACTATTGAGTTTATTTGTCTCAATCTGTATTTCCGGACTTTCTCCAGTGCCGTCTTTCTTTACTAACTGCTGGATGATTCTCTTCCCATGGTCATAATAAACTTGGTTATATTCATGGGTATCCAAGTAAGCCATTATGTCCCCCAGTTCCTTGAATAGTTCCTTAACCGTCAAAGTAGGAAGCTTCACGATTTCTTTCAGTTGCTCCTGGTCCACAAATCGTTCTACTTCGTTTCTGTATGCAATCAATAATTCTGTATCGGCATTGGCTACTAATTGAGTATAGAATAGTCGATCGGTATCCTTTTTGCCCAGGCTCTTCAACCGGTTTAATACTTCTTTCATCCCGTTCTCATTCAGTGGCATGTACATCAAGTATGGAAGTACAGGAGAAGAGTATTCCGATACTTGGCCACGGTCGACGGCTTTCAAAGCAGTCATAAAGGTATCTCCTTCAACCAAATAGGAGCCTTCCAGCATCTCAATGGCATACCTCTGTACAAACGGATCCTCACTCAAGAAATACGGTTCGATTCTTTCAACAAAACGGTTCATTTAATCATCCTCTAGCATTATATTTTCCTTCAGTGTAATGGCTGGTGTGGAAAAAGGGAAGGGCGCAGATCTTCAAAGAAGATTTCCAGTAGAGGAATATCCCACTCTATTGGAAACTATGGATTTGAACTGCTTAATTGTGAGAAATTGTTGAAAATGACCTGTCGGAAAATAAGAAGGTGACCTATAATCCCACTCAGTATGGGCAAGAATGATGACCTAGGAGGGATTGTGTTGAATAAAATAGTGGTTGTGATATATATGGGGATTTTGTTTTGTCTAACCTGCACAGAAAGTCTGCATGAATTTGTCGAACATCAAGCTTTGACGTTCCAATGGACAGGAGACCCTGAATTGAAATCATTTATAAATTTTACAGATTATCCATTTAGCAACCCAAGCTATATAAAGCAAAAAGTAGGTCACGCTTTTTGTTTTTTTTGGTTGGCTTATTCATTTATATTGGTTTTGAGAAACCAATATATGATATTTTTCTGCTCAGTTTCATACGCTCTCTTCACAGAAAGTGCTCAGCTATTTTTTTCGAGAACTGGTTGTTTATTAGATGTGGGTTATGACACTGCAGGAATCCTTATGTTTTTTGTTGTTTACCGTATTTTACACTGGAGAGTAAGTCCCAAATCTACTTTACAGCCAAATAAAGTTCGTTAGAAATTTTGATAAGGCCGGATGAAATGTGAGTCCCGAATCTATTTTTTAACAAAACATGAATCTATTGTCTCATTTTTGTAAATTTTTTTATAATTCCTTAATCTTCGACAAAAAAGTGATATATTTAAAGAGTACTTTAGTTACAATATTCTACAGAATATGTACTAGGTGTAATCGAATATTGGGGGTGTTTGGAAATAGGTAGATTTTAATCTATTTATATTGTAAATCTACGTATTTTTGGCACGGATCATGACTTTCCAAGGGGATATAACATATACAAAAGTAAGCGCTTTCACTACTCTAGAAAGTTTTGGTGCCATAAAGGACTATTGGTAAGGTTCTTGAAATAAGAGGGAATATAGATATTTAGGCTTATTTCACAGGTGGAACAACAATTTGAGGAGGAATCAGGTTGAAGTTAATGAAAAAACAGTTGTTTATTATCACAACGATTTTAGCAATGCTTGTAAGCTATATTGTTCCAATGAGTTCAATGGCTTCTGCATCAGATTATTTAACGGTACAGGAAGCAATTGATAACAATACGGGTACAGGAACAGTTACGGGGTATATTGTAGCTCAAACCAAAAGTACCAACAGTTATGATTTTGAAGCTCCCTTTACAGCAGATACAAATTTGGCCATTGCAGACAGTGCAGATGAGACGGATCCTTCTAAGGTTCTTCCCGTTCAACTGCCATCTGCTTTCCGTCCAGACTTTGGGCTACTAACCAACCCAGACATAATTGGGAAAAAAGTCATTATTACTGGAAGTCTGGAACAATACTACTCAGTTCCAGGATTAAAATCTCCTACAGCAATGTCTTTTGAAGGTGAAGCTCCAGATGAGCCAACACCATATGAAGGCATCGAAGGCTTGCGGATCCACGATATTCAAGGTGAAGCACATGCATCACCCTACAATACAGAAAAAGTAAAAGGTGTAGAAGGGATCGTCACCCACGTGGTGGATGCGAGTAATTTCTACATGCAAGATGCCCAACCGGATGACAATGATAAGACATCTGAAGCTATACTTGTCTATAAGCCAGCTCATGGAGTGAAGCTTGGGGATAAAGTAACAGTGGATGGTCAGGTGAAAGAATGGGTATTAGATGGATATGACGAGAAACTACAAACAGACCTTGCGATGACTGAACTCAACGCACAGTATGGGAATGTGATTGTTGCTTCTAATAATAATGATCTTCCGGCAGCACAAGTGATGGGAGAAGATGAGAATCCTCCCACAGAAGTAGTCGATAACGATCAATTTGGTGAATTTGATCCTGAGCAGGATGGAATCGATTTTTACGAAAGCCTGGAGGGTATGAGAGTATCTCTTGAAAATCCTACCGTTACAGGTCCTCAGAAGTATGGGGAAGTACCAGTCATCACTGGGCAAGTAGATGGGAAAGCGTACACAAAAGAAGGTGCACCGCTATTAACACAAGAAAACCAAAACCCTGAAAGAATGTTTCTACTATTAGATAACCGTGATTTTGTTACAAAAACGGGTGACCAGTTTAATGGCACAGTGACGGGAGTAGTAAGTTACAGCTTTAGTAATTTTAAAATCCTTGTTAATGAAGATAGTCTTCCGGAATTAACGGAGCGTGAATTCACTCCGGAAGTGACAACGATTGAAAAAGCGGATGATAAATTAACCGTAGCAGGCTACAATATTGAAAACTTCGCAGCATCTGATACAGCTAAGCGAGATAAGCTTGCTAAATCCATGATGGAGAATTTAAAATCTCCTGACATCATCGGGTTAGTAGAAGTATTGGACGAAAGTGGCACCACCGATGATGGAGTTGTGAAGGCTGATGCTAACTACAAAGCATTAAGTGATGCCATTGCTAGTTTCGGTGGGCCAACTTATTCATGGACGGAAATTGCTCCTCAGGATAAAGAAGACGGCGGAGTACCTGGAGGGAATATCCGTGTTGGATTCCTATATAATCCAGACCGAGTGTCTTTGGCAGAAGGAACTAAAGGCGACGCAACGACAGCGGTAGCATATGACAATGGCTCCTTGACGTTGAATCCGGGAAGAATCGATCCGATGAACGCTGCATTTGATGACAGCCGCAAGCCTTTAGCAGCGCAATTCAACTTTAAAGGCGAAGACGTTATCGTTGTAAATAATCACTTTAACTCTAAAGGTGGAGACCAACCGGTATTCGGAAAAAACCAACCACCTGTATTGGGTAGTGAAGATCAACGTCTTCAAATCGCAGAAATTGTGAATTCATTCGTATCTGATATCCAAAATAAGAATGAAGATGCCAATGTAGTCGTGATGGGAGACTTAAACGACTTTGAATTCTCAGCTCCTTTACAAAAGCTGAAGGGAGAAGAGTTAACGAATCTTGTTGAAACACTTCCTGAGAATGAACGATACACGTATACGTACCAAGGGAATGCACAGGTATTGGATCATATGCTAGTTTCCAATCGTCTTGCTGCAGGTGCAGAATATGATATCGTCAACTTTAATTCTCCTTACATGGAAGAACATGGACGAGCGAGCGACCATGATGCTTATATTGGCCAATTTGACTTGTCGGCTAAAAGCAATGATGAGTTTGACCTTTCCATCATGCATACGAACGATACGCATGCCCATGTTGAAGGGTATCCACGACTGTTCACAGCTGTAAACAAGGTTCGTGCCGAAAAGGAAAATGCTTTATTATTAGACGCTGGGGATGTATTCTCTGGAACACTGTACTTCCGACAATATAAAGGTCTGGCAGATCTTTCGTTCATGAATGAACTTGGTTTTGATGCCATGACTCTTGGAAACCATGAATTTGATAAAGATTCTAAAACATTAGCAAACTTTATTAAAGAAATGAATTTCCCAATGGTGTCGTCGAATGTATCGGTTTCGGGTGATGCAGATTTAGAGCCGATTGTGAAAAATGAAATCGGTACTCCTGGTGAAGGTGGAAACATCTATCCTGCCATGATAAAAGAAGTGGACGGCGAAAAAGTAGGAATCTTCGGATTAACGACTCCTGATACAGCATTCATTTCAAATCCAGGAGAAAATGTTGAATTTGAGAATCCTGCTTCAAAAGCGGCCTCGACGATTGGAATGCTGAAAAATGAGGGAGTTAATAAAATCATAGCTCTTTCTCATCTGGGATATGCACAAGACTTAGAATTAGCAGAAGCGGTAGATGGTATTGACGTGATCGTAGGTGGTCACTCTCATACCGTACTGGAAGAACCTGTTGTGATTGAAAAAGAAGAACCGACAGTGATCGTGCAAGCTGGTGAGTATTTAAACTTACTTGGTTTGCTAGATGTCTCATTCAATGCTGACGGTGTCATTACGAAACACTCAGGTGAAGTGCTTGACCTTAAAGCTTATGAAGAAGATGCGGATGCTCTTGCAAAAGTAGAAGAATTCAAGGCACCTCTTGAAGAGTTGAAGAGTGAAGTGGTCGGCAACTCAGAAGTGGCACTGAACGGCGAGCGTGCCGATGCCCGAAGAAAAGAAACAAACTTAGGTAATTTAATTGCTGATGGAATGGTGGCAAGGGCCAATGAGTCCGTTGAAACATATATCGGTCTTCAAAATGGTGGTGGAATTCGTGCGTCAATCGACCCCGGTGAAATCACTCTTGGAGAAGTGTTAACGACAATGCCATTCGGGAATCAGCTTGTCACACTTGATTTAACTGGTCAGGAAATTGTAGATGCTCTTGAACACAGTGTATCAAGAGTAGAAGGACAAGACGCACCAGGAGAATTTCTACAAGTATCAGGAATCAAGTACAAATACGACGTAAACAAGCCAGCCGGAGAACGAGTATGGTTTGTAGAAGTGAAGACAAGTAATGGATTTGAAAAAATCGATTCGGATAAAATGTACTCAGTTGCCACCAACGCATTTACTGCAAATGGTGGAGATGGCTATACGATGTTCAAAAATGCTAAAGAAGAAGGACGCCAAACGGAATTGTTTGTAGCCGACTTTGAAGTATTCACTTCTTATCTTGAAAAGCACAATCCAGTTTCTCCGGAAGTGGAAGGACGCATTATTCAAGAGGCAGCACCAGAAGAGAATACAGATTTCAATTTATCGATTATGCACACGAACGATACTCACGCTCATGTGGAAGGATATCCACGTCTGTTTACAGCTGTAAAGGAAGTTCGTGAGGAGAAAGACAATACATTATTATTGGATGCTGGGGATGTGTTCTCAGGAACCCTTTACTTCCGTCAATATTCAGGTCTTGCAGACTTATGGTTCATGAATGAACTAGACTATGATGCTATGACTCTTGGAAACCATGAATTCGATAAAGACTCGAAAACATTAGCAAACTTTATTAAAGAAATGAACTTCCCGATGGTTTCTTCAAATGTTCAAGTGACAGGTGATGGAGACTTGGAACCATTGAAGAAGAAAGAAGTGGGGACTCCAGGTGAAGGTGGAAACATCTATCCTGCTATTATTAAAGAAGTAGACGGAGAAAAAGTAGGGATCTTCGGATTGACAACGCCGGAAACTGAATTTCTTTCAAATCCTGAAGAAAACGTTGTATTCGAGGATGCTGCTAAAAAAGCAACGGAAACAATAGACATGCTTGAAAAAGAAGGCGTCAATAAAATCATCGCCCTTTCTCATTTAGGCTATTCTCATGACCTGGAGCTTGCAGAAGCGGTTGATGGGATCGACGTAATCGTTGGAGGGCACTCCCACACAGTTTTAGAAGAGCCGGTAGTCATCGGTAAAGAAGAACCGACTCTTATCGTTCAAGCTGGCGAGTATTTAAACCTTCTTGGATTGTTAGATGTTACCTTCGATGCTGAAGGTGTCATCACAAGTCACGAAGGTGAAGTGCTTGACCTACAATCATACGAGGAGGATGCGGATGCACTTGCGAAAGTAAATGAATTCAAGGCTCCTCTGGAAGAAATCCAAAATGAAGTTGTAGGAAAAACGAAAGTAGCCTTAAATGGTGAACGGGCAGATGTTCGTACAAAAGAAACGAATCTAGGAAATTTAATTGCAGATGCCATGGTAGAAAAAGCAAATCAATCAATTAAAACCCATATTGGTCTTCAAAATGGTGGCGGAATCCGTGCATCCATTGATAAAGGGAAAATTACATTGGGTGAAGTATTAACGACGATGCCATTTGGAAATAATCTAGTAACCCTTGATTTAACTGGACAAGAGCTTATGGACGCTCTTGAGCACAGCGTAAGCGGAATTGAAACCGGAGAGGGCCGTTTCTTACAGGTATCCGGAATTAAGTACAAATACGACATCAACAAACCTATTGGAGAAAGAGTTTGGTCTGTAGAGGTGAAAACAGACAAAGGATTTAAAGAAATTAATACTGAGAAGAAGTACACTGTAGCAACAAATGCATTTACAGCTAATGGTGGAGATGGTTATTCCATGTTTAAAACAGCTAAAGATGATGGGCGTATGACAGAATTGTTCCAGGTGGACTACGAAGTATTCACTGACTACTTAGCTAAACATAAAAATGTTTCTCCAAAAGTAGAAGGAAGAATCATTCAAGAGGCACAACAGGATGATTCTGATGATGGAGATTGGCAAGATGACTTCTTTGACTTTATTAAGAAGTTGAAAAATTGGTTTTGTACGTTATTTGGGGTATGTGGAAGACCGTAATATTGAGGTATTAGAAATACAGAAAGCACCGGCTGAATTCAGCCGGTGCTTTTTTTGACTTATTAAATATTCGCTGTTTCCTTCTCACTCTCAATCACTGCCAAACGCTCTGCCACTTCTTCCTCCGTCAAACCATGCTCTTGAATGTAGCGGTTCTCAGGGCTCTTACGGCACTCGTCAGAGCAGCTTCTCATATATTTATACTCGTTTTCTTCAGAGCAAAGAATTTTTCGATTACAAGGTGGGTGAGCACAGTTTACGTAGCGCTCGCAAGGTTCGCCTGTGTAGAAGTCTTTTCCTACAACAACATGTTCTGTTTGGTTAACAGGAACACCGATGCGCTCGTCGAATACATATAACTGACCGTCCCACAGCTGACCTTTTACTTCAGCGTCCTGACCATAGGTAACGATTCCACCGTGAAGTTGCGCAACATCCTCGAAGCCTTCTTTCACTAACCAACCTGAGAATTTTTCACAACGGATACCACCTGTGCAATAAGTGATGATTTTCTTGCCTTCTAATTTATCTTTATTGTCCCGGACCCAATTCGGAAGATCGCGGAAGTTGGTGATATCCGGCTTTACGGCTCCTCTGAAGTGTCCAAGCTCATATTCATAGTCGTTACGTGCATCAAGAAGAATCGTATCTTCTTGTTGGATTTGTTCGAAGAAATCCTTTGGCTCAAGATACTTACCAGTGATTTCATTTGGATTGACATCATCTTCAAGACGAAGTGTCACAAGCTCTGGACGATGCTTTACTTTCAATTTTTTGAAAGCATGCTCATCTGCTTCATCAATCTTGAACACTGTGTCGGAGAAGTGAGGGTCTTGTCTCATCGCTTCTATATAAGCATCTGTCTGTTCAATCGTACCGGAGCATGTGCCGTTAATTCCTTCGGATGAAATGAGAATACGACCCATAAGACCAAGATCGGAGCACATTTGTTTATGCTGGGCCGTAACTTCTTCAGGATTCTCAATCGCTACATAGTTGTAATACAGTAGTACTCGATAATTTTTCATGTTTATTTCCACCTGTCGATATATATTTGCAAGATATAATCTTAGGATTCTGTTCCTTATTACTCTTACGATGTACTATTATAACAAATTTTTATGAAATTGCATTATGTATGGGTGATAAAAGATGGGGATTGTGAGGAAAAGGTGGTGGATATTGGGTTTGAAGGGTCTTCTGATTGATGGGAATTTAAGTTGATACTTGAGTGATATGTTCCATGTTGCGTTTATCGCACAAAAATCAATTCATTCTTCCAGCAAACAATTATTATTTCTGAGCATTTAATTAAAAACTTCCACTTTCACACAGGAGTTTCCACCGTAATAGCGAATGTATATATTAACGGTATTATTAAGGAACTTTTCCTTAAATAATCAATCGACCGAAAAAGGAGATTTTTCATGGAAGTTAAGCAGCTTGTTCAATCAGTAGAGAATGAAGTCATTGAATTACGAAGACATTTTCATCAACACCCGGAGGTAAGTGGGGAAGAGGTCAAAACATCTAACATGATTCAACAAACACTATCTGAAGCAGGTATCCCTTATAAAACAGGCTATGCCCAAACAGGAGTGCTGGGCATTATCCAAGGTGAAAAGCCTGGAGGGACGGTCGCCCTGAGAGCTGATATTGATGCTCTGCCTATCCAGGAGGAAAATGACCTTCCCTATAAATCGACCATAGCGAATAAAATGCATGCCTGCGGCCACGATGCTCATACGTCTATGCTCCTCGGTACCGGGAAGGTGTTAAATCAATTGAAGTCACAAATAGCAGGTACGATTCTTCTTGTCTTCCAACCGGCGGAAGAGAATGCTCCTGTTGGAGGCTCGCAGCAAATGATGGACGATGGCGTATTCGAAGAATTCACACCTGACGTCATTTTCGGTCAGCATGTGTGGCCTGATCTACCTGTTGGCGAAATCGGTATTCTTCATCATGAAATCATGGGTGCTTCAGACCGGTTTAAAATCAAAGTGAAAGGTTCCGGTGGACACGCCAGCATGCCTCATCAATCCAATGATGCCATTATTATTGCCAATAATCTCATCACTCAGCTTCAAACGATTGTGAGCCGGAACACAGACCCTATCGATTCTGCTGTCCTTACAATTGGAAAAATTGAAGGGGGCTACCGGTACAATGTCATCGCGGATGAAGTGACCCTTGAAGGAACGATTAGAACCTTCAAGCCGGAAGTGAAAGAGATGGTGAAGGGCCGTTTCTATTCAATCGTAGAAGGAGTCGGGAAGAGCTTCGATGCTCACATGGAGATTGATTATTTAGATGGATATCCGGCAACAGTCAATTCACCACAATGGGCAGATGAAGTAAAGCTTGCCGCTCAGAAGGTTCTTGGGGAGCATGCAACTCCTGTTGTTTCTCCGTCCCTTGGAGGGGAGGATTTCTCTCGTTTCCTCCAAAAATATCCCGGTGCATTTTACTGGCTGGGTACTTCAGTGAAGGACACAGAACCCCAATATCCACTCCATGACCCACGGTTTAAATTAGATGAAAGAGCACTAAACAAAGGGGTTCAAGTCATGGTTCAACTAACAATAGATACTTTGAATAAGCTCGAACACAAGGAGTCTTCCCTATGAGTTCAATCGACCGGTTTATTGACGAAATCGCTCCGACGTTAACAGCTTTTAGACGTACCTTTCATCAGCAACCGGAACTGGGATTTACCGAATATGTCACAACGTATCTGATTGGGAAAGAGTTGGTCAATCTCGGTTTCACGATTCACCTAGGAAAGGATGCATTGGATTCAAACCATCGAATGGGGGTTCCATCACAAGAATTCTTAGTCCCCCAGGAAGAACGTGCCATTCAAGAAGGCGTGGAGACGAGCTGGCTCGATAAAATGAAAGGCGGTCATACTGGAGTCGTGGCCACATTGGATACAGGAAAGCCCGGTCCCCACATGGCGTTCCGATTTGATATCGATGCGTTGCCAATTACTGAATCCGATGACCATGATCTTCACTTTCCGTCTTTAACTGGTTTTCACTCCAGAAATGATGGTGTGATGCATGCTTGCGGACATGATGGTCATGCCGCCATCGGTCTTGGTGTAGCAAACTTTCTATCTACCTACAAAGATCAGCTTTGTGGAAGGTTCACCCTTCTCTTTCAACCTGCTGAAGAAGGTGGACGGGGAGCAAAAGCGATGGTGAAAAAAGGCTGGCTCGATGACGTCGATTATTTCGCAAGCGGCCATATCGGTATTCGGGATTCAAAGCTTGGAAGGGTATATGCTACGACGAACTCTTTTTTAGCTTCATCTAAAATCAACGTCACATATAAAGGGAAAGCGGCCCACGCAGGCCTCGAGCCTGAAAAGGGGAAGAATGCTTTATTGGCTGCCGCCGCGGCAAGTATTCACCTCTATACGATTCCACGTCATTCTGATGGAGCGACCCGGATCAATGTAGGAAACCTCCAAGCCGGGGCTGGTCGAAACATCATTGCAGATGAAGCCCGGTTGGAATTGGAGACGAGGGGAGAGACGACCGCCATCAATCAATACATGCTGAAAGAAGCCCTGCGAATACTGCAAGCATCAGGGGACCTTTATGGTGTGGAAGCAGAAATCGATGTAGTGGGTGAGACGGTGGAAGCCGAGTGTAATCCCGAGTGGATTCAATGGTTGAAGGAAGCGGAGAAGGATAGTCCACTCATTTACGATGTCCGCGAATCCTTACCCTTAAAAGCATCAGAGGACGTGACCTACATGATCAACCAAGTACAACAGCAAGGAGGAAGTGCGACATTTATGGTCTTTGGAACCCCATTAGAAAACGGACACCATCATCACGAGTTTGATTTTGAGGAAGGGGTCCTGAAGGTGGCAGTAGATGCCCTCGCCCGCCTTATTCTAAAACTATCTCACCAAAAAGAGGAGGTTGTACTTTGAAAGAGTGGCTGGATACAACATTAAAGGCTTTAAATCTAGTGGAAACAATGGAGCAACCGAATGGATTTACGCGATTAGGATATTCAGAGGAAGAGCTTGTTTCTATGAATGAATTTCGGAACGTGGCAGAAGGTTTAGGATTATCCGTTCGAAGAGATCAGGCCGGCAACCTTTTTGCCAGGTGGGAAGGAGAAAGCGATCAAGTTGTCATGACAGGATCTCATCTCGATACAGTTGAAAACGGTGGAGGCTATGACGGAGCAGCGGGTGTTCTCTGCAGCCTTGGAGCTGTAAAAGCCCTAAAAGATCGAGGGTTCAAACCTCACCATTCCATTGAAGTAGTCTGCTTTGCCTCAGAAGAATCGGCTCGTTTCGGTGTTTCCACTATAGGCAGTAAAAGCGTGGCAGGAATTCTTGATAAATCAGTGGAACATGTAAAAGATCGACACGGAGTCAGCATAAAAGAAGCGGTGGAATCAACAGAATTAGACTGGGGTTCCATTGAAAGGGCTGAAAGACCCCTAAACGAAATCCTTTCTTTCATCGAACTACATATTGAACAGGGGACACAAGTGGAAGATCACGGGTCTCAATTCGGAATCGTCAGGGGAGTCGCTTGTCCAATCCGACTAAAGGTGAAGGTGGAAGGAATGGCAGGCCACACCGGAACGACTCCAATGGGGAAACGAACCGATGCCCTTGTTGCCCTTGCCCCACTTATTACATTCGTTTCCACAGAGGCAGAAAAGCTGTCCAATCAGTCCCTGAAGCCACTGGTTGCGACCGTCAGTACTATGGAGGTAAAACCAAATGTTATGAACGTCATCCCAGGCTATGTAGAAGCAGGAATCGATATTCGTTCCGTCGATGATGCCCTTAAGAGATCCATGGCCGATAAAATAATCGATCGATGCAGAAGCTTAGAGGACGAATTTAATGTTACAATCAAACTAGAAACTCTTGTGGATAATCCTTCTATTCTATTAGATGAAGAGCTGACGGCCAGAGTGAAACGTGCCGGGGAAGATCTCGGTTTCAAAACGTTTGAAATGGATAGCGGTGCAGGGCATGATGTCATGAATATGGCAGCCAAATGGCCGTCTGCATTAGTGTTCATTCCTTGTGATAAAGGAATCAGTCACCATCCACTGGAACATAGCTCGTTAGACGATTTAAATGCAGGAGTTGAGATTCTAGCCGAAGTGCTGCGGCAAGAAGCAGGTGAATAACAGTTGAAGATAAAGATCGGTGTCATTGGCCCGGATGATTCGATACAACGGATCAATCATGTGGCTACTCATTTTGGCAATATTGAACTTATGAATTTCCCCTATCATGAGGTGAATGAAATAGAAACAATTCTTGAGAAGAACCGGGGCTTAGTTGATCAATGGTTCTTTTCAGGACAATCCCCATTCTACTATGCGCTTGAAAAAGGATGGATCATGGAAAAGGAAGGAAGCTTTCCCCCTTTACATGGATCCAGCTTCTTTGGAGCATTATTAGAAGCGCAAATGAAAGAACAGATGCTCTTACAGAAGATCAGCATCGATACGATTTCAAAGAAGGAAATTGAAATAGCCGTACAATTCCACTCCTTCGATCAACTTGATATTTCAAGTTATCCGTATGAAGGGTACCGTAGTGCGGATGAGCTCGTAGACTATCACCGTTCCCTTTTTGAAAAAGGAGAAATCGAAGCTGCGATTACGTGTATTCAAAGTGTGCAAAAGAGCCTCACTGAATTGGGTATCCCATGCTACCGTGTCGTGCCGACGAATTTATCCATTCGGATGATTTTGCAGTATTTGTTAGAGAGGGCACAATCCAGAAAATATCGTAAATCCCAGATTGCCATCGTTGGAATCGAAGTCATCTATTCGACTCAGACATTGGACGAGTCCCATTTTTCATACAAGATGAAGCACCAGGAGCTGGATTTAAAGCGGAACCTCTTAGATATAGCCCAGAAGATCAATGGCTCCATGGTTCAATTGGGGGATGGATTATTCTTTGTCTATACAACGAGAGGCGAGCTTGATCTTCATGAGAAGGAGTCGATTTTCTCTAACCTGACTCAGGAAGTGAAGGCTCATACAGATTTGGATATTCGCGTGGGATTAGGATTCGGGGTGACTGTGTTAGAAGCAGAGCACCATGTCCGGCTTGCTTTTCAACACGCAAGAAAGCATGAAACTTCCATCGTTGTAAGTGTCAATGAGGATAAGACGGTAACGGAAATCCTTCCATCCTCTAAGGCGATTACGTACTCCATGAACAACTTGGGAGAGATGTGGGAGAAAGCCTTTAAAGGAGCTACCGTCAGCACTGCGATTGTGTCAAAAATCCTATCCCTTTCACGTCATTACGAGAAAGAAGAAATCACGTCCCAGGATCTTTCCCGCTGGTTAAAAAGCACCGAGCGTAATGGACGGAGAATCCTCACTGAAATGGAACGAATCGGAATCGTGAAAATAAGCGGTGAAGAACAAAGTGGCGGAAGAGGAAGACCGAAAAAATTATACAGATTTCAATTATAAGTTGAAATGAAAAGACCCTACTCAAGGTGCTAACCCCCAAAAGTTAGAGTTTTTATTATGCAGCTGATTGGCAGGATTGAGTTCGGTATTCCACTGGACTTAATCCTGCCAATTTTTCTTTTGATCGTTTGTGGTTGTACCAGTGGATATAGTCTTCAATCCGTTTTTTTAATTCTTCATAGCTCACTAATCGTTCCCCATAATACATTTCCTGTTTTAAAATGCCAAAGAAATTTTCCATGGAAGCATTGTCTGCGCAGGTCGCTTTTCGTGACATACTCTGAAATACTTTATTTTCTTTCAATGTCTTCACCCATTGGTTGTGTTGATAATGCCAGCCTTGATCAGAATGGATGGTGGTGCGATAGGTGGCGTGTTTTTTGACGATTTCGATCGTTTCTTTCAACGGTTCTATGACGAGATCTAATGTTGGTTTCTGCTTGATGTCAAACGCAAGAATTTCTCCATTATAAAGGTCTAGAATCGGATTCAAATACAATTTTCTATCTCCAAGACATTTGAATTCGGTAATATCGGTCACCAATTTTTGAAGGGGGACCGATGTGCTGAAACGTCGGTTTAATCGGTTTTTCACTACCTTCCCGACCTTTCCCTTATACGAATTATATTTACGGGATTTGCGCATGAATTTTACACACTTTAAACCTAGTTCTCTCATGATGCGATACACTTTTTTATGGTTAACTTGATGACCTGATTTCTTTAATTCTTTCGTAATCCGTTTATATCCATATCGTTCATGAGACTGCTTAAATTGGTCTGTGATGAGCTCTTTCAGTTTTGTTTCAGCACTCTCTTTCCCAACGTTTTTTACATGATAATGATAGGTTGCTTCAGGAATATCAACGACCACGAGAACATCCTTTAGTCGAAATCCTTCCTGTTTGATTTCGAGCGCCAGCTTTGCTTGTGCTTTTCGCGATAGGCAATCGTATTCTCCCGAAAAGCTTTCAACTTTTTTAGATACGTATTTTCTAGCCTCAGTAGCTCGTTCTCACGTTCTAATTCTTCTTCACGTGTTAACGTTGCTTCCTCTTTTTTATTGGATTTCTTGGGTTTCTTAGACATAGAAGGACGCCCCTTTGATCTTGTTTTCAGGCCTTCTACCCCTTGTTCGCGAAATACTTTCACCCATCGTGCAAGTAAGGCAGGGTTGGTCAAATTGAATTGCTTAACCGTTTCTGAATAAGAAGCACCTGTAGTTAAAGTGAATTTTACAGCATCTACTTTAAATTGAACAGAATACGCCCTATTCTTTCTTTTCCTTTTTACCCCCTTCATCCCCTGACTTTTATAGGTGCTCACCCAATTTTTTAATGGAGTAGAACTTGGCATATTATATTTTTTCGCCAATAATTTATAGCCAAGATTCCCATACAAATACTCGATCACAAGCTTTTCTTTAAATTCCTCACTATATTTAGCCATAAAAACACCCCCAAAAGTTAGTTTTCTACTCTAACTTTTGGGGGTCGGGTCCCAATCCAATTGAGTAGGGTCTTTTTCATTGTAAACTGACTAGAAATCCGTAAATTTAAAATTTTCTCATAAATATTAAAAAATAAAAAGGATTTCCCCGATAAATATCGAAATACTTATTAACGGAAGTAAAAAGGAATTATTCCTTAAAACATTTTATGAAGGAGTGACCTCATGACAAATCCAAATCTAGAACCGAATACACCGAGAAAAGAGAAGGGATTCCTTCGATTTTTAGGTGGAGTTGAAAAGGTAGGGAATAAACTCCCCGATCCCTTTATGTTATTCGTGTACTTATCTGTTTTTATTGTTTTATTCTCATGGTTTATTTCCAGTTTAGGCGTCACGGTTATACACCCGAAAAATGGGGAAGAGCTGGCGATCAAGAGTCTTGTATCCGGAGAGGGACTTCAATACATTCTGACCTCTATGCTTGATAACTTTACCGGCTTCGCGCCACTCGGTCTCGTGTTGGCTATGATGCTGGGGATTGGTTTGGCTGAAAAGGTTGGACTGCTTGAAACGGCGATCAAGAAAACGGTTTTAAATGCTCCAAAGGGATTAATTACATACGCAGTCATCATGGTAGGGATTATGGGGAACTTGGCGTCAGATGCTGCGTTTGTTATTATTCCGCCACTCGCGGCCATGATCTTCTATACAGTAGGAAGACATCCGTTGGCAGGACTTGCTGCAGGATTCTCCGGTGTAGGGGCAGGATTTACGGCTAACTTCATTATTACCGGAACAGATGCATTACTGGCCGGGATTTCAACAGAAGCGGCTAAAGCGTTCGAAGTCACCGTTACACCTGTGGACAATTGGTACTTCATGATTACTTCAGTCGTGTTCCTGACAGTTGTCGGAGCATTCGTGACTGAAAAGATCGTGGAGCCAAGACTTGGAACGTACAAAGGGAAAGTCGATAAAGTGTTGGAAGAAGAAAGTCCATTAGAAGGAAAAGCATTACTGAATGCTACATTAGCAGGACTCGCATTTATTCTGCTCTTGGTTGTTTCCATTGTATGGCCGAACTCGCCAATGCGAAATGAAGATGGTGGTATCATTCCATCAACCTTCCTATCCGGAATTATTCCCATTACCCTGTTCTTCTTTATTGTCATTGCGATCGCTTATGGGGTAACGGTAAAGAAAATCCAGTCAACGAGAGATATTCCGAAGTATATGACAGAAGCCATGAAAGACATGGGTGGATACATTGTCTTAATCTTTGCAGCTGCTCAGTTCATCGCCTATTTTGACTGGACCAATCTTGGAACATGGGTCGCAGTCAGTGGCGCGAATTTCTTAGAATCAATCAATATGACAGGGCTCGCAGGCATTATCGGTTTTGTTCTATTGACGGCATTGTTGAATCTATTAATCTTTAGTGGATCGGCACAATGGGCGCTTGAGGCACCAATTTTCATCCCGATGTTTGCCACACTTGGATATAACCCTGCGTTTGTTCAAGCAGCCTACCGGATTGCAGATTCATCCACGAATATCATTACACCGATGAATCCTTATATTATCGTCATCCTGGCCTTCATGCGGGAATACGATAAGAAAGCGGGACTCGGAACCTTGATTTCTCTGATGCTGCCTTATACGATTGCATTTTTATCAGTTTGGATCGTGCTGCTTCTGGCATTTGCGTTGTTGGGGATTCCGTTTGGTCCTGAAGTTGGGGTATATTTATAATATGAAAAAGTCCAGTTCATATGAGCTGGACTTTTTTCAGGTTTCACATATACCTTTTCGAAAATGGACATAGTCTTTGACAAGGAGTAATACATTAAATTTGTAAAAATGGATACAATTTGAAACAATGAAAATACAAAAAAATCAAATCAAGGGGTTGTCACTACATATGATAAAAAGAATCCTTCTGCTCTGTTTCTTTGCTACTCTCAGTCTACTGGTCGCAGGATGTCAGGAGAAACCTCAGCCTGATGATCGCCTGCAGGAATACGTGGATCTTTGGAATAAAGGAAAGTTTGATAGTATGTTCTCCGACTATGTAAATTCTTCTACCAAAGAAACATTCAAAAAAGAAGATTTCGTCACAAGATACAAAGATATCTATAAAGACTTAGAAGTGAAGGATGTAAAAGTATCCTTTGAAAAGCCTGATAAAGAAGTGGAGTGGGACAAAGAAACAAAAGCAGAATTCCCTATGACTATTTCATTTCAAACCTTGGCTGGTGAGGTTTCATATGAAAAAGAGATCACTTTAACTAAAGAGAAAAAGGATGAGGATGAAAACTGGTTCGTCGCTTGGGAGCCTTCGTTTATCCTTCCAGAGATGGAAAAGGGAGATAAAGTTGGCGTGGATAGCATTTCTGCCAAGCGCGGGGAAATCCTAGACCGGAATCAGCAGCCTCTTGCCATCAATGGGGAAGCATTCGAGCTTGGAATTGTTCCGAAAGAGTTCAATGACGGTGATTTAGACAAACTATCGAAATTGATTGATTTGTCATCCGAGTCCATTCAAAGCAAGCTGGATCAGAGCTGGGTGAAGCCTGAATTCTTCGTGCCTATTAAGAAGATTGCCCTATCAGAACGACCTTTAGCTCTAGAGGTGATTGAACTGGGAGGGCTTTACTCTAAACGGGTGCCGGCGAGGGAATACCCGTACGGAGAGGCTACAGCCCATCTGACTGGTTATATCGGAAAGCTGACGGCAGAGAAACTGGAAAAGCTTAAAGACAAAGGCTATACAGCTCAGTCCTTAATGGGTCTAAGCGGAGCAGAAGAAGTCTATGAAGATCAACTGCGAGGCAAAGACGGTAAGCAAATCTATCTGAAGAAACAAGAGTCAGAAGATCTTGTAACCGTAGTCGAGCAGCCAGTGGAGGATGGTAAGAACATTTCACTGACGATTGACGCGGAAATGCAAAAGAAGATATACGAGCAAATGAAGGATGAAGCAGGAACGGCTGCAGCCCTTAATCCACAAACAGGGGAAGCACTTGCTCTTGTCAGTACACCGGCCTATGATCCCAATGAGTTTGTATTAGGGATCAGTTCTGAAAAGTATAAAAAACTGGCGGACGATCCGACTAAGCCATTGCGAAATCGTATCCCCCTTGCCTATTCACCAGGCTCGACGATGAAGGGTATCACGGCTTCAGTCGGGCTGAAGTCAGGGAAGCTCGATCCAAATAAAATATATGATATCCAAGGGAAGACGTGGAAAAAGGATGAATCATGGGGGAATTATAAAGTTGTCCGTGTCTTTGCGAATGAGAGCAAGGTGGACCTGGAAAGTGCCCTTAAATTCTCTGATAATATTTATTTTGCCCGTGTAGGGATGGAAATGGGTACCGATACCTTTATTGCTGGATTGAAGGACTTCGGGTTTGGAGAGGATATTCCGTTCTCTTATCCAATGTACAAATCTCAAGTTTCTAACGATGGTAAAATCTCCAAAGAAGTCCAGTTAGCCGATTCAGCCTTTGGTCAGGGTGAGATACTGATGAGTATTGTACACCTGGCAAGTGCATACGGTGGGATCATCAACGATGGAAATATGATGAAACCTAGACTTCTGATGGATGAAGAACAGGAAGTATGGAAGAAAGATCTGCTGACGAAAGAACAAGCCGACATGATGAAAACCAATTTGCGCAAAGTCGTCACAGAAGGTATTGCCGGAAAAGCCAGTGTGGAAGGAAAAGCGATTGCTGGGAAGACCGGGACGGCAGAGATCAAGTCAGAACAGGGGACAACGGGAACAGAAAATGGATTATTTGTTTCCTATGATCAGAATGACCCGTCCATGGTCCTCGCGATGCTCCTTGAAGACGTACAGGATGCTGGCGGGAGTACCCATACGGTTCAAGTGGCAAAGAAGTTTTATGATAGTTGGAAATAATGGAAGGGAGGGGCTGATGCTCCTCTCTTTTTGTTATCATGTTCCAACACGCTTTTCCCAACGATTCCGCTTTCAATTTGTGGTATGATAAACGGAATAACCAACGTGGTTGAAATTCAACAGGAGTGATCAAATTGAATTTATTTTTAACGGGATCGACAGGCTTTCTGGGAGGAAGGCTCATCAAGAACCTTTTACAATATAAGCAAAACGAAGTCTATATTTTAGTCAGAAATGTAGAAAAGGCAGAGAGATTAAGAGATTCTTTCTTCGTGGATGAACAAAAGAGAATTCATATTTTTCAAGGGGATATTATCCTTCCGAATGCCGGACTGACTAAGGATGATCGGGAGTGGCTAACGGGTAAGATCGATGCTGTGTATCACCTGGCAGCTCTTGTGAAATTTGATCAAGATTTGCGTGATGAACTATTCGCAGCGAATTACGACGGGACGAAGCATATACTTGAACTGGCAACACGTCTTCAAGTGAAGAAGTTTTACTATGTGAGTACGGCTTACACTGTAGGGAAGCTTCCTAAAGGGGTAGAAGAGCTGTATCCAACAGACGGGGAGTTCCATAACCCATATGAGGAAAGTAAGGTGAAATCGGAACATCTTGTTGCTTCCTATAGAAATCAGATGGATGTGTCTATTTTCCGACCAGCGATCATCGTGGGTGATTCCAAAACCGGTGAAGCTGATTCCCAGTTTACGTTGTATGGATTCATGCGCGCTCTCGGAGTGTTCAAGCGTAAGACGGCGAGGCGTGGAGGAGAAGAACGTAGCTACAGACTAGTTGCTGCCAAGAACGGTACATCGAATCTCGTTCCAGTAGACTATGTAGCAGACATTTTAAGCCTGGCTCCTGACAGAGCTCAGCCGGACAAAATCTATCATATTACCAATCCGAATCCGCCAGAAAATATCGAGTTGTTAAATATGCTCAAAGACGCACTCGAATTTAAAAACTTATCGGTTTTTGAAAACACGGGTGAATATGAATTGGATGAAGAAGAGGTAAAGCTTAATAGCTTGATTGAGGTGTTCAAGGTGTACCTTGCTGGTGCACTGACGTTTGATGATCGCAATACTCAAAAGTTGATTGAAGGTACGGGGATCGCTCATTTGGATATGACGGAAGAGACGATTGAGATGATTATTCGGGCAGGTTGTCAGGGAGAAGGAAAAGTGAGAATGTAACTAGTGATCAGAGGTGACTTGCCTCTGATTTTTTTATGGGTCTATGACGATGTTGACAATAAACAAATTTCCAATGCTAAAGAAATGCATTAGAAAAGATTAGAGGTTTATGAATCAGTAGGATATAAATTGAAGGGTGAAGGAAAAGACCTGGATAAGTAAACAAATTTAGTCAGGGTGAAGTGATAGTGAGGATGTGAATATTATTGCTCCATCCCAACCCGTCTCATTACTTTATGAAGTTCCTTTTTATGATCCCAATTTTCCTTCACCAGGATGGCGATATTGTCCTGCGTATCCTGTTGATTTTCTTCGAGGACGTTCATTCTGGATTCGAGCTTGTCCATGCGGTTTTCTAATCTCGTCATACGTTCATCCATGTTGTTCTCAAAGCGCGTCAAGTGTCCTTGGAGCTCCTTGATTGCTTGTAATACCTGATCCATTGTCTTTTCACCTCCTTGTGCACTTATTATAACACAGAATTTGGGAATATTACCTTCACAATCACTGGAAAAAATCATCCCCAATCATACGGTTTTGCCTTTAAATATGGTAATATAAGAAAATGTAAAGAGAGAAATTAACGATACCCATTACATAGAGTTAGGAGAATGATCAATGAGTAAAACACTAATTTTCGGACACAAAAATCCGGACACTGACACAATCACGTCTGCACTAGTTTATGCTGATTTGAAAACAAAAATCGGGATGGACGTTGAGCCGATACGCTTAGGTGAAGTGAACGGTGAAACACAATACGCCCTTGATTACTTTAACGTCGATGCACCACGTTTAGTAGAGAAGGTTGCAACTGAGACCGATACAGTCATCCTCGTTGACCACAACGAACGCCAGCAAAGTGCAGAAGACATTGAGGAAGTCCGCGTTCTTGAAGTAATCGATCACCACCGTATCGCCAACTTTGAAACGTCAGATCCCCTATACTACCGCGCTGAGCCGGTTGGATGTACGGCAACGATCTTAAACAAGATCTACAAGGAAAAAGGAGTAGAGGTAACGAAGGAAATGGCTGGACTGATGCTGTCAGCGATTATCTCCGACTCCCTACTATTCAAATCTCCTACATGTACAGATGAAGACGTTGAAGCAGCAAACGAGCTCGCTGAAATCGCTGGTGTCGATCCCCAAGTATATGGCCTGGAAATGCTGAAGGCCGGTGCGAACATGAGCACAAAATCAGTGGCGGAGCTTGTAACCCTTGATGCGAAAGAATTCTCCATGGGCAACGCGAAGGTTGAAGTCGCTCAAGTCAACGTTGTGGACACGAATGATGTATTCGGACGCCAAGCAGAAGTGGAAGCAGCAATGGAAACAATGATCAAGGAAAAAGGATTAGATCTTTTCTTATTGGTTGTGACAGACATCTTGGAAAACGACTCAATGGCACTCGCTCTTGGAAGTAAAGCGGCGGAAGTTGAAAAAGCGTTTAACGTGACGCTTGAAAATAATACAGCACTGTTAAAGGGTGTTGTTTCTCGTAAGAAGCAAATCGTTCCTGTGTTGACGGATACGATGAAATAATAAGGCTCTCAATGAGTGTGAGCTAAATATGATAAAAAATGAAAGAAACAGTATTCCTACTATTCAACCTAAACTCGACCACTGCACACTTTGAAAACAGCTGTTTTGTTAACGTGTATGGTTTTAGATTAGAATGAAGTCAGAAATTCATGCTTAGAAAGTTGATTGGAGCGGAAATCAACCAGCACTCACTAAATAAAAGATGGAGCAGTCCTTAGAGGCTGCTTCTTTTTTATGGAATTTATACTGTAATAGATCGTCTTGTTTTTGTGGTAGTATTAAAATTGTATAATAATTCCACATGAAGGGCGTGTTTTAATGAGCTATTTTTTTCTATTCCTAATTGTATTACTTGCCTTCTTCGCCTCAACCCCATTGATTAAAGGTAAGATCGGTGAAGGCAAGGTTCGATATCACTTGGGGAAACTCAATCCGGAACACTATGTTGTTTTACATGATCTACTTATCCCTGCACAAGATGGGAAGACCACACAGATTGATCACGTTGTCTTATCTAAAGCAGGTATTTTCGTTATTGAAACGAAGAATTATCAGGGATGGATCTATGGAAGTGAAAATAGTAAAAAATGGACCCAGGTCATTTATAAACGTAAGCAATCGTTTCAAAACCCTTTCCACCAAAACTATGGACATATTAAAGCAATTGAGCGAATCATTGGCGATCACATTCAGCCACCATATTTTTCAGTCATTGCCTTTGATCCCAAATCCACTATTAAAAAAATGGAGATTTCCTCACACCGATCTTTCGTCATTTATTCCAATCAGCTTGTAAAACTAATTGAAAATCATGACGAAATTGCCCTTAATCCATTTCAGATAAAAGGGATATCTCACAGGCTGCAACTAAAGAACATTGGTGAGAAGGGAGCTGCAAAAGCACACGTAAAGCAAGTCAGGGCAGATCAGCAAGATAAAAAGATGAAAGTGAATGCGGGAGTATGTCCGAAATGCGGGAATCCATTGGTGTTACGTACCCGCAAAAATGGGAAGGGATCTTTTAAAGGCTGCAGCAGTTTTCCGAAGTGCCGGTTTATTGCCTAGTGGGTATATAGTTTGATGAAAATAAGGGGAAGAATGGCATCATGAACTTCAAAAAAATCCATCACATCGCCATCATTTGTTCGAATTACATAAAATCAAAAGACTTTTACGTTAATAAGCTGGGGTTTGATGTCAAACAGGAGACTTACAGAGAAGAAAGAGATTCGTACAAGCTCGACCTCGCTTTACATGGTGAATATATCATCGAACTCTTCTCGTTCCCCGATGCGCCGTCTCGTCCGAGCTATCCTGAAGCGCAAGGATTGCGGCATTTGGCGTTTGAAGTGGAGAATATAGCGGAGTGTGTATTGGAACTGAATCAAAAAGGGATTGAAACAGAGATGGTCAGGGTCGACCCCTACACTCATAAACGGTTCACTTTTTTCGAGGATCCAGATGGATTGCCTTTAGAGATTTATGAATCCTGATAGAGGTCCGTTCCTCAAAAAAAAGAGCACTTCCCATTAAGAGAAGTGCCGTCCAAAGGTATTGTAATTTGTCGTTAGATTTATTAAAACATAAATCAGGAAGTTGTGTAATGTCGCTCTGGGAGGAATAAGAGTGCGTACGTAGGTCATTATTGTGGATTTCTCCTCAATTCCCATCCAAATATAAATATATTAATATAGGGTAGCTGTCACTTTCATAAAAAATGGCGCATCCCCCAAGGAGAAGCACCGTGATTATGGCAGTCAAAGTAAAAAGCAGGATTACCTGGAGGATGTCGTCTTTTCCACTTAACGAAAGAGAAAAAAGAGCACTTCCCACAAGGAGAAGTGCCATCAAAAGGTATTGTAATTTGTCGTTACATCTATTAAAACATAGATTTGAAATGTATGTATTGCCGGTTTATAGCCCTAAGAGAGAATATATAAGGATATTCCTAAAAAAAATACTGGTTTTCTGATAAAATATTAAAATATTAATATTTTAAGGTGGTGGGCTTGTGGACTATTCAGTCATTGGAAAAAAGATCAAAGAATTGAGAAAAATCGTTGGATTGACTCAGGGTGAATTGGCGAATGGAATTTGTACTCAAGCCTTGATCAGTAGAATTGAGAAGGGAGATATTTATCCGAGCGCTACGTCTATTTATCAAATTTCGAAAAAGCTTGGTGTTGATGTAAACTATTTTTTCGAAATTGGGATGACTCCCCGCCTGGATTATGTGAAAGAGGTCGAGCGTCAACTAAAGAAGCTGAGAGTAAAATTAAAATACGATGAAATTATTGAGATTGTCAAAACCGAAGAGAAGAATCCATTATTCATAAAGGATGACTCAAATCTTCAGCTGCTCTATTGGCATAAAGGAATATACGTGAATGAAGTTGAGCAAGACAAAGAGGAAGCCTTACTCATTTTAGAGAAGGCCCTCTCCCTGACATATAATAAGAAAAAGGCGATGTCAGAGCGAGAAATGAATATTTTGATCAGTACAGGGATTTTGGAATTCAGCCGTGGTCATTATGAACGGGCATTAGAGATTTACCAAAGCGTAAACGAGTGTTTGGCATACAGTGACCAGCTAAGTGATAAATCTATCAAAACCAGGCTTTTATATAATACTGCAAGGGTACTGACGAGGCTTGGGAAGTATAGAGAATCCGTCCAGTACTGTGAAGAAGGCATTCGGTGGATCATTGAAGAAGAAACCTTATATGGCTTTGCTCAATTGAATTACCATATTGGATATAACTTGGAGCTAGAAGAGAATTATCAAGAAGCCTTACCCTTTCTAACCAAAGCGGCCATGCTTTTTGAGATTCAATTCAACACGAAATTAACTACTTTTATAGAAGAAAAGATTGAGAACCTTAAAGAAAAGATGGATGTAATGTCTTAAGAGTATGGGATACATCAAAGAGGATTGGGGGTAGTTGAATGGATTACTCAATCATTGGTAAAAAGATCAAAGAGTTGCGAAAGACTGTTGGATTGACTCAAGGGGAGTTAGCAGATGGGATATGCACACAGGCACTCATTAGTCGAATCGAAAAGGGAGACGTCGATCCCAATGCAACTTCACTTTATCAAATTTCCAAGAAGCTCGGAGTGGATGTGAACTATTTTTTTGAAATAGGGACCACCCCTCGATTGGACTATTTGAAGGAAGTTGAACGCCAATTACGGAAATTGAGAAAAAAACACAGATATAAAGAAATGATCGAAATGGTGAGAGCAGAAGAAAACAATCCCCTTTTTAAAGAAAAGGAAAACCTTCAACTTCTGTATTGGCACAAAGGAATTTACATATTTGAGGTTGAAAATAATGGGGAAGAAGCTTTCCCATTGTTAAAGAAAGCCCTCTTCCTTACAGCGGATAGTAAAAAAGCACTTTCGGAAAGGGAAATGGAGATTCTATTAACAATGGGGGGTTTTTATGTTGGTATAGAAGACTATTCTGCAGCCCTCAAATATTATGATCAAGTGAAAAATGCCATACACCTTACTGGACAACTCAACGATAAATCCATCAAAACCCGATTGCTTTATAATGTAGCGAGAGCGTTAACCAGGCTAGGCAGATACAAAGATTCGATTGAATCTTGCAAGGAAGGAATAAGATGGTGTATTGAAGAGGAGCATTTATATGGTTTAGCGCAACTCCACTATCATATGGGCTATAACTTCGAGCTGGAAGAGAACCTGGAAGAAGCTATCATTTATATAGAGAAATCTATATTCATGTTTGAATTGCTTGGAAATAATGAGCATATGACATTTCTAATGAATAAAAAAGAACAACTCTCTGAGAGGATATTATCCTGATACTTTCCGTTTCTGGTAAAAAGCATAACTAGTTTTCTCATACATTTACCATGTCCTTCATAAGAATGATTATAGGTGAGGGGTGTTGGTCGTATGAGAAGAAAAAGCCCGGTTTCTCTATTTATTGGAGCAGTTGCTGCAATAGTTATCGGAGTGGCCTTATTTATGTTTATTGGTAAAAGTGGGGAGCCTGATACACCTGAAGAAGTAATCAAGGAATTTTATAATTTTGAAAAAGATGGTGATTTCGGGAATGCGTGGGAGCTTTTTCATTCAGAAATGCAAAATAAGTTTCCAAAATCCACTTATATTCAAACGAAAAATCATGTGTTCATGGGACATATGGGAGTAGATGAGTTCGATGTACAAGTCGGCAAGATTGAAAAGGAGAAAAAATTTACATTTAACAGTGAAGGACTTCAGTTTAAAAATGTCAGAAAAGCTAAAGTGAACCTGTATTTCGATAGCCAGTTTGGTGAATTAATGATTACCCAAACCTGTTATGTGGCAATAGAAGAGGGGAAATGGAGGGTTTTATGGAATTATAATTTTTGAATGAAGATGCCGTTAAAATCATAGACAAATACATTTCAAATTTTTATTGAATTTGGTTTTATATAGAATTTTCCGGGTAAAAAGAAACTAATCTTTTTATAAAGGAGGATATCTGCTGTGCCGCTACTCTATTTAAAGGCTCGTGAAGCCTATGAACTCGATGCGAAAGTATCACAATCCCAAGTGACAGGAATGAGAGAATTTCGCAGAACAAAGCCAGCTCCAATCGTTAAAAAAAGATAGTTATTTTTATCGGTGAAAAACGATTAAATATTGGATGACCTGCTCAGTCTATACTATTTAGGCTGTTTTTTTTGTTGGGACAGAAAAAAGTCAGGAATCAAATGATCCCTGACTTTTTTATTCCAGATCTTCACCGATGATGCGAACTTCCCTTTCAAGCTCTACGTCAAACTTTTCTTTCACTGTCTTTTGAACATGTTCAATGAGTGAGATATAATCCGATGCTGTTGCATTTTCTTTATTCACGATGAAACCGGCGTGCTTCGTAGATACTTCTGCACCGCCGAAGTTCGTTCCTTGAAGATCACTATCCTGAATCAATTTACCGGCAAAGTATCCTGGTGGACGCTTGAAGACACTTCCGCAAGATGGATATTCAAGTGGCTGCTTGGATTCCCGTTTGTCCGTCAAGTCATCCATGACGATCTTAATGTCTTCGTAGGCACCCGGCTGCAAGCTGAATGTCGCTTCCAAGACAATATCTCCTTTATCAGAAATATTGCTGTGACGGTAATCAAGCTCTAATTCTGCAGCGGTACGTTTCACTAGGTTTCCTTCACAATCCACTACATGGCAATAATCAAGAACATCCTTGATTTCCCCACCGTACGCTCCTGCGTTCATGAATAAAGCACCACCGACTGTACCTGGAATTCCACATGCAAACTCAAGTCCTGATAATTTCTCAGCCAATGCACGTCTGGATACATCAATGATTGCTGCACCACTCTGGGCGACAATTAGCTGATCGGTTGTTTTAATGTCTTTAAAGTTCTTTAAATGAAGGACAATACCGCGGATTCCTCCATCTTTTACAATCAAGTTTGATCCGTTTCCTAATAGCGTGAACGGAACATCAACTTTATTCGAAAGCTTTACGATGTTCTGAACTTCTTCATAAGTGGTTGGAGTTAAGAAGAAATCAGCTCTTCCACCAAGCTTCGTATACAGATGCTCTCTTAGCAATTCGTCACGTTTGATATTGTCCGAGTGCATAACCTTTGATAATTCTTCAAATACTTTTTCCTTATTGTACATCCTATATCAGTCCTATAAAGTAATTTTCATCTATTTATTAATCAATCATACCCCACCATTATATGACGAAAACCCATGAAAGTTAAATGGTTTCAGTTGGGAGAAACGAATACCCTACATAAGACATGTCTATATCCTGAATGAAATGGATCATTCTAAGGTCGAAAAGGTGAAAAAAGAATGTTTTCAACTATCCTAAAGTAAGATAGGATAGAACTATCAAAAATACGCTATAACATCTATTCATCTATTAAAATAAACAACTCTGTACCAACAGAGAGGAGGAAGCCAATTGGCTCGATTATATATTGCATTAATCGGTTTAAGTCTGATCTGGGGAATGTCTTTTGTTTTTATCAAATGGCTAGTGGACCCTGTAGGCGTGTGGGGGACGGTTTTCTTACGATGCTTGGCAGGAGCGCTTGTGCTTCTTCCGATCTTTTTCATGCAAAGAAGAAAGGGGGAGAAGAAGCCCCTTCCTATTTGGAAGCTGATTGTGGTTGGTCTCGGCAATGCTGCCCTTCCGTGGACGCTCATCGCGCTAAGTGAAACCCAGATCAATAGCAACACGGCATCCATCTTGAACGCGACGACACCGATTTGGACGGGACTTATCGGTTTTCTCTTCTTTTCTGTCGTGTTGGCTGGATTTCAATGGATCGGGATCCTGGTCGGTTTTGCAGGCATCCTTGTGCTGATGAATTTCGAAGTGAGCGGCATCTTTTCGGCTGATTTTGTTGGAGTGGGAACGATGGTGCTGGCGACGATGAGTTATGCATTCGCTTCCCAGTTCACGAAAAAATTCTTGTCAGGAACAAGTGTTGTCGTCATATCTACGTTCCAGCTGTTAATCGGGGCATTGGTAGGTTTCATAGGGATGATGCTCACGAACCAGATCTCAATCGGGGATTTAGCGTCAGGAGAGGTCATTCTCGGTATTCTAGGCTTAGGCTGCCTGGGATCTGGAGTGGCAACACTGCTCTATTTCTATATCATGACCAATGGAAGTCCTGAGTTTGCGTCGACTGTGACATATTTAATACCGGGTACTGCTATGATTTGGGGATTTGTGCTGTTAGGTGAGCCAGTGACACATAATCTCATTTTAGGCTTGATGATTATCTTCGTTGGCGTATTCCTTTCCTCAAGAAAATCGAAGAAACTCCTTACCTCCTTGCCTGTTGGGACGAGGTAAGACATTTAAACAAACGTTTGATTAGGATGTGATATCACTTGTGCATAAAGGGGTAATCACCTTAAACAAACGTTTGTTTTATTTTTTGATTACCACTGATCGTTCCATTTGCTATAATGACGATAACGAGAATGAATCATCCTTAATAATGGTAAAAGTAGAATTGTTTGGTAGTTTGTGTGAGGGTAAATTATTGTTTTAGAGAAAAATCATTCTCAACTCTATCAGAGGAGATTTGCTATGAAGTATAAACGAGATGAATCTTATCGCTTTACGTTTTCCCAGCCTGTTCCATGTTCCTTTACCATCATTGGGATCGGGGATAAAACCATTGAGTCCAAAACGGCCAAAGGGGAGATTGTTGACCTCAGCCCTCAAGGGTGTAGACTCCAGTCTTTATTGAATATTTCTTTAGAAAAAGAAGTCACACTTCAGGTACACTTCAAACTTGATGATGATTTTGCTCAAATCATTGCTGTTGGAATTATTCAGTGGCAGAAACGAAAGGGCATGGCCCATTATCAGTATGGCATCGAGTTTGTGAAGGACGCAGTTTTAAAGAATACGATTACGGAAGAGTTAAAGAAATATGTGAAAAAATGATTCGATGAATAGTTGGTCATCCAAAGGATCCACAGCTTATTTAAGTGGATCCTTTTATATTTTTTATTAGGAGACAGGAACATGTATCTGTTAGGGATTGAATCATTTGAATGCATACACGGTCATGATTTTTCTACAGAATGTAATGCAAAAGATGCTATGTTCATATAAAATGGATAGGATACATAGCTTAGGATAGACAGGTTATTTCGGTGAATCAAGGAAAAAAAACAAACAAGGATGGTAATTCTCTATGAAAACGGCAATTGTAACGGATAGTACCGCCTACATCCCGAAAGAATTGCGTGATCAACTAAACATACATATGATTCCTCTCAGCGTTATTTTCGGAGGAGAAACCTATCAAGAAGAAGTTGATATTACGGCAAGTGAATTTTATGAAGAAGTCAGCATTCAGGAGAAGCTTCCAACCACTTCACAGCCGCCAGTAGGGCAATTCGTCGAGTTATTCGAGAAACTTTCACACAACTACGACGCCGTCATCTCCATTCATTTATCTAGTGGAATCAGCGGGACGTACCAGGGAGCCGTTCAAGCAGGCGAAATGGTCGAGGGCATTAAGGTGTATCCCTACGACTCGGAGATCAGCTGCATGATCCAGGGCTTTTATGCCATCGAAGGAGCAAAACTCGGCCGCGAAGGAAAAACGGCAGAAGAAATCGTTGTGCTACTGGATGAAATGAAGCAATCGGTTCACGCCTATTTCATGGTCGATGATCTCGCTCACCTTCAACGTGGTGGCAGATTATCACAAGCCCAGGCGATCATCGGAAGCCTGTTACAGGTGAAACCATTACTGCATTTTGTTGATAAGGTGATCGTTCCGTTTGAGAAGATCCGCACACGTAAAAAAGCTCTAAAGAGGGTAGAAGATCTCCTTGGAGAAGCAGTGAAATCCGGCGAAGCATTCCAAGCATCGATCATCCATGCGAACCGGGAAGAAGATGCGATCGAATGGAGCAATGAGCTTCAAGAGAAATATCCGAACGTGGAATTCAATGTCAGTTATTTCGGTCCAGTTATCGGGACTCATTTAGGTGAGGGTTCGATGGGGATGGGCTGGGCTCAGAAGATGAGTCGATAGAATTTTCACTTTCTGTTGCCAGGCACAAAACAACGTTTTTGTGCCTGGCACCGATTTTTATGAAGAAGGATTTTCCCACGCCAACGTAGAATACATGATTATCCAACCTAAGGAGTGATGTATTTGCGTTTTGCTTTAATAAATGAACTACTAATCCCAGAACCTCTAGTTAAAGGGGAAGCGCCAATTCTGCAAAGAGTATCTGAATTCTCTTCGTTGCCACCTCAACCTCTTAATCCTTCCTTTCAATTCTCTCCTGAATTACAATTCTTTCTAAGCGGACGTTCGCTACTTATAGACGAGCTCCCATTTTCAATCGATACCCTTCAAAAGCATTATACAAATGGTCATGTTTTATATGAAAAAGGAGTGCACGGAGGACAGTGCCACCGGTGTGGTAATGACAAGCCCCTTTTATTCGCTTCTTTCCATTGCTCCAGATGCCATCAAACATGCAGCTATTGCCGGAATTGCATCATGATGGGGAGGGTGTCGGAGTGTACACCTCTTGTCAAATGGAATGGACCGATACCAATGGCTAACACCTATCCCACTTTCAATTGGTCAGGAACCCTTTCGGAATCACAGGAAGAGGCTTCCGATCAAATCATTTCTTCCGTAAAAAATGGTAAGGACCTGCTCGTTTGGGCAGTATGCGGAGCTGGAAAGACCGAGGTACTATTCGAAGGCATCCACGAAGCCCTTCTTCACAACAAACGAGTTTGTATCGCTGCACCTCGTACCGATGTCATCCATGAATTATCTCCTAGGCTTAAAAAAGTCTTCCCTGATATACCAATCGCTACCCTCTACGGAGGATCAGAAGAACGAAATTCCTATGGTCAACTAGTCCTATCCACAACCCACCAGCTTTACAGATTCCATGACGCATTTGATGTCATGATTGTTGATGAAGTCGATGCCTTCCCGTATTCCTATGATTCATCCCTGCAATGGGCCGTCGAAAAAGCCCGTAAACCTCATTCCTCTATCATTTTTCTCACAGCCACGCCGGATCGGTATTTACAGCAGCAATGTGCAAGAGGAAAAAGGAATTTCATCCAGATTCCTGCACGTTACCATAGACATCCGATTCCTCTCCCTAAATTCGTCTGGGGCGGTCTTTGGAAAAAATCCTTGAAGAAAAATCGAATTCCCCATCCGTTGAAAAAGTGGACCACATTAAAACTCCAGCAATCTAAACAAGCTCTCATCTTCTTCCCGACAGTTGACCTCATGGAAAAAGCCTTGCCTCTTTTCAAAGAAATGAACCCTCTCATCGAATCCGTCCATGCAGAAGATCCTCATCGAAAAGAAAAGATAATGAGAATGCGAAACGGAGATATTCCTATCCTACTAACCACGACTATATTAGAGAGGGGTGTGACAATACCGAATATCGATGTCGCCGTCCTCGGAGCAGAAGAAAAGATTTTCACAGAAAGTGCCCTCGTGCAAATCGCAGGAAGGGTGGGAAGAAGCGCGGACTACCCAAAAGGTGACATCGTCTTTTTTCACTACGGCCGCACCCCTGAGATGATCAAAGCCCTTCTTCATATTGATCAGATGAATAAAGAAGCAAGGAAAAGAGGGTTACTTCATGAGAGATAACTGTTTGTTTTGCGAGAGAAAGCTGGTTGAGGTGATGACGTGGAAAGGGTTATTTTATAGAGAACCTCAGTTTTTGTGCAATGTATGTGAAGGAAAACTCGTAAAAATAGAAGGGAAGCGCTGTGGTGGTTGTTCCAGATCATTTGACGATTTAGCTCAAGGTTTCATTAATGGTGACGTGTGCCTGGATTGCTATCGGTGGGAGAATGATTCTGAATGGAAAGGTATTCTCACCGAGAACCATTCCTTTTATCAATATAATGCCTTTCTGAAAGAGTACCTGGCGAGATTCAAATATAGTGGAGACTATGTGTTAGGAAAAGGGTTCTCCCATATGATAAAATCTTATCTCATCAAAATTGAGTATGACCTCATCATTCCAGTCCCACTTAGTGATGAACGCCTCTATGAAAGAGGGTTCAACCAATCTTCCGCTCTACTAGAAGAAGCAGAGGTCCGTCCCTCAAACATACTCACCCGAACACATTCGGAGAAGCAGTCGAAGAAGACACGGAAGGAACGTCTTAGGCAGGAGCAGGTGTTTCTGCTTGCGGATTCGAATCTCTCGGGTAAATCGATTCTCCTGTTTGACGACATTTATACGACAGGGACAACGTTGAGGCAGGCTGCAAAGCGACTGAAGGAAGCGGGGGCTGAACAGGTATCCTCTTTAACTCTTGCAAGGGGTTAAAGCAAACCCCATTCCTGCCGATATAAAGGGTAAGAGAAGATACACCGGGAGGAAACAAACATGTCAGAAATCATCAATTGTCCACGCTGCAACGCGATTTTTATACAAAATAAATTCCGCGAAGTATGCGATAATTGCTATAGAGAAGAAGAAGCGATGTACGAAACCGTCTACCAATTTTTGAAAAGACGGGATAACCGTGCGGCAACCATGAATCGGGTCATAGAAGTGACGGGAGTAGACGAGGAACTTCTATATAAATGGGTGAAAAAAGGCCGTATTCAGACAAGACAATTTCCGAATATGGGTTATCCGTGTGATAAATGCGGGAAGATTATAGGGACGGGGAGAATCTGCAGTGACTGTTCTTCTGAACTTGCAAATGATCTGAAACAGTTCGAAACCGAGCAGGATTGGAAGAGCAAGGCCAAGGAATCCGGTCAGAGAACCTATTACACGATGAGAGATAAGAACTAGTACCTAGTAAAATAAATCAGGAAGAACTAACCAGTCTCTTTCACTAAACAAAACGTCTTTTAATCCGATATACTAGGTAGAAACAATGGACGTGATGAAAGCGAGGGAAAAATGATGAAGATTAACAATATCGGCAATCAGAACATTAATCCTTATAAGCGCAATCTTAACAAAATGGACCAAGTCGGAAACGTAGAAAGAAAGGCATCCGATAAAATTGAAATCTCTTCTGCTGCAAAAGAAATGCAGGAAGTGTCAAAACTAGGCAAAGAGCGCCAGGCAAGAGTAGAAGCTTTAAAAGATCAGGTGCAGAGCGGAAATTATACGATCGATCCGAAAGCCATTGCGAAAGGATTAAAGAGTTTTTATAACGGAATTTAATAAAGGGGAGAGCAAACATGTCAGCTACACCATTGATCACAACTCTTGAAAAACTTTATAAGCTGCACAAAAGTTTGTTCGACCTTTCTGTTGATAAAACAGATGTGATTAAACAAGGTGAGATGAGCGAACTGGATAGCGTGTTGAAGGGTGAACAAAAGCATTTGGCGGCGATCAATACGGTTGAAGTAGATCGACAACGTGAGTCCAGTCACTATCTTCAATCACGAGGGGTTGTGCTGAACGATGCTCCAACGATATCGCAGTGCATCGAGCACAGTTCACCTGAAGACCAAGCAACGCTGGTTCACTGGCAACAAAAATTAGTCGACATCATATCAGAGTTAAAAATACGAAACGAACTGAATCAAAAGCTTGTCTATCAATCTCTTCAATTCGTGAATATGAATCTATCCATGATGCAACCAGAACCAGATCAATCAACCTACTCCCGTCCAAACGGTGAAAAAAAATCACCAACCGGACGATCCATGTTTGATTCGAAAGCATAGCACTCAATTATTGAAACGGAGGCAACACCATGCGATCCACTTTTATGGGCCTTGAAACGGCAAAGCGAGGAATGTATACCCAACAGGGCGCACTTTACACGACCGGCCACAATATCTCCAACGCGAATACTCCTGGATACACCCGTCAACGGGTCAACTTTGAACAGACCGAACCGTTCCCTGCCCCCGCCATGAACCGTCCGCAAATCCCCGGCCAAATCGGAACCGGAGTCGACGCCGGTTCGATTCAACGTGTCCGTGACTCTTTTCTGGATATGCAATATCGAGGAGAAAACCAGAAGCTTGGATACTGGGAGACGAAAATGGAAGCGATGAAGAAGATGGAAGAAGTCATGAATGAACCGTCTGATTCAGGTTTGTCCAAGACGATGGATATGTTCTGGCAGTCGCTTCAGGATTTAGCGGTTAACCCTTCAAATTCAGGTGCCCGTTCCGTTGTACGTCAACGTGGTATCGCCGTTGCTGAAACGTTTAATTATTTGTCTTCATCCTTAACAAGTGTACGGAACGATTTGAAAAATGAGTTGTCAGTAAGTGAGAGACAAATCAACTCGCTGACGAAACAAATAGATAACATCAATAAACAAATCGCCGATGTAGAACCACATGGGTATCTTCCGAATGACTTGTACGATGAACGAGATCGGTTAATCGATGAGCTTTCACAACATGTTTCAATTCAAACAAGCTACCAATCCAACGGCGGGGCATCTTCTCCGATTGCCGAAGGTGCTGTCACCGTGAAGTTGGTCGGGAAAGATGGCAACTTTGCCATGAATTTAGTAGGGAAAAGTGGAGCGAACGAGCTCAAACTTACCTATCAAGGACCTCAAAATACAGTGGATTCCGTTACGATTGGAAAGCAAACACTCGATATAAAAGACTTCTTATCACAAGGCGAAGGAAAACTGAGAGCCCTTGTCGATACATACGGATTCAAAAATACAGACGGCGAAGCAGAAGGCTCCTACATCAGCATGCTCGATGAACTGGACAGCATGGCGTATGAATTTGCCAAAGCATTCAATGAACAGCATCAAAAGGGTGTAACGCCAGAACAAATGAATGATCCAAACTTTGATCCCGATAACTTCACTCCAGATACACCGAAGTTCTTCCAAGATTCAAAGAATGCTTCATCAGACTTGAATGGTGTTCCTAAAGAAGGTTTCGCTCAACGGATCCAAATTGCAGACGAACTGAGCAATTTGGACAAAATCGCGACAGCTGGTGCCGATAATCCGACTCTTGGAGACGCATCCAATATTCTGGCGTTAGCTGATTTCATCACCACAACCAAGTTGCCTTATGGTGAAAAAGAAGCCTCGTTCCAAGGGCACTTTGAATCCGTAATCGGAAAGATGGCAGTAGAATCCCAAGAATCTGTTCGACTCGCAAGCAACTCCAATGTATTAAGAGGAGCCGTGGACGAACGCCGCATGTCCGTAAGCGGTGTGTCCCTCGACGAAGAAATGACCGACATGATCAAATTCCAGCACGCCTACAACGCCTCTGCCAGAATGATTACACTTCAGGATGAAATGCTTGATAAAATTATCAACGGTATGGGTACTGTTGGAAGATAGGTAGGTGAAATAATATGCGTGTTACTCAAAGTATGTTGACGGCGAACTCAATGAGAAACCTAAGTTCTTCCTATGGACGAATGGGGCAGTTGCAGGATCAGTTGGCGACAGGGAAGAAGATTACAAAGCCTTCTGATGATCCGGTTGTTGCGATGAAAGGGATGTTTTATCGTTCGAACCTGACTGGGATTGAGCAGTATAAGCGGAATCTGTCGGAGCTTTATTTGTGGATGGAAAACTCGGAGTCGGGAATCGAGCAAGCGAATCAAGGGCTGCAACGTGTACGGGAATTGACGATTCAAGGGAAAAATGGAACGTTAAGTGATGAAGATCGTAAAGCTGTTGCTACGGAAATCGAACAGATTAAAAATGATCTTGTCAGTGTTTCTGAAACAAAAGTAGCGGGAAGATACATTTTTCATGGGACGGACGTTGGGAATTCTCCGATTAAGGATGGGAATCCCGCAGATGGAAGTGCACCTCAAGTTGCTGATAATTTAGGTAGTGGGTCCATAGATGCTTATCCGGTTGAAGTTTCACAGGGAGTTTCTTTAAAAGCAAATGTTAATCCCAATAATGTTTTTAATCAGAAGCTGTTCGATACAGTGCACAATATCCAAAAAGCGTTTGAATCTGGAGATGATTCAGCTCTCGATACCGAACTTGAGAATCTGGACAGTGTAATGAACACGTTATCAGCAGAACGTTCTGAACTGGGCGCACGTTACAATCGTCTTGAAATGGTAGACGACAGACTGGCTCAACAAGAAGTCACTGCCAATCGCATTCTTTCAGACAATGAGGATGCGGATATTGAACGCGTTATCACGGATTTAAAAACCCAAGAAAGCGTCCATCGTGCAGCACTCGGCGTTGGGGCAAGAATTATTCAGCCAACATTAATGGATTTTCTACGATAAAAGCAAGGGGACTAACCCTTTAAGGTGTTTTGTCACCTTGGGGTCTAGTCCCTTTTTATATGGAGGTGAATACGTGTGAACGTTCCACAAATAAGATTGCAGTCCACTTCAGCAGCCCTAAGCATAAGGACAACTCCAGGGCGAATGGATATCGAACAACAACCTGCAGAATTGGATATCCAGCAACCTCAGGCGAAGATGGATATAGAACGGACACCCTCCAAACTGACCATCGACCAAACCGAGGCCAGGGCAGATATGGACTTGAAATCGGTTCGCCGCAGGATAGAAGAATATTCCCAACAAGGATATGAAGACTGGTTATCGGGACTTGCCAGGGTCGCTCAGGATGGGGATGAATTGATGATGATTGAGAATGGTGGGGGTGCGATTGCAGCTCAGGCTAAACGAAACAGTGAATCTCCTATATATGACTTTAATATAGGGTGGATCCCATCAGCAGGCAGTGTCAAAATCAATTACGAGCCCGGAAGCGTCAAAGTGAACGTTGAACCACAAAAAGTGATAAACAACTCTCGTCCCCAGAAACCCACTATACAATATACACCTGCTCAAGTGGATGTCAGTTTGAAACGATATGCAGACTTGCAAATTGATTTTGCCAATTTAAAGCATGTGGGAATTAACTACGAACAAGAAATATAGAATAAAGGAATGAAGCGGATGAAAATCGATACGAAATATCATGGAAATATAGTAGTGAACTCAGAGGACATTCTAACATTTGATCACGGCATCCCCGGGTTTGGGGAAGAGAAGCAATTTGTATTATTGCCACTTCCGGAAAATGAGTGGTTTCATATATTACAATCGGTGAAAACGCCTCAGCTTGGATTTGTCGTAACGGATCCATTTATGTTCTTTAAGGAATATGATTTTGAATTGGATCAGACTAGTGTGGATTTACTGGATAATCCTTCTGAAAAAGAAGTTCAGGTGCTTTCTATTCTTACCGTACGTGAAGTGCTTAATGAATCTACCGCGAATTTGCAGGCACCGATCATTCTTAATCTCGCAACTCGTAAAGGAAAACAAGTTATCTTAAACAACACAGACTATCAAACCAAGCACCTGATCTTTGCTCAGCCTGCAGGAAAGAAGGGGTGAGGGGATGTTAGTACTGACAAGAAAAACCGGAGAAAGCATTCAGATTGGGGGTGACATTGAGTTAACGGTCATATCTGTAAAAGGGGATCAGGTGAAATTAGGGATAAATGCACCGAAGAACGTAGATATCCATCGGAAAGAAGTCTACCTCTCTATCCAGGAAGAAAACACCGAAGCTTCGAAAGGAATCGACAACCTATTTAACATTTTGCCAAAAAATGATTAATTATTTTTCTCAAACTATTAAACACTAGTCGAAGCTACCGATAATAGTATTGTAAGCAATGAGGAGAAGGGCGGCCGACCTTTGTGACTTGTTGCAAACTAAAAACTAGATAGTTCACATGGATGTGGGCTTACTTTCAAGGAGGAAATTATTGTTATGAGAATTAATCATAATATTGCGGCGTTGAATACTTATCGTCAGTTGAATAGTGCTTCTACTGCACAAGGGAAATCTATGGAGAAGTTATCTTCAGGTATGCGTATTAATAAAGCTGGGGATGATGCAGCGGGTCTTGCAATCTCTGAAAAAATGCGTGGACAAATTCGTGGTCTAGACCAAGCATCTAAGAATTCACAAGATGCAATCTCTATGATACAAACAGCAGAAGGTGCATTAAACGAAACTCATTCAATTCTTCAACGTATGAGAGAACTTTCAGTACAATCTGCTAATGATACGAATACAACTGAAGATAGAAAAAATATCCAAGATGAAATGAATCAACTTGGCACTGAAGTTGAACGAATTGGTAATCAAACAGAGTTCAACACTAAGAAATTATTAAATGGTAAAATGGGTGCTGCTCAAACTGCAACTGCTGGTACAATTACCAATACAGGTAATTTAGGGGCGGCTATGGCTGATGCAACTACTCTAGATAGCTTAGTTGATAAAGCTGGTAACAACGTAGGAATTGCAAACGGCGATACAATAACTGCAACCTGGTCTGTTAACGGTACTCAAAAAACAGCAACATTCAATGTAACTGATATTTCATCAGATGCATTATCAAATATTAATGGTGCAATAGCAGGTGATGCATCGGTAGCTTCTGCTGCTACAGTTGCTGGTGTTACGACAATTACTGCAGCATCAAATGGAACAGCTGCTCAAATTAATGGGTTGTCAATTGAAGTAACATCATCTACAGGTGAACGTAAAGAAGCTGCATCTAATGCACTATCTAATTTTGATGTTGGTACGGCTGCTAAGGATGTTCGCGATGATGGCTCATCAACATTCCATATTGGCGCTAATAATGGCCAAACAATTAATCTTTCAGTTGAAGATATGAGAGCTTCTACTTTAGGAGTTAAAGATCTACAAGTAGGAACTCAAAGCCAAGCTGAAACAGCAATGAAGGTTGTTGACCAAGCTATTCAAAAAGTATCAACTGAACGTTCTAAATTAGGTTCTTACCAAAACCGTTTAGAACACACCATCAACAACTTAAACACATCTTCTGAAAACCTAACTGCTGCGGAATCTCGTATCCGTGACGTAGATTATGCTTTAGCTGCCTAAGCAGTGACAAGCACAGTCGTCCTGGCTGGTAACGGCTGGTGATCATAATTGGGTGAATTGCTGGAAACCCCTGAGAGCTTTTCTTGCCACAACGTAGTTGGAAACGACAAGCGTGATGGGCTTAACAAAAGAAGAGATTGGGCAATCAGCAGCCAAGCTCCTGTCTTGAAAGAGTGGAGAAGGTTCAACGACTAGGATAGACCATCTAAAAGCTAAGCTCATGGTGATGAAATCCGTAGGTGAAACAATGGTCATCAGCATTGTTAATCCGAAGTGCCCAACCCCTACTATTTATAGAGGGTGAAGATATAGTCTGGTCGTTTATGAAAGTAAATGTTCGCACGATGGCGAAAGAAATGATGAACCAAACGAAGAATTCTATTCTTTCTCAAGCTGCACAAGCTATGCTAGCGCAAGCCAACCAGCAGCCTCAAGGAGTTTTACAACTTCTTCGTTAATTTTATTTTTTCTAAGGGGGACTCTAGCAATAGGGTCTCTTTTTTTATGATTAAGATTTGAATAGTCTAATCTAACAACTAAACTTTCCCCACCAAACACCGATATAACCCATATAACCCTCAGGAGGATCAAAAGATGATTGATAAAGTGACAGGCGGAGTACCAGGAATACAATCATTTACTAGATTAGAGAACCAAACAAGCGAAGAAGTGAAACAAATTCAAGCTCAGGAACGACACCATGAAGAAACCACAACGAAAGATCCTGTCACCAAAGAAAAGATGAAAGATGTCGTTCATGGGATGAATGAGTTTATGTCCACTTCGAATACACACCTCAAATTTGAATTTCATGATAAATTGCAAGAATACTATGTGACGATTGTGGATGATCGTACGCAGGAGATAGTGAAAGAAATACCAGCAAAGAAAATGCTTGATATGCATGCCGCGATGACGGAATTTGTTGGGTTAATAGTCGATAAGAAGGTTTAATGGAAGGAGATACATATGGCTGATATGCGAATTGGTGGCCTTGCCAGTGGTATGGACACGGATCAAATCATAAAAGATTTAATGAAGGCAGAGCGAATTCCTTTAGATAAATTGGAACAAAAGAAGCAATACCTCGAGTGGCAACGTGATGATTACCGTGACATGAATAAGATGATGTTTGACTTTAGTAATCTTATTTTTGACGGGGTAATGAAGCAGGGGACGTATACCCAAAAAACGGTGTCTGTTTCAAACCCGAATGAGGTATCTGTTAAAAACATCAGCTCCACCACTGATTTCACTGGAACACTCAAGGTAGAGAAGTTGGCCACTGCTGCAACGATGTATAGCACTCCTATTACACAGTCGGATGGTGGGGCATTTGATTCTAAAAAGAAGTTGAGTGATTCCTTTGGTCTGACTGGTGAGCAAAGTGTTATGGTCAAAGCGATTAAAGCGGATGGGACGATGGCAGCTGATTTTACAGAAATCAAGTTTAATGCTGAAGACGAAACGTTGGACAGTTTAATCTCCAAGATCAATGCTCAAACAGGCGTGACGATGTTCTATGACCAACAAACTAAGCAAATGTCTGTTATGAGTAAGAATACGGGGAGTAATGATAGCGGTGCTGAAATTGAGTTGCAAGGGGCACTGTTCACTACTCATTTGAAATTGGATGCAGACAATGATACTGCGCTGGCGAATACTAGAGGTTCAATCGGAGAAAATGCCAAGTTTACATACAATGGTATGGCTACCGAGCGTTCATCAAACACGTTCAACATTAATGGATTTGAATTAACACTTAAAAATGCGTCCAATACGAATGTAACGTTCGCATCTAAACCCGACACCGATAAAATCCTAGAAAAAATCGTCAAATTCGTCGACGAATACAACAAGCTTATTGAAAAGGTAAACGGAGAAGTAAACGAAAAGAAATACCGTGATTTCCAGCCATTAACTGCTGAACAAAAAGAGTCAATGGAAGAAAAGGAAATTGAACTGTGGGAAGAAAAGTCACGCAATGGTACGCTGCGCAATGATTCTGTCCTAACTTCAGGTTTGAATAAAATGCGGACCGACTTGTACACACCAATCTCTGGTGGAACATCCGGCATTGACCAATTAGCCCAAATCGGAATCAAAACATCAAGTAACTACCTCGATCGTGGAAAGTTGATTATTGATGAAAGCAAGCTGAAAGAAGCGATATCCAAGGATCCGAATGCAATCTATGAAATTTTTGCAAAAGATGGTGCGACTTCAAATGAACAAGGAATCGCCCGTCGCTTACGTGATACGTTAAAAACTACCATGGACAGCATTGAGCAAAAAGCGGGAAAAGCTTCGAGTACTAACAATACCTATACCTTGGGTCGATTATTAAACAATATGGACAGTCAAATGAACCGTTTTGAAGACCGATTAAATCAAGTCGAAGACCGCTACTGGCGCCAATTCACTGCCATGGAAAAAGCGATTCAACGTTCGAATCAACAGTCCATGTTCCTCATGAACCAATTTGGCGGCTAAACATAACTAAAGGAGTGTCACTATGGCCATCAACAACCCGTATGCAGCATACCAGAACAACTCGGTCAACACCGCATCACCAGGTGAACTGACCCTTATGCTCTATAACGGAAGCCTGAAATTTATCCATATCGCGAAAAAAGCGATTGAAGAAAAAAATATAGAACTGAAGAACACCAATATCCAAAAAACCCAAGCCATCGTAAATGAATTGATGGTGACATTGAACACGGATCTTGAAGTATCACAAAATCTCATGTCCCTTTACGATTACATCATTCGTCGCCTAACAGAAGCAAATATTAAGAGCGATGTGTCGATTTTAGAAGAAGTCGAGGGACTTCTCACCGATTTCCGTGATACATGGAAAGAAGCAATTCAACTGAACCGCCAGAAGCAGCATGCCGGTCAAGGTGGTCAGGCGTAATGAGCTCGGTCCTTCTTTGCTATACCATCACGAAACAACTGATAGAAGCATTGGAACAAGTGAACGATGAAAACAGGGAAACCACGATTGAGGAAGTGGAAGCTCTTTTAGAAAAAAGACAGAGTGTACTCGGCGCCATCAAGCCACCCTATACTCAGGATGAGCAGCAACTGGGCAAGCAGATGGTTGCTTGGAACCAGCAACTTGATCGACAATTAGCTCAATTACGTTCAGAAATCAAACGGGACATGAACGGCTTAACCAAGAAAAAAACGTCCGTCCAAAAATACTCCAACCCATACGAATCCCTGCAATATGATGGAATGTTTTACGATAAAAAGAAATAGGTGATTCTTTGACAACGAAATTAGACGAAAAACAGTACGACTTGGTCAACCAATACGTCGGAATGCTCGACACGATCGAAGAAGCACTGAAGTATGTGGAAGCAAGCTTCACTGCTTCAAGTAAAACAGAAGGTGACACAGTTCTTTCAGATGTCTTCATGGCCATTGGACAGATTTCAGAAAGCAATCCATTGTTGAAAGAAATGTTTGATGGACGGGAAGACATTCAGAAAGTTATAACTGAATTTGATACAGTGACGAATCAAGCATTGAAACTTGATGGACAGTTAGACAACAATGCAGTCAGACAAAGTATCGTCCAGGAAAAACTGTCGCCAGCTTTTTCTGCATGGAAAACAACGATTGAAATCGAACTAAATCCTTATCTGACACATTAAGCCTCGAATCTCCGAGGCTTTTTTCTTTTCCAAATCCTCTCATGCTATAATAATAGAAAAATGCTGGAGGAAGCCGGTATGAAAACTAGTGTAATAGATGAGATTAGAAGATTCTCCCTAAGCTACCCGGAGGTTCATGAGCATATTGACGGATTCGGACACATTTCTTTCCGTGTGAAGGACAAACCATTTGTCATAATAGGAGAGACCTTATCGATTAAAACGCTCCCTGCTACTCAGGAAATCCTGCTCGAACAGTCAGGCTATATCAAAGCACCATACATAGGAAGACATGGATGGGTGCTGGTAGAGATAGAGGAAGTCGGTTGGCAAACCATTGAAGGATTGATTCGTGAGGGTTATTTGATTGTGGCTCCAAAGAGACTAATCAATCACGTTCGAAATGGATAAAGAAACATGATGAATTTAATCACCAATGAACTCATAAAAAAAACCTCCCGCTCGCGTATGTGGATTTGCATGGGCATCATCGTGCTCATCGATACCATAGCATCGCTTTTTATCTATATGCTGTTTGACGGCATCCAATTTTCATTCTGGGAGTATATGCGGATCAGTTCTAACCTCCTGGTTGTCATTCAAGTCTTCTGTATGATTATTGCAGGGGATATTGTTTCAAGTGAATTCTCAAGCGGCACTATAAAACTTCTGCTCATTCGACCCGTTAATCGTATGAAGATTTTACTATCCAAATACCTAACTGTTTTAGTTATTGCAATTATTTTAACAGCATACCATTTTATATTTTCTGCTCTACTTGGTTCACTTTGGTTTTATGATAGTTTCTTTGACCTGAACGTGAACTTTTTTATTGTGGCTGGTGCTTATGTGCTGAGGTTTTTGGAATTGATTGTGATTTGCTCAATCGCCTTTACCTTTTCTGTCTTGACGAGAAGCAGTTCGTTTGCGATTGGTGCCACCATCTTTCTGACCTTTTCTGCCGGGGCGTTTTTGATCCTCATGAACGAGCGGGGCTTGGAGTGGGGGAAATATCTGTTGTTGGCAAATACCGATTTGCAGCAGTATTTCTTTGGAAGTCCACCGTTTGATGGGATGACGTTTTGGTTTTCGGTTGGGGTGATTGTGGTGTATTTGGTTGGGTTCGGTGGAGTGGCTGGGTGGATTTTTGTGAGGCGGGATGTGGATGTTTAGTGGATCTGTTCTTTATGAGGACAGGTCTTTTTCGTTTGCCTGTTAAATTTACTGGTTTAATTGCCTGTTGATTATTGGAGAGTTTTTAACAGGCAAACGAACAGAAAAATTCGTCTGTTAAATTTTAGAGTGTTTTCAACAGACAAACTCCTCGATAAGCAGGAATTTGGCATAAATATGTCGAAGATTGAAAGACCAAAATAGAAAGGATGATAACATGGCCAATAAAAGAGAATGGTCTCCTGGGTACATTTATCATATTACCGCAAGAGGAAACCGGAGATATACCATTTTTCGCAATAAAGACGATCGTCTTAAGTATTTAGAGATTGTAGAAAATGCAAAAGAAAAATTCCCCTTTATTCTTCACTCCTATTGCCTCATGACCAACCACGTCCACCTCCTGATAGAAACCATCAATGATCCTCCAGGCAAGGTTATTCAATACATCCACTACCGGTATGCGCGATATTTTAATAAGAGAAATGGATTTGAAGGACATCTCTTTCAGGGACGTTATAAATCGGTGATCATTCGGAATAACAAGCAGCTGATAGACACAAGTTGCTATATTCACTTAAATCCTGTAAGAGCTGGTATTGCAACTGAAGGAGAGAATTATCAATGGTCGAGTTATCGTTCCTTTATTACAAATAGAGCGAATAAACATGTTGAGACAAAAAAGATCCTCTCATTTATGAATGGTGGTTCGAAAAATCATTATAAGTTTTATGTGGAAATTAGGTTAAAGCAATTTAATTAGTGATGAAACGAAATGCCCTGCTGAATTTGAATGATTTTTCAGCAGGTGTTTTTTTGTTTTGATTTACCTGTTGAATACACATTAGAATTTACCTGTTAAATAATATTGAAAGTTTGACAGTTGAAATTCTTAGTTTATTTAACAGGCAAACTTGTTGCGATAATTAACAGGCAAAAAACGTACCAGATTAAACTGACAAAACTCCAGCTATATTTAACAGGCAAAACCCAAAACCTCCTTCCCCAAGCCTCCAAATTCCCACCGTTTAATCTCCACAAAAAGTGAGAAAATAATACTATAGAGTGAATGGTCCATCTTACATACCAACCTAAATCACCTCACTCTATTATTCTCCAACCCCTCACCCACCAACAACTTCGACACCACATTACAACCTTTACGAAAAATTGACAAAAAATTTAGAATGTTTAAGAAGGAATAATTGAGGGAATAGAGAATATATAAACATAGCTTTATTTTTAAAAGGAGGAGTTTACATGTTGAACTACAACATTCGAGGCGAGAACATTGAGGTAACTCCAGCGATTCGCGAACACGTGGAGAAGAAGATTGGAAAGTTAGATCGTTACTTTAATGAAACTCCTGATGCAAATGTACATGTTAATTTAAAAGTGTATCCTGATAAAAATACGAAAACTGAAGTGACTATTCCAATGCCGCATTTAGTGCTTCGTGCAGAGGAACGCAACACGGATATGTATGCGGCCATTGATCTAATAGTAGATAAATTGGAGCGTCAAATTCGCAAACATAAGACCAGAGTGAACCGTAAGATGCGTGAAAAGGGAAGCCCGAAGGAGTTCTTCGCGGCTCAGGAAGACTTGAATCATGTTTCTCCAAATGGTGCAGCTGCCGTTGAGCTGGAGGACGAGGACGATACAGAAGTAGTAAGAACGAAGCAGTTCAATCTTAAACCGATGGACAGCGAAGAAGCGATCCTGCAAATGAATATGCTGGGTCACACATTCTTCATCTTCACAGACGCAGAGACAAACGCAACGAACATTGTTTATAAGCGTCGTGACGGCAAGTATGGCTTAATTGAAACAAACTAATCTGATAAACCAAGAAATCCTGCGGTCACTTCGACTGCAGGATTTTTGATTTTTAAAGGAGGTTTTCCTCATTTTTAGTAGAAGATTGAAGATAGACAAAAGGGAAGCTTACACTACACCCTCGAGAAACGCTTATGAACTGGCAGAAAACGAAAACGGCTCCAACGTACACTGGTATGGTCTGCATCCAGTGCCAGGGATATGGCGGCGGGCAAATTTATTTCGATGAAGTCTTAATTCGTAAAGATGGGTTATTTCTAGTAGAAGAACTAAAAGGATTAAATCCTGAAGCTTTACTTTAAAGGAGGACTTCACCATGACGTATTCCATTGTAGGCTATGACCCGGAAGAGAAAGAATGGGGGATTGCTGTCCAATCCAAATTCCTCGGCGTTGGATCGGTTGTACCTTTTGCCAAAGCGGGAGCGGGAGCAGTAGCGACACAGTCTTATGCGAACACCTCCTACGGGCCACATGCACTCCAATTGATGGAAGAAGGCAAGACTGCTGAAGAGGCGCTGGACATCATCGTAAGAGATGATCCTGAGCATACATTACGCCAGGTTGGGCTGATTGATGCTTGTGGAAATTCAGCCACATTTACAGGTGAAGGCTGTTATGACTGGGCTGGTGGGCAAACAGGAAAACACTTTGCTGCTCAAGGAAATATTTTAGTAGATCAGAATACGGTGAAGGCGATGGCGGAAACCTTTGAGTCTGCAACAGGAACGCTTGCAGAGAGATTATTACTGGCCCTTGATGCCGGTCAGGAAGCAGGTGGCGATTCTCGTGGTATGCAATCCGCAGCCCTTCTAGTCGTGAAAGAAAAAGGTGGATACGGCGGGTTCAACGATCGGTATGTTGACCTGAGGGTAGACGACCACGCTTCTCCTATCAAGGAATTGAAGCGAATCTATCATCTCCACCGGTTATACTTCAAAGAATCAGATGCTGGTAGAGTTGTATTATTGGAGGGGGAAATTCACGATGAGGTGGAACGTGAACTTGCCCGTCTTGGCTACGGGAAAGAGAAGCAATCGCTCTATCAAAATTTGAAAGACTATCTCCATACGGAGAACTTTGAAATGCGTGAGAAGGATGAGAATTATATTGATCTGGACGTGCTGGATTATATGAAAAATCAAGGGAAATAGAGAAGGGGAGAACCAGTCGGAAATCGATTGGTTCTTTTTTCTTGTTCTAAAACAGTTTAATGAACGCTTGAAATGTTATATAATGAATGTTTGTGTACGGGACTCGAGAATTTGGAGGTAAATACAAACATGAGTACAGTCGGAAGAAATGAACCATGCCCATGTGGCAGTGGGAAAAAATATAAGAAATGCTGTGAAAAAGAAAATGTAGTGAATATAGATACATTGGTTACTCAAGAGCTGGATGTGCTTCAGGCACAGCTTTATGATTTCATCGCTACGGCCCAGTCTACTGAGATCGAAGAATCCTATCATCACTACTTAGCGAAGATGGATTTAATGCAGGCTGATCCTGATATTTATGAAATGGCGTTTGTCAGCTGGTACGGAGCGACTCAAAAAGATGCTGACGGCGTTCGGTTGATTGACCGTTTTGTTGATAAGCAACTGAGCACGGTAACCCGTCCTCAGACAAAGGAAGTATTGGAATCGTGGAAGAATGTGCGGGTTACGGTTGGTACTGTTGAGAAGCTTGACGACAATACGCTACGTGTTGAGGAAGCAATCACGGAGGATAAGCTGGTTGTCACGGAGAAATTCGGTAAGTTGGATGAGAATAGCTTCTTCTTAGGATTACTACTGCCGAACGGTGAGAAGTATCTACCATTTGCTCAATACTTCATTTATCCTGCGATTGAGAAAGCCGCAATGGAATTAGTGAAGATCCGTTTTGAACAAGGTGAGTTTGAAAATCTGCATGAATACTTATCCGGTCAGTACCTTGAAATAGCCGACGTCGGATTTGTTCTTTATAGTGCTGAGAAGAAAAAGGCTGGAAAAGCAACAGCATCTAGTAATGAAACGGATGAAGCAGTCGCAGATTCAGCTGAAAAAGCGGAAGCAGGAACTGAAGGAATCGAAATCTGGAAGACGCCTGAATACGTTGAAGCGATCACCGCTCTTCAAAACTTCCTGACTGAAAAAGGGGAAGACAAAAAAGAAAGTGATCTGCTCGTAGCCGTATTGGAAAAATACTTCTACACAGAACGCCCGACGATCCGTAATCCGAAAATCTACTCAGGAGCAATGGTGGACATGGCGAAAAACATCGACGAAATCAGTATCCGCCACGTTCAAAAAGAACTGGCCGAGCACTTCGATGTCTCTGCCAACAGCATCTCAAGACGAAGCAAACAAATCTGGGAAAGCTACCAGGACACCGTTCAAGAACTACTCAAGAAAACAAAAGCCTAACAACCCAATCTACACAACACCAAAAAGTCGTCTGCATAGACGGCTTTTTTTTGAGGGACGGACCTCCCTTTTCATGACCTATTAAGGAATAAAGCTTGATATGAAAGCATTCTTTTCTAGAATGGACTGCAATTGGGAGGTCCGTCCCTCCACCAAGCTCTCCACAAATCCCTCCTCCAAAGCCTCCAGTTGTAACCAATATGGGATAGTGGTAAGATTGGAAAGGAATATATCGTGTTTTGGTGGGAGGATATTGGGCTTTTGTAGCGAATTTTTATGTAGAGTGATTGGAAGCTGAATTCCGTGCGTTTACATGGATTTCACATATTTCTCATCCAAATTTCATTTTCTTTCGTTATACTAGTGACGTTTGGCTCTCATTTAAACACAGATAAAGGAGCGTTTATACATGCTTGGTCTATTAAATAAAGTATTTGATGCGAATAAAAGAGAATTAAAGAGGCTGGAAAAACTGGCTGATCAAATAGAAGAAATAGCTCCGGATATGGAGCGTCTGACGGACGACGAAATTCGGGTAAGAACAGAACGTTTCAAAGAGCGTTTTCAAAAGGGTGAAGACCTGGAAGATATGCTGGTTGAAGCATTTGCTGTTGTACGAGAAGCAGCTCGTCGCGTCCTTGGTTTATACCCATACCGCGTTCAGCTCATGGGTGGTGTTTCCCTGCACGGTGGGAATATCTCTGAAATGAAAACCGGTGAAGGGAAAACCCTGACGGCTACAATGCCGGTTTATTTGAACGCGATCACTGGAAAAGGCGTTCACGTTATCACTGTCAATGATTATTTGGCAAGTCGTGATGCGGAGGAAATGGGTAAATTATATAATTTCCTTGGATTAACTGTAGGACTCAACCTTAACTCCATGTCTAAAGATGAAAAACGGGAAGCCTACAAAGCGGATATCACATATGGTACAAATAATGAATTCGGTTTTGACTACCTACGAGACAATATGGTGCTCTACAAAGATCAAATGGTCCAGCGTGATCTTCACTTTGCCGTTATTGATGAAGTTGACTCCATCTTAATTGATGAAGCACGTACACCACTTATCATATCAGGGAACGCACAGCGTACGCCTCAGCTCTATATCCAGGCGAATGCGGTTGTACGTACACTGAATAAAGAAGATGACTACACATATGATGAAAAAACAAAAGGAGTTCAATTAACGGAGGACGGAATCAGCAAGGTAGAGAGAGCCTTCCATATTGAAAACCTGTTTGATATTTCACATGTTACCCTTAATCATCACATCAATCAGGCATTGAAAGCGCATGTTAGTATGCATCGCGATGTTGATTACGTGGTTCAAGAAGGTGAAATCATCATCGTTGATTCCTTCACAGGTCGTCTGATGAAAGGTCGTCGTTACAGTGACGGACTTCACCAATCGATCGAGGCAAAAGAAGGTCTTGAAATTCAAAACGAAAGCATGACCATGGCGACGATTACGTTCCAGAACTACTTCCGTATGTATGAAAAGCTTTCCGGTATGACCGGTACAGCGAAAACGGAAGAAGAAGAGTTCCGTAATATTTACAATATGAATGTTGTGGTTATCCCGACGAATAAACCGATCGTCCGTGATGACCGTGCCGATTTAATTTACGCTTCCATTGAAGGGAAATTCAACGCTGTGGTGAACGATATTAAAGAACGATATGAAAAAGGTCAGCCTGTACTTGTCGGTACGGTTGCCGTTGAAACATCAGAGCTTATCTCTAAGCTTCTGACGAAAAAAGGCGTACGCCATAATGTCTTGAATGCAAAAAACCATGGACGTGAAGCGGACATCATTTTAGAAGCAGGTCAACCAGGTGCTGTAACGATTGCGACGAATATGGCCGGTCGTGGTACGGATATCAAGCTTGGTGAAGGCGTCATCGATCTTGGCGGTCTTGCCGTTATTGGTACAGAGCGTCACGAGTCACGCCGTATCGATAATCAGCTCCGTGGACGTTCCGGACGTCAAGGGGATCCAGGTGTAACTCAGTTCTATCTTTCAATGGAGGATGAATTGATGCGCAGGTTCGGCTCTGACAATATGAAGAGCATGATGGAACGCCTTGGAATGGACGATTCTCAGCCGATTCAAAGTAAAATGGTCAGCCGCGCGGTAGAGTCAGCTCAGAAACGAGTGGAAGGTAACAACTTCGACGCTCGTAAACAGCTTCTTCAATACGATGATGTCTTACGTCAACAACGTGAAATCATCTATAAACAGCGTAATGAAGTCATCGACTCTGAAAACCTTCGTGAAATCGTTGAAGGCATGATCAAATCGACTATCGAGCGTCAGGTAGCAGCCCATACTTCAGAAGAAGAGATGGAAAACTGGAACCTTCAAGGCATCATTGATTACATCAATGCCAATCTTCTACCGGAAAACGATGTAACGGTCGATGATCTTCGTGGAAAAGAAGCAGATGAAATGCTAGATCTAATCTTTGAAGATGTACAGCATCGCTATAATGAAAAAGAAGAGCAGCTGACACCTGAACAAATGCGTGAGTTTGAAAAAGTCATTCTTCTTCGCGCTGTTGATACGAAGTGGATCGACCATATCGATGCTATGGATCAATTGCGACAAGGTATCCATCTTCGCGCATACGGTCAAAACGATCCTTTACGTGAATACCAGCATGAAGGATTCGCCATGTTCGAAAGCATGGTTCTGTCGATTGAAGAAGATGCAGCTAAATACGTCATGAAAGCTGAAATTCGTAATAACCTTGAACGCCAGGAAGTAGCCAAAGGCCAAGCGGTGAACCCGAAAGAAGAAGGAGAAAAAGCCAAGAAACAACCAATGCGCAAGCAAGAAGACGTCGGCCGCAACGACCCATGTCCATGCGGAAGCGGCAAAAAATACAAACACTGCCACGGCATAACTGGATAAATAAAAGAAATGAGATGATACCTGGGACTTATTTTGCTAAAATTAGTCCCAGGTACTTTTCCGTTTTTAAGGTAGCTGAAATAGATGGTATTAATAGTGGGTGATCTTGTAAGAAGGCCTTGTTAAAAGGCACAGTTGATTGGAGCGTAAGGTGCAAGACTCCTGCGGGAAAAGCGGGACAGGTGAGACCACACAGGGGCGCAGCCGAGGAGAATCACCGCCCGCCCTGCGGAAAGCGAGCACCTGGAGCGCAAATCAACTACTACTGTCTAATAGAAACTCCAACCATCCTCTTTCAGGTATGATCCCAATAAAAAAATTTGAACAACCCAAATAACTATAGAGGTGACCACACATGGAACTATCAGAAATCAGAGCAGAGTTAGAAAAATCAGCTAAGACATTAGCGGACTTCAGGGGGTCTCTTTGACTTAGAAAACAAAGAGGCCAGAATCCAGGAACTTGATGAAATCATGGTTCAACCAGACTTCTGGGACGACCAGCAAAAAGCTCAAGGCTTAATTAATGAAGGAAACGGTTTGAAGGAACTTGTCAATGATTACAAATCAATGCTTGAATCCCAAGAAAACCTGGAATTAACTCTTGAACTTGTAAAAGAAGAACCGGACGAAGAACTTCAACAGGATCTTGAAGATGAGCTTGGTGATCTGGTCAAACGCTTGAATGATTACGAGCTTCAACTTCTATTAAGTGAAGAACATGACAAAAACAATGCAATCCTGGAACTTCACCCAGGTGCAGGTGGAACCGAGTCACAGGACTGGGGTTCTATGCTGCTGCGTATGTACACGCGTTGGGCTGAAAAAAGAGGATTTAAAGTTGAAACCCTTGACTATCTTGCTGGAGATGAAGCTGGAATCAAGAGTGTGACTTTAGGTATAAAAGGACACAATGCGTACGGGTACTTAAAAGCCGAAAAAGGTGTTCATCGTCTTGTTCGTATTTCTCCATTCGATTCCTCCGGCCGTCGTCATACTTCCTTCGTGTCTTGCGAAGTGATGCCTGAGTTCAATGAAGAAATCGAAATTGATATTCGTACAGAAGATCTGAAAGTTGATACGTACCGTGCAAGCGGAGCCGGTGGTCAGCATATCAATACAACCGACTCAGCTGTTCGGATCACACATTTACCGACCAATGTCGTGGTAACCTGTCAATCTGAACGCTCTCAAATCAAAAACCGTGAGTCAGCCATGAAAATGCTGAAAGCGAAGCTCTACCAGAAGCGAATTGAAGAACAAGAACAAGAGCTTGCTGAAATTCGTGGAGAGCAAAAGGAAATCGGATGGGGAAGCCAAATCCGTTCCTACGTCTTCCATCCATATTCCATGGTCAAAGACCACAGAACCAACACAGAATCAGGTAACGTGCAAGGCGTCATGGACGGAGACATAGATCCATTCATCAACGCCTACCTTCGTTCCAAAATCAAATAAACCAACAATACTCAAAATCCCACTCCACAAACTGGAGTGGGATTTTTTGAGGGACGGACCTCAAATTTAACGAGTTCTTTCTATATATATTTAGTGTAATTTATAGCAGATTGAAACATGCATACCTGTCAAAGCATTGGGACTACTGACTTCTATCCTCATTTACCCTGTAGCAACTAACTCCATGAAGACTTCTTGTCCAGCCCATACCGAGGTCCGTCCCTCCAACAGACTCATCACCCCAACACCCTAACCTATTAATGCTTTAATACGTTATTGAAGTGTTATTTACACCTTTATGCACCCATGCTATACTCTCAAAGGTTGATGCAGAGGGTATTTGAGAAGGTGACATTCTTTTATTGTTTCCGATCACTGTACCAAATGTGCAGAATCATTTAATAAAGAATTGATGTGTCATACCTCCATTGAGTGCATTTTTAGTTAAGAAAACGGACCGATTCAGAGGTCCGTCCCTCAGTTGCATCAAAGGAAAGGTTTGGACTCATACTATAAATACATAGGGTAAAGGGGTCGTACTGGATGGGTTTGAAGGAAAGACGTCGTGAGCAGGTATTTAATCCGCGGAAAGAGAAGTTGTTAGAGTATTTGTTTGTTGTGTTTGGGTCAACGATTGTGGCCATTGCGTTTAATGTATTTTTACTTCCGAACGAAGTAGCTTCAGGTGGCGTGAGCGGTATATCCACCATACTGAATGGTCTTTTTGATTGGAGACCGGCATATGTGCAATGGGCCTTTAATATCCCATTGTTCATTGCAGGTTTGATCTTCCTGGGGCTTCAATTTGGGGTGAAAACTGCTATTGGTACGGTATTTTTACCACTTGTGGTATTCTTGACGGAAGATTGGAAGCCATGGACAGAAGATCCCCTGCTTGGTGCTTTGTTTGGGGGGATCGGTGTCGGGCTTGGGTTAGGAATCGTATTCCGCGGTAAGGCATCTACAGGAGGGACGGACCTTGCAGCGCAGATCGTCAATAAGTTCACAGGATTTTCCCTCGGTACATGTGTTGCGATGATTGACGGTATGATTGTTCTTTCCGCAGCCATTGTGTATGATATCGAACGGGGATTATACGCTCTCATCGGATTATATGTGACAAGCAAGACCATCGATTTGGTTCAGGTAGGCATAAGTAGATCGAAAATGGCGCTGATCATTACCAATCGACAAGAAGAGGTTCGTGAAGGAATACTGAATAAAATCGATCGGGGTGTGACAAAACTATCTGCATACGGCGGGTATACGGATGATGAGCGACCGATCATTATGTGTGTCGTAGATCAAACAGAATTCACAAAACTGAAACAACTGGTCAAAACCATTGACCCTTCTGCATTTGTAGTCACCATGGACGCTTCAGAAGTATTAGGTGAAGGTTTCAAACGGGTTTAAACTTAGTATAATTATGTAAGAGAGGGACGGACCTCACAACAAATCCGCGACTCTGAAAAATATGTTTTATAGGGGGATAATAAATGAAGAAAAAGCTACTTGGTGTTATTTTTGGCGCTTCATTGGTACTTGCAGCCTGTGGTGGAGACGGTGGCGACAGCACAGAGACAAGCTCTGGCGGAGTAGACCCTGAAAAAATAGTAAACAATAAGTGCACCAGCTGTCATGGTGGAAACCTCGAAGGTGGTATGGGGCCGGCTCTTAAAAATATCGGTGCCGAGCTAAGCAAGAAACAAATTCGTGAAACCATTAAAAATGGAAAAGGACAAATGCCTCCTGGACTCATTAAAGGTGAAGAAGCAGACGCAGTTGCGGAATGGTTATCGAATAAGAAATAAGAAGTTGTGCAGAAGGGGAGTCCAAAATGGGATTCTTCTTCTTTTTTTATTTATCCACACTATAATATGGTCTCTTCTTTAAGTGTATATTACAAAGACCTCTCAAAGCTCGTCCTCACATTACCACGCTCCAATTATAACCTAGTAACTTAATCAGAATAGCATAACAATAGTGTTTTCTTGTGAAATAGAATCAATATTTATTACTTGATACTAAGACCAGTTGATGGGTTTAAATACCTATATTTGAAGCGGATAATAGGTATAATCGACAGTAAAACAGGTAATAATTTCACATTTTTTCATGTTTTGAAATAAAAATGTAATAATTTTTTTCCTTAAATTCGTAAGAAGTGATGTTATAATTGTTTTCGGAAGCGTAATTCGAGGTTTTTCACCATTTTTTGTCTAATGGTGGTGAAGACGACTTTGGTTACGTACCGTGTACATATGTCGATAACAGCCAAGAGGGTAACTACATAATACAAATTAGGTGATTTGAAAATGATAGAAATGAAAGACGTTTACAAGCAGTACAGCAATGGTGTAATGGCTGCCAATGGCTTTAACGTCCACATTAAGCAAGGCGAGTTTGTTTATGTTGTGGGTCCAAGTGGCGCCGGAAAATCTACTTTTATTAAAATGATGTACCGTGAAGAACGTCCTACAAAAGGCGATATCGTTGTTAACGGTATTAATCTGGCAAAAATGAAAAATAGCAGAGTCCCATATTTAAGAAGAAACGTTGGGGTTGTATTTCAGGATTTCAAGCTGCTACCATCGCTGACAATCTATGAAAATATCGCCTTCGCACTTGAAGTAATAGAAGAGCATCCAAAGCAAATAAAGAAGAGGGTCATGGAAGTTCTTGATCTGGTAGGACTGAAGCATAAAGCAAGAATGCTTCCGAATGAACTGTCAGGCGGAGAACAGCAGCGTGTATCGATTGCACGTTCCATAGTGAATACGCCAAAGCTTGTGATCGCAGATGAGCCTACAGGAAACTTGGATCCTGAAACATCTTGGGATATCATGAACATCCTAGAAGACATCAGCAACCGTGGAACAACGGTGATCATGGCAACGCATAACCGGGAAATCGTAAATACTATCAAGCATCGGGTAATTGCCATTGAGAATGGCCGAATTGTTCGTGACGAACAGCGAGGTGATTACGGTTATGAAAGCTAGGACGTATGGTCGACATCTAAGAGAAAGCCTTAAAAGCATCGGACGGAACGGCTGGATGACGTTCGCCTCAGTGAGTGCCGTTACCGTAACATTACTACTTGTTGGTGTGTTTATCGTTTTAATGTTAAACATGAACAAAGTGGCAACCGATATTGAGAAAGACGTTGAAGTCCGGGTATTACTTGAAATCGGTACTAAGCAGTCTCAAATTGATGAAATAGATAAGAAGATTCATAAAATCAGCGGAGTCGAATCCGTCAATTATTCTTCCAAAGAAGCAGAACTTCAAAACCTGGTAAAGGATTTGGGAGACGATTTCAGATTATTTGAACAGGATAATCCATTATACGATGTGTTTATCGTAAAAGCGGAAAATCCTCGTGATACAGGAAAGATCGCTGGTGTGATTAGTAAGTATGAAGGTGTAAATGAAGCCTTGTACGGTGAAGCGAAGATTGAAAAATTGTTTAATGTGCTGGAAATGAGCCGAAACGTTGGACTTGTATTAATCATCGGTCTATTGTTTACAGCGATGTTCCTTATCTCAAATACAATTAAGATCACCATTGTCGCAAGAAGAAGGGAAATCGAGATAATGAAACTCGTGGGTGCAACCAACTGGTTTGTACGCTGGCCATTCATATTAGAAGGATTATGGCTGGGAATTTTAGGTTCTATTATCCCGATCGCTCTTGTCACAACAGGTTACTACTATGCTTATGAATTTATTAAACCAAAACTACAAAACCATTTTATTCAGATATTAGATTTTACCCCTTTTATCTATCAAGTAAACGGATTAATTTTATTAATGGGTTGCTTGATCGGGGCATGGGGAAGCTTTATGTCCGTTCGTAAGTTCTTAAAAGTGTAAAATTTGATAGGTTGATAGAAGCTGAAAGGAGCATGCCGCTTGAACAAGAAGTATTTTATATCATTATCTATTGCAGCAGCATTAACAATCGGAAGTCTACCAACGTTAGCTACAACTGCTAACGCTAACTCCTCTGTAGAGGACTTAAAGAAACAGCAGGACGACATCTCATCTAAAAAAGAGGAAATCAACGGCAAGATTGATGAGAAAAAATCACAAATTGATCAAACCATTAGTAAACAAAAAGATATTGAAACACAGATTGCTGAAATCAGTACAAAATTAAAAGATACAGAAACAAAGATCCAAGAAAAAACAAAAGAGATTGATGAAACAACGACAGAAATCAATAAACTTAAAGAAGATATCGAAGTTCTTAAGCAAAAGATTGAAGAACGTAATGAATTATTAAAAGAACGTGCTCGTGCTATCCAGGAAAAAGGCGGCTCAGCAAATTACCTTGATGTCCTTCTTGGTGCGGACAGCTTCGGTGACTTCATCAACCGTGTAACAGCAGTAAACACGATTGTTAGTGCAGATAAAAAAATCATGGACGAGCAAAAGCGTGATCAAGCTGAACTAGAGAAGAAACAAGCAGAAGTAGAGAAAAAGCTAGCAGATTTAGAGTCTTCTAAATCAAATCTTGAATCATTGAAACAAGACCTTGATAGTCAAAAAGCTAAAAAGGCAGAATTATTCAAGCAGTTAGAAGCTCAACAAGCTTCGTTGAAAGTGGAAAAAGCAGATCTTGAGCATGAGTCAGATGATCTTTCTAAAATGGAGCACCAACTTGAAGGTGAAATCCAGGCTGAACAAGCACGTTTAGAAGAGCTTGCCCGCCAACGTGAGATTGAGCGTAAGCGTCAAGCTGAAGCTGAAGCAGCAAAACGTGCAGCGGCACAACAACAAGCGACATCAAGCTCAAGCAGTAGTAATAGCGGTAGTTCTTCATCAGCTCCAGTAGCATCTGTTGCACCTGTAAGCTCCGGTGCATGGACAGCGCCAGCTCATGGAGCGATTACAACCAACTTCGGGTGGGATACGTTAAACGGCAAACAACGTTTCCACTATGGTACGGATATTGCAGCACGCGGAAGTGTTCCAATCTCAGCAGCTGCAGATGGATATGTTATTAAGAGCCAATATAGCTCAAGCTACGGAAATGTAGTATATATTACTCACTCTATTAATGGTAAAACGTTCACGACTGTCTATGCTCATATGTCTTCTTCATTAGTAAGTCAGGGACAAGCAGTGAACAAAGGTGACCAAATCGGATATATGGGTAACACAGGTTATTCTTTTGGACAGCATTTACACTTTGAACTTCACGCAGGTTCTTGGAATGCATCCCATTCAAATGCTGTGAATCCACGTCAATATATTAACTTTTAATCTTATAAATCCCGCTCCTTGATAGGAGCGGGATTTTTTCGTGAATCAATAATTGAAAATCAGCTTCTTACGGAATAATGTTTTCATCTTCTTTTTTTTCTAGTATAATGACACTTATACTCATGCAACATTTCGAAAATGGCAAACTAATTGAAAAGTTAGGACGCAAAGCTACGGGTCTTCTATTTCACTAAAAATAAAGATCGCCGGGTTACCGAAAACAATGGACGCGATGACGACTAATTCGAATGTTTTTAGTATCATTTAGCCTGCCTCTTTTGGTGGGTTATTTTTATCTCGACGTTCGGGATAGTATGATTTGAATCTGTATGAAGGATGATGATGTTGGAAATAACAGATATAAAAAGAAGATTAAGAAGTTTCTGCAGAAGAAATCGTACTGCCTTAAAGTATACTTACATAGGGGAATATACGGCAGAAGATATTAGTGACATGCTTATTGATTGTTTAGGTGTGGAAGAGGTGAGCAGGATTCTGGATGACATTGACATTATTACACGACGAAATGGAGATACAGTTAAATATTTCATGCTGATCCTAGAAGGTATTAAGGCAGCATAAGTGTTAAAAACCGAATGCTGGATAAGGTCTGCATTCGGTTTTATTTATGTAGTGATAACGTATTGTACGATGTTATGCAACTGAAAATGTTGCAACTATTTTTCCGGTCCTTCAATGGGGGATTCGAATATACAACCGTCATCTGGGTGTATCTCTTTGTGATGATATGCATCACCTTTCTTTTATATGTAAGGAGGAAATATAGTGAATAAACGGAATTTTGCTTTGGCTATCGTGGCCCTACTGATTGGTATTTTCTTAGTGAACTTTATTCAGGATCAGCAGGAAAAGAAGGCGAGGGAAGAAGCTGCGGAGTTAGCCAATGAATCCATGGATCTTTCTAATGCGAAGCAGGGGCTCTCGAAGGGGGATCGTGCTCCTGAGTTTCAGTTGTCGACCCTCGATGGAAAGAGCGTAAAACTATCGGACTTGAAGGGCAAGAAGGTGATTCTGAATTTCTGGGCGACCTGGTGTCCGCCATGTAAAGCGGAAATGCCCCATATGCAGAAATACTATGAAACACGTGCTGAGAAAGAAAATGTCGAAATCCTCGCCGTCAATTTAACTTCTATGGATGATGGGAAAAAGGCCGTCCAGCAATTTGTCGAAGGCTACGAACTCACCTTCCCCATTCTAATGGACGAAAAAGGGGAAATCGGAGACAGGTATAGGGCAATCACGATCCCAACCACCTACATGATCGACACAACCGGCACCATCCAGCACAAAATCATCGGTCCCATGAATGAAGAAATGATGGGTAAAATGGTGGAGGGAATGGAATAATGGGAGGGACGGACCTCCCATCAGGATGTTTGATTATATACTCTACGAGGTATATTTGTAACAGGAGGAGATGTAAACATGTTTCATTACACAAAGGAAGTGTCAAAAAGCGTGAAGGAAGCAGTCGAAGCAGTTGAAGCTTCCCTGAAAGAGGAAAGCTTTGGTGTGTTGTGGAATCTTGACCTTGCAGAGAAGCTGCAGGATAAGGGTCTTGATTTTAACGAAGAAGTAGTCGTGTTAGAGGTGTGCAACCCTCACGAAGCCAAAAAAGTGTTGGAGCAAAGCATGCTCGTTAGCTACTTTCTGCCTTGTAAAGTGGCTGTATACACAGAAGAAGGAACTACCAAGATCGGCATGGCAAAACCAAGCAAGCTGATCGAGATGGTGGATAACGATGAATTGAAGAAGTCAGCGTTGGATATTGAAAATCGTTTGATTGCTTGTTTGGAGAAAGTATAAAATGAACCTGTTGCCCATTGGCAGCAGGTTTTTTTCAAGGATCCGAAGCATCCCACTCCTCGCAATCTTCTGAATATGATACACTTTTAAAAATACATAGATTCAGGAAGGATGACTGGGATGAAGTTCACAACGAAGGTCGTACATAGTCAGTTACAGGTCACAGAGGAAATTCGCAGTAAGACGACGCCGATCTATCAGACGTCTGCTTTCTCGTTTAGCTCTCTAGAGGAGCTGGAGGGTTTTTATGAAGGGAAATCCCCTTATCTCTACACGAGAACCGGAAACCCCAACACAGATGAATTAGGCAAGATGGTAGCAGAACTGGAAGGAGCGCCAGCGGGTGTTGCAACCTCGTCTGGCTTGTCAGCGATCCTTGTTGGGATCCTCGCCGTTGTCCGTTCAGGGGATCATATCATTGCCGCCGAGGATTTATACGGCGGAACGTTTCATATGTTGAAAGAAGAGCTGAAGTCATTCGGGATTTCGACTTCTTTTGTGGATTTTACGCGTACAGAAGAAATCGAAGCTGCACTTACACCACAAACTAAACTTCTCTATAGTGAAACGGTCACAAACCCGTTTATGCGAGTTGAGAATCTACCAGAAATGGTTAAGCTTGCTGAGAAACACAATCTGAAAACGATGATCGACAATACGTTTGCAACTCCATTTCTCCGTCAGCCATTTTTAGAGGGTGTGGACCTGGTCGCGCACAGCGCCACGAAATATATCGGTGGACACAGTGATATCACCGCAGGAGTTGTGGTCGGGACAGAAGAGCTGGTACAAAAAGCGAGAGAAAAAGTCGTCAACATTGGTTCAAACTTAAGTCCTTTTGAAGCGTGGTTAACTTGCAGAGGAGCGAAAACGCTGGCACTTAGAATAGGAACCCAAGCGCAAAACGCCGGAACCCTCGCCAACGAACTTCGAAGCAATGAGTATATAAAGAAAGTCTATTATCCAACAGACTTATCGAAAAAAGGCAACGGGGCGATTGTGACCATTGAGCTCGAAAACACCTGTGATATGAGCACATTCTTTAAATCCTTAGGTTGGATCAAAATCATCCCGTCACTGGCCGGTGTGGAAACAACAGTTTCGTACCCACTGGGAACGTCTCATCGTGCCTTACCTAAAGAAGCTCAAGAAAAACTTGGCATCAATACTCACGTGGTGCGCATCTCCTTAGGGATTGAGGACGGAGAGGACATCGTCGCTCAATTTAACTCAGCTGTTGTAGAATCGATTAAAAAGTAAATAATGAAAAAATTCTAAAAATACCCTTGACGTTGAGCTCGGTTACCCTTTATAATTCATTTCAACGCAAGATTTAACACATTGACAACTACATGCTCTTATCCAGAGAGGTGGAGGGACTAGGCCCGATGAAACCCGGCAACCTTCATGTGCGCAGAACGCGTCACATGAAAAGGTGCTAATTCCTGCAGGCGATTTGCCTGAAAGATAAGAGGAGGACCCTATTCAATTAGACCCTCTTCTTAGGAAGAGGGTTTTTTATTTTATCCTCTTCTTCTCTTCTTAGAAATACTTTCTTCATCGTTTTGCAGTTTCCTAGTGCAGCAGGAGAATTTCGGTTGAAATTCAACAGTCAAACATCTACACAAATCCCAAAACCATTACAGGAGGAATTCCCAATGACAAAATCATTCGATTTCGACACATTACTACTTCATGGTGGCCAAGAGCCAGACCCGTCCACAGGTTCAAGAGCGGTGCCGATTTATCAAACAACGTCCTATGTGTTTGACAATAGCGATCACGCCGCGAAATTATTTGCCTTAGAAGAGCCAGGGAACATTTACACCCGGATCATGAATCCGACAGTCGACGTGTTAGAGAAGCGCCTTGCTCTATTAGAAGGAGGGATCGGAGCTCTTGGTGTTGCATCGGGAATGGCTGCGATTTCTCTTTCCATCCTGAATATTGCAGAAGCGGGTGACGAGATTGTGGCTGCTACCAATCTTTACGGTGGAACGTACAATCTATTTTCTACTACTCTACCGAAATACGGGATCAAGGTTCATTTCGTCGATCCGACCGATCCTGAAAATTTCCGCAAAGCAATCACTTCTAAAACGAAAGCGGTGTTCGCTGAAACCATTGGTAATCCGAGCCTGCATGTACTTGATATCGAGGCTGTAGCGAGAGTGGCTCATGACCATCACATCCCTCTGATCATCGATAATACATTTGCCACGCCGTATGTGTGTAAGCCGATCGAGTGGGGAGCGGATATTGTCATCCATTCTGCCACTAAATGGATTGGAGGACATGGAACGGCCATTGGAGGAGTCGTGATTGACGGAGGGAAGTTCGATTGGAATCATGAGAAATTCCCTGGGTTCACCGAGGAGGACCGGAGCTATAATGGACTTCGTTACGCACAGGATATCGGGGAGGCCGCTTTTATTACAAAATTAAGAGTGCAGCTGCTTCGTGATTTAGGGGCATGCTTAAGTCCTCAAAACGCATTTCTATTGTTGCAAGGGTTGGAAACTCTCCATCTTCGTATCGAACGTCATACAGAGAATGCGTTGAAAATTGCTGAGCACTTGGATCAGCATCATGGTGTTGCATGGGTTTCCTATCCGGGACTGCCTCAGCACCCCTCCCATCAACTTGCTCAAAAATATTTGAAAAACGGAGCGGGTTCCATCGTCGTCTTTGGTATAAAAGGTGGAAGGGATTCCGGTCGTAAAGTGGTCGACAATATCGCCCTTTGGTCTCACGTTGCCAATGTAGGGGATGCGAAATCACTGATCATCCATCCGGCGTCCACGACTCATCAGCAATTAAACGATCAGGAAATTCGAGCGACTGGCGTTACAGAAGATTTGGTGAGGCTTTCAGTGGGATTGGAATCGGCCAAAGATTTGATTAAGGACCTGGATCACGCAATCGAAGTGGCTTTGCAAACATCACCTGTATAAGAGGTGGAAGTCAGGGGAGATCCCCAAACGATACAAGTGAAAAACAGTGCAGTTACCGGCGGGGGAATAGGAACAATCATAATCCCCCGACAAAACACCAAAAAAAGGAGGTGGAGGAATGGAGGCGTCGTACGAAGTAAGCTCCATTACCATCCCATCCCTCGCATTAGAGTCAGGCACCACGTTACAAAACGTACATTTGTCTTATGAACGAACAGGGTGCAAAGAAGGTCCGGCCATCCTGGTTTGCCACGCCCTCACCGGCACCCATATTGTAAAGGGAACAAGCGAGGACAAGGGCTGGTGGGATGGACTGATTGGACCGGGTTCCTATATTGATACGAACCATTATAATGTGCTTTCATTTAATGTGCTAGGTGGCTGCGAAGGAAGTACGGGATCGACAGCCATCAATCCCGACACTGGAGCACGGTACGGTCCCGATTTCCCAAGCGTTACGATAAGAGACATGGTTCACGCTCAATATGAAGCGCTCCAACAGCTTTCCGTCGACCATATTGAAGCGGTCATTGGAGGTTCATTGGGCGGGATGCAGGCATTAGAGTGGGGTGCCCTTTATCCTGACTATATCAATAAAGTGTTCGCCCTCGCCGTGACGCCTGCTTTAAATGACTATGGCCTTGCGTTTAACCACATCGGCATCACGGCAATTGAAGGGGACCCCGATTTTCAAAAGGGGCACTATCCAAAAGGGGCCAGCATTAAAGGCTTAGAGATTGCCAGAATGGTCGGGATGGTCACGTACCGGACACAGGAGTTATTCGATCAACGTTTTCAGCGGGAACAAACAAATGATCGATATCATGTTGAAAGCTATCTTGATTATCAAGGGAAGAAGCTTGGGAAACGGTTTGATCCCAACAGCTATCTTACCCTCCTTAAAGCCATGAACACACATGATATTGGCAGGGGGAGGGGGAATATAGAAAAAGTAGCACAATCCTATTTATGCGAGCTGATTTCAATTAGCTATGAGGGCGATTTAATTTACTCTCCTGATTACTTACAGGAATTCACTAATCGTGCACCTAAAGGAGAATACTACTTTATCTCAACAGCATTTGGTCATGACGGATTTCTTGTGGAGTTTGAAAAGTGGGGAGGGATCATCGCCTCCCATCTTAAAAACCAACATGTCCCAAAAGTGTTTACAAGTATAAAATAAAAACCCTCTTATCATAACTCGTCCCCCTCTGGCATATAGTGAGATAAGCAAAGACATCGCACCGCCTTAGCGCGTTTTTGTGTGGTGTCTTTTTTCGTTGGAGATCGAGTAGCGGGGTAACCACGCTCTCCATCTATACAATAGACTCACAACAAGCTGGAGGGGAATATATGGAGTGGACGGGCAGAAAGCTCATCATCACAATTATCATTAGTATGCTGATCGGTGCCGGAGGGATGTATGGCGGCTTGGAGTGGACCGGTAAATCAGGGGACGAGCTTGCTCAGTTTGATGGAAAAGGGGACCTCAATGACAAGCTTCACAAAGTGGAAGTGGCATATGATCTGATCAGTGACAAGTTCTTTCAGGATGTAGATAAGGGGCAACTTGTAGAAGGAGCCATTCAGGGGATGCTGAAGACCCTTGATGATCCTTACTCGGTATACATGAATGCAGAAACCGCCTCTCAATTCAATGACGCATTGGATTCGTCTTTTGAAGGGATTGGGGCGGAAGTTACGATCATGGATGGTAAATTAATCATCGTGGCCCCTTTCAAAAATTCGCCTGCAGAAAAGGCGGGGCTGAGACCGAATGACCGCATCATCAAGGTAAATGGGAATAGCATCGAAGGTCTTGATCTATACGAAGCAACGTTGAAGATCAGGGGCAAGAAAGGAACAGAAGTGAAATTAGACATTACGAGAGAAGGATTGAAGGATCCGATTGAATTGTCTGTGAAAAGGGACGATATCCCGGTTGAAACGGTGATTTCAGATGTGAAGGAAGTAAACGGAAAGAAGACGGGATACATCCAAATTACTACCTTCTCAGAAAATACGGCTCTCGATTTTAAAAAGCAGTTGGATGAACTTGAGAAGAAACAGGTGGAAGGATTGGTTCTTGATGTGAGGGGAAATCCAGGAGGACTTCTCTCCAGTGTAAGTGAAATCCTCAAACAGTTCGTAACGGAGAAAAAGCCTTATGTCCAAATTCAGGAACGAAGCGGAGAGGTGTTAAAATCCTTCTCTAATAGTAAAGAAAGAAAAGCGTACCCTGTCGTCGTTCTCATCGATGAAGGAAGTGCGTCCGCTTCTGAAATTCTGGCGGGAGCATTGAAAGAGGCTGAAGGGTATCCACTGATCGGGACGAAGAGCTTTGGGAAAGGGACCGTGCAGCAAGCCGTGCCTATGGGTGACGGAAGTAATATTAAATTAACGATGTTCAAATGGCTGACGCCGAATGGCAATTGGATTCATAAAAAAGGAATCAAACCGGATATCCCTGTCAGACAACCAGCTTATTTCTATGCCCATCCTCTGCAAGTGGAAAAATCACTGGAGGAGGGGACAAATAATGAACAGGTGAAAAGTGCTCAGGAGATGCTGCAAGGACTTGGCTTCAATCCTGACCGGGTAGACGGATATTTTAGTAAGAAGACCGTTAAAGCTGTTAAGGATTTTCAACTTCAGGAAAGCCTAGATGTTACAGGTATTATCGATTCAACAACGGCAGAGAGGTTGCAGGAGGAAATATTCGAAGCGGTGCAGAATGATAAGAATGATCTACAGCTCCAGGCCGCATTGGAGTATATAGAACGTACTGCGAAACCTGCTATAGAATAGTTTTGAAAGGAGAAAGGTTCTAATATTTCTGAATCTTTCTCTTTTTTTTAGTTTATTAGGGAAAAAGGAGGGGTATTGGGTAGGGGTGTCGAATAATATAACTTAATTTACCAATATTGAGTCCTAAATAACTAGTAGGAGGTGAAGGGCTATTTGGGTAACTGAAAAATAATGAATAGATAGTCCCTCTCCTAAATATAGTAGACTATTATAGTCCTATATAATATGTACTTTGAAGGAGGTGAGGAATCGTGATAGAACAGAATAAAATAAAAGAAGCGGGTATCTCCTTCGAGCATAAGTCGATTAATCACCAAATCGAGAAGGTGAGTACTAAAAGGGTATTGGATATCGTCATCAGCTTCATTTCTATCATGCTATTAAGCCCATTCTTACTGATCATATCTATACTTATTTTCATTTTCGACGGTCGCCCGATTCTGTTTAAACAAATCCGTTCTGGCGTTAACCATACCCCGTTTACCATCTATAAGTTTAGAACGATGAGGGAATCAAAAGAAGTGATGTATCATTGGCAGGACAAAGTACCGGATGACTTCGTATTTAAAGGAGGAAGTAATCCGAATATAACCCCCTTGGGTAAGATACTCCGTAAAACGAGTTTGGATGAACTCCCTCAGCTTATTAATGTGTTAAAGGGTGAGATGAGTATCGTAGGACCGAGACCGGAAGTGCCCCGTATCACCCACTTTTATGATAGTCACCAGGCACAGCGATTAGTTGTGAAGCCTGGAATGACGGGATTTGCCCAAATAAATGGGCGATCTGACATCACCCACGGTCAGAAAATAAACTTCGATTTGTATTATGTTTATAATCAATCTATTGGATTGGACTTCAAGATCCTTTTGAAGACATTCTTTATCGTTTTGCGGCGTAAGGGTTCTTATTAAAGAACAAACAGGGGTGGAAAGGAGTGTAGGAGTGGAGCAATCATTTAATTATCAAGCTTTGATAAAAGAGCTCAAAAATGGCTCGAAGTTCATTATCCTCACCACTTTATTCACGACGATCTTAGGGACCCTCATCACGTTGTTCTTGCTCTCTCCTGTGTATGAATCCAAGACGGATTTGCTCGTCAATGGAACGGTTGTGAAAGAAAACGGTGAAAATTTGTCACTAAGCGAAGTGGAAATCAACATACGATTAATCGAAACATACAGCATTATGATCAAGAGTGATCGAATTATGGACAAGGTTCTTGATAAGCTTGAAAACGGTATGAGTAAAGAAGAATTAATGAAACAAACCAGAGTCCTCACCAATGAAAATTCTCAAATCCTCACCATCATTGTAGAAAGCCTTGATCCCAAAGAGGCTGCAGATACGGCTAATGAGGTGGCTGCTACTTTTAAACAAGAAGTGAAAACGGTCATGGATGTAGACAATGTCCATGTATTATCATCTGCTAATCCAAGTGAAAAGCCAGTGCGTCCCAATAAAACGGTAAACATCCTTCTGTCAATGGTCATTGGGTTTATTTTGTCTGCTACATGGGTTCTCTATAGGAAACACTTTGATATGAAGTTAATATCGATCCATGAAGTTGAGGATGCCTTAGCGCTCCCTGTATTAAGCGGTATTCCTCATATCAAGAAGCCGAAAAAGGCAGAATCTAATTTTTCCCACAATTTATTAAAAGAAGGAGAGGTTCATTCCCCACTTGCAGAAGCCTATCGCTCACTAAGAACAATCGTTCAATATAAGACAAAGGCGAATGGACCTTATTCGTTAATGGTCACAAGTAAGCACCCGAATGAAGGGAAATCGTTGACCAGTGCAAACCTAGCAATCGTCATGGCTTTGGACAATAAGAAAACAGTGTACATTGATTGTGATTTAAGGAGACCGGACGGGCAATTCATCTTTGGTGTCAGCAGTAGAAGAGGGGTTACGTCTTATTTAGAAGGTTACTCTACAATGAATGAAATTATATCCAGTACTCATATACCCAATCTATCGGTCATCGTAGCCGGGATCATTCCCCCAAACCCTTCAGAGCTCCTTTCATCTAAGAAGATGGACCAATTAGTACAGGAACTGAAGAAAGAATATGACTACATCATTATCGACAGCCCGCCAATGGTGGTCTCCGATTCCCTTAGTTTAGCTAACAAAGTGGATGGATGTTTATTTGTAGTCAATGCCCAAAGATCAAAACGGGATGAAGTCACCGATGGAATTCAACAGCTTCAGCAGGTACAAACTGAAATCCTTGGTATCGTACTAAATGAAATCGCTCACTCAAAGAAGGTACAGTACTACTATTAATAACGCTCTTTTCAAAATAATTGTTGGTTCCTAACCGGGGAGTTGCCAAGGCACTGACAATGAGGTTGCGTGACAGAGTTTTGAAGTGGCAAGAAAACATTAAAGAAAAAAGCTGTTTTCGCAAAGATTGTTGATTTAAAGGGATAAAGCCATAGTTCAGCTGGTGAATGTGATGGATAAAGATTGATTGAAAATGTAGAGCTTCATCATGACAAAAGAAAAAACAGTAATTTAGCTATTCAATCTAAATATGACCGTTGCACACTTTGAACAATGTTGTCTAATCTTTTAAATAATTTAAAGGAAACATACTTTGTTGATTGTAGCGGAAGGTGCTCGACTCCTGCGGGAATAGCGGGAAAGTTGAGACCCCGCAGGGCTTTAGCCCGAGGAGGCTCAACTCACGCCCCGAGGAAAGCGAGCACCTGCAGCGGAAATCACGACACCCTATCAAAAAGCTCCAAAGTTTTACGAAAATAGCAATTTTAAATTAAATAAAGGAGGAATCGGTGTGATTGTTGATATTCACAACCACATTTTACATGGTGTCGATGATGGACCCAAGACGCTTGAGGAGTCCATTTCAATGGCGGGACAAGCAGCTGACGCTGGTATTACCCACGTTATCGCAACTCCCCACCGGGGGAATGGAATCCATTTTAATAGAGCGAATCGGATCATCCATCAAGTTATGGAACTTAATCGGGAATTACAGCACCAGAACATTCCCGTTACCATTCTTCCAGGAATGGAAATTCATTTGTACGGGGAAGTGGCGGAAGATCTGCAGAAACTGGACTCGGTTCTGTTAACGCTGAATGAAACCAATAAGTATGTTCTGATTGAACTTCCCGATAGCCACTTTCCCTCCTATACGGAGCTTATTCTCTATAAGCTTCAATTAGTGGGATACGTACCGATCATTGCCCATGTTGAACGGAATGAAGAATTGAGGAAAAAACCGGAGCTGCTCTTCTCCCTATTTCAAAAAGGCGCACTCTTTCAAGTGAACGCAGGCAGTATCTTAGGTAAGTTTGGAAAGAGTATTCAAAAGTTTGCTTACGAACTTATAAAATACAATCATGTACACGTTGTGGCCTCCGACGCCCACAATCAGCATTCCAGGGCCTTTACATTGGCTGAAAGCTATAAAGTGATTCAGCATGAATTCTCTGCCATGTATACAAATTATTTTCGGGCCAATGCCATTTATATCGCCAATGGCATGGATTTCACAAGCTTTCAACCTGAGAAGATGAGAAAAAAACAGAGACTGATTGGGTTTATGTGAGGGTGAACGTCATTTCTACGTAGTTAACTGTGAGTAAGGTGGTACAAGGAGATGAAATTAATAACGCAACTAAAAACACTCATGATGAAGGGTAACTTCTTTCGAAATGTCTCCATACTTGTTTCGGGCACAGCCTTTTCACTCATTGTCATTGTGTTAACGACGCCATTGTTGACAAGACTGTACACACCTGAAGAATTTGGAGGGTACTCCATCTATGTTTCGATCCTATACACGACTTCAGTCATGGCATCGCTCTTGTATGAATCGGCTATTCCATTGCCAAAAGAAGAGGACGATGCTCTAAATCTATTAAGTCTTTCGCTTTCCATAGTCCTTGGAATGAGCATTCTGACATTGATGGGCGTTTGGGTGTTCGGTCATTCCATCGCCTCCATCGTGAACATTCCCCATTTGGAAGAGTATTTATGGCTTTTACCGATAAGCCTATTCGGATTCGGTATCTTTCAAGTATTGAATGCCTGGCTAATCCGTAAGGAAGCCTATCCTTTCATGGCTCGGGGAAAGGTGTTTATGAATATGAGTCAGGTATTCTCGCAAGTCGGTTTAGGTCTTTTGCATGTCGGGCCAGTTGGATTGGTGGCAGGAGAAGTAACGGGGAGAATGGTAGGAAGTAGTACAGTCCTCAGGCTTTCTTGGAAATCGATTCGGACAAGATTAAACAAGATCAGTGTGAGGAAAATGAAGACCTTGGCCAATCGGTATAAGTATTTCCCTCTTATCTCAAGCTGGTCTTCCATATTAAGTGTCGCTAGTGGTCATCTTCCGGTATTCTTCATTGCGGCTTCCTTTGGTTCGAAAGCGGCAGGATTATATATGCTTGGACAACGGGTGCTTTCGATTCCGGATGCGTTAATCGGATTTTCGGTGAAGCAAGTGTATTTTGCCAGCGCAACAAAACAAATCCGTTCAACCACAACGCCATTGAACGCCCTTTTCTGGAAAATGGTGTGGAAGCTGTCAGGAGTGAGTTTTCTGGTCATCTTTTTCATCGTACTTGTAGCACCGTGGACATTTGGACATGTGTTTGGGAAGGGCTGGGCAGAATCGGGGACGTACATTCAAGCACTGGCCATCCTGTTTTTCTTTCAGATGGTGGTTGGGCCGATTACGGCGAATTTCTTTATCTTTGAAGCTCAGCGGTTACATTTTCTTGGAGAATGCATGCGGTTTATCCTGCTTCTCGCCGCTGTCTGGATCTCAACAAATTCTCACTTTTCATCCTTTCATACCCTTCTTTGTTTAAGTATTTTTGGTTCATTGGGATACGTTGGCCTCGCATTTCTAGCTTGGTATGCCATGAGCAAGAAGAAAGAGGTACAGAATGAGTTTGAATGTGAAATAGGAGTTGAAGCTAGTGAAGCTAAATGACTCCCCACCAGGATGGCTGATGCCTTTTTTATATGTCACATTAGCGGTCAGTTCAATCGTTTTAGTTGAACCTTCACCGTATGATGTGCTGCTGCTGGTATTTATCTTTTTTACGATGAAGAAGCTTATTCCTTTTACATTAGCATTCCCAGCTCCCTTACTGCTGCTTGTGGTATTGATTACGTGTAATTTGTTCTCTCTCTATTTTGCTAAGGACCCTGTACATGGTCTCAACTACAGTGTCATCACCTTTTACCTTGTATTGACATGGGTGGGTATAGGGAGCGTCGTTTATATGTATAAAGAAAAAGCGATCGAGACCATTTTTAATGGATATGTCATTGCGGCAATGATAGCCGCCTTAATCGGCATCGGTTCTTTCTTCAATCTTTTCCCGTTTTCGGATTTATTTATGTGGGAAGGCCGAATCAATTCGTTGTTTAAAGATCCGAATGTCTTCGGTCCTTATCTCATACCAGCAGCTCTTTTCCTTTTATTAAAGATCGAAACGGGCCGGAGCACAGGTAAGGTTAAGGCTATGATGTTCGTTAGTTTCATCGTACTGACATTAGGTGTCTCACTCAGTTTTTCCCGTGCTGCCTGGGGACATCTTGTTATCGCCCTTTTTGTCTATTTCGTTTTCTTTAAAGGGAGCATGAACAAGCGTATCGGGATAGTGATTCTTCTCTTGTTCTCCTTTCTTCCAATTTTATTCTTTGTAACGGCATCTTCAGATTTGGTTGACCTGTTTCAGGAACGCTTCGGATATCAGGAGTATGATAATACCCGATTTGATAAACAAAAGGAATCGTTAGAAACCGCAATTGCTTACCCATTAGGAGTGGGATCCGGCCAGTCGGAAATGTTGTTCAATCATTCGACGCATAGTTTATATGTGAGAATTTTCACTGAAAATGGGTTTCTTGGCATCATTTCATTTATCGTATTTGTTGGATTAAGTATATCGAGGTGCTTCCGGAATATGAGAAACCTCCAAGGAATGCATCAGGGATTATTTGTGGTCATACTTGCCTCCATCATTGGCTTACTTTTCAATAGTTTCTTCATTGATACCTTGCACTGGCGACATTTCTGGCTCCTTCTTGCCTTACCATGGTGCTTGGTAGAAACGGGTCTTATAGAAAGGAAGGGTAGTGTATGAAGATTATCCAGTTCATTACAAGGATGGATGATGTAGGTGGAGCCCAGGTTCATGTTTTAGATCTTTCGTTGAGTCTGAAAGAAGCCGGTCATGAAGTGATTGTACTTTCTATGGGTAGTGGGCCGGTAACAGATGAGCTTCAAGAGCATGGGGTCAGATGCGTGGAATTGAGTCATCTCCAATTGAAGATCCATCCAGTTCAAGACGGACGTGCGTTGAACGAGCTTTGCAGGTGGCTGAGGAAATTAAAGCCGGATATTATGGCTACACATTCGTCAAAAGCCGGGATGCTGGGAAGGATTGCAGGGAAGATTTGCAATGTGCCGACTCTATTTACAGCTCATGGTTGGGCGTTTTCAGAAGGAGTACCGGAAAGGAAAGGTACTGTTTATCGAATGCTTGAAAGGGTTGCCGGGAAGATATCCATGGGGGTCATCACCGTTTCCCGCTACGACTACCAATTAGCTCTCAAGCACAAAGTGATGCCCGAATCAAAAATGAGAACGATCCATAATAGTGTCCCGGATATTCCAATGCCTCTTACCAGTAAACCTTGGGGATCGACCCCGAAAATCATCATGGTAGCTAGATTCGCATTTCCGAAAGATCACCTGCAACTGCTCCGTGCATTAGAAAACATCAAGGACCTGCCTTGGGAGCTGAATCTTGTGGGGGACGGACCTTTATTAACAACCTTAAAGGATAGGGTAGAAAGAAGCCCGATTGCAGATCGGGTCCACTTCCTTGGGAAAAGTCGAAATATCCCAGAGCTATTAGCCGGTTCCCATATTTTTGTTTTAACCTCCAAGCATGAAGGGCTTCCCATCAGTATCATAGAGGGGATGAGAAGCGGTTTGCCGATAGTTGCATCTGATGTCGGGGGAATAAATGAATTGGTCGAAGATGGTCATAATGGCTTTCTCATACCATCTGATGATTCCGACCGTTTATCACAAAGGTTGAAGAAATTGATCCAAGAAAGGCAGCTCATGGAAAAGATGGGTCAGATGAGTAGAAAACAATATGAGGAGCATTTCACATTTGAACACATGAGAGATCAAACCGTCAAAATGTACAATGACGTATTGGAGAAACACTTTGAAAATAGAAGGTTTGTGCTTTCAAATAACAAGAGAGAGGTGTAACCATGAAGGTATTGGTAACTGGCGGCGGAGGATTTATTGGCTATCATGTCACGAAACGTCTTCAAGAAAAAGGACATGAGGTCATCATAGTGGACACTCTTATTACTGGTAAAGAAGACAATGTACCAGATGAGGTGACATTCTACCGGGTGGATATTACCAGTCCGGAGATTGAAACGGTATTTATTAACGAAAAGCCCGATGTCGTGATTCACTTAGCTGCACAAATATCTGTTTCCTACTCCATGAAAAATCCACAAGAAGATGGCAAAGTGAATATTATCGGAACGATCAATCTTCTTCACCTCAGTGCAAAATATCAGATAAAAAAATTCATTTTCGCTTCTTCAGCTGCAGTCTATGGAACTCCTGAGACACTTCCGATTAGAGAAGATCACAGACTTGTGCCAACCTCTTCATATGGTTTATCCAAAATGACATCTGAAAATTATATTCAAATGTACCACCAATCGAAGCAACTGCCATTTACGATCCTGCGGTTTTCCAATGTGTATGGACCGAGGCAGACGGCAGAAGGAGAAGCGGGGGTCGTCTCGATTTTCTTGTCAAATGCTGCAGGGAGCAAACCGATTCAAGTCTTCGGGGATGGGAACCAAACCCGTGATTTTATCTATGTGAAGGATGTGGCTGACGCCTGTGTTCAAGCCATTGGAAATGGAGATAATGCAATTTTGAATATCGGTTCACAAACACAACTAACCATTAATCAACTCATTCAATCCATCTCTAAGGTTAGCGAGAAACCTTTATCCATTCAATTTATGAATGCCCGTGACGGTGATATTGAACATAGCAACCTGAATAATGGCCGAGCCAGGGAGCAATTAGGATGGATTCCACAATACTCATTAGAACAAGGTCTTCAGGAATCGATGGAAGAAATTCAAATGAATATGAGGAGGAGCCATGAAGCTAGTTGGGAAAAAAGTCACTCCATTTAATAAGAAACAACCTGGAACTCTAGTGATTTCGCTAGATTTTGAGCTTTATTGGGGAATGCAGGATCAACTTTCCTTTACAACATATAAAGATCAGTCTGAAGAAAATGCAGATCATGTCGTGAAATCGATATTGGAATGCTTCGAACAGTCTAACATCCATGCCACCTGGGCAGTTGTAGGCTTTATGTTTTACAACAATTTCAAAGAGTTGAGGAAGGACTTCCCTGGGAAAGTACCTAGTTACCGTGATGCACAGCTCTCGCCCTATCACTATCTCAATTCGATAAAAAATGAAAAAGGTCATCGTGATTTTCATTTTTCTCCTTCCTTGATCCAAGAGATTGCAAAGTCCGAAAATCAGGAGATTGGGACACACACCTTTTCCCATTATTATTGTTTAGAGGCAGGACAAACGCTTGAAGAATTTGATGATGACCTGAGTAAAGCCTTTGAAGTCATGAAGAAGGTACGGTATGAACCTAGAAGTATTGTATTCCCACGAAACCAAATCCATAGGGAATATGTCCAATTATGTAAAAGAAAAGGTATCACTTCCTACAGAGGAACCGAAAAATCGTGGATATACGATCTCAAAACCGGTGAGAACAAGAGGTATATCAAGCGAGCTATCCGCTTTCTGGATTCATATATCAATCTGACAGGTCACAATACGTACACCCTCCAAGAAAATGAGGAAACCATGCCCTTAAACATTCCGTCCAGTCGCTTTTTAAGGCCGGTCTGTCCAAAGTTGAAAAAGATGGAATCCTTGCGTTTAAAGAGAATATTGAATGACCTGACATATGCGGCGAAAAACGGAGAAGTCTATCATCTATGGTGGCACCCGCATAATTTCAATGCGAATTTACGTGAAAATATAGAATTTCTGAATAGAATCTTGGAAGCATTCTTGCAGCTAAAGGAAGAGTATGGAATGAGAAGCATGAATATGAAAGAGTTGCAAATGGAATTCAATCAAAATAGGGGGATCTGTGATGAAGCCGATTTATTGGAGAAAATGGATGTTAGATATAACTGATTTTTACGGGACAAGTGATAATGATTGTGCTCGAAAAAAGACCGATATCACGATAGTCTCTCAACTACCTAAGGACAATATCAAAGAAAAATATCATATGCTCAAAAGATTCAAAACCCTTCATCTGGACCTTGAGCAATCAGAAGAAGAGTTATTTAAAGGAATGAACCGGACCACACGCTATCAGATTAATAAAGCGTTTAAAGAACCCTTTACCGTCACAATCATAGATCAACCTTCCACTAAAAATATCGAGGAATTCGTACAGTTTTTCATCCCGTTCGCCAAAGAGAAGAACATTCCACCTTGTAGTCAAAGTAAGCTGCAGTCACTTCGTGAAGCAGGGATGATTGTCCTGACAAAAGTACTGGATGATGATGGGCGGAAATTAGCTTCTCATGCCTATTCCCTGACAAATGGGAAGGCAAGCATGATACATTCGTGCTCAGGTAGGTTTGAATTTGGAAACAATACAGAGCGGAATCGAATTGGGAGGGCTAATCGATTTCTCCACTGGAACGATATTCTTTACTTCAAAGGAAAGCAATATAAAACATATGATTTTGTCGGATTATCATTTGATGATAGAGATGAAGCCATGAAGAATATTACTGATTTTAAGAAGGGGTTTGGAGGAAATGAAGTGATGGAGTACAAATATTATAAGGCCGATAGTTTAGCAGGGAAAGCGGTATTATTTGTACTAAGTAAAAAATGGGAAAAGAATCCGGATTTTGTAGAGGCGAGTTTTAAATAGCGGTATGTGGAAAAGGAATGAGTCATACGGGCTTGTTCCTTTTCTATTTATTTTTGGCTGTTTTAGTGAACTTTAGAGCTTTTGAAATTGTAGAAATAAACGAACAGCCTTTACTAAATGTGCCTCTAGCTATGAAAAGTATAATCCTATATTCCCTCTTATTTTGCTTTCTTCCGACATCATTTCCCGGGAAAATGTGAGGAATGCTGTCGGAAATGAAGCTGTATCGTAAAACAATCCAATAAAATAGCGATAGGTTTTAGGGGAGTCTTTTGATAAAATAGTAGATAATGCATTTTTTTTGCAAAAGGTGGTGAAGGATCATTGATTGAGCTTTGGTTGCTTGAGATTTTGAAAGGATTTGGGAAGTTATTTCTTCATCCTGTATTATATGTGTCTGTTCTTTTCGCAATCATGACAGGCTATTATCGTGTTAAGAGAGAACGTAGGGATTTTAATACGAGATTGCTGGATGGCTATCATGATATGCGTGTTTTATTTTCTTACGGCATTGCGCTTGGATTACTGTTTTCTGTCGTCACGGTTGGGGCGGGGGTTGTGATTCCTTTCGCAGGAATCATTCTCATAGGAGTGATATCCATTCTATTTGCGCTAACAAGTCGTTATCAGCTGATGTCGGCGACCATGACGGTTGGGTTTTCATACTTCATCTTAGTTGTATTGGACTATTTTCAATGGGACCTCCCCCTTGGGAATCCGTATATTGACAACTTGAATTTGGGGCTACTGAGTTCCATTGTCGTTCTCCTTGGTGTGTTAACGATGATTGAAGGAAGCCTGATTCGATTGAATGGCTGGAAGCATACTTCACCACGGTTATTAAAGAGTGCACGTGGACTGAAGGTAGGTGCCCATCTCGGGAAAAAGTTATGGATTGTACCGATGTTTGTGCTGATTCCAACGGGGGCGTTCACTCTCCCATTTGAATGGTGGCCGGTGTTTACGGTAGGAACAGAATCGTATTCTCTTCTTTGCGTGCCGTTCCTTCTTGGTTTTCAGCAACTGGTGAAGAGTACTCTGCCTGAAGTTGCAATCAAGCATACGGGTTCTCGAGTGTTCTGGCTAGGTGCATTTACGTTGACCTTAGCCATAACCGGATTCTGGGCTCCCATGTTTTCGATAGCTGCAGCCGTTATCGGTATACTTGGAAGGTCATGGATTGCATATCGCTACCGAAGTTCGGAGGATTCTAAGCCATACTTCTTTAAGAGGCAGCCTAATGGGCTCATGATCCTCGGGATTATCCCAGGTTCCCCTGCCAAGAAACTTACATTGGAAGTGGGAGAAATCGTACTGAAGGTGAACGGGGTGGAAGTGGATACGGAACGAGCCTTCTATGAAGCGCTTCAAAAGAATGGAGCCTATTGTAAGCTTGAGGTTATGGGAACAAACGGGGAAAATCGTTTTACTCAAGGAGCCTTGTATGAAGGGGATCATCATGAGCTTGGGATCATTTTTGCAGAAGATTCTTCAGGTTGGGAGCACCATCAAGTTTCATGAGCTTTTCACGGGTTATCGGAATGAATTGAATTTGTATTAATAGAATTACTCTCAAATAAAGAGTGTAGACCATGAACCATTCATGGCCTGCGCTCTTTTTTGCGTGAAACGTGGACCGTTATCAATATCTATTTCCTTATAAGAAGAAAACTTGTCCAATCTCTTTTTTCGAAAATGCATAGAATGAAATAAAGGGAAAACATGACTATTATACTTAATGCAGGACGTCATAAAATGCAAGTTTCGCATAAAGCATGGGGACCAGAAAATTTAAAAACGAAATGACAGAAGAAATAGAGTTTGTCCATCAAATGCACCATTTGTATGTGGATTGGATGATACTAAAAAGAGTTGGAAAATCCAATTATCTTGGAAGGAGGTGATACGATGACTGTATTACTTGATGCGCGTACGTCACAAAATGCCAGTTTCGAGAATTCAATTAGTATCCCCCTGACAGATGCTCCAGTGTTAACTGGTATTGTCGGATTAAACACCATCGGGGCTTCTGGAGCCGTTACCACACAATTTGGAGGAACTGTATCCATTCAAGGAAGACCTGGGGACCAAGGAACTTTTGGAATTACCATCAATGTTTACAGAGGGGCAGATCCAACTGGAACGCTTGTTTATTCGGCAACGGAAAGCGTGAACTTAGTGGGTGCTGCAACAGAAGAGCCTATCACGGTTATTTCGTTTGAAGGTTCTGATTATGAAGTGGCGGATCCTGACGATTTATTAATTTATACGATGTTTGTCCAGACCAGTGTAATAGGGACAGAGGGCTTCCTCAATCGTGTAGGACCGGAAAGTTTTAATGCTGCAGTATATGATTATTCTAGTTAAATGTTGATTGATGCTTCGTAAACAGAAACGTCCAGGGTTTGTGCCTTGGACGTTTTTACTTAGTTCACCTATATGATTCTGATAGATTAAAGTCCTACTGCTTCCTTCTTGAACCACTCTCATTTAATAGACTCTTTTTATAAAATAGCAAGGAAACTTGTACAAACCTTTCTTACAGAAATACATAGAATGGAATAGAGGGAGTGTAAGAGAGATGTAAGAGGAAGGTTTGCGAGGAGGGCAAGGGCTTTTTTGTCTTTTAATAAAACGCAATAAAAAAGGAGGTGAAACCATGACAGTATTACTTGATGCGAGAACGTCACAAAATGCAAGTTTCGCAAATTCTATCAATGTTCCACTAGGGGATGCTCCTGAGTTAATCGGCATAGTGGGATTAAATACGGGTGAGGCAACTGGCCCGGTTACTACTCAATTTGCCGGTACGGTATCCCTGCAAATACCAGGTGGACTACCAGATGAGGCTGCAGGCATTACAATTACTGTGGTAAGAGGCCTGGATATAGTGGCCGATCCCATTGTGTATTCAGCTACAGAGACCTATTCATTGAATCTTGAGCCAGACGAACGTCAAGTCGTGATTACATTTGAAGGCTCTGATTATAATGTTGTTTCTGAGGAATTATTAATCTATACCGTATTTGTCAACAACCCCCCCTTTTTACCAGGCGGAGACGTCCTTATTCGTGTAGGACCGGAAAGTTTTAATGCAGCAGTGTATGATTACAGCTAATATGGATTAGATTGTCTTGATTTTCGTTAAGGAAAGGAAACGATGGGGATTGATTATGAGGGGAGGGAAAAAACGTGAAAAAAGTATCCATTATCATACCATTTTATAATTGTCCATACGTGGATCAAGCTATTCTGAGTGTCTTAAACCAATCGTATGAAAATATTGAACTCATTGTAGTCAATGATGGTTCAACTAAGCATACAGAGAAAATATACCCCTTTCTTCATAACATCCATCTTTATATTGAAAAACCGAATGGGGGAACTGGAAGTGCATTAAATGAAGGAATAAAAAATGCTACAGGTGATTATTTCGCCTGGTTGAGTTCCGACGATCGTTTCGCTCCCCACAAAATCCAAAAACAGATTCAGTATATGGAGTCCACGTCTGCAGACATCTGCCACTCTGCTTATGCTCAAATCGATGAAAGAGGTACCATTCTCACTCCCTCAATTGGCCTCCATTTTCAGCAACGACTCCCCTTCTTGAAGAAAATGAAAGAAGGAAGCTTTATAAATGGAAGTACGATCATGATGAAAATGGACGTATTCACTCATATTGGGCTATTTAATGAATCCTTGCTCTATACCCAGGATTATGATTTATGGTTGCGAATCTTACGTAAGTATTCCTTCCGTTATATACATGAACCACTCGTACAGTACCGCTTGCATGAAAGCATGGGAACCAAAAGGTTTGAAAAGGAAATGACAGAAGAAATTGAGTTAGTCCAACAACAACACCATCTAATGATGGAATGGTTAATACTAAAAGAGTTAAAAAAAACAATCATTTTGAAAGGAGGTGAGGCGATGACCGTATTACTTGATGCGCGTACGTCACAAAATGCCAGTTTCGAAAACTCGATTAATATACCCCTTACAGATGGTCCTGTGTTAACAGGAATTGTCGGATTAAATACTACCGGGGCAGCAGGTTCAGTCACTACACAATTTGGGGGAACTGTAACCGTCCAAGGACGACCTGGATCCCTAGGGTTAGCAGGGATTACCATCAACATATACAGAGGTCAGGACCCGACCGGAACGCTGGTTTATTCGGCAACCGAAAACATGAACTTTACTCAGGGGACTGCTACTGAAAACCCTATAACGGTTATTTCATTTGCAGGCTCTGATTTTCAAGTGGCTAATCCTGATGACTTATTAATCTATACTATGTTTGTCCAGACGAGTACAGCAGGTACTGGGAACATCCTCTTACGTGTAGGACCGGAAAGCTTTAATGCTTCCGTTTATGATTATAATAATTAACTTCTTCTAGTGTAAAAAAGAGCTTGGACTCATACTACGGTTCCAACAAGTGGTGCAAAAAAAGTAAATCTCTATAGGTTTTCAGCGTGAGTTCTTAAACGAATTCACGCTTAATTATTTTAATTTCCAAGAGATTTGAAAATAAATAAACCTTGTATACACCTCAGAACGGAGCCCATTAGATGTTAAGAATGAAGGGGGAGAGTGAAACCAGCAATGGTACCTGCCCCTTTTTCACTCTTCACCATTAATTCCCCATGATGTAGGTTAATGATATTTTTACAGATGGCTAGCCCTAAACCAACGCCATCTGTATTTTCGTTCTCTTTGTAGAATAAGGTAGCCACATGCTGTATATGATTTTGATCGATTCCTGGTCCTTCATCTTCTATTTCAAACGTGAATCGGGTATTTATCATGTGATAACGGATGAAAACCGTTGAATCCCGATGAGTGTACTTAATCGCATTATCCAGGAGGTTGATCACCACTTGTCGTATACGATTTTTATCGGCAAAGAGCTCGATGCTTTCTTTGCTTTCCAAAACGATGGAGATGCCTTTTCCTTTCCGTTTTTGATCCAGCTGAAGAACGACTTCATTGACCAAACAATCGAAAGAGAATGTCGTAGGGTGAATGGTAAAAGATCCTTTTGAAAACCTTGAAAAGTCCAGCAGTTCCTCGACCATCCCGATCAATCGATCCGTTTCGTTTGAAATGATCTTTAAGCCCGCTTTGTTTTCCTGCACGTTTTGTAAGTCACCGGAGAGGAGTGTTTCACTCCAGCCTTTAATGCTCGTAAGGGGGGTCCGGAGTTCATGGGAAACAGAAGAGATGAACTCATTTTTCATCTTCTCTGTTTTAAGCAGCTCCATTGCCATGTCATTGAAGGACGTGCCCAAGGTTTGAAATTCGTCTTTGTATTGTCCGATAATTCTCGTTTCCAGTTCTCCTTTGGCCAGTTTTTGAGAAGCATTGGTCAGTTCAATCACAGGTTTCGTAATATTACGGGCGAAAAAAGTACTGACAATGAAAACCAGAAGCAAAATGATCAGACCAATAGAAAATAATGAAAGTAAAATCGTTTGGAAATTGTTGTCCAGCGATTCAAGGGAGGTGATAAATCGAATCAATCCGATGGTTTTATTCTTGTCTTTTAAAGTGACTGATACAGCGAGAATATGTTCACCAGTAACCGGATGATCCCCGATCCACGTCCCACTTCCCTTACGAAACGCCTTCTCAATATCTTTGAAATCAGGACTTTTGTCCGGGATAAAACCAGTAGAGGAAGATAACAGATCCCCACGGGCGTTCAGAATTTGTGTTTCCGCTTGAGGAATTGAGAAGTTATTTTGGATAGTAGACAATTCATTCCTCAACGTTAAAGAATTCAGATTCATATATTTACTGGCGAACTGTGATGAGTTGACAGCGTGATTCTTTAGCATGTCTGTTGTGCCATTGTAGTAATAATGATAGATACCGGAAACGAGAATGCCAAGGAACAGGAGGATGGTTAAGGTGATGATGGAGACATTTTGGAGGAGAAGTCTTCTCTTAATCCCCATGCTCATTTTCCTGCAAGCCGTCATTCCAACGGTATCCAAATCCCCAAACTGTCAGGATATAGTGAGGGCGTGAAGGATCGTTTTCGATTTTTTGACGGATTCTCCGTATATTCACATCCACTATTTTAGGATCTCCTGCGTATTGGAGTCCCCATACTTCATCTAGAAGATCATTTCGGGAAATGGCTTCGCCATTCGCCTTAAAGATGATTCTAAGCAATTCATATTCAATCGGAGATAAGTCGATCTTTTTTCCCTGGACGAACAGAAGTCTCTTCTGTTCGTCCAGGGTGAAGGGGGACTTAGCATCCTCCTGGTCATTTTGCATATTCATCCTTCTCAGTAACGCTTCAATTCGGGCGATGAGCTCATTGGGACTAAATGGTTTCGATATATAATCGTCTGCGCCGTTCATCAAACCATGCACTTTATCCATCTCTTGTACTTTGGCCGTCAGCATGATGATCCCTATAGATGGATTCCAATCCCGGATCTCTTTACATGCCTGGAATCCGTTCATTCCAGGAAGCATGACATCGAGCAGAACAACATCGATAGGGGGATGAGCATTTTTGAGAAGGGCGATACCATCCTCTGCATTGCCTGTTTGGAGGACAGCATAACCATATCGCATTAAGTTAATCTCAATAAATCCACGGATTGGCTCTTCGTCTTCTATGATTAAAATGTGCTTCAACTATACACACCTCCATTGGTTCGTTACTTAGGCTGGAATAGACGCTTGCCTACTGCTGCCGAATAGTTTGTTACATAAGTAAATTGATTCGTTTCATATAAAATATTCCATCCTTTAGGAAGAGCTTGCCCTTTGTCGATTGCGTAAACATCAAACAGCACGCTATCATCCTTTTTTGAAAGAAATTTCACATAGCGCCCGTCTTTTGATTCCTCCACTTCTACAGCTGGCCAATCCTGAGGGAGTTCAAATCGATAGAGGTAACTGGCATTGTCGTAATACTTATGAATGAGCTCAGCCTGCTTTTGATCGTTTAGCTGATAATACTCATTGATAAAGGGCATATCAGCATAAGCAAGGCTTTCACTGCTCGCTTCCCTTTGGATGGTGAATTCAATGATACCATCTCCGTTCGAGTCTTCACTATTCACTGCGTAAGCCCTAAAGAGCTCTTCCTGCTTCAGGTTATCTGGTAGAATATTCATCAATTTGTCTTTCCTTACACCAATTATGAATGATGTAGAAGAGTGTGCACCAACACCTGCATCCAGTACGACTCCTTTTAAAGAGGGAGAGATGGAACCTGATGATGAATGATAATAAGGATATACATATGGATCTAACTTCAACTCATCTAAAACACTCACGTTATTCTTGTCGAATTGATAGAGACGAACCGAATGCTCCTGATTTGGAATGAGCGAGGCAAGAAGGATTTCCCCTTTTGTATCATTGGAGAAATTCCCCGAGAAAAACGCACTATACTGTGATTCCATTAGTTTCTTCGGTTTGCCCTTCGAAACGTCGTACACAATCAATGCTTTATCTGACGCATCTTCTGAGAAGGAGAACCCAACCAGAATTTCTTTGAACCCATCATTGTTCAGGTCCATGAATTCCACTTTATGAAGTTCCCTTCCAAGATCCTTCAACTTAAGCGTTTCCTTCCAAGTCCCTTTTTCTTCTTTTAACACGATCGCCTCCATTTGGGAGGTCTGATCTGGAAGTTTATAAAATACGATCAGTTCGTTTGTATGATCCTGATCCAAATCGGCTTCAATCATTTTGTTTGCTTGTTTGTCTTCAATGGGTGAGACCCATTCCGCCTGTGCTGGAACATACTTCCCAATCGCTTGTTTTACTTCCTGCTGTTTGACGGGGAGTTCCGGCGGTTTCAGTAATGATGTACTGGATTGGAATAGTGAGCAACCCGTACACATGGAAAGGCATCCGATTAGGAACAAAACCTTTTTCACTTGTTCATCACATCCTACCTATAGCTTTCATTAGTATAGTGTAAACCCAATCGACAAAAGTAACAAAAAAGTTACAAAAGTCGAGTTTCTTTGTAACCAGGAAGTAACCCTTTTCTCTACATATGCCCCTATCATTAAACGTAACAAGAAAACAGAAAGGTGATCGATATGGGCAGACGAGGAAAAAAAAGAAAATGGATCAAACCCATTGAATTAACTGGAATACTGGGAGTGATCGTGCTCCTCCTCATTCTTTCAACTTCATGGTTGTTGGATATAGGGGAAGCAAAGATTTCCAACGAAACATCGACACATCAAAAAGATGAGAGTCCCAAAGAGACTTCGGCTATAGATCAATCACCAACAAACCCTGACGGTGAAGCTGATAACGAATTGGATGGACAAGAGGTTTCTTTGAAAAATGATAATGCTGGAATCCATTCTAATGAAGAAGGCCCTGTAAAAGGGGAGTCCGATAAAGGAATGGAGACCCCTTCGGATAAGGCGGTTGAACAACAGGTAACAGATAACGAAAAGACCATCTACATCACATTCGATGATGGTCCTAATGAGAATACAGAGGCGATTCTCCAATTGCTTGATCAATATGATGCGAAAGCGACCTTCTTCATGTTGGAACCGAATATGAGAAAATTCAAATATGCCGTCCAACACATGGTTGAAAAGGGGCACAGTGTCGGATCCCATGGGGTCACTCATGATGTATCCCAATTCTATCAATCTAGTGATTCAGTTGTGAGTGAAATGCTGACGGCTCAGTCTACATTAGAGTCGATAACAGGTATCCATAGTGAATTGATCCGCGTACCTTATGGATCTGTTCCTAATATGACACCGGAATATTTGGAAGCGGTGAAGGAAAAAGGATTTACATTATGGGATTGGAATGTGGATAGTGAAGATTGGAAGTTCAATAATGGGCAATATGTCCAAAGTGTCATGAATCAGTTAGCATCTTTTCCATATGGAGATCAGTCGAAAATCATTCTTATGCACGAAAAACATACGACACTTGCCCATCTTGAGTCATTGCTACAAAAACTGACGGCTCAAGGATACAAAATGGAGGCAATAACAGATCAAATGAATCCAGTGACGTTTTAAGAAAGGAGAATCGTGTAGATGAAGTCAAAGTGGAAGATTGTGATTAGTATATTAGCTTTATTGACTGTAACATCAGGAGTCTTTTTATATTTTGTATTTTCAAAGGTAGGTGCTTTCTTTGATGAAACGTATCAACCGATTAAGACGGATACTGAGTCAACGGAGATAGATAAGGGGAAAGAGGCGGAACAAGTTATCCATGTTCTGCTGATGGGTGTGGATGAACGGCCGCATGACAAAGGAAGACCGGACGTGATAATGGTAGCAGAGCTCGATCCTAAATCCAAGCAAACTAAAATCGTGAGTCTTCCAAGGGATACGAAAGTGAACATCCCCGGAAGAAATAAACCAACGAAGCTCAATCATTCCTATACTTATGGAGACGTTCCTTTGACGGTTCAAACGGTACAACAGTTGCTTGACATTTCAATCGATTATTATGTGAAAGTAAATATGAACGGATTTGAAGATATCATGACAGAACTTGGACCACTTACGGTTCAAAATGAACGTGACTTTACGTTCGGTGGACATCATTTTCCAGAAGGAAGAATTGAATTGGGTCAAGATGAAGTTTTGCCATATGTACGGATGAGAAAAGAAGATCCATTAGGGGATGAAGGGCGAAACATTCGCCAGCGTAAGGTGATCGAAGCGGCTGTCGATAAAATCATTGGAGAAAAAGATTTTGCAGGCGCACTGGGGTTACTTGAAGAAATATCTCCGTATCTACAATCGAATCTTCAAGAAAAAGATTTAAAAACGTTGTATACAAACTATCTGCCTTCATTTAACACCATCAAGCAGGAAGAACTGAAGGGTGAAGGAGGACTTGAAGAAGACGGTCTTTGGTACTTTAAAGCTGTAGACCCTACTGCTGTATTTCAATGAGACAAACATCTGCTTGAAAATAAAAGAAGCTAACAACCTTAGACTAGGTCGTTAGCTTCTTTTCCAGTTTAATAAATCGTCATGTGTCGGTTTTTCCCTTTTAAAATTTGGAAGACTCCATAAAGAAATAATCCAAGTGCTACAATCCCAAGCAACCACTGTCCGTATGGTTGCTGAGCGATCTTCGATAAGGCTCCGTCCAACCCTTTTGTTTTATCAGGGTCAGCTGTTATCGCCGTTTGAATAAAGAAATATCCGATCATTAAAAAGACGATTCCCCTTGAGTATAATCCTAGTTTTCCTGTCTTTCTTCCCAATTCCCATTCTTTATTGGTCATTTCATGCCGCTTGAATTTGTTGGTGTATTTTTCAGTATAAGCTTTATGAATCTCATAAAAGGCGAATCCAATGATAATGACTCCGATTATCCCGACAATCCACTGTCCGAAAGGCTGAGCCAATAATTTGGCGGATAAGGTTTGTTTAGATCCCGAACCTGAACCTGAGCTTCTTGCATGCATGGCAATAGACAAGGCATTAAAAGTTAGCGAAGCATAGGCAATCCCACTAATCAGACTACTCAGCCTCCGAAACATGGATTTCCCTCCATTTTTCACGTGTTCCGGATCCAGTACAACTTGAATGAGGCGCCAAAGGACGATTCCGATCAATCCCAGCCCCAAAATCCAGAGAAGGACTTCCCCGAAAGGCTTACTTGCCACTGCAGAAAAGGCACCCTTCGAGTCAGAAGTGCTTCCCCCGATCCCGAACGCGGCCATTACAGATAGTGCCCCTATGAGCATATATACAATTCCTCTTGAGATATATCCAATTCGTGCGAATCCTTTAATCCAAGGTTTTATGTCATCAGCTGAAACAGATGAATCTTTCTTGCCTCCATTTGAAGAGGTGATAGACGACACTCTTTCCATATAGGTTTCTTCCCTTCTGATTCTATATTCACAGTACATATGTATGCTATTCCCTTGGAAGCAATAAAACAAACCATATCAGGTGCAGTAAATGTTGGATGGTTTGAATCAATTTTGCCTGTTTTCCTGAAGTGTTTTTTTATCTGAAACCTATTTACAACGGTTTAGGAGAGGAGTAATATATCTATCATCAAATGAATATTCTTGATCGCTTAATTCATTTTGAAGCGGGGGACCCGAAAGTTTTAAGGGGTGAATCCTTTCTTTTGAAAGGTAGGGCTACTTCCATGACCCGAATCCGTCAGCTAACCCCGTAAGCGTAGTGGGAGAGGATGATACTTGTGATCTGTAACGGATGACCACAGGCTTAGTTCCTGATGGTCTTTTTGCGTTGTTCTTTCTGGAAATAGAGTCATGAACACGTGGTAGTTGGTTAAGCTATAAAAAAGGTTTTGGAGGATTTCACCATGAAAAAGCAGTTTGCTGTTATTGGATTAGGGAGATTTGGAGGGAATCTGGTTCAGGAATTGACTGAGCTGGATGTTGAAGTATTAGCCATTGATATTAACCATGATGTGGTTCAAAGATATATTGATGTTGCCACCCATGCTGTTCAAGCAAACGCGATGGATGAGTCGGTATTGAAATCACTTGGTCTAAGAAACTTTGATCACGTCATAGTTTCCTTTGGGGATAATATAGAAGCAAGTATTCTCACAACACTGCTCTTGAAAGAATTAGGAGTCAAAGAAGTATGGGTAAAAGCGTCGAATTCCTATCATCAGAAAGTGTTGGACCGGATTGGGGCCGATAAGGTCATTCATCCGGAACGTGACATGGCAAGAAGGATTGCCCATCATATCACGTCAGAAAAAATCATTGATTATATCGAATTATCGAAGGAACACAGCATTGTAGAAGTATATGCCTCTAAAAAGGTGGCGAACAAAACCTTAAATGATTTGGACGTCAGGGCGAAATTCGGCTGTAATATCATAGCCATTCACAGGGGGGAAGAAGTCATTGTGTCCCCATCTGCCGACGAAGTGGTCAAAATTGAGGATCTGTTAATCGTTATTGGGCATAATCGGGATATTAATCGATTTGAAAAAGAAGGTGTATAAAGGATGAAACAAAGGGTCATTCGGTTAAGTCCCCCACAACTTCTTGTTGTGACCTTTCTATTTTTCATCATTGTAGGAATGGGATTACTCAAGCTGCCGTTTGCCACCACAGAAGACATCACGTGGCTTGATGCTTTGTTCACCACGACAAGCGCCATGACGGTGACGGGACTCGCAGTCGTCGATACAGGGGGTGCCTTCACATTATTTGGAGAAGTGGTCGTGATGAGCTTGATCCAGATTGGCGGACTCGGGATCATGTCGTTTGCGGTCTTGATTTTTATGATGCTTGGAAGGAAAATCGGGTTTAAAGAACGATTGCTATTACAGCAGGCGCTCAATCAAGCCTCTGTCGGCGGTGTCATCAAGCTTGTGAAGTATTTATTTTTCTTTTCATTTCTCGTTGAAGGTTTAGCCGTCATCATTTTAGCGACCGAATGGGTCCCAGAGTTTGGATGGAGACATGGGTTGTACGTCAGCGTATTTCATTCAATCTCCGCCTTCAACAATGCCGGATTTTCCTTGTGGTCCGATAGCTTAATGGGGTACGCAGGAAGCCCTGTCGTGAATTTGACGATTTCGTTTCTCTTTATAGTAGGAGGAATTGGTTTCACCGTTTTAGTGGACCTGTGGAAATCGAAAACGATTCGAAGATTGTCGCTGCATACGAAAATCATGTTACTCGGTACCTTTATCATCAACGTCATCGCATTTATGATGATTTTCGTTCTGGAGTATAATAACCCGAATACACTGGCTCAGTTGCCGCTTCCTGATAAACTATTCGCTTCCTATTTTCAAGCGGTCACTCCCCGTACGGCGGGTTTCAATTCACTTGATTATGGAAGTATGGAACGATCCACCCTGCTTCTCACAATCCTGTTGATGTTCATCGGGGCCGGCAGTGCATCAACAGGAGGGGGAATCAAACTGACCACCTTTGTTGTGATTTCATTGAGTGTGTTCGCTTTCTTGAAAGATAAAAAGGAGATTCGTATTTTCCGTCGCACTATTGGTCAAATGCACATTTTCAAAGCGTTGGCTATTTCCATGATCAGTGTCCTCCTTATTTTTACTGCCCTGTTCTTTCTGGATATGACGGAAAGGGATACTTCCTTTCTTGCACTTGTCTTTGAAGTAGTATCTGCCTTTGGAACAGTGGGGCTGTCCATGGGGATAACCGCATCCCTTTCTGCGGTAGGAAAATGGATCATCATTGTGGTGATGTTCACCGGGAAGCTGGGACCTCTCACACTGGCCTTCTCACTATCGAGACCGGACAAAGAAAAGATTCGCTATCCAAAAGAAGATATTTTAACAGGTTAATAGGGATGAATTCGGTTTTCTTACTTTGCCTTTTGAAGGTGAGTAGGGAAGCCTTTTTTTGCGGTTAGAATATCTGGCAAAAAGACAGTGGTAGTTGACTTCCGCTTCAATTAACTTTCTCAGGATGAGTGTCTGAATAAAGACTAAAATAAAAACAACAAAGAAACAATCCATACTCACGCATAAGGCTAAAAACAGTTCTGTTAAGCGTTTTCATCACATGTCTTTACTATTGACGAAACCCGGTAACGCCATTATACTGTTGAAAAATTCTGAACTTTTGGTGGTGCTATTGTTGAAGCGAGTTTATAATTTTTCTGCTGGTCCTGCTGTGTTACCTGAGCCTGTTCTGAGAAAGGTTCAAGGCGAGTTATTGAATTATGGAGAAACGGGCATGTCCGTGATGGAATTGAGTCATCGGTCAGCCCCCTTTCAAACAATACTAGAAGAAGCTCAAAGATTACTTCGTGAGTTGCTTTCGATCCCTGATGACTATCACGTTGTGTTTATGCAAGGTGGAGCTTCGCTGCAATTTTCCATGATTCCTCTTAATCTGTTGGCATCTCATGGAGAGGCTGACTATATCCTGACGGGTAGCTGGTCTAAGAAGGCAGTCCATGAAGCAGAGAAAAGAGGGAAGGTCCGAACGTTATCACCTGCAGGACTGTTTGAGATTCCTGCCTATACACCAGAAGATTTCTCACCACAATCCAGGTATGTACATATGACATCCAATAATACAATTGAAGGAACCCGTTTCCATGAGTGGCCTGATACAGGTGGCATTCCATTGGTAGCAGATATGTCTTCCCATCTTCTTTCTGAGAAAATAGACGTTTCCTCCTTCGGGCTCATCTACGCAGGAGCTCAAAAGAATTTAGGTCCTTCAGGTGTAACGGTCGCCATCATTCACGATAGTCTCGTTGGTCAGGCACCGGAATCTTGCCCGACCATGCTCAATTACGAGACGTATGTGAAGCATGATTCTCTCTTTAATACGCCGCCTACCTTTTCCATCTACGTGTTGAAGCTTGTACTAGAGTGGGTGAGGGAGAATGGTGGAGTGGAAGGGATGCAGGCTCGAAATGAAGAAAAGGCCGGTCTTTTATATCGTTGTATTGATGAATCAACTCTTTTCCACAACCCTGTACCAGAAAAGAACCGTTCCCTGATGAACATTCCTTTCTCAACTGATAATGAAGAACTAAACGCTCGCTTTTTAGATAAAGCCAAAGCGGCCGGATTTGAGTTTTTGAAAGGGCATCGTTCCGTGGGAGGGATGAGGGCAAGCCTGTACAATGCCATGCCTCTTGAAGGTGTGGAAGCACTCGTCGATTTCATGCGAAAATTTGAATCTGATCAAGGAGGATTATGAGAATGATTTCAATTAATACCTACAACGCCATCAGCCAAAGTGGACTTTCACTGATCGAGGATGACCTGAATTATCATCTGAACGGAAATGGGGACCCGGATGGAATCCTCGTCAGATCCAAAAACCTTCATGATTATGATTTTCCGGCCTCCGTCAAAGGGATCGCCCGTGCCGGGGCAGGGGTGAACAATATCCCCCTCGACTTCTGTACGGAAAATGGAATTGTCGTCTTTAATACGCCTGGTGCCAATGCCAATGCTGTAAAAGAGCTCGTCCTGGCTAATTTGATCGCCTCTGCCCGTAACCTATATTCTGCTGTTGGCTGGACAAACTCGTTAAAAGCGTCAGAAGATGATGTCCCTGGGATCGTGGAAGCAAAGAAAAAGGAATTCGTAGGAAGTGAAATTAAAGGGAAAAAACTTGGGGTCGTAGGCTTGGGCGCGATTGGTGTACTCGTTGCCAATGATGCCCTCGCACTCGGAATGGATGTTGTTGCGTATGATCCATTTATCTCTGTCGATGCCGCATGGCGCTTATCGCAAGATGTGAAACGGGCTCATCAGATTGAAGAGGTGTGGTCAGAATGTGATTTTGTGACACTGCACATTCCGCTGACAGACAAAACTACGGGCTTTGTAAGCGAAGAAGCCTTTAAGAAAATGAAAAAAGGTATGACGATCTTAAACTTTTCAAGAGGAGAGCTTGTAGAGGAAGATTCTCTTTCATCTGCATTGGAATCAGATATTGTCCGAAAATACGTAACGGACTTTCCGAATAACAAGGTACTCGGCATGAAAAATGTCGTGCCTGTGCCTCACCTCGGTGCCTCTACGGTTGAATCAGAAGAGAATTGTGCCATCATGGCAACGAAGCAGCTGAAAACCTATCTTGAAACGGGGAATATCAAGCACGCTGTTAACCTTCCGGATGTGGAACTTCCATATAGCGGGAAAATGCGGGTGACCGTCATGCATCAAAATATCCCGAACATGGTGGGGCAGATCGCCACGGTTCTATCTGGATATGCAGTGAACATCGCAGACATGATCAATCGAAGTAAACTCACCTGGGCCTATACGATGATTGACCTTGATCAAAAGCTTTCAGAAGAAGAACAAGTAGACGTCAAACAAAAAATGAAAAACATCACCGGCGTCGTTTCCGTACGTCTTATTTAAAGTGACAAACACTCCCTTATAAAATGAGGGAGTGTTTTCGTAATGAAAGTAATCCCGGTTATGATGGTAAATGATAGACAAGCAATCGGCACGTATGAATACCCTCCAAAATACCATATTAGTAAGAGAAGTAGAAAAGGAAAAGCCACGAATCTTTGCAAAAGGCGGACTCTCCTTGATACTATTTTCATAAAGTAAAAAAGATCATTGAGAGGAGATACTATGGGAATCCATCATTATTTCAAAAGCTTATCCGACCTGGAAACACTCACTCGCTGTCCGGGTCGATTCAAATATCACGAGCATAACGTTGCCAGTCACTCATTTAAAGTAACAAAAATTGCTCAATTCCTTGCAACAGTGGAGGAACAAGAGGGGAAAGAACTGGATTGGAAAGCACTGTACGAAAAAGCTTTGAACCATGACTATGCGGAGCTGTTCACAGGGGACATCAAAACGCCTGTGAAATATGCATCGGGAAAGTTGAGGGAACTCTTTAGCCAAGTGGAGGAGCAGATGGTGAATAAGTTCATTACGACAGAGTTTCCTCCACAATTCCAGGAAGTGTACAGGGAACGATTTAAGGAAGGGAAGGACGAGACCTTGGAAGGAAGAATTTTATCTGTAGCAGATAAAATTGATCTTCTATATGAATCGTTTGGAGAAATCCAAAAGGGAAATCCTGAGCCTTTGTTTATTGAAATTTATCAAGAAGCGCTAACTACGATCGTAAAATTCAAAGACATGGCTTGCGTTCAGTACTTCCTGGAATATATTCTTCCCGATATGCTTTCTGAGAAATTCATCCCGCATAGTGAGTTGAAGGAACGGACCCAGAAATTGATTCAAGAGGGGGATAAGTAGGACGCCCCCTTTCCAGATAGGGGAAACTTCGGTAGAATATGTGGTATTGCCTTATCTATTGAGGAGAGTTGAACGTGTCCAAAATTATTTTAGCCTTATTTCTACCAGGATTGCTTGTCGTTCTGTTCACACGGGTGACATATAATCATTACGTCGGACTGATCTTAACCGTTGCCCTCATTGCTGCTTCTGTGTCTAAGGGGTATACGGATTCTTGGTTACTCATTATCATAGACGCGGCTTCGTTGACTGTCGGATTTTGGTATAGTGACCGGATGATGAAGAAAGCGAAGAGAAGTGCATGATGAATTGAAACACTTTTAAAAAAACAAAGTCTCCCTTTTTAAGACGGGAGACTTTGTTTTTTTACTGTTTATCAGAAATGTGGTGGTGTTTGTGTTTTTGTTTGTGAGAAGTCACAACATCCACATCGCTTGCTCTCACAAAGGCAAGGCGATGATTGAGATGGATAAGGTAAAACTCATCATCCCCCCATACAATCTTATGGGTCGTTTCCGGATTGTACGTATAAACAGGAGCACTATAGTAGCTGCCTTTAACTTTCTCCGTGGCTACATAGTTTTGACCAGGACTAAGGGTGTATTGTAGCGGAGACATCTCTCTTACTGGAATGTCACCTGGAAACGCTTCTGCTTCCGGATAGGCAACGCCATAAACGGGAATTCCTGTTTTTCCTTCTTTAGGGGTGACCACAATCCCAGAGCCTTTTGTGGTATTTGTCCCTTTCGGATTATAGAACCATGCTTTTTGTCCACCATACCAAATCGCTGTCCAATTCCCTTGTTCTTCTGCTTTGTAAAAGGTTTGTCCTGTTACGGCTTTATTGCCCCAATTGGACGCATCCAATGGTTGTGCTTCAGGGATGGCGGCATCTTTAATGAGTGGTGCGTCAAAGCTTGGTGATGTATACAAGTACACAAAGTTCGCAGATTGCTGGGGTACAGGCTCACCAGAAGGAGTCTGAAGAATCGGTTGATTCGTATTGAAATTCGGTCGCATTTGTACGATATCCTTTTGTCGCTTTCCTGATTCCAGTGGTGCCCCAAGAACTTGCATATAATGTGCCCAATCCCAGAATGGACCTGGATCCCAGTGCATTGTTGGCTGTCTCGTTTCGGATGTTCCCGGCACTTCATCATGGGCGATGATGTGGTCGCGATCTAATGGGATATTGTATTCTTTGGACAGATGCTTTACTAAACGTGCTGATGCATGGTACAACTGCTCGTTATACCACGCAGCCCCTTCAATGGCGATCCCTTCATGCTCGATCCCGATGCTCTTGGAGTTGAAATACCAGTTTCCCGCGTGCCAGGCAATATCTTTGTTGTCTACCATTTGAGTGATATCACCATCAGAAGAGCGAATGACATAGTGAGCAGAAGCCTGGGTCCATTCACGTTGAAACACGGTTTTAGTTAAATCATAGCTGATTTCCGTGTCGTGAAGCACGATGTACTTGATCTCTTGGTTGTCATTTGGACGGTTCCCGATGTCGTAGTTTCCATAGGACCATTCATACAATGTCCCGTCGTGGTCGATTTTCTTGTATGCAGCTGGAACGTAGTGGCATGCAAGACGTTTCGGACAATCGGCTTGAGTATCTTCCGGATGCTTTTTTAGGTTTAGTGCATTGATGCTTTCTTTATTTGGATTGGTTTGTTTTGGGCTTAAAGTAATGGAATATCCATCCTCGGTGTGTTTCACCGCCCCGTTGTTGATTGTTTCATACACACGATCAGCAAAATCTATTGCTCCTGTATAGTCAGAAGAACCACTGTATTCAGCGACTGCTCCATACCAGTTTTCGATGTCTGTTGGGGAAGCCCCGACTGTTTGTTTGGCATATTTTGCGAGTAATGCAGCAGCTCCACGAATGTTTTGCTTTTTATCTTGCTTCAGTGTTTCTGGTGGAAGAGAAAGTAAATCTGCTGCCATAGTCAATGTATGAAGACCCGGATCATCGATGACTAATGTCGATCTCGTTTCAGTGGCTGGGCCTTCCATCATTTGAGGATCCTGTGATGTGTCTTCCTTTCCGGCTTGATATAAATGAAGCTGGTGCTCCAAAGCTTCAGGATCTTTTAGCCTATCAATATTGACGTCTGTCAGGTGCATCAATCCGTAACCTCCCGACGCACTTGGTTTTCCGCCATGATGCTCCCATAAGGACATGTTATAACCCACTGCAAGCAAGATTTCAACCGGTACGTTAAATTCTTGTGCGGCTTGAGCGAACGCTTCCTGTAACTCGAGTGAATCGACCGTTTCGGCATAAGCCATTCCTTGAGAAGGAAAGGATGGTGACATTGGTGAAAAGGTGGAACTGAATAATAAGCCGGTTAAACTGAGACTTCCTGCGAATTTCAACCATTTAGACTTTTTCATACATTCCTCCTGTACACTATGTATTTTTAGTAGAGCATATAGAAAAGCTTATAAAATAGTAGACTGAATAGTCAATCTATTATTAGGTATATGCCTAGATGAATATTTAAGGAAAGGCGACCTTTCTGGATTGTGGATAAAGAGAGAATTATGTGAATAACATTACAATTCATTGGGTTATTCACAGTTTGAAACCGGAAACATAAGAATTGTTCACAAGAAATTTGACGAAATGTGAATAAGTTTAGAGATTTTCCACAAGTAATAGGCACTTATGCACATAGTTATACACAGGGTGTGTATAGATTCCCTCGTATTCTGTCGAAATCATGGTTTTCAGCGCGCATATTTTGTCGAAACACCATTTTGTATCAATAACGTGAGTACCGTTGAATCTTATCCACACCTTGCGAAAAACTTGTTACGAAGTGAGATCATGATGACACAAGAAAAAAACGAACTTTTGTTCGCTTATTATTGGTTAATATTGTGCTGAATGTGGTAGAATGTGTATAGATGAATGGACAGTGTTTAAGTTGGGTATAGGTAGGTAAATACAAGGTAGCAGCCCTTTATTATTAGGAGGTTTCACGGTGAAAGATCAATTTGAGCTCAAGTCTAAATATAAGCCCGAGGGAGATCAGCCTCTGGCAATTGAGAAATTAGTACAAGGCATTAATGAGGGGAAGCGTCATCAAACCTTACTTGGAGCAACAGGAACAGGGAAGACATTCACTGTATCCAATGTAATCAAGCAGGTTGAGAAGCCGACCCTCATCATTGCTCACAATAAAACATTGGCAGGACAACTCTACAGTGAATTTAAAGAGTTCTTTCCTGATAATGCCGTTGAGTATTTTGTAAGTTACTATGATTACTATCAGCCTGAAGCATATGTTCCACAAACGGATACGTTTATTGAGAAGGATTCAAGCATCAATGATGAAATCGATAAACTAAGACACTCTGCCACATCTTCCTTGTTTGAGCGGAAAGATGTCATCATTATTGCCAGCGTCTCTTGTATTTACGGTTTAGGTAATCCGGAAGAATATAAAGAGCTCGTTCTATCTTTACGAGTAGGAATGGAAATCGAACGGAACCAACTACTCAGAAAGCTTGTGGATATCCAATATGAACGAAATGACATCGACTTTCAGCGTGGAACGTTCCGAGTACGTGGAGATGTTGTGGAGATTTTCCCTGCTTCCCGTGATGAACACTGTATGCGTGTAGAGTTTTTCGGAGATGAAATTGACCGGATCCGTGAAGTGGATGCCCTGACCGGTGAGATCATAGGAGACCGTGATCATATGAGATTATTCCCGGCATCCCACTTCGTAACCCGCCAGGAGAAATTGGAGGTTGCCGTCAAGAATATCGAAAAAGAACTTGAAGAGCAATTAGCCATCATGAAAGAAGAGAATAAACTGCTCGAGGCCCAGCGTTTAGAGCAGAGGACCCGTTATGATCTGGAAATGATGATGGAGATGGGCTTTTGCTCAGGAATTGAGAACTACTCCCGACACCTTACACTCAGACCGGCCGGATCGACTCCCTATACTCTATTGGACTATTTTCCCGATGACTTTCTGATTGTAGTCGATGAGTCTCATGTAACGTTACCTCAAATCCGGGGGATGTTCAACGGGGACCAAGCACGGAAGAAAGTGCTGGTGGATCATGGATTCCGCCTGCCGTCAGCTATGGACAATCGTCCGCTTCGATTCGAAGAGTTTGACAAGAAAACAAAACAGCTTCTCTATGTTTCTGCCACACCTGGTCCATATGAATTGGAGCATAGCCCTGAAATGGTAGAGCAGATTATTCGCCCGACAGGCTTGTTAGACCCGATCATCGAGGTTCGTCCTATTGAAGGACAGATCGATGATTTATTAGGAGAAATCAATGAACGTATCGAGAAAAACGAACGTGTTCTTGTGACGACGTTAACTAAGAAAATGTCCGAGGACCTGTCTGCCTATTTAAAGGAAATGGGTATCAAGGTTCAATACCTCCATTCGGAAATTAAGACATTGGAACGAATTGAAATTATTCGGGATCTCCGCTTAGGAAAGTATGATGTATTAGTGGGAATTAACCTGCTCCGTGAAGGATTGGACATTCCAGAAGTTTCACTCGTGACAATATTGGATGCTGATAAAGAGGGATTCCTCCGTTCTGAGCGTGCCCTTATCCAGACTATCGGACGTGCGGCCCGTAACAGTAACGGAAGGGTCATCATGTACGCCAATAAAATTACAGACTCTATGCGAAAAGCTCTGGACGAAACAGATCGTCGCCGGACGATGCAAGAGGAATACAATCTAAAACACGGGGTGACCCCGACTACCATCCAGAAAGACATTCGAGACGTCATCAGGGCGACTCGTACCGCAGAAGATGAAGAGGTTTACGGGGGAGAGCATACAAAAGTCTCGAAGATGTCTAAACCGGAGCGACAAAAACTTATTGCTAGCTTAGAAGTGGAAATGAAGGAAGCGGCCAAGGCATTAGACTTTGAGCGCGCAGCACAGCTTCGTGATACCATTCTTGAGCTCAAGGCGGAAGGATGAACGAATTATGGCGCGAGATCAAATAATTGTACAAGGAGCTAGAGCTCATAATTTAAAAAATATTGATATTAATATACCCCGGGATAAACTGGTCGTTTTAACGGGGCTTTCAGGATCGGGGAAATCTTCCCTTGCCTTTGATACCATTTATGCAGAAGGACAAAGACGATATGTGGAATCCCTATCAGCCTATGCCCGTCAGTTTTTAGGTCAAATGGATAAACCGGATGTCGATGCCATTGAGGGACTGTCACCGGCGATTTCCATCGATCAAAAAACAACCAGTAAAAATCCCCGCTCTACAGTAGGGACCGTAACTGAAATTTATGATTATCTCAGATTGTTATTTGCGAGAGTCGGAAAACCGATCTGTCCAAATCACGGAATAGAGATTTCATCCCAAACCATTGAACAAATGGTGGACCGGATCCTGGTATATCCTGAAAGAACAAAGCTACAAGTATTAGCTCCTGTTGTATCCGGCCGTAAAGGAACCCACGCAAAAACCCTTGAAGAAATCAAAAAACAGGGGTTTGTTCGGGTTCGGGTAAATGGGGAAGTACAAGATCTTGGTGAGGACATCTCATTAGAGAAAAATAAAAAGCACTCGATCGAAGTGATCATCGATCGAATCGTTGTGAAAGAGGGAGTGTCAGCCCGTCTTTCTGATTCACTTGAAACCGCTCTGCGACTGGCAGATGGTCAGGTGATCATCGATGTCATGGGAGAAGATGAACTTCTATTCAGTGAGCATCATGCATGTCCGTACTGTGGGTTTTCCATCACTGAGCTTGAGCCAAGGATGTTTTCATTCAATAGTCCGTACGGTGCTTGTTCAAGTTGTGATGGCTTGGGGACGAAGCTTGAGGTGGATAAAGAGCTCATCATCCCCAATTGGGACCGCACACTTAATGAGCATGCAATTGCTCCATGGGAACCGACGAGCTCCCAGTACTATCCGTCACTATTAAAGGCAGTATGCGACCACTATGAGATTCCAATGGACGTCCCCGTAAAGGATATTCCGAAAAACCAGATGGACAAAATCCTTCAGGGGTCCGGTAAGGATGAGATTTATTTCCGTTACGAAAACGATTTCGGTCAAGTTCGTGAAAACTATCTACGCTTCGAGGGAGTCATCCCGAACGTTGAGCGCCGTTACCGTGAAACGAGCTCGGATTACATCCGGGAACAGATGGAAAAATATATGGCCCAACAAGATTGTCCAACGTGTAAAGGCCACCGTTTAAAAGAAGAGAGCTTAGCCGTGAAGATCGATTCTCTTCATATAGGTGAAGTAACAGCCTTTTCAATTGAAGAGGCTAAACAGTTCTTCCAAAAACTTGAACTGTCTGAAAAAGACATGAAGATTGCCAACCTTATTTTGAGGGAAATCCATGAACGACTCGGGTTCCTTATGAATGTGGGGCTTGAATACCTCACACTAAGCCGTGCAGCTGGGACACTATCTGGGGGAGAGGCTCAACGAATTCGTTTAGCCACCCAAATCGGTTCCCGTCTGACAGGTGTCCTTTATATTTTAGATGAGCCTTCCATTGGATTGCATCAGCGGGACAATGATCGGCTGATCGATACATTAAAGAATATGCGTGAAATTGGCAACACGTTAATCGTAGTGGAACATGATGAAGATACAATGATGGCAGCGGATTATCTCATCGATATCGGACCGGGGGCGGGTGTTCATGGCGGAGAAGTTGTGTCGGCAGGAACTCCGCAAGAAGTAATGAATGATTCGAACTCATTGACAGGACAGTATCTGTCAGGTAAGAAATTCATCCCCCTTCCTCAAGAAAGACGTAAGCCTGATGGTCGATATCTTGAAATAGTGGGTGCAAAGGAAAATAATCTGAACAATGTCAAAGTAAAGCTTCCATTAGGGATCTTTACTGCAGTTACAGGTGTTTCAGGCTCAGGTAAAAGTACATTAATCAATGGAATCCTTCATAAATCTCTGGCTCAGAAACTTCATAATGCAAAATCGAAACCAGGTGAGCATAAAGAAGTGAAGGGAATCGACCATCTGGATAAAGTCATTGATATTGATCAGTCACCGATTGGTCGTACACCGAGGTCAAACCCTGCTACATATACAGGGGTATTCGATGACATCCGGGATGTATTTGCCACAACGAATGAAGCGAAGGTCCGGGGATATAAAAAAGGTCGATTCAGCTTTAATGTAAAGGGTGGACGGTGTGAAGCGTGTCGCGGAGACGGGATCATCAAGATTGAAATGCACTTCCTACCTGACGTATATGTTCCATGTGAAGTTTGTCACGGGAAACGATACAACCGTGAAACACTTGAAGTGAAATACAAAGATAAGAATATCTCGGATGTTCTCGAGATGACTGTTGAAGACGCGGTGAAGTTCTTTGAAAACATTCCAAAAATCAAGCGTAAGCTGCAGACCATCTTTGATGTCGGATTGGGATATATCACATTGGGGCAGCCTGCCACTACCTTATCCGGTGGGGAAGCACAGCGTGTGAAACTGGCATCCGAATTACATCGTCGATCGACGGGTCGTTCCCTTTATATTCTGGATGAACCGACAACGGGTCTTCACGTTGATGACATCGCCCGACTGCTCGTCGTTCTTCAACGCCTGGTAGAAAACGGGGATTCGGTTCTTGTTATCGAACACAATCTCGATGTCATCAAAGCGGCCGATTACCTTGTGGATCTTGGTCCGGAAGGTGGAGACAAAGGTGGTATGGTTGTCGCGAGCGGCACTCCGGAAAAAGTGGCCGAAGCAAAAGGCTCTTATACCGGTAAATACCTGAAACCCGTACTTGAGCGGGATCGTGAACGGATGAAAAAGAAGATTCGTGAAAAAGAAGAAGTAACCAATTGATGTGGGAGGGAGGTGCTTAGTGCATCTCCCTTTTCGGATTTGGTGCAGGAAAAAGCGGGAAAGTTGAGACCCTACAGGGCAAAGCTCAAAGAGGCTCAACTCACGCCCCGGGGAAGGCGAGCACCTTAAGCGGAAATCAACCAGCACTCGCTAATTGAAAAGTAACCTATCATTCATCCATCCAGGCAAAACACCTCTCTATACCTACTGAAACTCAGCCTCAAGGTGGAGGGAAGAACATTTCCTGTGTGTGAAAATAAGATTATAATCAAATGCATTGAAACCTTTTCCTCCACGTATCGTAAATAAGAGTAGAGGAGATGATGGATATGGAAACCAATAAAGTATTATCAGCGCTATGCTATTTTAGTATATTCTTTGCCGGCTTCCTTTTTCCGCTTATCGTGTATTTTGTATCCGATGATCAGTACGTGAAAAAAGATGCAAAAGCAGCCTTCTTATCCCATTTGTTACCGGTCATTGTGGTGCCCTTTATTATTGCAGGGGTGTTTATGGATATAGGGGTTTTCGCGAGTGGCGCGGGATTGCCGGTATTCACTGTCATCATGATCGGATTAGCTATATTACTTAGTGTTGTCGTAGTCATGTGGAATGTGTATAAGGGCATTAAAGTACTTTTATAATCAGTAAAGGGGATGAAAGAGTATGAATGAAGAACGTAAACGCATTTTGGATATGTTGGAAAAAGGGACGATTTCGGCACAGGAAGCAGTAGCATTGTTAGAGGCACTTGATAAAAATCCAAATACGTCTAAGGAAAAAGAAAAGGATTTCCTTGATGAATTTGTGTCCATCTTTCAGGATGAAAAAAAGGAAGAAAAAGACCATTCATCCTACTCAAGCAGGCCGAAAGATAAGCTTCTTGATTTCATGAATACGGCGGTAAGTAAGATCAAGAATTTCGACTTTGACTTCCAGTGGAATCAATCGGTGGAGCTGTCCCATGTGTACCAACAGGCAAATACGGATTTTGAGAAGATTGATATAGATGTAGCCAACGGGAAGGTTGAGCTGATTCCTTGGGATGGTGAGGAAGTCCGGGTGGAATGCGATGCCAAGGTGTATCGTACAGAAGACCATGAAGAGGCGAGAAAGCAGTTCATGGAGAATACGTCCTTTGCAATTGATGAGGATACACTATATTACTCGACGCAATTGAAGTGGATGAAGGTGGATTCGAAACTGTACATTCCAAAGCATCAATACAAGCGGATTTCTGTCCGCCTATTTAATGGAGGATTGAAAGCGGAGCATTTGGAAGTTCAGGATCTTCGTGCCAAAGCTGCAAATGGTAAGATCCATATCGATCACCTGACAGCGAAGAAAGCGGAAGTGGAGACATCCAACGGCGCGATCTCAATCTTAAATGCGAAAGCCGATCATGTTGAAGCAGAATCCATTAATGGCAAGGTTCATGTGGAAGGCGATATTTCCTATTCTGATGTGCAATCCTTGAACGGAAATGTCGTGTGTGCCTTGACTGGGGAGAAAGCTGACACACTTCATGCCAAAACGGTAACGGGTAACATCGATTTATTTGTTCCTGAAAACATCAACATTTCAGGAGAGGCCAAATCAAACTTCGGTGGTTTTAAGCTTGAGCTCCCGGGTATTGATGTATTAGAAGAAAAAAATGAAGTGGTTCAGAAATCGATTCGATTCAGTCGTAAAACCGACTCTTTAGATAAGCTGCATCTGTTTGCAGAAACAAAAGCAGGATCTGTCCTCATAAAAAAGTATGAACAGAAGAATGTTAATAAGGACAACGCATAAGATGAGAAGGAAGGTATAACGATGAAAAAACAATTGGCACGATCAAGGTCTGACAGAAAGCTTGCCGGGGTGATTGGGGGCTTGTCACGTTATGTGGGAATCGATGCAACGATTCTAAGGGTGATTTTCATCATCCTGCTCATTCCGACGGGATTCTTTCCTCTAGTCGTCATCTACGGTTTATTGGCCTTCGTGCTGCCACATGAGGAGGAAGCCATCAGATAATGAGATGGATTATTGGAATTTTAATTAATGCAGTCATTTTCATTGCAATGGCCGGATTTTTCGAAGGATTCGCAGTGTCAGGGATTGCCGCTGCCATCGGGGCAAGCTTCATCTTATCGATTTTGAATGTCCTCGTGAAGCCGATTTTGATTATCCTCACGCTACCGGTCACGATTTTATCTCTTGGACTGTTTCTGTTCGTCATTAACGCCATCACGCTCCTTTTGACGGATGGATTGATGGGAAGCAGTTTTGAGTTATCTGGTTTTGGTATGGCGTTTCTGGCATCCATCATATTGTCACTTGCCAATTTGGTAATACAAAAAGCGGTGCTTGAACCGATGAAAGAGAAGTAAAAAACAAAAAACCCTGGCTTGAACATAAGCCAGGGTTTTTTGTGGTTAAAAAAAGGAAATCCTTCCACTGAAATAGAAATCATTGGTAATAGGAGGAGAAGCAAATGAATATGACAGCAAATGTGATCAAAGGGTATCGAGACATGGATGTACCATACACTCTATTAAATAATGTGGAGAAGGCTGAAGGCATCGCCATCCTGTTACCAGGGCTAGGCTATACAGTTCAGGCTCCATTATTACATTACTCGACGGGGATCTATCTGAATAAGGGATTCGATGTGTTACATATCAACTATCAATATACCACCCGTGACTATGAAGGACTCTCAGTGGAAGAAATAGATGATGCGTTGAAGGTTGACGTGAAGAAGGTACTTGAGCACATTTTTAAAGAAAAAAGCTATTCTCATGTGTACATTGTCGCTAAGTCCTTCGGTACGATTGCCTTGAGTGATGATTTGGCCAAAGATTATCTTCAGGATGCTAAGCTCGTCTGGTTAACGCCATTGCTGAAAGAGGAGGACGTGTTTCAAGCCTTATTGAAAAGCGAGCAACAGGGGATCTGCATCATAGGTGATGAGGATCGTCAATATCAGGAAGATCGATTTAATGAATTGAAAACGAATCCCCGTTTGCAATTGCATTTGATCAAAGGGGCCAATCACAGCTTGGAACACGACTTCCATGTCCTCGATTCCCTTATCACCCATAAAGAAATCATGTCAGTCATCGAAGCATTTTAAGAAGCGCAGCAAAGTCTGTGCTTTTTTTTCGGCGTTAGCGTGTGACGAGTAAGCTACCTTGCGCTTTTCTTTATAATTGCTAAAATAGGTTAGAGTAAGAAACGTTATGAATATGAAGCGAGTGTAACATGAAGGAGGAGCTACTTGTGGAGAAAGTTCGCACAAAAGATATCGTCGAAAAGTTCAATTTAGAGCTTGTCGGTGGAGAAGAAGGTTTACATAGACCGATTACAACGAGTGATATATCCCGCCCAGGGTTAGAAATCGCAGGTTATTTCAACTACTATCCCGCAGAACGGATTCAGTTATTAGGGAAAACCGAGTTATCCTTCCTGGAACTTTTAGATGAAGCAGAACGTAAGCGGAGAATGGAAGCTCTTTGTACCGATATCACACCTGGTATCATCATTTCCAGAGATCTTGAAATCCCGCCTGAGCTCGTGGAGGCGTCCCATCGATTTGATGTCCCTGTCATGCGCTCCTCTATGAAAACAACACGTTTTTCCTCAAGACTAACCAACTATTTGGAGAGCAAGCTTGCTCCGACAACGGCCATTCACGGTGTATTGGTCGATATTTATGGAGTTGGAGTGTTGATCACAGGGAAAAGTGGTGTGGGTAAAAGTGAAACAGCTCTCGAGCTTGTGAAGAGAGGACACCGCCTTGTAGCCGATGACTGTGTTGAAATTCGTCAGGAAGACATGGATACATTGATCGGAAGTTCCCCGGAGTTGATTGAACATTTGTTAGAGATCCGTGGTTTGGGGATCATTAATGTGATGACGTTATTCGGTGCCGGAGCCGTCCGCAGTTATAAGCGCATTACCCTATGCATCAATTTAGAATTATGGGATAAAACGAAGCAGTATGACCGCCTTGGTCTAGAAGAAGAAAAGATGAGAATCATCGATACGGATATTACAAAGCTGACCGTTCCGGTTCGTCCAGGACGAAACTTGGCTGTCATCATTGAAGTGGCTGCCATGAACTTCCGCCTGAAACGTATGGGAGTGAATGCGGCAGAACAATTTACAAACCGTTTGTCCGATGTGATCGAAGACGGGGAAAATGAAGATATCTGAAGGTACATACCATCTACATCGCTTTAACCATAAAATGTAAAGAGGGAGAGACAAAATGAACGAGAACATTACGCCAATTGATCCTATTGCGATTTCACTGGGACCTATCCAAGTACACTGGTACGGTGTCATTATCGGCCTTGGGATCGCATTGGGACTCTATTTAGTCATTCGTGAAAGCAAACGATTAGGTCTTCATCCTGATACTTTCATTGATTTGCTTGTATGGGCGATTCCGATCGCCATCATTTGTGCCCGGGCCTATTATGTCATCTTTGAGTGGGACAATTACTATGCCGATCATCCAGGCGATATCATTAAAGTGTGGAATGGTGGAATTGCCATTCATGGTGCGCTGATTGGTTCGGTCCTGACGACAGTTGTATTTGCGAAAATAAAGGGGCTGTCTTTCTGGAAGCTTACGGATATTGCTGCACCCAGTATTATATTGGGTCAGGCAATCGGGCGTTGGGGTAATTTTGTTAACCAAGAGGCACATGGTGGAGAAGTGTCACGTGCATTTCTAGAAAACCTTTGGCTGCCTGACTTCATCATTAATCAAATGTATATCGACGGGGCGTATTATCACCCAACATTTCTATATGAATCCCTTTGGAGCTTTGCAGGGCTAATCATGCTTCTTGTCCTGAGAAGAAAAGCGGGCTGGCTGCGACGGGGAGAATTGTTCCTTGCATATGTGGTCTGGTATTCCATTGGCCGTTTCTATGTAGAGGGACTTCGAACAGATAGTCTGATGTGGGGTTCTTTCCGATTCGCCCAGGTCATTTCCGTTGTTCTCATCATTGCAGCGATCGGGGTCTTCTTCTACAGAAGAAAAGCAGGTCTTGCGAAGAAAGCCTATGATGAGAAGACGGACAGCGTAAACGCTTAACGAAGGGGAGTGGGGAGTTTGTGGTTGTCATCTCTGAAAAATGGCGGCTTGGTAGGTCTTAGAACAACCTGGTCACTGGGCAAGGTCATCTTTCCGATTACATTGATCGTCTTTTTGCTGCAGTACACACCTGTCCTTCCGTGGATCATGGAGAAAATTTCACCATTTATGAAGCTCCTCGGTTTATCTGGTGATGCGGCGATTCCTCTTGTGTTGGGGAATTTCCTTAACCTCTATGCAGGAATCGGAGGAATCTTGTCCCTTGATTTAACCGTAAAGGAAGTGTTCATCATCGCGGTGATGCTTTCCTTTTCACATAATCTGTTCATCGAATCAACGGTAGCCTCAAAGGTGGGCGTGAAAATCTGGCTGATTGTTACGGTGAGGATCGGGCTTGCCCTTCTATCTGCCGTTGTCATCAATCTTGTCTGGAGTGGCGGCTCTGATATGGCCAAATATGGGATGATGCCCCCTCAGCAAGCAGACCCTAACGGATGGGGAGAAATCATCCTGCTCGGGCTGGAAAAAGCAGGGTACGGCGTTCTCCAATTGGCGCTAATCGTCATCCCCCTCATGATGATCATTCAAGTGATGAAAGATTTGAAATGGATGGACGTGTTCACACGCTGGATGTCCCCTGCAACACGGGCGCTGGGTATGAATGAGAATACATCCGCTACGATGGTGGCAGGTCTCGTCATCGGTCTTGCCTACGGGGCTGGTGTGATGATCCAGGCGGTCCAAGAAGATGGGGTAAGCAAGAAGGATGTTACAATTGCTTTCATCTTTTTAGTCGCATGCCATGCGGTGGTGGAGGATACATTAATCTTTCTTCCCCTCGGGATATCTGTGCTGCCATTGCTGTTAATTAGGCTGGTAACCGCCATCCTGCTGACGCTAATTGTGGCGTATAGTTGGAACAAAGTCGATGCTAAGAAAAAAAAGGAGCTGCATTATGAGCAGGATTACAACAATATTATTTGATTTGGATGGAACATTGATCAATACCAACGATCTTATCATTTCATCATTTTTGCATACATTGAATCACTATTATCCAGGACAATATGAGGAAGAGGACGTTCATCCTTTCATGGGACCCCCTTTAGAAGAGTCGTTCGGAGGATTGAATCCTGACCGGGTGGACGAAATGTGTGCTCATTATCGTGCTTACAATCATGAACATCATGATTCCCTCGTCACGGAATTTGAGGGTGTGTATGAAACCGTTCAAACGCTGTACGAAAACGGATATAAGTTAGCGATTGTCTCAACGAAGGTACGGGATGTCGTGTTAAAAGGATTGGATCTGATGAAGCTTCGTCCCTTCTTTGAGGTCATCATCACGATGGATGAGGTGGAGAACGCGAAGCCGCACCCTGAGCCAATCGAGAAAGCATTGGTGGCTTTGGGATCTCTACCCGGTGAAGCTATAATGATCGGAGACAACCACCACGATATTTTAGCTGGGAAAAATGCCGGTGTCTTATCTGCTGGTGTCGCATGGAGTGCGAAAGGAAGAGAGCATCTGGCTCATTACGAACCAGACTTTATGCTTGAGAACATGAAGGATTTACTGAAGATCGTCGGAGCACCGACGGCATGAGACGGACGACCCGCTACCCTGTAGAAGGAGCAAATTCCCTTTGGCATGTTTATAAGACTGTTCCTTTTGGGAAGGTCGTCAAAAATTTCATTGTCATCCAACTCGCCCGCTACACGCCATTTTTAGGAATGAAGAACTGGTTGTACAAGACGTTCTTAAAGATGAACATCGGTGAGCACACTTCATTCGCCCTGATGGTGATGCTCGATGTGATGTTTCCAGAGAAGATTTCAGTCGGTCGAAACACGGTCATCGGGTATAATACGACGATCCTGGCCCATGAATATTTAATCAAGGAATATCGACTGGGTGCTGTTGAAATCGGATCGGAAGTCATGATCGGTGCTAATACTACGGTTTTACCGGGTGTGAAGATTGGCGACGGTGCCATCGTGTCAGCGGGAACCCTTGTGCATAAAGACGTTCCAGACGGGGCGTTCGTTGGTGGAAACCCTATGAAAATCATATATACGAAAGATGAATTGGCTGAAAGGTGGCGGGAAGACGCCATCTATGGATTGAAAAAAGAAGAATAAGGGAAAAGGCAAAGATAGAGTGAATGCTATCTTTGCCTTTTTTTGTTGAGGAAAGAGAGTTGAGGAGGGGATGACGGAATTCGACGAATGGCAGATATATCGAGATTTTGGCAGCTAAATAGCTAAAAAGTAAATTCGGCAGATATATGTTGAAAATGGCAGATAAAGTTCCATTCCCGCAGATAAAATCAACTGCACGCAAACCCACGCCTAAAGAACCATCAATCACACTAAAAATCAACCCAACAAACGGTTGACGAATAAAAAAAGAAACGCTACACTACAAATAACTTTATTTCATTATCACATTAGCGAACTAAAGGATTTCTGAATACTCCAGTATTAGTAGCAATCCCTGAAACGGGGAAAAATAGATGAATATTTAATACGCCAAAGGTGGTTGTTATGACTAAGTTATTTATGTTCGAGAAGCCATTGGGAATGAGAGATACATTTCCTGATTTATACGAAATCAAAGATCAGACGAAAAAGAATATGGAACAAACCATGAAGCTGTGGGGATACAAGTTTATAGAAACCCCAAGCCTTGAATATTATGAAACCGTCGGGGAAGCATCGGCCATCCTTGATCAGCAGCTCTTCAAGCTACTGGATCAGCAGGGGCATACCCTTGTATTGAGACCCGATATGACAGCGCCGATCGCCCGCATTGCAGCGTCAAAATTATTAAAAGATGAAGCACCGCTCCGACTGGCTTATTCTAATTCTGTGTTCAGAGCCCAGCAACGGGAAGGTGGTCGTCCGGCCGAATTTGAGCAGGTTGGAATCGAATGCATCGGTGATGATTCTGTCAGTGCCGACGCTGAGGTAATTGCCCTGATGGTGTCCGTGTTAAAAGAGGCAGGCTTGGAGCATTTTAAAATTTCCATCGGCCATATTGGATTCGTTCAGGAACTGTTCACACAAATCGTAGGAACGGAAGAACGAGCGGATACGTTAAGAAGATATTTATATGAGAAGAATTATGTTGGATATCGTAAGCATGTTAATGAGTTGGCTCTTTCCTCCATTGATAAGGAGCGACTCTTCCGCTTTCTGCAATTACGGGGATCGGAAAATATCCTTCTTGAAGCTCACTCCCTATTAGAAGGTGATCGAGGGCTCCGTGCTTTAGAACAACTGAAAGAATTATGGAGTATTTTATACGATTATGATGTGGCACAATACGTTAAGTTCGACTTAAGTCTTGTGAGCCATATGAGTTATTATTCAGGCATATTATTTGAAGTGTATGGGGAGAATGTCGGCTTTGCCATCGGAAATGGAGGCCGCTACAACAAGCTCCTTGAAAAATTCGGAAAAAATTCAGGGGCCACGGGATTCGGATTACGTCTTGACTATGTGCTTGAAGCAATGCAGATCGAGCTATCTTCCACCCTTCAGCAATGTGTACTGTTCAGTGATGAGCGGAGGAAAGAAGCAATTGGTCTCGCGCATGAGCTGAGAAGTGAAGGAACCGAGGTCGTGTTGCAGAACTGGAAGGGCGTAGGAGATGTGGATGAATTCACAAAGGGGTTCAGCAATGTGCACTTCGTTGTAGGACAGGACCCGAAAGGCGGTGAAACTTCATGAGTGGGTTAACGATAGCTATGCCTAAAGGCAGGATATTTGAAGAAGCGGTGGAACTATTGAGAAAGGCGGATTATAATCTGCCCCCGGAGTTCGATGATTCGAGAAAGCTGATCATCGAAGTGCCACAGGAAGACTTGCGCTTTATCCTGGCGAAGCCGATGGATGTTCCGACTTATGTTGAACATGGAGTTGCTGACTTAGGGATTGCCGGGAAGGACGTCATGCTTGAAGAAGAACGGGACGTCTATGAGCTCCTCGATTTGCGGATCAGCGGCTGTTACTTAGCGGTAGCGGGATTGCCGAATACGAAAATGAGCGATGTGGCACCGAAGATCGCGACCAAATATCCTAATGTCGCGTCATCTTACTTTCGGGAGCAAGGGGAACAAGTGGAAATCATCAAACTGAACGGTTCCATCGAACTCGCTCCCCTGATCGGACTTGCCGACCGGATAGTAGACATCGTTTCGACAGGGAGAACCTTAAGGGAAAACGGACTCGTTGAATACGAAACCATCGTAGACATCACCTCACGCCTCATCGTCAACCCGGTCAGCTACCGCATGAAAGACGAAAAAATCGAAGACCTCGTCACCCGCCTGACACGCATCATCGGGTAAGAGGGACGGACCTTTCAGAACGAGGTTCGAAAATGCATAGGATCAAGGTTAAATAGAGTTTAAGGGGCGGATTAATGACGAAAATAAAGGTCCGTCCCTCACTAAAGGTTGGTGAATGCAATGAAGGTTGTTAAGGATATAAGTGGGGCGTCGATCAAGCGCTCCGTTGATAGTGGCACGGAGGAGCAGCGCAAGGCGGTTCAGGAGATTATTGCTTCTGTTCAGCAGAACGGCGATCAAGCTGTTCGTGAGTGTACAGAGAAATTCGATGGTGTTCAATTAGAGAACTACAAGGTATCCGAAAATGAAATAGAAGAAGCCTTTGACTCTTTGGATTCAGAGATGGTGTCGATCATTGAAGAAGCGGCCGATAACATACGTGATTTCCATAGTAAGCAAAAGAGGAATTCATGGTTTACAACGAACGAGGATGGAACGATGCTCGGTCAGAAGCTGACACCGCTCGATTCTGTAGGCGTGTACGTTCCAGGGGGCACAGCCGCGTATCCTTCCTCAGTGTTGATGAATGTAGTACCTGCTAAAGTGGCCGGAGTCAAACGAATCACTATGGTTTCCCCTCCTGGAAAGGATGGAAAGCTATCTCCCGGCGTACTCGTGGCAGCTAAAGTTGCCGGAGTGGAAGATATCTTCAAAGTTGGTGGTGCCCAAGCCATAGCCGCACTGGCGTATGGAACGGAATCGATCACGCCTGTAGATAAAATCACAGGACCGGGGAATATCTTTGTCGCCCTTGCTAAACGGGAAGTGTTCGGCGATGTGGACATTGATATGATCGCTGGTCCTAGTGAGATTGTGATTCTGGCAGATGAGCATCAGCGAGCGGATGAAATTGCCGCGGATCTCCTATCCCAAGCCGAACATGATGTGTTAGCTTCTGCCGTTCTCGTGACGAATTCGTCTTCATTGGCAGAGCAAGTATCCATACAAGTCGAAATTCAGCTCGCTTCCCTTCCGAGAGAAGACATCGCCCGTCAGTCCATCCATGATTTCGGAACCATCTACGTGACGCGGGATATCGAAGCAGGAATCGATGTAGTCAATCAACTCGCAGCAGAGCATGTGGAAATTTTAACGGAAAAGCCGCTTGAAACGATGGCGAAAATCCGTCATGCCGGAGCGATTTTCCTGGGACGTTACAGCTCGGAGCCTGTCGGGGATTATTTTGCCGGCCCGAATCACGTCCTGCCGACGAACGGGACAGCCCGCTTCTCAAGTCCATTGAATGTAGACGAATTTATGAAAAAGACGAGTGTAATTTCATATAGTGAAACAGCCCTGGAGAAAAACTACCAAAAAATCGCGAAACTTGCCCGCTTAGAGGGACTAGAGGCCCACGCCCGCGCAGTGGAAATCAGGTTCGATAAAGAGAAATAAGGAAGAGGGACGGACCTCTAAAGAGAGGTCCGTCCCTCCAAAAAGGAGGACATCATGGTGAGAAGTGCAGAGATTGTGCGTAAGACGAATGAGACGGATATCCGTTTGAATTTTGGAATTGATGGGGAAGGGAACTCGAAAATTGAGACGGGAGTACCGTTTATGAGTCACATGTTGGATTTGTTCACGAAACACGGACAATTCGATTGTACGATTGAGGCGGATGGAGATATTGAGGTGGATGATCACCATACGACAGAGGATATAGGCATTTGTTTGGGACAAGCATTACTAGAGTCACTTGGTGACAAAAAAGGCATCAAGCGTTACGGATCAGCCATGGTCCCAATGGATGAAGCCCTTGCACAAGTCGTGGTGGACCTTAGTAATCGTCCTCACCTTGAGTTCCGTGCAGAGCTTCCAAGTCAGAAAGTCGGAACATTCGATACGGAGAATGTTCATGAATTCCTTTGGAAGTTTGCCCTTGAAGCGAGAATGAACCTCCATGTCATCGTGCATTACGGTCACAATACGCACCACATCATTGAAGCGATCTTTAAAGCGCTCGGTCGGGCCCTGGATGAAGCAACGACGATTGATCCACGTGTAAAAGGGATTCCGTCGACGAAGGGAATGTTATAATTCATGATCGGGATTGTAGATTATGGAATGGGGAATCTGTTCAGCGTCAGTAAAGCACTTGAACGCTTGAACGTCCCTTACTTTATCAGTGACCATCAAGAGGAACTTTTGAACGCAGATGGGTTGATTTTACCAGGGGTAGGCGCATTTAAAGACGCCATGAACCTTCTTGAAACGACTCATCTAAAAGAAACCATCCACACGTTTGCCCAGAGTGGAAAGCCTCTTTTAGGCATTTGTTTAGGTATGCAGCTTTTATTCGATAAAAGCATGGAGAATGGAGAGACGAAGGGATTGGGTCTGCTTCCTGGTGAAGTGCTTTACATCCCTAAGGAAGATAGTACAGGAAATTCATATAAGGTCCCTCACATGGGCTGGAATCTTCTACGCTACCAAAAAAACTCGCCTCTTCTGGAACGATTGACGGAAGGGTATGTTTACTTCGTCCACTCCTATTACGTCCACGAAGGGTCCAAAGACGTGATAGCAGCAAGTGCTGACTATGCAGGCGTCGAAATCCCTGCGGTCGTTAGTCGCGACAATATATATGGCATGCAGTTTCATCCTGAAAAAAGCGGTGAGCTTGGAATGCAGCTGCTTGAGAACTTTACAAAACGGGTGAAGGAATCGGAGGTGGTTTCATGAGTTTTACAATCTATCCAGCCATCGATATGCGAGGCGGGAAATGCGTACGTTTAGTGCAAGGGGATTATAATCAAGAAACGGTGTACGGGGATTCTCCCTTTGACATGGCGAAGAAATTTGTGGACGAAGGGGCCGAATGGATTCACATGGTCGATCTTGATGGGGCAAAGGAAGGCTCCCGGATCAATGATGAATTCGTGATTGCCGTTGCAGAGAAGCTTGGTGCCAAGGTGCAAATCGGCGGAGGCATTCGCTCCAAAGAAGATATCGAGCATTATTTAAAACGAGGTGTTGATCGTGTCATCATCGGCAGTATCGCAGTTTCCAACACGGAACTAGTGAAGGAATGGCTGGCGGAATATGGTGAGAAGATCGCGATTGGTCTCGATGCAAAGGATGGCTATGTAGCGACGCATGGCTGGCTGGAAACCTCTTCGCAGAAAGCCGTCGATCTTGGCAAAGAACTCGCTGAAGCTGGTGCAGAAACGTTCATTTTTACCGATATTGCTACAGACGGAATGTTATCCGGACCCAATGTGGAAGCTGTCACAGACTTAGCTGAACAAACGGGCAAATCAGTGATTGCCTCTGGCGGCATTAGCTCATTGGAAGACTTGAAAACATTGAAGCAATACGAAAATAAAGGGGTAACTGGTGCCATTTGCGGAAAATCACTTTATACAGGAAAGTTCACGGTGAGTGAAGCGGTAAATGAGGTGAAGACATGTTAACGAAACGGATTGTCCCGTGTTTGGATGTAAAGGACGGCCGGGTGGTGAAAGGGATTCAGTTTCTAGAGCTACGCGATGCAGGAGATCCTGTTGAACTTGCAAAAGTATACGATGAGCAAGGGGCCGATGAATTAGTTTTCCTGGATATATCAGCATCACATGAAGGGCGGAAAACGATGGTGGAAGTCGTTCAGCATGTGGCTGCGGAACTGGCGATTCCTTTTACAGTTGGTGGGGGAATTAATTCAGTAGAAGATATGAAGGCCATCCTGCGGGCAGGTGCCGATAAGGTTTCACTCAACACAGCAGCCGTCCTTCGTCCCGGGCTTGTCCGTGAAGGGGCTGACTATTTCGGATCTCAATGCATCGTCGTGGCCATCGATGCCAAGTATGATGAAGAGAGCAAGTCTTGGAAGGTCTACACTCACGGGGGAAGGAAACTGAAAGATCTGGATGCCGTTGGATGGGCAAGGGAAGTAGAATCCCTTGGTGCAGGGGAAATACTCCTTACCAGCATGGATAGTGATGGAGAGAAAAAAGGCTTTAACCTGCCTCTAACCAAGGCCATAAGCGAAGCGGTATCCATTCCGGTGATCGCCTCAGGCGGAGCAGGGAATGCTGAACACTTTAAAGAGGTATTTACTGAGGGCAAAGCAGATGCAGCACTTGCAGCATCCATCTTTCACTATAAAGAAACAAGCGTAGAAGAAGTAAAGAGCTACTTACGAGAGCAGGAGGTGCATGTACGATGACAAATATTGATTGGATTGCTTCGGTTAAGTACGATGAAAAGGGTTTAGTGCCTGCAATCGTTCAAGATGCAGCAACAAAAGAGGTATTAACACTAGCCTATATGAATGAATCATCACTTAAGAAAACCGTGGAGACAGGAGAAACATGGTTTTATTCCCGGTCACGCCAAGAGCTATGGCACAAAGGAGAAACAAGCGGGCACACCCAACGAGTCATAAACATCACGTGGGATTGCGACAAAGATGCTCTCCTTGTCTTCGTTGATAAAAACGGGCCAGCTTGTCATACCGGAGAAGAAAGCTGCTTCCATGAAGGGGTATACGGTGAGGAGAAATCATCGACCGAAAATATCCTGCTTACTTTGGAAAAGCTGATTGAAGATCGTGAAATCGACAGACCTGAAGGAGCATACACAACCTACCTCTTTGAAGAAGGAGTAGACAAAATCCTGAAAAAAGTAGGCGAAGAAGCGTCAGAAGTGATTATTGCAGCGAAAAACAGAGACAGTGAGGAACTGAAATGGGAAGTTGCCGACCTGTTTTATCACGTCCTTGTCCTGTTGAGAGAACAAAAACTTCCACTCGGAGACGTGCTCGAAGTCTTGGTGGAACGTCATAATAAATAACTCCCTGAGGGACGGACCTTTGCCTGCCGAGGCAAAGGTCCGTCCCTCAAAATATGGTAGTTTAGTACAAGGGTATTGTATGATATACTACTGTAGTTATACTATGAACGTTTCGGAGGACTTTGATGAGAAAAGGGTCAAAATTAGGTAGTGAACAAGCGAAAGTGTTGTCTTTTGTCCCGACTGGCGAGTATTACTACAATAAAGGGATGAAAGCATATCAACGTCGAGAGCTTAAGAAATCATTAAAATATTTAAATAGAGCATTTCAATTAGAACCAATAGAGCCGATGATTGCCTGTCAATTATCGATTGTGTATACAGAACTTGGTGAATACAAGCGTTCCAATGATTTATTGCTTAAAATAGTGGATGATCTTGATCCCCATATGACTGAATGCCATTATTTCTTAGCCAACAACTATGCCCATTTAGGCTTATTTAAAGAGGCGTACGAGCAGGTCTCCGCTTATTTGGAGAAAGAGGAGTATGGTGAATTCGTCGAGGACGCAGAAGATTTAGTAGAGCTTCTGGAACTTGATTCCGACCTGATTCTAGATGATTTATACGAGCATGATGAGCTTATCGTTCAGCAGGAAAAAGCAAGGGATCTTCTGGAGTCGGGTCATTTTCAAAAAGCCGTGGACACATTGCAACAGGTGATAGCGGATTATCCTGAGTTTTGGTCAGCTTATAATAATCTAGCACTTGCCTACTTCTACTTAGGGGAAGTTGATAAAGCGTCCGATACCCTTGAAGAGGTGTTGGAGAAGAACCCAGGAAACCTCCATGCCCTATGCAATACGGCTGTTTTTTATTTCTATCAGAAGCGTCAGGACGAGTTGGATGAATTGATCCAGGGTCTTGAGAAGGTCCGTCCCTTGCTTCATGAGCACCGTTACAAGCTTGGAGCTACGTTTGCGCTGATTGGTCATTCAAAGAGAGCGTATGATTGGTTGAAGTATCTTCAGAAGATCGGCTTTGAGGGAGATGCAAGCTTCTATTACTGGTTGTCTTATTCTGCCCATGAAACGGGACACGGAGATACAGCCCGCAGTGCATGGAAAAAAGTATTGGAAATCAATCCTGAAAAAGAAGGTCTTGAGCCTTGGAACGATCAAAAGAAAGCAGAAGGCTTTGAAAATCACGTCACATCGATTTTAAAAAAGCTTCAAAGTGACTATACAGAAGAGAAATTATTCGGTCTCTTCCTGACGTCCATCTCTGATAATCAAAGGGCCATCCTTACCCACGGGGATTTCTGTGATGTGGAAGACCTATCGATTGTCGAGAAGGTTTATTTGGCACAAGTGCTAAATAGCAAGGGGAATAGTTCGATTAAGGTGAACCAGGAAATTCAGAATATGCATCAAGTCGCTCTGCATCTCTACGGCGAGCATCATCCAATTACCAGTGTGGAATCCGGGTTGTTCCTTACCTGGTTTACGATTGCATATCGGGGGATCAAAGAACGGGAAACCTTCAAGAATGCAAAAGCATTTGCAGCGGCAACGGAATACGTTTGGAAACGACTGCGGAATGATAAGGTGACGAAAAAAGAGCTTTGTGACCGATTCGATTTATCTGCAAGTACCTTGACCAAATATATTGCTGTTGTGGAAAGTTACCTTCCATGAGCATATTTTTGGACGATACGTCCCTATTTTTTATAGGATGGATGTAGGAAGTTAATACTATGGATGGAAGGCTCAAGCACCATATCAACCTCTATCCATAGTATTTAAATAAAGCAAATGTTTACGATTGTTTGGGAAGGGAGAATGTCATTATGTCTGAAGAGAAAATTTATGATGTAATTATTGCAGGTGCAGGCCCTGCAGGAATGACTGCAGCTGTTTATACGTCACGTGCAAGTCTTTCAACACTTATGCTTGAAAGAGGAGTACCGGGCGGTCAAATGGCGAATACGGAAGAAGTGGAGAACTACCCTGGCTTCGACCATATTCTTGGACCTGATCTTTCTAATAAAATGTTTGATCATGCGAAGAAATTCGGTGCGGAATACGCGTACGGAGACATCAAAGAAATCGTTGATGGAGAAGAGTTCAAAACCATCAAAACTGGTTCAAAAGAATTCAAAGCCCGTTCCGTTATTCTAACGACCGGTGCAGAATACAAAAAAATCGGTGTACCAGGTGAAAAAGAACTTGGTGGACGCGGAGTTTCTTACTGTGCAGTATGTGACGGAGCATTCTTTAAAGGGAAAGACCTTGTAGTAGTCGGTGGAGGAGACTCTGCCGTAGAAGAAGGGGTTTACCTGACAAGATTCGCTAACAAAGTGACGATTGTTCATCGCCGCGATGAACTTCGTGCTCAAAAGATTTTGCAACAGCGTGCCTTTGATAACGAGAAAGTTGATTTCATTTGGAACCATACGATTAAAGAAATCAATGATAAGGATGGAAAAGTTGGAAGTGTGACCCTAGTGTCCACTGAAAATGGAGAAGAAAAAGACTTCCAAGCGGATGGTGTCTTCATCTACATCGGAATGCTGCCTCTGACGAAACCATTTGCCAACCTTGGCATTCTTAACTCGGAAGGGTACATTGAAACGAATGAACAAATGGAAACCAAGGTTCCTGGAATCTTTGCAGCCGGCGATGTACGTGAAAAGCAACTTCGCCAAATCGTTACTGCAACAGGTGACGGAAGTATCGCTGCCCAAACAGCTCAACATTACATCGAAGAGCTAAAAGAAAAAGTCAAAAACGGTTAATAGAAAAAAGCCTTACGAAGGGATGTCTCCCTTCGTAAGGCTTTTTTATTTGGAATCAAACACTGCTCATTAGAAACTGCCACCACATTCAATCATTTCCATAATTAAACAGGATTACAGTCCCTTCAATAGGGAATAACGATTATTATGAAAGTCATCTCAGTTAATTTCGGAAGGTTGGATCAACGATGAAGATAATCAAACTCGCAGTTGTTATCGCGCTATTTGCTCTTATCCCCATTATCTATTTCAGTTTCTTTGCTGATGAAAGTGAGTCAGCATCCAAGAAGCGCGTGATTGCATTGGGAGACTCCCTTACCTATGGGTATGGAGATAAAAAAGAAGAAGGATATATTGGACGTTTAGAAGAGAAAGTAAATAAGAAACATACCAAAATGACGTATCACTTCCAAAACCTTGGAGTCCCGGGACAACAATCGGATCAGATGCTTGGTCAAATCGTGAAACCGGATGTAGCGGAGGACTTAAGTGAAGCAAATGTATTCATTATAAATATAGGGACCAATGATTTAATAAAGAACAACGGCGGAGACTTGTTCCCTTTACACCATGATGAGATCATGGATGCGAAAAAGGATTATCTTGATCACCTGGATAAAATCTTGAACATTGTCGGAGCAGCCAATAAAGAAGCGGATATCCTCGTATTGGGTTTATATAATCCTTATCCGGATAAAGATAGCGATAAAATCGAGGCTTACGTAGACGATTGGAATTCATCCATCATGAAAGAAGTGAAAAAACACAAGAACGTGAAGTATGTAACGACCAATCCATTATTTAAAGGAAAGTCCAAAGAAAACTATTTTCATGACTCCCTTCACCCAAATGGAAAAGGCTATGAATTAATGGCAGATCAAATTCTGAAGAACTATGAGTTTTAAAAGCAAATAACAGGTTCTTGCAGCATTCGTCGTCTTTCGCTAATTCCATTACAAAATATTAATAATTCCGTAATACCGTTTTAAATCTGTTGTAACACTAGTGAAACAATTTTCGGGTAATATAAAAAGTAAGAAATTGACCCCCTTTTAAGTAATAAATCTCGTAGACGACACAGGACTCGCCTGTGTCTATTTTTTTGCCCTTTTCCCCCTGTTATAGTGATTTCACTACTTCTGTATCTATCCTCTTCAGCTCGCGTCTTGTCAAAACGTGTCTCATTATCTTTCGATTAAAATCGACAACCTCACATGCAGGAAGCCAAGACATTGTAGCTTGTCTACAATCATAGTATAATATAAGGAATGAGAATGACTGAAAGTGGGACTGATACACACATCGATCCCGAATCATCAAGATTGAGGTGAAGGTAGTGCAACGTGTCACAAATTGTTTATATCTAGATGGAGACAAGGTGCTCCTTCTCCAAAAGCCAAGAAGGAATTGGTGGGTCGCTCCAGGTGGAAAGATGGAGTCCGGCGAATCGATCCGGGATGCGGTCATTCGCGAGTATCGTGAAGAAACGGGCATTTACTTAAAGAATCCTGATTTAAAGGGCGTCTTTACGTTCATCATCAAGGATGGCGATCAAATTGCATCAGAATGGATGATGTTCTCTTTCTTTGCAACGGAAGCGGATGGAGTCAATCTTCAAGAATCCGAAGAAGGAAAGATTAAATGGCATCCCATTGATGAGATCAAGAATCTGCCGATGGCTGAAGGAGATTATCATATTCTGGACTACCTCTTACACGGAAAGAATACGATTTATGGAACATTTACCTATACTCCTGATTTTAAATTACTATCTTATCGATTAGATCCAAGTTAAACGAGCGAACGTATTTATTAGAACATAACGATAAAGTGGGGGAAGAGTATGAGTACAGGTTCTACGAACGATGTTCAATTGGTAATCATAACGGGGATGTCTGGAGCTGGTAAGACAGTGGCCATTCAGAGTTTTGAAGATTTAGGATTCTTCTGTGTGGACAATCTGCCACCCACTCTTCTGCCAAAATTTTTGGAACTGATGAAAGAGTCCGGTAATAAAATGAATAAGGTCGCCCTGGTCATGGACCTTAGGGGAAGAGAATTCTTTGATCATCTTTTTAAAGCACTGGACGAATTAGCGGAAACCTCGTGGGTGTCGCCGAAAATTCTCTATTTGGATGCAGATGATTCTTCCCTTGTCAGACGATACAAGGAAACGCGCCGTTCTCATCCTCTCGCTCCATCGGGTTTACCTCTCGAAGGTATTCGTCAGGAAAGGGAGCTCCTTGAAGAATTAAAAGGGCGATCCCAGTTAATATATACTACGTCAACAATGAAGCCAAGGGAGCTTCGGGAAAAGATTCTAACGGAATTCTCGGTGAATAAAAAGACGATGTTTACGGTGAACGTCGTGTCATTCGGTTTCAAGCACGGGATCCCGATCGACGCCGATCTTGTGTTTGATGTTCGCTTTCTGCCAAATCCGCATTATATTGATCATATGCGACCGAAAACGGGATTGGATGAAGAAGTGTCCACCTATGTGTTGAAATGGAATGAAACGAATAAGTTCATAGAGAAAGTGACCGATTTACTGTCGTTCATGCTCCCTCAATACAAACGGGAAGGCAAGAGCCAACTCGTTGTAGGAATTGGATGTACAGGTGGACAGCATCGTTCGGTTGCACTGGCAGAGTATCTTGGACATTATTTTGAAAAAGACTACCAAACAAAAATTTCTCATCGAGATATCCAGAAGAGAAAGGGTCTAACAACATGACACATACACCCAAGGTCGTCGTGATCGGGGGAGGAACGGGCTTACCGGTCCTGCTCCGGGGATTGAAACGGCACCCGATCGATATATCGGCCATTGTCACCGTTGCAGATGACGGGGGCAGTTCGGGCCGGTTGCGTGACAGTTTGGATATTCCGCCTCCGGGAGATATACGGAACGTCCTGGCTGCTCTTTCAGAAGTAGAGCCATTGGTTGAACAAATGTTCCAGCATCGGTTTGAAACGACAAATGAATTATCAGGCCATGCATTAGGGAACTTGATCATAGCAGCCTTAGCCTCTATAACAGGAGACTTCGTTCATGCGATCCAGGAAATGAGCAGGGTGTTAAATGTGAAGGGCAAAGTGTTGCCGTCCGCGAATCAAAGCGTCATCCTGAAAGCTGAGATGGAAGATGGGACGATTGTGACAGGAGAATCATCCATTCCGAAAGCTGGTAAGAAAATCAAGCGGGTTTTTCTAAAGCCTGATAGCATTAAGCCTTTAGGCGAAACCCTCCGTGCCATTAAGGAAGCCGATCTCATTGTGATGGGGCCGGGGAGCCTATATACTAGTATATTACCAAATCTTCTTGTTCCTGGAATAGGTGAAGCAGTATGCAGGGCGGAAGCGAAGAAGATGTATATATGCAATATCATGACCCAGGCAGGGGAAACACTCGATTATTCAGCGAGCGATCATGTGAAGGCGTTGTACGATCATTTGGAAACACCAAGCATTGATTATATCTTAGTGAATAAGAAGCAGGTGCCAAAAGAAGTGCAGACTAGATACAATAAAGAACAAGCGAGTCCTGTTCACTTTGATGTGGATAAATTAAAGTCTATGGGGTTAGAAGTCATAGCAGAAGAAATCCTCTCTTATGACAACCATCTTGTTCGTCATAACACAGAGAAAGTGGCAGATATTATTTATTCTTATCTAAAAAAGACAACCTGATATACAAAAATTCGTGTGCATAAGGTTGTGCAAGCGTTTGCTAGGAGGTGATGGGGATGTCGTTTGCGTCCGAAACAAAAAAAGAACTGACCAATATTGAAGTGAAGGATTGCTGTGCAAATGCAGAGTTGTCCGCATTGATTCGAATGAATGGTTCATTGTCATTCTCAAATCAAATGCTCGTAGTCAATATTCAAACCGAAAATGCCGCCATTGCCAGAAGAATCTATACATTGATTAAAAAAGGGTACGACACCCCAGTAGAGCTTCTGGTTCGAAAGAAGATGCGGCTGAAGAAAAACAATGTCTATATCGTCCGAATTAAAGAAGATTCTAAAATGATTCTTGAGGATTTGAAAATTCTAGGTGAACATTTCACTTTTATTCATAATATAGCGGAAGACTTGATCAAGAAGAAGTGTTGCAGACGTTCATACTTAAGGGGAGCTTTCCTTGCCGGCGGCTCAGTTAACAATCCGGAAACGTCATCGTATCATTTAGAAATCTTTTCTCTTTATTTAGAACACAACGAGGCGTTGTCCGAGCTGATGAATTCATTCGGGTTGAATAGTAAAACACTCGAACGAAAGAAAGGCTTCATTACGTATTTGAAGGAAGCAGAGAAAATCACGGAATTTCTGAACATCGTTGGAGCTCACAATGCCCTTCTGCGTTTTGAAGATGTACGGATTGTCAGGGATATGAGAAATTCCGTTAATCGCCTTGTGAATTGTGAGACGGCGAATTTGAATAAAACCATTGGTGCAGCTTTAAGACAGGTTGAAAACATCAAGTTTATCGAGAGGCATGTAGGATTACAGGTTTTACCTGATAAACTAAGGGAAATCGCCGAACTGCGGGTTAATTATCAAGATGTTACGTTGAAAGAACTGGGAGAAATGGTGTCAGGCGGTACCATCAGCAAATCAGGGATTAATCACCGTTTGCGCAAAATCGACCAGCTTGCAGATAAACTCAGGGCGGGAGAAACGTTACAAACTTAATTTAGGACAAAGGGGAGAGAAATTGATTATGGTGGAAAAACAAGTAGAAGTAAAACTAAAGACAGGTCTTCAAGCACGACCTGCTGCATTATTCGTTCAAGAGGCAAACCGTTTCTCATCTGAAATCTTTTTAGAAAAGGATGGAAAAAAAGTTAATGCAAAAAGTATTATGGGATTAATGAGCTTGGCGATTTCGACAGGCTCTGCCATCACATTGGTAGCAGAGGGTAGTGACGAAGAGGAAGCGCTTGTGGCGCTGGAAGGATTCGTTCAAAAAGAAGCATAAGATCAACCTCATGAAAAGCCGATGACCAGGGAGTGGTCATCGGCTTTTTTTAGTTGGTTGATTTTGTTTTTGTTGAGGAAGAATCAACTACTTCTTTAGAACCTTCTTTCCAAATGTTTTACATTTAAAGTGGATGTGAAACGCCTTTTTTGTTACATTGTACTTTTCGGGATATTGTATAGGGAAATGATTACAAAATAATATAATATTCCCATGCATTACCTATTAAACTAGAGAATACGAGAGTATAATGAAATAAGTTTGGAAGAAATTCATTGATTCACTCTGTATGTGAATAGAAGAAGTTTACGATAAAGGATACGATGCTGAATGGAAAAGTACACAAAATATTTCTTTAATAATATACGAAAAAAACTGGATGAGTGGGAAGCTGCTTCCACTATTGCTCATGAAGAAGTCTATCGATTCATTCATTCCATGGCCGGTTCCGCCTCTATTCTTGGCCTACATAAAATTGGGGAACGTGCCCGTGAATTGATGGATCAACATACAGAAAAAGAAGAGCGGACTTGGACGATTGCAGAAGTGAAGGAAGAGCTTTTTGACATTATTGAATACTGCTACCACTATGAGGAAGGTATCTCAGAGGTAGAGGTATTCCCTGGTAAACAAAGCAGGGCTGGGGAAGAACCGGTTGTGTTAATCATAGATGACGACACCACCTTTCTCATGTATATGAAGGAGGAGCTTGAGAATATCGGCTGGTATGTCGTACCGATTGCGAATCCGGAGAAAGCGGTCATGTCCTATTACGATGTGAGGCCTGACTGTGCGATTATCGATATTTATATGAATGGGACGAATGGATTCGAGGTTCTTGACTTCTTCAAGAAGAAGTTAAAGCAGCAGTTCATCCCGACCGTCATGGTGAGCGTGGACAATAGTAAAGAAATTCGGATGAAAAGCTATCAAATGGGTGCGGATGATTTCATCCGGAAGCCCTTTGAACTGGACGAATTTATCGTGCGAGTCAAAAGGCAGATGGAACGGAAGAAGCAAATGGATGAACTCGTCCTGATTGATGAACTGACCCATGTATATAACCGGAAATATTTAAACCAAGCCTATGCACAAGTTCAAAGCGATTGGGCACGAAATGGCGACTCCTATAGTGTAGCGGTGTTGGATATCGATCATTTCAAAAAAGTGAATGATCAGTATGGTCATCTGGTTGGGGACATGGTACTGAAGCAGTTTGCAACACATTTAAAGTCGGAAACAAGAATACAGGACATCGTCTTTCGCTTCGGAGGGGAAGAGTTTGTCATCTTATTCCCTACCACTTCTCTTAAAGAAGCGTATACATTCGTCGATACTATACGTAAGAGTTTCGCTCAATATGTGTTCAGGGAAGGGGAAGGATTTTCCTGTACATTCTCTGCAGGCGTAGCGGAAATTTCTAATCCGACGAAACCGTTTGATACATGGCTTGAGCTTGCCGACAATGCCCTGTACGAAGCAAAGAACAGTGGCAGGAATAACGTGAAGATCGATTGTAAAGCGAATATCCATACACCACAAAAAATCATAAAGATCGCCATAGTGGACGATGATCCAATTATTCGAACCGTTATGAAAGATATCGTATCCAAGCTGCCATCTGAGCATCATGTCCAATATGATATACAATCGTTTAATGATGGAGTATCCTTCCTTCAATCAGACTGGCACGGGGAATCTCCTTGTCTGGTTATTTTAGACGGAGTGATGCCAAAGATGGATGGCTTGGAAGTTCTCGAGAATCTCCGTAAAGGGGACGACTCGGATCGTTATAAAGTATTGATGCTCACCTCTCGGAAGAGTGAACGGGATATTTCAAGATCACTTCAACTCGGGGCGGATGACTATATGACCAAACCATTTAAACTACTTGAGCTCGAGGCCCGATTAGGCCAAATGCTAAAAAGGATGAGATAGATTCGTGTATCACCATGAGCTTTTTTATTTTTCGATTGTATTAGTCGGTATGTTGGTGTTGTTAACGGGTTTATGTCTGTATTTGATGATAAAGAAAAGGATAGATAACAAGAATCTTACCCAGATCGGTTTATATAAGGAGGACTATCAACTAGCACTCTTTCAATTTTTACATAAAGGGATCAAGGTTGAGAAATTAAATGTAGACTCTCCTTTGCAAATCCAGGCACTAGTCGAGCTTCTGGCAGGTTTCTCCAAAACGTTTTCGTCTGAAGATATCCAGGATCGCCTTCAAGAATTTGCTGAAGACCGATTCCAACCATATATCCTTTCGCAGCTTCAGCATAGGAGATGGAGCAAACGAATGAATGCCCTCTTCTGGATACACGATTTTCAGATGAAAAGTATGAAAAAACCTTTGCATAAGCTTTACACTTCTAAACATGTGAGCAAGTCGGAAGAAATCCAGCTGTTGAAGATTGATATACTCTTTGAAGAGAAGACTCTATTAGAGAACCTGATCGAGCCGAAGCATGATTTGACTGAGTTTGAATACAGCCTTCTGTTCCATTCCTTGAGGGAAGAGCAATTCGAGCCATTGATCCGTGCATTTGATGAACTGCCGGAGGTGTTGAAATTTGCCCTTATCGATTCGATCGGAGCAAGGAACAGAATGGAGTATATTCCTTTTCTTAAGGAATTATTAAGGGATGATTTCATGGAACTCCGAGTGCGTACATTGAAAGCGTTGGTGGGCATGGAATACTACCTTGATGTGCCTACCCTCTCTGTCCATTTGCGTGCCGCATCGTGGCAGGAACGGTTGATGGCCATTAAAGCATGTGATTACATCCGCACTCCTAAACTGACTCTTTATTTAACGGAACTTATGAGTGACTCATCCTTTTACGTTCGATCCCAAGCTGCCCAATCCCTCCTTCGTTTAGAAAATGGATTTGCGATATTATCGGAATTAGCAGTTAATGCTGAAGATGGGTACGCCAGGGACATGGCAATCCAGTGGTTGGAAAGGGGGTCTGTCTCATGAACATGACAGTAGATTGGGGAGCCATCCTTATGGGGATTGGATGGTTTGTCCTTATTTATATGATTGTTGTCATCTCGTTTTATACCATTCTTCTTGTCATTTCACTATTTCAACTAAGGAAAACGTACGGGCTTGACGATTGGGAGCCCTATGAAGAGTTGATGCACCTTCATCAAACAAAGCCGGTATCGATCTTGGTGCCGGCCTATAACGAATCAGTCGGTATTATGGCGACAGTGAGATCCTTGCTGAGCATTGAATATCCAGAGTATGAAATCATCATCATCAATGACGGCTCAACAGACGATTCAATGGAAAAGCTTGTGGAGACTTTTCAATTAGTGAAGATTAAGTGGGTAATTCGTCAGCAGCTGAAGACACAATCCGTAAAGGGTGTGTATCAATCCAAGCTGTACAAGCACTTACTTGTTATCGATAAAGAAAATGGAGGAAAGGCAGACGCCTTGAATTCAGGCATCAATATTTCGAACTATCCCTATTTCTGTACGATCGATGGAGATTCTGTCCTGGAGAGAACAGCCTTCTTGAAGGTGATGAAGCCGATTGTCGAATCAGATGGCCAGGTGATTGCATCAGGGGGAAGCATCCGGATTGCCAATGGATGCGAAATTGAAAGCGGAGAAATTGTAAAGGTAGGCTTGTCCCGTTCACCAATAGTTGTAATGCAAGTCATCGAGTATCTAAGGGCATTCCTGATGGGGAGAATCGGCTTGAGCCGTCACAATCTTCTTCTGATTGTATCGGGTGCGTTCGGCGTGTTCTCGAAGAAGTGGGTCATTGACGCAGGCGGTTATTCCCACACCGTTGGAGAGGATATGGAACTTGTTGTTAGGCTCCACCGGTATGTGAAAGAACAGAAAGCAGATAAAAAGATTGTCTATGTGCCGGACCCGGTCAGCTGGACGGAAGCACCAGAATCCTTGAAGTACTTGCGTCGGCAACGGAGCAGATGGCATCGCGGATTGTTTGAGAGCCTATGGATTCATCGCCGTCTCATCTTCAATCCGAAGTACGGTTCGGTTGGTATGGTGTCCATGCCCTATTTTCTGATCATTGAATTTTTGGGTCCAATCGTTGAAATGATGGGCTATATCATCATGCTCTTCTCGATATTTTTAGGCGGAATTTATCTTGAATTTGCGATTCTATTATTCTTGCTTTCCGTCTTGTATGGATCCATTCTGTCCATGGCAGCCGTCTTAATGGAAGAATGGTCCGTCCGGAAGTTCCCTAGACCATCCGATATCGGCAGGTTGTTTGTATATTCATTTACAGAGACGTTATGGTACAGACCATTAACAGTTATATGGCGCTGTGAAGGCATACTCGACGTCCTCCGCAAGAAGAGGGGATGGGGAGAAATGGCTAGGAAAGGGGTATCAAAATGACCAAGCTGAAATCATATGCGTTCCTCCTGTTTATCGGGACCATGTTGCTCATCATGTCTTCCCCTTTTTGGTTGTGGCAGGTAAAGAAAGAGCAGAACCTGGATCTACTCATCATCGATAAAACGGTTCCCGATACGTCTTTTAGGGAACACAAAGGCCTAATGTGGCTGTTGAATCAACAGAAATATGTCAAGTCAGATGGAAAGTCTTATGATCTTCGAAGCGACTATAGCGGGTTTGTACCACAAGCTGATCAAACCTATGACATTAAGAATCTTCCATCAGACTATGAGCGGTACGAAGCTGTCTATATAGCAGATACGTATGGAGTGTATGAAGAGGAGTTCCATAATCAGAACATCTCGGGAAAACGATCCTCGATGCTATACGGAGGGTTGACGGATGATGATATGGACACGTTGAAAGGCATGGCGATCAACGATGGGAAAACATTGATCGCAGAGTTCAATTCAATGGCTCAGCCTACAACAGAAAATACAAGGAGCAAGTTCTATTCACTGTTCAATCTGGAATGGTCGGGCTGGATCGGACGTTATTTTTCCAAGCTTGAAAACAGTGAAGTCCCTCAATGGGTAAGGGATAACTACAGTAAGCAATATGGTGGAACCTATGATTTCTCAGGTCCCGGCATCGTGCTTGTGGATGAACATGATCGACTGGTGGTATTGGATAAGAATGATATCGGAGCAAAGGGAGTCGGCTTTTCGACAACCAAACAGGGTGAAAAACAAATTGGAGAAGAGATTGAAGTCCCTTACTCCTATTGGTTTGACATTGTGGAAGCCGTCGATCCTGATGAAGTGTTGGCTGAGTACACACTTTCACTTTCTGAAAGGGGAAAAGAAACATTAAAGGCCCTTAATCTGCCCGTGACGTTCCCTGCCGTCGTTCATGGAGAAAACCGTCGCTACGATACGTATTATTTCTCCGGTGATTATGCCGATCAACCAGATGTGCCCAACCTGTATCAAACGGTTGGATTCTCTACATGGAGGAAATGGACCGAATCATCAAGTCCTGATAATTTCTCTCAATTTTATTGGAAAGCTTATACGCCGATGATGAAGAGCATTCTGCAGAGGATCCATGAGGAAAAAGGCCAAGAGAAGGAAGTGGCTACGCCTCAGATCAAATCGGAAAAGGGAGTAAAGCTTGCCGGGAAAGTAGGCTCCGATTACATTCAGGTGAATCAGGATGGCAAATGGGAGGATCTTGTCATTAAAGGGGTCAATATGGGGATTGCGAAACCAGGTTCCTTCCCTGGAGAAACGGCGATTTCGAAACAGGAATATATGAAGTGGTTCAAGCAAATCGGCGCAATGAACGCCAATGCTATCCGTATTTATACGATTCATCCCCCGGCATTCTACGAAGCATTCTATGAATACAACCAGATGGCAGAGGAACCCCTGTATTTGTTCCATGGTGTCTGGGTGAATGAAGAGATCTTTTTGAAATCGGAGGACGCCTTTGCCGAGGAGAATACAAACGAATTTTCTGCTGAAATCAAGAAAACCATTGATCTCGTCCACGGTAACGCAGAGATCCCGGAACGAAAGGGGCATGCGTCCGGGACGTACAAATATGATATTTCCCCGTATGTTCTCGGTTGGATATTCGGTGTTGAGTGGGATCCTGAAGTTGTGGTGGCTACTAACAAGAAGCATCAAGGGATGAACGATTTCAATGGCGAATTCATCCAGACTAAAGATGCGAAGCCATTTGAGATTTGGCTGACAGAAAGAATGGATGAAGGGATTTCCTATGAGACGGGTAAGTATCAATGGCAAAGACCTGTAAGCTTCACGAACTGGGTCACAACCGATTTGCTGGATCATCCAAGCGAGCCACTTGAGAAAGAGGATATGGTTTCTGTAAACCCGAACGTCATGAAGGGAACCGACCAATTGCATACAGGCTTGTTTGCCTCATATCACATTTATCCATACTATCCGGACTTCCTGAACTATGAACCGAAATATATTAATTATCAGGACCATAGAGGTGAAAGGAATAACTATGCAGGCTATCTGAATGATATGAAAAAAGCTCATTCCATGCCGCTATTGGTGGCTGAATTCGGTGTCCCAGGTTCAAGGGGACTCACTCACCGGAATGTCTACGGAATGGACCAGGGTCTTCATTCGGAGAAGGAGCAGGGACAAATCGACCGCAAGTTATTTGAGGATATTATAGAAGAGAAAATGGCTGGTGGACTGGTGTTCGCTTGGCAGGATGAATGGTTTAAACGGACGTGGAACACGATGGATTATGATAACCCGGACAGACGTCCCTTCTGGTCGAATGCCCAAACCAATGAACAGCAATTCGGAATGATGAGTTTTGATCCTGGCGAGAGCGAAACATCGATGATTCATGTGGACGGCAGACCAGAAGATTGGGCGTTTAATGGCATAGAGCCAGTATTTAACGAAGATGAACACAGCATGTATGTCACAAGCGATGAAAGATACCTATATGTGCGTGTAGACACGGCAGGAATCTCGGAGAATAAAGACACCTATCTTCTGTTTGATACTATAAAGAATCAGGGTCAGTCCACGATAGTAGACGAACCGGATGTGACTACATCAGGAGTGGACTTCGCCCTTCAGATAAAAGGTAGCAAAGAAGCACGCATGTGGGTGGACAGTTATTATGACACATTCCATTACCAATACGGTCATGTTCTCAACATGATTGAAGATGAAGCATATGCGAATGTAAAAAATAATGGGACCTATCATCCAATTCGCCTGACGCTCAATAAATCATTGGAGGTAAAAGGGGAACAGATTCCTTTCGAATCCTATGAAACAGGTATTCTTCAGTTTGGAACATCCAACCCACAGGATCCCGGATACAATTCGTTAACAGATATAAGTGTGGACTCATCGGGTGGCCGCTATGAAATTCGCATACCTTGGCAGCTCATAAACGTTAAGGATCCGAGCTTAAAGGAATCGATGGGAGATATCTGGTCTGGTAAAGGCTTGGAAAGTTCAACGAAGGTAGAATCTATCCGAATTGGAATATACGAGAAGGAAGGAGATAAAATCTTCTCCTACCCGAAACAAGGAAAAGACGGAATGATCGATTCGGGTCAATTTTATCCTTATGTCTGGAAGGGTTGGGATCAACCGACATCGCATGAACGTTTAAAACAATCGTATGATGAAATGAAAGAAGCGTTTGAAGAAGGAGGGGAATAGAAGTGGCGAGAATATTAATCGCGGAAGATGAAGAAGTGCTTCGGATGTTAATGGTGGATACTTTGGAAGATGAAGGGCACGAGCTTGATGAAGCGGCTGATGGGCAAGAAGCAGTCAATCAGATATTGGAAAATGACTATGATCTCATTCTCCTGGACTATATGATGCCCCTGTTTACAGGTTTAGAGGTGATCGAGAAGGTTCGAAACTCACCGCTGAAAAAGGATGTAAAAATCATGATGGTGTCAGCGAAGAGCCAGCAAACGGATAAAGACCTTGTGATGAAATCTGGTGCCGATTATTTTATTGCGAAACCTTATAGTCCTATAGAGTTGGTTCAGCGGATCGAGGACATATTGAATGAAGAAAGTTAAAGCATTTTTTCAAACGAGTTTGCGAAATCAATTTATTGGATTACTAAGTGCATTTATGTTGATCTTCATCATCGGAGCTGCATGCTTGTTCACATATGATTGGTATATTACGGATGAATATCAATCATTGAAAAGCCAATTGGATCAAAAGGAAAAGGTAGCCGAGAATCTGGACAGGAATTTTCAACAAGCATTCTTTGATGCAAGAGGATATATTGCATTTGGCAGAACGGAATTTAAAGAAAGCATTTATGAGAATGAAATTCAAGTGAGGGCTTCCATTGCGGAGTTTCGGAAATTAGCAACAGAAGAAAAAGATAAGGTTTTCCTGAAAGATGTCGAAGAATTTTCAGAAGTATATTTTAATCAGATAGTTAAAAACGCTATTAATAATTACGAAAGTGGTAACGTGGAGGCGGTTAAAAAATCTTCAGCTGATGGAGCAACGGCTACCATCGACACCTTTCAAAAAGAGCTGAATAACTATAATGATTCCATAGTGGAAACAAGTAAAGAAGCATATGAAGCAGTGAAAAGAAAAGAATCAACCAGTCAAGCTGCATTCGTTCTGTTTATCTTCCTGATGCTTCTTGCACTGATGAGATTGATGAGAGTTATCGCGAGTCAAATCGGGGCACCCCTAAATCAAGTGGCTTCAGCGGCAGAACAGATTGCCGAGAACGAAACATACCAGCAATGGTCCTTTGAAAATAAACGAAAAGATGAAATCGGCAAGATGTCTCGGGCTTTTGAAAAAATGATTTATAAAATTCAAGAGAAGGAAGAACATCTTCTTGCCCAAAATGAAGAACTTGTCGCACAGCAGGATGAGTTGGAATCTCAGCAATCCGAGCTTGAGCACTTGCTTAATATAACGAAAAATCGCGAGATGCAACTCGAGCGCAGGAATGAGTTTATCCACGGGATATCGAGTTCGCTGAACAAACAAGAAGTACTGGATAGCATTGTCAAAAGCATGAGTCATGTAATGGAAGCATCACGAGGTATGATCGTACTAATGGATGAAACCAAATCCAATGCGTCCTTCGGCATTTCAGAAAAAGGTGTGAGCCAGTTCCTAAAGTATATTTACAATGGAATCCATCAACGATTGTTTGAATCGAAAAAACCGTTCTCGATCAAACGGGAGATGACTCTCTCTGAAAAAGGCTACCATGAAGAAATGCTCTATTCTTATGATCTTTTCTTACCGATTCTTTCCGTCGAGCAAGAGATTGAAGCCATCATGGTATTCAGCCGATTTGGCCAAGACTTTACCCAGCAGGAAATGGATGAATATATGAGTTTAGCGAAGCAAATATCCATATCGTTACAAAAGATTTACCTCTTTGAACAATCGGAAAGCAATCGCCAACTAACACAGGATATCCTCAATAATATTCAAGAGGGGATTCAACTCGTAGACCATCAAGGCAATAATTTATTGATGAATACGAAATTATCGGCCCTGATCCAAGAGGACATTGACGATCTTCAACGGGCAACCTACTCTACTTGGATACAAGCCCTGATTGACCGTGTGGTGGATAAAGAGCAGCTAGAAGAGTATTACGACACGATCGTGAAAGACAAGAAGACAGGAAAGCACGTTCTTACCTATCATCTACTAGAGGGGAAAGAAGTCTTCCAGGTGTATTCAGAATCCCTTTATCGCCTGGAAGAGCATATAGGAACAATATTCGTTCACCGGAACATTACGAAAGAATTCGAAGTCGATCAAATGAAATCCGAATTCGTAAGCACGGTCAGCCATGAACTGCGTACACCGTTATCGAGTGTGCTCGGGTTCACAGAATTAATGCTGACCAAGGACTTAAAGCCGGAGAGAACGAAAAAATATTTAACGACCATCTATCAAGAGGCCAAGCGATTAACATCCCTTATCAATGACTTTCTAGATGTACAGCGTATGGAGTCAGGGAGGCAAACCTTTGAGAAGAAATTTGTCGATGTTGTTCCGGTCATTCAGCACGTAATCGATACACAAAAGGTGAATGGGAAGAACCATTCCTTCGATTTAGTAAGGGAGACCGATTGTACGATCGTCCTTGGAGACAAGGACAAATTGTCTCAATCCTTCACTAACCTGATTAGTAACGCGATCAAGTATTCTCCTGAAGGAGGCGCCATAACTGTTTACCTCCGTGATGAGGGAGACAGCATTTTTGTCGATATTAAAGACGAAGGCCTGGGGATACCAAAAGATGCGATTCCGAACCTCTTCACCAAATTCTATCGTGTCGATAATTCCGACCGACGAAGAATCGGTGGAACTGGATTGGGCCTCACCATTGTGAAAGAAATCATCGAAACCCATGAAGGAGAGGTCATGGTTTCATCTGAAGAAGGCAAAGGAAGTGTGTTTACCATCCGTTTGCCACTGGTGACCATCGAAACCGTAAAGGATGATGAGCACTGCGGGGATGGTATGAATATTATCGTCATCGAAGACGATATTAATCTTGCAACCCTTCTTAAAGCCGAGCTGTCGGACAGTGGTTTCAAGGTGCAGCATACATCGTCAGGAATAGACGCCATAAAGAAGATGGAGGCGGAAAAACCTGATGCAGTTGTCCTGGATATCATGCTTGAAGGAAGTATGTCCGGATGGGATGTGTTGGAACTAATCAAGTCGGATGAAAAGCTTAACCAGGTTCCTATTATCGTATCGTCTGCTTTAGATGAGAAGGAGAAGGGGTACACTCTTGGAGCCAATGATTATTTGGTGAAGCCGTATCACCCTAGTAAGCTATCCAAAACCATCTTACATCTCTTGCTTAAAAAAGGGCTGAAGGGAGAAATCCTCGTCCCGATTCAAGAAAAGAAAAAACATAAAAGTTAAGAGAAAGAGGCTTTCTGAGACGAAAGCCTCTTTTTTTTAAGGTTTTTTGATTTGATAAAGGTGGAGAATTCAACAAAAAAAGCCCCTCGTGCTTTTGGCACAAGGGGCTTTCATCTACTTACTTATTATTCATATCGTTACGAGTGATGATACGATCAATTAATCCATATTCAAGCGCTCTTTCAGCTGTCATGAAGTTATCACGATCTGTATCTTTTGAAATCACTTCAAGTGGTTGGCCAGTGCGGTCAGCCAGAATTTGATTCAGTTTTTCACGAAGGAATAAAATACGCTTCGCTGCGATTTCGATTTCAGTCGCTTGCCCTTGAGCTCCACCAAGTGGTTGGTGAATCATGACTTCAGCATTTGGAAGGGCTAATCGCTTACCTTTTGCGCCTGCTGCAAGAAGGAACGCACCCATTGACGCAGCCATACCGATACAAATCGTTTGTACATCAGGCTTGATGTATTGAATTGTATCGTAGATGGCCATACCTGCCGTGATGCTTCCACCAGGAGAATTTATGTAGATTGAGATATCTTTCTCCGGGTTTTCAGACTCAAGGAAAAGAAGCTGTGCTACAATGGAGTTCGCCACATTATCATCAATGCCGCTTCCAAGCATGATTACACGGTCTTTCAGTAGACGTGAATAAATGTCATACGCACGTTCCCCGCGGTTTGTTTGTTCAATTACTGTAGGAATTAAATTCATCCTCGTTCCTCCTTAGAAATCTTTTTTATTTGTTGGAATTACTTATTCACTTTGTACTGTAATCATACACCCATGGTCAATAAAGGTCAAACTAAACGCTTCCTTTATTACCCTGTATATAAATCCTTTCTACATGATACCCATTCAATCCTTTTTTAAACGGGATGGTGTTTGTAAAGTTTATTGTTGGTAGCTAGGTTAAGTTCCATATTTAATAGTTGATTAGAGGGGATTCGTCTCTGAGAGGAATATAGGGTGAAAACGATGACCGTTCCTTTCCGCTGCAGGCACTTGCTTTCCGGCGGGGAGGAAGTCAAGCCTCCTCGGGCGTTGCCCTGCGGGGTCTCGACCTTTCCTCTATTCCCGCAGGAGTCAAGTGCCTTCCGCTTCAATGCACTCTGTGGTTCTTTATAGAGGGAGATTAATAGTAAAGTAGATACTGATAATGATTAACCTTTCTACAAAGAAATTCCCCATACTTATCTTTTTGAAAATGACATGGACAATAATATCTATTGCAAACAAGCAATATCTGGCTTATAATATATATTCGTGACGGTTATACATTTCATGCCCTCGTGGTGCAACGGATAGCACGTAAGATTCCGGTTCTTGAGATGGGGGTTCGATTCCCTCCGAGGGCGTAGTTAAAAGACTGATATGAAGGTGTTTCTACAAGATTTTAATTTGTGGAAGCACCTTTTTTCGTTCCTGAAATTAAGGGTATTTTAGGTAAGAAAATACCACGAATGCATACTAAAGCTCCTTGTTCTCATAGTAATGGAGATTTCCATCATACACAGGAAAAACACCCTCACTACTTTCAAGTGGAATCTAGAGGATAAGAAAATATAAAAGTCTCCCTCTTTAGATCTCTGCCTTATAAAAAACGATTATCTTAACATAACCTTAGAAGAAATTCCCTAAAAGAAGTTATTTGAAATTTAATATATTGTATAATTATATAATATTCCTATTTTGAAGAAGTGCCGGATCAATTTCCTATATGAACGCTTATGCGTGGAAATTTATTGCTTCGCCCTACACCAGAAGAGTTAGAGAAGAGGAGACTCGTTGATAGCAAGAAGAACAATCTAAAACCGGGAAGGTGGCTTAGTATGAAAGATTTTGTAGCTTTTGACTTTGAAACTGCTAATCGTGCAAGACACAGTATATGCTCAGTCGGAATGGTATTTGTAGAAAATGGAGAAATTGTTGATTCAATTTATCAATTAATCGACCCAGAAGAGGAATTTGATAGGTTTAATATCAGAATACATGGAATTAAACCACAAGATGTTGAAGGCGCGATGACGTTCGATGCTTTCTATCATTCAATCAAGGACAAAATAGAGAATAAGTTGATGATTGCTCATAATCTTTCCTTCGATGGTTACGCTTTGAGGGATAATTTAGCTCGTTATGAAATGAAGCCGGTATACAACCAATTTCTCTGCACATATCAAATGTCCAGAAAAATGGTGAAGGGTCTTCCTGCCTATCAGCTATCGTCTATTTGTACTCATTTTGGAATCGAATTAGATAATCACCATCATGCTGCAGATGATGCTAAAGCATGCGCTCGATTAATGCTAAAGCTAGCAGAAGTGTACAAGCTTACGGACTTTAATTCTCTCTACAATAAGACTCGAATAACACCGGGAGAAATATCCGATGGCGTCTATCGCTCTTCATTAGTAAGTAAATCAGCTAAATAACTCAACTTTCGGAGAACCTTTATCTTATAATGAATGGTATCGAATTGTGGCATCCTCCAGGGTGCTTTTTCATTATCCGTTTTATATTCAATTGAATATAAATATATAAAAGAATATTGTTATGATGGATGGAGAACAGCCACACCATGACAGTTGATTGAAGCGAGCACCTGCAGCGGAAATCAACTACTACTCTCTCCGTAAAAATGTTAAAGAATTACATACATTTAATACACGCCCACCAACTACCAACAAGTTCCCATTAACGAACCACCTATTTTAATGTAGAATAAATAAATGGGAGGTTACGAATTATGAATTTGAAAGCAGGATTATTTCAAACCCAACAATTAAAACTTCAAATGACGCAACAGCTTTCACAAGCGATTACCATCCTCCAATATTCTACGATGGAACTGAATGCTTACTTAGAAGCGAAGCAATTAGAGAATCCCCTCATACAACTGGAAGCACCTAAGCAAGACCATCTTCATCATCGTGACCCTCATACGTATAAGCGGACTGCCGGCAAAAGCCATGACAATACAGTAGATTGGTATGAATATGTATCTGTACCAAAGGGATCGATTTCAGATGCACTAACTTCTCAATTACATTTGAAATCGCTTACTTATTCAGAACGGAAGATAATGGAAGAATTAATATACAGTTTGGATGATAACGGGTACTTAAGGATCGATGAAGAATCGTTTATCAGAAAACACCATCTCGAAAGCAATCAACTAGAACGCTATATTAACAGCTTGCAGCAAATGGAGCCGGCAGGGATTGGAGCCAGGTCATTACAAGAGTGTATATCTCTGCAACTCAAGAAAAGGGCAAACGTTCCATCATTAGTTATGTCGATTGTAGACGATTATTTTCAGGCGCTCGCAGAAAAAAAGTGGAAAAAGATCGCAAAAGATCTGTCCGTTGAGCTAAAAGATATTCAGCAGGCAGCGGATTTCATTCAGCATTGCAATCCGAGACCTGGGTCAACATATTCTCAACATGTTTCGGAGTACATTATCCCTGAACTTGTGGTGAAAGTGCTCAATGATCGGAGGATATCTGTCTCCCTGAATGACGGGACGACAATCAACGTCACCTATAATGAAGAATACACGGATTTTCTGAACCATCATCCCGATAAGGAAGTCCGGTCTTATCTCCAGGAAAAGGAGCAGGACTTCAAGTGGCTGCTGCAAAGCCTAAGGCAAAGAAAGCAAACGATTCTGAAGGTAGGGAAGATGCTTGCTGAAAAGCAGAAAGCATTCTTTTTTAAGGGTCCATCAGCCATTCAGCCCCTGACCTTGAAGCAGGTGGCAGACGAAATCGATGTTCACGAATCCACCATCAGCCGTACCGTAAAAGGTAAGTATATGCAAACCCCTTATGGGATTTTTGAGCTAAAGTATTTCTTTACCTCGGCCATCAAATCGGTCAAGACCGATGATTTAGAAACAGCATCTGCTACCACAGTGAAAAATGAGCTTCAACAGTTGATAAATGAAGAAGATAAGAAAAAGCCCCTTTCAGACCAGAAAATCGTCAATCTACTATTAGATAAAGGCTATGATGTTTCAAGAAGGACAATTGCCAAATACCGTGATCAATTGGGGATCGCTTCTTCTACGATGAGGAAAAGGTATGAATAGAACAGTTTCTGTTGGTGCCTGGGACTAAAACAGTGTTAGGTGCCTGGCACCAGGTTGTGAAAAAGTGTCAGGCACCGGACAGAATCGCCGACAAAACCGACCAAACCAACCTAATATAAAGTGAGGTATGTACATGAACTCTGTTATATTCTACACCCGCACTCAATGCGGACTATGCGAAGACGCAAAAATCACCTTAAAACTACTTCAGGGTGAACTTGGATTCGAAATAACGGAAATCGATATCGATGATAGTGATGATCTTACAGAACGTTTTGGATTGATGATTCCTGTCGTCGAACGAGGCGGAGAGATCCTCCAGTATGGGCAAATTGATTATTTTACGCTTAGCAAGCGTTTACATGATAAAACTCGATAGTTTCTAGTTGTATTACGATTCATACCCTGATAAAATGAACTTTGAAAGCAGGGATGAATTTTTTTGGAGCTGGTGGGACATAATATGTCTATGTGGGACTTTTAAAGTCCATCATACCCACGCACTTCATTTGAAGGAGCTTTTAACTATGGAATCTTTCATTGACATACAAAAGCGATTATTACCTGACCTGCTTGAAGTTATGCAAAAAAGGCATCAAATTCTTCGTTCTATCCGGTTCATGCAGCCTGTCGGACGCAGAAGTCTTGCCCAGAATATGGGCCTGACTGAACGCGTACTGAGAAGCGAAGTGGAGTTCCTGAATAATCAAGATCTCATTGATATCAAAACCTCTGGCATGATCATGACGAAAGAGGGTATTCAGCTTCTAGAAAAGCTTGAAAGCATGATGAGAGAGATTTCAGGAATCAACGCAATGGAACAGGAATTAAAATCTTTACTAAATCTTCATCAAATTGTAATCGTTCCTGGGAATAGTGATGAGTCTCCTTGGGTAAAAGAAGAATTAGGACGTGCATCAGCTTCTAGTATGAAACGTCGCCTGAAAGGAAATACTATCATCGCTGTGACTGGAGGCTCGACGATGGCCGCTGTAGCAGAGATGCTGACACCTGATTTATCCGATGATACCTTGTTTGTTCCTGCACGGGGTGGAATTGGAGAAGACGTTAAAAACCAGGCCAATACGATATGTGCCAAGATGGCTGAGCATACAAAAACGCGTCATCGTGTTTTATATGTGCCCGATCAGGTTAGTAAAGAAGTATATAAGTCCTTCTTGAAGGAACCGATGATTAAAGAAGTTCTGAATCTGATCAAATCGGCAAACATGGTTCTCCATGGAATTGGAGATGCTATCACAATGGCTGAAAGGCGAAAAACCACTGATCAAGACTTTGAAAAGATCACAGATGGTCATGCAGTCGGAGAAGCGTTTGGTTATTATTTTAACGAAGCGGGTGAAGTGGTACATAAGGTGCCGACGATCGGTCTGCAATTAGAGGATTTAAGTCATATCGAGAACGTCATTGCCGTCGCAGGCGGCAGCTCGAAAGCGAAAGCGATTCGGGCGTATATGAAAAGTGCTCCACCGAAAACCGTACTTATCACGGATGAGGGAGCAGCGAGAGAGCTTTTAAAAGGGTAAGCCCTTTTGAAATATAAAAAAATCATCCTTAACATCTAAAGGAGGAAATTATTCATGGCAACAAAAATTGGTATTAATGGATTTGGACGTATCGGACGTAACGTATTCCGTGCTGCGCTTAAAAATAATGACGTAGAGGTAGTAGCAGTTAATGACTTAACTGATGCAAACATGCTTGCTCACCTTTTACAATATGATACAGTTCACGGAACTCTTCAAGAGAAAGTAACTGTTGACGGTGACTACCTTGTAGTTGGCGGTAAGAAAATCAAAGTATTAGCAGAGCGCGATCCTGCTCAACTTGGTTGGGGAGATCTTGGTGTAGATATCGTTGTTGAATCTACTGGACGTTTCACAAAGCGTGCTGACGCTGCGAAACACATCGAAGCTGGTGCGAAGAAAGTAATCATCTCTGCTCCTGCATCAGATGAAGATATCACAGTCGTTATGGGTGTTAACGAAGATAAATATGACGCGGCTAGCCACGATGTTATCTCAAACGCATCTTGTACAACAAACTGCTTAGCGCCATTCGCGAAAGTACTTAACGATAAATTCGGAATCAAACGTGGAATGATGACAACAATCCATTCTTACACAAACGACCAACAAATCTTAGACTTACCACATAAAGATTACCGTCGTGCTCGTGCAGCTGCTGAGAACATGATTCCGACAACGACAGGTGCTGCGAAAGCTGTATCTCTAGTTCTTCCTGAACTTAAAGGGAAACTAAACGGTGGAGCGGTACGTGTTCCAACTCCAAACGTTTCACTAGTAGACTTAGTTGCTGAACTTGACAAGAACGTAACAGCTGAAGACATTAATGCGGCTTTCAAAGAAGCTTCTGAAGGCGATCTTAAAGGAATTCTTGCATACAGCGAAGAGCCTTTAGTATCGACTGATTACAACGGTAGCCCTGCTTCTTCTACAATCGATGCACTTTCTACTATGGTTCTAGAAGATAACATGGTAAAAGTAATCTCTTGGTATGATAACGAGAGCGGATACTCTAACCGTGTAGTTGATCTTGCAGGTTATATCGCTTCAAAAGGACTTTAATTTATAAAGTTTTGTAAATTGACATCATTAGCATGGTGATTGATGGATAAATTTTGTCCCACCATCTATAATGAAGATGTGTTGAAGGGGAGCGGGGAAGATTCCCCTCTCCCTTTTCTTGTTGTATTTCTATTTATTTGAAAAAGATGTAGAAATTAAGAAACTAAAGGAGGCCTTTTACGATGAACAAAAAATCGATCAAAGATGTCGATGTAAGAGGAAAACGCGTATTTTGTCGTGTAGACTTCAACGTACCAATGTCTGAAGGCAAAATTACAGATGAAACTCGTATTCAAGCTGCTCTCCCTACTATCAAGTATTTAGTAGATGGCGGTGCTAAGGTCATTTTAGCGAGTCACTTAGGCCGTCCTAAAGGTGAAGTGGTAGAAGAACTCCGCTTAACACCAGTAGCTGAAAGACTTTCCGACCTTCTTGGGAAAAATGTAGCTAAAGCAGATGAAGCATATGGTGAAGCTGTTCAATCCAAGATCAGCGACATGGCTGAAGGCGACGTCCTTGTATTAGAAAACGTTCGCTTCTATCCTGGTGAAACCAAGAATGATCCTGAGCTTTCAAAAGAATTTGCAGCGCTTGCTGATCTTTATGTGAACGACGCATTCGGTGCTGCACACCGTGCACATGCTTCAACTGAAGGAATTGCGAAGCACCTTCCTGCCGTTTCTGGCCTTCTAATGGAAAAGGAGCTTGATGTTTTAGGAAAAGCGCTTTCCAATCCGGAACGCCCTTTCACAGCCATCGTTGGTGGAGCAAAGGTGAAGGATAAAATTGGTGTCATCGACCACCTATTAGATAAAGTGGACAACCTGATTATTGGTGGGGGACTTGCTTACACATTCGTGAAAGCCCAAGGCCATGAAGTAGGAAAATCCCTTCTTGAAGAAGATAAAATTGATTTAGCGAAGCAATTCATGAAAAAAGCAGAAGACAAAGGCGTTAAATTCCTTATGCCTGTTGATGTAGTCGTTGCTGATGACTTCTCAAATGATGCAAATACAAAGGAAGTGGATATTGATTCAATTCCTTCTGATTGGGAAGCCCTTGATATTGGACCGAAGACGAGAGCTCTATTCCAAGACACGATCAAAAGCTCTAAGCTAGTAATTTGGAACGGGCCGATGGGTGTATTCGAATTAGAAACATTTGCAAATGGAACGAAAGCCGTAGCAGAGGCGTTAGCCGATGCAACAGATACATATTCTGTTATCGGTGGCGGTGACTCTGCAGCAGCCGTTGAGAAATTCGGATATGCTGACAAGATGAGTCATATTTCTACGGGTGGTGGAGCATCACTCGAGTTCATGGAAGGAAAAGAACTTCCTGGAGTAGTCGCTCTTAACGATAAGTAATCGCTTTGTCAAAGACCAACATTTTTGAACAAACCGATAGAAAACAGAAAGGATGAGTATAATGCGTAAACCGATTATTGCAGGTAACTGGAAAATGAACAAAACATTATCAGAAGCAAAAGCCTTTACTGAAGAAGTGCAAGGACTTGTACCTGGTCAAGAGGTTGTCGATTCCGTTATTTGTTCACCAGCCCTATTTTTAGAAAGCCTAGTGAGTTTAACAAAGGATTCAAAAGTGGCAATTGGTGCTCAAAACATGCACTTTGAAGAAAATGGAGCGTTCACAGGGGAAGTTAGTCCTGTAGCCCTTACTGACTTAGGCGTACAATATGTCATCCTTGGACACTCAGAGCGCCGTGAAATGTTTAATGAAACAGACGAGTCAGTGAACAAAAAGACTCTTGCTGCTTTCAAACATGGATTGACGCCGATCGTTTGTGTTGGAGAGACGCTCGATCAACGTGAAAACAATGAAACAAAGGATCTTGTCGGAAATCAAGTGAAAAAAGCACTTGCAGGTCTGACAGAAGATCAAGTGAAACAAACGGTTATTGCCTACGAACCAATCTGGGCAATCGGAACAGGTAAATCGTCTACAGCTGAAGATGCGAACGAAGTATGTGCTCATATTCGTCAAGTTGTTGCAGGAGAATTTTCTGAGACAGTAGCAGAGACAGTAAGAATTCAATACGGCGGTAGTGTAAAACCAGCTAACATAAAAGAATACATGGCTCAATCAGATATCGATGGTGCCCTTGTAGGTGGAGCTAGCCTTGAACCACAAAGTTTCTTGCAGTTGTTAGAGGGAGCAAGTAGCAATGAGTAAGTCACCAGTAGCGTTAATCATCTTAGATGGTTTTGCTTGCCGTAACACAACAGAAGGGAATGCTGTGGCCCAAGCAAACAAACCGAACTTTGATCGCCTGTGGAATCAGTACCCTCACAATCAACTGACAGCAAGTGGCGAAGCTGTAGGGCTTCCCCCAGGTCAGATGGGGAACTCTGAAGTAGGTCATTTAAATATCGGTGCAGGACGCATCGTGTACCAAAGCTTAACACGTGTGAACCTGGCAATCCGTGAAGGTGAATTCGAACAGAATACCACTTTCCTTGATGCCATCAATCACGCGAAGGAAAAAGGCACGAACCTTCATATCTTCGGACTGCTTTCGGATGGCGGAGTGCACAGCCATATCGAGCATCTTTATGCCTTACTTGGTTTAGCGGCCAGAGAAGGAATGAAAGATGTCTACGTCCACGCCTTCCTTGACGGTCGAGACGTCGGCCCTCAAACGGCGAAGAAATATATTGAAAATGCTGAAGCAAAAATGAAAGAAATCGGAGTAGGTCAGTTCGCTACGATATCCGGGCGTTATTACTCAATGGACCGTGATAAGCGTTGGGAACGTGTGGAAAAATCCTACCGTGCAATGGTGTATGGAGAAGGTCCAAGCTACAATGACCCGATTGAACTCGTAAACGATTCATATGAAAAAGGAATCTACGATGAATTCGTACTTCCGTCTGTGATCACGAAGGAAAACGGGGAGCCGGTTGCAACGATTCAAGATGAAGATGCTGTTATCTTCTATAACTTCCGTCCGGACCGTGCTATCCAGATCTCGAATACATTCGCGAATGCAGATTTCCGATCATTCGATCGCGGGGACAAATTCCCGAAAGACCTTCACTTTGTGTGCTTAACACGATTCAGTGAAACAGTTGATGGATTTGTTGCCTTCAAACCAACAAACCTTGATAACACTCTTGGAGAAGTCCTTTCACAAAATGGACTGAAACAATTACGCATTGCCGAAACGGAAAAATATCCTCATGTCACCTTCTTTATGAGTGGTGGACGTGAAGAGGAATTCCCGGGTGAGAAACGGATTCTGATCGATTCTCCTAAAGTGGCAACGTATGACTTGAAGCCTGAAATGAGTGCGTATGAAGTGACGGATGCTTTACTGGAAGAGATTCGCGAAGATCGTCAGGATGCGATTATCCTGAACTTTGCAAACCCGGATATGGTTGGTCACTCAGGCATGCTTGAGCCAACGATTAAAGCAATTGAAACGGTGGATGAATGTCTTGGGAAGATCATTGACCTTATCACCGAAAAAGGTGGTTCAGCCATCATTACAGCGGACCATGGGAATGCGGATGAAGTACTGACTGAAGAAGGTAAGCCTATGACAGCCCACACAACGAACCCAGTTCCTGTCATCGTGACAAAAGAAGGAATTGAGCTTCGTGACGGCGGGAAACTCGGTGACCTGGCCCCAACAATGTTAGATTTATTGAATGTTAATCAACCAGAAGAAATGACTGGAAAATCATTAATTAAAAACTAAGGAGAGATTCTAAATGCCATTTATAACAGACGTATACGCACGTGAAGTATTGGATTCACGCGGAAACCCAACAATCGAAGTAGAAGTTTATACACAATCTGGTGCTTTCGGACGCGCGCTTGTTCCATCTGGAGCATCAACTGGTGAATACGAAGCAGTTGAACTTCGTGACGGTGACAAAGACCGCTACCTTGGTAAAGGGGTACAAAAAGCAGTCGATAACGTAAACAATGAAATCGCTGAAGAACTTATCGGTTACGACATTACTGAGCAAGTAGCAATCGACCAAGCAATGATCGCTCTTGACGGTACAGAAAATAAAGGGAAACTTGGTGCCAATGCAATCCTTGGTGTATCCATGGCTGTTGCACGTGCAGCTGCTGACTTCTTCGGAGTAGAATTATACCAATACCTTGGTGGATTCAACGCGAAACAGCTTCCAGTACCAATGATGAACATCGTTAACGGTGGAGAGCACGCTGACAATAACGTAGACATCCAGGAATTCATGGTTATGCCTGTAGGTGCTCCTACATTCAAAGAAGGCCTTCGTATGGGTGCTGAAATCTTCCATAGCCTGAAATCAGTTCTTAAAGAAAAAGGTTATAACACGGCTGTTGGTGATGAAGGTGGATTCGCTCCAAACCTTAAATCGAATGAAGAAGCACTTTCAACAATCATCGAAGCAATCGAAAATGCTGGATACAAGCCAGGCGAAGAAGTTCTTCTTGCAATGGACGTTGCAGCGTCTGAAATCTACAACAAAGAAGACGGTAAATATCATCTTTCTGGAGAAGGCGTTGTTCGTACTTCAGCAGAAATGGTTGATTGGTACGAAGAAATGTGCAATAAATATCCAATCATCTCGATCGAAGACGGTCTTGACGAAAACGACTGGGATGGTTTCAAACTTCTAACTGATCGTATCGGTACGAAAGTTCAATTAGTAGGGGACGACTTATTCGTTACGAATACGACTAAGCTTTCTCAAGGTATCGAGCAAGGAATCGGTAACTCGATCCTGATCAAAGTGAACCAAATCGGTACACTGACTGAAACATTCGACGCAATTGAAATGGCGAAACGCGCTGGTTACACAGCAGTCATCTCTCACCGTTCTGGTGAAACAGAAGACAGCACAATCGCTGACATTGCTGTAGCAACAAACGCTGGTCAAATCAAGACAGGTGCTCCATCACGCACAGACCGCGTAGCGAAATACAACCAACTACTTCGCATCGAAGACCAATTGGCTCACACAGCTCAATATCTTGGCGCGAAAACATTCTATAACGTAAATCGCTAATATGTAATGATTAGGCAGCCCCGTCTTTAGACGGGGCTGTTTTTTATCTAACGATGTCCATGCTGCGCTTTGGACTCAGAACATTCCAATCTCCATCCAACTCTTTCCACAATTCAAACAATATTACCTTGTCCACTCCATCTTTCCTATGGTAAACTAGTAGTAATGTTATGTTCGTATCAGGAGGTGGGACTCATGCACACAATACTCGTCACTTTACTTATTATCGTATCCATTGCACTTATTGCTCTTGTATTACTTCAATCAGGTAAAAGTGCTGGACTTTCAGGGGCCATCTCTGGTGGTGCAGAACAACTTTTCGGAAAACAAAAAGCGCGTGGTATTGACTTAGTACTTCACAGAATCACAATCGTATTATCAGTACTATTCTTCGTACTAACCATTGCTATCGTAGCTATCTAATACGGACAAAAACCTGATCATTAAGGTCAGGTTTTTTTATTTAAATAGATTCCTGCTTTCTTCAACCATTTAAAGAGCTGCGGTTATGGATTAGCAAAATCGACAGTTTCTTTCTTCTCTAGCTCATTAATAATAGGGGTGAGAAACTGAATATGCTGTTTACCAATATCTATTTTTCGACAAAAGGCTCAAAAAGATTGAAAACCGGCTCATAAAAGAGTGTGGACCTTTATAAAGTCTTCATGTGGATCATTAGGGGAGATATGTCAGCTGAAAATGGAACAGGTTTAACTTATTTATATCAAAATCAAGTAAAAATTGAAGATAATCTGTACAAAATCAGAAGAACCCTTCCTTTCAGGGGATTCAAATATGTCAGAATAACGATTCAATTAAGTGAGTGCTAAGTGAAGATTAATTGCAACAACCTTTGCAAAAACAGTCTTTAACCAAACATTTTCAAGCGAAATATTGGATTGTCTGACCAATGTTTGCTAAAAATAAAGATGAAGAGTGAACTAAACGATCGTTTAATAGAAAGAAGCCTATGTTATCAAGCTTCTTAGTTCCTAATCAAACGTTTGTTTAACCAAAAAACAATGAAAATCCGAATACATACCAAAAACATTTAAACAACTGTTTAACATGATTGAGCCCGTTAAATTGAGCTTTCTACTAGTTAATCAAACGTTTGTTTAAAATGAGCTAAAGGAGTCACTAGATATGAAAACTGTATTACCCAAACCATTTACATTTGAAGCAGGCCCACGTGCCGTTCTTTTGCTGCACGGATTCACTGGGAACTCAGCTGACGTCCGGATGCTCGGACGTTTCCTTGAGAAGAAAGGCTATTCAACCCATGCCCCTCACTATAAAGGACATGGTGTCCCACCTGAAGAATTAGTCCATACTGGACCTGTTGATTGGTGGCAGGATGTCATGGACGGCTATGAGCATTTAAAGAGTAAGGGATACGAAGAGATCGCTGTAGCCGGGCTCTCGCTGGGAGGGGTATTTTCTCTTAAATTAGGTTACACTGTACCTGTAAAGGGTATTGTCCCTATGTGTGCGCCTATGTATATAAAAAGTGAAGAAATCATGTATAAAGGGGTAGTAGACTACGCCCGTGAATTTAAGAAATTTGAAGGAAAACAAGAAGAGCAAATTGAAAAAGAAATAGAAGAGTTCAAGAAAACACCGATGAATACATTGCAGGCCCTGCAAAAATTGATTGCGGATGTCCGTGAAAACGTGGACATGATCTATTCACCGACGTTTGTGGTACAGGCAAGACATGACCATATGATCAATACGGATTCTGCGAATATCATTTATGATAACGTTGAGTCCGACGATAAAGAGATTAAGTGGTACGAAGAGTCTGGTCATGTCATTACATTAGATAAAGAAAAAGAACAGCTTCATGAAGACGTCTACGATTTCTTAGAGAAATTGGATTGGACGGTTTGATGAATTCGATGATCAGGAGGGATTATCATGGACGAAAATATTAAAGAGCATGTGGATAGGCTCCTTTCCTACATGAAGGAAGAAGCATATAAGCCATTGACGGTACAAGAGTTAGAAGAAGCATTCGGAATTGAAGGATCTACGAACTTCAAGGATTTTGTAAAGGCTCTTGTCGTAATGGAAGAGAAAGGGTTGGTTGTGCGCACAAGAAGCAATCGCTACGGCCTGCCTGAGAAAATGAATCTGGTAAGAGGGAAAATATCTGCACATGCAAAAGGATTTGCGTTTGTGATACCTGAAGAATCCGGAATGGATGACATTTTCATCCCTCCGAATGAAACAAATAACGCCATGCATGGTGATATTGTATTAGTGAGAGTTTCTACATCTTCTTCAGGTTCACGACGAGAAGGAACCGTAGTACGCATAGTAGAACGTGGAGTAGACCAAATGGTTGGTACGTTCACTGAGAGTAAACATTTCGGCTTCGTTATTCCGGATGATAAGAAGTTTGCCAGTGATATCTTTATCCCTAAGTCAGCCCAAATGGGTGCCACCGAAGGACATAAGGTTGTCGTGAAATTAACCTCCTATCCTGAAGGACGCAAAAGTGCAGAGGGTGAGGTCATCGAAATACTTGGTCATAAAAATGATCCGGGAGTCGATATTCTATCCATCATCCATAAACACGGGATCACCGTTGAATTCCCGGAAGAAGTAATGGAGCAGGCGAATAACGTACCAAGTGAAATCGATGAATCAGAAATTCCGAACCGGAAAGATCTTCGTAACCAGACGATCGTTACAATTGATGGGGCAGATGCAAAAGATCTGGATGACGCCGTGACGGTTACGAAACTCGACAATGGAAACTATAAGCTTGGGGTACATATTGCTGACGTCACCCATTATGTCACTGAAAGCTCTCCTATCGATCAAGAAGCATTTGACAGAGGTACCTCTGTCTACCTGGTAGACCGTGTGATTCCAATGATCCCCCATCGACTGTCTAACGGGATTTGTTCTTTGAATCCTCAAGTGGATCGCTTAACTCTTTCATGTGATATGGAAATTTCACCTGAAGGGGAAGTAGTCAAACACGAGATATTCCAAAGTGTCATTAAGACGACGGAAAGAATGACGTATTCAGACGTGAACAAGATTCTTGTCGATAAAGATGAAGAACTCCGCGGGAAATATGAGCCATTGGTGCCAATGTTCGAGGAAATGGAAGACTTAGCCCAGGTTCTCCGTACGAAACGGATGAAGCGAGGAGCTATCGATTTTGATTTCAAAGAAGCGAAAGTGCTTGTCGATGAAGAAGGCACACCTACGGAAGTCGTCCTCCGTGAAAGGTCAGTTGCAGAAAAGTTGATTGAAGAGTTCATGCTGGTGGCTAACGAGACGGTTGCAGAGCATTTTCACTGGATGGAAGTTCCGTTTATTTATCGTATCCATGAAGATCCGAAAGAAGACAAGCTCCAACGTTTCTTTGAGTTCATTACAAATTTCGGCCTAATCGTAAAAGGCACATCCAATTCAATTCATCCTCGAGCGCTTCAGGAAATTGTTGAAGATGTTCAGGGAGAACCGGAAGAAATGGTCGTTTCGACGATGATGCTCCGTTCCATGCAGCAGGCGAAATATGATCCTGAAAGCCTGGGTCACTTCGGACTTGCCACAGAGTTCTATACTCATTTCACATCACCGATTCGCCGTTACCCTGACTTGATTGTTCACCGATTGATCAGAACTTACCTGATTGAAGGAAAGATTGATCAAGCCACCCGTGATAAGTGGGGAGCCCAAATGGGCAACATTGCACAGCATACGTCAAGCCGTGAGCGCCGTGCAGTGGATGCGGAGCGTGAGACCGATGAGTTGAAAAAAGCAGAGTACATGGAAGATAAGGTAGGCGAGGAATACGACGGGATCATCAGTTCCGTAACGAATTTCGGACTGTTCGTCGAATTGCCGAATACCATTGAAGGTCTTGTCCATGTGAGCTATATGACCGATGATTACTACCGGTTTGATGAGCGTCACCTTGCTATGATAGGGGAAAGAACCGCTAACGTATTCCGGATTGGAGACGAAATCACGATTCGTGTCGTGAGTGTCAACAAAGATGAACGTGCCATCGATTTTGAAATCGTAGGAATGAAGAATAATCGCAAGGAGCGTGAAGGTCGCGTTCGCTCAGTTCAGTCCGACAAGGGGAAATCAGACCGGTCGAATTCAAATCGATCATCATCCCGTAAAAAGGATGGAGAGTGGTCAACACGCCCACCTAAAAATAACAAGAAGAAAAAAACGAATAAAAAACATTTTGAAAATGCACCTAGGAGCAAGCGTAAAAAGAAGAAATAACAGATCAGGAGCATTGGGACATCCTTTGCTCCTTTTCTTTTCCAAGTGTCCCAATACAATTTTTCTTCAATATATGAGATAATAATAACTAAACGAATGGAAAGTAACTAGGGGGATTCCAATGCCAAAGGGAGAAGGCAAACTTATTGCCCAAAATAAGAAGGCACGTCATGACTATGCCGTAGAAGAAACCTATGAGGCAGGACTTGTGCTTCAAGGAACAGAGATTAAAGCGATCCGAGGAGGCCGCGTAAACTTAAAGGATTCCTTTGCCCGTGTTCAAAATGGAGAAATATTCATACACAATATGCATATCAGCCCATACGAGCAAGGAAATCGGTTTAATCACGAACCACTAAGAACACGTAAGTTGCTTCTTCACCGTAAACAGATCAATAAGCTAATCGGTGATTCCAAAGAAGCAGGGTATTCCATCGTACCATTGAAGATGTATATCAAGAATGGTGTGGCGAAGCTTCTGATCGGTCTTGCTCGTGGTAAGAAGAAATATGATAAACGGGAAGATCTGAAGCGAAAAGAAGCGAACCGTTCCATTCAAAGAGAACTGGCTCAGCGTCAAAAAGGAATGTAACGCTACAGATTTCCGGAATATGGCATTTGCAATTATCTCTGGATTTGTTATACTAGTAGATGTCGCGATGATATTGCGACTGTAAGGACAATTGAATAAGTGACTTACACGCTGAACTTATTCTTTCCCGTTCTTCCCTTTCTATCATGGGGACGTTACGGATTCGACAGGGATAGTTCGAGCTTAGGTCGCGAGCCGTAGGGATCGTCTACGTTAAAACGTCAAAGCCAATATAACTGGCAAAACTAACAATAACCTAGCTTTAGCTGCATAATAGCACTTTAGCTGTTCCTCCCTCCATCGCCTATGTGGTAGGGTAAGGGACTCACTCTTAGTAGGCTACGCCGGAGTCCACCGTCTGAGGACAAAGGAAGAGATCAATCAGACTAGCTACACGGACGCCCGTCGATAGGCAGAAGCTGTAGCGAACTTGCGAATATATCGACTACGCTCGTAGACGCTTAAGTGGCGATGTTTCTGGACGTGGGTTCGATTAGTTAATAGTCGCCTTATGTGGTAACACGTAAGTGAAAATTTGGCTTTATCGGTGAAACCTAAGTCACACATTGTGTGATATGGCAATGCCGAGCGGTATGTGGAGCAATCCAACAGCCGTGTATCGACTTATAGACTGCCGAAACTCGGTAGTACTAGGATGCGGAATCCTATCTGAATTTAGATAAATATATATTTCGCATAAGACGCCAAAGGACCTAAAACTACAAGGTTCAAGATATAGTCAGTGCCATGTCGAAAGCATGGAATTGCACGTCCCACCGTCTCCACCAAATACATATTTGGTGGTTTTTTATTTTGTGTAACAAAATTGTTCAAATTAAAGCGATGTATTTGCAGTAATGCAAAACATGGCTTTTTTTCGTATGGATTTAGAGTTTTAAAAGAAAATACTTTTGATAAATAGTGATTAAAATTCAAAAAACTTATCCTCAAAAGCTAATTTTTGTTTTAGCATATCTACACTGTACTTTCCATTTCTAATCGTTACACGATCATAATGTTTGAGGATCCAGGCAGCGCGTTTTCTTTTTTTCTGTACTCTCAAAAAAGGAAGAGTGTAATTTAATGTATCTAAAACTTGTTTTTTAGTCTTTATAGATAGTGTAAATGAATTTTGGTGACGGTCTGGGTGGTAGTTTTTCTTTTTAGTGATGTGTCCGTTTGTTAGCATTTTGAGGTATTCCAAAAGTTCAAGATCTGTAGAGGCAACAGTGATACATGGGCGTCTATGTTCTTTTTCATGCAACCGAGTTAATGTTATAGAACCTTCTCCATCAATAATCCCTGCTAAATACGCTGCTTCCCAATCCTTCATCATTTACAACTCCTAATTGTTAATATTCGGACAGTCCCTAGTTAACTATACCTTCTTTATATTAATGAATAACCTGAAAAAAGTCCTTCAAAAAGACAGTGTTGTTTCTAAGGCTAGGTTTAGGAAGGAATTGTGAGATAAAGCAAATGGTTTCCTAAAATAGAATTCTCCTAGATTAAAAGAAAGGCCATCAACCCGTTATGGATTAGAGTAAAAGGGTATAAGATAGCAAATTTTCAACAAAATAATTTCAAAATGATGATGATAATTAGAATATCCCGCTTATTTTTATTTTTGCATTGTATTTGCACATTTTCTGGGTATTGTATTATAACACTAATATAAAAGGAGATGATTTTTTTGTTAGATCTAATCGGGGAATCAGCCAAGACCTCCCTGGGGTACTTTTGGAAATCGGGATGGGCATTTGTCCTGGGTTATTTGATTAGCTCTATGATCCAAGCATTTGTCCAAAAGGATAAGATGGTGAAGTACATGGGAAATCCTAGCTTGAAATCAGTGGGATTATCCTCACTTTTCGGTGCGATCAGTTCCTCTTGTTCCTTTGCGGCACTGGCTGCTGGAAGGAATTTATTTAAGAAAGGAGCCCATTTCATACCTACACTTGCCTTTTTATTTGCATCAACAAATTTGGTGATAGAGTTAGGGATCCTTATTTACATCTTTCTCGGCTGGCAGTTTGTTGTAGCGGAAATGATTGGCGGTATCGCACTCATACTGATTACGTGGGTTTTAGTGAAAGTCACTTTCCCGAAAAAATTAGTGGAAGAAGCGAGAGAACATGTGGATGATGGGGATGAAGAAAACGAAGAATTTGATTGGAAAGAGAAGATAAGATCCAAAGAAGGTTGGCTCCAAGTCGGCCATGAATTCGTCATGAACTGGAAGATGGTATGGAAGGAAATTACGATTGGGTTCACGATTGCCGGCATGATGGCTACGTTTGTATCAAAAGACACATGGAAAAGCTTCTTTCTCGCAGATCATCCTGACTCGTTCTTAAAGGTATTGGAGAACGCACTCATAGGTCCACTGGTTGCCATGCTTACTTTTATTGGATCGATGGGGAATATTCCGATATCCACGATATTAGCCTCAAGTGGAGTAGCATTCGCAGGCATCATGGCATTTATTTATTCAGATTTGGTTGTTCCGCCTATTATAGCCGTTCATAAAAAATATTATGGACTCAAAACGGCCCTTTACATTGCAGGCGTATTTTATGTCTCCATTATTTTAACCGCTTTAGGGATGCATTATGGTTTTACAGCGATCGGGCTGCTTCCTGAGGATGCGAAGCAAGTGATGAACGAAAATCCTTTCAAAATAGACTATACGTTCTGGCTGAATATCGTCTTTGTGATGGTGGCTGGTGTGTCCATCTATTTAAATAGATTATTTAAAGAGTCGGATGTGAAGGTTCCGATGATGATGATGGAAGGGGATTCGAAGTTTAAGACCATTTTTACTTACTTGTGTTTACTATATCTAGCGATAGGGACAATCATTTTTATTATGTAGTATCTCTCACTTCCCGATAAAGATTGTTTCATCACTTTTGGACGATTATTATTGCGTTTTAGAGTTTAGAGAAAGAGTTGAAATTATTCTTTATTCCCATAAAATATGCACAACCTTTGCAAATGAAAATATACTTTCTACCATTCATAAAAATGTTATTTATCCGTTTATTGGTAGAATTACTGGATATAGTAATGAGGTAACCAATAACTTAAATACTAGGAGGAATATAAAATGTCACACGAAAAGTACCAATCCGCGATCAAAGCACTGCACGAATGTATGGAGGCTTGTAATCACTGTTTCGATGCTTGTCTAAAGGAAGAAGATATTAACATGATGAAAGAGTGTATTAGGTTAGATCGTGAATGTGCGGATATTTGTGCATACTTAGAACAATCACTAGTAAGGGGAACACCATTTGCGTCTGAACTGGCCCAAGTGTGTGCGAAGATTTGTGAAACATGTGGAGAAGAATGTAAGAAGCATGATCATGATCATTGTCAAAAATGTGCCGATGCTTGCTTCAATTGTGCAGAAGAGTGTAAAAAAATAGCGTAAACAAAGAAAAGTGGTGGCAATTCGATTGTCTCCACTTTTTTTAAATGTAATGGTTTCCTAATAGCCTATTTCATTATCTTTCCTTCATCTACAATTTCATCCCATGTTCCGCCATTATCAGTCGTGGTATATATATCATTGTCGTATGTCACGATTGTCCACTCACCTGAATGAGTAAGGTTAGATGAAATGTACATAATTGGATTATTTTGAGATAAATCTGGAGTAGGATAGGGCTGAATCTGATTTGAATTAAGCTTTAGCTCATATAATTGTATTTTTCCTTCTTCAATACTGGCGAAAAGCCCTTTCTTTTCAGTTAAATAAATACTTGTTGTAGCCTTAGTATTATCCACCTTTTTAAAGGAGTCGCCACTATCCTGTGATACAAATACGCCATCCTTACTGGAAATAGCCAGCATTTCTTTATTGGAAGGATGGACGGCAATATTTCCGATCGAAGTAGAATCGAATCCCTTCATATCGCTCTTTTCCCAATTTTTCCCCTCATCCATCGTTCGATAGAGTCCAGTATCCAGTTTCGAATTGGGCTCTTGATTAAGGGCATATATGACCTTTGATTGGTAGCCGGCTGCGAGATAATGGAAGTCTGTTTCTCCATAGAATGCCAACTTGTCCAATGACTTGCCTCCATCAGTACTCTTGACTAATCCCAGAGGGTTTTCTAAATCTGACCCTTCTTCGGGATGTCCACTGGAATAGAATCCATCTTTATAAGATTGAAATCCCATATAATCATGCTTTTGACTATTCGCTTCGTACCAGGTAGAATCTTTGTATTTCATTAATCCATCATGAGTGGCAATGAATAATTCTTCTTTATTGTTTGGATATCCAATTCCATGAATGTGGTCGATAGTCGTATTTTTTGCTTCAGTAAATGTATATTTTGTATCTTGAGAGCACCCTGATGCTATGATCCCAAAAGAAGTTATTAGTGATACCAATCTCAACCTTTTCATCGTTTCTCCTGCTTTCCATTTAAATTTTCCATTGGTATCCGATGCCCCAAATGGTCTTTAAGTGGTCTTCGATCGGGAAACCGGCTCTTTTAATTTTATCTCTTAGGTTGCGGATATGGGAATCAACGGTTCTGATATCGGTTTTGGAATTGATATCCCACACCATTAGAAGGAGTTGTTCACGAGTGTAAACACGCTCTGTATTTTTCATTAAGGAATGGAGAATGCTATATTCTTTTAACGTGAGGGACAGGATATCATTTTTATATTTTAACGTGTAGGAATACCCATCTAACGTGAATGAACCCCTGTTCAGGTGGAGATCATCTTCTATCTGATCAAATCGTTTATTTCTTCTGAAAAGGGCATTTACCCGTGCGACAAGTTCTTCTTCGTCAAACGGTTTCGTGATATAGTCATCTGCTCCCACGTTTAAACCTTTCACGATATCATCTTTATCTCCCCTGGCTGTTAACATGATTATGGGGACATGTGAAAACGCCCTGATTTTTTCACATGTCTGCCAACCATTTAATTCTGGCATCATGATGTCTAATATGACCAATTCAATCGAATGATCTTTCATATACTGTATGGCGTCATAACCATTATTCTTCTTCTCGCATTGATACCCGTGAGGAGTAAGGTAAAGCTCTAACAGATTTAACATTCTTGATTCATCATCAATTAATAAAATCGTATTCACTAGTCAAACCTCCAAATATTAAAGTATGATTTTAATCGATGTTCCGTTACCCACTTCACTTTCAATAGAAATATAGCCACCATGCGCTTCTACCAATTCTTTCACAATCGCTAACCCTAGACCCGAACCACCCAATTCCCTAGAACGTGATTTCTCTACTCGATACAGCCTGTTAAATACAAGAGGAAGCTCATCTGGTGGAATGCCCATTCCTTGATCGTGAATTGTAAGGACCACTTTATCTGCCTCATTTTGTTCAATGGTGACAGTGGTCGTTGAACTAGCTTTCGAGTATTTCAGGGAATTATCTAACAAGTTCATGATGATTTGTTCCAGACGTATAGGATCTGCCTGGAATGAAAATTCGTCGTTGATAGATAAGACGAGGTGTATTCCCTGACTTTTAAAAGCAGGAGTGAATCTGCTGACAATCTTCTGGAAAAATGGGGTGGAGACGATTGTTTCCATATGAATAGAGAAATTGTTTTCATCAATCTTCGCCAGATCAAATAAATTTTCGATTAATTTTACAAGGGTTTTAGATTCTTCTTGGATAATCTTTAAATGTTCCTTCCTTTCAATCTCTAAAATGTCACTTCGAAGTGCGACATTCGTATACCCTTGGATGTATGTAAGAGGTGTTCTGAGCTCGTGAGAAATATTGGCCAAAAATTCATTGCGGTCATTTTGAATCGTTTCTAAATCATTGGCTAATGTTTGGATAGAAATGGAAAGATCCCCAAGCTCATCCTTCCCCAGTAAAGGAAGCTTCACCTCAAAGTTTCCTTTACTCAATTCCTCAGTAGCCTGCTTCATTTTGATTAATGGACGGGTCAACATTTTCGATAGCAGAAAATGGATACAAGCCAATATTATGAGGCTCATAATTCCTGCCAAAAGAAAATGTCCATTTAATTTACTGATTAAATTCCGTAATGGAGAGGCGCTCTTGAACATATAAACATATCCTTCATTGCCATCTTTTTTAAAAGATGTAACGGTAGCTAAATAGTTCACGTCCCTCCAGTTTGCTTCGATGACCCTTCCTTCACGGGGGAAGGATTCGGGGCTGTCATTTATTAATTCACTCATTCCATCCGTTAATTTCTTTGAGCTGATAATGACGTGATGATTCTTATCTGTGATCACGACTTCCGTTTCTGTTTTGGATTCCATGAGGGCGATATGATGCAGGGTCGTTTTGGAATAACGGTCTTCCAGTACATCACGATGGCTGTTACCTCGGGATAGAATTGATTGAAACTCCTCTTGTATCCTGGAATCAATAATATTGTCATGGAGGTAAAGCATCAATAGCCCTTCCATGATGAATACCGCAAGCGTAAAGTAGGCAGCTAACTTTGTTGAAATTTTATTCATAGTGGATACCTCATTTTGGGATTTTCTTTCTCTAGTTTACCGTGAAAATATGAAAAAAGTATGCACAAAGGTACGTTTAAGGCGTTTTCATCACATACAAGAATTCTTCCACGTAGCATTTGTCATGAAAATATCACACTTTTACACACTTTCTTCATAGAATCTGCAATTTTACAGGATAAAATTATGGATATATTACTCGAAAGGAAGGGACTACCATGATGAAACATAGAATTAAATCGTTCCTTTTCATCCTAACACCATTATTTCTCATACTGGGTGCTTGCTCAAATATTGAAAACAAACATGATGGTGAGATGGCGGAAGAAATGGAACACGGTGAAATGAATCACTCTAGTTCAGGAGATGTACCAGATGGCTTGAAAGAAGCATCAACTCCCAAATATGAACTAGGAAGCAAAGCAATCATTAAAGTTGATCATATGGAAGGGATGAAGGATGCGAAAGCCACCATTTCAGGTGCTTATGAAACAGTTGTCTATACCGTTACTTATACACCAACTACGGGTGGAGAAAAGGTGGAAGACCATAAATGGGTCATTCATGAAGAGCTGAAAGATTTCAGTGATCAACCATATCAACCTGGTGAAGCGGTTGTCATAAATGCCGATCATATGAAAGGGATGAATGGGGCGGCAGCTACGATTGATTCTGCAGAAGATATGACTGTCTATATGGTAGACTACATGCCCACTACAGGTGGAGATGAAGTCAAGAATCATAAATGGGTAACTGAAAGCGAATTAGAGCCAGTTGAATAATAAATAATAAAGTGATGATCTGTGTTTCTGCGGATCATCCATTTTATTGACTAACCCCGTAATTGTCGAGTCTATTCAGTGGCTAAAGAAGTTTATAGAATATCGCCAGTGGTACAGAATAAAAAACATGTGACAAGGAAAAAGGTCCATTATATTAAAAATCCAGCTCAATAAGTTGACTATAATCGATTACAGTTGTAAACTAAAAGCATAAAACGATTACAAGCGTAAACGATAAGGAGATGATCACCTTGCCCAAAGAAGAAAAACCGGAAATTACAGATTCCGAATGGGAGGTCATGAGGGTGGTTTGGACTCTTAAAGAAGTGACCAGTAAGGATATAAGCTCTATCCTGCAGGAAAAGAAAGAGTGGAAGCCGGCCACGACGAAAACGTTTATTGGGCGCCTGGTCAAAAAAGGAATGCTGACAACCGAGAAAATCGGCAACCGGTTCATCTACAGGGCAGGAGTTAGTGAAGAAGAAAGCCTGAAGACACTGAAGTCAGGATTATTCGCTCATATATGCAGCCGGGCAGTCGGAGGGACGATCGCGGACCTGATTGAAGAAGCTACGCTGAGTCATGATGATATTGCCCTGCTCCAGCAAGCATTACAAACCAAGAAAAAGGATGCTGTCGACCACATTCCATGCAATTGTGTGCCTGGACAGTGTACTTGCAAAAAAGATCACGGCATAGACTGCCAACATTAAAAAATCTCAAGGAGTGTTGAACAATGGAAAAAACATTATTAAACGTATCTGGAATGACCTGTGGAAATTGTGTGAAAAAAGTAGAGACGGTTCTGAATGAACTGGACGGAGTCGAAAAAGCAAAAGTGGATCTGGAAAATGGAGCGGCAAAAGTAAAGTATGACGAAACCAAGCAATCACCTGACAGCTTGAGCAAAGCGGTTACGGATGCGGGATACGAAACAGAACCAACGAAATAATAAAAGGTGGTTGGCACAATGACGGACAAAACGTTAAGCATCGAAGGGATGACCTGTGCCTCATGTTCCCAGGCCGTTGAGAAAGCAACGAAGAAATTAGCTGGTGTTCAACAAGCAAGCGTAAACCTCGCAACGGAAAAATTAAATATAACCTATGATGAAAATGAGCTATCCCTTGAAGAAATCAAGAAAGCCGTCGATGACGCAGGCTATAAAGCGGTCACAGAAATGGAGAAAAAGACATTCAGTGTGACGGGCATGACCTGTGCATCCTGTGTGCAGTCTGTAGAGAAGGCGACAAGGAAGCTTGATGGCGTTAAGGAATCGACGGTCAATATGGCGACAGAGAAAATGGTCATTGAGTACGATCCTGCTGTTGTATCGGTTTCTGATATCAAGGATGCGGTTTCCGATGCCGGATATGAAGCGCATGAGGACACCGACGCAGAAGATTCAGTGGACGAAGACAGAGACAAGAAAGAGCAGCACATCAAGACCATGTGGAAACGCTTCTGGGTTTCAGCTGTCTTCACGGTGCCCTTGCTCCTCGTTTCTATGGGGCATATGTTCGGCATGCCGCTGCCACAAGCCATCGATCCGATGGTGAACCCGTCCGGATTTGCATTACTGCAACTCGTACTGACGATTCCTGTCATGATGATGGGGAAACCTTTCTTTACTGTAGGGTTTAAAACATTGGCAAAACGACATCCTAACATGGATTCATTGGTGGCACTCGGGACAGGTGCTGCGTTCTTCTACAGCTTGTTCGCAACCATTATGATTATAACGGGTAGTGAAAACTATGCCCAGGATCTCTATTTTGAATCGGCAGCTGTCATTCTAACCCTCATTACATTAGGGAAGTATTTCGAGGCTCTTTCGAAAGGGAAAACGTCTGAAGCGATCAAGAAACTGATGGGCCTCGCCCCTAAAACGGCCACAGTCGTAAGAGATGGAGAAGAAGTGGAAATCTCAATCGAAGAAGTGGAAGTCGGAGACATCATCATCGTCAAACCTGGTGAGAAGATTCCTGTGGACGGAGAAGTGATAGAAGGAAAAACATCCGTCGATGAAGCGATGCTGACCGGTGAAAGTATCCCTGTTGAGAAGACGCCGGGTTCTGTCATTATCGGTGCAAGTATCAATAAAAACGGTACCATTCGATACGAGGCTACGAAGGTCGGGAAGGACACGGCATTATCGCAAATCATCAAGCTCGTTGAAGATGCCCAAGGATCAAAAGCCCCGATTGCCAAAATGGCGGATATCATTTCAGGTTATTTTGTCCCCATCGTCATCGTTCTTGCCATTCTATCTGGTCTTGCCTGGTATGTTGCAGGGGAGTCAGGACTCTTTGCCTTTACGATTGCCATTTCGATTCTCGTCATCGCCTGCCCATGTGCCTTGGGGCTTGCGACACCTACAGCGATCATGGTTGGTACTGGGAAGGGTGCTGAAAACGGCGTCTTGATTAAAAGCGGAGGCGCCCTTGAAACAACACATAAAGTAGACACCATCGTGTTCGATAAAACGGGGACCATCACAGAAGGAAAGCCTGTCATGACAGATATCGTGACGTCAGGCGACATGTCCGAAGAAGAACTACTGACCCTTGCCGCATCAGCTGAAAAGGGATCCGAACATCCCCTGGGAGAAGCGATTGTCAGGGAAGCGGAAGAGAGAGGACTCACTATCCGCAAGACCGACTTCTTTGATGCCATTACAGGACAGGGAATTGAAGTGACGGTCGAAGGAGACGATCTTCTCCTTGGTAACCGCAAGCTGATGGATGAAAATAACGTCGAAGTCGGTGAACTCGCGAAAGTCTCCGACCGGCTTGCAGCCGAGGGGAAAACACCGATGTTTATCGCGGTGGAAGAAGAAATCGCGGGTATCATTGCCGTCGCCGATACGGTAAAAGAAACAAGCTTCAAAGCCATTGAAAAGCTTCACAGAATGGGGATTGAAGTGGCGATGATCACGGGAGACAACAAGCGGACCGCAGAAGCGATCGCCAAGGAAGTCGGGATTGACCGCGTGCTGAGTGAAGTACTGCCGGAAGACAAAGCAAATGAAGTCAAGAAGCTTCAAGAAGAGGGCAGGAAAGTGGCGATGGTCGGAGACGGAATCAATGACGCCCCGGCCCTTGCCCAGGCAGATATCGGGATTGCCATCGGTTCTGGTACGGATGTGGCGATGGAGTCTGCAGACATCGTCCTGATGAGAAGTGACCTCATGGACGTACCGATAGCCGTCGAGCTAAGTAAAGCGACCATCCGGAATATTAAGCAGAACCTATTCTGGGCTTTTGGGTATAACATCCTCGGTATTCCTATTGCCATGGGGATCCTGTATCTGTTCGGAGGCCCCTTACTCAACCCAATGATTGCAGGAGCAGCGATGAGTTTCAGTTCCGTATCCGTCCTGCTGAACGCCCTTCGTCTGAAAGGCTTCAAACCTTCAGGGAGTTAATTTTTATAACTAGCCTGAAGACGAAAAAGATTTTAAATATCAAGAACATTCTTTGGAAAGTGATGTAATAATGTTTGAATCCCTTAAACTATTAATGAATATTGTTATTCTAAAATAATTTTCGTGATAAGCTATATCTATAAAAAGTCGAGTGATAGTTTTCGTAATTATCAACTAATAAAACGCTCTCAACGTTATTCTCGGATAACGTTGAGAGCGTTTTTTGGTCCTAAGAGAAATTCTTTCCAACATTGTTACCGTTCTGTGAATAAAATGCGTCTAAATTTCGAAAATCTGTTTAAACATGCAGTTATTAAGGGTACCTGTTTAGAGAATTTGATAGTATAGGTCTACGAGAGTAAATTCTACATAAAGGAAGGTGATTTCTTTTGTTTAATAAATTTAAACCGTATTTAATTGTCCTAATAAGTCTGGTTTCTTTATTTTTCATTATTATATTCAGTACTGATAGCGAGTTAATCGTTCTAGATCCTAAGGGTCCGGTTGGAGCTGTCCAAAAAGATCTTATTATGCTGTCGATATACTATATGCTTGCCATTATGGTTGTCGTTCTTGGTTTCTTTACGATTATATTATTCAAGTATCGAAGCAGTAAAAAGAATGGTGACTACAAACCGGATATGCACGGAAGTACGTTTCTTGAGATTATATGGACACTGATTCCTGTCCTGATTGTTATTGCATTATCAATCCCAAATACAAAAGCTCTTTATGAATTAAGGGACGCACCAGAGGCTACCTCTCATAAGGATCCAATCGTCATTCATGCGACGGCTGTCGATTGGAAATGGATCTTCAGCTACCCTGAAGAGGGAATCGAGACGGTAAACTACGTAAATGTCCCTGAGGATCATCCGATTTTGTTTAAAGTAACGGCTGCAGATTCCATGGCATCATTCTGGGTGCCACAACTTGGTGGTCAAATCTATGGGATGCCTGGCATGGTCAATGATTTATATCTACAGGCCGATGAACCAGGAACATATGATGGAAGAAACTCAAACTTCACTGGTGAAGGTATGACGCATCAAACGTTTGATTTTGTTGCGTTGAAAGAGGATAAGTATGAAAGCTGGGTAAAAGAGTCACAAACAAACCAGCCGAAATTAACAGAAAATGTATATGAAAAACTGATGCTTCCAGAGACGGTTGATAAGATGACATTTTCATCTACTCACCTAGCATTCGTCGACCACGGCAAGAATTCCGAGTATGGAATGGCGATACGTCAGAAATACGGACTTGATACCACTGTAGGTGGTGCGGATAAAGATGCGAAGTCGGTTCATGGAAATATGGACATGGACGGTCATGGTGAAATGGAAGATAACGATCATATGAATGGTCACAAAGATATGGAACATGATGATAAGATGAATAAAGATGAAGATAATGATAGTCATGAGCACTAAGAAAGGAGGACTTTAAATGTTTGATTTTATAAAGGATAATCTTATCCTCAACGATCCGTTGATTATAGGAGCCAACATTTCGATCGTTTTCACCGTAATCGGAATCGTTGCAGTCCTCACTTACTTTAAGAAGTGGAAATGGTTGTGGAACGACTGGATCACAAGCGTTGATCATAAAAAGATTGGTATTATGTATATTCTGGCTGCACTTGTTATGCTCTTCCGTGGAGGGGTCGATGCACTCTTAATGAGGGCACAATTGACAGTGCCAGATAACTCATTTTTAACTTCAGAACATTACAATGAAATCTTTACGACTCACGGCACGATCATGATTTTATTCATGGCGATGCCTTTCTTACTTGGATTGATGAACGTAGTGGTTCCTTTGCAAATTGGCGCAAGGGACGTAGCGTTCCCGTACTTGAATAACTTAAGTTTCTGGGCTTTCATGTTCGGTGCAATCCTTTTCAATATGTCATTCGTATTCGGTGGGTCACCGAATGCAGGTTGGACGAACTATGCACCACTTGCGATTGAAGGTAGTCCTGGACCGGGTATTAACTATTACCTGCTGGGTTTACAGATATCGGGGATTGGTACACTCTTGACAGGCATTAACTTTGTCGTCACTATCATTAAGATGCGTGCGCCTGGCATGACGCTTCTGCGGATGCCGATGTTCACATGGACAACGTTAATCACGGCTTTCATCATCGTATTTGCTTTCCCGATTTTGACTGTCACTTTGGCACTGATGACATTTGACCGTATATTCGGTTCTCACTTCTTCACGCTTACAGCAGGTGGCGACCCGATGCTATGGGCAAACTTATTCTGGTTATGGGGACATCCTGAGGTTTATATCGTAATCTTACCGGCTTTCGGTATATTCTCGGAAATCATTGCCACGTTCTCAAGAAAAACGCTATTTGGTTACAAATCTATGATTCTTTCCCTTGTAGCGATTTCAGGGCTAAGTTTTGTTGTATGGGTCCATCACTTCTTCACAATGGGTGGAAGTGCTGCGGTGAACAGCGTCTTCTCAATTACGACGATGGCAATTGCCATACCGACCGGGATTAAGATATTCAACTGGCTTGGTACTCTGTATAAAGGAAAGATTGAATTTACAGTACCGATGATGTGGTCTGTTGCGTTTATTCCAACATTCCTGATCGGTGGAGTCACAGGAGTTATGCTTGGAATGGCAGCAGCCGATTTCCAATATCACAATAACTACTTCCTGGTTGCTCACTTCCACTATACGTTAATTGCCGGTGTTGTATTTGCCTGCTTTGCGGGACTTGCATACTGGTATCCGAAAATGTTCGGGCATAAAATGGATGAACGAATCGGAAGATGGTCTTTCTGGCTCTTCTCGATCGGATTCAACCTTTGTTTCTTGCCACAATTCGTGTTAGGATTTGCCGGTATGCCAAGACGTGTGTACACGTATGGACCGGAAGACGGCTGGACAGCATTGAATGTGATCTCTTCTGTCGGAGCGTTTGGAATGGGTGTTGGATTCATGGTACTCGTCTATGGCATCTATTACAGCTTCCGTTTTGCAAAGAGAGAAACAACAGGAGATGCTTGGGATGGACGTACCCTTGAATGGGCTACAAGTTCAAGCATTCCACCACATTACAACTTTGCATATGTACCTGAAGTGAAGAGTCATGATGCATTTTATGATATGAAACAAGAAGGAATACCTGTCACGCCTGATAACTTTGAATATAAACCGATCCACATGCCAAGCAATGCCGGTACACCTTTCATCATGGCTGCTCTATTCTTCGTTGGAGGATTCGGATTGGTGTTCGAACTATTTTGGATGGCTATAATGGCACTAGTCGGTATCTTCGGGTGCATGGCGTATCGCTCATTGATGTCTCATAAGCAAGATGAAGGGTATTATGTAAGTGTGGAAGAAATAGAAAAGACTGAAAATCCGTATAAGAGGGAGGCGTGAGCATGGCACATAGTACGAATATAGATCCAAACACGCCATTAGAGTATCAATCGGATATTGGCCGACTGAATATTTTCGGATTCTGGGTTTTCCTGGGCGCGGAAATTGCATTATTTGCCACTATTTTCGCAACGTTTTTCGCTCTGAAAGTAGGCACCATGGGTGGCCCGCTTCCAAGTGAAGTGTTTGATATGAAGAATACGATCATCATGACGCTGCTACTATTAATCAGTAGTTTCACGTCTGGTTTATCAATAAATGAATTAAGAAAGAGAAACGTCAAATCCATGATAGTTTGGCTAGTCATCACATTATTATTCGGATTAGGATTTCTCTACTTGGAAATCACGGAATTTGTCCATCTGATTCATGAGGGAGCAGCGATGACGACGAACTCATTCTGGTCATCCTTCTATTTACTGACTGGAACCCACGGGCTCCATGTGTCGGTTGGGATCTTATGGATCATCCTTGTGATGTTCCAAGTGAAGAAACAGGGATTGAATCCTGATACCGCTAAAAAACTATTTGTATCCAGCTTGTATTGGCACTTTCTGGACTTTGTCTGGATCTTCGTGTTCACAAGCGTGTACTTATTAGGGATGGTGGAATAATGGGACATAACACAACGAATCATAGTGGACTTCCTTGGACTCAGATCATTGGATTTATTTTATCCATCGGGTTAACGTTCTTAGCCGTTTGGTTTGGACTTTATACGAATCTTGCCTATGAACTTATCGTAGCAATCGTATTCGTTCTGGCATTTATCCAGGCTGCAATTCAGCTTTTCATGTTCATGCACGTAACAGAAGGTGAAGGCAAGTGGCAAGTTGGTAAAATGATGTCAGCTGCATTTATCGCGATTGTCATCGTGGCTGGTACGGTTTGGGTACTAAGCAATATGCATTAATCTTAAATCTATTTGGATTTCTGAATAGAGGTTGTTGAATTCATTCAGCAGCCTCTATTTTTTTTGCTCTTTTTTCAAGGCTATTTTCGTGAACTTTGTAGCTATGCTTTTATTGTGGGAGAGAAAGAATCGGTTGAGAATAAGATGAGACAAGAGGGCTTTCAAGTAGAGTGGCTGAAATCAATGAATCCCTCAAGGAATGATTTAGCCAGATGAAGGTGAAAGCGAACCTGAACCCTCAAGTGAGCAGTCTATTACATACGATTAATGAAAAAATGACTGAACTGAATCATCCCCCATTGGATGTCTTGACTCCAGAGCAATCAAGAGAGTTTTATAGCGTGGCCAGAGAATTTTTTCCCACAATGTCCGTTAATGGTATAGGTATCGAGGATACTTTCATTCCTTCTATAAAGGGCCATGATATACCTATACGTATCTATACACCAAGTGGACATGGTCCATTTCCTGTCATGGTTTATTCCCATGGAGGAGGCTGGGTCTTTGGCGACTTAGAGAGCGCGGACAATATTTGCCGGTATGTTTCTAGGTATGCTGGAATCATAGTCGTTTCAATAGGGTATCGCCTGGCACCTGAGCATAAATACCCTTCAGCTTTCCAAGATGTCATAGAGGCCATTAAATGGACGTTTAGGAATTTGGAAAAATTGAAAGGAGATAACACACGGATCGGGGTTGGCGGTGAAAGTTCTGGTGGGAATTTAGCTGCTGCATCTGCTATCTATTTTAGGGATTTTGAAGAATACAATCTGACTTTTCAAGTTTTCATTACACCAGTGCTAGACTATTATTTTGACACACTCTCCTATCGGGCAAATTATAGATATAATCTTACAAATGAAAAAATGAAATGGTTTTGGAATCATTATTTGAACAGCCCGGATGAAGGAAAGGAAATATTTGTTTCACCACTGAAAGTTCCCTCCACGAAACATTTGCCAAGAACATTGATCTATGAATGCTAGTAGTCGATTCTTCCATATTGTTCCCCCCCTCACCATCTATCGCACTCACTCATTGATTAGCCCTGGCAGCTCCAATGATAGTAAACACCAATCTATGCGTAAGAGAAACTAGTAACTAGAAAACCTGCACACATTTACACTTTAAAATCCATCCTAAATAGACAGCTTTAGTTTAGGAGATGTTATACTAAAAGAAAGCGGTATTCAAGATTAATGAATTATATTCGTAAGCATTCGTATATATCTTTTTTATAAGCAAAAAGAAAGGGTTGATTAGGTGGAAACGAGGACATCATTAACAGGGACCATTTTTTTAAGTAAACTGATCACTCAATACGCCTATATCCATCAAAAAACAGTTGGGAAAACGGCGGATGAATATATTCGTCAAATCGGTCTCCGTACTGGGGAATGGGTGGAAAGTCTGTATGGGAAAAAGGAAGAGGAATGGTCGGTTGATCAGTATGTGGAGGTCATTGTCGATTTGAAGAATTCCATCGGAGGTCATTTTTACCTTTCAGAAGTGTATCCTGATCATGTTGTGGTGAAGGCAACAGCATGTCCATTTGGCGAAGCGGTTCAAGATGCCCCTCATCTATGCAATATGACATCCAGTGTTTTCGGTGGCATAGCGTCCCGGAAATTCGGCTATTCGAAAGTAGTGTTAAGAAAAAGGATAGCAGCAGGAGATTCAGGCTGTGAAGTGGCAGTATACTTCCGTGAAACAGACTCAGAAGACGGGGACGTTTACCATGACTTAAGCTATACTCCAGATCACGGAAATCCCTTTCAATGGGAGGAAGAAACCATTCATTTACTAAGTGAGCAACTGAGGAAAAGCGATGAACTTGTCATGAAACTTGTAGGTGAGCTAGAGGAATTAAAGGCACAGGTGAAACAGGATTAATAGATTGATATTTTCAGAGGGAGCCCTAAAAGGCAAAAACGCCCGTAATAGAATTGGAAAACCCTTTAAAACCGTTGCCTCCCTGCCGAGGAATGGATAGAATCATCATTGAGAGAAAGAGTAAATCAGAATAGGGAGAATCATAATGATAAACGTTGCTACAGGATATAGAATTGAAAAAGATTTTCTAGGTGAAAAGCAAGTACAGGAAAATGTATACTATGGAATTCAAACCTTGCGGGCAGTGGAGAACTTTCCGGTTACAGGATATAAAATTCATAAAGAGATGATCGATGCACTGGCTACTGTAAAGAAAGCGGCAGCACTTGCCAATATGGAGACAACTCGTCTTTATGACGGAATAGGTCAAGCCATAGTGCAAGCCTCTGATGAAATACTCGAAGGCAAGCTCCATGAATTTTTCATTGTAGATCCGATTCAAGGAGGAGCAGGCACGTCCATCAATATGAATGCGAATGAAGTCATTGCCAACCGTGCCCTTGAAATCATGAATCATCATAAAGGAGAATATGGAAAGTTGAGCCCGAATAGTCATGTGAATATGTCTCAATCGACCAATGACGTATTCCCGACTGTCATCCATATTTCCACGCTTAAATTAGTAGAGAAGCTTCTGATTACGATGGAAAATATGCTTCATGTCTTTAAAAAGAAAGCACAAGAATTTGATCACATCATTAAAATGGGTCGTACCCATCTTCAAGATGCCGTCCCAATCCGTCTTGGCCAGGAGTTTGAAGCCTACAGCAGAGTCGTGGAACGTGATATTAAACGGATCAGTCGAACCCGTGATCATCTTTATGAAGTGAATATGGGGGCAACTGCAGTAGGGACCGGCTTGAACGCAGATCCTGTCTATATCGAGAGTGTTGTGAAGCATCTGGCTGATATAAGCGGATTGCCATTAACAGGGGCGGAGCATCTAGTTGATGCTACGCAAAATACCGACGCTTACACGGAAGTTTCGGCTGCTTTAAAGGTATGCATGATCAATATGTCGAAGATTGCCAATGACCTGCGTCTGATGGCTTCAGGGCCTCGTGCCGGATTGGGTGAAATTTCCCTTCCATCAAGGCAGCCTGGTTCATCCATCATGCCAGGTAAGGTCAATCCGGTCATGCCGGAGCTGATCAATCAAGTAGCCTTTCAGGTAATCGGAAACGATCATACCATTTCCTTAGCTTCTGAAGCAGGTCAGCTTGAATTGAACGTGATGGAGCCAGTACTGGTATTCAACCTTCTTCAATCCATCAGCATCATGAACAATGCGTTCAGAAGCTTTACCGACAATTGTCTTGCAGATATTGAAGCGAATGAAACACGTATGAAAGAGTACGTGGAAAATAGCGTCGGGATCATTACGGCGGTTAATCCCCATTTAGGCTATGAAGTCGTATCGCGAATTGCAAGAGAAGCGATTCTAAAAGGGAAATCGGTGAGAGAGCTTTGTCTCGAATATGATGTCTTGACCGAGGAAGAGCTTGATATGATCCTCAACCCTTATGAAATGACAAATCCAGGAATTGCGGGCAGAGCGCTTTTTGACCGCTCATAAATGATAAAACAACAACTTCTATAAAAGAAGCGGCATTTCTCTCAAAAGAAATGCCGCTTTTTCACGTATTTTCATTGGCATTAGGATAAAATTTATTTTCGATTTTTTTATAATCTTCAAGGTGATGGGTGAACCGGGCCAGCTTATGAACTTCTTGAAGTAGAAATGTCTTATCTAATTCATAGATTACCTCTCTTTCGATATGATCAATGGTATTGCAGGCGAATTCCCAAAGATCTTTATGTTTGGATGGTTGAATGGATTCTGCTATAAGAGCCAGGGCACGTACGATTTCCGTTATGATTAAATGATTGTCTTTTGCGTAATGTCGGATATAGCCGAATCCGCGATACAGATAAAAGTCAAATGGTTCTGATTGGAGAATGACTCTTATTCTGTCATCTTGATCGATTAAAAAAGGGGTGAAAGATAATTGATCCTCTACCGTCAGCATCAAGTCGGCCATTTGGTCGATTGTGTTCGAAGCGGTTTTAGGGTCGTCATTCCCCAGGGATTTTATCGCAACCTCGGCAAGTTTGTGGATCCCCATTTGCAAGTCTTGAATCTCTGTCTCCTTATGCCCCATTTCAATGAAACTAAGGTATGAATTAGTGGAAATGGTGTCTGTGTCAGGTCCCCATATGCTCACTAATTCGTTCCCCGCGAGAACAAAATCGCCCACCTTGTAATGAAGCTGAACGACAAGGTTTTCCTCATGTGCCAGTTGAATCATTCCCTGAAAATCGACTAATTGAATATAGCCTGATACTTTGGACTGCACATGAAGGATGTTTTTCTTTTCCTCTTCCATGACATCGCCATTTTCAGTGGTACGATGTGCTTCTAAATCTTTTTTCAGTGTCTGATGAATCATCACCTCGGAAACCTGTTTCATGTTATACGTAATATTATGGACCTGCATCCAAGTAGCGGCATGGTTAATGAAGAAGATAAAAGTAAGGGCAGAAAGAAATGCCAGCCCTATGGTCAGAACAGGTGTGGCCACAAACATTTCCTTCTCCGAGTTTCCGATAAATAAAAAAACAATGAGAACGTAGACAAAGCTTCCATTAAAAATACCAAGGGCGTGCTGTGTTTGTTTATCGGATATGAAATCCAAAAGCATCCTTGGCGAAAATTGACCACTGAACATTGTGAGGACAACGAGAAGGGAGTTCAGGGTGAACGCGCTGAGTGTAAGGATGGCACCGATAAGTGTGCTCACCAGGGTTCTGGTCACTGATGCATCCATACTTAATAAATCCCATGTATACTGTGAAACTTCCAAGTAGAGGTCAAAATAAAGTGTGACAGCTACCATGAATAAAGAGAGACCAATATACACGAGTGGCATATACCAAATCGTCAGCCGAATTTCCCGTTTGCGTTGTCGTCTTGACATCAGCATATATTTTCGGATTGATAAGGGCAGTAGTCTTTTTAGCATGATCCGAATCCTTTCCAGTAAAGAGATATGAATTAGTTTCCCTGCATGGGGAGGTTAAAACCTTTTCTAGTGATAAATAGTGAAAAATATGGTTTGCAAACGGAACATGAAGAACCAACACACCGAAAGGCATTCCATAAACTACAGTATACCCATCTGGAATCCTTTCAATTTTAATATCGAAATGATTTTTCAGAAAATACTAAAAATGGTATTGACGAAGGATGAAATCCCCGATATAATCCAATTCATACTCAAAAAGCAAGTCATACCAAAATGAAACATTATATCTCTTATCAAGAGCGGCGGAGGGATAGGCCCGATGAAGCCCGGCAACCTACAGATGAGTCTGTAAAGGTGCCAATTCCTACAGATCTCATTCGGATCTGGAAGATAAGGGGAGGAGCATAATCATCAAGCCCTCTTCTTAAAGGAAGAGGGCTTTTCTGCATACCTTTTTCTTTCCAGTCCATGATTAAATGCGTGCCTCATGTGGATTTCAGAAAGGAATAAATCAAACTCAACTGTATAACCTGCAAAGGGTTAAAGGAGGCTAAAATGATGTCAACGATTAACGTGGCCGTTCTCGGCTTTGGAACAGTCGGTCAAGGGGTCTGTGAAGCAATTGAGACTCATCAGGAAAGATTGGAAGAAATTCTCGGTAAAGAGGTAAAGGTAAGAGGGATCCTTATCAAAGATGCTACTAAAGAGAGAAATATTGACCCATCGATTGTAGTAACGACGGATTTCCAAGACATTCTGAATATACCGGATCTTGATGTGATTTTTGAAGCAATCGTAGGGGAAGAACCTAGTCATACCTATTTATCAGAAGCCATCCGGAATGGAATTCATATTATTACAGCCAATAAAGCGATGTTTGCTAAATATGGTCCGGATCTCTTAACGAAAGCGAAAGCACATGATGTGTCCGTTGGATTTGAAGCGACCACAGCGGGAGGAATCCCGGTCATCGGGAGCATCCGCCAATTGTTGAAGGTAAATGAGATAAGTAGCATTCAAGGAATACTGAATGGGACATCCAACTTCATCCTATCTCAAATGAGAAAGAAGGGGATATCCTTTGAGTTTGCTCTTAAGCAATCTCAAGAGAAGGGATATGCGGAAGCGGATCCGACAAGTGACATAGAAGGATATGATGCCTTTTATAAGCTTCTGATATTGAGTCAGACCGCTTTTGGCAGGCAGCCAGAATGGAAGGAAATTAGGCGGAAAGGGATTTCACATCTGACACCTGAGTGGCTGCAAGCGGCAGAATCCTTCCGATTGCGATTTAAGCATATAGGTTCCCTTATTCGTGATGGATCGGGTCGCATCAAGGGGGAAGTAGCACCCATTCTTGTTCACGACACCCATCCTTTTTACGGGGTGGAGGATGTGGAAAATGCGATTTCACTAAAGGGAAGTCTGGTGGGTAGAGTCACCCTACTCGGTCCTGGAGCTGGTAAATTCCCAACAGGAAGTGCGATGGTAGAGGATTTCCTCTCACTGATTGAAGGAAAGTATACCGACACTTCTGATAGCATTATTGGTGCAGGTGATAGTCAAAATGAAGAGAAGTGTCGTCAGTGGGTATTAAGAATCCATGAACATGAGGATTACCAAAGCTGGATTTCCTTATTCACATTAAAGGATCGCATTCAGCTTGGAAGGTATCTGTATATATTTGTTGAAGGGAAAAACGACGATATTGAATCCTTTCTTCAGACACATGAACAGATTCAGGCAGTGTCTATACTAAATGAAATTTCGCTTGAGAATGAAGCGAAAAAAGGCTTTGTTGTTTCCTGACCACTTATATTTAGTAATCAAAAAGATCTGATAGAAAGTAGGGGTGTCACTTGAGTATTGTTGTTCAGAAATTTGGTGGAACTTCAGTAGGTTCTACAGATCGAATTAAACGGGTGTCCGGTTATATCATGAAGGAAAAGAAAAAAGGAAATGATGTGGTGGTTGTGGTGTCAGCGATGGCAAAAACGACTGACACGCTTGTGAACCTGGCAGGAGAACTCTCTGAGGTGCCGAGAAAAAGAGAAATGGATATGCTGTTAGCGACAGGAGAACAAATCACAATTTCCCTCCTGGCAATGGCCCTTCAACAAAAAGGACTGGAAGCCGTTTCCCTAACTGGTCAGCAGGCTGGAATCCAAACTGATGAAGTGTTCGGCAATGCAAAGATTACCGCCATCGATACAAGTCGAATTCATTCGGAGTTATCACATGGACGAATCGTGGTCGTAGCCGGTTTTCAAGGTGTCACGGTTGACGGGGAGCTAACCACATTAGGCAGGGGAGGCTCGGATACGACAGCTGCTGCCCTTGCATCAGCCCTGAAAGCGGAGAGATGCGACATCTATACGGATGTTGATGGGGTGTATACGTCAGATCCCCGTGTCGTTCACCGTGCTAGTAAAATTGATCGTTTGTCTTATAATGAAATGCTCCAATTTGCAAGGATGGGAGCGAATGTCCTTCATCCTAGAGCGATCAAACATGCGAGGGAATACGATGTACCTTTGGTTGTCTGTTCTAGTTTAAAGGAAGGGCGTGGAACGGTCATCAGTGGGAGAACTCAGACGTCAGAAGCCATTGTCGGAGTGGCCTATCAGGAAAACATCTCCGTACTCACGATCCATGGCTGTGAGGGCGGGGAGTCATTGATTCTCTATGATCTCGATTCTCACCATATCGAAACGGACTTGATCAAGCATGAACAAAACATTGTCCTTATCGTTAAAGAACACGATATTCGTGAAGTACAGAAAATCGTGAGGCAGTACAGCCGGGGCTTCTCTTATGTGGAGGTTAGAAATGATCTGTCAAAAGTATGTGTAATCGGGCGCATCCATTCATCTGGAGAAGTGCAGGAAAAAGTCACCAATGTTTTTCATGACTATCATATTGGAAAGGTGTCGGTATGGGAATCATCAGTCGGTTTAAGCGCCCTTGTTGATCGATGTGATGTGAAAAAGGCAGCAAGAATTCTCCATATGCATTTTGGATTGGATTATGTTGAATCAAGAAGAGCGATTCTATAAAGTCGCTATAAATGAAAAAGTGTATAGTCTTCCTATACACTTTTTTGTTTACGGGCTGATTAAGACAGGGGTACCGATTGGAACGATATCGGCAAGCTCCTCTACGTCTTTGTTGTACATTCGTATACACCCTTTGGAGACCGCGTTTCCTATGGAAGAGGGATTATTTGTCCCGTGAATCCCATAACTTTCATTAGATAAACTCATCCACATTGTTCCAAAAGGTCCACCAGGATTCGGGGCCTTATTTATGATGATATATTCCCCGATCGGTGTTTCGAAGAGCACCCTCCCGACAGCAATGGGATATTGTTTGATTTGAATCCCATCTTTAAATAGACGGAGAGATCGGTTGTTAACAGACACTTGAATTCGGTAGGGGTTTCCGGTGGCATCGGGGATTCCAGGTATGGTGATGGTCTGCCCCGGATAAATTTGATCAGGGTCGATACCAGGATTGGCATCTAGGATGACGGGCAGCGGAGTCCTGTAATCCCTTGATATCTGACTAAGTGTTTCCCCTGTCTTTACTGTGTGAATCAATGAAAGACACCTCCCATTTCACTCTATTTACCATCTTATGTGCAAGTGCAGAAGGTGTTCAATCCCTTTAGAACATAAAAACGCCTGCATCCAAGGATATGCAGGCGTTTCCATACATTATTGACTATTGAGGCAGGTTCTGCTGTGGGACCGTGGTATAGCTCTGCAACATAAGGGCCATATCCTGATCGTTTAATTGGGGAACTTGGTAATAACCATGTTTATTTTGATACAGGTAAATTTCATAACTCATTTCGATGAAGTTCGGTACACTGTCTGCAACGACACGACGCAATACGGGATTGGTCATTTCAAGAGCCGTCATGGCAAGCAGCGAGGCAAGTGATTTGGTCTGTCCCAGCATATAAGCTGATAACCCTTTATCAGACAACTCATTGACCGATTGATTCGGTTTTTTGGGTGGACCAGGCTTTATACCGTAAGTAGACGTATGATTTTGGATCATCTTGTATTGCTGTGTTGGAACCAGAGGGTCGTGTCCGGTCGAAAAACTTCCGACAATCGTATTATACATTGTTGTCACAAAAGCGGTTTGGCGCTTTAGGATATCCTTTAACTCTGGATCTTGAATATGTTGATCATACATTTGATATTGATCCAGCATACTGATAATCCCAGCGATGATTTCATGAGCATCGAATAGTTCATGGCCACCATGGTTTTTGTTTTGTGTGGTCAGCATATCCGGTGGCATTTGGGCTCCTGTTTGTGTCGAGGATGGATCTTGTTTTTGCATAAATGTTCCTCCTAGCAAGGTAATGGTATCGATGATTAGATTAACCGCAGAAAATAATATTATGTATGCTCTTATCCGGATTGGTCTAATACTTCTTAACCTGTCCGAATACAATAGGGAGAAGTCATTTCGAAGGTGGTTGAACATGAGTATATTTGTTAGCTATGTTGTTTTAGGTTTATCTCTGTCTGCACCCATGGGACCGATTAATGCCGCTCAATTGGACAAGGGGATCCGCTTCGGTTTCTTCCATGCCTGGCTTGTAGGGGTAGGGGGGATGGTGGCGGACGGGATCTTTATGCTCCTCATTTATTTCGGAATCGCTCAATTTATAGATACGCCGGTCATTAAATTGTTTTTATGGACGTTTGGTTTTTTTATTTTGACGTATGCGGGAATTGAAAGTATCCAAAAGTCTGGATCCCTCATCTCATCCTCCGGTCAAAGCTCAAATGAAACGAAGGGGAAAGCATTTCGTACTGGCTTTCTTATGTCGATCTCGAATCCGTTGAGTATTTTATTTTGGCTTGGAATCTATGGGTCTATTCTGGCGCATACGTCCAGCTCCTATCAAACTGGTCAATTATTCTTGTATAGCTTAGGGATTTTTCTAGGGATCACTCTCTGGGATGTGACGATGGCCGGAGTTGCAACGGGTGCGAGGAAGCTGATGAGTCCCGGAATCCTTCGATTCATCTCCATTGTTTCCGGGCTCGTATTAATGGGTTTCGGCATCTATTTCGGTGTCCAAGCCTGCAGGTTATTATTAGGCTAGACAGACACCCACTGGGCACCCTCCTAATAGGATGAATGAGTAATCCTTAGGAGGGATCGGCTACATGTTATGTTCAAAAAGTTGGATCGATCAACACATGGAAGAACTCAACCCTTGGCAGCAGTCAGCCTTTACTCATTTCCGGGCAGTGATGTGTGATGAACAACATCCATATCCATGCGTACCTGGAAAACAAGGCTTTCAGACAGATACATTGCGATTCGGTTTTGCAGAGGATCCGAGAAAAGATGAAGCTGCAGTAAAGCTTGTATCTCTACTAAAACAATACGGAGAGATTTCAAGGGAGACTGGGAATTACGCCTCGCTTGTGGTGTTTTTTAATTCAGGGGAAATGGCAGGAGATGTTCATTCCGTTGAATCGTATCAACATATATTCTGGGACCTGTTAAACCGCGTACATGAAATGGATGATAAGCCATGGCCCGATGATATCGCACAGGATCCCCACGACCATACTTGGGAATTTTGTTTTGATGGTGAACCTTATTTTGCCTTCTGTGCAACCCCGGCTCATCATGATAGAAAGAGTCGTCACTTTCCTAATTTTCTCTTAGCATTCCAGCCCCGATGGGTGTTTGATGAAATCAATTCTTCAACGGCCTTCGGTCAGAAGTTAAAGAAGGTCATTCGTAATCGGCTCATTAAGTATGATGATATAGAGCCTCATCCAAGTTTGAAATGGTATGGCCAGGAAGATAATTATGAATGGAAGCAGTATTATCTTAGCGACGATGATTCTTCTATGAGCAAATGCCCCTTTTTAAATAAGCATAAGAAAATCAAGAGTTAAAGGCATCATGCTTTAACTCTTTTTTCTTTAATGAAAGCAGCTACTCCAATTAGCAGTACCAACCCGAGACTCACAAAGAAACCTATGCGGCTTACAGAATCAAGGAGAGTTCCACTGATTGCGATCAATATAAGAATCAATGAAATAATGGATTGCGTAAGGTCCCAAGGCGTTTTGCTGATTAGTTTATGGAAGGAAGCTAGAATAAAGATCCATGTATACAGAAGCATCAGTCCTGCAGCTGTTGTGACATATTCAAAGAGTTTATCAGGCAGCAGCATGGCTACCACTATGGAAGCTGCAACGACGAGTGTTGTTAACCCGAATGCGGGAAGAGGGACGTTCATTCTCCCTTTTTTGGCGAAGATCTTGGGAGCATCCCCTTCTTCAGCGAGTGCAACGAGCATCGTCGTGACGGCGTATAATGAAGCCACCATGGTAGAAAAGCCTGCAATGATTAAGATCGAGTTAAATACATGTGGTACCCAGGGAAGGTTATACTGTCTAAGAGCTGTAAGAAATGGGCTTTCATTAGGGGTAATTCCGTTTGCCGGCACAAGCTTTAAAACGAGATAAAAGGAAAGAAGATAAAGGATCGTCAAAATCAGGAGCATGATATTCCCTGACTTCGGTGCATCCTTTGGTTCCTTGAGTTCCTGCGCCATCAACCCCATAACCTCAATTCCTCCAAATCCATAAAAGGCAAAAAGAAGCGCAAGCCACAATCCCTTCCCATCATGTGGGAGTACCTCTATTAAGGGGGAGTGAAGTTCTCCAGGTAATGTCCCACCCCCCAGCCATCCAAACATGGCGGCCCCAGCAATGATGATGAACATCACGATGGCTGCCACTTTCATTATTCCAAACAGATTCTCCATCTGCTCTACTTTCTGAACTCCCATTAGGATGATCAACAGACCAAGACAAGCAAAGCCGGCTGTAAATATCCATAGCGGGATTCCGGGAAACCAGAATTGTGCGAAGAGAGCAAGAGCGGTTAATTGACTTCCCATAATCAGCATTTCTGCTGACCAATACACCCACCCATTACTGAAGCCTGCCCAGGCTCCGTATGCTTGCTTTGCATACGTACGGAATGAGCCTTTTTCCGGATGGTGCGCCGTTAATTTGGCGAGAGCCTGGAACACCATCCATGTACCGATCCCGGCCACCAAATAAGCAATGAGAACCGAAGAGCCGGCTCTTTGAATTGGAATGGCAGAACCTAGGAAATATCCGGTTCCGATAATGCAGCCTACTCCTATAAAGGAAAGCTGCCACCATGAAAGATTTGGTTGATTCGTACATTTACTCATATCATTTTCACCTGACCTTTAACCTTCATAGTTTGACGTTGAATCTCTTGAATTATGTGAAAGAGAACGGAATGATTTCCATGCTATAGGTGAAAATAAGGTGGACTGAAATCAAGGAGGTTAGCCGATGGTAAAGATTAACCCGAATTGCTGGAGCGAGCATGGAGAATTAAAGACGGTCATGGTATGTTCCCCCTCTTCAAACGATATTCCTGATCAAAGAACGGCGGATTATGTAGGGTGGGAAAAGCCGGTGAACCAGGATAAAGCAAAGGAAAACCATGAAAAGATGGTAAAAGCAATGGAAGATGCAGGCGTAACAGTCATCGATTACTCCCATCACCTAAATGACGAGGACGCTGAACTGAATCATCAACTGATCAACCGGGTATTTGTAAGAGACCTGGCATGTGTATGTGGAAATACGGTGATTCCAGGAGATGCCGGCATCACTATGAGGGCACCTGAATACATTCATAGTCATGGATTGTTTCAAACATGGTTTAACGAGAAGACGTTTTCAATTGGTGATAATAATCGATTAAAGGCTCTCGAGAATGGTGACGTATTCGTACTAAATAAGGATTCTGTCTTTATCAATACAGGAATGAGGACCAGTATTGAAAGCATAGAGGAGATCCAACAGAAAATCTTTCAAGCAGGATTTTCGGAGATTGGGATTATCGATTTACCGCGAACTGGTGAAACCATGCATTTGGACATGAACTGCAATGTAGCCGGATCAGAACTTATCATTGCCAAAAGCTATATGAGGCTCTTCCCCGTACAAATCATTACAGAAAAGGGTGGAAGGTATGTGATGATGGAGGAGTTTATCCGACGTCAAGGCTTCGATGTTCTGTGGACAGACGATGTAAAACATACAGTCGCGGATATCAATTTTTTGAACTTGGATCCTGAGACTATGTTAGTCAGTACCAAAGCCAATAAGAAGATATTGAAGGGGCATCCGAAATTGCAAGGAAAGAATTTAATAGAAGTCGAAGTGAACGAGCTTGAAAAAGGAGGTGGCGGCATAAGGTGCATGACGCTGCCACTTGAACGAATATGAATCATTTGTATAGAAAGGGATCAAGTGAACTGGAGGTTTTTTCTCCGGTTTTTTTTTTGAAATCAATCATTTTCATTTTCCTTAATGGATGAAAAATATTTTCATTTAAACTATCTTCACACTACTATTATCCTGGTTAACGGACTGGGAAGATTGACGTGTAAGTTGTTATACGTCAATCTGTAATCATTTTAATCTATCTATTCATATACGTGAAACCTATGTCTTTCAAAGGATAGGGATGGCATTGTTAGAAATGGTCCTTCCTCGGACTAATGGACTAGAAGATGATAAAATTAATTGAGAATAGTTATCAACTACTATTGACATTGATAATCATTATCAATTAAGATGACGTTGGAAGCAAAAGCAAATCAATCATGAAAGGAAGATTTGATTATGACGATACAAAATGCAATTTCAAATAGAGATTTACTGGACCAACAAGAAAGACGAGAGTCTAATGCGAGATCCTATCCGAGAAGAATCCCACTGGCAATCAGTGAAGCAGAGGGAATTTATGTAACAGATATGGAAGGGAATAAATACTTAGATTGCTTAGCGGGAGCGGGAACATTAGCACTGGGACACAATCATCCTACGGTCATAGACGCGATGGAGCAAGTGATTCGTGATAAACGACCATTACATACGTTAGATATTACGACGCCTGTTAAAGAGGAGTTTGTGAATGAATTATTCTCCTCATTACCGGAAGAATTTCGTGATCGTGCGAAAATACAATTTTGTGGACCTACAGGCGGCGATGCGATTGAGGCTGCATTGAAATTAGTTAAAACGGCAACTGGAAGACAAAGTATTCTCACGTTTCAAGGGGGATATCATGGAGCTACTCATGGGACGATGGCGATCAGTGGAAACCTGAGTCCCAAAAAGAACGTTCAAGGACTGATGCCTGATACTCATTTCTTACCTTATCCATATACATATCGCTGCCCATTTGGTCAAGGGGGAGAGGACAGTCACCGTATCAGCAGTCAATACATTGAAAACCTGCTTGACGATCCCGAGAGTGGAATTTTGCCACCTGCTGCCATGATTTTTGAAACGGTACAAGGTGAAGGTGGGTCCATTCCAGCTCCGATCGAATGGATTCAGGAAATGAGAAGAATCACTGAGGAGCGAGGAATTCCACTCATCATCGATGAAGTACAAACAGGAATTGGACGGACTGGTAAACTATTTTCCTTTGAGCATGCTGGAATCATACCTGATGTATTTGTCCTTTCGAAAGCAATCGGAGGAAGTCTTCCACTATCCGTCGTGATCTATGATCGTGATCTGGATGCTTGGGAACCAGGTGCACATATCGGCACATTCAGAGGAAATCAAATGGCCATGGCAGCAGGAACAGCGACATTAAAGTTTATTAAGGAAAATCACTTAGTTGCCCATGCAGGAGAAATGGGAGAAATACTTCTTCAATCCTTGAAAGAGACTCAACAAGAGTTTCCTGAGATAGGTGATGTCAGAGGCAGAGGACTGATGGTTGGAGTAGAGATCATTGATCCTACTAAACCCCTTTCAGCGAGCGGTAGTCAGCCAGCTAACCCTGATGTAGCGAGCGAAATCCAACGTGAATGCTTTAAACGTGGGTTAATACTTGAGGTAGGGGGAAGACATGGGGCGGTTGTCCGTTTCCTCCCACCATTGATCATAACAAGAGAGCAAGTGGACGAAGTGGTATCCATATTCAGAGAAGCTTTAATCGCCTCTCTTGCGGAGTGAAATCATGAAAACAATCGAAAAAGAAACCAAACAGATTATGGACTCCTTATTTTTACATCAAGGGGAGGAAGGAATCCAAGCATTTAATGAGCTGATAGATGGTGTAAGCGGGAAGCTGCAAAAGCTATATGAAGGCGCCAATATGCCTTTTGTCGGGAAATTGCCCGGTACAATAAAAGAAGAAATCAAACCGATCATGTCATTTACACGTGAAGGGAAATCGTTTGAAGACGTCCTTCATGAAATCGATGAACCGATATTGAAAAACAGTCTTCATATTTCTCATCAAAAGAGTATGGCTCATTTACATTGTCCGCCCCTTCTTCCCGGGGTGGCGGCAGAATTGATCATCGCAGCACTAAATCAATCAATGGATTCCTGGGATCAGAGTACGGCTGCAACCTATGTGGAAGCTGAAATGGTCAAATGGTTAACGGGAAAAATAAACCTCCCAGCAACATCCGACGGAGTCTTTACGAGTGGTGGAACACAATCCAATTATATGGGACTTCTGTTGGCAAGGGATGCCTTCTGTCACTCGAAATGGAACCACAATGTACAACGAGATGGCCTGCCCCAAGGCTTTAATCGATTAAGGATTCTTTGTTCAGAAGACGCCCATTTCACTGTGAAGAAAGCGGCTTCCCAACTTGGATTAGGAGAACGAGCGGTTGTGACGGTCAAGACGGATGAAAATCATCGAATGAGCGCCGGGGAAGTGAATGAAACACTTGGAAAGCTTGAGGAAGATAATCTCTTTCCCTTTGCCCTTGTGGCAACGTGTGGGACCACTGATTTTGGAAGTATCGATCCAATGGAAGAATTGGCAGAAATCGCCCGTGGGCAGGGGCTATGGTTTCATATCGATGCAGCATACGGAGGTGGGTTGATACTGAGCCATTCTTATGCTGACAAATTGAAAGGGTTGGAGGAAGCCGATTCAATTACAGTTGATTTCCATAAGTTATTCTATCAGCCAATCAGCTGCGGAGCGTTTCTCGTTAAGGAGCAGGAGGATTTCCGTTATCTTTCTTATCATGCTGACTACTTGAATCCCGTAAAAGACGATGAAGAGGGCATAGTAAACTTGGTGAATAAGTCGGTTCAAACGACGAGGAGATTCGATGCTTTAAAACTATTCCTGTCATTAAAAACAATAGGTACCGATCTTTTCGGAGAGATGATTGATGAAACAGTAAAGCTTGCAAGGTACACAGCTGACTATATGAAAGAGATAGAAGAAATCGTGATTCAGAACCCGATACCAGAAATCAACACAGTCATCTTTCGCTATCAGCCAAAAATGCTGGAAGGAAAAGAGATAGATATCAATCAATTAAACCGAATGATTCAACAGAGGCTCCTTTATAGAGGGAAAGGAGTTATCGCGAAAACAACCATCAACAATTATACTTTCTTGAAATTGACGTTATTAAATCCCAGAACAAAGCCGGAAGATATTCATTCTCTGCTACTTGAGATTGAAGAAATCGGAGTTGAACTAGTAAATGGAGGTTTACACATTGAGAGATTTTAAGGAAATTGCTGAACATGCTACGATGCAAAGCTTTCTAAATTGTTATTTAAGGGAAACCGGGAACTACTCCGAAGAGAGCCGCTATGAAAATCATTCGTCACTAGGGCAATTTGAGAAAGTCATTGTCTCTCATTTGGTACTTCAGCAGATTGAATTGATTATACCAGTAACATACTGGTCACTTACAGATCGACATCTATTCAGCTTTCCCCTTTATTATCGGGTGGGAGAAGGCTCGTTAGAACCCCTCGATTACGTTACCCTGACATCACTGATTGTGAAAGAGTTCTTACTTGATAAGCAACGACCTGGAGCAGAGGATGAACTGCTTTTACGAGTGATCTTAAGCTGTCGAAGTATCAAAAGGTATATTGAAAGTCGGGCACACGACAATGACGCACTTACCGATGAAGAATTCGACTATATAGATGCTGAACAGTCCCTGTTATTCGGACATATGCTACATCCTACTCCGAAGAGTAAGCAAGGGCTGACGGACCAAGAAGATCATTTGTATTCTCCTGAATGTAAAGGAGAATTTCAACTTCACTACTTCTGTGCAGAGAAATCATTGGTTGTACAGGATTCAAGTGTAGACATATCTGCTGCTTCCATTATTTTTGAAGAGTTAATGGACGATTCGGATGTTGATCAGAAATGGTTGCAGGAGCTGATAGAAGAGGGAGAGCGAATATTGATTCCTGTTCACCCTCTTCAAGTGACAACATTATTGGAGAAAGTGAACGTACAAGACCTGTTAGAAGAAGAACGACTGGAATACATCGGTCCGTTAGGGAAGCGATTCACGGCTACGTCATCGTTTAGAACGGTTTATAGCAAAGAATCGCAATACATGTATAAATTCTCAGTCCCCGTCAAAATCACAAACTCTCTTCGCATCAACCAAAAGAAGGAGCTGGCTAGAGGTGTAGAGGTTTCGAGATTGCTAGAAACAGAAATTGGAATTGATCTTAACAGAGAGTTCCCACACTTTAAAGTCATCCAGGATCCGGCTTATTTGGACTTGGGCCTGAAAGAGGAAGTCTCCGGTTTTGAGCTTGTTATCAGAGAGAATCCTTTTTATAAAAATAGACGGCAAACAAGCTTGATTGCAGCATTATGTCAGGACCATGCATATGGTGGGAAATCCAGAATTCATTCCATCGTGAAAGGAATATCCGAAAGAGAGAATCGAAGTCTTGATGAAGTAAGTCTGGATTGGTTTAATCGATACCTATCCCTGACGCTGGACCCGATGATCTGGTTGTTCCACACGTACGGCATTGCCTTGGAAGCTCATCAACAGAATTCTGTGATCCAGCTACGAAACGGTTACCCTGAAACTTTCTACTACCGAGATAACCAAGGATACTACTATAGTGAATCGAAAGTGGAAACACTCAAAAAGCTGCTACCGGACTTAAACCAAGAGAGTGACACCATTTGTTCCGATGAAGTGGCAGAGGAGCGTTTACGTTATTACTTCTTTTTTAACCATTTATTCGGACTGATCAATGGTTTCGGGGCCAGTGGTCTCATTGAAGAAGAACGACTTATTAATCTTGTAAAGGAACGTCTGGAATACCATGAACAGGAGTGGGGAGAAGATTCCAATCTATTAAGCAGTTTATTATATCAACCTGTACTTCCATGTAAAGGAAATCTATTGACCCGTTTTTATGACATGGATGAACTGGTCGGTCCAATGGAAGCTCAATCAGTCTACACGATGGTGAAGAATCCCCTTGCCAAAGAGGTGGAAATCCATCATGTCCTATGATTTTGAAGTGTTTGATCAAGTAATCCAGAAAACGATTCAATTTCAGAAAATCGACTTTGAGCGGGATGTAAATCGCATTCACAAATGGATGATGGAAGAGCATGTTCATCCATTTTGGAATTTGAATATCCCATTTAGCGAGTTTCAAGCTCATTTGAAAAAGGCACTGTCAGATCAACATCAGACGCTTTATGCAGGGTGTCTTGACGGTGTAGCCATGAGCTACTGGGAGGCATACTGGGTAAAAGGCGACGTGGTCGAGGAAGCGTATTCCCCTGCTCCTTATGATCAGGGTGTGCATTTATTGATTGGAGAAAGTGAGTATCTTGGTAAAGGGTTCTCCCTTCCATTATTAAGAGCAATGGTATCGTTTCAGTTTAAAGAAAGGAAGACAATGAAGGTCGTGGCGGAGCCTGATATTCGAAATGATAAAATGATCCATGTTTTTGAGAAATGCGGTTTTATACCCGTTAAACCGATTATCCTCCCAGATAAAACCGGACTGCTTATGTTTTGTGAGAGAAATGAATTTGAAAAGAGGTGGCAGAATGAACAACTTCACGAACACATCTAATGAATTATATGACGTCATCGGTATCGGATTAGGTCCATTTAATCTTGGATTAGCAGCTTTATTGGATTCAGTACCTGAAGTGAAAAGCATATTTTTGGAAAAAAGGAGAGCTTTCAATTGGCATCCGGGCATGTTGATTGATGGAACAACCCTTCAAGTGCCGTTTTTTGCCGATTTAGTCAGTATGGCAGATGTACGAAGTGACTACAGTTTCCTCCGCTATCTGGAGGCACATAACCGCTTATATCACTTTTATTTTCTAGAGAAATTTCACATACCGAGAAAAGAATATAACCATTATTGCCAATGGGTGAGTAAGCAGTTGGATTCTTGTCGATTTGGAATGGATGTTCAAGCGGTAGCCCCAGTCCAATTGGGGAGTGGGGACAGTGTATATGAAGTCACCGTATGGAACGAGACCTTACAACAAACAGAGACATTGTTTACGAAACATCTCGTACTGGGAATTGGTTCTGTTCCTTCTGTACCAAATGCATTTCAGAAAGCGCTTGGCAAAAGCGTGTTTCACAGTGCCGATTATTTATCCAATAAGGGGATATGCGCCGAAGCTGAATCGATTGCCGTGATCGGGTCAGGTCAAAGTGCAGCCGAAGTATTCCTTGATGTAGCTAAAGAGCAGGAGAAACATGGGTTTTCACTGCGGTGGTATACACGTTCAAAGGGATTTTTCCCAATGGAATATTCAAAGCTGGGTCTAGAATATTTCTCCCCTGATTATACCCGGTTCTTTTATCAGCTCCCACAGGAAAAGAAGGATCAGCTCCTGCAGGAACAAGGTCTTCTGTATAAAGGAATCAGTTCAGAAACGATCGCCGATATATATGATTATTTATATGAACGATCCGTTGGCTGCCATGATCCAGATATCGCTTTGCAAGCCATGACAGAGATTGTTGGAATCGAAAAAACGGAAACGTCCTTTGTGCTGCAGGGCTATCATCGGATCAAGGATGAACATTTCACGGATAAAGCAGATATCATCATACTCGGAACGGGCTACAAGCCGGCATTTCCTGAATTCCTTTCGAAAATGGGAGACTGGATTGACTGGGATGAACGTGGCAGATACAAAGTGAAGGAAGATTATCGATTAGAAACATATGTAGATGGACCTAGTGAAATCTTTGTGCAGAACGGTGAGATGCATACCCATGGAGTCGGGGCACCTGACCTTGGACTTGGTGCCAACCGTAATGCGATCATCATCAATACTATTACAGGAAGAGACGTCTATCCTGTTCAAACTAAAAATGTATTTCAAACCTTTGGAACGAAAGCAGCATCCATTCCGGTACCACTCTGATTGAAAGAAAACATAGACTAAGTGAAAGAAGGGATAATATGTTATTCAGTGAAGAAATTCAACGTGTTTTTAAGAATGATAGCTGGACGAAAGTTAACAAGAGATTGATAGGTAAAATGCTATCAGAGTATATGTATGAAGAGATGATCCAGCCTGAACTTCTTTCAGAAGAAGGGGGGAATATTGAATACTCCCTACAGGTCACGAGTTCCAAGCACTATCACTATATCGCACAAAAACGATTGTTTGATAGTTTCGATGTGAAATGGACAACAGTATATATTGTTGAAAATGGAGGAAGAAAGGAAGCTGATAGTGCAATAGAGCTATTGGTGGATCTTCAAGAGGTCATCGGGATGTCATCTGAGACGGCTGGACATTTAATCAAGGAAATGAACAGTACGTTAATAGCAGATGCTCACCTTCTAGAAAAGGAAACGAAAACATCCGATGAACTGATTCACGAAGACTATGCCCTCCTTGAAGGCTATATGACGGGTCACCCATGGATTACATATAACAAAGGGAGAATCGGATTCGGATATGATGATTACCTTGCCTTTGCTCCTGAACAACAGAAAGAGGTCCAACTTTCCTGGATTGCTGTTCATAACGATATTGCATCATTTCAATCTGTGGAAGGATTCGATTATCAAACGTTGATCGATTGTGAACTAAGTGAAGAAGAGCGACTTCGTTTTGATGAGATTATTAATCAAAATGGAAGCGAACCTTCCAGCTACTATTACTTGCCGGTGCACGAGTGGCAATGGAAAAATACACTTATTCAGAATTTCCCTGAGGAATTGGCAATGGGTAGGATCATTCCTTTAGGAGAGGGGAAAGACCGTTATCTTCCACAGCAGTCGATCCGCACTTTTGTGAATACAACGAACAAAGATAAGCATCATGTGAAGCTTCCAATGAGTATTTTGAACACGCTTGTTTATCGGGGACTTCCATCGGAACGAACCGTGATCGCTCCCATGGTAACAGAGTTTATTAAAGGAATGGCTGAAAAGGATACGTTCTTAAAAGACGAATGCCGAGTTATCCTTCCAGGTGAAAATGCCAGTATGAATGTAAATCATCCATACTACACACAATTAAAACAGGCACCATATCAATATTTGGAGATGCTAGGAACCATATGGAGAGAAAGTATCTACACGTATTTAGAAGAAGGAGAACAAGCGATTACACTGGCCGCCTTGTTATATGAAGATCATAATAGTAAACCGTATGTTGCCAGTTTAATCGAACAATCAGGGCTGGACTCAGAAGAATGGATGAAACAATTTTTCAAAGTCGTAATGGACCCTCTTCTACATTACCTTTACCAATACGGAACGGTTTTCTCCCCTCATGGCCAAAATACAATTGTCGTGTTGAAGGGCGTAAAACCGCACCGTTTAGCTATTAAAGATTTTGTAGATGACGTCAACATTTCAGATCAGGATTTTCCTGAATTAAAGGGTCTGTCATCTGAATTTAAGGCAGTACTTCGCACGGAGCCGCCTGAAGGACTTACACAGTTTATCTTTACAGGTCTCTTTATTTGTCACCTTCGTTATCTGAGCAACTTGTTACAGAACAATCAAATGATAAAAGAAGAAACGTTCTGGAGCCTTCTCGCTGACGCTATAGATAACTACCAGGATCGATTCCCGCAATTACAAGAACGCTTCAAGCTCTTTGACTTCTTTAAACCAGAGCTCACGAAATTATGCCTGAACCGGAACCGTATGGTGGATTACGGGTACTCTGATGACGATGACCGCCCACATGCGTCCGAATTTGGGAAAGTAACAAACTCCTTAGCCTTGTTTAAAAGAAACAGGACTATTGGATCGATCTGATTATTCAATCAACCATAAATTCTCAAATAGAAAGGAGGACCATTACTTGAGTACAATTGTTCAAAAATTCGGTGGAACTTCTGTTGGTTCTACCGAACGAATAAAACGCATGGCGGACAGAGTCATACAGGAAAGGAAACAGGGCCATGACGTCGTTGTTGTGGTTTCTGCAATGGGCAAAACCACCGATACACTCGTGAAATTAGTCAGTGACATCACTTGTGAACCCAGTAAGAGGGAAATGGATATGCTATTGGCTACGGGAGAGCAGGTAACAATTTCTCTCCTTTCAATGGCCATCCAACGGCAAGGAGTGAAGGCAATTTCTTTCACAGGATGGCAGGCAGGCATTCAAACGGATTCCATTCTTGGAAATGCACATATTCAATCCATTGATACAAGTAGAATCAGGAACGAACTGGATAATGGGAAAGTGGTTGTGGTAGCAGGCTTCCAAGGAATAACGAGGGATGGGGACATTTCGACGTTGGGAAGAGGAGGGTCGGATATCACGGCAGCAGCCCTGGCAGCGGCGTTACAAGCAGATCGCTGCGACATTTATACCGATGTCGACGGAGTGTACACCTCTGATCCCAGATTTGTTCCTAAAGCATCGAAGATCGTTTCCCTTTCCTTTGAAGATATGCAGAATTTAGCTGTCATGGGAGCAGGTGTACTTCACCCAAGGGCGGTTAAACATGCGAAGAAATTCGGAATTCCGCTTCATATAAAATCGAGCTTTGAAAATGGCAGGGGAACCATGATTCACAGTAATGTAAATCAGAAGGGATCATCCCATGTGATTGGCATCACATTAGAAAAGGATATTAATAGAATTGAAATGATTGGTTGTGAAGATGTTGCAGGATTCCAAGATGAATTAATGCGTGAGCTTGCATCCCGACATATTCAAGCAGATGTATACAAACAGAGTTGTAGAGACCTCTTGTCCTTATTAATCAAGGAACAAGACCTTCAGGAAGTATTATCTATCTTAGATAAAGAGAAAGAAATGTACTCACGAATTGAACGAAGAAGTGGTTTGTCAAAGGTGTCTGTAATAGGGAAAAATAAGAAAATACATCCAGCGATTAAAATTGAGATGTGCAAAATCTTATTAAAGAACGCAGTGCGAGTGAAAGTTGTTGGTAACTCTGCAATAAGCGTAACGGCAGTCATTGAGAATAGCCAAGTCCAACGGGCGGCAGAATGCTTACATACTGGGTTTGGATTGGATTTTGAGACTGTGATGAAGGCTTCAGTGTAAAGCAGAGGAAGACAGGAGTGAATCAACACTTTTTGACTTCAGTTTGGTACTCTCAATCATTTTCTGAAAAAGGAGAAGTGATCTAAATTTCCTTTTTTTCCGTTAGCATAGGAAAGAGGAGTGATATTATGAAGAATCGAGTGGAGTGGTCTTTATTAATCGGACGTGTCATTTTAGGGATTATTATGGTGGCACACGGCATGCAAAAAATTATGGGAATGGAAAAAACGATCGGAATGTTTGATCAAATCGGATTGCCTCCTGTCATGGCCTATATAACGGCGATCATAGAAGCAGTTGGGGGACTAACACTGATTATTGGATTCTATGTAATTCCGTCAGCTATTGCGATTGCAGTAACCATGCTTGGAGCCATCGTATTGGTGAAGTTGAAAATGGGTCTGATTGGCGGGTATGAATATCCATTAACGTTACTAGCGCTCTCTGTGATGCTAGCTATAGCCGGAAGTGATAAATGGTCATTAATGAATGTCATCAATAAACAACGGACTAAACTTTCATCTGAAGAACCTTCCTTATAATAACGAAAGGCTCTTTTCGTAAACTTTGTTGCTATTGAAGGTAGCGAGTGCTAGTTGATTTCCACTGCAGGTGCTCGCTTTCCGCGGGGCGTGAGTTGAGCCTCCTCGGGCTTGCCCTGCGGGGTCTCAACTTTCCCGCAATTCCCGCAGGAGTCGAGCACCTTCCGCTACAATCAACTTACTAAGTATGATGATTTATCTACTACCATACACGGCTAGAAAACATCATTTTTTATCGCGTGCAGTGGTCGATTTTAGCTTGAATAGTAAAATGCCATTTCATGCGTTTTTTTACTAGTAAGCTCTGTCACGACATCTCTTGTAGATGGTGAGGGGAACGGCGTAGACTCCTGCGGAAAAACGGGCGTGCCGAGACCCCGGAAGCGCAGCTGAGGAGGCTTGGCCGTTCGTCCGCCGGAAAGCGTAGCCGTTCCCCACACCATCTATCGCACTCACTCATAGACAGAGCCTTGGCAGCAGCTCCTATGTTTAGAAAACAACAATCTTTGCGAAAAGAGCCTAACGAAAAGAGGAGAAAAAATCGATTTGATCAAAATCAATTTTTTCTCCTCTTTTCTATGATAAACGACAGGTGTCAGCATCATTTCCTGGGAAAAGCTGCTGAACCTTGTCAAATAAAATCAATGAACGGCTTGAACCATTTGGAAATCGCATACTTTATTTCGTCCAGTCCTTTTAGCGAGATAGAGAGCTTTATCAGCTTGCTCAAAGATTTCTTCATTTTCAGGAGAAATCGTATCGGGAAAAGTGGATACTCCGATTGAAACAGTAATATGGAGTACTTGGTTTGTATGAATGGGAAATGGATGTTCTTTCACTGCAACGCGAATTCTTTCCGCTATCATCATGGCATGCTTGTGTGGGCAATCGAGTAAGAGGATGCTGAATTCCTCTCCCCCATTTCTGGACACAATATCAAATGTTCTCGAGTGAAGGGGCAATACTTTGCCCAGTTCTTTCAATACGTCATCACCTGCCTGGTGACCATGAGTATCATTTACCGTCTTGAAGTGATCGATATCGATCAATAGGAAGGAAAGCTTTTCATTTCTTTCCTTTGCTTGATTCAACGCTTGATTATAGCTCACGTCAAATTGTCGTACGTTATTTAGGCTCGTCAGAAAATCTTTCGTCGCATTTAGTTTCAGCATTTGATATTGTTCATTAGAACGCTTAATCTGTTCTGCTATGGAATAGGCAATAAAGCCTGCCAATAGAGAAGTGGTTGCATGGTAAGGAATCACATTCATTGTTTCAGAGAATCCTATATTAATTAATAATGCGAAAAAAATGAGGAATAAGCTGACTATGTTCATCGTTTGTAGCTTAGCCAGGTTCTGAAGTGGGAGACGGGTCATCAGAGTCGAGAGGACCCCGATTGAAAGCATCACAACACCTGCAACGATGGCTTGTGAACTCACCCCGAACATGAATATTCTACCTGCAGTAATGATGATGGCAGAGATCAAACCAGGGAGCCATCCTATATAAACAGCAGCTGTCACGATCGCCAAATGTCTCAAATCAACGATTGTATGATGATTCAGTGGGATGGAGAAATTCATGAGAGCAAGTCCAAGCATCCCGCAGAACATACCCATCAATAGAGAGAAGGGAATCGGGAATTTTCGATGGTTTCTCATGATCAATCCGGCACAATAGATGAAAGAGATAAAAACACAAACGTTAATGAATAAAGGCTCTAGCATGAACATCCCTCCTAGATAAAGGACCGGTTATGTGACATTGTACCTATATTCATTATATCGGTAAGATGAGAGCTTAGGTTAATTATTTTGAAAGAGTTTACAATAAATGACCTACAAAACAAAAAGCCGTCCTCACTGGACGGCTTTTTGTAAGAAAAGGTAATCTTAATTAATAAACTCCAACAGCATCCCAAGCTGATTTAACGGAGTTATACGTAGCACTGCCACTGCCGTAAAGGTCTGCAGCTGATTGTAGAAGGGCCGCACGAGCATAGCTGAAGTTACTTGTCGGTGTTAAGTAAACCGTCAGGGCACGGTAGTAAATCTTTTCTGCTTTCGCTTTACCGATGCTTGAGATCGTGTTGTAAGCAGCTTTGTTCGGGATACCGGAGTTCGTATGAACGCCCCCGTTATCAGAAGAAGTGTTCACATAGTTATTCATATGAGCAGGTTGTCCATATTGAGTAGGATTCGACAGACTGCGAAGGGCGTCTCCTGAGATTCCTGGAGTATAGACATCTTCACCCATTAAGTAATCGGCTGGATCTAAGAAATAACCGAAGACATCCGAGAATGACTCGTTAAGGGCACCAGATTGATATTGATATTGTAATCCGGCAGTACGTTCCGTCACAGCATGTGTCAATTCATGGGCAACGACATCGAGTGCTCCTGATAGGGAAGTGAAGGTAGAACCGTCCCCGTCACCGTAGACCATTTGGGCTCCATTCCAGAACGCATTATTGTAATTGGAACCATAGTGGACAGTGGAACGGATGGTTGCTCCGTTATTATCAAAACTATTGCGGTTATGCGTGTTCTTATAATAATCATAGACTTTTCCAGCGTAAGCATGTGCATCTACTTCAGCTGCTTGGGAGTAAGCAGTCCAAGAATTATTACTATCAACAGCATAGCTTCCTGGAAGACTTGATCCATTTTGAGCCGTAAATGTTTCAATGACACCGTTCATTGGTTTTGTTACATCATATAAGTAATAGGTTCCGTTTGACGAATAAGTATTAAGAGTTTTATAGTCATCTAAAACTCCGTAGCCGCTTCCTGTTGTTGCTCCCTCTGTTACAGCATTATAAGCTTCTAGGATAGAACCGTCTTTCGCATCAACATAAATCTGCCAGTTCGCTCCATAAGGTTCGATGAATTGAAGTTGAACTTTATATGCGAGGGCGAACTTTCCATCTTTTTCATGAATCACAAGATCATTTTTTTCGGTTGTGCTTTCAACGGCACTGTCTTTCGGAGCATCAATGGCATGCTCGTCATGAGTACCAGCGACTGTCTCTGCTTTTGACACACCGATGTGCTTCCATGCTAAATCGGTAGCTGATTTTTGATTAATTTTTGATTTTGTCTTGGTAACCTTTTTAGAAGCTTCTTTATAAAGTTGACCAGTTGTAGCAGTCACTTCATTTTTCTTGTTTGTATGAACGATAAAGATGGCACCGTCGACAGGGACACCGTCAACTGATTGGGTGAATTTATAATGTGACATTCCTAGATCATCTGTCGTCTTTTCCAATAACGTCAGTTCGGAATGAGGATCGACAGCGAAAAGGCCTTTGTTGTCTTTTAAGAAATTTTTAACATCTTTGTCATTTTTGACGATACCTTTTGATAGTTTACCAGATAAGAAGCTAGGTCCTTTTTTATCTACGTTCATGACCTTTTGATGAATGTCCATTTTTGAAGTAATTGAATCTGAAGACTGAGCAAATGTGGTGGCACCTGTAAACGATGCGCTGAATACTAGAGAAGTACCTAGTGCTAAACTAACGAGTTTCTTTTTCGACATAATTACAATTTCCCCTTTTGATCATAGATTTTGGAAATAGCTATTCCTTTTGGCCCCGGTGGCTAATTAGAAGTCTAGTAAAAAATGATAGGTTTGACAATGAAAAAAATGGTAATATTCAGTAAATTTAAAATATTTAGTGTTTGCGTTTTTCCGTATGAAGCAATTTGAAGGGGAAATCCTGCACTTTTCTATCCATTTCGACGAAAAATATTTTTCTAGGCATATTTCATTATTGAATAGTCCATGAGGAACAGGGAGGAATTAAATCGAAAAAAGGACTTGACCACTATGGCAAGTCCTTTTGGTGTCAGAGTTTATGATGTCGAAGGTAGTCAAGACTCATACGCACGCCGCCACTGTTTGCAGTGTGCCTGGCAAGTCTAGTTTAAGCTCATTTCGCAATGTATACATTTGCAGGATGATTGGGATTTTTTGCATCTTCACACTCCTATCCTCTAGTCATGTTCTCATTGATTTGGGAAAGAACTCTCTTATATACTTCTAAGTCCTCCTCGGATATTCCTTTCAGAATCCTGTCTTCATATAAGCCTTCAATAAAAGGGGACAATTCATCATTTACTGACAACCCTTTCTCTGTAATGAAAATAAGGAAAGATCTTCTATCCTCTTTGTTTGTCTGTTTAGAGATCAGTTCTTTTCGTTCCAATATGTCTAATATCCTCGTCAAGGTAGGCTGATCTTTTTCTGATTTCAACGCCAATTGTTTTTGACTGATACCATCCTGTTCTGCCAGTCGCCTTAATACGGTCCACTGTTCGGGTGTCACATCAAAGTCCTTCATCTGAAGGGTAAGGAATCGAATGATATTCTTTACGGTATGGCTGGCATACAAGCCGATCGATTCATCTCGGGACATCGTCATTATATTCACCTGCTGCATTCATTTTCTTCTCTTTATCATACATGAAATTCAGGAGGATTTGAGCGTTTCATCAAAAGTCCTTCAATATAATTGTCATAACAACTATATTTACAAGTATACATGTTATAGATATAATTAGTATAACAACTAATTGAACGAAGGAGATATTTATGAATCATTCCAATCAATCCACGATATGGACACGACCATTTTTTATGGCATTAGTAAATAATTTTATTATCTTTTTAGTATTTTATTCGTTACTAACCGTCTTGCCTCTCTATGTAACCGATGAACTGAATGGTACGGAAGGGGAGGCAGGTCTTGCTACAACGATTTTTTTACTTTCGGCGATTATCGTTCGACCTTTCTCTGGGAAAATCATTGAACTGTTGGGAAAGAAGAGAACACTGATCATGAGTGTCATGTTATTTGGGGTGTCATCATTCATTTATTTCTGGATTAATGATTTTTATTTGTTAATGGGGTTGCGCTTTTTCCATGGCATTTGGTTTAGTATAGGTACGACGGTACTGGTCGCTATTGCTGCAGAAATGATTCCTTCTCACAGAAAGGGAGAGGGGCTTGGTTATTTTGCCATGTCCATGAACTTGGCTGTCGTGGTCGGACCGTTTATTTCGTTAGCACTTATTCAATGGATCCCTTATTCATCATTGTTTATGGGTCTTGCCTTAGTAATCGTCATCGGTTTCCTTTGTTCATTCGGCATTCAAGTTACGGAGGACGATGTGGTGGAAGCGAAAGTGTCGGGACGATTAACATTTAAGGATTTGATAGAAGTTAAAGCGATACCGATTGCCCTTGTAGGATTCTTAACATCATTTGCCTACTCCGGGATCATGTCGTTTATATCTGTATATGCTAAATCAATTCATTTATTTGAATCCGTCAGCTTATTCTTCGTTGTCTTTGCAGCTGCTATGCTACTATCGCGACCCTATACAGGACGTTTATTTGATCGATCAGGCCCGAACTCGGTCATCTATCCATCCCTCATTATTTTTGCCATCGGTTTGATTCTTTTGAGTGTCACTCATTCCGTCCTACTATTATTGATTGCAGGAACGCTTATCGGACTTGGTTACGGTGCTTTGCTTCCAAGTTTTCAAACCATGTCTATACAGGTCGCACCTAAAAGGAGAACAGGGCATGCGACGGCTACGTTCCTTATTTTTTATGACCTTGGGATTGCCATTGGATCGTTTGTATTGGGCGTCGTTTCATCCCAGTTTGGATTTCCTCCTTTGTATCTTATTTGCAGTGGGATGATATTCGTCACAATCGCGGTTTATACTGTAGTGACCAAACGTGGACAGCATGATGAAAATCAGAACGTGAGCGTATTGGAACTATAAATGAATATGTAAGAAAGAGGCCCAACATAAGTAGAGGACTTACCGAATCGCGGTAAGTCCTCTTTCTCATTCATTAAGTGAGGATACGGATTGTTTATCAAAGTGTATACGGGCAACTTTTTTCTCGTTTTTAAATAATAAATAATGGGCAATGGCAATCTTTTCTTCAACATATTCAAGGGAAAATGTCCCTGATGGATCTGTAAGACTCCCAATTGCACGGGATAAGTTGTCGATTACGTGCTTTAAATGATCAGTTCTCTTCAATTCATTATCTCTATTCATTTGATCCATAATTTCAAATGCAAGGTTTTGTACATGATACAAGCGTCTTTGCTCCATCCCGAAGATTCTCCCTTCTAATCCATCATATCTCTTTAATTATATGGTGGAAACTCCAGGTATATGATGATCCTTCACCACAAATCAAGTATGAATCAGGGGAGAAACGTACACTCTAAAGATAATAAGGGAGGTGTATGAAGATGGCACAAGATGTACTTTGTGAAGTAAGTAACTGTAAATACAATAGCGAAGGCAAAAAATGCTCCGCCGATCAGATTTTCGTTGTCAGTCATAAAGGAAACAAAGCCCACAACAGTGAAGAAACCGATTGTAAAACGTTCGAAGCTGGTATGTAATGTACGAGAAGGCAACCATAGGCGTGGTTGTCTTCTTTTTACATAGTATTGATAATAATTCTCATTCTTATACAAAAAAGCTCACAAGAGTGAGCTTAGTGTGTATTAAACTGCTGTTCCGATAGAGTGGTTGTTCTGATTTGCCGGTATCTCGAGTAGAAAAGTCCCGTCATGGCAAGGGAGAGGCATCCGAATAATACCGTCATGATCTGCAGTCCGACAAGATCAAATAGGAGCCCGGTTAAGAGAAGTACTACCTGGAATATTAATCGGTCCATCATATTTCTAAAAGAAAAGAAGCGGCCGTGAAACTCTTTCGGGATTCGCGTTTGAAAAATCGTGGCGGCAGTAGGGAAGAAGCACCCAACAGCAAAACCAAACACAGTAAACGCAAGCACCGACATGACCGGACTGGTGGCGAAATAAAGGAGCAGTTGGGCAATCCCAATGACAAAACTAAAGGTGAATAAGATTTTGTAAGGCGACACTTTCTCCCCGATTTTCTTTACAGTGAACGCACCCGTCATAAAGGCAATACCTTCAGCTGTGTAAATCCATCCCTTTATCGAAGAACTATCTTGAAGCTCACTGATGTTGATAACCATCAAGTTAAACCCCCCGATAAATAGCAGTGGTATGAGGGTCATCACAAGCGTCATAAGTACAATAGGAAGTCCTTTGATGACTGGGAATACGTCCTTAAAACCTGCTGCCTTTGGTTTGGAGCCAAGCTGTTCGGATGGTGCTGACTCTTCTGCAATTGATAGGAACAGGGTCATGATGAAGAGGGCAAGATACGCCAATAAGGAAAGAACATATAGCATGGATAAAGACATGACGACCAATAGAATGCCCGCTAATGCAGTACCAAGGATCCTCGAAAGGGTGGCGACATTCATATGGACCCCATTCATTTGCAATAGTTCCTTCTCTTTCACCACCATCGGAATGGCAGCTTGCAGAGCAGGGAAATAGAAAGCGGCAGAAATTTGAATGCTGATTAAGAACACGACCATCCATAGCACTGAGCCCGTGGCGATTGCAATCAGCATGAAAACAACACTTAATGCTCTGGTGAAGCCTGAAATGAGCATCACCGTCTTTTTATTCGCCTGATCCGTTACTCTACCGGCTAATGGTCCGACCACAAGACCCGCAAGCAGCCCGGAAGCCAGTATGACCGACTTCAGAAAATCAGAAGGCACCTTCTCCTGCATAAATTCCAGATTTCCGATGATCCCGAGCCATAATCCAAGACCAGCAATAAACTCTCCAATCAATAAGATCCACACATTTTTATTTCTCCACATATAGGTCCGTCCCTCGCAGTCGATTTATTTCGTTAGTCTAAATATACTATGGGTGGGGTGGTTATGGGAATGGTTTTTTTGTGAGGTGGAGTAAGGGGGAGTTGTGAAAAGGGGTGGAATTGGCTAATCGCTGATAAAATTGAGAATTCGCTGATAAAACTTGATTTTCGCTGATATATCGAAAATTCCGCTGATAAATTCAGAAATTCGCTGATATAATTTAAACCAACCTCTTTGAGCAGGATTTTCTCTCGGTTAAAGAGAATACAAGTAGTACAAAATCAGATTGGAGTGATTAAATGATTGAAAAGGAAAGAACTATTCCCCGAATTCTCCTCATTTTGCAAGCTTTACTTCGCAGGCTCCCTCTCAACCACCCTAAAATTCCTCAAATTTCAGAAGAGATCGGCAAAAGAATGGCAGGTTTTAAGGGAGAGAAATCTCTTGATTACCCGTTAAGCTTTTTAGAACCTAAAAAATACTTCATTCTCCATGATCTTAGAATTCCTTACAAAGATAGCTTTTTTCAACTAGATACCTTGCTCATCTCAACTAAATTCATCCTCATAATTGAAGTGAAGTACATTTCTGGCATTGCTTATTTCGACCCCGTTTTCAACCAATTAATACAAACAAAAGCCGGCACTGAACTGGCTTTACCGGACCCAACAGTGCAAATTAAAAGGCAGGGAGCCAAGCTTTTGAACTGGCTTACAAAGAACGGATTCTTCGATATTCCCTTATCTTCATTCGTAGTCATGAGCAACGACCGATCAATCATTAAAACCACTTCAGAAAACAAAACCCTTAATAAAATAGTCATTCATCGTCATAATCTTTTGGACAAGGTGAGGGATTATGAGAGACTTAATCGAAAAGAATCCCTTTCTACAAAAGACCTGAAAAAACTAATTCGCACATTGAAAAGACACCATACAGAAGCCCGTCCATCTATTTTAGAACGATTTAGTATTTCTGAAGAAGATCTATTAAAAGGGGTGATATGTCAAATGTGTAATAATCGCCCTCTAGTTAGAAAGCATAGTACTTGGGTTTGTATAAAATGTGAAAGGAAAGATAAATCTGCTCATATCCAGGCACTAAAAGATTATGAGCTATTAATAGGTCCAACGATAACTAATAATCAACTAAGAAAGTACTTGCAAATTGATTCCTCACATGTTGCCAAAAGGCTCCTCCAATCTCTAAACCTCTCCACCACAGGCACCAAAAAAGGCACAAAATACATCCTCTCATTAAATGAAAAATCCAAACAAAAAACCCATCAATAATCTGACGGGTTTTCAATCCTTCTCAATCCATTCCTGGGACCACTTCTCTATATCTTTCATTAAGGGCTCTAAAGAATAACCTTTTTTCGTTAATGAGTACTCAATACGCACGGGCGTTTCAGGGAAAACGTCTCGTTTGACGATTCCTTCTTCTTCAAGATCCTTTAAGCGTTCAGAAAGAAGTCTGCCACTTATGCCTATGCCGTCTTTGATGGTGCAGTTTCGTTGTGGACCGGAAAGCAATTGATAAATGATGAGCGCGGTCCATCGTTGACTTAAGATGCCAATCGCTTTCTCAAATCTTGGACAAATTTCTGATTGGTTCATTTTCAACGCCTCCTTTTTTAAATAGTATATCACATTTGGGTATAACTAGTAATTTAATTACTTGACGTCATAAAGTTATAAAAATAAAATAGGTTACATAAAGTAACTTGTTTTAATGAATTAAATTAATACGTTATCATAGTCAGAATGAAACGGAGGAATCAAGATGAACTTTCATAAAGAACCACACACATTTGTTGGGGAAGTAAATATAAAGGTACAAAACGTAGAGCAATCTCTTTCATTTTACCAAGAAGTAATCGGATTTAAAGTGTTAGACCAAACAGGGAAAAGAGCTACTCTAACGGCAGACGGTATACACCCATTATTATCGTTGGAACAACCTGATGATGTTACACCTAAGCAGCCTAGAACGACAGGTTTGTACCATTTTGCTTTGTTGTTACCGAATAGAGCAGATCTAGGAAGAATACTGGAACATTTTATCAAGTTGAACATTCAACTTGGATCTTCTGACCACCTTGTTAGTGAAGCACTGTATGTATCAGATCCAGATGGAAATGGTATCGAGATTTATAGGGATCGTTCTTCATCTGACTGGACGTGGGATGGGAATCAGGTTGTAATGGGCGTAGACCCAATCGATGCGCGTGGGATATTAACTGAGGCAGAAGGGCAATCGTGGGATGGACTTCCTGTCGGTACGGTTATGGGACATATCCATTTGCACGTTTCAGATTTGAAATCGACAGAAGAATTCTATGGGAAAGGACTGGGATTCGAGGTAGTCAGTCGATTTGGAAGCCAGGCACTATTCATCTCAACAGGTGGATACCATCATCATATTGGTCTTAATACCTGGAACGGGATCGGGGCTCCAAGACCTGCTGAGAACAGTGTGGGTCTCAATTGGTACACTCTTCACTTTCCAACCGAAGAAAAACGAAACACCATCCTTAGCCAACTCGAATCAATAGGGGCAACCATCCAAGAGCAAAACGGTAAACTCCTAACCCAAGACCCGTCAGGAAACAAAATATATTTAAGCTTGTAAGGAGAGAGGGACGGACCTCACTTTGAGGTCCGTCCCTCCTTCGCGTCATCCTCTAAAAAGCTATTCCAAAGCCAATTCTTTTTCTATTCAGCATGAGGTGACCACGATTCCTGTAATCTAACAAGGTCCGTCCCTCGAGCAAGGATTTTTGTTTGAGGATCATTCCGTGTGATAATTGTGGGTACAGAGGAAGTTATGTTTAGATTGTAAGGGAGTGGCTTGAATGAAGTTGAGCGTATTGGATCAGTCAGTGATTGTGAGGGGGAGGGATGCGGGTGCCGCGTTTAAGGATACGGTTAGCCTTGCCCAGCGGTCAGAGGAGTTGGGATATACACGGTTTTGGGTGGCGGAACATCATAATACGAATGGCCTTGCTGGATCAGCACCTCAAGTGTTGATATCACATATTGCTTCTATGACGAATTCGATCCGGGTTGGATCGGGAGGTGTTCTCCTTCCACAGTACAGCCCTTACAAAATTGCAGAGGATTTCAAAGTGTTAGAAACACTTTTTCCAAAACGGATTGATCTTGGAATCGGGCGTTCCCCTGGAGGTTCGTATGAAACGAGGATGGCTCTGACGGATGGGCTGAAAAAGAGTATGAATGAGTTCCCGAAACAGGTCGAGGAACTGATGGGTTATTTGCATGACGTGGATGGTCAGGAAGTACAAGCTTATCCCAAGGTCATATCTCCACCCATTCCCTGGATCCTGGGAATCACCCATCGTGGTGCACGAGTGGCGGCTGAACAAGGTACAGCCTTTACATATGGTCACTTCATCAATCCAGCAAATGGGAAGAGGGCGATTGATTATTATCAATCTCACTTCCAGCCTTCCCTCTCTTTACCCCAGCCTAAGAGTAATGTGTGCATCTTTGTCGTTTGTGCACCAACCCAAGAGGAAGCGGAAGAGATCGCCATTACCCAGGATTTGTGGTTATTGGCAGTGGAAAAGGGTAGGGATACTGAAATCCCGACGACAGAAGAAGCAAGGGCAAGGAAGCAGACACAATTGGAAAAAGAAAGAATCGTGGAAAACCGGAAAAGAACCATTGTAGGAACGCCACAAAAAGTGAGGGAAGAGCTCCACATGCTCAGTGAAGTCTATCAGACCGATGAATTTATGATCATCACCAATGTGGAAAAAAGAGAAGATAAAATAAAATCGTATGAGCTAATAGCTGACGCTGTTCTTAACGGATAGCTATTCCTGCCTTTATAGAAAGAAATAGAAGGAGCCGGTTCCCCTTAGTTAGGGGAACCGGCTCCAGTCTTATCTCTTTCGTTTCATTAATAATAAGGATATGGATAAGGCTGGTACCCGTAATAAGGTGGTGGGTAACCGTAACCATATCCATAACCGTACCCGTATGGACTTAAAAGGCTGGCTCCTAGCAGCCCTCCAGCAAGCCCTCCTAGAAACGGGTATCCAAATCCGAATGGCCTTCTCCCAAATCCTCCGTATCCGAATCCAGGCCTGCCGAACCCCACACGCCCGACTGGGCGACGGACATTAGTAAAATCCACATATGATTCATTACTGAAAGTCTGAAAATCATTCATAGCCAAAACCTCCTCTCTCTCTATGGTTATGAGTATTCGATTAGGGGAGGAATGGTATGGGTGTTCGCCCAGACAACAAGATTTTAAGAAAATGTACCCGGTTCATGTTTTTATCAGGAAATCTTCTTATAGATCGTTTCGGTCATACATGTAGAGCAGCTATTCAAGTTGCTCCACAATCTCAAAGTATGAGTATGTAAAACAACTTTATGTTGCGGGTTCCTCTGTTTGGACGAGTGCAGAAATAATGGAACCGATCGCTTGAATCCAACTGCCCACTACATTGAGTTTCCCACTTTCTTTACCATTGATTTCGAGGATACCGGAAATGGCTTGAAGGGAGTTCCCAATAATCTGTAAGAGATTTCCGTAAATTGAAAACAGCTCCTCAACTGTATGTTCTTCATTGAATGAATCATAGAGGGCAGCGGAACCTCCCAGCGCTTGAAGGAGATTTCCTTTAATATTAAGCTCCTGTTTTAGGATCTCGTTGAAATCGATGACAATTCCTGCTATGACGGTGGTATTCCCGATTGCTTGAATTTGATTTCCAGCTTTCGTCAGGGTGAATTCATCTATGGCATCTGCTTCAAGTGCATTTCCTGTGCCCTGCATTTCATTTCCTATGAGACTGAACGCATTAAGGGTATCCTTGGGAATCCTCTTGATGGGGGTACTGCCAATAGCGGCGAGGACGGTCCCGATGGCTGCAACCCATGCTCCAAACGTGGCTTTCTGCTTATTGCCCATAGTATAATCGCCTACTTTAAAGTTCTTAGATATTGTATACAACTAGGCGATTGTATGTTCATAGCCACCATTTTGAATCCGGATAGGCACCCTCTTCTACAAGAAATGTCTCACCAATTTTTGGAGTTGTAACGAGTATTCCCATTTCATTAGCTTTTTTCGTCACTCGTTCAATCGGATCTGTCCAATCATGAAAAGATAACGTGAAAGCCCCCCAATGAACAGGGAGAAGGCAATTCCCCTGAACATCTATATGTGCCTGCACTGTCTCTTCCGGAAGCATATGAATGGGTGCCCATCTGGGGTCATATTGACCACATTCCATCAGGGACAAGTCGAAGGGACCATATTCTCGTCCGATTTCTTTAAAGTGGGATCCATATCCGCTATCTCCGCTAAAAAAAATTCTTGACGATTTGCCGATGATACACCACGAGCACCATAAAGAAGCATTTCGATCATTCAGGCTTCGACCGGAAAAATGTCTTGCAGGGGTACAGACTAAAGTCAATCCGTTCCACTCTAACTTGTCCCACCAATCAAGTTCTGTAATATGAAGCGGATCTATTCCCCATCGCTCCAAGTGACTTCCAACCCCAATCGGGACGAAGAATTGCTTCACTCTATTCTTCAGCTTTTTAATGGTGCCGTAATCGAGATGATCGTAATGGTCATGAGAAAAAATCACTGCATCGATGGAGGGCAGCTCCTCTAATTGAAAGGGGAGGTCTTTGCTATACCGTTTCCCGCCAAACCAAGGAATTGGAGAGGGTGTTTTTCCAAACATGGGATCAAGTAAAAGCCTCTTCCCATCAATCTCGATCATCGATGCAGAATGTCCAAACCACGTAACATTCGTGACAGGATAGGGATGCTGAAAAGAAGGGAAGTCCACTCTTGGAAGATCTTCATGGGGTTTGCGGTTAGGATTTCTTATTAAAAGATCGCGAAACATTGAAACAGTGCTTGAGAGGCTTGTATCCATGGAAGTTGGAACTGAATTTTGAAAGGAGTCTTGTGAATACTGAGAAGATGATTGAACTTTCTCCTGTGCAGGCTTTCCCCCGAATGCCGGATAATACCGTACAACCAAGAAACCTATTATTAAGATCGTTAAAAGTGAAATCAGTGAAATAATCATGGAGATTCTCCTTTTTGTGAGATATCTTTTACTATCTCAGATTAGATAGGAACTGTCCAAAAAGAAGGGAATTCACAATTAAGGATTAATTAAGATTTTCGTTATGAATCCATAAGGTTTGTTTTTTATACTAACGTTAATTGTTAAAGGAAGGAATGATTACAATGAAAAAATGGATGATTGGACTAGTGGTAGTAGGAGTTCTTGGAGTGGGATGGTGGCTTGTCTCTCCGCTATTTTTAGATAAGGTAGTGAATGAGGCCCCTGTAATGTCAGATCACTCAAATATGAATGAAGAAGAAGAGAACACTATGGAAGAGAAGGATGCCATGTCAGGTGATTCAAAGATGGATCAAGAAGATATGAATGACGACACAATGGAAGAGCAAGATGACATGAAAGACGAAACAATGGAAGAAACCGATTCATCTTCGTCAGATGACATGACAAAGGATACAATGAAAACAGATGAATTAATGGGAACATTTTCAGGAGCAGATTCTGGTCATACTGCAAAAGGCAGCGTGATGGTGTCAGATAAAAATATTCGATTGGAAGATTTTGAAGTGACCAATGGGCCGGATCTTTACGTTTACTTAGTAGAGGAAGGTCAAGAAACAAAGGATGGGGTTTCCCTTGGCGAATTAAAAGGGAACATGGGTAATCAAAATTATGAGGTTCCTAAAGGCGAATCCGTATCAGCCGGGATGAAAATTGTGATTTGGTGCAAGCAATTTAATGTTGATTTCGGAAGTGCAGAATTAGGTTCAAAGATGTAAAGGAGCGTTTAAAATGGCAAACAAGGTGCTGTTAGTAGATGACGAAGAAAATATTGTTGATGTATGTTCACGCTATCTGGTGCGAGAAGGCTACGAAGTGAGCACAGCCTTTAACGGTAAAGAAGCAATCGAGCGGTATGAAACATTTCATCCGGACATTGTGGTCCTCGATATCATGATGCCTGAAATGGATGGGTGGCAGGTAGCCGAGAAGATAAGAGAGGACCACGATACCCCCATCATCATGCTAACAGCACTCGGACAAGAGAAGGACCGGATTTACGGGCTCACAATAGGGGCGGACGACTATGTCACGAAACCATTCAGCCCTCGTGAGCTACTGCTTCGGGTGAAAAATGTGTTAAGAAGGACCTACTCTGCACCTGCAAAGGATGAAAGGGGAGAGGTTCTGACTTGGAGTGGACTACTCATTGATCGAAATAAACGTAAGGTAATTGCAGGAGGGCAGGAAGTTGAGATGACAGTGAAAGAGTTTGAGTTGTTATCTTTACTGGCACAACACCCTTCTCAGGTGTTTTCCAAATCCCAACTGATCGAAACGTTATGGGGATACGAGTATTTGGGAGATGCGAATACCATTAATGTCCATATTCGTAGGTTAAGGGAAAAGATAGAGGAAGATGCATCTGAACCTAAATGGATTAAAACAGTCTGGGGAATTGGGTATAAATTTGAGGGGAATCAATCATATGAAAATTAGAACGCTGCTCATTTTAGCCAATACGATTTCTTTGGTTGTGATTCTTGTATTTCTCACCATCTCCTATATCCAAATGTTTATTTCAACCGATATCATTATTCTCCTTTCTATCATTACGATGGGAGCGGGGCTATTATCCTTTGCTGTGAATTTGATGATCACTTCCCCGCTGTTAATATCTGTGAAGCAGATGAGCAAGGAAGCGGAGAGGATGGCACGGGGTGACTTTGATGTGAAAGTGACAGAAACAGGCCCGCAGGAAATTAAAGAACTGGCTGCTAACTTTAATCATATGTCCACTCGGATCGAAGGGATGTTTGAGGAATTGAAGGAATCGGAAAAGTTTAAGAGCGAACTGATCGCCAATGTCTCTCATGATCTCAGAACTCCCTTGTCGTCGATCCATTCGTTTGTAGCTGCTTTGAATGATGACATTATTGAAGATCGGGAAACGCGGAAACGCTATTATGAAACGATACTGTCAGAAACGGAAAAATTAAGTGTATTGATTGAAGAGGTGTTGGAGTTTTCTCAGCTGGAGAACAGAAAGCTTTCTTGGAATCCTGAGCGTACCCTTATAGATAAGCTTCTCATCGAAACCATACAGCAATTCGAGCGGGTATTACAGGAGAAAGGGATGGAAGTGAAAGTTGAATATGATGAAAACTTGCCTCAGGTCCCTTTAATGCCCATACAAATAAAAAGGGTGATGACGAATCTTATCCAAAATGCTCTATCTTTTTCACCGGATCATACTTCTATGGACATCCGGGCAGTGAAGAAAGGGGAGCAGATGGTCTTTTCCGTGACAGATCAAGGAAAGGGTATCCCCCTTCAAGAACAGGCTTCAATCTTTGAACGATTCTACCGGGTAGAGAAGTCTAGGAATAAAGCGGGGGGAGGATCAGGCCTCGGACTCTCCATAAGCAGAGAAATCATTCAACTTCACGGCGGGGAAATTGGGGTTGAGAGTGATGGAAAGTCAGGAAGCACCTTTTGGTTTCAATTACCTCTAGAAAATATCGAGGAGGAGAGAAAATGAAAAAAGTGATGATCGGAATTGGCTTGGTACTCGTAGTGAGTCTTACAGCTTTTTTTGGACCGAAATTATATGCTAGTGTGACCCAGAAGTCTTTGGGGAGTGAAGCAGTGAAAACAGATATGCTCGATGAAGAACATGCCATCGCTACCTTCGCAGGAGGATGCTTCTGGTGCATGGAGCCTCCTTTTGAGAAATTGGATGGGGTGTACGCTGTCATTTCGGGATACACAGGTGGTGAGGAAAAGAATCCAACCTACGATGAAGTATCTTCCAAACAAACAGGACATGTGGAAGCCGTTCAAGTGGAGTACAATCCTGAAGTGATTACGTATAAGCAGTTATTAAAGGTGTTCTGGAGACAAATCGATCCGACCGATGCAGGTGGACAATTCGTTGATCGTGGTCCTCAATATGTTAGCGGCATTTTCTATCATGATGAGGAACAGAAACAAATGGCGCAGCAGTCAAAACAAGAACTAACAGACTCAGGTCGCTTTGAAGAAGAAATAGTAACGGAGATCCAACCGGCGAATACGTTCTACAAAGCGGAAGAGTACCACCAGGATTATTATAAGAAAAATGAATTGAGTTATAAGTTTTACCGAAGTAACTCAGGCAGAGATGATTTCTTGGATGAAGCTTGGGGGGATGATCGACATATCAAGCTTGAAACCAACTCTCTCTACCCTTCATATACGGACAAAGAATTAAAAGAAAAGCTGACAGATATTCAATACCAGGTCACGCAGGAAGAGGGAACAGAGGAAGCATTCAACAATGAGTATTGGGATAACAAAGAGGAAGGTATATATGTGGACGTTATTTCGGGTGAACCTTTGTTCAGCTCGAAAGATAAATTCAAAAGTGGAACAGGTTGGCCAAGTTTCTCACAGCCACTTGTTGAAGACAACATTGTAGAAGTAGAGGACCGGGGACTGTTCATGTCAAGAACGGAAGTCAGAAGTAAACATGCGGACTCACACCTGGGGCATGTATTTGACGATGGTCCGAAACCAACGGGATTAAGATATTGTATGAATTCTGCCGCTCTTCGTTTTGTGCCGAAAGCTGAGCTTGAAGAACAGGGATATGGTGACTTTGTGTCTCAATTTGAAATGAATGAGGAGGGGACATCATGAATTCTGCTTCCCAATTGCGACCTGCTTCGAACATACAGAAGCTCCTGGGGAAACTCGTGAATTACTCGAAAAAGGAAGTTATCTTTCAGCCTTTTTCTTTAGGGGAAAATCTATATATGATCCAGTCAGGGAAAATAAAACTATACAAAAACAGCGAGGATGGGCGTAACACCATCCTTACTGTACTAGGGGCGGGGGAGTTTTTTAGTAATATTCCACGTTTTAGCCTGGACGATGAAGGCGTGTATGCTGAATCGATCGAACCAACAGAAGTGTGTGTTCTATCCCTTAAACAGGTAGATAACTTACGCCTCACTCATCCACTGGTGATGACAGAGCTATATTCAGCCCTAAATCACCATATGAAGCAAAGAAACATGTTCTTGGAACGAATCATGTATGCACCTGTAAAAGAAAGAATCCTCCATCTCATGTCCTTTTTGATGAAAAGCTTTGGAGATAAACAAGGAAAGCTGATCAAAATCAATGTCCCCCTCACCCACCAAGACATCGCAAACTTCATAGGGTCAACGAGAGAAACGGTAACCAGCCTCACAAAAGAACTGATAACAGAAGGACATATCAAAAAAATCGATAAGTACTATCATATTATGAGAGTGACGGACCTTTATTAGGGTCTGTCACTCATCATCTGTTTAAGTGGAGCGCGATTGTTGGAGGGTGATTCCTTACTGTTTATCACTTGAAGAAAATGTAGCCATGTAGTTGTTTAGAGGAGAAAAGAGGCTACTGACAGGACGATATGGCAGTAGCCCTTATGAAAGTTATTTTTTCGTATAATTCAAGTCCCAATTGATTCCGTAGGGGTCCTTCACTTTTGCATAGAGGGCACCCCAGAAAGTGTCCTGAAGCTCCATAACAACTGTGCCTTTTTCAGTTAAACGACGATAATAAGTATGGATTTCCTCTTCACTTTCCAGTTCAAGGACAAGTGAGATATGATTTCCTGCAGTAGGTGCCTGGCCAGGAAAGCTGTCAGACATCATGAAGAAAAGTTCCCCTTTTTTGAATTGAGCATGCATGATATGCTCAGCTATTTCCGGAGGGCTTGGAAAATCCGCCTCGCCGAAAGTCATGACGCTAAGGATTTCCCCTTCAAACACTTCTTTGTAGTACTCTAATGCTTCCTTTGCTTGACCATCGAAACTAAAATAAGGTGTAGCCTGATGTTTCATATTTCTCCACTCCAGTTCGCATGTATTTTAGTACTCTTTTAGTATAAATCATTGAACAATAATAAAACAAGAACAAATGTTCGTTTTCTGATAAATAAAAAGGGATAGGCAGCAAGAGTGCCTATCCACGTTCATTCATTAAAATAATTCAGTTTGCAATTCAACTTCAATATTTCCGTTGGTAGCTTTGGAATAAGGGCATACCCCGTGTGCTTTATCAACTAGCTGCTTTGCTTCGTCTAGTTCAACTCCGTTAACAGCGACTGATAATACCACTGCTAATTTAAATCCGCCGTCTGTATCTTTGCCTATGGAAACTTCAGCTGTTACGTTCGATTCGATTCGTTTCTTTTCCTGACGAGCAACTAAATTAAGTGCGCTATCGAAACAAGCGGCATATCCGGCTGCGAAAAGCTGCTCTGGATTCGTTGATCCTTCTGATCCGTTTCCTCCAAGTGATTTAGGCATGGCCAAACCGATATCCAACACTCCGTCACTGCTTGTCACTTTTCCTGCACGACCACCCGTAGCGGTCGCTTTTGCTGTGTATAATGCATTCATTTCGTTCACTCCTCTTTTAGTTGTGTGCAATTAATTAGTACAATACTATAATAAAACCTTCAGTATTAATTGTCAACAATTTAATTGTGTGCAATTTAATTTGATAACCGAGGTTTATTTGTGTATGATAATCACAATTATTATGTACAAGAAAAGGACGGTCATTCATGAATAATCCACTTTTATTAGAAAATCAAATCTGCTTTAAAATTTATACGGCAGAACGTGAGATCACCAAGCTCTACAGAGGGTTACTGGAAGAAATCGGCGTGACGTATCCTCAATATTTGGCCTTGTTGGTATTATGGGAAGAGAAAACGATATCTGTGAAAGAATTGGGGAAAAAGCTATTCTTGGATTCGGGTACATTGACTCCAATGCTGAAAAGAATGGAAGCAAACGGACTGGTTGAGCGTAGGCGTTCTGTGGAGGATGAGAGAAGCGTGGTCATCACTCTTGCCAAAAAAGGCGAGGCGATGGAGGATAAAGCGGCTTGTGTGCCCAGTCGATTAGTGGAGAGGCTAGAAATGGAAGGGGAAGAGTTAGAGCAGTTGGATCGTACATTGACCACAATCTTGGGGAAATTGCAGAAATAATGGAGAGTTGAGGGTGGCATAGCCATCCTTTTCTTTAACTTTAAACAACCATTTTCAGCACTTATCGAGAAGTCTCCTTTTCCCTCCGGTAAGCAAGCACCGTTGTCTTTAAAGAAGCATAATTTCCAATCGCCGCGTACCCATAAAAGAATCCCATGAAGATTCCAGTTGCAAGATGTCCTTTATGACTGATGAAAATGGAGAAGAGGAGGCCGAGAATGACGGCGATATTCGGTACTAAGAAAGCAGGAGGTTTGAAGAAGATTTTAATAAGTTGTGTGAACACGATAATAATCGGAATTGCGATGACAGCATCCCAGATATTAGTGTGAATCGTTGGAAAATCCATGAAGCACCTCCCTTACCGTTTTGTTTATACTATGTCCCGAACGTATTTGAATTAACAAAAAAAATGACCCCTAAAAGGGATCATTGATTATTTAAACGATGCATTCCAACGCTCTGCCTTTTCAAGGGCAGCGAGATCATTCACGATTTCACCAGGTTTTACTCCCGCACCAATCATATAATCTGCAAATTCCATATTGACGAATTCAAAAATATAACCGAACTGCTGTACGAGAGGAAGACCTTTAATTTTTGCAGTGCTTCCACCGGTGATTACTACATATGCTTTTTTCTTCGTAAGCTCTTCCTTTAAGTTAAAGCGCTCATCCCTCAGGTACTGACTCCATCGATCAAAAAAGTTTTTCATTGGGCCACTCATTCCATACCAATAAAGCGGTGTGGCAAATAGGATTACGTCATGATTCTCCATTAATTGAACAAGTTGTTCATAATCATCATTGACTGGCAGGAAACCACCTTCTGTATGTCGTAAGTCTTCGATTGGCTCGATATGCATATCAGCAAGTGAGACAATGGTATGGTCGGTCCCTTCAACGATTTTCCTGGCAAGAAATTCAGAATTACCGTTTTTTCTTGTGCTTCCTAAAAGGGTTAATATTTTCATTCCTTAACACTCCTCTATGAATTCATTCTGCACATACATATGCATTGGAAATGTTTTTTGAAGTTGAGTCATCGTGAACCTCCGAAATGTTACGTTGGATTGGAGTATACCATTGATTGAAGGATTAAAGTTATCTATAATAATCGATACTAACTATCGAAAAAAATGATGGAGGAACAGCATGGATTTGAATTATTTATATACCTTTAAAGAAGTGGCTAAGTGGGGAAGTTATACAAAGACTGGTGAAGAGCTGGGCTATGCCCAATCGAGTGTGACAACTCAAATAAAAAAACTGGAACAGCATTACCGCATAAAGTTATTTGAGCGCGTGGGACGGAAAATGCGCCTGACACAATCCGGTGAAGAGCTCTATTATTATGTGGAAAAGATCATCTCCCTTTTAGATGAAGCGGAGGAGCGGATATCGAAGGAAAGCAATCTTCGGGGAACTCTCCGTGTGGGGACGGTGGAATCATTAGCTGCCTACTTCATCACCCCCTATATTAAGCAATTGAAAGAACATCACCCTGAGTTAAAGATTCTATTAGAATCGGGGCTTTGTCCCAATCTTAAAGATGGTACCCTTGAAGGGAAGTTCGACCTCTCCATTTTGCTGGACCGGTATGTGGAGCATCCGGAATTGACTACGATTCCTATTCGACAGGAACAGCTCGTTATGATCGCACCTCCGAAACATCACTTATGTGCAATGGAGGAGATGAATCTTCTAGAGCTTGAATCGGAAACTCTGATTTTAACGGAGGAAGGGTGCTCTTACAGAGTGCTCCTGGAGCAATTGCTGAAAGAGGAAAATGTGCAAGCAAAATCAGTGATTTCCTTTAGCAGTTTAGAGGCAATCAAGCAGTGTGTAGCCGACGATTTAGGACTTGCCATCTTACCTGCAATCGCAGTGAATAAAGAAATCGAGAGTGGTAAGGTGGTTCAGCTTCCTTTTGATCTTGAGAATATAATTGTTTATACACAAATTGTATACCAAAAAAAGAAATGGCTGACACCTCCAATAAATCAATTGATTTCATCCTTAACCGATTAACTATCAAAATTTTTGATGATATGAATGGGAAAGTATCAATATCAGTAGATATGATACTAGTGATAAAATGAAAACACATGACAAAAATGAGGTGCAAATATGAATACATTTTTACAATACAACCCTACAAAGCTTTACTTTGGGAAAAATGAAGTGAAACAATTGTCTTCTATATTGGATAAAGGGATGAACGTCCTACTTGTTTATGGTGGAGGCAGCATCAAACGGAATGGCATATACGATGATGTAATGGCTGAGTTGAAAAAAATCGATGCAGTCGTTTCAGAACTTAGCGGTGTAGAGCCGAATCCACGTTTGACGACTGTTCGAAAAGGAGTCGAGATCTGTAAAACAGAAGGCATTGATTTCTTATTAGCTGTCGGTGGGGGAAGCGTAATCGATTGTACAAAGGCCATCGCAGCGGGAGCAACCTATGAGGGGGATGCATGGGACCTGATTACAGGGAAGGCTTCCATCACTGATGCCCTGCCTTTTGGAACGGTTCTGACCCTAGCTGCGACCGGATCTGAAATGAACGCTGTTTCTGTCATAACTAATTGGGAAAAGAATGACAAATTAGGCTGGTCATCGCCGCATGTCTTTCCGACGTTTTCGATTCTTGATCCATCCTATACATTTTCTGTCCCTCGCGACCAGACGATCTATGGAATTGTGGACAGCATGTCTCATGCCCTTGAGCTTTATTTTCATCGCACGGAGAACACTCCGATGATTGATGGATTCATCGAGTCCTTGTTAAGAACCGCGATAGCAACAGGACCGAAACTGCTGGAAGACTTACAATCCTTTGAACATAGAGAAACGATGATGTATATCAGTACAACCGCATTTAATGGATCTCTTGCGAATGGGACGGATGGGGGAGATTGGGCAACGCACAGAGTTGAGCATGCCATTTCTGCAGTATATGATATTCCCCATGGCGGAGGACTTGCGATTTTGTTCCCTAATTGGCTGGAGCATGTCTTGGAAGAAGATCCATCACGAGTGAAGAAACTTGCTGTCAATGTGTTAGGAATATCAGCTGAAGGCAAAGAAGATATCCAAGTCGCACGAGAAGGAGCAAGAGCGCTTCGTGATTTCTGGAACTCATTAGGGGCTCCAAGCGCCCTCGCCGATTATGATATTGATGACACCGAATTCGATGCGATCGTAGAGAAGACTTTCATCAAGCCAGGTGTTGGAACGTATAAGGAAATGGATAATGAAAGTGTGAGGGATATTTTGAAGCGTTCTTTATAAATATTGTTGCTAGAATAAAATCCATAAAAAAATCCGAATCGACATCCGATTCGGCCTTTTTTTAGTAGTTAGCAATTTCTTCTCTGATGCTGCAGTTCGACCGATTACCTTCTGCGAAATCCTTCTTCACGAAGATACAAAGCCGCTTCATCATACCCGCCAAAGCTGTCTTCCAAGTTATCGCTGGCATAGATATTCCAACGATCGTCTTCTTCTTTCAACATAAGAGAATGGCCTTCAGCATCCTTCCAAAGTTGTTCGATTGGCGGGGTGATTTTTTCTTCCGTTGCCAGATGATCAATCGAAGCACGAATGATTTGTCGAAGCTCGTCCTCATGAAAATCACGGATATTGACGAGTCCTTTTGAATTGGCTTCATAATCGGGAAGGCTTCCTGTATAAACAAAGCCGTTACCGTTCGGGTGCAGATGGTACACTACGGTCGTTTTTTCATAGAGACTCTCTTCAAAATGAAAGTTCACCCTGTTTAATGAAACATCTTTTCGAGAAAGTTCATTGAACTCTTCTACAATGGATAATTTATCTTCAAATGGTAGCATTCTATTCCTCTTTTCATTTTACGATTTTCCCATTATAACATAGTGCCCTATTTTCTAGAGTGGATTACAGGTATACTAGTAACAAAGAGGTGACCCCATTGAATGATTTTACTTCCTTAGGAATTCAACCTAAGTACGTCAATGCATTAAAAGAACAATCCATCACAGAGCCGACACCCATTCAGAGCGAAACGATCCCTGTTTTATTGAATGGTAAAGACGTGATTGGACAAGCACAAACAGGAACAGGAAAGACGATGGCTTTTCTCTTACCGATGCTTGCTAAAATCAATCCGGAAAGAGATGAGATCCAATCCCTTATTGTCACACCTACAAGAGAGCTCGCCATTCAGGTAACGGCTGAATTAAATCAAATCCTTTCTTCTACGGAAGATGATATACATGTATTAGCTGTGTACGGAGGTCAAGATGTTGAGAAACAGATTAAGCGACTGAAGAATAAAGCGATTCATATCGTCATCGGAACTCCTGGTCGAATCCTTGATCATGTACGCCGGAAGACTGTAGACTTTTCAAACGTATCGTTCCTCGTATTAGATGAAGCAGATCAAATGCTTCATATCGGCTTCTTCGATGAAGTCGAATCGATTATTCGAGAGACACCGTTTACCCGCCAAACAGCCTTGTTTTCCGCTACCATGTCCAAGGATATACGGAAAATCGGCAAGAGGTATATGAACCAACCTCGTAATGTGCAAATCCGTGAAAAAGAAAAAATTGTACAGGAAATTCAACAGGAAATCGTGGAGACGACAGATCGTCAGAAACTGGATGCCCTTAGTCAAACGATTCACGACGTTCAGCCGTTTTTAGGCATCATTTTCTGTCGTACGAAAAGAAGGGTGAGCAAGCTGCTCGGCGACCTTAAAGCGAAAGGCTTCTTAGTCGATGAGCTCCACGGTGATCTGTCTCAAGCAAAGAGAGAGGGAGTGATGAAGAAGTTTAGAGATGCGAAACTCCAGCTTCTTATCGCAACCGATGTAGCGGCACGCGGGCTTGACGTAGAAGGCGTGACACATGTGTTTAATTATGATATCCCCCAAGATGTGGAGAGCTATATTCACAGGATCGGGCGCACCGGTCGTGCTGGAAAAGACGGTCTTGCAATCACGTTTGTTGCTTTAAAAGACAAACAGGATCTAGAGACGATCGAAAAAGGCATCGGCCTTATCTTGCCTCGCCGCATAGTGGAGGTAGCGCCTTCAAAATCATCATCAACAGTTGAAAAAGGATTCGATGAAAGTGCGAAAGACAGACGGGAAAAGCACATTCAAGCAAACAAAGATCGAAAGTCAAGATCTCCCCGTGGCGGCATGTCCCGTACCGGGGAAGCGAGTGGATCATCCCGCAGTCGAAGGTCGAAAGGCGAAGAAGGGACATCCCGGCGTGGCGGTGAATCGTCCGCTTCTTCCCGAGGAAGACAATCGAAACGAAGTGACTCTGGCAAACCTGGAAAAAGCGGTTCAGGTTCTCAGCGTAATAGCCAAGGCAGGTCCTCTTCCAGTAGAAGAGGCCGCTAATCCAAGGGCATGATGACGAATAGGTCATCATGCTTTTTCTTTTGAAAGTGTGGCATCTAACTTATAAAATCTGAATATTCAAATAAATAATCCGAATCTGTTAAAATAGTAAATATAAGGAAGTTACCACATTCATATTGAAACAGAGGGGATGGATATACATGGCTCCGACAGTTCTCAATATGGTGCTTGAAACCTACCCGAACAAGGGCCGAGTGATCGACCAAAATGTAAGGGTTGTCATTGCTGGATCAGCTCCGCCGCCAGCATTTGTTCGAAAGGTAGAGGAAGATCTGAATTGGGAATTCATCCAAGTGTACGGGATGACAGAAATTTCACCCCTTATCACCACCTCTATCTTAAGGTCATCGGAACAGGGGCGTCCGAAAGAAGAACAATACCGTCTGAAGGCGAAAGCAGGATACAGCATGATTGGAAGCAAGGTGAAGGTAGTTGACGAGCTTGGAAGTGAAGTCCCTCTTAACGGTCAGGCAATTGGAGAAATCGTCACAAGGACGAACACGGTGATGGAAGGTTATTATAAAAATCCGGAAGCAACCAATCAGGCAATCAGGGATGGATGGCTACATACAGGCGATATGGCAACCGTAGATCGGGATGGGTTCATTGAAATCGTTGATCGGATGAAAGATGTCATCATAAGCGGGGGAGAAAACATCTCGTCTATTGAAGTCGAGGGGGCTCTTTATGAGCATGACAGTGTATTGGAGGCAGCAGTCGTCGCCGTTCCCCATGAGCGTTGGGGAGAAGTGCCCCATGCAGTAGTTGTTTTGAGAGATGGGTACAGCTTAACAGAGAAAGATCTCATCGAGTTCAGCAGAGAAAAGCTCGCCCACTTCAAAGCCCCGCAGAGTGTCACCTTTGTCAGTGAATTACCGAAGACCGCTTCCGGGAAAATCCAAAAGGTTGTGATTCGGAAAGAATACTGGAAGGGTCATGACCGGATGGTTCATTAATGGGAAGGATGTTGGGTGGAACATAGAACATGAAAAGAATAGTTTGAGGAAAGAAGCTAACGTTTACGCTGTTAGCTTCTTTTATTTTGAGTACAAGATGATCTTTTACCTTTAAAGCAACTCGAACAAATGGCTTAGGTGATGGACAAATGCCCTAATTTCACGAATCCATGATGCACGTCGTCTCTGTTCAGGCTTATCCGGCATAACTTATAAAAAGAAAGTTTTATCATCATAATAAAAGGGAAAAGCGGTTTTTAAGAGTTAATAATTGGAGGGCATAAAGATGAGTTTAAATTCCCCATTGGTTCCAAAATCTAAAACCTATTGTTCCAATGAGTATGGAAAGCTAAAGAAGGTCGTTGTGGTTTCACCTGAAAATATGCAAATAAATGAAATCATAAATGAGACACAAAAGCATTTTCTTAAAGAAAATATCAATATAGATAAGGCTGTTCAACAACATGAAACATTTGTTGATACATTGAAGAAAAATGGTTCAGAAGTCATTCATCTCCAATCATCAAAAGAATTTAATGAGCAAGTCTTTACACGAGACATAGGCTTTACGATTCATGATCAGTTTTTCGTTTCAGCCATGAATACCGAAGTCAGGCGGGGAGAAGTGAATACGCTGAAGAAATGGCTTGAAACCAATGAGATTCCTTATCATGAACTTCTTCATTCCATCGAAGGAGGAGATGTTCTTGTTGATGAAGAGAATATCTGGATTGGGGTGAGTGGACGTACGAATCAATTGGCCATTCAATCATTACGGAATCAACTCCCCCAATTTAGCGTACATGAATTACCATTAAAAGAAGGGATTCTTCACTTAGATTGTGTATTTACGATCATTTCAGAAGAATGGGCCATTGTGTATCCTCAGGCATTTTCGAAAGAGGATCTTGAAACAATTAAGAAGCACTATAAAATCATAACAGTGTCAGATCATGAGCAATTTCAAATGGGTCCGAATGTATTGGCAATCGGTGATGAGAAAATCATCAGCCTCACTCAAAATCCAGCTCTTAATGAACGAATCAGAGCAGCCGGATTTGATGTGACCGAACTGGATTTATCTGAAATCATTAAGTCGGGCGGCTCATTCCGCTGCTGTACGCTCCCTCTTATAAGAGAGTAGACGAACTTAGGGTTTTGTCTAATTGCCCAATGAATGAGAACATTGATTTCATAAAAGGAAGGAAAACAGGGGGCTTTATACCTGTTTTTCTTCTGTTTACAGAAGCTTTACACTCCTGTATTGGTTCTGCAAATGGTTCTTCATATTTCTCCGTTATCCTTCAACATGTAGGATGAAATATAGGAGGTAGGGTAAATGAAGAAATCAATGAAAAAAGTTCTTCCTTTAGCGGTTGTATCGACGCTGGCTATTGGAAGCGTAATAGGAATGAATTTAGATAATAAAGAAGTAGAAGCGAAGGATTCCAAACACAGTAATCCTAAGAACGTCATCTTTATGATTGGTGATGGCATGGGAGTTCCTTACACGACAGGCCTTCGTTACATGAATGACAATCCGGATACAGTTGAAATGGAAAAAACGGCATTCGATCCTTACCTTGTCGGACTACAAACGACGTATCCAGAAGATGAAGAAGAAAACGTAACCGACTCTGCAGCTGCTGCGACAGCAATGAGCGGTGGAGTGAAAACATACAATAACGCTATTGCCGTTGATAATGATAAATCAAATGTGAAGACGGTATTGGAACAGGCGAAAGAAAACGGCATGTCCACAGGAATCGTCGCCACATCAGAAATCACTCATGCGACGCCTGCGTCTTACGGAGCCCATGAAGAGCAACGTAAAAGCGAAGATGCTATTGCGAACGACTATTATGATGAAATGATCAATGGGGAACATAAGATTGACGTGATGCTTGGTGGAGGAACGGATTTCTTTGAGCGTGATGACCGAAACCTTGCCAAACAGTTCCAAAATGATGGATACAGCTATGTGAAATCCGCTGATGAACTTAAAAATGATGACAATAAACAAGTGCTTGGTCTTTTCTCTGAAGTTGGAATGGACAAGATGATCGACCGTGAAGAAAAACAACCAAGTTTGGCAGACATGACCACATCTGCACTTGACCGCTTGAAAACGGACAAAGATGGCTTCTTCCTTATGGTAGAAGGAAGTCAAATCGACTGGGCGGGTCATGATAATGATGTAGTCAGTGGTATGAGTGAAATGAGAGACTTCGAACAAGCATTTGAAAAAGTAAGAGACTTTGCGAAGGAAAATGGAGAAACTCTTGTAATCGTAACGGCTGATCATTCAACCGGTGGAATCTCTATCGGTGCAGATGGTGAATACAATTGGGATCCAACACCAATACAAGCAGCTAAACATACACCGGACTTTATGGCAAAGCAAATTGTAGATGGTGCTTCTGTAGAAGACACACTTGCTGAAAATATTGATCTTGAACTTACAGAAGAAGAAGTCGCTTCTGTGAAAACAGCTGCCGAAAATGGTGATATAAAAGAAATTGACAATGCCATTGAAAAAATCTTCGACAAGCGTTCAGGTACTGGCTGGACAACGGATGGGCACACTGGTGATGACGTTCCAGTTTACGCGTTTGGTCCACAAAAAGAACGATTTGCTGGAAGAATCGATAATACGGATCAAGCGAAACTGATTTTTGATCTTTTAAAAGGAAAAGGCAAGCATAAAGGACATGATGATAAAGACAAAGATGAAGATTGAGATTATGATTAATCTCTAAGATCGTAAGAAGACTATTTGGCCCATTGATGGGGACCAAATAGTCTTCTTTTTTAAACTTCCTCTAAATCATCAATACTCACTTCCGACCTTTCTTCTAATGGTCCACGAAGATGTACAACGGCTGTTTTTCCGTCTTCATTGACAGAGTCGATCCATACTGAAGTATCCCGGTACTTTACCACTACGTCACCTGAAGATGAGAGGATCTGTTTTGCCCGATTATAATCCAAATTAATATCCTCCTTTCGGACAACCTGCCTGAAAGGTTTCAGGTTGTTTGTTATTTCGTTTTATTACGCTGGTCTTTATTATGCTTATTGCCTTTACTATTATCCCCACTAGTTATTTCAGTAGCAAATTCCGTCGTGCCCCGCTTAGGTGAGTTTTGGTTTTCGCTGCCTTTGTTTTTTTTCTTCGTCACGTTCAATTCCTCCTATTTAAGTAAAATCACATTTAGTCTTTGATAAAGGATACGGTGTTATTCAACTTATAGAGTTTATATGTCTTTCTTCCTGGATTTAACAACAAGGGTGGATTTTTTTCACTGCTTAACGATAATGAAGATAAGAAAGTCTTTCTAAAGGGAGGCAGTGCTGATGGTAGAAAGAATGAGAGGAAATAAAACAGTTTCCGTCATACCTGGCAGATGGTTTAGAGATGAAAAGGCAGTTAAATCAGCAAGTTATCCCATCGTATTTATTCATGGGATCAATGCATCATCAGAAACGTGGATACAAGAAAATGATATGCTGCAAATCCTTCGTGGAGCCGGTTATCAATCAGTATTAATTGACTTACATCCAGACGAAGACATGTGGAGGAATGGGGAGATCCTAGCTGGTAAGCTGAAGGAAATCTCCGCATACTTTGATGAAAAGCTGGTAATTGTGGGGCACAGCAAGGGAGGTGTCGATGCCCAAGCGGCATTGGTCCATTATGGTGCCTCTCCATATGTAGAAAGAGTCATAACACTTTCTACTCCTCATCATGGGTCAGAACTTGCAGATCTTGCCTTTAGTAAATGGGCAGGTTGGTTGACAGATGGGCTGAAAAGTAAGACACATGCCGTGTTTTCATTGCAAACCGGGTACATGAAAGGGTTTCGATCAGATACAGACGAGCTTGATCTTGCGAAGAAGGTTCCGTTCTACACTTTTGGTGGTACTGGCTGGGGCGGTGCGCATTCTGAGCTATTTTGGGGAGGACTGTACTTAAGCAGCTTTGGTCAAAGTGATGGAGCCGTGCTGGTGAAGAGCTCACGGCTTCCTTACAGCAAAGAGGTGGCAGTCAGAGACTGGACTCATACGACGATAAAAGAAGGGAAAGAGGTATTCCCGTATATAAAGGATCTTTTCATTGAAGAGGTGAAGGAGATTACACATGTTTCGGTGAATGAAATGCCTCTAGAAGGGGAAATATCAGCCCTTCACCGAGGTGGGCAATTCGAAGGTATGGGAGTGGAAGAGTTTTCAGTTGAGGAAGGCATAGCTCGTATTACGGTCGACTGGATTACCGATAAGAGAGATTCGGTTTATGAGCTACTCAGCCCGGACGGCCAGGTGTATACGAAATGGGAGTTGATTGTTGATGCTACAGGCTATTTCCCTGGTGCCTATCATCATTCTATCCATATATCACGACCTGTTAATGGAAAGTGGGAAGTAAGGGCTCGAGGGAGTAAGACAGAACATTACATGGTCACGATTCTATTTCAACATCAAGGGGGGAGTTATGGAGACTCAGTCATGAGCGCATTGAATGAACATGATCACTCTACGAAGAAGACTTATACGATTCACCATTTCCCACTAAGAAGTGGAAAGAAGCATTCAACAATCGTTACTTCAGGTGATCTTTCATCACTGCCTCTAGCTGACTTTGAAGAAGGAGTCCATAACATCACCCTCGACATTGAAGGAAAGACGACACTCGGAAACCAATTTCAGAGAACGATGGTTCGAACAGTGTATGTAGATGGGAAAGGCAATATCTATTGAGAATATGTCTAGATATGTTGAAAAAAACAAAGGTCCGTCCCTCTGCATAAACAGGGACGGACCTTTGACTTATAGTGTGTTAAGGAATTCTGTGACTTGCTCCGGTGATTTTGCGTTGGCGCTGTGCAAGTGAGCGATTTTTTCGCCATTTTTATACACAAGCAGGCTTGGGATACCCATGACATCATATTTTTCCGCGATTTCAGGAAATTCATCTTTATTGATGTCATACCATTTATATTGATTGAATTCATCCATGATTTCATCGATGAACATGTCCATACGACGGCAATCCGGGCACCAATCTGCATGGAATTTTACGATGACTGGTTCGGTTGACGCGATTAGATCGTCAAAGGTTTCTTTGTTTTTGATTGATTGCATGTTGTTAACCTCCCTTTTCACCTTATTTTATACAAAACGATACCAGGTTGTAAAACGAATCATTTTTCGTCTGATCTTGTACATGATAATATGAGAATACATTTTCAAGGAAAAGGTGACATTATGCAGTCCATTAAAGTTGGTTTAGCAGGATACGGTTTTTCAGGGCAAAGCTTTCATCGTCCGTTGCTTTCTCATTTAGAGGAATTTCATATTGGTGCGGTCCTATCTTCTAATGAAGAAAAGGTATTGAAAGACATCGAGGGAGCAACCGTCGTGTCGTCACTCGATGAGTTACTACAGGAAGATATTGAATTAATTGTGATTACCACTCCTAATCATCTTCACTATCGCATGATTAAACAATCCCTCTTAGCCGATAAGCATGTGATCGTAGAGAAGCCATTCGTTACGAATAGCAGGGAAGGGGAAGAGCTCCTGGCATTAGCTAAAGAAAGAGGATTACTTCTTTCCGTCTTTCATAATCGACGATGGGATGCTGACTTTTTAACGATTCAGCAATTATTGAAAGATGAAGCACTTGGAGAGATTTATACATATGAGGCCCATTTTGATCGTTTTCGTCCTGTCATTAAAGACAGATGGAAGGAGAACAAAATCGAGGGGGCAGGAGTGCTGTATGATTTAGGCTCCCATCTGCTGGATCAAGCGCTCACCCTGTTTGGTTCACCACAATGGGTGCAGGCAGATGTCTTCCCTCAACGAGATCCGGAAAAAGCGGAGGATTACTTCCTTATCACGCTCGGCTATGACGTATTGAGAGTGCAGCTATATTCACGTTCCATCGTACTTGATGCCGGGCCTCGCTATCAGATTCATGGACTCAAGGGAAGCTATGTAAAACACGGAATGGATCGCCAAGAAGAGGATTTAAAGGCTGGGAGAAATCCGCTTACTGAAGAGTGGGGAAGAGAAGACGAAGAGAACTGGGGTGTTCTCACGACAATCAGAGGAGAAGAGATTGTATCGGAAGTCATCCCTTCAGAAAAAGGGGATTATACTCAATTCTACCTGGGAATCTATCGTGCCTTAAGGGAAAATAATCCCCTTCCGGTTGACCCTGAGGAGGCTTTACAAGTCATAAAGGTAATTGAAGCTTGTAAAGAAAGCGCCGATAAAAAATGTGTGATTCAATTGAACAAATAGAAAGGAAGGCTCTAGTGGGCCTTCCTTTCTTCCTTTATTCCACTGTTCCAGCCTCTAAAATTTGTACATCTGCTTCTACCTTGAATTTTACTCGTGGGTAGATGCTTTCATCCCACTCTTTTATATCAAATCCGCGGATCCCATGCTTTTGATTTTGTCCGATCCCGATTGGGTCAATGCCTAATTCTTGAAACTCCTTTAGCATTCTTAAACAATTTTCTTCAATTTCTTGTTTCATTGTTTTTTCTACTTTTACCACTTTTTGAGACGTTAATTTCTTTCCCGTATATTCCCTTACAATTCCTTTGATTTTGATCTTTATCGTTACTTCAACTGGATCCGACTTATGCTTCACAATAATTTTATGCCTTGCGCTCAAGCTTGTAACCGAAGCCTCGACTGATTTTTCCGTCCGTCCTTTCTTTTTGCCAAGCTTGATGACATGATTTCCTTCAGCCAGCTTATCGACCATTATTTTAAAGAAGAACAAATCTTTTGCTGGGATCTTCTTTACCATCTTATCGTTTTCGAATAGCGCCATTCCTGAAATTTCCACACTCTCCTCGGAAAGTTGTTTTATCATTGGGAGATAAGGAGTTTGTCCGTCCTGAAAATAATCAAAAAGGAATAGATGTAAATTGGTTTCAGGCAATTCCCTTCTGGTGATGTTGTGGTGGATAAGGTTAGAAAGGTAGGTTCCATTCCCTCTTTGTCCATAGTTTCCTTTAATGAGTTCACCCGCGTCTCCTTCAGCTACAGTCAAGTATAGCCTCGCCCCAACACTTGCATCCCTTTGTAGGGAATCTCCGACGTCAATGATTCCTTTCTTTGCGAGCTTTTCACCGATTATTACGACATCCAAGCTTCCCCGTACGAGGGGTTGTTGAGAGCGCCTTTCCAATTTTTCAAGGACTTCACGTGTGGAGGATGCTTCAGCTGAGAGAGTTCCATTTTGAATGGATTTATCCGCTGAATAGATTGGGAATAGGGCAGTCCCTCTGATTTCAGTTTCGCTTACATAGTCATAAGCCTTCCCGGTTTCGATGTATAAGTCATCCAAAATTTCCCTTTCCACACAACCAGATACAAGTAGGGGACAAAGAAGAAAAAGTATGATAGAAAATCGTTTCATTGTTTTTGCTTCACCTTCTTTATAATGATCACAAGGACTAAGAGGATAGGTATGTAATAGAAGTTGAAATAAAACCCGATCTTTCCTGAAATATCATTTAAGAAGTTAACCTGTTTGCGGTCCGATATAAACGTTAAAGTACATAAACATAAGATACAGATCATCATTAGGGTGTACTTATGCTTTATAGGAGTAATTCGCTTCAAGGTCCTGCTGGCACACCATACGGATATGCATACGTTAGGCAGTATGACTAAACACCAATTGGCGATGCCGATATACTCAAAACGCTCAACAAAAGGCATCTCAACTATTTTCCACATGGAGAGCGTAGCCCAGACCGTTTTTTCCAATTGCTTTTGACTGAAAAAGGAAAATGAAATGAGGGCAATGATGGTGTAGACCGTAGTTGTTGTGAAAAGTGCCCAATGTGCATATTTTTGAGACTTTTTCGCATCTTTGATAAAAGGATAAATCATTAAGATTGATTCATAGCCAAGATAAGTTAAGGACATATTTTTCGTGGCAATTAAAATATCTTTTAGTGAGTGATCAAAAACGGGCAAGATATTCCGGAAATCAGCGTATTTAAATGTAAATATGAACGTTAAGGCAAGATAACTGGGCAGGATCGTTCCGAAAAAAGCGGTCCCCGTTACAGTCCTTACACCTCCATTTACAAGGTAGTAAACAAGGAATAGAAACAAAAGAGCGAAAATAAAGGTGCTTAATTCAGGATACATCCATACCTGAAGGACCTCGATATATGTTCGTAAAATCGTCACCACAAGCAAACTGAAATAGATGACATAAAACAGACTGAAAAGTTTCCCAATCCATTTACCGAAGACGAGAGTATGGGCGGAAACTAGATCACCATCTGCTTTATCGAGAATTATATACATGAATACCATCAGAACATGAGTGAGGATTCCGGCTAAAATGACCGCTATCCATCCATCGTACCCTGCGTTCATGGAGATGATTCTTTGAAATCCGAGTACACCTGCGCCAACCTGAATGGAATGTACCAAGAAAAACACGAGAAACGGTGATATTTTTCTTCTGTCAGGAACCGGCTGCATGTCATCACCTCCAATCTTCATTCGTCGATATCAACCTTTTTCTTCCCTTCAGAGGGGCGGAATCTGGCTGGTTTATTGGTCCTTAAAAACTCCGGTCGACTCGCTTGTTTATTAAAAGGGAATCGAATGAGGGCATCTTTTAAATCCTTTATTCTCGGTGGATAAAGAGGCTCCAAAAATGGTCTTCCTAAAGATGTTAATTGCAGCAGATGACCCATCAGCAAACAGAAACAAAATACGATGCCCACCAATCCCCATAGTTGTGCGAAAAATATGAACGGAAATCGTAATATCCGGATCGTATTACCCATCCGGTAGACCGGTGTCGTAAAGGAAGCGAGCGCTGCCAAGGCAACTAAGATGAGGAGAACATTACTTGTTAAACCTGCCTCGACGGACGCTGTTCCAATAACGATCCCGCCAACGATACCGATCGTTTGGCCGACCTTGGTGGGAAGGCGTGCCCCTGCTTCTCGTAATAACTCAATCGTTAACTCTAAGAATAATGCCTCTAAAATCGGGGGCAATGGAATTTCCTGACGGGACGTAATAAGAGTCGCCATTAGATCCTTTGGAATCAGTTCATAATGATAGGTTAACGCTGCCACATAAATTGGTGTAATCAAGATAGAAAACGCGACAGCAAAAACACGAACTAGACGTAAGAAGGAAGAGATATAGAAATTCAAGAAATAATCCTCATATGCATTAAAGAACTCTACCAAAGTAGTAGGGCCAATCAGGGCATGCGGTGATCCATCCACCATCACAGCCACTTTCCCTTCAACCAATACGGATGCGACACGATCCGGTCTTTCAGAGTCTAAAAGCTGGGGAAAGGGGGAGTAGCCATTATCGGCAATGATCTGTTCAATAAATGAACTATCAATGATCTGATCGAAATCAATTGCCCGGAGTCGTTGTCGCATCGTATTCACATTCGCTTCATCCACCAAACCGTCAAGGTAAATCAGGACGACTCTCGTGTGCGTCAGTTTCCCTATATTAAACTCTTCTACTAATAACTCTTTAATCGGCAATCGTTTCCGGATCAGGTTCAGATTGTCACTGAGAGACTCAACAAAGGCTTCTTTCGGACCTACGACACTGAATTCTACTTCAGGTTGAGATACTTGCCTTCCGATCTTGTTTTTCGTCGCAATGAACGCAAACTTTCGATTTGAGGCATCCATAGTCAGCAACGTGTAGCCATTATAAAGTTTCTGTTCAATCTGCGTTTCATCTGTAGAAACTTGAATATCCAATATTGGCACAAGCATTTTTAAATCATCAAAAGAATGGAAATCTTTCGATAGCAACGAGGGAAGGAGATCCTCTTGAAGAATTTTCCCGTCAATGATTGTGGTAATAAAATGTAAACTGAACTTTGCCCCCGTATGAGGATTTTTATAGAAGGCTTGTTTATAATCAGCGGATTTTTCTGCTTCTTGCTTTAGACTTTCATACGATTGTTTTTTTTGATTATTGTCTGTGCTTTTCTTGTTCTTAAAGAATGACAACATACTAATCCCTCATGTTCGATGTTTAGTCTATCCTCTAGTGTTTCCGAAAACAGAAGAATTATGAAAGATATGGAACTTTAGAATCCAAAAAAAAATGCCTGGAAGGGATATATCCCTTCCAGGCATGTCTTTTCTACAGAAGTTATTCCTGATCCAGGAAAAACTTCTCGATATCATCGAGCATTTCATTTGCTGCAATTACGCCGCCTGCTGTATTCCAGATAGCATCATTTACTTCATGCACTTGATCTTGTTTTGCTACTTCAAGGTTTTGGAATAGAGGGTCGTTGATCCATTCTTCAGCCAATTTATTCGCTTCTCCATCACCTGTTTCGTAGTTGAAGTAAAATAATACATCTCCATCCATTGCCGGTATGCGTTCTTTCGTGACGCCTTTTTCAGCAAAGTCGTCGACATCCTGACCTTCAGGACGGGCAAATCCTAACTGATCAAGGATGACACCTGAAAATGTATCTTTATGGTAAATGCGTACATCTCCGGACATAAAACGAACCATTGATACTTTTTGATTTAACTTATCTCCAAGCTTGCTCTTTAGATCTTCAATGCGTTGGTCATAAGAAGCGAGTACCTCTTGGCCTTTTTCTTCTTTATTTAACGCCTTTGCATATAATTCGAAGTTTTCCTTCCAGTTTCCTCGTAGGGTTTCGGCCATGACAGTAGGTGCGATTTCTTTCAGCTGGTTGTATTGCTCTTCCTGGCGCATTTTATTTCCAATGATCAGGTCAGGCTGAAGTTTCGCAATCGCTTCAACGTTTAGTTCACTTTCTGTCCCGACTACTTCAACATCTTTCATTTTATCAGCGATATGGTCATACCAAGGATCACCTGTCCACGATTGAACGGCCCCGACTGGCGTAACGCCCATAGAAAGCAGGGCCTCGGTTCCTTCATTGGTCAAGATAACGACCTTCTTAGGTGTTCCTTTTATTTCTGTCGTACCCATTGCATGTTCCACTGTGTATGAATCTTCTTTCATATCATTTCCTGATTCTTTCTTTTCCTCTTTGTTGCCACAAGCGGCTAGAAAGAGGAGGGTAGAGATAAGTAGTAAAGATAATAAGTTTCTTAATTTCATATGTATATCCTCCTGAATTTTTTAGTTGATAATGGTTATCAATTACACTCATAATAGTAGTTGAGAAGGTTTTCAATGTCAACACCTAATTGATAATGATTTTCAAAATCATTGACGGTTGTTTCACTCTTCTTTAAAATAGTATGGGAAGAGTCGCATGGAATTGTATAAATGAAATTCCTTTTCTTAATGGTTTCTTAAGAAAAAGAAAGGTTAGCACAATATGAAAACTCACAAACAGTTTATTTTTTTTATAGGAACATTCCTTCTTCTGATTGGGTGTATAGGAATAAGTATTGTTTACGGATACACGGATACGTCTTGGAAGGTTGCTTTCGAGGCTTTTACTAATCCAACGGGTTCAACAGAGCATATCGTTCTCCAGACGATCCGTTTGCCCAGGGCACTGATTGCAGCAACGGTAGGGGCTTCCCTTGCCATTTCAGGTGTGCTGATGCAAACCTTAACCAAGAATCCCCTGGCTTCACCAGGTATATTCGGAATCAATGCTGGCGGAGCTTTCATGGTGGTCGTAGCGGTTACGTTATTTGGCGTAACGAGTCTTCAATCATTTACGTGGCTGGCATTTTCAGGCGCTGGTTTAGCCGCAGTCGGCGTGTATGTCATAAGCTCAGTCGGGAATAAAGGCTTGACTCCGATGAAACTTACGTTAGCTGGTGCTGCCATCACAGCCATGTTTTCTTCCTTCACCCAAGGGTTGCTCGTACTGAATGAGGCGGCTTTGGAACAGGTATTATTCTGGCTTGCTGGATCTGTGCAAGGAAGAAGCCTTGAGCTGTTATATGGAGTATTTCCTTATATAGCGGGTGGTTGGATCCTCGCTCTCATCATAGCTGGTAAGATGAATATACTTGCCATGGGGGAAGATGTCGCCAAAGGGCTTGGGCTTAAAACAAACTTGTTCAAGTTTGTTGCATTATTGGTCGTTGTTCTCTTAGCGGGGGGATCCGTGGCCGTTGCCGGTCCTATCGGCTTTATCGGAATTGTGATCCCTCATCTTGCAAGAAAGATTATCGGAGTGGATCACCGATGGCTGATCCCTTACGCAGGACTCCTCGGAGCGATCTTATTGTTGGCCGCTGATATTGGAGCCCGCTACATTATCATGCCCCAGGAAGTACCGGTTGGTGTTATGACCGCCATCATTGGTGCACCATTCTTTGTGTACGTTGCCAGGAAGGGGTTTTAACAAATGAATCGATTCATAGGAAAACGTTGGCTTCGGGATCGGGTTTCCATACTCGTCGATTTATCAGCGATGAAAAAAGGAATGATCCTTTGCATGATTACACTGTTTGTGCTCATCATGAGCACAGGGATTGGTGATATGAAAATTGCACCGTGGAATGTGATCAGTGTTTTCTTTGGTGGTGGGACAAGCTTGGAACAGCTTGTGGTGACGTCTTTTCGACTTCCCAGAATCCTCATTGCACTGCTTTCTGGGATGGCTTTAGCTGTTGCAGGAGGGATCCTTCAGGGGATGATTCGAAACCCATTGGCTTCTCCTGATATTATCGGGATTACAGGGGGAGCGGGAGCAGCGGTCGTTGCATTCCTGACTTTATTCAGCAATGATGACAATTCACTGATGGTCAGTATTAAATGGCTTCCGGTTGCTGCTTTTCTCGGTGCTGCAGTCATTGCATTTTTAGTTTATTTTTTAGCTTGGCGAAAAGGGGTATCTCCTGTTAGACTCGTGCTAATCGGGATTGGCATCTCAGCTTTGACTCAAGCGTTGACGACATTGCTGATGATTCTCGGTCCTATTTACCGGGCTTCTCAGGCAAATATATGGATTACAGGTACGGTGAACGGATCGGATTGGCAGGATGTATGGATGCTACTTCCGTGGAGCCTGGCATTTATTCTGTTAAGCTTCTTAATCACCCGTCAACTGAATATACAGGAACTAGGCGAAGAAATCGCCACAAGTGTAGGAGGGAATGTTCAGCGACAACGCTTCTTTCTTCTTCTCATGTCAACAGCATTGGTAGGCGGAGCGGTTGCCTTTGCAGGAGGAATCGGCTTTGTAGGCTTAATGGCACCTCATATGGCAAGAAGAATGGTAGGATCTTCATTCGGTGCCTTGCTTCCGACTGCTGCTCTCATTGGCGGAATTCTCGTGATGGTAGCAGATTTAATTGGCCGTACATTATTCCTGCCCTTGGAAGTTCCAGCAGGAGTATTTACGGCAGCGATCGGAGCACCGTACTTTATCTACTTATTATTTAAAACAAGAAATTCTTAAAGGAGTTGGCCATATATGAGTGAAGGATTACAAACGAAGGATTTAACTCTATCTTACGGGGAACGGACGATCATTGATGAATTGACTATCGACATTCCACAGGGGGAAATTTCGGTCTTTATCGGTGGAAATGGATGTGGTAAATCCACGCTTCTCCGCTCCATTGCCAGATTACTTAAACCGAAACAGGGGTCAGTTCTGTTGGATGGAGAGGCAATCTCACGTTTATCCACGAAAGAAGTCGCTCGAAAAATGGCCATTCTTCCTCAATCACCAACGGCACCTGAGGGGTTGACGGTCCTGCAACTGGTCAAGCAGGGGCGTTATCCTCACCAGACATGGCTCAATACTTGGTCCCATAAAGATGAAGAAATTGTCCAGGATGCACTGAAGGCTACGAAGATGGAAGAGCTCCAGCATAGAAAAGTTGATGAACTATCAGGTGGCCAGAGACAGCGTGCGTGGATAGCCCTTACACTCGCTCAGGATACCGATATCATTCTATTGGATGAACCAACCACTTATCTTGATTTGACACATCAAATTGAAATCCTTGACTTATTATTCGAGCTCAATGAGAAAGAGGAGAGGACAATCGTCATGGTTCTTCACGACCTTAACTTAGCGTGCCGGTATGCTCATAATATTGTGGCGATACGGGATAAACAGATCTATGCACAAGGGAAGCCTGAAGATGTGATCAGCTGTGAACTCGTGAAAAATGTGTTTGATATGGACTGTCAAGTATCACGGGATCCACTATTCGGGACGCCATTATGCATCCCATTCGGGAAGGGACGTTGCATTTTGAATTCCGTGGGTGAGACGGGATGAATGCTCTTTCCCTTTCCCAAAAACAGTGGGAAACTCTTGAGAAATTTCGTGTTCATAAGGATTGGTTACCCGCTTTCGGAGGAGAGGAAGCAAGTACATTCTTAAGTGAGAAGGGTATGGAAGCCTATCTGTCGGACCGGTGTTCGTTAATCGGATCAGCTGATCTCAAAGTGGCGTCGTCCTTATTCATGAAACGATACGCCTTCGTAGCAGCAATGGGTTTAATGGTCATGACATATTGGAATAAGAAAATGAATCTTACTCCTGAAAATCTGGTGATTGTAGACGGTGACAAGAATGGATTGTGGATGCCGCAATTTTATCTCAAAGATGCATCTGTGAATGACTTTACATCCCATGAAGAAAAGGCAGAGTACATCGAATCCATTTTTCGCGGACATCTCAATCACGTGATACAATCGTTGAAAAAGGTGACGAATCTTTCCAATCTAATTCTGTGGGAAAACATCGCTGTATATGTTTTCTGGATATATGAGAATGATGATTTTCTTGTGGAAGAGGGGATGAGAAGGCGACGGGACGCACAATTTCGTCAGCTACTTTCAAATGAATTCAGTCATTGGTTCGGTCACTATCATAAAAATCCATTGGCACGTTACTATAGAAGTAAAGTAAACGTGGAACATGTTGCTGATAAGGTTCGAGTCAGGCAAACGTGTTGCTTCTCTTATAAGTTGGAAAACGGAGAACAGTATCGTTGTAAATCATGTCCGCAAACCTGTCGGGTGAAAGTAGATTAATTGAATCTTCACAAGGAGGTATGGAAAGATGAAAGAATTTCAGGAGCAATTTGATGCACTACTGGAGAAGTACACAGAGCTACTAGTGGGAGAGTCTGATCCATCTAAGAAAGAAATGGTCACTCACTATGCCCTTTACTCATTCATCGCGAAAAATATGCCAGCACTAGTGAAACATTGGAACGGATTATATCCTGAAGGTAAGGCTGAAATGAAACGGATTGTAGGCGAAATAAAAGAAATGAATGAAACCCATCGTGCAGAAGTGAATGAAAAGAAGAATGATGAATAAATGTTTTTGCTGAGAAAGCTCCCTTTCTGATGAAGAGGGTGCTTTTTTTGTTGGTACCTTTCCTGCATAGTACAAAAAGGCAGACCAAAGTCTGCCTTCCATTATTGAACCTGTCCACCATACCCATAAGGAAATTGAGACGAATACTGCTGATGCTGTTGATAGGACTGCTGAATTTTTTGGCTGTCGGCAGCCTCAAGCTTATACCATCCTTTTCGGAACATTTCATTATAAAGCTCCCGTTGAGCATTTTGTGTTTCGTTGAAAATCGTAAGTAAATCTTGATATAGGGATTGATGGCTCGCTTCATTCAAGGCTGTACAGTACGAAGCTGTCATATATTTCTCTTGGGATAGGACATCTGTTATAAAATCCCGATCGTTCATTTGCGGCGTTTCCGGTACTTGTTCCTGTGGATTTTGGATTTTTTGTTGATTCTGTTGATTCAAAAGTAAACATCTCCTTTCTACATCATGGTTTGGTTCGTCATATTCAAGTGGGGCAGGAGCTGTTGGTAGTGACGTTGATGCATCTGCCCACACTTATCCAAAGCTGCTTTAATGTCAGTATCTTGGCAATGAGCTGCTGCAAAATGACATTTCTTCATCGCATTTAAATTCCAAGCAAGCATGTCATTTAAGTATAGAGAATCCTTTGTCGTCAGCATTTGGGGCGGCTCTGTATAGGGCTGTTGCTGACCTCCCTGCTGAGGTTGTTGCTCCATAAGTACTTCCTCCTTCTTCATTCGGTTATTTCACCTGGGTCCATTTACCTTGCGAAAACGACAAGGCAGGTGAGAAACATTGGTTATTTTCCCTAAGGTACCCCGTCCTTATTCAGCGTTTTACAAATTTCGTCATATTCTACTAATAAATTACTGAAAGTATATTCAAAATGAGGAAAAGGTGATAAAATATTGGTAGATATACTAATCGTTTGAACCTTTTCATTTTAGCAATAAAGAAAGCGTTTTCATAGGTTGGTATATATGTTTTTTCAGGGGGTAAGCAACATGGAGCAATCAATGCGTAATTTCTTTTTATTCCTTTCAAAAAATAAACCTATGACGAAGCTGGCTAAGAAATATGGCCTGCGTTTCGGAGCAGGTCGATTTGTTGCGGGATCTTCCATCCTGCAGGCTATTGAGGCTATTCGTGAGCTAAATAGTCAGAATCTTGTTGTAACGATCGATTATTTAGGAGAGTTCGTGGATAATGAGCGTGAAGCAAATGAAATGGCCCTTGAATGTGTAGAGGCTATTCGTGCTATTGGTAAAGAAAATCTCAAATCTCAACTTTCCCTAAAAATGACATCGATGGGGTTGGATATTTCTGAAGAAGTTGTCATGAAGAATATGAGATTGATTCTTGAGGAAGCAACCAAACAAAATGTATTTGTGACCATTGATATGGAAGACTACTCCCGTTGTGGAAAGACCATTGATATTTTCACACGATTAAAGTCTGAATACGATAATATTGGTACGGTTATCCAAGCCTATTTATATAGAACAGAAAAGGATATCGATGATTTGAATGCGTATTCCCCCAACCTGCGTCTAGTAAAAGGGGCTTATAAAGAGTCACCTGAAGTTGCTTTTCCCGATAAGAAAGATGTGGACGATAATTTCAGAAAAATCATCAAAACTCATTTGTTAAATGGCAATTATACAGCCATTGCCACACATGATGATGAGATGATCGAATATACAAAAAGGCTCGTAGAAGAGCATAATATCCCTCGTGAACAATTCGAGTTTCAAATGCTCTTTGGAATCAGAGTAGAACGGCAGCACGAACTGGTCAAAGAAGGATATAAAATGCGCGTGTACGTTCCATACGGTACAGACTGGTACGGTTACTTCATGAGAAGACTGGCCGAAAGACCTGCTAACGTCGCCTTTGTTCTAAAAGGCATCATGAAAAAATAATAGTAGTTAGTAACAAGACTTCATGGATCGTCATGGAGTCTTGTTTGCTTATCATGACTATTAGTAACTTGACGGGAGGCTTGGGGAAAAATGAAGATTGTCCCATTTCGTGTGGAAGGAAAGTATTTTAAGAAAATGATCAGGTTATATTGTCAGCTCTTTCAGGTAGATGCCGCTGCCATGGAAGCACAGTTTAGACGACATTCAACCTATCCACGGTTTGAAGGGTATCTTGCTATTATCGATGAAAGAGTGGCAGGGTACATATATGGATATTCTTCTCAAAAAGGACAATACTATCACGACCTGCTTGCAAGACATTTGCATTCGAGTCGTGAATGGATGAACCATTCCATGGAACTGGTAGAGCTCGGCGTCGATCCACTTTACAGAGGCAGGGGGATCGCGAAGCACTTAGTCGAAAGATTAATCCAAAATAGAGAAGAGGAAAACGTCCTTCTCACCACTCGTAAAGATAATCAAAACGCCATCGACTTTTACCATTCTCAAGGCTTTCGTACATTGCGTAAGGGATTCTTCCCCAATATACCTCACGAGTATATCATCATGGGTAAATCCTTACAGGGACTGTGACCTACAGATCGATCCACATTAAGTTTGTTTTATTGTGAAAGTGAGCCCACTTGCGCCATCATGTGTATCGAAATAAAGGGTTACCCCATTCAGAGCTCGTAAAGCATTAAAATTGTTACGTTATTCACAATATTATATAATAAACGTGAATAATCTTCATGAAATAAGAGGCGATACAATGGAAATCACCATTAATAATATGACTTTACTGCTTGGCCTCTTGCTATTGGTTGGTGTCATAACCGCTAAATTCTCCACCCGATTGGGCGTTCCCTCACTCATCTTATTTATCATTGTCGGCATGATATTAAACAGGTATTTCTTCTTTGACAATGCATCTATCACTCAATTTATCGGGACGCTCGCTCTCATTATCATTTTATTCGAAGGTGGACTTCAAACAAAATGGAACAATGTGAGGCGAGTCTATAAACCCGCTTTGTCACTAGCAACGATTGGTGTGCTAGTGACCACTGTTTCCATCGGTGTGGCCGCCAAGTACATACTTGATCTCAACTGGCTTGAAGGGATGCTCTTTGGGGCAATCGTTGGATCAACGGATGCTGCAGCAGTATTCTCAGTATTAGGGAACAAAAATATCAAACCGAAAATTTCCTCCACACTAGAAGCCGAGTCAGGCAGTAATGATCCCATGGCTATCTTTTTAACAGTGGCATTTTTGCAATTAATTCAATTTCCGGCATTGAATCCTGCCAGCTTAATCGTAAGCTTCTTTTGGCAGATGGGAATGGGATTGGTTCTTGGGTTGGCACTTGGATGGACATCCGTGTGGATTATCAATCGGATCAATCTCGATTCATCCGGTCTGTACCCGGTCTTGTCCGTTTCTCTAGCGATTTTCACCTATGCCTTCACGAGTATCCTGGATGCAAGTGGACTACTAGCTGTTTATATTATGGCGATTGTAGTGGGGAATCAGGAACTAACCTATCGCCATTCGATTGTCCGTTTCAATGAAGGATTTGCTTGGATGATGCAGATCGTTATGTTCATCCTATTGGGATTATTGGTCTTCCCACAGCATCTGCCAAGCATTGCATGGCAAGGGATTGTCCTCTCGATTCTACTGATAGTCGTAGCGAGGCCACTCGGGGTTTATTTAAGCTTAGCTCTTGCGAAGAACTTTTCTATTAAAGAGAAATTCTTCATTTCATGGGCGGGATTGAAGGGAGCTGTACCGATTGTATTGGCAACGTACCCAATGGTGGCCAATATCGAGAACAACGAAGTCATCTTCAATGTTGTATTTTTCGTCGTGCTTCTATCTGCCCTCATCCAAGGAACGACGATCTCACCTTTGGCTAACTATCTCAAGCTTGCGGGAGAGGAAAAATCTCCTGTAGCACACAGTATTGAACTCGTTTCGATTGGGAAGACCAACAATGAGATGCTTGAAGTATTCATTAACTCAGATGCTCACATTACGAATAAGGCAATCAAAAACATTAATCTCCCTGACAAAACGTTGATTTCTGCTGTTATAAGAAACAATGAGCTGATCACTCCTATGGGAGACACGGTCATCAAAGCGAACGATACACTCTATGTGCTTGCAGATAAAAGTCAGAGAAAACGTATTAATGAGCTTCTGAATTCTAAAGGGGGATTAAACCCCTCATGAAAATATAATTGCAGCATGAGAAAAAGCTCTCCTATGTGTTAAAGTATTTATGTTTTTTTATATCACGTTTATAAGGATCCATCTTTGAATTTTCTCCAACAAAAAAAGCAATCTCCTCCTTGGAAGATTGCTTTTTTCATTGAATCATTCAGCAGATACGGCTGCTTTACCCATTGGTTTTCGTTGATAGAGTTGTTCGAATATCGGGAAACTATATTGAACGACAAATCCTAATAGAAGCGTCACAAGGATCGTTCCGATTCCAATATCTCCTCTAAAAAGGAATGCAAGTGATAGTGCAAATCCTTCACTAATAATACGGGAGTTACGAAGGTTTAACCCGAAACGAGTATGAATGGCTACCATAAGGGTATCCATTGGACTTGCCGGGAACTTAGCCTGTAGGTAGATTGCAATACCAAGACCCATCGTCAATATACCGGAAGCAAGAGCAAAGAGTTGGTTCATCAAAATCTCAGGAGCAAAATTGTTGAAAACGACCAATAACCAGAAATCAATTAACATACCGATCACAAGAATCGATCCTGCTGCCAATACATCCGGCTTCTTCTTCATAATAAGTGCATTGAGACCAATCAAAACAATCCCATTAATAAATACTGCCGTCCCAACGGTGAACCCGAACATATTTGATTCACCAACAGCAAGGGCATCCCATGCCGAGGCACCGAGGCCAGATTTAATGATCAAGGCAACCCCCATCGTTAGAATAAATAGTCCAATCGTAAAAAACATAAATCTGCGTTTCATCCACACAATCCCCTTATCTGTAAACGTTATCATTCATGTACTTTAAAAAACAGACGAGCTACTCTGAATATGTAACAAAGTAGGAGGTCTGACATCTCCGAAAATATATTATTAGTTTACTGTATTTGTAGAAAGAAGGCAAAGTTAATTTTTGTATTGGAAGAAAAATATGTTGGGGGGAGAATCCGTTGAATGGGTCGATCTTTGAAAAAAAACGGATAATAAGGATGAATGAAGATTAACCACAAGACAGATAATTATAACAGCTAAGGATAGGACACATGAAATGGCACCCGATCACAAATCACCGGGTGCCATTTCCACTCTTATACTAGGGTTGCTTCTTAAATTGATTGTTTTGACTGTTCCTCTTCCCGCCTCCGTCCCTCTCAACCGTAGGACCGGCATCTCCCTTCACACTCGCTGCACTAACCCCAGCCTTAGAAGGATCCTTCTTCTGCTTCGCCATAACAAACACCTCCATTCCTAACATTCCCGGATCCAGAAATTATATGAGGGACGGACCTCGAAATTATAGTTTAAACCAAGGGAGGAACATGATGAAAAACGGAGGAGAGAACCTAAGTAAGAAGGTCTGTTCGGTAATTGAGGAATGAGTATCTGTATCATTTTTAAGGTCCGTCCCTCAAAAAGATGTTGGCAAATCTACAGCTTGTTTCATATATATAGTAGGAAGAATAAAATTAATATGGATTTTTTTCACCTTTGGGGGAGTGGTTGAATAGGTTGATTTGGATGATATGCCCATATATGTGCGTGGGCCGAAAATGAATTTTTTGTTAATTTATAATTTTTTAACCGTTTAAATATTGCGATATTTTAGAAAATCCGATATATTAGATGTAACAGGAACTCATTCGGGTCTTTTTTTTGAAAGAAAAATGAATGAGTATTCATTCAAAGTGTTAAAAAGGGGGAAATACCAATGGTTCGTAGAATTCAGAAAGCCGCAGTATTAGGATCAGGAGTCATGGGTTCAGGCATTGCCGCTCATCTAGCAAATATCGGCATCCCGACAATGTTATTAGATATCGTACCAAGAGAATTAACTGATGAACATAAAGCCAAAGGCCTTACAGAAGAAAGCAAAGCGTTTCGTAATCAATTTAGTGAAAACGCTTTAAAAAAGCTCTTCAAACAAAAGCCGGCTCCTTTAACATCAAAACAAAACGCTTCACTTATTACAACAGGCAACTTTGAGGATGATCTTTCAAAAATCGGAGATTGTGACTGGGTAATTGAAGTAGTCGTTGAGAATTTAGATATTAAGAAGAAAGTGTTCGAGCAAGTGGAACGTTATCGTAAACCGGGAAGCATTATCAGCTCCAATACGTCAGGGATTTCAATCGAGGCCATGTCAGAAGGACGCACAGATGACTTCCAGAAGAATTTCTTAGGAACGCATTTCTTCAATCCGCCTCGTTACTTGAAACTTCTTGAAGTGATCCCGACGAAAAAGACGGATCCGGAAGTCGTCGGTTTCATGAAGACATTTGGAGAAGACGTTCTCGGTAAAGGTGTGGTAATGGCAAAGGATACACCGAACTTCATTGCCAATCGTATTGGAACATATGGATTACTGATCACGGTTCAAGAAATGCTTAAGGGCGGATACTCTGTTGGTGAAGTTGATTCCATTACAGGTCCACTGATCGGAAGACCGAAAAGTGCGACCTTCCGTACGCTTGATGTAGTTGGCCTTGATACATTCGCCCATGTTGCGAAAAATGTATACGACCAGGTGGAAGGCGAAGAGCAAAAGGTATTTGAAGTACCAGCATTCATGAAGAAAATGCTTGAAAATGGCTGGCTTGGTAGCAAGAGCGGACAGGGATTCTTCCTGAAAAAAGGGAAAGAGATTCTGGAGCTTAATCCTGAAACGCTGGATTATCAACCTCGTCAAAAACTGAAAACCGCTTCACTTGAAATGGCTAAAAATGAAAAAGGACTAAAAAATAAATTAAAATCACTTGTTTATGCAAAAGACCAGGCAGGCACACTTCTATGGAATATTGTGTCACCAGTCTTAACGTATTCAGGAGAGCTACACGGTGAAATCGCAGATGATATCGTAGGCGTCGATCAAGCCATGAAATGGGGCTTCGGCTGGGAGATGGGTCCATTTGAAACATGGGACGCAATCGGAGTTGAAAAATCGGTAAACCGTATGAAGGAAGAAGGCCAAAAGGTCCCTGAGTGGATCGAAACTATGCTTTCTGAAGGTCACTCCACTTTCTATAAAGAAGAAGATGGAGAGCGATACTTCTATCATAATGGAGACTTTCAACTTGTAGAGCGAAACCCTAAAGCACTTGATTTGAAGTCGCTTAAGAAGCAAGGGAAGCTGATTAAAAAGAATTCGGGTGCAAGTTTAATTGACATCGGGGACGGTGTAGCCCTTCTTGAATTCCATTCTCCAAATAACGCTATTGGATTAGATATCACGCAAATGATCAATTTTGCAGTGGATGAAGTAGAGAAGAATTACAAAGGACTCGTCATTGGTAACCAGGGCAAGAACTTCTGTGTGGGAGCGAACCTTGCCATGATTCTAATGGAGGCGCAGGATGATAACGTCTTTGAAATCGATATGGTCGTCCGTCACTTCCAGCAGGCGATGATGAAGATCAAATATTCTCAGAAACCTGTAGTAGCGGCCCCGTTCGGCATGACTTTGGGCGGTGGAAGTGAAGTTTGCTTACCGGCTGCCCACATTCAGGCGTCAATGGAAACGTACATGGGCTTAGTTGAAGTCGGAGTCGGTTTGATCCCTGGTGGCGGAGGAAACAAAGAGCTTTATATGAAGCACTTAGCCAATCTGCCGAACGGAGTGGAATTCGATCTTCAAAAGGTAGCCAATAAAGTATTCGAGACTATTGCGATGGCGAAGGTTTCCACCTCAGGTGATGAAGCAAGAGATAACAACTTCTTAAATAAAGCAGATGGTGTAAGTGTAAACAATGATCATCTGTTATATGATGCAAAACAAGCGGCTTTAAGCCTATACGAAGGCGGGTACTCTGCACCAATCCGTAAAAAGGTGCCCGTTGTAGGTGAACCAGGATATGCTACTCTTCTTCTCGGAGCTCAATCCATGCTTCAATCGGGCTTTATTTCAGAACATGATCTGATGATCGCAAAAAAACTTGCTTACGTGATCGCAGGTGGAAAAGTGCCATACGGAACCGAGGTAGACGAACAGTATCTATTGGATCTTGAAAGAGAAGCGTTCCTTAGTCTGGTTGCACAGCCGAAATCTCAACAAAGAATGCAACACATGCTTGTAAAAGGAAAACCACTACGCAATTAATCAGCGTTTATACCATATTAGAAAGCGGGGGAATTTCATGCGCGAAGCAGTCATTGTTGCTGGTGCAAGAACACCAGTCGGTAAATCAAGAAAAGGATCATTGGCTCAAGTTAGACCAGATGATCTTGGAGCACTTGTAGTTAAAGAAACCCTCAAGCGTGCAGGAAATTATGAAGGTAACATCGATGATCTTATTATAGGATGTGCTATGCCGGAGGCGGAACAGGGATTAAATATGGCACGTAATATCGGGGGACTTGCAGGTCTGCCTGACTCAGTACCGGCGATCACAATCAACCGATATTGCTCATCTGGATTACAATCCATTGCTTATGCGGCAGAAAAAATCATGCTCGGTCACTCTGATACCGCTATTGCAGGAGGAGCAGAATCCATGAGTCTTGTCCCAATGATGGGTCATGTGGTTCGTCCTAATGTCAGATTAGCTGAAAATGCACCACAATACTACATGAGTATGGGCCATACTGCAGAACAAGTGGCGACAAAGTTCGGCGTATCCCGTGAGGAGCAGGATGCCTTTGCTGTAAGAAGTCACCAAAAAGCAGCCAAAGCTATTGCTGAAGGGAAGTTCGACGATGAAATTGTGCCGGTAGATGTAATTCAGCGTTCAGTAAACGGAGAAAATAAGCTCATCGAGAAGTCCTTCCAATTTTCAAAAGACGAAGGCGTCCGTGCTGGAACAAGTTCTGAGGTTCTGGGTAAGTTACGCCCGGCATTCAATGTGAAAGGATCTGTAACAGCAGGTAATTCATCCCAGACAAGTGACGGTGCAGCAGCTGTCATGGTGATGGATCGAGAAAAGGCTGGGTCCCTTGGACTTCAGCCTATGGCAAAGTTCAGAAGCTTTGCGGTAGCAGGAGTTCCACCTGAAATCATGGGGATTGGCCCGGTTGAAGCGATTCCTCGCGCTTTGAAGATGGCAGGACTGGAGCTTTCAGACATCGGATTGTTTGAACTGAACGAAGCATTTGCTTCTCAATCCATCCAAGTCATTCGTCAACTGGGTATCGACGAAGCCAGAGTAAACGTAAACGGTGGAGCCATCGCTCTTGGTCATCCGCTTGGCTGTACCGGAGCGAAGCTGACTCTTTCCCTTGTACATGAAATGAAACGCAGAAACCAGCAATTCGGAATCGTCACAATGTGCATCGGAGGCGGAATGGGAGCAGCCGGAGTCTTTGAATTAATCGGTTAATAGGGGAGGGACGGACCTCTGAATTTTGGCCCCTCCCAGCTCCTTCAAAATAATTATTTTTAGGGGGATTCGAAATGGCGAATCAAACAGATAAGTTAATCAAAGGTGGAAGTTTCTTAATTGAAGATGTAAGTTATGAGCAAGTTTTCACGCCGGAAGAGTATTCCGATGAACAAAAAATGATTGCCAAAACGACGGAAGATTATGTGTTGAATGAAGTGGTACCTGTCATTGATAATCTGGAAAACCATGAGTTCGATCACTCTGTTCGCCTTCTTAAAGAAGCAGGGGACCTTGGCCTTCTTGGGGCAGATGTTCCTGAAGAGTACGGCGGATTAGGACTGGATAAAGTAAGCTCGGCACTAATTGCAGAAAAAATGTCCCGTGCTGGCGGATTCTCAATCTCCCACGGAGCACATGTCGGAATCGGATCTCTTCCAATCGTGTTGTTCGGTAACGAAGAGCAAAAGCAAAAATACCTTCCACCACTTGCAACTGGTGAAAAGCTGGCAGCATATGCGTTAACAGAGCCCGGTTCAGGATCTGATGCACTAGGCGCTAAAACAACAGCAAAACTGAATGCAGAAGGCACTCATTACATTTTAAACGGTGAAAAGCAATGGATCACCAACTCTGCATTTGCGGATGTGTTCGTTGTGTATGCGAAAATTGATGGAGAGCATTTCTCAGCATTCATCGTTGAAAAAGAATTCCCTGGTGTTTCCACAGGTCCTGAAGAAAAGAAAATGGGAATCAAGAGCTCATCCACTCGTACACTGATCCTGGAAGATGCTGAAATTCCAGTAGAAAACCTTCTTGGAGATGCTGGAAAAGGTCATATCATTGCCTTCAATATCTTAAATATCGGCCGCTACAAATTAGGTGTAGGTGCTGTGGGGGCGAGTAAACGTGCGTTTGAAGTAACGGTACAATACACAAATCAACGCCAACAGTTCAAAACACCAATTTCAGGTTTTAACTTAACGAAAGAAAAGTTAGCCACAATGGCTTCTAAATTATATGCTGCTGAAAGCTCCGTCTACCGTACAGTAGGACTGTTCGAGGATCGTATGAGCCAATTGACAGATGAAGAAGTGAAAAACGGGACCGAAGTTGCGAAATCAATCGCAGAATATGCAATCGAATGTTCATTAAACAAATTCTTTGCAACGGAAGTTCTGGATTATGTAGTAGATGAAGGCGTTCAACTTCATGGTGGATACGGCTTTATGCAAGAATACGAAATTGAAAGAATGTACCGAGACTCCCGTATCAACCGTATCTTCGAAGGAACGAATGAAATTAACCGCCTTCTTGTTCCGGGCACATACCTTCGTAAAGCAATGAAAGGTGAACTTCCATTGCTTCAAAAAGCACAGGCCCTTCAAGAAGAATTGATGATGCTTATGCCTGAAGAAGTTGGCGATGAGCCATTGGCACAAGAGAAATACCTTGTGAAAAATGCGAAGAAAATCGGCTTGATGCTTGCTGGATTAGCCGCTCAAAAGTTTGGAAAAGCACTTGAAAAAGAGCAAGAAATCCTTGTGAACATTGCCGATATCGTTTCTAACGCGTACGCAATGGAATCGGTTGTCCTTAGAACAGAAAAAGCGATTCAAAAGGGTGGAGTAGAGAAAGCGAAGCAAAAGCTTCTTTACACACAAATCTTCTGTCAAGAGGCTTTCAACGAAATCGAACAGCATGCGAAAGAAACATTGGTAGGTACTGAAACGGGAGACTCACTACGGATGATGCTTTCAGCTCTTCGTAAATTCACCCGCCATACACCAATCAATGTAATCGCAGTGAAACGTACTGCCTCTGAAAAACTGATCGACGCAGAAAAATATACAGTGTAATTGAACTAAGTCAGGGACGGACCTCCGATTCGGAGGTCCGTCCCTTTGTTGATTTACTTCTAACTTGACATCCATATCTTAATAAATTATTATATGTTTAAACACTTAAACGTTTAAGTGTTTAAACATTAAAGATAAGGTGGTTTCCATAGATGAATAAAAACGTGTTAATTACAGGTGCTTCAAGTGGAATTGGGCTGAACTTCAGTCATAAGTTTGCAGAATCCGGCCATGACGTTATTCTTGTAGCGAGAAGTGAAGGAAGGCTCCTTACTCTGTCACAGGAACTCGAGAGCAAGTACGGAGTAAAGGCTCATGTGTTCACTTCAGACCTTTCCAAGCCCCAAGCATCAAAGAGACTTTATGATGAACTCAAATCGCAAGAACTTCAGGTGGATATTCTCATCAATAATGCTGGATTCGGCTTGTTTGGAGAGTTTGAGGAAACAGAGATGTCCAAGGAACTGGATATGATTCAAGTAAACATCACTGCCTTGACGGAGTTGAGCAAGTACTTTGGAAAAGAGATGGTCAGTCGTGGAGATGGCCAAATTTTAAATGTCGCATCAACAGCGGCATTTCAGCCTGGTCCACTGATGGCCGTTTACTATGCAACCAAGGCATACGTCCTCTCTTTCTCAGAAGCACTGGCAAATGAATGGGGTCCACACGGTGTGAAGGTAGCTGCCTTATGCCCTGGTGCAACCAAAACCGGATTCAGTGATGCAGCGGAACTTCAATCCTCCAAGCTCTTTCAGTCAGGTGTGATGAGTGTGGATGATGTCGTGGAAGAAGGCTATAAGCAAATGATGACCAACAACAAAACCGTTATTGTCCCTGGTCTGAAAAATAGAATATTGACTCAGTCTATTAGATTTATGCCACGTAAATTGATTACAAATATTGTTCGCAAGGTACAAGAACGGGTATAATTAAATGTGAATGAGTTGAAGGGAGAAAGCTATGGGTCAAAAAGCAATTGATACATTTCGTGCTTGTATTCCATTATTTCAAGCGCTGAGTGATTCTTATCGTCAGGACATAATATTACTACTGGCCGAACAAGAACCTCTTACAGTTAATCAGATAACAGAAAATCTAACGTTATCCCGACCGGCTGTTTCCCATCATTTGAAAATCTTGAGGGAGCAGAAATTAGTGTCATTAGAGCAAAAGGGAACGCAGCGCTTCTATTCTCTAGAGTTGGATAATGCAACCGTTCTTCTTAAAGAACTGGTTGAAACAGTTGAAAAACAATGTGAGTAATGCTTCATAAAAGAAGGATACTAGTGAAGATTGGCGAATGTAAGAATATAGATGAGATGGAATCCCATTTCCGGGTGGGATTGCTTATCCCGCCCAGAAACAATTGAAAGGTGGTGGAATGATGTCGTTGTCTTTTTATTCTTATCCGAAGTGTGGTACGTGTCAGAAAGCAAAGAAATGGCTGGAAGAAGTGCCTATAACATTAACCGAAATACATATCGTTGAAAACCCTCCTTCTAAGGAGGAGTTGAAAAGCTTATATGAAAAAAGCGGTTTACCTCTTAAAAAGTTTTTTAATACAAGTGGTAAAAAGTATCGAGAACTGGGCTTGAAGGATAAAGTGAACTCAGCTTCTGATGATGAGTTATTAGAAATTCTCTCCACTGACGGGATGCTCATCAAGCGCCCGATCACAACAGATGGAAATAAGGTTACAGTGGGATTTAAAGAAGAAACGTTTGAAGAAACGTGGAAGTAAATTAGGGCTTGCCAGTACAAGATTATGCGCAATGAAAAACTTTCATTAATCACACGTAGTTTTCTTGCTTTTTCAATGAAAAGTGTGTCAATATTAGGTTGTATAACTAGCATTTGGAGGGATAGAGAATGAGTACACCGAAAGAACTTCGTTATTCAGAAGAACATGAGTGGGTCAAAGTTGAAGGGGAAAATGCACGCATTGGAATCACATCATTTGCGCAATCTGAGCTTGGCGATATCGTATTCGTTGAGTTACCAGAGGTTGGAGATGAGATTAAAGCGGACGAGCCTTTCGGCAGTGTGGAATCAGTTAAAACTGTTTCTGAGCTATATGCACCTGTATCAGGTAAGGTAGTAGAAGTGAATGAAGAGCTAACGGATAGCCCTGAATTCGTGAACGAATCACCTTATGAAAAAGCGTGGATGATCGTTGTTGAACCTTCAGATGCTGGAGAAGTAGACAAGCTTATGACGTCTGAACAGTATGATGAAATGATTAATGAAGGCTAATTTTTTACAGAAACACCTTGAGAACTTCTCAAGGTGTTTTGTTTTTCTTTTTGGGCACCATAGGGGTATACGTTTTTAATAAAGAAAGGGTGAACACGTATGGTGTTAGAACCAAAAAAATTAGATGTTACAAGCAGAGTGACAGGAAAACTTAAAAATGGCGAAGTAGAATTGTTTTTGGATAATCAGCCCATTGGCAAAATGGCTTTGTCTCTTGATGGTTTAAGCATGGAACCGAACTTTGAGGCAAAAGAGAATAAGATTTATCAAAGCTACACCTCATCAGAAGGTCATGAAGCTAGGTATACCGATTGTGATGAGGGTGGCTGGTGTTAATGTTTCGCCTGGTGCCAGTTTCCCGAGAAGGAACTGGCATCATTTGTCTACACGACCTGTTAGGATGAGCGGTTTGTCGATGCATGCTGTTTCCTGTTTTTTAATTGAGCATGGGACTTGCGCTTTTTTTAATATACATGAGAAAATATAGGTAGAAAGTGGACATCATCTCTTGTTATTTGAATATACTATCTTAATCTTCATTCTGAAAGATAAGGTGATGATCATGATGGAACTTGACGAAAAAGTAATCATTGTTGAAGGTACAAGTGACAAGCGAAAAGTAAGAGACATCATCAAAGAACCAATTGAAATTATTTGTACAAATGGAACAATCAGCATCACGAAAATGGACGAACTCATCGATGAGCTATTTGAAAGGGATGTATATATCCTTGTTGATGCTGATGATGCAGGTGAAAAATTACGAAAGCAATTTAAGCGTGAATTTCCTGAAGCAGAACATCTATACATTGATCGAATGTATAAGGAAGTTGCAGCAGCTCCGGAGTATCACCTAGCGTATGTGCTGATAGGTGCAAATATCGACGTTCATAAAGAATACCTGGGGAAAAGGATGATCTAGTTTTGATTGAGGTAAGTAATACTGAAGCGTTACATGATTTGATTGAAGACCATGCGTTAGAAGCCGTATACCTTTATACACCGATGTGTGGTACATGCCAGGTGGCGAGTAAAATGATGGAAGTCGTTAAGAAACTCCCACAGCCATTCCACTTTACGAAAGCCAACTTGAATTACTTGCCCCAATTTGCAGAACACCAGTCCATCGAAAGTGTACCCTGCTTGATATTATTTAAGGATGGTGTCGAGAAAGAAAGAGTTTATGCTTTTCAGTCGGTACCATTTTTATATGAGACGTTAAACAAAATCGCCACTGATTAATTGGGAAAAAAGGCCTTTTCGAAAAGGTCTTTTTTATTTGCATCGGAATAAGAAAACCAATTTTCTTTCAACATACGAAGACATATTTCTCAGGAAATTTTGCGAAAGTCATCATTTTTTGGCAAGTCATTATCAGAATTCTTATCGTTCGACAAATAAGTCGTTTCCGTTCAAAACATGTCGAGAATGTATTGAAGGAATAAATGCCTAAAAGTGGAATTTTATTGTATAGATGATTCACTGGGAGGGTATTCATGCGAATCTATTTACAGGAATTAATAGATCAATGTCATTCGAGGTATCACTTACGGCTGTTGTTTCCAGATAGTCCATTTGTTCTTCAGTTTCATTGTGGGGATGAAATCTATGGAATATCCGTTTCGACCAATGGTTGTTCTGTTTTGGACCAGTTGAATGGAGAAGCGCATTTTGTTATTGAAGGAGAAGAAGAAAGAGTGATCGCCTTACTCACTGGGGAAGAGCGATTGTCACAGCTTATAGATGGAGGGTTGCTGCAAGTCAAAGGCGGGTATCGTCCGCTTTTATTTGTAGAGTCCGTCCTCTGGCTTACCAGGTCCAGAGGCAAGGAACCGGTTGAAGTCTAAAATTGAAAGAAAAGAATTGACATATTTCTATATCCGATGATAGAATCTCTCTTGTAGCAAATTTTCAGAGTCTTTAACTAATCATAATAATTAAATAATAATACTTTACTCTTATTAAGAGAGGTGGAGGGACGTGCCCTATGAAACCCGGCAACCGTCAATGAAAATTGAAATGGTGCCAATTCACTCAAAGCTTTTGCTTTGAAAGATAAGAGAAAGGATAGTCCTATATGATTATGCCTTTCTGCTTATCGCAGAAAGGCATTTTTTTTATTATATCGGAAAAGGGCAGAGAGAGTGCAGGGTATGTACAAGCATAATCCTGATTAAAAAGGTCGTTTTACTTAGAAAAAAGGTGGTCTCTACATGATTTCAATTTCAGATATTAAAAAAATCTATCAGTCAAAATCTGGACCGATTTCAGCCGTTGATGGTGTAAATATCGACATAGCTGAAGGAGAAATTTTCGGGGTGATTGGCTATAGCGGAGCTGGTAAAAGTACATTAATCCGTATGCTCAATGGCCTTGAGGTTCCAACGGAAGGAATCGTGGACGTGAATGGGCAAATCGTTTCTCAGGTAAAAGGAAAAAAGCTTAGGGAAGCAAGACAGTCCATAGGGATGATCTTCCAGCATTTTAATCTTCTATGGTCACGGACCGTACTGGAAAACATTCAGTTCCCGTTGGAAATCGCCGGATTATCGAAGAAAGAAAGAGTTCAAAGGGCCAACGAACTTTTGAAACTAGTGGGCTTGGAAGGAAGAGGGGATGCATACCCGTCACAGTTGAGTGGTGGACAGAAGCAGCGGGTAGGAATAGCAAGAGCTCTTGCAAACAATCCTAATGTTCTTCTGTGTGATGAAGCAACTTCGGCATTAGATCCTCAGACTACCGACTCCATTCTGGATTTATTGGTGGATATTAATAAACGCCTAGGGCTCACAATCGTCCTGATCACACATGAAATGCACGTGATTCAAAAGATTTGTCACCGTGTCGCGGTCATGGAGAAGGGGAAGGTTGTAGAACTCGGCGATGTTCTGGACGTGTTCCGGAATCCGCAAGAGAAGGTGACAAAGCGATTTGTGAAGGAAGTATCACAAAGGGAGGAAACGGGTGAAACCGTCGAACACCTTTTAGCTCAATATCCAAATGGGAAAGTTCTGAAACTTACGTTTGTAGGTGAAGCCACGGAACAACCTCTCATTACGAGTCTAATCAGAAAATTCGACCTCGACGTCAATATCCTTCAAGGACAAATTTCCCAAACACAAAAAGGGGCATATGGAACATTGTTTGTCCATTTGGATGGGAAAGAACAAACCATTCATGAAGCGGTTGCGTTTTCTGAGGAGCAGTTGGTTAAGGTGGAGGTGTTACGAGGATGATCGAAAGTGTATTTCCAAATGTGGATTGGGAGAAGATGGGGGAAGCCACCTTTGAAACCCTCTATATGACTGGTATGTCAGTAATAATTACATTTGTATTAGGAATGATTCTAGGGGTTCTACTATTCCTTACTTCCAAAGAAAATTTATGGGAAAACAAACTCACATATACGATTACAAGTGCAGTGGTCAATGTATTTCGTTCGATTCCTTTCATTATATTAATCGTATTATTGATCCCATTCACTAAATTTTTATTAGACACGATTCGTGGTGCGAATGCGGCACTTCCTGCTTTAATTATTGGAGCTGCGCCTTTCTATGCACGTATGGTTGAGATTGCTTTAAGAGAAGTGAACAAAGGAGTCGTCGAAGCAGCGAAAGCTATGGGGGCCAAAACGAGTACGATTATTTGGAAAGTGTTGATTCCAGAATCAATGCCGGCATTGGTATCAGGAATCACCGTGACCGCGATCGCATTGGTTGGATACACGGCGATGGCAGGCGTTATCGGAGCAGGTGGTTTAGGGAACTTAGCCTATCTGGATGGGTTCCAAAGAAGCAGGGAAGATGTAACCTTTGCCGCCACCATTATGATTTTGCTCATTGTGTTTGCGATTCAAATTCTGGGTGATTTCTTTACAAATAAATTAGACAAACGATAAGAGGAGAGAATGAAAATGAAAAAATGGATAGCAGGAATTGTGGCAGCAACAAGTATCTTTGGTTTAGCAGCATGCGGGAGTGATTCAGGATCTGGAAGCAGCGACGAAAAGGAATTGGTAGTAGGAGCTTCAAATGTCCCACATGCAGAAATTCTTGAACAAGTAAAGCCAATCTTAGAAGAGAAAGGCATCGACTTACAAATTGAAACATATCAAGACTATATCCTGCCAAATAAAGACCTCGATAATGGGGACCTTGATGCGAACTATTTCCAAACCACACCTTATATGGATTTGCAAATGAAAGAAAATAAATATGACTTTGTCAATGCAGGCGGAATTCATATTGAGCCAATTGGAGTCTATTCTAAGAAATACAAATCTCTTGAGGATTTACCAAAGGGTGCTACGATTTTAATGAGTAACTCTGTATCAGATCATGGACGTATCCTTACATTACTAGAGAAAAAAGGTCTGATTACGTTAAAGGATGGAGTGGAAAATACGCAGGCGCAACTTGAGGATATCAAAGAAAACCCTCAAAACCTCCAATTCGATTATGAATACGAGGCAGCCCTCCTTCCACAAATGTACGAAAACGAAGAAGGGGACGCGGTTGTGATCAATTCCAACTATGCCATTGATGCAGGCTTGAAACCTCTTGAAGATTCAATTGCTATTGAAGATAGTAACTCTCCTTATGTGAACGTGATCGCTGTTAACAAAGGAGATGAAAAGAAAGAGGAAGTAAAAGCTTTGGTTGAAGCCCTGCATTCAAAAGAAATTCAGGACTTTATTAATGAAGAGTGGGATGGAGCCGTAGTCCCGGTTACTGAATAAAAACAAGATCCCGTTGCTGATTATGTTCAGTATCGGGTTTTTTTAAAAGTGCATTTCACGTAATTTAATAACATAATCATGCCCCGATTTGCTCATACTACTTTCGATGAATATTTTTGAAATGGAGCTGAATGAAATGCAGATGGAACCACGAAACACAACAGAAGCTGCCCTCCTTGATTATAAAACGGGACTTGGAATCTTCACTGAAAAAATGCCTGAGCTTGCAGAGCATTATAATACATTTACGGAGCACTGCTTTAGAGAAGGCGTTCTTTCCAAAAAGGACAAGCAGTTGATTGCACTCGGAATCAGTCTTTACTCCCAAGATGAATATTGCATCATCTATCATACTAAAGGATGCCTAGATCAGGGGTGCTCTGAAGAAGAAATCCTTGAAGCTATCGGCGTAACAGCTGCATTCGGTGGAGGGGCGGTCATGAGCCAGGCCGTTACACTGGTTCAACAATCGATGCAGGATTTGAATCAACTAAAGCAATAGTCAGTCGAATTGAGAGGGAGAAATCCTTCTCTTTTTTATTGGGAAGTTCACACCTTTAATAATAAATATACATTTGGATTTATAAAATCTCACTAACACACTAGTAATTGGTAGTATAATGGCGGAATTTTGTGAAAACTTAATAATAAACCCTTGGTGTCATCACGGAAAGAAGAATTCAAGAAAAAATGGGAAAATACCGGTTTTGTCTTGTGAACCAGGGGGTAGTATAGTTGTAAAGTAATTAAAAACCTGAAAGGAATGATTTATTATCGACTCTCTTGAGAGTATCTCGTACACAAGTGAAATGGAGAAAGCAATGTATGGAGCCCATGGGATTGGTTATGAGGTGTACAAACGAAAGCATGAAGTCAGAATGCAAGTAGAGAAGAAAAGAGAGCAGGATTATAAGGAAAGCAGAAGAATGATTGCGGCACTTGATCGCAAGGTGCACGCTAATATATAATAAGGAAGAAAAAAGGAAACCAGTGTAGAAGATGCACTGGTTTTTTTATTTTATAGAATTGACGAGTCCATGAATTCAGCTGGAAACGCCCTTGGAATGGACACTTGAATTTTTAAAAACAAAGCAACAGAGTTACGAAAATGTCCTTACTAAAATAGCTCAGCGGCAAGCTACATTTTTCCACCTGTTTAGGCCGACACTAGGAAGGGCTTCTAATGTAAGGGTATGACGATCTGGATAACCTGAAAAAGTTGATAATAGCTTTTATTTGTTATAAGATTGTAATGAGAATAAATTGAGAATGATTAAAGAATTTAATTCTTAAATTCATTATAAAGTCACGGAGGTAAATACACATGGCAGGTTCTACTTTAACAATTAAAGATCTTCATGTTGAGATTGAAGGAAAGGAAATCCTGAAAGGGGTTAACCTTGAAATTAAAGGTGGAGAAATCCACGCAGTAATGGGACCAAATGGTACAGGTAAATCAACTTTATCTTCTGCTATCATGGGTCATCCAAAGTATGAAGTGACAAAGGGAAGCATCACGTTTGATGGGGAAGATGTTCTTGAAATGGAAGTTGATGAGCGCGCTCGCGTAGGTCTATTCCTTGCAATGCAGTACCCAAGTGAAATCAATGGTGTAACGAACGCGGACTTCTTACGTTCTGCAATCAACAGCCGTCGCGAGGAAGGCGAAGAAATTTCGCTTATGAAATTCATCCGCAAAATGGATTCTGAAATGGAATACCTTGAGATGGACCCGGATATGGCTCAGCGTTACCTAAACGAAGGATTCTCAGGCGGAGAGAAAAAACGTAATGAAATCCTTCAACTAATGATGATTCAACCTAAAATCGCTATCCTTGACGAGATTGATTCAGGTCTTGATATCGATGCTCTTAAAGTTGTTTCTAAAGGAATCAACAAAATGCGTGGGGAAGATTTCGGTTGCCTAATCATCACTCACTATCAGCGTCTTCTTAACTACATCACTCCTGATCATGTTCACGTCATGATGCAAGGACGCATCGTGAAGTCAGGCGGAAAAGAATTAGCTCAACGCCTTGAAGCAGAAGGATATGACTGGATTAAAGAAGAGTTAGGAATCAAAGACGAAACTGTTGGCCAAGAAGCGTAAGTGTTAGGGGGATGAAAATGACTGTAGAAACGAAACTACCAGTAGATCAGGACTATGTCAGCTCCTACTCGAAACAACTTGGAGAGCCAGAATGGTTAACAACCCTTCGTATAGATGCCTTTGATAAAGTAAAGGATCTTAGCCTTCCAGTTGCTGATAAAACGAAAATCACTAATTGGAATTTTACTCAATTCCAAAAGCATACGGTGGAAAGTGATACGTTTTCTTCATTGAGTGAGCTGCCAGAAGAAGCGAAAGCATTAGTCGATTTAGAAGACAAAGACCAAAGTCTTTATATCCAACGAAATAACACACCTGCTTTTCTTTCTCTTTCAAATGAATTAAAAGACAATGGTGTTATTTTTACGGATATCTTTACAGCTGTGAAAGAGCATAGTGAGCTTGTTCAAAAGTATTTCATGACTGAAGGTGTAAAAACTGATGAGCATAAGCTTACGGCTCTTCATGCAGCATTAATGAATGGAGGGGCATTCCTTTACATTCCGAAAAACGTGGAATTGACTCAACCGATTCAAGCAGTATATGTTCATGACAATGCTGAAGTTGCCATGTTCAATCACGTATTAGTTGTTGCTGAAGACAATAGCTCTGTCACTTATGTTGAAAACTATATCTCTACAACAGATGTAGAAGATGGTGTATACAACATCGTAACGGAAGTACTGGCAAAAGATAATGCGAAAGTAGCATACGGTGCAGTGGATAACCTGGCAAGCGGATTGACGACATATGTGAACCGTCGCGGTGTAGCTGCTAGAGACTCTCGCATTGAGTGGGCTTTAGGATTAATGAACGATGGAGACACTGTTTCAGAAAACGTAACTAACCTTATGGGTGATGGCTCATATGGTGATACGAAAACGGTTGTTGTTGGACGTGGCAAGCAGAAACAAAACTTCACGACAAAAGTCGTTCACTTCGGTAAGAACTCTGAAGGGTACATTCTTAAGCATGGAGTGATGAAAGACGAAGCGTCTTCCATCTTCAACGGTATAGGTAAGATTGAGCATGGTGCATCTAAGTCGAATGCAGAGCAGGAGTCGCGCGTATTAATGCTTAGTGAGAAAGCACGAGGAGATGCGAACCCGATTCTTCTTATTGATGAAGATGACGTAACAGCAGGTCACGCTGCGTCAGTAGGTCGTGTGGATCCACTACAACTTTATTATCTAATGAGCCGTGGGATTCCACAGCATGAAGCAGAACGTCTGGTGATTCACGGATTCTTAGCTCCAGTGGTTAAGCAGTTACCGATTGAAGGAGTTAAGAAGCAACTTGTTGAGGTAATTGAAAGGAAAGTAAACTAATGGATGTAAAAGAGATTCGTAAACAATTTCCGATTCTCGACCAGGAAGTAAATGGCCATCCACTGGTTTATCTTGACAGTGCCGCAACCTCACAAAAGCCAGTTTCCGTTATTGAAGCGATGAACGATTATTATCGTGGATATAACTCAAATGTTCACCGTGGCGTTCACACTCTTGGAACGAGAGCGACAGATGGATATGAAGGTGCCCGTGAAAAGGTCCGTAATTTCATAAACGCTTCCAGTACTCAAGAGGTGATCTTTACCCGTGGTACGACAACAGCAATCAATACAGTTGCTGCAAGCTACGGTCGTGCGAACCTGTCAGAAGGGGACGAAATTGTGATTACCCATATGGAGCATCACAGCAACATCATCCCTTGGCAGCAGTTAGCCAAAGAAACCGGAGCGACGTTGAAATATGTTCCTCTTCAAGAAGATGGAACAATAGCAATTGAAGATGTAAGAGCAACGGTTACAACTCAAACGAAAATCGTTTCGATTATGATGGTTTCAAACGTACTCGGTACGATGAATCCAATCAAGGAAATCACAAAGATTGCTCATGAAAATGATGCAGTCATGGTCGTAGACGGGGCGCAAGCCGCTCCACATATGAAAGTTGATGTGCAGGACCTTGATTGTGATTTCTTTGCCTTTTCCGGTCATAAAATGGTTGGCCCTACAGGAATCGGAGTACTTTACGGTAAGAAAAAGCTTCTCAACAAAATGGAACCGGTAGAATTTGGTGGAGAAATGATCGACTTTGTCGGGCTTCAGGAATCCACCTGGAAAGAGCTTCCGTGGAAATTTGAAGGAGGCACACCTATCATTGCAGGTGCCATCGGTCTTGGAGCAGCGATTGATTTCCTTGAGCAAGTGGGTCTTCATAATATTGAAGCACATGAACATAAACTTGCGGCGTACGCATTGGATAAAATGAATGAAGTAGAAGGCATGAAAATCTTCGGACCCCGTGATCCGGGAAGTCGTGCGGGCCTTGTTACATTCAATATTGATGATGTTCATCCGCATGATGTGGCTACCGTGCTTGACGCTGAAGGGATTGCCGTTCGCGCAGGTCACCATTGTGCACAACCGCTTATGAAGTGGTTAAACGTTTCTGCAACAGCACGTGCCAGCTTCTACCTTTACAATACAGAAGAAGATATTGATAAACTTGTTGCTGGCCTAGTGAAGACAAAGGAGTTTTTCAGCGATGTCTTTTAATAATTTAGATCAGTTATATCGACAAGTCATCATGGATCATTATAAGAATCCACGTAACAAAGGTTCTTTAGAGGATGGTAGCTTTACCATCGATATGAATAACCCTACGTGTGGAGATCGCATACACCTGACGTTGAAGGTTGAAGATGGTGTCGTTTCTGACGCGAAGTTTGACGGAGAAGGTTGTTCGATCTCCATGGCTTCTGCGTCTATGATGACACAGGCTGTTAAGGGAAAGGATATTGAAAAAGCCCTTAAGCTTTCCAAAATCTTCTCTGATATGATGCAAGGCAATGATTATGACGACGATGTAGATTTGGGAGATATAGAAGCATTACAAGGAGTCGCTAAATTCCCGGCACGTATTAAATGTGCGACATTGGCGTGGAAAGCGATGGAAAAAGGAGTTCAAGAAGGAGAGCAGGAATAAGCTCTTCTCCAACTCTATTTATGAATGGAGGAATCAACATGGCTAAGAAGATGCCAGAGATCGGAGACTACAAATACGGTTTTAGTGATAAAGACGTATCTATTTTCCGTTCTAAACGTGGTTTAACGAGAGAAATCGTAGAAGAAATTTCTCGTATGAAAGATGAGCCTAAGTGGATGCTTGATTTCCGTTTGAAGTCACTTGAGCATTTCTATAATATGCCTATGCCTCAATGGGGCGGAGATATGCAGGAACTGAACTTTGATGAAATCACATACTATGTGAAGCCATCAGAAAAGTCAGAGCGCAGCTGGGATGAAGTGCCTGAAGAAATCAAACAAACGTTTGATAAATTAGGTATTCCAGAAGCAGAGCAAAAATATCTTGCAGGGGTTTCTGCACAGTATGAATCAGAAGTTGTATACCACAACATGCAATCAGATCTTGAAGATATGGGAATCGTTTTCAAAGATACAGATTCTGCTCTTAAAGAAAATGAAGAACTGTTCCGTGAGCACTTTGGGAAGGTTATTCCTCCTACGGATAACAAGTTCTCTGCCCTGAACTCGGCTGTTTGGTCCGGTGGATCTTTCATCTACGTTCCAAAAGGAATTAAAGTGGATACACCACTTCAAGCATACTTCCGTATTAACTCGGAAAACATGGGTCAATTCGAACGTACACTAATCATCGTCGATGAAGGCGCAAGCGTTCATTATGTTGAAGGTTGTACGGCACCGGTTTACACAACGAATTCACTTCACTCAGCTGTTGTTGAAATCATCATCAAGAAAGATGCGTACTGCCGTTATACGACGATTCAAAACTGGGCTAACAACGTGTTCAACCTGGTTACGAAGCGTGCGGTTTGTGAAGCGAATGCAACAATGGAATGGGTAGATGGAAACATCGGTTCGAAACTAACGATGAAATACCCAGCTGTTATTCTTAAAGGTGAAGGCGCTCGTGGTATGACACTATCCATTGCACTTGCGGGTAAAGGTCAGCATCAGGATGCCGGAGCGAAAATGATTCACCTGGCACCGAATACTTCTTCTACGATCGTTTCTAAATCCATCTCCAAACATGGTGGTAAAGTAACGTACCGTGGAATTGTACACTTTGGCCGTAAAGCGGAAGGTGCGCGCTCAAATATTGAGTGTGACACACTAATCATGGATAACCAGTCTACTTCTGATACAATTCCTTATAATGAAATTCTTAACGATAACATCTCGTTAGAACACGAAGCGAAGGTATCGAAAGTATCTGAAGAACAATTATTCTATCTTATGAGCCGTGGTATTTCAGAGGTAGAAGCAACAGAAATGATCGTAATGGGCTTCATCGAACCATTTACGAAAGAACTTCCAATGGAATACGCAGTTGAAATGAACCGTCTGATCAAGTTCGAAATGGAAGGTTCAATCGGTTAATCATATAACTCAAACTCCCTTGATGGATTCATCAGGGGAGTTTTTTTCTATTCGGAATAAATGACTATGATTCTTTCCTCAATCAATTCAAACATAAGAATTTCCATTTCTCATATGATAAAATGGACATGTTCTAATAAAGCAGGTGAATGCGGATGATATACATAGGCGTTACGGGCTGGGGAGATCATGACACTCTCTATAAGAATGTGTCCCCCAGAGATAAATTAAAAGAGTACGGAGCACATTTTCCAATCGTAGAGGTGGACACGACATTCTATGCCGTCCAGCCTATTCGAAATGCTGAAAAATGGGTGAAAGAAACACCAGAGGGCTTTAAATTCATTGTAAAAGCTTATCAAGGGATGACCGGACATCAGAGAGGGGAAATCCCTTTCGAAACAAAGGAAGAGATGTTCAAAGCCTTTAAGGAATCTCTAGCTCCATATGTAGACGGAGGGAAATTAGCGATGGTACTTCTTCAATTTCCCCCATGGTACGAGTGTAAAAAGGAGAATGTCGACTATATCCGGTACTGCAGGGAGCAGTTGAAAGGACTTCCACTAGCGCTTGAGTTCCGACATCAAAGCTGGTTCAGACCACAATTTCGGGACAAAACGTTAGCCTTTATGGAAAAGGAAGAATGGATCCATAGCATTTGTGATGAACCCCAAGCAGGCGATGGATCTGTGCCCCGGGTGTTGGAAGCCACTGAAAGGCAAGCGACACTTATTCGTTTTCACGGAAGGAATCTGTATGGATGGAACAAACCAAATGGTGAAGACTGGAGAGAGGTCCGCTATTTGTATCGTTATAATCGTGCCGAACTTGAGGAATGGATTCCACATATTCATCAATTGCACGAACGTTCTAAGGATCTTTATATTTTATTTAATAATAATTCTGGTGGAGACGCCGCTGATAATGCGAAAGAGTTGATCGAATTATTGGGGATTGAATATGAAGGACTCGCACCGAAGCAACTAGATTTATTTTAGCTGACAGGAGATGAAAGATCGATGGAATGGATTGTTCTTCTATCAATTGGACTTTTTGCAGGCGCAATAGGAGCCCTTGTTGGTTTAGGAGGGGGCGTCATCATTGTCCCGGCCCTGATCTATTTTGGGTCATATACAGGCTTTATAGAAGGAATGACCCCTCAGACAGCAGTAGGTACTTCATTAGTCATAATGATTTTCACAGGGTTATCATCGACACTCGCCTATTTAAAGCATAAAACGGTCGATTATAAAAGCGGCTTGATATTCTTTGCAGGCAGCGGACCTGGTTCCATACTCGGAGCATGGGTGAACAAAGGTTTAAATATGGAAAGCTTTAATCTTTATTTTGGTATCTTTATGATACTGATCGCCATCATTCTAATGATCCGAAACAAAATAAAACCAATCGAAAAATTCAAGAACGCTTCCTTTCAAAGGGAATTCACCGATCCAAGTGGAGATACCTTTCGTTATGGGTATCCTCCTCTATTAGGAGTATCCATTGCATTTATTGTAGGATTTACCTCTGGCTTATTCGGCATTGGGGGAGGATCATTGATGGTACCTGCCATGATCTTGATCTTTTTATTCCCACCGCATGTAGCCGTTGCGACATCCATGTTTATGATTTTTCTCTCTGCTTTGGTCAGTTCGGGCACACATGTCATGTTCGGGAATGTGAAGTGGTTGTATGCTCTTGCCCTCATTCCAGGAGCCTGGATCGGGGCAAAGTTCGGAGCTTATTTAAATACAAAGCTTGAATCGAAAGTATTGGTAAGTGTACTCCGCATGATATTAATATTATTGGGAATTCGATTGATATACCAGGGGATAACGGGATAATATACCTCCAATAGGAGTGAACGAGTAATGAGAGAAACTATTCATATTTATCATACAAATGATCTTCACAGTCATTTAGAGCATTGGTCAAGAATTAGGAATTTTTTGAAAATGAGGAAGCAGTGGCATGAAGGCGAAGGTGAGTCTGTTTATCTATTTGATATCGGGGATCACGTAGACCGCTGGCACCCTTTAAGTGAAGCGACGTTAGGAAAAGGAAATATTAAATTATTAAATGAAGTTGGATTTGACGCTGTCACGATTGGCAACAACGAAGGAATCACATTGGACTATGATGATCTGAATAGTCTTTATGACGACGCTGAATTTCACGTCATTGTAGGGAATCTACTAGATCGCTCATTGAAGCTTCCTAGTTGGGTGAAAACGCACCATATCTATCAAACGAATAGCGGGATAAAAATCGGGGTATTGGGATTAACGGCTTATTTCAAGCCATTTTATGAAGCACTCGGGTGGAATATCACATCTCCAATGGAAGAACTTGAGAAATTAGTTCAAGATCTTCACCCCCACGTCGATATGATTATTCTTCTTTCGCATTTAGGTATAAGAGATGACGAGCTGATTGCAAGCCAATTCCCGGAGATCGACGTTATTCTTGGCGCACATACCCATCATGTATTGCACCAGGGGAAAGAAATGAATGGCACCATGCTCGGAGCTGCAGGGAAATATGGCCACTTTGTCGGACATATGGTGATTGAGCTTGACGTTGCCACGAGAAAAATCATGGACAAAAAAGCACATCTGTATGTGCAAGAGGAATTGCCATACGTGGAAAAAGAGGACGAGGAGTGTGCACAATGGTTTCAAGAGGGCGAGGAATTATTAAATCAGGAAGTGACCCGGTTAAAGACACACTTACCTGTTGACTGGTTTCAACCCTCCCCGCTTCCGAAAATGTTATGTGATGCCCTTGCAGCGTGGTGCGGGTCAGATTGTGCCTTTCTAAATTCAGGACTGCTCTTGGATGGGCTAGAAGAAGGAGTAGTGACAAAGCAAGACTTGCACCGGATTCTTCCTCACCCTATCAATCCATGCCTCATCACTATGAAGGGGGCGGAGTTAAAGGAAATCATTAAACAAACATGGAATGAAGAGTGGCCACATCTTCAAGTGAAAGGATTAGGTTTCAGAGGGAAAGTGATGGGGACGTTTGTGTACACGAATATTCAATGGGAGGGCCATGAAGTCTTAATTGACCACAAGCCCATTGTACCTGAAAAGGTGTACAAGCTTGCCTTACCGGATATGTTCACTTTCGGTCACTTCTTTCCCGATCTTAAACGATTGGAAAAAAAGTACTTTATGCCTGAGTTTTTACGAGATATTCTTCAGTGGAAATTAAAGCAGTAGAGGAATCACCGTTTTCCGATCCCCTTCATACATATGAATGAAGGGAGCGATGACACATGATGCATTTATCTCCAATTACCATTCAGGGACATACTTTTACAGCCATATCTGTTGAACTGCCGAAAACAAATTTGCTCGTTGTGACGAGTGAAAATGGATATATAATGTGTGGAGCACTTGATGTAGCGTTGCTTAATGAAAAGTTAAAGGACAGGGGAATTATTGCAGGAAGAGCTGTTGGCGTGAAAACGATTGATCAGCTTCTCGATTCCCCCTTGGAGTCCATTACCTATGAAGCAGCCAATCGAGGCATCCATACGGGTATGATCGGCCGGGATGCTCTAGTGAAAATGATATAAATAAGTTGGAAAGGACCAGTTGCTTAATTGAATGGAGGCTGGTTCTTTGTTTTGTAATAGTGGGAACAACTCAATTTCCATTCATATTCTCCTTGTAACATTGCATTATTCTTTAATGAATAAATAACGAAATGCATCTTGCAAGATCGTTTTATTCCTTTATAATGGAGATACTAGGAAATTTTGTCGAAAAATGAAAGAATTACATAGGAGAATTCTATGAGGCTTATATCAACGAGGGCGTTAAAACCCGGCATGGTTCTAGCTACAACGGTATATAATATGAAAGGTCAAGCTTTAATACACGATAACGTGCCGATAACCGAACGCATGATTTATAGATTGCAGGAGCTTAGTATTCAGTATGTCTATATTGAAGACTCGCTTTCTAGTGGAATCCATGTGAAGGGAACCATTTCAAATAAAGTGAGACAACATGCTGTTTTGCATATCGAGAAGGCCTTTAATCAATTAAGCGCATCGAAGTCCCAGCCCAATCTGCTCGTGATCGAGGATAGTGCCAAGCAATTGAAGCAGGTAATCGAGGTGGTCTTGTCTGAAGTAAAGGCAAACCAAGATCTCCTTACGATTTTGACAGATGTATTTGCATACGATTCCTATATATTTCATCATTCATTTAATGTAACACTCTATACACTTTCCGTTGGTCTCGAACTGAAACTGTCTCCGAAACAATTGGAACAGCTGGGGGTAGGGGCGATTCTGCATGATATCGGTAAGATGCTGGTATCGGAGGATGTCCTTTTGAAACCAGGTAAGCTTACAGAAGAAGAGTTCAATGAAATTAAGAAGCACTCGGAACACGGCTTTGAAATTCTGAGGAAGCTTCATTCAGTACCCTTGGTTATTGCCCATTGTGCCTATCAACATCACGAGAGGTTGAATGGATCCGGATATCCTCGGGGAATCAAAGGTGAAGATATTCATCCATTTGCAAAGATTATTGCAGTGGCTGATGTGTTCGACGCTATGACATCCAACCGTGTATATCGGAAAGCTATGCTTCCCCATCAAGCACTTGAGGTATTGTATGCTGGCTCTGGCACGCTTTTCGATGCACATGTAATTGAAGCTTTCAGGTCTTCGGTTGCGATCTATCCGACCGGGATGATAGTCGATTTGAACGATGGCCGAAAAGGAATTGTCACCGATCAAAATAAAGGGGTAACAGATCGACCGGTTATCCGGATTATCGAAGAAAATGGTGAGGAGTTAAAATGTCCTTATCCCCTGGATCTAAGCAAACAATTAGACAAGATGATAACGGGATTCGACCCTGATTATGAACCTCAATCGCTTAAAATTAAATAAATATTTGCGTTAAACCCCTCTTACTGTGCATACAAATAGCTTGTAAGGGGGGATTTTTTTGTCAAAGTTTAAAACGCACAAACCCCGAAGAGGAGGGCCGCTGCCTTTTCGATATGTTATGATCATTACGTTTCTCTTTTTTATGATTTCGACTGGATTTGGATTGTGGATCATTAACAAAGGGTTGAAGCCTACGCTTCTTGCTTATGCAGAAACGCAAACAAGCAGAATCGGAACCTTGGTTATCAATAAAGCGATTAACAAGAAAATTGCTGACGTTCTTGATATTGCAGATATAACGGAAGAAGTGAAAAACTCAGATGGTGACATCGTTTCCTTTAAATACAATACCCAGACGATCAATCGGGTTCAGGCAGAGATTACGAATTTAGTACAGCAAAACCTCCAAGAAGCAGAGGAAGGCAATATAGAAAATCTTGAATTCATCACTGAAGTTGAAATCGATAAGTCGAAATCAAAAGCATCAAAAGGTATCACCTATTCGGTTCCACTAGGGCAAGCAACCAACAACGTGCTGCTCGGTAACTTAGGACCGAAGATACCTATCCAGTTCCACTCCATCGGTGATGTCCGTTCAGATGTGAAAACGACCGTAGAACAGTTTGGTATTAATAATGCTGTTGTAAAAGTATTTGTGGAGCTTGAAGTAAATGTGCAAATCATCATTCCTTTTGCAACGAAAACAGAAACCATTAAACAGGATATTCTGGTTGCCATGGGAACAGTTCATCTGGATGTGCCTCAATTTTATAATAACGGAGGGGGAGATTCCCAACCTTCCATTGAATTTCCCACAAATTAGTTCGGGAAAAAAGTTGTCAAAAGAATAATAGTTTGTTATATTAATAAAGAAAATTTTATAAAACACCACATCATCAGTCCGATGGGGTAGAGGCGCAGGGTTCAAGAGTAATCTGTTTGAGGATGACAACGTAGAGAACAGACGAAAGGGAACTTTTGCCGAAGTAAATAAACATGTCAACTGTGTATTTGCTGGGGTTATCTTGAAAAAGGATAACACTGTCATTATAGGGCAATCTCTATAATGGGGAGCTACAGATCGTGATGGAGCACATACATTACTTATAAAGGTAATGATAGTTACTCTATCGTTGCCTTTTTTTATTATCCTCTATCATGCTACGTTTGTTCCCCCCTATCAATTAGGAGGAGGACACAATGGAAAACACGATTTACTCACTATTACCACCCCTTTTAGCCATACTTATGGTTATACTCACAAGACGGGTTCTACTTTCATTAGGAGTAGGAATTGTCGCTTCTGCCTTTTTACTGGCGGATTTCTCAATTACGAAAACATTCAACTTTATGTGGGACGCCTTTAAAGGCATCTTTGTCGCAGATGGAGCACTTAATACTTGGAATGTCTATATCATATTCTTCTTACTTATTCTTGGTGTCATTACTGCATTTGTTAACATTTCAGGCGGTAGCCGGGCATTCGGGGAATGGGCGATGAAGCGTGTAAAGACAAGACAAGGCGCACAGCTTCTTGCTGCTGTTCTAGGTATCATAATTTTTATTGATGACTATTTTAACGCCCTTGCGGTTGGACAGGTTTCAAGACCGATTACAGACCGTCATAGAATCTCACGTGCAAAGCTTGCCTATATCATTGACTCGACTTCTGCACCTATCTGTGTCGTTTCACCGATTTCAAGCTGGGGAGCATATATTATCGGGATCATTGGTTCGATTCTGGCTACACACAGTATCACGGAATACACAGCGTTTTCAGCCTTCATCCAAATGATTCCAATGAATCTTTATGTATGGGCGGCTGTCTTACTCGTCATCATGGTTGCCTATAAAGGATTGGACTTTGGGAAAATGAAGGAACACGAAGTCAGAGCAATTGAAACAGGAGCGCTTTATGACCCTGATAAAGAGATCCCTGGAGAATTGAAAAATGATCTTCCTGTCAGTTCAAAAGGTACTGTTGGAGATCTTGTCTGGCCGATTGTTGCACTTGTGATCGGCACAGTTTCTATGATGCTGTGGACGGGGTATCAAGAAGTGGGCTCATTCGACATATTGCCGATTTTTGAAAATACGGATGTGACTAAATCATTATTGTACGGTGGTTTATTCGGTCTTCTAGTTGCTCTGATCTTCTTCCTTCGTCAAGTCAGCTTGAATGGAATTGGAGCGGGAGCCATTGGTACAGCTGTCGTAGAAGGAATCAAGTCAATGCTTCCAGCGGTATATATACTCATCTTTGCCTGGACGATTGTGACACTAATCGACCAATTGCAAACAGGTACGTATCTTGCTGGACTGGTTGAACAGTCTAGCCTTCCGATGCAGGCATTGCCGGTCATTTTATTCCTGGTAGCGGGAATCATGGCTTTCTCTACAGGTACATCTTGGGGATCATTCGGAATCCTGCTTCCGATTGCTGGGGAAATCGCCGCAGCAACAGATGTAAGTATCTTACTTCCTGCAATGGCTGCCGTTTTAGCCGGGTCCGTTCTGGGTGACCATTGTTCACCGATTTCGGATACAACCATTCTTTCTTCTACAGGAGCAGGAAGCAATCATATTGATCACGTGATCACGCAGTTACCATATGCCATCATAGGTGCTGTGGTGGCTTCCATTGGATACCTTGTATTAGGATTCACTGGAAGTACACTGCTTGGATTAGCAGTTGTGATTATTCTGATCGTTGCATTCGCCTTGCTATTTGGTGAAAAAGCAAAGCCGGCTCCAACTGAATAAGAGCACACGAAACCCAGGAGATATTTTTGCTCCTGGGTTTTTTTATGGAGCTCAAAGTGAAGAATCATTAAAAAATCTTCTGAACCTTTGTCCCCCTGAGTCTTCATGATTCGACAAAATTCTTATGGTGATATAGTACCGGTATTCCTTTTTTGAATTTCTGTATGTAACGTTAAAATAAAGCTTTGACAATTGTCCAAGAACTAGCTATACTGACTTTAGATTAAAATAATCTGAAAATATAAAAATTTCAAATACCTTAAAAGGTAGTTGGAAAGAACTAGGGGGGAACAAAATGGAGAAACGTGCACAATTTGGTACACGAGCAGGATTTATTCTAGCTGCTGTCGGCTCGGCAATCGGACTCGGAAACATTTGGCGTTTTCCAGCAGTAGCGTATGAAAATGGTGGTGGAGCATTCTTTATTCCTTATTTATTCGCTCTTCTAACAGCAGGTATTCCATTATTAGTACTTGAATTCACAATTGGTCATAAGTTCCGTGGTTCAGCACCGTTATCTTATTTCCGTCTTAATAAGAAAACCGAATGGCTTGGCTGGTGGCAAGTATTAATTGCCTTTGTCATTTCAACCTACTATGCCGTCATTATCGCCTGGGCGATGTCGTATAGTGTGTTTTCATTCAATTTAGGGTGGGGAACAGATACAGAAACATTTTTGTTCAGCGACTATTTGAACCTTTCTGTTGACCCGGGTCAAACAGGCAGCGTGGTTCCTGGTGTCTTCATTCCGCTAGTCATCGTATGGGCCGTTACGCTTGGAATCCTCTTCAAAGGAGTTAAGAAAGGGATCGAAGTAGCGAATAAAATCTTTATTCCAGCACTTGTCATTTTATTTTTAATTATTGTTGTTCGCGCTTTAACTTTACCTGGTGCGATGGAGGGGCTAGACGCATTCTTCAAACCAGACTTCAGTAAAATTGCTGATCCCGGCGTATGGGTGGCAGCATATGGACAGATATTCTTTAGTTTATCCATTGCCTTTGCCATCATGATTACGTACTCAAGTTATCTGCCTAAAAAATCGGATATTACGAATAATGCATTTATCACAGGTTTCAGTAATTCCGGCTTTGAATTATTAGCAGGTATCGGTGTATTTGCGGCGTTAGGGTTCATGGCACAATCTCAAGGTGTTGCAGTGCAGGATGTTGTGAGTGGTGGCGTTGGATTAGCCTTTGTTGTATTCCCTCAAATCATTAACGAATTTCCAGCATTCAACGAAGTATTTGGATTCTTATTCTTTGCTTCCCTTGTCCTTGCCGGTTTGTCATCGTTAATTTCGATATCTGAAACGTATGTAGCAGCTGTTTCAGAGAAGTTCGGGATCTCCCGTAACAAAGCCGTTATATTCGGTGGCGGACTTTCAGCTGTCATCTCTATCCTTTTTGCAACTCAGGGAGGACTATTGTTCCTGGATGTAGCGGATTACTTCATCAACCAATTTGGAGTAGCGTTTGTAGGATTAGTGGAAGTATTAGTGGTTGCATGGTTCCTGCGCAAACTTGGAACATTCCAATCCCATGCCAATGGTATCTCAGATATTCAGCTTGGAGCTTGGTGGAAAGTATGTTTGGGAGTCATCACACCAATCGTCCTAGGTTGGATGATGTTCGGTTTATTCAAAATGAACTTACTTAAAGAATTTGACAACGAAACTGGAAACTACGGAGGCTATTCTGATACTTTCGTGCTTTACAGTGGATGGTTTGTGGCAGCCTTTGCGATCCTGATAGGGGTAGCATTCGGATTTAAACGCTGGCATGCAAAAACAGATGCTGAAAGCTATAAGGAGGTAAGCTAACATGAGTGGTAGCGCGATTGCAATGATGGTTGTAGGTATGGTCATCATCTGGGGTGGATTAGCAGCTAGTATCATGAACGCTGTTTCCAAGTCAAAGAAACAAGTATAAAAGGAAGAAGCAGACGATGGGTCTCCATTGTCTGCTTTTTTAGTGCTTCTTGTTTTCGATTCGTTCCTGACGCTCCCACATCCTTAAATGAGGATAGGGATCAAAGGACCATTCCGTCAAACCATTATCCTTATACATACCGTAATGTAAGTGAGGGGGGAATTTCCCCGAAGTTCCAGGAGGTCCATATCCAGAGCTTCCAACACCGCCGATCATCATGCCAGGTTCAACGACTTGTCCTACTTGAAGATCTTTAGCGAAACCACTCAAGTGGGCGAAGTAATGATACGTATTATTGATGTCACGTATCCCGATCCGCCAGCCTCCATAACGGTTCCAACCCTTCATCTCAATGATTCCATAAGATGTAGCCCTTACAGGGACCCCGTAATCCGCAAATAGGTCCGTCCCTTCATGAATGCGTCTTCCGCCCCATCCACGGGCATCACCCCAAGTGTTTCGGTAGCTGTAATTGAATCGCAATGGGAGTGGGAAGGCTTTCTTATTTAAATGAATCGTTCCGTACTGTTTATATATTTTAGCATTTCCCATTATGATGCTGACAGTTTTATCACGCTTGTAATAGTCCCAGAGGGCAAGCTTAAAGTTGTCCCGATCAATGCCATATCCCAAGATGTAGTCTGTTAAGGCAGCAAGAATGTCTTCATCACTCTTCAGGCTCGCTTTTCCATCAAGGTTCCCATCTCGACCGATTCCGCCGAATAGAGCAATCGTTTCAGGATTGTCATCTTCAGTGTTAGGATTTAGAGGACCGACCCATTTTTCAGACTCCATATAAATTGATATAAGAGAAGATGGCTTATCCCTGTCCTTACGGGCAAAGCTGAGACTACGCTCGTATTGATCGATTGCGGCTAAGTAGTACCAGGGGATTTGGGTCAGGGCCTCACTTTTTTGGAATAGTTCCATACGTTTTGTGTGAATCTCTTCATCTGTCAGCGTTTCTGCTGCGCTGGAGAGAGAGGGACTTGCAAACATGAAAAATGCAACAAGGGTAAAGACCAATCGTTTGTACAAAATAATCACTCCATTTTTAGGGACCTATTAGTAGTTTGTATCGTTCTCAAGGATTCATAATCATCAATAAATGGTAATAGGGTAACACATGCTTGTTTTCACTTTTTTAGTATGATAAAGTGACAAAAGAAGTATATTGATGATGGCTTTATTTACATAAGATGAACGATCAAGATAGCGTTTCACTCTTTGCCTAAGTCAGAATATTTAGGATTGGAGATGAGGGGTATGAGCAAGAAAGATGAACACATTCGTAAACCGGATTGGCTTAAAATTAAGCTAAATACGAACGATAACTATATGGGCTTAAAAAAGATGATGCGTGAAAACAACCTTCACACAGTATGTGAAGAGGCTCGTTGTCCTAATATTCATGAGTGCTGGGGAACTAGACGTACAGCTACATTCATGATTCTCGGAGATATTTGTACACGTGCATGTCGTTTTTGTGCTGTGAAAACAGGCCTTCCGACTGAATTAGATTTGAAAGAACCGGAACGCGTGGCCGATTCTGTACAAATGATGAATCTAAAGCATGTCGTGATTACGGCTGTTGCTCGTGATGACTTAAAAGACGGTGGTTCTCAGGTCTTTGCTGAAACGGTTCGTGCCATTCGTCGTAAAAGTCCATTCACATCGATCGAAGTATTACCTTCAGATATGGGTGGGATTTTCGATAACATTAAGACACTAATGGATGCGAAGCCAGACATTATGAACTACAATGTCGAAACTGTTCGCCGCTTGACTCCAAGGGTTCGTGCCCGTGCCACTTACGATCGTACTCTGGAATTCCTACGTCGTGCAAAAGAATTAAATCCTGATATCCCGACAAAATCTAGTATCATGGTTGGACTTGGAGAAACGAAGGAAGAAATTCTTGAAACGATGGATGACTTGCGTGCACACCATGTCGATATCGTGACATTAGGTCAATACCTGCAACCTTCCAAGAAACACTTGAAAGTTCAAAAATATTATCACCCTGATGAATTTGCTGAATTGCGTGAAGCAGCGATGGAAAAAGGCTTCAGTCACTGTGAAGCGGGTCCTCTTGTTCGTTCTTCTTATCATGCAGACGAGCAAGTGAACGCAGCTGCAAAAGCAAAGCAGGCAAAAGGTGAGCAAGAAGTTCAAAAAGCCTAATTTCACATAATAGTAAAGGACTGACTTGAAGGAGAAGCTCTCTAACAGTCAGTCCTTTTTGTAGCAGAAGAAAAAGGCGGAGCTGGCCTTACTAAGCCGTCTCCGCTTTTCTTGTTGTCGAGCTCCGGCGGCTAGTCCCTCGAGGTCACAACTGAAAAATCCCATAAGGCAAAAGGCGCCTTTTGGGATTTCCCAGTTGTGCTTGTCGGGCCTGACCAAGCCGTCTCCGCTTTTCTGTTAGTCCATCATTTTATCCGTATCAGTATAGTCGTTGCGTTTTTGACGGTCCATATTGATTTTGTGGGTGTCGTCGTCACGCATCTCGTATTGATCTGATGTCATTTCACCATTTGCATTTTCACCTGAGTCTACATTTTTCCCTTGGGGAGAGTCTTGTAGCATAAGGTTAATCGTGTCATCAATGGCTGTGTTGACGTTATCACTATCACTATCCATTTGGGCAAGGTTTTCGACATTACGCATCAAGCTTTTGTCATCTGTTACATAAACATGGTACCATCGTGGGATGACAGACATGGCTGTTTTCTTTACTTGATCGGCTACTTCAAAGCGACCGTCTTTATCCTTTTTATCTGTAATATAGGAGACAAGCACTTCTTCGTCTGTGACGAGAGTGGAGCAGTCTTTAACATCGGGAAGGGAGACACTCATTTTACTGATACTGTCCGCGACCTGTTCACGATTGATACTGTACATATCCTTCGTTGAAATATTTTGGCCACCGGTAGGGCTCTTTTGCTGTCGGACATAACCGAAGCTTTCCCCGCGATGAGCACCTTTTTTGGTCCAGTTATTTTCGTTATACAGGTCTTCCCGGTCACTTACATTGATGGTGTTTCCGTTATCATGAAACATTTCTTCATTGGCCGTGTCTATTCCATTACAGGCTGTTCCGATTAGTGTGATACTTAATACAGTTGTACCCAGGATTATTTTATTCAACATAAACACCCCCTATTTGTTAGGGTGACCATCTCTTATTGTAATTTTTCATAGTAATTAATGGACAATCCGTTATAATTTAAGATAAGGAAATGAAAGTGGGTGGACGCGATGATTTGTGTACAGAATACGTGCTACGAAATCGTTGAAGAATTTAGAGACGGATTCAACGAGGAAGCATTCAAGGAAAGATATAGCGATATTTTAAGCAAATACGATTATATCCTCGGTGATTGGGGATACGGCCAGCTCAGATTAAAGGGATTCTTCGATGATCACAATCAAAAGTCTTCTTTTGACACAAAGGTAAGTACACACAAAGATTACTTATATGAATACTGTAATTTTGGCTGCGCTTATTTTCTTGTGAAAAAAGTTAGTAAATAATAAGTAAAGAAAGGAACAAGCGAGGGACTCGTTTGTTCCTTTCTTTACGCTTAAAAGCTATTTCACCAAGGGGAGCCGAACAAAAGGGAATAGAATCGACTCACTTTCAGTGTTAGTTGCGTAACTATCGGTGTATATTGCGTAACTAACAAGTTTCGTTGCGCAACTCCCCCTTCGTATAAAACTCCAAGCATATCAAATCAGAGTGAAGCAAATTTCACTTCACCCTGATTTATCATTTTACTCATTTTCTGTATAAGGGGGTTCCTCATTCACTTCAGGATCTGCATGAACTGGATGAGATCCAGGTTCTTGGCGTGGAATATCCTGATGAAGGGATTTGTTTTCATAGTTGAAGGCACTATAGTAACGTTGGCCCTCTTCCCAAGGTGTGCTTTTGTTTTCAACAGGGGAATGTTTTCCTCTCGGAGCCCCATATGGACCTTCCGGAAGCGTTTCCGGTACGAGGAAATTACGGTATGTTTCCACATTGGAGAAGTCGCTGTATACTTCATCTTTACGGTCTTTACTCATTTTATCTCCCACCTTTCATACCTTTAGTATGTGAGAGGGAGGTGGAGTTCATTCTTTAAGCAGTATAACCGACTAAAGAATGATTTCCCCTAAGAAATCCCTTAATTCATCCGCTTCTTCCTCTGTTAATTTAAATACACTTTCTACATACCCCGGCTCATCAAGGTCATCCCTGCCGATGATTGAAAATCGGCTGCCTTGAAGATCCAATACTAAAGATTTTCCGTAATAGCGTTCGGTTTGGGTAATAGCAAGGTCGTACCGTTGATTTTCACCCATAAAGCTGACAAAGCGGGTTTTTGTATTTTCCATGTCATCGTATAAATAAAATCGTTCACTCATGACGATGTCCTCCTCTTTTTCTGCTTATTTCATCATATCAAACTGAGGGGACAAATGCAGGGTGGAGCTATATGTTAATGGAGAAATTATGTTAAAATAAAGTTTGAAGATTTCGTTTTAGAAAGAGGTGAGCACCGTGTATTTTGTAGATAGAGAAAAGATTGAAGAAATATTAGTGTATATGAATGAGCAATTGATGATCATCAATGATCATGATCAATGGGGCTCCACATTAGAGAAATTAGCCTTAGAGCGCGTTGCCCATACACTCGTTGAATCCATTCTTGATGTAGGAAACAGTATGATCGATGGATTTATTATGAGGGACCCTGGAAGCTACGAGGATATCATTGATATTCTGTTGGATGAAAAGGTGATCAGTGAGAAGATGAGTGAAGATCTTAAACGACTTGTCGAACAGCGTAAACCACTTGTTCAGGACTATATATCGGTTGATCATAATCAATTACACATGATCTTAAAAGATGTTTTTCAATCATTAACTCAATATCCACAACAGGTACGCAACTATCTTGAGAATGAACTCGGTCCTGTATCTGCATTTAAAAATTAAGAGTATTTGACAGCGCTTTCTATATAGAAGGCGTTTTATTTATTTGCAGAAAGCCCCAACGAATGAAGGGACATACTATACACAATTATGGAGGTAAACTAATGAAAGAATATAAAGGCTATTTAATTGATTTAGACGGTACGATGTATAAGGGGAAAGAGAAAATAGAGGAAGCAGGGGACTTCGTTAAACGATTGCAGAAAAAGGGATTGCCTTATCTATTTGTGACGAATAATTCCTCAAGAAGCCCGGAACAGGTTGCTGGAAAATTACGTTCCTTCGATATTCCAGCAACGAAGGAACAGGTGTTTACGACATCAATGGCCACTGCGACATATATGGCTAAGAAAAAACCGAATGGCTCCGCTTATGTCATCGGTGAAGAAGGAATCCGTTCAGCGCTTGAAGAGAACGGCATCACGCTCCAGAATGAGAATCCTGATTTCGTGGTAGTTGGAATTGATCGGGATATTAACTATGAGAAACTTTCCCTTGCTTGTCTAGGTGTAAGAAATGGAGCAACCTTTATATCGACGAATGGAGATATTGCGATTCCGACTGAAAGAGGTTTACTGCCTGGGAATGGCTCACTGACATCCGTTGTCACGGTTTCCACACAAACTGAACCGATCTTTATCGGAAAGCCAGAATCAATCATTATGGAACAGGCTCTCGAAGTATTAGGAATCCCGAAAGAAGATACGCTTATGGTGGGTGATAATTATGATACAGATATATTAGCTGGAATAAACGCAGAGCTTGATACGCTTCTGGTTCATACAGGAGTCACCACGAAAGATGGGTTGCGTTCAAAAAACATTCAGCCAACCTATACAATAGAAAACTTAGGGGAATGGGATATTTAATGAAAAAAGTGGAGGCAGATGAACCGCCTCCACACCGAAACAACCCTTGCACGAACCATTATGGTAAAAATATAATAAATTAGTAATATATTCAGAATAGACAACCAACGTTTGGAAAAGTAGAATAGAATTAGTGTTAAAGAAGTAATTAGAATACTTTTTATACTTTAAGGCCTCTTTTTATGGTCTTATTTCAATGAATACCTACGCCTCTCGGGGTATTGTTGTTAAGTATCATAGAAGGAACAACAGTGTAACTCCTTATGTATGATGAAGTATTTCCTCTAACTAACTTTCATTTTTCCGTTACACATGCTTGAGTACATAAAAGGAATAGGCAGAATGAACGTGAGAAAAGAATAGGTTAAGAAAGATTTTTGAATTTCTTTTTAAAATCTTCCGAAATTAAGTGTAAAGGTATTGAACTAGGGTAAACACCAAAGGTAGTAGGGGACTATTAGCGTTGATACTGTCTTCAATTTCTAACTATTCTTTACGAATGCAAACAACTTTAAGAATGAAAGTCACTGTTTCTTGGTTTGATTTTCGAAACAATCCACGTCATTTCTAAAGAATTTTTAAAAGGGTAGTGAGGTAATGAGTATTACAGTTACAGGACTTGTCGGAAAGAAAATAAGGCACCATAGAAGAGCAAGGGAAATCACCATCCAAGAACTGAGTCGCAAATGTGGATTAACGGTTAATTACATTTCATTGATTGAAAAAGGAGAGGCGAACCCTTCTCTAAACAAGCTAAACGCGATCGTATGTGCTCTGGATGTTCAGTGGGATGAGATCATGCCAAGTTGTGAAGAACACAAAGACATCTACAATCAAACGGTACGTTAATGAACTAATTTTTTCTTTATTATTTCTAGTTCGATCAGAATGATAAGATCATTACTGATTTTTACCTATTTTGCTTTCTAGGCATCAATAAGGGCTCCGTCGCTTAGGATCTTTTTAAGTGAAAGCCTTTATTTGATGTGTTTTCGTTTAAGTAATCCTTAGTACATTAATGGGGCTGGGACAAAAGGGTTTTAGCCAAGAAAAATCTGAACAATTATTCGATATTTTTTCATGAAAATCGAAAACGTTCGGATTTTTTATTGTTATTTTAAAAGCATACTCAGTGTATTTAACTGGTTCTAGCTGTTGATTGGAGTGCAAGACGAAGACTCCTGCGGGAAAAGCGGAATAGGTGAGACCCCGCAGGAGCGTCAGCGACGAGGAGGCTCGCCTTCCGCCCCGAGGAAAGCGAAGTCTTGCACGGAAATCAACAGCGGTGTCACAAGAAACCCTAACATGGTCTTATATCCTGATTGTTCGTTTTTCGATTATATTGATTTGGTTATGTCCCAGCCTCAGTAAAAACTATTCATCGATGTGTAATACTAAAGGTAGTTAAAAGGATTTCATTATGTGTGAATACAAACGTCTAAAGAGTGAGTATCAGCATACTTCTTCTATCACTAAAAAATCAGACGACTTGGATCGTCTGATTTGGGATTTATTCATTCTCATTCTGCGCTTCGGCCCGGTGTGCAAGGCGGCTGGAAGCAGCTGCAGCGATGGCACCGACAATATCATCTAAGAAGGTATGACACATTCCTGATGATTTATCGTTCAACCTCTCAAGAATTCCCGGTTTTTGCTTATCGATAAATCCATAGTTCGTAAACCCGATCGATCCATATACGTTCACAATCGAAAAAGCAAGGATTTCATCTACACCATACAACCCCTCATCTACTTCGATAATTGCTTGCAAAGGTTCTTCCAACATCTTTTTCTCAGCTAATATATCAAGTTGAATACCTGTTAGTATCGCATTCTGTACTTCACGCTTCGTTAACACACGTTCAACGTTATAGACACATTCCTTTAATTCAAGATCAGGATGATACTTTTGTTGAAGGTACATGACCAGTTGAGCGATATCCTCAATTTCCACTCCTCTTTCATGTAACCATTTACGTGCGGTTTTCTCTAATAAATCCATTGATTCTTTATCCTTCATCCTATTCACCTTTTTCCTTGAAAGATTATAAAACCCCTATTTCGATTAGACGAAGCCTTGTTTTACTCATATGATTCCCAATTGAAAAATAGACATAATAATAGCTTCTGTTCTCATTCTTGCCCATCTCTTGATTTAGATATTCATCAATGCAAAGGAATCATTTTTTTGCACATATTTTAAGTGTGTCATGTTAATGCACGATAAAAAGATGGTCACTTTAGATAGGAGAGATTTGCATGTCTCAAGAAATATTAATCAATCATTTTGGGCTGCATCCTGAGCGGGCATTTTACGATGGTATGATGGATCGATATATGGTCGGGGGATTAGTATATAGTATTGTAACCGTTTCGAATATGGAACAGGAAACCTTAGTGGAACTTTATAAACTAGCCGAGCATCTAAAAGGTCAGGGTGACCGTCATGTATCAACCTTCGTTCAAAGCAACGAAGGGAGATTCCTGGTTGTAGAAAAAGATAAAGATTATGTGGTATTAAGAAATGAAAGCATCCCATCACCCCCAGACAATAAGCTTGGCAGAAAGCTAAGTAAATTTCATTTCAGGGGACGGACCTTTGAAGAGAAAGTAGAGAAGATCAACCGGATGGGACAGTGGAAGGATCTTTGGGAAAAGCGCCTTGCCCAGCTGGAGAAGGCCTATTACCAGGTCATACAGGATCAGCCTGTTGATGAGTTTGAACGTCGCTTTGTAGAGAGTTACCCTTACTATAGTGCTTTGACGGAAAATGCTATTCAATATCTGGTGGATACTGAGCTCGATGAAGATCCGGTGGCTGTGGATGCTGGGACCATATGCCATGAGAGATTTCTCCAATCTACATGGGGAAGAGAGGTGTCTATCCACTTCCCTTTTCAATGGGTATTCGATCATTACAGCCGGGATATTGCCGAGTGGGTGAGGGAGCGTTATTTCATGAGGAGCCAAACGTTTCATCCAGACCTCCAGGAATTTATGAAAGAATATGAATCGATTTCTCCCCTTTCCCCTTTTTCATGGAGATTGCTGTATTCAAGACTATTATTTCCCCTTCATTATTTCGAATGCGTCGAAGAATATTATATTTCTCAATCTGAACAAAAGAAGAAAGTAGTAGAAGAGAAGCTCGAACGTTATTTGAAGAATTCCCATCAATATGAAGCATTTCTGGCTGATTTTTATCATATGTCGGAAGTACCCGTGAAAAAATGGGGAATCCCGCTTGTAGCATGGCTATAGCGTAGACTTCCCAGAGTGAGACCTTCACTTTTATGCTAAACTGGAGAAAAGAGTGAAGGTAGGGACTACATATGAAGCCATTTATCTATATTACGAGAAAGCTGCCGGAAGCAGTGATTGCTTCATTACGAAATGATTTCGAGGTCGAGATGTGGGAGCGTGAGGATGCGACGGTACCAAGAGACATTCTTCTGCAGAAAGCTGAGAAAGCCTCTGCTTTACTCACAATGCTTTCGGATAAAGTAGATCGGACATTATTACAGAGATCTCCCTCTTTGAAAGTCATCGCAAACCTTGCAGTAGGATATGACAATATCGATTTGGAAGCGGCAAATGAATTCGGTGTAACCATATGCAATACGCCGGATGTTCTGACGGAAACAACGGCTGATTTAACCTTTGGGCTTTTGATGGCTACAGCCAGAAGGATCGTTGAAGCAGATCGCTATATTAAAGAAGGAAAGTGGAAAAGCTGGTCACCTTTACTCCTGGCTGGTTCAGATATTCATCACAAAACAATCGGGATTGTTGGGATGGGAAGTATCGGTGAAGCGGTAGCCAGAAGAGCAAAGGGGTTCAATATGAATGTCCTATACCATAATCGTTCCAGAAAGCACGATCGAGAACTGGAATTGGGTGTTCAATATGCAGGGTTTGAGGAACTTCTCACCCAAGCAGATTTCGTGGTCATTCTTGCTCCCTTGAATGATGATACAAAGGAAATGTTTCATGAAGAACACTTCAACATGATGAAAGAATCGTCCATCCTCATCAATGCAGCCCGTGGTCCGATTGTAAATGAAGGAGCCTTAATGAAAGCATTAGAGAGGGGTGACATAGCAGGAGCAGGCTTAGATGTGTTCGAAACTGAGCCGATCGATCCGGATCATCCGCTCCTTCAATTCGATCAAGTGGTGGCCACCCCACATATCGGGAGCTCGTCGAAAGATACCCGCCATAGCATGATGACCTTATGTGCAGAGAATATCGAGGCAGTATTGAAGGGAGACATTCCGAGGAATAGGGTGAAGTAAAACAAAAAAAGCCTAAATCCAGAAGGATTTAGGCTTTAAGTGAGTGATTCATTAGAATACTTGCTCTACTTCAACGATTCCTGGAACTTCTTCCACTAAAGCGCGTTCGATTCCTGCTTTTAATGTGATAGTTGAACTTGGGCAGCTTCCACAAGCACCAAGAAGACGTAATTTTACAATCCCATCTTCAACGTCCACAAGTTCACAGTCTCCACCATCGCGAAGTAGGAACGGACGTAATTTATCTAATACTTCCTGAACGGGTGCAATCATTTCGTTTTCAGCCATAATTATCTACTCCTTTCCTTACTCTCTATTATAATGACATATTCGCAAAAAATCTATCAACCTGCAAACGATTGGGCATTTCTTTTTACAGAAAAGTTTCCCATTCCGTTTCCAGCAAGAAAATTAAACAATATTGTTCCAACTTTTCTGCTTTTTTTGTAAAATAAACACAAGAGGGAAAGTAAAGGGGAGAAGGATATGGAACCGAAACGAGCAGAGCTATACGTATATGGGGCGGAAATACTCTGTCCAAGCTGCGTAAACTTACCATCATCGAAAGAAACCTTCGAATGGCTTGAGGCTGCAGTGAGCCGAAAATACCCAAACCAGCCATTCGGGATTAAATATGTAGACATTCATAATCCACCTGAAGATGAGTCCGTGAAGCATTTTGCTTCAAGAGTAATTGAAGAGGACATGTTTTATCCAATTGTCCTGTTGGATGGAAATATAATCGGGGAAGGGAATCCCCGTTTGAAGACGATTTACTCAGAGCTTGAAAAATACGGTTATAAAGCGGGTTAATCAGAAGGCAAAAAGTCCAATCTTCTATGGAGAAGATTGGACCTTTTTTGCTTTAGTGTAAATGGATATAGTGTATTCATCTTGGGAGTGGGCATAAAAAACCCCCATTTCACAAAAATGGGGGGACTCATCATCCATTATGGTATTTATACATCCACAGCACACCGGATTTCAACAATCGAGCGACACGACCTGTGATGGATCGTTCATTTACAAGGCCAAAGCCATGTTTCTTGCCGAGTGAACCGAGAATCCCCTTTAATTTGATCTTCGGTAATTCTTCAGGGAGTTCTTCGTTTTTCCAGCGTTTAAGTAAGATGGTCACGATTTGTTCTGCTTGCCCTTCAGCCAGTTGAGCACTTGGAGCTTGAGGTAGGCTTGCGCAGTCACCGACTACATATACATTCTCATCCTGAGGGAGATTATGATACTTAGTTAGAGTGACGCGGCCACTTGCATCCTTTTCAACATCCATATCACGAACGACTTTGCTTGGCTGAATTCCTGCCGTCCAAACAATGGCATCACAGAAAATCTGCTCTTCGTGATTATGAAGGGTGTTCGGTTCCACTTTTGTGATATTCGAATCATTCACAATGTCTACGCCATTCTCGTCAAACCAGCCGTGAACATAAGAGCTCAAACGTTCTGGGAAGGCATTAAGAATACGGGGGCCACGGTCAAATAATTTAATTTTCAAATCAGAACGGCTTTCGCGAAGTTCACTGGCAAGTTCGATGCCGCTTAAACCTGCACCGACAATCCCGACGATGGAACCTGCTGGGAGGTTACATAGCGTTTGGTATGTTTTTCGTGATCTTTCAATCGTTTGAATCGAGAAAGTATGTTCATCGGCTCCTGGTACATTATGATATTTATCCTCACAACCAAGTCCAATGACAAGATCATCGTAAGGGACAGGCTCTTGATCTTTCATTTGAACAAGTTTGTTATCCATATCCACTCCGGAAATATCTCCATATACGTAGGATAAACGGGCATGTTCCGGGAATGATACGCGTACATGTTGATCAGAAATCGTACCGGCAGCTAAAGCATAGTATTCCGTCTTAAGACAGTGATAAGGATTTCGGTCAATCAGGGTTATCGATACATCTTCAGGTAATTGGTTGGGTAATAAGCGAAGAAGAACGCGCATGTTCCCATATCCTCCGCCAAGCAGCACTAATTGTTTCATGAAAATTTCCCCTTTTTGCACTCTACATTATTGTTGAAATAGTGTGATTGTATGATTTATATCCCGATTTGATATGGGATTCAGATTCAAAGGACAGTCACGCCGAGGCGGGTCCTGAAAAAGTAAGCATTTTCAATGTGAAGCATATTTCGAGTGAAATCGACATTAATAAACCTATTAACATTAAAAGTATATCGAAATAAAGGTGTTTTCACAACAGAAATAAGCGAAATTGTTCACAATCTGTTATACCATTACATGGAACTCAAATGATTGACGATATCGGCAAAAAAAGGTAGCATAACAGAGAGTAGTGAGGTGATAGAATTGAAACCTATTATAGAATTTTGTATTAGCAATCTTGCTAGCGGTGCGCAAAAAGCGCTTGAGATATTAGAGAGAGATCCCAACCTTGATGTCATTGAGTACGGATGCTTGGGTTACTGCGGAAAATGCGCCCAATCTTTTTATGCTCTCGTCAATGGTGAGGTAGTAGAAGGGGACACACCGGAAGAATTGGTGGATCATATCTATCAATTCCTTGAGGATAATCCAATGTTCTAAAGAAAAGCTGGTCCTGTGACCGGCTTATTTTTTTTTGCTTTTTCGGGATATATTGGAAAGAGATGAGAGGGTGAATTGTTAGGAAGCAGGACTTAGTGAGGAAGTCAGATGGGAACAAGCTTCAGGCATATTGTCCTTAGATATATGAAGAAAACTAGTGGACAGTCCGCTAGTTTTCTCATTTTACATAGACTGTATTTCTTTATAAACGTCCCTGATTTCATACCAACGCTCCCTGGCCATTTCAATGATTTTCGGTTCAGTAGACAGGTGCTGCTTACCGATGACTTTGGAAAGATAAGCAACCGATTCCTCGATTTTATCCTGCCTTCTCAGTAATTCAGCAATGATATAAAGAAGCTTTGTTTCGGACATGGTTGAACTCGACACGCCATCCGTCAAATAGGCATCAATGTATTCATGTGTAGCAAGGTTGATGAAACGTTTTTCCTGTTGCTTTTCCTCTGTCTTTCGATAAAGCCAGGCAGTTCGCAAATAGAGACCTGCAATGGTCACTTTTTTCTCTTTTTTAATTAGGGCACAGTAGGCAGCTAATTTATAGGTGTTAATCCCATCATCATATGACCTGATATTCCCATAATCCTGGGGCTGCCAGTGCAGACTGATTTTCTTTTCCAGTTCTGCTTTGAGGACTGGAGGTATGTATGTTGTGAAATCATCCGTATAGGAAAATCCACATTTAGGACACACAGAAACATTATAGAGTAAAGGATTCACATCGTCAGTTTCATATAAGGGACAAAAGTCGCTGTCATATCCCGTTACCTTCACAAAACGGGATCGGATCCTAGTCGTACTATACGAGTGTTTGCACGAAAGACACTGCGTTTTCTTATCATAAAAGGGCGTCACTACCGTCATGAATACCACCTCGTAATCGGGACTATTTACCTTATTATACCTTGTGATAAGGATATGAGACTAGTGTTTTTTAAAATTCGTAAGTAAAAAGTCATGATGAGAGACTTTGATTAAAAAATTAATGGGAATTTTCTTACAATCATTCACCAAAGGTCCTTTGGTTGAGTAGTAAAATAGAAAGGAGTATACTAGGTAGTAAGAAATGAAATGGTTGGGGGTGTAGTGAATGAGTGAAGTTGTCATTCTAACAGAAGCCGCTGCCCTTCAGATTAAAGACATGATGAAGGAACATGACGAAACAGATGCCATGTTACGAGTAGCGGTAAAAGGGGGAGGCTGTAGTGGTCTTTCTTACGGTATGGGATTTGAACACGATCTTCAGGATGGAGATGCAACAACAGAACAACACGGAATTAAGCTAGTTGTAGCGAAACAAGACGCGGTTATCTTGAACGGAACGAAAATAGATTACAAGCAGTCCATGATGGGCGGCGGATTTACCATCGATAATCCGAACGCCATCGCATCATGCGGGTGTGGATCATCATTCGTGACGGCGACGAATAAGGGTACGCCGGAAGATTGCTAAAAATAAAGTAAGGGACGGACCTCACAATTGTGAGGTCCGTCCCTTTTTAAAAATTACTTGATGTTTTTTAGCGCTTCTTCAACAGGTGTGTCACCACTTAAAATTTCGAATACTTTATGGTTCGTTTCTTCAATGGTCAAAGAATCCACAAGTACTTTTGCCACATCTGCACGGGAGATTTCACGGCTTTTATCTTCGATGCTGACAGCAGCTTCAATCTTACCAGATGCATCATCAAATGAAAGGGATCCAGGGCGAACAATAGTGAAGTTTAATCCGCTCTCTTTCAAGTGGGCATCAGCAGCACCTTTCGCCTTTAAATAGAATTGAAGTGCATCAGGACCGCTTGAAGGATTGTCGGCACCCATTGAACTTAACATCACAAAACGCTCAATTCCCATTTTCTTCGCATAATCGACTGCCTTCTTTGCTCCATCCTGGTCAATTGAAAGCGTCTTATCGTCTCCAGTGGAACCACCGCTACCGGCAGCAAAAATAACAGCATTCACATTTTCAAGAGCATACGAAAAATCCTGCTCAAGATCTGCGACAATCGGTCTTGCTCCTAAGTCTTCCATTTCTTTCGCTTGTTCTGTTTTACGAATCATGGCTCTTACAAAATGCTGGCTGCTATTTGAAAGTTCTTTTACTATGTGGCGGCCAGTGTGACCGTTTGCTCCAATCACTAATACATTCATTTCATCCATCATCCTTTATCTCTAGTTTTTTGTCCTATTATTGGTCTACCCAATCATGGTGAAATTAAACAAGACAATAGGTTGTGATGGGAACTAGTGATGAAACAATCTCACCTTAAATACCACTACGGTGAGCTGATTGAGAATGTTTCATCAGGTGACGGTGGACAAGGCTTTGAACCTGGGAATATTAAGAATCTGTGGAAATATTCAGTTTCATAAGGGAAGCAATCGCCTTACCATTTTCACTCTGGCTTTGTTCCAATAGATTGATTACCAGCTGTTGTCTATCCAGGGGATGGTTCTGACTGAGTTTGGCTTTTCCTTCTATGGATGTGATCAGTATCTTAAAACCTACAATTCCCTTCCGAAGCCCTTCACTGACATTTTCATCAACTTCAGTCAATGAATAGGAACTGTGGGGGTGCTCATATTTATCAACAAGAGAGGCAAGGGCTTGGACGTTTTCAGCGTCACTCTCTATAAGTTCGATCTGACCATACACATGGACTGCAACGTAATTCCAAGTTGGAACGGTTTGATTAGTTTCGTACCAAGATGGAGATATATAAGCATGGGGACCTTGGAATACAACAAGTATTTCCTGACCGGCGCAATCTCCCCACTGAGGGTTGGCTTTCGCAAAATGACCATAGATAAAGTGTGTTTCCCTATCTAAATAAAGAGGTAAGTGGGTCGCAAAAGGCTTGCCGTTGTGATGGGAAAATACGGTAGCGAAACTGTTCTCATCTATAATAGTGAAAAGTATATCCTCATCCTGAATAGCGAATTCTTTAGGTATGTACATAAGAGCCTCCTTTAAATGAAGAAGAGACTCAGAAATTGATTCCGAGTCTCTTGAATGTAAGCATGACTATTAATCGGTAAACATGGAAGTACTGTGCATTGGTTGGACCCTTGCTTTCGGATCCATATACGCTTTGGCGTTATTGACCGCTGTCGGTGCTTCACCAAATCCGCTTGCGATGAGTTTAACTTTCCCATCATAGGTACTAATATCACCTGCTGCATAAATACCGGGGATATTCGTTTCCATTCTGGAGTTCACCACTATCGAATTTTTTTCGATCTCAAGGTCCCAATCCTTTATTGGACCAAGAGAAGAGACAAAACCAAAGTTCACGATCAGCTCATCTAGATCAATTATTTCCTTTTCGTCACCTTTGGTTTCCTCTAATATCAGCTGATTGATTTTATTCTCATCCACAACCAATTCTGAAGGAACATATGGTGTTTTTAATTCAACCGTAGAGTTGTGCAAATTCTCCACACTATGCTCGTGGGCTCTGAATTTATCCCTTCTGTGTACGAGATAGACTTTTTCAGCAACAGGCTCGAGCATAAGGGCCCAGTCCACAGCAGAATCACCACCGCCGCAAATTACAACTTTCTTATCCCTGAAATGCTCCAGGTTATCTACAAAGTAATGAAGGTTCTTCCCTTCGAACTCAGATGCGTGTTCAAGTTCCAGGCGGCGAGGTTGGAATGCCCCATTTCCTGCCGTGATAATGATCGTTCTGGAAAAATGAATTTCTTTATCGGTTGTGAGCTTAAACATACCGTCAGCCTGTTTTTCGACACCTTCAACAGCTTGCTCCAGGCATATCGTCGTTTCAAACTTGGCCATTTGTTCTTTTAAATTATTTACAAGATCCTGAGCTTTCACTTTAGGAAATCCGGCAACATCGTATATGTATTTCTCAGGATATAGAGTAGCAAGCTGCCCCCCGAGTTGTGGTAAGCTTTCAATGATCTTAACTGATGCTTTTCTCATCCCACCATAGAAAGCCGTAAATAGTCCAGTAGGACCGCCGCCTATAATGGTAATATCATATACTTTTTGATCTTCCTTCAACTAGATCCCTCCAACAATTTAGATGTATGTCATATTCATTTATTCTATCATATCGCTTTTGATTCTTCACAATAATCGGATTGTTAAGTGAGAATAATCAGTCTTTTCTATGAGTGAATGTAAAACCTTTGGTTGAGATCAAGGTCATTCCCTTTTTAGTATATTTTTTAAATATTCTTAAGTTTTCAATTTCCTCTATACATCTTGAAAATGCAAGACAAAAAGAATATTATGTAATGTAGATATATTGTTAAGGATTTATGACAATTTTCGCATACCTATATAGTAGTTCGTGAAATACGTCACATACTTTCTTATTTATTCGTTTTTATATTTTATACACTATTTTCCTCGTTTTAAATAGGGGAATGTCGCGTTTGATTTGTTTCATTACCTTTTTAAAAGGGAAAAAGATAATGGCACCAGATTGGACGGGATAAAAAAGCATGATGTGGAGGACTCTAAGAGTATCCAAAGCAAATTTATCAAAAAAGGTGGATGTGATTCAGTTGAGAAAGCCAAGAATCGTTGTATTAGGTGCAGGTTATGGTGGATTAATGACGGTAACTCGTCTTCAAAAACAACTAGGAACAAATGAAGCAGAAATTATTTTAATTAATAAAAATGATTATCACTACGAAACCACTTGGTTACACGAAGCTTCTGCAGGTACACTTCATCATGATCGTGTACGTTATGACGTCAAAGATGTAGTCAATACGAGCAAAGTGAACTTCTTACAAACTACTGTTGAAGACATCAAAGTAGAAGAGAAGAAAGTCATCACTGTTGAAGGCGAAGTAGAATTCGATTACCTCGTTGTAGCACTAGGTGCAGAATCTGAAACGTTTGGAATTCAAGGTCTTCATGAACACGCATTCATGATTTCAAACATCAACTCTGCTCGTCAAATCCGTGAGCATATTGAATTGCAATTTGCTACGTATAAGAACGAAGAAGAGAAAAACGACGAGCGCTTAACAATCGTTGTAGGTGGAGCTGGTTTCACAGGGATCGAATTCTTAGGTGAATTAGGTAACCGTGTTCCTGAGCTTTGTCATGAATATGATATCGATCGTAAGAAAGTACGCATTGTGTGTGTGGAAGCTGCGCCAATGATTCTTCCTGGATTTGATCCTGAACTAGTGAAATACGCACGTGCCAAGCTTGAGAAAAAAGGTGTTGAATTCCACATCGGAACTCCACTAAAAGAAGCGAAAGCAGACAGCGTATTAATCTCCAAAGGTGAAGATGAAGTAGAAGAAATTAAAGCTGGTACAATCGTTTGGGCTGCTGGTGTTCGAGGAAACTCTATCATCGAAAAAGCAGGAATCGAAAACATGCGTGCACGCGTGAAAATCAATAAAGATCTCCGTGCTCCAGGACATGACAACATTTTCATCATCGGTGACTGTTCACTTATGATCAATGAAGAAACAGAGCGTCCATACCCACCAACTGCACAAATCGCAATGCAGCAAGGTGAAGTATGTGCACGTAACATCGCTTCTTTACTAAATGGTAAAGAGGATCTGGAATTATTCACTCCAGATATTAAAGGTACAGTATGTTCTCTTGGTGAAGACGATGCGATTGGTGTCGTTTACGGTAAGAAGATTACTGGTACGAAGGCTTCCTTCATGAAGAAGGTAGTCGACAACCGTGCGCTTTACATGGTTGGTGGACCATCACTTGTCTTCAAAAAAGGAAAGTTCAAGTTCTTTTAAGCTATAAATGAGAAATATGTAAAGCAGGGTGGACTCCACTCTGCTTTTTGTTATGAGAAAATGTAGATGGGGGTGCTTACTGTGAAAAGAGGAAAAGTGTGGTTGGCCGTGGCCGGACTAGTCATCGATAAGAATGGTAAATGGCTTGTGGTGAAAAAGAAGTACAGTGGCTTGAAGGGAATGTGGTCGCTTCCAGCAGGATTTGTCAATGCCGGAGAATCAGTAGATGAAGCGGTTATAAGAGAAGTAAGAGAGGAAACGGGATTACATACGATCATCAAAGGCATAGTAGGAGTGAGGTCAGGTGTTATTCAACACGACATTAGCGATAACATGATGATCTTTCTGTTGGAGAATAAGGAAACTTCTTCTATTCAGATTGAAGAAATGGAGTTGTGGGATGTTCAATGGAAGTCACCTCAAGAATTGTTAGAGGATGAGAGGACCTCAGTGATGGTGCATGAAATGATCAATCGACTGAGCATTCAGCATAAATTAGATCCAATCGAAGGAATCAATCCAGGTGACCAATTCGCATATACACGCTATCAATTATTTTTATAAAATTCTGTAAATTGTAAGAAAAAAAGAGATAATGAAAGAAAAACATAAATGTATTCGCTTTCTTAGAGGTACATCCTCTTTAATGTCCCTTTTCTTTATTCTGGATAGATGATATATTATCAGAAAATTAAGAAATTAAAGAAAAGGGAGAGGGAATTATGAGAGCTACTGCAAGTACTAAAGCGAAATATTGTCTATATTGTTCAGGAAAAGGATACTTTCAGTTAGTATTGGGTGGTTCTGAAACGTGTCCGTGCTGCGGAGGCAGCGGGAAGCAAAAATAGTCCCTATTGGATAGATGCTAAAAGCAGACCTAATGAAAGTAGATGCTTCGAATGTGGAAGACGGCTACTGATTTGGGTCTGCTTTTTGTTTTCTTCGTGTAGTGCCGTCCTTTTTGTGGGAAAGTAGGTACAGATATGATGCTATACGGTTGGGAAAAAGCGTGAGAAAAGAATATTGTCATGCGATGTGGATCAAATGTACTGGATTCTATGCTCGAAAAGTTTCTACATGTTGATTTTGAGATATAAGGGACTCTTGCGAAGATAGAATTGGGCCACTATTGGTGTTTATTGGGCCAGTTTTTGCAATAATCGGGCCACTTTTCAGTTTTATTGGGCCACTTTCATCGTTAATTGTGCCAAATTATGAACGACACGACTCAGCCTGGCTTTTCGTCTTATGCTTGTCGGGCCTCCCAAGCCGCCTCCGCTTTTCTTGTTAATTATGTTTATTTTGTGAATAACTGACGAATCTCACTTGAAAATATTGACGCTTTCATTACACTCGGGGTACACTAATCATTAGTGTTTATGGAGGTGTAATTGGTAAAATGCCTATACATGTAATGATTATTTCGATGCTTCTATTTTTTGTTCTATTTTTCGGAATAGGCTTTTTGTTAAATATGTTATTGCGTATGACGTGGATCATGGCCATCATTTATCCTGTTGTTGTTATTTTTATTGTAGACGACGTTCGTTTCATAGATTATTTCCGAAATGCAGGGGAGTCCTTTTCCATGTTAGGCACGAAGCTAAGCCATTTGGCTGTAGCGGATCTAGTGATTCTAGGCAGTGGACTGGCAGGGGCGATCCTTTCTGGTATCGTGATGAGAATTCTAAGAGCAAAAGGATATCGTATGTTTTAACCACATCCGTTTGACCGGGAAACCATCCCTGGGTTGAACGGATTTTTATTTGGGCATAAATGGAATTTTTTCTAGCTGTGAAAAAAAGCGAGTAAAGGTTGAGTGCAGCGAATGGTGCTCGCATTCCTCCCCGCCGGAAAGCAAGTGCCTGGAGCGGAAAGAAACGGTTCCTGTTTTTACGCAATTGCCCATGTAAAACAAATCTGTTATAAGGTTTTATTTATGTAAGTATTTTAGGTAATGGAACATACTAATTGAAGTAAGAAATGGCCAGTTTTAAATGGTTTTTCCCCGGAAAACAACCACTTAATTAATTTCCAAATATTTAATTTATTCGATTTTTTTCTCAATTTATGCATATATCTCCTCCTGCTTGGGAAGTATTAAGGGTGGGAGGAGTGAATACATGAATTTGTTTACAATTTGGACGAAGAGATTCGTTATGATCAGTTTGTTTATCCTTGCACTCGCGACGACCTTTCAATCGGTGTCGGGAGTAGAGGCGCAAACTTTAAAAACCTGGTTGATGGATCAGGGTGCCGCTGGTCAAACAAGTTTGGACTATAAAGAGCATAAGAAAAGCCCTTTGAATTTGTCACTGAAGTTTCTCAAAAGGTTTGGATACGAGACAAAAGTGTCAGCGAGTGCATCTGTTAAACCGGCTACATTGGAAGAATCCGTTGATTGGGATCAATATACGACACATACGGTTGTTGCGACGGGCTATACTGCCGGCGTTGAATCGACCGGAAAGAATCCGGGAGATCCCCTTTATGGAATTACATATTCAGGAGTGAAAGTGAAACGAGATCTATACTCTACGATTGCAGCCGATACTTCCGTCTATCCCATCGGAACCATCCTTTTTATCCCTCGTTATGGATATGGGGTCGTAGCCGATACAGGGAGCGCAATCAAAGGAAATAAATTGGACCTTTATTATGAAACAGTGGATGAAGTATATAATGAATGGGGTAAGCAGACCCTGGACGTCTATGTGATCCAGATGGGTTCGGGGGAATTATCCGAACAGCAATTAATGGCCCTTAATGAAAATAAATCCATGCAGGTGTTCAGGCAACAGATTTTATCACCTGAAAAAGAATAGACGAACCCACGCAGGTACATTGAACTGCGTGGGTTTTAGTGTGATGGAGGGTCGAAAGGATATTTCCATAAGTTCGATCTACGCCTGACAATCCCCTTTATCCTTTAAATAATTGACTCTAGACAGTTATTAACATAGGAAAAAGGGGAAGAGTATAGTGAGATTCAAAAACAAAGAGGAGTGGATACCATGAACAATAGTCAATTCGACAAAATGAAAAACGGAAAAGGATTCATCGCTGCGCTTGACCAAAGCGGTGGCAGTACTCCGAAGGCTTTGGCAGCTTATGGCGTGCTTGAAGACTCCTATTCTAATGAGGAGGAAATGTTTGATAAGGTCCATGAAATGCGGACGCGAATCATCACTTCCCCTGCCTTCAGCGTCGAGAGGATCCTTGGTGTCATCCTTTTCGAACAAACGATGGACAGTAAAATAGAAGGCAAATATACTGCGGATTACCTTGCTGATAAAGGAATCGTCCCGTTCTTAAAAGTGGATAAAGGATTAGCGGAACAGAAAAATGGCGTTCAGCTCATGAAACCGATCCATGATTTGGAAGAGACTCTACGTCGTGCTAATGAACGAAATATTTTCGGTACGAAGATGCGCTCCGTCATTCACGAGCCGAATGCTGGCGGCATCAAAGAAGTAGTTGACCAGCAATTCGAAATCGGGAAACGCATCATCGCTGCCGATTTAATTCCGATCATCGAACCTGAAGTCAATATCCAAAGTGAACAAAAGGAAAAATCCGAAGAAATTCTGTGCGATGAAATCCTTACACACTTGAATGAACTATCAGAAGAGGAATACGTCATGCTGAAGCTATCAATTCCAACGACAGCAAATGCATATAAAGAACTGGTCGAACATCCACGTGTCGTAAGGATAGTCGCACTTTCAGGAGGATACTCCCGCGTGGAGGCGAATGAGAAGTTGAAAGAAAATGGTGGAGTGATTGCAAGCTTCTCCCGGGCGTTGGCTTCTGACTTGAATGCCAATCAATCTGAGGAAGAGTTTGATGCAGCGTTAAAGAAGGCTGTTGATTCGATTTATGATGCCTCGGTTCATAAGAAATAATGGAGTAGAAGAGAAAAACCTATTGTTCTCCTTCTGTTGAGGTGTAAGTTTAAGAAAAAACTAAAAAATGCCTGCTCATTCGTTAGAAGTGAGCAGGCATTTTTGTATGTTGGGCATGTGCTACATATTGGGAGAGAAAGTCTCTTGGCCCGTGACTATTCCTCATTATACAAATCGGGATGAAGCAAGCTGGCAAGCTTTACTGCCCCTTTTAAAAGAAGGGGGGATGGTCTGCAATAGAGTGCTTCTTCCAATACGAAAATCCGGTCCTTTTGTACTGCATCCAGTTCGTTCGAGCCAGGACGCTTCTTCACGATCTCCGGTTTCACTCTGCTTTGTTGAACGCCTACCCATGCAAGACAAATATAATCAGGATTGCGCTTAACTATGTCGTCCCAATCGGTTTGGACACTTGCAAGGTCCACATCTTCAAAGATGTTCCGTGCACCGACCATTTCGCTTAACTCGGTTAACCAATTGATTTTTCCAGGGGTGAAGACAGGTTTAGGCCACCATTCCCAATAAAGGGAAGGAGGATTTAACACCTTGGCCCCGAAGGCCTTTAGGCGATTGACAGTACCTGTGAATTCATGGTGGCGTTTGATGGCATGAGCTTCAATTCCACAAGCTTTCCCGACTGTTAAAAGATCATCCGCGATATCACTGAAGCTTTGAGGATTCAGTGTAATGTGGGGAATGTCTCTCTTTTCAAGTTCATCTATATTCTTCTCCATACCAGGCACACTTAATGAAGAAAAGACTAAATCCGGCTTCAAGGACTCAAGCTTATCCATGTTAATAGAAAGATCCGGTCCGAGTCGGGGAAGGGATTCTACCACTTCAGGATAATCGGAATAATCATCGACTCCTACAAGATGAGGGGTCAGTCCAAGGTAATCGATTAACTCTGTGTTACTAGGGCAAATTGATATAATTCTCATCATGACACTCCTAAGCGATAAAGAAATAATGAAGAACAAGCGTCAGAATAATCCCGGAGAGGCCACCGAAGAATACTTCAATGGGTTTATGACCGAGCAATTCTTTTAACTCTTTGCGCTTTTCTTGTTCAGGCTTTTTCTGCCAGCCTTTTGCTTCTGACATGAACCTCTGGAAATCGACCATCAATTGATTTAAAACGATGGCCTGTTCTCCTGCCTGTCTTCTTACACCTGTCGCATCAAACATCGTGATGATGGCAAACATGGCAGATACTGCGAAGATAGGCGAATCCATGCCGACTTCCAGAGCGACTCCAGTGGATAATGCCGTAACAGCGGCAGAGTGGGAACTTGGCATCCCGCCTGTTGAGGTTATTAATGACCAATTTAATTCCCTCGTTGCGATAAACTGTATGGGAACCTTTACAAACTGGGCAAAGAAGATAGAAAACAATGATGCCCATAATGGAAAATTAAACAATACTTCCATGCTGTGAAATGCCACCCTTTCAATTGATTGAATAAAAATAATGTTCTCATTATATCATACCCTATTTACACCAAGGTTAACTTAGTGGCGTGGATTGTTAGAAAGTCGAAATAATGGAACATCTTCGCTATAATAGAGGGTGGAGGTGTCGTTAACATGAAATTTTCTATTAATCAGAATGAAGTAACAACTACAGATCAACCATGCCTGGTTGTGGGCGTTTACAATCAACCGACATTCGAAGGGGAGCTAAAAGAGCTCGATCATGCGTTTGAAGGCTACCTTACACAGCTTGTGAAAGATGGAGACATTTCTTCTAGAGCTAAGAAAGTGTCAAAGCTACATACGTTCGGGAAGCTTGGAGCGAAGAGAATAGTATTTGTAGGCCTTGGTAAACAGAAAGAGCTGACGTTCGATCTTTTAAAAGAATCATTAGGCCTAGCTTCAAAATCATTAAAGGAAATGAGAGTGTCTTCTTTTGCAGTGGCACTGGACACATTTGTTTCAGAAGACATGGTAGCAACAGATGTAGCCCATGCGTTTACAGAAGCATTTACCATGTCTACATATGAGTTCCATGGCTATAAGAAGAAATCAAATGAACCGGAAGTACATGTGGAAGCCATCGAGTTCTTTACCAGTGCAGAATCGAAAGAAGTAGAAACTGCTTTACACATTGGCTCTGCCTTCGGTAACGGAGTCAACTCAGCCCGAACATTGGTGAATACACCTGGTAATCTATTAACCTCGACCAAATTGGCTGGATATGCCCTTGAATTAGCCGAAAAGTACAATTTTGAGGTGGAAATCCTGGACAAAGAAGAAATGGAGAACCTTGGTATGGGAGCACTCCTCGCGGTCAATCAGGGTTCAGTGGAGCCGCCGAAAATGATTGTCTTGAAATATAACGGAAAAGACGAATGGAAAGACGTCATAGGATTAGTAGGAAAAGGAATCACTTTTGATACAGGAGGATACTCCCTTAAGCCTAAGGATGGAATCGTCGGTATGAAAACGGACATGGGTGGCGCTGCAGCGGTTCTAGGTGCCATGGAAATCATTGGTGAAATCAAGCCTGAACAAAATGTCGTTGCGGTCATCCCTTCTACAGACAATATGGTGAGCGGTTCCGCATTTAAGCCGGACGATGTCATTACCTCGATGAGCGGTAAGACCATTGAAGTATTAAATACTGACGCAGAGGGCCGTCTCGCGCTTGCTGACGGCATGAGCTATGCGAAGCATCAAGGAGCGAACTATTTAGTGGATGTTGCCACACTAACAGGTGGAGTCATCGTGGCCCTTGGTGAAGATAAAACGGGGGCCCTCACAAACAATGAAACATTCTTTGAACAGGTGTTGGAGGCGTCAGGTGAATCAGGTGAATACATTTGGCAGCTTCCTTATACGGAAAATGACAAAAAGCGGGTTCGTGGTAGTGATATTGCCGATCTGAACAATTCACCTGGACGAGCGGGACACGCCATCATGGGTGGGGCGTTTGTCGGTGAGTTCGCGGAAGGTTTGCCTTGGGTACACCTTGATATCGCCGGAACGGCTACAACGAAAGGAAGCCATGATCTTGGCCCTAGCGGTGCGACAGGCGTCATGGCTCGAACACTGGCCTTATTGGTCGAACGGTTTGAGCCTTTAGAAAAATAATGAACTACTTGGAAGGTCTTCTTTCAGTGCCAAACATGATGGCACTGGAAGAAGGCTTTTTTATGAATCGGACTAACGTGGTTGGGATTCCATTAAATATGGTTGATACAGCCGTACATAATCAAGCGATGGTGACGATAATGCAAATCGAATTCGGACACCCTTACCCCGATGATCATATTACACCCTCCTAAAGTATTGACAATCTTTCTTTATCTTGATAAAGTAGAAAACGTGATTTTATCACTCTACCAATTTAGCGAACTAAAGTAAAGAATAGATAGTAGAGAGTATTTTGAGGAGGAAGGTAATGATGAATGCAGTTGTTATAGCGGTTCTTGTCATGCTAGTACTAAGTTTGGTTAGGGTTAATGTTGTATTTGCTCTAATCACTGGGGCCTTAGTCGGTGGATTGACCGGTGGAATGGGATTAGATGAGACGATATCCGTATTTTCCGAAGGGATAAGCGGTGGGGCAAGTATCGCACTCAGTTATGCCTTGCTAGGTGGGTTTGCAGTGGCGATATCCTACACAGGAATTCCGAATCTGTTAGTTGACTGGGTATTAAAAGTTGTTGGGAAAAAAGGAGAATCAAGAAAGACAGCCCTCTCTAAAGCACTTATTGTTATTTCTATATTAATCATGGCTTGTTTTTCACAAAATGTGATTCCCATTCACATCGCTTTTATCCCGATTCTAATTCCACCTTTATTAAAGGTGATGACAGAGTTACGAATAGATAGACGGTTAATCGCAACAGTAATCACGTTTGGATTAACGGCACCATATATTCTTTTGCCAGTAGGATTTGGTTTGCAGTTCCATGAAATCATCGCTCAAAATATGGCTTCCAGCGGAATGGAGATCTCCCTCGGTGATATTCCGAAAGCCATGCTGCTTCCTGTAGGTGGAATGGTCATCGGGTTACTGATTGCCGTGTTTGTAAGCTATCGTAAGCCTAGGGATTATAGTGAGACAAAAGAAGTGATTTCAGGCGAAAAGGTCGTTTATAATAAAAGATCGATGTTTTTTGCGCTCGTTTCTATCGTTGTGGCCCTTTATGTTCAGCTTCAGCTTGAATCCATGATCTTCGGTGCATTGGCCGGTATTGCTGTTCTGTATATTTCAGGATCGGTAAAATGGAAAGAAGCGGATGAGTTACTGAATGAAGGAATGAAGATGATGGCATTTATCGGATTTGTCATGATTACGGCATCAGGTTTTGCTGCAGTTGTAAGTGCAACAGGCGATGTGGAAACATTGGTGAAAGCCACTGCTAACATCATTGGAGGCAACCAGGCCTTGGCTGCCTTCATCATGCTTATAGTGGGGCTGTTGGTGACAATGGGTATTGGTTCTTCATTTGCGACGATTCCCATCATTGCAGCTATCTTTGTACCCCTTGCAGTGGAGCTTGGATTCAGTCCACTCGCAACGATTGCAATTGTGGGTACGGCAGGTGCACTTGGTGACGCTGGATCCCCAGCTTCAGACAGTACGCTAGGACCTACAGCCGGATTAAATGCTGATGGGCAACATAATCACATTTGGGATACATGTGTTCCAACCTTTTTACACTACAATATTCCACTGATTTTATTTGGTTGGATAGCAGCCGTCATTTTATAATACAACGAAGCAAGGGAGATTACTCCCTTGCTTTTTGTATTTCCTCACGCTGCAGCTCCCCTCACACGGATTAGAGAACCAGATAATCCACTCTTCGCCCAATTATTTCGAAGTAGTTGATGATGAAGGAACGAAAATCTTTTCATAGAGAAGCTGAAATCCATACAATACAAATGATTTCACTAAAAACACAATGGATAATTGATATTTAGTGAGCCTGACTAAAGTGGCATATCCTATTTTTTTAAACCAGTTTAACCCCATGTATATGAAAATGGAATCGACTATTAAATTAATAACAACATAAACATTAAAATTCCCGAACGTGTATTTTAATATCCAAAGGGTGCCAACAAAAAATGGTCCGATAATCAATGGTATCTCTCCTAATACATTAGGTTTGACTGAGTAATGGAACCACCACCATTTTTTCTTTTCAGCAAATCTTCCTTCTGCAAGTAGAAATATACTTATAAACATGGAACCAGGAAGATACCTCTTAAAGGTTTTGGCACCAATCAATGGGATAGTGAGCCAAGGCAGAACCGCCATTAAAACAATCAGCCTATTGGAATTCTTCATTTGACAAACCCCTTCAATAAATCTTTATACGTTTATCATTCCTTTTTAGTCGTAGATTATGTATATCATACTTGTGGAACAACAAGCAGCCTGGAGTATGCTTACTCCAGGCTCTCACTCGGGATTCTCTTTCACGTCCACCGGACAATCACGATTAAATGGCAGCAGTCCACTTGACCAAGCTTTTCGTCAAAGACGATGCGTATTCCATCAGGATTAAACGATACAATGGGCTGTACCTTTGTACCAATGGTTTGAAGTAGTTTATGTACCTCAGGTAAGTTGGACTGCTGTGCAGCAATCATGAATTTCGATGAGAACTCCTTTGAGGAATTGATTTTTTGAAGGACCTTCTCTGCATCATTCAGTAAGCTCAATGTTTTCCCTGCTGAAGACATGAACGTATTGGTTGCAACAGGAGGATAGCTCCGATTGTAGGAGAAAATAGGTTGTGCACTTCTGTGTATGGGTGAGTAGGGGCGTTGAACAGGCGGATAAAAAGGATGGTATCGATACATTACAAAAACCCCTTTCTTTAGAAAAGCTCTAAGGATATGTATGAAGAGGATTAATGGATTATTCATTGATTGAAAAGGAATCAGGATTAAGAGGGAAGACCTGACGTGAAAATAAAGGATTTCACCAGCATTTCTAGAACAGATAGTAGAGAAGAATAATATATGAGGTGATTCTTGTGAATACGGAGAATACATTAATTAGTGCATTAGGGATTCAATTTGTAGAATTGGGAAAAGGCAAAGTCATTGCGACGATGCCTGTGAATGAAAACACCAGACAACCATTTGGCTTTCTTCACGGTGGTGCTTCAGTTGCCCTTGCGGAAACGGTTGCGAGTGTAGGCGCGGTACAATTGATCGACCTTGATAAGGAAATATGCTTCGGTCTTGAAATCAATGCCAATCATATAAAGGCGAAGCGAGAGGGGACGGTCACCGCGACTGGGACAGTCATGCATCAAGGAAGAACCACGATGGTATGGGACATTAAGATCACAGATGAGGAAAATCAATTAATCTGTGTATCGCGATGTACGATGGCGGTAGTTCCAAAACGCTGATCTACTGTAAAGACCATGATAGGTTTAATAAGTGAAAAAATGGGAAATCAACAACTAACCAATAAATGAGGAGGGCGACCTTAATGAGTTGGACAAAAAATGATTATCCTGCTTCACTGAAAAACCTGCCGGTTGGCGTTCGAAACAAAGCTATTGAAGTTGCCAATGCTCTTCTTGATGAAGGGTATGAAGAGGGAAGGGCGATTGCGATTGCCACAGACCGTGCCCATCAGTCAGAAGAGGGGAGTAAAGCTGATAAAACGGAATATCATCTTGCACCTCATGACAACGGATGGCAGTTAAAGAAAGCGGACGGGCAGCGTGCGATCATGGTTGAAGAGACGAAGGACCAACTGCTGGGCAAAGCGAAAGACTATGTGACAGACCATTTAGGTACGCTTGTTGTGCATAAGCAGGATGGAAGCATCGAAGACCACTTGTATCAACGTTAAGATGGTACCCGTTAAGAGTAATATCCTGACAGAAGAAAAGGCTTGACCACTTGAGGTGTTCCTCAAATGGTCAAGCCTTTTCATTTTGCATATTATTGATTGTTCTGACGCTCGTAGTGTTCTTTATCCTTTAAATCATCACGTACACTTTTATCCCAAAGCTTTACGCCTGAGTTGTAGGCAGCACGGGATATAAGGTGTCCGGCGACAGGTGCCGTTAAGAATATGAAGGCAATCGCAAGAATCAATCTTGAATTAAAATGTCCATGCTCCAAATAAAAATAAAGGAATGTTGCAAGCAGGATGGACATGACGCCAAGTGTTGCGCTTTTTGAAGCGGCATGGTTTCTTGTATAGACATCTGGTAGCCTTACTAATCCGAAGGCCGTGACCAAACTGAGAAACCCTCCTACTACTAAAAAAAATCCGATGAAAAATCTAATGATCTCGCTCACGTTCGATGATCTCCCCTTTCTCTAAGAACTTTGAAAAGGCAACCGTTCCCAAGAAAGCCAGAATCCCGAGCAGGAGAATCACTTCCAGAAAGGCGTATGTGTCAAGCATCATGGATACAAGAGCGACGATGGCAATTAGATTGATTCCAATGGCATCTAAGGCCACTACCCGGTCAGGGGTTGTGGGTCCTTTTACCACTCTGTATACAAGACCAAGCATGGATAGGGAGACGCATAGTAAGGTGATTTGAAAGATTAAGTGTAGCATTAGCGGCTCACCTCCATAATGGCTTTCTCAAAGGAATTTTTAATTTCATCGATGGCTTCATCCACATCGGGGATATCGATGGCATGTACATATAGAATTTTATTATCGTACGAAACGTCCATAACAAGTGTTCCAGGAGTCAACGTTATTAAATTTGCTAATAACGTTATTTCCCAATCGGTTTTTAACTCCGTCGGTAAAGCGAAGATCCCCGGCTGGAAATCCATCTTCGGTTTCAAAACGGTTTTTAAAACTGAAATGTTAGCTAGAATCAGTTCCTTCAAGAACAAGAAAAATAAACTGATAACCGCAGCCACCCGTAATAAATAAAACCGGGAATTGAAAAATCTTCTGAATGCAAATATAACAAGCAATCCTAGTAAAAAGCCAATAATGAATGACTGAGAAGTAAAGGATACCGATAGAAACATCCAGACAAAGGCCATGAAAAAGTTTAATAAAATTTGAAAAGCCATTCTACATTACTCCTTTAACACTGCGTCTATATAGAGATCCGGGTTCACCAGTACTTCTGTTGCTTGTGAGAAAAGAGGACGCATCGCTTCCGCACCAAGGCCGTAACATACAGCGAGCACAACAAGAATGGCTGAAGTCATCCATAAGTAACGAGCGTCTGCTTTAGAAACTCCGTTATATTCCTTTGGGGTTCCCCATATGCCATTCAGGAAAATCTTAATGACTGAATAGAGCACCAGTAGACTCGATGCCAGAACGACTCCTGCGCCTACATATGCTTCTGATGCAAGGCTTCCTCGTAATATGAGCAGTTTCCCAATAAAACCACTTAAAGGCGGGATACCTGCCAGTGAGAAGGCAGCAACGAGAAATGTCCAACCGAGCCATGGATAATGCTTGATCAATCCGCCCATTTTCTTTAAGTTGGCCGTGCCGGTTATGGCGATCATGACTCCCACGAGCAAGAATAAGGCGGCCTTGATGATCATGTCATGAACAAGGTAATAAACGGCTCCTTCTAACGCTTCAGGGTTCATCGTTGATACTCCGAACAATATTACACCTACTGCAATGATGATGTTATAAATGATAATCTTCTTAACATCCCAAAAGGCAATGGCGCCGATACAACCGAGTACCATAGTGAGGATGGCCAACATGCTCAGGATCTCGTGTGTAAACCCTATATCATGATAGAAAAATAATGTGTATGTCCTTAGAATCGAATAAATTCCGACTTTCGTTAGCAGGGCTCCGAACAAAGCAAGCACTGGTGTCGGGGGTGCATAGTAAGAACCTGGTAACCAAAAGTACAGAGGAAAGATCGCACCCTTAAGGCCAAAGACCAATAGAAACAGGATGGCGATGGCAGTCAAGATTCCCGGTTGGTTTGCTTCGGCTATTTTCTGCGAAATATCCGCCATATTTAACGTTCCGACGACGGAATATAAGAACGCTACGGTAATGACGAATAAAGCAGAAGAAATGACATTTACAAGAATGTATTTGATTCCCTCACGTAATTGGGCCTTCGTTCCACCAAGGACCAATAGCACATAGGAACTCATCAACATCACTTCAAAAAAGACGAAAAGGTTGAATATATCACCTGTCGTAAAGGCTCCGTTTACTCCGACCAACAGAAACTGTACAACGGGATAATAATAGAATCGTTCCCGCTCCACTCCTATCGATTTAAACGAGTACAGCAGCACAACAAATGTAATGATACTTGTCGTTGTCACAAGGAGGGCAGAGAGCATGTCGGAAACAAGGGTGATGCCAAAGGGAGCGACCCAGCTTCCTAAATTCACCGTTTGAATTCCATCATGGTAAACCGTATTGATCAGTACTAATGACGCTGCGACGGTAGCCAGAGTCGTTAGGCTGGAAATCCATCGTTGTAATTTTACATTTTTGCTGATAAACATTAAGATAATCGCCGTGAACAACGGAATTAAAATTGGTAGTATTAATAAGTTAGTCATTTCCTTCGTTACCTCTCATCTGATCCATATTATCCGTGCCAAGCTCTTGATATGCCCGGTAAGCGAGAACAAGGAAGAACGCTGTCACACCAAAGCTAATAACGATCGCCGTTAAAATCAAAGCCTGTGGTAATGGATCCACATAAGAATTAGCGTGTTCTCCAAGAAGAGGGGCATCTCCTCCTTTAAGACCACTCACTGAAAGGATTAATAAATGGGCACCGTGACTTAGTAGAGCTGTTCCAATGATGATCCGGAGCAAGCTTTTCGATAACATTAAGTATACGGCGCTTGTGAATAATACTCCGACAACAACGGCCATTACGATTTCCATTATTCGCTCACCCCAATCGTTTGAATAATGGTCATAGTGACACCGATGACAACAAGATACACTCCTGTATCAAAAAGGACAGCAGTGTGCAATGATGTCTTCCCGAGCAGGGGAAGATGAAAATAATCGTATGCGTGGGTCAGGAAGGGGACATCGAATAATAAAGCCCCTGCCCCGGTCCCTACAGACATCAACAGTCCGATGGCCGTAATGATCTTATAATCCACCGGTAAAATGGAGGATACGGTCTTAATATCATAAGCCAGTAACAGTAATACAATGGCCCCTGATGTCATCAACCCTCCGATGAACCCTCCTCCTGGCGTGTAGTGACCAGAGAAGAATAGCCTCAATGAAAACAAGATGATGATGAATGCGACCACATTGGTTACGGTTTGCAGGATGATATCATTTGTTTTTACTTTTGTTTTCATCCTTCATCCCTCCTTGTAAGACGCAATTTAATCATGGAGAAAATGCCAAGTGCCGCAATGGCTAATACGCAGATCTCAAACATTGTATCAAAGCCACGGAAGTCTACTAAGATAACATTTACCATGTTCTCCCCGCCGGCTTTCTCATGTGTATTTTCAATATAATATTCTGAAATGGAATCGAACATTTTCGAACTGTAGGAAGAAATGGCAAATAAAGTTACGACCACCCCGACTCCAATCGATATCAAAGCATTTCCAAGTTTAAATCTCATTCGTTCTTCATGCCTGCTTAACTGAGGCAGGTGATAGAAACAAAGCAAGAAAAGAGCAACTGATACCGTTTCAATTACAAGCTGTGTTAATGCAAGGTCTGGTGCACGGAATAACACAAAGAATAATGAAACGGTGTATCCTGCAGCACCAAGCGAAATGATGGATGTTAAGCGTGATTTCGCGAACAAGATGGTAACGGCGCTAATGACTAGAAGAAGCGCGATCGCTATCTCGTACACCCCGACTGGAGCCAATTCATCCGTATTGATCGTAAAGGCACCCTTGAACCACATGGCAAACAAAGATATCCCAATCAAGAACGAGAAGATGTAGACGAGATACGTACGGATAAAGCCTGTCATGTACCCGCTTGTAAAGTTGTGAGCTCCCCGCTCACTCCTGATCATGCCCTCGTCATAAAACGAGTTCAATGTAAAGCGCTCAGGTATCCAAGTGTAGACTTTCCTCCAAGAAGGGAGGGTGAGATACAACAGTATTCCGAAAAGAATGACGCCAAAGGTCATAAACAATTCAGGCGTAAATCCATGCCAGAACGAAATATGAGCTTCGACCGCATGTCCATCCTGAATCAGGCTTGGTGTAATCGCAGCAACTGCCGGAGCAATGATTCGCTCTGAAAGGATATTCGGAAAGAAACCGAAGATAACGACGAGTGAAGCCAATATAATTGGTGAAATCAACATTCCAAGCGGCGCTTCATGTGGTTTCTTTTCAAGCTTTTCTGGCTGGTGCTTACCTGTAAATGTTTTGAACACCAGAATCATGCTGTAAATAAACGTGAACACACTTCCTACCCAGGCAAGGATAGGGAAGATCATGCCGAATGTTTCTAGGTTGAAGATATCCATTTCAAGGACCCTGACCATTCCTGTAAAGAACATTTCTTTAGAGAGGAATCCGTTGAATGGAGGAAGACCTGCCATAGAGAACGCTCCAATAATGGCGATGGTGAACGTAATGGGCATGAAGTTCATCAATCCGCCAAGTTTTCGGATGTCCCTTGTTCCTGTCTCATGATCTATGATTCCGACAACCATGAATAAACTTCCTTTGAATGTCGCATGGTTGATCAAATGGAAGACAGCGGCGAGTGTTGCCACCATATAAATATTTTCATCCAGTTGAGCGTAGTGAAGAGCAGCAGCCCCCACTCCGAGTAGAGACATGATGAGACCAAGTTGACTGACAGTGGAAAAGGCGAGTATTCCCTTTAGGTCTGTTTGTTTCACCGCGTTAAAAGAACCCCATAGTAAGGTAAAAATCCCCACTCCGCCTACGAGCCATAGCCACACGCTTGATTCAGCGAATACGGGTGATAAGCGGGCAACAAGGTAGATTCCCGCTTTAACCATCGTCGCAGAGTGCAAGTACGCACTGACCGGCGTAGGTGCTTCCATGGCATCAGGCAACCAGATGTGAAAAGGGAATTGCGCAGACTTTGTGAAAGCCCCTAATAGGACCAGAAGCAGGGCAGGAAGAAACAGTGCCTGCGTCATTAGTTCATCCACTTGGCCGACCAATTCCCTAATGCTGAAGGTACCCCCCATAAGATAGAGAAGTAAAAATCCTCCCAACATGCTCAGTCCGCCAAATACAGTGATCAGCATGGACTTCTGGGCACCGTAGCGTGAACGTTCACGGTGATACCAGTAGCCGATCAATAAGAATGAAGAAATGGACGTAAACTCCCAGAACATATAAAGAACGATCAGGTTGTCAGAAAGGACGACACCAAGCATTGCGCCCATAAACATCATTAAGTACACATAAAAATTATGTAATTGTTCCTTCTTCTTATCCAGGTAATAAATCGAATACAGGACAACCAGCGAACCAATCCCTGTAATGAGCAGGGCAAAAAGGAGTCCTAGCCCGTCCACATAGGCGATAAAGTTGATCCCAAATGAAGGCATCCACTCCAGGGTTTCCTTTACGGTATCCCCGTGCCTTGTAATGGAGATGAATTGAAAGAAGTAAGTAAATAGAGCAACTGGCAGTAATAATACGAACCACCCAGTATGTACATTCCGAAATACTTTATAAAGAAATGGAATGAGTATGGCAAATAAAAAAGGCGATAAAATTGCCCAATGTAAGAATGTCATATAAAACCCCCCTCAAGTAAAATTCATTTATTCTCAACATGGTCTAATGACGTTCTCTTTTTCAAACTTGCGTTTACCGTGCAAACCCCGACCGAAGCTGAACCTCAAAGAGCATTATAACGTAAAAAATAGATGCTTGCATTACTCAGCATTCCATTCGTATCCGATTGTTCAAGAAGTATTAAATATGAAGATAGACGGAAATGTACTGTGAAAATTTTATGAGATATTCTCCTTTATTCTAGTCAACTCAAGAATAGTTTCGGTCAAATTGGAGAATCCTATCCATAAGGTGGTGAAGTTATGAAAAAGAAAACAGTAGCGGTTACGACCATATTTTTTACTTTTTTTGGCTTTGCGTGGTTAATCGAAACACAAGATCGGTTTAATAGAGGCATGATGGAAACGGAAGACCCGACTTCTATGAATATCAGGTCGGTTCAATACGGTGAAACAGAAGAAGTGGAAGAAGACGTATCAAATCCTGTTCGTTCAAGAGAACCATATAAATCCCGGGAGTATATTCGAGTCGTGCCACACAATCCCATCCATGCGGAGCAATAAAGTGCTGTCCTTTCTAAAAATGCACAGAAAGGGCAGTATTTTTTTGTGTTGCAGATAATGAAGGATAGGATAAAGGTCATTGTTTCTTCTGAATCTATACCCTTTTCAAGTTTCCCATAAACGATTATGATGGGAGTGATTGAAGAATCGTTATGGGAGAGTTCCGAGTGAAAAATACATACTTAACAAGTTATTTGCCTCTTTTTTCTATCTTATTATTTAGCCTTACGTTTTCTGTATATGGAGTGGAAATATTCATAGATTTATTCAAGAAGATTGGCGTGTACCCCGGGATGAGGGAGTTTTTATCCGATATACAATTAAAACTCGCCATTTTGATCCTGTTAATGGTTGCGTTTTTTATGGTATTCGCTGCATTGAAGCTGATAGCAGAGACGATCAATGGTGTATCTATGCTGTTTTTCTCCAAGGATTCTGATGGTAAGCTATATAATCGTGTCCGGACAGGCTCAATGATTTACTTTATAGGCGGCTTAGTGTCCGTTATTAGTCTGAAGTCCTTTCTGGGGCTGTTCATCATCTTTGCTCTTAGTTCCATCGCTTATTTTATTTTCTTTGTTTATAAAATAAGTCCAACCCTTTCGAAAATGGGGATCTTCGGAGTGGTGAGTTTACAGGTGTTTTCATGGTCGTCGTTATTTTTGACGATTTTCTTTATATGTTTGAAACTGTATAACGGTGTAATGGCTAGCTTGCCGATTATGTCGAAAGTGAAGTTATAAATAAACTGTTTCGTTATCTTTGCTGCTATTTACCACGATTCAGTGGTAGTAGTTCCACTCTATTCAATAAACAAAAGGAGGCTGCTCCGAAAGATCGTTTGAGTGTGATCTTTCGGGGCAGCCTCTTTATCATATGAACACGTAATCTTAAACGGCAGTAGTAAGCTTTACCGGCTTATTTCATAATTTCTTTCCAAATTTTATGGCTTGGACGCTGACGTTCGATTTCACTCATGTTACTTGGGAGGTCGTGCCCTACCCATACACCTGTCGTGTAGGTGTCGGTCAATCCCATGACCCAGTAGTCATGATAGTTATTGGTCGTACCTGTTTTGATTCCGACATAAGGCTTTGATACATAGGCCGCTTTTCCTGTTCCAGATGAGGCAGCTTCGCTTAGCATCTGCCTTATTTTAGAGGTAGTATCTCTGGACCATATCTTCTTCGGTTCATTCTTCCATTGATAAAGGATCTTTCCCTGATTGTCTTTCACATGGATAATTGCATGACTCTCCTTGTAATTTCCATTAATGAAAGAAGTATAGGCATCCGTCATTTCAAGGGGGCTCATCCCGTAAGTAAATCCTCCGACTGCTGATGCATAGGTTTGGTCTTCCTTTATCACCCTTTCAAATGAAAAGGGGGACAAGGAATTGAAAGACTCTTCGATTCCTGTTTTTTCCATCAGTCGTAAGGCAGAACCATTGTAGGATTGTGCCAATGATTGCTTCAATGTCACGGTTCCCGGCTGGCTTCCGCCGTAGTTTATCGGACAGTACTCCCCTATACAGTACTGATTCGCATTAACCGGTTCAGTGACGTTAGCCTTAAACTTCTCAATATAAGGTCCATAAACAAGCAAGGGTTTAATCGCTGACCCCGGTTGTCTGAAGGCCTGGAAAGCATGATTGAAATTATACTTTTGATAGTTCCTGCCACCTGAGAGAGACACGATGTTTCTAGATTTGTTGTCAATCGTGACGGTTGCTCCCTGCAACCCTTCCTGAAGCTGTTTATTCAATGCGTGTACACTTTTTTGTTGAAGGGTAGGATTTAAAGCCGTTTGAATCCTTACCCCTGAAGAGATGACCTCCTGAAGACGTTCCTCTAATTTCTTGGCAACGGCCTTCTTTTCTTCAGGTGTTGCTGCAGTATCTAATTGCACTTTGTAGCCCTCGTTTATAGAAATCAGGTCCTTTAACTCGTTTTCAACATAGAAAGCATAGTCAGGATAGAGGTCCGTTTTCTTCCGTACATTCAAGGAAATGGGAATCCTTTTCAGCCTTTCAGCCTCTTCCTTCCTGAGCTTGGAGGTGTTCACGAGAATATCAAGTAATCGTTCCTGTCGAACCTTCGTTTGATCAAAATGATCGAGTGGATCATATTTTCCCGGATTATTGGGAATGGAAGCGATAAACGCGATTTCCGCTTGATTGAGGTCCTTCACGCTTTTTTGAAAATAGTATTGAGACGCCGTTTCGACCCCGTATACTCCATTGCTGAAATAAATAACATTCAAGTATAGCTCAAGTATTTCATCCTTTGATAAGGATTTTTCAATTTCATGTGCGTAGAATAACTCTGTCAATTTACGGTTGTATGTCTTTTCCTGTCCTAAGTATAAATTGCGGGCAAGCTGCTGGGTAATGGTACTTCCACCCTGTTGGATATGGGTGAACACCAGGTTCTTCACGACAGCGCGAAGAATCGCTCCTGCATCAAACCCGACGTGTTCATAAAAGTGCTGATCCTCTGAAGCGACTAGGATATCCTTTAGAAAAAGGGGGATCTGTTCATCTGAAGCATATAAGCGGAACGGACGGTTCACTTCCGAGAAGACCTTTCCGTTTTGATCGAGTAAAAGACTCGTACGATTTAGGTTTAAAGTATCGGTGCTCACCGTATGCTCCAATTCCTTTTGAAAGCTCTGTACTTTATTCCACTCATCGGTCGTAAAGAATAGGATGGTGGAAAAGATGAGCATAAAACTAATCACTGTTACATAACCTGCAAAAACTCTCATAGTTCACTCTACTTTTCTAGTAATCTTTCACATGGCTGGTGGTTTCAGAATGACGTATACTCCACCATAATAATCCAAATGCGCCTAAGAATAAAGCACCTGTTACATAAAAAACGGATGAAATACCAATATATCCAGACACAATTCCTCCGAAGACGGGTCCGATCACATTTCCGAGAAATCGAAAACTTTGGTTATATCCAAGTACTTCCCCTTGCATGCTAAGAGGTGCTTCCTGACGGATATAAGCCGTGACACAGGGAATCATCCCGCCGATTGCAATTCCGAACAAGAATCGGAACAGGACAAGCTGCCACAGTTCCTCAGCCAGTGCTTGGGGAACGATGAAGATAGAAGCAAGTACTAGTAGAACTGATAGTACCTTCTCGTAGCCGATCTCGTCACCAAGCTGACCCCAACGTCTGGTTGCGAGTAAATTCCCAAACCCGGTTGCAGAGAACGCGATTCCCGCCAAAAATGCAATGTTTGCAGAAGAAGTAAGTTCATCTACATAAAGGGCGAGAAGGGGCTGAATACTGAAGTTCGCAACCTGTATAAGGAATGACAGTAATAGAACCGTCACCAATAGCTTGTGACTGAAAATATGTTGAAGTACTTCTCTACTGGAATACTTATTTCTTTGATTTTGTTGTTCTTTGGACCGTTCTTCGTTGATTCCTCTCCATACGACGGTAGCGGCGACGGCAATGGCAATAGAGGTGAAGATAAATGTATATGAAAATCCAACATTATCTGCTAAAAGTCCTCCGATGACCGGACCGAATAGTCCTCCTGAGACAGTTCCCATTTGCAGGGTGCCTAATGTGCGACCTGCCTCTTCTTTAGGGGTCTGGGATGAAATGAGTGCCATCGATGTCGGAATGAAACCGGTAACAGCTCCCATAATCATCCGCAGGAAGAAGAGTCCCCAAACCGAATCCATAAAGCCCATAAGAAAAATGGACGTAGCGATCCCGTATCCAGTTACCAAGAGGATAGGTTTATATCCGAATCTGTCCCCGATCCGGCCCCACAGTGGAGAAATGAAGAAAGCCGTCAAAAATGTCACGCCAAAGACAAATCCGGACCACCGCTGTACATACTCGTGACTGTAAGTACCGAATGTTTCTATATAAAGGGATAAAAACGGCAGCACCATGGTCGCACTTGCAGCGACCATAAAATTGGCCAGAAGCATAATCGTCAAATTCTTTTTCTTGTTTGAAATGGTTAACACCTTCTATGTGATAGTTATTTCGTATACCTAAATATTCATTTTATTAAAGATTTGGGTCGCCGTCCACCGATTAACATTTATTCGCAGATAAAACAAGGAAATAGTCATAAATTCTATGTTCACCATGATATAATGTAAGAATAAGAAGTATGAGGAAGTGGGGAGCGTTTCGGTTTAGAACGGTGTCTCTTGTAAGGCAGTACGGACACAAACCATGGGAATGAACAGATAATGCCCCTCCACACCGATGCGAAAAAGTATGAAGATCCATTGCGAAAACGAGATTATTATAATAGATGATTTGGGGTCTTATCTACATTTTGAGGAGGGAGTATAGTGGCGAAAGCGGAACAGCTTGTGTTTATTGATTTTGAGTTTTCTATGCCTGAACGACATAGAGTCCCCAAAGGTTTTTTTCCTGAGATAATTGAAGTCGGTGTGGTGGTAGTTCAGAATGGAAAAGTGCCTGCTACGTTTTCATCTTATGTGAAACCAACGGCATTCCCCAAACTAACGAATCGCTGCAAACGGTTTTTATCCATTCAGCAGCATGAAGTGGATGCAGGAATATCGTTTAAAGGTATGATCGATTATTTCAACGGGTTAAATGCTATAGGGATAGAGAAGGTAGTGACGTGGGGAAATATGGATATGAAAGTACTGAGAGATAATTGTGCTCAGTCTGGCATGCCATTTCCTTTCCAAGCTCAATTCGTCGATCTATCCATGGAATATAAACGATTCTTTGGTGATCAAAACCAAACAGGGCTTTGGAAAGCCGTCCAAGAATATGGGAGAGAGGGTGTCGGAAAGCATCATAAAGCATTAGATGATGCCCTGACCACCCACCATATCTACAACCTAGTCGAAAAAGACAAAAAATACCTCGATAAAGCGGAGCCCACTACTATCGGAGACAGAATCGATCTCTCCAAATTCTACAATCAGCTTGCATAACAAGATGAGGGACGGACCTTTAAGGTCCGTCCCTCATCTCTGTCTAAAATGTGAGATTATACATTAATTCATATTCTCTTTGAATGGATTGAAGGGTTTCAAGACTCTTACCGGCATGGGGGGAAGAGTCTGCTTCAAGTTCACCCTTAAGTGTCAGGTAAGATTCGATCAGTGTTTCATTGTAATCAGGAACACTTCCATCAAAGGGCTTGACTGTTTTCTCAGGTATATTCGCGCGTTCCCGGTGGGCAAGTGCTTTTCTCTCATGAAACAAAGGTACGTCCACATCATTGGGATTATGCAGGTCGCCTTGACGAGGGTGCTTCAATACAGCGAGAATCTTTACCACAAAGGCACCAGGTCGTTCTCCGGTCACTTCTCCAATATACTTTCCTGTTTTATAAAACGCTGTGACATTATCACCAATTTGAATATTTTTCATAAAAAACCTCCTCTAATGCATCAATCTCTATTATAATGAAAGCGGAATGAACCGAGAAATAACTACTATAAAGGTAACATGTGGAGGTACATATATGAAGCGTTTAATGATCTTGGTCCTATGTTTAGTAGGTTTAGTTCTGGCAGCTTGTGGACAAACAGAAAAGGGCGATACCACAAAAGAACAATCTAAAACAGACGAGAAGCAGAATACAGCAGAAGAAACCAAAGGAGATGAAGAGATGACATACCCTCAGCTTACAACAGAAGTTGCAGAAAATGAAAGATTAGTAGAAATGAAAACGTCAATGGGAACAATTAAAATCAAACTGTTTCCTGAACAAGCCCCTAAAACCGTGGAGAACTTTATCACTCATAGTGAAAAGGGCTATTATGATGGATTGAAATTCCACCGTGTCATTAAAGACTTCATGATTCAAGGTGGAGACCCGAATGGAAATGGAACGGGTGGAGAAAGCATTTATGGTGAATCATTTGAAGATGAATTCTCACCGGAGCTGTTCAATCTTCGCGGTGCCCTTTCGATGGCAAACGCCGGTCCTGATACAAACGGAAGCCAATTCTTCATCGTACAAAAAAGTGACTTTGATCCTAAGTTAGAAGATCAAATGAAATCCGCAGGCTTTCCGGCAGAAATCATCGACGCCTACATGGAGAATGGTGGAACACCATGGCTTGATCAAAAGCACACAGTCTTTGGACAAGTGATCGAAGGCATGGACATTGTGGACAAGATTGCAAACGTAGAAGTTGGTGCAAATGATCTTCCTAAAGAAGACGTTGTGATTGAAAGTATTAAGGTTGTAAAGTAGTTAATAATGAATGAGCTGTGTACCCTTAAAGGACATGGCTCTTTTTTATAGGAGAGTATCCTTTGAATCGACAAACAGATATTTCCTCGGAAATTGTCGAGTCGTGTGTAATAATCTGTTCAATAAATCGTTACAATCAGGCCTGATTTGACGTTGGATTGTCCCTTGGAGTGTTGGTATAATAGGTGAAGAGTTTTTTCTGAAAGGAGCTTTCAATGCTTTCTTCATTTGTATTAAATTTATTTCTCTATTTTCCTGAAGATAAGACCGAATATATTCCGGCCGGAATCACGATGGCTATCTTCATGATAGCAGCTTTACTCACATTTCGGGTAATATTAAAGGTTTCAAAACGCGAAGAATTGAAAACGAAGAAATTGGAAGAGGAAGCAAAGTATCGGAAGAGGGAAACAGAATAAGACGGAATTGACACGCTTGAAATCATTCAGCGTGTTTTTTTGTTGTGTCGATTGTTGAGTAGCTGTCATCATGTTTCCTTTACAGGAGAATATTTTCCACCACGAAGGTCAACAATGGGGAAGAATATGCAGATTTGGAGGAAAAGCGATATGAAGAGATTATCATTCGTATATATAGTCATGATCAGCATCTTTTTAGGGGGATGTGCCATTGAAAACCCTAAAAAGGTTGAAGTTGAAATGAAAAATGAGAACGGGGATATACTGGGGAAAGCAACCTTAGAGGAGCAATCTGACGGAGTAGAAGTCGGTTTGGATCTAGAAGGATTGCCTCCGGGAGAGCACGCCATTCATATTCATGAAAACGGTGTATGCAAGCGGCCTGATTTTGTCACAGCTGGCAATCACTTCAATCCTGATGATACAAAGCACGGTCTGCTCCATCCAGAAGGAGCGCACGGAGGAGATCTCCCAAATCTTATTATCGGGGATGATGGGACTGTAAAAGTGACACTTGTGGCACCGATGGTTACCTTATCAAAAGGGAAAACATCTCTATTCACTAAAAACGGGACGTCCCTCATCATTGATGAAAACAAGGACGACGGGATGACACAGCCTTCAGGCGATTCAGGAAAGCGTATCGCTTGTGGGGAGATTGTGAGCGATAAGAAGAAATAGAATGCCGCATTTGTATGACCGTGTACCAGGTACTAAGGAATTGAAATGTACCTGGTACAAATGTAATTGAATCACTATACCCCCCACATAACAAAAACGAGAAGAGCAGTCCACAAACGACCGTCTTCCCGATTTTCACCTTATCCTAACGCCTTTTTCAGTCTTTCCAACCCATCAAGCAACGTCCCCCTCGGACAGGCAATATTCATCCGCACAAAGCCTTCTCCGCCAGGACCGTATTTCGTACCTGGTTCTAATGCGAGCTTTCCTTTATCCAATAGACGTTCCTTTAGGTCTTCATCAGATAAATTCAACTTTGTACAATCGATCCATAGTAAATACGTTCCTTCAGGGTCCACAAGCTTCAGGTCTGGGAGTTGGTCTGCTATGAATCTTTTCGTGACCCTTACATTTTCCTGCAGATACGCAAGTATTTCTTCCAACCATGTTTCCCCGTGTCGATAGGCAGCTTCCATTCCGATGATGCCAAATGTGTTGAGTGTGAAGAAGCCCTGTCGTTTGTGAATCCCTGCGATCTTTTCCCGTAGTTCCGAGTTAGGGGTGATCATGGCAGATGCCTGCAACCCGGCAAGATTGAACGTTTTACTTGGTGCGATACACGTGATGGTCATGTCCCGGAAGGTATCGTGTAGGGAAGCAAGTGGAGTATGGGTATGACGTTCGTACACTAGGTCTGAATGAATTTCATCTGACACAATCACGACATTATATTTGTGACATAATTCAGCCATTTTCGTCAGTTCTTCTTTTGTCCACACACGTCCGCTCGGATTATGAGGGTTGCAGAGAAGAAACAGTTTCACACCGGTTTTTAATGATTCTTCGAAAGCGTGATTGTCAATCGAATAGGATCCTTCACGGTAATCCAGTTGAGAGTTGACAATTTCACGTTCGTTGTCTTCCACCAAGCTGAAAAATGGGGTGTAGACGGGAGATTGAACGAGTACTTTGTCACCAGGTTCTGTGAGCGCCTGAATGATCGTTGAAATAGCAGGTACGACTCCTGGGCTGTATTGTAGCCAAGTTTTCTCAATGTTCCATCCATGACGCTTCTCCATCCAGTCTTTAATGCTGGCAGCTGTTTCATCCCCAACAAATGTATAACCAAAGATTCCATGCTTCAATCTATTTTGAAGAGCTTCCAACACGTTTTGTGGCGGAAGAAAATCCATATCAGCCACCCACATAGGCAGAACATCTTCTTTTCCAAACACAGTTTTCGTAAGGTCCCATTTTACCGATGAGGACCCTTTACGGTCGATGATTTCTTCAAATTTGCTCATCGAAAATTCCCCTTTCTCTTATGTATTATTAGTATAATCATATGATGGAAACGAAAAAGATGAAAATGATATGTTTATCGTATATCCTTTGCGACAGAAACTATAGGTAATAGGGATTTCAAAATTGAATAATAGAGAACTAGTGAAATGTTGTTGGAGTGGAACTAAGAGCTTTCCATTGAACAATGGGTTCCGGCGGAGGATTGATTAAAAAGTCATATAGATTAATCTACATCAAGTATACGGGTTGTGCAGCATGTAAAGAAAAAGGGACTTCTCCCTACGTTTCAGAAATAAGCGTTTGGGAAAGTCCTTTTTGAAATAGTGGCTCTATCTGAGTCTCATCGACAAGCTCTTCTCCATTGGCAGCAACAAATTCTTGCATATACGCCAATACTTCGGAGGGCTTTTCCTCAGGAACGAGATGCCCTGTTTCTTCCAGTACGACGAGCTTTGAATTAGGGATATCCTGTTTCAGCTTATGTCCCGTTGATAACGGAACGACTCTGTCATGCTCTCCCCAAACAAGGAGACAAGGTGTCTGAATGCTTCTCAATTCGTTCGCCGATAAATCTCCTTCACGGTCTCGAATCATCCTTGTTAAGGCCTTGAAAATATCATCCTCTAAAAAAGGCTTTAAATACCCAAACATCATTTCATCGTCAATCAATTTTGAATCATGTACGACATTTTCAAGATTATTTCGGACCCCCGAGCGTGTAAGCCACATTTTCACATAAAGATGAAAAAAAGGGATATGACTTAGCATTGTGACAGGCCAATTCATCTTCTTTAAATAACCGGAGCTGCATAAGAGTACTCCTTTCTCTACTAGTGAAGGTGCCTTTTTCATCACATTCAGGGCAATCTGTCCGCCCATGGAATGACCAGTCAAGTGAACGTTGCTCACATTCAGGTGATCCAATAAGTCGATGACCGTATTCGCCAGGTTGTCGTAGGAATAAATGAATCGATTGTTCTTCTCACTGTTCCCAAAGGGAGGAAGATCGATGGATATGACGTTATAATTTTCTTTCAAAAGAGGGGTCAGCCGTCTAAAACTAAAGGTTGATGATAGAAACCCATGAAGAAGGACGAACGTCTCTGAGGCGGTCGGATGCTGGTGATGTTCAAAATAAACATTTGCACCATTTACCTCGACCCTTTTAGCGAAATCATGGTCTTGCATACTTCGTCACTCCTCTCTGATAGCTTTACAAGTATTTTACCCGTATTTGCGTATTTAACACCTGAAAGGCAAACTTGTCATATACCTCATTTTAATAGTCCCTCGATTGGGGGAGAATAGCCCTTGAGAGGATGAACGCCCTTTTCATAATCGATACTTCTGATATAATAAAACCATTTAGTGGTGATGAGGAGGAAGCAGGATGCAACTGAGCGAAATGGAGATTGATTTGGTAAGGGTTTTACAAAAGGATGCGCGTATTTCCCATGAAAATTTAGGGAAAATGCTTCAAGTATCAACGGACGAAATCGAGAAAGCGATTAATAAGCTTGAAAAAGAAAATGTTCTTGTGAAATATAGCTCAATTGTGGATTGGTCGAAAGTAGAAGGGCATGAAGGCGTCACAGCAATGATCGATGTGAAAGTCACTCCAAAAAGAGGGGTGGGCTTTGATGAAGTGGCTCATCGGATTTACCGCTACAAGGAAGTGAAAAGCGTCTATCTCATGTCGGGTGCATACGACCTCTCTGTAACGGTGGAAGGGCGATCCATGCATGAAGTAGCGACTTTTGTATCGGAGAAATTATCCACCCTGGACTCTGTGTTATCTACGACCACACATTTTCAATTAAAAAAATACAAGCATGATGGAACTATTTTCGGTGATCATGGAGAAGACCGCAGAATCGTGGTGTCACCATGACAACAAAAACATCGTACATAGCTCAGTCAGTGAAAAACTTAAAGCCGTCGGGAATCAGAAAATTCTTCGATCTCGCAGCCAATATGGAAGGGGTTATTTCATTAGGTGTAGGAGAGCCGGATTTCGTTACTTCCTGGACGGTGAGGGAAGCGGCTATCCTGTCCTTGGAGCAAGGGTATACTTCCTATACAGCAAATGCCGGCCTTCTCGAGCTGAGAGAAAAGATCGCCCAGTATATGAAAAAGGGCTACTCCGTTGACTATGATCCGATCCATGAAATCATCGTGACAGTAGGAGCATCACAAGCACTTGATATCAGCATGCGTGCAATCGTTGACCAAGGGGATGAAGTGATTGTAGTAGAACCTGGCTTTGTTTCCTACGTCCCTCTCGTTCAACTGGCAGGTGGAGTGCCTGTAACGGTTGAAACGAAGCCGGAAAATGGTTTTAAAGTCACCGCTCGAGAACTGGAAGCAGCCATCACACCGCGGACGAAGGCGGTATTACTCTGTTCGCCGAATAACCCGACCGGGACGGTTCTGGAAAAGGAGAATTTAGAAAGTCTTGCCGAGGTGATTCGAAAACACGATCTCGTTGTCCTTTCAGATGAAATTTACTCTGAGCTTGCCTATGATCATCATCATGTGTCAATTGCTTCCTTACCGGACATGAGAAATAGGACCATCCTTATTAATGGTTTTTCGAAAGGATTCGCTATGACGGGTTGGAGGCTCGGCTATATATGTGCTCCTCGGGAGATTGCCTCATCATTGCTGAAGATCCATCAATACGCGATGATGTGTGCCTCTACGCCTGCTCAACACGCAGCAGTTGAGGCATTGGATAAGGGGATGGACGATGTGATGGAGATGAAGCGAAGCTACCGCCATCGACGCCATTACTTCGTAGACTCCTTGAACGAATTAGGGCTAACTTGTCACACCCCTGGAGGAGCGTTTTATGCCTTTCCTTCCATTCAGAAGACAGGTTTTACTTCAGAAGAATTCGCAGAGAAGTTGCTTATCGAGGAGAAGGTGGCGGTTGTTCCCGGGAATGTGTTTGGTAAAGGTGGCGAAGGATTTATTCGGTGTTCATATGCATCAAGTATGGAACAACTTCAAGAGGCGGTAAAACGAATAAAGCGGTTTGTAGAGAATCATAGTTAATGAAACAGGGTGCCAGGCACTAAATGATTGCCGGGGCACCCTTAAAAAGGCAAAAAAAATTGGACGATAACGAGATCGTCCACAAAATGAAAACAAAAGGGGGAATACTTAGAAAGCTTATTTTCAGTATGATCCCTTTTTTGTCTTTTTATACATCGAAATCCGAGAAATTTTTTTATGATTCGCTTTTTTCATATTTCAGTTCAAATAGCATCTGCATCACTCTTAGAAAATCTTCTTCTGTGAATTCTTTGGCTTTACGGAGAATGAGTTTCGAACGTTTTGAACCTAATTCTTTGATCAACTGCTCCATCTCGGCGTCCACCCCTGCAGGAGGATAATCCTGAAATTCCCTTTCCAACAGTTCAGAAGCAGGGATATCAAGAACAGTTGAAAGTTTAAGGATCGTTTGTGTATCAGGGATTTGCTGATCCGATTCATATTTTTCAATCGTTTGTGTGCCCAACCTTGCTCTTAAAGCAAGTTCCTGCTGAGATAATTTCCGCTCTTCACGTACTCGTTTTAGATTCTCGCCAAAGTGTGACATGCTAAAGCCCCCCTTATTAAATACCTTCCTTATACTTTTATAGTATCACTGAATGGAAGAAAATAGCCCTGGAACCAGTGAACAAATTGTTAAAAAATTCAATCGAATACATTTGTACTATTCGGGCCGTTCTCTTAAATCCATCCAGGACCGCACAAACGAAATGAAATGGTCACCAATACAGGAAAAGATAAAGGCTCTTTTCGTAAACTTTGTTGCTATTGAAGGTAGCGGGTGGTGGTTGATTTCCGCTGCAGGTGCTCGCTTTCCGCGGGGCGGGAGTTGAGCCTCCTCGGGCCAGCCCTGCGGGGTCTCAACTTTCCCGCAATTCCCGCAGGAGTCGAGCACCTTCCGCTACAATCAACTTTCTAGGTATGGAGGATTAATCTACTGTCATACACGGCTAGAAAACATCATTTTTCATCGCGTGCAGTGTCTATTTTAGCTTGAATAGTAAGATACTATTACTAATTTATTCGTTTTTTTCACTAGTAAGCTCTGTCACGATATCACCATCTATCGCACTCACTCATAGACACTGCATTGGCAGCTTCACAACAATCTTTGCAAAAACAGCCAACAAAAAAAAAGCTAACAACCACAATAACGGGTCGTTAGCTTCTTTTCTTCTATCCGAGTATTCTCTGGGTCCCAGCTTTCATAGGGAAGGACCTTAATTTGTTTTAGGATAAGAATACAAGGAGGATTGCCACAGGTACGAGGTAGCGTAACAGGAAAATCCAGCTGTTGAACAGTGCAGGGGAGATCGACGACCCTGATTGAAGTTCGCTCAAGACATCTTCTCGTTTCAATCGATAAGAAACGAAAACTGAAATGAACAATGCGCCTATAGGCAATCCAAAATTACTCGTTATATAATCGGCAAAGTCAAAGAAGTTCTTGCCTTGTATGAGGTAATCACTGAATACACCAAATGACAGAGCGCTTGGGATTCCGGCAATGAACACGAGGATTCCGATTAACCAGGTAAAGGGCATACGTTTCTTTTGGTTCCCTTTGGAAAGGGCAGCCACTCCGATTTCGAGAATGGAGAAAGCTGAAGTTAACGTTGCAAATAATAACAGGATAAGAAAAACGGTTAGGAATATGCCACCGAAGGCAATCTCATTAAACACTGCAGGCAGGACGACAAAGGCAATGCCTGGTCCTTCATCAGGTTGAAAGCCTAGAGCATACACAGCAGGAAAAATGACCAACCCCGCCAGTAGAGAGATGAAGATATTTAATCCGGATACACTGATAGCTGATCTTGGCATGCTGTCTTCTTTCGATAGATAGGATGCATACGTCACCATTACGGAAAGGCCAACGGTTAAAGCGAAGAACGCTTGTCCTAACGCAAGTAATACCGTCTCTCCGTTCAAATAACTCCAATCAGGCAGCAGCAGGAAGCGTACACCTTCCATTGCGCCTTCAAGTGTAAGCGATCGGATTACTAAAATGAAGAATAAGATAAATAAAGCCGGCATCATATAGCGACTGGCCCGCTCAATCCCTTTTTGAATGCCACCTTGTACGACAAGAATGGTCATAACAATAAAGGCGAATTGGGCGATCAGCACTTCTATGGGATTTGCAATGATGGTGTCAAATAGAGCACCATATTCCTCTTGTGTCTTCCCAATTAATGATCCTGTCAGACTTCGAGTCAAATAAGAAAGGATCCATCCACCCACCACACTGTAAAAGGATAAAATGATGAACGAGACGATCGTTCCTAAATAACCAATCCAGTGCCAATATGAGCCAGGTGCCAATTTTTTATAAGACGTAACGGCGTCAGCACCGGCACGCCTTCCAATGACAAACTCAGCCAGAAGAATGGGTGTTCCGATTAATATGGTGAAAAGAATGAAGAGTAAGAAGAACACGCCCCCACCATTTGCACCAGCCATATACGGGAACTTCCAAATGGCACCCAGACCGATGGCTGAGCCTGCTGCTGCCAGAATAAATCCGATTTTAGAAGTCCATTGATCTTTTTTTGCCATACATCAGATCCTCCTTTCGAAAAAATAAGATTTTTCAATCGTACTATGTTTTAGTACCTCTGTATACCGGAATTTTAAATTTTCAATATAGGAAGAAAATAAAAGGATTTGCTTTCATTTTGGAAGGGAATCTCCTATATTCACAGGCATTTCCATTTATTATGTGTGAAAACGGTTTAAATCATTACTTTTCAACTAATTTTTAGAAAAGAAGTCAATAATATGAGAAATAGGCTGGAAATTTTCTGAATATGTAGTATACTAATTGTAACAAAACGTTCACAAATTATTCTTTTTTTCGCCATAATTGAAAGCGTTTACTAAAGAACGGAGGAATAGAAATGGATGTATTTCTAGTGTATCTTTTTATTGCAACGGCAACTCCACTTTTTCTTTGGGTCGAACATCGTAAATGGGCAGTTCTCCATATCCCGTTTGTTATAGCATTATGGGCAGCATTCATTTATTATGTTGCGGTTCCAGAACTCGGTGGTTGGGGACATGTAACATTGTGGAGCCTGTTTGTGGCAAATCTTGCATTCGCCCACATCGGAGCCTTTATGCTGTATGCTGTACCTTTTATCCAAAAGCAAAGAAAGAAAAAGTCAATTACAATAAAAAACGTATAGTCTAAGTCTGATCCAATCAATGGGTCAGGCTTTTTTTTGTTTTCTTTCAATTAATTGGATTATTTATATAAATATTGAAACAAAACCAAACGTGCATTCGTTACATAGGTGAGAGGTTTAATGGAAGGAAGAAGGAACGTGAGGAAAATGAAAACATGATCGAGAGAGCAAAGAGCGGGAATTTAAACGGTTATAGTAAATTAATTCGTAGTTATTCTCCCATCGTTGAACGATTTGCCTATCAGATGGGTTACTCTGGTGCTGACATTCCGGACGTCACCTTGGAAGTGTTTATTCAAGTGTACCGGTTCATAGACGGCTTTTCTTACGCACAGTTCACGACATGACATTGTCCAGATAAAGGGGGTATTTACCCTGTTTTAATAATGATCGTTATTGGGTAGCATAACTAATGAGAAAGCGATTATAGATGGTCCTCTGGATATAGGTTAGGGAAGGGAAAAAATATCTCTTTGCCGAATTCCTCATTCTATGATATAATCTACAATTGCGTGTAAAGACGAAAAATAATATATATATTAGGAGTGTTACCATGACTACAAAATTCGATACAGGAACTGTTGTAACAGGTAAAGTTACAGGCATTCAACCATACGGTGCATTTGTTGCACTTGACGAAGAAACTCAAGGATTAGTTCATATTTCTGAAATTACTCACGGCTTTGTTAAAGACGTAAGTGAGCACCTTTCAGTAGGCGACGAAGTAAAGGTTAAAGTATTATCAGTGGACGAAGCAGCTGGCAAAATCAGCCTTTCTATCCGTGCTACAGAAGAAGCTCCAGCTCCACAAGCAAAACCGGCAGCAGCGAAAAAACCTCGCCGTCAAGGAAGTGTGAAACAAGCAACTGAAGAAACTACACCTGCAGGTTTCAACACTCTTAAAGACAAGCTTGAAGAGTGGATTGAAAAATCAGAACGTGAAGATCTAATCAAAAAATAATCGATTTTATCAGAAGACTGCCTTTCGTGAGAAGGGTAGTCTTTTTTTGGTCATAGGTAATCACAGAACCTCCATCCTAATATGAGAATAAATAGAGGATTTGGTCCTGAATGATAGAATATAGATTATATAGAAATAAAGAAAACCAAGGGGGCAGGTGGAACAAATTGAAAGAGAAAATAAGTAATTTACTAACAGGAAGTCCATGCAATCATGTTCTTTATTCTTATCATGATCGAAAGCGTTATTTAGAAAATGCGATGGCTTATATTCTCGAAGGAATCGAAACCGGTGATTCCGTTGTGTTGATCGAGAATGAGAGGAACCTTAATGAGTTGCTGAACCGACTAAATGACCTTTTAACCAGTAAGCAGTTAAAGAAAATCCATGTTATTAGCAATTTTGACTTTTATCAATCTAGTGGAAGCTATCATCCACCAGCCATATATGAACAATTAACAAAGAGCATTAATCCTTTCTTAGAAAACGATATTTCGTTCCGCTCGTGGACAAATGTTGAATGGGGAAGACTGGAGGATCCGGCTCCAATCATCGAGTGGTTTGAAAAAGAAACGGATAAAGCAGTTCATGAACATAACCTGACCATAGTTTGTGCGTATGAGGCAGCGCGGATGCCAGATCATCTGGAGGAGGCTTTAAAGAAAAGCCATGGCCACGTTATGTCGGATGAAGATATCGTTCCGTCAACTGTGTACAGTTAAGGTGTATAAATAAAAAGACGATAACCCTATGATTAGGAGGTTATCGTCTTTTTTGTTTAGAAACAGGCCATTAGCAACAGGAAAGAAAAAAGTCATAAATTAACGAAAAATATAGAATTTTTGAATAATATACTTGTCCGTACTTCGTGAATGACATATAATGAGAAATGGAAGCGCTTCATTCTATGGTAAATACATAAATATATAGGAGGATTTAGATGCTCTATAATAATCCGAATACTGAAGGTTCATTGGTACAATTTAAAGACAAATATGAGAATTTCATCGGTGGGGAATATGTGCCGCCGGCAAGTGGGGAGTATTTTGAGAATGTATCCCCTGTAACGGGTAAGGTATTCACAAAAATCGCCCGCTCAAATAAAGATGATGTTGAAAAGGCACTGGATGCTGCACATGCAGCGAAGGACGCGTGGGGGAAAACCTCAGTAGCCGAAAGATCAAATATCTTAAATAAAATTGCAGATCGTATAGAAGAAAATCTGGAAATGCTGGCTGTAGCTGAAACGTGGGATAATGGAAAGCCTGTCCGTGAAACAATGGCGGCAGACTTACCACTCGCGGTTGATCACTTCCGTTACTTTGCAGGGTGCATCAGGGGTCAGGAAGGATCTCTTGGAGAAATTGATAATGATACCGTTTCTTATCACTTCCATGAGCCGATTGGGGTTGTTGCCCAAATCATTCCTTGGAACTTCCCAATTCTGATGGGGGTATGGAAGATTGCTCCTGCCCTTGCAGCAGGAAACTGTGTTGTATTGAAGCCTGCAGAGCAAACACCGGCTTCGATTATGGTTCTAGTTGAACTGATTAAAGACCTATTGCCTAAAGGCGTACTGAATGTGGTACAAGGATTTGGAGTAGAAGCAGGGAAGCCGCTTGCACAAAGTAAGCGTGTTGGTAAGGTAGCCTTCACAGGTGAAACGACAACAGGTCGCCTGATTATGCAATATGCTTCACAAAACATTATCCCTGTCACATTAGAGCTTGGTGGTAAATCACCTAATATCTTCTTTGAAGATGTTATGGATCAAGATGATGATTTCCTTGATAAAGCAGTGGAAGGTTTCGTGATGTTTGCACTTAATCAAGGAGAAGTTTGTACATGTCCTTCAAGAGCGCTAATCCAGGAATCGATATACGATAAGTTCATGGAGCGTGCGATCGAACGCGTGAAACAAATCAAACAAGGGAATCCATTAGATACAGATACAATGCTTGGCGCCCAAGCTTCTCAAGAGCAATTGGATAAGATTCTTTCCTATATCGAGATTGGGAAAGAAGAAGGTGCAGAATTACTGATTGGTGGCGAACAAAATACACTTGACGGAGATCAGGAATCTGGATTCTATGTGAAACCGACCGTATTTAAAGGGAATAATAAAATGCGCATTTTCCAGGAAGAAATCTTTGGGCCGGTTGTTTCTGTCACAACGTTCAAGACAAAAGAAGAAGCCCTTGAAATCGCCAATGATACCCTTTATGGACTTGGAGCAGGTGTATGGACACGTGACATGAATACGGCTTACCGTTTCGGAAGAGAGATTCAAGCGGGACGCGTATGGACTAACTGTTATCACCAATACCCGGCACATGCGGCATTCGGTGGATACAAAATGTCCGGTATCGGTCGTGAAAATCATAAAATGATGCTATCACACTATCAACAAACGAAAAATTTACTAGTTAGCTATAGTCCTAAAGCGTTAGGGTTCTTCTAAAATGGAACAGCGACTAGAGGCGACAGAACAAGCTCTTCAACTGATTGAAACCTTAAAGGGAAAGCACGGAGCCCTTTTGTTTCATCAGTCTGGTGGATGTTGTGATGGCAGTTCTCCTATGTGTTTAAGTCAAGATGATTTGATCATCGGTGACAGTGATGTATTAGTAGGTACTGTAGCCGACTGTCCTTTTTACATGAATGAACAGCAATATGAGTACTGGAAGCATTTCAGGATCATATTGGATGTAAGGAAAGGAAGGGGAGGAGTGTTCTCTTTGGAATCAACAGAAGGCGTACGCTTTATCACCGATTCTAAATTGATCAAATCTTAAATGTGAGTGTTGTGAAACTACTCTTCCAATAGCGATAATAATTGAGAGAGACAACTCATTTATATGAGTTGTCTCTCTCAATTTGTATAGATGGGTACTGGGCTATGGGTTTGGTGAAGGTTTGCTGATGAATGGGCTGGTGCTCTTTTTTTGTGGAAAATCCCCATTAAGTGCACGCTCAGCAATTATGCCTGACATACACCAAACCCTAACCCGACCGCACAAAAAACCACTTCCCTAAAAGAAAGTGGCCCCGTCTCAATCAAAATGAATGTCGCTCGATGCCGTATTTTCGTATTCTATACTGAAGATTCTGCCGGCTCATTCCAAGTGATTTAGCTGTCTTGGTGATATTAAACTCATGGTATCTTAGCGCCTTCTGAATATAATAAGTTTCGGCTTCTTCGATAAAAAGTTCGAGTGGCTTGATTTCAGTTCCGGATTGGTAGAGGAATTCAGATTCGTCCTGACTTTCTTCTCCCCCAGCAGTATGCTGGATTCTCTGCCTGAATCCGAATGGAAGATGGTTAAAGCCAATCTTCTCTTCAAACCCAACCAGGTTAAAGGCTCCTTCGATGACATGTTCAAGCTCCCGTACATTTCCGGGCCAGTCATACAGGTGGAAAATCTCACTCACTTCATCCGAAATCCCTGCAATATTCATAGCAATGTGGTGGTTGAACTGCTCAATGAAATATTTCACAAGCTCAGGCAAATCTTCCTTTCTCGAACGGAGGGAAGGTGTAAAGATCGACACAATGCTTAGCTTGTAATAGAGATCCTTCAATAACCGCCCTTCTGCAATGGCGTCGATCGGATCTTCGTTCACCGTAGCCATGATCCGTACATCATATGGAAGGTCCGTCCCTTGTGCGAATAAGTTTAACAATTTCTCCTGAAGGGAAGGGGTTAATGAGTTGATTTCATCGAGAAGCAGTGTTCCTCCTTGTGCTTGTTGGAATAGGGAGGGACGGTGGTCCTCTGGAATTGAATCATGGAATAACATCTCTTCAAGCATGTCATCTCGCATGGAAGAACAATTCTGGGTGATGAAGGGACGGTTGGCACGGGCACTGTCGTTATGGATGCTTTGGGCGAAGAGCTCCTTCCCTGTACCGATTTCCCCACAAATTAACACTGGGGAAGAGGTTCTTGCTGCCCGTTTTCCCGTCTCGACGGCGTCCTTTAGACGGGGGTGATGTCCGATTATGCTTTCAAAAGTGAAGAAGCTGCTCGGACGTTTATGTATTTGATCTCTCATCACTTTTTCTAGTTTGGTGATGTCCCTTGCAATCTCGATCGCTCCAATTAACATATCATCGTAGAAAATCGGGAAGGTGTCGTTCATCGTCGTGATTTCGATACCATTCATATTAAAATAAGTTTGTTTTACATTGAGGGTGGGCTCTCTTGTATTCAGAACCTTAAGCAAGGTACTTTCTTCTTCTGAATGGAATTGGAAAACATCCAGTAAATTTTTATCCAGGACGTCTTCGATTTCCATCCCTTCGATCTCCCGCATTTTACGATTATAAATGATGGTTCTTCCGGTAGAATCGATGACATGAACGCCTGATTCGAGATGTTCAGCGACTTTTTCGTACATATACAAACGTTTTTCCGCTTCATGCATGCAGTCTCTCTCCTCTTTATTTATGAACTCATTACCTCTGAATCTTACTGCAAAATATATCGTCTAGCGCTTTTATTCCTACACAAAGCCCCGTCCATTTATAGATACTTAGAAGATAAGGTTGCTGCCAAAAGCGCAATAAAAGTGGAATTATAAAAAATTTTGAAAAAACTCTTGAAAAATGCAACTATCTTTTGCATTATTATAAGTGTAAGGGTTTTCTAAATGCAAATTTTTTTTGCGTATCTGTTAATGAACCTCATCACACCGAGGATGCAAGCAATTACAACATCAGAAACACTATAAGAGTAGAAACGGGAGGAGTCTTTGTAAACAGGTCCTCCCTCCTTGTATATAACCATTTAATCTTTTTTATATTATGTTAGGAGGAAATATTCATGGCAGTAAGTACTCATTCGATTATTGAACAGACCGAAAAATATGGTGCTAAAAATTATCATCCACTACCGATCGTCATTTCAGAGGCGGAGGGTGTGTGGGTCAAGGATCCTGAAGGCAATAAGTATATGGATATGCTCAGCGCATACTCTGCAGTCAACCAAGGACATCGTCATCCAAAGATCATCCAGGCGTTGAAGGATCAGGCGGACCGTGTGACACTGACGTCACGTGCCTTCCATAATGATCAATTGGCTCCTTGGTATGAGAAGATTTGTAAGATGACGGGTAAAGACATGGCACTTCCAATGAACACCGGTGCAGAAGCCGTAGAAACGGCAATCAAGACAGCTCGTCGCTGGGCATATGACGTGAAGGGTGTGGCAGAAAATAGTGCAGAAATCATCGCTTGTAATGGGAATTTCCACGGGAGAACTATGACAGCTGTTTCCCTTTCTTCAGAAGAAGAATATAAGCGTGGATTTGGACCAATGCTTCCAGGAATCAACTTAATTCCTTACGGTGACCTAGAAGCATTAAAAGGAGCGATCACTCCAAATACGGCTGCCTTCCTTATTGAACCGATCCAAGGGGAAGCGGGAATCGTATTCCCTCCTAAAGGATTCATGAAAGCGGCTTATGAACTGTGTAAAGAAAACAACGTCCTGTTTATCGCGGATGAAATCCAGGCAGGACTTGCCCGCTCAGGGAAAATGTTTGCATGTGAGTGGGAAGATGTTGATCCGGATATGTACATTTTAGGGAAAGCACTTGGAGGGGGAGTATTCCCGATATCATGTGTTGTGGCAGGTGAAGAAGTGCTTGGCGTGTTCAATCCTGGATCTCATGGCTCTACTTTCGGAGGGAACCCAATGGCATGTGCAGTATCCGTTGCGTCCCTTGATGTATTGATCGATGAAGATCTTGCGGGTCGTTCCCTTCAAATGGGAGAATACTTTATGAGTAAACTTCGTGAGATTGATAATCCTATGATTAAGGAAGTCCGTGGCAGCGGATTATTTATCGGAGTGGAATTGAAAGAACCTGCTCGTAAATACTGTGAACAGCTGAAAGAAGAAGGACTGCTTTGCAAGGAAACGCACGATACTGTGATTCGCTTTGCTCCACCACTTGTCATCTCACAAGAAGAACTTGATTGGGCAATTGAGAGAATCAAAAAAGTTCTTTCTTAAGCCTAAACGTGCTAAGAAGTTTTTTTCGGAAAACTGCCTGAAACATGGCGGAAAATAAAAATTATTTCTTTTCCAACTCAATGGTTTAAGATACGGTAATATGTTACAATTACAACGTTTCAGATCACATAATAAAGAGGCGAATGTTTACAATGGGAGAAAACCTTAATCTGTTTACTTCTACACAGCATGTCATCAATGATGCTTTATCAAAGCTAGGATATTCTGAAGAAATGTATGAACTTCTGAAAGAACCGATTCGTATGTTGACCGTTCGTATCCCGGTTCGAATGGACGATGGCAGTATCAACGTATTTACTGGATATCGCGCGCAGCATAACGATGCAGTGGGTCCTACCAAGGGCGGCGTACGTTTCCATCCTGAAGTAGATGAAGAGGAAGTAAAGGCTTTATCTATGTGGATGAGCTTGAAATGCGGTATTGTCGATTTACCATACGGTGGAGGGAAAGGCGGGATCATCTGTGATCCAAGAACCATGTCCTTCACTGAACTTGAAAAATTGAGTCGCGGTTACGTTCGTGCTATCAGTCAAATTGTTGGGCCAACAAAGGATATCCCGGCACCTGATGTGTACACAAACTCTCAAATCATGGCTTGGATGATGGATGAATACAGCCGTCTTCGTGAAAATGACTCACCAGGATTCATTACAGGAAAGCCGATTGTCCTTGGAGGTTCTCAAGGTCGTGAAAAGGCGACAGCACAAGGTGTGACGATTTGTATCGAACAAGCAGCAAAGAAGCGTGGCATCGAAATTAAAGGTGCACGTGTCGTCATTCAAGGTTTTGGAAACGCGGGAAGTTTCTTAGCGAAATTCATGCATGATGCCGGCGCAAAGGTTATCGCCATTTCCGATGCCCAAGGTGCACTTCATGATCCTGCTGGTCTGGATATTGATTACTTGTTAGACCGTCGAGATAGCTTTGGGACAGTAACGACTTTATTTGAAAACACTATTTCAAATAAAGAATTATTGGAGCTTGAGTGTGACATCCTTGTGCCTGCAGCGATTTCAAATCAGATCACGGAAGAGAATGTCTATGATATAAAAGCATCCATTGTGGTAGAAGCTGCAAACGGTCCTACTACCTTTGAAGCAACGCGAATTCTTTCTGAAAGAGGAATCCTGCTTGTCCCGGACGTTCTTGCAAGTGCCGGTGGAGTAACGGTTTCTTACTTCGAATGGGTTCAGAACAATCAGGGGTACTATTGGACAGAAGAAGAAGTAAATAAGAAGCTTTATGCTAAACTTGTCGAAGCTTTCAACAATGTCTATGAAACATCTCAGAATCGTCGAGTGAATATGCGACTAGCCGCATACATGGTCGGCGCACGCAAAATGGCTGAAGCCTCGAGATTTAGAGGTTGGGTGTAACGATCGCATGAATAAAGAACGTATTCTCATTTTTTTGAGAGTACGTTCTTTTTTGCCATTAAAGGAATTTAGGCATAAATGTAGAAATGAGTAGAAAGTGATTGTTTTGGATAAGATCATTGAAATTGACAAAACAGCTAACATCACCGTACGATATTTATGTTCCTATGTTTAAACGATTAAACATTAAAGATTCGGAGGGATACATATGACGACTGACCTGTTAGTAGAGGATGCTTCACTTGAAGCGGTAGAATCTACCCTCAAACAGCAAAAGGAATTTTACAAGTCCGGGGTGACCCGTCCCATTCAATATCGAAAAGAGTTACTAGAGAAGTTCTCAACCGTTATAAAGAATCATGAAGCAGAGATCATTGATGCACTAAAGAAAGATTTAAATAAATCCGAGATGGAATCGTATGCGACCGAAATTGGCATTCTTCTTGAGGAGATTCGCTTTGTACAGAAGCATATCGACGAATGGGCAGAACCAAAAAAGGTGAAAACGGCGAAAACACATATTGGATCGAAGGCTTATTCCGTACCTGAACCTTATGGAGCCACATTAATCATAGCACCATGGAACTATCCGATTCAGCTCGCACTTGCTCCTGTTATCGGGGCAATCGCAGCGGGAAATACAGCCATTATTAAACCGTCTGAACTGACCCCTGCCACTTCAGCATTATTAGCGAATATGATGAATGCTCATTTTGATCCAAGGCAGCTTTTCGTCATGGAAGGGGGAGTGGAAACGACCCAACATCTTCTCAAGCAGCCTTTTGATTATATCTTTTTCACTGGAAGCGTACCTGTCGGAAAGGTGGTGATGGAAGCAGCTGCGAAGCAACTGATCCCCGTCACCCTTGAACTTGGCGGGAAAAGTCCGTGTATTGTAGATGAAACAGCCGATATCCCTCTATCAGCCAAGCGCATCGCTTTCGGGAAAGTGACAAATGCAGGACAAACATGCATCGCACCTGACTACTTGTTTATTCACAAAAGCAAGAAAGATGAATTCATTTCCGAATTTAAGAAAACCGTCATTGAGTTTTACGGAACAGAGCCTCTGAAAAGTGATAAATTTGGACGTATTGTAAATGAACGCCATTTCAATCGTTTAACAGGTTATCTAGAAGACGGAGAAATCCTTTTAGGGGGCAATGTGGACCCAGCGAGCCTAAAAATCGAACCGACTCTAATGGAACCGAGAGACTTTACAGTAGCTGTCATGCAGGATGAAATATTCGGTCCCATTTTCCCTGTCATTGAATATGAGGACCTTGATGAAGTCATTGAATTTGTAACAGAGAGGCCAAAACCACTTGCCCTCTACCTGTTTACAAGTGATCCGTTGGCAGAAGAGAAAATCAACGGTTCCATTTCATACGGTGGAGGATGCGTAAATGATACCCTCATGCACATTGTAACTCCTTATCTTCCTTTCGGAGGAGTAGGGGCAAGCGGGATCGGAAATTACCACGGGGAATCAAGCTTTTCAACCTTCTCCCATTACAAAAGCATCTTAAAGCAGACAACGAAATTCGATATGAGCTTCCGCTATCCAAGTGGAAGATTTGGTATGCAGATCATTAAGAAGTTATTGAAATAAGAAAGGTGACCCAGTGAATGGGTCACCTTTCTTGCTTCAGTATCAGGAGTCGGTTTGAACTCCCGCACCTTGAATGGGTAAAGAATTTTATCGTGTTGGTTCAGTGTGCGGTTCTCTCTCAAGTTCTTCCGTTGGTTTAAACAACAGTCCAAGATTGATGAGACCGGCAATCCCTACTAATCCATAAATGATTCGGGATAAGGCTGCATCTTGACCACCAAAGATGGCTGCAACAAGATCGAATTGAAAGAAGCCGATTAGGCCCCAGTTTACAGCACCTATAATTGTAAGAACTAAAGCAATACGCTGAATACCACTCATGTTGTTTTCCTCCTTATTCAATGGCTCATTTATAAGTTTCCCATGGAGCATATTCTTATTCGAATGGATAAAAGGAAAATTTCCTTGTGCAAGTTCTTTGCAATTTGGGGATGATATATTCGATAATAGAAAATGTGGTTAAAACATTTTGGGTGACGAAATAATTGCGGCCCTTACAAAATACAAGGAGGTAACAAATAATGAATGACTTTACTTTTTACAATCCGACCAAATTAATCTTTGGTAAAGGGCAAGTAGAACAATTGAAAGAATTGGTACCTCAATATGGTAAAAAAGTGCTCGTCGTTTATGGCGGAGGAAGTATCAAGCGTAATGGTCTTTATGATCAAGTCATGTCTGTTTTGAAAGAGATTGACACTGAAGTATTCGAACTTTCAGGAGTTGAACCTAATCCACGCCTTTCTACAGTTAGACGAGGGGTAGAAATAAGCAAAGAAAACAATATCGACTTTATATTAGCTGTTGGTGGCGGTAGTGTGATCGACTGTACGAAAGCCATCGCTGCTGGTGCAAAATACGACGGGGACGCTTGGGATCTTGTGACGAAGAAGGCTTTTGCGAGAGAAGCCCTTCCGTTCGGAACTGTTCTTACATTAGCTGCAACCGGATCTGAAATGAACGCAGGATCTGTTATCACCAATGGGAAACAAATGAAAAATATGGCTGGGGAAGCCCGGTGACATTCCCTCAATTCTCCATTCTTGATCCTGAAAACACTTTCACTGTACCGAAAAACCATACAATCTACGGAATGGTTGATATGATGAGTCACGTGTTTGAACAGTATTTCAATAACGCGACAAACACGCCGCTTCAGGACCGTATGTGTGAATCTGTTCTTACAACAGTAATTGAAACGGCTCCTAAGTTGATCGATGATCTAGAAAACTACGAGCTGCGGGAGACGATTCTGTACTCTGGAACAATCGCACTGAATGGTATGCTGCAAATGGGCTACAACGGTGACTGGGCAAGTCATAACATTGAACATGCCGTATCAGCTGTGTATGACATCCCACATGCAGGAGGACTCGCGATTCTCTTCCCTAACTGGATGAAGCATAACCTGAAAGTGAATCCTTCACGATTCGCTCAGCTAGCTGAACGAGTGTTCCATGTGGATACTGCCGGTAAGTCAGAAGAAGAAGTGGCACTGGAAGGAATCGAAAAACTCCGTGAGTTCTGGACAAGCATCGGAGCTCCAACTCGCTTAGCGGATTATGATATCGACGACAGCAAGCTCGACCTTATGGCGGACAAAGCTGTGATCAATGGCGAGTTCGGTAACTTTAATAAACTGAACAAAGATGACGTTCTAGCAATTCTAAGAGCATCACTATAATATATGGGGAGGGACGGACCTTGAAGAAGGTCCGTCCCTCTTTTTGGTTTTCCTGCTGATTATTAGGGGAATATAATGTAGAGAGAGCACGTAATAAAATTTATTTACAATGCAGACGCTTACATAAAGGGAGCTTTCTTGATTCTCGAGTCAGCTTTCGATAAAGTGAGATAGAAGAAAATAATTTTAATCGGAGGATGGTTATGACACACATTCGTTTTGATTATTCAAAAGCGTTATCGTTTTTTGGAGAACACGAACTTACATATTTAAGTGATGCCGTTAAGGTTGCTCATCACTCGTTACATGAACAAACAGGTGCAGGAAACGACTTCTTAGGATGGATCGACCTTCCTGTTGATTATGACAAAGAAGAATTTTCAAGGATTCAAAAATCTGCAGAAAAAATTAAAAGTGATTCAGACATACTTTTAGTCATCGGAATCGGTGGATCTTACCTTGGAGCACGTGCAGCAATCGAAATGCTGAACCATAGCTTCTATAATGCTCTTCCAAAAGAAAAGCGATCAACACCGCAAGTATTATTTGTTGGACAAAACATCAGCTCCACGTATATGAAAGACTTAATGGATCTTCTTGATGGAAAGGATTTCTCCATCAATGTGATTTCTAAGTCAGGTACAACGACTGAACCAGCGCTTGCTTTCCGTATTTTCCGCAACATGCTTGAAGAAAAATACGGTGCAAAAGAGGCCCGTAAACGCATTTATGCTACAACAGATAAATCCAAAGGGGCCCTTAAAACATTGGCAACTGACGAAGGTTATGAAACATTTGTCGTTCCGGATGATATCGGTGGACGTTATTCTGTACTAACAGCCGTAGGATTGCTTCCGATTGCCGTCAGCGGAGTTGAAATCGACACAATGATGAACGGTGCTGCACAGGCCCGCGAAGATTTCGGTAATTCTGAGCTAGCTGAAAATCCTGCTTATCAATATGCGGCAGTTCGTAACGCTCTTTACAATAAAGGAAAAACAATCGAAATGCTCATTAACTATGAGCCTGGCTTACAGTACTTCTCCGAATGGTGGAAGCAGTTGTTTGGAGAAAGTGAAGGAAAAGACCAAAAAGGGATTTATCCTTCCTCTGCAAATTTCTCTACCGACCTCCATTCTCTTGGGCAATATGTTCAAGAGGGACGCCGTGACATTTTTGAAACAGTCATCAAGGTTTCAGAGCCCCGTCACGAGCTGACAATAGAGAAGGCAGATAGTGACCTGGACGGCTTGAACTATTTGGCTGGTGAAACAGTTGATTTTGTAAACAATAAAGCGTTTGAAGGTACATTGCTAGCTCACACAGATGGAGGCGTTCCAAACTTAATCGTTGAGATTCCGGCAATGGATGCTTATACATTCGGCTACCTCGTGTACTTCTTCGAGAAAGCGTGTGCGATGAGTGGATACTTGCTAGGTGTAAATCCATTTGATCAGCCAGGAGTGGAAGCCTACAAAGTAAATATGTTCGCACTTCTTGGTAAACCTGGATTTGAAGAGAAGAAAGCTGAGCTTGAGAAACGTCTTAAATAAATGCTCATTTCGTAAAGCGTTGCTTTCTAACATGATAGATGCCAAGGTGTTGTCAATGAATGTGAGCTTTAGAGATGCGTAAAAAGCAGAGCATACTAATGACAAAATAACGCAACGAAAGAGACATTAATTTTCTGTTCAATCTAAATTGGATTACTTGACACTTTGAACAATGTTGTTTCTATTCTTTTATATTGTTTAAGGAAAACATGCTTAGTTGATTGGAGCGGAAGGTGCTCGACTCCTGTGGGAATAGCGGGAAAGTTGAGACCCCACAGGGCTTTAGCCCGAGGAGGCTCAACTCACGCCCCGCGGAAAGCGAGCACCTGCAGCGGAAATCACCACACACAATTAAAAAGTGAAAATAGTCTAAATAAAAAAGGAGCACTGAGAAAAATCTCAGTGCTCTTTTACATTTTTCTTTTCTTTTAGGAGAAGCTATCCCTAAAAGAAAGGGGATGCATCCACATGATTGAGCTTTCATCGAGTATTGAAGGACAGCATTATCAACTATATAAACTTGAGCAGCTATTAAAGCCGCTTGGCTATTCGATAGGCGGTAATTGGGAGTATGATCACGGTTATTTCGATTATAAAATAGATGATGAGGTTGGGTATCAATTCTTGAGAGTGCCGTTTACGTCAGTAGACGGTCAACTGGATTCAAGAGGAGCCACCGTTGAATTCGGTAAGCCGTTCCTTCTCGCTCATAAATATCAGATTGGCTTAGACGATTTTGCCACAACCGGTAGCTTTTCAGGTTCAGTCAATCAATTCTCGGAACCACAGGACCCTGATGCAACCGTGCCTGATGAGTATATCGCCGTTGGAAAGGAACTTGTGAAAGAACTTGAGAACACGTTGTTTTCTAGTTAGAAATGACGAGCAGCTCGTCTGATTCTTCTACGATTGTTGTTAAAGGAGGATTCACAGTTGTGTTTTCTCCTTTTTTTATGCCTAAAAGGATGACGTTGTTCTTTAGAAGATGTGTGCTTAACGAGTGGAAGTTTTCTTTGATATATTCACTTGAAACTGGAATCAGTTTGAGATTATTTCCTTTCAGGTGGTTTAATAGCTTTAAAATCGTTTTAGACATCCCTTGAGAAATGATACTGTTCATCATCACATAGCTTGTTTGCATATTCGTTTGGATGACTTCGTCAGCTCCTGCACGCTTCGCATTTGCCACTTGATCCTTCTGAAGAATTTCAACGACTGTATATAATTCCGGATGGTTTCCTTTAATGGCAAGAAGGGTTAAGACGGAATTCATATCCGAAGTTACCTCATCTTTATTCTGATCTGCGGTAATGATGGCGATCGACGCTTCATGAAGATTGACTTTCTTCAGGATCGCATCCCTAAAGGGAGTGCCTCTAACGAAGTGGATGTGATTATTATTATATGGATTCATTTGAAGCGTTTCATCGACCAAAATGATATCGCATTGGGATTGAAGAGATGTCAGTTGGTTGATTACTTCCCGAGTCCGCTCATTCCAGCCTACAATGACCACATGTTCTTTCCCTTTAAAGGATGCTTTCCCTTCCAGGTACGCATTTTGTGTCATGACGGTTGTTGTTGCTAATGTGACAAAATAAGTAGAAAGGAAGCCTGCACCTGCAAGGATGAGGACAATCCCAATCAATCGTCCTTCGAAGGATAGTGGAACAAAATCCCCATATCCTACCGTGGAAGTCGTGATGACGGCCCACCAAATCCCATCAAATAGAGTGGGGAAGGTATTAGGTTCTAATAAATGAATGATCGTACCAAAGAAAAGCATCAGCGTAATGGCGATCATAAATATTCGTATGACTATAGGCCAGCGCAAAAAACCATGAAACATTTGCTGTACCATTCTACCAGCTCCTTTTTCATCTGCACTGACCATTATTTCCTATTCACGTTCGTCTCATAACTAGCTAAGCCATTCTTTCTTTAATAAGCTGTACATATATGCATCATATGTGTGTTCATTCTGAAGAATATATGCTCTCAGTAATCCCTCTTGCTTGAACCCAAGTTTTTCGACGACCCTTGAAGAAGCTTTATTATACGGGACGATCACAGCCCCTATCCGGTTCATTTCTTTTTCCGTAAATAAATGGGTGAGGAGTGGGGAGAGTGCCTCGCCCATGATGCCTTTCCCCCAATGCCCGGACTCTAGGTCATATCCAATTTCGCACCGTTTGTAGGCTTTGGATATGCCGTGGAACCCACATGTTCCGATTATTCTTTCCGACTGTTTCTTCACAATTGCCCAGCGCATGGGGCCGCCGTTTTCTAAGTGCTTTTCATAGTTTTCCACCATGCTTACGGCAACTTCTTTGGAATTGATCGGACTCATACCAAAATAGCGAAGAACCTCCTCGGACGTATAAAGATCATAAAGAAAATCCACATCTCCCATTGTGAGCTGTCTTAGAACGAGTCTATCTGTTTCAAATACTGGATATTTTTCCATAATTATCAACTCCTTTGTACATGAAAGTATATCATGTGTGAGGCGTAGAGGGGCGGAGAAAGTTTCATGGTATCTTCCACTTTTGCTTTTGGCTTGGTCATATCTTCTCCTTATAATTGGGTCAAAGACAGATAGAAAAAAATCCAACACCTTGGTGACTGAACTCCAAGAGAAGGCGGAAATCGAAAATCATTTGTAAGACCCATGCCATATTGGAAGTGTACTAAAAATGCCTCTGTAAATGGATACAGGGGCATTTGGGTCATATAGCTATACTTGGGTAGATAGTGATGATTCTTCTATGTTCAAGAGAAGGGAACGATCTAAATGAGACGCGGATCTTTGACCGGAAAGAGCTAAAGTTAAATCGGTATCCGCAAGTAGATTTCGGATCACTTCTTTTACTCCTTGTTCGCCACCAAGGGTCAATCCGTACATATAAGGTCTTCCTATGAGAACGGAGCTTGCTCCAAGAGCTAATGCTTTCACAACATCGGCACCCCGTCTGATTCCACTGTCAAAAAGCACAGGAATTCGACCATCTACAGCGTTACACACCATCGGTAATGAATCGAGAGCCCCGAGGGAGCCGTCAACCTGCCTGCCTCCATGATTAGAAACAATGACTCCGTCCATACCGTGATCAATGGCAAGCTTTGCGTCATCAGGGTGGAGGATACCTTTTAGAAGAATTGGCAAAGTTGTATGTTCTTTCAGGAAGTTCAAGTCATCCCACGTAAGGCGTGCATTTCCGAACACCTTGGACCAGAGGGAAGCTGCAGCTTTCATGTCAACCTCAGGAGGATCTTTCAGTTTTGATCGAAATACAGGATCGCTCACGTAATTCCCGACGCCTTCTCCTGATAGAAAAGGTAGATAGGCATTCTCAAGGTCATTTTCACGCCATGCCATCATCGGTGCATCTAGGGTAACGACGATGGCTGTGTACCCGGAGACTTCAGCCCTGCGGAGCATACTGGCTGCAATATCCCTGTCGCTGCTCCAATAAAGTTGGAACCACCTTGGTGAGTTTCCCATGACAGTGGCGACTTCTTCCATCGAGTAAGTAGAGGCAGAGCTTGCAATGAAGGGAACATTCATGGATGATGCTGCCCTTGCAGACGCCAGCTCCCCATCAGGGTGGACGATTGATTGCACTCCAATGGGAGCGAGCATAAGGGGGGAGGAATAGGTTTCCCCAAATAGAGTCACCTTAAGGTCACGATGTTCCACGTTATTCAGCATCCGGGGAACAATCTGCCATCGATCGAGGGCATTTCTGTTGGCGCGCATTGTCTCTTCACCGCCGGCACCTCCCGCTACATAATAATAGGGGCCATCCTCAAGCTTTTCCCGTGCCTTTTGTTCAAGCTCTTCAAAGCGGAATGGTATGGAGGGACGGACCTTCCCCTGGTAGATTTCATTCTGGACATGGTTTCCGTACTGAGTCATTTTATTCGTCTCCTCTCTATTTTTGCTGGGACAGGTGCAAATGAGAAAAAGGAAGCATATGTATTCGGCGAGCTATCCCTTTATAAGAAAATGGTACTTTTAGTATTCAGAAAAGTCAATTTATTAATATTGAAAAGAAGAACCGATCATTCTTGTTTGTTCATTTTGAAGCATGGACTGATAAGTGGAGACGATTCCTCTTAATGCATTGTAGTGATCGACAGTCGTCCATACATTGTCACTGAATCGATGAACCGCCCACCATCTCCACGTATTTTTATTGATCGTATCTTTCCACACATTTTCGATTTCCGATAATTGTTGTTTCGTTTTCATATGAAAAACTCAACAGAAAAAAGGCGTCCTTATTTTAATAAGGACGCCTTTTTCATAAGTATGGAGCATAGCGGGATCGAACCGCTGACCTTTTGGCTGCCAGAGATATACACTCAATAAATGGGAGTAAAAAGAGATAAAATAAGTAATTTTAGAGGGGTTTAGTCGGGGAAAATGTAGTGTTTTGGAAGATATATTAAATAAGAAAACTGAAAAAAATAATTCTGTGCAATTTTGGGCAATTTGCTTTTTAGAGTGAAGAGGTGGTCTCTCTTACACATTGCGATTAAAAGTTAAAAGGGAAAGCTGATACTATTACTAAATATTATAGTCGAGATTGTGTACTAATTAAAAAATAAATTAAGAAGGTGATGTTATGAGTCAACCAAATGATGAAAGGTCAAAAAAAAGTAGACAAGAGGACCTTGAATTTTATGTAGCAAAAGCTAAAAAAATTTTAAGGGAACAATCTCCTGAAGAAATGGCAGCAAGAGCTAGTGAATTGAGAAAGCAAGAAAAGAAGAGATTAGCTTTCATCAAAGAGATCCAAACAAGACGCTTACAGAAGATACAAACTGAGAAGGCTGCCAAATCAAAAGTGAAATTTTTTGGGCTGGGTTGGTGGTTTTTTAAGTAGGTACGATATAAATAAGAAGTGCAACTAGTTGATACTAGTTGCCAAGTAGGATGGTGTTACTTTGAAAGGTGATTCTAATTATACATTGAAGAAAGATGTTGTGCAATTAAAAGTGTGAATTTTCAAGAAATAACTTGGTATTAATTAGTTCTGTAAAATATCATTGCCCAATAGTATTTTAAAGAAATATGGATTGTTAGGGAATAACACTCCATAAGAAATTTGAATGAGGTGATTTTGTTGACTAATGAATATTGGAAAAAAGGAATTGGTCAAGAAATGTATTACTACGACTCTAATATAGAAATGGATATTTTAATCCATAGAAGCGAAAAACAACTCCAAACATTGATTAGGATAGGTAAACTTACCAAGGAAGAGATGAAGTGGGTTATTGGCTTACCGGATGAAATCTTTGACATTATTTATAATCGTAATCTCCCTTAACAAGACCAGTCAGAATAGGGATAATGCATAGAGCACCTCCAAGTGGAATCTAGCTTCCACTTGGAGGTGCTCTATAATTCTAAAACTTTATACTTCGCTTTTTGGATATTTAAGTATCACTAATAAGTCTACCGTTGCCAATCGTCGTCTCTCAAAGTAATCTAAATTCATTTCTTGAAGGAGTATTTGGAACTCCAGCTGATGCAATCCTTCAAAACGAATGACAAATATAGAAATTTCTAAGATATAGTTTTTAAACGAAAAGAGAATATATGTACAAAGACAATCATAAACCTCTTATGGTAAGAGGTGATTAGAATGCAAAAGCAACATACTGTATTTATTACTTTATTTTTGTTTTATCTATTCGTGTTGTTGGTAGTGAGCTTTGTAGGATTGGGATTTGGAATGAACCATTTGAGGATGATTAATTACGAGGGGGTAAATAATAATTTTGTTCCCTTGAATACTCTGAGTGGATACGTTTCTAATATCGACCACTATAACTTTGATACTTGGTTTTACAATACTTTTGGGATAGTTATCTTATTTATGCCATTTGGTTTCCTTCTTCCAAAAGTTTTCTCTAACTTAAATACATTAAAAAATGTTTTATATTTTGCACTGGCTCTGAGTATGTGTATTGAATTTTTTCAATTTCTAACTAAAAAAGGAGTATTAGATGTAGATGATGTGATATTAAACATAGTAGGAGCTGCCTTAGGATACCTGATCTTCAAGATTCAGATAAAAAGTAAATTTTAGGTTATCCATATAAGGGGGCTTATCCGGAAAAAGGATAAGCTTCTTTTTAGTTTGAAGTTTTTCTTGAGTAAGCTGCTCGATTTTGAAATAATTGGTTATGAATAAGGACTTATTCTATCTGGAGGTCAGAAATGGAGAAGCCCAATAAAAAAGATTCTTTTAAAATTCAAAATAAATATAGACAAAAACTCAAAAGAAAAAATAATAAAAAATTTGAAGTAATAATTCTAGCTATCATTTTCTTAACAATAATAATAGTAAAATGGCTTGACTAGATAAAACGAAACCCAATTCATCCAGCTAATTGTCTTGTTCTTTATTGAGGGAGGTTAATTGAATAATTCGAAACTTAAATAATTGGCTTCGTCTAATTAGTAAAGTGTTGTTTTAGGATAAGGTGAGGAGGAGGAATTTTGATGAGTGTCTTGAGAGTGGGAGTAAATATACTAATTCCATTTCTAATATTATTCTTGGCTTTCGCTACTTGGATGGGCTATATCGCTGAAAATATAAGGGATTACTATAATTTAAAATGGATTGCGATTTTAATACTGGTAGCAGGATACATTCTACAATTTTATAAGAAAACATTTGGGTTAATGATTGTAGGGTTAAGTATCCTTAGTTGGTTCTTGTTACAATTCCATTGTTCAAGTAGAGGGCAGGCTAACAGGAGAAGTGAATAAGATAGTAAAAAATCACTTGTAATAAAATAAGATATTTTCATAAAAAATACCTTATTTGAATAAGAATAGATGATAAAAGAAAATGTAAAGTATTTCAATATCCAAGGATATTCAAACCCATAGTCATATTACACAATAGAGCTTGAGTATAGAATTTTCGTTGTGTAAGAGTATATATTTTTTAATTGTTATTCATTTATTTGTTGAAAGAATAGACTGCATATCATATGGGGGTTATGATTTGAAGAATAGGTCTTTCCTTGTAATACTTTCTATTTTAGTTTGTGTGATCGCATATTGTTTGATTTTCCAAAGAGACTTAACCATATCGAGCAATAATAAAGAACAACCTTTTGTTGCTAAAGAGGTATCACCAGGAAGTAAGAGTTCCTATAATCTTTCATTGAAGATGGATAAAGATGAAAAGGTTAGTGTGGAAGCAAAAATTGATATTACCAATATATCTGAAGAAAAATGGGATAGGCTTGTTTTATATTTCATTCCGAATATATTCACAAAAGAGAATTCACCTTCGTTAGATCATCCGGCATCTGTAATTATTAAAGATATCAAGTTAAATGGAACAACTTCAAATTACTCCTTAGAAAAAGACACCCTAACCCTCCCCTTAAAATCACCACTGTCTCCGAATCACAATATCAATGTTCAAATAAACTATGATTTTACAATGCCATCAGAGGGATTAAGATTTACAAAAGTCGGAGAAAGCCTTCACCTGGCCCAATGGTATCCTATGGTACCAACATATCGCAACGGGTGGAATAAACAAGAGTATCAATCAAGAGGTGAAACCTATCATACTCCCTTTAGTGATTTTCAATTGGATGTAGAAGTCCCGCCTTCTTATTCCATAGTATCATCAAGTGAAGAAGATGACTTACTTAATAACCAAGGGACAAAAATCAAAGTGAAAAATGAAAAAGAGATTTTCCTTGCTTTACTAAAAGATACCTTGGTTATTGATAAGACAACGACTATAAATAACGTGAATGTGCGTGTATTCAGTGATAAAGAAAGAGCTGATCAAGCAAATGAAGTGCTAGAAACTGCGGTAAAAGCTCTGGACTATTTTCAAAAAGAATTCGGATCTTATACTGATAAGGAGTTTGATTTAATACTTGGTGGGCTTGGGATGGAGTACCCAAATGTAGTAACTGTGGGATCCATTTATAGCTCTAAACCAGTAGACTCAGAGTCATTAAGACGTATGGTTGTTCACGAGGTAGCACATCAGTGGTTCTATGGGATGGTTAGTAATGACCCTTATAACGATGCTTGGCTAGATGAGGGTCTAGCAGAAATTTCCACGCTTTTGTATTACGTTGATGATGAAGAGGAAGACGTTACTTTTGATGTTGGAAATCATTTTAGAGAAGAACTTAGTCTCCCCGTTAATCTTCCTTTAAACCGATACACTAGCGGTAATCAAAGTTCTTATATTTATGGAAAAGCATCTATGGGACTAAGAATGCTTTTTGAGAAGTATGGAGGAGAAGGAACAGCTAAGAACTTCCTCAAAACATACGTTGAGGAGTACAAGTTCAAGGAAATTGACACCAACGAGTTTGTAAGGTTTACTAAGCATTATTTTAACTTAGAGAATAATAAAGATTTTGAAGGATGGCTGGATTTGAATGAAGAATAAACTTTTTTTGTTTGTTCCTTTTTAGGAGTGTCACTGAACAAATGGCACCCTTTGCTCAATTAAAGGGGCAGGATAATGGAATAAGGTTGGAAAAATTCACAAATTAAATTGAGAAAATCCCCTATTCGGTGTGAAATTACACTATAGGAGGGGGATTATGGAGTTTTTTTCACTTTTGATTTATCAAATTTTTATAATGTTGTTATTGGTAATTGTTTTCGGGTTGATTTTCTACAAATTTTATAAGCGATTAAACTTAACTTATCCTTTATTTGTTAGTGTATTAGCAGCATTAACATTTTTACTTATTTTTAATGTTGAAAACTTGTTGTCTTTAATTGCATTTTTATCAAACATATTATTTTCGATTATCTTGTACCTTGTTGTTATAAATTGGCAAAAGAATAAATGACTTTTCAACTATCTGGGCAATAACTGAAGATCAGCTAATTGATTCGGCTATTGCCCTTCTTCAATTATCGGGGCAGTTTAGCTGAAGATGAAACAGCAGTATTAAATACTGAACAAAAGGTTTACCTCATTTTTAAACAAACTGATTTGTATAATTATTAGGGAGAGTTATTTAAAAGTATGAGAAATAAAAGAAGAGTAATAAGCACTATATTTTTTATAATAGTTTTGACAGCTGCTGTTCTTATGTATAATTTGCTGTCTGAAAGTTCAACATTCGCTGTGGTTACAGTCTTGGAAAAAGACCGTTCTGAAGAAAAGGGTGAAGGATATATTATCGTAGCACCACCAAATGCTGATGTATCTAAAAAGTATTTGGAGGAAGAAAAGTCAAAAATATTCATAAAAGAAACAATGGTATGGAATTTAATTGAAAATGGTAAAACATATGTGGTAACTTACGAAACTAAAAGAAATGGTGTGAGCATCTTAAAAGAGATAGAAAATGCAGATAAATAATTCAGACTTGCCGCTTTTCAACAAACGGGCAGGTTAACGGAAGAAGGCTTATTGCGTAATAATGATAAGATAATTTAAAAAGGATTATAAAGGGGAGATATTATGTGGATTTTTGCACTACTAATTGTTGTAGGTGTTGGGACAATTGTAGGATTTTTGAAAGAACAATCTAAACAGAATAAAAGAATTATTGAACTACTTGAAGAGATAAATCAAAACAAATAATTAATCAATTAAGCTGGACGTTTGCTAAACAAGCAGCCGCCCCTTGCTCAAGTAAAGGAGCAGGTTAGTTTAATAAGAAAATGTCGTGGGGAGGGATTTAAATGGTAAAGATTATATCTTTTTTTATCTCAGTATTGGTTACACAGTTAATCGCAATCATTATGTGGGGAGAACACGTTTGGTTATACAAGTTTGCTAATGGTGGAGTTGGTGGTTCTCCTGTGGGACAAATTCAACCAATATTATGGGTGATATTGGTTATAGAAGCAATCCTGTTTATTTTCTTAGCCGTCGATTATAAAAGGAAAACGAATAAGTGATTTATTGCTAACGGGTGCGAATTTCTAACAAGGTATTCGTCTTACTTTGTTGAAGTAACGGAGCAGGTTTGTAAAAAAATATGTATATATTACGTGATAGAACTCACCAAAGAATTAGGGGGTATTTATATATGGGAGAGACTTTTAAGCAGAAAGATGGAAAGAAAATACTGTTAATAATAAGTTGGATTTCGGCATTTTTTCCTTATCTATTTAGTCCAATTGTATTTGGACCCATTGCTTTTTTTCTGGGTTTAGTTCTTAAAAGAGATTATGAAGTAGGAAACCAAGGAAAGATAATTATGGTCTTGGGAGTCGTTAATACAATAGGCGGAATTATATTTACAAATTGGGTAGTAAGTAATCTTGGATTTTAAGAGTTTATTGCTTTCATCTTCAAGTAAAGGGGGCTTTAATGGAACAAGAAGTTCATAAAAAAAACTGATCCATTTGGACCTGTTTTTTGCTGTTAAATACACTGTTATTTATACTTCTCTGAGTTGGTTTTCATTTGTAAAATTCACAATATTCCTTCTGAATGAATGCCATTAGGATCTTCAACGATTAACTTCATTGAAATATAATACTCTTTGATCATCATAGTCATCGTAATACCTACAAAATATCATTCGTAAAAAAGAACAGAGAGGCTCACCATACAATAATGTGTCTCATTTGATCTACATCCTAGTCTAATGATTTGAAGGTTTTTTCTATAAACTTTTAAACGTTTGTAGAGACTTGTGAACGCTAAACTAAAGTTAACACTTTTTGCTCATTAAAAATGAACACATTATATCACCTTCACTAGACCTTCGGTATACTACTATTATTGGAGCATCTAGGGAGGCCAACGGAGTGAAAAAGTG
>NZ_VCQN01000046.1 GCF_005938125.1 Bacillus sp. BHET2
CGGCAGACCTGCACCGGCGCGGCGCAGAAGCGGTTCTGGGTGAAGACGCCCGCCACGGTGGCGCCCTCGTCCAGCAGGAACACGGTCACGTCCTTGCGCCCCGCCTTGCGGACGCCGGCTTCGGTGACGCCGATGCGGACGCCGGCGACCGGGTGCAGGTCGGCGGCAACGGGAGCGGAGAGGTTCACGGGCATGCGGAATTCCTTGGAAAGCAGCAAAAAGGGACGGTGGAAACGTGGCAGGGGCCGCCTGCGGCGGCCCCTGCGGCGAGAGCGAAAGGGATCGGCCGGTGGAGCCGATCGGTCAGACCGGCATCATGCCAGCTTGCCGTGGCACTGCTTGTACTTCTTGCCGCTGCCGCACGGGCACGGGTCGTTGCGGCCCACGCGCATGCCTTCCGGCAGG
>NZ_VCQN01000047.1 GCF_005938125.1 Bacillus sp. BHET2
GGTTGATATGGTACAGCCTTGCAATGACGTAGATTGGGAGGCTATGATCCACTATAAATAGACGGGCAATCCATTGGAGTCCAGTCGATGGACGCCTGTAGATTTCGGGTCTAAGCGATTTTATCCAATATGATCATAGCATTGAGGTAGATCAGCTTGGCAGGCTCGTATATTCGCCAATAGAGGCTGGGGACTGTTGATATTGTTGTACAGTAAGCATGCAGGAAGAAGAAGTTAGCCCTAGGATTATGCCTTACTGATGCCTCATAAAAAAGGCGTCAACATGCTCCAATCCGAGATTCGTGAAGAGAATAGCCAGTCAAACATCCATGTTAAATATGATATTTATCATGGAAATTTTCGACATGCGAGAAGATCACAAAGAGTGGTACTAGGGACTAACAT
>NZ_VCQN01000048.1 GCF_005938125.1 Bacillus sp. BHET2
GACGCGGACGTTCCTCATCAACCACTAGCTACCGCCGGGACAATAAGGCGTCTCTCTCTTGTGTGTCGTTATCGTCGACTTCCTACTCGCCCTGTCTAGGCAATGGAAGTTCCTCCCATCTCTATGGCGGTCTCAATCCTCGACCTGCGACCCCCGGTTGTTCCAGTTCTCCCTACGAACCCCAGGGCACAAACGCTCGCATCCGTTTGATGGACACCGATGGCCCCGGTTTCACTACGCCTCGCACCGTACCTTTGCCCTTCGATGTGAGGCCAGCATCGCGTGGTTCGCCGCGCACTGCGACACCGGTGGGAGTGAAGGTGGAGAAGGAGGTCATCACTCCAGAATCCCAGCCGGCCAGATCTCTTGATTTCTGGGGCGATATGCCACAAGAGCTTAAAAT
>NZ_VCQN01000049.1 GCF_005938125.1 Bacillus sp. BHET2
GGCGGGACATGTGCTGAGACGGCCCGGAAGCGGCGGACAAATGTTTCTACCGACCCACCAAAATTTATCAGAATTTTACTTATTGATGCATTTGTCAATCATCAAGTTATATTTTTGCTGATTTATTCCTGTTGTTTTTTGGTTGCCGTGTCATCTGCCGTCGGGCGTGCGTGTAGGACATGCTCTGCGCCGCGGGGCGCAACGGCACGCCGGGATTTTCAGCAGGGGCCACCGGCAGGCGAGGTCCGCCCGGGACCTGTCTTACCCATGCTATACATCGACCCACGTAACTGCCATCCCAGAGGACCGCATGCCCCTATCGATCCACTCCTTCCTGAAACCCACCGTGGCAGCGCTGGCGATCGCCGGCGGCGGCGCGGTGTGCGCCCAGGGCACGCC
>NZ_VCQN01000050.1 GCF_005938125.1 Bacillus sp. BHET2
ATCATGAAGCGCTCCAGGTCGAGCGGCAGGCCGAAGCGCGCCTCGTCCCAGGCGATGCTGGCCATGAGCGAGTTCATCGCGTGCTCGGTCTTCTCCAGGTCGCCCGGGCGCACGAAGATCTGCAGCAGGTGGTCGTTGCCCGAGCGGGCGCGGATGCGCTGCTCGCGCGCCACCAGCTTGCCGGCCACCAGCGCGAACAGGTAGCAGGGCTTCTTGTGCGGATCGACCCACTTGGCGAAGTGCCGGCCGTCGTCGAGCAGGCCCTGGTCCACCAGGTTGCCGTTGGAGAGCAGCACCGGGTACTCGGCCTTGTCGGCGCGCAGCGTGACGGTGTAGCTCGCCATCACGTCCGGGCGGTCGAGGAAGTAGGTGATGCGGCGGAAGCCCTCGGCCTCGCAC
>NZ_VCQN01000051.1 GCF_005938125.1 Bacillus sp. BHET2
GCGTTCGACCTGCTCGCCCAGCATGCGGCTGCGGCGCTCGCGGTGCATGCGCAGCTCCTTGGCGCCTTCGCTGATGGCGCGGTAGGCCTTGTGCAGCCGGTCCTCGTGTTCGCGCGCTTTCCAGAAGCCCTTCTCGGCACGGGTCTGCGCGGCGATCTGCAGGGTGGCGCCCACCACCAGCGCCACCAGCACCAGTGCGAACAGGGCGGGCGACAGCCAGGCCAGGTAGGCGAGGCAGCCCAGGGCGATGGCCAAGCCGATCAGCGCGGAGGAGAGCACGAAGGCGGCGTCGCTGATCATGTCCACGTCCTGCGAGAGCACGGGCATGAGGCGGTGCGTGCGGTAGCGCTCCAGGGCGTCGATCGGGGCGGAGAGGATCTTGCGCGCCAGGCTGATG
>NZ_VCQN01000052.1 GCF_005938125.1 Bacillus sp. BHET2
GTGCACTCGTCTATCGAGACGGCGACCAGCTATGTGTAGATGCGCGTGTCCAGAAGGACACGTTCCGCAGCGATCGCAAGTACAACTGCAAAGTCTCCCTTCTGAAACTGAAGCGATCAGACTGGTGGGGAGAAGAGGTGCCCTATCTGGTTCTCGACGCCGTGGATCCGGAGGATCTGCGCTGGTACATCCAGCACCGAGGAACGCGGGAGAGACATCTGGAGTACATCCGCTTCTTCAAGCGTGCGCTGAAGCTCATCGAGAGCGACCGAGCGGCCGAGGCCGGCGCGCGCGCCCAGTTGCTGCAGGCGCTCCATGAGGGCGATATTGGGGATCCCGTCGATCGCCCAAGGCTGGTAGACCGGGCTGTGATCGCCTGGCGGGCCGCGAAT
>NZ_VCQN01000005.1 GCF_005938125.1 Bacillus sp. BHET2
CACGCCGCCAGCGTTCGTCCTGAGCCAGGATCAAACTCTCCGATAAAAGTTTGAATAGCTCTTTAAAAATAAATCTAGAATTTACGTTGACGTATTGTCTTGTTTTGTTCAGTTTTCAAGGTTCAATGTGTAAGTGCTTCTCTCGAAGCGACTTATATAATATATCATTTCATTCCGTTAGCGTCAAGGCATTTTTATTATTTTAGAAAAGTTTTTTTCGAAATAATTATGTACTGCCTTTCGGACAACAAATAATAGTATACACACTATTTCACTGCTTTGCAAGGGGTAAATACAAAAAAACAAACCGAAGATTAGTTTCCTAACCTTGGGCTTATTTTCAAAATCTACTATTGTATTACGATTCACTGAAAAGAACCATTACATGAACACTTCAGATATATACATATCTTTATGTTTTGATAAGTCTACTAATTCTTCGGTTTTTTTTATTTTGATAATGGGTTTGGTATGTGCATTCGGTTTGGTATACATGACTTCTCCATACTGACCAGTCGATAGTCTTACGGAAGTACCCGTTCTTAAATCTCCCAATATTTGAAGGATGCCATTTACAACTTTGATATCAAATTTACCGAATAAGTCTTTGCTGATCATATCCAGAACTTTAAAGATGGGCTGCTTGCTTCTATATATTCTCTCTGAAGTCATGGCATGAAAGACATCGGCTATTCCTACAATTTGTGAATAGAGATGAATCCGCTCATTTCTTTCAGATGACGGATAGCCTGTGCCATCAAATCGTTCATGATGCTGGAAGATTGCTAGTTTTGTTTCTGCTTTTAATAACGGGGTATCCTTTACCATTTTATATCCATTTGCTGTATGGAGCTTCACTTCTTTAAATTCACTTTCGGAGAGGGGCTGCTCTTTGTTTAAGATGTGTGGGCTTACCTTGGCCATCCCACAGTCTGCCAGAGCACCGGCTAAAGCCAACTGATTCACTTGCCCTCTGCTCAACCCTACCCTCTTTCCTATTAGAGCACTAATGATACTTACCGCTACGGCATGATGATAGAGATAATCCTTTTTTGTTGAATAGTGGTGGAGGGAATAAATATAAGAATGATTCTGTTCAACGGTCTGAATAACAGGAAGTATTAACTCTCTCACTCTTGCTACATTAACAGTCGTTCCTGATTGCCAGTTCATAAATTCTTTTTTGAATTCACTAATAGTCTTTAAGTAAAGATCAATGAAGCTACTTGACTCATGTTGATTTGTTTCTTCTTGATCATTAGTGTTATCAGAAGAGAGTGGTGATCTGAATGGACTCCCATCCACTTTTGTCTTCTCTATGATGATCTCGGTTATATGAAATGCTTGAAGAATTTCCAAGTGACCCTCTTCTAGCACCGTATTCTTAGGAATAATCGGGCTTGCCGCCATTCCCATGATGTCCTCAGCTACGATGCATCCTACTTGTATTTCTGAACGATGTACCTTCAACAACTAACACCTCTCATCTCACCTTTTCCTTTCGTTTATTTTACCAAATTTTTCTGTAAATAGTTAATCTTTTCAAAAAAATAAGCTATTTCCAGAATGAATGATTCATTGCTGAAAATAGCTTACTTCTTTAGTTATTCTTCTGTATCGTCATTTACATCTTCAGAAGTTGATTGGTCTTCACCTGCAGGTTGCTCAATTCCATCAGCAGACTCCACCGGTTCTTCCGTTTCTTCGTCATCTTCTTTTTCAACTTTGGCAACGGTTGAAACAAATTCGCTTTCTTGAAGGCGGATCAGTTTCACTCCTTGAGTATTACGGCCCGTTGTCGAAATATCATTTACATCCATACGGATCAAGACTCCATGTGCTGTGATGATCATCAAATCTTCATCACCTGTAACAGCTTTAACAGAGACAAGCTCTCCATTACGCTCGGTTACATTACATGTTTTCAGTCCTTTACCGCCACGTGTTTGAATTCGATACTCACTGGCAGGAGTACGTTTACCATATCCATTTACTGTGACAACCAGCACATCGCTCTTCTCTTCAAGGATTTCCATACCAACAACGATGTCATCGTCGCTAAGGTTAATTCCTTTTACTCCAGTAGCAGTTCTACCCATTGAACGGACATCTGTTTCCTGGAAGCGAATGAGCATTCCATTTTTCGTTCCGATGATCATATCTTTTTCTCCATCGGTGAGTTTAACAGAAATAAGCTCGTCGTTCTCTCGAAGATTGATGGCGATCAGGCCGTTCGTGCGGATATTGGCGAAATCTGAAACCGGTGTACGTTTAGAAATTCCTTGCTTTGTTGTGAAGAACAAGTACCAATCGTCCACAAATTCTTCTACGCGAATCATGGCGTTGATCCATTCATCTTTCTCTACACCTAACAAATTGATGATTGGAAGTCCTTTAGCAGTACGACTGAACTCAGGAATTTCATATCCTTTCGCACGGTAGGCTTTTCCTTTGTTTGTAAAGAATAGAATCGTATCATGAGTGGATGTTGTCAGTAAGTTTTCAACAAAGTCTTCATTATTGGTACCCATTCCCTGAATCCCTCTTCCTCCACGCTTTTGACTGCGATAGGTAGAGACAGGGAGACGCTTGATATATCCATTATGAGTAAGGGATACGACAATGTTTTCTCTCGGTATTAAGTCCTCATCTTCAATGTTCTCAATTCCACCCGCTACAATTTCTGATCTTCTTTCATCATTGAAGCGCTCTTTGATTTCAATCAGCTCTTCACGGATGATTTCAAGAACTTTTTCGTCATCTGCAAGGATCGCTTTCAATTCTGCAATCTGTTTCATTAGTTCTTGATACTCGTCCTCAATCTTTTCCCGCTCTAGGCCGGTTAAACGTTGAAGACGCATATCTAAGATCGCTTGTGCTTGTTTGTCAGATAGGGAGAAGTTCTCCATTAGACCTTGTTTCGCAAGTTCTGTAGTTTGAGATCCACGAATAAGCGTAATGATTGCATCAATGTTATCTAAAGCGATTCGCAAACCTTCTAATATATGAGCTCTTGCTTCTGCTTTACGTAATTCAAATTCTGTTCTGCGACGAATGACCACTCGTTGATGCTGCAGGTAGTGGTATAAACATTCTTTTAAGTTCAATACCTTTGGTTGGCCATTCACAAGTGCCAGAAGATTGATCCCAAAGCTTGTTTGAAGAGCTGTTTGTTTATACAAATTATTGAGTAAGACGTTTGCATTTGCATCTTTTCTTACTTCAATGACGATACGCATACCATTACGGTCCGATTCGTCTCGTAAATCAGTAATGCCATCGATCTTCTTGTCCCGGACAAGATCCGCGATTTTCTCGATGAGTCTCGCTTTATTTACTTGATAAGGGATTTGATGAACGATAATCGTTTCTTTTCCGTTGCTTCTTTCTTCAATTTCCACACGGGCACGCATAGTAATCGAGCCTTTTCCTGTTTCATAGGCCCGACGGATTCCGCTTCTTCCTACAATTAAACCTGCAGTAGGGAAGTCAGGTCCGTAGATGAATTCCATCAGCTCTTGAATCGTAATATCAGGATCTTTACTTAACGCAAGAATTCCATCAATGACCTCTCCAAGATTATGTGGTGGAATGTTTGTTGCCATCCCTACCGCAATCCCTGAAGAACCATTTACTAACAGGTTAGGGAAACGGGCAGGTAATACTTCCGGCTCTCTCTCAGTACCGTCATAGTTATCTTTATAATCAATCGTATCTTTATTAATATCACGAATGAGCTCCATCGAGATCTTGGACATACGTGCTTCTGTATAACGCATCGCAGCAGCTGCGTCTCCATCCACAGAACCGAAGTTCCCGTGGCCGTCAACAAGCATATAGCGATAGTTGAAATTCTGAGCCATACGAACCATCGTGTCATAAACAGCTGAGTCACCATGAGGGTGATACTTACCGATTACTTCGCCGACGATACGGGCGGATTTCTTGTATGCTTTGTCCGCTGTCATACCTAAGTCATTCATCGCATATAAAATTCGACGATGGACAGGTTTCAGGCCATCACGGGCATCTGGTAATGCACGGGAAACGATAACACTCATCGCATAATCCAGGAAAGATGAGCGCATTTCACTACTTATATTAATCTCTTTAACATTCGATCTTGGTGTTTCTGCCATAGTAAAAGGGACCTCCTTTTAAAGAAAGATTTATACCTTTCTCATTCTTTACCTTGTCCGCTATGTAAAAGACAGGATAGCACATGGTCTATCCTGTACTATTTAATATTAAATATCTAAGTTCTTAACATACGCTGCGTTTTCTTCAATGAAGTTACGTCTTGGCTCTACTTTGTCACCCATCAGGATATCAAAGGTTTCGTCAGCCTCGATTGCATCTTGAAGGCTTACTTGCAGTAATGTTCTTGTTTCTGGATCCATTGTCGTTTCCCAAAGCTGTTCCGGATTCATTTCACCAAGACCTTTGTAGCGCTGGATTCCAGGTTTAGGGGTTGGGGAAATCTCCCCAAGAATACGATCCAGTTCTTTATCATTATAAGCATACTCGATTTTCTTCCCTTGTTGTACCTTATACAACGGTGGTTGAGCGATGTAAATATAGCCTGCTTCAATGATATTTCTCATATAGCGATAGAAGAACGTTAATAATAGCGTACGAATATGAGCGCCATCGACGTCGGCATCGGTCATGATCACGATTTTATGATATCTTGCTTTAGCTAGATTGAAGTCTTCTCCGATTCCTGTCCCTAGAGCTGTAATAATGGCACGTACCTCATTATTTGAGAGAATCTTATCCAGGCGGGCCTTTTCTACGTTGATGATTTTACCACGCAGAGGAAGAATGGCTTGGAAGTGACGATCACGGCCTTGTTTAGCAGATCCGCCGGCTGAGTCCCCCTCAACTACATAGATCTCACTAATGCTTGGGTCTTTAGAAGAACAGTCTGCTAATTTCCCGGGTAAGCTTGAGATCTCCAAAGCACTCTTACGGCGGGTAAGCTCCCTAGCTTTTTTCGCAGCGAGTCGGGCACGTGCAGCCATCAATCCTTTTTCCACTACTTTTCGAGCGACAACCGGATTTTCAAGCAAGAACGTTTCCAGATGTTCTGAGAAAAGCGAATCTGTAATTGTTCTGGCTTCCGAATTCCCGAGTTTCGTTTTCGTTTGACCCTCGAATTGGGGATCAGGATGTTTAATCGAAATGATCGCTGTCAATCCTTCACGGACATCTTCTCCGGAAAGATTCGCATCGCTTTCTTTAAACACGTGATTCTTTCGGGCATAGTCGTTAATGACTCTGGTTAATGCAGTTTTAAATCCGGACTCATGGGTTCCACCTTCATGAGTATGGATGTTATTAGCGAAGGAATAAAGATTGCTTGCGAAACCATCGTTATATTGGATGGCGATTTCAATCGTAATCTCATCTTTTTCGCCTTCAATGTAGATTGGTTCCTCATGGATAACTTCTTTCGAACGATTAAGATGCTCAACGTAGGACTTAATTCCACCTTCATAATGGTAGTCTCTTCGTTTTCCTTCTCCGCGCTTATCTTCAATGCTGATCTGGATCCCTCTGTTTAAGAAAGCCAGTTCACGGATACGGTTTGCTAGTATGTCATATTCGTATTCCGTTGTTTCAGTAAAGATTTCAGTATCTGGAGTGAAATGGATGATAGTTCCCGTTTTATCTGTCTCTCCAATCACCTTAAGGTCGAAGCTTGGAACACCTTTTTCGAATTTTTGATAATAGATGTTGCCATCACGATGTACATGTACTTCAAGTTCTGTGGAAAGCGCATTTACAACCGATGCCCCTACTCCGTGAAGGCCTCCGGATACTTTATATCCACCGCCTCCGAATTTACCACCTGCATGAAGTACCGTCATGATGACCTCTACGGCTGGACGTCCCATTTTTTCATGAATACCAACTGGGATACCACGTCCATTATCTTTGACAGTGATACTGTTATCCTCTTCAATGATGACTTCAATTTCATTACAGTGACCGGCTAATGCTTCATCGATACTGTTATCAACGATTTCCCATACCAAGTGATGCAAGCCTCTTCCGCTTGTGGACCCAATATACATACCTGGTCTTTTCCGAACGGCCTCTAATCCTTCTAAAACCTGAATCTGATTTTCATCATAGGACTGACCTTCTTGCGCTTGTTTTTGTTCCATAGCCATACTGATTCACCTACACTTTCTAACCTTCAGGGCTTTTTTTATTTCTATAATAAATTCTCATAGTTTGAGTATTTCTTTGATCGCTTCTTTAACGTACTTGATGCCAATGGTGAAAGATACAACTCATTTGACGTGATTACAAGTGATTTATATGAACCCTTTGCAAGATTACAAAGGTTTTTATCCTTCGTCTTTAAAAAATGTTGAATTTCCTCTGAAAATTGAACGGTGTCTCGATCAATAATTGCGATGATTTCATCTGTACGTACCATGACATCTTCTCCAACATGTATGTACAAGGTAACACCTCATTTCAATCTTTTCATTGATCCGGCTTCCACTTCGAACGTAGTCGCCTCGTTTAAGGTTTGATGGTCAATACCATCCACGTTGGTTGTGGTAACAAAGGTTTGTACTTTCCCCTGAATGGTATTAAGTAAGTGGGACTGACGATAATCATCTAGTTCAGACAAGACATCATCAAGAAGTAAGATGGGATATTCTTTAATTTCAGAATGAATCAGCTCGATTTCAGCAAGCTTCACAGAAAGGGCTGTTGTCCGTTGCTGCCCCTGCGATCCAAAAGTTTGAACATCTCGTCCATTCACAATAAATTGAAGATCGTCCCGATGTGGTCCAATCAGGGTCACACCTCGGTCAATTTCCCGTTCACGGATACCATCGAATTTCTGCTCATATATATCTACCATTTTTGACCATTCTTGATTATCTGATACATCCAGAGACGGTTTATATATGATTTCCAAGGTTTCAAGGTTCCTTGATATCCCTGAGTGGATCGGCTTCGCCCAACTTTCTAACAGCTGAATAAATTCAAATCGTTTCTTGGTGATCTTCACCGCCATCTCGATAAACTGTTCCGTCAAGACATCAAGCATCGTCTGGTCTTTTTGTTTTCTTGTCTGCAGTTGTTTTAAATAATGGTTCCGTTGCTGTAATATTTTTTGATAAATGCTGATATCATGTAAATAAACAGGTGATACCTGACCGATTTCCATATCAATAAAACGACGCCTTACTTGAGGGCTCCCTTTAACTAAATGGAGATCCTCAGGCGCAAACATGACGACATTCATATTGCCAACATATTGGCTCAATTTGGACTGTTCAAGGTGATTACTCTTCGCTTTTTTCCCTTTTTTAGAAAGGATAAGCTCCAAAGGTAATGAACCATTATATTTCTGAATCCTACCTTTTATTTTAGCATATTCCTCGTCCCAACGGATTAAATCTTTATCATTCGAAGTCCGGTGAGACTTAGCCATGGCCAATACATAGATAGACTCCATAATATTCGTCTTTCCCTGAGCATTCTCACCCAAAATGACGTTCACCTTATTTTCGAACGTTACGTCGATCGATTCGTAATTTCGATAGTTCCTCAACTCTAACTGTTCAATGTACATGGAAATAACACCCTTTATTATTCTCCAGCAACCACAAATACTCCTACTTCCGGAATCTCGATTGTGTCACCATTCCTAAGTTTTCTACCTCTTCTTTGGTCTTGTTCACCGTTTATGTACACTTCGTATTCACTTAAGAACCATTTCGCCATGCCTCCGGATTGAATCACTTCAGCAAGCTTCAGAAATTGTCCTAATGTGATAATTTCTGTCTCTATGGTGATCTCTTTCGCCACTTCAATCACTACTTTCCGTATAAAGTCTCTAATATCTTATTTTACTCTAAATGGAGTCAAGTCACAACTAACGAAAAATGGGCATGAACGTAGCGCAACATTTATCCCCTTGTGTGTAGGGATTTTCCAACATCAATGATCGAATATTTACTATAACTATTGTTGTTTGTATATAGCGAATGCTTGTTGATTCAATCACAAACAACAAAAAAGCCAACACCTGATCGTCTAAGGCGTTGGCTTTTTTATTGATTAATATGTTCGAACTGGCAGGATCAATTGAAGAATCGAGTCATCGTGAAGCGGCTTCAATACGAACGGTCTCATTGCTCCGGTGAAGTTCACATAGATTTCGGTTCCTTCAATCGCTTTTAGCGCATCCATCATATACTTCGCGCTGAAGGAGATTTTTAACTCTTCCCCTTCGATCGATTGACTTTGTACCTGCTCGATAACTTTTCCGATCTCAGGTGTGTTAGATGAAATTTCAATAACACCCTTCTCGAGAGTGGAAAGTTTGACGACGTTGTTTCGTCCTTCCCTTGCAAGCAGTGAAGCACGATCGATTGCCTGTAAGAATTCTTTCGTGTTCAGGGTCAGTTCTGTTTTGGTATCTGAAGGAATCAATCGACTTGTATCAGGATAGTTCCCTTCTAACAATCGTGAGAAGAACAATAAATGCTTCGCCTTGAACAGGACCTGATTCTCTGTAATGACGATTTCAACAGGCTCATCAGTATCATCAAGGATTTTATTCAATTCGTTTAAGCTTTTTCCCGGAATGACAATATTGTATGAGGCATCGTGATTCGTTTCAATCGGTGCTTTTCTCATTGCCAATCTGTGACTGTCTGTTGCAATACAGCTTAACTCCCCATTATCAATCTGACAGTTTACACCTGTCAAGATGGGGCGTGTTTCTGAGGTGGACACTGCGAATACGGTTTGTCTGATCATCGTCTTAAGAAGATCGGTTGACACTTTAATCCCGTTTCCTTCTTCAATTTGAGGAAGGTGAGGATATTCTTCAGGGTCCAGACCATTTAAATTAAATTCAGCTTGTCCGGAGCGAATAACAGTTTGGAAATGATTTTGAACTTCGATTTCGACGGTATCTTTAGGCAATTTCTTAACGATTTCACTAAAGAACTTGGCTTGAAGAACAATTCCTCCTGTATCCATGATCTCCACAATTTCTGAACCTTCTTCTTCATTCGGAATGAAGGATTCAATAGAAATATCAGAATCACTACCTGTCAAGGTAACGCCTTCTTCTGTTGCAATGATTTTGATTCCTGTGAGAATGGGAATCGTCGTTCTTGAGGTTACGGCTTTCATGACATCCTGGACGCTTTGAACTAGATGGTCCCTTTGAATAACAAATTTCATGATTTATTCCTCCAATTTGCACATAATTTTATGGACTGAATCATATACTAATATTTATTTAAAAAATAGTAATAGAAGTAGTAGGGCCTGTTGATATGTGGATAAGTGAGTTAATCGAACGTAAACACAGCCTATCCACATGTGGACAGACTGTGTATTAGTTTAGCGCAGTTATTCACATTATCCAGTTTGACTGTGTGTAAAATCAGTTCTTCAAAGACTCACGGATTTCCTTCAATTGTTGCTGAAGAAGTGAATCTGCCCCGAGTAATGTACTGATCTTTTCATGGGCATGAATAACTGTAGTATGATCACGGCCGCCAAATTCTTCACCGATCTTCGGAAGGGATGAGTCCGTCATTTCTCTTGATAGATACATGGCGATCTGCCTTGGGAATGCAATAGACTTTGTCCGTTTTTTCGCTTTAAAGTCTTCGAGTTTCACGTTAAAGTGCTCCCCAACGACACGCTGAATTTCCTGGATGGTGATCACCCTTGGCTTCGAGCTTGGAATGATATCCTTTAATGCTTCTGCTGCTAAATCAGCGTTAATATCTTTATTTATAAGTGAAGAGTACGCCACGACTCGAATCAAGGCGCCTTCTAATTCACGAATATTTGAATCGATTTGATTCGCTATATATAACATGGCTTCATTTGGGATATCCAATCCTTCAGCCTTTGCTTTCTTTCGAAGGATCGCAATCCTCGTCTCTAAATCTGGAGGCGTGATATCGGTAATAAGGCCCCATTCAAAACGAGAGCGAAGTCTGTCTTCAAGTGTCGGAATTTCTTTCGGTGGCCGATCACTGGAAATGACAATCTGCTTGCTTTCTTCGTGTAAGGTATTAAAAGTATGGAAAAATTCCTCTTGCGTTTGTTCTTTCCCAGCTAAAAATTGAATGTCATCAATTAATAAAACATCAACACTTCGATATTTATTGCGGAAATCTACAGCTTTATTGTCCCTGATAGAGTTAATGAATTCATTTGTGAATTTTTCAGATGAAAGATAAACCACTTTGGCAGCGGGATTATGCTCCAGAACATAATGACCGATAGCATGCATTAAGTGAGTCTTTCCCAATCCGACTCCACCATAAATAAATAAGGGATTATAGGCTTTAGCGGGCGCTTCCGCCACTGCTAACGAAGCAGCATGGGCGAACCTGTTTCCCGAACCGATAACAAATGTGTCGAATGTATATTTAGCGTTCAGCATATTTTGATTGATATCCTGCTGATCGTCGTCTTTCATCGATTTCTTAGGTGGTATTTGAATATCAAACTCTTCTGGCTCTTGATTTTGGGGAATGATAAATTTCACGACTAATTCTTCGCCCGTGATATCATACAAAACCCCTGAGATTAGCTGAGAATAACGACCTTCTAACCAATCTCTTGCAAATTCATTTGGAGCAGTAATCACAAGGGTATCCCCTTGTATGGAATGGGCCTTAGTGGATTTCAACCAAGTATCAAAGCTTGGCTTACTTATCTTTTTTTCGATATTTTCTAAGGCTTTGCTCCAAAGATCCCCGATATTCTCCAATCCTGATCCCTCCTTTTCTTAGTTTGTATAACCTCTGTACAACGAATACGTTCTATAATTTCCGTTAACTCTCGCGTTTTTATAAAAATACAAAGCAGTGAATGTGGAAAATATATATAATAAGGAAGGAAAATGGTTTTTCGACAATATCCACCACTTGTGGACAACGTTCTACAACCCCTCTTAATAAGTTACCCACATGATATCCACAAATTGTGGATAACCATATCTGTGAATAAAGTTATTAAGAGTGAAAACACAATAATCATATCAAAATATCCTTAGGGGTGCAATGCTTTTTAAATTTTATCCACAACCTCTGCCGCCTGTGGAATGATTTTGTCCACAAGCTATGAACTTGTGAAAAAGTTGTCAATATGTGTTGTGGATAATCCAAAACCGTGTCGAATACTATCCACAGGCAGGTTGAATAGAAAACTTGAAGAGGATTTGTAGAAGGAGATTTGGTGAAAGAAAGTTGTTTATCTGGCGAGGGACTTTTCATCATGAAGAAGAGATAGCAGTGGTTGATTATAACGGGAGGTCCTTACTTTTATAAAATAAAAATCATTGCTGTCCCCTCACCATCTATCGCATTCACTCATTGACAGAGCATCGGCAGTTTCTATTTTAGAAAACAACAATCTTTTCCTTGATCATTCATACAGTTTGGTAGAAGATTTGCGAGAGTCTGCTGGAAAACTCCTTATTTAATGCCCTTCGAATCAAGCACAATGCTTATAGAAAATGGCCAGACTCTGACAAATTACTGCGAAAATCTTTTTTTAAAATCAATAGGAAAGAGAAAGAGTCAAAAGAAAAATAATATGAGTGTTGACTTTTTATGGGTACCGTCTTTATAATAGTGAGGAATGTCTTTACCTTTTATAAAGATATCCTTCAGGGAGGTGTCATAGATGAAAAGAACGTTTCAACCAAATAATCGTAAAAGAAAAAAGAATCACGGTTTCCGTGCACGTATGAGCTCTAAAAACGGACGTAATGTTTTAGCTCGTCGTCGTAGCAAAGGAAGAAAAGTACTATCTGCCTAGACCACTGAACTGACTCAGTGGTCTTTTTTTTCCTTTAAAGCAAGGAAGAGGACGGCTCGTTCTACTGTTTTTAAGAGGAAGAGAAGTATCATTTCCTATGAATGAGCCAATAATGTCCGATGATACATTAAGACAAAAATGAAAATCAGGTGTGGTCTATGAAGAAAGATCAAAGAGTGAAAAAGAATAAAGAGTTCCAGGAAATATTTAAAAAAGGAACGTCCTTTGCAAACCGTCAATTCGTCCTGTATCTATTAAAGAAGGAAGAACCCCAACCATTTCGCATTGGGATCTCTGTCAGTAAGAAAATCGGAAACGCTGTTTGCCGAAATCAAATCAAGCGTTATGTAAGGCAGGCTTTCTTAGAATTACAAGAAGAGGTACACGATCAGTACGATTATCTTATCATCGCCAGAAAACCGGCGGCCGAAATGAATTTCCATGAAGTGAAAGGGAGCCTCACCCATGTATTAAAAAGAGGAAAAGTATTGAAAAGGTCTTCTTATGGTAAATATGATAGGAAGAAGTCATAACATTTTATGAGAATGACAGGTTTCGTCATCACAAGCCTCGGAAAAGATGATACAATACGAGAGATTGTACTTTTTAAGTGCGGGAAACTCGTTTACATTGGCTTTTTTCTGCTTGATTGTTGCTTTTCCACCTGTTCTCACAAGCATGGATACTGAATGGACAGCAATGATTATGAAAAGAGACTTTACATTTTACGTGAAACATATTAGTTGGGAGGAAAATAAGGGTGAAAAAGAGAATGATAGCCCTGATGGGAATCATTGGGCTAATGGCTATTCTATCAGGTTGTACAGATTATAATAAGCCGATTACATCTGATAGTAGTGGAATATGGAATGAATATATTGTCTATCCTTTATCACAATTAATTACAATGGTTGCAGAATTCATGGGTGGATCTTATGGATTGTCGATCGTGATTGTTACATTGCTTATTCGTACAGCAATTCTGCCATTGATGATTAAGCAAACGAAAAATTCAAAAGCCATGCAGGCATTACAACCTGAAATGAAAAAAATGCGTGAAAAATATAGCTCGAAAGATGCTCAAACACAGCAAAAGCTTCAACAAGAAACGATGGCTTTATTCCAAAGTCACGGGGTAAATCCATTAGCGGGTTGTTTCCCATTAATCGTTCAAATGCCGATCTTGATTGGTTTCTACCATGCAATCGTCAGAACGCAGGAAATTAAAGCTCATAACTTCTTATGGTTCGATCTCGGGCAACCGGATCCGTTCTATATCTTACCTTTAGTAGCAGGTTTAACAACGTTTATCCAACAAAAATTAATGATGGCTGGTACAGCGAATCAAAATCCGCAAATGGCGATGATGCTTTATATCATGCCGGTCATGATCATCATATTTGCGATTAACTTCCCTGCAGCTCTATCCCTTTATTGGGTAGTCGGTAATCTATTTATGATTGCTCAGACATACTTCGTTAAAGGACCAGAGATCAAAGAAGCGCAAGCAGTTAAAGCTGGTGGGAATTCGGGAGGAAAGAAAAAGTGAGAGAAGTAGAAGCGACTGGTCAAACGGTGGATGAAGCCATTGAATCAGCCTTGTCTCAACTGAATATCACCAAAGAAGAAGCAGAAATTGACGTCATTGATCAAGGTAAAAAAAGATTTTTGGGTTTGTTTGGTGGAAAACCGGCAATCGTTCACGTGAAAAAAGCGATTGACCCGGTATATGAAGCGAAAGATTTTCTTTTATCTGTTGCTCATGAAATGGGAGTGGAAGCGACCATTGATGTGAAAAGAGATGGTAGAGATGTTGAGTTCAACATTTCCGGTGAAAAAATGGCTCTCTTAATTGGAAAAAGGGGCCAAACGTTGAATGCTCTTCAACATTTGGCCCAACTGATTGCAAATAGGGTGTCCGGTCAGTTCATTACCATTTTGTTAGATGCAGAGAACTATCGTGAAAGACGCAAGCAAACGTTATCAACTCTTGCTGATCGTTTAGCGGAGAAGGCATCACGTACGAATCGTCCAGTTTCCTTGGAACCGATGCCATCCTATGAACGAAAAGTGATTCATTCGGCGTTAGTCAATTCGAAAAGTGTCGATACGCATTCAGAAGGTAGAGAACCAAATCGTTATATTGTCATAGCGCCAAAATAATGGAAGACGATTCCTTTCCGGGGGATCGTTTTTTTATTTGGTTCGGCGGTTGCAATGAATGACGCAAGATTTGTAAGATTTTGTATAATAGAATATTTATCTGATATTTGGCAACATAAGCATATGAATTTGTTTAAAGGCAGATGTCCATACAGATCAAAACAGTCCCCCGATTCAGTGCTCTCGTTATTAAAACCACTTTCGTCAAATGCCCTCTTGTGGATTCTTATTTTCACCGCGGTTTATTGTTATTCACATGTGGATAAGTTAAAATAGTAATGATGAAGTGTTATCTGTGTGGATAACATTATTTGGTGACGAATAGAAGGTTTCCTTTCTTTAGTATTAAATAGGATTATGATATTCTAATAATTTGGGGAAACTTTGCTTTCTACTATACGTTTAATATAAATAGATATCAGCTAGTAAGAGAGGTGAATAACATGGAGTTTGATACAATAGCTGCCATTTCCACTCCAATGGGAGAAGGAGCGATTGCGATCGTCCGATTAAGCGGGGATGAAGCCTTTGATATTGGTGATAAGGTCTTTAAAGGAATGAAGGGAATCTCGATGAAGGAATTTGCATCCCATACCATTCATTATGGGAATATCATCGATCCAGACACCGATCAAGTGGTGGAAGAGGTCATGGTTTCTGTGATGAGGGGACCTAAGACGTTTACCCGTGAAGACATCATTGAGATTAACTGTCACGGTGGTCTCGTTTCAGTGAATAAAGTATTGCAGCTTGCATTGAAAAATGGAGCCAGACTTGCAGAACCAGGTGAATTCACGAAACGGGCTTTCCTGAACGGACGAATTGACCTTTCCCAGGCAGAAGCGGTGATGGATTTGATTCGGGCGAAAACGGATCGTGCCATGAATGTGGCCCTAAATCAAATGGAAGGCCGGCTTTCCAATTTGATTCGCAAGCTTCGACAGGAAATCCTTGAAACGCTTGCTCATGTAGAAGTGAATATCGATTATCCAGAGTATGATGATGTGGAAGAAATGACGCATAACGTACTGCTGGAAAAATCCAAGCGTGTCCGGGATGAAATTGACCATTTGGTTCGAACGTCAGAGCAGGGGAAAATTTTGCGGGAAGGTCTTTCAACGGTTATCATCGGCCGGCCAAACGTAGGGAAATCCTCTCTCTTAAATAGCCTTGTTCATGAAAATAAAGCGATCGTAACTGATATTCCCGGTACGACTCGTGATGTGATTGAGGAATATGTCAACGTAAGAGGCGTACCGTTACGTCTGGTTGATACGGCGGGGATTCGTGAAACGGAAGATATCGTAGAACGGATCGGTGTCGAACGCTCGAGACAAGTACTGAAAGAAGCGGATTTAATTTTACTCGTACTCAATAATGCGGATGAATTAACGCATGAGGATGAGCAATTGTTCGAAGCGGTGAAAGGGATGGATGTCATTGTCATCGTGAACAAAACGGACTTGCCTCAGAAGATTGATATAGATAAGGTAAGAAAGCTTGCAAAACATCATCAGCTTGTAACAACCGCTCTATTGGAGGACCAAGGGATCGACGAACTAGAAGAATCGATTTCATCTTTATTCTTCGCGGGGTCCATTGAGTCTGGTGATATGACGTATGTATCCAATAGTCGTCATATCGCTTTACTCAATCAAGCATCACTTGCGATCAATGAAGCGATCGATAGCGTAGAAATGGGAACACCGATTGATATCGCACAGATCGATTTGACCAGAACTTGGGAGCTATTAGGTGAGATCATCGGTGATAGTGTTCATGAAAGTCTGATTGATCAACTGTTTTCTCAATTCTGCTTAGGAAAATAAATACTATTATAAGTTGGAACCTAATCTTTAGGGTCTACAAGGAGGAAAATTCAAACCATGCAATATGACGCAGGGCAATATGATGTCATTGTCATTGGTGCTGGCCATGCAGGTGTGGAAGCGGGACTTGCTTCGGCACGAATGGGAGCTAAAACGTTAATGGTCACCATTAATTTAGATATGGTAGCCTTTATGCCATGTAATCCATCTGTCGGTGGACCGGCAAAAGGGATCGTTGTAAGAGAGATTGACGCCCTTGGTGGAGAAATGGGTCGTAATATAGATAAAACGCATATTCAAATGAGAATGTTGAATACAGGGAAAGGCCCTGCTGTACGTGCATTGCGCGCGCAGGCGGATAAATTCCTTTATCAGCATGAAATGAAGCGCACGATTGAAAATGAACCAAACATGACCTTGCTTCAAGGAATGGTAGAGGAACTGATCGTCGAGGATGATGAATGTAAAGGTGTCGTCACGATGACAGGAGCTGCGTATCGTGCGAAAACAGTGGTTATTACAACGGGTACTTTCCTTCGTGGTGAAATCATTTTAGGAGACCTGAAATATTCAAGCGGTCCCAATAACCAACAGCCATCCATCAGATTATCTGATCATTTACATGAACTGGGCTTTGATACGGTACGATTTAAAACAGGGACGCCACCTCGTGTAAATAGTTCGACCATTGATTATTCGAAAACAGAAATTCAACCGGGTGATGATGTTCCGCGTGCATTCAGTTATGAAACGACCCAATATATCACGGATCAACTTCCATGCTGGCTGACGTATACGAATGAACTGACTCATCAATTAATTGATGACAATCTTCATCGGTCACCGATGTATTCTGGCATGATCAAAGGAACGGGACCTCGTTATTGTCCTTCTATCGAGGATAAGGTCGTCCGCTTCCACGACAAACCTCGACATCAAATCTTCTTGGAGCCGGAAGGCAGAAATACTCAAGAAGTGTATGTGCAAGGGTTATCAACGAGTCTGCCTGAAGATGTGCAGCAAAAAATCCTTCAAACCATCCCGGGACTTGAAGAAGTACAGATGATGCGCGCCGGTTATGCCATTGAGTATGATTCCATCGTTCCGACGCAATTATGGCCTACCCTTGAAACGAAAAAAATTAAAAACTTGTATACAGCTGGACAAATCAACGGAACATCTGGTTATGAAGAAGCAGCAGGACAAGGGTTAATGGCAGGGATTAACGCTGCGTGCCGTTCGTTAGATAAAGATGAGGTTATCTTAAGCCGATCTGATGCATATATCGGTGTTCTGATTGATGACCTTGTGACGAAAGGGACGAACGAACCATATCGTCTTCTGACTTCTCGTGCTGAATACCGCCTGTTGTTGCGTCATGACAATGCAGACCTTAGATTAACGGATACAGGTCATAAGATCGGACTCATTTCCGATGAGAGATTCGAGCGGTTTACGGCCAAGAAAGAAGCAATTTTCACCGAGAAGAAGCGTCTTGAAGGAACCCGTATTAAGCCTACGGAAGAAACACAAGCCGTCATCCGCGAGGCGGGTGGAAGTGAGTTGAAAGACGGTATTTTAGCTGCAGATCTTCTGAAGCGTCCCGAGATGAATTATAGTCATATTAAATCACTTGTCCCGAGTGAGACAGAACTTGATCCCGACGTAGAGGAGCAGGTTGAAATCCAAGTGAAATATGAAGGCTATATTGAAAAGTCTCTTCAGCAGGTCGATAAAATGAAGAAGATGGAAAATAAGCGAATTCCTGAAAACATTGATTATAGCGCGATCAGCGGTATAGCATCTGAAGCAAGACAGAAATTAATCGAGGTCCAACCTCTTTCTATTGCACAGGCTTCTCGAATTGCAGGAGTGAATCCTGCAGACATCTCTATTTTACTTGTCTATATCGAGCAAGGGAAAATTGCAAAAGTATCAAGTGATCATTAGAGGTAAAGGAAGGATAATTTCATGAATATAAACGAGTTCCAATCCATGCTTGAGGAGAAGGGGATTTCCCTTTCTTCCGGGCAATTAGATCAGTTTGAACGCTATTATGAATTGCTGGTTGAATGGAATGAAAAAATGAACCTGACGGCCATTACTGACAAGGAAGATGTATATTTAAAGCATTTTTATGATTCGATCAGTGCAGCCTTCTATGTTGATTTTACGCAAGTTCAATCCCTATGTGATGTCGGGGCAGGAGCAGGTTTTCCGAGTATCCCTCTTAAAATATGCTTCCCGCACTTACATATCTCAATCGTAGATTCTTTAAACAAACGCATTACGTTCCTAAATCATTTATCCGATGAGTTAGGCCTCCAACACACGAATTTCTATCATGATCGTGCCGAGACGTTTGGAAAAAATAAGGCACATCGTGAAAAATATGATATGGTTACAGCAAGAGCTGTTGCAAGAATGTCTGTATTATGTGAATTATGCCTGCCCCTGGTTAAAAAGGGTGGATACTTTGTAGCTATGAAGGCGTCGAATGTAAATGAAGAGCTGACAAACGCGAAAAAGGCCATCGGAATGCTGGGTGGACAAACAGATAAGATGTATTCTTTCATTCTTCCTGAAGAAGAAAGCGAACGGAATATCGTGAAAATCAATAAAGTGAAAGAAACGCCTAACAAGTATCCCAGAAAACCTGGGACACCCAATAAATTACCATTAGAATAGTATGAAGAGCCCTCCTGCCTTTTTAGGCTTCCATCAACGGTTCGATCAGCAGGCAGGAACTTGTCATATTTTAGAGAATATTAATAAAGGGAGTTTCTTAAAGGTGGTGTAGGAAGATGAAGCATCCTTTCTCTCGTTTTTTTGGCCTAGGTGAAAAGGAGCAAGATGTTGAATCTGAAGAGTCAAATGTAAATGTAGTGGAAGAAGATCGAGATGAAGTGAGAAAGATTCCGGTTTCACAAATCATTCCTAATCGATTTCAACCAAGAACTGTGTTTAATGATGAAAAGATAGAAGAGTTATCGAGAACGATTCATACTCATGGTATTATTCAACCAATCGTGGTTAGACAATACGATGATGATCAGTTTGAAATCATTGCAGGAGAACGCCGTTACAGAGCTGTTCAAAAGCTTGGCTGGGAAACCGTTCCGGCAATTGTAAAGAATCTCAATGATACAGAGACAGCTTCTGTCGCATTAATTGAGAACTTACAAAGAGAAGAACTCTCTCCTATAGAAGAAGCAATCGCATATGGAAAACTGTTAGAATTACATGATCTAACTCAAGAAGCCCTTGCTCAACGCTTAGGAAAAGGACAATCGACTGTGGCGAACAAGCTTCGTCTCCTAAAGCTTCCAGAAGAAATTCAATCAGCCTTATTAGATAAACTGATAACAGAACGTCACGCCAGGGCTTTGATTCCACTGAAGAATTCGGAGAAACAGATTCAGCTTCTTCAAGAAATCATTGAAAAGAGCTTAAATGTCAAACAAACCGAAGACCGGGTTGTGAAAATGCAAGAAGGAACAACTCAGAAGCCAAAGCCTAAACGTAAAGCTTTCAGCAAGGATATGAGAATTGCAGTGAATACCATTCGACAATCCTTGTCCATGGTCTCAGATAGTGGAATCAATCTGGACTCTGAAGAAGAAGAGCACGAGGAATTCTATCAATTCACCATTCGTATCCCTAAAAAAAAATAGATTCGTAGACTAAAAGTGAGAAACAGATTGGAATGGTTTCTCACTTTTTTTGCTATGATCGTACCGTTCCTTGAGGGATGAATCATGGGTAATTTCCTATTTATGGAGATACCTCTCTTTTTTGAAAAATTGACAGACAAATTTTCTGGAATTTTGATAGAATAGAAGAATACTGTAAAAAAATATAGTCAATTATAGGAAGTCAAAAGGTAGGTGACAACCTTGGGCAGAATAGTAGCCGTAACAAACCAAAAAGGCGGAGTGGGAAAGACCACGACATCCGTGAATTTGGGGGCTTGTTTAGCTTATATAGGGGAAAAAGTTTTACTTGTAGATATCGATCCTCAAGGAAACGCAACGAGTGGTGTAGGTGTGGAAAAAGGTGATGTCCAACAGTGCATATACGATGTATTAGTGGATGATGTAGATGTAAGAGAAACGATTAAACAATCGAAAGTAGAGAACCTGTCGGTTATACCTGCGACCATATCATTGGCCGGTGCAGAAATTGAATTGGTCCCGACCATATCCCGGGAAGTGCGTCTGAAGAAAGCGTTGGAAAAGGTAAAAGATGAATTTGATTATATTATTATTGATTGTCCGCCTTCATTAGGACTACTGACCATCAATGCGTTAACAGCTTCGGATGCTGTCGTGATTCCTGTCCAGTGCGAATATTATGCTCTTGAAGGATTAAGTCAACTACTTAGCACAGTCCGTTTAGTGCAGAAACATCTGAATCATGATCTGATGATCGATGGTGTGTTGTTGACGATGCTTGATGCCAGAACCAATCTCGGAATCCAAGTCATTGAAGAGGTTAAAAAATATTTTCAAGATAAAGTGTATCGCACGATTATTCCACGTAACGTTCGTTTAAGTGAAGCGCCCAGTCATGGTGAACCGATTATAATCTATGATGCTAAATCCAGGGGAGCGGAAGTTTATTTAGAACTAGCAAAGGAAGTGGTGGCGAATGGCTAAGGGGTTAGGAAAGGGCCTTAATGCTCTCTTTACCAATATCCAAACACCTCAAAATGAAGAGTCGGTTCAAGAAGTTAGCTTGAAAGAGATACGACCGAATCCATATCAGCCACGTAAAATTTTCGAGCCACAAGCGATTGAAGAGTTAAAAGAATCGATTCTAGAACATGGAATCCTTCAACCAATCATTGTTCGTAAATCGATAAAAGGGTATGAGATTGTTGTAGGGGAACGACGTTTTCGTGCAGCAAAAGCGGCCAAATTAGAAGCGGTTCCCGTCGTGGTTCGGGAATTGAATGAGCAACAAATGATGGAACTTGCTGTTTTAGAAAACCTTCAACGGGAAGATCTTACACCGATTGAAGAAGGTGCTGCTTATCAAATGCTGATGGATAAGCTAAAGCTTACTCAAGAGGAGTTAGCGAAGAGATTAGGAAAGAGCAGACCTCATATCGCCAACCATATTCGTTTACTTTCCCTTCCTGCACCCGTTCAGGAGCTGATTTCGGAAGGTAAGCTATCGATGGGACATGGACGTGCACTCCTTGGATTGAAAAACAAAAAGAATCTGTCACAAGTCGTAAATCGTATTCTGAAAGAGTCGTTAAACGTCCGCCAACTTGAAAAAATCATTCAAGAACTGAATGAAAATGTTCCACGTGAAACAAAAAAGACACAGCGGAAAGATGTCTTTATTCAGGAACAGGAATCCCTTCTGCGCGACCGCTTTGGGACAACGGTCACCATTAAGCAATCAAAGAAAAAAGGGAAAATCGAGCTGGAATTTTTCTCGAAGGAAGACTTAGACCGCATTTTAGAGTTGCTTCAGTAAGTCGAGAAAGAAGACTCGTTTTCAAAAGGACTGATTTTAAAGGGATGAGAAGTCTATGCCCTTTCAGAGTCAGTCCTCTTCCTTTTTTTATTATGAAGATCGTGAACAAATAATAGACAATATCAAAAGAAAGATAAGGGGAACGTCATGGTACTTTTCGGAACGCTAGTTAATGGAGTATGTATTATTATTGGAACACTCATAGGCAAGCTTCTTCACCGTATCCCTGAAGATATGAAGGGAACCGTCATGAAGGCGATTGGTTTAGCGGTTATTGTTCTTGGTCTACAGATGGGGTTCAAAAGTGAAAACTTCCTCATTGTTATCATTAGCTTGGCCCTTGGCGCTGCTTGGGGAGAGTGGATGAATCTTGAGGACAAGTTGAACTCATTGGGGGCTTGGCTTGAAAAGAAGCTAGGCAGTAAAAAAGAAACGTCCATTTCCCAAGGGTTTGTAACGGCTACTCTTATTTTTGTGATTGGAGCGATGGCCGTTATTGGTGCGTTGGATAGTGGTATCAGGGGAGATCATGATGTTTTATTGACCAAATCTATCATTGATGGATTCACCTCTCTGATTCTAACGACAACCTTAGGCATCGGCGTTATTTTCTCAGCCATACCTGTTGTCCTTTACCAGGGATTCATTGCATTATTTGCTACCCAGATTCATCAATGGGTTCCAAAGGAGCTGATGGACGCCTACATAGTGGAGATGACTTCAACCGGCGGGATCATGATTTTTGCGATTGGACTCAACCTCCTAGGTGTAACGAAAATAAGAGTCGCTAATTTACTCCCAGGCATCATCGTGGTGGGAATGGTTGTCGGAATCATACACGCATACAAGATTTACATATGAAAAATGGCAATAAAGAAGGGAGATGACACTAGCGTCATCTCCCTTCTTTATTGCTGTAATTCTTCTCGCCATTTTTCGATACTAACGGCATTTCGATGTTCGACCGAATCGCCGGCAAGTATTATGGCTTCAGCAATCGTCTTAGCCATTTTCATTACAAGGTTTAAACGAGTATTTTGCAAAACAAAGAATTCCATAAACCCACTGACATTTACGATTCCTGTCAGATGAATCTCACCAACCTCAGGTAACTCTTTATTTACTCCGGCACCTGGCTTTAGCGGACCATGGCATAACTGTATGGCCCCAACGCTTTTCAATCGTCCGAGACAGGCATCCACACCGATGATAAATGGATTAATATGTTTAGACGCTATTTGACTGAGCTTTTCCTCAAGATTGACAGCGTGAATCGGTTCATCCAACGTCCCGTATACGTGAAAGGGTTTAATGTCTCGTTCCTCTAGTAAGCTCCCAACCAAAGGACCTAATGAATCTCCTGTGGAGCGGTCTGTACCAATACATACAAACACAATGGGTCTTGTACGATAGTAAGTCGGAAGCATCGACGACAATTGAAAGGAAAGATCCTGTGCCGCTCGCTCTTCCTGGTAAAGGATTCTATAGGGTTCAGGTCTCCGTTCGAATAGTCCTTTTTTTAGATTCATTGCTTCCACTCCTTTTGAAGGATGATCGGGACTGACCGAGCTGTCTCCGCTTTTCTTATTATTCAGTATACGGACGCTTTCTTTTTTTCATACATAATATGGCTGGTTTTTTCATAAAATAAAAATTTTCTAAAACTTATTCTAATATGAGGTTATATCTACACAAGTAGAGGGAAAGTTGATAAAATAAGGAATACTTCTTGTTGAATGATAAGTGGAGGTTCGGTAAATGAGTGCAAAAGATACCAAAGCTAAGGTAGATGAAACTATTGATAAAGCTACAGAGAAATTAATAGATAATGAAATGTGGATTTCCCTTGGTTCAGGGGCGATAAAAATTGTGGCGATTATGGTCATTACCTATATTGCTTTAAGGCTGGGAAGGTCCGCGATTCGTAATGTATTCAAAGTTCGATCCCGTTCACCTTTAAAGTTTACGGAGCGCAGGGAAACCACATTATCCAAACTATTAGAGAATGTCTTGACATATGTGATCTATTTCATCAGTTTAATGACGATTTTGTCGACTCTTGATATTGATGTGAAGGGACTCATCGCAGGTGCAGGAATTGTTGGTCTTGCCGTCGGGTTTGGGGCTCAGAATCTGGTTCGGGATATTATCACCGGTTTCTTCATTATTTTTGAGGATCAATTTTCAGTAGGTGACTATGTTCGAATCGGTTCAGCTGAAGGAACGGTTGAAGAAATTGGTCTACGCACTACAAAGATTAAAAGTTGGACCGGAGAACTGCATATCTTCCCGAATGGTAATATTACCGAGGTAACCAATTACTCAGTACACAATAGTATTGCTGTCGTTGATGTCAGCATTGCATACGAAGAGAATATAGAAGAAGCAGAGAAAGTGATGCAGGAGCTGCTCCTTGCACTGCCACAGAAATACGAGGATCTCGTGAATCCACCTGAGCTGTTGGGAGTTCAAACGCTTGGAGCTTCAGATGTGGTTGTCCGGATCATAGCTGAAACGGTTCCGATGAGACATTGGTATATCGCACGGATGCTACGTAAAGAGGTTAAACTATGCTTGGATGAACATGGTATTGAGATTCCATTCCCTCGTATGGTGATGTATTCACGTAAGGATGAAGACGAAATCCACCACCGTGAGGAAAAGCAAAGAAGACTTGATAGCGAATGAGGAGGAAAAGATTTGGAACCAAAGACATTCACTCTTAACGACATAGTAGAAATGAAAAAGCCTCATCCATGTGGTACAAATCGGTGGAAAGTAATCCGCATGGGAATGGACATTCGCATTAAGTGTGTAGGGTGCGGTCACAGTGTCATGATCCCAAGAAAAGACTTTGCGAAAAAAATGAAAAAAGTCATTAGCAGTGGTGAAGAATAATAAGTACTCTTTTTTTACCCATAATTCTTTCGACCTAATCCAGCTTATGTTCATTTTATCGGAATAAAGAGCATCCAGTCGTTTTCATTCGAGTGGATGTTCTTTTTTTTCATTATAGAGCTTGCATATACTCTTATCCTTGAAGGAAGACAGAAGCTTCACTTGTCTTTTCTATCTATTATCTCTATAATTGTGAAAGGTTCGACCGTTTACTTATTTTTCGATCTTATAGAATTTTTTAATAGATAAGAATATAGATGAGGAGTGACCAAAATGGCTTTAACAGCTGGTATTGTTGGATTACCTAACGTAGGAAAATCCACTCTATTTAACGCAATTACAAAAGCAGGTGCAGAATCTGCTAACTATCCTTTCTGTACAATCGATCCGAACGTAGGAATCGTAGAGGTTCCTGACCACCGGTTAGATAAATTAACAGAGCTTGTAGAACCGAAGAAGACAGTTCCAACGGCATTTGAATTCACAGACATTGCAGGAATTGTAAAAGGGGCGAGTAAAGGAGAAGGATTAGGAAATAAATTCTTATCTCACATTCGTCAAGTGGATGCAATCTGTCAGGTGGTACGTTGTTTCGCAGACGATAATATCACACATGTTTCTGGTAAAGTTGATCCGATTGCAGATATTGAAGTCATCAACCTGGAATTGATCTTAGCCGACCTTGAGACAGTGGATAAGCGTCTTGCAAGAGTTCAGAAAATGGCTAAGCAAAAAGACAAAGAAGCAGTAATGGAGCACGATATCCTTGTGAAAATCAAGGAAGCATTAGAAGCAGAACAGCCAGCCCGTACAGTTGAGTTCGCAGATGAGCAAATGAAGCTTGTGAAACAACTTCACCTTCTGACTTCCAAGCCGGTATTATATGTGGCTAACGTTAGTGAAGATGAAATTGCGGATCCTTCTGACAACGAATATGTTCAGAAAGTACGGGAATTTGCAAAAGGCGATAATGCTGAAGTCATTGTTGTCTGTGCCAAGATCGAATCGGAAATCGCTGAGCTTGATGATGAAGAAAAAGCGATGTTCCTTCAAGAACTTGGAATTGAAGAGTCCGGTTTGGATCAGCTGATTCGTGCAACGTATTCTCTATTAGGACTTGCCACTTATTTCACAGCGGGTGTTCAAGAGGTTCGTGCCTGGACGTTCCGTGAAGGCATGAAAGCTCCTCAATGTGCCGGTGTCATCCATACTGACTTCGAAAGAGGATTTATCCGTGCCGAAACGGTTTCCTATGAAGATCTGGTAGCTGCCGAAACAATGGGTGCTGCACGTGAAGCAGGTAAAGTTCGTTTAGAAGGTAAAGAATATCTAGTTAAAGACGGAGATGTCATTCACTTCCGCTTTAATGTATAAGTTTTGAGAAAAAGACTAGAGTTTCGATTCTAGTCTTTTTTTTACGTCATATTGCAATAATAGATATCTTATGCTATAATTTTATTTCGTGAGTAATGAACGCATTGCTCCTTGTCCTTTCGTAAAGAAAGGACCGCACAGACCACGAGGAGGTGACATTAAGATGAGAAAGTATGAACTTATGTACATTGTCCGCCCAAACATTGACGACGAGTCAAAGAAAGCAGTAGTTGAGCGTTTCGATAACGTTTTAACAACTAACGGCGCGGAAATCATCGAGTCAAAAGATTGGGGTAAACGTCGTTTAGCGTATGAAATCAACGATTTTCGTGATGGTTTCTATCAACTAGTTAAGATGAGCGCTACTTCTGATGCAGTTAACGAATTCGATCGTTTAGCTAAAATCAGCGATGATATTATCCGTCATATCGTTGTTAAAGAAGAAGAATAATCCGTACGGTTTTAAAGATATACACTTCTATCATCTGTTTCACGTGAAACAGTAATCTAGAAGGAAGGGGTTGATTCTGATGATGAACCGAGTTGTATTAGTAGGGCGTTTAACCAAAGACCCTGAATTAAAATATACTCCAAGTGGAGTAGCTGTTGCTTCGTTTACACTGGCTGTCAATCGTAGTTTTACGAATCAATCAGGAGAACGGGAAGCAGATTTTATTAATTGTGTTGTATGGCGTCGCCCTGCAGAGAATGTAGCAAACTTTCTTAAAAAAGGCAGCTTAGCTGGCGTTGACGGTCGTATTCAAACACGTAATTTCGAAGGACAGGATGGACGTCGAGTGTTTATGACGGAAGTTGTAGCAGAAAGCGTTCAGTTCTTAGAACCGCGTAGTGCGAATCAAGGCGATCGTGGAGGAAGTCCGGGCTATTCGGGTGGAGGTCAACGCGACCAGAACACTCCTTATAGTCAGAATCAGAATCAACAACGCAATAACAATAATAACAATAACTATACACGTGTAGATGAGGATCCATTCGCAAATGACGGTCAGCCGATCGACATTTCAGATGATGATCTGCCATTCTAAACGAACAATAATGAATCCAAACAAGATAGGAGGCGAAAACAAATGGCAGGAGGACGTAGAGGTGGACGTAGACGTCGTAAGGTGTGCTACTTCACAGCAAACGGAATTACACATATCGATTTCAAAGATGTTGAACTTCTTAAGAAATTCGTATCTGAACGTGGAAAGATTCTTCCACGTCGTGTGACTGGAACTAACGCTAAGTACCAACGTAAGTTGACTCGTGCGATCAAACGATCTCGTACAATGGCATTACTTCCATACGTTACTGGTGAATAATCGTATCAATCATGAAAGCAGCAGAGACTTTGTCTCTGCTGCTTTTTATAATGTCTTAATCCCCTATTAAATTCATTGGAATTTTCTATCTAGTATAAAGAAATGTAGAAAAATGTCGATGAATAAGTATATACATAGATGTATTTGTAGTAAAAGGGGGAATTCTGGTGAAAAAAGTTAGAATGAAAGACAAGGGAGAGAAAAAGAGCGGTTTTATTTTATCATCGATCAGAATGAAGTTGATCGTCATTATCTCCGTATTATTTATGGTTTCATTTGCTGTCATTATCTCCATAACGAGCTGGCAGACGAGAATGAAAACTGAGAACACAGTCATTAGTCAAACTCAAGGGATTGTAGGAGAATTAAATAATTCGGTTCAACTTTTCCTTGGCCAATATGAGAAGAGTATTAGCCAATATTCAGTTTCAAACTCGTTAAAGGATTTTGCTAAAGCTCAGTTACAACCCGAAGGCGATACCGGGGTAGATAATACGGCATTATATGCGAGTATTCAATCAGATTTTGATAATTATTTGAGCCTTTATGAAGAAGCAACTTCAATCTACTTAGCAACTCCGAATAAGAAGTTGAAAATTGTTCCTTCTGTTACGTTGCCAAGCGATTTTGATCCGACAGGCAGGGATTGGTATAAAAGTGCAGAGGAAGCAAAATCAGGTGTAGTGTGGAGTGAGCCATACATCGATACGGCAACGGAAGAATATATCATTACAGCTTCCAGAGCCATCGTTTCAGATAATAAAGTAGTCGGGGTTCTTGGCGTCGATATTAATCTGACGCAGCTTACGGAACGGATTTCAGAAGTGGAAATCGGGTATAGCGGCTATCCTTTCTTAATAGGAGTAGATGGTACAGCCATTGTCCATCCAACTAAGCGAGGAGAAGATCTATCAACCCTTCCTTTCATCAGCAAGATGTTGGCTTCTGAGAAACAATCCGATACGATCCGATACGATCTTGACGGCGATGAAAAGTTATTGGTATATGACACTGTGCCGAAGACGAATTGGAAAGTGGGATCTGCCTATAATATGAAGGATCTCATTCAGTCATCAAAAGACATTGAACACTTACTTTTAATCACAGCTCTTATTACACTGGTCATCATGCTCGTATTGGTTGTCATTGTGGCCAATATGATGACAAAACCAATTAAAGAGCTCCAAAAAACGGTAACCAATGTTTCTTCAGGTGACTTATCGATTCAATCATCGATTACCACAAAAGATGAAACAGGGATGCTTGCCTCGGATTTGAACAAGATGATAAAGAATATGAAAGAAACGATAAAAGTTGTACAGGGTTCGATTTACAATGTTCGTGAATCTGCCGAAGGATTAAGTGCGGTTTCTGAGGAAACGAATGCTTCAAGTGAAGAAATGGCAAGGGCCGTGTCTGAAATTGCGTCAGGAGCTTCACAGTCAGCAGCTGATTCTGACCGTGCCCATCATCAAACCGAGCAGTTAGGAACAAGAATTGATGGTGTGTATGAAAAATCAAAAGAAATGTCGGAGCTTGCCGGAAAAGCAGATACCATGAACCAATCTGGTTTAAATCAGGTGAAAGAATTAGAGCATGCCTACCATTCTTCCAGTGAATACATCTCATCTATGGAAAAAGTCATCTTCAGCTTGGAAGCGAAAGTGAAGACGATCGAATCTGTTATGGGTACGATTACGGAAATTTCGTCTCAAACGAACCTACTTGCACTCAATGCAAGCATTGAAGCAGCTAGAGCGGGAGAGCATGGTAAAGGTTTCGCTGTCGTTGCGGAGGAGGTACGAAAACTAGCAGATCAATCCGTAAAGGCAACAGAAGAAGTAAAACGTACAATAGTGGAAATTCAACAAGGTTCTCATCAAGCTGTTGACGAAATGGTGAAGACGAAAGAAACATTCGAGGTCCAAAATGATGTCATCCAAAAGACAAATCATGTATTCGATCAAACCTCACACTTAATGAAATCCATGCAACGTGAGATTGAGAATATGTATAAAGAAGTTGGCCAAATCAATCTTGAAAAGGATGAAGTGGTTAATGTCATCCAACTGATGGCTGCAACTGCTGAACAAACAGCCGCTTCCTGCGAGGAAATGAGTGCCTCAACAGAGGAACAAGTAAGAGCTGTCCAATCGGTTACAGAGGCAGCTGAACGCTTAACCGACTTAAGCCAAGAACTTCAATCATCTATTGAACGTTTCAATATTTCTTAATACTCTTTTAGAAGGTGGTCCCGACACATGGCCATTCTTTCTCTATGAGGTATACTCCGTTTTACAGTGAGTGCATACTAAGTAGATAAAGAAGTGGTGGTGAAGGGGCCTCCTTTTTTGTTATTTGAAATCGATTCGTGTGGATTGTAAACAATAATGATTATTGGTATTCATAATTTGGCGCAATAAATGCCTATAGTGGCCCAATTAAGTTCGAATGTGGCCCAATAAAAGATGAAAGTGGCCCTATTAAGTCCAAATGTGGCCCAATAGACTTGGAGAGTTCGGTAATAGAGGGTGAAAGTTACGCAACGAAACAAAAAAGTTCCGCAATAAAACCCTAAAATGACGCAAAAGCGGCTTTTCCAGCAAGTTCGCCGTATACTTGTCGCCTCTGACCAATCCGCCTCCGCTTTTGGTGTCATCCAGCTCCGGCGGCTAGAGGCTCGAGGTCATAAGCTAAACCTACCAAAAAGGCAGAGAACGCCTTTCCGGTAGGTTCATCTTATGCTTGTCGCCTCTGACCAATCCGCCTACGCTTTTAGTGTCATCCAGCTCCGGCGGCTAGAGGCTCGAGGTCATAAGCTAAACCTACCAAAAAGGCAGAGAACGCCTTTCCGGTAGGTTCATCTTATGCTTGTCGCCTCTACCCAAGCCGCCTCCGCTTTAGTTTGTGAGTCGTTAAGATGAAATCTATCTTTAAAATTGATATGATAGTGCTATTGCAAGTTTTTGAATTTATCGTAAGGAGCGTTTTAATTGAAAAATCCCCGTGTGTTAACGGAAGGTGCGCTGATGCTCGCCATTTTTACTGTTTTAATGTTGTTGAGTTTATATGTTCCGCTTATTGGATCGCTGGCATTTTTCGTATTGCCCCTTCCTTTTATCCTTTTTAGTTCTAAGTATTCGTTACCGAATTCTTTATACGTAGTCATCGGGTCTTTGGGGTTGTCATTTCTTTTTGGAGGGCTGATTGCGCTCCCTGTTGCCTTTATGGTCGCTACGACCGGTGTGGTCATTGGCTGGTGTGTGAAGGCGAAGGTAGATAAGATGAGACTCTTTATGGCATCGAGTCTGACGCTTGTCATCAATATTGTGATTGGTTATGTTTTTTCAATTTTGTTCTTCGGTGTTAATATAATAGAAGATAGCTTGGCGGAATCAAAGGCCACGTATTATTCTTTATTTGAGAAGATCGGGCAGGAGCCGGACAAGAAGCTGGTCGACAGTTTAGAAAGTTCCATTGATCTCATCCATACGCTGTTGCCAACGATGTTTGTAGGGATTGCTGTTACGCTCGCTCTCGCCTTTATCTTAATCAACTTCCCTATCCTGAAGCGATTGGGAAGAGAGGTACCGGTCTTCAGGCCATTTAGAGAATGGAAGCTTCCAAAGAGCATTCTTTGGTACTATTTAATTACCTTGGTGCTGTCGATGATCTTGCAACCGGAAAAAGGGACATTCATGTATACAGCTCTTCTTAATGTCCTGTATGTATTGCAAACATTAATGGCGGTTCAAGGCTTGTCTTTCCTCTATTTCTTTGCTCATCAAAAAGGATGGTCCAAAGGAATTTTGGTATTAATTACAATCATTTCGATTCCTCTTCTTTATCTCGTGCGAATTTTAGGTATAATTGACTTAGGATTTGATCTAAGACAACGCCTACAACGCAAGTCATAGAAATTTAAGATCCAGGAGCTGAAATCATGCCATCTTATTTTAATAAGCGAATGATCCGCTACCCATTGTACGGTCTTGCTATATTAACAGCTCTATTGTTAGTATCGGTTTCCTTTTACCAATGGATCATTTCGTTAATAGGGTTGATTGTCTTTGGAATCGTGTACTTTATCGCTTTCTATTTTGAGAGAAGGTCACACGAAGAAACAGAGGAATATATCTCCACCTTATCCTATCGTGTCAAACGTGTAGGAGAAGAAGCGTTAATGGAGATGCCCATTGGGATCATGCTGATCAATGATGAATATTACATAGAATGGACGAATCCTTTTCTAGCCTCTTGTTTCAATGAAGACACAGTCGTTGGAAGATCACTTTACGATGTGGCAGAATCTCTCGTTCCATTAATCAAGCAGGAAGTCGATTCGGAAATTGTGACGATTAATGAGAGAAAATATCATGTCGTATTGAAGCTCAAAGAAAAACTACTCTATTTCTTTGATGTCACCGAACAAAAAGAAATAGAAAAGCAATATCATGATGAACGCACGAATATTGGAATCATTTTTCTAGATAACTATGATGAATTGACGCAAGGAATGGATGACCAAACAAGAAGCAGTCTGAATAGCCTCGTGACGTCGATTCTGAATAAGTGGGCAAAAGAGTACGGAGTGTTCTTGAAGCGGGTATCTTCTGAGAGGTTCATTGCTGTCATCAATGAGAAAATCCTTCAAGTATTAGAGAAGGAAAAGTTCGGTATTCTGGATGATGTCCGGGATACGACTTCAAAGCAGAATGTTCCCCTCACCTTGAGTATCGGTGTTGGAACAGGTGTTTCTTCCCTTCCTGAATTAGGGACCCTGGCTCAATCAAGCTTAGATCTTGCCTTAGGTCGAGGCGGCGATCAGGTGGCTATTAAACAAACCAATGGTAAGGTTAAATTCTATGGTGGAAAAACCAATCCAATGGAAAAGCGTACACGAGTGCGAGCCAGAGTGATTTCCCATGCCTTAAAGGAAATCATGATTGAAAGTGATAAGGTCATCATTATGGGACACAAACATCCCGATATGGATGCCATCGGGGCTGCAATCGGTATTCGGAAAGTGGCTCAAATGAATCAGCGTGAAGGATACGTAGTCTTAAACTTTAATGAAATCGATAATGGTGTGAAACGGTTATTGAAAGAAATTAAGGTGAATTCAGACCTTGATTCCCGCTTTATCACGCCTGAAGAAGCACTTGAGATGGCGACAGAAGATACGCTTCTTGTCGTAGTGGATACTCATAAGCCTTCCATGGTCATTGAAGAAAAGCTTTTAAACAAAATGGACAAGGTTGTCGTCATCGACCATCATCGTCGAGGCGAAGACTTTATTAAAAACCCATTGCTTGTCTATATGGAACCATATGCATCATCCACAGCCGAGCTTGTGACGGAGCTATTGGAATATCAACCGAAGCATGAGAAAATCACTATGCTTGAAGCCACTTCATTACTTGCGGGAATCATTGTCGATACGAAGAGCTTTACGCTACGTACAGGTTCGAGAACCTTCGACGCGGCCTCCTATTTAAGAGCACAAGGGGCTGATACAGTGTTAGTCCAAAAGTTTCTGAAAGAGGATGTTGAAACATATATTAAGCGTTCCAGGTTAATCGAATCGGTTAAATTCTTCCGTGAAGGAGTAGCGATTGCGAAAGCGGATGAGGACGTCATTTATGATCCTGTCCTCATCGCGCAGGCAGCAGACACGTTATTGACAATGGATGAGGTCATTGCCTCCTTCGTCATTTCAAAACGTGATCAGGACACGGTCGGAATCAGTGCACGTTCCTTAGGTGATGTAAACGTACAAATCATTATGGAAAATTTAAACGGTGGAGGTCATTTAACAAACGCTGCTACTCAAATCAAGCAGGTATCTGTTTTGGAAGCGGAAGAACAGCTGAAAGAAGCGTTAAATGATTATTTTGAAGGGAGAAAAGAGATATGAAAGTTATTTTCTTAAAAGATGTTAAAGGTAAAGGAAAAAAAGGCGAAGTGAAAAACGTAGCAGACGGCTATGCACATAACTTTTTATTGAAAAAGGGCTTAGCGGTTGAAGCAACAAATGCAAACATGGGTCAACTTGAGGGACAACAGAAGAAAGAACAGCAAGTCGCTCAAGAAGAATTAGAAGAAGCGAAAAGCTTAAAAGCGACGTTAGAAGACATCACGGTTGAAATGAAAGCCAAGTCTGGTGAAGGCGGTCGTTTATTCGGATCCATCACAAGCAAGCAAATCGCCGATTCCCTAAAAAAAGAGCATGAAATAAAAATCGATAAACGTAAAATTGAAATGAACGATGCGATACGTGCCCTAGGTTATACGAATGTTCCTGTGAAGCTGCATACGGATGTATCTGCGACATTAAAGGTACATGTTACAGAAGAGTAAGATTCTCTTCAGGGTGAATATACGAAATTTGGTAAATTCATTTCGAGAAAAACATGTTAAAATGAATATAGCTTGATAGTAAATGTGATCAGGATTCTATCCTGATCACATTTTTTCGGATAGGATTACATTCTTTAGTATAGATAGATCAAGATAGTCACGATCCGTTGGGAAACCCTTACCGGATTGTATTGGAGGTTTGAGCATAGATGAATGAAATGTTCCAGGACCGGGTTCCACCTCAGAACATTGAGGCGGAACAAGCGGTATTAGGTGCTATTTTCCTAGAGCCCAGTGCGTTAACGACTACATCGGAAATATTGATTCCAGAAGATTTTTATCGTCATTCTCATCAGAAGATATACAATGTCATGCTGAATTTGGGCGATGGAGGTAAAGCGGTCGACTTAATTACTGTGACTGAAGAACTGGCTGCAGCGAAAGAACTTGAAGATGTTGGCGGGGTCGCTTACTTAAGTGAGCTTGCAGCTTCTGTTCCAACCGCAGCGAACATTGAATACTACGCAAAGATTGTGGAAGAAAAATCATTGTTGCGCCGATTGATCCGTACAGCGACGGATATCGCTTCAGATGGGTATGCCCGCGAGGATGAAGTGGATGCACTATTGGGAGAAGCCGAAAAAAACATAATGGAAGTGGCCCAAAGGAAAAACGGGGGTGCCTTTCATAATATTAAAGATGTTCTTGTAAGGACCTATGACAATATCGAAACCCTTACAAATCGAAAAGGTGACGTAACAGGCATCTCAACTGGATTCGCTGATTTGGATCATTTAACAGCCGGTTTCCAACGGAATGATCTCATTATCGTCGGCGCCAGACCTTCCATGGGTAAGACAGCATTCGCTCTTAATATCGCTCAGAATGTCGCCATTAAAGCGAAAGAAAATGTAGCCATCTTTTCCCTGGAGATGGGAGCGGAACAGCTTGTTATGCGTATGCTTTGCGCAGAGGGGAACATTAATGCGCAGAATCTTAGAACAGGGGATTTAACGGATGAAGACTGGAGAAAGCTTACGATGGCGATGGGAAGTCTCTCCAATGCAGGGATCTTTATAGATGATACACCGGGTGTTAAAGTAGGTGAAATCCGTTCGAAATGCCGACGCCTCGCCCAGGAACATGGTCTTGGAATGATTCTTATTGATTACTTGCAGCTTATTCAAGGAAACGGTCGATCCGGTGAAAACCGTCAGCAGGAAGTTTCTGAAATCTCCCGTTCATTAAAAGGACTGGCCCGTGAGCTAGAGGTTCCAGTCATCGCCTTATCCCAGCTCTCCCGTGGAGTGGAGCAAAGACAAGATAAGCGTCCAATGATGTCCGATATCCGTGAATCTGGAAGTATCGAGCAGGATGCAGATATCGTAGCCTTCTTATACCGTGAAGATTATTATGACAAAGAAGCAGAGAACAAGAACATTATCGAAATCATCATCGCTAAGCAGCGTAACGGTCCGGTTGGGAACGTGTCGCTTGCATTTGTGAAGGAATACAATAAATTCGTGAATCTGGAGCGACGATTTGATGACGCACCGGCTTAATAGAGAAAATCCAAGCTCAATTTGGCTTGGATTTTCTTGTTGTTATAGAATCGTCGCGTGCTGATGAGCATGAAGCCTTGTAAATATTCCGTCTTCTTTAGAAAGCAGTTCTTCGTGCGTACCATCCTCGGCGATTCCGTTTTCGGTGACGACGAGAATACGGTCCGCTTTGCGGATTGTCGCAAGACGGTGAGCAATGACAAGGGTGGTTCTATCTTTCGCAAGTTCATTTAAGGCTTCTTGAATGATGGATTCTGTTTCCGTATCGAGGGCCGAAGTGGCTTCATCCAGAATCAAGATTCGTGGGTTCTTAAGAAACATGCGGGCAATGGATAAGCGCTGCTTTTGACCACCGGATAGCTTCAGACCCCTTTCCCCGATTTGGGTATCATATCCGTCTGGAAGGGATGCGATGAGATCGGTCAGGTGGGCACGTCTTGTCGCTTCCTCGATTTCTTCCTGTGAGGCATTGAGTTTTCCATAAGCAATATTTTCACGGAGGGTACCAGTAAACAGGAACACATCCTGCTGAACAATTCCAATGTGGGAACGCAAGGATTCCTTCGTCATCTCCCGAATATCGATTCCATCAATGGTGATCGCTCCTTCTTCTATATCATAGAAGCGTGGAATCAAAGAACATATTGTGGTTTTGCCAGCTCCAGAAGGTCCTACGAATGCCACGGTCTGCCCTGATTGAATGGTAAAGGATAAATCCGTTAGAATAGGCCGGTCTGGTTCATAACCAAAGGTCACGTCATTAAATGCAATCGCTCCTCTTAAGGTGGGAACTTCTATTGCGTGTGGCCGATTTTCGATATCAGGTTCAATGTCCATGAGCTCAGTGAACCGTTTGAAGCCAGCCATCCCTTTTGGATACAGCTCGAGGAGGGCTGAAATTTTGTCGATTGGCTTAAACAGGACGTTGATATAAAGGATAAAGGCAACAAGCTCTCCATAAGAAAGGGCGCCTGAAAAGCTTAACCAAGCTCCATATACGAGAATGATCAACGTCATTAAGCGTGTGGTGATATAGATACCAGATAAATTCACGCTCATCACGTTATAGGCTTTTAGTTTGGTCTTGCGAAAGAATTGGTTGTTTTCATTGAATCGATCCATTTCGTAGGACTCATTCGTGAACGATTGAACTACTCTCGCACCGGAAACACTGTCCTCGACGCGGCTGTTGACATCGGCGATATTTCCATACATTTTTGTCCATGCGGCGTTCATTTTAATATTCGAATACGAAATCAACCAGACAAGAAATGGAACAATGATAATGGCAACTAAGGCGAGCTCCATATTAATCGTAAGCATGATCCAAAACGCACCGATAAAGGTCATGACAGCGATAAACAAATCTTCCGGTCCATGGTGGGCAAGTTCACCTATGTCCATCAGGTCATTTGTCACTCGACTCATGATATGACCTGTTTTCGTATTATCAAAGAAGCGGAAGGATTGCCTTTGAACATGGTGAAACAGTTCCCGTCTCATATCCGTTTCAATATTGATCCCGAGCTTATGCCCCCAATAGTTCACCACGAACTGCATACTGGAACTTAGTAGATACAGGACAAGAAGTCCCGCTGAAACGGCCAAAATGGTACTCCAATTCCCTTCAGGCAATAGGGAGTCAATAAACCACGATACTGCTAACGGAAATCCTAATTCTAATAGTCCGACCAACACGGCACAGGCAAAATCAAGGTAAAAAAGCCGTCGGTGAGGCCGGTAATAACTGAAGAATCGTTTAATCATCAAATCGTCCCCTCGATATTCAATTGTCTATAAAATTCAAAATGCTTATTTTAGATTAGCAAAAGTTTCTACATTGCGCTATATTTTCTGACAGATCATCTGAGGAAGGGGAGCAAATCTATTCATTGAACTAAGCTTGAACATAAACTCAGTAGTCGTATTTATTTGTCATAAAATTCATAAAGTAATACTTTCCTTAAGGAAAAGTCCGCATTTATACGAACATAAATATAATTACCTATATAAACGTTCGTGTTTTCATTGACTTTCCTTTTTAGTGTTGATAGAATGAGTTTGTTTGATAAAAGAGGGAATACTAATTCCCGTCGGAGGTGCTTGATATGTCTTCAGTAGTAGTAGTAGGAACCCAATGGGGAGACGAAGGAAAAGGAAAGATCACTGATTTCCTTTCTGAACATGCAGAGGTTATCGCGCGTTACCAAGGTGGGAACAACGCGGGTCATACGATTAAGTTTGACGGTGAAACATATAAATTACACTTAATTCCATCAGGTATATTCTATAATGAAAAAACATCCGTTATCGGAAACGGTATGGTTGTCGATCCTAAAGCGCTTGTTAAAGAGTTGAAGTATCTTCACGATCGTGACGTGACAACAGAAAACCTAAAAATCAGCAACCGTGCACACGTCATTCTTCCTTATCATTTAAAGCTGGATGAAATTGATGAAGAACGTAAAGGTGCCAACAAAATCGGTACAACGAAAAAAGGAATCGGTCCTGCTTATATGGATAAAGCAGCACGTGTCGGAATCCGTATCGCAGATCTTCTGGATCGTCAATCGTTCGAAGAGAAGCTTTCACGTAACCTGGAAGAGAAAAACCGCCTTTTTGAAAAATTCTATGAAACAGAAGGATTCAATATTGACGATATCCTTGATGAATACTATGAGTACGGTCAACAAATTAAACACTACGTTGTCGATACATCCGTTGTCTTAAACGATGCAATCGATAATGGTCGCCGCGTTTTATTCGAAGGAGCCCAAGGGGTTATGCTTGATATCGATCAAGGTACATATCCATTTGTTACTTCTTCTAACCCAGTTGCTGGCGGAGTAACAATCGGATCTGGAGTTGGCCCGACGAAAATCAACCACGTGGTTGGCGTATCAAAAGCATACACAACCCGCGTAGGGGACGGACCTTTCCCAACTGAACTGACAAACGAAATCGGAGATAAAATCCGCGAAGTAGGTCGAGAGTACGGTACAACAACTGGACGTCCTCGTCGTGTCGGTTGGTTCGATAGTGTAGTTGTACGCCACGCTCGTCGTGTAAGTGGATTAACAGATCTTTCATTGAACTCAATCGACGTATTAACTGGCATTGAAAACTTGAAGATCTGTGTAGCCTACAAGTACAAAGGTGAAGTGATGGAAGAATTCCCGGCTAACCTGAACATACTTGCTGAATGTGAGCCAGTGTATGAAGAGCTTCCAGGCTGGACAGAAGACATTACAGGATGTAAGACGTTAACGGATCTACCTGAAAACGCTCGTCACTACTTAGAGCGCGTATCACAATTAACAGGTATCCCTCTTTCCATCTTCTCTGTCGGTCCAGATCGCTCTCAAACAAATGTTGTTCGCAGCGTATGGAGCCCGAATTAATAAATGAAAAAAAATGCTTAGCCTTCTAATCGAGGCTAAGCATTTTTTTATTGAGTTAACTGTTCGAACACCCGATCATGGCAAACGACATAGAGAATATCATCTTGATGAAGCATCCGGTTCATTGCATCGGTAAAATCCATGTTATCGTTCACAGCAAGTAGTATGGCGCCCTGTTCAAGAAGCTCTTCAGATGCTTGCTTGATCGTCTTCCAATTTTCCTTCACCTTAAATTCGTGAATATTGTTTCCGTACCGTTTACTGAGTAACTGTCGGAATAAGTTCGTCGTTCCAGGATGAAGGGTCGCTTTGGCCATGAGAAGTGAAACAGAATCATTGGATAAAATAAAGTCCTCAACGGAAATATGCTGGAATTTAGGGATATGACGGTCTTCTGACACTTCCACGATGGTATGCACTTCCCTCTGATGCGTATTGGATAACCCCTCGACAGCAGAGGCAATCAACAGGGTTTTTCCATCAACAAGAGAAGGATCATCAATTTTTGAATCAGAGAAGATGGCTACCCGTTTCGCCTCGAAGATATTGGCTTTCAGTAAAACACTTTCATCGGAAGGATCCCCTTGGATGAAATGGACCTGCTCATGTTCCATCGGTGTGATGGGCAGCATATCGATGAGGACAATTTCAGCATCAGGCTTATGAGCGAGAATTTCTTCAATGGCTCTTGCCGTTTTCTTTGACCAGTTGATGTAAATATAATGATCTTCATATGTATACACTAGCTTTCCCTCCCTCTTGAACTTTTGAAACGTGGTAATCGAATCAACGGTTTTACTAATCAACACCCCGATAATGCCGATTCCGAAGATAAATAGGAAGATCCCAAGCAATCTCCCCCCAACCGATACGGGAAAATAATCTCCATACCCAACGGTGGTCAAGGTCGTCATTGTCCACCAGAACCCATCAAAAAGGGAAGGGAACGTCTCTGGTTCCAATAAATGGCTGCCAATGGTTCCAAACAGGATAATAATCAGAGATAATAGAAGAATGAAACCGAAGTCCATCTTCGTAATTTGTTTCCAAAGCCTGTTGAAAATAATCATACATACCCTCCTTGTATCAAAATGATAGTTCAATCATACCAATGAACTTCTAGGAAATGAAACCTTTTCCTTATTGGTCCGTATAGTTAAGAGAAATCATAGTAGGAGGCTGGATTCTTAATATGAAGGAACCGATTTTAGAATATCGACTGAGAAAAGGAAACGACACCTTTGAAGCGATTTACCACTATCCCAACATTGAATTGGAACAGATTCTTGCGAGAAGAGAATGTGAGTTTTTCGTGAAAGAAGGTGTTACATACCGTCAGCTTTCTTCAGCCATAGAAGGGAATCAATTCATTCTTTATGTAGAAGTGTACGAGGAAGAACCGGTAAAGGATCCATTGTTTCCGCCAGAAGGGCTGATCCTTGAAATTCGTGAATTAAACCTTAGAAACAATAATCCTGTTTTAAAAATAGAGCACCATGATCATCACCTTGATATTCTAAGCGTCATCGGTTCTATTTATTATTATATAGACGGAGAGGAATGGGAGCGGGATTCTGCTGAAATCGATGAAGATCGCTATGTATATATCGTATATGTGAAGGCAACGGGATATAAGCTAGAGGAGGAAAGAAGATGAACAAAACGAAAAAAATGATGGCGGGAGTGGCCGCATCCGTCATGGCGATATCTGTCACCGGCTGCGGGAATCAGGACCTTCCCCCGGAACCGACCGACGTAGACTGCGATGACTGGGATTGGGATGACGAAAGCGGCACCTATTACTGCGATGACGATCGATCATCCAATTTCGGCTACTATTATTTTGCCGGAAGAATGTTTAAAAACAAATCGAAGTTGAAGAATTTCTCAAGCTATAAATCCTACTCCAAGAGCTATAAATCAGGGATCGGAAGCGGCTCTAAAGGTGGATTCGGAGGATAACATGACAACCTCTCACCGTGAAAACAGGAAGCATTTCTACCAGAGTATCCCCGATTTTTGGCATGACTTATATGACATGGAATACGCATTACTGGATATAAAAATGGAATCCCGGGACACGATCGCTTCCATTCGGGAAGCATCCCGACGTGTATATACCATCTATCACAAGACGGCTGAGCTCCTTCGCGAGTTGGGGGATGACACTCTTATCGAGCTTGGGTTTCCTAAGGAATCCCTTGCCTATATTAGGTTTAAATCCATCCCTCAAGAGTGTATGATCGGACGATTCGACTTTGTTGTTCGGGAAGGCGAAATCAAGCTACTAGAGTTTAATAGCGATACTCCCACCTTTATCAAAGAGCTTTATCACGTGAATGAAAAGGTTTGTCAGTATTTCGAATGTCCGGATCCTAACGAGGGATTTGAAGGTCTATTGGCAAAGGAATTAAAACGGGGTCTCTTATCCTCCTGGAAGTCTCTTCAAAGGGAAGGTGAAGCAAAGATTGTCTTTACGTCTCATGCTGATCATGAAGAAGATTACCAGACTACAAAGTATATTCAAAAGCTCGCCGGGGTTCCTTCAGAGTATGTAAGTCTGGATAAACTGCAAATCAGACATAATGGACTCTACACGCCCAATGGGGAACGAATCGATATATTATACCGGCAAACCTACCCCGTCGAGCACCTGGTGGATGACATGGATCCACTAACTGAAGAGTACGTCGGCCGGGAACTGATGCAAATGGTCGTGGATAAAAAAGTAGCAGTCTTAAACCCTCCCTCCGCCTTTTTACTGCAATCCAAAGGGGTTCAAGCACTCATATGGGGGCTTCATGAAGAGGGAAGCACATTCTATACCGATGAAGAACACGAATGGATCAGCCGGTACTTCCTGCCAACCTACTTAGATCCTGAACACTTCGAGGAGAGAGGGATAACCTACGTGCAGAAGCCTGCATTCGGACGTGAAGGAGATACGGTCAAGATCTTTGAAGCGACAGGAAAAATCCTTTTAGAGGATAAAAAAGAAACCTATAAACAGACCCTTCCCGTCTATCAACAGTTCACTCCCCTTCCTGCTTCATCGATTATAACCGATGATGGTCAGAAGGATGCAAGCCTGATGCTAGGAAGCTTTATCATCAACGGCCACCCCGGTGCAATCGGCATCAGAGCCGGTAACGCCATCACGGATAACGAATCATTTTTTCTACCTGTAGGATTGCAGGAGAAATAAAAAGGAGAGAAACAAATGCAAATCATAACAAGTGAAGCCCTACTAAGCTTTCTAGCCCACGTCGGCACTGGCCTTGGACTCATGATCCTTGGAATCACCGTATTCGCCTTTACAACGAAATTCTCAGAAGCTGCCTTAATCAAAGAAGGAAACATGGCCGTAGCCCTGAAACTTTGGGGAAAAGCCATCGGACTCGCTATCGTCATCTACACCGTCTGGGCAAACAGCCTTAATTTACTGGACGCCTTCCTGTGGGGACTGATCGGAATTGCGACTCAAGTCATCGCCTATTGGATCATCGAATACGTGTTGACGCCTCGAACGAACTTAGCAAAGAAAGTGGAAGAAGGTAACATCGCCGTTGGATTCAGCCTATTTTCCGCTGCGATTGTAGTGGGATTGATTGTGGCCGCTAGTTTGACTTATTGATAGTGGTTGAGATTCGTTGCTGGAGTGGGTTTGGGCTCTGGTGGCGGGTCTTTTTTTGGAGTGTGTGCGGATGCGTGGCGTCCGGATTGCACTTGTTTTTGCTTGGTAAGTGAAGGTCGATAATAAAAGTATAGAAGTCGATAATATATCATGAAAGTCGATAATAAATGCAGAGAAGTCGATAATATATAAAGCAAAGTCGATAATATATTTTCCCTCTACGAAAAAAGGGGTGAATTTCATCGATAAAGCAGGATTTTTTCAATAAAAGAAGAAGTAAATAGGTATAAATTTATGATTGGAGTGTTGAAATGAACGTGAATGAACGGCAAATCCCGCTTACCCTATTGAAATTAGTTGCAATAGTGGGTCGTTTACCACAAGATTATTCCCAAATTTCCTTAATCAAAGAAAACCTCGCAAAGATGAAAGCAGGTTATAATGGTGAAAAGGCAATTGACTATCAATTGGGTTACCTTCCCCAAAAAGACTATTATATCTACTACGATGTTAGGCTCGAAGTGAACGGCCGTTACTTTCAATTAGATACCCTTATATTGACTAAGTCTTTCATTTTAATAGTAGAAGTGAAAAATGTGGCAGGTGCTGTAAACTTTGATACTATTTTCAATCAATTTGTTCAGACCAAAAACGGTGTAGAGTATGCTTATCCTGATCCAATCCTTCAGCTTAATAGACAAGAAAACCAATTTAGAGAATGGCTGAAGAAAAATCATTTTTCTACTATCCCCGTTCATGGATTGGTCGTAATAAGTAACCCTCAAACAATTATTAGTGCGAACAACGAAGCATTAAACAAAAAGGTTATCCACGCTGCTTCACTCCCCAATAAAATCGCTCAACTCCATAATTATTATCCAAACAGGGTGACTTCAGATAAAGAACTCAAAAAAATCATTAGGATAATGAATAAAAGAAATACCCCTCTTAATATTTCTATACTGCATTCCTATAAAATAAATGAAAAAGATATTTTGCCTGGAGTTATATGTAAAGAGTGTACTTACTTGCCATCAGTGAGGGAATACGGCTATTGGCGTTGTCCAAAGTGCAGTAGAAAGTCGAAGAATGCTCATTTAGAGGCGCTTAAAGATTACTATTTAATATTCGGAAATAAAATAACAAGCAATCAACTAAGAGATTTCCTGTTAATTACTTCCCCTTCCCTTGCAACGAGGTTGATGAAAAGTAGCTATCCTTATGCAAAGCCAATTGGTGATAACAAAGGACGAATTTATTCTCTTTCATTTGATGGGCTTCCCCTTTAATCCAATATCGTGAGAATCTCCACTAATTATTCCCCAAGAAATAACTTTCGACAAAAAAACCAAAAAAACTATTGCCCTCGACATTCATACTGTGATAATATTAATTTCGTTGTCACGAAAGAGGCTTTGATCAAGCTTTTGATTCGTGTTTATATATACTTAGAGAGCCATTAGCTCAGTTGGTAGAGCATCTGACTTTTAATCAGAGGGTCGAAGGTTCGAATCCTTCATGGCTCACCATTTTTTTACGGCCCATTGGTCAAGCGGTTAAGACACCGCCCTTTCACGGCGGTAACACGGGTTCGAATCCCGTATGGGTCATTTTTATTTTCTTGAAGAGATTTTGGTAGTTTACGAGATGTCGCTTCATGGAAGTAGATTATTAGTTTTAGATTTTGCTAGCGCAAGTTAATGAAAGTTATTTTTGCTAGCGCAAAAAAACTCTGGTCCGGTAGTTCAGTTGGTTAGAATGCCTGCCTGTCACGCAGGAGGTCGCGGGTTCGAGTCCCGTCCGGACCGCCATTTATTTATGTGATTTACATGAAATGGAAAAGGGTTTCGATAAGCGAGAAGGTCGAGGAAACGATGGAGTGAACACCGGAGCGTATTTTACATACGTGAGGATGTGAACGAAAGAGTTGACGAAGAGATTCGAAGCTTAGCGGAAGCCGAAAACTATACGGCTCAGTAGCTCAGTTGGTAGAGAAATGGACTGAAAATCCATGTGTCGGCGGTTCGATTCCGTCCTGAGCCATCTTACAAAAAGTACTGCGACGACTTTGACTCTCGTAGTACTTTTTTTCTATGCTTCTGTAACATGCGTGTAATATTCCAGCCACTTGACCCTCTAATTTCTACCAACAATATTTCACTCGCAAGTCCACCTTTAGACCTATGCGAGCCCTGTTCTTTCGATGATTATTATACATTTGATTGGTGATGATTTTCCGACAAATTATACAGTTATATTACAATCCTGCTTCTATGTCCCGGTTTTCGTCGAATTATGGTAAATTAGTAAAGTACGAATTTTATAGAATTTTACTAAATTAGGCTTAATGAACTACCTTTAATTGGGATTTTTGCTTTATTTTATAGGAGGCAACTCGATGAGTGTTGGAGAGAAGTTATCACCCATTTTAGAAAAATATAAAAAACTTAATATTCGTCATAGATCGAATCAATTTGTGAAGAGAGTAGGAATTACAACCCTTGCTCTTACCACTTTAACGTTTTCATCTGCGGCAGCAAATACAGGATCCGAAGAAGAGTTACAAACAATCTATCATGTGTACATGGGTAGTGAGTATGTTGGGGCCGTTACAAATCAGGATGAAGTAGAGGCTGTTTTAGATGAGAAGCTTGAGAAAGCGCAAAAGGATTACTCGGATTATCAGGTTGATTTTAATAATGAAGTAACGTACATACCTGAAAATGTGTTTACAGCTACGAAAACAAATAATCAAAACGTGATTGAACGTTTAAATAAATCAGTGTCTGTTGAAGCCGATGCGTATGCTTTGGTGGTTAACGACAAACCGGTTGCGTATGTGCAAGACGAGAAGGCTGCTGAAGAAGCGTTAAAGTCCTTCAAGCTTAACTATGTTTCCAAAGAAGAGCTAAGCGAATTAGAAGCGAGATCAAATGATTCTTCATCCACTCCTTTACCCGCATTAAAGGAAAATGAAACCCGTTTATTAGAAGTTTCGTTTAAAGAAGAAGTGGAGATGAAAAAAGCTCAAGTGAAGCCGGAAGAGATGATGACGTCGAATGAAGCGGCGGGTCTGCTTAAGAAGGGTACGTTAGAAGAGAAAAAGTACAAGGTTCAAGACGGTGATGTCTTGAGTGCGATTGCAGAAGATCATCAGTTGACGACCGGTAAATTACTTGAATTAAATGCCAATCTGAAAGAAGACGCTGCCTTAAAAGTAGGTTCAGAATTAAATGTAAATGTTTACGAGCCACTTGTTCATGTTCTTGTAAAGAAAGAAGCGAACAAGATCGAAAAAATCGCTTATGAAAAAGAAGTAGAAGAAGACTCTTCCATGAATAAAGGCGATACGAAAGTGAAGCAAGAAGGTCAAGATGGTGAGAAATCCGTTACGTTTGAAACGACAGAAGTAAATGGTTCTCAAATCGATAAAGATGTAAAACAAGAAAAGAAGATAAAGGATCCAGTAAAATACATCGTCATCAAAGGAACAAAGGCGACTCCGGCAAGGGGATCAGGTGATTTTGGATGGCCGACGAATGGCGGTTATATTTCCTCTAAACAAGGACCTCGTTGGGGGAAAATGCATAAAGGAATCGACATCGCCCGTCCTAGTGATCGCACAATTAAATCTGTTGATAACGGAAGAGTCGTTTCAGCCGGTTGGGACGATGGCGGTTATGGAAATAAAGTAGTGATCGATCATGGTAATGGATATAAAACCATTTATGCTCATTTAAACTCGATTTCTGTCTCTGCCGGTCAAACGGTGGAAAGAGGACAAAAGCTCGGAATTATGGGTGAAACGGGTGAAGCTACTGGAGTACACCTGCATATCGAAGTATACAAAAATGGATCTCTCATTAATCCATTGGATGTACTGTAATTCAATATAGGTAATCAACATGGGACTGACACAAGCATTTTATTTGTCAGTCCCCTTTGTTATATTTAGATTGTAGCCAACAAGCAATGAAATAAAGGGTATGATAGAGTAAAAGATGAATTAATATAGGGAAAGTGATAAATTTAAGGGAAGAACCTTATACGAATCACAAATTATGATGATACATTACTTTTTTCTAAAGGAGATCAAAGGATATGGAAAAGAAAATATTAGTCGTTGACGATGAAAAGCCGATTGCAGATATACTACAGTTTAATTTAAAGAAAGAGGGCTATGAAGTTCACTGCGCGTATGATGGAGATGAAGCCGTTAAGATGGCGGAGGAGATCAAGCCTGATCTTGTGCTACTTGATATCATGCTTCCGAATCGGGACGGAATGGAAGTTTGCCGTGAGATTCGTAAGAAGTATGAAATGCCGATCATTATGTTGACAGCGAAAGACTCTGAAATTGATAAGGTTCTGGGGTTAGAGCTTGGAGCCGATGATTATGTGACAAAACCCTTCAGTACACGGGAATTGATTGCACGTGTGAAAGCGAATTTACGAAGACACCAGCACGGTGCACAGCAAAATGCCGAAGATGAAAACAATGAAATTACGGTTGGGTCCTTAACGATTCACCCTGATGCGTACGTTGTGTCAAAACGAGGAGAAACCATCGAACTGACACACCGTGAATTCGAACTGCTTCATTATTTAGCAAAACATATTGGACAAGTAATGACCCGTGAGCACTTACTCCAAACTGTTTGGGGTTATGATTACTACGGTGATGTGCGCACAGTCGATGTTACCGTAAGGCGCCTTCGCGAGAAAATTGAAGATAACCCTAGTCACCCTACATGGATCGTAACACGTAGAGGAGTCGGTTATTACCTACGAAATCCTGAACAGGAGTAATATGCAATGAAGAAAGTTGGCTTAACCCGTTCGATTCATTTGAAATTCGTTTTGATTTATGTGCTGCTCATCCTCCTTGCGATGCAAATCATCGGGGTTTATTTCGTGAGGGAGCTTGAGCAGAAGTTAGTGGAGAACTTTAAAACCTCTATTACTAACAGAGTGAATTTATTGGAGTACACCGTAAAGGAAGCGATGCTGAAAAATCGGAGTGAAGATGACCCCACTCTTCAGGAAGACATTTATCGGATATTGGATGATAGCAGTAAGACATCGGATATTGCGGAAATTAGGGTCATTAATAACAGAAGTAGGATCGACGGAACCTCTGATCCCAATAATCAAGGCTTGGTCGGTCAAATCAGTTCAGAGAAAGAAGTTAAGAAAGCTCTGGCCCTTGGATTTGGTGACGATGATATCTACCTTGATGAGAAAACCAAGGATCGAATATGGGTATACACCAAACCGATTGAGTCGAACAACGAAGTCATTGGGACCATCTACATCGCCGGGGAAATTGAAACGGTGTATGATCAGATGAATGAAATCAATAAAATCTTTACGAACGGGACCATGATTGCGCTAGCCATAACCGCCATTCTGGGAGTTTTATTAGCCCAAACCGTCACAAGACCCATATCTGATATGAGAAAACAGGCCTTAGCGATGGCGAAAGGTAATTTCTCGAGGAAAGTAAAGGTATATGGGTATGATGAAATTGGTCAACTGGCCATTACCTTTAATAATTTGACGAAGCGTCTTCAAGAGGCCCAGGCAACAACAGAGGGTGAGCGGAGGAAGCTTTCTTCCGTTTTGTCCTATATGACTGATGGTGTCATTGCCACAGATCGAAAAGGTCGTGTCATCCTCATCAATGATCCTGCTGCGGACATGCTGGATGTTTCACGTGAAACAGTCGTTTCCCAACCTATCGTATCGCTGCTTGGACTCGATGAAGAATATACATTTGATGACTTATCCAATGAACAGGACTCAATCATATTGGATTATAGTACAAAGGATAAACCTTATATATTACGTGCAAATTTCTCTATTATTCAAAAAGAGACTGGTTTTGTAAATGGTCTTATAGCAGTTTTACATGATATTACTGAGCAAGAGAAGATCGATTTAGAGAGACGGGAATTTGTCGCGAACGTTTCACATGAACTTCGTACGCCTCTGACGACGATGAGAAGCTATCTGGAGGCTCTGGCAGAGGGTGCATGGCAGGATAGGGAAATTGCGCCTCAATTCCTTGACGTTACCCAAAACGAGACCGAGAGAATGATCCGGTTGGTTAACGATCTCCTGCAATTATCAAAAATGGACAGCAAAGACTATCGTTTTAATAAAGATTGGGTGGACTTCATCTTATTTTTCGATAAAATCATTGATCGTTTTGAAATGACAAAGGATATAAATGTGACGTTTAACCGTTTCTTGCCTAAGAAAGCCATGTTTGTAGAGATTGATCAGGATAAGATCACTCAGGTGTTGGATAATATTATTTCCAATGCACTGAAGTATTCACCAGAGGGTGGCACCATTACCTTTACAGTGAAAGAAAAAGAAGGATTCATTGAGATAAGCGTATCTGATCAAGGGTTAGGGATTCCGAAAGATAATCTGGAGAAGATTTTTGAGCGTTTCTACCGGGTGGACAAAGCCCGAACGAGGCAAATGGGTGGTACTGGATTAGGACTAGCCATTGCGAAAGAAATGATATCAGCACATGGTGGCGATGTGTGGGCGAAAAGTAAAGAAGGTAAAGGAACGACAATCGTATTTACCCTCCCATATGACTCCACACAAGAGGATGAGTGGTCATGAGTTATGAAAAAATAAAATCGATAGTCTTAACCCTTCTCGTTTGTATAAGCGTGTTCCTTACCTTTAATCTTTGGACCTATTCACCTGGGTATGACACGATTAATAGCGATGGTGCCTACGATGTGTCAGTTGGAGACAAGTTATTGGATAATGAGCTGAATAATCACCTCGTCAAACCATTTAAGCTATTTTATCACGGAAGAGACAAAACAGTTGGAACCACGAATCAAACTGAAATCAATAAAGTAGTCGAGAACCTGGGAAAATGGTCTCTGTTTGATATAAAGAATGTTTCAAATAAATATAGTCAGCAGGCTATCAACAATCTTATACACGGGGAAAACAAAGTGGAACTTGTGTTTCCTGATTTAGTTCCGTTCTCAGTGTACAATCAAGTATTGAATCTGGAAGAGAAAAGTGTTTCAGCAGCTTCCTTTAATCGAATCGTCATTGATTTAACTAAAGACAATTCAGATACAGGTACGATTTACTTTATTGCATATGTTGATGATAAAGATGAGAAGGTTGTCTTTGAAAGCAGGGTCAACAGAATCACTTTAGACTCATTTGCAGGAGACTTTGTCCAAAGGGCCCTCTATAACAATCTCTATGATCAATATGTAGAACAGCCTATCAGTAATAATAGAACGATTCTTCTTCCAAAGACTTCACAGGAGTATTTCAGTTATCAGTACTACACCGATCTAAACTCTCTGGAAGAGTACAAACAAGCCCTCTTTATTGATCCTAATAGTGTAAACATGAATGCGAGCAATGATATGTTAACCTATATGGATGTCTCTTCATTGTTGACTGTGAATAAGGAGCATAATACATTTTCGTTTGTGAACCCATCGGAGGAAAAACAGGATGGTTCCACACCATCTACTCTCCTGCAAAAAAGTATGGAGTTCGTCAATGATCACGGTGGTTGGACGGATGATTATCAATTCTTTTCCATCAGTCCATACGAAAATAAAATTGTTTATCGTCTTTTCCTTCAGAATCATCCTGTTTTTAATGATAATGGGATGGCTGAAATCTCACAAACATGGGGTGAGAATGGCGTTAACAAATATAGTCGCCCTTATTTTTCGCTGGATTTCTCATTTGACGATGATTTAACAGAGGTTCGATTGCCATCAGGTTCTTCCGTTGTTTATGCATTGGATCAAGAAGGTCTCCTCGAAAATATAGAAGATATCACCATAGGGTATAAAATGACAAGAGACCCTAATGAAAGCAGAAAGCTTATCTTTGTACCCTCTTGGTATTACAAATATGATGGCAATTGGCTGCGTCTATCGGTTGAAGGCAAGGAGGGGATGTAGATGGATTGGAGTAAAACAAAGAGCATCTTTATTATTGTTTTTCTCATATTAGATATCTTTTTGATGTCCCTTTTGATCAATAAAGTTTCTGAAAGTAATCCGGAGACGCTCAGTCAGGCTACATTTGAGGATAAATTAAAGGCTGATAAGATCGATTATCCTAAGACGTTGTCCAAGGATCGAATGGAAGAAAAGTATATTGTAGCTAAATCGAGGAAATTCACCGATGATGATTTGAAGGCTTTAAAGAATCAGGAAGCGAACATTATAAATGAAAATACCATTCATGCTACGTTAAATGAACCCTATGCCTTAGAGAAGGATTTTTCAGAAGACGATCTGAACGATTTCATGAAAACAGAGCTTATAGGTGGGGACAAGTATAGCTACTGGCAATATAATCAGGACGAACAATCGATTATTTATTATCAGACCTATCGCGGTAGACAGCTATTTAATAACACGAACGGGAAAATCATCCTTAATATGAATAATGAAAATGAAATTGTTTCCTACAAGCAATCCATGCTTGAAGATCTGAATGAGTTCGGGGAAAATAAACCGATCATTCCGTCATTCGAAGCAATGCAAGCCCTCTATACGAGCCAGAAAATCAGCCCTGGTAGCGAAGTGAAAAAGCCGAAACTGGGTTATTGGACTTTCTTAGCTGAAGAGTCTCAGGTCCTGGCACCCACGTGGCATTTTGTCGTGAAATCAGGGGATAAAGAAGAAGATTTGTTTATCAATGCGGTAGAAGGAAATATTGTTGAAGTCACCAAACCAGAAAAAGAAACATTGGAGTGAGAGATATGACGATGCATTTTAGTGTACTTGCGAGTGGCAGTACAGGAAATGCAATATTTGTAGAGTCGGAAGAACATTCCTTCCTGGTAGATGCCGGATTGAGCGGAAAACAGATGGAAGGATTGTTCAGTCAAATTGACCGGAAGATAGAGGATTTGTCGGGAATCCTCGTCACCCATGAGCATAGCGATCATATAAAGGGGATTGGCGTTCTTGCGAGGAAATACAAGTTGCCAATCTATGCCAACGATAAAACGTGGAATGCCATGGACGGTTTAGTAGGGAAAATTGATACGGAGCAGAAATTTTCGTTTGATATGGAAACGGCCAAGCACTTCGGAGGGTTGAGCATCGAATCGTTTGGTGTGTCTCATGATGCGGCAGAGCCGATGTTTTATGTCTTCCACCAAGGAGAGAAAAAGCTCGTTCTAGTAACAGATACAGGGTATGTAAGCGATCGGATGAAAGGGATCATCTCCAATGCGAATGCGTATGTATTTGAAAGTAATCATGATGTCGGGATGCTCCGGATGTGTCGCTATCCTTGGAATATCAAACGTCGTATCCTGAGTGATTATGGTCATGTATCCAACGAGGATGCTGCCGTTGCCATGAGTGAAGTGATGGGAGATAACACTAAAGGGATTTATCTTGCCCATCTAAGCCTTGATAACAATATGAAAGACCTGGCAAGAATGAGTGTGACGCAAACGCTCGAATCAAAAGGAATTCTAGTAGGAGAACAAATCGATTTATTTGATACCGATCCTAAAGTGCCGACATCTTTAGTTGCGATTTAATTGTTTATGATTTTGTTTTTGATGGTATGGAAAAGGTGGAGGCTGTTGTCTTCACCTTTTTGTATATCTTTTTACATATCCATAGGTTGGCTTGTGCTTGTCTTTTGTTGGTCGCCGCCTGCGCATTTGGTGTCGTCTAGCTCCGGCGGCTAGAGGCTCGAGGTCATAAGTCAAGAACCCCAAAAAGGCAAAGGACGCCTTTCCGGTGTTCTCGCCTTATGCTTGTCGCCTCTGGGCGAGCCGCCTGCGCATTTGGTGTCGTCTAGCTCCGGCGGCTAGAGGCTCGAGGTCATAAGGCAAACATACCAAAAAGGCAAAAAGCGCCTTTCCGGTATGTTTGCCTTATGCTTGTCGCCTCTGGGCGAGCCGCCTGCGCATTTGGTGTCGTCTAGCTCCGGCGGCTAGAGGCTCGAGGTCATAAGTCAAACATACCAAAAAGGCAAAGAACGCCTTTCCGGTATGTTCGCCTTATGCTTGTCGCCTCTGGTCAAGCCGCCTGCGCATTTGGTGTCACATTATGAATTTCTTACCTTTTTTTCATCGTTTTTTAATTTAGGCTGATTATAATCAGGCTTGTAAAGATAAAATAACAAAAGGAATAGCTTGTAGAAAGGATGAAGTTATATGGGATATTATGATGATGATCATAATTCTGAAGGCAGAAGCAGGCAGAAGGGAAATCGGGGAGGAATGTTTCTGGCAGGGCTATTAGGAGTAGTTCTTGGGGCTATTCTTGTCATCGTCGCCGTTCCTCAGCTGACGAACTTTGATATATTACCTTACTCCAATCAACCGGATGAAAACCTGAAAGAAACGGATCAGGCATATCACAATGGAACCACTCAGAATGTTTCTGTGGATGTGACGACGGATGTGACGAAAGCTGTTGAGAAAACAGGTGATTCTGTTGTCGGGATTACAAATATCCAGTCCCAAAGCTTCTGGGGACAAGGCGGAGGACAAACTCAGGACCAACAAGCAGGAACAGGGTCAGGTGTCATGTATAAAAAAGAAGGTAAAACAGTCTATATCGTGACGAATAATCACGTGGTCGAAAATGCTGATCAACTGGAAGTCACCCTTGCAGATGGTACGAAGGTGCCTGCTAAGCTAAAAGGTACTGACGTTTGGACAGACTTGGCTGTAATCGAGATCGACGGCAGTAAAGTCAAGAGTGATGATCTTGCCGAGTTCGGGAATTCGGATAAGCTAAAGGCGGGAGAACCGGTCATTGCCATCGGTAACCCACTTGGGATGCAATTTTCCGGTTCGGTTACACAAGGGGTCGTTTCTGGAGTAGAGCGGACGATTCCTGTTGATATTAATCAGGATGGTATGGAAGATTGGAATGCGGAAGTACTGCAAACTGATGCAGCTATAAACCCGGGTAATAGCGGTGGAGCTCTCATCAATATTTCTGGACAGCTGATTGGTATCAATTCCATGAAAATCGCTCAGGAAGCTGTAGAAGGGATTGGACTTGCCATCCCGATTAACTATGCTCAACCGATTATTGAGGACCTTGAGCAATATGGTGAAGTCAAACGTCCTGCAATGGGTGTGACGTTAGAAGATGTGAATCAGATTTCTGCCTATCACCAACAGGAAACCTTAAAGCTTCCGAAAGAAATCAATTATGGTGTCATGATCAGACAAACCGTTCCAAATTCTCCTGCAGCACAAGCTGGCTTGCAAGAGCTTGATGTTATCACAGAGCTCGATGGAGAGAAGATTGAGAATGTCATCGATTTAAGAAAGCATCTTTATAATACCAAAGAAGTAAACGATCAAATGAAAGTCACGATCTATCGAAATGGTAAAAAGAAGGAAGTTACCATGAAGTTAACAGATGAATCTCGAATATAGAATGTGGATAAACGAAAAGCAGGAAGGCCATGTGCCCTTTCTTGCTTTTTCTTTACATGATATGATAATTGTGGATAAGTATATAAACAACATTTTGAAGAATGGTTAGGAGGAAACGACATGATTTTTTGCTGCTTAGAGCATGTGGAATTAGCTATGGATATTGTCGTAGATGAGCATGAGGTAGCGCCTCAACTAACAGAGCTTTCTGAAGATAAGAAGTTATCCACAACCTGTGAATATTGTGGGAATAATGCAATATATATAGTGGCGAACTAATATTCCCATACCATATGCGGAAGTGGTTTGTGGATATGTGGATAATTTCTGTGGATAACATGTTTGTAAATAGTTTGTAAAGTGAGTGTGGATAGTGAACATTACCATTGTAACGGTTGGTAAATTAAAAGAAAAATATTTAAAGCAGGGAATCGGTGAATATGTAAAGCGTCTCGGTGCCTATGCAAAACTGGATATTATTGAGCTTGCTGATGAAAAAGCACCTGAAGTACTGAGCGATTCTGAAATGGAACAAGTGAAGAACAAAGAAGGGGAACGAATCCTTGCGAAGCTATCCCCTGATCAACATGTCATTGCACTGGCCATTCAAGGAAAAATGCGTTCTTCTGAGGAGCTCGCTGATAACCTGGACAAGCTTGCAACATACGGAAAGAGTAAAGTGGCGTTTGTGATAGGTGGATCACTCGGTTTGAGTGATGATGTGATCAAACGGTCGGATGAGACGCTTTCGTTTTCGAAAATGACATTTCCCCATCAGTTGATGAGATTGATTTTGGTGGAGCAGATTTATCGGGCGTTTCGGATTAATCGGGGGGAACCGTATCATAAGTAAAATAGATAATTCATTCTACATTGTAGTTGTTAATATAAATTAGTATAGTATTGACATGGAATTATTTTACTAATCGAGGGTGGTGAGCAAGTGATCATAGGTGTATTTATTAATGGATTTAAATCATATTCACAAGCGACATACGTCCCTATTTGTGACCATGATAAGAACAATTTCACAACAATAATTGGGCAAAATGGTGTAGGGAAAAGTGCAATTTTAGAGGCGTTAAATTTTTATTTTAGACAATCCCCTTGGAATGAAAACAAGGGTGAGAAAGCAGGTAAAAGTAAAGATGATAAGTTTATTACTCCTGTATTTTTAGTTGAAAAAAAATCTATTAATCGCTGGTTAGAAACAAATCCAGACTTTAAAAGAAAAGCAAGAGAAATTATTAGTGACTTGAAAGAAATAAATAGTTTTTTATGGGAGAAATCAGACGAATATTTTAAAGGTGGAGCTAGAAAAGAACATACAGAGGATTTTATTAGGTACAAGAATAGGTTAATTGCTTATAAAGATTCACACTACTTGTTAACTATTGGAAAAAATAGTGAGTTTAAAACAGTTACAAATCCTTTTGCAGCTGCATTTAAGGAAGTAAATGTTGACAGAATCAACTCAATTTTGGAAGAGTTCTACAATTACATATATATTCCAACTGATCAGGTTGCTCATGAAACACTTAAAATTGAGAGTATTCAAATGCAAAAGATAATGAATAGAAATGTAGTAAATAAAATTGAGGAATTTTTAAATAAGAGACTTAAAATAGAAAAGAAAACGAAATCCTTTCTTGATCATATCAATGATGAGTTAAAGGAGTTTGTCGCTGATATAAACGGTATTATTAGAAAAGTAGATGATTCCTACGAATTTAAAGCAAGGCCTAATCAAAAGCAAAATATTAGGCCATCAGATATAGTAGATAATATTTTAAATGCTTATTTCACTAAAAGACCTTTAAAAATTGCTCAAAAAGAAGTGGAACATTTAAGTTCAGGTGAACAAAGAAGGGCAATGATCGATGTGATCTATTTTTTTTTAATTAATAGAGGAATAGAAGAGAAGATTTATGGAAGAAATATAATATTAGCAATTGATGAACCAGAAGTATCTCAAGATATTAAACATTGCTATGAACAATTTGAAAGGTTAGAAAAAATAGCAAATGACTTAGGGAACCAAGTTATTCTTACCACACATTGGTATGGGATTTTACCAGTAATTGAGGCAGGCACACTCGTTCATATCTCTGCTAATAGTAAGTTTGATAGCTTTGATTTTTTTGATTACCTAGATAAGGCAAAACACTTTCCTGAAGAAATACAAATGAAAAGTATATACGAGTTGGTTATTAGTTTAAGGAATTATTTAAGAGTTGAACAAAATAAACACTTGATAATTTGTGAGGGTGGGACAGATAAAAGATATTTAGAAACTTTAATTGACTCAAGTAAAGTTAGAATAATTTCAGTTGGTGGTATTGATAATGTAAGAGATGTATATAATCTTCTTGTGATGGGTCAAAAATATGAAAATAATGGTGAGAATAAAAAGAAAGTTTTATGCTTGACGGATACAGATAATAACGCCAGAGATAACACAAGCTTAATTAAAGATCCTTCCGGTAAAATACAACTAAGAAGGCTTCAAATTAACAACTCAAAAGACGAATTGAACTTAATAAATTTTACTGATAATAGAACAGAAGTAGAACATTCAATAACTAGAATTGAAGATGTTCTACACGTTGAAACATGGATAGAAGTAATTGAAGAAATTCTAGAGGATGAGAATATTGAATTTAATGGTTATCGTTTACTTGAAAATAGAAAATTCAGTAAATTAAGGGGGGATAAAAGTATATTATTCGCAGAAACCCCAGATGCGAGTGAGAATAAAGAGGAATTAATAAAATTACTTGAGTCTCATAAAGGAAAAATGTCGAAACAATATATTAAGTGTTTTAACGGAAAAATTTCAATAGGTGAGTTAAAAGAGGTACCACCTATTTTTAGCTTGCTGAATGAATTTTTTAAAGAAAATGTGTTAATCGATTATCAATCAACTAAAGGCAAAATGGCTTCAATTAAAAGATTGCATAATGTATTAAAAGAGATAAAAATACCTGATTTAGCTTTAACACGATGAATCTTATAAGCGTTTATTCATAAAATGTAAGAACAAACCTTATAGTCAGTGTTAATAGTTATTAAATTAGGTTCTCTAAGTAATCTAGCTATAAAGGGACCAGCCGCTAGACGAACTACAAAGGCTGGAAGAAATATGATGAGAATGACAACACAAACGAAAGACAGAAAAATCCGCTCATGGTAGAATCAGCGGCCATCTTTATGGAAAAGTGGAAGCTTGCTCGCGATGATAATGATTATCTTAAGCGGAAAAAAGAGCATCAGAGAGAATATGGCTAAATACGCATGCCTCAACGTTTGCAACCTGCTTAATTCATGCAGGTTGCAATATTGATTAAAGTTGAAATCATAGTAGATATAGGTTCATGAAAGTACATTAAGAAGAATCATAGTAACTACTGGCCAACCGGATACTTCCGCCCATTCTTCACCATCTTCTCCTCAACAATCTCTTTCACATCCAACCCAAGCTCCGAACAGAACATAAATGAATAGATCAACACATCGGCGATTTCTTCCTTGATGTTTTCATGATTTGCTTTGACGGCTTCTTCGCTACTGACCCATTGAAAGTCTTCTAGGAGTTCAGCTGCTTCGATGGAGATGGAGATGGCCAGGTCCTTTGGATTATGATGCTTCCCCCAGTTGCGATCATCCCTGAATTTGTTTATTGCATTGATTAAGCCTTGAATTTCACTCATTATTTTTTCCCCTTTCCATTTCGATTAGCTTTGCTCTTAGTTTAAGATCGGTGGCATAGATATATAGGCCATGGATGCCCCTTTTCATTAGAACGTTGATGGAGTTTAATATGATATCTTTTTTTACTTGTTGGTTCTTTTCAGGTGATAAGTCGGTTCGTGAAATAAAAGCACCTGTGTCTTTGTATTTAGAAGGATCAATGACCAGTTCTTCCTTTTCTTCATCATAACTAACGCACGGGCCGAGAACGACGCCAACGTAGTTTAGGTCAAATCCTTGAACAGTATAGATCGATCCAACTTCTTTGATGGAACCTGGATTTTCTGCCCACGTGAGGTTGGAATGTGTTGAATTCCAGGGCATATTGATTCCTTCTTCATCGACAATGTAAGTCTGTTTGTCTTTTTTATGTAAATAATCAAATGTCGAGACGATGCGAGATAGTCCGACTTCATCGTTTTTATTTTCAATTGCTGCTTTAAAGGTTACTGCATCCTCGAATATTTTAAGCTGAAATGAAGGGTCCTTTTCTGCGGGAAAAGGAAGAACTCTTTTTGCGACAAAGTGATCGATCCATTTGATTGTTTCTAGATTTGCGTTCATTCTCATTTGGTCGGTCAACCTTACCGTTTTAGCGCTATACTGACGGGTAATTTCCTCGAGCAATCGATGATCCCAGTAGCTTTTGATTTTCAAGACTTGTTTGGGATCAAAGATGACGATCGTGATTTTACTCCGTTTAATAATCTCGTCTAGTTGATTTTGGTAACGGAAATTGTTGTAGGAGTCTTCCTTTGTCAAAAGCAGATGAGCTTCATCTATTAATACGATGTCAGCTATTACTCCCGTCTTGGTCTTCCCATTGATAAATGGGGTCGGTTTCATAAGATTTTTCTTCTTCAGATTCGGTAAGCTATTGGCGATACTTTTATATGTTTTCAGCATTTCCCCATGATTCACAAGTAAGTAATTATCAGTATGGTGTAAAGAGGAACTGTCATCCTTAGCTAAATCCTGAATCGTGTTAAAGAGGGAACTTAGCAAGACACTTTTTCCCGTCCCTGCATCCCCTTCAATGGAAATGACATGGTTGCCCGGTTTTTGTATATGTTTTTTACAAAAATCGAGGATCTCATCCTTAATCTCAAGTTGCTGAATTGAGAGTTCCTTATACGGAGAAAGCTTATAAATATCTTTATTTCTAAGATTTTCAAGAGTATCCCTTACGATATTCTCTTTACGGAGGTTCTCCCATATCGATTCAAACAGTTCTTCATTATAGAAAGGTTTCTGATAGTAGTTATGCATCTCCCTGGAGCTTGTTTGACTTATGTTTTGCAGCTGGTAGTGGTTATCGGCGATAAAATAATTAATCAGATTAGACTCAATATTGTAAGATGCTGATTGATTAAACTTTTCATGCCCAATTAAAATAGTGCGATTTAATTTTTTTCGTCTAGTATCCTCTAAATGATTTTTTAACCGCCTCGTAACTTGAACCGTTTGTCCGATATACGCAGACGGCCTCTTCTTATCATTATAAAGAATATAAACAATAGGATAGTTATTTAGGTGCAAGGTTTTTATTTTATTGATACTCTCATGATTTAATTCTTTCTTTTCAAAAACAAGTTCATTCATTTAGGCAGCCTCTGTACTTACGATTTTAAAATAATAGTATCATAGATTCGAGAGTGTTTTTATCAATTTTTGGATATTAATTGTTATCTATTGTATATTGAATAAGGATATTCATTCAAATTTATGGTTACACACAAAGGGAAAAGCTTAGTAAAGTAGCTAAAGACTTGAAGATCCCTCTTACTTCAAAGAAGAAAAAGAGTGAATCAGCGAAGGTTTCAAAGAAACACGAAGACTAGAAACACTCTTAATGATTGAGAACACCTATGATAATTTGAAGAATTGTAAATACAAAGATTGAATTTAATTAGGATAAGACCCCATTTTCGGTTGAACCGAATCACAAGTAAATGAGGTTTGATAAATAGATAGAAGATTAGGGAGTGGTTTAAATGAATCAATTTCTTCAGATGGGAGCAAATACAGTTTTAAGTTCCCCCAATGGGAATGTTACTGTTAGCTATGAAATTTCTAATTCGATAGATATTTCCTTAACAGCATTCCTTTTAACTGATTCGGAAAAGGTACAAGGAGATAGTGGGATTATATTTTATAATCAACCAAAGAGCTCTTCTGGTGTAGCTAGCCTTATACCATCTGAGAAAGTTGGTAATACCAAAGTACATAAAATTAATTTTGACATGAGTAAAGTCCCTGAAGGCATTACTAAAATTGCTATAACTCTTACAGAGGATAATAGCACGGGATTTTCATGTATAAAGAATTTAAAGGCCGAGATATGCACAGATCATTCTACTATTCAGTTAACTCCATCTAATTTCACAAATGAAAATGGAATTGTAGTATTAGAATTATATCTAAGGAATGGTCAGACAAAGGCAAAATCAATCTGGCGTGGATTTGATTCTGGGCTAGAGGGATTATGTAAAAATTATGGCGTAGAGGTTGAATCTAATGAGCAAAATAAGCCTTCTGAACCTAAAACGATTCAAAAACAAACCCCAAAAGAACCTGATAAGATTCTAACTGTTTCTGAAAATAAGAATAGGCAAAACACGTTATCAACAATAAGCCTTGAAAAGGTAAAGGGTAAGATAAGTCTAGACAAAGGTCAAAAGCCAGTTATCATTGAAAAAACGCCAGAAATCACTGCTACGGTATCTTGGAAGACTGGGACAGATTATGATATATATGCATTAGTCTATACAAAGAAAGGTAAGCAGATAGATGTAGCTATGTTTGGGGCGAAAGGAACTCCTCCCCTTAAAAGTTTTGGCAACGGAGCAGTGGAACATATGGGGGATGTTAGGGGATATAATCATTCAACTAAGAAAGAAGAAATAAAATTAAGGTTAAATAATGATATTCTTGCAGTTGTGCCTGTAGTTTATTCTGCTCAGTCAAATGGTGCAGGTTCATTCTACAGATACAAGGTGTCTATGAGTATAGATAATCATAATGGAACCTCTGTTACCATATTCGCCAAGAATGCAAATAATAATGATAGAATTTATTCATGTGTGCCAGGAATACTTCATAATACGCAAGATGGAGTTATCATTAGTCCATTGGAGCTTTATAGTACTCCGAACTCAGAGAATAGACCTGTACTTAGGATGGGGTCTTCACATATGGTAGAAGTCATAATGGATAAAGGACCAAAAAATGATTACAAGTAGATTAGCATATATTAAATTTGAAAATGAAATAGATAGACAGATTATTATCTTATATAGCAGAGAAGTTTAAACAAACGTGTTCTAATGACTCGCAGCTTCAATGAATGCAATGGGATGATGGCTGCTTATTTAAAAAAGAGAGAAGAGCAACTAAACGGCTCTTCTCTCTTTTATATAAATCAAAAAATGAAATAGGTTCTAACGGAACGCTTTTACTTAGTCACAGAAAACCCTTCCTCTTCCTTCACTCCATCTTCCATTGTACACTCATCAAGCAATGCCCGAACTTCATCCGTGGTTTCTGATTCCATCAAACGATTTCTCAGCTCACCAGCTCCCCGGAATCCGCGGACGTAAATCTTAAAGAAACGTCGAAGCGGTTTGAATGGACGGGGCTCGAGTTCTTCGGAATACTTGTCATGAAGATCAAGTTGAAGTCTGAGGAGTTCAAGCAGCTCTTCACTGGTATGCTCTTTCTTCTCCTTTTCGAAAGCGAACGGGTTATGGAAGATCCCCCGCCCGATCATAAGGCCGTCGACGCCGTATTCTTCTGCAAGTTCGAGTCCCTTCTGACGGTCAGGAATGTCACCATTGATGGTGATCAATGTACCAGGGGCAATTTCGTCACGAAGTTTCATGATCTCCGGGATCAGTTCCCAGTGAGCGTCGACATCGCTCATTTCCTTTTTCGTCCGAAGGTGGATGGATAGATTGACAATATCCTGTTCTAATAGGTGCTTCAACCAGTCGTGCCATTCCTCGACTTTAGTATAACCAAGTCGGGTTTTTACACTGACGGGAAGTCCACCTGCTTTGGCTGCATGGATGATCTCTGCTGCAACATCAGGACGGCGGATCAGGCCGGATCCTTTCCCGTTCGCTGCGACATTGTGCACAGGGCAGCCCATATTGATATCGATTCCTCGAAAGCCCATTTTTGCCACACCGATACTCGTTTCACGGAAGTATTCCGGTTTGTCTCCCCAAATATGGGCGACGATCGGCTGTTCATCTTCTGTGAACGTCAGACGCCCCCGTACGCTGTCTTTTCCTTTCGGATGACAGTAGCTTTCCGTATTCGTAAATTCTGTGAAAAACACGTCAGGTCTTGCCGCTTCACTCACGACATGACGAAAAACGACATCGGTCACGGCTTCCATCGGTGCCAGAACAAAAAATGGCTTAGGCAACTCATGCCAAAAATTATCTTTCATAATATATTTAAACCCTTTCCTTAAGGAAAACATGTTCCCGAAATTAAAAAGTAAAGTCTTTTAGTCTTATCCATTCCCAGTTAGTCTGGATTCCAACCAGTATATACTTTAATAGTATTAGGTGAAAAGTGCAAGAGAACGATTCATCTTGATTTGATGGATATTCAATTCAAGATGAATAGAGGAAAAAAGATTGATCCGTCAGTAAGCTAGCGCTGCGCACACTGGGGACTGGTCTTTTTAAAAATCGATCTCTAAAAAAATAAAAAACCCACTCAAAAACTGTAAAAAATTGCTATAATGGTTCTATAGTAGCAGTGTATACAACTGCATATAGAAAGAGTAAAGGGGAGCGGTCAATGTCTGAGTTCAATGAAAACCCGTTAATGAAGAGTGATGAAAAGAAACCAAAGATCAAGGTGGAAAGAAAAGAAGGGGAACCCACTGCTGCTTTTAAAGGGGCTAGTTGGGCAGCTTTGGTGGTTGGAGCTTCCGCTTATCTGATTGGTCTGTTCAATGCGGGAATGGAGCTGAATGAGAAGGGGTATTACTTTGCTGTATTGGTATTCGGTCTGTATGCAGCTGTATCCTTGCAAAAAGCGGTACGGGACAAGGAAGAGGATATCCCTGTTTCCGGTATCTATTACGGGCTCAGCTGGTTTGCTGTGATTGTAGCCATTTCCTTGATGGCGATCGGACTTTATAACGCCGGGAGTATTATCTTAAGCGAAAAAGGATTTTATGGCATGTCATTTGTACTTAGTCTATTTGCGGCCATTACCATACAGAAAAATATTCGGGATACGCAGGTGGCAAGAGAAAGAGATTAATAATGGGGTTAGGTCCCATTTTCGGGTGGACCATCTCACAAAAAAGAAGGAGCAAAGAACATTCCAATGTTCTTTGCTCCTTCTTTTCTCATTACGCAAACTTACGCTACTGTCTCATGCTTTCGGTCCAACCGATAACTCATGACAGTCAGCAGGCTCGCACAAACTGCAACGACACCACCAACAAGCGTCACATTCATCAATGGTCCTTGATGGTATACGATCCCTCCGAGTGCCGACCCTAGGGCTATACCGACGTTGCTTGCAACGGGCATCAAGGAAGCGGCGAGTCCTGTTGCTTTTGGTTGATAGACGCCGGCAAGGTCAATCAAATAAAGCTGGGTTGACGTAGTTAGCAGGATGGCCATTAAGGACATCAAGCCAATGTTAATCAAGCCGATGATAAAGTGACCGGTCGTCCAATATAAACCGAAAAGAACGAATGCCTGTACGAGGAAGACGAAGCGAAGTCGTCCTATGGCATTGTGACTGGCAATCTTCCCGGCGAGTATGTTGCTGAAGATCGATATGAACCCGTATCCGAAGAGGATCAAGCTGATTGAGTTGCTTGGCGCACCCATCATGTTGAGAATTGGAACAAGATACGTAAATACCGCATAGGTTGCACCGAATCCAAGGGATGGAATGAAGAATGCCATCAGAATTCGTGGGTGTGTCAGTAAAGAAAATTGATCTCGCATGGAACTGCGGAATTGACTGAGCTTGCTGGGCAGATTCATGAAAGATGCGAGAAATGCTACCACACCTAGAACTGTCGTTAATAGGAATGTTGCATGCCAGTCATACCATTCAGCGATGACCGTTCCGATCGGTACTCCGATGACGTTTGCCATGGTGAACCCACCGAAAACGAATGAGATGGCAATTCCACGTTTTGTGACTGGGATGGCTTCACTGGCGATCGTCATGGCAAGTGAAATCAATACTCCGGTGACAATGGCTGTCATCATTCGAAGTGCTAGGAGTAGGACGTAACTTGTTGAAATCACGCACAGCGCATTCAGGACAATGAATGAGCCAATCAAACACAACATCCATTTCCGCTTTGGAAAGTGACTTGTTGCGGACATGACGAGGGGTGTGGCGATGGCAAACGTAATCGCAAAGGCAGAGACAAGTGTACCTGCCTTTGCATTTGTTATATGGAGACTTGAGGAAATCTCCGTTAAGATCCCGACAATGACAAATTCGCTTGTCCCGAGAACAAATGTGAGTAACGTAAGTGTGAAGATGAGAAACCAATGTTGTTTCGTTAATACAGTCTCTTGCATAAGTACCTCTTTTCTAAGATGAATATCACTATTTAATAGAATAGGCAAACAATTTAATCATCATACCATAAAACATTTTTGCAGAGTAACCTTTACAAAAATAATCACGATAGAACAGGGCAAGATGAGTCCTTGCCCTGTTCTATCGCTTATATAAAATCATTCTATTATTCATAATGATAAAAAAATGGATCTTCAATCAATCTCAAATCCCAATTCGCGGACCGATTGAATGTCTTTTTTTGTGAAAATACTTAGGTCCTCTTGTTTATATCTGTCGATGGTTTTAGGTTTGGAAATGAGGGCGGTCAGTTCATTAATATCCCTCTTTATAAGAGTAGGATCTAAGAAATTGATAAGTCTAGTAATCTCTTTGTTGGGATTTTCACAGAGCTTTTCATACCTTATGACATAAAACCTTTTTCCAAGGAGTGACTTGCCTAAATGGATGGCTCTTTGATTCGCTTTTATCCAATAGTCTAAGCTTGCTTTCGGTTGTAGAGTCTCAGACTCCGGTACGGAAATAGCAAAGAAATGTCCTAGGTGATGAGGTTGGTTTTGGTTATGGCTATAAGCCATATCGAGCCCGTTCCGGATGACGTGTATATACTTTAAATGAGGAAAATAATGACTTAAATAATCCAGATAAATATGAGTGGGCGGTTTTTTCCATCCCCAACCGATAGAATTGGGTGAATGTAATTCAAGGGAATGAAGGGTTGATTGTTCAAATTCTTTTAGTTTCTGTAAGAATAGCTCTTCTTCCATTCTAGTAAATTCTTTATACCATTCCTGTTTGAAAAATAGATTGGCGAGTGCGATGTTATCATTGGCAAAATTCGTATCGTTGCCCATGAAAAAACCGATCTGCTTCACTATTTCGGTAACAATTCTGGTGCCACTTCCACCAACCCCGCCAATTACAACCGGTCCAACCAGAGCATTTTGATTATTCATGAGAAATCCTCCTTTCAAATGAATTAATCTAGTATATGATTTTTATGAAAAAGTGCTTGTGTTTGCGTTTTATTTGAAATTTTTCGTTAATAGATTCATTCAAAGTGACATTCGATGTCTTCTTTCTAATAGGAAAAAGACCCATCTGATTAAAACGGGTCTCTTCATTTTCATCCCACTTCTACCCCGCCCATGAAAAAATCGTAGCCGTTGTCTGTTTGGTCTTCAGTTCACTATCGGGTAGAAGTTGTTCGAGGAGGCTTTGTGCTATAGGTGCGAGGCGCTCATCCTGATTCCCGTCGTGGATCTTTACCATAGCTCCTTTTGGAACGAAATCAAAAATCTCCTCTATGTCTGGGTTGACCAGGCGGATACACCCATGTGATTTGGTATTTTGGATGGAGCGTTCATCTGTTGTGCCGTGGATGGCGATGTCTCCCATGCCGAGTGCAGCTGTCCCGAAAGTGTTAGGGTGTTCTCCTAGCGGTTCCAGTACGCGATTAAAAATAGGAAACTGTCCTTCTGGAGTGGAGTCGTCCTTTCCTATTCCAATTTTTTTCGTCGAGATGATATAGGGGGAACTCTTGATAATGAGGGAGAAGGCTGCTTTGTCAATGTCTACCTGGATGGGACTGAAGGGGACCGGGGAGCGGGGGAGGGTATCAGTATGGGTGTTCGGATAAAACATGTCTGCCACCCGTGATGCGTGTGGATTGTATACCCATCCTCCCTGCCCTGAGAAAGCATCAGCAACCGAATTGGAGCCGGTTATGGCTTCGTTCGGAATGAAGCTCAGGTAATTGTCAGGATAATCCGAGGCTAGTTGTTCGATGCTATCAGGGGGAGCTCCCTTATCTTTCATATAGGCTTGCAGGGCTGTTCTAACTAAATTGGCACCGATATATTGAATGGTGTAGGGATCCTTTCTGCTTGCTTCCTGATCATCATTATTTAAAAATCGTATTTTCACCGGTTCATTCAACGTTGAATTGAATTCTGCCCTTACGAAGGAGCTCTCTTGAATCGATTCATTCTTTAACGGAAGGATTTGAAAAGAAAGCTTCGGATCGGTCGTTACAACTCCGTAGAGCAGGACATTTTTATTTTTTACATTGTTTCCTAATTGAATCGCTTTGTCATGCAGGGATTTTTCAATTTCATCTTGTGGCGTGTCAGTAGGAAAGTAAATGACATAAGGAAGGTCTTCCGTTTCATACACGACTTCCGTGCCCGTATTCCATTTTTTCACGGTAGACGAAATCATGCTGCTAAAAGGAGGGTATAAAAATAATAAGATTAATAAACAGGCATTAATGAAAAGCAGGGTAAACACCATCACCTTTACATAGAGAGGCAATGCTTTTTTGGCAGGTGCTTGTCCATTTTTGGTTGTCTGATTGAGATTGATTTGCTCTTCAAGGTGTTTATTAGCTTTTTTTGCTTTGAAATAGTAAGGGGAGTGAACATTCATTGCTTGCTGATAGTGCTTATACGCTTTTACAAATGCTCCTTTTTGTTCCCATTTTTGTCCTAGGTGATAATGGGCTTCCGGAGAAGAAGGATCGTGGTATCGAAGGATCTTTTCATAATAGTTCTCGTCATCTTTCGATAGATAGATATTTTTATGAACATTCAACAGGTTCTTTTTCAGGTGGCTTTCGAAACGGCTCATGTTTCTCCTCCTATATACAGGCTAATCTCTTTCTATATATATTTTGGAGGAGGGGAAAAAGAACAATGGAAAAGAAGGAATGGTGGCGTTTTTACTTTTGTTCGGTTGGTTTGGGTTCAATGCCGGAAGTACGTTGAGTGTGACAGATGTGAAAATCGGTCATATTGCAGTGGTAACTATGCTTTCAGCTGCGTCCGGCGGAGCATCGACCTTGTTCATGCCGTTTCAGGTATGTGGGGGGCTATAGCGGTTGGATTCTTTTCAACGGAAGGCGGACTCTTTTATAGCGGAAACTGGGAGCTCATGGGTGTCCAAGTACTAGGGTTAATCGTATTATGTGCTTGGGGATCTGGGGTGACCTGGTTAGGATTGTCTTTCATCCGACTATGGATTCCTGTCCGTTCCACTGAGGAAGAAGAAGATATGGGACTGGATATCAGTTATCATGGAGTGATGGCAGCGTATCAGGAGCATGAGTTTATTAGTTATGAAGATCAGTATGGTGAGGTTGATGAAAAAGAGGGAAAAACGTAGGTCATGATGGGAGTCATCACTTTTCATATGATTAAAAAATAAGTATCTTTTCGCAAAGATCGTTGCTTTCTAACCAAAGTTTACGAAAACAGTCAAATATAAAAACAAAGTCAACTTCATCGTTGGCTTTGTTTTAGTTGAATATCTTGATTTTACCGTTTTTATTTCCTGAAAAATACCGGCTTATCTCACACTGATGCACGATCATTGACGGAAGAGTATCCACCATACATAATATGTTCATAGGATTAAACACTTAAACGTAAATTTTTTAAATAAGGATGATCAATATGAAAGCAATGACCATAAATAAATACGGAAAAAATACGCAATTAAAGCTAACAGAGCTTCCTACACCTGAAATGGGAGAAAGGGATGTCTTGGTAGAGATTCACGCAGCAAGCATCAACCCAATCGATTTTAAAATAAGGGACGGTAAGGTGAAGATGCTATTGAACTACAAGATGCCCTTGATTCTCGGGAATGATTTTTCTGGGAAAGTTATTCAGACAGGGGCTAAGGTAAGAAAGTTTCGGATCGGGGATGAAGTGTACGGAAGACCCCGGAAGAACCGAATCGGGACATTTGCAGAATATCTGTCTGTTCAAGAGGACGATCTATCCCTGAAGCCGGGCAATCTTTCATTTGTTGAAGCGGCATCCCTTCCTCTTGTGGGTTTAACCACATGGCAGGCATTTCATGACATCCTCAAACTGAAACCGGATGAGAAAATTCTTATTCATGCAGGATCAGGTGGAGTAGGGACATTTGCCATTCAGCTTGCAAAGGAAATGGGTGCTTATGTAGCCACCACTGCAAGTGAAAAGGGATATGACTTAGTTTCCTCACTAGGAGCGGATCAAGTGATTAATTATAAGGAAGAACAGTTTGATCAGGTCCTTACCGGGTATGATGCAGTGTTTGATACGTTAGGTGGGGATACCCTCGATCGTTCCACATTCTGCGGCCTCATGGGAAAATCGTGTCTGTATCTGCCTTGCCCAACGGCAGATTTGCTGTTGATAACAATCTGGGGTTCATAAAACGTCTCTTATTTTCCGTCATTAGTAGAAACATAAGTGCTCTTGAGAAGAAGTTTAACGTAAACTATCACTTCTTATTCATGAAACCCAGCGGGGAACAGCTGACAAAAATCAAACATCTCGTGGAAAAGGGAAGCATTCGTCCCGTGATTGACAGGGTGTATCCCCTTCTGGAGGCTCAGAATGCCATTCAGTACGTTGAAACAGGAAGGGCCAAGGGTAAGGTGGTCATACAGGTGAAAAAGCCCGAATAAGGCAATGTGAGACCTGACTTATCCACTGTCAGGTCTCATTTAGTTCATTAATTTAACGTTTTTCCTGCATTTTTATAAATTCACGGACGGCATAAGAGACATATCTCCCCTTTTTTGTAATGATTCCTAGGTTCCAAGGCATGGTAGGGTTCACTATCGGAATGGATTTGACAACGTTTTGGTCCACTTTCTTTGAAATGGATTCCGGGAAGATGGAAATGCCAAGATTTTGACCAATCATTTCACTGATGAAATCCCATTGTGAACTTTCATAGGCAATTTTGGGCTGGAATGCCGCTTTTCTACATTCCTGAATAATCATATCGTGAAGGGCGAAATCTTCACTGAATAAGATGAAGTCTTCTTCTTGGAGTTCACTCATTTCCACAGCTTCTTTATTGGCCAAATGGTGAGATGAGTGGACAAATACCATCAGCTTCTCAGACAAGAATGGTACGATATCAAACTCTTCTTCATCCATTGGCAAAACGATGACCCCGAGGTCCAATAACCCGTCTCCCACATCTTGTTCTACTTTATTTGCCCCGTGTTCATTGAGCTGTATCTGAATATCTGGGTAGTCCCCCTTAAACCGTTTAATGATGCTTGGAAAAAATAAAAAACCAATCAAAGGTGGAATGCCAATCTTGATCTTCCCCCTTTTTAAGTTCATCAAGTCATATAAGTGAGTGGACAGGTGGTCAAGGGATTCTAAAATCACTTGTCCCTGCTCGTACACAATTTCTCCTGCTTCCGTCAGTTCGATTTGTCGGGATGAACGATCGATCAGCTCCATATCCAATTCCTCTTCAAGACTTTTGACCATCTTGCTCAGGGTTGGCTGGGACAGATGAAGAACGTTCGATGCTTTGGTAAAGCTTTTATATTTGGCTACTTCATTAAAGTAGGTGAGTTGTCTGATATCCATCTAGGGGCCTCCAATTTTGTTCTATAACTTTATTGCATAATACTTATAATTTAAATTCATTTTACTTATTAATTAGAGAAGAGTAAACTTTCTTACGTTAAAAAAAATTACTAGTTAAACGTTCGTAGAGAGTGGCCGGAACATGAAAGCGCACTCTCTCTTTTGTTTTTATCGTAAGAAGGGTGGAAAGAAATTGTTTAGTATTTTAATAGGCCTGGTGTTACTGATGGTCTTTGCTTACCTGGGATGGTCCATTATATGGATTGCACCCATTGTAGCGGGTATTGTCGCGTTGCTGAGTGGAATGGATCTTATGGACGCATATACCAATACATATATGTCCGGATTTGTGAATTTCGCCAAGCAATGGTTTCCGATTTTCTTATTGGGGGCTGTATTCGGTAAGCTGATGGAGGATACGGGGGCAGCAAAATCTGTCGCTTATCAAATCACCAAAATGATTGGTGAAAAACGTGCCATCCTTGGAGTGCTAGTCGCTTCAGCGGTTCTCACATATGGAGGCGTAAGTCTCTTTGTCGTTGTGTTCGCGATCTATCCGATTTCCCTGGCCTTATTTAGAAAGGCGGATATTTCAAGAAAGCTCATTGCACCGACAATCGTGCTGGGTGCTTTCACTTTCACTATGACGGCTGTGCCGGGAACACCGCAAATACAGAACTTGATTCCCATGAAGACGTTCCATACTACACCGATGGCAGGCTCATTCATGGGGATAGTGGCGTCACTTATTATGGCAGTTGGCGGATATCTTTGGCTGGTTAGCAGGCAAAGGAAAATGGCGGCCGTGGGAGACACATTTAAAGAAAGTAAACGTGCAGGATCAGACTCAAATGATGATCAGGCGTTGCCGAATTGGATAATCTCTTTATTGCCATTACTAGTGGTTGTCCTCTTATTAAACGGGATCAAATGGGATGCCATTCCTTCTTTATTAGCAGGAATCATCCTTATTCTTCTTATAAATGTTAAACGGTATAAGAAGTTTATTCCTTCTATTAATGAAGGGGCTAAAGGCTCCGTAATGGCCATCATCAATACAAGTGCAGCGGTTGGGTTCGGAGCAGTGGTGACGAGTGTTCCAGACTTTGACCGTATTACAGACATTCTGCTCGGGATTTCATCTAATCCATTAATCTCAGAATCCTTGATCGTCCAGATTCTCGCGATGATCACTGGTTCTGCTTCCGGTGGGATGGGGATCGCTATGCAGGCTCTCGGGGATACCTATTACCAATTGTCCCAGTCGACTGGTATCAGCCCAGAAGCTTTTCACCGTATGGCCTCCATTTCATCCGGGGCATCGATCCTGCCTCATAACGGTGCGTTGCTGACGCTTCTCGCCGTTACAAATGTTACGCATAAAGATTGTTATAAAGATGTGTTTGTTGTAGGTCTTGTCATTCCAACCATTGCAGTCATTGCAGGGATTATCATGGCAAGTATCGGACTTATCTAATTATTAAAGGAGTGTATTTACGTGGTCGAAAATAAAGTAGTCGTGATTACAGGTTCAGCAAGCGGTATCGGTTTTGAATTAGGGAAATCCTACGCTGAAAATGGAAGTAAAGTGGTTCTGACTGATTTGAATGCTGAAGGTGTGCAAACAGCGGCAGAAGAACTTAGAGGGCTTGGATATGAAGCGATTGGACTGAAAGCCGATGTTACAAGTGAAGAAGACATCAAAAATATGATTGATACGGCATATAAACAATATGGACGTATTGATGTATTGGTAAACAATGCCGGGTTACAACATGTTTCTCCAATTGAAGAGTTTCCAACAGCCAAATTCGAGCTCATGATTAAAATCATGCTTACGGCACCATTCATCGCCATCAAACACGTCCTTCCGATTATGAAGGAACAGAAATTTGGTCGTATTATCAATGTGTCTTCGATTAACGGGTTAGTCGGTTTTGCTGGAAAAGCTGCCTACAATAGTGCGAAACACGGTGTCATCGGACTGACAAAAGTGGCAGCCCTTGAGTCAGCGCCATTCGGTGTTACAGTGAATTCGATTTGTCCTGGTTATGTGGATACCCCTCTTGTAAGAGGGCAGTTAAAGGACATTGCCACGACACGTGATGTTCCGTTAGAAAAAGTGCTTGAAGAGGTCATTTACCCATTAGTCCCTCAAAAACGTTTGTTGGATGTAAGTGAAATTGCAGACTACGCTATGTTCTTATCCAGTGACAAAGCAAAGAGTGTAACTGGTCAAGCAGTAGTGATCGACGGCGGTTATACTGCACAATAAAATCATTTCATGTATTACTATAAGAAACCTCGGCAGGTGATTCTGTCGAGGTTTTTTTACCTCATCATTTCTTGGACAGTAGACAATCTTCTCCCTCATTCGCTACATAACGATTTTCTTTGCAGGAACTTTTCCTACCATTTTTGATTGATCATACATTAGTTGCCAAGTTATCAGTGTTTGGTAAAAATAGAGGTGAGGTGCTCAGTTTGCAACAACCTTTGTAGCACCCATTACTAGTATCCACTCACAGCTTTGATTGTATCCTTTTACGGTCAGTCAGAATGTATTTCATCTTTTTGGTGGTAATCATTTTCTTTTTGAAGAACCGGAGGGGGGATTTTGTAAGTTTACTTCTCTCATAAAATGGTAGTTTTATAGTTTTTAATCATAGTAGAATATGTGTGAATCCAAGTAAATAAATGTAAAATAACGTAAGTTTACAAAAATGTATACATGTACACAAAACAGTACACAATCGTACACAAAAATGTATACATGTGTACAAGATAGTACACGTGTTGGTATATAAGGATGTATACAATATACGTATACAACGATACGAAAATGTATACATCTTCACTCTCTTCCCTCTCCGTTATTCGATAGAAAAGTAGGATTGACCAACGACGAGAAATTGTATACTCTTGGAATAAGAGTTGAAATTTTTTGACAAATTCTTACTCATGAATGAAAGGATGATTTTAATGACTAATTCACGAATTGCAGCCATTGACGTTGGTAATGATTCTCTTAAAGGTATGTTTGGAAAAATGGACGCTGAGGTGAATATTCCTAACGTCATCGCCAGGGATATTGAGGACCGCCCTATTATTGGAATCGAGGAGTTGGATACACAGGACCCACTAGACGGTATACATATCCGTGTCCACTCCCCTACTCTTAAAGATAACAATGCAATTTACCGTGTTGGTAACCTTGCGGCGAAGAGCAATAACTCTACTGAATTGGATCCTGGCAGCAGTAAGTCAGAAGAGGACCAAACACTTATCATGTTGTTTGCGTCTATCGCTCTTGATGCAGTACGTAACGACTCAGAGTTTAAAAAGAATAATAAAGTAGTAGAAGCAAACTATACATTAGGTACTGGTCTTCCACTACGAGAAGTAAAAGAAGGGAAAGACGTAGGGTATCGCTCCCGATTACTGGGATCTGTTCACCAAGTTGAGTTCCTTGTCACTCCTCGCTATCAAGGCATCAAAGTTAACATTAAATTTGATGAAGTAAAGGTTTACCCTGAAGGATTTGCAGCTTTCATCAATCTTGTTATGGATAATAACTTAAATATCATTAATAAAGATCTGATCGATAAACGTATATTAATTCAAGACATCGGAGGATTATCAACCGATATCGCAGTCATTAAGGATCGAAAAGTAGACGATGATAAGGCTCAAGGATTTAATCTCGGAGTTTCTGAATCTCTTGAATTGATTCGCGAAGAAATCCGCTCAAGGCACGGCATCGAGCTTGATAGTCGTCGTGATGTGGTGGAAATCATCACGAAGAAAAATGATCGTAATCATATTATGGTCAAAGGAAGTCGTACGAGCGTACATGATATCGTGGATCGTATCATGCTTGAGCTTGCTAAGAAGCAATATCGCCACCTTCGCAATATGTGGCAAAAGAATTCCCAAACGGAAATCTGCTACTTCATCGGTGGTGGAGCAAGCGTTTTGAAGGAGTATATCAAGACGCTTAATAACAATCTTGATGGGTATAATATCGATTTCTTTGAAGATGAGAAAGAAAGCATTTGGATGATGGCTAATGCCTATTACAAGCTAATTGCAGACTTCTCAAGAAAAACTCAGAAGGTTTCTCAGCAGGAAGAACAAAAATTAGCGAAAACCAAATAGGGTGATGGTATGAAAGAAAAAGGGATGTCGAGGGGACAGCCGATTACGTTTCGGCTACCTTCTGATACACCTGATCATGTATTAAAACATTTACAAAGGCTTAAGGAAACGGAAAAACGCAATTTCTCCAGTAAGATAGCAGAACTTGTATTGAATGGTGTAAATGATACAATCTCCAGGCAGCGGGAAGCGATAACGATCCCCCTTCCGAAGGGACTGGAAAAATCCCAACGTGATTGGTTGAAGCATGAACATTCAGAGGCGTTGCTTGGAAGCATAGTGTATCAATTATTATCGAATCCTGTGCGTACCGCGTCCCTCCTTGCCTCCTTAAGTAGTAATTCGTTGGATATTAATGAAGCGCTCTATCTTCAGGAAGAATCGGCTGCAAGCCATGATTCTTCGCGGGAATGGTCGATTGATCAAGTGATCGATGAAACCCCGGAAGAAGAAATCGATGAACGTTCGTACTCTACGGATGAAGAACTGGACAACTTCGACTGGGATAGTGCCATGAAACCTCAGGAAACCGAAGAGAATGAGACAAAAGAAGAATCCATGGATGATCTATTAGGAGATTTTCTGGCCCAGATGAATAAATAAAGAAGAACCTGAAGCAAGGCGCGCAGCCTAACGTTTCAGGTTCTTTTTTTTGTTAAGGTCCCAAATAAAAGCACACTTCTCATCTTTATACAACTACCTCATATAGTTGGAATTTGTAAACAATTTGTCTTATTTGCATTAAATTTTCGACCTAAAACGTGTCAAGCCATATAACTCCTAGGGAGAAATATTACAAACCAACTTCAGTCGATTAAAACATGTATAAAAAATGCCAGTTTACTTCAAAAAATTCCCACCTCGTGGTTTAGACAGGCTAGAAAGCGAGGTAAACACCGATTAAACAGAATAGAAACATAGAAACTCAGTCATTGGCTACACCACTAAAGAGGAGAGATTAGATGAGTATTCAAAAAAGTAATGATAGCTCAAGTCTCGCAGAAGTAATTGATCGAATCCTGGACAAAGGAATCGTCATTGATGCATTTGCTAGAGTTTCTTTAGTAGGAATTGAAATTCTGACGATAGAAGCACGAGTTGTCATTGCAAGTGTAGATACGTGGCTACGATATGCGGAGGCAGTTGGGCTTTTAAGAGATGAAGTCCAAGAAGAGGGATTGGCTAAGCAAGATAGCGAAAGAGGAACAGCCTTCAGCATTTAAACAAGTAAAGTGTATATAGTTTTACTAATTTAATAGAAAAGAGGATGAATATGTCAGAAGTTAAAAGCGGTCAACAGGTGGAAGATACAAACCCTGAATCCTCAAATGAGGCAACAGGCGAAAGCAGACAATCGATGAATTACGCGATTATCGGCGGAGTAGTTGGGGCAGGAATCGGATTACTGTCAAACCCCGGAACAGGAAAAAAAGTAGTGGACAGTTTTGGGAAATCAGACGTGATGAGAGCCGCCAGTAAAGAACTTCGAAGGTCGGCACAGGAGTTCCTAACAGAGCAGGCAATCATCACGCTACGGCAGTCAGCTACAGGATATATGAGCAAGCTTGAAGGTGGGTTGCTGTCACCTAAGAAGAAAAAGGAAGAGCGGGTGGAAGGAAATGAATCCAAAGCTGAAGACAATGGAGATTCCGCCAATCAATCAGAAGAACTAGAAGAAATCAAAGAAGAAAACAAACAGTTGAATGAACGTTTAGAACGAATTGAAGAAATGCTTAACAGTCTTGTGGAATCAAAGAAATAACATTCAACCTTCGCCTTTAAAAGGAGGAGTCTAATGGGTAAGCCGGTAAAAAAAGCAGTTGGCAAAATAGCAAAAAAAGCCTTGGATCACACTCCTGAACCAGTAAAGGAAAAGGTGAAGGATACAGTTAAGGAAAAAGCCAAAGAAAAATTTGTCGAGAATGTGGAAGATGGTATTCAATCAAAGGCAAATGAAGCTTCCGAGAAGCTTGAGAGCGCGAAAGAGAACAATGCTGCAAATGTTCATAACAAAGCAGAGGAAGCGAAGGATAAAGTACAAGACGTTCTGCTCTCTGTCCGGGAGAAATTAGGAAACGTAAAAGAAGCAGGAGAAGAATTTCAGAAGAAAATCTCTTCCTCGAATCAGGATCAATCGAAACGAAAAGGTGCGGGTAGCCTTAAAGGGGCTAGTGACATTAAAAGCTCCTTCAATATTAAAAGCTCTACAGAAATCAAAAGTTCAGAGAATATTAAATCATCAAAAGATATTAAGACAATCAGTTCGTAAGCACCGAAAGGAGAATGAAGCATGGCTATACAAAAAAGTAATAACAGTTCAAGTTTAGCAGAGGTTATTGACCGGATCCTGGATAAAGGTATTGTCATTGATGCATTTGCCAGAGTATCAGTTGTAGGGATTGAAATATTAACGATAGAGGCAAGGGTTGTTATTGCCAGCGTAGATACATGGTTACGATATGCAGAAGCGGTAGGACTTCTCAGGGACGATGTCGAAGAAAATGGTCTTGCTACTCAACAAAATGAAAGAAGCTCTCAATTTAGTATTTAAATAGACCACGAGTGAGCCTGGAGCAAGAAAGAGAATGTGTTTTGAAGGGGGAAGCCTTATTGGTCCCCCTTTCAAAACAGTAGGAGGAGACTATGGTAATTAAAGAGATCATGAATAGTGTGACGGATTTCTTCAATGAACATGTAGCCCCAGTCCATAAGATTACATCAGTGGAATTGACTGAAGATGAAGGCTGGAAGCTTCAAGTCGAAGTAATTGAAGAAAAAGAATATATGAAGAAATATGCGAAAGACGAAATGCTTGGAACGTATGGCGTCCTTCTTAATAAAGACAAGGAAGTCACGTCTTTCAAACGGCAGGATATCCGGTACAGAAGTGCTATTGGACAGGAAATGTAGTGGATGAGCGAGTAGGAGGGATTGGTAAGTGACGGTCTTAACAAAACAGATCAAAAAGGATAGCAGAGCATTAATTCAAGACGATGAAACGAAAGAATTGCTTTCGCGTTCATTGAGATACCTTAAAGCTGGATATCCTGTACATTTTACAGGTCCATCAGGAGCTGGGAAAACCTCTCTTGCACTCGCGCTTGCGAAGAAGAGAAAAAGGCCGGTTATGCTCATGCACGGAAATCACGAGCTGAATAATAAAGACTTGATCGGTGATTTCACAGGTTATACAAGCAAAAAGGTCGTCGATCAATATGTACGATCTGTTTATAAAAAGGACGAAAGCGTTACAGAGACCTGGAGGGACGGTCGCCTACTCGAAGCAGTAAAGAATGGCTATACTCTTGTATACGATGAATTTACACGATCACAGCCGACAACTAATAATATCTTTTTATCTATTTTAGAAGAAGGAATCATCCCGTTATATGGATCGAAATTAACAGAGCCATTTATTCGCGTACACCCGGAATTTGCCATCATATTTACTAGTAACCCTGCAGAATATGCAGGGGTTTACCAAACACAGGATGCTCTTTTAGATCGGTTGATTACAATGAATGTAGATTACAAGGGACCTGAACAAGAGGCAATGATTGTATCGGAAAAAGCAAACCTGGTCATGAGCGAAGCAAGAGCCATTACTACACTTGTTTCTACGCTACGTGATCAATGTTCGAACGAATTAAACGGACCGAGCTTGCGTGCTTCTTTAATGATCGCAAGGCTCGCCATTGAAGCAGACATACCCATAGACGGTAAGGATCCAGATTTTCAACGTCTATGTATTGATATAGCAGCACACAGTGTAAGTCGATGTATCGACACGGAAAACCCACAGCAAAAAGCAGAAAAATTAATTATAGATGCATGTAAACAAATGAAGGTATCTGAGGAATAAAGGAGAGTTTTATGATGAGTAAGGAAGAAACGGGAATTTATATATTTTGTGCCATCCAAACAGAAAGTGACGATCAATTTGGTTCCATTGAAATCGAAGGCGAAGAAAGGGAAACGTTCACGATTCGATTCAAGGATGCGGCAATGGTAGCGGCAGAAGTACCAATGAAGATCTATCATCCTAAGAAGCAGAATTTACTCATGCATCAGGGAGCGGTGTCGAAAGTGATGGATCAAAAGGATACAGTCATCCCTATCAGCTTTGGCAATGTCTTTAAATCAAGAGACGATGTACAAGCCCTTTTGGAAAATCTTTATCCTCAGTTCGAAACGCTATTCCCGGCAATCAAAGGGAAAATCGAGTTAGGCTTAAAGGTCGTCGGTAAAAAGGAATGGCTGGAAGCGATGGTGAAAGACAATCCGCAGGTAGAGAAAATGGCATCAGCTGTTAAAGGGAAGTCGGAATCTGCGGGGTATTATGACCGCATTCAACTCGGAGGAATGGCTCAGAAGGTATTTGCATCCCTGCAAAATGAGGTGAAACAGGAAGTCTATGCTCCCCTTGAAGAAACAGCAGTCTCAGCAAAAGCAAATGATCCATCAAGTGAAACAATGCTTCTCAATGCCTCTTTCTTAATCGATCGGGATCAAGAAGAATCGTTTGATCAAAAGGTCAATGAGGCTCATGAAAATTGGAAGGATAAGGTTGAATTTCATTACAGCGGTCCGTGGCCAGCTTACAATTTTGTCAACATTCGATTAAAGGTAGAGGAAGGCTGATGATTCATAAATTGGTGAGTGCACCAATTAATTTAGTCATTAAAATCGGTGAAAAAATTAAAGAAGAAACGGACAAAGAACTATATGACCTTCCTACCATTCAACAAAAGTTGATTCAGCTTCAAATGATGTATGAATTAGGTGAAATCCCTGAGGAAGCATTTCAGGAAAAAGAAGATGAGCTACTCACAAGATATGAAATTGCGAAACAGATGGAAATGGAGCAATGGGAAGAACTAACGAAAAAGAAATAAGGGTGATCAGATGAGCGATTTACTTTATCTATATGGCTTAATCCCGACAGAAGAAGCAAATAAAGAAAGCCTTCCCCCCATGAAAGGGTTCGACGGAGAAGGAGAACTATATACAATCCATATCGGAGACGTGACCGCCATTGTGTGTAAGTTACCATCCAATGAATACTCAGAAGAGTTCATTAAGGAAAAAGTCGACAATGATATGGACTGGCTTCAGGAAAAGGCATTCCATCATCATGAAACTGTCTTGATGGTATCAAAGTTATATACCATCATACCCCTGAAGTTTTGCACATTATACAAAAATGAGGATAGCCTACAGAACACGATTGAAGGGAACCGAAATAAGCTTGTGACAACCTTCAAACAACTGGATGGCAATGAAGAGTGGAATGTGAAGATCTATTGCGATGACAAACTACTGAAGAAGCAAGTAAGCGAAAGCAACCCGTCCATTGAAGCCAAAAGACAGGAAATCAGTGAGTTACCAAAAGGCAGGCAGTTTTTTGAAAAGAAGAAAATTGATCAGTTGATTGACCGTGAACTGGAAAACGAAAAGAATCGTCTCTGTGAAGACGTTCATGAAAAATTGAAAGAGCATTCTCTTCAAGGAAACATCAAGAAAAATTGGAGTAAGGACGTCACAGGCAGACAAGAACATATGGCATGGAACAGTGTGTTCCTCCTACCAGTATCCAATGTAGAGGAATTTGTAGAGGAAATTAAGCAATTCGAAGAAGAACTGGAACACGCCGGTTGGAAAATTGAAGCCTCCGGACCTTGGCCACCTTATCATTTTTCTAGTTTTTCTTAACTAATTAATAAGGAATGAGAAATATGACAGTCAGAGAATCGATCGAGAACAAAGATATTGCCCTTATAGATATATTAGATGTCATTCTCGATAAAGGTGTGGCGATAAAAGGGGATTTAATCATATCCATTGCAGGAGTCGACCTCGTGTATCTGGATTTGCGCGTGCTGATTTCTTCAGTTGAAACATTGGTTCAACACAAGCAAGGGACACGTAAAACAGTCACATCCGATCAGTTCGATCAAGAAAGGGAGGGATTGATCCATGCAACAGGCCAGCGGGACAAATGGGCGAATTAATTTCGACCCGGAGAAAGCAGAACAAGGCTTGGCACAGCTTGTATTGACCGTGGTAGAACTATTAAGGCAAATCGTCGAACGACATGCCATGCGCCGTGTCGAAGGCGGTACGTTAACGGATGAACAAGTAGAGAATCTAGGTATCGCCCTTATGAATTTAGAAGAAAAAATGGAAGAGCTAAAAGAGGTATTTGGTCTTGATGCAGAAGACTTGAATATCGATCTTGGACCTTTAGGAAGCTTGATGTAATAGCGGTTAGGGAGGTTACATGATGGGAATGGAGCATCCGGTACAATCCAATACAATTGTGGATGTATTAGAAAAGATATTAGATAAAGGGGTTGTCGTAGCAGGAGATATTACGGTAGGTATTGCCGATGTCGAGCTACTGACGATCAAAATTCGCTTAATTGTCGCCTCTGTCGATAAAGCAAAGGAAATCGGCATGGACTGGTGGGAAAATGACCCCTATTTAAGTTCGAAAGCGGCAGATAACAACACGAAAGCTCTTGAAGAAGAAAACAAGAAATTACAGGAACGATTGGAATCACTTGAAAAGAAACTGGACACGAACCGTCTTAACACGGCGGATACAAACTAATTGGAGGTTTTATCAATGACTGAACAAAACAAGCAAAACACAACGGTTGAGAATCAAGAAAAGGAAAAAAATTCAAAGAAAGAGAACTCAACAAGAAGAAGTGGCCCTATTAAAAGAACTGTAGCTGGTAGTCTTCTTGGAGCAACAGTCGGGTATCTGGCAACACCTGAAAACGGTAAAAAACTATTGGATCGTATCGATCAAGACAAGATTAAAAGCAAAAGCCTAGACTTCGGGAAAGCAGCAAAAGAAAGATCCAGAAAAGCTGCTGTCTCATTGAAATCATCAACAACCAACCTGTTTAAGCGTGATAAGGACGAAGAGGCTTCTGAGGACACAGAGATGGCCGTAAATTCAACAGAAACGAACAGTACTCAAGAAGAGACTACTGAAGACTATGAAGCTCTTAAACAAGAAAATGACGAACTTCAGGACCGCCTGCAACAATTAGAGGAGAAAATGAATCAACTTGCTGCAGCCAGTGAAGAAGATAGTGATGACGAAGAAGAGGAAGATGAAGAAGAAACGTCTTCTAAAAAGAAAACCTCAAAGAAATCCAAAGAAGCCGCAACAGATGAAGAGGATGACGATGAGGAAGAAGAAGAAGAGAGCGATGAAGAAGAAGAAGATAGTGATGATGAGGAAGAAGCTTCAAGCAAAAAGAAAACAAACGGTAAGTCAGGATCGACAAAGGGTAAGAAGCGTTCAACCCGCAAGACCAGTAATTCTAGTAAAAAATCGGCTAAAAAAGAAGATACAGAAAAAGATCAAGATAAAGACACAACACTCTCTAGTGAAGATGACACAGTAGCATAACGAAAAGGAGATGTGAAAATGAGTTCAGGATCAGGGAAGGACAGTATCTTAGAGTTTTTTGTACAAGCAACGAATAAGCATGATTTTTCCTTAGACATCACGTTAAACATCAAGGGCGCTGTCATAACCGGTACTCTCGTTTCAGCAAAGGAATATTTCGACTCATTGAGTGAAACCTTTGAGGACGGCAGTGACGTGGCTCAGAAGTTGAGTGAAGAGCTAGCCAAGGCCGGCGAGTCTGTCGATGCGAATCAAAGCGATGAAGCTCATTTTATTCACTTGAAGAACACGAAGGTATACTGTGGCGATAGCAAACCGACCCCTTCTAAAGGCAAAATCATGTGGAGGGGGAAAATAAGTGAGGTCGACGGTTTCTTCTTGGGAAAGATTGCAGAATCTAAGAGCAGTAAATAATGGAAAGCGACTGAACGTTAGGTTCAGTCGCTTTTAGGTTTGTATTGGAAAAAAATTTATTTCCCGGGTAGGAATTAGCTTCAAGACCCAGGAGGAAAAGCCCCTTTTTTCCAGTAATAGATGGAAGGGGCTATGATTTATTATTTCTTTTGAACATGGATTATTTCAGTGCTGTTTGGTGGCATGGTCAGTTGTGTTTCTAAATATTGTTTGCCATTTGATGCGTAATTCTGTGTGATATTCCCTTGAGATACGCTATAATTACCCTCTGTCATATAAAGGGGGACCGTGACCTTTAAAGGCTTGTTTAAACGATTGGTTATATCTACTCGTTGAGTGGCAGCACTTCCATTATTCTCTGTCTGATAAACAGCGTCAAAGGACATGGTGCCTCCTTCTGTATCTCCGTTTTGGTAAACGGGGATGGAGTGACCAAGTTCGTCGTATTTGTAAGATGAGATGCTTCCATCTTGAACGGAGAAGTCTCTAAATCCTACCCAAGGCTTACCTGACAATTCAATTGCAGTGGTGGTTGTATATAAAATGCCATCTGCTTGGGTTACATCATCAATATGAGTGTGTCCGTGAAGACTGACTGTCACATCATTCGCTTTCATTACATCGATCAATTCTTCCGCATTTTCCCCGTGCCATTGCTGGTCATATTTAATCCCTAATTTTTCACCAAGAAGTAATGTATCCAAACGTTGAGGATCATGTTGTTCATCATATTGCTTCCAATATTTTTGTACCTCTGGATCGTCTTGTGGCCAGATATCCTTGTCGCGCCATAATGGGTTGTGATGGGAAAAGAGACCGCGGATTTGACCATTTTGTGCGGTTTGAGCATTCTTTTGTAAGTCTTGTTTGACCCATTCAAGCTGCTTTTCTCGGATTTGGCCGCCCCAGGTCGGTACAGAAATCGTTCCATTTCCACTTCGGTCGAACTTATTCCAATCAAATGAGTTGTACCCGATGAAGTGGGCGTATGGTCCGTAATCAAAGGAGAAATACTGTGGCCCGAAGTACTTTTCCCAATACTTTGCTCCATCCGTCAATGTTGCGTCCTGAGCATAGTAATCATGGTTTCCAGGGACGATATAGACGGGTACATTCAGTTTTTGAAGCATTTTATAAGTTTCTTCGTATTCATAAATGTACTCGAGAGGATTTAGTTGGCCAAACATTAAGTCTCCTGTCAGGACCACAAAATCCGGATTCTTTAAATTGACTTCTTTAATGGCTTTCTGCAGATATAACCAGCGTTTAGCTGGATCCGGATCCCACATACCGGTTTCTTTTGCCCGACCTGGAGTGAGGGAAGATGGATCATCCTGATTACCAAGGTTACGGGGAGAACCGATGTGAGTGTCCGTTAGGTGCAAGAAGGAAAAGTTCTTTTTGTAATTATCTACTACTTTTACAGAATGAGGCTGTTCATCGGTGATTCTTTGCCCATTTTTAGTATAGGTCACTTCTAAATCGTATAATTTCTGTGGGGTCCCTTCAGGAACGGATACTGTGACATCGAGAATGGACGAACTATCCTTCCAATGGGATTGTCCTTGTTTTACCGATTTGACAGGTAATTCGTATTCACTCGTTAGAGAAGAGTGGTTCGTTTGCTTTAATGTGACGTTCCAAGATCCTGCTTCCTTCCCTTGGGTGTCAACCTGAATGGTGAGGGACTCTCCCTTTTTTTTAATAGCGGGTGTTGCAAAGAGAGGGTAAATAATTTGATTTACCTTTTTATCAAGTGAAATATTTGGGGCCTCATCTAAGTAATGATCGCTAGTGCCGATCCCTCCGTCTCGCACACCAGATGAGCTTATAGGGGTGTCTAAAGCCTGTGCAGATAAAGGCAGTAGAATAAAAATTACTAACCATACAAAACCTTTCTTGAACCAATTCATCATGTTGTCTACCTCCTTTTCTACAACAAGAGTATCAATCCAATGTAAAGGTAATGTGGATTCTTAGTTACAAATCGGGTTTACTAATATTTACTACTTTCTATATAAAAAAAACGGACCAGTAAGGAATAACTGATCCGTCTAACTTATTAAACAAGTATGATCCATAACAATAGAGTGAAAACAAGAGCCGTTACACCCTGAACCAGCGTAGCAGCAGTTTGAGCCTTGTAAGCATCTGTCACTCTCATTCCGCTGAATTGGGTGACAACCCAGAAATAGCTATCGTTCACGTGGCTGACCGTCATCGCTCCTGCGCCAATGGCCATGACGACTAAAGCAAGAGGTACTGCACCATCAATCCCCATTTGTGGAAGTAATGGAGCAATCAATGAGGAAGTAATAACAAGCGCTGCTGTTGATGATCCTTGAGCAGATTTCAATAAAGCAGCTACAACAAATGGAATGAGGAGAACGAGTGCCCCGGAAAGTAATCCACCATCGGCAATCCCTTGAATCAATTCAGCAACAGGGGTCTCCTTAATTACCGAACCGAATGCTCCTCCTGCACCTGTAATGAGTAGAATATTGGTCGCATCTTTCATCCCTTGAGTGACCCAGCCGTTCAGAGTTTCTTCATTCCATTGCGGCATAAGGGAGAACGCAGCCAGAACACCAATCAGTAAAGCAACGACAGGGGAACCTACGAACAAGAGTACATCCGCGGCTCCGCCTTTCCATTGAAAGAAGCTGACGACTGATCCTGCACCAATTAATAGGATGGGAAGGACAATCGGAGCAAAAGACTTGAACGTTGAAGGAAGTTCACCAAAGGATTTGACGATCTCATCATAATCCAAATCCAGTTCTTCTTCTCCTTCAATTTCAATTTTGCTTGCGACCTTAATGGCCCAAAGATATCCTGCTAAAATTGTTGGGATAGCTACAATAATTCCAATTAAAATAATGGTTCCCAAGTAGTCACTTGCACCGATGTTTCCCGCTGCGGCAATCGGACCTGGAGTTGGTGGGACCAGAGTATGAGTGGCATATAGCCCAGTAGCCAATGCGACAGACATGGAAGCAAGCGACACTTTTGCCCGTTTAGCCAGTGCTTTCTTTAAGCTTGATAGAATCACGTAACCGGAGTCACAGAAGACAGGGATGCTGACGATTGCCCCGATCAGCGACATAGCCAATTGGGGCCTCTTCTCTCCTACTAAACGAAGAACGACCTCTGCCATTCTTAGAGCAGCCCCTGACTTCTCTAGAATCGTCCCGATAATGGTACCGGCAACAATCACAATCCCGATGTACCCCATTAAACCACCGAATCCACCATTTACTGCTTCCACTACAGTGTTTAGTGGAAGCCCTGCGAATATCCCCACTAGAAATGCTGCAAACAATAATGATAAAAACGGCTGAAGCTTTAATTTGGCCGTTGTGAAAATGATGAATCCTACCCCTAAGACAATGACCGTAAATAACCATATTCCTGACATATGATGTTTCCCCCTTTTCGTTTTTATCCCTTTGTTACATGTAAGATTCGTGCGATGTTTCTTGTTTCGTGATATAGCAGCTCATCAACACGTTCGAAGCTTTCTTGAAGAGACATAGGTCCAACTGCGATGGAATGACAGCTTGCAAAGTGGCTATATAATTCCTGATATCCCTCCCCCAAACTTCCTGCAAGCAGTGATACAGGAATTCGGTGATTGTTGGCCAATTCTGCAATATAGAAAGGTAACTTGCCGAACAATGTTTGATAATCACTTTGTCCTTCTCCGGTGAGAATCCAATCTGCTTTTTGGATGGCAGCAGTAAGGTTCGTAGCTTCAGCCACCACCTTTGCCCCGGATTTGATAAGCCCGTTTAAATGCAAGAAGGCAAAACCGAGTCCTCCGGCAGCTCCTGAACCGGACGTAGCTTGAAAGTTGATACCTTTTTCCTTTTGGAGCAATTGACTGAACGTATGCAGTTGTTGATCAAGCTCTTTCACTTGTTCCTTTCTTGCTCCTTTTTGAGGACCGAATACTGAAGATGCCCCTTCTTCACCGCATAAAGGGTTTTCTACATCTGAAGCGATGAGAAATGTACAATCCTTCACTAGAGGATGAATAGTACTCCAGTCCACTTTGGAAATGAGTCTGAGATCCTTTCCGAAGGGCCCGACAGATTTACCTTCCTCGTCGTAAAACGATACTCCGAGTGCTTGCAGCATGGCGAACCCACCATCATTCGTCGAACTCCCCCCAAGCGCAATAATGAAACTCCGGTAGCCGTCTTCCATGGCTTCTTTTATTACCTCTCCAATTCCATATGAAGTGGTGTGATAGGGGTTTCGTTGATCGGAGGGCACCAGTGTCAGTCCTGATATAGACGCGATTTCAATGACGGCTGTCTTTAGATCACCTAATACACCGTATTCAGTGGGGACTTTTTTCCCTAAAGGCCCGGTGGCTGTTGTTTTTATTTTCTTTCCACCAGTTGCGTATATCAAGGTTTCAAGAGTCCCTTCACCGCCATCCGCCATAGGGATCACGGTCGTTTGGAAATCAGGGGATTCATCAAGGAATGCCTTTTCCATAACGGTTCCGACTTCTATTGAACGTAAACTTCCTTTAAATGAATCGGGTGCAATCAGTATATTCATAGCGGCTCCTTTTTTCAGAAAATATAATCTATTCATCTATTTAATCAATTTAAGTAAGCGGTTACAATGTGGATTTACCTAAACTTTTCGTTTCGAAAAATAAAAATGATTGTGCACATGCACAATCATTTTTATAATCACTTATTGATTTCAAGCATAATTAAGATAAATCGAAGTAATATGGCGTCATCAAATCGTCTGGGGTTTAAACCTGTTACACCTTCAACACTTTCAAGCCTGTATAAAAGGGTGTTACGGTGAATATGTAAAGCATTTGCCGTTTCTTTCATATTTAATTGGCAGTCAAATAAGGTTTGAAGTGTGAGTCGCAAGGTGGGACTTAGTTGAAAGGTTTGTTCATTGTAACGACTCATAAATTCCAAGCGAATGTCGAGTGGGATTTGCTTAATGAAATCCATGATTCCCCAGTCCTGTATGTGAATCGCATTGGTGAACTGAGGAAAGCTCATTTGTAATTCCAAGGAGCTTACTGCTTCTAAATACGATTTTCTATATCCTGTTACACCTGAGTAGGTATTACCTGCAGCTACACTTACCTGGTACTGCTTTTCCTGTAAATGCCGTTGTACACGTTGGGCAAGACGTATCACTTCGCTTTTGGTAGGACACACTCCCGCAGGAACTCCTATGACACAGTGGGAGTCCGAAATAAACGATTGAAAGGACACGTCAGATAATTGGAGCTTGATCCTCCTGAGCAATTCCTCTTTGACCACTGAAAGAGGCAAGATAGGGGTGGAGTGTGATAACAATTTTTCAAATTGCAATAGGATGATTTGGACGTCCTGATTGGTTTCAAGATGTAAATAGTGTTTAGCAAACGACTCATTTTTTCGTTCATCAAAGTAATGGGGATGGACCAGATCCAGCAGCCAATTATCCATCAATGTTTTTTGATGCTGCAATTGATTGTGGAAATGGACCTGTTGAATCATCACTTCGACGGTAACTTTCACGATTTTCACAAATTGGTCAAGCTCCTCTGGAGAACCTGTTACCCCGATTACTCCAATCGTTTCACCCAGAAACTCGATTGGGAGGTTGATTCCTTCTTTTGAACCATGGTATTTGTTCAGGTCCTGTTGAAAAATAATTAATGGCTTTTTTTGTTGGAGAACATACAGTGCTCCTTCATGGACTTGATTTATTCGTGAGGCATCTGTGCTGGCCACAATGACGCCTGAATCGTTCATAATATTTATATTGTAACTAACGATGGTTTTCAATTTCGAGATTATTGGATAGGCTAATTCTTCTGTAAGATGTATATGAACCACCCCGTCATTCGTATTGCCTTTATTCTAGCATATGTTTTTCCCATGCATAATCAGGGTATAGATGACTATATAAAGGAGGTTACCTGCATGAAACGTTTAATCGGAAGACTGATCAAATGGGGACCTGTTATTTACCCGATCTATAAGAAGTACCGGAATAAAAGAAGACATAAAAAATCCATGACATATTAAAGGAACAGCCAGTGATTGGCTGTTTTTTTATGGACAAATAAAAACCCCCCTGAAATGGACTTCCATTCAGGGGGGCATTTATCTTAATGTGACGTTTTTCTCATTCCTCTTAGAAGTAAGCTTAATAGGAATACAAAGATGATTGCACCTATCAATGCTGGGATAATAGCGATTCCAGCAAGGGCAGGGCCGAAGCTTCCCAGAAGTTCCCCACCAATCCACGCACCGATGATACCGGCGATGATGTTTCCGATAATCCCGCCAGGAACGTCTTTACCAAGTATTAGACTAGCTAACCAACCGATGATTCCACCAACAATCAAGTATAAAATAATACCCATTTTTCTTACCTCCATTAATTGTTTTAAATGTTGTTATAAGTTAATTTCCCCTATTTCACAAAGTCAAAACCTAATATGTTGTGACCTGGAAAATTTTCTGCAGGATGTACATGATATATTTTACGGCTGGTAATTTATCTTGATATTTTTCATATTCAACTGTGTAGGTTCCGTTCTTGTTGTTCCATATCCGATCGAAATAGGCATCTACCTCAGTCATGGTCTTACTGTCTGTAGGTGCTGTCAGCTTAAGGTTTTCTTCTAAGTTGTAATCATCCATGTTTCTTGACGTGTAATTACCGGATCCACCGATTACGGTGCTTTGTTTGTCGCCTTTTACAAAAATGAATTTTGTATGGTATTGCTCTTTATTCGTGTTATACCATCTGATGGTTATATGTTCACTTTCTACCTTATGGAGTTCAGCTGCAATCGGGAGATTTGGAAGGCCGATCTTTTCCTGTCCAAAGGCATTTTGATTGGGATCCAGTACTAATCGTATGTCAACTCCACGTTCAGCTGCGTCTTCGATCGCGTCGATGATGTCCCGATCTGCAAGATAGAACATTCCAATCCACGCTTCGTCGCCTTTTTTAGCGTCATCTAAGGCTTTTACTACTCCATTTTGAATTTCTCTTTCCGTGAGAATCTGTGCCTTAACTGATGATTCAGAAGGAGGAAGGGATTTGATGGAATCGTTTAACTCTTTCTCTGTAGGAAATGCATCGGTATTTCCATCAGAAAAAGCAGCCACGGCCTTTTCCGCTTTCACCATATCCTTAATGATGTCTCCTTTCACTTTGAACGCGATATTCGAGTGAAAGCCACTGGCATCATGGGGATTGGCAGAAAGAATGAGTCCTTCGTTTTCTGTTATGACAACTTTTCGGTGATTGGCTTTAATATTCAACAGCTTCAAATATGATCTCATAGTGACCTTCGGTGCTGAAGGTGCCATCGGATTCGGCAGCCATCCGTAACCGTCCTGGCCAAACCAGCCTAAAGAAGTTCTCCACACCCCTGAATAGAGGATGTTGGGATCCCTGAGACGGTTAAGGTCGGTGAAGACGACTTCAGCCCCGAGGTCTTCTAGCGGTTCAATTTGCTTAGCAATATGTGATCCGTAAGTGGTATTGACAACATCACTGATAAAGACGACTTTTAAATCTGGTTTCTTCTTCATCTGTTCCTTGATAGTACGGGATAATTTTTCACTGATTTGAGGGTAATCGCGATCACCCTTTGTATAGCCGTTAACTAAAAATAAGTCCAATATCAGAAAATCTTCCGCATTTTCAATGCTTTTGTACATTTCATTAAAGATGGATTGATCATGTTGTTCTTTCCCATCCTTCTGGTAAGTGAGGTCGTATAGGAACTCTACGTCCTTTTCTGGAATGGTATATGTGTCACTCGCGTAGGAGATGCCTGGTGGCAAGGGCTTTACCCGGTGATAAATCATGACGGTCGTGAGAATCAGGATGATGACCCCACCGATCCACCAGCTTTTTTTCTTATACCATTTTTTCTTTGTCTTCAAATGAATTCCCCTGTTCTACTGTTTTTTCTTACTATACCCCTAACGGCCGCGTGGGAATCCACTTGCGAAAAGATCGCTTGCTTTTTTTACATGGCTATTTTCGCAAAAGTTGTTGTTTTCTATCATAGGAGCTGCTAAAGCTCTGTCAATGAGTGTGTGCGATAGATGGTGAGGGGAACGGCTACGCTTTCCGGCGGACGAACGGCCGAGCCTCCTCGCATTCGCTGCGGGGTCTCGGCACGCCCGTTTTTCCGCAGGAGTCTCCGCCGTTCCCCTCACCATCTAAAAGAGATGTGGTGACAGAGCATAATATCGACAAAAAAACGAATGCAAAAGTATTTTACTATTCAAGCTAAAATCGACCACAGCACAGGTTGAAAAGTGATGTTTTCTAGCCGTGTATGGTAGTAGATTAGTCCTCATGCTTAGAAAGTTGATTGTAGCGGAAGGTGCTCGACTCCTGCGGGAATTGCGTGAAAGTTGAGACCCCGCAGGGCAGAGCCCGAGGAGGCTCAACTCACGCCCCGCGGAAAGCGAGCACCTGCAGCGGAAATCAACCACCACTCGCTACCTTCAATAGCAAGTTTATGAAAAGAGTCTATTACATAAAGCAAAGAACAAAAAAGTCCAGACAGAAATCTGCCTGGACTTGGGTTTATGGATGTTTGATTCGCTGCTGATATCGAAACAGGAGGAAAAGGGATAGGGTCATCAATCCGATCAGAACCATGAAGGTATTCTGAAAAGATCTTACTGGGAAATCTGCTCCGCCCATTTCTACTATGATACCACCGAGGACGGAACCTGACGCACTTCCTACGTAGTGGATAAGCTGCTTCATGCCAATTCCTGATGCCGTCAGTTCTTTGCTCATAACACGCGACACTTCGTTGGTCGAGCTTGAAGAAAGACTTGAAAACCCGAAACTTGTAAACATGTACGCTAACATAATCATATATTCACTCTGTGGCGATAAGAGATAAAAGATGACAGTCGAAAGGATGAGAAGAATATGAGCGAGAAACATCACTCGGATATTCCCATACTTGTCGATTAATCTACCTACGTAAATGGCCGCCACTGCTGATAACATTGCACCCGGGAATATGATAAATCCAACTGCTGTCGGATTTTTGCCAAATACATGCTGAAGCATAAGGGGCATGACGATCAAGATCGCGAAGTGGGTGACAAAGCCAAGAAAGCTCATATAGAGAATCTGACGGTATCCTTTGTCCCGAATCAAACTTGGCTGAATAAAAGGGATATCGATTTTATGGATCCGGACCCATAATCCACCGAAAAATACGACAGCTCCTGCGAAATAATACCAATGGAACGTAGAAATAAATAAGAGAAAGAACGTGATTCCGATCCCGGTGAGTAAGCCTCCCCAGACATCGAAATATCCTTTTTTAGTCGTTTCATCCGGCAAAGTCCGGTATAGAACCGGGATCATTCCTAGGACACATAGCGTAATTAAAAATAAATAATTCCAATTTAAATAGTCCGTGATCACACCGCCTACAACGGGACCTAATCCAAATCCAAGGGAAGATGCAGAAGCAATCATCGCAAGTGCCCGACCACGCCTTGCCATGGGGATGAAGCGCCCGGCAAACACCATGGATAAGCCAGGGATGGCTGCAGCCCCTGCTGCTTGAAATAGACGGGAAAGCAATAACCAGGCAAAGGAATGAGCGAAAAAGCCCGTCAATGATGCAATTCCGAATATGGAAATACCTAGAATAAGTAAGCGCCTGATTGGTATATAGTCTGCCAGTCGGGTGTACGTAATGGTACAGATGGCGAGGACGATGGAATAGCCCGATACAATCCAGGCCCCTTCAGATGGTGCTAATGAGAAATCCTTTAAGACGTTTGGTAGGGCTACATTGAACATAGTCGTATTCATGACTACTAGCCAAATCGTTAAACTCAAGAAGAGAATCGTCTTCCTATGTGAAGGAGATGCCTGTGCGTGTTGATCTGCAGTCATCTTTGACCACCTCCAATATATGCTTAGATACGCGAAGTAATATACCACATAAAGAAGAGATATGAAACGAATCCGCTTGCTTCTCTAAAAGGCACGCAAACGTTTAATTATTAAAAATTAGTCTATTATAAAAGAAGAATCTGTGAGGAGGCTATGTATGTCGAATCTGAATATAAAAGCGTTTGTGTTCGATGCGTATGGAACGTTGTTCGATGTCCATTCCGTTATTGAAAAATGCAACGATCTTTTCCCTGATAAGGGGGAGGAAATCAGCCAGGTGTGGCGCCAGAAGCAATTAGAGTATAGTTTCCTGCGTCAGCTGATGGGAACCTATACAACCTTTTTCTCCATCACGAAGGACGCCCTTCATTACGCCTGTATGCAAACTGGCGTCGACCTTACTGAGGAAAAAGAGAAGGGTTTATTGGATGCTTATTTAGAACTCACTCATTACGAAGAAGTAGAGAGTGTATTAAAAAAGCTCAAACCTTATCAAACAGCCATTTTTTCAAATGGTTCCATGGATATGCTTTCACCATTAGTGGAACAGTCTTCGTTTAGTCACTTGCTGGATAAGGTTTTAACTGTGGATGAAGTCAAGCAGTTCAAACCGACCCCTATGGCGTATCAGCTTGTCCTTAAAAAACTGGAAGTCAAAAGGGAAGAAGTTTTGTTTATGTCTTCCAACCCTTGGGATATAGCAGGGGCGACTAACTTTGGATTCAACACCGCCTGGATCAATCGCCAGGATAAAGTGATGGATGAATTAGGAGTAAAACCTGACTTTGTTTACAAGGATCTAACTGGCATATTAGAACATATACATTAAAGAAAAAGGGACTGTTACGACTTGAAGTGGTAACAGTCCCTTTTTCCTTCTACCCGGTTTTCCAAATACCACAACTTCAAGAATCTTCCCCCTCCCTTTCTCTTGTTAATCGTTGTATAGTACAGATAGAATAATAGATTCTTTATAAGCAGGAAAATCAATCATGACGATCGAAATCGGACTGTATACTCAGATAGGGAGGAAGACCATGACTGAAAAATTGATTCCGGTATGTGGTGTAGAAGTAGATACTGAAACAAGATGTAAGCATTATCGAACGAAAAAGGATATCATAGCGATAAAATTCAAATGCTGTAATACGTATTTCCCTTGTCATACATGCCATGATGAAGTTGCAGATCATGACCCCATTCTCTGGTCGGCGGATGAGTGGAACACGAAAGCGATCCTTTGTGGAGCATGTAAAGGTGAGTTGACGATTTTACAATATATGAATTGCCAATCGGTTTGTCCAAACTGTCATTCGTCCTTTAACCCTGGGTGTCAAAACCATTATCACCTTTATTTTGAGGGGTAAGTTTATATGAGATAGGCGACAAATACATGATGTTTCATGTGAAACGAAAGGGTGTTGAGATGGAAATCGCTACATTTGCCGGAGGCTGTTTTTGGTGTATGGTGGAACCTTTTGAGGAGAAAGATGGGATCGATTGCATTATATCCGGTTACACAGGAGGGACCACAGAAGATCCGACATACAAAGAAGTGACATCGGGTGATGGTGATCATTGTGAAGCGGTACAAATCACATTCGATCCAATCGTCTTTCCTTATAAGAAGCTTCTTGATCTCTATTGGAAACAAATTGATCCGACCGATCCGGGAGGACAATTTAAGGACCGGGGAAGTTCTTACCGGACAGCTATCTTCTATCACAATGATACTCAGAGAAGTCTGGCAGAATTATCTAAGAAAGAGCTGGAAAGTAGTGGTCTATTCACTCAACCCATTGTGACGGAAATTCTGCCGGCCCGACCGTTTTATCGTGCAGAAGAATATCATCAGGATTTCCACAGGAAAAATGCGTTCCGATATGCCCTTTACAAGCGGAGTAGAGAGGACTTCCTGAAGAAGTATTGGCCAAAGGATCGGTCTTATTTAAAGGGACAGCTAACGGAAATGCAATATTTCGTCACGCAGGAAGATGGTACGGAACCACCCTACAAAAATGAGTATTGGAATAACACCAAAGAAGGGATTTATGTGGATATTGTATCAGGGGAACCACTATTCACTTCGAAAGATCAATATGATAGTGGGTGTGGATGGCCCAGCTTTACAAAAGCTGTCATGGATGCGAGTGTCAAAGAACAATACGATCTTTCCCACCGTTCAACACGAGTAGAAGTAAGGAGCAGGGAGGCTGATTCGCATCTCGGACATGTATTCACGGACGGGCCAGGTCCCAAGGGTCTCAGGTATTGCATCAATTCAGCTTCCTTACGATTTATTCCGAAAGAGGAGCTTGAAGAAGAGGGGTATGGAGATTTTTTAGTATTGTTTCATGGTAAGTGAAAGACATGGCAGCCAATAAAAGCCGCCATGTCTATTTTTTTACCGTTCTACCTTCTCTTCGACCTTTTCCCAAAGGTTTTCAATCCCTTGTACCCTTTTAATCGATGTGATGGTTCCTTGATGTAAGCCCTCATGCCAGTTAGCGAATGATAAGACTTCGCCTAAAGTGGTCAATGTCGTGTTCCCTCCAAGAACAAATGGTTTCTTGCCTACCTCGTCAAGGCGGCTGGAGAAAGCTTCTTTCAAACGCTTCGGTTGTGCCTCGAGTTTTTCACGAAGCTCCTTCAACGTAGGTGGGGTGAGAGTATTCCAGGTTTCAGGGCTTGTATGGAAGCCGAATAACTCCCCATACTCTGGTGGAAGTGATCTATGTTCGTTTTCATCTACAAAGGAGTATAGCAGATTTTCCTGGGATAATAAGATATGACCCAGGTTCCATCGAATCGAATTTTTAAATCCATCAGGGATCTCATCTGCTTGTTGTTCTGTTGTTGCTTCTAGAGCAGCTACCGTACGCATGCGGATAAATTCCATTTGCTGAAATAGCATGTGTTCATCCATTTGTATTCCTCCTCATCCTTTTCATCTCTACATATTCGAGGTGGGACGGAGGATTCCTCTATCTGTAGTAAAGAGAAACTGAAGGAATGAAAAAGAATAACCAGAAGCAATGGAGTCTAGGTCCTTCTCGCTTCTGGTTAATTTTTTTATTCATGCTGTGTGTTCTTACTTTTGTGGTCGGTTTTTCTTGGTATTCGCTTGCCCCGTTGTAAACTCGACTAATTCAGAACTTGTTCGATTTCCTTTTTTAGCATTTGTATTACTTTGAGCATTGCGGTTTCCTTTTTTTGTTCGTCCCATACAGATTCCCTCCCAAATTAGTAACTCAAGCATTTATAGTGTGAGGATTAAAATAGGAAATATTCTTCTATGGAAAGCGACAAAATATGTCAAATGTCTTGGCTACTCTGTTTATTTCCCAGGCTATATTCGACAAAAAACGGCAGTCCCCAACTCACTCGTTTGCTTCAAATGTTGTGAGAGGTTTCTTGGCGGGGCCTTCGATGACGTCCCCGTCGATTGAGAAGCGGGAGCCGTGACAAGGGCAATCCCACGTGTGGTCTCCGTGGTTCCATTCTGTTTCGCAGCCCAGGTGGGTGCACGTTGTATCGACGATGTGGAGTCTTCCTGATTCGTCCCTGTATCCTCCGCAGCGGCGTCCGTTCAAGTTCACGATATCGCCTTCTCCATTTTGAAGCTCCTGGGGCTTCTTCGATGGGATTTGAAGTTTCCCTTTCATGAGCTGTCCGGCAACATTTAGATTCTCTTTTAAGAAATGCTTGATGCTCGGGTCTGCGACAAACCGGGATGGAGTGTATACGTCAGCATAAATATGGTGATTTCCTAAAATCTGATCCGAGAGAATCTGACCGGCAAGCGTACCAGATGTCATTCCCCATTTATTAAAGCCTGTTGCCACAAAAATTGAAGGGTGTTTTTCTGTCAACTTGCCGATGTATGGCACCTTATCCAATGTGATCAAGTCCTGTGCCGACCAGCGATAACGGACTTCCTCTACGCCCATCACTTCTTCCCCAAATTCCTGTAATGCCTTATAGTGATCCATTGTATCTTTTCCCTGCCCTGTTTTGTGTTTATTTCCCCCGATCAAAATGAGTTTTTCTCCATTTTCATCGATTTCAGAGCGCAAGGAACGGATAGGGTCTTCCGCACTGATGTACATGCCGCCAGGGTAGTCCTTTTTGGCTTTCACTCCAAGGATGTACGAGCGTTCTGCATGCATTTTCGTGAAATAAAGGCCCATTCCATCATAAAAAGGAAAGTGAGAACAGATGACTACGTGCTCGCCGTCCAGATGGTACCCGTCTACGGTCACAACCTGAGTGTTCGTACCTTCATTAATGGTTTTGGCTGCTGTGCCTTCAAAGATTTGTCCACCCAGTCCTGTATATGATTCAATCAAGGCTTTAAGATATTTCAGAGGATGAAACTGAGCTTGGCCTTTCATGACGACTGCATTTTTGATGACTAGATCGAGAGGAAGTTCCCTGATGATCTCTCCATTGATCTCTAACTTCTGATACGCCTCATATTCCTTTTCAATCTTCTCTTCATACTGTTTCGTAGTCGCATAAACATAGGAGTCTTCCTCAGAAAAATGACAATCGATGTTTTCGCTGGAAATGGTGTCCCTGATAAACTGAAGAGCTTTTGATTGTGACAAGTAATATTTCTTTGCAAATTCTTCTCCGAAATGCTGGATGAGCTCATCATAAATCAATCCATGTTGAGCGGAGATTTTAGCGGTTGTATGTCCGGTTGTTCCGTTCAATAAGTGGTCTGCCTCTATAAGGGCAACATTTTTACCGCCTTTAGCTAACAAGTATGCAGTGGTGATACCTGCAATCCCACCTCCAACTACGGCTACATCTACTTTTATATTTTTATCAAGTTTCTTAAATAGGGGGAGTTTAGCTGTTTCCCTCCAGTATGGCTCTGGTGTTTGGGAGAAAGCATTGTGTTGTTGAGAGTCCATTTGTACGCTCCTTTAGCATTCTATTCCTTACCATTCTCTCCCGATAGACAGAAAAAATAAGTGAGGGATAAAAAAAAGAGACCCACTCGGTTACCCAAGGGAGTCTCTTAAAGGATAATGGTTTATGAATTTTGAAGAACAGGACCGGATTTCTCGGCAGAATCAACAGTCTGTTTTAAAAGCATGGAAATGGTAACAGGGCCGACTCCACCAGGAACAGGGGTAATGGCACTGGCCTTTTCATAACATGCCTCATAATCAATGTCCCCGACATTCCCTTTGTTATAGCCTGCATCAAGAACGACTGCCCCTTCTTTTAACCAGTCCCCTTGAATGAACTTAGCTTTGCCAACAGCAGCCACTACGATATCTGCAGCAGCCAGAATCTCTGGGAGTTTCTCTGTATAGGAATGGCAAGTCGTCACCGTTGCGTTCCGGTTTAATAACATCATGGAAACAGGTTTTCCGAGAATAGGACTTCTTCCAACAACGACAGCGTGTTTTCCTTCAAGTGACACTCCGTAATAATCAATGATGCTCATGATTGCTGCTGGGGTGCAGGATGGATATTCACCAAACCCTAACGAATTTTGACCGAAACCGAGGCTTGTGACCCCGTCAACATCTTTTTCAATCGAGATCGTTTCAAAGGCAGCTCGTTCGTCAATGTGATGAGGAACGGGGTGCTGTAAGAGTATGCCATGAACAGAAGTGTCATCATTAAGCTCTTTGATCACGTCTAGAAGCTCGTCCGTTGTCGTTTCCTTTGGAAGGTGGATTTTTCTTGACTCCATCCCGATTTTCCGACAGGCATTTCCCTTCATCTTTACGTACGTAGCAGAAGATGAATCATCTCCTACGAGCACGGTAGCAAGACATGGAGTGATTCCCTTCTCTTTTAATAAAGTGACTCTCGACTTTAGGCTTTCTTTTACCTCAGATGCTACAAGCTTCCCGTCTAATACTAGTGGTTCCACTGCAATCCCTCCTGATTATAGTAAAAAAAGACAAGGGTTCCCCCTTGCCTTCTGCCCAGGCGAACGGCTAATGGCTTATATTTCGTAAAATTCGCAGCTCCCTTGTGGTTGATTCCACATTTTCGCCAGTCACTGCTCTATATATTTTCAACCTTATTGTAACACGAATATAAATTAAATTTCCAGTATTAATGTTCGTGTTTTTTGAAAATACATCAAAAGGCTGAAAGAGTGCTACATCTAATTTTCTATTCTTTACGAACCCTAATGGACGATTCGTCATCTCTGAATAGTTCATAAACTGAGAGTAACAAAAGGAATGAAGGGAGAATGGATATGTTTAAAAATAAAGTAGTCATGATAACAGGTGCTTCAAAAGGACTGGGCAGAGCACTAGCAGTTAAATTCGCTGAAGAAGGGGCAAAGGTTGCAATTTGTGCACGAAACCTCGGGCCGCTTATGGAAGTTGAGAAAGAACTGAAAACGTTGGGGGCAGAAGTTGTGGCATTGGAGGCTGACGTCTCGGATGCCAGGGATGTTGATCGTTTTGTATCGGTAACGGAAGAAGCATGGGGCAGTGTGGATGTGTTGTTTAATAATGCTTCCGTGTTTGGTCCTGGTCCCCGTCTACTGGTAGATTATCCTGAGGAGGAGTTCCTTGAGGTGCTAAGAATCAATACGTTGAATCCATTTCTAGTAACAAAAAGAGTCCTGCCCGGTATGATCAGCAGGGGGAGTGGGTCCATCATTAATTTAACATCCGAAGCGGGTAAAACAGGGTTTGCTGAATGGGGAGCGTACGGTATTTCGAAATTTGCGGTTGAAGGCTTAACTCAAACGTGGGCTGACGAGTTAAGTGAATCAGGTATAAGGGTGAACATGGTTGATCCAGGGGAAATGGATACGGATATGCACGACAAAGCCGTCCCGAGTTGTGATTATCCCCTTGCTGCCCCTATTGATCATCTTCATGTCTTTTTATACCTTGCTTCTGATGAATCCTTGAGTGAAAACGGAAAGAGATTTGAAGCACAGGAATATGAGTGGGATGGACGTGGGGAGCATGAATGAGTTGGCGAATGCCTTCCACATTCCTCCCCGTCTGAATGCGACGACTCCTATTGAACTTCAGGGGCTTGAGAGAGATGACGTAAAGCTAATGGTATTGAACCGGGAGAACGGGATGTGTGAACATACAAGGTTTAAACAGTTACTGGACTATTTAAATAAGGGGGACGTACTGGTTTTAAATAACAGCAGGACCCTCCCCGCTTCACTGAAAGGGAATCAAGGAAAACAACCTGTCGAAGTTCGCCTTTCCCGAAAAAGAAGTGAATGCAGGTGGGATGCCCTCATCCTTGGAGACTTCTATCAAGCGGGTGCTTCGATTGCTTTTTCAGAAGGTGTTACGGCGGTCTTGAAGGGTGAAGGCAGTGAAAGACCACTTGTACAGTTGGAATTCAACAGAAGTGGCAGTGAGCTACTTGATTTTATTTACAAGCATGGAGAGCCAATCCGTTATGAGTATATCGATGCCCCGTGGCCACTTGATTATTATCAGACGGTATATGGATCAGTGCCTGGGTCTGTAGAGATGACCTCTGCTGGAAGAGCTTTTTCGTGGAGTCTGTTACAAGGCTTAAAAGAGAAAGGAATTGAAATTGTGTTTATCCAGCTTCATGCAGGCCTAAGTTATTACGGAGATGACCGCTGGCCAACACCGAAAAACCATCCTGAATACTATCATGTTGGCCAAAGGGCGGTGGAGAAAATCCTCAAGGCAAAGAATACTGGAAAACGGATCATTGCGGTGGGAACGACGGTGGTTCGAGCTCTTGAGACCGTCATGACAGAATTTGAACGGCTGCAGACATCTGAAGGAGTAACAAATTTATATATATCAGGAGAAACGACTCTTCAAATCGTAGACGGTCTTATTACTGGTCTGCACGAACCTGAAGCAAGTCACTTAGATCTTTTAAAGGCGTTTATTTCTGAGGAGAAACTAATGAATGCCTATCAACTAGCTTTAGAGAAAAACTATAAATGGCATGAGTTTGGAGATATGAATATCATTTTGTAAGGAGATTGAATATGAAACTTCATCATGTTGGGATGACTGTGAACAGCTTAAGACGGTCCAATGAATTCTATCAAAGGTACTTTGGATTTAAGGAAGAAATGGAATTTCAATGGGGCAGTGAGAAAATCCTATTTTTGAAAAAGGAGGATTGTCGATTGGAACTCATAGAAGAAAGTGGAAAGGATAGCGTTTCGAAGGGGGTATTTCTTCATTTAGCTTTGGAAGTGGATGACCTTGAAACGGAGATTGGCCTTTTAATGAAGGAAGGATTATCGCCTGTCGAAGGACCTCTGGTTCTTGAAAATGGCTGGAAAGTGGCCTTTTTCTATGGTCCAGATGGTGAAATCATTGAGATGGTTGAAGAGGATCATTCGAGGTAAACTGAATGCAGGAACTACAGTCTTTTATGAACATATTTGCTCGAAAACCCCACCAACCCCATAGGTTTTATGAAATTTTTTTGTTCAGGATTCTGTGATACAGTTATCCGGGTATTATCGGAACTGACTATGGTGTAGGAAGGGATTTTCATGAATAGAGAAAAGATTTTACGTTGGTCATTTTTCTTTGTGGGTCTTCTTGTGCTTTCGTTTGGCATAAGCTTGACGATTAAAGGAAAAGATCTTGGAATCGGGCCTTGGGATGTGTTTCATTATGGGTTGTTCAAGCAGCTCGGGCTGACCATTGGCACCTGGTCTATTATTGTGGGCTTTATCATCCTGTTTGCAACAGGCATTGGAACCAAGTCATTGCCCAAAGCCGGTGCGTTCATCAATATGTTATTAATTGGAATTTTCATAGATTTATTTAATTTTGTACTCCCTAATCCTCAATCCCTCATGGCACAAGCCATTGTCTTTGCTATCGGGATTATTGTGATAGGGTATGGAATCGGTCTGTACGTTTCAGCCGATCTCGGAGCAGGTCCCCGGGATAGCCTGATGCTGTTGGTTGTGGAAAAGACGGGATGGAAAATTCAGTGGGTGCGAAATGGAATGGAAGTCCTCGTGTTCTTCTTCGGCTGGTTACTTGGTGGACCGGTTGGAATCGGCACTGTCATCATTGCATTAGGACTCGGGTCCATCGTTGGCTTTTCATTACCTCAAAGTAAAAAACTGTTACATTTCTTCCTCATGAGACAAATGACCAAAAGAGACAATTCTTTAGCAAGCTAAGGGGTTGTCTTTTTTCGCTTGCAAAAAGGTTTTTTACCACAAAAGGAAGAACTATGAAATAGAGGTCAGGCTGACGGGAGATGTTCGATAGGTGAACAAACAAGATGGTTAATTTTATGAGAAGGAAGCGGTTAAGGAATGAAAGAACTAGTAGACTACTGTTATCTCTGTCAAAAGCCCCTCTATTGTTTAGACGGTTTCTTTAACGGTGTTCAAATAGAGGATGGGAAAAGCTGTTGTTTTAAATGTGTGGAACGGGTCCAAAAGGAGGAAACATCCCATGAGTCATAAGTATTCGGATAAAATGATTGCCCTATTGAAAAATCATCAAAACAGTGAGAATCAAGAAGCCATGGAAGCTTATATGAGAAATCAATTTCAGTTCTATGGAATCAGGACGCCAGAGCGCAATGCTTTGCTGAGGGACTTCCTAAAGGAAAACGGCAAACCACCCATTGAAGAATTGCCCGACATAGTTCGTTCCCTTTGGTCTCTGCCTCAAAGAGAATGCCAATACATCGCTCTTGCCCTAATTGGTAAACATTCAAGAAATTTAACAAAAGAACATCTTCCTCTTTTGGAGGAATTGATTGTGACGAAGTCCTGGTGGGACACGATTGATCATATTGGTCCCCATCACGTAGGGGAAATCTATCAAAGTGAAGAAGATGACACATACTTAGAGAAATGGGTTCACTCCAGTGATATGTGGTTGAACCGCATCGCCATTTTGTATCAACTGAAATATAAGGAAAAGACGGATGAAGACCGTCTATTTAGATATATACTTATGCATAATCAATCAAAGGAATTTTTTATCCAGAAGGCAATCGGTTGGGCGCTGAGGGAGTATTCAAAGACGAATCCTGAAGCGGTCATGCGTTTCATTGAATCAGAGGAGCTTTCCCCGCTGAGTAAACGAGAAGGATTGAAGCATGTGAATCGAAAAGCAATGGCGGAAAAAGCTGTTAAGAAGTAATGTTCTAGGCGTTCATACTTACAATGGAGTAAATGAAAACCCCTATTCATTATGGGGGTATTCACTAGGACCATAATCTAGTATAAAGTAAAGAAAGGTCAATTTGAGAGGGGCATTAGGATATGAATTGGAATGATTGCATCGAGAGAACGAATACACACTCTGTTAAATGGTCGTTTCCTGACGGGGATGTGATCCCTATGTGTATAGCAGACATGGATTTTCAAGTTTCATCCGCCATTGTTGAAGCAATGAACAAGAAGGCTCAACATGGGATTTACGGCTATACCACGTTTAGCGATCGATACTTTGAGTCCATTCTGTCATGGTGGGAGAGACGTTTCCATATAGAAATAGACAAAGAGTGGATCAGCTTTAGCCCGGGAATCATTCCAGGGATCAATGTATTGTTGTCCGTATTAACGGAACCTGGAGACGGTGTAATCATTCAAGATCCCGTTTATTATCCTTTTTACAGTACAATCGAAAACCATGGCTGTTCGGTCATGAACAATACATTGCTCTATGAGAATGGAGTTTATACCATTGACTTTGACGATTTGGAAGCAAAAGCGAGCCAGCCAAGGACTAAGGTGCTTATACTTTGCAGTCCCCATAACCCTGTAGGAAGGGTGTGGACGCAGGAGGAATTGGTAAAGATCGGTGATATTGCCAAGCGGCATGATCTCTGGATCATATCTGATGAAATGCACGGAGATTTAGTCTACGGAGGAAATGTACATCTCCCACTTTTTAAAGCAGATGAAAGCCTAGCGGAGAGAAGCATAGTTTGCGCAGCTCCAAGTAAAACGTTTAACATTGCCGGTCTTCAAACATCCATTCTGCTCATACCGAATAAAACCTTAAGAGAAAAGTATCAAGAAAAGCTAACAGGTTATGGCCTGATGAGACCAAATGTATTTGGAATCGAAGGTACGATTGCGGCCTATGAGGATGGTGAACCTTGGCTCAATGAGCTTTTAATGGTTCTCGAAGAAAATAAAAAGTACGTACTGAATTATTTAGAACAACACCTCCCCGAACTGAAAGCCATCCAGCCTCAAGCCACGCACCTTATCTGGATCGACTGCAACGGGTTAGGAATGAAAGGTGAAGAACTTTGCAGATTCTTCTTAGAGAAAGCCAGAGTGAAATTTGATGAAGGCTTCAAATTCGGTGAAAGTGGACAACCCTTTGTCCGAATGAACATCGCCTGTCCAAAAGAGCGGGTTGATATGGCATTAAGAAGAATGCATGAAGCAGTACTCGAGCAAAGACTTCTACAATCATAATAAAAAGATGAACAGAAGTGATGACTTTTGTTCATTTTTTTATTTCGCTCTCCTCGTAAAGATTGTTGTTATCTAACATAGGAGCTGCCAAGGCTCTGTCAATGAGTGTGTGCGATAGATGGTGAGGGGAACGGAAGGTGCTCGACTTCCTCCCCGCCGGAAAGCAAGTGCCTGGAGCGGAAAGGAACGGACCATATTTTCATATCCCACTGATCCAGAAGATCCATTTATTTTTTTGAAGGTTTCCTCTATACAAGCAAGCTCCAATCTAATTGAACAGAGTATTTTTCATTCGATTATGGCACCAACATTTATTTGGTACACATGATAATTAAAAAAATGGCAGTTTTTTATCCATAAAGGGAACACTAACATATATGCAAAAACCGAAGATATTTTTTGTCCATCACCAAAAAACATGTTAAACTAAAAAGCAGAATAATCATTAGAGAACACAAAGGGTCAACTGATAAATAATGTATTTTTGGAGTGGACATTTGTTTTTGAAACGCTTACATAACGGGAGGACGAGTACATGACAAGTAAGACATTAGATCATTTTTTACAAGAAAATCTTGAAGATTTAAAATCACGTGGATTATACAACGAAATCGATCCATTGCAAGGTGCAAATGGGCCTGTGATTACGATTAATGGAAAAAAGCTTGTGAATCTTTCTTCCAATAACTATCTTGGACTTGCTACAGATGAACGTCTTAAGAAAGTAGCAATTGAAGCTGTAAAAGAATACGGGGTTGGATCTGGAGCCGTTCGAACAATCAATGGTACGCTGGACCTTCATGTGAAACTGGAAGAAAAGCTTGCAAAGTTCAAAGGAACAGAAGCAGCGATTGCGTTTCAATCAGGATTCAACTGCAACATGGCAGCCATTTCAGCGGTGATGGATAAGAATGATGCCATCCTTTCTGATGAGCTGAACCATGCGTCGATTATTGACGGTTGTCGTTTATCAAAGGCAAAGGTTATCCGCTTTGGCCACTCAGATATGGAAGATCTTCGTGCGAAAGCGAAAGAAGCGAAGGAGTCCGGTCAGTACAACAAAATCATGATTATTACAGATGGAGTATTCTCAATGGACGGGGATGTATGTAAGCTTCCTGAAATCGTAGAGATTGCTGAAGAATTTGATATCATGACGTATGTAGATGACGCCCATGGTTCTGGTGTCCTTGGAAAAGGTGCGGGAACAGTTAAGCACTTCGGACTTTCTGACAAAGTAGACTTCCAGATGGGTACGTTATCGAAAGCGATTGGAGTAGTCGGTGGGTACGTAGCAGGAACTCAAAACCTGATTGATTGGTTAAAGGTTCGCTCACGTCCATTCCTATTCTCAACTTCTCTGACACCTGCAGATGTGACAGCTTGTACGGAAGCACTTGATCTCATCATGAACTCTACAGAGCTTCAAGATAATATGTGGGAAAACAGTCGTTACTTGAAAGAAGAGCTGTCGAGGCTTGGCTTTGACATCGGAAACAGTGAGACACCTATTACTCCTGTTATCATCGGTGAAGAACAAGCGACACAGGACTTCAGTAAACGCCTTTATGAAGAAGGGGTTTATGCGAAATCCATCGTGTTCCCAACAGTACCAAGAGGAGCAGGTCGTGTGAGAAATATGCCTTCAGCCGCACATACGAAGGACATGCTTGACCAAGCGATTGCAGCTTATGAAAAAGTCGGCAAAGAAATGGACATTATTTAATCAAAGTATACACATATTTGGGACAGGGCCTGTCTTAGCAGTCAGCCCTGTCAATATGATTGATCACCAAAGGTAAATGCAGGAGGAAAGACGATGAAAAAGATTTTAGTAACAGGTGCACTGGGACAAATCGGTTCTGAGCTCACCAATAAGCTTCGTGAAGTATATGGTTCAGATAACGTAATTGCAACGGATATTCGTGAAACGGATAGTCCGGTCGTAAAGAATGGTCCATTTGAACAGCTTGATGTCACCAATGCCGAAAAGATGTTTGATATAGCTAAAACGAACAATGTGGATACCATTATTCACTTAGCCGCTCTTTTATCTGCAACTGCAGAAGCGAAGCCGCTACTTGCATGGAATTTGAACATGGGTGGATTAGTGAATGCCCTTGAAACGGCAAGGGAGTTAGAGTGTCAATTCTTTACACCAAGTTCAATCGGTGCATTTGGTCCAACAACGCCTAAAGATTCAACTCCTCAGGACACCATTATGCGTCCGACTACTATGTACGGAGTAAATAAAGTGTCAGGCGAGCTTCTTTCTGATTATTACTTCACGAAATTTGGAGTGGACACAAGAGGGCTTCGTTTTCCTGGCCTGATTTCATATGAAACGCTTCCAGGTGGCGGAACGACGGATTATGCTGTAGAAATTTATTATGAAGCAATCAAGAACAATCAGTATACTTCCTATATCGGTGACGGTACTTACATGGATATGATGTATATGCCCGATGCCCTTAACGCCATCATTGATCTGATGGAAGCTGATGGATCAAAGCTTGAGCACCGGAATTCCTTTAATGTTTCTGCTATGAGCGTTGCGCCTGAAGATATCGCAAAAGCCATCCGGGTTCATCAACCGGACTTTAGGCTAGATTATGACGTGGATCCCGTTCGACAAAGCATTGCAAAGAGCTGGCCCGACGCGATCGATTCCAGTGCAGCCATGAAGGAATGGGGCTTTAAGGCAGAATATGATTTAGCTAAGATGACAGCTGATATGTTAGATAAATTAAAAACGAAGTAATGAGTGAAGAGAAGCTGACGGCCCGCTATAAAGGTTGTCAGCTTCTTTTTTTTTGAGAAATTTGTTAAAAAGGTACCATCCAATTATGCATGAGCATTTCCGACAAAAAGTGACAGATACTTACAGAAATAGAAGGCTAGTGCTATAATCATAATGAAGTGCCCTACCTATGTGGAAGAAAATGGTGAAATAACTTCTAAATTGTGCTAAAATTCAGAAGTTATTCTGTATAAAGAGAAAATTCGTACCCAGGGCACTCATTCTTGCAGTGTTTATCAGGTACAAGTTCCATTACTAGAAGTATGAGCATCCATTCTGAACGAGAATAAAATGCAATTTGTCTATAAGACCAATGGGTACGAATCGATGGTTTGGTTTAATTATGATGGTGGTACATATGAACTATATGGTGCTTCTCAGGACAATGACGTTGTTTCAGAGAGCACAAATTGGTCGCGAAGATCTTATATAACATCAATTGGACCGTATATATTTAACCTATTTTAACCAATAAAGAGTGAGACGGGTGACGTTGATGAAGGAGACAATGAAACACGCATTTTACAAAAAAATAATAGCCTTGATGGCTCTATTCATTTTTCAGGTCATCGCTGTACTCATGCTTGAAAAACCCTGGAACGTCATCTTTACCCTCCTTTCAGTCACAGTGGGAGTAGTGGTCCTCATCTTTCTGTTGAAAGAGGGGAAGACGTTTATGGTTAGCCATAGAAAATTATTGGAAGAAGAAAACCAGCTTTCCACCCTTCTTCATGCCCTGCCTGACTTCGCTTGCTTCAAGGACGGAGAAGGACGCTGGTTGAAGGTCAATCAATTTGGCAGAAAGCTGTATGACTTAGAGGAAATCGATTATGTAGGAAAGACAGACAGGGATCTTGCGAAGCTAGTCCCCTTCTTTAAAGACGCCTTAGACTACTGTATCGACTCCGATGAAGAGACTTGGAAAGTAAGACAGGTGACTAGAGGTGAAGAAGGTTTCTACCTCCCAAATGGTGAATATAAGACCTTTGATGTCATTAAAGTTCCATTGTTTCATTCAAACCATTCGAGAAAAGGGCTAGTCATCATCGGACGGGATATCTCCCAGCAGAAAATAGCCGAAGAAATGCTATTGCGAAAAGAGAAGCTCTCGGTTGTCGGGGAACTTGCAGCTGGTATTGCCCATGAAATCAGGAATCCCCTTACAAGTATCAAGGGATTTATTCAACTGTTGGAAGAAAATGAGCATGTATCGGACCATTACCTTTCTGTAATGTCCTCTGAGATGGACCGGATCAATCAGATTGTCGGGGAATTACTCATTTTATCCAAACCTCAAATGAGAGAATACAAGCTCTTTGATATGAGTGAGGTACTCCGATATGTCATCAAGGTGATGGGGCATGAAGCCCTTCTCAAAGGGATTACATTAAACGTTCAAGTGCCATCTTCCCCTATGCATGTATGCGGGGATAAGAATCAATGCATCCAAGTATTCATTAATATTTTGAAAAATGCCATTGAATCTATGGAGGAGGGTGACATTGATGTTGACTGGGTCATTCGGAGCAATACTCTCACCATTTCAATCCAGGACCATGGAGTAGGAATTCCTCCCGACCGATTAAAGAAACTGGGGGAACCGTTCTTTACCTTGAAAGAGAAAGGAATGGGACTCGGTCTGACCATTAGCCAGAAAATCATCGAAGACCATAAAGGGTCCCTTCTTATTGAGTCAGAGGAAGATGAAGGAACGCGAGTGGAAGTCACCTTTCCAGTGGAGCATAAGCAGTAATAAACAAAGAAACCCAGGTTCGGATTCGAACCTGGGTTTCTTTATCGTTAAAAGATCATATGAGCAATCGCCACAATCACAAGTAACGTTAAGAATGTACGTTGCAAGAAGATGATGACTAAATCTTTAAAACTAACCGGGATCTTGGACCCAAGTAGCAGTCCACCAACTTCAGACATGTAAATTAATTGTGTAACAGATAAACAAGCAATCACGAAGCGTGTCAACTCACTCTCGATTCCAGATCCAAAGATCGCTGGAAGGAACATATCAGCAAAGCCGACAAGAATGGACCGGGATGCTTCTGTTGCTTCAGGAATTTGAAGAAGTTCAAGAATCGGAATAAGCGGCATACCGATGTATTCGAAAAACTTCGTATTCTCCGCTACAATCAGAGCCGTTGTACCGATCGCCATAACGATTGGAGCAACACCCATCCACATGTCCAGTACATTCTTCATTCCGTCAGTGATGAACTTAGATGCGCTGTTATTATTCTTCGCCTGGACAAGGGCTTGCTCATATCCGTAACCAACACGACTATACCCTTTCGGAATCACTTCCATCGTGTTCTTGCCTTCTTGTCCGTTATAGTAGGTGTCAGGCTTACGGGATAAAGGCGGGATTCGTGGCAGCACAATAGCTGCAAGAAGCCCAGCGATGGCTACTGTGATATAGAAAGGAATGAAATATTCACCAAGTCCGACTTCTGAAATGACAACCAGACAGAAGGTGATGGACACAACAGAGAAGGTCGTACCGATAACCGCAGCTTCCTTCTTCGTATAATACCCTTCTTCATATTGCTTGCTTGTCAGGAGTACCCCGATCGTTCCGTCACCTAACCAGGAAGCCAGACAATCGATGGAAGAACGCCCCGGAAGGCCAAATACTGGACGCATAATTTTTGTTAGAAGGGCACCGAATAATTCCAGTAAACCAAAATTCAATAATAATGGAAGAAATAGTCCTGCAAATAAAAATACAGAGAATAAAATCGTAAGAAGGCCATCAGGATTCAACAGAAGACCACCCGTGGCATCTGACCAAACCCATTCAGGTCCTAATTTAAATAATGTCATAACAGCAAATATGGCCCCTACCACTCTTACAACGGCCCATACAGGTCTTACATCAAATAAACTGGTGAAAAACGGTGATTTTTCAATGAAGTCTGGATGCATGAGCTTTGTGATGAACGTTCCAATCACAGTAAGGATGATCAATCCTGTCATAATTGCGGGGACATAGCTTCCAATCCAATCCTGGAGAAGCCCCGATAAGACCGCAATTGGAATCGTAATTCCGTCTTTCCCCGGAATTGGTATCATAAATAGAAAAACTCCCAAAAGGGAAGGGATGATAAATCGTAAATGACTGGTTAGTGTAAAGCGATGTTGTTGATTCATAAATTCACCTCAGAAGTAGTTGTACGGAAAATGAAACATTATTCATTCTAATGCATACATATAAAATTGTCCATAGTAAGTTCCGGGAAGGGGGATTATGTATTCCTCAGTAGGTATTCCCGAAGGGTATGAAAGTGAAACATAAAGTTTAAATAAAAAATTTTCAAATAGTGTACACTGGAAGAAAGCGCTATCTTTCTATTTTACATAAGTTTTTTAAAAGTTCAAATAGTAGTAAAAAAAGTTGAAAAATAAATTATTTATTTCGAAAATAAGGTTTATCGTTTGTTTATGAGGGTATTAAGAATTCATACCTTGGAGAGTCAGGAGTTGTAAGCGATGACATCTTTAACAAAGCTAACAGAAGAGCAATTAGCTAATGTCTATCAACTAGCTCAGGAAGAAGGATTGGAAGAAGAATTTATTGAAATGCTAGAAGGGGAACTAGAGAGAAGGGACATCGTCAGGTAGAATATAATCGACTATATAAATAATGATTTCCATACATAACGGCTGGTCTCATCTGAGATCAGCTTTTTTATTACTGCAAGCAAAAGCGCCGTCAAAGTTGATGGCGCTTTGCATTTTCTATTATAAGAATAATAACCCTAAGGAAATGACGACCCCACTGATGATGAGGATAATCACACAATAGCCCATGATATCCTTTGCCTTTAATCCAGCAATAGCTAACGCTGGCAATGCCCAGAACGGCTGGATCAAGTTGGTCCAGGCATCTCCCCACGCAACAGCCATAGCCGTCTTGGCTACAGAAGCATCAAGGGTTTGGGCGGCATCGAGCATAATGGGAGCCTGAACGGCCCACTGCCCCCCGCCAGAAGGGACAAAGAAATTCACAATTCCTGCACTAAGGAAGGCAAAGAAATAAAAGGTCATATCATTTGAGATCGATACAAAGGCTTCACTCATGACAACAGCAAGTCCAGATGCTGTCATCATCCCCATGATTCCTGCATAGAAAGGGAATTGAATGACAATTCCGCTTGCCCCCTTGATCGCTTCTTGTACACTCGCAAGAAAGCGCTTGGGAGTACCGTGGAAAAGAATACCGAGAAATAAAAATAAAAAGTTCACGATATCTAAATTAATGGCAAACCCATTTTGTACAAAGTAGGAGAACAAAAAGGCAATCCCGAGCACTCCGACAATAATCGATAAGATCATACTGTTTTCAAGTCGATCAGCAGGTGTCAACGTTTCTTTCTCAAGAGTGGAAGCCGTCTCATGAAAGATAGAAGGATCCACGGTAATCGTTTCTTCCTTAGAAGGCATTAACATTCTGTTCGCAAATGGAAGGATGATAAATAATGCTAAGACAATGATGAGTGTTGATGTGGCAAAAATGGTCTCGCTTGTAGAAATGACACCAATCATATCCTGAAACGGGTGACCCTCCGTCGCGATTGACAATGGGATGGAACCGGAAAATCCCGCATGCCAGACCACAAATCCAGAATAAGCACTTGCAATCAACAAGCGATAATCGACGCCTTTTACCCGTTTTGCCAATTCCTTAGCAAATAATGCACCGATCACAAGGCCAAAACCCCAGTTGATCCAGCTTGCAATCATGGACACAACGGTCACGATCACAATCGCCGACCCAGGTGACTTAGCAAAAGAAGCGAGAAAGCCAAGGAATCGCTTAAATAACGGACTGCTCGCCAGTACATACCCTGTTACCAGGACGAGAACCATCTGCATGGAAAAGGCAAGAAGGCTCCAGAAGCCATTCCCCCAATACTGAACCATCTCGAGACTCGTGCTTTCGGTAAAAATAAGTCCAAAACCAAATACGGCCAGTGTTAAAATGACAACGAATAAAAATGGATCAGGCAAATAACGCTGCATGATTCTGTTTGATAATGAAATAACTGCTTTCATTTTTCTCCCCCTTTAAAAAATCTCCATCCTCCCTATTCTTCTATAACAAAAGGTGAAAACCCTTTCATTCGAATGGGGAAATTGATAGTAACGAAAAAAGCGCCTGCCTCATAAACAAGAGGACAGGCGCTTTGATCATTTTTTTGTTGGACGGGACTTCCCTTTCAGTTCGCTTCGGAGCAGCCTGAATAAGGTCACACACATCAGAATAAGAATAATGGTGAATGGCAAGGCGGAGACGAGGGAAGCGGTCTGTAATCCTTCGAGTCCACTGGATAGGAGCAACACAGCTGCAATCGCTGCAATGAGCACTCCCCAGACAATTTTCACTACCATTGGAGGATTCAAGCTTCCCCCCGTTGTCATACTGCTTAATATAAACGTAGCCGAATCTGCCGAAGTAATCAAAAATGTAAAGATCAATAAGATGGAAATGACGGACAAAGCCATTGTGAAGGGAAGTTCCCCATAAGTTGTAAACAAGGCGCTTGTGACATCTTTGTTTACCCCTTCAGCAATCGAGGTGCCATTAAATAAGTCAAGGTGAAGTGCTGTTCCACCAAAGACAGCAATCCACATAAGCGCGATCAGCGGGGGAACAACCAGGACACCGATGATAAATTCCCTTATCGTTCTTCCCCTTGATACACGGGCAATGAATGCCCCTACAAATGGAGACCAAGCGATGACCCATGCCCAATAGAAGATGGTCCAATCCTGTACCCATGTGCCTCCCTGGTAAGGGGTCAGCCGCAAACTATAACGGATGAAATTAGAAATATAGTCACCTACTCCAAGAGTGAATGTGTTTAGTATAAATACCGTCGGGCCGACAATAAATACAAATAGCATTAAAAGAAGGGCTAAGGATAAATTTAGATTACTGAGCCACTTGATCCCTTTATCGAGGCCGGTCGTCGAGGAAGCTAAATATAGGAGAAGTAAAATGAACACAATCACAAGTTGAGACAGCGTTCCGTTACTAATTCCAAATACGGAATTCAAGCCTCCGTTGATCTGGAGGATCCCTAACCCCAGTGAAGTGGCTACCCCCATGACGGTTGCAATGACAGCCAGAATATCAATAGTATTCTTAATTCCTTGTGCACGCTTCCCCGGACCGATCATAGGAGACAGGGAGGTGGATACGAGTCCATTCTCACCCTTTCTAAATTGAAAATACGCAATGATTAGTCCAACAATCGTAAAGACTGACCACTGACTGATGCCCCAATGGAAGAAGGAATACCCCATTGCAAGACGTGCAGCCTCTTCTGTTTGTGGCTCCACTCCCGGAATCGGGGTCTCAAAGAAATGACTCATTGGTTCTGCGATTCCCCAGAAAACAAGGCCTATCCCGAACCCGGCCGAGAATAACATGCCAATCCAGGTGAAGAAAGGATATTGCGGACGTTCATCATCCTTTCCTAAACGGATTTTTCCATATTTACTTCCCATAAGGAATATAAGGAATAGCACGAAGAAAAACACAGCGGTGAGATAAAACCATCCAAACGAATAGGTGGTAAAACTGAAGGCTGCGTTTGCCCCTGTAGCAAAAAGTTTTGGGAAAACAGCCCCAAACACAACTAAAATGGACACAATAATAGCGGAAATCCAAAACACTTTGTTCAAATATGTACGATTACTCATGAATAAACCCTCCTGACATAGTAGACGACAAATGTACTCTTTATTTTCATACCCTATTTCTCCCAGGGTATTCATAAGGGGGAGGGGATTCAGTACAAAGGGATAAATGTTTCGTGATACAATGGCTAAATTAAGAATATTCAACAACAGGAAGGTGACCAGGTATGATTACAAGCATCACAACAGATATGGACGGTACGTTATTAAATGAACATCAGGAAATCAGTAAAGCCAATAAGCAAGCCATCTTGGATGCGCAACAACAGGGAATAGAAGTCATGGTTGCCACAGGCAGATCCTATGAAGAAGCCCGATATGTCATACAGGAAGCAGGTATCTCCTGCGATATCATTTGTGCCAATGGGGCCGAAGTCCGAAATAAAAAGGGTGAAATCGTCTATCAGGCCGAAATTGATACAGCACGGGCGAAGGAAATAACAGCTGTCTTAAATGAAACCGGTATTTATTTTGAAATCTATACGGATCAAGGTACGTATACTGAAAACTATGAGATGGGGATTGAACTTATTGTTGATATCTTCACTACAGCTAATTCAAATGTTTCCGAAGAGCAGGTGAGACAAGCAGCCAAGGAACGATTTGAGAAGGGTCAAATCAAGCTAGTGGAAGATTACAACGGATTACTCGAGGATTCTTCAAAGCTTGTCTACAAGTTCCTTGTTTTCTCCTTCAATGAGAAGCAATTAACAGAGGCAAACAAGAAATTAACCGAACTATCCGGCATAGCAATCAGTTCATCGGGTAAAGAAAACCTAGAAGTAAATAGTGTAGATGCACAAAAAGGAGTCGCACTAGAGAAGCTCTTGAATGACAAGAGGCTGTCAGTGGAAAATGCCATGGCAATGGGTGACAATCTTAATGACCTATCTATGATGAAAGTAGTCGGGAGACCGGTAGCCATGGGGAATGCCCTGGAAAAGGTGAAAGAATTCTGCCCATTCATCACGGCAACCAACAAGGAAGACGGGGTCGCAAAGGCGATACAGGAGGCCATTCAACAGCCTGCAACGTAATGAGAAGTGTGTCTGTTGTCCATACTGGTTAAAAAAGTGTATAAGGGAGCTAAAGAAATGAGAAAACGTAAAAATCCAATTGGGTTCTTCATCGTCAGTCTTAGCTTGCTGCTTAGTGCATGCTCAACCGGACAGCCAGATGTGCAACAAGAAGAAAGTGAATCCGTTACCAAGCCGAGTGTCGAAAGTACAGTGATTGCCCAGAATCTATCCATCCCCTGGTCAATCCAAAAATGGAATGATGTTTTCTATATTACACAGAGAACCGGTGGCATCGTTGAAATAAAGGATGGAAAAAAATCTGTTATAAAAACCAGTCTTTCAAAGCCTTTATCGGATCGACCTGAAGCGGGACTACTTGGTTTTGTACTTCACCCGGACTTCAACTCCAATCAGCAGGCATATGCTTATTATACGTATGATGACGAGGGCACCCCCTATAACAGGGTAGTCGTATTGAAACGAATGGCAAGCCAATGGACAGAGGAAAAAGTGCTGTTGGACCAAATTCCAAGTGGTCAATTTCATCACGGTGGCAGGCTTGACGTGGGTCCCGACGATAAGCTTTACATTACAGCAGGGGATGCCACCAAGCAGGACAAGGCTCAAGACCTCGCTTACCTAGGTGGGAAAATTCTTCGGATGAATCTTGATGGTGGGATTCCACAGGATAATCCCTTTAAGGACTCATACGTATACAGCTACGGGCACCGTAATCCCCAAGGACTCGTCTGGAATCAGGACGGGGACCTGTATGAAACTGAACACGGTCCGAATGGATTTGATGAAGTCAACCTGATTAAGGCAGGTAACAATTATGGCTGGCCGAAGATTACAGGAGATGAAAAGGGGGAGTCGTTGATTTCCCCACTTGCCCATTCAGGACAGCCTTCATGGGCCCCCTCAGGAATGGATAGGTGGAAACGTGATCTAGTCTTTGCGTCTCTCGCTGGTCAAAGTGTGAAGCGATTTGACACAGAAACCAAGAAAGTATCCGATGTACTGACCGGTTTTGGCAGGATCCGAGATGTGCTGGTAGAGGGGGATACCCTTTACTTTGTAACGAATAACACCGATGGGCGCGGCATACCCCGTGAGAATGATGATACGTTGTATAAAGTGGATTTGAAGTCACTGACAATGGAAGAGTAAAAGGAGAAAACCTTCTTCATTTAATGGAGGGAGGTTTTATATCTAAAAAAAATAACACGCAACAAAGCGTGTTATGAATTCTTATTTTCATCATTGTCTTTATATTTAAGAATCGCAATCACAAACATTCCAAAGCTGAGCATCAGAGATAGTACTTCGAATGTATTCATATACATCTCCTCCTTACTCTAAGGTTTTCCGGATCCGAGATTGTCCTATACTCTTTAGGAAAGAAAAAACATGAAACCTTTGTGGATTACGGTTTCATGTTTTTTTCTTACTTTTCTTCTCTGGTTAATATCTTTAATACATTAGTCAGAAATACATCTTCATCGATCCCGACAGCGACCTGTGAACAGCCTGTCCCAAAGCAGTCCGAGCTTCCAGGTCTGAAATCGGCGATGCTTAATCCGTTGGCATAGCTCTCTTCATGCTGGACGCGGATTTCTCTTTTTTCAAAGGTGAACAGTCCGTCTATCGGAACGGCTGCCATTACAGCAGACAAATCGTGCTGAGGAGTGCCGGCGATCCCAGGCTCTAGCTGCTGATAAGCCTCATAGTAAAAGTCCAGTAAGGGTTTGATGATTAGATCAAGTGGCGTCACGGCTTTGGAATCAATAAAATCAACCTGTCCCGGAGTAAGAAGTGCATGTCGAGTGACATTAAGGGGAATAACGGTCAAGTTGGGAGAGTTTTGACAAACAATGTTCGCGGCTTGTGCGTCTCCGAAAAAGTTTGCCTCGGCCACTTCAGTGACATTCCCCGGAACGAGAAACGCGCCGCCCATGATGTACGTTTCCTTCACCAATCCCATGACCTCAGGACTCAGCAACCAGGCAATGGCAAGAGATGTACATCTACCTACATTCGCAATTGTAATGTCTCCAGGATGGCTCTTGATCAATTTAAACAGCTTGCTAAAGTTGGTTTTGGTTCGATATCGCTCCTCGGGGACAGGTGGAGAAATAGGTCCGAGTCCTTCAACCCCGTGAATATCAGGAAAGTATTCGGGTTCGACCCCGTTTAAAGGCCGTGAACTCCCTGCAATGACCGGAATTTCATGTCGATCAGCCAAGTTTAATAAATAAGCAGCATTCCGATAGCTTTTGTTTCGATCGGTGTTGCCGAACCCACTCACAATCGCCAATAGATCGATACTCGGGTTTTTTAAGGCATAGATCAAGGCAATCGCATCATCTATACCAGTATCTGAAAATAAAATGATTTTTTTAATAGAAATCACCTCCTCCTATGGTGTATGTAGGAGGGTGGGATGTTGCTTGTTCGAAATCACTAGATTCTATCGATTTTCATTAAACGATTTTGATTAGTATGAATGGCGAGTTCCAGCTGTTCCAATTTCCTTTCAAGCTTAACCAATAGAAAGAGTGTGACGGCAATGGGGAACCCGAAATTTCCGAGCAATTGAACAAATACGGTATAATCCATTGTAGTTCCTCCTTAGTGTAGGCAGGCCAAAGCCTGCGTGTGATGATAGTCAGAGATTTAGCGTTTTCCTGATTTTTGTTGCCATGACGTTTGCCAATCCGGTAATAGAGGTTGATTCTTTTAAGAGATTCACATCATTCACATAATTTGGGAGCACTCGTCCCTCTTTTATTTTCTGTTTAAATCGAATAACCCCGGCACATTTTCCAATTTATAATCCCTGACATACCCAATCACTTTCATTTTCAATTCTTGTTCGAGATCATCCCTGTTTTCCATCCTGGTTAAGTACAATGATTTCTTTATCTTCGGTTCGAATGTTTGGATGACGTTCGTTTCATATTCTGAATTGCACTGTGCTTCTTTCACTAGATCATATAATATTCCCATGAGTTAAAATTCTCCTTTTTCTAATATGGATTTTAATGTGTTCAACGCTTTTCGGTGGGTTTTCGAGACGGCCTGTTGAGAAACGCCAAGAACCCTTGCAATCTCTGTATCACTGAATTCCTGCACATAAGCTAAGTCGAGGATATGTTTTTGTTTGTCTGTCAACGTTTCAAATGCATGCAATAGCTCCTCATTTTCCAGACACTCTGTTAAGGTCGAGAAATTGGTGAAAGGGGCAATGTCAGAAGCAGGATCGGGTACGAGATCAATAAACGATCCCCCCTCCTGATCGGCTGTGTAGTCCAGCGTTAAAGGATGGCGTTCACTATATTTCCTTGCATGTTTGTCGAAGTTCACACTGTGAAAATAAAGAGATGAACTGACATATGAAGTAAATCGGATATCAAAGTAATGGGCTTTAAAGGCTTCGTTTAAACAATCTTCCTTATAGGCACTCGGCTGTTGTAAAAAATCTTCTATTAATTTCTGATTTTCCCTTTGGCTGATAAAGGAATCAACGGCTTTATTCTGTTTGAGATGAGGATAATGACGATAAAATTTACTAATCAACGAATCCATTTTTTCACCACCAATAGAACGTATGTTCGATTTTGAAGTAAAAAAAAGAGGAGAAAACTCTCTCAGCTTTTACTTTATAAAGAATCAGGAGGGGCTCATTCCACAACCTTCTTCTTAACTATCGTTCCATAGTACTATCTATTAAATCATAAATTACAGAATGAAGTAAGTGATGAATGCACTAATTTTCCCTTTTCACCCACTTATTAACTAAATTCTTATTGATTAAAGGGATTGAATGCTGGTTTATATAATATAGAATACAGGACTATAAGTCTCTATGAAAGGGTAGTGATGACATGTTTGGAAAATGGATTTCCCCGTTGCTTCTCGTTCCGATTTTACTAAGTGGGTGTGCGGGAGGTGAACAACCGGTCAAGGATGAGCAGGATTCAACTGAAGTAGATTCGGAAGCACCTGCGACAGAAACCAATTTAGACGTCATAGCCAACGATGAGAAGATCATAGAGATGCTAAAGAAGACCGGTGTGATATCCGAGGATGCTTCTCAAGAAGAAATAGAAAAAGCGTTACAAAAATATCTTCAGGATAAAAATAGTCATCAACTAACCAACGAAAAAGAAAAGAAGAAATACATTGATGAGATCAAAAAGAAAATACAGGAAGGTACTCCTGTGGAAGAGGAATGAAAATGGGGCAAGGATGAGATATCCTTGCCCTTTCCTTATGCATTAGCGCATGACGCTGCCCCCTGAGATTTTCACCGACTCCCCGACAATGTTCTCTGCCGCATCACTTAACAAATACACAATGGTGTTCGCCACTTCAACAGGGGAAGTTAATCTTCCTGAAGGGATGCTATCCTTTGCGATCTCCAATTGTTCCTCATACGTTCTGCCCGCACGTTCACCTTTTGATTGGATCGCGTTTCTCCCCATTTCCGTATCGACATAACCGGGACAGATGGCGTTTACTCTGATGTTGTGCTCAATTGCTTCATGGGCAAAGGCTTGGGTGAAACCGGTCACCGCAAACTTGGAGGCACTGTACGCACTGTTTCCGTGGGTTCCTCTTAGGCCGGAAAGGGAGGAGATATTGACGATCGCACCCCTTTTCTTCCCCCGCATCTGGTTATAGACATCCTGAGAGAGCTGGACAAGTGAGAAATAGTTTAACTCCATGATGTTTCGCAGATCTTCTTCGGACAGACTCTCCACCATATCCCCGCCGCCAATCCCGGCTGAGTTTACAAGGCCTGTAATGGTTCCGTGCTGCTTTTCTGCTGCGGATAGTAGCTGCTGACGGTCTTCCGTACTGGTGAGATCCGCTTTAAATAGGAAGCCGTTATCTGGATTCCCACATTCGTTTTTCAGTTCTTTCAGTTTTTCTTCATTTCTGCCTGTGATTGTGACATTTGCACCTGCCTGAACGGCTACCTTCGCCGTTTGATATCCAATGCCGCCAGTCGCTCCGGTGATAAGGATGTGTTGATCTTTCAGTGTGTTCTCATGAAAAAGGAAACTCATTTTTCTACCTCCTCGTAATGGTTAGTACATTTTACCCGTTTGGGGGAGGAGAGAAACAGAAGGTGGTTTTGAAAATAAACTCATAGATTTGAAAATATATGGTGGAGAATTAAAAATAAATTCTGGAATTTGAAAATAAGAAGGCTGGAATTGAAAATAAACTGATCATGGAAGGAGTAAGCGTCTATTTATAAATGAAAAAAGAACCCCAAAATCCTCATTTGGAGTCCTTCTTTCACGTTTATCCCTTCCCAATCCCATTCACAATCATCTGCACCGTCATGTCGATCTCTTTCTCATCGTCCCAGTCGGCTTCAGGGAGGAAGAGGTACCTGACTAGGAGTAATCCGAAGATACTGGTAGCTGAAAATCGCACGATGGCTGGAGAAGGTAGGTCAATGATCTGACCTTTCTCTTTGTAAAGATCGACAAGTCGTATGAATTTCTCGACCACTTTTTCAGCGATATGCTCCTTGAATTGTTCCTTGAGTTCAGGGTGGAAAGGTATTTCTTGTATTAAAATTTTAAAAGCAGTCATGTTTTCTTTCAGAAAGTCCTGGCGGTTCAGGATCATCGCTTTCAGGAAGTCTTCGTACCGATCATATTTTGCATCGAGCACTTTATTGAGATCCCTGATTACAAATGGAGCAATCAGCTTTGCCATCGTTGGCGATACAATCGAAAGAAGCAGATCCTTTTTCGTTTTGTAATGCCTGAAGATAGTTCCTTCTGCGACGCCGGCTTTTTTTGCGATTTGACTGGTAGAGGTAGAGGCGTAGCCTTTTTCAGCGAACATCTCAATGGCTGCTTCTACTATTTTCTGTTGTTTATCAGTTAACGTTTCTTCCTGATCAAAAAGGTGCTTGAATAGATTATTGTCTTCTAACATGCTTAAACCCCTAACTTGTCGTTCTCCTAATAGAGAATTACTTACCCTATATTTTACGGTATTTTCTCAGGGCTGCAACATTCAGGATGATAAAGAGTAAAGAGAATCCAATCAGCACAGATAAATTAAAGAGTAGATCCTCGAATGCAAATCCTCGTATCATCACATCTCTTAGTGCATCGGCAGCGTAATACAGCGGTGTGATCTTGCCGATCCAACTAAGCCATTCAGTGATGGTGTCCAAATTGAACAGCCCGGAAAAGAAGATCTGTGGGACCACCACGATCGGAATGAACTGCATCATCTGTAATTCATTCTTGGCAAAAGCCGATAGCAATATTCCTAAAGTAAGAGCGGTGAAAGATAGAGAAACAATGATGATCAATACATTGAAGAAACTGCCCTTCATCATCATATCCAAAACGTAAATCGAATACCAGCTGATCAAGGATGCCTGCAAGAGAGTCACAATGCCGAAGCCGATGACGTAACTGACGACCATTTCCCAAATTTTAATAGGAGAAGCAAGGAGTCGCTCGAGCGTTCCCGTCGTTCTCTCTCTTAGAAAGGATACACCGCTGATTAAGAAAACAAAGAAGAAAACAAAGAATCCTAGAAGTACTGGTCCAAAGGAATCGAACATTTCCATGTCCTTGCTTCCGTACACATACTTAACATTATCGCCAAGGTTTTGTGAGTTGGAAGGGAACAGGGATTGAACTTTTTTCATGACCGCCCCATTGACAGTGGGTTCACTGCCTTCGATGACGATTGCAGGAGAAGTGGGATCCTCGAATGATATATAGCCATCCAGATCACCGTTCTTAATACCCTTCAATGCCTTATCAGGACTGGCGTATGTTTCAAAGTCGCTTGTATCGAATTTCGCTTCTAGCTGCTGTGGCAGATCTACAATCGCTATTTTAGCTTCATAATCATCAGAGTTAAAGACGAGAGACAGCATGCTAAGAATCAACAAGGGTGCTAAAAACATTAATGCGAGTGTTCGTTTATCTCTGAGTAACTGTTGGAGGATCCGGATGACAAAACCTCTAATTCTCAAACTGTGACACCTCCATTTTTCAGAAATACATCTTCAATCGAAGATACTCCGTACGCTTCTTTAATTGCAGTAGGTGTATCACTTGAAATGATTTCACCATGCTGCAATAGCCCAAGACGATCGCATCTTTCCGCTTCATCCATTACATGTGTTGTAATGATGAGGGTTCTTCCGTCATTCTTGAGACGATGAAAGCTATCCCAGATTTCTTTCCGCAAGACAGGATCGATTCCAACGGTTGGCTCATCTAGAAATAGAACCTCTGGATCGTGGAGGAGGGCGATAGCAAGGGATAATCTTCTCTTCATCCCTCCAGAATATTGATGAACAGGCTTATCCAAGTGTTCCAGAAGATCAACCGTGTTCATCACTTTTTCAATTTGTGCTTTCCGTTCGGCCTTCTTCAATCCATAAAGGGAAGCCATAAAAGATAAGTTTTCTTTTGCAGTCAGCTCATCATATAGAGCATCAGATTGAGCCATATAGCCGATCGATGGATACAGTTCGTTTGCTTTTAGCTTGTTCCCTTTGAAAGTTATGCTTCCGGATGATGGCATTTCAAGTCCGATCATGAGCTTGATGATCGTTGTCTTTCCGGAACCGGAAGGACCTAATAAACCATAAATATGACCTTTCGGGATGTCGAGAGAGACATTTTTTAATACGTCCTGAGAGCCGAATGATTTTGAAAGCTCCCTTAATTGGATGATGGAATTCAACTGAATCACACCTTTCAGAAATTAATGAGTGATTACTCACTTTCAATATAAAGGATGTAAAGAGATTTGTAAAGTGAGTAATCACTCATTATATAATTTATGCTTCCCCTTTACGTTTAGAAGAGGACAAAAAAAGAGCTTGAGCATAGCCCAAACTCTTTTCAAAACATTATTGTACGGTGTCGTTTTCCCATTGATAGCTCCAGAATCGCTCGACGGTCACCCATTTTAACGCTTCTGGGTCTTTTTGCTGTATGCCTTTTTCCAAATCCTTCAGCATCCATGCGGTTTGAGAGATATGGGCTTTCATGGCACCGATTTTTTGATCTTTGACCGGTGTGATATCGATAAGGACATCAGGCTTTCCTAATGCTTCTTCGCAGTTCTTTGAGAACGCAAGACAGTGAAGCTTCGGTCTTGATTCTTTCGGAAGACGTCGAACGGCGCGAACAACCGCTCTTGCTGTTGCCTCGTGATCCGGGTGGACAGAGTAGTCCGGATAGAACGTGATAATGAGAGATGGATCTAATTCGTCGATCAATTCCATCACCATGTTTGAAAGCTTTTCATCATTTTCAAATTCAAGCGTCTTATCTCGGTACCCCATCATGCGGAGGTCCTGTATACCCATTACATCTGCGGCTTTTTGAAGCTCATTCTTGCGGATTAAGGGAAGTGACTCTCTAGTTGCAAAGGGTGGGTTCCCCAGGTTCCTTCCCATTTCCCCTAGTGTAAGGCAAGCATAGGTAACTGGTGATCCATTTTTAACGTGTGTAGAAATGGTACCTGATACACCAAATGCTTCATCATCCGGGTGAGGAAAGATGACGAGTACTTGTCTTTCTTTTTCCATTTTGACCTCTCCTTTACTATTCGTTCAAGTGATTGTTGGCTTAGTTGAAAGGTGTTGGGCTGATCTCAAGGGCAACGGCCAGTTTCCCGTCCCCGCCATGTCCTGCAAGCAGCAGGCGTCCATGTTCATCGAACTCATAATGAGTCAGTCCTTCGGCATAAATCCAGCCGATTTCAATTTTCAGTCCGACACGGTAAGGTCCGTCCCCAATGATTTTTCCGTGCTCATAATTGACTTTCGCATTGCGTATATAGGCTCCTGCAGAAAAGAAGCCTTCATTGAAGTGAGAAGCATAGGCTCCGTTCGTTGTTTCTAAATGTATATAAACGTCCTGTTGTGCAAGTTGAGTAATGATCCCTTGCACCTCAGCAATCTTGATCGGTTCCATTCTTTTTCCTCCTTAAATACAGAAAAGACTCTTAACCATTATGTACTATCTTACTAAAATTCATGAGTGAATGCGAAAAGTATGATTGGGTGGGGGAGGGGTTTATTATGTAGAGTGCTGATGGGATTCGTAAAGGAAGTTTAAAGTGGAGTCATCCAGAAGTCCGTCCCTCAAATCAAAAAAAGTGCAGGCACGAATAGGGAATTTCGTGCCTGGCACTGGTTGGTGTTTATTTTTCAAAACGGTTGTAAGCTCCGTGCATGACGGGTCCTACGTATTCATTAAGTTTGAATCCGTGCTTGATGGCTGCTGTGACAAAGGTTTTCGCATTTTGAACGGCTTCTTTCACATCTTGTCCGTTTGCGAGGTTAGACGTGATGGCTGCTGCAAATGTACAGCCTGCTCCGTGATTATAGCTGGTTTCTACTTTTTCTTCTTCTAGTAGAATGAATTCGTTTCCGTCATAGAATAGATCCAGTGCTTTGTCGTGTTGTAGTTGTTTTCCGCCTTTGATGACGACATTTTTGGCGCCAAGATTGTGAATCTTCTTGGCTGCTTCTTTCATTTCATCGATGGTCTTGATAGGACCTGTCCCGGCAAGCTGGCCTGCCTCGAATAGGTTAGGCGTGACAACAGTGGCACGCTTGAGCAGATGCTCTCTCATGGCAACTGTCGTTTCCGGATTTAGGACTTCATCTTCTCCTTTGCATACCATTACGGGATCAATGACGACTTTATCTAACCCGAATGCATCGATTTTCTTCGCGGCAAGTTCGATGATTTCGACTGTACCGAGCATCCCGGTTTTCATGGCGTCGATACCGATAGAAAGGACCGTGTCTAACTGTGCTTCCAACGTATCGATGGATAATGGATGAACATTGTGGTGCCAATGATTGTTCGGATCCATCGTTACGATAGTGGTAAGGGCGGTCATGCCATATACGCCATGCTCTTGGAACGTTTTAAGGTCGGCTTGGATTCCAGCTCCGCCGCTCGTATCGGATCCAGCAATCGTCAGTGTTTTTTTCAATGTCATGGTTCTAATTCCTCCTATCGAAAATGGTTCGTTATCATCGTAAAAGTCTGACTAAAGAATATAATAACCAAGGTGGGAATACAAATTCTTTGTACCTTGCCCTTTAATAGGAAAAGACGTCGAAATGGATCTCTTCGACGTCTTGGTTGATTTTACTATCATTAGAATGGTTTAGCATCATTATCCGTTGCCTCTTTAGAAGCGACGATGACAAGCTTCCCTTTGTCCAATTCTTCCTCATAGGTATCTGCTTCTGCCTGGTTCATCCCGACAGCCTTCATCTTTGTTCGTAATTCATCTCCGCGACTGTTGAATAGATTTCCCATTGATTCAATGATCCCCTGCTCTTTAAGGCCAGTGGTTTCAGTATCGGTGGCTTCAGTAATATGCTCTGATCGATGTTTATCGTGGGCAAAAACGTAGATTTCGTCCTTTGTGAAGCCTTCACTTGTAAGGATATCGATTTCTTTTTTAGCTGCTACCACATTTTCAACTGTTTTAACTTTATACATCATGAATACCTCCAATTTGAATTTTGTATCTTGTTAATTCTTTTCCCGGCTAGATAGAATTAAAACTTTCCATAATGTAGAAATTCGTTTAAGAGAATAATTGTTTCCAAGATTCTACATTATTTCCTATAATAGAAGAGAGGTGAAGACATTTGACGAATCAGTCGAAGAAAATACAAGAAATAGAAGCCATCCTGGAAGAGTTGAAAGCGACGGAGAGGGAAACAAGTGCCTCGATGACGATTGAAAATAGAAGGAGTAGACAGAATCCCTCATGGAGAGTGGCTACATCACTTATGTCCATATGGAAAAGTAGAGTGCTACTCATCCTTTTGGTGTTAGTGTTATTAGTGGGCGGGGCATCAATAGCGGTTTACACATGGCTATCCGGATCGACCTTTACAGAAGAGAAGGGTTCGTTTGTAGAGCGGATTCAAGAGATGAGCTCGTTGGCTACCGCTCAAGGCTTCGTAAAGGCAGTGATTGAACAGGAGGATAATCAATTATTCGGGAAAGAAATCAATACGGACCTTCCTGGTACGAAACGAAAGCTTCTCATGATAGTGCCTGGGACCGTTCTCGCCGGGGTGGATTTACATCAAATCGGTCAAGAGGATATAGTAGTCGATGAAGAGAAGAAAGAGATTCTATTGACCCTTCCCCGTGCAAAGATTCTTCAGGAACCTTCGATTGATACGGATCATATCAAGACATTTTCTGTAGAAGGCGTCTTCAGAAACGATGTGAACTGGAATGAAGGATTTGCCCTGGCAGAAGTAGCGAAGGATCAAATCAGTCAGGAAGCGATCCAGCAGGGAATCCTTCAAGCGGCAGAGAAGAACGCTGAAAAGTCTTTGAAGGGTTTCTTTGAGCAATTAGGCTATAGCACGACAATCCAATTTCAAGACTAGAAAGGGTGTCTGAGGAGTGGCAATGATTTTTCAAAACGATTGGGCGCACGTTCTGGAGGACGAACTCCAGAAGGAATACTATCAGCATTTAAGAGAATGGCTTAAAGGGGAGTATGAAAACCGTACAACCTATCCGCCCATGCACGACATTTTCAATGCTTTTCACTATACCGCGTATGAGGATGTAAAGGTAGTATTACTGGGACAAGATCCTTACCATGGACCCAATCAAGCAGAAGGGTTGAGTTTTTCTGTTAGAAAAGGCGTGAAAATCCCTCCGTCCCTGCGAAATATGTACAAAGAGCTTCACGATGATATTGGATGCGAGATACCGTCACATGGCTCACTGGTCAAATGGGCAGAACAAGGTGTCCTGCTATTAAATACGGTTTTAACCGTCCAAGATGGGAATGCCAACTCTCATAAAGGAAAAGGCTGGGAAACATTCACGGATCATGTCATATCCTTAGTAAATAATCGGGAGAAGCCGGTGGTGTTTATTTTGTGGGGGAAAAATGCTCAGGCTAAGCAGTCTTTGATTGATTCCTCTAAGCATTGCATCGTGACCGCGCCACATCCGAGTCCATTATCTGCACACAGGGGCTTCTTTGGAAGCAAACCATACTCTAAGACGAATGATTTCTTGCGAGAACAAGGAATGGAAGAAATCGATTGGTGTAGAGCGTAAACCCCTGATGTTTCACGTGAAACAATGGAATGACACTCTCTTGTGAAGGAATTCATTGTATAGAAGGAGGACGGTACATGGAAAAGGAAGAGAGAATCAACTGCTTTCAATGTCACTATTTTTACACAACGTGGGAACAAGCTCATCCGAGGGGATGTAAGGGGTACGGATTTAAATCGAAAGCGATGCCTTCACTTGTCGTTTTCCGATCCTCAGGGAGTCCGTGTATGAAATTCAAACCTAAACAAAGATGACATTTGCGAAATCTTTCAATAAGAATTAGGATAATGAGGTAGGTAAACGAGAAATCGTACATACTGTATGTGAAGATTACTGGAAGATCTTGTGGAAGGAGTCATCGATTGTGAACATTCCTCATCAATCATTAATTAAAAAAATCGAACATGAACTCGGTAAAGCGAAGTCGGCAGAGAAGCCACAGCACATCCGTGAACATGTGTATTCAATAAAAGCGTTATGCGAAGTATTGCTGGAAGAAAACGGCGCAGCAGCTAATGCACCATCATCCTACCAATCCCAGCAAAACATGCCATATTTGCAAGAACCGCAGGTAAGTCAGAAGCCCGTTTCCATTCAAAAAGAAGAGCCACTTGAAACGGAAGACGGAGCCAATGGTAACTCATTATTTGACTTTTAACAACGAATAGGAGGTTCATCATGAAAACGTTTATTATTATTGGAGCAATCAACGCTTTTTTGTCCGTCGCTTTAGGAGCTTTCGGTGCACATGCATTGGAAGGGAAGATAACACAGAAATACATTGATATTTGGAATACAGGTGTTCTCTATCAGATGTTCCACGCAATCGGAATCATCATCGTAGGAGTCCTGATGGGGAATGTCACTCCAACATCCTTGCTTTCCTGGTCAGGCTGGCTCATGCTGATCGGAACGATTTTGTTCTCAGGAAGCCTATATGTCCTGAGTTTATCTGGGGTAAAGGTGCTTGGAGCCATTACGCCTCTTGGAGGAGTCAGCTTCCTTGCAGCATGGGTGCTTCTGATCGTATTCGCAGCGAAAACGTTATAAAAAAATACCCGGCAAGGAGGATCGACTCCTTGCCGGGTATTTTTTTATCGTTGTGAATAGCCGGGCATAGAGCTTCCTGCCCCGTATGGATATTCATATTCAATTTCTTCATCAAATGTAATGTAGTCTAAATAAATCATGGGGATGAGGTACCTGGTCCCGGTTTGTGGATCACTTAGGATAAGATGATCGCGACCTGCCGCTTCAATGAGGCCTTTAAAAACCTTCGCATTCCATTCCTTATTGTTTTCGAATGTGGTGTAAACCGTTGCTACCTTCCCTTTATTCAGACGAAGAATATTCTCGATATACGATTCTTCAATGGGAAGCATTCCTTGCACATTTTGAGAAGGGGCCTGTGCATTCATCGCCTGAGGTACTTGTTGCCCGCCACCCTGCTGTTGCGGATAGTATTGACCCTGACCTTGCCCACCTCCGTAATACTGACCATATGGATTATATGCAGATTGATTATACCCTTGCATATACGGGTTTGATTGTTGGTTCGCCAAACCGAATACCTCCTTTAATTAACGTTAATACACTTTCGGACAATCGCCTTCTGTAGGTTGATAGAAGCAGTGGGACTTGAATCGCCCCGATTTAGATTGGTTATACCATGTATCGGGACAGTCCCCTGCCGGCCTGAAGTACCATAGAGAAAATTGGGCCGGGTGATACCTGCCGCCTTTAATGCTCTTTCTTGCTAAATCGATTTCCTTTTGCCTGGCCCGTTGATAAAAGTAGCCTTTTTGGGTGGCCTCGAATCCACCTGGACTTTGAAACACCATATCTTGAAGCGAAGCAAGTTTTTTGAAGTCAAGGCAATCGGACCGGACGCGATTCACACCGACATTCCCAACCATCAACATGCCAAGCTGCCCTTCACCCTCGGCTTCAGCCCTCATTAATCGAGCCAGGAGTTTTACTTCCTTCTCGTTATAAGGAATAACAGCCATCTTCTCACCTCACTTTAGAAGATGTTTTCTGTTTCACTATTTCATGTCTATGTTGGGTGAGAATAATATATTCGTGTGTATTTTTGAATAAAGGAGGGGACTTTCTTATTCAGATGAGTGGTTGTGTCAAAAAATGGACCGTTCCTTTCCGCAAGAGTTTTCATAAAAAAACGACAAGCTGCAAGGAGCTTGTCGTTTATGGTGTATTTAGTTCACATGAAGGAATTTCGAAATCGCTTCTTCTTTTAGTAGATTCCCTACATAGAAGGTACCAAACTCGCCGTAGCGTGCGCTTACTTCATCAAAACGCATTTCGTACACAAGCTTTTTGAATTGAAGGACATCATCGGCGAATAGAGTGACACCCCATTCGTAATCATCGAATCCAACTGAACCTGTAATGATCTGTTTCACTTTTCCTGCATATTGGCGACCAATCATTCCATGACTTCTCATCATGTCACGACGCTCTTCCATTGGCAGCATATACCAGTTATCATTTCCTTGGCGACGCTTGTCCATTGGATAGAAGCAGATATGGTTCGCTTTCGGAAGAGTCGGGTAGATTCGTTCCTGTACATATGGATTATCATATGGATCGCCTTCAGAAGGCATGTAGTTACCAAGTTCTACGACTGATACATATGAATAAGTTGGAATCGTAAATTCAGCAAGTTTCAGCTTATTGAATTCATTTTCAAGCTCATTTAATTCTTCCATTGTCGGCCGAAGGATCATGAGCATGAAGTCAGCTTTTTGACCAACGATCGTGTAAAGAGCATGACTTCCTTCTTTCGCATCCTGAGTCCCGTTCATTCGATCTAAGAAACGGTGGAATTCCGAAATGGCCGAGGCTCTTTCTTCGCTCGGAAGCATCTTCCATGAAGTCCAATCCATCGCGCGAAAATCATGAAGGGAATACCAACCATCTAACGTTTGTGCTGGTTCTGCCAACGTAATCACTCCTTTAAGTACTTTTTCCAACTTTACTATATCATAGTTTGACCGAAGAGTAAGAATACAACACCATATGTCGTTAAAATGGCACAAATGCCGGATAACCGGGTGATTTCTAGAACACACTAAACGGAGCAATACATAGACGTACGCGCTAAGTATAAGGAGGGAAGTAATTGTTAGAAAACAAAGACTTTTACGGTGAAACCGATACCATTTCTCCTTTTTCTTGAATTCCTATATGAGAAGAGTATTCTAAGATTGGATATATAAATCAAGGAGGTTCCTCTATTGAGCAATTTATTTACAACACTAACAGATAAAGTGAAAGGGAAAGAATTGAAGATTGTCTTTCCTGAAGGTACAGATGAACGCATTCTAACGGCAGCATCCCGTTTAGCAAACGATGGCATCTTAACGCCAATCGTAGTCGGAAACGTGGAAGAGGTTAATGCGAAAGCAGACCAATTAGGTGTGAAGCTCGACGGTTGCGACGTTGTCGACCCGGCTTCATTCGCTGGAATGGACGAGCTTGTGAAAGCATTCGTAGAACGTCGTAAAGGCAAAGCGTCCGAAGAAGATGCGAAGAAAATCCTGTTAGACGGCAACTATTTCGGAACTATGCTTGTGTATACTGGCCAGGCTCACGGTCTTGTAAGTGGGGCAGCTCATTCAACAGCTGATACGGTTCGTCCGGCACTTCAGATCATCAAGACAAAAGAAGGCGTCCGCAAAACGTCCGGAGTGTTCATCATGGTACGCGGGGAAGAGAAGTATTGTTTCGCTGACTGTGCGATCAACATTTCACCTGACAGTCAGGATCTTGCTGAAATCGCGATTGAAAGTGCGAAAACAGCTGAAATGTTCGACATCGATCCACGTGTTGCGATGCTAAGCTTCTCGACAAAAGGTTCGGCAAAGTCACCTGAAACGGAAAAAGTCGTGGAAGCTGTTTCTTTAGCAAAAGAAAAAGCACCAGAAATGACAATCGATGGCGAATTCCAATTCGACGCTGCCTTCGTACCATCTGTAGCTGAGAAAAAAGCACCAGGAGCAGACATCCAAGGTAATGCGAACGTATTCGTATTCCCAAGCCTTGAAGCTGGAAACATCGGCTACAAAATCGCCCAAAGACTAGGAAACTTCGAAGCAGTCGGTCCGGTCCTTCAAGGACTGAACGCCCCTGTAAACGACCTTTCCCGTGGGTGTAACGAAGAAGACGTGTATAAGCTTGCATTGATTACGGCTGCTCAGGCGCTGTGATTTTAAAAAGCTGGATCCTTTAAGGGGTCCAGCTTTTTTTAGTGGGATGATTGAAGGTTATGATGATGTTTGGCTGTTAAATAGCAGTCTGTTTTTGACAGGTAAATTAAGGTGGGAATTCAGCTGTTAAAAAAACCGTGTATTTTGACAGGTAAATTAAGGTGGGAATTCAGCTGTTAAAAAAACCGTGTATTTTGACAGGCAAATTAAGTGGGGAATTCAGCTGTCAAAATAACCGTATATTTTAACAGGCAAATCAAGAGCGATATTCAACAGTCAAAAAAACCATGTATTTTAACAGTCAAACCCAAACTCTCCACCCCATAGACTGTCCAACCCCTTTTTTAGCAACCCCCATTTTATGATATAATAAGCTCGCATGTTGTCAGCGAAGGAGAAGCGTTATGGATAAGGAAAAAGCGTATGCACTGCTCCGTCAAGACCGATGGAGAGTGATTGATCAATCAAGTTTGGGACCGATGTTCGGGGCCCTGCAGTCGTTTGCCATGGATGATACGTTGTGCACGGCCATTGGAGCAGCCCAGTCTGATCCGACGGCGCGCTCATGGGTTCATCATCAAACGGTTGTACTCGGTATTCAGGATACAAAGTTGCCGTTTCTTTCTGATGGGTTAAAGGTATTGGAAGAGGAAGGCTATCAATATATTGTAAGAAACTCCGGGGGACTCGCGGTCGTATTGGATGAAGGAGTATTGAATCTTTCATTGGTCTTCCCCGATTCTGAAAAAGGGATCGATATTAACCGTGGCTATGATGCCATGTGGTTACTTGTTGAGGATATGTTCAAGGAGTTCGATGTGAAGATCGAGGCGAAGGAAATCACACAGTCTTACTGCCCCGGCAGCTATGATCTCAGTATCAATGACCGGAAGTTTGCAGGAATTTCTCAGCGGAGAATCAGGAATGGAGTCGCCGTTCAAGTTTACCTCTGCGTCAATGGAAGCGGTTCTAATCGGGCGAGGCTGATTCAGCGTTTCTATGAGACAGGGTTGAAGGATGGGTCGACGAAGTTCACATTTCCGATGATTGATCCTGAAGTGATGGCGTCATTATCTGAGTTGCTCGAAATCGAATTATCGATTCAAGATGTGATGCTCCGATTCCTGCAGTCGCTGAAAGGGTTCAGCGGGGAATTTTACAGCAGTGCTCTTCAAGGAGAAGAGTATGGAATGTATGAAATGTATTATCAACGGGTAGTCGATCGGAATGAGAAGGTATTAGGATAGCCGTTGAGGAAAGCTGGGCTCCGCTTGGGATGGGGTCTGGTTTTTTATGTTGGTGGAAGGTGGAGTTGGGATGGTTGAAATTGGTAATAGACGCATAAAATGAAAAAATGACGCAATAAGGGATAATTTTGACGCATAAAAGAAAAAAACGACGCAATAGGTCCCGATTCCGACGCAATAAATCTCAAAACGACGCAATCGGAGCGCATCTCTGCTTTTCTCGGAGCACCAACCCCTACAGAGAAAGCATATCTTCATCCAATAATTCATATTTCCAGCTAAAAAGGGTTTAAAGTAACTATTTTTAACTCTTAATGGACAAAGAATGCACTAATTTCTATTCTATTCTTAAACAGAAAGAGTTTGTTCAAACATTCACAGTATCGAACCACAATACCCAGCCCAACCCCAACCAAAAAACCAGCACACCCACAGGCATGCTGGTTTTAAAATCTCACTATTCAGCTACTTTTTCCAAGTTTCCGTTACGATCCATTTTAAAACGTGGTGCCTTTGCATCGTCTTCATCGAATAGGACGAGCTTTCTGGCACGGTTCATGATTTGCATTAATGTTTCGTAGTCTTCTTGCATTGTGACGGAATTGTTTTCGAGTGCGGAAACCTTCTTTTTAAGTTCCGCATTTTCTTTTCTGATGTCTGTCATCTCTTGCTTTAATCTCTGATTCTCGATTTTCGTATAGTCGGAGTTCAGGTTGGTTTGAGCCAGGTTTTGCAGGTAGGCGATGACTTTTTCGAGTGTCACTTCACCTTTTAGTCCTGAAGGCTTGAGTACGTGATCCGCTACTGGCGCCTGCTGTGGAATGTAGATTTGTTCTTCGGCTGCTTCCACTTCAAAGTTGTTCGGCGAGTCGATAGCATCTTTCCCCAGCTGCTCGGTTTCAGGAACATAGTTCTCGTATTCGGCGAATTCCATTTCCTCTTCCGCTTCAGACATTGATAGAGACATAGCATCTAAATCTTCGAATGAAGGTGTAGGTGGCTGATAGAGGAGCTTTTTCTTGCCGCCTTGATCTTTTCCAAGGATCCGGTGGCGCTGTTTGCGTTGTTTTTTTGCTAGTTGAAGAGCTTTCTCATATTGGTGACGCACCACTGCGTTCCAACGGAATCCACATGCGGCGGATGTGCGGTTCAGTTTGTCTCCGACTTCTTCAAAGGCATTTAATTGCGTGCTGCCTTCCCGTACATGACGCAAGACCGTTTCGGCTAATAATAGATCATTTTCTTCCGTCCAGGCATCCTGTCTTGTTTTCATCGTCATTTCATCTCAACTCCCAAAGTTTTCTTAAATGATTCGTTGATTAAAGGATGGACAGTTTTCAAGGTTTTTATACGAATATGTTAAATTTATTTTCTGTCTGCTAGTTTCGTTGTATATGTGGCGTTTTTAGAAGCTTGCAGCGATGTTCCCTTGCAAATGAAGGCGGAAAACTGTATTCTATAAATCGATGTTTATGATGAAAGAAATCCATTTCAATAGATAGAAAGGGTTGTTGGCAGATGGCAAATGAATTTCGTGTTTGCGATGATTGTCAGGCCGTTAACTTGAAATCCTTAATCCCGAAATTGAAAGAGATAGACCCGGATGCACCGATCGACATAGCGTGTCAATCCTATTGTGGTCCAGGACGGAAGAAGACATTCGCGTTTGTGAATAATCGTCCTGTAGCGGCTTTGACAGAAGAAGAACTGATGGAAAAAGTGATCAAGAAAATAAAGAAATAAAAGGAAACTTCCACTAGGGAAGTTTTTTCTTTTCTACTGAAAAATAAATAAAGGTTTGCGCTTCTTTTGGAAAGGAAACTAGTTAGAGGATAGAGAAATAAGTAGAAGAGATTTTAACACGGGTGGAGCAGCGATTAATTCGTCTAAAGGAAACATACGTTCTTGTCAAGCGCATTTTGAGCCTCAATTTTTTTTAGGAGGAATGGGAGCGCCTGCTGCTCGTCATCAGAAGCAAAATACTATTTTTTTCGACAGGATTCGAGATGAATACCAGGAAAAAAGTCGCTATAATAGAAATATGCTAGTTTAGGAAGAGGGTAGAAGATGGAGTATGCCAAGCAGAAATTACATGAAGAAAAAGTATTTAAAGACCCTGTTCATCGGTATGTTCATGTAAGGGATCAGGTGATTTGGGATTTGATTGGAACGAAAGAGTTTCAACGACTTCGCAGAATCAGGCAGCTAGGTACCACCTACTTGACCTTTCATGGGGCGGAGCATAGCAGGTTCAATCATTCACTTGGTGTATATGAGATCATCCGCCGAATCGTAGATGATGTATTCGCTGGCAGACCGGAGTGGAACCAGGATGAACGACTTTTATCCCTTTGCGCTGCGTTGTTGCATGATCTTGGGCATGGTCCGTTTTCCCATTCCTTTGAGAAGGTGTTTCACCTGGATCACGAGCATTTCACCCAGGCGATCATTTTAGGAGATACCGAGGTGAATGAGGTCCTCGGTAAGGTAGGTCCGGATTTCGCAAAGCATGTGGCAGAAGTGATTGGGAAGACGTACGAGAACAAGCTGGTCGTCAGCCTGATTTCGAGCCAGATTGATGCAGACCGTATGGATTATTTACAACGTGATGCCTATTTCACAGGTGTCAGCTATGGACATTTCGACATGGAGAGGATTCTCCGCGTCATGAGACCACGTGAGGATCAGGTCGTTATCAAGCAGAGCGGTATGCATGCAGTGGAAGATTACATCATGAGCCGCTATCAAATGTATTGGCAGGTTTATTTCCATCCGGTCACCCGAAGTGCAGAAGTGATTTTAACGAAGATTCTACATAGGGCGAAAGAGCTTTATGAGGACGCTTATTCCTTTATGCAAAAGCCGATCCATTTTTATTCCCTGTTTGAAGAGAATGTGTCCTTGGAGGATTATTTAAAGCTGGATGAAGCAGTCGTGATGTATTATTTTCAGATCTGGCAAGATGAAGAGGATCCGATATTGCGAGACTTATGCGAGCGATTCATGAATCGGAACTTATTTAAGTACGTGGAATTTGATCCGGCGAAGGAATATAAGAAGCATAGTGAGCTTGAAGCTCTGTTTAAAAAAGCGGGTATCGATCCCGACTACTATTTAGTGGTGGACTCATCTTCAGACCTTCCATACGACTTCTACAGGCCAGGCGAGGAAGAGGAACGTCTTCCGATTCATCTGTTAATGAGGAATGAGGAGCTGCGGGAGTTATCGAGGCAGTCGGATATCGTGGACTCGATCTCCGGGAAAAGGCGAACCGATCATAAATTATATTATCCTGTGGATTTACTATATGACGAATCAACGAAGAAAAACATCAAGAGACAAATACGTACGATTCTAGAACTAACTTAGACGACACGACAGCCAATGAGGATCTGACAAACGCAATACTAGGAGTAGGAGATGACGTACATTGTTGAAAGATCATGCAAAACTAATGAGTGCCTTCTTAGCCTCAGGTGAAGTGGTGGGGAGAAAAAAGCTTCAAAAGATGATATTCATCGCGAAGAGGCTTGAATTCCCGTTTCAGGAAAAATTTCAATTTCATTTTTATGGACCGTATTCTGAGGAGCTGACACTCCGTGTAGAGGAGCTCTGCAATATGGGATTCATCTCCGAGGTAAGGGAGAAAAAGGGCGGGTATTTCCAATACCGGTACACCGTCACCAAAGAAGGAGAAGACTTCCTGCGAATTTATGAAAAAGAAATGCCCTGCTTAGAAGATTGCCTGACGGATATGAACATTCAATCAGCACGCTTTCTTGAACTTGTTTCGACAGTCTTATATTTTGATAACCTGCCTAAAGAAGAAGTAGTGGAGAAAGTATTCACACTCAAGAGCAAGCAGAAATATACAGCAGAAGAAATCGACGAAGCCTTCACCTACATCGAAGGATTAAAAACGAAAAAAATCGTCCAATAGTGGACGTTCTCATATGAACGACAGGGGAATCACTCGAAACCGGTGATTCCCTTTTACATAAACAAAAAATCGTCACGGTGAGCGCAACGATTTCCATGACTTTATTTTGTTTGATCCATCTTCTCGATGATTTGATCAAGCTTTTCTTCAATTTGTTGATCATGCCTCCGCTGTTGAATCTTTCGATTTCGAATGCTTCTGGCAATCAAGAAGGCGCCAACCACAATGGCTAAAAGGATAGCCATCATGAACAATTGGAAGATGATATCGCCAATATTAACGTCCATTTCCCTCCGTCCTTTCTTAAGGCAAAATAATGAGAGTATGGTATATAGTATTCTTCAAAGGCTGAAGTTACCCCTTTTTTCCCGTTAACAAAAATGAGTATCAATAATGAAGCCCCACGAGATCATAAAACAGGTTCGTTGAAAAGGCAAAAAGCGCCTTTCCAGCCGACCTGTTTTATACGTGTCACCTTAGAATCCTATTGATCGCTAAGTCGCTTCCCGCCGACGGCATAGTGACCTTTTGTCATCTCCTCGATGAAGACAACGATTTTCTCTTCAGGTGCTCCGGTTGTTTCGCTTACGGCTTCGGTCACTTTTTCGACGAGGGCTCGTTTTTGTTCTTCTGAACGGCCTTCGAGCATTTTTACTGTGATATAAGGCATTATGGTTCGCTCCTTGCTGATGGATTTGATACAATCTGTGGTAGGCTTGTTTGATTCTGCCTACCCTTTAAATGTAATGGGTAGGGGATGAGAGAGCAAGTTTGGTATGATAGAGATAGATTTGTTTTTTTGAGAGTGGTCATGAATGCAGGAATTTTTCTGTATACTATGGAATAAGGAAGTAAAACATTTTTTAAAGGAGTACATACTTTGGATATATTTAGCCAGCTTTTTGAGTCGATTTCCGTCTTTCGGTTGGAGGAGCTTCCGTTTGTGGTGATTGCCCTCGTCATGGCCTTTACGGTTCATGAGTTTGCGCATGCATTTGTCGCCTACAAATTTGGGGATACGACAGCGAAGGATCAAGGAAGACTTACATTAAATCCGATTCAACATTTGGACCCCCTCGGGACCATTTTAATATTAATTGCAGGGTTTGGCTGGGCGCGTCCCGTGCCGGTCATGAGATCAAGGTTTAAGAACCCCCGTTTGGCGGGAGTGCTGGTTTCAGTGGCAGGTCCCTTAAGTAATTTCTTACTTGCTTTCATCACCTTTGGATTTTTCTATTTCTTTGTAGGAGTGACCGGTGGAGTTGGAGTTCCTCCCTTTGTCATTGATCTCTTGCAGATGATTGTGTACCTGAATGTGCTGTTATTTGTATTCAATCTATTACCGTTTCCTCCACTGGACGGGTACCGGATTATAGAGGATCTGTCACCGAATCACGTCAGGGCAAAACTGTCCCAGTATGAGCAGTATGGGGTACTCTTGTTTCTGATCATCGTGATCACACCTCTTGATGAATATACGATCTGGCCATTATTACAAGGCGGTATGACCGCGACGAATCAAGCATTCAGTACGATTTTCACAACGATATTTTCAATCTTTAGCTAGAATGCGAATAGAAGGAGTGTAGACTCATGGAAAAGAAAAAAAACATTGGATTCAATATCATTAAAAATGATCCTACAGACGGCCATGGAGGTTACGGGGTAGGAAGTTTAAGTCTAGATAATGTTTCTCCCGTGATAATTGATGTCGAAGAAGGGGAAGCGACGATTGAAATAGGTGCCTTACATGCCAGAAGCCCGATCGAAAAGGGTATTAAATACACAAATAACCGCGAGGACTCTGCCGGCGGTAAGCCTTACTGGCTGATCTGGGTAACCATTGACCGGATGGAAGACGGCCCGTATTATGCAGGTGTAACGGCTTGTGAGCTTGTCGTGAACCGTGAGAAGCGGAGAGGCTACAAGTCTATGCCGGAGCACGTGAATAATATGGATAAATCCATCAAGCGTAAAGTGATCCTCGATCAACTGGACGACAAGTCAAAGGGCATTCTCAAGGACTTCTTAAGGAATCATGATGAAGGTATGTGGGAACGCTCAAAAGATGAACTAAAGGAAGCCTTAAAAGTATAATCATAAAGAATATTTTTCTTTTGTGAACAAACTATGACATTTTTTTGAATGTGTCGTTCACATCTTGCCCTTAGGTGAGAAAAAAAGTACACTTAAATCACAGTTTGCACATAAACTAGGACATGAAAAACCTCGGGTTCGCACAAACCCGAGGTTTTTCGTTTTTTTATAGTTGTTTCGATGATTTGGATTTGTTGCGTAACTTTTGGACAAACTTGCGTAACTTCTGGACTGTGTTGCGGCAAATTGTGAATATCGATGATTTATTGATCGGGACGCCTCCGCTTTTTCAGGATCCAGCTGCGGGACTTAGAGGCTCGAGGTCATAAGCCAAACATGCCTAAAAGGCAAAACCCCGCCTTTTAGGCATGTTCAACTTATGCTTGTCGTCTCTGTGCAAAGCCCCTCCGCTTTTCTTCTAAAAAATCCAATCTTTCACTTTTTCATACCAAGGCTTTTCTTCTTTTTTTACTGGTTCTTTTTCTTTTGGAGCTTCTTTTTCACCTAAGTGCTCATGGCAGTATTCGGTTGGTTCGGTTCCTTTGACGAAATAGGTGAAGCGTTGCACGGGACAGTCTTCCGTTGCGAGTAATCCGTTATGGGGATTTACGGCTACGCCGACGACGCCCTTGGTTGGTTTGAAGTTTTTGACGGGTTCATCTTTTAAGGCTTCTTCCATGAAGTGGACCCAAATTTTCTTGGCAAGGTATTTATCATCCACGAGGGAGATTTCCTTTTCTTTGTCGTATCCGGTCCAGACTCCCGCTGTTAGCTGGGGGGAGTAGCCGATCATCCAGTTATCTGTGTTGGTGGTTCCTGATTTGCCTGCATAGGGACGGGTAGCGTCTTTGCGGATCTGGATGCCGGTCACCGTTGAGTAGTCATTGAGTTTGGGATCGAATATTCCGCTCAGCATATGAGTCATGACAAATGTGACATCTGGGTCTAGGACCTGCTCTTTTTTCGATTTATTTTCATAGATGACGTGACCGGACCAGTCTTCCACCCGAGTGATGAAAACGGGCTTAACTTTGTAGCCGCCATTAGCAAAGATGCTGTAGGCATTGACCATATCGATGACTCTTGCACCAGATGTACCGAGTGCCGAAGAGGGGTACTTCTTGACCTTTGTCGTTAATCCGAATTTCTCCTTGGCGGTTTTCGGTAAGGTGTCCTGTCCGATGAAGAGATGTGTCTTCACCGCATACACGTTATCGGATAGCGCAATAGCCTGGGCCAAGGTGATGTCTCCCTCTGCATATTTATTATTGTAATTATGAGGAGTGTAGCTTGATTTCCCATCATCGAATTTGAAGGATGTCAGTTCACTCTTCATCGTCGTTGAGGGGGTGAATCCTTGCTTAAGGGCAGAATAGTAGAGAAGCGGTTTAATCGTAGATCCAGGCTGTCGGATGGCCTGTACGGCACGATTGAACGGACTTTCCTCGTAATTCCTTCCTCCAACGAGAGCGGTCACATAGCCATTCTTCGGATTCATGGCTACAAAGCCCAACTGGATATCGGACTCGTCGGATATCTGCTCATTGACGACTTTTTCAGCCGCTTTTTGATGCTCAGGATTGAGGGTGGTATAAACTTTTAATCCACCCATTTCAATGGTACGCTCTTCGATTCCTAAATCAGAGTGGAGGATGCTTTTCACCACATCTTGAAAGTAAGGGGCGGTTTCAACCTTCTGGTGGGCATGCTCCCCAGTAATATGGATCGGTGCCGCTTTTGAAACGATTTGCTGTTCTTTTGAAATGATGCCGTCCTCGGTCATGGACTGAAGAATCAGTTCCTGGCGCTTCTTTGCATGATCGAAATGGGAAACGGGTGAATAATAGGACGGTGCTTTAGGTATGCCTGCGAGTATGGATGCTTCGGCAACGGTCAGCTGATTGGCGTCTTTACCGAAATAATATTGACTGGCTGCCTGAACACCGTATGCCCCATGTCCGTAATAGATGGTATTTAAATAGCCTTCTAGAATATCCTTTTTCGAATAGTTCATTTCGATCCGAAGTGTGTAGAGTGCTTCAGAAATCTTTCTTTTCCACGTCTTATCATGAGATAAAAATAGATTACGAGCGTATTGCTGGGAAATCGTACTGGCTCCCTGCACCTTTGACATCGCTTTTACGTCGGCAAGGGCGGCGCCAGCCATCCGTTTCAGGTCAAATCCGTAGTGCTGGTAGAAGCTTTTGTCCTCAATGGAGATGGTCGCTTCAATCAGTGCCGGGGAAATTTCATTCAGTCCGACCCAGTAACGCTTCTCACCTGTATTGGTTTCTCCTATCACAGATCCTTCATCACTGTAGATTAGAGTAGATTGAGGCACGGCAAGTGGTGGGGGGCCCTGGATCTTGGCATATGTCAAAATCCCGATCAATCCTACCAAAAAAAGGACAGTAAGTAACAAAACGCCCACCACTACCACTCTGGCATATTTTTTTGTTTTCTCCATTCGGACCATCAGTTCCATACCTCTCCCTACTTTCTTTATGGAGGTCAGCATCCTTTTGAGGGACGGACCTTGTATTTATTTCGATTGGACATGAATGAACATCGTATATTATGTTTAGTGTGTAGTATTAGTATGAAAAGATTTACGAGATTTTAAACGTCAAAGGTTTAGAAAAAATTTCACTTGAAATTTTGCTAGATTCCACTATACTTTTTCTCATGTTTGTATTTATCATGATAGGGAAGGATAAAAATGACGTCTGTTGCGGACGTTTTTATAAATGGTTTTTTTAGCAAAGATTGTTGTTTAATAATAGTTAGAAATTAATGCTTAGATAGTTGATTGTAGCGGAAGGTGCTCGACTCCTGCGGGAAACGCGGGAAGGTTGAGACCCCGCAGGACAAAGTCCGAGGAGGCTCAACTCACGCCCCGCGGAAAGCGAGCACCTGGAGTGGAAATCAACCAGCACTAGCTAATAGAAAAAGCAACAAAGTTTATAAAAACAACCTTATAAATAGAAGTAAATCCAGTTATATCAAGTTTTTACTTAACTGAGTGATCTATTTTGTCCTGAGATGAACGTGTGAAAACTTCAAACTAGTGGAATATGATTTTGAGAGCTGAGAACGACACTAGCAAAAAAATCGATAAAAAATGAAAACAAGAAGGGAAGTTGAAACAATGAGTGAACTTTGGTACACAGAGAAACAAACAGAAAACTTCGGAATCACAATGAAAATCAAAAAGACTTTACATACAGAGCAAACGAATTTTCAATATCTTGAAATGGCTGAAACAGAAGAGTGGGGTAACATGCTATTCCTTGATGGAATGGTGATGACAAGTCAAAAAGATGAGTTCGTTTATCATGAAATGGTGGCGCATGTTCCATTATTTACGCACCCTAATCCTGAGACAGTATTAGTTGTCGGTGGAGGAGACGGTGGCGTTATCCGTGAAGTGTTAAAGCACCCAAGCGTGAAAAAAGCCGTTCTTGTTGAAATCGATGGAAAAGTCATTGAGTACTCTAAAAAATACCTTCCTGAGATTGCAGGAGAACTTGAAAACGATCGCGTTGAAGTAGAAGTTGGCGATGGCTTCATGCACATCGCGAAAAGTGAAAATGAATATGACGTAATCATGGTTGACTCCACAGAGCCTGTTGGGCCAGCTGTCAACCTATTCACAAAAGGATTCTATGCAGGGATCTCGAAAGCGCTGAAAGAAGACGGAATCTTTGTTGCTCAATGTGATAACCCTTGGTTCAAGGCAGATCTAATCCGCCAGGTACAGAGTGATGTTAAGGAAATCTTCCCGATCACTCGTCTATACACAGCCAATATCCCAACATACCCAAGCGGATTATGGGCATTCACAATCGGTTCCAAAAAGCACGACCCAATCGAAGTACCGGAAGAGCGTTTCCACGACATCGAAACCAAATACTACACACCGGAACTGCACAAAGCAGCATTCGCCCTGCCTAAATTCGTTAAAGACCTAACAAAATAAGAGATTTGAGGGACGGACCTCAAATTCCAGCGAAAAATCGTTTAAATTCAAGGAGGGACGGACCTAAACATAGGTCCGTCCCTCTAACAGAGAGGTTGAAGAATATGCGTTTTGATGAGGCTTATTCAGGTAATGTGTTTATTCAGAGTCATCCTTCTTATGAGGAGAGTTCGGTTGTTCTTTATGGTATGCCTATGGATTGGACGGTGAGTTATCGTCCGGGATCACGTTTTGGTCCGGCCCGTATCCGCGAGGTGTCGATCGGGTTGGAAGAATATAGTGCGTACTTGGACCGGGAGCTTGAAGAAGTGAAGTATTTTGATGCCGGTGATATACCACTGCCGTTCGGTAACCCGCAGCGGAGCATTGATATCATTGAAGATTATATCGATGGCCTCCTTGGTGATGGGAAGATTCCATTCGGTATGGGTGGAGAGCACTTGGTTTCATGGCCAGTTATGAAGGCCGTGGCGAAGAAATATCCGGATCTTGCTATCATTCATATGGATGCTCATACGGATCTTCGTGAAGAGTATGAGGGAGAGCCGTTATCCCACTCGACTCCAATCCGTAAGATCGCTGAACATATCGGACCGAAGAATGTGTATTCATTCGGAATCCGTTCGGGAATGAAAGAAGAATTCCAGTGGGCGAAAGAAAATGGAATGCACATTTCGAAATTTGAAGTGCTGGAGCCGTTGAAGGAAATCCTTCCACAGCTAGCAGGCCGTCCCGTTTATGTCACAATCGATATTGATGTGCTGGATCCTGCCCACGCTCCTGGTACAGGAACCGTGGACTGCGGCGGAATCACTTCTAAGGAATTACTGGCATCGATCCACGCCATTGCACATTCTGATGTCAATGTAGTGGGAGCTGACCTTGTTGAAGTGGCTCCAATTTATGACCCATCCGAGCAAACAGCTAATACAGCAAGCAAGCTGATTCGCGAAATGCTTCTAGGCTGGGTAAAATAACACTCGAAATCCCCTTCTTTGACCGAAGGGGATTTTTTTATAAGAAGTTTCCGTAAGGATTGTTGAGTTTACAAAGCATGTAAGAGACCAACAGCTAACAATAGCAATATCGTAGGAATACAGCAAAAACAGCATCCAACAAAAGCGATTACTGATCACTCAGCAAACACTGTATCCCTTGAATTCTCCACTAAAACGCTTACATCCCTCCAAAAAATGAAAACTCACCCTGTCCCATTGCAATTTCCCACAATACTTCTTATACTTAATTAGTTAGAAGGAAGGGACGTCTACATGAGGGACGGACCTATCACTTGATCGGACCCTAAAAAGAAAAGGATGTGAGTGGTTTGACGGCAAAAACAGATTCTACCCCTGTCAAGGTTCACTTGAAAACCAAAATCACAATAGGAGAGGAAAGTGACTCTTTTGAACTGGTATCATTTGGTCGATACTATGAAAAAGGAGATGCCGTTTTTCTAAAGTACGATGAGGTTCAAGAGGAAGGAACCACTCATACGATTGTTAAAGTAACGGATAGCCAAGCACTGATTCTCAGAAGTGGTGCCATTAAAATGAGAATGGCATTTAACGAGTCAGAGGAACAGAATGGCTCCTACGAAAGCCAGCTCGGCACACTCCTACTTACAACCAAAACAAAACAACTTTCACATACACAAGATGAGTCGAAACTAGAAGGGGATTTTAACCTTTCTTACGAGTTAAAGATGCAAGACAGTCCAGTTGGGGATTATGTTATGTCCATTCACTATAAGGAGGAAGCATAGACGCATGAATATCGTTGAAAAAGTACAAGAAAATTTGAAATCCGAAATCAAAGCAGCGGTGCAAAAAGCAGGCTTGGCGACAGAGGATCAGATACCTGATGTCATTTTAGAAATACCGAAAGAGAAATCACACGGTGATTATTCGACGAATATGGCAATGCAGCTTGCACGTGTCGCAAAAAAAGCGCCTCGCATGATTGCAGATGACATCGTGGCAAACTTCGACCAGTCCAAGGCTTCCATTGAAAAAATGGAAATCGCAGGTCCGGGATTCATCAATTTCTACATGAACAATGAATACTTAACAGAATTGATCCCGCTGATTCTTGATCAAGATCAGGCATATGGTCAATCAAACGCAGGAAATGGCGAGCGTGTGAACGTAGAGTTCGTATCTGCCAACCCTACCGGCGATCTTCATCTTGGACATGCCCGTGGAGCAGCAGTTGGGGATTCCCTCTGTAATGTCCTTGAAAAAGCAGGTTATAAAGTAACCCGTGAATACTACATTAATGATGCAGGAAACCAGATCCATAACCTGGCGATTTCCGTTAGTGCCCGTTATTTCCAAGCGCTTGGACAAGACAAAGCGATGCCTGAAGATGGATATCATGGAGCGGACATCATTGGGATCGGGAAGAAGCTGGCTGAGGAATTCGGTTCCAAATATGCTGAAGTGAGTGACCAAGAGCGCTACAAGTTCTTCCGTGAGTACGGACTGAAAATTGAAATGGCTAAGCTTAAAAAGGATCTTGAAATGTTTCGTGTACCGTTCAATGTATGGTATTCCGAAACTTCCCTGTACGAAAACGGGAAGATCGATGCAGCCCTTAAACGATTAAGAGATAATGGTCATGTATACGAAGAGGACGGCGCGACATGGTTCCGTTCAACAGAGCTTGGCGATGACAAGAACCGTGTTCTCATCAAAAATGATGGCACGTACACATACTTGACTCCGGATATTTCCTATCACCAGGATAAATTCGAACGTGGACATGATGTGCTGATCAATATTTGGGGTGCGGACCATCACGGGTACATCCCTCGAATGAAGGCAGCTATCGAAGCGTTAGGCTTTGACCGTGATAAATTAGAGGTTGAAGTGATTCAACTTGTTCACCTTTATAAAAATGGTGAGAAGATGAAGATGAGTAAGCGTACGGGGAAAGCTGTTACGTTACGCGAGCTTGTTGAAGAAGTCGGCCTAGATGCGGTCCGCTATTTCTTCGCCATGAGAAGTGCCGATACACATATGGACTTTGATTTGGACTTAGCAGTATCCCAATCGAACGAAAACCCTGTGTACTACGCTCAATATGCACACGCGCGTATTTGCAGCATCCTTCGTCAGGCAGAAGAGCAGGGACTTGCTTCTGAAGACAAGATCAACTTAAAGCTGATCGGTACGGAAAAAGAAGTGGACTTACTGAAGAAATTAGGTGAGTTCCCACAAATAATAGCCGACTCTGCAGAGAAGCGTACACCTCACCGTGTAGCGAACTACATCAACGACCTGGCATCGGCTTTCCATAGCTTCTACAATGCCAACAAGGTTCTTGATGAAGAAAACCGAGAACTTACGACTGCACGTCTCGCACTTGTGAAAGTGGTTCGAGTAACATTACAAAATGCTCTTGCCTTAATCGGGGTAGAAGCACCAGAAAAAATGTAATGAACAATGAAAAAAGGTCCGTCCCTTATGGATGGACCTTTTTTCTTATATTTTTCCAGCTTTAACGTATAATAAAGGTAGACAAAGCATTCAGGAGGCTATTATGAAAACGGTTGTTTTAGCGATTGTAACTGGTTTTTTAGTTGGTTTTATTTTTGCCCTGTTTAAGCTCCCGATTCCGGCGCCGCCTGCCTTAGCTGGTATTGCCGGCATCGTGGGAATCTATCTTGGGTTTAGGGCGTTCATGGCCATTCAGCCTTGGATTGAATCGGTCTTTAAATGAACTTTACATACGAAAATCGATCCCATTTACGGTAGCTTCCATCGATTGTGTAAGGCACCGGTTCTCGGAATAACGGACCATCAAACACAAAGCTGTGAAATTCACCATTCTCACCGCAAGGATCAACAGAGTCGGGAAGGTCACGCAGGAATTCCTCGTTGTATACACGACCTAGAAATCGTGGATCAAGCTGTTCTTCATCCACACAGACAATCACGGCTCTGTAACCTTCGTTAATAAATTCGTTTGATAGAACTCGAGTATCTTTGCCCCATAAAGGGAAAAGCAACTCGAGTTCTGTCTTTTTCATTTGTTCTTCCCGGTATTTCCGAATGTCCTCCAAATACAAGTCACCGAATCCAATATGAGTAAACTGTTCTTTCCGAAGCTTACCTAAAGCATTCATCATGACGTTTTCGTAGTCTTTATTATTGAGCGTATCCTCAAACCAGACAGGATATAGAGGCAATCCTAACGCCTGTGCCTGCTTACTCACAAGCGAAACAGGTACTTCATGCATCATCATCTTTTCAGACTCCTTAAGAAACGTGGTGAGCAGCCCCTGTACATTTTCCTTCTTCTTTAGCTCATGAAGCATCATCATGCTGTCCCGTCCGCCGCTCCATGAAAGGCAAATTTTATTCATATTACGATTCCCCCTTGAAGGTCATTATATAGAATTGAGCACGGTTGATAAAATGATTGGTTGTTGGGAGAATCAAAAAACCAAAGAAAAAAGACGAACAATCAGAATAAATGACCATGTTATGATTTTTTTTGACACCGCTGTTGATTTCCGTGCAAGACTTCGCTTTCCTCGGGCGGAAGGCGAGCCTCCTCGTCGCTAACGCTCCTGCGGGGTCTCACCTATTCCGCTTTTCCCGCAGGAGTCTTCGTCTTGCACTCCAATCAACAGCTAGAACTAGTTAAATACACTGTATATGCTTTTACAATAACAATAAAAAATCCGAACGTTTTCGATTTTCATGAGAGAATATCGAATATTCGTTCGGATTTTTCTTTGGCTAAAACCCTTTTGTCCCAGCCTCACCACTCCAATGTTCCTCCACTGACCCGCTTCACCCCACGAATGGAAGACAGGTCTTCAATCAATTTCAGCATGGCCAGATCTTTATGTTTGGCTTCGATCATGAAGTCCACGTCCTGATCGAAGGTTTTCAGGGTTTTAAAGAAAGGTTCCACAAAGCCGGGATCGACCAGATCAGCGTGTGAGCGAAAGGCTTTTTCCGATTTAGGGGAGGAGATATGTATTTTCGGCACTAAGTCTCTTTTTTCCCATGTTGCAAAGATGTCTTCCAGATAATCCTCGAGAGGTTTCTCACAAGAGTTTGCCTCGTGATGGTGGATATCGAGCACCATGGGGATATTCTCTTTCTGGCATGCGGCAAGCGTTTCTTCTACCGTATACGTTTTGTCATCGTTTTCAAGTGTCATGATGTCTTTCACTTCAGGCGGGAGAATGTTCAAATTGTCATGAAAACGGACCAATGTTTCTTCCTTATCCCCGTAGCTTCCACCAATATGAATGTTGATGACGGCATCCTTTTCGATTCCCATGTACTCTAACATCCGGTAATGGTAGATCATATCCTTCGCAGCATTGTCGGTTACATGTTGCTTGGGGCTTGTGAACAGAGTGAACTGGTTAGGATGAAAGCTTGCCCTGATCCCGAACTGCCTGATAACTTCCCCAAGCTCTCTCCATTCCTCTTGAAAAGGGGAATAGAAATCCCATTCTACTTCAGGATGTGTCGCAAGGGGGACAAGTGAGCTTGATAAGCGATACAGTTCGATTTCATGTGCAGCACAAAGATAGAGGATTCGTTTCGTATGTTCCAGGTTTAATCGTGTCACTTCCTTCAGGCGATACATCCGATCTTCTTTTGGCAATTGTGTATACCGTTTAAATGTCATGGTTTTGGCAGGGCTTGCGTCCCATAAAGAGAGGGAGTTCGCAACAAATCCCAGACGGACTCTCATGTAACTTCCCCCTAAAGTAAGATTGAAATGGATGCAGCGATACGTTCTTTTATACGTGTGAGAAAGGAGACAGATGAAAGGTCGCTTTCGCTTAGCATGTCGGAAGCTTCCATGTCTTTTTCCATTTCCTTTTTCAATGTTCGAATAAATTCTTTATCGAATATCAGGTTATTGATTTCGAAATTGATAAAGAAGCTCCGTTTATCGAAGTTGGCCGTGCCGATATCGCAAAAGTGGTCGTCGACGATAAGTACCTTCGCATGATAAAAGCCATTCATGAACTGATATACTTTTGCCCCTTTAGAAAGCAAGGTTCTGAAATAAGGGAAGGCGACTTCCTTTACGAGCATATGGTCCGCATTATTAGGAATGATGATCCTTACCTGCACGCCACGGTCCAATGCATCACAAAGGGCATCCATTAAAATGGGGGTCGGGACAAAGTAAGGAGTTCCGATAATCACTTCCTCACGGGCTTCATCAATGAACTTCTTGAAGAATTCTTCGATATTGACTCCTTCTGTTGGGAATATCTGATGCTGACAGCTGCCTTTTTCAGCTGGTGGAAAGTACTTCGCTTCGTTTTTTAAGTCCTTAGTTGTTGCCCGAAACCAGTCGATACAGAACTCAGTTTGTAGATCTAAGACGCCTTCCCCTTCAAGGCGGAGATGATAATCTCTCCACGGAGAAAGCTCGGGAATATCGTTTTCATCGATATACTCCTTACCGATATTATAGCCCCCCAAATAACCGATTTCCCCGTCAATGACGGTAATCTTTCGATGGTTACGCTGTTGGGAAGAGAAGAATAGATAGGGAAGCTTGACTCTTCGGCAGAAATCTACTTCAACACCTGCATTGCGAAGGTCCCGTACTTTGGATTTCGGAACGTTATGGCTTCCGATTTGATCCATTAGCAGGCGGACCTCTACCCCTTCTTTGGCTTTTTCCTTTAATAATTCAAGGAATCGCAAGGCGAAATGGTCATCCTGTACGATATAAAATAATACATGAATCGAAGACCTGGCTTCTTTCATCTCTTTAAACATCACATCAAATAGCTCAGGTCCCCTGGAAAATAATCGAATGTCACTGTTTCGTTTTTCATAATCTCTTCTGGTCCGTGTCCGGATAAATTGACTTCTTCCTAATTTAAAGTCGATCAGTAACCATCCGATGACGGCTACAATGATGAATAATGGAATCAACCACCACATAGAATCACTCTCTCATTTGCATTGATTTTAGTATGTCCTTAATCTTTATTCCTTTGCATTCTTTCTTCTTTTCCCTGACAAGAGTCCTATTGAAACCTGCAGGGGAACAAAAAGTCCTGTTTCTTTCTACGTGATGAAGAGAGGTTTGTGAAAAGGTTTTCATTTTTCTTCGTAAAAACCATTGACTGAATGCTCATTCATAATATAATGGATATAAGGACTATTCAGAATATTAATTTGGTTTGTAAAAGTTTGAACAAAGGGGACGTTCAATCGGACCAAAGTAGGGGGAGTGTTTGTCTATGAATGGGTTACTCATTCTCAATTGGGTTGCGTTTATTCTTGTAACCGTTTACGCACTTAGCTTGTTTGTGTATGTAGTAAAGACGAGAATTGAATATATTAAGCTCGGGAAAAAAGTCGAGTTCGACAAGCGATTTAAGGAACGTTTCCAGAAAATCCTGGTCAATGTCTTCGGACAGAAGAAGCTTCTGAAGGATAAGAAAAGTGGAGCAATCCACGTCATGTTCTTCTACGGGTTCATCCTCGTTCAATTCGGGGCCATCGATTTCATTTGGAAAGGACTTGCACCAGGTAGTCACCTGCCGCTTGGTCCACTATACGCTGGATTCACATTCTTCCAGGAACTTGTCACACTGATGATTCTGGTAGCGGTTGTGTGGGCATTCCATCGCCGCTATGTTGAAAAATTGGTCCGTTTAAAAAGAGGATTTAAGTCAGGATTAGTTCTGCTGTTCATCGGCGGATTAATGCTATCTGTCCTTGTAGGGAACGGAATGGGCATCATCTGGCACGGTGAAGATCTAGCGTGGACAGAACCTGTTGCGTCATTGATTGCCGGGGCACTGGGAGGTATTGGAGAAACAGCTTCCATCGCCATTTTCTATGTAGCATGGTGGATGCACCTCATATTCCTGCTTGGATTCCTTGTGTATGTGCCGCAATCCAAGCACGCGCATTTGATCGCAGGACCTGCCAATGTTTATTTCAATCGTTTAGACAATCCTGGAAAGCTTAAGCCGATCGACTTTGAAGATGAATCAGCTGAAAGCTTCGGGGTAGGGAAGATTGAAGAGTTTACGCAACATCAGATGATTGATTTCTACGCATGCGTAGAATGTGGTCGTTGTACGAATATGTGTCCTGCAACAGGAACAGGGAAGATGCTTTCCCCAATGGACTTAATCGTCAAGCTTCGTGATAACCTGACCAACCACGGTGCAGTCGTTACACAGAAAAAACCTTGGGTACCGACATTTGCATTCAATGGTACGAAAGGGAATCAGCTTGCGATGGCGAGTGCTACTCAGGCAGCGGAAGAAGCGGCTGCAGGTGCAACATACAGTCCAAGCCTGATCGGAGACGTCATCACCGAAGAAGAAATCTGGGCATGTACAACATGCCGTAACTGTGAAGACCAATGTCCAGTAATGAATGAGCACGTGGATAAAATCATCGACCTTCGTCGTTACCTGGTTCTGACAGAAGGGAAAATGGATGCAGACGCTCAGCGCGCGATGCAAAACATTGAGCGCCAGGGGAATCCTTGGGGTCTAAACCGTAAGGAACGTGAGAACTGGCGTGAAGCGAGAGAAGACGTAACCATTCCGACGGTGAAAGAAATGAAAAAAGCGGGAGAAGACTTCGAATATTTATTCTGGGTCGGATCGATGGGTTCATTTGATAACCGCAGCCAAAAAATCGCACTGTCCTTTGCCAAGCTATTGAATGAAGCAGGCGTAAAGTTCGCGATTTTAGGAAACAAAGAGAAGAACTCAGGGGATACACCACGACGCCTTGGAAACGAATTCTTATTCCAGGAGCTTGCCGGTCAAAATATCGCAGAATTCGAAAAGAACGAAATCAAAAAGATTATCACGATCGATCCGCATGCTTATAATATTTTCAAGAATGAGTATCCGGACTTCGGCTTAGAAGCAGAAGTATATCATCATACGGAACTTCTGTACGACCTGGTAAAAGAAGGACGTCTTAAGCCGAAATACGAAGTGAATGAAACGATCACCTTCCATGATTCCTGTTACTTAGGCCGCTACAACGAAGTATATGATCCACCGCGTGAAATCCTTAAATCAATCTCCGGTGTGAAATTGGTTGAAATGGAACGTAACCGTGAAAAAGGCATGTGCTGTGGAGCGGGCGGAGGATTGATGTGGATGGAAGAAGACGCTGGTCACCGCGTCAACGTTTCCCGTACCGAGCAGGCACTGGAGGTCAAGCCTTCCGTCATCAGTTCAGGGTGTCCGTACTGCCTGACAATGTTGTCAGATGGAACGAAAGCGAAGGAAGTAGAAGAAACAGTTTCAACTCAGGATGTGGCAGAAATCCTAGAAAAAGCAGTTTGTGGCGATCAAAAAGATCAACCGGCTGCGTCATAAAAAGAATATTATCCTTATAATAATGAATAATGTGCAGACTACCCTTATCGGTATGTGAAAAAATAGGAATGAAACAAAATAGTCTCTATTGGGTTTCACTCCTATTATTTTTCTACAATAATAAATTTAATGGAAAAATAAAAACTTTCTAAAAAATCATTACGTTCTAGCCGAATATGAAGTACAATAAAGGTTATAAGGGACAAAAACTGTCCCTTCTTTTGTGGATGACGGTTGAGCGAGCGTTCAGTCGAGTGCCAACTAAATTTTTTTGAAACCTATTGAAAGCGTATACAATTTTGTCGAATCAAATCTTTCACATAAAAAAGGAGAGCGATTGAGATGGGAAAAACGGTCATTTTAGATGGAGCTAGAACACCTTTTGGTAAATTCGGAGGAAGTTTAAGCCGTTTTACAGCTTCAGAGCTTGGCGGTTTTGCGGTGAAGGAAGCCCTTAAACGAGCAGGCGTAAATGGTGAAGAAGTAGAAGAAGTCATCCTTGGATCGGTTTTGCAGGGAGGACAGGGACAAATTCCTTCCCGGCAGGCATCTCGTCACGCAGGACTTCCGTGGAATGTCAGAACGGAAACCATCAACAAAGTCTGCGCTTCAGGAATGCGGAGTGTGACGATGGGGGATCAGATCATCCGTGCCGGCGACGGTGAAGTCATCGTGGCAGGCGGAATGGAATCCATGTCCAACGCACCGTACATCCTGCCCAAAGCGCGCTGGGGCTTTAAGATGGGGGACACACAGGTGAAAGACTCCATGGTCCACGATGGATTGACGTGCAGCTTCAACAATGTCCACATGGGAACGTACGGAAATGAAACAGCGAAAGAATTTGAATTATCAAGAGAAGAGCAGGACAGGTGGTCGTACAGGAGCCATGACCTTGCAGTGAAAGCGACGGAATCAGGCATACTCGGGGAAGAAATCGTTGCCGTTCTTGTACCGCAGCGTAAAGGTGATCCAGTCGTTGTCGATAAAGATGAAGCACCACGTAAAGAAACATCCATCGAGGCATTGGCTAAATTAGGACCAGTCTTTGGTTCAGAAGGAACGATCACAGCAGGAAACGCACCAGGAGTCAACGACGGCGCAGCAGCCATGGTGCTGATGAGCGAAGAACGAGCAGAAAGAGAAGGGAAACAGCCGCTAGCGACCATCCTTGGTCACACCGCGATTGCTGTTGAAGCAAAGGATTTCCCGCAAACACCGGGACTTGTGATCAATGAACTTCTGAAGAAAACAGGCAAATCACTTGAAGAGATTGACCTATTTGAAATAAATGAGGCGTTTGCTGCGGTTGCCCTCGCAAGCGGGAAAATCGCCGGATTGGATCCTGAGAAAGTCAATGTGAACGGTGGAGCGGTTGCACTGGGGCATCCGATTGGAGCTAGTGGAGCACGCATCATCCTGACACTTGCATACGAATTGAAGCGCCGCGGTGGGGGAATCGGGATAGCGTCCATCTGCAGCGGCGGCGGTCAAGGGGATGCAATCATGATTGAAGTGGCGAAGCAGTAGGGGATTATGGTCGATTGTACCAGGTACAAAAAGAACGAAATGTACCAGGTACAAAGGTGCCAAGTACAGATTTGCTGACCGACTATATAGGTTCAGCAGCTGAATACATCTAGATAATCAGTTGCTGATCTCCAAAATACAATCAACTAGTTTACAAGAATCAGCCATAACAAAGGGGAGAACAAAATGAACATTAAAAACATCATGGTCATCGGTGCAGGGCAAATGGGTTCCGGAATTGCCCAAGTTTGCGCACAAGCGGGATTTAACGTATATCTGAACGATTTGAAAGAAGAGTTTGTCCAAAAGGGAATGGGTGGTATCACAAAGAACCTGACCCGCTCTGTAGAAAAAGGAAGAATAACAGAAGAAGATAAGACGGCGACAGTGAACCGATTAACTGCTTCAACCGATATCCACGATGCGAAGCAAGTGGACCTTGTTATTGAAGCAGCAGTTGAAAACATGGATATTAAAACGAAAATCTTTGCTCAGTTGGATGAGATTACTCCTCAGCATACGATCCTTGCATCCAACACATCCTCACTCCCAATCACAGAAATCGCTGCTGCGACGAAGCGTCCCAAGCAGGTAATCGGCATGCACTTCATGAACCCGGTACCAGTGATGAAGCTTGTTGAAATCATCCGTGGATTGGCAACAACTGATGAAGTATATCAAGTGATTGAAGATATGACGAAGTCTCTTAATAAAGTACCGGTTGAAGTAGAAGATTTCCCTGGATTCGTTTCCAACCGGATCTTGATGCCAATGATCAATGAAGCGATCTACACGCTTTATGAAGGAGTGGCGAGTAAAGAGGCGATCGATGAAGTGATGAAGCTTGGTATGAATCACCCAATGGGACCTCTTACGTTAGCAGACTTCATCGGATTGGATACGTGCCTGTATATCATGGAAACACTTCACGAAGGATTCGGTGATGACAAGTACCGTCCATGTCCGCTTCTACGAAAATATGTGAAAGCAGGCTGGTTGGGTCGTAAAACAGGCCGCGGTTTCTATTCATACGAGTAATCACGAACATCAGGGAGGAAACAGTCATGGAGTTACGATTCACGGAAGAACAGCAGATGATGAGAAAGATGGTTCGGGATTTTGCAGAAACAGAAATCCAGCCGTTTATAGAGAAGATGGAAGAAGGACAATTTCCTAGAGAAATTTTAAATAAGATGGCTAAGCTTGGCTTGATGGGAATCACGACTCCTGAGAAATATGGTGGTTCAGAGATGGATTTCACCTCGTATATCATTGCGATTCACGAGCTGTCGAAAGTAAGCGCGACCATTGGGGTTATTTTATCTGTTCATACATCCGTAGGAACCAATCCGATTCTTTATTTCGGGAATGAAGATCAGAAGCAAAAATATCTTCCTAAGCTTGCTTCAGGTGAATACTTAGGAGCTTTCTGCCTAACCGAACCGAGTGCAGGGTCTGATGCGAAGAGTTTAAAAACCCGGGCAGAGAAACGGGATGATCACTATGTATTGAATGGCTCGAAAGTCTTCATTACAAATGGCGGAGAAGCGGATACGTATATTGTGTTTGCCGCAACGGACCCATCAAAGGGCAGCCGCGGGGTATCGGCTTTTATCGTTGAGAAAGGTACACCGGGCCTTGTAATTGGAAAAGACGAACATAAAATGGGTCTTCACGGTTCCAGAACGGTTCAACTAACCTTTGAAGATATGAAAGTACCAGCTGAAAACCTTCTTGGTCAAGAAGGGGAAGGCTTCAAGATCGCGATGGCAAATCTTGATGTCGGACGAATCGGGATTGCTGCGCAGGCTCTGGGAATCGCTGAAGCGGCATTCGACTTTTCAACGGCGTATGCAAAAGAACGAGTGCAATTCGGCAAACCAATTGCAGCACAACAGGGCATTGGCTTTAAGCTTGCCGATATGGCGACAGCGGTTGAAGGGTCAAAACTTCTTGTGTACCGGGCGGCAAATCTTCGTTCGAACAACATTTCTTGTGGAAAAGAAGCAAGCATGGCGAAGCTGTTTGCTTCGAAGACAGCGGTCGAAGTGTCAACAGAAGCAATCCAGGTTTATGGTGGATACGGCTATACGAAGGAATATCCGGTTGAGCGATTGTTCCGGGATGCGAAGGTGACGGAGATTTATGAGGGTACGAGTGAGATTCAGCGGATGGTGATTGGGAAGAATTTGTTGGTTTAGTTTGGTGGTGGAGCTTGGAGGTTTTTTGAGGGGTGTATTGGTGCATATATTCTGAAGCGTGTCAGGCACCCGATTTATATTGTGATGTTTAGTGGCGTAAAGGGGTTTGTTGTTTTGGTTGTCTTTTGAGGGTGCCAGACCCGGTGTGTAGTAGGTTATAGGGGAATGGTGTGTTCGTGCACATATTCTTAGCGTGTCAGGCACCTTATATAAACTGTGATGTTTAAGTAGCGTAAAAGGGGTTTGTGTTGTAGCTTGTCTTTTGAGGGTGCCAGACCCGGTGTGTAGTAGATATGAGGAGGAATTGAGATGAATTTTAAGTTGTCGGAAGAGCATGAGATGATTCGTAAGATGGTGCGTGATTTTGCGCGGAATGAGGTAGCGCCTACTGCTGCTGAGCGTGATGAGGAAGAGCGCTTTGATATGGATTTATTTAAGAAGATGGCTGAGCTTGGTTTGACGGGGATTCCTTGGCCGGAGGAGTACGGTGGAATCGGAAGTGACTTTTTAGCTTATTGTATCGCGGTTGAAGAGCTATCCAGAGTGTGTGCGTCTGTAGGGGTTACACTTTCTGCCCATACGTCACTTGCAGGCTGGCCTGTATATAAATTCGGTACAGAAGAGCAAAAGCAGAAGTACCTTCGTCCAATGGCGCAGGGAGAAAAAATCGGTGCTTACGGCTTGACTGAGCCAGGTTCAGGTTCAGATGCAGGCGGGATGAAAACGACGGCTCGTTTAGAAGGAGATCACTACGTGTTGAACGGCTCGAAAATTTTCATCACAAATGGTGGAATTGCCGATACGTATATCGTGTTTGCTTTGACAGATCCGACTCAACGCCAACGTGGAACAAGTGCTTTCATCGTGGAGAAAGAATTTGCAGGATTCTCTGTAGGGAAAAAAGAGAAGAAGCTTGGGATCCGTTCATCACCAACGACTGAGATCGTGTTTGAAGATTGTAAGGTACCAAAGGAAAATATGCTTGGAAACGAAGGAGACGGCTTCAAGATTGCCATGATGACTCTTGATGGTGGTCGTAACGGAATTGCCGCTCAAGCGGTGGGGATTGCGCAAGGAGCACTTGATGCCTCTGTCGATTATGCAAAAGAGCGTGAGCAGTTCGGCAAGCCAATTGCTGCGAATCAGGGGATTTCATTCAAGATCGCTGATATGGCTACGTCTATCGAAGCATCCCGTCTCTTAACCTATCAAGCTGCCTGGTTAGAGTCAGAAGGTCTTCCTTACGGAAAAGAATCAGCGATGTCGAAGCTTATGGCTGGGGACACGGCGATGAAGGTGACGACAGAAGCGGTTCAGATCTTTGGTGGATATGGCTATACGAAGGATTATCCGGTGGAACGTTATATGCGTGATGCGAAGATTACGCAGATTTATGAGGGGACGCAGGAGATCCAGCGATTGGTTATTTCGCGGATGGTGACGAAGTAATTTTTGATTGGGACTGTGCAGAGGATTTCTTGAAGGGGATCTCGTGGTAGGTTTGAAGCGTGTCAGGCACCCGATGAAATTGTGGTGTTTCGTGGCGTAAAGGGGTTTGTATCATCGTTTGCAACTTCAGGGTGCCAGACCCGGTATGACGGAGGTTGGGGTTTGGTTGTTAGGGGTTCTTGAAGGGAATCTCTTGGTAGGTTTTGAAGCGTGTCAGGCACCTGCTTGGTTCTGCGATGTTTCGTGGCGTAAAGGGGTTTGTATGATGGATTCTTCTTTAGGGTGCCAGACCCGGCATAACCGATATATAGGTAAAGAGAGATAGATAACCATCTGCTTTGTTGGGGGATGAGGCAGGTGGTTTTGGATTAGGGGTCAATGGGAGAAATGGATAGAAAAGGCGGTCGATTGTTTTGAATAAGAAGAGGGAAGTCCATGCTTCGGTGAAGGATGAGCGTTTAGTAGAAAAGCGGCGTGATCAGATGATTAGTGGGGCCGTCTCTCTATTTAAACAAAAGGGATTTCATCGCACCACGACTAGAGAGATCGCAAAGGCCGCCGGATTTAGTATCGGAACGCTATATGAATATATACGAACAAAGGAAGATGTCCTGTATTTAGTGTGTGACAGCATTTATGAGCAGGTTCGATTGGAGCTAGAGAAGTTGGATGTAGGCAAAGGGACGCTTGAGAGTTTAAGGCTCGGTATCGCCCATTATTTTCAGGTGATGGACCGGATGCAGGATGAAGTACTTGTCATGTATCAAGAAGCGAAATCTTTATCAAAGGACGCCCTTCCATATGTACTCCGCAAGGAACTTGAAATGGTGGGGATGGTTGAAGACCTTATTAAAGGCTGCGTGGACAGCGGGAAGCTAGAGCTTAATGAGAATCAGATCCATATGCTCGCTCAGAATGTATTTGTCCAGGGGCAGATGTGGGGATTCCGTCGTTGGGCCATGCAGAAACGGTTTACACTCGAGGAATACATCAATCTTCAAATCGATCTTCTATTTTCTGGAATCATCGGGTTTGAAAAACAAGGGAGAACAGGGGGAGTAATATGAGCACGGTTGAGATTTATAAACCAAAGCACCATGTTCGTTTTGTCACGGCTTCAAGTCTGTTTGACGGACATGATGCGTCGATCAACATAATGCGTCGGATTATCCAAGCAAGTGGAGCAGAAGTGATCCATCTGGGTCATAACCGCTCCGTAGAAGAAGTCGTTAATGCAGCGATTCAAGAGGATGTACAGGGAATCGCGATTTCATCCTACCAGGGTGGACACGTTGAATACTTCAAATATATGTATGACCTTTTGAAAGAAAGAGGAGCTTCCCATATCAGGATTTATGGAGGCGGCGGGGGTGTAATCATCCCACGTGAAATCAAGGAACTACACGAATACGGGGTTGCCCGCATCTTTTCACCTGAAGACGGTAGAACACAGGGTCTTCAAGGCATGATCAACAAGATGATCGAGGAATGTGATTTCCCAACCATTAAAGGAAGCGTGAATCACGAGGTTGAAAAGCTTTCCACTGGAAATGTGAACACGGTTTCGAAGCTGATTTCACTTGCTGAGTATCAAGTAGGAGCGAATGAAGAAGTGGCGGCGACGGCTCAAACGGTGTTCTCGGAAATCAAGAGTCTGGCGAAAAAAGCGCCTGTACTGGGAATTACAGGGACAGGTGGAGCAGGGAAGAGTTCCTTGACAGATGAACTGATTCGTCGTTTCATCAACGAACTTCCTGAAAAGAAAATCGCCATTCTATCCATCGATCCAACGAAACAAAAAACGGGTGGAGCCCTTCTTGGGGACAGGATTCGGATGAATGCGATCTTCAATCCTCGCGTGTATATGCGGAGCCTTGCCACTCGTGGATCGAAAACAGAGCTTTCATTCGCGATCAAGGATGCAATCAATGTCGTCAAAGCTGCAGGGTATGATCTGATTGTTGTCGAAACAAGCGGGATCGGGCAGGGAGATGCGGAAATCGCTGAAATCTGTGATATGTCCATGTACGTAATGACAAGTGAGTTCGGTGCGCCGTCTCAGCTTGAGAAAATCGATATGATCGATTTTGCCGATTTGATTGTCATTAACAAATTTGAGCGCAAAGGATCTGAGGATGCAAGGCGCCAGGTTCAGAAACAGTACCAGCGTAGTCACATGCTCTTTGATAAAGACTTGGATGACATGCCGGTATACGGAACGATTGCCAGTCAGTTCAACGATCCAGGTACGAACGCCTTATTTGCAGCCATTTTGGAAACAGTTAATCATAAAATGGAGCTGGATTGGAAAACGAGCTTCTCTAAAGACGTGGATGTTGAAAAGCAAAACGTCATCATTCCAAACAATCGCCGTTATTATCTCCGTGAGATTGCAGAAACCGTTCGGAACTATCATAAGAAATCCGAAGAACAAGTGAACATCGCCCGCAGATTGTTCCAGCTCCACGGGGCAATCGAAGCAGTCAATCAAAAAGAAACGAATGAAGGTGTCGTCACTTCCCTTCAAACGTTAAAAGAAGAAGTCGAAGGTAAATTAACAGATGAATCGAAGCAGATCCTGCAAAAATGGGATCATCTAAAAGAAACATACAGCAAGGATCAGTTCGTCACGAAGATCCGAGATAAAGAGATTGTCACTGAATTAAAGACGAAGAGCTTATCAGGGCTGGATATTCCGAAAGTATCCCTTCCGAAATACAAAGACTACGGCCAGATTCTAGATTGGGTATACAAAGAGAACGTTCCAGGCTCGTTCCCATACACAGCAGGAGTATTTCCGTTTAAACGAAAAGGGGAAGATCCGAAGCGTCAGTTTGCAGGAGAAGGAACGCCTGAACGGACGAATCGCCGTTTCCATTATCTTTCTAAGGACGATGATGCGAAACGCCTGAGTACGGCCTTTGATTCCGTTACATTATACGGTGAAGATCCGGATCACCGTCCTGACATTTACGGGAAAGTCGGAGAGAGTGGAGTGAGCATCTGTACACTTGAAGACATGAAGAAGCTATACGCTGGCTTTGATCTATGTGCGCCTTCTACATCTGTATCCATGACCATCAATGGTCCGGCACCAATCATCCTTGCAATGTATATGAATACAGCGGTCGATCAACAGATCCGCATGAAGGAAGAAGAGCTTGGCCGCGTGCTGACGGTGGAAGAATATGTGGAAGTGAAAGAACAAACGATGCAAGTCGTGCGGGGAACCGTGCAGGCAGATATTTTAAAAGAAGATCAAGGACAAAATACTTGTATCTTCTCGACGGAATTCGCCCTACGGATGATGGGTGACATCCAGCAGTACTTCATCGATCACAAAGTGAGAAACTATTACTCTGTATCGATTTCCGGTTACCATATCGCAGAAGCGGGAGCGAATCCGATTTCACAGCTTGCCTTCACATTGGCGAATGGATTTACGTATGTAGAATACTATTTAAGCCGTGGAATGGATATCAATGACTTTGCACCAAACCTATCATTCTTCTTCTCGAATGGTCTGGATCCAGAGTATACGGTGATCGGCCGCGTGGCCCGTCGAATTTGGTCCACGGTTATGCGGGATAAATACGGTGCCAACGAACGCAGTCAGAAGCTGAAGTACCACATCCAAACTTCAGGTCGTTCACTGCACGCTCAAGAAATTGACTTTAACGACATTCGTACAACGCTGCAAGCATTGATGGCCCTGCAGGACAACTGTAATTCCCTGCACACCAATGCCTATGATGAAGCGATTACAACACCGACGGAAGAATCCGTTCGTCGCGCCATGGCGATCCAAATGATCATCACGAAAGAACACGGATTATCCAAGAACGAAAATCCGCTGCAAGGCTCGTTCATCGCAGAAGAGCTGACGGATCTCGTGGAGGAAATGGTTCTGACCGAATTTGATCGCTTAAATGATCGAGGCGGCGTACTAGGTTCGATGGAAACCCAGTACCAACGTGGGAAAATCCAAGAAGAATCCATGTACTATGAAATGAAAAAACATTCTGGGGAGCTTCCAATAGTGGGAGTGAACACGTACTTGAATCCAAATCCACCTTCAGAGGATCAAATGGACAGCATGGAACTTGCACGTGCAACGAAGGAAGAAAAAGAAACACAAATTCACAATCTGCAAGACTTCCAATCACAGCACAAAGATCAAACTGCAGAAGCCTTGAACCGCTTAAAACAAGCAGCGGTGGGCGGAGGAAACATCTTTGAAGAACTGATGGAAACGGTAAGAGTGGCCAGTCTCGGTCAAATCACAAGAGCCCTCTATGAAGTAGGTGGGCAATACCGTCGGAATATGTAACCGATATTGAAGAAGATGAGACTACTGTAGATGTGCGGTAGTCTCTTTTTTCACGGTGGGCTTATAATTGATGATCAATGGGCACATTCATAGGGATGGATAATGGAACTTTTCAAGAATTAGTTTTATATTATTAGGCGAATTTAGGTAATTCTTATTAGTACCATAACTAAGTTGATTTTCGCTGCAGGCACTCGACTCCTACGGTAATAGCGGGAAAGTTGAGACCCCGCAGGGCAAGGCCCGAGGAGGCTCAACTCACGCCCCGAGGAAAGCGAGTGCCTGCAGCGGAAATCAACAACGCATAACTCTTGAAAAGATAAAATCAACCCGACAAGTTTAAAAAGTCTCCAAACCGTCTATCCTTTAAACAAAATCGACCAATTTTTAACACGAACTTAATAGTTATAGGGAAAGATTTCCTATATAATGAAAATTGTCAGATAAGTGAGAAGGAAGAACGATACAGACGTTTGGATGTGAGACTGTGAAGACCATTTTTCGCTACATACTATTGATCATCATTATATATATCGCCGTTCGTTTATATCAAATTCAATTAGGCGCCATCCCTTTCTTCCTGCTGTCTTTCTATCTATTCTATGAAGCCTACCGGGTGATCCGTAACGGCCAGAAAGAAGAGAAGTGGGAGAATGGAAAGCCTTCCTAACTTCAGTTTCGAATAAAAATGAGAGAAATACCAGATAGGTATAGCATAAAGTCTTTTACATTGTTTATAATGATTAATATGGTTAAAATTGATAATGGAGAATTTTTGCCCTTTTTTACTCTACCAAGTAGAGTGTGAAATAGAGAAAGGAAGTGCGTAAAGTGAGTCTTAAGAAGTTATCCAAAGAGGAAATACGTCAAACATCTTTTATTGAGTTGGCACATGAAATATTAGCAGGGAAAAAGAAAGCAATGGCATTCGAAGCGGTTGCCAAAGAAATTAAAGGTATACTTGAGCTCTCTGATAAAGAGGTTAAAAGCCGTTTGCTTCAATTCTACACGGACTTGAATATCGATGGACGCTTCATTGCCATGGGTGACAATACGTGGGGATTAAGAGAATGGTACCCGGTTGACCAAATCGAGGAAGAAACCGTTCCAACGATGAAATCCAGCAAAAAGAAAAAAGCAAAGAAAAAAGACGAAGATCTTGATCTTGAAGACTTCGATGATCTTGACGATGAAGAACTTGATTTTGATGATCTTGACGATACAGACGATGACGATGATCTGACAGATGATGACGACGACGTTGATGACGTTGACGACGCGGATGAGGATCTTGACATCGATGATGACGACGACGAAGACCTTGACATCGATGAATTAGATGAAGACGAGGATGAGGATGAAGAGGAAGAAGAAGAGAAATAATCCTTTCTATTTATTCCATTTAGCTCATTATTCTATGCTTGACTTCTTCCGTTTTGGAAGGTAGTATTTTATTTGGGCTCCTTAAAAAAGGACGAATATCGTATATTACGCTCCCCTTACATGATTGTAAGCGGGGCGTTTTTTGTTTTTATAAGTAGAAAGCATTGGCACAAGAGGGTTATACCATACGTGCAGCGGATCAATATTCTCAAACCCCTTACATTTTTATGTATATTGATAATAAGAGGCTGTCTTTTAGCTGTTTATGGAAATGAATTTATTTTATAGAGAATGGACTAGTCCTTCTTTGAACAAGATAAATTCATGACATAACTACAATAGACACCCTCTACTTTTTTTGAACCAAACTTACTTTGAAGGGGGACATATACATGACTAAGTATATTTTCGTAACAGGTGGCGTAGTGTCGTCACTAGGGAAAGGGATCACAGCAGCGTCCCTTGGAAGACTATTAAAAAACCGTGGAGTGAGTGTCACGATCCAGAAGTTTGATCCTTATATCAACGTGGATCCGGGAACGATGAGTCCCTATCAGCACGGTGAAGTATTCGTAACAGATGATGGTGCGGAAACGGATCTGGACTTAGGTCACTACGAACGTTTCGTAGATATCAATTTAACGAAGTACAGCTCGGTCACAACAGGTAAAATCTATTCGACTGTATTGAAAAAAGAACGTCGCGGAGATTACCTTGGTGGAACGGTGCAGGTCATTCCACATATCACAAATGAAATCAAAGAGCGCGTATACCGTGCCGGTCGCGAAACGAATTCAGATGTCGTGATCACAGAAATCGGTGGAACGGTGGGGGATATCGAATCGCTTCCATTCTTAGAAGCAATCCGCCAAATCAAGAGTGATGTAGGTCGTGAAAACGTAATGTACATCCACTGTACGTTGATTCCTTATATTAAAGCAGCCGGTGAAATGAAAACAAAACCGACTCAGCATAGTGTGAAAGAGCTTCGCAGTCTTGGTATCCAGCCAAATGTCATCGTCGTGCGTAACGAAATGCCGATGACTCAAGATATGAAGGACAAGATTGCGTTATTCTGTGATATTGATAAGAATGCGGTAATCGAAGCAATGGATGCAGATACACTTTACTCTGTTCCACTTGCCCTTCAGGCTCAAAAGCTGGATGAAATCACATGCCAACATTTGAAACTGAATTGCCACGAAGCGGATATGACCGAGTGGAATGAACTCGTCGATCGCGTGAAAAATCTATCTCGTAAAACAAGAATCGCCCTAGTAGGGAAATATGTTGAATTACAAGATGCGTATATTTCAGTTGTGGAAGCCCTTCGTCACGCAGGCTATCAATTCGATAGCGACATCGAAGTAAGATGGTTGAACTCGGAACTGATCGACAACGAAAACGTATCAGAAAAGCTTGCGGACGTAGATGGAATCCTAGTACCTGGTGGCTTCGGTGACCGTGGGGTAGAAGGGAAAATCTCTGCGACTCAATATGCACGTGAAAACAAGATTCCTTTCCTTGGCATCTGCCTTGGTATGCAACTCGCATCGGTAGAATATGCACGTAACGTTCTTGGTCTTGAAGGAGCTCACTCTGCAGAGTTGAATCCTGAAACACCATTCCCGGTCATCGATCTATTACCTGAACAAAAGGACATCGAAGACCTTGGAGGAACCCTGCGTCTTGGACTATACCCATGTAAGCTGACAAAAGGTTCAAAAGCGTATGCAGCCTATGACGGAGAAGTGGTTTACGAACGTCATCGTCACCGCTTCGAATTCAATAATCACTATCGTGAGCAAATGGAAAAAGCAGGCTTCATCTTCTCAGGCACAAGCCCGGATGGCCGCCTTGTGGAAATCATTGAGTTAAGCGACCACCCGTGGTTCGTTGCATCTCAATTCCACCCTGAATTCACATCACGCCCAACACGTCCACAGCCTCTATTCAGAGACTTCGTGGAAGCATCACTTGCGTATGGCGAAAAATAAGATTGGTATGGAAAAAGCTCTCCTGGTTTGGGAGAGCTTTTTTGCATGTATGAGTTAAAGGATGAATTCGGGTTTATAGACCTTTATGGGGATTTATCAACCGTCGTTTCGATTTATCGACCTTTATCCAGATAAATCAACCGTTCTTTCATTTTACCAACCTTCCTTTCACGATATCGACCGTACCACCATCATCGACACATTTCGCATGTATCCGATCAAAAAAAGCTCATTCTCCACCGAGAATGAGCTCCAACGATTATTCTTCATACTCCTCCAACATCTCACGAATGACAAATCCCAAAGCAAAGTAAATGTAAAGAGCGGCCATGCTTGAGGGGAAGCTCACGCGCTCACCGATTTCATCGCCTGGAAGCATTCCTTTAATCACTTTTGTATCCAAATGAACATCGGCTACGTCAGGCAGGCTGTCTTCTCCTTCTATGAGACCTGACACCGCCACAAATGGAACACCATCATCCGACAATTTTCTACCCAGTGTCACGGCCTCTTCGTCTGTTGAGAAACGGCTTACGATTAACACACGATCCGCATCGGTCAGCTCAATAGATGAATCAAACTGTTTGGCGGATGGAAGGGGTTCTGCACCAAATAGTGCTTCTGCTGTGACAGCCTCCATTTCCCCGAATCCTTTTATATAGATATGTCCCTGACCAATGGCGGCCTGTGCCAGCAGGCGGGCTCCGTCTTCGATTTCAAATTCTTGCTTATCGTAAATGCGTTTAAACAGTCCCGTTAACTGTGTTGTAAACATTTTAATCATTTTAGTTCAATCTCCTTCTATCTTTAACTTCGACATTTACTATTCTAACGCTTATTATAAAGGGGAAAAAGGTCTGGCGTAAAATATAGGGAACAAGCAGGATTTTATACAGGAAAAAGAGAATAAGTAATAAATATACAGTTATTATGATTCGTTTATTTACCAAGAGAATACATAATTTACTAAAATGTGAAGGGGATTGGGATGTATGAATGAGAAAATTCTAATTGTAGACGATCAATTTGGTATTAGAATACTATTAAATGAAGTGTTACAAAAGGAAGGCTACCAAACATTTCAAGCAGCGAACGGAATCCAGGCGCTTGAAATCGTAGATAAGCATTCCCCTGATTTGGTTTTACTGGATATGAAAATTCCGGGAATGGATGGAATTGAAATCCTGAAACGTATGAAGCAGAAGGATGCAGACATCCGTGTCATTATTATGACAGCATACGGAGAGTTAGACATGATTCAGGAAGCAAAGGATTTGGGAGCGCTTACCCATTTTGCGAAACCATTTGATATTGATGATATCAGAAAAGCGGTCAAACAATATATTCCAGCATGATTACAGTTATTTGAATAGTGAAAATAGTAGTATTTTTAACAATTCGCCTCTTCAGTTGGTAAAATCAATTTTGTTTTGGTATGATACAAATGAAATTGCAAACAATGTCACATAGTGTTACATATAACACTGCCATTTCTACTATAATGGTACACTGACTGAATAGAAGGAGGAAATAACTATGCCTTTAGTTTCAATGAAAGACATGCTTATTCAAGCAAAAGAAAAGAGCTATGCAGTAGGTCAATTCAATCTGAATAACCTTGAGTTCACTCAAGCGATCCTGCAAGCGGCAGAAGAAGAAAAATCACCTGTCATCCTTGGTGTTTCTGAAGGGGCAGCTCGCTACATGAGCGGCTTCAAAACAGTTGTGAAAATGGTTGAAGGTCTGATGGAAGACTTAAACATCACTGTACCTGTTGCGATCCACTTAGACCACGGTTCAAGCTATGACAAGTGTAAAGAAGCAATCGATGCAGGATTCACTTCTGTTATGATTGATGCTTCTCACGGTCCTTTCGAAGAGAACATTGAAATCACTTCTAAAGTGGTTGAATATGCTCACTCTAAAGGTGTTTCTGTTGAAGCAGAGCTTGGAACTGTTGGTGGACAGGAAGATGACGTAATCGCTGATGGCGTTATCTATGCAGATCCTAAAGAGTGTCAAGAACTAGTTGAACGTACTGGTATCGATACACTTGCACCAGCTCTTGGTTCTGTTCACGGTCCTTACAAAGGTGAACCAAACCTAGGATTTAAAGAAATGGAAGAAATCGGAGCTGCTGCAGGAGTACCATTAGTACTTCACGGTGGAACTGGAATTCCTACAAAAGATATTCAAAAAGCGATTTCTTACGGAACGGCTAAAATCAATGTAAATACTGAAAATCAAATCACTTCTGCTAAAGCAGTACGCGAAGTATTAGCGGCTGACACAGAAGTATATGATCCACGTAAATACATGGGTCCAGCTCGTGAAGCAATCAAAGCAACAGTAATCGGAAAAATGCGCGAATTTGGTTCTTCAAACCAAGCGTAAAGATCCGGTAATGTTTGGAAAGTGACCTGATCTTGATTAGATTATTTCCAAACGTGGTAATAAATGAATGAAGCTGAAGGATGGGACTGGCGCCAGGAGAAGGTTGATACCTTTTGGGTCAGTCCCTTCAGTTCCTTAAAAATAGATTGAAAATTTTGTCGAAAATGGGGTAGAAAAAAATGAAGTTTTTTATAGACACAGCAAACATGAGTGAAATTAAAGAAGCATTTGATTGGGGTATTATTTCAGGAGTGACAACGAATCCGTCGCTTGTCGCTAAAGAGAAAAACGTTACATTTGAAGATCGCTTAAAGGAAATAACGGATTTAGTTCCTGGTTCTGTAAGCGCTGAAGTCATCGCGACCGACGCTGAAGGAATGATCAAAGAGGGTAGGGAACTGGCGAAGATTGCTCCAAACATTACAGTGAAACTACCTATGACGCCTGATGGTCTGACGGCTGCATCTACTTTTGCTAAAGAAGGAATCAAAACAAATGTCACGCTGATTTTCAGTGCGAATCAGGCACTTCTTGCAGCCCGTGCAGGAGCAACATATGTTTCTCCATTTTTAGGACGGTTAGATGATATCGGTCAAGATGGCCTGGAGCTCGTTTCCCAGATTGCTGAAATCTTTGCCGTTCACGGCTTGGAAACAGAAATCATCGCGGCATCGACCCGCCACCCTCAGCATATTACGGAAGCGGCACTACGAGGAGCTCATATTGCAACGGTGCCACTTAAAGTCTTGAAGCAATTATTCCAGCATCCCCTTACGGATAAAGGAATTGACGCGTTCTTGAATGACTGGAACAACCGTTAAGTCTAGGTCAATCAGTCTATAATAAAAAAATTCGATTATCCTATACATGTTTTCACGAATTATGTATACACTAGTAGACAATACTTCTTAGAACGTCTTCTATTGGAAAAATAATCCTTTTTGTTCATTGATGTGAGAATCCTGACAGCCATTGGGGTTTCTTCTTCAATGAACAGTGGAAGGGAGTTTAATATGGAAAAGCTAAAAATTGCAGGAGGGTATCCACTTGAAGGAACCATTAAAGTAAGTGGGGCCAAAAATAGTGCGGTAGCCTTAATCCCGGCAACGATCCTTGCTGATTCTCCAGTGACAATTGAAGGGTTACCGGACATCTCTGATGTAAGAACACTGAAAGATCTATTAGAGGAGATCGGTGGTTCCGTCTCATTGGAAGATGGGGATATGAGTGTCGATCCTAGTCAAATGGTGTCCATGCCTTTACCGAGCGGAAAGGTAAAGAAGCTTCGTGCTTCTTACTATTTAATGGGTGCCATGCTTGGACGTTTCAAGAAAGCGGTCATTGGACTACCGGGTGGATGTCATCTCGGTCCTCGTCCAATCGATCAGCATATAAAGGGCTTCGAAGCGTTGGGGGCAGAAGTCACCAATGAACAAGGTGCCATTTACTTACGTGCCGATGAATTAAAGGGTGCTCGTATTTATCTTGATGTCGTCAGTGTCGGAGCAACGATCAACATCATGCTTGCAGCTGTTCGTGCAAAAGGCCGGACGATTATCGAAAATGCGGCAAAAGAACCTGAAATCATCGACGTCGCCACGTTACTAAGCAATATGGGTGCGAAGATCAAAGGGGCAGGAACGGACGTCATCCGTATTGATGGAGTGGACGAGCTTCACGGTTGCCGTCACACAATCATTCCTGATCGTATCGAAGCAGGAACGTTTATGATTCTAGCAGCCGCAGCCGGCAAAGGCGTACTCGTAGACAACGTCATCCCATTACATATGGAATCGGTCATTGCAAAGCTCCGTGAAATGGGCGTCCCTGTTGAAACGAACGATGATCAGATCTATATCGGAAGGGCCGACAAGCTCAAATCGGTTGATGTGAAAACATTGGTTTACCCCGGTTTCCCTACAGATCTCCAGCAGCCATTTACATCGTTATTAAACCGGGCAGAAGGTTCTGCCGTCGTAACAGACACCATTTATTCAGCCCGCTTCAAGCATATCGATGAACTGCGTAGAATGAATGCGTCGATCAAAGTCGAAGGCCGCTCAGCCATCGTCAACGGCCCTGTACAATTACAAGGTGCCAAAGTGAAGGCAAGCGACCTCCGTGCAGGAGCAGCCCTTGTCATCGCCGGGTTAATGGCTGAAGGGATCACCGAAGTAACAGGCCTTGAGCATATCGACCGTGGTTACAGTGACCTTGTAGCAAAACTTGAAGGCCTCGGCGCTACAATTTGGCGCGAAAAGATGTCTGCCGAAGAACTAGAGCAGATGAAGTCATAGATTCAATAAAATTTTATAGTTTATCGAGAGATTATTGTTTTCACTTTTTTAGATAAAACATTAGATATCTAAGTTGATTGGAGCGGAAATCAACCTCGTCTCTCTATTGTTGGCAGTTACTTTTTTCTAAGAACCATTTCCTGTATTACCATAAATTTTCTGCACAATCGAACCATTATGTCCTACTTTTTTCGAAAAAAAGTCTCTGCAATCGCTTTAATGTGTTACAATAACTCTGTTAATATGTTATACAATTTAAGATTATTGTAAAACAAAAGGGAACACGGGAGGCTATATACATGGAAAGAAGTTTATCAATGGAGCTTATTCGAGTAACAGAAGGGGCTGCCCTTGCATCGGCACGTTGGATGGGTCGCGGAAAGAAGGATGAAGCAGATGATGCTGCAACTTCTGCAATGCGTGACGTATTTGATACAGTACCGATGAAGGGGACAGTTGTCATCGGTGAAGGAGAAATGGATGAAGCTCCAATGCTTTATATTGGTGAAAAACTAGGGACAGGCTATGGCCCGCGTGTAGACGTGGCCGTCGATCCGTTGGAAGGAACAAATATTGTTGCTTCCGGAGGCTGGAATGCACTGGCGGTACTCGCGGTGGCGGACCATGGAAACCTACTGAATGCACCGGATATGTATATGGATAAAATCGCAGTTGGACCTGAAGCAGTTGGAAAAATCGATATTAACGCTTCTGTCATCGATAATTTAAAAGCCGTTGCAAAAGCGAAGAACAAGGACATTGAAGACGTCGTAGCAACAGTCTTGAACCGTCCTCGTCATGAACATATCATCCAACAGCTCAGAGAAGCGGGAGCCCGTATCAAGCTGATCAATGATGGGGACGTGGCAGGAGCCATGAACACAGCATTTGATCATACAGGCGTCGATATCTTATTCGGATCCGGAGGTGCTCCAGAGGGAGTACTGGCAGCAGTTGCTTTGAAGTGCCTTGGTGGAGAAATTCAAGGGAAACTATTACCGCAAAACGATGCTGAACTTCAACGCTGTATCGGCATGGGGCTAGATGTAGACAAGATCCTTCGAATGGAAGACCTAGTATGCGGTGACGATGCGATTTTCGCTGCAACAGGTGTGACAGACGGTGAACTTTTAAGAGGTGTTCAGCTTAAAGGCGCATACGGATTGACTCATTCAGTTGTTATGCGAGCAAAGTCCGGCACCGTTCGATTCATCGACGGTCGCCACAGTCTTCAGAAAAAGCCGAACCTGGTGATGAAATAATAGAAATAGAAACATCGAGAGAGAAACCAACTCTTCTTATATAAGAGGGAACGGATGGGCAGAAGGTATGAGCTTCTCTGCCCATCCTCACTCTTATCACTCACTTTTTTTCTTCATAGGTAAAAAAATGCTGCCTATCTACAAAAATACCTTCCTTTTTTTACCCAGTCATTGATTCTTGATCGAAAGTATGGTTACAATAGATAAGGTTTTTATCTTCAGCATTTTTTCTTTATATAGTTGCTTCAACGTATTTCTTCATTTTTAGAAAAATCTACCCTTCTTTTTTTATTTTCAGGTAGGACAAATTAATAAAGCGTGGTGTCATAATGGAAGAGTTAACAATCTCTAGCTTAGAAAATATGAAGCTTAAAGAGCTTTACGAGCTAGCCAAACAATACAAAGTTTCTTATTATAGCAAATTAACAAAAAAAGAATTGATTTTCGCCATCCTTAAAGTTCGAGCAGAACAAGAAGGTTTCTTCTTTATGGAAGGTGTTCTTGAAATCATCCAATCAGAAGGATTTGGTTTCTTACGTCCAATCAATTATTCTCCTAGCTCTGAGGATATTTACATTTCTGCTTCACAAATCCGTCGCTTCGATCTTCGGAATGGTGATAAAGTATCGGGAAAAGTACGCCCTCCGAAAGAGAACGAACGCTATTTCGGACTGCTTCATGTGGAAATGGTTAACGGAGATGAGCCTGAATCTGCGAAAGAGCGTGTGCATTTCCCAGGTTTAACGCCTTTATACCCTGATCGTCAAATGAAGCTTGAAACAGAGCCGAACAAAATCTCTACACGCATCATGGACCTTATCGCGCCAGTCGGTTTTGGACAACGTGGTTTAGTCGTTGCACCACCAAAAGCAGGTAAGACGATGCTGATCAAGGAAATCGCGAACTCAATCACAACGAATCATCCAGAAGCAGAATTAATTATTCTTCTTATCGATGAGCGACCAGAAGAAGTAACAGATATCGAGCGCTCAGTGGAAGCGGAAGTAGTAAGCTCCACATTCGATGAAGTACCTGAAAACCACATTAAAGTGGCAGAACTTGTTCTTGAGCGTGCCATGCGTTTAGTGGAGCATAAGCGAGACGTGATTATCCTGATGGATAGCATCACTCGTTTAGCCCGTGCGTATAACCTGGTCATCCCTCCAAGTGGACGGACTCTCTCAGGTGGTATCGATCCTGCAGCCTTCCACCGTCCGAAGCGTTTCTTTGGTGCTGCCCGTAACATCGAAGAGGGCGGAAGCTTGACGGTGCTCGCGACAGCATTGGTGGACACAGGATCACGGATGGATGATGTGATTTATGAAGAGTTCAAAGGAACAGGGAACTTGGAGCTTCATCTTGATCGTGCGCTTGCAGAAAGACGTATCTTCCCGGCAATCGACATTCGTCGTTCTGGAACTCGCCGCGAAGAGCTTCTCGTCAAACCAGATCACCTTGAAAAGCTATGGGCGATCAGAAAAGCCATGTCTGATCAACCTGATTTCGCTGAAAAGCTTATGCGCAAGCTAAAGCAATCAAAGACGAATGAAGAGTTTTTCAATGTCTTGACAGAAGAGTCGAAGAAGCGTTAGTCTAATACTCGAATGTTCTTTTAGGAACAAATGATGTCGGCAACTTCCAATTTTACTAGTTGCAAATATCACTTGTCCTTGTTATAATAGTGTCAATGTGTTTTAAAAAAATGGATGTGGTAAGGGGCTGGCAATGACTCTCATGCTTATGCTCATATCACATATATCTTCGTAATAAATTACTCTGTTTCAGATGATTCAGGGCGGAAGGAGATGAAAGTAATGAAATCAGGAATTCATCCTAAGTACAACATGATCAAAGTTAGCTGTGCTTGCGGTAACGAATTTGAAACTGGTTCTGTAGCGGAAGAAATGCGCGTTGAGGTATGTTCTGAATGCCATCCATTCTACACAGGCCGCCAGAAATTCGCTGATGCAGGTGGACGTGTTGACCGTTTCAACAAAAAATACGGTCTTAAAAATCAACAACAATAATGAAGAGTCAGAAGGTCATGTCTTCATCCTTTGTGCGTAAAGCACAATGGGCGTTAGAATGTCCCTTCTCTTCTATTATGAAAACAGGCAAGGATCTTATGCTTGCCTGTTTTTTATTACGTTAAGAGCAATGTTTTGAAGAAATAGAGGCAGTTCCAATTGAGCTGTGCCTCTTTTTTTCTGCCAAATTACTGAAATTGGAGCATTTTTCCCGTACATAAAGGAATGCTTTATACTAAAGAATAGTCCATTTATACTAACAGTCATACTGTTTTTCAATAGAATAATGTGTAAGGAAGGAGAGGCCATTCGTGTATGTCATGAAACATTCGGGTTGGGTAGAAGTCATTTGCGGCAGCATGTTCTCAGGGAAATCCGAGGAACTGATCCGCCGGGTACGACGCACTCAATTTGCTAAACAGGAAATTGCAGTGTATAAGCCAAAACTAGATAATCGCTATAGCGATGAATCGGTTGTATCTCACAATGGTACCTCTGTCATCGCCAAAGCAGTAGAGGGATCTCAAGTCATTCTTGATGACCTGAATCCTGATGTGGATGTCGTTGCGATTGATGAGGTCCAATTTTTCGATGAAGGCATCGTAGAAGTGGTTCAAACGTTAGCGAACAGTGGATATCGTGTGATTATAGCAGGTCTTGACCAGGACTTCCGTGGAGAACCATTCGGCCCGATGCCGGACTTGCTGTCCATTGCTGAACAAGTGACAAAGCTTCAAGCCGTTTGCGCAGTATGCGGCTCTCCCGCAAGCAGAACGCAACGATTAATCAATGGCGAACCGGCATGTTATGATGATCCCGTCATCCTTGTCGGGGCATCTGAAGCATATGAACCGAGATGTCGCCATCACCATGAAGTGCCCACTGGAATCAGTGTGACACCTGAAATGGTAAAGGAAGTATAAGAGTGAGAAAGCAAAGCCTGGAGATGGGGCTTTGCTTTTTTATTTTTCCCGTTACGTCCATACGATTTGAATGCATAAGCACCCTCCTGTAGGAAATCCTAAAACCAGGAGGTGTGAAAGCATGAAAAAACTAGCGTTAGCGTTATCCTTTACGGTTTTCTTCCTATTGATTACAGCATGCGGTGTGAATCAGGAGTCGGAATATGGTGTCCATCATGATAGTGGTGGTACCCGTTTCATTGATAACCGTAAGGCTGAAATGGATAAACGACAGGATGAAAGTGTAAGGGAGATCACAGATCAAAACCCCAATTTTCCCAACCTGACGAATTCACCTGGAACGACGTCCACCACAATGGGTGATTATGAAGACAAGGCACGTGAAGTGGTGAAAGAGAACACGAAATTCCAACCAGACGAGGTTTGGATCAATGGCGGCCAAATGTGGGTGACGGCTCATACGAAGAAAGAAATGACGATGTCAGAGAGAGATAAAGAGGAAGCCATGTTAAAGGATCACTTGCAAAAAGCCATTCCCCGCTATGATATCAATGTGAAAATCACTGAAAGATAACGTAGGTGTAAACAGGTCGGGAAGCTGATCTGTTTACCCTTTACATAGGAAATTCCCCCGGTACCTATACCCGATCCTCCTTGTGTTTACATACTCCATATAATATAATTAGACTGTTATGGATTAAAATTGAGGTGAATAGCTGTGTTCGATCGTTTACAAGCAGTGGAAGATCGCTATGATAAGTTAAATGAACTATTAAGTGATCCAGAAATTGTGAATGACCCAAAGAAGCTAAGAGATTATTCAAAAGAACAATCAGACATCCAAGCTACGGTAGAAGCATATCGAGAATATAAAGACATGACTAGTCAGTATAAAGACGCTAAGGCGATGCTGGATGATAAGCTTGATGCTGATATGCGTGAAATGGTGAAGGAAGAAGTTTCTGAGCTTGAAGAGCAAATTGAAGTGTTGGAAGCCCGTCTGAAAATATTATTGATCCCGAAAGACCCGAACGATGATAAGAACGTGGTCATGGAGGTTCGTGGTGCTGCCGGTGGAGATGAAGCAGCCCTGTTTGCCGGTGACTTGTATCGTATGTACAGCCGCTTTGCAGAAGCACAAGGCTGGAAGATTGAAGTCATGGAAGCGAACTCCACTGGTGTCGGTGGATACAAAGAGATCATCTTCATGATCAATGGAAATGGCGCATTTTCGAAAATGAAATACGAAAACGGGGCACATCGTGTGCAACGGGTACCTGAAACAGAATCGGGCGGACGTATTCATACATCTACGGCAACGGTTGCTTGTCTTCCGGAAGCAGAAGAAGTCGAAGTGGATATCCACGATAAAGACATCCGTGTTGATACATTCGCTTCAAGTGGACCAGGAGGACAAAGTGTTAATACAACCATGTCAGCCGTCCGTTTAACGCACGTTCCAACAGGTGTCGTCGTTTCGTGTCAGGATGAAAAATCACAAATTAAAAACAAAGAGAAAGCAATGAAAGTATTGCGTGCTCGTGTTTACGATAAATTCCAACGTGAAGTTCAAGCGGAATACGATGCGAATCGTAAATCTGCCGTTGGTACAGGTGACCGTTCGGAGCGTATCCGTACGTACAATTTCCCACAAAACCGTGTCACGGATCACCGTATCGGCCTAACAATCCAAAAGCTTGATCAAATCCTTGAAGGAAAAATGGATGATGTTATCGATGCATTAATCATCGAAGACCAATCCAAACTTCTTGAAAGACTGGAAGAAGCGTAAATGACGTCAGTTACGCTATTTGAAGCCCTAAAATGGGCTTCTTCTTTTTTAGTTGAAAATGGCCGTGATGAAAATGTGGGAGAAATCTACTTGCGGCATCTGATGGGATTATCTCGATCTCAATTGCTCGCTGAACAGCGGAGGTCCGTCCCTCGTGAAAAATGGGATGAGTTTCAGAATGGGATCCGTGAGCACGTTGGCGGTGTACCGATTCAGCATATTATCGGGTCTGAAGAGTTTTATGGCAGACCGTTTGTTGTGAATGAGCATGTGCTGATTCCGAGACCGGAGACGGAAGAGCTCATTTATTATGGTCTGGAGAAGATGAAGGATTTGTTTGAGCCAGGTATCCTTTTGCAGGCGGCAGATGTCGGAACGGGAAGCGGGGCGATTGCGGTTACGTTGAAACTGGAATCGGAGCGGATACCTCTTCAAATGATGGCTGTCGATATTTCAAGTGAAGCACTGGCTGTAGCGGCGAAGAATAGCTCGAAACTAGACGCGAATGTCCGCTTTTTCGAAGGGGATCTGTTACAGCCATTGATCGATGATGGCGTAAAGCTGGATATTCTTTTATCCAACCCTCCGTATATTCCTTTGACGGATCGCGAAACTCTATCGGATGTAGTCATTGATCATGAACCCGAACTCGCTTTATTTGGCGGGGAAGATGGTTATGATTTGTATAAACGCTTTATGGATGAGCTGCCTCATGTTATGAAGGAGAAGTGTCTGATTGGGTTCGAAGTCGGAGTCGGTCAGGGAGGAACGGTAGCGGAATTATTGCGCCGGACCTTCCCGGATGCGGAAACAGAAGTCGTTCATGACATCAATGGAAAAGATCGAATGGTGTTTTGTGTAAGAAAGTAAGGATGTAGGCCCTCGATTGTGGTAATCGGGGGTGTTTTTTTGAAGAAATGGATCTGACTTAGTATGTATCTGAGTAAAAATAGAGTCACGTCCCTGCTCTAACCTCCTCATCGTCACGTTTATTTTCAAAACCGTTCTACTTATTTTCAAAACTGAAGTTTTATTTTCAAAACCAGCCCACTTATTTTCAAAAACAAGATTTTATTTTCAAAATCCTCTTTTCGCAAAGATTTTTGTTTTCTAACATAGGAGCTGCCAATGCTCTGTCAATGAGTGTTTGCGATAGATGGTGAGGGGAACGGCTACGCTTTCCGGCGGACGAACGGCCAAGCCTCCTCAGCTTAGCCGAACGGGGTCTCGGCACGCCCGTTTTTCCGCAGGAGTCTACGCCGTTCCCCTCACCATCTAAAAGAGATATGCTGACAGAGCTTACTAGTGAAAAAAATGAATGAAATAGTATCTTACTATTCAAGCTAAAATCGACCACTGCATACGTTGAAAATTGATGTTCTCTCGCCGTGTATAATAGTAAATTAATCCTCCATACTTAGAAAGTTGATTGAAGCGGAAGGTGCTCGACTCCTGCGGGAATTGCGGGAAAGTTGAGACCCCGCAGGGCAAATCCCGAGGAGGCTCAACTCACGCCCCGCGGAAAGCGAGCACCTGCAGCGGAAATCAACTAGCACTCGCTACCTTCAATAGCAACATTGTTTACGAAAAGAGCCATTCAAAAAGCATACCGAACCAATTTCCCAAACAAAAATGTTATTTTACTAGTTTAAGATTCCCCCCTTTTGACTAAACTGTTTTACTGAGGGGGAGAGAAAATGAAAACAAAACATAGTGTATTATTGTATATCTTGGTTCTATCATTAGGAACGATTCTAAGTTTATATATACCGAAACAGGAAATGGCGGCACAGGAGGCAATGGTTATCCCGGAAGAAGCGATTCGACTGCGGATCTTGGCAAACAGTGATCTGGAGCAGGATCAAAACGTGAAAAGACTGGTACGAGATGAGGTCAATAAAGAAATCACGAATTGGGTATCGTCTCTTACATCTCAGGATGAAGCGAAGTCAGTAATTCAAGAAGGATTGCCTCAACTTCAAACAATTGCAGAAGAGGTGGTCGAAGCAGAAGGGTTGGATCAATCAGTGAAAGTGGAATTTGGGAAAGTGGAATTTCCTACAAAGCTGTATGGTCAATATCTTTACCCGGCAGGTGAATACGAAGCGGTGTTGATCACATTAGGTAAAGGGGAAGGCGCGAACTGGTGGTGCGTTCTTTATCCCCCCCTATGCTTCCTTGATTTCTCGACAGGGACAGCAGTGAGAAGTCCGGGATTTGAAACGACAGTTGAAGCGAGCGGTAATGAAATCACTGAAGTAGATGCTGAAGATAAAGCAGAAGCGATTGAAGTTGAGATGGAAACAGTCGAAGCTAAGGCAAGTGACGACTCAGAAGTGAAAACAGATCAAGAAGAGTCTGTGATAAGTGAAAATAGCACGAAGGAAGAAATTCAACCAGAAGCACCACAAGAAGGACCGGTCTTCGTTGAAGAAAGCGAAGAGGAAAAAGTAGAGGTTCGTTTCTTCGTAGTAGACCTTTTCAAAGGACTATTCAATAAATAATGAAGAAAGCTTCGTCTGACTTAGATGAAGCTTTTTTTACGTTTATATAAACTCTAGCTTTCTAGTATTTTTTGTTCTATTCTCTTTTTCCTCTCATACATTAACACTAGAGGAAGATAGAAAAAAGGGAGGACGAAAGAATGTTAAAAGTGATTCGTCAGGCAACACATGAGGACATTCATGAAGTAGTTGCCTTCTTAATGAAAGCTGGATTAAGTACAGAAGGCATTAAACATAGCATCGATTGTTTTTTGGTAGTGGAAGACTCAGAAAATCGATTGATTGGAACACTGGGAATTGAGGTTCAAGAGAAAATTGGCCTGCTTCGATCGCTCGTTGTCACTTCCTCATTTGAGAGTGAAGAATTATTTGCCCTCTTCCAGGAAATCTTAAAGCTTGCGAAAGAGAAAGAACTTACGCGACTATACCTTATCTCAAATCGAAAAGCCTCGCTTACGTTCTTCGATCTATTAGGTTTTCAACAAGAGAAAGAAGCGGTTGTGGATGAGTTAAAGCCTTTCGTTCATGCGCAAAAGTTATCCACAGTGGATAACTGTATCACGATGAGACTAGATTTATAGAGGAAATGTAGATTTTTCGACAATAAATGTAAAAGAAACGACTGAATCATTTTGAATTTAAATGGTTCAGTTTTTTTGGTGTGATTCTTCGACAAAATCCTACAGTAGCGCGAAATCTGAAAAAGAAGCAGATAACTATCTCTTTTTTCTGAATTATTCACACCATCCACAGGTTTATCCACAGTTCGTATTGTTTTATTCTCTGTTTGTGGATAATACTTGAGAATTAATGGGGTTTCTTTTATACTTTCAAAAGAGCAGGATGGTAAAATACTTGTTTATTCAGTATCTATACCACATAAATGAAACAGATAAAGGTTTACTATATAAAGGTGGATGACATACATGATGAAACATTGGATTGTGGAAAGAGATGTGGATAAAAACAAAAGTTATCCACAAATTGTGGATGCAGCGAAGATTCTTCAACAGAACGAGGTTGTGGCGTTCCCGACTGAGACCGTTTATGGCCTTGGTGCAAATGCTACATCCGATACAGCTGTGGAGAAAATCTTCAAAGCGAAGGGTAGACCATCGGATAATCCACTGATTGTCCACATATCAAATAAAGGTCAGTTAGAAGGACTTGTAGCAGAAGTTCCAACTGTTGCGACGAAGCTCATCGATGCCTACTGGCCAGGTCCACTGACGATCATTTTTCATAAAAAAGAGAAGGTCTTCTCTGAAAAGGTAACGGCGGGATTGCAAACAGTGGCGATCCGGATGCCTGATCATCCCGTGGCTCTTTCCATCATTGAGGCATCTGGGCTCCCTATTGCAGCACCAAGTGCGAATCGGTCAGGAAAGCCAAGCCCGACAACGGCTCAGCATGTGTTGGACGACCTGGATGGCCGGATTGCAGGCGTGGTCGATGGCGGCGAGACAGGAGTCGGCGTGGAGTCGACGGTAGTAGATTGTACAGGTGAGATACCTGTGATTTTGCGACCTGGCGGCGTCACGAAAGAACAACTGGAAGAAGTAGTCGGGGAAGTGAACGTGGATCCTTCTTTAAAAGAAGGCAAGGGAGCACCGAAATCCCCTGGCATGAAATATACCCACTACGCCCCGGATGCCCCTGTCTATTTAGTAGACGGGACAAGAGAATACCTGCAAAGATTAGTAGATAAAAAAAAAGCAGAAGGACTTAAGGTCGGTGTGCTGACAACAGAAGAATTTATGAATGACTTTGAAGCGGATCTTATTTTGTCTGCTGGCCGGCGGAAGGACCTGAAAACGGTCGCCCAGCATTTATACGATACGCTACGTGCATTTAATAGAAGTGACGTTGATATTATTTTTGCCGAAATGTTTCCGGAAGAAGGAGTCGGGTTAGCGATTATGAACAGACTTCAGAAAGCGGCAGGATACCGGGTGATAAAAGGATAACGGTCTGACCCTATTGTTTTTAGAAAACGATAGGGTTCTTTTGTGTCCGAAGATCCGTATTTCTCATTCTAATTCTCCCAGGACGTGCATAAGTTTGTCTTGAAGGCATGTCCGGAGGGGGAAGAAATAATAATGACAACGATTATTGGGGAACTGATCACGTTAATGTTAATGGCATTTGCTCTTGGGATGGATGCCTTTTCGATTGGGATTGGAATGGGTATGTTTCAGCTGAGATTAAAGCAAATCGTTTATATAGGATTGGTTGTCGGGGTCTTTCATGTATTTATGCCACTCTTTGGGATGATAACGGGGAAGTTTTTATCCGAAACGTTCGGAGCGTTTGCAGCATACGCAGGAGGTCTTCTATTGATTGTGTTAGGGATTCAGATGTTTATGGCAAGTTTCAAGGAAGAGGAAGCGACGCTCATTTCCCCGGTGGGATTCGGGTTGATCCTATTCGCTTTAAGTGTCAGTTTGGACAGTTTTTCTGTCGGATTGACCTTGGGGATATTCGGAGCCAGAACAGCGGTTGCCCTTTTCTGCTTCGGATTCGCGGCGACCGTTTTGACATGGGCAGGATTATTAATAGGACGGAAATTCCAAGGAGTCCTGGGGAATTATAGTGAAGCACTTGGAGGTAGTATACTGTTTGCGTTTGGGGTAAAACTCTTGCTTCCGCTGTGAATGGTGAGGGCTGGTTGGAAATGATAGAGATGTAGGGTCCGTCCCTCTTGGGGTGGGCATTTTTTGTTTAGCTTTTCGGGCCTGAGCAAGCCGCCTGCGCTTTTCTTTTTGTCCAGCTCCAGGGCTTAGAGGCTCGAGGTCATAAGTCAAACCAACCAAAAAGGCAAAGAACGCCTTTCCGGTTGGTTCGTCTTATGCTTGTCGCCTCTGTGCAAAGCCCTTCCGCTTTTCTTTTTGTCCAGCTCCGGCGGCTAGTCCCTCGAGGTCATAAGCTAAATATGCCAAAAAGGCAAAGAGCGCCTTTCCGGCATATTCATCTTATGCTTGTCGGGCCTACCCAAGCCGCCTCCGCTTTTCTTTTTCTGTATGGGCTATTGATGGATTGGAAAATATTTTATAATAGGGGTTAAGGAGGTGGACGAGATGAATATTTTATTTGTTTGTACGGGAAATACGTGCAGAAGTCCTATGGCAGAGGCGGTTTTGAAGCATAAAGGTGCAGAGAGGTTTGAGGTGAAGTCCGCGGGGGTTTTTGCTATGGATGGTAGTGATGCGTCATTTCAGACTAAAGAAGTGCTGAAAGAGAACGATATAATACATAGACACCAATCGAGTTCGTTAACGAAAGAGAGCTTAGACTGGGCTTCCCATATTTTTACGATGACATCGAATCATAAGCGGGCGATTGTGGATCAGTTTCCACATGTGGCGGACAAGATTTTCACATTAAAGGAGTTTGTCTTGGAAGATCCAGCTGATTTGGATGTGTCGGATCCATATGGGGGAAGTGTGGACATCTATAGACATACATACAGAGAGCTGGATTCATTGATTGAGGAGTTAATTAAAAAGCTTGGTTGAGACAGGGAGAGAGAAAGATGGGGAAAGAGAAAAGGTACAAGTCGGGTCTTAGAAAGAAATTGGTCTTCTTTATCACGCTTCTTGCGGTGGTGACGTATTCCACAAGTGCACTTTTTATTTATTTTATTAAACCTACTTTTGCACCGGATATGAACGAGCTTATGTTTACGATTATGACGCTCGGGATGGGTGTTTTCTGGTCTGCGGTACTTGCATTTTTTGCTGCAGGATTTATCGTTAAGCCGCTGCAGAGGTTGGAACAGGTTGCATTGAAAGCGGCTGAAGGGGACATTGCGATTGAAGTGGAAGTACCGAAGTCGGATGATGAAATCCGTTCGCTCGCTTTAGCTTTTAATCGGATGCTACATAACTTGCGTGACATGGTGTCCTCCATCGACGAGAATTTCACGCACACTAATTCGAATGTCATTGAGCTATCGAAATCATCGGAAATCGCTTCAACACAAGCAAACTCAATTTCCAAAACGATTAGGGAAATTTCAGCCGGTGCAGAAAGCTCTGCTACGGCGATTCAAACGACAGCTGAATCGGTGGAAGACGTCATTCGAATTGCCCAGGAAGTCCAGAATCATTCCAAATCGTCCGAACACATGTCGAAAAATATGGTGACCGAGCTTCAAGGAAGTAAAGAAGTCATCCATTCCCTAGTGGAAGGGATTAGCCGACTGGCAAAAGGAAATGAAGATTCGCTGGACGCTGTGCGCCGACTGGAAGACAACGCGAAAAAAGTAGAGCAGATCATCCAGTTGGTGGGAGATATTGCGAATCAAACCAATTTACTCGCCTTGAATGCTTCCATTGAAGCAGCACGTGCAGGGGAGCACGGTAAAGGGTTTGCGGTTGTGGCAGAAGAAGTCCGGAAGCTTGCTGACGAAAGTGGAAAAGCGGTTCAAGGGATCTCAGACCTGATTAAAAACATTCAGAACGAGGTTGGCAATGTGGTTGGACAAATCACAACCCAGGTGGAGTCCGCGAACTCGGAAGCGAAAAAAGGAACACAGACCAATGAAATGATCGAAACAATGACGAAGACGATCCATGAAGTGGCGGATTCCGTTCAAAATATTTCCGTCCTGGTCGATCAGCAAATGGACAGCATCCAACTGACTTCTCAACAATCCCAGGAAGTCGCCGCCATTGCAGAAGAAACGTCTGCAGGAGCATTGGAAGTATCTGAATCTACCAAAGAACAAGCGGTTGTCATGAATGATGTTGAAAAGCTGGCTCTTAATCTCAAGGAGCAAGCAGAGTCACTGAAGAGCACGATCACACGATTTCATTTATAAAAAAGGCGGGCATGGGAGCTGGATCCTGTGCCCGTTTTTTTATTTCGACAGAGATGACCGGTCCTATGAAACGGAACGGGCACCTGCGTAAAAAAAAGAATTCGAAAAACTTTATATAATGAAGAGTGTGTGGCAAAATAAAACGTATTAAAGGCGATAGGGAGTGGGATCATATGAAAATTGCAATAGCGTCCGATCACGGTGGGGTAAATATCAGGGAAGAAATCAAATCACTATTAGAAGAACTTGGTCTTGAATATGAAGATTTCGGTTGTGAATGTGGCACGTCTGTTGACTACCCGGACTATGCTGTACCGGTTGCGGAAAAAGTGGCAAGTGGAGACTTCGACCGTGGCATTCTTATTTGTGGGACTGGAATCGGTATGAGCATATCTGCCAATAAGGTTAAGGGAATCCGCTGTGCACTTGTCCATGATGTATTCAGTGCGAAAGCAACACGTGAACACAATGACAGCAATATGCTCGCCATGGGTGAACGGGTAATCGGTCCCGGGCTTGCACGTGAAATTGCCAAGACGTGGCTGGGAACGGATTTTGAAGGTGGCCGCCATGCGGATCGTGTAGGGAAGATCACCGCATACGAAGACAAACAGTAGGGAGTGAATTTCATGGAAATCGCTCAATTAAAGGAAGAGCTGCAAACGATTCTGCGTGATTTCAGCCATCAGGTACCGCTTAATAAAGGACAAGTATTTGTCGTAGGATGTTCCACCTCTGAAGTAATGGGGGAGCGGATCGGAACTGCCGGAACGATTGAAGTGGCTGACATGATTTTTAGTGAGTTACAAGCATGGGCTGATTCTATTGAAGTGTCCCTTGCCTTTCAATGCTGTGAGCACTTAAACCGTGCCATCGTGTTAGAAAGAGAAGTGGCTGAAAGAAAAGGACTGGATGAGGTCACGGTCATCCCTGTGCGAAAAGCAGGTGGAGCCATGGCAACCAAAGCCTATCATTCCTTTCAAGATCCTGTCCTGGTCGAGCACATCAAAGGGGATGCAGGCATCGACATCGGAGACACCTTCATCGGCATGCACTTAAAACACGTAGCCGTCCCAATCCGGGTATCCCAAAAAAGCCTCGGCCAAGCCCACATCACCCTGGCCAAAACCAGACCAAAACTCATCGGCGGAGTACGAGCTGCATACGAATAACAAAAGCGAATATAACGAAGGTCCGTTTCTCTCATTTTGAGGGACGGACCTTTATTTGAGATTTTTCCCGTATCAAGGCGTGAATCCCGAACTATCAAGGGGCACAAGGGGATTAAGGTTATGTTTAAAAGCATTGAGGGGAAAACTGAGCGATTAGGGAAAGGTTTATAAACGATCTGAACATGGCGTTATTTGCTCGACAATACTAGTGGAGATGCAACTCAAAGGAACGTGTTGGAAGAGAGAGAAGACTCTTTGTGAATGGCTTCACACGAGGTCCGTCCCTCAAAAATAGCTCTAAACACGAACGTTACGTTTTGACTAGAGGTTTTTATTTCGCCTTTTGGTGAATCGTGTTAGAATGAGATTGAATGAATCATTGAGGCACCTAGAGTAGTTTGGGCCTATGAATTAAAGGGGGATATGTATGAGTAAGATTGCCAAGCAAGATCCGGAAATTTATGCAGCGATTCAAGATGAATTAGAACGTCAACGAACGAAAATCGAGTTAATTGCATCTGAAAACTTTGTCAGTGAAGCCGTAATGGAAGCACAAGGTTCTGTTTTGACAAATAAGTATGCAGAGGGGTACCCAGGTCGTCGCTATTATGGTGGCTGTGAGCATGTGGATGTAGCAGAGAATCTCGCTCGCGATCGTGCAAAAGAGCTGTTTGGAGCGGAACATGCCAACGTTCAGCCTCACTCAGGAGCACAAGCCAATATGGCAGTCTACTTCACAATCCTAGAACAAGGTGATACGGTTCTTGGAATGAACTTATCTCATGGTGGACATCTTACTCACGGAAGTGCCGTTAACTTCAGTGGAATTCAATACAATTTCGTAGAATATGGTGTGGACGAAGAGAAGCACCTGATTAATTATGAAGATGTTAGACAAAAAGCATTAGAGCACAAGCCGAAGCTGATCGTAGCAGGGGCAAGTGCCTACCCAAGAGCAATTGATTTCGCGAAATTCCGTGAAATCGCAGACGAAGTGGGAGCATACTTAATGGTGGATATGGCTCATATTGCTGGTCTTGTAGCCGCTGGACTTCATCAGAACCCGGTTCCATATGCAGACTTCGTGACAACAACAACTCACAAAACATTGCGCGGTCCTCGTGGTGGAATGATTCTATGTAAAGAAGAGTTTGCGAAGAAGATAGACAAGTCTATTTTCCCTGGTCTTCAAGGTGGACCACTTATGCACGTCATCTCAGCTAAAGCTGTGTCATTCGGTGAAGCCCTGCAGGATTCCTTCAAAGAGTACGCGCAGAACATTATTGACAATGCGAAACGCTTAGGAGAAGGACTTGTGAAGGAAGGAATCGATCTTGTATCTGGCGGTTCTGATAACCACCTATTACTAATCGACACTCGTTCACTAGGGTTGACTGGTAAAGTGGCTGAGAAAGTCCTTGATGAGATAGGCATCACGGCTAATAAAAACACGATTCCATTCGATCCTGAAAGTCCATTCGTAACAAGTGGTGTACGTATCGGTACAGCAGCTGTTACATCAAGAGGATTCGGACTCGAAGATATGGACGAGATTGCTTCGATCATGGCGTTGACTCTTAAGAACCATGAAGATGAAGCGAAACTGGAAGAAGCAGGCAAACGCGTCATTGATCTGACGAGCAAGTTTGAATTATACCCGGAAAGATAAATGATTAGAACCTCTTCACTAGGGACGGACCTCTCTGGTGGAGGGGTTTTTTAATAGTGGTAGAGTAGGGTTGATGTTGTGTTTGTTGAATTCTATTTTTTGGTAAAAGACGCATAAACGTTGAAGAATGACGCAAAAAATGAAAAAATGACGCATAAAAAATAAAAATGACGCAAAAACCATCAGAAACGACGCATAAATTTCTAAAATGACGCAAAAACCCTCAGTTAACCATTTTCACGAACTCACAACAGTCAAAGCAACATGCAAATCGGACGAAAATGATTGAAGATGCTATACAAAGGTGGAAAACCAATGGGTAATCTAGTTTTAATTTTATCCACTCTACACGTCCTTTATTTTTAAGCAACACATCTCAATTCTAACGTTTCCATTACACTTCTCATCTCGTGTTGCTCTTAAATTGTCTTTTATGTACAATAGTCTGAGGTGTAAATGAAGTGGACAAACCATTTTTACATAAAATCGAATTTAAAGGAGAGAGTCGAATGGGCAAAGTATATGTATTTGATCATCCATTAATCCAGCACAAATTGACGTTTATCCGTGATAAAGAAACAGGTACGAAGGAATTTCGTGAGTTGGTGGATGAAGTATCCACATTGATGGCATTTGAAATCACCCGCGATCTGCCAGTTGAGGATATCGATGTGGAAACGCCAGTGAGTCATGCAAAGTCGAAAACTCTTGCAGGTAAGAAGTTAGGGATTGTTCCTATCTTACGAGCTGGGCTTGGAATGGTCGACGGAATCCTTAAATTGATCCCTGCAGCGAAAGTGGGACATGTTGGGTTATATCGTGACCCGGAGACTCTTAAACCGATTGAATATTACGTCAAACTTCCAAGTGATGTGGAAGAGCGTGACTTCATCCTGGTTGATCCAATGCTTGCAACTGGTGGGTCAGCGGTTGAAGCGATCAATTCATTGAAGAAGCGTGGAGCCGTAAGCATCAAGTTCATGTGCCTGGTTGCATGTCCTGAAGGCGTAGACGCCATTAAGGAAGCACACCCTGATGTTGATATCTTTATCGCAGCTCTTGATGAGAAGCTGAATGAAAAAGGCTACATCGTTCCTGGGTTAGGGGACGCGGGAGATCGTTTGTACGGTACGAAATAAGAAAGGGAGGGCGAAAAATGACAAATCCAATCAAGGTAATGACGATTTTCGGAACAAGACCGGAAGCCATCAAGATGGCACCGCTTGTACTGGAATTAAAAAAGTATCCAGAAAGCTTTGAAACGATTGTGACAGTAACAGCTCAGCACCGAGAAATGCTAGATCAGGTGTTGAATATATTTGATATCACGCCTGATTATGACTTAAACATTATGAAAGACCGTCAAACGTTAATTGACGTAACAACCCGTGGACTGGAAGGCCTTGATAAGGTGATGAAAGAAGCCAAGCCGGATGTTGTCCTTGTTCATGGAGATACCACGACAACATTTGTTGCAAGCCTGGCAGCTTTCTATAACCAGATTTCAGTTGGTCATGTAGAAGCTGGACTTAGAACATGGAATAAATATTCACCGTTCCCGGAAGAAATGAATCGTCAGTTGACGGGTGTCATGGCGGATCTTCACTTTGCACCAACTGAAAAATCATCCCAGAATCTTCTGAATGAAAACAAAAAAGAAGAGGGTATTTTCATAACGGGAAATACAGCAATTGATGCATTGAAAACAACGGTTAAAGATGAGTACCAACATGAAGTATTGGAGAAGCTTGGTGACGACCGTTTAGTTCTATTAACGGCTCACCGTCGTGAAAATCTTGGTCAACCGATGCGTAATATGTTCCGTGCCATCAAACGACTAGTGGAAGAGCATGATGATATTCAAGTTGTCTATCCTGTTCACTTGAATCCTGCTGTTCGTGAAGTAGCGGATGAAGTACTTGGAGATGACAAGCGAATCCATCTGATCGAGCCGCTTGATGTGATCGACTTCCATAACTTCGCCTCACGTGCCCACCTGATTCTGACAGACTCAGGCGGTGTCCAGGAAGAAGCGCCTTCATTGGGAGTGCCGGTTCTGGTCCTTCGAGACACAACCGAGCGACCTGAAGGGATTGAAGCTGGAACATTGAAGCTCGCAGGTAACGAAGAAGAAAACATCTACAAGCTTGCTAAAGAACTTCTAACCGATTCTAAAGCACACAGTAACATGTCGAAAGCAACAAACCCATACGGAGATGGACAAGCATCCTACCGAATCACACAAGCGATCCGCTATCACTTCGGTCACTTGGATGAACGTCCGAAATCCTTCGATCCAAACGAATAATGGTTCGCTAAAGGTCCGTCCCTCTTTCTAACGTTGAGGGACGGACCTTTGTGTTGAGTAAGGAAATCCATTCAGAGTAGTTGGAAGTATTTACATTAAATTCAAGGGTTACTCATAAAGAGAATATTCTATATAATGGAGGGGCAAGTGAGGCAAGAATCTATGAGTTTGTTACTATAGTAAGAAAGAGCGTGAAAACTTCATCAGGGCGTTTCGTTTCAGAGTGTGTGCAAGCCTGAAGGACCCGGATATCCTTGGAATTAGCGGGCAATTGGATACACTTTTCTGTAAATGTGTTGAAAATGTGAACAATTTGGAAACGCGTGGATAGGTTGTGAACTTTTTAACTTGAACGCATTGACATAGATTAAGCCCTATTGTATGCTTACAAAGGATGTAAAATGATAAGGTTTTCACAATGGATAAACCCTTATTTAATCGGTTTTACATCATGACTGCAACGCTTGCTTCGTGTCCAAAATTCCTTTGAATAGGATGGGTTAAAATGGGTCAAAAAAATGAAAGCCCATATAAAGCGATGGCCATCTATTCGGCCATTTTGGCACAGCTTGTAGGGTCTATCTTAATAGGGATTTTCCTTGGAAGATGGATTGATCAGCAAGTTGATTCAGCACCACTCTTTTTAATCATCGGATTACTCCTCGGTCTCGCCGCAGGAATCTATGCGATGCTTCGAACTGTACGACATTTCTTCTTAGGAGAATAATAAGATATGCCGGAACTCCATCAAATGTTTAATAGACAGCGGAAATACATAATGTACGTGCTTTCTATTTACGTCCTGGGTTGGGGATTCACCACCCACAAATCAGTATTCTTAGGGTTAATTTTAGGAACAAGTTTAAGTCTTTTTATGCACTGGGGCATGACAAAGCGGATCCAGAAGTTCGGGGACGCCGTGGTAGATGGGAAAAAAGTGAGATCTCTAGGAACCACTTCCCGCATGGCAGCAGCAGCCCTCGGAGTTATAATCGCTACCCGTTTTCCAGAAACATTTCATCTCCTAAGTCTTATTATTGGATTAATGACTACCTATATTGTCATTATGATAGATTATTTTTTCAGCAGCATTAAAACTAATAAATAGCGGGGAAGAGAGGTGAAGTATTTTGAATCATGAAGCACCTTTAGCCGATTTTATGGGCCTAACGTTTAACCTGGCAAACGTGATGATGATCACTGTAGCATCTGCCATTGTGTTTATTATAGCCCTCCTGTCTACACGGCGCTTAGCCCTTAAACCGACTGGAATGCAAAACTTTTTCGAGTGGGTTATGGACTTTGTCAAAGGGATTATTAAAAGTAACATGGACTGGAAAACAGGCGGTCGTTTTCACATTTTAGGTTTGACGATTATCATGTATATCTTTGTATCGAATATGCTGGGGTTACCATTCTCGGTTGTATATGATCATCAGTTATGGTGGAAATCACCAACAGCCGATCCGGCAATCACAATGACCCTGGCGGTTATGGTTGTGGTATTATCCCACTTCTATGGAATCAGATTGAAGGGGTTCAGCGAATACGGTAAAGATTATTTCAAGCCTATGTGGTGGTTATTCCCGCTGAAAATCATAGAAGAGTTTGCAAACACTCTTACATTGGGTCTACGTCTTTACGGTAACATTTATGCCGGTGAAATCCTGTTGGCACTAATCGCAGGAATGGCCGTGAATGGTGGTCCGGGAGGCGTTATTGGAGCAATCGCCCCAATGCTTGCTTGGCAAGGGTTCTCCGTATTTATCGGGTCAATCCAAGCATTTATTTTCTGTATGTTAACAATGGTTTATATGGCTCACAAAGTCAGTCATGACCATTAATATATACCTGTTCATTACGGTGGACAAACATATATGTAAAAAATATTTTTCTTATACATTAAAGGAGGAACTTTAGAATGAGTCTTATCGCAGCAGCAATTGCAGTTGGTTTAGCAGCACTAGGAGCAGGTATTGGTAACGGTCTTATCGTAGGTCGTACGGTAGAAGGAATTGCACGTCAACCGGAATTAAGAGGTACTCTACAAACAACAATGTTTATCGGTATCGCATTAGTTGAAGCACTTCCAATCATCGGTGTAGTTATTGCATTCATCGCTCTAGGAAGCTAATAGAACTGGCACAATCATGTTTAGTGGCGAAGTTCGTCTTGACGATTATCTTCGCCATTCCTATGTACTAAAAAAGAGAAATCTTGGTAAGTATAGATGGTTCATTTATAAAAAATACGATCCAATCGATTCTTGAAGGGAGTGAATCGAGTATGTTAACTAACGCATTCGTTATCGGTGAGGCAGCAGCTGAACATAGCCTCAATACCGGGGATATCGTTTTCCAACTGATTATGTTCCTAGTCCTTATGGCGCTTCTTAAGAAATTTGCCTGGGGTCCATTAATGGGAATCATGAAGGACCGTGAAAACCACATTGCTGGTGAAATCACGGCAGCTGAAAAGAGCCGCACTGAGGCAAACAACATTTTAGAAGAGCAAAAGAAACTTCTAAAAGAAGCTCGCCTTGAAGCGCAATCTATGATTGAAAACTCTAAGAAACAAGGTTCTGAACAACGTGAAGAGATTATCGCAACTGCTCGTCAAGAGGCAGAACGTTTGAAAGAATCTGCGAAACGCGAGATCGAAACGCAAAAAGAACAAGCTGTTGCTGCACTTCAGAAACAGGTTGCATCTTTATCAGTACTTATTGCTTCTAAGGTCATCGAGAAAGAACTTTCAGCTGATGATCAGCAGAAGTTAATTAATGATTATATTCAAGAGGTAGGGGAAGAGCGATGAGCTACTCTACAGTTGCAAAGCGCTATGCGTTAGCTCTCTTCGAAATTGCCCAAGAACATAATCAGCTTGAAGTCTTGGAAGAAGAGTTACGTACAGTGAGAACGGTTTTCTTAGAAAACAAAGAACTTGGTGTTCTCTTTGAAAATCCAAAGCTTACATTAGATAAGAAGAAGTCATTGATTCAGGAAGCTTTTTCATCCGCTTCTCCATATGTCTTAAATACATTGATGCTGATGACGGACCGTCACCGTACGGGTGAAATCACAGGATTAGTAGAGGCATTTATTGAACTTACAAACGAAGCACGTGGAATTGCAGATGCAACCGTGTACTCTGTACGTCCTTTAACCGAAGATGAGCAAACAGCATTATCATCTTCTTTTGCTAAAAAAGTCGGAAAACAATCATTAAGAATTACCAATGTGACAGACGAACATTTACTGGGCGGCATCAAGGTTCAAATCGGAACCCGCATTTATGATGGAAGCCTGCAAGGTAAATTGACTCGTCTTGAGCGTGAACTAATTCGTTAACTTTCGTATAAATGAGGGGTGAAATTCATGAGCATCAAGGCGGAAGAAATCAGCGCGCTGATAAAAAAGCAAATTGAAAACTATCAGTCTGAGATGAAAGTAAGCGACGTAGGTACAGTTATCCAAATCGGTGACGGTATCGCTCGTGCTCATGGCCTCGACAATGTCATGGCTGGAGAGCTTGTTGAATTTTCTAACGGTGTCATGGGTATGGCACAGAACTTAGAAGAAAACAACGTTGGTATTATCATTCTCGGACCATATACTGACATTCGTGAAGGCGATGAGGTTCGTCGTACTGGACGTATCATGGAAGTACCAGTAGGACAAGAACTAGTAGGTCGTGTAGTAAACTCACTTGGACAACCTGTTGATGGGTTAGGTCCAATCGCAACAACAAAAACGCGCCCGATTGAAAGTGGAGCACCTGGTGTTATGGATCGTAAGTCCGTACACGAGCCACTTCAAACAGGGATCAAAGCGATTGATGCACTAGTTCCAATCGGTCGTGGTCAACGTGAATTAATCATCGGAGACCGTCAAACAGGTAAAACATCTGTTGCGATCGATGCTATTCTTAACCAAAAAGACCAGGATATGGTATGTATCTATGTTGCCATCGGTCAAAAAGAATCAACTGTACGTAACGCGGTAGAAACATTGCGTAAGCACGGTGCCCTTGATTACACAATCGTTGTAACGGCATCAGCTGCTTCACCAGCGCCAATGCTATTCTTAGCACCTTACTGTGGTATCACAATGGGTGAAGAATTCATGCATAGCGGCAAGCACGTTCTTGTTGTGTATGATGATCTTTCTAAGCAGGCTTCTGCTTACCGTGAACTTTCATTATTATTACGTCGTCCTCCAGGCCGTGAAGCATTCCCTGGTGACGTATTCTACTTGCACTCTCGTTTACTTGAGCGTGCTGCGAAATTGAGTGATGCAAAAGGTGGAGGTTCCATCACAGCATTACCATTCGTTGAAACACAAGCAGGAGATATCTCCGCTTATATTCCAACAAACGTTATCTCCATCACAGACGGACAGATTTTCTTACAATCTGACCTATTCTTCTCCGGTGTTCGTCCGGCGATCAATGCAGGTCTTTCCGTATCACGTGTTGGTGGATCCGCACAAATTAAAGCAATGAAGAAGGTTTCCGGTACGCTACGTCTCGACTTAGCTGCTTACCGTGAGCTTGAAGCATTCGCTCAGTTCGGATCAGATCTTGATAAAGCGACACAAGCGAAACTAAATCGTGGAGCGCGTACAGTAGAAGTACTGAAGCAGGATCTTAACAAACCACTTAAAGTTGAAAAACAAGTAATGGTCTTCTATTCACTAACAAAAGGTCATTTAGATGATATTCCAGTAGTAGACATTCGTCGTTTCGAAACTGAATTCCTAAGCTGGTTAGATCACAACCATACTGAACTGTTAGACCATATTCGTACGACTAAAGGTCTTCCTGAGGACGATGCAATGTCGTCTGCGATCAATGAATTCAAGAAGACGTTTATCAAGTCTGAATAAGGGCCAATAGTTGCCGTCTGACGGTAACTAACCATAGATGAGCTTGAGCTTTCTTAGCCAGGCTCCTATGTCTGACAATATGTAAAGGGTGGTGAGAACCAGTGGCATCGTTACGCGATATACAAACTCGTATTACTTCTACCAAAAAGACAAGTCAAATCACCAAAGCAATGGAAATGGTATCTGCTTCGAAATTGAATCGTGCAGAGACGAATGCTAAGTCATTCGTTCCTTACATGAACAAGATCTCAGAAGTAGTGACTTCCGTTGCAGCGGGTAGTCAAGGTGTGAGGAATCCGATGCTAGTCTCCCGCCCCGTTAAAAGAACCGGGTATTTGGTTATTACATCAGATCGCGGTTTGGCGGGGGCATATAACAGTAGCGTAATCCGTGCTGTTAGCAATCGAATTAAAGAGCATCACAGCTCGAATGATGAATTTGCCATTATTGCTCTAGGCCGTGTCGGTGCTGATTTCTTCCGTAAAAAAGGCTTTAATGTCCTGGAATCGGTCGTTGGTCTTCCGGATCAACCTAATTTTGCAGACGTTAAAGATATCGCAAACAAAGCGGTGGGTATGTTCTCAGCAGAGGCATACGATGAACTGTATATGTTCTACAACCACTATGTAAGTGCGATCCAACAGGATGTTACAGAGAAAAAAGTATTACCGCTAACGGACCTGACTCCATCTGGGAAGCTTGCTTCGTATGAATTCGAGCCTTCTGCAGAGGAGATCCTTGAGGTGTTGCTTCCTCAATACGCGGAAAGCCTGATTTTCGGTGCGTTACTCGACGGTAAAGCAAGTGAGCATGCCGCTCGTATGACAGCGATGAGAAATGCAACAGATAATGCGAAGGAAATCATTAGTGACCTTACACTGAAATTCAACCGTGCGCGTCAAGCAGCCATCACTCAGGAAATCACTGAGATCGTCGGCGGTGCAGCGGCACTAGAATAGAACGAAAACGGTATTTAGACCGTTTATACTTTATAAAGTTTTTGTTAAAAGCTAGTTAGGAGGGAAAGAGATGAACAAAGGACACGTTCTTCAAGTAATGGGTCCAGTTGTTGATGTCAAGTTCGCCAGCGGCCAACTTCCTGATATCTACAACTCTTTAAAGGTCCAAATTGCAGATAGAGCTGAACTTACATTAGAGGTTGCCCTTCACCTAGGTGATGATTCTGTACGTACAATTGCGATGGCTTCAACAGATGGTTTGCAACGTGGAGCTGACGTACTTGATACAGGATCACCAATCTCTGTACCAGTAGGGGATGTAACTTTAGGTCGTGTATTCAACGTTCTTGGTGAATCAATCGATTTAGACGAGCCTCTAGAAGCAGGTATCCGTCGTGATCCAATTCACAGACAAGCACCTACATTCGATCAGCTTTCTACAGAAGTTGAGATTCTTGAAACAGGTATCAAAGTAGTAGACTTACTTGCACCATACATTAAAGGTGGTAAGATCGGTCTATTCGGTGGTGCCGGTGTTGGTAAAACCGTATTAATCCAGGAGCTTATCAACAACATCGCTCAAGAGCACGGAGGTATCTCTGTATTCGCCGGTGTTGGAGAGCGTACTCGTGAAGGGAATGACCTTTACCACGAGATGAGCGATTCTGGTGTTATTAAGAAAACAGCGATGGTATTCGGACAAATGAATGAGCCGCCTGGTGCACGTATGCGTGTTGCCCTGACTGGTCTTACAATGGCTGAACACTTCCGTGATGAGCAAGGTCAAGACGTACTTCTGTTCATCGATAACATTTTCCGTTTCACGCAAGCAGGTTCAGAGGTTTCTGCCCTACTAGGCCGTATGCCATCTGCCGTTGGTTACCAACCAACACTTGCGACAGAGATGGGTCAATTACAAGAGCGTATCACGTCAACAAACGTAGGTTCTGTAACATCGATCCAAGCGATCTATGTACCTGCCGATGACTACACGGATCCAGCTCCTGCAACGACATTCGCTCACCTTGATGCAACAACAAACCTTGAGCGTAAACTTTCTGAGATGGGTATCTATCCTGCTGTTGATCCATTAGCATCAACTTCCCGTGCTCTTTCTCCAGAGATCGTTGGAGAAGAACACTACAATGTTGCTCGTAACGTTCAACAAACGCTACAGCGCTATAAAGAACTTCAAGATATCATCGCAATCCTTGGTATGGATGAGCTTTCTGATGATGATAAGTTAACGGTACACCGCGCACGTCGTGTACAATTCTTCTTATCTCAAAACTTCCACGTTGCAGAACAGTTCACTGGCCAAAAAGGTTCTTACGTTGAAGTGAAGGACACAGTTAAAGGCTTCGTTGATATTCTTGCCGGTAAATACGACCACATTCCAGAAGATGCATTCCGTCTAGTAGGTCCGATCGAGGACGTATTGGCTGCAGCTAAAGGAATGGGCGTAGAGGTATAATTAGGGACCAGGAGGGAAGAAAATGAAGACATTAAAAGTCAATATTGTCACTCCCGATGGCCCAGTGTACGATTCAGAAGTGGAAATGGTGAGCACAAAGGCTCAAAGCGGTGAGCTTGGAATCTTACCTGGACACATTCCGATGGTTGCTCCACTACAGATCGGTGTGGTTCGCCTGAAAAAAGGTGGCAACACTGAGCTTGTAGCTGTCAGTGGCGGCTTCTTAGAAGTACGTCCTGAACAAGTGACAATTCTAGCACAGTCTGCTGAATCAGCAGAAGCTATCGATGTACAACGCGCGAAAGAAGCAAAAGGCCGTGCAGAAGACCGCATGCAGGCACAACAGGATAACGTAGACTTCCGTCGTGCTGAACTCGCTCTGAAGCGTGCCATGAACAGAATTAACGTTTCCGAACGTAATTTCTAATAAAAAAGAAACCACCTTTCCATTTCGAAAGGTGGTTTCTTTTCGTTTAGGGCAAATGTACAGTTTGAATATGCTGCGTATTCAAATAGATGGACTCCCCTTTAGCTGTAATCATTTGCATGATGTTATCTTCCACTTGTGCGATTTTACCGATTAATTCCTCCTCGATCCCAAGGTTTAATACGACGAGATGATTGACCATCTTCTCGAGTTGAACTTCAAAGCTTCTGGCAAGTGTAAGAGAGCTTGAAGGGTTGACAGGGAGATTCTCTTTGTTTAGCCGATAAGGAGAGAGATTCGAGGAATAAGGGATGAGCCATTTTAAGTGCTGCATAGAGATATACATCGTTTTGTAGACAGGGGAATAAAAGGAGAAGTAGTTATTCATGATCCCTGTAATATATCCGTGGATTGCTTGATTGCCCACCGTGTAAATTTCAAGAAAGAGGCCCTTGGAGGAAGTGAGGATCTTACGCAATGATAAATGATCTTCCTGCTCGAGTTGAGGACTCCCCGTAGGTTCATTTATCCCAATCGCTTCTTTTGTTACAATCGACAAATTTTTAATATGGGCACTCGAAAGGTATATATAGTCATCTCCATTATAAACAACCATCACCTCGCTGCCCACATCGACCAAAAACCCATTGATGGTTTTCTTTCCGGTCATTTCAATCACGACTGCTTCACCAATGAATGTGGAATATACTTTTTTCATTTTTTGCTCCTTTCCGGTTTATTACCATTCAATCGCTCTTGATGGAACGATGGATTCAACGGTCATGACGGCCTCAACTAGCTCCTACGCCCCATTAACTGCCTGTTAAAATGGGGTGGTTGTTTGTCCACCTTTTGGGAATAAACCTTTTCAAATCGTTATCCACTCCATATAAGAATAATCTCAGCACCTTCTACCTGTGGGGTATGACCCTCATGGAGGAGGCTGAGATTACTCCTGCTTCTGAATAAAAGGGAGGCTTAGTTACTTTCAGAACCGGATTGTGCCCCTTCTATTTCATCCAAATATAACGAGGATGGCTGTTTTTTATTTGCTTTTTTTGTAGAAGATTTTTTAGACGATTGTTCCTTCGTTTTTTCGTTTGAAGTAGATTCTTTTTTGGACTCTTCTTTTTGCTTGGAATTGTCTTCTTTCTTAGAATCTTCTTTCTGGTCTGAAGAACCTTCTTTCTTTTCATTTGCAACGTAGCTGATGCTTTTTACATGGAACGTTGCGAGGCGGATGACTTCTTCGTTCAATACCAGTGTGATGTAATCTTCATTTGAATTGTCCAGCACTCCCTCTAGCTTTTCCGGACCTCCGCGGTTAATCTTCACCCATTGATATTGCAAGCTGGTTAGTAAAGCCCCAAGCGTATCTTCTTTCATGAATTCAAGAACTTCTTCTGACGCGTTATCCGGCATTCCTGATTTACTGTTTTGAGAAATGCTCTTTACATGAGCTGAATTATAGTAAACCACACCATCTTTCTCTGTTAAAAGGGCAAAGTGATCGTCTCCTCCATACAATAGTTTTCCCATGCGTGATTCCGGACCCCCACGATTCACCTTCAAGACTTTTCCGACTAATGAAGTCATTAACTCTTTATTCATTCATATTCCCTCCTATGATATATAAGCATTTTCACTTTATGTATATGTGCCATGCCGTGATGACGTACTGTTACTATGGCCCTTTTTAGTGGACGAGATGCCGATCGATGCCAAAATGGGTGGAAAACGCATAGGCAATACGTCCAAGGTGAAATGGAGAAAGAAGAGACCGGAAGATGCACGTGAGTAGCCGACAAAAAAGGGCGCGGATTTAGTCGTACAACCCATACGCCAAACGGTCCGTAAACGTAAACTATAGGAAAGAATAAAGGAGGGTGAAGACGTGAACACGAAAAAAGGACAAGGCAAAGGAAAGCAAAAATGCAGAGGGTACAACAAAGACCAACGAAATACTGACCTCAAGAGCAAGGGAAATGGCAGAGGTGGCCAAAAAGCGGACTGTAAATGCCAAGCATACTATTACCAATGCATAAAAGACAAAAAGCGAAAGCCTAAACCCAAACCAAAGCCAAAACCAAAACCAAAACCAAAACCAAAAAAATAACCCCCACACACCCCCCAAAACCCAAAACCACCCTTTACCCCAGTAAGGGTGGTTTTATTTGAGGGACGGACCTCCCCGTCAGAAAGCAGAATCCCTGGAAAATCCCGTATTCATCACATTCATCAAATGAAACAAAAGAGATTTTAAGTATTTTCGAGGGACGGACCTCAAACGAGATATGAGTTTACAGATCAGCTTCCTACTCCTAAAGAGAAGCAGAAGAAGACATGTCTCAAACCCTATCATTTTACTAATGAAAGAATGGCGAAACCCGCTAAAATCTCACAACGAACCCCACCCTAAAAAATTTGTGAAATACATATGTAGTTACAGAATTATGTGGTAAAATAGTCTTTGTGTGTGAAAACGATTATGGGGAGTGAGAAGAGTGGTAGAAAGCTTTGGTCAACAGGCCCTTATCAGCATGCTTGTGCATCTGTTTGTATTCGGGATCACGTTTTGGTCTTTGCAAGCCATTCAGTTAGACAAGCTCCTGAAGAAAAATCGAGTCGCCCAAGGGAGACTATTGTACATCCTACTAACGGTTGCGATCGGATCTGCCGTCAGCCGGTTTTTACTGGATTACTACCTATGGTCTCAAGCATTACCCGTTTTCTTCGAGTAAGTAGAGATTTTGACAAAAATAGGTCTTCCTGCATGTTTTCAATAGGGCATGTTTTAAGTAAGATTGATTTTGTGTTAAGTTCCTTTGTGAAAAAGTTTCAATGTGAAACCGCTTTACATGACAGCCATTTCAACTCAGTATTTGTAAAAAGATGACGACAATTTTCAAGTATGTTCTTCCCTTATTCGGAAAGACTTAGATTTAAGGGGAGGAATGAGAAATGGGTCGGTATTTTTACATTATTTTAATGTTTTTCGTTGGAATAGGTTTTCTTCCTGTTATTTATGGGAACAACACTATCGAAGCCAATCACTTATTGGACATTGAAAAGCTCGACCAAGCCATTGTTCATTCTCAAGGTCAGATAACTGAATGGTCTCTATATGCAAGAGAAAATAAAAAAAGCTTCACGAATAAAGGATTTGCCAAATATAGTACTACTATGCAAGAAACATTTTCTGATTTTGAGTGGGTGACCGAAAAGTCAGCTGACAAGGTAATGGTTGTGGGACAACGTCAGACGTCTCACGGGGAAGAAACCATTAAGCTACAGCATACCCCCACAAACAAGCAGTCCGTTTCGTACATTATGTATGAAATGCGCGGAAATCAGAAAGCGTTGGGTACTCAGACGATGCAGTATGTCAAGTCTGAATTCATCCCAAATATGGAAATCATTTTTACTTCTAAACCTATGATTTTCTCTTGTATAAAAGGCGAATTCAATGATAAGCTTGATGAAGTTTTGTCGAATCAGGCTGTCGATTTAATGTCGAAATTAGATGCAAATGAACTGGAGTCACTTAAAGAAGAAGACTTTTATTCCATTTCAGCTTACTCGGAACAAATGTCACGGACTATACCAACAAAAAATGATGATATGAATATACAACTAGGTCTAAGGAAAAGCGGAATGGGCGCTAAGACAACCTTTGTCATTGGCACACCCATCCTAATTATTGAATATTAATATAGAGAAATTGGACGCGGAGGGGAATACTCTTGGAAAAAATTATCGTCCGCGGCGGTCAGCGTTTAAGCGGTACAGTGCAAGTTGAAGGAGCAAAGAATGCCGTTTTACCAGTCATCGCTGCTACATTATTAGCAAGTGAAGGAAAAAGTGTCATAACAAATGTACCACCACTCTCCGATGTATATACGATTAATGAAGTATTACGTCATTTAAATACAGATGTTGCGTTTAACAATGGTGAAGTGATCGTGGATGCATCAAGAGAGTTGTTTGTAGAAGCACCGTTCGAATATGTACGTAAAATGCGTGCATCCGTTCTTGTAATGGGATCATTACTTGGCCGTACAGGTAAAGCGCGTGTCGCTCTTCCTGGTGGTTGTGCGATAGGATCAAGACCGATAGACCAACACTTAAAAGGCTTCGAAGCAATGGGAGCAAAAGTGAAGGTAGGAAACGGGTTTATCGAAGCAGAAGTAGACGGAAGACTAAAAGGTGCCAAAGTTTATCTGGACTTCCCAAGCGTAGGAGCGACAGAAAACATCATGATGGCAGCTGTTCTTGCTGAAGGAACGACTATCTTAGAAAACGTTGCAAAAGAGCCAGAAATCGTCGACTTAGCGAACTTCCTAAACAAAATGGGAGGAAGCGTTGTAGGTGCAGGTACTGGAACGATCCGTATCGAAGGTGTAGATCGTTTATACGGTGTCGAGCATAGCATCATTCCAGACCGTATCGAAGCGGGAACGTTCATGGTTGCTGCTGCGATTACTCAAGGTAATGTCCTTGTAAAAGGAGCGATTCCAGAACACTTATCTTCTTTAGTTGCGAAGATGGAAGAAATGGGCGTAACGATCATCGATGAAGAAGAAGGACTTCGTGTCATTGGACCGGAGAAACTGAAATCTGTCGATATCAAAACAATGCCACATCCTGGTTTCCCAACAGACATGCAATCTCAAATGATGGCATTACTTTTAGCAGCTGATGGCACTAGTGTCATCACCGAAACAGTTTTCGAAAATCGTTTCATGCATGCTGAAGAATTCCGTCGTATGGGCGCAGACATTAAAATCGAAGGCCGTTCTGTGATCATGAATGGACCAACACCTCTTCAAGGAGCAGAAGTAGCTGCAACCGATTTACGTGCAGCGGCAGCTCTTTCGATCGCTGGTCTAGTAGCAGACGGATACACTCGAGTGACAGAACTGAAGCATTTAGATCGTGGATATGTCAACTTCCATCAGAAGCTTGCAGGCCTTGGCGCCGACATCGAGCGTGTGAAAGAAGTGGAAGAAACAGCTGTTTCTGAACAAGATATGATTAAAGATGCATAAGTGATTTTAAAGGTGAGCTTTTCTTTTATAGAAGAGCTTGCCTTTTTTGTTGCTTATTTCAGCTTGATTTAACCGGATACGACAGGATTCCTCTTCGATATGGTCGATCCCTTTTATAAAGTGGCCAGTGGAAGGACTCTATAGAAGGGGATCACCAAGGAGAAAACGTGTTTATTTTCAAATCGGACCACCTTCTTTTCAAAAATCTAATTTTATTTTCAATTTCCGCCTATTTGTTTTCAATTCTCAGCTTTTATTTTCAAATGGCTTTTTTCGTAAAGATTGTTCTTTCAAACATGGTAAATGTCAAGGCGCTTTCATTACTATTTAAGTTAAACTTGAACAATACTGTTTTCTATTCTTTTATATCCTTTTAGAAACACATGCTTTGTTGATTGAAGCGGAAGGTGCTCGACTCCTGCGGGAATTGCGGGGAAGTTGAGACCCCACAGGGCGAAGTCCGAGGAGGCTCAACTCACGCCCCGCGGAAAGCGAGCACCTGGAGCGGAAATCATCCACCACACACTCCATAAAGAGCAACAAAGATTACGAAAACATCCTTTTTAAAAACAACGATCCGTCAACGCAATCCTCCTGAAGCGCATAAATATTTTCATGAGAACCATCCCATCAAAAATCTCTCACAAAACACACTCATAAATACTTGTCCACTACCATACATATGAAAGAGAGTGGAGAAGTGTTCTAGGACATTCTCCTATTTAATCTTTCATTGGAGGCCGCGAACATGAAGCATTTGAAACCAGTACTGATCGTCTTCTCAATCTTTATTACCATCATATTTATTGTCCCTACTCTGCTGGTGCTCCCCTTTTCATCAGATAAGGAAACGGCAAATTTAGACGAAAAACTGAAGAACCCGCCATCCGTTGAAGAATTGGCAAACTCAGTGGAGGTGGCAGTCTATCGCTCCAACCAGGATCTGATTGAGAAACTTCCCTTGGAGCAGTATGTAGTAGGAGTAGTGGCTGGTGAAATGCCTGCAGATTTTGAAAAGGAAGCACTGAAAGCACAAGCCCTTGCGGCGAGGACGTATATTGTGAATCAGCTTCTTCAAGAGGACACCACTGTGCCAAAGGGGGCTGATGTGACGGACACCATTTCTCATCAGGTCTATAAAAACCAAAAAGAACTTGCGAGCCTGTGGGGCGCTGACTATGACTGGAAGATCAAGAAGATCTCAGAAGCGGTCCTAGAGACCATGGGAAAGGTTCTTACGTATGATGATAAGCCGATTACAGCGGCCTTCTTCTCAACGAGTAATGGGTATACTGAAAACTCTGAAGCCTACTGGCCGAATGAATATCCCTATTTGCGAAGTGTTGAAAGCCCTTGGGACTCAAAATCACCTAAATTTGAAGATCAAAAGGTCATCCCGATCAAAGAATTCGAACAAAAGCTTGGCGTTAACCTGCCAAAGGATGGATCCGTTGGAACGATCACATCCAGAACGGAAGGTAAGAGGGTGGCAAGCGTTGAAATCAATGGAAAAGGATTCTCAGGACGAGAGATCAGAGAAAAACTGGATCTGAGATCATCAGATTTCACCTGGTATGTAAAAGACAATCACATCGTCATCTCCACCAAAGGATTTGGTCATGGAGTTGGAATGAGTCAATACGGAGCAAACGGAATGGCTCAGGCAGGTAAGGATTATCAAGAAATCGTCACCCACTACTATAAAGATGTGAAAATCACAGAATCCAGTAAACTCCTCCAGAAGGTCACGGCGCAAAGATAATGGGAAAAGGATTGAGTCATAATGGTCAAGGCGACCAGACTCAATCCTTTTTTAAATAGGCTTCAAATGTCTTCATCTTCTTCGTCATTCCATAATCCGGTCTTTTAAAGTAAGTGCGGTTCACGATCCAAAACAGCACCGTGACTCCGATTAAATCCTTGGCGGCATCAATCAGCGTCGATGACCGATACGGAACGAAGGATTGATGAATCTCATCAGTAAACCCATAAAAAATCGCAATCAACGCAACGGTGAAGTTCAGTGTAAACTGAAGCCTTCCATGTGCTAATAGTGCTACAACAAATAATCCATATAAAATACCAAATTCGACTAAGTGGAGAGATTCCTTCACAAAGCGATCCACCTGATTATCAGGAAACCGAATAATGGCATCATCCGGATTACTCGACATGATCCAGATCAGAATCATATAGGCAAAAGGTGCGGCTGTCAGCACATATGTAAGCAACTTTTTCATATGGTCCTCGTCCTTTCTGTTTTTACTATTGTATCATGGGGGAGCGGGGTTAGTTGGGGTTAAATTGGCAATTTAATGGCACTTATAACGAAAAATTCACACGAATTTTAAAAACCATACATAATCCTCATCCCTTTGTCGAAAGATAAGAATTAAAAAATTTTTTTCGAATGTGTATATATTTTCTGAATTCTGTTCAGAATGATTGCAGAGGTGATGAAAATGAGAGAGGAAGAAAAGAAACACCCTTCTCAAAGCTTTTTGAAAAGACGTTGGGCATACCCAGCAATCTATTTAGCAAGTGCAGCAATCATTATCACGGGGATTCTGTGGTACCAAGCAGGAAATGATGTAAACGAAAAAGCCAAGGATTACAGCTATGATGGAGTTCCTACTGACAATGAGTTCAATCAGCCTGCAGAAGAAGTCAATCGGTCATTGGAAAACTTTGTAATGCCTGTTTCAAGTCCAGAAGATACAGTCATCGAAAAACAATTCTACGATACTGAAGCTTCAGCAGAAGAGCAGGAAGCAGCCCTAGTCGTTTATGGAAACATGTACTACCCGAACCAAGGAGTGGACATCTCGAAAGATGGCAAAGAATTCGATGTACTGGCTGCCATGAGTGGTACAGTCACGAAGGTTCAAGAAGATTCTCTACTTGGTAACACGATTGAAATCGAGCACAGCAAAGGAATTGTGAGTCGTTATCAATCAGTGAAAGACTTTGAAGTTGCGGTTGGAGATGTAGTCGATCAAGGACAAGCCATTGCGAAAGCTGGAAAGAGCTTATTCAATGAAGAAGCTGGTGTTCACGTACACTTTGAAATCCGTAAAGCCAATGTTGCCGTGAATCCACTGGAATACTTCAACAAGTCTCTAGCCACTCTACAAGAAGCACAGCTAGAAGATAAGAAAGTTTCAGGTGATCAGCCGAATGCGGAAGCTGCAGAAGAAAATGCCGTAGAAGACCAAGCTAGCGAAAACAAAGCTACTGAGGACAAAGCAACAGAAGAAAAAGACGCTGCAGAAAACAAGCAAGATCAAGCTGAGAAAAAGCCGAAACAAGAAAGCAATGACGTAAAAGACGAAGAATAATCATATAAATAGAAGACTGACCGTCTCCATAACGGTTCAGTCTTTTTCTTTGTTTACGTTGGCGTTTCACCTCTCTAATTTATTAATCAGCGGCGGTAATCGTCATTCCACTCGAACCAGTTGGTTTCCCTTAACCACTTGAGCATCCTTTAAAACGCCCCAGAGGGTAGTGACAAAGCTTAAGAGATGGATGTGTGGGGATTTATCCACATAGGGCAAGAGAGGGCTGACAAACATGCACAGTGAGGATCAAGACACTGGGCGTTCCCTTGAAGATAAATGGATGGTAGTGGGGGGGAAGGAAAACATCACAATTCAGACATTTTCCAATCTTCATCGACTCATTTCTCGGGAAATAGTAGAAAAGGTGGGATTTGAAACAACTCTTGTCGAATAATCACTGCACATTTGGTGGGTAGCTGATCTATTTCCTTCAAAAAAACCAAAAGAAGGTCCGTCCCCTGTCAATATTATCAGAAAATTCTGCCTGAACCTTGTCCTTATTGTGTTTTTTGTGCATATATGTGGGCACAAGCTAATAAAATGATACAAACCTATCAAAAAAGAGAGTGTTTGAGGTGAGGAATCGTCGCCATACCATTGATCATTAGCTGAGTATTTGTTTATATGCCCTAACATAAGGAAGCTGTCCTCGATTAAATAAGGCTTTCTGCCGCTTGCACATGTGCAAGAGGTCTATACTATTTCATTGATGCGAAAGCGAGTCTCATTTCACACTTCTCACATCCAATTTAGGGAGGTCGAGTGGTGTGCACGATTACATCAAAGAGAGAACAATCAAGATTGGGAAGTATATCGTGGAGACGAAAAAAACTGTTCGTGTAATTGCGAAGGAGTTTGGCGTGTCCAAAAGTACTGTCCATAAAGATCTAACAGAACGCCTGCCAGAAATTAATCCAGATCTCGCAAATGAAGTCAAAACCATACTTGATTACCATAAATCAATCCGACATCTACGGGGTGGAGAGGCAACGAAGCAAAAATACAAAAAAGAAGAGCTCCACAGCTAGCCGAAATACGCCAAGCCCCAGATAGATGGGTCACGCTTGGTGTGTTTTTGTTTTTGGTCATAAAGGACGTTTGCCTGTTGAATTTGGGTGCTTTTTTAACAGTTGAAAATCGAACGAATGTCACCTGTCAAAAATCATCTCATTATTAACAGTTGAAAATTCTCTACTATTTAACAGTTGAACCCCAATCCCCATGACATATGCCTATCCCTATACCTCCCAACAAAGAACCATTTACAACGATCCACCCCCCTACATATTTCCAATAATATAACAAAATTGATACATTTTTTTGACAAATACCATCTCGCTTCGACATATTTATGGTAAAATAATTAATTAGGTGAAAGATTTGCCTTAACGTTTTAACGTAATGACAAACTAGTGAAACTATAGATGAAATTCGATGATGAATTTGTAGAAGAAGAAGGGAGAAACACAAGATGTTTGCGAAAGATATTGGGATTGACCTTGGTACGGCTAATGTTTTAATTCATGTTAAAGGTAAAGGGATCGTCTTAAATGAGCCATCGGTTGTGGCGTTAGATAAGAATACTGGTAGGGTACTCGCAGTTGGAGAGGAAGCCCGTCGTATGGTTGGACGTACTCCAGGAAACATTGTGGCTACTCGTCCATTAAAGGATGGAGTTATTGCAGACTTCGACGTAACGGAAGCAATGCTGAAGCATTTCATTAATAAATTAAATGTAAAAGGATTTCTTTCTAAGCCAAGAATCCTGATCTGTTGCCCAACGAACATCACAAGCGTTGAACAAAAGGCAATCAGAGAAGCGGCTGAAAAAAGCGGTGGGAAAAAGATCTATCTTGAAGAAGAACCTAAAGTAGCAGCGATCGGTGCCGGAATGGATATCTTCAACCCAACAGGAAACATGGTCGTGGATATCGGTGGAGGAACGACAGACGTAGCGGTTCTTTCTATGGGTGATATCGTGACGAGTCAGTCCATCAAGATGGCCGGGGATAAGTTCGACCATGAAATTCTGAATTATATTAAAAAAGAGTACAAGCTTCTAATTGGGGAGCGTACAGCAGAAGATATCAAAGTGAACATTGGAACGGTGTTCTCTGAAACTCTGGATGAAGACAGAAAAGAAATGAGCATCCGTGGCCGTGACATGGTGTCCGGGCTTCCACGCACGATTACGGTAACAGCGAAGGAAATCGAAGGAGCCCTCCGCGAATCAGTGGCCGTGATCGTACAGGCTGCGAAAAATGTTCTTGAAAAGACGCCACCGGAATTATCAGCGGATATCATTGACCGCGGTGTGATTTTAACAGGTGGTGGGGCCCTTCTTCACGGAATGGACACCCTACTTGCAGAAGAACTGAAAGTACCGGTATTGATCGCTGAGAACCCGATGGATTGCGTAGCCATTGGAACAGGGTTAATGCTTGAAAACATCGATAAGATTTCAAGAAGAAGAATCATCTAATGATGACACCAGCCATTCCATGTGAAAATAGCAAAAAGTAATGAGGTGGAAACATGTTTCGCGGATTCTATTCAGTTGCATCAGGCATGCTTTCTCAACAACGCAAGACCGAAATGTTAACGAACAATATGTCCAATGCCAATACTCCAGGTTTTAAAGCAGATCAGGCTTCCATGCGAGCATTCCCTGAAATGCTTCTGGATCGGATGGATTCAACAACCATTCCGACAGAGAAGACACTTACCCTCCCTTTTAACAACAAAGTGGGGGCGCTCAATACGGGCGTATATATGCAAGAAACGATTCCTTCTTTCTTGCAAGGGGATCTTCAAGAAACGGGGAGAAGCTTGGATATTGCTCTACTAGACGTGTCCATGCCTGCAGATGGTGAGACCGGAGCAAGTGGGTCGGTTTTTCTGACCGTTGAAGGTGCTGACGGAACTCCCCGTTATACACGTAACGGGAATTTGACTGTGAACGGAAACGGCTTTCTCACTACGAACAGCGGCTTCCATGTTTTGGATGAAAATGGTGAAAGAATTCAATTGGACAGTGATCAATTCACGGTAGGGGAAAAGGGGCAGATTCGTGTCGATGATAATGTAGTGGCTACGTTAGGTGTCGGCTACTCTGATAATCCTAATCGACTCATGAAGCAGGGAGACGGGTTATTTGCAACAGAAGGCAATGTCCCCCTTCCTGATGCCTATGAAGAGAACAATGTCTCCTTTACGACCAAGCAGGGCTTTCTGGAACGTTCTAACGTCGATGCTTCCCGTACCATGACGGACATGCTATCGGGGTACAGAGCATTTGAAGCGAATCAAAAAGTTCTCCAAGCGTATGACCGCAGCATGGAAAAGGCGGCCAACGAAATTGGTCGGGTCAATGGATAGTAAAGATTGTAAATGAATTTCGCCACTGAATACCTTATAATAGGGGAGAACGTATCATGAACCGAACGATGATTACAGCTACCAATACATTAAGCCAATTGCAAAAACAAATGGACATGATCGGTCATAATCTTTCAAACACTGATACGAATGGATATAAACGCCGGGATGCATCATTCTCGGAGTTACTCGTGCAACAGGTGAAAAATCAGGGTGTCGACAAGTTTGAAACAGGAAGGTTGACCCCTCTTGGAGTCCGGGAAGGGAACGGTGCCAAGCTTGCTCAATCACAACTGATCTTGAACCAGGGGTCTTTGAAAGCAACTGGCAGAGAGCTTGACTTTGCCATGACAAGTGATAGACAGTTTTTTAAAGTCCTTGCCCAGGATGACAACACAAGTGCCGTGCGCTATACGCGAGACGGAGCATTTTTCTCAAGTCCAACTGGGAATGGTGAAGCGATGCTCGTGAACGGAAGCGGATTTCCAATCTTGGATGAGAACGATAACTATATCACTTTCCCTGAAGACGCATCTTCTTTTACTTTAGAAGATAATGGCGTTCTAACCGTATCGGGATCAGGTGGAGGAGAAGAGCAGTTCAATTTGGGTATCGTCTCAGTTGAAAAACCTCAATTCCTTCAGCAATTTGGAGGGAATCTGTTAGGCTTTGCAGATAACCTGAATGAACTCGGTGTGACAGAAGATGAAGTGGTGACCAACGTCATTGGCGGGGCACGATCTGAGATCTCAATGGTCCAGAGTTCATTGGAAGGATCAAACGTTGATATCAGTAAAGAAATGACGGACATGCTGAACGTCCAACGATCATATCAATTTCAGGCTCGCTCGATCTCCCTTGCAGATCAAATGATGGGCCTTGTAAATGGGATACGCTAAAAGGAGTTAAACGCTATGAGTGAAAAAGAGCTGCTACAAGAAGAAAAATCGACAAGAGAATCAGTAAAAGCAGAAAAAAAGATGAAGCAGAAGGACGAATCAAAACCTTCTCGCTGGGTCCGTGTGCGCATGCTACCCATCTGGCTTAGAATCCTTCTGTTCATCCTTCTTCTTGCAGGAAGTCTCGCGCTCGGTGCCGTCATCGGCTTCGCAGGCATAGGCGACGGCAAAGCAGCCGACGTCTTCAAAGCAGAAACCTGGCAGCACATCTTTGACATCGTAACCAAAAAATAACTCTTTTGAGTTTTGAGGGACGGACCTCGAAATATTTAGCTTTTCGTGCAATGAACCTTGAGACAACAGGGTTTTGCTGCGGATCGAGCTTGATATTCGAGGTCCGTCCCTCTTTTTATGCTCTTTAAAACAGAAAACGAGCAGGCACGTCTTTAGTATGGTCATCAAAAAGGACCAACACAAACGAGTAGAGTGAGACTTTAGAGAGGGACGGACCTCGAATTTGCCTCTTTTTTAGACATAGAACCTTGATATACAGGGATTTTAATTGAAAATCGAGCCATTTTTCGAGGTCCGTCCCTCTCTGGGTCCCTCTCCGGTTGCTATTCAAAGCCCAGTTTCTGTACAATAAGGTGTACATACATATTGGTAGGAGGAATTGTGATGCTTGATATTAATGAGATTAAAGAGATTATTCCCCATCGTTATCCGTTTTTGTTGGTTGACCGGATTTTAGAGGTGGAGGAAGGCAAGAAGGCGATTGGGATCAAGAATGTGACCGCGAATGAGGAATTTTTCAATGGTCACTTCCCAGGTTATCCTGTTATGCCAGGGGTATTAATTGTTGAGGCGCTTGCTCAGGTTGGTGCTGTTGCTATGCTGAAGGTGGAAGATAACCGCGGACGTTTAGCATTTTTTACGGGAATTGATAAATGTCGCTTCAAGCGTCAGGTCAAGCCTGGAGATCAGTTAAGACTTGAAGTGGAGATGATTCGCTTTAAAGGACCGATCGGCAAAGGGAAAGGCGTTGCGACGGTTGATGGCGAAGTTGCTTGTGAATTAGAGATGATGTTTGCTCTTGGGGATAAGCAGGAATAGTTTTAATAAAACCGGGTTTGGCGTGATTTTATTCACTCTGGCCCGGTTTTTTATCTGTTCTATTTTCCAACGGGTGGTTGATCAAATGTACCAATCTTTTGTCTCGTTTCAAGCAACATCGTTTCCCTATCATAGAACAATCCAGGAAAATTTCATCCTCATGCAAGTATATTCAATTTCAGGGAACGCTAACAAAAGACCAACGTATCGGTCTTAGATGATTAAACTTACACATTAGAAAGGAGTCATACATCATGAACAATAAGTTATTATCAATCCTAGGTGGATCCGTACTTGCTGCGTTTCTTCTTGTAGGATGTAACGCAAAACAGGAGCCGCCTCCGGAAGACGAGGCTCCAATAGAAGAAAATGATAACATGGATGAAAATGACGATATGAACGACGGGGACATGAATGAAGAGAACTACCCTGAGTCAGAAGATAAAAACGTCGATGGTGACAAAGACGCAACGAAAGATAAGAACACACCTGAAGAAGATGTCATAGAAGATGATATTGATGTGAAGGATAAGGATAATAAGGACGAGTAGAAAAAAAGCGCAGAAGCAAGAGTCTTCTGCGCTTTACTCTATTCTCTTAGCATTGATGATATAACGTTCTTCGGTACTTGAAAGATATTCAAAGGGATAACATGTTGACAAAGTGAGGATTTCCTCTGGATTTGTTGGAATAAGTATTGAAAGGTCTGTTTCATCTATAATTAGTGTCTCAAAGATCTCATATTTATGAGTTGTACGATCAATTTGAAAGAGTATAATATCCCCAATTTGAAGGTCGCCCATTTTTTTGAATACGGTATCACGATGACCGGCTAGAAATATTCGATCTTTTTGCCCAGGGAGTTTGGTGGTTGAGTAGTGACCAACCCCTTTTTCCAGTTCAGATTCGTCTGTCCCTTCAATAACCGGAAGTTGCTTGTTTAATTTGGGGATTTCAAGAATTCCAATAATATCCCCAGTATGAAACGAATATTTGAAAGAAGGTGACTCTAAATGACTTTTATCTGTACTCTCTTTAACTAAAGATTGGGCTTCTGCTAACGCAATATTTTCTTTTTTATTATGAGAAATTAATTGATAGGCGGAGTAGATTAGTAATGTGCTTCCACTAACCAATAGGAAAATACTAACTATTTTTAAAGCGTTGAACTTCACTGTTGTTCACCCTTTTAAACTGAATAAATTGAATATATTCCAAAAACTCCTGCTTAGTTAATCCCTCCTCTATAGCCATCCTCACTAATTGTATCCATTCCTCATCAATATCAGGTTGGCAATCAAGTACTTGATTTAGTGATACTCCAAGTGCGGCAGATAATTTATCAAGGATTTGTATACTGGGGTTTTTCTGAATTCCTCTTTCTATTGAACTTAAATATGATTTTGAAATGCCCGCACGATTAGAAAGTTCAATAATGCTCATTCTTTTTTTCTCCCTATATTTTTTTATTTTATCACCTACCATTAATCACAGTCCCTTCCTAGATATATATTCATTATATAGAACAATTTGTGTTTTATAAATAACGAAATACTAAGAAATTAAAAGAAAATTCAATTAAAAGAAAGGAAATCAACTTTTCAAGCGTAATTTTCAGAAAATACAAGACTTTAGACTTAAGAGATGCGTGTATATACTAATAACAAAGAGTGTTCGATAAAACGAACGTTCGTTTTCTACTGAACGAAACAATATATATTTCTAATGGTACACGAAAGGAGTTAAGGAGAATGTATAAAAAAATTTGCACTCGTTGTACACGCTCATCATTTAGTAGCTCTGAGATCGGGCAATGGTTATGTCCTTCTTGCGGGTATGATTTAACTCAATCCCATTTTTATAAGGCAACAATGTACCAAAATGTTTCCCAAAAAGTCCTACCAATAAAGAATAAGATAGAAAATTATAAAAGATATGAAATTTAATATAATATTTTATTCGACATTTTTCTTTAAATGATTTAATAAAAAAAGAGAAAACAGTATATATTACACTCTTAAATGTAAAAAAATAGGTATATTTGTAGGAATAAGAGGGAAACATTATTGTCAGAAAAGACAAAAAACAACACGATGTATAGATTTCTATTAGTATAATAGGTATAGCTACATCGGAAAATGAATAAGTCAGATAAAGGCAAACCTATTGAAAAATAGGGACGCAAAGTCACAGATCTACGGTAGAGATACGTTTATTAAAGGGCTTAAAAACGTATTTAAACTATGATGGCTGGATTGCCTGGAATACATACATGTATTTTAGGGGGAGATTCTAATGACAAATCGTGAACTTGATCTTGAATGGCTAGAATTGATTAAACAAGCATTGGAAGCTGGAATTTCTAAGCAAGAAATCAGAGAATTTCTTGATACCCCATCGGGAGTAATGAAAGCAGAATAAAAAATGATTTCACATAAATAAAGTCTTGCGAAAGTTTCGCAAGACTTTATTTATTACCCAATTTCCATTTATTAAATTCAATAAATTCACGGAATTGGTCTTTAGAAATACCGGAATCCATAGCTTCTTCAGCAATCTTCAGCCACTCGTGGTCAATATTTTGATCCTCTGGTTGGTCATGTAGCAAAGCGTCCATAGGAATTCCTAATGCAGATGAAACCTTTTCAAGAAATTGAATGGACGGGTTTTGTTGAAGGTTACGCTCTATAGAGCTTAAATATGATTTGGCGACACCAGCTTTTTCAGCAAGTTCAGTCATAGACATTCGCTTTTCTTGTCGATATTTCTTTACTCTTTCTCCAATCATTGAGCACACCTACCTAAGAACATCGTAATAAAAGAATTTTTCATGAAAGTTATAAAAAATATCCTATTATATTAATTATATCAAACAGCTAACTCTTGCTCTAGATAAAGTTTATCTAATTTCGAATCATTACACCCTTGGTTTTGCCGTCACCGGAAAGCGTGGTTTGGAAATCATTTTCTCCCTGAATTCTCGAATCAATTCATCCCCAGAATACCCTTTTTGTACTAAATCATCGAGAAGTATCTCTGCATATTCATTCCGCTGTTTCTTCAATTTCCCTTCAAACATGATGCTGATATGGTCATCCATTTCTTTAATACAACGAATGGATGTCATGAAAGCAGCCGGATCATTGGCTTTATGAGAAATCACGACTTGTATCTCCAAATCTTTCTTGCTTTGTTGAGCCTTTTGAAAGAACTCGATATGTTTATTCGACAAATACGTTTCAACAAGCCACGTACTATGCCTATCTTCTTTATTAATAATCAGACCGTCCACAATCTCAAAGTCATGCAGTTCTTCATTTTTCACAACTTGCAGTGAAATCACTTTAAAGGTTTTCATGAACGAACAACTCCCATTTAAAGGTTTTATAAAATTATATCATAGGGGCAAATGTTTCCCTAATAAATTCACCAATGAAAAAAAGGCCGAAAGATGCAATTTCGTGTTTTTGAACAAGATTTTGATCAAAATGAGGAAAATTCACCTAGGCGAATTTGGCAAATTCAAAGGATTATTGCCTCGAATTTCGGAAATTGAGGATTTTACAAGATTTGGGTATGGTTGTAAGATGAAAACACATTAGGAGAAGGGAGGGAACGAATCCAATTGATAAACCAAGTGACCCTGGTGGGGAGGCTGACCAAAGATCCCGAAGCAAGAAAAACCACAGAAGGAAAATCTATCCTTAGCGTGACGGTTGCCGTAAACCGGCCCTTCAAGAATCAGCAAGGTCAAATCGATACGGACTTTGTACTTTGTACGCTATGGAATCGTGCGGCTGATAATACGGAGAAGTACTGCAGGAAAGGATCCGTGGTTGGTGTGACGGGACGCATTCAAACCCGTTATTATGACAATGATCAAGGAAAGCGGACGTATATAACCGAAGTCGTCGCTGAAAATGTTCGATTTCTGGACAGTAAGCCATCATCGTCTTCTACATCCGAACCAAGTAAGAAAGAACCAATTGAATTGCCGTTTTAATATGATCAAAAAGGAGATGGTATCGTGGCAGCCCTGCAAGAACTTGAACAACGAATTGACAGAATGGAGAAGTTAACAGAAGACCTCATCAAAAAAGTGGCAAGAGCCAACGTCGAAAATTTCTACTTATCCCAGCGTGTGACGGCCCTTGAACAAGGATACGATTACCCGAATCCTGTTCTAAAAACCTCATCCTGAATCACCCCCACCTAGAATTCTTTCCATACGAATCATCCAACCTATAAGCTTTGTCTCAAAATCCAATGGTCACCGCAACATGCCTCTGTATTTCCTCATTAGAAATAATTATGTGTAGCAGTGAGTAAAGTAAGTGTTTTGTTCCCCTTAATGTCTTCATATTGAGCTGGTTTCCTTTTTGGGGAGGCTGGCGTTTTTTTGGTTTAGGGTACTTATTATATGAGTAAATAATAATGAATATTGTCGTTCACAATTTGGCCCGAGTTTTGTGGAAAGTGGCCCGATAAAGGTTAAAAGTGGCACAATAAAATGCAGAAGTGGCCCGATAAACCCCAATAGTGGCCCAATAAATAAACAATCCAAGGTGAGTAAAGTTAATTTTACAATTATACTTGTAATTTATGTATAAACCACCACACTATAACCCAATTCCTAACAAAAAACCCCTTTCCCATAAGGAAAGAGGCAAATCAACAAATCTATTCCAACACCAACAACGATTCCAGATCGTGATCCGATAATTCGGTCACCCACTGATCGCTTCGAATGATTTCATCGTTCAATGCCTGTTTCTTCATTAACATGGCATCGATTTTTTCTTCAAGGGTACCTGAAGAGACCAATTTATGGACGTGGACGAATCGCTTCTGGCCGATCCTGTAGGCACGGTCGGTGGCCTGGTTTTCAACGGCAGGGTTCCACCAACGGTCGTAGTGGACGACGTGGTTGGCTGCAGTCAAGTTGAGTCCGGTACCGCCGGCTTTCAGTGATAACAGGAATACTGGGAATTCTCCATTTTGGAATTTCTCCACGAGTTCATCCCGTTTTCCTTTTGCCATGCTGCCGTTCAGGAATGGTACCTTAACATCGAACTCTTCTTTCATCACTTCCTGAATCATTTCCCCCATTGAAATATACTGGGTGAAGATCAGGCACGCTTCACCAGACTCCAAAGCGGTTTCGACGATATCCTTCAGCTTCTGCATCTTTTCAGAGCGGGAGAGGATTGACTTTGGATCTGGTTCTTTTAAATAAAGAGCAGGGTGATTACAAAGCTGCTTCAGCTGATTCAGCATTTGCAGAATCAACCCTTTCCGTTCAAAGCCGCTTAGTGTTTCGATTTTTGCCAGCGTATCTTTCACGAGCTGTTCATAAAGAGCTGCCTGCTCGGCAGTCAGGTGACAATACTCTTTCTGCTCGAGTTTTTCCGGAAGATTCAGTTCTACTTCAGGATCTTTCTTGGTACGACGCAATAAGAACGGTTTGATTTTCGCCTGAAGCTCTTTGACTTTTTCCTCTGATTCATCTTTTTCGATCGGCGCAATATAGTTTTTCTGGTATTGCGTGAATCCTCCAAGATAGCCGTGGTTCAGGAAGTCAAAGATCGACCAAAGCTCGGATAAACGGTTCTCCATCGGGGTTCCCGTCAATGCAATATGATGTTTCCCGCTCAACTTGCGGATGGCACGTGATTGCTTTGTATTGGCATTCTTGATGTTTTGTGCCTCATCAAGTGAGATCGAGGTCCATACGACTTCTGATAATTCGTCATAATCGATATGGGACAAACCGTAAGACGTTAGCACCACATCGACACCTTTGATTTCCCTAGCAAAATCTTCACCTTTCGTACGGGTCGGCCCATAATGAAGATGAACCTTCAAGCCGGGTGCGAATTTCTCCAACTCTCGCTGCCAGTTTCCGAGAACGGAAGTAGGTGCGACGATCAGGGATGGAGTCTCGGGCTTTTCCGTTTCCTTCACATGTTGCAGGTACGTGATCAGCTGCACCGTTTTTCCGAGTCCCATGTCATCAGCAAGGCAGGCGCCAAAGTTGAACTTTCGTAAGAAGAGCATCCAGCTCATCCCAAGCTGCTGATAGGGACGGAGCTCACCGATGAAGGCATGGGGAGTTTCTGTCAACGGAATCGATGACACATTCGTTAGCTGATGAATCATCTTTTTCATAGAGCGATTAAGTTCTAGTTGAATACGAGCATATTTATAAGGATCATGCTCATCGTCCTCCGGCTCTAGATCCGATTCATCGGAATCGCGGGGAACGAGCTCCTGCTCGAGCATATCCTGGATTGAGATCCCTTCCTGCTTCGCTTTTGTCATCATTTGCTGAATCCGGCGAATCATGGCAGGATCCAGTTTCATCCACTGACCGCGGATTTTCACCAAACGGCGCTGATTATCGACGAGTTGATTAAAGTCATCCTCGTTCAGGTCGACTCCGTTCATGGATAGACGCCAGTCGAAATCGAGCATGGCATTCAAGCCGACGAAGGATTTACGATAGCTTGTGTCCGTGTTTTTAAGCTTGGCTTTGACCATCACTTGCGCATCCTTCATTGCTTCCCACCACGATGGCAGGAGGATTTCAATGTCTAAGTCGATCAGTTTCTCACTAAGGACCGATAAAAAGTCCCAGGCATCATGCTCACCGAGAGTCGTCCGGAGGGAGCCATCCGCATCACGGAGAATCGGCAACATCTTCATCCAGCGTTCCTGTTCTTCCGATACGTCTGGCAAATGTTTTTTCCAGGAAGGGGGGACGGTGTCTTCTGATAAGGACACGATCTTACTCGTTTTCATCCGGTCACGTAGAATCGTTTCAAGTTCCCAGGACTCATCCTCATCAAGAGGTTCAGAAATCCGGAGCCCCATCGAAAATGGGAGTTCGTCATCAGAACCTGCAATCCAATCACTCCAGCGCTTCTCATCGAAATACGCATCCAGCTCCTCAGACGTAAGCGTACTTTCCTTCAACTTCTGGATCCGCTTCATCGCACTCGATCCACCGGAAGCCATCGCCTCATTCAACGCACCCTGAAACCAGTTTTCTGTTAAATTTTTGAGGGACGGACCTCCATTAGGCAGCTCTTCCTCCCAAAACTCTTCGTTGAAATTCGACCAGACTTCATCAGGGATATGGTACTGCAATCCTTTTTCCTGCCATTCTTCGAACCTTGGGAGCCAACGGCCTGCTTCCACCGCTTCGTAAATGACAGGGGCAATCGCAATGCATGCTTGCCCGGTTTCATCCCAGTCCCACTGGATCATGCTGCTAAAATGTTCGCCTGCAAGGAGGGTCAGAAACTGCCACTCCGTCACAGGGATTCCGTTGCCGTCATCCTGAAGAAGGGTCCCGTAGTAGCTCTCTTCATGCCAAAGGAACAGCTGGCCCTTCCAATCTTTTGTCGGCAGAAGTTCTCCTTCGTCGTTTTCCGCAGTAATGAAGAAACGGTCTTCATATTCAGTTGTATGGACATTGATTTTTACGGAAGACAGTTTAAGCATCGATTAACTTACCCTTTCTGCACTCTTCTTGGAACGCTCGTAATCGCTTGTATTTATTCAGAATAAAGGTTAGATACACGTCCCATTTATCTGTTTTCTTCGTTTTTTTATAAATCGTACGGATCTTCTTCATGTAGCGAACTGCGAGTTTGTAGCTATCACGATTCTTCTGATCAATCGCTGCCATCACGCCAGTATAATAGATAGGAAGAGCGAGCTCCGGTGCTTCCTTCGTCACATCCCTGAGTCCCATACCTTCCATTTCCGCGATGCTGTAATTCATATATTTTTGCAACTCGACCCATTCTCGGTAAGCTTTCGCGCTAATGAGATACTCATTGTATGAGAAGAAGCTGTACGGAAGCATGGAAAGAAGAAGCTCATTCACAAGTGCACTGTCCTTTTCCATCAGCCAATCCATCGGTAAAATCCGCACAAACCAGCGCACGAATCGAGTCGCTTCATAGTAGTCGAGGGTTTCAATATGTGCCGTCAACCTTGATAAGATGTTGCGGACTAAGAAGAACCCTACTTCATAACGCTTCCCTACGAAAAATTTACGGAGCCAGAATTCACTAAATGCAACAAGTTCTGTACCAAGCTCATCAACCACTTTACCCGCTTTGTCCAAATCCTCGAGGAGTAAATATTGATGGAGGAGCGCGACGCTGTAAAAGACAGAATCATGTTCACGATCCTCCTCTAAGCGGGCAACCTCTTCGCGACGCCACGACTTCTGCTTAAACAAGTAATACCATAGGAAGCGGTACACTTCAGCTTTCATCAACGTACTATTCTCTTTGGAATCACTCATCTCAATCGTCTGCTTTTTCAAAAAAGCTATATACGGATCAAAACTGAAAGGCATGGCATGAATCGATAGCTTCTCGACGGCATCTTCCATTTCACCCAACAAGAAATCATACATGCTATACTGTTCCCGGCTCAGCGCCACATTTCTTTTTTGTAAAAAAAAATCGATGTGAATCGAGAGATAAAAGGTTGCAAACAGCTGATAAAGAGGCTTCCATTCCCGTTCGAATGGGGCTTCCTTCATGTATCTTTTCGTTATATTTTGTACGAGTACATCCATTAAATAGGGCTGTCTTTCAAGTGACTCCAAGTCTTCCTGCTTCAGAAGGGAGTCAAAGAATTGCCACCATTCCTCAGGCGTGTTGCCCCGCGTTTTCCGTTCGTTTAGTAAATCACTTGCCTTGCGGAGAGCCCCTGAACTGCTGTGCTTTTTCAACAGATCATCCAAAGACTGGGATTCCTGACTTGAAGACTGAGACTGGCTCCGCCAATTCTGAATCCACTCACTAACCCGTCCAACTTTGTTGTATAGCATAAAAAAGGTCGCCATTTGATGCCGGCACCAGCTATTATTAGGACACGAGCATTTGCTTAAAAGCGGGAACGATAAATTCAGTTCCAGGGAGACAGGGGTCACATCCTGCACATCCGCTGTCACTTCTTCATCCCGTACCTTCACGTTTGAAACCAGATTCTGACGGAACAACAGAAGGCCCTTCGAAACGACATTCTTGCTCTCATCCTGATTCGGGTCAAGCATACCCTGTATCGACTGACTCATGGGAAGTAACTTATCCTTCAACTCCTGAATACGAATCGACATCAACCAACCTCTCCAATCTATAAAATCGCATTCTTTTATTATAACGCAAAAGGAGGGGGAAAAGGAATATGTGGGGTGGGTAAGTGGTGGAAGAGGATATAGGGATTTGTCGAAATGTGCGGGGGTGCCAGGCACCAGGTTGGGAGTTGGAGCCTGACCGGGAGGCGGTGATGTGAAGTTGATAATAAAATGTTAAAGTCGATAATAAGTGAGGCTAAGTCGATAATATAGGAAGAAAGTCGATAATAAATAGCTCCAACTCGATAATAAAACCCGAAAAGTCGATAATAAATCCTCGGGACCACTTCTTCACCCGTTGAAAACGACCCAATCACACCCTTACTCCTTCATATGCACGTAAAAAGTCTTCCCGTCATACACATTCACGCTATCCAATCGCACTTTTTCATCATTTCTCCAATAAAAATCCTTATTTTCCGGAAAGCGCAGCACTTCATCATCCCGTTTCGCAACCATCACAGGATTCTTCGAGGTCCGTCCCTCAACGATTACCTTATATTCCTTACCACGAAAATAGGTCATCCCATCCCCATACCAGTCAACAAACTTCCCCGATGTTAATGAAAATCCCATATACTGAGAAATCACTTTGGGAATGTCAGTATTGTCAATCAACCCAACCGGCTTATCCGGTCCATATGCATATAAAAAGACGTCTTCGCCGGTGTGGCCGTGGGTGGTGAAGCCTAATTTGGCACGTTTCGTCATCAGCTTGACCATGATATTTTCCAGATCCTCATGAGTTTTTGCATCTTCCAGGGCAGAAGATTCTTTTTCACTCAGATCCCCCAACCCATAGTTTGAAAGGACCTCTTTTAAATTGGAACGATCCTTCTTCAGTTGAGAAACGGCCCCTTTTACGGTCAGCTCGGCTTTCTTCAAAGGTTCAACAAACTTCCCGGCAGGTAGACGTTTATAATCACCATTCGTTCCTTGATTCCCAAGCGTCAATCCACTATTCCCATGATCCGTCACGGCCACGACCATTGTATTCCCGTCTTTACGGGCAAAATCAAGGGCTTCACCGACTGCATCATCAAAGCTCAATACCTCGCTGATCATTCCAACCGGATCATTTTTATGAGCGGCCCAGTCCACCTTGCTGCCTTCGACCATGAGGAAGAACCCTTTATCACCTTTGGATAATCGGCCAAGTGCCATACGAGTCATCTCTGCTAAGGAAGGCTCATTAGGCTTTAATTTCGTCCGATCCAGTTCATAGGAAATATCTTCGTCTGCGAATGCGCCCCAAAGTTTAGCGGAACCGGAACTGTTTAGAAGTCCGTCCCTATTCAAAACCAAATCATACTCGGCTGAGTTCAGGGTTTTTACTAAGTTCTCGCCATCTTCCCGACTGACTTGTTTCGTTTTGAGCATGCCGTCGTCGTTTTTTATGTGGTGTTTAGATTGGGGTTTTAGCCATGCAGCACCTCCACCTAAAACCACATCTAGACCTTGGTACACTTGTTGCTCACCGATATCCCCGAATTCATCCCGGTTCAGGACATGAGACGTGAACGCAGCCGGTGTGGCGTGCTGGACAGGGGAGGTGGATACGATGCCAGTCTTATAGCCTGATAATTTGGCACCTTCAAGGACCGTTAATACAGGACGGCCATCCCGGTTCATTCCGATGTAATCAGCCTTCGTCTTCATACCGGTTGCCATGGCAGACCCTGCGGCAGCCGAATCAGTGATCGCTGAGTGAGCGGAATAGGTACGGACCCCGCCTACCAGGATCTTGTCTAATTGAAGGTCCGTCCCTCGATACCAACGGGATAGGGTGAGGATGTCGGAGTTGGTACCATCCATGATGAGGAGGATGACGTTTTTGTTGGGTTGGGTTGCGGATAGAGCGGATTGTGGCAGAGAGAGGGTCACGAGGGTTAGGATGGTGGTTAGGGTGATGAATTTCTTGAGAGTATTCATTGTGATAAACTCCTTTTCGATCGTGGTTAACCAATAGTATTTGTTTGAAGGAGAGGAGTATGTATTTTTCATAAAAAAAACCAGCTCTTCCGATAAGAGCTGGCCATCCATTATTTTCGTTCTAGAATCCCCAACAACAAATTCTCCACTATCGTCGGAAGATCAAATTTTTTCAAATCTCTCAACTTTACTTTATCCCAATCAAGAGCAGTGATGAAAGCAGCCCCTTTTTGTAAAGCGGGGATCTCATCAGGATACACGATATAGTATTCTCCTGCTTTCACTCCGGACTTTATTTGTTGCTCTCCGTTTACGGCAAGCCCCGTTTCTACTTTGAGTTTTTCCACGGTGCCTTTTTCAGTAAGAACCCAAATATATTTGTGAGCGCCATCTTTTTCAACGGCCGTTACAGGAACAACAAAAGCTCCCTTTACTTCTTCTGTGATGATGGATAAGAACACGTGGTGACCGGAAAGAAGCTTGTTATCGGGTTTTTGAAGCTTCACTTCTACCGGGTACATGCTATCAGTTTGGATATGTGGATTGTTTTTAGGGAGTGTAGCAACTTTTGTGACAATCCCTTTCTGTGTCTTCTTCTCAATATCCGACTGGACCGTTGCGTTCATGTTTTCATCTACTGTGATGATTTCTTTTTCCGTTAGATCTGTCGTGACGATGGTAGCCTGTGAGGCAATGGTGATCAATGGATTATCGATGGTATGGGACAGGTCTTTGATGGTCCCATCCACACTGCTTTGCACGGTAAGAGTCGTTTCGTATGACTCAATATCGGATATTTGTCGCTCTAAATTGTCAATCTGACTTTCTAGGCGGTCGATTTCCAATTCTTTAGCGGCGATTTCTTTTTTTAGGTCATATTCTGATTGAAGGGCACTTGCGTCAATCGGAATCTCTTTTTCGTCGGTTGAGCTGGATGGAAGAGATGATTCCAATCGTTTCAAATCTGAAATATTGTCTTCGATACTATCGATTTCGTCTTCATATTGATCAACTTCTGATTGTAATACACTTTTTTGTTGAGTTTGATCGGTTACTTCGTATTCATAGAGCGGTGTTCCGGATTTGATTTGGTCCCCTTCTTTTACGAGGAACGTTTTAAAAGAACCGAATTCATCGTTGAAGTAGATGTAGCTCTCTTCTTCAGAAGCGACAACTCCTGCTTTCGGCAGCTCTTTCGCAAGATCCCCTTTAGTGACGGGCTCCCATTCTGAGATCCGGACTTCCCGGTCTACTTTACTGTTTGCTTTTTCAATGAGAAATGTATTAGCACCTATAAAAAGGAGCGACACAGTGAGGATAGTATTGAAAATGGTTCGTTTATGCATGTTTGTTCACAGCCTTTTCACGTTTAGAGTAGAGTTGAAATACTTAGATTGGCCAATAATGCATGTAGAGCCCAGATGAAAAGATTAGTCAGAAGAATCACTAGCCAGATAATCCAATTTTTCTGATTGGTTAAACGCTTGATCCCTTTATATTGAATAAAGAATACCCAAACCTTGAAAAGAGTGAAGCTTCCCAGTAAATAAATAATATATGTATTAGAAGTAAGGTATTGGGCTATAACTCCCAACGATAGTGGGGAAGAGTACCATTCAAGCGAGAAAAAGAGTGATAGCGGTACATAGGTAAGCTGTTCAAATAACAAAATCAGTAATACTAAGCCCTGTGCCATAACAAGTTTTCGGTATTCACCTTCATCAGAAATGGTCCAAAAAATGAGTGAACAGAAAAAGAGAATGATAGCTGCATAAAGCAGTCCAGATAGTATTCTGCCTAAGAAGAACAGGAATTTTTCCAATTCATACGTAATTGGTGAAAGATTAGTCAATTCTTTAGATAAAGGATCCATTCCAATCCCAAAAGAAGATATGAGACCAAATACAAAAATGGATAGTAACATAAGGTGAAAAACCTTTTTTCTATATCCCTTAAATTCTTCTATTTCTCTAAGTTGATAAAAGAAGAGTGATGGTTTCGTTAACCCTCTGAAAAGTCTGACTTCTTTATGCATAAAATGTAGTCCCCCAGCCCGAATAGATTCCATCTTCTATTCTATCGGAATTTATCAAACTTTTCCATAAATTGTAGAATGATATTTGAACTAAAAAAAGCGTCGAATGGACGCTTTTTTTTACATTTGGTACGTGAGAATTGTTGTACCAGCAACAAGGATGATAGTAAATACAAATAATCCTGCATACATCAACTTTTTCTTTGTTTTCTTTCTGATATACATTTCTTCTGGGGTTAAAAACGACAAGTACATTCCCTCCCGGTTTGGTAGCTGGCTGGCATGGTTAGCCCCTATAGCTTTGCGCCATCACCTTTCGATGATTTTGCCATTATTCAGAACCCTACTTCTAGTATATCGACAAATTCCTGCAAACGATAATAGGTAATTACTCCTTGTTTATTGGAAGAATTTTAAAATACTCTATCTAAGAGTGTCTTTTTTTGGTATTATATCTAGTAATTGATGTTTGAATTATAGTCTAATAGTGTAATAAAGTGGTATAAACTGTTTTATATTGTAGGAGGTTGTCTTTTTTGAAAGGAAATATGAACAACAATCAACACATGCTTACCCTGATCCAAAAAGCGTTCGACAAAGGTCAACAAGGAAACATGGACACCGACAAAATGATCCACTGGCTGAAACAAGAACTTCAATCAGAATATACAATAGATCATAACCAAAAAGCGCTCTAGACCCCAATACTGGGAATCTAGGCGCTTTTTTTGTGAGGGACGGACCTCATTTTCAAGGGGGATTACTAACCGAAACTCCGGTTTAATAAGGTTTACGCTCCTTTTTAGTAGGTCCGTCCCTCCATGATTAATAGTCCCTTCCAAATGATTTACCAATCCTTCATCGTGTGGTAGAGGTGATTGACGTGGGTGATGAATTTTTCTTTGCGTTTTTCTGTGAAGTAGGAGAGGGAGGAAAGGGTTCGTTTGAATTTAGGGTGCTCTTGAAGGATCTTCAAGATTTCTTCATTTTCTTGGTCCTCGAAGCTTTCTCTTAGAATCATGGGGCGTTGGGTTTGTGCAGAGCCGGAACTTTCCTCTCCGTACATAATCCTGTTCAGTTCATTGGTTGGGATTTTATATACTTCTTTGAAGGTGCGGAGCATTTTATAGGGGATGTCCCTTGTGCCATTTTCATAGTTTGATAACGTGCTCTGGTTGATATTCAAGCGAAGGCCGGCTTCTCGTTGACTTAGTTCTAAAATATCATTGCGATAATGTTTTAACTCTACATGTAACTCCATTGTTTTCACCGACTATCCTTTTTTTCTTCAAGATAAAGGTTTTATATAAGAGGAATCGGAAATTACACGATTTGAAATGCAATTCTCGATGACGAATATAAAAATTTTGGAAAAAGTATACATATTTTACATAAAAAGTATTAAAATGAAAGTATCATTGTGATTTTGTCGAATAGGAGGTAAAGGTGGAGATAGAATGGGAGAACAGAGCAAGGGGAGTAAAGGGAGTGTCATAAGTAGAAAAGCGACGCCAAAAATCAGATGGATTCGTTTGAACTCAAATTCAAACCTAGTATTCAGCACCAGCGATTCCCGAAAACAACGTATCCTATACTACTCTCAAAAAGGCTTCACCAAAGATGATAGATAACAATTAAAGTGGAGGGACGGACCTCTAACCGGTGGATTTAAACTCAAATATATAGATGAAATCAGGTCCGTCCCTCACAAAAAAAGAGGATTTTCGGTAGTTGTGTCGAATAGATGTAGGGGTAAGGAATTTCATTTTGCTAAGAAGAGGAGTGATGTTATGGGACGAACACCTCGGAATTGGGTTCCGGGTTCAACTTACCATGTGACAGCGAGAGGGAACAGAAAGCAGGATCTGTTCCATCAAAGAGAGGATCGCAAGAAATATTTATTGTATCTGCAGGAGACGAAAGATAAGTATCCCTTTACCATCCACGCATACTGTTTAATGCCCAACCACATCATCTACTAATCGAAACCCATGATATCCCACTCCAAAAAATCATCCGAATCCTTCATACCCGTTACGCCGTTTATTTCAATAAAAAATATGATTATGTCGGACATGTTTTCCAAGGAAGATATGGATCTACTATAATTGATACTCCATCGTACTTTATTAAGGCCAGCAGGTATATCCATCAAAATCCTGCGGAAGGCAACCTCACCGTTCATCCCGAGGACTACCCCTGGAGCAGTTATTCCTTTTACATCCATTCAATTGATAACCCCCTTCTTTCAAAAGAACGTACTCTGAATTATTTTCCTGCGCCACAGGTCAATCTTTATAAGAAGTTTGTTGAAAAAGAAGGAGAGACGGTACTCCAAAAAAAAGAAGATTGAGGAAAATGGAATTAAAATGATAGAAAAATAGAATTATTTGGAAAATATTAGAGGAATTTAGATATTCATGTCGAAATTCATATCGTGTAGTACAAAATTCCTATTTCTAGGAGGGAGAAACATGAGAAAAGAGTTTATATTGGTATTTGAAGATCTTCACGTTTCAAAGAGGAGTATCAAAAAATCGAGAAAGCATTTAGTCGTATTTCAAGGTCAGCATTATTACGATAAGTTAGTCGTCGTGAATCGACCACCGGGATTTTCCCATGCCCTGGAAAGCATCATGTACTCGGATAAAATACTTGAAACAGTTGGTTTTACCACGTTGTTTGCTGTTCCCATTGATCGAAATCATTCCATCCCATTTAAGTTCGTCCGGATCGATAACAGTGCTCCGAGGGATTGTAAAGTGGTGCTTGAGAAACGGGATGGTACAGAGCAATTGAATATCCGCCCACTGTATCCAATGGATGGCCCCCTTTCTCAAGAGGACAAGCACGACATTTTATCCTATCTTGGTTTGAAACAATGTGATGAAGGATCCGTCACATACCTGTTGAACGACCCGCGAGTGTTTAAAGGAAAAGGTAAAAAACAAGAAGAGTAAAGGAGGAATGAGGCGAACCTAATCCGAATAGGTACGTCTTTTTTTGAGGGACGGACCTTCCTTCGCTTTATCCCATCTTCAATTCCCTCCAAAAACCCTTTACCACGCTACCAAACTACCTCTCTAAGTTTCTAAAATCACCACTATTTTCGTTGACCTCTTCTGAATCAGACCATACAATATAAGTAGTTATTAGTATTTTTAGAATTTTCATGTAAGGTGCGAATGCCACTTGGATAAGACAGCTCATACTCGTATCGGAAAGAATGCCATGCTTCTCCTCCTCATAGATCGAGAGGAAGAAGAGTGGAACCTGCATTTCAATGAATTAAATTGGAGTTATTGCACAGGGAAAATCGGTTCCATGGACAGTCAGAAAATCGTGGCTGCGATCGAAACGGCAGCGAAGCGGAGTGATCTGGTCCGGGAAGATTTGTACCGGGAGATGCATGCCTTGTATCACGCCATCATGGAAGCGTTGACGGGGGTCACACGTGGACATACACAACTAGGTGAGGTCCTGCGAACAGTGGGATTGCGCTTTTCGGTTGTCAGAGGCACTCCATATGCAAGTGATGAAGAAGGCGAATGGATTGCCGTCGCGTTATACGGGACGATTGGTGCGCCAATTAAAGGATTAGAGCACGAGACGATCGGACTTGGAATTAATCATATTTAAATAGTGAGAGCCTATAGATATTAGTTGAAAGGGGGCTCGACCAATGGCAGAAGTCTGTCTTTGGTCGAGCCTCCTTTTTGTGTGGGTTGGATGTACCTTGGGGCGAGGGACCGGGAAGTTTGGAGATCCGTCCCAGAGCGGTTTAAAGCGTTAAAGAATCAAAACCTAACCACAGCGGGATTTGAGGAAGGAACATCAGGAAATTCATAGTGAAAAAGGCAGTTTCCAGAGGTCCGTCCCTAAATGATTAAAGAAGTTTTTATAAAATTGAAGAGGTGATTAGTATGGTGGAGTTGACGGGTTGTAGTTTGAGTTTGGAGGAAGCGAAGAGGATTATTTATGGGAAGGAGCATGTGGTTCTTTCTCCTTCAAGTATGGAGCGTGTCCTGAAGAGTCGCGAGGCGGTTGAGCGGATTGTGAAGGAGAAGCGTGTGGTGTATGGGATTAATACTGGATTCGGGAAGTTTAGTGATGTGTTGATTGATGCTGAGGATGTGGAGGAGCTACAGCTGAACCTGATTCATTCTCATGCATGTGGGGTGGGTGATCCATTTCCTGAGACTGTTTCCCGGGCCATGCTGCTGCTAAGATGCAATGCCCTTTTAAAAGGATACTCAGGTGTTAGACCGGTTATCGTTGAACGTTTAGCTGAATTCTTGAATAAAGGGATTCATCCGGTAGTTCCTCAGCAAGGTTCACTTGGAGCAAGCGGTGATTTAGCACCCCTTTCCCATTTAGCTCTGGCACTAATGGGTGAAGGTGAAGTCCATTATCAAGGAGAGGTTCATCAAACTCTCCCGGTGCTTTCAAAAGAAAACATTTTCCCGATCCAGCTTCAGGCAAAAGAAGGATTGGCACTCATCAACGGAACGCAGGCGATGACGGCAATGGGTGTCATCGGATACCTGGAAGCGGAGGAACTTGCTTTCCAAAGTGAGATGATCGCAAGTCTGACCTTGGAGGGACTTAGAGGAATCATGGATGCCTTCGACGAAGATATTCATGTAGTAAGAGGCTATCCTCAACAGGTCGCAACGGCAAAACGAATCCGGGAATACCTGTCAGACAGTAAGCTCACTACGAAACAAGGAGAACTTAGAGTGCAGGATGCTTACTCACTAAGATGTATCCCACAGGTACACGGGGCATCGTGGCAGACCCTTGATTATGTAAAAGAAAAGCTCGAAATCGAAATGAATGCTGCTACCGATAATCCACTGATTTTCGATGATGGAGAAAAAGTCATCTCAGGTGGGAACTTCCACGGACAGCCGATCGCATTTGCTATGGATTTCATGAAAATTGCTGTAGCCGAGCTTGCAAATATTTCAGAAAGACGTATTGAACGACTGGTGAACCCGCAGCTGAATGACCTACCACCTTTCCTGAGCCCGCAGCCAGGACTGCAATCCGGTGCCATGATCATGCAATACTGTGCGGCATCACTTGTTTCCGAAAATAAAACACTCGCCCATCCAGCCAGCGTCGACTCAATCCCATCATCAGCCAATCAGGAAGACCACGTCAGCATGGGAACAATCGGTTCAAGACACGCCTATCAGATCCTGCAGAACACCAGAAGAGTCCTTGCAGTCGAACTCATCTGTAACCTGCAGGCAGCAGAACATCGAGGGACGGACCTCATGGCAAGCAAGACACGCCAATTCTATGAAGCTGCGAGAACGATCATTCCTTCCATCACAAAGGACCGCATCTTCGCGAAAGACATCGAAAAAGCTAACCAGTGGCTGCAACAAATCTCGTTAAGCACACTCATAAAACCAACCAAAACAAAGGAGGAAACGACAAATGGTTAAGGCAGACAAACGTATCGTAAAAATAAAAACAGGGACGGACCTCGAATGTAAAGGATGGGAGCAGGAAGCTGTTCTTCGTATGCTTTTCAATAACCTCGATCCTGAGGTAGCGGAAATTCCAGAAGAGCTGGTCGTATACGGAGGAATCGGGAAAGCGGCCCGTAACTGGGAGTCCTTCGACGCAATCGTTCACACCCTTCGAAACTTAGAAAACGATGAAACCATGCTCGTTCAATCTGGAAAGCCGGTTGGTGTCTTCAAAACCCATAAAGCGGCACCGAGAGTGTTGCTATCCAACTCAGTCCTCGTACCAAAGTGGGCAAATTGGGAGCATTTCCACGAACTGGACCAGAAAGGCCTGATGATGTACGGCCAAATGACAGCAGGAAGCTGGATCTACATCGGGACTCAAGGGATCCTGCAAGGGACGTACGAAACATTCTCGGCACTGGCGAAGAAACATTTCAACAACTCGCTTAAAGGCACAATCACGCTAACAGCCGGTCTCGGCGGAATGGGTGGCGCACAGCCACTCGCCGTCACCATGAACGGTGGAGTGGTGATTACAGTCGACGTTGATCCGGAGCGAATTCAAAAGCGCATTGACACCAAATACTGTGACGTGAAAACAGACTCAATTGATGAAGCGTTGATGATGGCTTACGAAGCACGTGATCAAGGGAAAGCACTTTCGATTGCCTTACTTGGAAACGCAGCGGAAGTTCATCATGACCTACTGAAACGTGACGTCAAAATCGATATCGTGACCGATCAAACGTCAGCCCACGATCCATTAAACGGTTATGTACCAGAAGGTTATTCATTATTAGAAGCGGCAGAGCTTCGCAAAAGAGACGCGAAAGCGTACACAACCCTTTCTCAAAAAAGCATGGCTAAACACGTGGAAGCAATGCTTGAATTCCAAAACAGAGGATCCATCGTATTTGACTACGGGAACAATATCCGTCAGGTAGCGAAGGATGAAGGAGTCGAGAATGCTTTCGATTTCCCTGGCTTCGTCCCAGCATACATTCGTCCATTATTCTGCGAAGGAAAAGGACCGTTCCGTTGGGCGGCGTTATCTGGTGACCCTGAAGATATTTATAGAACCGATCGCCTAATCAAAGAGCTTTTCCCTGAAAACGAAGCGCTGAATCGCTGGATTGATATGGCACAAGAGCAAGTTGCGTTCCAAGGACTGCCTTCCCGTATTTGCTGGTTAGGCTATGGTGAGCGTGTGAAGATGGGGCTAGCTATCAACGAACTGGTCCGAAATGGTGAACTGAAGGCCCCAATCGTTATCGGCCGTGACCACCTGGACTGCGGTTCTGTTGCCTCACCAAACCGAGAAACCGAAAGCATGAAGGACGGCAGTGACGCAGTGGGAGATTGGGCCATCTTGAACGCCCTCATCAACACGGCAGCAGGCGGCTCATGGATCTCCTTCCACCACGGCGGCGGAGTAGGCATGGGTTACTCATTACATGCAGGGATGGTCGTCGTCGCAGACGGGACGGACCTTGCCCAAGAGCGCTTAGAGAGAGTACTAACAACTGACCCGGGAATGGGTGTCATCCGCCACGCAGACGCAGGCTACGATATCGCAGAGAAAACAGCCGAGAAACACAACATCCACATCCCAATGAACAAAGGAGGAGAATAACATGACCGCAAAGCAATTCGACACCATCATCGACAACATCGGCCAACTCCTGACAATGGACCATGGGGACGGACCTCTAAAGGGTGAAAAAATGGGGGATTTAAAGGTGTTAGAAGGTGCGTCCCTCGGTATTAATGAAGGACTTGTCGCCTGGATTGGGGCTCATGAAGAAGCCCAGTCTTTCAAAGCAACGGAGCGCATCGATGCAGAAGGAAAGCTTGTGACACCAGGTTTAGTAGATCCACACACACACTTGGTCTTCGGAGGCTCACGTGAACACGAAATGGCCCTCAAGCAACAAGGAGTTCCATACTTAGAAATCCTGAAGCGGGGAGGCGGTATCCTATCAACAGTAGATGCCACCCGTGAAGCATCGGAGGAAGAGCTCCTTACAAAAGCGCGCTTCCACCTGAACAGAATGATTTCCTACGGGGTCACAACGGTAGAAGCGAAGAGCGGCTACGGTCTCGACCGGCCCACTGAGCTGAAACAGTTAAGAGTAGCCAAACAACTAAACGAAACCCATCCAGCAGAGATCGTCTCCACTTTCTTAGGAGCCCATGCGATTCCACCAGAATTCAAGGGACGCTCAGATGAATTTCTAGATGAAATGCTCGATCTACTGAATGACATCGAAAATGGACAGCTGGCTGAATTCGTTGATATCTTCTGCGAAACAGGGGTATTCACCGTCGAGCAGTCACGTCAGTTCCTAACGAAAGCCAAAGAAAAAGGCTTCTCCGTAAAAATACACGCCGACGAAATCGATCCACTAGGCGGAACGGAAATGGCAACCGAAATCGGAGCGACAAGCGGAGACCACTTAGTGGGGGCTTCACAAAAAGGCATCCAGGCATTAGGCGACACAGACACAATCGCAGTTCTCCTGCCAGGCACATCCTTCTACCTGAACAAAGGCAAGTTCGCTAACGCAAGAGGCATGATCGAAGCGGGAGCAGCCGTCTCTCTATCAACAGATTTCAACCCGGGGAGCTCGCCAACAGAGAACCTACAGTTCATCATGAACCTCGCATCCCTGCAGCTGAAAATGACACCGGAAGAAATCTGGAACGCCGTCACGGTCAATGCAGCCTATGCGATCAACAGGGGAGACACAGCAGGAAAACTCATCCCAGGCAGAAAAGCCGACATCGTCCTTTGGGATGTACCAAACTATCACTATGTTCCATATCATTACGGAGTGAACCACACCCACACCGTCATGAAAAATGGCCGGATCATCTACCGTAAGGAGAAGCTGCATGAGCACATTTCAACACATTAAGCCGGCAGGCAAGGCTCAATTCAAAGACCGCTACACAACTAAAGCAGCAGAACTACTGACGCCTTGGGAAGAGGGGAAGACAGGGGACATCGCTATCATCGGCGCTCCCCTCTCCAAACCGTCCATCTCCCACTCAGGAGCAAGCTTTGCGCCTGATGCGATCAGAAGATGCCTAAACTCCTTTACAACGTACAACATCGAGAGAGGGACGGACCTCGCTGAAGACAACAAAACCATCATCGACTTCGGCGACATTACGATGCACCCGACCTCGATCGAAGAATCCCATCAACGAATCTATGAATCTGTTAAAGCAGTATCCAGTACCAAAGCAGCACCCTTCACCATCATCCTTGGAGGCGACCATTCGATCACGACGTCAACGGTCAAAGCAATCAAGGAAGCGAAGGGTACAGTAGGAATCATCCAGTTCGACGCCCATCATGACCTAAGGAACACAGAAGACGGAGGGCCAACGAACGGGACGCCTTTTAGAAGATTGATAGAAGAGGGGCACATCAAGGGTGAGAATCTGATTCAAATCGGTATCAGAAACTATGCCAATGCGAAAGCGTATCATGATTATGCCATTGAGCAAGGTGTGACGGTGTATACAAAGAAGGACGTCAGACAACACAACTCCATCGAAGAACTCATCAACACAGCACTACACCAATTAGAAAACAAAGTCGACACCATCTATCTTTCAGTAGACATGGATGTCCTTGATCAGGCATATGCTCCTGGTTGCCCGGCGATCGGTCCTGGGGGGATGCATCCGGATACGCTCATGGAGGCGGTCCAGGCGGCACTGAAGCATCCATTGGTCCACACAGTTGACATCGTCGAGATCGACCCGACCCTGGACATAAGGGATATGACCAGTCGAATAGCCGCTTCTTTGATGATGGAAGCACTTATAAAATAATAAAAAGCTTTAGGGAAGTAAAATCTACTTTCCTAAAGCTTTTTTATTAATATTTACGAACCAAGATCATTAAACAACCATCACGCTCTATTTGAGAATGGTCTTTCTATAAAATTAATTGCTGACATTCTCTCTATTCATCTCATACCCACAATGAATTTCTTTCATCCCAATCACCTTCAGAAAGTGTCTCAGCTTATTCATGCATACTTCACCAAGCTCACCAACCACATCAAAGCGGTCGATCACCGCACACTTTTCAATCGAAGCTTGGGTGCCGTTTTGGGACTTTCGAAACGTTACAGTGTTATTCATTGCATACGTTGAAACCATGGCTTCCCCGACTTTACAATCACCTTTTGAGAATTCAAAATGGAACTGGATCGACATATCCAAATCCGAGTATAGAGGATTTACTTTCATGCTTATGCTTTTCATCATGAAGCCCCCTTTCTTTTATTGTACTTTTATCCTATCACGCCCGAGGGGAATATGTATTTTGACTCATAAATGCGTAGGAGCTGAAAAACTTTAATTTAATGGGTAAAACGTTTTCTTTTCTTTTCTTTCATAACTCTAAGCATATTCCTATAAGAATATTATCCTTAAAGAAAAAAGCTTCCTGAATGCAGGAAGCTTTAACATGGTGATTAATGTTGAGTTGTTGGAAGTTCAACTTTTTGAATTTGTACATTTGCAGTTTCAGTATCGTTATTAGCAAGTCCTGCAATACCAAAAAGAAGAACCGATGCTGTTAAAATTGTAAGAAAACGCCTTTTCATAGGACTTTCCTCCCTTTCTTGTTCGAATCAATGTTCGGTAAAATAAAAGAAATATTTGTTATAATAATTAAAACACATATTTACATTTTGTACATTCTGAATATGGTGTCAAATTACCTAATTTAAAAGCCGATTAATAGGCTTTTCATTTGATTTCTTCAAAAATATAACTCTAGGCATATTTAGGGGTGGATTTTATGGATTTTAAAGCAGTGGGAAACAAAATAAAAGAGTTGAGAAAAACCAGTGGTCTTTCTCAAGAAGATCTTGCACAAGGGATATGTACACAAGCGCAGATCAGTAAAATCGAAAAAGGAGATGTCTATCCTTATGCTTCTACATTGTATCAAATTTCTCAAAAGTTGGGAGTAGATGTGAACTACTTTTTTGATATCGGGACAACTCCAAGGCTAGATTACTTTCAGGAAGTATTCCAACAGCTCCAGCTACTCCGCAGAAATGGGAAATATGAAGAAATGATGGATATTGTAAAAGCTGAAATAGATAATCCGTTATTTTCACAAAACAACAAAAACCTACAGTTGTTGCTATGGCATAAAGGAATCTATTTATATGAAGTAAAGAAAGATTTGAGTAAATCAGTTGATACTCTAAAAGAAGCCATCCATCTCACTCATAACAAGGGGAAGATTTTGCTTGAGCGAGAATTAGAAATTTTCTTGGCATTGGGGGCAATTTATTTTAAAGAAGACATTAATAAGGCGTTAGAGGTTTTTGAGGAAGTCAAGGATCATCTTCAGCTTCTTCCCCACTTGAATGATTATACAATAAAAACACGACATTATTATCATATTACGAGGGTGTTAACTCGTCTTAATAGACTGGAAGAATCAAATAAATATTGTGAAGATGGGATAAAATGGTGCCTGCTTAAAGATAGTGTATTCCTATTAGGTGAGTTACATTATCAAATAGGATATAACATGGAGCTGATGAATAAACCTGAGGAAGCCGTCAAGTTTATGAAAAAAGCAATCGTCGTTTTCGACCTTCAACAAGATACCAAACACATTCAATTTATTGAAAACAGAATAAAGGAACTAAGTGCATTGATTTAACGAGAGTAAGTCATGATTTTGGATGCTTTTTAGTTTTATTTAAAATGCAGTACTATTTGCTTTGCCTGGTAATTGGTTATTGAAACCGTATAGGGGACATTTACCATTTTAATTATCGATTGTGGATAACTATCTTAGTATGGAATATTATGATTGTTGATGACATTGAGTGTACTTTCAATGAAGATTTAAATTTACTTCTATTCTAAAATAGGTACATTGGATCCATGCATCATTTAGAATGGATTTCTAAGTTAGGACGAACTAAAAAGGCTCCCGAATTCTATCAAGAATTGGGAGCCTTTTATTAATCACTAACGAGGTTACTCACTATTTAACAATTAGCTTCTTCACCGTACTCACATTCCCAGCCCTATCCTTAGCTGTCACCGATAAAACAGTCTTCGTCTTCTGAGTTTTGATTTTCACTGAAAACAATCCTTTGCTGTTTGCTTTCGCTGTACCGATCGTTTTAGATTTGGCTTTTACCGTCACGGCAGCATAAGGTTCTGTCTTCCCTGTCACGCTTTTGCTTTTGGTCGTAACAGTATTCACTTTGGGTGTCCCTGGTGCGGTTTTGTCGCTTACTTTCAGGTTGGTCCCCTTACTGATATTACCTGCAGCATCTTTCGCCGTCACAACAACTGTGGAGCCTGCTCTTTGTTTCTTGACCTTTAAGGTGAACTGACCTTTAGTGTTGGCTTTGATGGCAGCAATTTGCTTTCCTTTTACTTTCGCCGTCACATAGGAATTGGATTCTGCAGTTCCCGAAATGGATGTACTTGCATCACTGATTGCTTTTACTTTTGGTGCAGCAGGAGGAGTCTTGTCGCTTACTTTCAGATTGGCCCCCTTGCTAGTATTACCGGCAGCATCCTTAGCCGTCACAATCACAGTCGAGCCAGCTTTTTGCTTCTTGATCTTTAATGTGAACTGACCTTTAGAGCTGGCCTTGGCCGTTGCGATTTGCTTCCCATTCACCTTGGCCGTCACTGTAGATGATGCTTCAGCAGATCCTGTGATGCTGGTGCTTAAATCACTGATGGCATTCGCCTTCGGGGCTGTAGGAGCGATGACATCGGCAACGACTACTTTTACCTCAGAGCTTTCTTTATAACCATCGAGGACCGTTACATATAATGTGGAATACTCTTTTTGTTTTGAGATCTTTATGTTGAAGTCACCTTCGTCATTCATTGTGCCTGAGGCAATGACTTTTCTTGATGAATTCTTGATCGTTACTTTCAAGTTTGGTTCTGCACTTCCCGAAATAGAAGTGGACTGATTTGTCAGTTTGTTTACATATGGTTTATTGGGTGCTTTTTCTACTATTTTCTTAATAGATGTTGAAGCATCTTGATTTGAGATGATCACTTCAAGGATTTGATCGGCTTTTTGAACAGGGATCGTGATGCTGAATGTACCCGATTTTGCTGAACCGCTGCCTAATTGCTTCGTTCCGCTCATAATCTTGATGGTTGAATCGGTTTTGGCTGAACCTGTTACCTTCGATTGATTGTTTAGAATCGGATTTACTTTCGCTGACAAGTCCACTGCGCTGACGGCACTATATGCATTTAAGCGACCCCAACCTGATACCTTATCATACCCTGGTACCGCCTTTTCAATTGGATAGCCAGGGTCTTCTTCATAATATTCATCTTCTGAGCCATAAGGATTATCCAGTTCGTCGAATGAGATGTCCTTGGCAGTTTCAGTTAATAATTTCTCAACATCAGCAGGCTTTAGGTTAGGATTCCGAGATAATATCAATCCTGCTACGGCTGTCACATGGGGTGTTGCCATGGAAGTACCACTCATGTATGATACATTGCCATCCGGCAAAAGAGCTGGAATGTCTGACCCAGGGGCAACCAGGTCAAGTCCTTTCCCGTAATTGGAAAAGTCAGATACGATATCCAAGCGATTAGTGGATCCAACAGAAATCGCATATTTAGATGAAGCAGGATAAGATACTTCTTCCATTCCATCATTTCCACTTGCTGCAACAATGGTTACGCCTTTCTTGTTTGCGTATTGCATCGCATACTCGATCGTACGGCTATACGGCCCTCCTAAGCTCAAGTTGAGAACCTTTGCCCCTTGGTCCGCCGCATACATGATGCCATACGCAATCTGTTCGGTATCACCGCTTCCACCGGCATCCAGAACTTTAATAGGCAGAATCTTAACATATGGATTTATCCCGGCCATGGAGTAATGGTTACCAGAATTTGCTGTAATGATGGATGAAACATGGGTTCCATGGCCATTGTCATCCATCGTATTATCAGAACGATCGACGAAGTTTTTCCCTTTTTCCACGAGTACCCTGTCAGAGAGATCGGCTAACGTGTGGTCGACCCCTGTATCAGCCACTGCAATGACAGTAGGGGATAAGTTCTTTCCGTTTAAAAGCTTTTCCAGTTGTTCATAACCAATATCTGCATTCTCTTTATCTTGATTTTTCAGTGACCATTGATACGAATATTGACTATCCACAGATAGAGATTGGTAGGTTTGAACAGGTTCGACAAATTCTACTTCCGGAAGCTTGGAAATTTGCTGAACAGTCATTTTAGAGGATGCTGTAATGCTTTTCCCATTATCATTCAGCTCCACAACGATAAGGCTATCGGACTGTTCACTATTCTCAGTCATGGAAGCCGCAGATTTCACTCCATAGGATTTTATCTTTGACTTCAAGCGGCTCTGTGACGCTCCATCCTTCACCTTAACGATTAAACGGGATGGATTAGAAAGGTTATTATTCACCAAACCTGCTTTGGATACGACGTGTGAGACAGATGAGTTTGTCAAACTGGTAAGTTCAACATTTTGCGTCACATCCTCAAGCTGTTGCTTAAGAGAGGCAGGGACAGAATCATGAGCGATTTTGTATAGGTTATTAATTGCTTCTTGTTCATTGGCAGAAATGATATAAGCACTGGACCCACCCTGTTTTGCTGTATCCGCCAATAAGGCTTTTAAAGTAACAAGATTGGAGTACACATCACTTCTTGTTTTCTTATTGAATAACATTTTAGAGCTAATGAACGGAGCTGATTTATAGTAAAGAGTAGTCAACTTCTTCCCATTATCTGTACCAGTTAAGAGAGATTCCCTTATTGTCCGTAAGTCTTGAAGGATGGCTTTTCCATTTTCTCTTTCTTTCGTACTTAATTCCGCAGGGCATTCTTCTCCGATAACTCCATTGGATGGAGGCAATGTGACGCCATCGTAAGTAAGAGTATAGGAGGTCGCGTCCAATGTGCTTTCTTCAGTGGCTTCTTCCACATAGGTTTCCACCTTGAGATAGTAAGGACCGGTCCATGAAATAGGAAAATCAATAGATGACGGTTCATTTAAATAGGAGTATCCTCTGTACTGATCAAAGGTCTTATCATTTGTGGCGTTTTCTAAACTGGAGTAGACAGTCATATTGACTTCGCCCTGAGATTGAAGCTTAATTCTGAAATGAGTAAAGTTTTCGATGCTTTCTTCGGAAGGGGTAATCGTATACCAGTTAACATGCTCACCAGGTCCAAAGGTCGTGTTCATTGATTCTGAAAGCAGCAAAGGCTCTTCTTCCATCACCTTTCCTTCTTCAGCATGTGTTCGAGGTAGCTGTGAAAGGCACAGACTGTACATCATTATGAAAGCTAGTAAACTTTTAAACACCTTTTTCCTCATAATATCCTCCATCGTCTAATAGATTAGTAAAATCAATTAATTAAACCACAATTTGAATCGATTTGGAATATATTTCATGTCGTGTGAAAGTAAATATTATTCAACAAAATATGACAAGGGCGAGAGACGTATAAGGGGATAAAAGTAAGGACAATTGGTTTTATGACATAAAAAGACCGGGTACACATTTGTACCCGGTTTACACTGCCAAGTAGTACATTTCCATTTTGCTATTGGGAACATAATACTGGGTAGTGGCCAATCAAATTTTATAAATCATAGAAACGTTTAAATCCATCAAATTTGGATTTCCAATAAGAATTATTTAAACTAGTAATTTCAACACCGTTATCGCCGGCATGAATAAACTTATTGTCCCCTACGTAGATACCTAAGTGAGAAATCCCTTTTTTGTATGTGTTTTCGAAGAAGACGATGTCTCCAATGGCTGGTTTATTTACATAATAAGAGCGATTATAATAGCCTTCGCTCGAAGTACGGGTTACTTTCACACCACTTTTATTAAAGGCGTAATAAATGAAACCGCTGCAGTCGAAACCAGAGGTAGTAGAGCCTCCCCAGACGTAAGGGATACCAAGCTGTGCCTTTGCGTGAGAAATGAGCTTATCTGTATTAAAAGCTGTATTGCTGTCTTCGTTAGATGACGTTGTTTCTGATGGCGATGAAGGTTGTGATACTTGTGATTTTCCGACTTTCAAAACTTGTCCAACATAGATTCGATCATTTGAAAGGTTATTTAAGCCCATAATATCTTGAACAGATACATCATGTCTTATACTAATATGGGATAACGTATCGCCAGATTTGACCGTATATGTACTTGAACTTTTCTTAGGTGGTGTAGAAGGTGAAGGTTTGCTCACATTTTCACCGGGAGAAGAACCATTAGAAACGACAAGTGTCTGTCCCGGATAAATTAAATAACTCTTAATGTTATTCCATTTTTGTAATTCTGAAAGAGTAATAGAGTGCCTGTAAGCGATAGCGCTAAGTGTATCACCGGACTTTACTGTGTATTTTTTGGCAGATTCTGTTTGGACAGGCGGCGCAGGTTTAGAAGGCGTAGTGTCAGGCTCGTCATTTTTATCAGTATCTACCTCGAGTAATTGATTTGGGAAGATCATATCGGATTTCAGTTTGTTCATATCTTTAAGGAGTGCAACGGATGTATCATATTGACGGGCAATGGACCAAAGAGAGTCACCGGATTCGACTTTATGGGAACTTGCAGCGGCGGATGCGACAAACGTTGTCGACAGAACAGCGGTAGTAGCAACAGTAACTAATGTTTTTTTCACTTGTCTTTCTCCTTTTGATTAAAAGTTTATTGGATTATTTGTCATTTTATCATATTTTAAGAAATAAAAGGGAGAAATTTAGTGAAAAGTATTTTGAGGAATGGGTCTTTATAATTATTTTTTGGAAGAAATACTCAAAAAAGAATCTGTTCAACAATTTCAGAACAGATTCTTTACTTTTCTTAAAATAACAATATCCACCGCTACCTCTTAGGTGGAAAAACTTTTTCAACAACTCTTTTGCTGGATTGTCCACTTTCTAAGTAGCAGAACTTCTTATGGAAACGTTCTAAATCAGTTTTCAATTCTCTTGGGTTTTGAATATGGTGAATAACTTCTTCGGTTGTTTTCACCAAGGGGCCAGGAGCATGCTTTTCAAAGTCAAAATAAAACCCTCTTAATACATCTCTATAATTTTCAATATCATATACATAAAAAATCATGGGTCTTTTCAGATTTGCATAGTCAAAAAAGACAGAAGAATAGTCAGTAATCAACATATCCGATAACAAATACAATTCACTAATATCCGTATGATCGGAGACATCATATGCAAAATCCGAATAAGCAGTAATATCTATATTATCAGCAATTAAATAATGCATACGAAGGAGAATGATATAGTTTCCCCCAAGAGTCTCCTGCATTTTATCCAACTCAAGTTTAAGATTGAATTTATACTTTCCTTTTTCATGAAACTCATTATCTCTCCATGTAGGTGCATAAAGTATAACTTTTTTATCCAACGGAATATTTAAACTTTTCTTTAACGCTCTAATCGCTTCGGGAGTGTTGTTCTTATATAAATAGTCATTTCGTGGATAACCGGACTCTATCATCTCCTTTTTAAAGTCAAAAGCCCTAGTGAAAATCTCTGATGAATAGCGGTTAGGAGAAATTAAGTAATCCCATCTACTTGACTCTCTTAAAAAGTTCTCCTTGTAATTCTCCGTATTAGTTCCGGGCATATGAACTTCTTTCATATCGGCTGCTAAACGTTTTAAAGGGGTCCCGTGCCAAGTTTGTAAATACACTGTATGATTAGGTTTTGGAATCCAAGCCGGTAATCGGCTATTTGAGACCCAGTACTTGGCCCTTGCCATTTTAAATAACCAGGGAATAGAGAACCGACCTAATGTTTTACTATTAACATCCTTGAAAATATTAGCGTAGCGGGGATCAATGCTCCAATACATTTCATAATCCGGATGATTTTCCTGTAAATATTCGTAAATCGCTCTGGGATTACAACTGTACTGCTTCCCTAAAAAACTTTCAAAAACAATTAGGTTCTTTTTTGCAGGCAAAAATCCTATTAGCTTGAAAAGAATTTTATATAATCGTTTAATTAAATTTCCTCTTTTGATTAGAAGTAGAATTTTTTTCACTTTACTCACCGCTTCAGAAAGATTTATGATTTTGCCATTTTTGTTTCAACTATTTATTTTATTTATTATTATACTTTCTAATAATATTTAATAAGAGGTAGAGTAGAAATAATCCTGCTTTGGTTTCTATAGAATGTGTTTTTCCTAATGAATACAAGCTATAAACTCTTGAGATCTTGACTAAGGTATTTTGACATATGGAATAATACCTTATTAAAAAGTTTATAATGTTAATGTAAGTAGGTATAAAAAGAACCCTAAAAATAGGGTTCACTTACATTAATTCATAGGCAAAGGTTCATGTCCACTTTGTTTTTGCATAGCGTCTTCTCTGAATTTTTTCTTTTCAGCTTTAGATAAAGCTTTATATTCCTTGAAAAATGCTTCATATTGAGGGATGACTTCTTTTGCAGAGCCAAATGCTTTAACTTCCCCATACTCTAGCCATAAAATCTTCTGACAGAAAGTCTTCATCTGTCCTATGGAATGACTCACGAAAAACATAGTTTTCCCACGTGCTTTAAATTCATTCATTTTCTCAAGACTCTTTTCTGCGAATGCTTTATCACCCACAGACAATGCTTCATCAATAATGAGAATGTCAGGGTCTATATGAACAGAAATGGCAAAACCCAAGCGAGACTTCATTCCACTTGAATAGGATTTGACAGGCTGATCAATAAACTTTCCAATTTCAGAAAACTCAATGATTTCCGGTTCAAGTGCTTTTATCTCTTTCTTATTAAAGCCAAGCATTAAGCATTTGAGTTCGATGTTCTCCCTGCCGGTCAACTGGTTATTTAATCCTGCAGAAACAGCAATAAGTGCTGTATTTCCTTGGACTTCTACTTTTCCTGATGTCTCAGGTATAATACCTGCTAGAATGTTTGCTAATGTGGATTTACCGGATCCGTTCACTCCTACAAATCCAATGATATCTCCTTTTTCAGCTTCAAAGCTCACATTACGCAGGCCATAGAAATCTTCACCATAGCTTTTGGGTGATATCATATCAAGAAATCTTTCGGAAGGTTTGTTATATAATTTAAACTTTTTAGTAAGGTTTTCTACAATAACAGATTTGGACATTTTTATCCTCTACTTTCCTTTAGAGAAAATCAACAAAGTGTCTTCTGAATTTCACGTGAATGAATGAACCAAACGCAAACAATATTAATACTAATCCCCAGAAATATAAAGTGTATTGAAAATGATCGATAAAATACCAACCTTGTCCTAATAAAGAACTTCTATATCCTTCCACAATATAATAAAAAGGATTGATTTTCATAATGCTGGTCAGGCGTTCACTTAGTAATTCTTCCATATTCCAAAGAATTGGTGATAAATATAATAACATCCTGACAATTGATTGAACAACCATTTGTACATCTCGAACTATTGTTGCAAGCGTGGAAGTGATAAGAGACAGAGCAACAATAACCGCAATAGCAGCAAACATGTAGTAAGGTAATTGTAAGTAATAAATGCTAATAGGATACCCCATAAATTGAAACAGGAGAATTGTGATACCTGTTAAATAAATGTGAGGGTAGAATTTAGCCATAATAACATATGCAGGTATCGCACTCATAGGAAAACTCATTTTTGAAAGCATTCTTATACGAGTGTATATGGACTTGGAAGCTTGTACGATAGCTGGATTTATAAAGAACCAAACAACCATACCAGCGAGTAGCCAAACAAAGAACGGGACACCATCTATATCTCCTCGCCCTTGACCTCCGCTTTTTAATCCGTAGCCGAATACGAACCAGTAAATAGCGATTTGTATACCGGGATTCAAGATTTCCCACAGCATCCCTAAGTAATTATTTTTATTCGTACTTTTGAGTTCGTATAAAGAGAGTCTTTGGATTAAATAAAAACTGTTGATTTGCTCTTTAAAGACTGTTAGTGCTGATTTCATATCGTTTCCTTTCTTACTGAAAAATAGTACATTCAGGAATTATTACTATACAGGCTTATGATCGTTAATAATTACTCCTGAATAAGGATGTAATAGCACGCAAAGAATATTCTGCATCAAAACTGAAATTTGTTCAATAGTTTTATCTAGAGTTAGCAAAATCAGAAGAAAAAGGACGAGACATCGCCCTTTTTACTACTCAAACAATTGATCAACAATTCTTTTAGAGGCTTTCCCGTCTTCAAGTGAGCAATATTTCTGTTGGAAAGCTTGGTATTTATCACGATAGCTACTTTTAATCTTTTCGATATTGTGAATCGACTGAATGATTTCTTCAGTATCATATACAAATGGGCCGGGGGCCTCTTCTTCAAAGTCCATGTAAAATCCTCTAATATTATTTTTATACTCTTCTAAATCATAAGTGAAAAACAGTATTGGCCGATTTGTATTTGCGAAATCAAACATTACGGAAGAATAATCCGTAATGAGTATATCACTGATTAAACTTAACTCTTGTATTTCCGGGTAGTTTGAAACATTATAAACAAAAGAGTTTAATTCTTCTGGAATGGTCAATTTGTTACTAATAACAACGTGCATTCTCAGTAGGACGATATACTCTTCTCCCAAACGTTCTTTCATCTGCTGCAAGTCCATTTTCAAGTCAAATACAAACTTGTTCTTACCATTTGTCGCATTATCACGGAATGTAGGGGCATATAAGATGACTTTTTTATCTTCGGGTATAACTAAATGCTTTTTAACTTTGTCTCTTAAGTCATGTTGGTGACTTTGATAGAACAAATCATTTCTTGGATAGCCAACTTCTAACACACTCCCAGTATATTTGAAGGCGCTTTTCAACGCCTTAGTGGCATAAGGGCTTGGCGATACGAGGTAATTCCACTGCTTAGTCGCTGCATGTACACGCTCTAAATAATCATCTGAGCGTCCATGGATATTATCAATATCAAATAGCATTTTCTTCAAGGGTGTACCATGCCACGTTTGAAGGTAAGTGATGCCTTTTCGCTTATCAATATAAGTAGGGAAATTTTGGTTGTTGACCCAGAAACCGGATTTTGCAAGATAATAAAAGTATTGTGGGCTCAATCTTTTAATTTGTTTAGTGTGCTCGTCTTTTATTGGAATAGACTTATTGTAAACCCAAATTTTTTTGTAAGGTAATTTTCTATTCACAATTTCTTCATATATATATCGTGGACTGTCAGCATATTGCTTTCCAATGCCACTTTCAAATAAAATCATATTTTTATCTATTGGAATTACCCGTTTAACTATGGCATAAAACCTTTCCATGATGGGACGGTACTGTTTACTCTTTCTAAACTTATTAAAAAGGGCATTGATCAAAGGTTTTTCCATGATTTTTTCAGCTAATGGCTTTTTAATTTCAACTTTATCAATTACCTCATAAATTCTCGCAGAAGAGTTGGTATCTTTATATTTAATAAATTTATCCGCTTTTTTTTCATTTTCAGGCAGTATTTCAAAATCACGATCACCATACAATTCCAATTTATCAAGTAGAAGAGGAAAATCATTAACAATGGTACCAGGTAAATCTTTATCTAAATCAAGATGTGAAGGTCGTTTTCCAATAAAACGATTTCGATCAAATTGATAATAGATTATAGGTTTGTTTAAGAAACTAAAATCAAAGCCGACACTGGAATAATCTGTAATCATTAGCTTACTTTCTTTAAGAAGCTTTTGTACATCTACATCACCTTGATTGATTAGCGTAACAGGTGCTTCAGAGAAATAGGAAGTGAATTTTTGCATATTTGGGTGTAAGCAAAAGATAATTTCCATATTCCTAATTTGTGCAAAGGAGTGAAGGTCGGGATGGTGAACAAGCTCCTTGTATCTTTCATAATACTCACTAGTCAAGAAATTTTCGTCATTGCTAATCCAATCACGCCATGTAGGAATGATCAAAATCTGATTCTTTTGAGGCACGTCATCGACGAACAACCGATCAAAGCGTGATAATCCCGTAACAAAGACTTCTTTTGAGTTGTATCCAAAGTCATTGATAATCATTTCCTTCTCAAAATCGGAACTTACTAAAAATAAATCTGTATCAAATGATGGTGCACTTTTTCCGTAATTAGCCACCATGTTTTTAGTCCCCATGACACCGTGTTGAAGGAAAACCTTTGTAGCTTTAACGGCTTTTTTGAACTTGTTGGTGCGGATAGGGTATAAGTAATCAGGATGATGAGATGAAATAATTTTGGTAGCGATTAAAGAATACCAAATATGCTCTTTAGATTTAAAGAAAATGACGTTACCTAATGGTTCAACATTTCTTCTCTCAGGGGAGTCTTTCTCAATTACATAGTAAACGTTCTTTGTAGGGTGGTTTTCTCTCATGTATTTGAAGAAATGGTACCCTGTATCCTGGGCCTTATATGGACGCTCTCCAACAATCCAGACGTCTTTTTGACGATTTAGTACGCGGTGAAACCATGCCAACTTCTGTTTCTTCTGCAAGTAATTAAACGTATCTTGTTTATATTCGTATACCTCGAGTGATAAGTTGGAAGCTTTAAACGTGTAATACGGGTTAATAACAGAAACTGTGCTCCCTGCAGTATAATGAGTATCTTTAATGAAAAAACGTGCACGAAAGGTAGGTCTTCCTATCCTTATAAGCTTTTCATCCATTTTGTCATGAAGTGTGAGCTTCAGATAAACATCATACACATCTTCTTTAAATATCTTACCGCGACACATTTCATTAAAGTGGATAGTTGCCTGGTATGCATAACGGTTTAATCCAAACTTCTCATTGGTCTCTTCATTCCATGATAAATCGACAGGACTTACCAACTCATCATTGCAATTACGTCCCTTAAGGACGATGGACGATTGAAGAATCTCTGAATTTCGGGTGAATAATTTCCCTGTCAGATTTAAAGTACCAGACTTTGCCGAAAGATGATCAATCTGAATTTTCGTAGGAGTTTCAGGGTCAGAGTTTAACAGAAAAGAAAGATTCCCTTTAGTTGTGATGTAACAAATACCTCGTTGTTGTTGATGGTCAACAAAAGACAAACGATTCCGGGTCGTGTGAGAGAATCTGCCTAAACGAATGTAGTAGGATGCGATCGTTTTCTGGTCTTTTTCATGAAAAGTAGCTTTGCTCTCAATCCTTTTATAAGCTTTTTCGCTTAATTCCGAAGTGGGGACACTGATTTTTATATACCAATCAAATGCATGTTCACCTATATATATTGAGAGTTTTTGCATCAAATCCTTTATGGATAAACGGAAATCAAATTGATATTTGAAAGGAGAAGAATTTGATTGTACATGAATCCAATCATCTTTTTTGGATCTTGAGGTAAGCCATAATTCTTCGACTTCGTATATCTCGTTAGAAAGGCTCCCTTTAATAGAAAGATTTTCTTTATCTTGTGTAATGTTAATTTCTTGTTTAAGTTTAGGTTTATGTTTTTTCTTAGTTCTGAAAAGCTTGTTTGAAATTTTTGTATTCATGTATCAGATCACCATTCATTAAGAATTTTTAACTATTATAAATCTTTTTACCAGTATTAATGATAAATCTTTTTTTAACATTCTACAAGGAAGGGTCAATAGCCTTGGGATTGAATGTTATTATTGTATAATATAGGGTTATATATTAGCTTTTGCGATTCATGTAGAAATTATTATATATCTTCATGATGCTTAGTGGACGAATGAATCGTGATATTAGACCAATTGTTAGCTTAGTGAAATATATTGTAATGAATAATAAAAATGTAATGGGTTCACTACTGTAAAGCAAGGGTATAATCAAATGAGATATATTTATATATATTAGGGAGGTTTCTGATGAACAATTTAAATGTTAGTTTCAGCGAAAAAGCAAAGAAAATCGTGAATGAGAAAAAGTATGATGCAATTAATAATCCTCATGGTTTCATGAGAAAACTAATAAAAAAAAATAAGAAAAAAGTTACAGTCGTGACAGCAGCCTATAATGCCGAGAAATTCATAGAAAGAACGATAGAATCGGTTATAAACCAATCACTTGGATCCGAAAACATTGAATTCATTATAGTAGACGACTGTTCTACAGATAATACAACTGAGATAATAAAAAACTATTTGAAGGAAAATCAAAACATATCACTTATTTCTCTGAAAGAGAACACCGGTTCACCAGGCACACCAAGAAATGTCGGGATTGAACTAGCCACTAGTGATTATATTACTTTCCTAGATGCTGATGACTGGCTGCACACAAATGGGTTGGAAACTCTTTATACCATTTTAAAAGAAACAGATGATGATTACGTTGTAGGAAAGACTATAAAAGTGGAGAAATCAGGAGAAACTGTAATAGGAGAATTCGCTTCAGTAAAAGAGAGAAGAAGTATTACACCCTTTGAGGTTCCACATTTTTTCTATCACATGGGGCCAACTGCAAGAATGATGAAGCGTGATATATTAATGAATGAAGATATTCGTTTTCCCGAAATGAGGTTTGGAGAGGATAAATTATTTTTCTCTGACCTGTTCTTTAATGTCAAATCTGTTTCCACAACTACAAAACCTATTTATTACGCGAATAGATTAGAAGAGAATGACGCTTCTTTAACGAGAACAACAGATGCGCTGGACAAGAGAAGGAATGACCTGGAGATAATAAAATATATTAAGGCTCAAAATCTTCCACTTCACATGGAAAAAACGGCTCTAACAAGGATATATGAATATGACTTCCTGCGTACATTCGATAGTAATTTGTTTGTGAATTCTCATAGTAAGGAAGAATTTATTGACCTATTCAAGAAGGTGGTTGAGACTACCAAAGATCTAAGGTATGACTTTCTCGAGGAATTTAAGACACCTTTTTACAAAGAAGCCACAAGGATATTTTTAGAAGATAGGATAAATGATTTTATAAGTTTATTTAAATGGCTCAAAAAAGAAAAAAATAAGCAATACGCCATTCGTAACGGTGTACCTTATTACGAAATCCCTTTTCTAGAAGGTGAAGAACGATATATTCGAATCCCAATGATTGCGTGGTCAATCGACTCAGAAATCATAGGGAATGAAATATTTAAGCAAACATTTGAAATTTACGGTGACGGTGATTTCCCTGAGAGAATCAATGAGATAATCATAAGGGATCGTAAAGAAGTGGATAATGACTATAAATGTAAGTTTGAGATTAAAGGTAATAGAGGGTATTTGACAGCCTCAATTGCAACTCTCGATCAGATGAAAAATTCGTTGTATACAGTATTTATTAGGTACAATGATTATCAATTGATCAATATAAAAGTGAAACCTAAAAATCAAATCATTCATAGTCAAAGAGAATTTGCATTTTATACCACTAAGGCAAACAACCTTGGATTTTCTATAAAAACAACTAAATGATTTAAGGGATTTATCATTGAAAACGGGAGCCTAGTTTAATTAGGCTCCCGTTTTCAATCAAATTGTAATATATCCTTAATGTCGCTCTTGTATTTTCCGTGTTAAGTTTACACAGAAGTTCAGATTGAATGGGGTGTTACTATAATGAAAAGAAATTATGCAATAGACTATATTAAGTTTTTTGCAATCTTTGCAGTCATACTCATCCATACTCAACCTTTTGAAGAAGCGAGAGTATTGGGAGTCGATGGGCACTATATTGATTTTGCAATTGATACACTTGCTCGTTTTGCAGTACCCTTCTTCTTTGTTTCGTCGGGATATTTATTCGGTAAGAAGATCTCCATAAATAATAACGAAAGTGTTTATTTTAGTGGATATATATATAAATTAATGAAGATCTTCATTTGCTGGTTTTTATTTTATTTAATCTACGATTTATTGATCAAAACGAAATTTCAATCCTTTAACATATACTCTTTTGATGAGGTAATGAACTATTTTAAAGGTAATATAAATTTGGAAGTATTCTTTTACGGGGCAAGTTCAGGCTATCAGTTATGGTACTTAGTGGCATTGATTTGGAGTGTATTCATCCTGTTTATATTTATAAACCTGAAAAAGTTGAATATATTGCTTTTGGTCAGTTTTATATTAAATATAATCGGATTGTTTAGCCAGTCTTATTCAGGGATATTTAATTTACCTGTTTCAACAAGAGATGGGGTTTTCTTTGGGCTATTTTATACCACGCTTGGATGTTTTTTCGCTTACAACAAAACAGAGATTATGAAAAAGATTAATAAACAAAAAGCATCACGGTTTTTAGCTGCTTTTATTATATTCTCCGTTCTTCAAATAGTTGAAAGGCTTGTAACAGTTTTTATACTGGATGGTAAAATTGGAGATTACTTTATCTTTACCGTTCCAACAACCATCAGTCTTTTCCTATATGTGATGTCTAAACCTGAACTAGGAAAAAAATCGATACTTACCAATATTGGTAAAAATTCAATAGGTATATATGTAATACATGTATTTTTCATTAAATTTATTAATCTAATGATAGATGTTTTAGGGGTAAGTTCAATTAATGAAACCATTATATGGAATATCATTTTAAGTCCAGCTATTTTGATTATCTCGTATATCTCCTATCAATTTTTACAAAAGGTTAAAGATAGATTTTTCTTATTTATTGTCTATTTATATAACAAATATAAGGAACCTAATTTAGTAGATTGGAAGGAATAGAAAAAATTACAATTGTAAATGTAGTGTAAATATATTAATTTATGGGTAATGATTAATTAATGTTCAATCATTTTTCACAGGCAACTGTTGATAACTCATAGGGCCTCGGTTAGAATGAAGTAGAATGGAGCACTTACAATATTCGACAACTATTTATTAAGGAATTGTAAATTTCTCATAATCGTACTGTAAAGAATATTGAGTATAATGTTGAATATGTTGCTAGGGAAATTCATAAATTCCAATTCTATTTTTCATCATAAGATAATAAAGTTAAGCACATATAAAGGGAATGTAACAATTAGCTGAAGGTTTAGTTACAGGAGGAGAATATAAATGAAAAAGGTAATTACGTATGGAACGTTTGATTTATTGCATTGGGGTCATATTAATTTATTAAAAAGAGCAAAACAGCTAGGAGACCATTTAACCGTTGCCATTTCATCAGATGAATTCAATGAGTTGAAAAATAAAGAGTCTTATCATAGTTTTGAAAACAGAAAAATGATATTGGAGTCTATTAGATATGTGGACGAGGTCATTGCTGAAAATGAATGGGAGCAAAAAATTTCTGATGTAGTCGAAAATGAGATAGATATTTTTGTGATGGGAGACGACTGGAAAGGGAAATTTGATTTCTTAAAGGACTACTGTGAAGTGGTTTACCTCCCTAGAACAATCGGTATTTCTACTACCAAAATTAAAAAAGATCTTTTGCAAGTTAAATGATAATGAGAGAAATAGCTATTACTCTTTATTTAGCTGTTTTCAGTATCATATTCAAACTGAGTCAATGGTTTCCACTGGAAAACAAAGTAACCTTTGTTGTCTCATTTAGTGAAAATAACAAGAGTATATATAAAGAGATGATACGACAAGATCTTTCTTGTCGTACTCTTTTTTTAACCACAGAAAAAATGTATTCTTCTTTCTCTAAACTTGAGAAATCAACAACGTTACTTTTTGAGATGAAAAGACCTATCGATTTCCTGCGTTCTATTTATCATTTAGCAACTTCCAAAATAATATTCGTGGATAATTATTATGGTTTTTTGGCGAAATCAAACTTTAAACCAGGCGTTGAGTGTATTCAATTGTGGCATGCGAATGGAGCAATTAAAAAATTCGGCCTGAAAGACCCTTCTATAAAGTCAAGAAGTGAAAAGGCGATACAACGATTTCATACCGTATATCAACGGTTTAGCACGGTGGTTGTGGGTTCGGATGCGATGACGGATATTTACAAACAAGCTTTTGGTATAAATGATAAGCGAATGGTTAGAACGGGCATTCCCAGAACCGATGTTTTTTTTGATCAATCGATAAAAAAGAAGGCAGAAGAAAAACTCAAAAAGAATCATCCTTTTTTAGAAAATAAAAAAGTGATCTTATATGCTCCAACATATCGTGAAGATGAGCTAATCGACGCTAAATTGAATCTCGACTTGAAAAAAATGGCTGACAGGTTTGATGAAGATTATATCTTATTACTAAAACTTCATCCGGCCATAAAGAATCGTTTCGAAATACCGTCGGATTTATCTGAGTTTATATATGATTTTTCTAATAACCCCAGTATGAATGAAATGTTATTTATTACAGATATTCTTATTACGGACTATTCGTCTATTCCATTTGAATACACTCTATTGAATCGTCCGGTCATCTTCTATTTATATGACCTTGAAGACTATAAAAGTGAGCGTGGGGTTTGGGACGGTTTCTTAGAATATTTGCCTGGACCAATAGCTGAAAATACGGATGATATTATTCGTTTAATTGAAGAGAATTCATTTGATTCGGAGAGAATCCATTCTTTCGCGGATAAGTGGAACCAATATTCCAAGGGGCAATCCAGTAGAAATGTAGTGGACTTAGTGAAAGGCTTATTAAAATAATACACTTCTATTCAAAAAGCACCGATGCCTCCCTAAAGGAGTTCATCGGTGCTTTTGTCTTCTTACTTATTTCGCCCCGTATAAAGGTTTATCAAAATACAGAGTATAGTTATCCAATAATTCATAGATATTAAAAATACTATTTACTTGCTTATAAGCCCAACCGATATCTGTAGCATATTGGTGAGTGCTTTCAGGGTTCCATCTCATTTTATAGAGAGTATCTTGTTGGAAGCCATCACGGTAAATATAGCCTTGGCTAATTAATTGAGCTCCGCCGATAATGGCATCTTCTGGTGTGAACCAGCCTTGTTCATAAGCAGTTTTAGCACCGCATTCCAAGGCACATTGATCAAAAGCACCATAGCCGTACATGTTATACACGACAACACCATTGTACAACGTGCCTTTTGCAAGATTAGAAGTCCCATTGCCAGTTTCAAGTAATGCATGCGAGATTAGATAGACTTCATTGACCTTGTACTTATTCGCAGCGTCTACAAAAGCTTGCCCTTTGCTGTCCAGGATTCCTTTTCCTTCCAGTACCTTTTGGTTGATCTCAGAAACACTTAAATTAGCGGGTAAGGAAAGTTTCAGAAATTGGTAATATTCCTTACTGCCGAATGTGAAGTTTTCAGGATCAAGATATGTTATAACATCTTCAGCATTTGCATTTTTCCACGTAACGCGGACTTCTACCCAATCTCCTTGTTTACCGATCACATATACACCGTCGTTTTTATTTAACGTTTGAACGATATTTGCACTTGAATTTGTATTCGGAGAAGAGCGCACATTCACTCTATCTGTGACAATCCCTTTATTCATATTTACATAATCAGCATATATATAGGCAGCTTCATTTCGATATTTATCGGTTTGAGGGCTATTATTCATCTGGCGAGCTAACATTTCATCCAATGTCATCCCGTAGTCTGTAAAATCTTGAATAACATCGGTCCCCATTGTTTTTACATCATCTTTGTTGATATATGAAACGGTAGGCTCTCCGCTAATATAGACAGTGGCTTCATACCAGTTAGAAGAAAAAGTCTTGTATTTTAACACGGTACCTTTGGGATAATCTTTGATTATGTTTGAAGATTTTGACGCTTTAGAGTAAATATCCGTCGGGCTCTTCAAGGAAAGTCCCTGTAAGCTATCTTGTTTATCCAGAATGTTTTCTACATGACTTGCATCAATGTATCCGCTTGTGCGGTGACCGTTAACATATACAATCGCTTCATACCATCCTCCAATAAAGGAGGTGTAATACAAAACCGTGCCTTCAGGATAGCTTTTTAATACTGCAGAAGAAGTGTTCGCTTTAGAAAACACTTTAGTAGGTGTTTGTAAGCCTATTCCCCTTAGCTGCTTCTGGTCATTTACACTGTTTTCAACATCAGAAGCGTGAATATATCCGGTCCTGCGATGGCCATTGATGTATACAGTACATTCATACCATCCGTCGATAAACGTTTTATAAACCAGAATACTACCTGCACTATAGCTCTTAAGAATACTAGTATTAGTCGATACTCCGCTATAAATAGGAGTTGAGCTTAGTGTGGCGACCCCCTTAAGGGTCTTTTGAGTACCATCAACATTTGTTACATCACCGGTTTTAATATATCCAGTGGTCGGTTGACCATTGATATACACCGTACATTCATACCATCCGTTGATGAACGTTTTATACACCAGAATAGTTCCCGATGAGTAGCTTTTTAAAACGCTTGAACTAGTAGAAGGTCCGTTATAAATAGAAGTAGTGTCTATTGCAACCCCTTTAAGTGGAACTTGTTCACTCACTACTTTCGTTACATCAGCGGCTTTAATGTAACCGGTCCTGGCACTGCCATTTACATAAACGAGGCATTCATACCAGCCGGAAGTGAACGTTTTGTAATAGAGAATACTCCCAATGCTATATGTTTTAATGACACTAGAATGTTCAGACGCTTGAGAATATATATTTGTTGGTGATTGCACCCCTGCGCCTTTCACATTTGTTTGGTCCGTTATTACATTTTCAACATCATTTTTAGAAATGTAACCCGTACTAGCTTTGCCATTGACATACACAGTAGCAATAAACCATTGTGAATTAAGAGCTTTATATTTTAGAATACTCCCTTGTTCATAGCTTTTAAGCTTTTGAGAGCTGGTTGATAGCTCTTTGTACACATGAGTGGGACTCTTCAAGGCAATTCCATTGTAAGATTCACTGCTTACTTGCAGTGATGCTTTCGAAAAAGTGGAAAAGGATTTAGGTTGTTTTAATGGTACTTCTTCCTTAACCTCCGCTTGTTCTACATCTTTGGTGCTTTTCTTCATTAAGGGTTCTTGAACCGATTTTTCATCAGAACTTTCGACTATTTCAGTCTCCTCATCAGCGCGTATTGTATCATCATTATTCGCACCTTCGTTTTGATCAACAGTTTCTTCTAATGTAGAACCTGCCTCTGTCTGTGTTTTTTCATCGTTATTCAATTTTTCTTGAGTTCCATTATCTTGATTTGTTTCACTCACTTCAGGAACCTCTTGGGTGGTAACGAATTTACTTAATACGTAACCTTTAAGATCTTCTTTCAATTCATCGCTAGAATAGACTACCAATGAATATGTAGAATCTTCCTTTGTATCTGGAAGAAGTGATACTTCCGAATCCGCAGGGATCTCGATTAGTATTTCACTTTCCTCTGAAGGTTCTTTATACATGCTAATAACTTCATTGGTATCCTCATTGGAAACGATCGCACTCTTACCATTTGAAACTTCACTTATCTCGGCTTGAGCGAAGCCTGAAAAATTAGAAAAAACAAGTAAAGCGGCCAGCAAAGAAAAACAAATCTTTTTAATTTGATTCATGATTGTGTAATTAATCCCTCCAAAAGTTAGATTAAGTAATTTACAAAAAAATTACTTATATGACAAAATAATTCTATCATATGTCGAAATATAAAAGAATAGTATTCTAAAAATGTAATATTTTTCTATATAGTTACTAAATAATTCAAGCATATACTTTATTTACTTATATATTATTTCAAAATAGTCATTTGTGAAATGAGTATGTAATATAGTGAGGGCGGTTTTAATATTAAAAAAGAATCTGCTTATAAACAGATTCTTACAAAGGATGTATATACTTTAAATAGTAGAAGCAGAAGAAGAGCTCTATTTATTGTAGAGGTTTGTTTATATTTGAATAGTATGGCTGTGGATACAAAAGGAATAAATAGAAACCAAATTTCTTGAATTTAGGTCTGCTTATAAATTCGTTTTTTCGTAGTATGTACTAAAAAACAGCAAACGTTATTATCATATCGACCGGTTTATTTTTTCTTGAAGTAGTCTCCCTTTATAATGAAATTTGAAATTTCAAGTAGATGTTGCTGCTTATCAGATAATCCTTCTTTAACTGTTGTACGACTAATAGTGAGTGGTGTTTCTACATATCCCCCGTTAGGGATGATTACGCTATCTTGTGGATTATTTATAAGACTATCACCTAATGCATTAGAAAGATGCTCAGGTTTTAGATCCATTATGGACCCAAGTGTGGGGAATATATCGATTTGGCCCCCCATTGAATAATTGATGGTCTTTTTAATGGAGGGATTATATATAAGAAATGGAACAGTTGCGAATGTTCTATACCATTCCTCAGTAGAAATATCCTTTTGAAGCCATTGCTCCAATAAAGATTTATCCCGGTGGAAAATGCCGTTGTGATCACCATATATAACAATAATCGAATCGTTGAGAAGACCCTGTTTTTTCAACGATTCGATAAATTTATTGAGCGCTTCATCTGTATATCGTACCGTTTGAAAGTAGTCTCCAAGCAAAGTACTATTCAAACTATCCGGCATAGATAGTGATTTCTGATTATGAGGCAATTGATATGGCATATGATTAGACAATGTCACAATAAAGGAATAAAACGGCTTGCTTTGCTTTCCCAAAACCTTTGCTGTTTCAGTGAACATTTCCTTATCTCCAACCCCCATTCCGATGATCTCTTGTTGAGGGAATTGCTCGATGGATATATAGTCATCGAATCCTAAGGAAGGATACATGAGGTTACGATTCCAAAATGTCTTCTCATCTGCATGGACAGCAAGGGTCGTGTATCCTTCTTTTTTTAAATAACTTCCAATAGAATGGTAAGTGTTAGAGGGGTACCTGAAAAAGACAGATCCCATTTTCAAGGGGAATAAGGAAGTTTGAGTTAAGAATTCAGCATCTGAACTGTTTCCTCCAATGGTTTGGGCATAAAAATTCGGGAATATAATGCTGTTCTTTAAAAGCTTATTAAGGGTAGGGGTAATCACTTGACCATTTACTTCCTTGTTCAATACAAATTGCTGCAACGATTCAACCTGAATCATAATAAGATTCTTATCTTTTCCTATACCTGCATATTCGGATTTCATGTGTATTACTGGCTTTTGGTTTAGGTGTTGTTTAATTCTTTTTCTATCGTCTATTGAGAGCGAGAAATTAGCATCACGGATATGGGAGTATGCATCAATGGCATGATGTCCGATAAGCCCATATTGAACTACTAAGTCTAGGGAGTCATATGTTTGAATTGGATTGGCTATGTGATCGATATACAGCAATTTAACAGGTTTTAATGAAATGCTAATTGCACCTACTATAAAAAGCGGTATAAACCTTTTTATGATGGATGGACTTTTGTGATACAGAAATGAAGGGTTCATGAAGATAAAAGAAAGAATAAATAGGTCAATGAAATATAGTGAATATATAAATCGAAATAGGTAGAAGATACTTTCTTCAAGCCCAGATAAATTAGTGGTTTGATATAGGGTTGATATTGTGATGGGTGAACTGAAGTAGTCCAAATAGAGTGTATTGGATAAGAGAACAATTGAAAGAAGCAAGTTTACAAGAAGAGAATAGAGCAATCTCCATTTATTTTGAAATGAAAAAGAGAATGCATAAAACAAAAGCAAAAACCCAACTGTTGTGGAAAAGACACCGCTTGAAAAAGTGGTGTCAGTGAAGGAATGGAAAAGGATGATCTTAACCAAAACAATAAAATAAATGAGTTCATTGGATAAACGTTTAATCGTGTTCTTTGCAACATTCAAACTTTGCATGAGATGTTCACACCCTACTTATGAATATAGAGTTTAGTGTATGATTACCATAATAAATATATTCATTATGGGGAGTTATTCTTATTATATGGGGAATATAATAAATGACTAATACTTTGTGATATACTGATGAAAATTTATTGAATGAAACAATGATGGAAAATATTAATTAATTTAGTTTTAGGCGGTGTACAATCATGAACCAACAACCAATCGCAGTCATCGGTACAGGAAGCTGGGGGACGGCCCTTGCCATGGTACTGGCTGACAATGGTTTAGACGTGAAGATATGGGGAAGAAGCAAGGAAACCATTGATGAAATCAATCAATACCACAGAAACGAAAGATACATAAAGAATGTAGAGCTCCCAGAGAATATCGTGGGATACCTTGATCTGAAAGAAGCATTGGAAGAAACGGACACCATTATACTGGCGGTTCCTACCAAGGCGATGCGAGAGGTTCTCTCAAAGATCCAGGAAGTACAGGAACAAGCATTGACCATTGTTCATGTAAGCAAAGGGATTGAACCGGAATCATTGTTAAGGATATCCGAAATCATCGAGGATTCGATGGATCGAGTGAATTTAAAGGATATTGTTGTTCTATCAGGACCGAGTCACGCGGAAGAAGTGAGTTTGCGTCAGCCGACAACGGTCGTAGCTGCTTCAAAGAATCCCGATTCGTCCATCATGGTGCAAAACATGTTCACAAATCATTACTTCAGAGTGTATACCAACACAGATATCGTTGGGGTTGAAATTGGTGGAGCTCTTAAGAATATCATCGCACTAGCGGCTGGCGTGGCAGATGGATTGGGATATGGAGATAACGCCAAAGCCGCTTTAGTCACCAGGGGGCTTAGTGAGATTTCAAGGCTCGGTTCGAAGATGGGAGCGAATCCCTTAACGTTTTCAGGGTTATCGGGAATCGGTGACCTGATTGTGACGTGTACAAGTGTCCACTCCCGTAACTGGAGAGCCGGGAATATGCTCGGAAAGGGTATGGCATTAGAAGAGGTACTGGATAATATGGGCATGGTCGTCGAAGGAGTAAGAACGACGAAAGCGGCTAAGCAACTGGCAGAGAAATTAGAGGTGAACATGCCGATTACCGATGCTTTATTTGATCTTCTATTTAATGGAGTTCAAGCGAAGGAAGCTGTCGACCGATTAATGCAGCGAAGCAAAACCCATGAAATGGAAGACCTCGTCGTACTGCTTGAGAACAAATTAATCGAAGAGTAAAAGAAAACCGTGAATCCTATAGTTGGATTCACGGTTTTTACGTATTATCTACCTGCTGTCATCCGTTCGATTGCTTTTTCATAAATCTGCTCATATTTCTCAGCAGCGAATAGATGGGAGTATTCCTGCTCGATTTTTCTTCTGGCGTTTTGAGCAAGTGTTTCACCAAACTCTGGGGAGTCCAAAATTTCAATGATTGCATGGGATAATGCATCGGTGTCCCTTTCTTCCACTAATAGTCCATCCTGGTGATCGTGAATGATCTCTTTCAGACCCCCCACTGCTCCGGCGATGACAGGAGAGGAAGACCCCATTGCCTCTAAAGCAGAGATGGAAGTGGCCTCTTCTACACCATAGGAGTGAATGCTTGGCACGAGGACGATATCAGACCCCCCGTACAAATATTTCATTTTGTCATGGGGAACGGTACCGAGGAGTAGGACGTTCTCATGAAGCGCTTGCTTCTCCACTTCCTTCTTAATGGCAGGCATCTGTTCACCAGTCCCTGCGTAAACCAATACTGTATCGGGATGTTTCGCTAATACCTTTTTCAAGGCAAGAGTTGGATAGATCACCCCGTTTTTCTCCGTCATTCTTCTTGGGACAAACAGCATCTTTTTATTTTTAGGTATATGGAATTCATCTTTAATAGTGGACAAATTCAGCTTTTTAGGATCGAAATCTTCTACATCAATGAAATTCTTAATCGAAGTCGCGTCTATTCCAGCCATTTTATACACATACTCTTTGATGCGCTGATCCACTGTCACGACTTCTGCTGCAAGAGAATAGGCTTTCCGTTCCCTCACACGGATCAGCTCATCCTCTTTGCTGCCTTCCTTGATCGCTCCTCTGCTGATTGCTTCGAAGGAATAGTAACCATGAACGGTCTCTACGACAGGAATACCGGAAGCCTCAGCGGCAAGAGTTGCGTATACGTCTTGAGTGTTGACCACATCATATTCCTGTTTAAGACGATTGAGCTGTTTTTGTATCAATGTCATCCGATTTTGATCGTTCATTACCTGACCAGCACCGGGCTTGAATTTACTCGCAATGAAGCCGGGAGCTTGTGCATAAGCTTTACGGATGATGGGGTTCAGCTCTGTAAAGGAGAGAACGTCCACATGATGCCCTCTTGATTCTAATCCACTCTTTAAAGTGGAAACATGAGTGGAAAGTCCACCCTCATGAGGATAGTCAAAGATGGTTGAAAGTAAGATTTTCATGTTTATTAGCTCCTTTTCACTTTTAGCTTATTTGCTAATGGTTGGATGGCATGGACTTTGAATAGAATGGAAAGAACAAGGTAGCCGGCGAAAATCAGAAATGAAACGACGATTGTTTCAAGAATGACGTTAATAGTGCCAGGGATCACATGCATCACGGGAATCACGATGATCAGGACACCCGTTGTCGCAAGGGCAAGCTTCCCTGCTTCTTTACTGAATTGCCTAATGTAGGTGTCCTTGTCTTCATAGTCCTTTAATAAATACAGGAACAGCACAAGGCACTGCATCAGCATCGATATGCTCGATGCAAGGGCAATACCACCTACCGCCATATACTTGGATAATGTAATACTAAGAACGATATTGACAATAACTGCTCCCAAACAGGAGTACATGGCAATTTTCGTTCTTTTAAGAGCGTAGAATCCATTCATTAGAAAATCACGTAAGGCAAAGAACATTAACCCAAGAGCATAGTAGAATAATGCCTGGTTGGTAATAATTGTTGCTGCCTTGTCAAAACTTCCCCGTTGAAAGGCTATTTCAATTAGATTGTCGCCAATTAATATCATGAGAAGCGTAAAGGGAATACTAGCAAATAGAATAAGAGATGTGCCTCTTCGAATGATGCCAAAGAATTTCCTGTAGCTTTCTAATACTCCTTCCACTAAAGAAGGATACAGCACAGTAATCAATGGTGTCAGGATGACACTGAGTGGAAGCCATAATAATCGATTTCCGTAGTTGAGAGCAGAAACGCTCCCGGTCTCAAGTCCCGTTGACACCATCCGATCCACTAAACTATTTAATTGGACACTGATGGCAGCGATGATAATAGGGTAGAAAAGAATCATGATTCTGAAGATTCTCTTCTTGTGCTTCCTGAAACTAAAGTTAAACCCAATCTCTGCCTTCTTGAATGAAGGGTATTGAATGAAGAACTGACCAGCAGCCCCGATTAACACCCCGATAGATAAACCATATACCCCATATGTATGTGCGAGTAAGATCGTGGCAAGGATGATGACCACGTTTTGAATGGTGGCTGAAAACGCCGGCAACACAAATTGCTTATTCGCATTGAGAACCCCTGTCGAGATAGATGTTAATGTGAGAAACACCATACTTGGGATCATGATTCTTGTAATCGTTACAGCCAGGTCGACTTGACCAGCAGTAAATCCCGGAGCCATGATCTGGATTAAGGGCTGAGTGAAGAGCATGGTTACCCCTATGAAGAGAAGGGAAAGAACCAGAAAGAATGTTCCTAATAAACTCATGAGCTTTCGTGCATCCTTTTCGCTCTTGCTCCGTTCTTCCATGAAAAGGGGAATCGTACCGGCCTGAATGGCAGTCCCTATCGCGGTGAACAACAGGGTAGGGACGAGACTTGAGACAAAGAAGACATCGGCTACCTCTGATGTACCGAAGTACGCAGCAATGATGCTTTCCCTTGCAAAGCCGAGTAGTTTCCCTAAACCGGATATGATCGTGACTAATCCAATTGATTTAATTAAAGTGGGTATTTTCATTGAATGCCTCATTTTTTATCATCTTGATGTTTCATCCTCCAAGGGCTGTCTGTCTTTATAAAGGAAATACCCTACTAACGTGTAAAAGTATAGAGTAAGAATCTTCTCTTCTAATACGTTATAAAATAATGCCATAAACAGCGCCGCAACGATGAGTGAAAAGAGGGTGGGGGATAAGGGTTCACCCCTTCTCTTCCAAAGTTGAATCATCATGCCGACAATGAAGGCTAATACGAATAACGTTCCAATCGTTCCAGTTTGAACAAGGAATTGTATGTATTGGTTATCAGAATACATCTGGTCAGGTAGCCCGTACTGTTCAGATATAGGTGAGCCATAACTTAATGTAGCGGAATCCCCAAACGTCCCGAACCCAGTACCGATGGCAGGGTGCAACATATAGATGTCTATTCCCTTGAATACGACATATAACCTGCCCCATTCAGAACTTTTTTGAATAATGTCATCTGAGAAGATTTCCTTAAATCGATTTGAAAAGGTCGATGAATGCCTCTTATTGGTTTCGTTATGCTCTTTCTCTTGGTCATCATCTTGGTCATCGTGTTGTGATGAAGTGTTCATACGGTCAGGATTCATCTGTGTAACATAAGACTTGGCAGCATTGGCAGGGTAATAGATGATACATAAACCGATAATCACCGTCACAATACACGTTTTCATCATTTTCCAATTCCTACTTAATAGTATATAAAGGATGAACGCAATTCCAAACGCTAATATAGACCCCCTCGAATAAGTAAGGCACAGGACACCAAGCATCAGTATGGCAGCACAAATGAGTGGCCATCTATATTTATGAAATGTTTGGTAGGCGTACAGTGTGGCAAACAGGCATATGCATAAAAAGGTTCCCAATACATTCGGGTTTGCTGTAAGGCCATATACTCTCATCTCATTTACAGAAGACAAATTCCAATTTTCCCAGGCTTCCGGCACGAACACTGTTCTTGAAGAGATAAATTCAATCATTCCATGAAGGGAAAGTAGGGTACCCATGATGACTGTGATCCCCACAAACCTCCGAATGTCTTCTCGGGTCACCTTCAGCTCACCCACAATAAATATCATCAGAAACGTAATCAAAAAGGCTCTGTTCTGAAAGATGATTGCCTTTAACTCAACTCCTGTCAAAAATGCTGAAATGGTCCCTGTGAAACAGAATAATATGATCCCGGTCGTCACAAAATATTTTGAGAGTCGGGAAAGGGATTTTTTATTTTTTATGTATTCAATAATCACCAGTACAAATAGGAAAACAATCAGTATGTCGCCTAAGAGTTTAAACCCACTATTTATTTCTATTAGAAACGGCCTAATGGGGAAGTATACGAATAATAGCAGCAATCCATTCTTCTTATCCTTCATCAGCAGGAATAATGTCACAGCGATTGAAACGAGTGACACTGCCAAATGAGTGAAAATCAAAGGTAGTAGAATACTTATGGAGAAGAGAAGCAAAAGATGATTATTCTTTGATATCAAGTCAATTCCACCTTTCAATCTGAGTAACGTCTATTTAAAGGTTATTCCTAGTATTAGCTTAATAAACGAATTTATAGTTTTATTTAATTATTTGTAAAGATTCATAAAGAAACGATGATATTTCCATGACAATGAAAAATAAGGAGTATTTTTATTTTATTATAGATGCGGAACGGAAATCCCTTTAATTCGTTTGATTGATTTGTAATTGTCATTTTACTGTAATCATTCTTAACAGAATAACTATTTCAGAATGCACGCACCTAAGATAGAATGAACATGAGAGAAATAGGAAAGGTAGAAGGCTATGAAGAATGATTCAGTTCAAATATTAAATATCCCTTTTGTGAACAAAACCAAGAGTGATATCGTAAATGACCTTTATAATCAATATCTGAAAGAGGGAAGAAAAGCATTTATCGTTACAGCCAATCCGGAAATTGTCATGCATGCCAGAACAGATGCAGATTACCTCTACACGCTAAGTAAGGCAGATTATATCATTCCGGATGGAATAGGAGTAGTCATTGCATCGAGAATCAAAAACCAACCCCTGATAGAGAGAGTGCCCGGGTTTGAACTAATGGAAGAGCTGCTGTCATTATCCAATGAGCAATCGCTCCGGGTATATATTGTCGGTGCGAAACCGGAAGTGTTAGATAAAGCCGTGGTCAATGTGAAGCGGAAGTATCCTAACCTGCAATTGGCGGGACATCACCATGGTTACTTTGAAGATGGAAATGAAGAGATCATTCAGGAAATCAAACAATCAGAACCGGATCTGATCCTTGTTGCACTAGGGTTTCCAAGACAGGAAAAATGGATAAAAGAAAATATGGTTCATGTCCAAAAAGGTGTTTTCATCGGTGTCGGAGGCAGTATTGATGTATTGGCGGGACACGTAAAGAGAGCACCGGTCATGTGGCAAAGAGTTCATTTGGAATGGTTCTATCGACTGTTGCAGCAACCATCAAGATGGAGGAGGATGGCGGTTCTTCCACAATTCATCTTCCACGTAATAAAATCAAAAAGATAAACTTATTTAGGAACGAAGAGGAGGATTTGATTCATGAAGATATTACATCTAAATGCCGGAAACGAAAGTGGTGGAGGCATGCATCATATCCTATCTTTACTAAATGAGTTGAACCGGGAAGAATTCTATTTGGGTGTTTTTGAAGAAGGTGAAATGTACGAACGTGCACATGACCTCGACATCCAGACAGTTCTATTTCAGCAGAATTCCAGGTTTGATCTTTCCATTCTCAGTAAAATCATCCGTTTCATCCGAAAAAAAGGCATCGACATCATACATACCCATGGGGCAAGGGCGAATTGCTATGGGGCGTTAATTCGAAGTTTTGCCGATATAAAGTGGATCGTAACGGTACATAGTGATCCCAGAGATGACTTTATGGGAAGAGGCTGGTTAGGTAAGCTTTATACCACTTTAAATTTGAGGGCTTTGAAAAAAGCGGACCATCACCTTGCCATCTCAGAGCGGTTCAAGCAGATTTTACTGAATTTCAATATTGATGAGGAAAAAATAACGACCATATTAAATGGCATCGATTTCAACAAAAAACTTGCAGAGCCATTCTCCAGAGAAGAACTGGGGATGAATGAAAATGATTTTATCATCATGATGGTTGCAAGACTTGAAGCGGTCAAAGGTCATAAAGTAGCTTTAAAAGCTGTGAGGAATTTGATTGAGAATCATCACACTAACATGAAGATCCTTCTGATAGGAGATGGCTCTGAAAAGGAAGCGTTGAAAAAATATTCAGAAGAACAAGGCATTTCCGGACATGTTGAATTCATGGGGCACCGGAATGATGTAGAGAGAATTTACCCCATTGCGGATGTAGCCATTCTGACCTCATACAGCGAGAGTTTCCCCTTGGTTCTGCTTGAAGCGGCAAGGGCAGGTATTCCTATCATGACAACGGATGTGGGTGGGGTGGATCAACTCATTCCAGATGAGAGCTACGGTTGGATAATACCCATTGAGGATAGTGATAAACTGACGAAAAACCTCGAGTCAGCCGTGAGAGAAAAAGCAAAGGGAGCACTCACTTTTATGGGTGAAAAGATAAAAACATACAGTAAAAGACATTTTTCGGTAGAGCAATTCGCAAATAACGTTTATAATGTATACTTGAAGCTATGAAAGTAAATTGAGTATGTATTAATTACCTGTTTCGCAAGTAAAGTTACCGGGTAGATTAACTACAAGAGGTGTGACAATGATGTTAATTCTAACCTTAATCATATGTTTTTTGTTAACCCTGGGGATAACCCCGTTAGTAAAGAAACTCGCCTATAAAGTGGGAGCCACCGATCAACCCAACGTCCGGAAGGTGCATCAGAAGATTATGCCCCGTCTAGGAGGACTCGCCATTTATATTGGGTTTATTGCAGGATTTTTGATTTTACGTCCTGAGGACCCTTATGCTGGAGTGATCATCCTGGGCAGTGCCATCATCCTTCTAACCGGAATGGCCGATGACATATTTGAACTATCTGCCCGCTGGAAATTACTTGGTCAGCTGATCGCAGCCTTTACAGTTGTGCTCGGCGGGGTCCAGATTAATTTCATTAACCTTCCATTCGGTGGTGAGCTGGAATTTGGTTCTTTCAGTATTCCGATTACCATTCTCTGGATTGTAGGGATTACAAACGCTGTAAATCTCATTGATGGATTAGACGGCCTTGCGGCGGGAGTCTCCACAATCGGTCTTGCCACAATCGGCTTCATGGCCATGCTTAAAGGTGACGTTTTCGTTATGTCTATCGCCTTGATTCTTATTGTGAGCACCATCGGCTTTCTCTATTTTAATTTTCATCCTGCGAAGATCTTCATGGGTGATACAGGTGCCTTGTTCCTTGGATACATGATAGCCGTGCTCTCCATGCTAGGATTTAAGAATGTTACAATGATTTCTTTAATCATCCCATTGATCATCCTGGGCGTACCAATTTCAGATACCTTCTTCGCCATCATCAGAAGAATCGTCAACAAGAGCCCGCTACATGCTCCGGATAAATCGCACTTGCATCACTGCTTATTGCGGATAGGGTTCACCCATAAACAAACCGTTATCATCATTTATGCAATCGCAGCAATGTTCAGTATGGCAGCCATCATCTTTTCCATGTCGACGGTATGGGGAGCCATGATTGTAGTGGCGGTCCTGCTCATCGCAATTGAATGGTTCATTGAAAGTATAGGTCTTGTGAATTCTAATTATCAGCCTTTGATTAAATTTGTTAAAGCAAGGGCATCAAGGAAGTAAATATGAAAAAAGTGAGACTGGGACGAAACTGTTTTAGTCGAATGAAAATCCGAACGATTTTTCGAAATTCTTTTAGTAGAAGAATCGAGATCGTTCGGATTTTTTATATGTTCAAGTTGTTGATTGGAATAGGGACAAAGATTCCTGCGGGAAAAGCGGAAGAGGTGAGCACCCCACAGGAGAATTGAGTTGTGAGGAGGCAGAACTGTCCAGCCTGCGATATGCGAAGAATTCTACCGACAACTGCAGCGGTGCCAATTACCAAAAAAGTTTTCGGTGGAATTATGTCCCAACTTTCCCTTTTTTCTTATGGGGGTTGTAGGTCTTATTGGTTTTCTTTTATTTCTTTCTTTATCACTTCAGTTATATGAACCTTTTTCGATTAATTTCCTTGCCTCTTCCCTTGAAGTAACTGATTCGATTTGTTTTGTCCAAAACTTCACTGTGCCTTTTTCCGTACCATTCTCGTATAGGGTATGGTGATATCTGGATTCGAACACAACCACCATTTCTAGGTGATTTCCGGTCTTCGCTAGTTTTTCCTTAATGCTTTCAATTATTGGAATGGCATCGAGAAAACGTTTGGCATCCGATTCATTCATCACCTTATCTTGATACAAATAGAGTGCCGTCTTCTGATCATGAACCATCCTCTTGTTCTCTTCATCACTATCTTCATAGTAGCGAGTGATAAGGGAATGGTGAAATCCAAGTTCTTCCAGTCTCATACTTTCATTAGAATTCTTGAGCTGTTGATTAAATCCTTGGATGATTTCCGATTCTGCATAATTGTCACTTTCAACATGTGATGAGAACATGTTATTTGAAACCTTGATCGTGAACACATATTCTGGTTTGTCTCCGCGTTTGACTGTGTACTTGTCTGAATGCTCTCCTTTATCACCGATAACTTCTACATCAAACCCATATTTTTCATTCGTATAATCATTGAGCATGCTTTCCTGACGATTCGCTGCCCAATACCATGTCGAAAATACTGTGCCGCCTACGAAAAGAGTTAACAAAAGCATTTGTCGTTTTTTCACAACAACACCTCCATATTTCTTTCTCCAAACTGTTGGTATTCCTTATTTATTTTACAATCATTTAAGTTTGAGAATATATGCTATATGCTTATTTGTTTACAAAATACTACTTTTTTCAAGTGGAATTCAGTTACTTTCGAATGAGGTATAGAACATTCAGAAAAGGTGAGTAGACGTGAAGTTAAATTTCTGAATAATAGGTGGTGAAATTCGCTTTACAGGGTAGATGAGGTTTCTTTATATAGACAAAAGACTCGTCAATAATCGACGAGTCTTTTGTCTATATAAAGTTGCTGCAGATTAGAGTGCCAAGAATGGTCTTGTTAAAGATCGATATTTTGGTTCGTCCATTCCAAAACGGGACTACTTAGCATCTTCTGCAGCCTTTTATTCATTCATTCATATGAAGAAGGATCCTCTTCACCAGCCGTGGTCCGGTTGATTTCAAGGTGATCCTGTAATTCGATACTAGTATTGGCAAGACTCGTATCATCAAGCAACCAATAGTAGATGTTATCGATGTAAGTATCCTCACCTTCAAGTGAGAGTGTGTTCATGTCCAATTTTTTCTTTAATCCATAACTGGACAATGCTTTCATCTCATCAAAAGTCATATTGGTTTCCATATTGTCTCCGATTGCCTGGATGATATCATCGTACTTGGTCAAGGCATTGGCAGATACAGCTCTCTTCATTATGCCTTTCAAGATTTCCTGTTGGCGTTTCCCCCGTTCAATATCATTATCCTGTTTACGGGTTCTTGCTAATGCTAAAGCTTCTTCTCCATCAAGATTCTGCTCTCCCGGAAGTAAATGGATGGCATTGGCTTTATCTTTGGAGTTTTGCTCGTATAGTTCATACGGTACTTCTACATTGATGCCGTTCAGTGCGTCAACGACATCAATAAACGCATTGAAGTTCATTTTCACATAGTAGTCGACGGGGATGTTGAACATGGTTTCAACTGCTTCAATAGAAGCTTTTGGACCGCCAAATGCATGGGCGTGGTTGATTTTGGTCTTGTATCCTACTTCGGGTAAGTAAACATAGGAGTCACGTGGGATACTTACGAGTTTGACGGATTTATCTTTTTCATTTAAAGTGGCAAGCATCAGGGCATCGGAACGAGTAGTGGATCCGAAATTTCGTGTTTCACTCTCATCAACCCCGATAAACAGGATGGATACATTATCAATATTCGGATCGACCTTTTCTTCGCGAAGATCTGACTTCTCCCGGCCATCAATATTGTTGTAAGAGTCATTAAAGACAGTTTCAGCTTTTTTATACAATAGCGCTCCATACCCAGCTACAGAAAACGTGACGATAAGGAGTGGAATGATGAGGAAGAAAACAATCCTTCTCCTGCGTTTCTTCTTTTTCATATTGTTACGATTAGCCTTTTCAATCGACATATGTAATAAAACTCCTTCTTCGAGTAGTGATACCAATAACAATTTTCGACGAATTATTCCAAATTCTATTGTACTACGATACCCATGATACCGTAAAATGAAATTTGTATTACAAGAGGGACGGACCTTGATGGCCAAGGTCCGTCCCTCTTGTAGCTTCTTCTATATGTCGATTTCTAGATACTCTACGTCGGTCTCTTGAATGTCCCCTTGACCGTTTGTAAGCTCAGTCATCCATTCTATAAACTGATCTTTTGACCCTTCTTCTACATACACTTCCACCTCAACCGTCTCCAGGTAGTGAATCGATTTTAACTGGTAGTGAGAAGACCTCACTTCATTTTCGACTTTCCCTAGCCATGTGTAATCGATAGTGGTTTTCATGATACGCATAAGCCGTCTTTCCACACTGCCTGTTGCATTAAGCCCTTCAGAAGTAGATCGCCCATACGCACGGATCAATCCACCGGCACCAAGCTTGATACCTCCGAAATAACGAGTCACCACTACCACTGTGTCTTTAAGATTACGTTTTTTTAGCACCTCAAGCATCGGCACTCCAGCAGTTCCGCTTGGTTCCCCGTCATCATTCGCTTTTTGGATCAGATTATTTTCACCAATCATATAAGCAGAACAGTTATGATTGGCGTCATGATGCCTCTTCTTGATAGTGGAAATGAATTCCTGGGCTTCTTCCTCAGTTTCTACACGATTCACGTAGGTAATAAATCTGGACCGTTCGATATTGATTTCATGTTCTCCGTAACCTTTTACGGTGTTATAGTGATGTAGCAATCGTATTTCTCCTTTCACTATTGTCGAAACTTACGACAAATTTCGTACAATTTCTCATACATATACTATATAGAAATTGAAGAGACAATGCACAACTTGAGTACTATAAAGCCTGTCAATTCAGGTGAAATACTGGTTTCACATGAAATAATGGTAATACAATGTAATCAAACTTTAATCTCCGACAATTTATGACATGGTATAATGGACGCTGATAGTAATACTTCTGTTGTTCCAATGCTCATATAGGACGTCGAATGGTCTAGATATTTGCCATTCATTCTCTTACTTTTCCTGGAGCGAATGATCCCTTGGTAGAGGTATTACGTAGGAATATGCCTAGATGAATAAAGGAGTTTAATGATTTTTCATTGAAATGATAATAGGTACTTGTTTGTAGATGATTAGTAGGTCTATCGACATGAAGAAAAGACTGAAATTCAAACTTGGAAATACCCGTTGTTATTATGTGAGTATAGTGATCATGAAGCTTTATGCTAGGTTGACTACTATTGTGGAACAAAAGAGGGGTGTACCGTGTCACTAAAAAAAATAGACACCAAGATGTTAGATAGCATCCTGAAAAAGATGGTCGATACGGTTGACGAAAGTAAGGATGAAATCTTCCAGATTGGCGAGCAATGTCGAAATGATTATGAAGATTTGGTAAGTGAGCTACTAGAAGTAAAAGAAATGGTTGTGAAGGTGATTGATGAAGGGGATGCTCTCCATCAGAAATCGAAGTTTGCAAGGCTCAGGCTCTCTGAGGTAAGCAAGCATTTTCAGACCTATTCAGAAGACCAGGTAAGAGAAGCATATGAGAAAGCTCATGACCTGCAGATGAAGCTTTCCATGAATAGACAGCAGGAAAAGCAGCTGAGAGAGCGCAGGGATGAACTGGAAAGACGCATGCGATCACTCGGAGATACGATTGAACGGGCAGAAAATCTTTGCTCACAAATATCGGTCGTTCTCAATTATTTAAATAGTGACTTAAGGCAGGTTAACGAGGCATTAGAGGACGCGAAGCAGCGTCAGGATTTCGGTCTCAAGATTATTGAGGCACAAGAGGATGAACGAAAACGCTTATCCCGGGAAATTCATGACGGACCTGCACAAATGATGGCAAATGTCTTGATTCGTTCCGATTTAATCGAACGTGTGTATCGAGAAAAGAGTACAGAAGATGCCATCAAGGAAATACGCGATCTCAAACGAATGGTCCGCTCAGCTCTTTATGAGGTTCGTCGCATCATTTACGACCTTAGACCAATGGCGCTCGATGACCTGGGGTTGATACCGACCCTCAAAAAGTACTTGAGTACAATCGAAGAGTATAACCAGGAGACCTCGATTCAATTTGTCAATATGGGGCTCGATATCAGACTTCCTTCAAAATTCGAAGTCGCTCTGTTCCGATTAGTACAAGAAAGTGTCCAGAATGCCCTTAAGCACGCTCAATCTACACATATTCAAGTTAAAGTAGAAGTAAAGAAAGACCAAATAACAGTTGTTGTCAAAGACAACGGCAAAGGATTCGATAAAGAAAAACAAAAAACAGGATCCTTTGGCATCATGGGGATGAAAGAACGTGTCGACCTTCTCGAAGGGGACATCACGATTGACTCGAAAGTAGGGGCTGGAACGGTCATTCTGATCCAGGTACCGCTTAATACGTAAATTTTTCCAAGGTTTAGGGAGGCGAAAGACATGGCAACAAATATTGTTATCATTGACGATCATCAGCTTTTCAGAGAAGGGGTTAAACGAATTCTCGAATTTGAATCTTCTTTCAACGTAGTAGCAGAAGGAGATGACGGTTCAGAAGCGATGAACCTGGTAGAAACACATGAACCTGACGTTGTCCTCATGGATATTAATATGCCTGAAATAAACGGCGTGGAAGCGACTCGTGAATTAATGGCCAAGTATCCGGATACGAAAGTCATTATCTTATCGATTCACGATGACGAAAACTATGTAAACCATGCGCTGAAAACAGGTGCACTTGGTTACCTATTAAAAGAAATGGACTCAGATGCCCTTGTTGACGCCGTGAAAATCGTCGCAGAAGGCGGATCTTACGTTCATCCGAAGGTAACCCACAACCTGGTAGCAGAATACAAGCGCCTGGCAAACGCCCAGAACACAGGTGGATTCCAGCAATCCGAAGTTCGCCGCCCGCTTCACCTATTAACTCGTCGTGAGTGTGAAGTACTGCAAATGCTTGCTGATGGTAAGAGTAACCGTGGAATTGGTGAAGGATTATACATTAGTGAAAAAACGGTTAAAAACCATGTAAGTAACATCCTTCAAAAAATGAACGTGAACGACCGTACCCAGGCAGTTGTGACTGCAATTAAGAATGGTTGGGTGGAAGTACGATAACGTTTAGAGAGTTATGTGTATTGTGAATTTGTTGTTGAGAGAGCGGCCCTTCTTCGTGGAGGGCCGTTTTTTTCTGTTAGAAATTGGCTGAGAAGGTATCGGGAACTACAGGAAGTTTGAAGGTGCAAATAGTTAGCAGAACGTGTATGAACCTTTCTTCAGCTTAATAATTTTCGACAAATGGCTCATAAAATTGAAATGTGGCTTATATATCAGAATTACGGCTCAGAACTTCTTGAAACTGGCTCATAACTTTTAGTAGAGGCCCATAAATAGTGGGACTGGCTCATAATAAAGGTGGGGGAAAGTGATTCTCGATATGTAGCCTCTCAAAATGAATTTATTAAACAAGTTTAGGCTATCACCTAAGCTAAAAGTGGTATAACTTCAGCATATTTCAATCATAGTTGAGAAGAAGAAGGGGGTTTCTACACAAAATCAGACGATTGAACCCTCGTTGTCAAGGGATCAGAGCGAGCTAAGTGTGCAAAAATATCGATTCATTGATTTTTCCATCGTTAGCAACTTATGCAAAACCGGTTAAGGGGATGCTATGTAAAACCGACATGTCTATTAGCCGATCTAGTAGCTAATGTAATTGCAACAATCTCTTAAGGAAACAGCAATGGTTTATTGAATGAAAAAACCCCTTAAACAAGGAGATGTGAAACCCAACCCTTGTTCAAGAGGTATACGATCAACCTGCTATTCTATTTTGACAAAATGATTGAACCAACCGATTTGTCTTTCGCTTGATCATTCACCAGAACCTTCATTCCGTAATGGCTGATATTACGTCCTGCATCTGGTAAGTAGGAGTTGTTATAATCTTTCATGTCATTAAACAATGGAACTCCACGCTGACTTGGCAGAGTCAGGGTTTGACCAGGATATATCAGGTTCAATCCTGATGTAGGCATGAAGTTGAATGCTGCGTCTGCCACATGGTATCTACTAGTGGCTGCTACTCCTGTACTCCACATTAAATTCGTGTCATCATGTGCATCCACCACTCCAAGGAAACCGTCTCCAGGATGAATTCCTGTCCAGTTATCAGTGAAGGTATCATCGACATACCAGACGACCAGACCGCCATCGTAGCTCATTAACGAGCTTCCACGTGCGATGTGCCCCAGTCCTTTATCTACACCTTGCTGGTTGCGCCATTCCATTAAGTAATAATGGTCCACATATTTGTTTCCGTCGAAGCGTTCAAATCCATTGAATGTGAATGGAGAACTGGTCGATTCAGCACCATCACTGACAATAGTTGCACCGTCTGCAACGACTTTGATGTTATCAGCGAATAAGCCAGTTTGTGTTGCACCCCAGTCAGATGCATAGCGAAGTCTTAATTTGATTTTTTGTCCTGCGTACTGATTTAGATCAAATGTTTGAGCTTCCCAGCCATCTGAAGTACCTGTGAATCCTGGCATAGAGTTCAAGATCGTAGGATATCCTTCAGGAACCACATCGCTTCTAGTATTTTCGTTCCCTAAAGACTTCCAGGTTGCCCCATTATCCGTTGATACTTGGACAAATCCGAAATCCCATTGTTCTTCAATATCATACCAGGCGTCAAATGTTAGCTTTGCAGAAGATTTACCTGTTAAATCAACATCCGTCACCATATTTGTATCCGTTTCATCTTCTTGCCCACCCCAATACTCATAGCTTCCAGAAGCAGGAGTATTTACTGGTGTTTTCTTCTCAGGTAAATTCACTTGAATCGCCTGATGGTTTTGTCCGTTCGGAGAATTAGCTTGGTCGAGCAATAATGTTGTCCCTTTTTTCTTTAAATCGTCAAAGTCGACAACTGTCGCTTTTGTCCATTTTCCACCAAGTGTTGATTGTAAATAAGATTTCGCCCAAGGAGAGAAACCAGTCGGTTCAGTACCCGGTACTTTACCTGCCCATGAGCCTGCAGACATGATTGACCAGTATTCAACCGCATCCCCAGCACCTGAGTAAATCGTGTCATATTCATCAGGTAATCCTAAGTCATGGCCATATTCATGAGCGAATACACCTGTCGCTCCATCTTCAGGCATCATCGTGTAATCATAGAATCCTGGCGTCCCGTTTCCAAGTCCATCCGGATCAAAGAAGACAGCAGATCGGTGAGACCAAATGGCATTATCATACAATGAGCCGCCTCCAGCTTCCTGTCCCATACCGGAGTGGATAATTTGTAAGTGATCGACTAATCCATCTGGCTCCCAGAAGTTACCGTCACCATCTAAATCATGTGGATCTTCTAAGTCATAATCTTTAAGGGGGATTCCTGCTGCGATTGCTGCAGCATAAGTATCTTTTACTAATTGCTTCGATCCACCAGGAGTCACATTGTCATGTCCCCCTGAAGCTCTGTCTGCTCCATAATAAGCTGCTGTACCTGGTACCTTGAGCCACCCGTATGCTTTACCTTCGACTGTATAAGTCCCGCCCGATTGCTCTTCATAATACTGCTTTTGAGAAACGAATGTTTCACCATTAGGACCGGTTACTCCTTTGTCCCCAAAAATCATATCTTCGAAGTGCTTAGTGTTGTAATCAGAATAGTAGTTATCCGTTTCACTTGGCTTGATTTTGTTATGTGAGAAATCCGAGTACTCTACCATCAAAGTAAGTAGCTTCCCTTTCTTTGCTATACCAGGTGATGGTGATTCCTTCACCGGATCAGGATGCTTCGTATTTCCTTGCAATTTCCCACTGCTTTTCTTTGTTTCGTCTTTAAACTTCTGATGCTTTTCAGATTCCGCTGCTTTCACTTTAGGAGCAATGGGATCTTTTGCGTTCGCATCCTCTACTTTCTTTCCTTTTAATTCAATATACTTTTCCAACGCTTTTTGCTTGGAAGCATCAGAAGCTTTGGCTGAAATCTTCCCTTGCTTGATCAATGAAGCTAGCAATCTCTCATCATTAATCAACGCCGCATCCAACGTCCCTTTAAAATGTGAAGCCGATTCTTTTACACTGCTTTCTGTCACTACACTTGCCGAAACAGATGAACTGACTGGAATACCAGCAAACAACGTTCCTGCCATGACAACCGAAGTGATTCCTGATTTGAATAACTTGTTCATACGTTACCCCCTAAATGTTTTTTGGTACATTCTCATATTATTCTATTGAAAATCACTTTGGTAGAAGAGTCGCTCATCAAATTACGACATTATTGAGAGGGGCTTTTCTTTACTTTCACTTCGATTATTCACATGATTGAGTACTTCAAACCTTGCTAGATCTTGATTTTTGCACCAAGAATGAATCTATTTCAAAAATAGAAATGATAGAGTATTTTGTCGTTTTTTAACGAACGTTTTTGTTCGTTATAACGTTGACACATTTATCTAAGTCTAGTAGATTTGTGATTACAGGCGATAACTACCATAGGAGGATGTGATGAATTGAAAAGAAAAATGTTGAAAATGTTCACTTATCTCCTGTCGATTTCCGCTCTATGCTGTATCGTGTTTCTCTTATTTGTAACCTATCAAGCTCAAAAGGATCCTACTAAAATCCCATCGTTCTTTGGGTACAAGCCTTTAACAGTCCTGACAAACAGTATGGAACCGAAAATCAGTGCAGGTGACATGATCTTTGTCAAAGAAAAAGACGCAACGGACGTTAAAAAGAACGAAATCATCACCTTTCAAACAGCGGATCAAAAGGTTGTCACACACCGAGTGGTAGATACGACCCCTGAAGGATTTCTTACTAAAGGAGACAATAACAATGTAGAAGACAGCTGGAAGGTGAAGCCTGATCACTTGATTGGAGAGGTTGCCGTAATTCTTCCAAATGCAGGTTTCGTGGCTAAATTCATTTCCAGTAAACTTGGATTTTCAATATTTGTCCTACTGCCATTTCTTCTATTTATCATGATGGAAGTGTTCGACCGTGTGAACAGTCATCTGAAAAGAAAAGAAAACACAGTATCTACAAAGGCTCAATAGTATATGGGTTCAATGAAAGATCTATATAAAACAAAATCAGAGGAGGAATTTTTAGTATGAAAACAGTAAAAAAAGCATTATTAGCAACATCTTTGGCAGGAGCTTTAGTCGTAAGTGCAGGGTATGGTACATATTCTTGGTTCACGTCAAGTACTTCTGCAGTAGGAACCATCGATACAGGAAATTTATCAGTGAATAACGGGGAAGCAATCACAACTCCGCTCTTTACGGCAGCTAAATTCGCTCCATCCCAAGTAGTTTATGGGGACTTTGTTACGCTGGAGAACACAGGGGATTTAAAACAAAATTTAAAATTGACCTATACGGGTTCTGTGGATAAAGCTTCAGCAGATCCATACAAAATTTACTATATGGCGTTTAAATATAAAGCAATGCCAGATATGGATCAGTTGAATGATTGGAGAATGGCTTGGGAAAAAGGCTTCTTTAACGGACATCATAATCCGACAATGAGCATGGCTAAATCGGCGGTTGCTTCATTACCTAAAGGAGTAGAGGTGGTTACCGGAGAGGCAACAGTGGAAGAAGTGCAAGCCATGTCAGCTCTTGCAAAATCAGCATCAGAAGGAGATAAAACGTTTAAGTTTGGCAAAGACGAGTTCTTCACACTGGAAGAAGATGAATACATCACAATGGCATTTGATGTGAAGCTTGACCAAAGTGCTGGTAACGAGTACCAAGGAGCTACCTATAATGGGAATCTGATGGTTCAAGCGAAGCAGACTGACCAAGGTGCTAAATTCGGAAAATAAGAAATGAATGGATGAGGCAGTCGCACTCCGGCTGCCTATCTTTATAGAAGGGAGATACGAATGAAACAGCTACATACTATACGGAAAGGGAATGGATCCCTTATTGCTATCTGCACATTCCTACTATTGTCCTCTATCTATCTAATTTCAACTACTTTAAGTTCATTACCTGGAACGTATGCATGGTTTACTTCTGAAACGAGTGCATCCGGCACCATACACAATGCCACGACTGAAGATTTACTGCAAATACAAGCTTCAGACGTACAATATGGTAATAATTGCACCATGCAGAACTCGCTCTCTGTAAAGAATATTTCAGATATGAGTACGACCGTAACCGTATCCTTTTTAACCAGTAATGGTAATGAAGAATTGGCAAGTCAGAAGCTGAAACCAGGGGAATCCATGAATACGAATCCGGAAGATATGACAAAGTGGACCGGTGAGTGTGATGAAACCTCGTTAACCTATCGAGTACAAGGGTTCATTCACTATGTGGATGAAAACCATACAGTAGCAGTCGACCAAACGGAATTGAAAAATACAATGATGCCTGACGAAGAAAAGAGCATAGATGAGCAGGTGGATAAAGAGGATAAGCAGAGTGTAGAAGAAGCGGATAAAGAAGTACCGGATAATGGTGAGGTGGACGATCAACAAACAGGTGAGGAAGAAAAACCTTCAACTGTTGAAGAGGAAGAAAAAGTGGAAGAAGCGGAGCCACCACCTGCTGAAGAGGCTGAACAAAAAGATGAAACAACAGACCAACCTCAAATAGAAGAAGAGACTTCAAGTCCGGATCAACCGGATGTAAATGAGAATGAAGCAGAGGAATCTTCTGATCAAGATCAGGCTGTGAACATAATGGAAACGGAAGAAAAACAGGAAGTGACCCAAAGTGTACCCAGCGAGTGAAGAAGGAAAGGCCAGTTCGAGTAATCGGAACTGGTCTTTTATTATGAAGATGTTTGATGCAATGGGGGCGTATAAATAACTGAAGGAACATGATGCAATAGAAATTTTCGACAACAGGCTAACACATTGTGGAATTGAACTCATAACATCACATGGCTAATGATATAGCCTTGTGATGATTTCGTACTTATTCCTATCATCCACCACCAATGCCTTATAGAAATCAGGAAGCATAGTGACAAAGTGGCATGTCACGGGGATTTATCAAAAAATCCACTCCCCAACCAGGAAGTGGACCCACCGTTAATGCTTTCTCCGTGCAAAATCAACAAATCGGAACATATCCAACCGGTGGCGCGATTCGGTGTACTCAAACAACGTCGCATCCTTCAAATGAACATAATTTTTCACGACCACCACATGATCATAGTCATTTAAATCGAGATGCTCCCGGTCTTCATCGGTACACTCTTCCACCACAATCTCTTTTTTTGCAAAATCGATGGGGAGCTTCAATTCGCCTTCGAGATACTCATAAATGGAGTTCTCGCAGATTTCTTTGGTCAGCAAAGGGATTTGTTCTTTTAAAAAGAAAGACTTGTCGAGGATAATCCTTTCACCACCGATTCTTCGGGAGCGGACTACTTTCCATACTTCAGCGTCTCTTGTCGTTTCGAGCTGGGTAGCAATCTGATCATCGGCCCGGACCAATCCGAAGTCGTGAACGAATGTTTCGATCTGATCCCGCCCCATGGAAGTTTGCAGCTCTTTAAAGCTTACAAGCCCTGAAATCGGAAAGCTCATCCTAGACACATCCAGTACCAGGGACCCTTTGCCACGCAGCTTCTGAATGAACCCTTTCTGAGCCAATAGTGTAAGCGCTTTACGAATCGTCTCACGGGAAGTTGAATAAATGATCGTGAGCTCGTTCTCTGATGGCAGGATCGAATTCGCTGTATAGATACCATTTTGTATTTTTTTTGAGAGGTCTTCAAAGATTTGATTGTATTTATTGCTTTTCGTCATCATATCACCATTTATTATTTTACCATATTTAATAGGAAGAAATGAGATTCAACTTGAGTGTTGTGAATATTTTCAATAGAATGGAGATAGCGCAAATTTTAGAAAAGGGTGAAGAGCATTGTCGAAACAGCATTGGAAGAAAATCATGTTGGGAATTGGCATGAGCACGTTATTGCTAGGTGCTTGTGGAGCAGACGAAGAGAAGAAAGAAGAGACAGCAAAGAAGACTGAAGAGGTAAGCCCAAATGAAGACCCTGCGACAGATGAAGCGGCATCACTGACTCAGATGACGCAAATCGTGGAGGATGCGAGCGAGTTGAAAGAGGCTGAGGGTATTCCAGAAGAAGAAAAAAAGGCAGTCAACGAAGCCTTTGATCAATATATCAATGCATTTAATGAAGAAGATTTCGACTCATACATGAGTGTGATCTCGAAGACACCGGTGAACTTCAAGTACGAAGATGAAGAAAGGTATGTGAAACAAATCTTTGATTCAGTCGATTCGAAGCGTACGGTTGATAATGTGAAAATCATCAACTATGCGTCTGGTAAGAAAGCGGACGTCTATGCAGAGATTAAAGCGACAACTAAGGACCCGAATAGTGAAAAAGAAGTGACACGTTCTGGCAAGCAGGTAACAGTGTTCCATAAGAAAGAAGATGGATGGAAGGTTGCGGCGATTTTCTTTTTGGCTAGTGAAGGCGAAGAGGAGAAAGCAGAGTAGTATAGGCAAAGACAGAGTTGAATCAATCAACCCTGTCTTTTTTTAGTTGATTCGTAAAGGTTAAATAAGGTATCAAGTTCTTCGCTTAGACGAAGGGTTGCCGGGTGTGTAAACCCAAATAGGTGTGCAATTTTTTGGAGCTCTATTCTCTTTTGTTCGATCACCTTGAGGGTGGAGTTGGTTTGGGTGGATGTAGTCATGAAGTGTACCCCCTTTTTAATTAAGTATGCCACTATTTCCTTATAATGTTAACTTAAAATTTAACAGGTTGACAATGTTTTTATTTGCATGGATTCATATCTTCTTTGTTGGAGTATTTAAACTATATGAAAAGAGGGGAGGGGGAACTATGTAAGTTGTGATTGCCATGGTGACAGCCGTTAAAGTCATCCTTTTTACTATCAAAATGGCTCTGTTAAAGATAGTTGTTGATTAATTGATTTACGGGAACTAATGTAAACTTACAGGCAGTACCGTTAAGATATCCCTAAAAGCATCTTAGTATCATTATTAAATGAAAGGAGACTTAACTTGAAGAAAATATATGTTTTTTTCCTTCTTTTACTATTATTAGCTGGGTGTAGCCAAAGCAATGTCAAGCATAATACAGACTTAGAAAAAGGCATTTATTCTGTTGTTGGGGAAAAAAATAAAAGTGAGATAAATCTTAAATCATTGACGACTTTCGACTGGGATAAAGCTTTCCTTTTCACCCCTTATAGTACACAAGATGGCATAGAAGAGCAGTTAGGTTCTGATTTTAATGACCCATCAAATATAGATACTAGAGACGATATATATCTTATGGTTTTCCTTAACAAAGAAAAAGTCGTTCAATATATTGAGATAGAGCGTCAAGGTGCTGACTTTTCAATAGTAGAAAAAGGATACCTTACCCCTTCTGATGATGTGATACGTATTGAGAGGCATTAATAAGGAAAATTCCCCTTGTTTTAGTGACCATATCCTTAGTTAGATAAGGCAATAATATTAAAAGGGAACTACCTGATTTATGGAAGTTCCCTTTTTATGCCTAACATCAACAATAGAGCCATTACAATTAAAAAGAACGTTTAGACATTGAGCCTAAAACGTTCTTTTTAAAGGGTGCTTATTCTGTAAGCCGGAACACAATCGACTCAAACGGACGCAGTGTAATTTTCTCATATTCATTAGTAGTGTCATCGTAGTTCGATAACAGAACCTCACTGGACCATCCTTCTACTTGGACTTCTGAAGGAAGAGTGAATTCTGCCTCGTGACTATAAAAGTTATTCACTACAAGTAATTTTTCCCCGTCAGCATTCCGCACATAGGCGAAAATACCAGGGTGATCTTCTAAAATCAGCTGATAGTCCCCATCCACAATGAGTTCATATTCCTTGCGAAGGCGGTTCAGCTTTTGGTAATGATAGAAAACAGAGTTTTTGTCTTTAAGAGCTTGATCTGCATTAATTTCCTGATAGTTTTTCGCCACTGGAATCCAGGGGGTGCCACTCGTGAATCCTGCATTCTCTTCGCCATTCCACTGGACCGGTGTTCGAGAATTATCACGGGATTTATGACGGAGAATCTCTAATATCTCGCTTTCTGATTTCCCTTGCTCTTTTAAACGATTGAAGATGTTAATGGATTCAACATCTCGGTATTCACCGATGCTGGTAAACTTCGGATTCGTCATCCCGAATTCTTCCCCTTGATAGATATAAGGCGTTCCCTGCATCATATGGATGGTTGTTGCGAGCATCTTCGCTGATTCGCTACGATACTTGCCATCGTTTCCATAACGGGAGACGATCCTGGGCTGATCGTGGTTGCACCAGAATAAGGCATTCCAGCCGCCACCGTTGTGCATTTCACGCTGCCAGGTGGAGAGGATTTCCTTTAATTTCAGAAAATCAAAATCAGCAACCGACCATTTTTCTCCGTTCGGATAATCCACTTTCAGATGATGAAAATTGAATGTCATGCTGAGCTCGTGACGATCAGGATTTGAATAGTTAATGCAGTGATCGATCGTTGTAGAAGACATTTCCCCAACAGTCATGATGTCGTAGTGAGAGAATACTTCCTTGTTCATTTCCTTCATATATTGGTGGACTTTGGGTCCGTCTGTGTAAAACTTGCGTCCATCTCCGGGAGCGACTGAACCATCGTCGTCAGGGAAGTCCTGATCCTTCGAGATAAGATTGATGACATCTAAACGGAATCCGTCGACGCCCTTTTTCAACCAGAAGTGCATCATGTCGTACAGCTTCTGCCTGACCTCATCATTCTCCCAGTTTAAGTCAGCCTGGGTGACGTCAAAGAGGTGAAGATAGTATTGCCCGGTAGCCTCATCGTACTGCCAAGCGTTGCCGCCAAACTTGGACTGCCAGTTGGTTGGCTCGGTACCATCAGGCTTGCCATCCTTCCATATATAGAAATCACGGTATTCATTATCCTTCGACTTGCGGGACTCAATGAACCACTGATTCTCTGTTGATGTATGGTTGATGACGATATCCATGATGATCTTGATCCCACGCTGATGAGCCTGTTCCAACAGCTCATCAAAATCCTCCATCGTCCCATACTCATCGTGAATATTGAAATAATCACTAATATCATAGCCATTATCATTCTGCGGAGACTTGTAGATCGGCGTAATCCACACCACATCAACCCCAAGCTCCTTCAAATAATCCAACTTCGCCGTAATCCCCTTAATATCCCCAACGCCATTCCCAGACGTATCATAAAAACTCTTCGGATAAATCTGATACACAACCGACTTCTTCCACCAAGGCTGCTTCATACAACATGCACCATCCTTTACTAAATTCGTGAGGGACGGACCTCACTTTTCCTACTCATCCGCCACATTTATTACGTCTCATTATTGTTTCTATGCGGTTTGCTAACTGAAGGTCGGTCTTTGTTGAGGGACGGACCTTCCATGTTACGTCATAAATCCTTATTTAATAGGAAAGGACGCTTCAAATACAGCAGATTTGAAGGTCCGTCCCTATAAAAAGGGAGACAAATATTCAATCCACGTAACCTGAACAGGCGTGTGGTAAGAATGGATTTGTCCCCTTTAGTTTAACTTGTATATACAAGTTAGTGCAATTATTTTCTCTCTCTAGAGCTTTTTATACAACTTCGTTTTTACTAAATTTTGACCAGATCATTGTCAGGACGAATGGTACGACAACTGCGATGAGCATTCCAATTGCGAATGGCAGCCAATATTCTGATTTAATGGACAGGATTCCCGGAAGTCCACCAACACCGATGGAGAATGCTTTCGTCCCCGTCATTGCGAGTAACACACCACCCATAGCAGACCCAATCAATGCCGAGATGAACGGGTATTTATAGCGCAAGTTGACCCCGAACATCGCTGGCTCCGTAATTCCTAGATAAGCGGAAAGGGCAGAGGTTCCGGCCAGTCCACGCAGTTTTTCGTTTTCCTTCTTCGCTACGAACATCATGGCCAGTGCTGCAGAACCCTGAGCGATATTGGATAGTGCCAGTATCGGCCATAGGAAAGTCCCGCCTGAGTTCGAAACAAGTTGTAAATCCACTGCAAGGAAGGTATGGTGCATCCCCGTGATGACCATCACCGCATACAACCCACCATATAATAGTCCACCCAACCAGGAGAAGTGGTCGAACACCCAAATAACCCCGTCCGTTAGCATGTTTCCAACGAAGAATGTGACAGGTCCGATCAGGATGAATGCTGCGAAACCGGTAATCAATAACGCAACAGGGGCCACAACCAACAACTTGATTGAGTCATGAACACGTTTATCCAAGAACTTCTCAATTTTAGCTAATAATAATGAAGCAAATAAGATCGGTAAGACTTGTCCTTGGTAACCGATTTTGTCCACTTCCAAGCCGAATAGATTCCATGTTGGAATTTTCTCAGCTGTACCATAAGTCCAGGCATTCAATAAGTCAGGATGCACAAGCATTAGACCTAGTACAATACCAAGCAGCGGACTTCCACCAAAGCGCTTAACCGCCGACCAACCAATGAGTCCCGGTAAGAACACGAAAGCTGTGTTAGCAATTAAGTTAATGATGTTCGTTAAATCTGCCCATTGCGGGTATACATCAATAACCGAGGTATCTTTGTCGAAGAAAATCCCAGGCCCGGTCAGAATATTATTCAGACCCATCAACAAACCAGCCGTTACGATCGCCGGTAAGATCGGGATGAAGATATCCGCCAGTACCTTAATCGCACGTTGCAGGGGATTCAAGTTCTGAGTGGCAGCATCCTTTACATCTTGCTTTGATGCCTGTTCAATACCGGTTTCCTCTGCTAAAATCTGATACGCTTTATTCACAAGACCTTGTCCGATGACAACCTGGAACTGACCGTTGGAAGAGAATGAACCCTTCACCAGATCAATTGCCTCTAATCTTTCTTTATCCACCTTTTTCTCATCATTCAGCACTAGGCGAAGACGAGTCACACAATGAGTGGCCGTGCGAATATTATCCTTGCCGCCAATCGCTTCAATAATTTCCAGAACGTCTTCTCGTTTCACGCTCATGAAATTCCCTCCTTTGGAATCGGGAAAGGTGACAGGCACCCCCCCGTGAAAAATCGAAAGCTCCCATGTACCCGCTTTCATTTTCTATTAATGGAATTCCCCTAAATCGTATGTGAAAAACGCTTCACTCTATGCTTTGTTGAAAAACTTACGATATAAAAAGCACTTTCACTACGTAGGGATGTTGTATATACAAGATATAAGTATATTGTATTCATGTATATACAAGTTGTCAATGGAGAAGTGAAGGCGTTTTCAATATTAAAAAATAAATTGGCTGTTCGGACTGCAAGAGGTGGAGGCTTGGAGTATAAAAAGATGAATAAAACTTTTTCTACCCTGACATTCTCCTGACACATTCGCCCATTATGATAACAATTGTAAGGACGAACCATACAAACCATTTGGAGGTAGAAAACATGTTAAACGTATTATCAACAAAGTTTATTGCGGGTGCTTTATCTCTTGCGATTGTGGCACCGACTGCGTACGCAGCCACTCAGGAAGATACAACAACGACTCAACCGGAATCCACCATACAGGAGCAGGCTCCGTGGATGGACAATTTAGATGAAGAAACCCAAGCCAAAGTGAAAGAAATCAAAGAACAAGTGGACGCTGGGACGATTACGAAGGAAGAAGCCCATGATCAGCTGGAAGAGCTAGGCGTAAAACCACGATTTGGAAAACGTGGGGGACACCAATTTGAGAAATTAGATGAAGAAACCCGCCAACAGCTCGATGATATCCGCAGTCAGGTAGAAGCGGGAGAGCTGACAAAAGAAGAGGCAAAGGAAAAATTAGATGAACTGGGAATCAAACCGCCACAGCACGGTCATGATCGCGAGCCATTAGATGAAGAGACCCGTCAACAACTCGATGATATCAAGAGTCAGGTAGAAGCAGGAGAAATCACAGAAGAAGAAGCACAAGTCAAATTAGCAGAGTTAGGAATCGACAAACCGTTCCCGAAGGGCGATCGAATGGGAATGGATGAAGAGACCCACAAGAAAACCCATGACATCCGTGACCAATATGCCGCAGGACTGATCACACAGGAGGAAGCACAAGCTCAGCTGGATGAATTAGGAGTAGACATGGATCTTGAGCAAATGCCGGATCCCTTTGAAGAATTAAATGAAGAAACAAAGGTAAAAGCACAGGAGATACTAAAGAAAGTGATCGACGGCACGCTGACTCGTGAAGAGGCACGTACCCAACTTGAGGAGCTAGGTGTGAAACCACCTGAGAAATCCCATCGAGGAGGCCATTTTAAAGGCTCTAAGCAAAATCAGGATCAATCAGAAACAACCGATGACAATACAGTACCTGAAGAGAACACGTCCTATGAAGATGTAACCTTGTAACAAGCCCCCCCTTTTCATTTAGGAGAGTGCTGCCCAGCGGCACTCTCTATTTTCATGAAAACTCCACCTGTTCTTCCCCTTTTCCTTTATAATTCACCTATAGGAGGAATCCCAATGAAAACTATTTTAATTGTTGAAGATGAAATCACCATATCCCGTGTTCTGAAAGCTTACTTAGAAAAAAACGGCTTCTCAACGATTCAATCCTATTCAGGCAGGGAAGCCATCAAAGCGTTTGCTACTCATAGGCCTGATTTGATTCTACTCGATGTCATGCTTCCCGATGGTGACGGCTGGTCGGTCCTCCACACGATTAGACAAGAAAGTACCTGTCCGGTCATCATGCTGACAGCACTTGGTGATGTGGATTATCGTCTAAAAGGTCTCACGTCAGGAGCTGACGATTATATTTCCAAACCGTTCATCGGAGAGGAAGTCGTGGCGAGGGTGCAGGCGGTATTACGAAGATCCCGGACCATATTCGAATCAGGTGATACGAAACAATACGGTCAGTTAAAGATAAATCTGCATTCCCACAGGGTGGACCTCAACGGAAACGAAGTTACCTTCACTCCGAAAGATCTATCCGTATTTCTCTTTCTCGCGGAGCATCCTAATCAAACCTTTACTCGTGAGCAGCTGATCGAAAACGTCTGGGGAATCGATTATGACGGAAGCGACCGTGCCGTCGACCTTGCGATTAAGCGAATCAGAAAGTCGCTCGAGGGATGGTCCAGTGAACAAGGGGAAATCAAAACATTACGAGGATTGGGGTATCAGTTCAGTGTTTACGAAAAATAAACCGTCTCTCTTACGCTATTGGACAACCCGTTATTTAATCACCCTCATTGTTGGCCTCCTTGTCATTGCCATTATCTCAGCACTCTGGATCCGGAAAACGACCATCGACAACCGTTTAAACCTGACCCATGTAGTGGCACAAGAGGTAGCAGATCGAATCGTCACCAGTGATGGCCAGATTATGATCCCGCCTATCTTAAAGGATGTTGTGAAGGAAAGAAGTAAATTCCTGCAGCTGGACGAACCGCCGTTAACCTATGTGATCAATCCAGAAGGACATGTTCTATCAGATAAGGATCATTTTCGTGGTCCGAGAGATCGCCAGCCACCTTTTCAGCAAATCCCTTCTTCTTTTTATGAAAAAAGGGAAGTGGAAATTGAACTGGACGGAGATCAACATGAGAAGGCTTACGCCATTAGTGAGCCGATTGAGTCAGAGGATGAAGTGCTTGGCTATGTGGTTATGATTACATTGGAAAAAAACCTTGCCAAGGTCAATCAGGAGTATCGACTGCTCGCGATTATGCTCGTTAGCCTTGCCCTCCTCGGCTGGCTGGTCATCTATTACCTATCGCGGAAACTATCGGCGCCGATTGCAGAAGTGGCCCAGGCGGCAATGCTTGTGAGTGAAGGAAACTACGAAATTAGTCTTGAGCAAAAGGCGAAGGAGAAAGAAGTCTATGAACTCGTCGATTCATTTCAACAGATGGCCACCAAACTACAGAACCTGGAGCAACTTCGCTCTGAATTGCTGGCTGGCGTCACCCATGACTTGAAGACACCGGTGACATCGATCAGCGGCCTCATCCAAGCGGTCAAAGACGAAGTGGTGACGGAGGGTGAAGCAAAGGAATTCCTGGACATTTCGTTGAAAGAAGTAGATAGGCTGCAGCGGATGATCGGTGACCTGCTTGATTTCAACTCGTTTTCTGCAGGTGCGATCCCTATTCGAACAGAATGGGTCAACATGAATGAACTGGTTGAGGATATTACGAAGCATTGGGAGCAGACACAGGTGGAGAAGTCTTTTGATCTATCTCTGTCCTTAGAGGAAGTAGAAGCCCAAGTCGATCCATTGCGAATCGAGCAGATTCTCATCAATCTGTTAAACAACGGCCGACAATCCCTTTCTGAAGATCAAGGTGAACTTATCGTTCGCCTACTGAAAAAAGAGAATCGAATCGCCATTGAAGTTCAAGATACCGGAAGCGGAATCCCGGAAAACGAACAGAAGCTCATCTTCGAACGATTTTATAGAGGAGAGCACAAAAAGTTGAAAGTTAGGGGCCTCGGACTGGGTCTACCTTTTAGTAAGATGCTGGCAAAGGCACAGGGAGGAAATTTGTATTTGAAGGATAGTTCCCCATCCGGGACCACATTTGTATTGGAGTTACCACATTATAAGTAGAATTGGAAACAAGACCATAAAGTACCAATCCTTATTATACTGGGGTTTCTTCCTGATTTTTCTTTATATAAGAATATTAGCCTATTAAAATCTTTGTCTCTTTCATAGATAATGGACAAGCACTAAAATTCGACACTATTTATGAAGGAGACATTTTTTTGAAGAAAACAATTATTGCCTTTACCACTGCTGCACTACTTTCGACAATGGCTGCCAATTCAACGGAAGCGGCTTCTTACCGCGTACAATCAGGTGACTCCCTTTCCGTGATTGCTTATAAATATGATACATCCGTTTCAAACCTTAAGAGCTGGAATAACCTGAGCTCGAATACGATCTATGTAAACCAAGTGCTTGAAGTATCTGCACCATCTTCTGCGAAAACGTACACCGTACAATCCGGTGATTATCTGTCCAAAATCGGTGCCAAGTTCGATGTGTATGTCGCTGAACTGAGAGATTGGAACAATTTAACGAGTGATGTGATTCACCCTGGACAAACGTTGATCGTTTCATCAGGAGGAACAACCACGCCACCACCATCAGGATCCAGTACTTATACGGTACAATCCGGTGACACTTTATCGCACATCGCTGTCCGTTATGATGTGAACGTTTCAGACATCAAGGCATGGAATGGATTAAGCTCGAACACGATTTATGTTGGTCAGAAACTATCGATCAAAGGATCTTCCGGCGGATCAGAGACGCCATCATCAAGTGTTGTAGACATTGCGAAGAAATACGTAGGCACTCCATACGCATGGGGAGGCACATCACCATCCGGCTTCGATTGCAGCGGATTCATCTACTATGTATTCAACCAGGCGGGACAATCGATTGCCCGTACGAACACAGAGGGCTACTATAGCAAGTCATCTCTTGTTTCGAGTCCGAAAGCTGGCGACCTTGTATTCTTCGAGAATACGTATAAAGCGGGAATCAGTCACATGGGTATCTACGTTGGAAACGGAGAATTCATCCACGCTTCTGATAGCGGCGTGACCATCTCCAAATTGAGTAATACGTATTGGAACCCTAAGTTTGTCGGGTATAAACGTTTTAACTAATTCTTCATTTCGAATATAGATTTAAAAAAGGGGGTGACATTTGTCATTCTCCTTTTTGTCTTTAATGATTTAATTTGTTGACGATTTCTTTCAGGAACGAATTTCGTTCTTAGGTAACCAGCCAGACACCAGACAAGAAAAGGTGAAATAAACCATTTGTGAGACTCCAATTCCTCCTTCTTCCATCACGAAAAGTGGCATCCAGTATTCTGCATTCCCTCAACCTCAAGAGGGCTGGTTCAAGGAGAGGTGTTTTCTATACAAAATGTCACTAAATAAATGAATGGTTAGATCACCAACCATCAGGGTAAAGAAAGATACAGGGGTGCTGGGGAATAGGCACAACATTGTCCAACGCGTCACAGCATCCCTGCTAAAAATAATCAAAGAATAGAATGTCATACCTCTTGGCAATCCCCACGAACGAAACTTTATCCCGTTAATCCCTCCAAATATTAGCAGTACTTCTATTGATCCAATCATTCCGACGATTCCAGCTGAACCAATCCAACCCACACGTAAATCCTTCTCATATATGGTAAGATAAGGATTCTATTTCTAAATACTAGAAGGACTATCAACTCATAATCTCGAAGAATAGTACATATAGAATAAAAGCCGAAAGTAATTGGGGGAGATGGGATCGTGAGTAAGAAAACAGTCGGGATCATCATAGGGAGTGTCTTATTGTTGACGGCGATAGGTGTATATATAGCAGTCGGAAGTTTAGATATGAATTTTGCCGGCAATAGCGGTACCCAGCAGGATTCAGGTAATGGCAGTGTTGAACAAACGGCAGGAGCCGAGATGAATGATAGAGAAGATGCCAAGAAAGAAGTCAAAGGCGGCAATCCTTTCGATGAAAAAGTGAAAACACCATTAAGTGAGGTGGTCATGCAGCAATACATCCATGCGATGAGTCATCAAAAGGTACAGGCGAAAGAAAAATGGTCTTATTTTAAAATAACTGATGAGCGAATCGACTTTCTATTAAGCCAGTTAGAGATCAATCAATATGACTATGAGGAAACGTATAAAGACATCCTGACGAGCTGGAAAGAGGGAGACTTCTCGGAAGCCGTGAGTGATCATAATAAGATTTGGCGGATTCAGGAAGGAACGATTGGTAAAGCCACTGGGCTATTATCACCGAAAGCGGAAGAAGCCTATATTAGCGAACAAAAGACGGAGAAGAGATAAAGAAAAGGCTAAGGAGCGATTGCATCCTTAGCCTTTCCCTATTTATAACTCCAGATGGTCCTGTAGAGTGCCTTGAATCTCGCCCAATTCTTCATCAGGAATCACATAATAATAAATGCCGTCAATCTTTGTGCCGGAACCAGTCTTGATCTGGATCTGTTCGATATCCTTCGAAGCGGATTTATAATGCTTCTGGATATCAACCATTTCTTCAAATTTCAAATTCGTCTTCACGTTGTTTCCTAACGCGTCGAAGATATTATCGAAATTCCAAAGGCTCGAGACGCTTGCTCCTTCACGGATGACGCCTTGAATGACTTCGCGCTGCCTCAATTGACGTCCGAAGTCACCGCGTGGATCATCGTGTCTCATACGGGAGAAAGCAAGTGCTTCTTTTCCGCTAAGGGTAAGCTGTCCTTCTTTAAAGGAATATCCATCGTAACTGAAATTCAAGTCATTATTCACCGTCACACCGCCCACAGCGTTTACGATATCTTCGAACCCTTCCATGTTGATCTTTACGTAGTAGTCAATCGGGATATCAAGTAATCCTTCAACTGTATCCATGGACATTTCCACCCCGCCGAAAGCGTAGGCATGATTAATCTTATCCCTTGTCCCATGTCCAACGATGTCAGTCAGCGTGTCCCGGGGAATCGAGATCATTTTCACAGATTTCTTATTCGGATTTACGGTCAGAACGATCATTGAGTCGGATCGGCCTTTATCGTTTTCCCTCTCATCGACCCCGAGTAACAGGACTGAGAAGGGTTCTTTATCCTTGAATGTTACTTCCTTCGTTCGTTTAGAAGACTTATCCCGGTCGATTGGTGTATGCATCGTTTCGACTGCGCTGTTTAATGAATGATAGATGCTGTACGCATATACCCCTCCACCAATCAGCATCAGCAGAAAGACGATCCCGACAACCTTTAACCATGTGCGTTTTTTTCCTCGTTTATGCTTGTCTACTCTCATGTTTTCGTTCCCTCACCTTTTTTGCAACCTAATCATTACCATATCAGATTACGAGGGAAATGCATAGAGAAATTTCACTGGTAAACGGTCATTTTTCCTGATCCAGATCATGATAGGGAAAGATTCTATTCTGTCTTCCTTCATATTAAATTGCTTCTTTATATCCGTTAACTCTCGTATGATTATCTGGGTGTTGTACCAGGGTGCGAAAGAAAAGAGAACAGCAAGTATAAGAGCGATAGTAAAGAATAGGAGATAAGACATCGGTTTTACCTCGGTTACGTAGTCTTTATGTATTCTATTCTTGGGTCAGGAGTATAATTACTTCATTCAACTACCCTCTTAACGCAAGGCTCTTTTCGTAAACTCTGTTGCTCTTTAAGGTAGCGAGTGCTAGTTGATTTCCGCTGCAGGTGCTCGCTTTCCGCGGGGCTGGCGGTGAGCCTCCTCGGCTTCGCCTCCGGGGTCTCACCTGTCCAGCTTTTCCCGCAGGAGTCGAGCACCTTCCGCTACAATCAACTTACTAAGTATGAGGGCGAATCTACTACTATACACGGCTAGAAAACATCATTTTTCAACGTTTGCAGTGGTCGATTTAAGCTTGAATAGTAAGATTCTATTTCATTCGTTTTTTCACTAGTAAGCTCTGTCACGATATCTCATTTAGATGGTGAGAGGAACGGCGTAGACTCCTGCGGAAAAACGGGCGTGCCGAGACCCCGGAAGCGCAGCAGAGGAGGCTTGGCCGTTCGTCCGCCGGAAAGCGAAGCCGTTCCCCTCACCATCTATCGCACTTTCACTCCCTTATAGACAGAGCCTTGGCAGCTCCTATGTTAAAAAGCAACAATCCTTGCGAAAACATCCATTAAAAAAGACTAACCCTCAGGCTAGTCTGCGATAAAGTAATCGATGAGATATTGACTCCATAGTGTATGTCCTTTTTCATTCGGTGTTTCCTGGGTTCCACCTAGATAATCACGGAGGGAACCTTCGGGCCAGGCTGACCAGTGGTCTAAGTAAGTGATGTCTTGAGTGTTTGCAAATTCTTTTAATGCTTCGATTTGTTTCGGGTAGTAAGTAGCTCCGTCAATCGGGTGAGTCGGTTGAAGGATAAGGACGGCGTCTTCATTTTGTTCGATTAATTTTCGCTTGAACAGTTCAATACTTCCCTGGTTACTGGTCGATCCGACACGGTTAGAATTATCGTTCAGTGAGAAGGGTTCAAGTAATACGAGCTGGGGAGCAAACCCGAGCACTTCATCGATTTTATCCCCGTTTACAAATTCGATTGAGGTCGTATCGTATTGGAAGATGGATACGGCTACTTTCCCATCAAAGGCATTCTCGATGGCTTCTTTTACCTGGATACTCCACCCGTTCTCTTCTTTACCAAGTGCGGTAGAGCCAACTAGTGCAAGCTTATAGGGTTCGCCGTCTTTAAGACTTTCTTTGAAGGCTGCCTTGGCATCTTCTGGCCAGTTCGCGATGAGGGATTGTACATCCTTGGTTTCAGCGGTATCAGGAGACTTACTTGTCTCGTGGGACTCTGTAGAAGGAGGATTCGAAACGGGAGTCGATGTTCTTTCGCTCCAGTATTGATTTCCGTAAAAGAGTACGGCGACACAGCCGATCGCCAGAATAATCAGTGAAAAGGCTTTCATCGTTTTGGTCTCCTTTTGTCAAGAATAATGGATAAGAAATCATTTCCAATTTACCAATTTACCTTTTCTTTTAGCAAAATTTGTAGTTTAATAGATAAGTATGGAAATGTTACAAATTAATTAAAATTATGACAACAATTGCACGAAAATACAACAGGAACTGAAATTATTTTACATATTTTTTCTAATAGTAGGAGGAAGTTATGGAAGAAACGATTAGTTTACGCGAGTTAATGGAAACGTTACGGAAGCGTATAGGTTTGATTATTTTGATTACCCTGACAGCGATCTTGGTGAGTGGAGCGGTCAGTTTTTTTCTTTTGACACCGGTTTATCAATCATCTACTCAATTGCTGGTTAATCAGGCGAAATCCGACCAGCCTGCATACAATCCTGGTGAAATCCAGACGAATCTTCAGCTGATTAATACGTATAATGTCATCATCAAAAGTCCGGCCATCCTGGAAAAAGTAGCATCTGACTTGAATAATGGATACGATGCCGCTCAACTGAATCAAAAAATTACCGTCGGTAGTGAAGCGGATTCTCAGGTGATCAATCTTTCAGTAACAGATACTGACCCTCAAACGGCCGCGGATATTGCTAACAAGACGGCAGACGTTTTTCAATCTGAAATCACAAAGATCATGAACGTAGACAACGTGAGTATCTTGGCTAAAGCAGAAGTAGGAGAAAAACAATCTCCCATCAAACCGAAACCACTCTTGAATATCGCGATTGCAACAGTAGTTGGTCTCATGATCGGTGTAGGTCTTGCCTTCTTACTTGAATTCCTTGATAACACCATTAAATCGGAACAAGAAGTGGAGAAAGTATTAGGACTGCCTGTACTGGGGTCGATTGCAAGAATAGAAGATCAGAAGGAAGACAAGTCATCCAGTCGTTCTGAACGATCATCCCGAGAAAGAGGTGAGAAGGTTGGGTAAAGCAAAGAAATTACAGAAGCTCATGATGAAAACAAAGAGGAAGCTGGTCACGATTACGGCTCCTAAGTCACCGATTTCAGAGCAATATAAAACGATTCGTACCAATATCAACTTCTCATCAGTGGACCGGGAAATGCGTTCGATCATGATCACGTCATCTGGCCCGGGAGAAGGGAAGTCAACGACAGCGGCAAACTTGGCCGTCGTGTTTGCCCAACAGGGTAAGAGTGTTCTTCTCGTCGATGCAGATATGCGCAAACCGACCGCCCATTATACGTTTAATGTCCAGAATACCCATGGGTTAACGACGGTGTTAACGAGACAAAAATCGTTAAGAGAAGTCGTGAACACAACAGAAGTCGATCACTTGGACCTCTTGACGTGTGGACCGGTACCACCGAACCCGGCGGAATTATTGAGCTCACGTTCCATGGAAGAATTTCTTGTGGACGTATACGCTGATTACGAAATGGTGATTTTCGATACACCTCCTGTTCTGGCAGTGACCGATGCCCAGGTGCTTTCCAACCAATGTCATGGTTCGATCTTGGTGGTGAGCTCAGGTACGACAGAAATTGAAGCAGCCCAAAAAGGGAAAGAGCTTCTGCAAACGGGAAAAGGAAAGCTGCTTGGCGTGATCCTGAACAACCGTGAAGTGAAAGATACCAATTACTATTACTATTATGGTAAAAGATAACAATGAATAAATACCCATTCGACAAATTTCACCTGTTTACAAAAATACCTAGTGTAGTAAAATAATAGATGTTGGTATAAGTCGAAAGAACTATTTCATGTGAGGAGGATAACGATGATTGATATACACAGTCACATTTTACCCGGTGTTGACGACGGCGCCAGAACAATGGAAGACAGCCTAGACATGGCAAAGCTTGCGGTGTCAGAGGGTATTCATACAATCATTGCGACTCCTCATCATATGAATGGTCAATACGAGAATGAGAGAGTGGACATTCTTCATCGAGTCGATGAACTGAATAAGCACTTGAAACAAGAGAACATAGATTTACATGTACTACCAGGTCAAGAAAATAGAATTTACGGTGAAATGGTGGAAGACTATCAGAATGGAAAACTACTACCATTAAACCGAGTTTCCCCATACATATTTGTGGAGTTCCCTTCAAGTTCAGTACCAAGATATGCTGACAGACTCTTGTACGAGCTGCAAAATGAAGGGTTGATCCCCCTGATTGTTCACCCGGAACGAAACGCAGAAATCGTGGAACGACCTGACAGACTTTACAATTTGGTCAAGAACGGTGCTGCGACTCAATTAACCGCATCCAGTCTAACTGGATACTTCGGTAAGAACATCCAGAAATTTTCACAGCAACTGATAGAAGCCAATCTTACTCACTTCATCGCTTCAGACGCACACAATATACATAATCGCTCCTTCAAGATGGAAGAAGCCATGGATACACTAGAGAAAAAGTATGGAATAGACATGATCTATTACTTTACAGAAAATGCAGAGTTGTTAATAGAAGGCAAAAACATCTATAAAGAAATACCCGAGAAGGTAAAAAAGAGAAAATTCTTGGGGATCTTTTAACGGAATAGAAGTGGTAAGTTCCTAAGGTACTATTGTCGTTTGTCATTCAGAATTGGAAAGTTGCACGAAGACAACAGTAGAATTTTGGGAATGTCTCCTCACCGTTATCGATGGAGGCACTCGGTCACACCGTGGGTGAAGAGTAGACGCTTTAACCTTAGACGCTTGTCGTCACTGGTGGGATGTGAGGAAGGGTTAGATGCCCACATTTACTATTATAATATACAAGTGTAAAGACATGCAAAATATATTTACTATGTAATGTATTCCTCTAATGTAAGGAAGAGGTTATTTGAAGGGATTTACCTTCATTAATAGAGTAAAAGTGGTCTAAGTAAAAAGAATTTAAGAGAATATAGATCCCTAAGGAAAGAGTATATGATTATATTTTTCCCTTAGGTATTTATTTTGTCGTAAAACAGATAAAAGGAGAGGTTCATTTGAGTTATACGAAACGGGTTTCCATGCTGATGCTTCTGGACTCCATTATTGTGTTAACGGCTATTTATATCGGTTATTATATTCTTCATCCTACATTCAGCTGGTACACTCTTCCAACACTCGTTTTCAGCTCGGCGGCACTACTGGTGACGCATCATCTGTTTGCCTTCATTTATCGTCTTTATCAGAAGGCGTGGGAGTATGCAAGTGTAGGTGAAATGCTTGCGATTATTCGAGCCGTCACCTTTTCCATTGCCACAACCGGTGTCCTTCAGTTTATTGTCAATGGTGATATTTATGTGCGTGTTCTAGGTGTTACCTGGATGATGCATATCATTCTAATCGGAGGATCACGCTTCTCCTGGAGAATGTACAGAGACTACTACATAAAGACGAAACAAGAAAAGAAGCGAGCGCTTATTATCGGTGCAGGGGCAGCGGGATCCATGCTCGTCCGTCAATTCATGAAAAATCATGACGCAGACATCCTTCCGGTAGGATTTGTTGATGATGATCCGAAGAAACAGAAACTACAAATCTATGGTGTGACGGTATACGGGGAAACAAAAGATATTCCGAAACTAGTAGAGAAGTTACATATAGAGAACATTATCATTGCCATTCCATCCATGAGTAAATCAGAGGTTCAAAAAGTGTACCAGGAATGCAGCAAGACAAAGGCCAAGACGCAGATTATGCCGATGTTAGAAGACATTGTGTCAGGTAAGGTGTCTGTGAATCAATTCCGTGATGTACAGGTAGAAGATTTGCTGGGAAGAGATCCTGTAGAGCTGGATACGCAATCGGTTTCAGAGAAATTGACGGGGAAAACGATTCTTGTCACTGGTGCAGGTGGATCGATCGGTTCTGAAATCTGCCGTCAGGTGAGTAAGTTTAAACCGAAGAAGCTTGTATTAGTTGGGCACGGGGAGAATTCCATTTACGGGATCGATATGGAGCTTAGAAATAAATACAAAACAGAATTTGACATCATACCTGTTATTGCAGATATACAAGACCGCTCCAGAATCTTTGAAGTGATGGAGAGTCACGCTCCGGATGTTGTGTATCATGCCGCGGCTCATAAGCATGTACCCTTGATGGAATACAATCCGAAAGAAGCAGTGAAAAACAACGTCATCGGGACGAAGAATGTAGCGGAAGCAGCCGATACATTCGGTGTCAATACGTTTGTACTGGTTTCTTCTGATAAGGCAGTGAACCCAACGAACGTCATGGGATCGACGAAGAGAATTGCGGAGATGGTGATTCAGAATCTGAATAAAGATAGCCAAACCAATTTCGTTGCGGTGCGTTTCGGAAACGTGTTGGGTAGCCGTGGCAGTGTAATTCCTTTATTCAAAAAGCAAATTCAAGCCGGTGGACCGGTCACGGTGACCCATCCTGATATGACGAGATACTTCATGACGATTCCGGAAGCGTCGAGACTTGTGATGCAGGCCGGGGCTTTGGCACGTGGAGGAGAGATCTTTGTCCTTGATATGGGTGAGCCGGTGAAGATTGTGGACTTGGCTAAGAATTTGATTACTCTATCCGGTTATTCAGTAGAAGAGATTGGGATTAAATATGCGGGGATTCGTCCTGGGGAGAAGATGTTTGAGGAATTGTTGGGTGAGAATGAGGTTCATGGAGAGGCTGTGTTTCCGAAGATTTTTGTTGGGAAGACGGTGGAGTTTGAGTATGATCGGGTATCGAACCTGATAGAGAACCATAGTGATTTTAAGGCTCAATACTTAGCTGGTTATGTGTTGGACTTAGCTAACAAAAACGAACAACAATTAGTGAGAAACGTGCAGTAGTAATTTATCAGCAAAAAAGAGAGTTCTAATAAGTATCTTATTAAATAGAGTATTTGATAACCTACCATAGGTATTTAAATAACATTATATACCTATGGTAGTAAATACTAATATTAGTAGTTTATTAGTTAAATGGATAGTACACATCAAATTATCTAAGTAAGTAATAAACAACTAACATACATAGTGGAAGGAAGATTTAGAGTATGGGAAATCGAATTTTTCTTTCATCACCGCATATGAGTGATGAAGGATATGAAATGGAATATGTAAAAGAAGCGTTTGATACCAATTGGATTGCTCCTCTTGGAGAAAACGTGAATGAATTTGAAAAAGAACTGGCTGCTAAAGTTGGCTCTAAAGCTGCGGCAGCTCTATCTTCTGGTACTGGAGCAATCCACTTAGCTTTAAGAGCGGCTAGTGTGGAAGAAGGAGATATCGTCTTCTGTCCGACACTAACATTCTCAGCTACAGCGAATCCCATTATCTATCAAAATGCTATTCCTGTTTTCATTGATAGTGATTATGAGACGTGGAATATGTGTCCTAAAGCGTTAGAAGAAGCTTTTGAAAAGTATCCTGAAGTGAAAGCTGTGATTGTTGTCCACCTTTATGGACTATCTGCTGATATGGATAAAATTGTAAAAATTTGCAAGAAGTATAATGTTGCATTGATAGAAGATGCTGCTGAGAGTTTAGGTACTTATTACAAAGGAAAACATACAGGAACGTTCGGAGATTACGGTATTTTTTCTTTTAATGGAAACAAAATTATCACTACTTCTGGTGGTGGGATGTTGGTTTCAAATAATGAAGAACGTATTGCGAAAACAAGATTTTGGGCTACGCAGAGTAGAGACCAAGCAAGACATTATCAGCATAGCGAATTAGGCTTTAATTATCGAATGAGCAATGTGGTTGCCGGTATTGGTAGAGGGCAGCTTAAGGTGTTAGATCAGAGGGTTGAGAAGAAGAGATATATTTTTGACTTTTATAAAAGAGAGCTTGGTGGACTTGATGGTGTTGAGTTCATGCCTAGTAATGAATGGGATGAGCCGAATTATTGGTTAAGTTCGATGACTTTGAATGGTCATGTAAGACCGATAGATGTGATGGATGCTCTTGAAAAAGAAAATATTGAATCTAGGCCAATTTGGAAGCCGATGCATATGCAGCCTTATTTTGAGAAGTATGACTTTGTTGGGACTGGTGTTTCGGAGAAGTTGTTTGAGAATGGTGTTTGTTTGCCGTCTGATACGAAGATGACGAATGAGGTTTTGGAGAGAGTTGTGGAAATTGTTAAAGGGTTGTGGTTGAACTAATGAGGAATTCGCAAGGTGGTATTTATCGAAGTTTTATTAAAAGGCCGATGGATTTTATCCTTTCTTTAATTACTATTATCATTCTTACTATTATTCCGGTTTTACCAATAGTGGCTATCCTTGTGAGAATTAAGTTGGGTAGTCCGGTTATTTTTAAACAAGAAAGACCAGGACTGGATGAAAAGATTTTTAGGATGTATAAGTTTAGAACCATGACGGATGAAAGAGATCATAGTGGAGAATTACTGCCTGACAGTGTTAGGTTGACGAGGTTTGGAAGGTTCCTTCGTTCAACGTCACTTGATGAACTTCCGGAGCTTTTTAATATCTTAAAAGGAGATATGTCCATAGTAGGACCTAGACCATTATTGGTACAGTATCTGCCTCTTTATAATGAACGTCAAAAACGTCGGCATGCAGTTAGACCAGGGTTATCTGGTTTGGCTCAGGTGAGTGGTAGGAATGCTATTGACTGGGAAGATAAGTTTGATCTTGATGTTAGATATGTTGATAATGTGAGTTTTATTGGTGATTGGAATATTATTTTTTCTACTATTAAGAAGGTTTTTATAAGAGAGGGAATCAATTCCGAGACAGCAGCGACGGTGGAACCCTTCCAAGGGACCGAAGAGGAAAGAATGAAACTATGAAAAATAAACTTCTTATTATAGGTGCAAGTGGCCATGGGAAAGTGGTGGCTGACATAGCCTTAAAAATGAATAGATGGCAGAGTATTGTTTTCTTAGATGATGATGAAAGTATTAAAATATCAATGGGAATTGAAGTAATAGGGAAGGCGAAGGAGTCTTTTAAACTATTAAATGATTACGACATATGTGTTGCTATAGGTAATAATGCTATTAGAGAAAAAATTCAGACTCAACTGGAATCAAAAGGAGCAAATCTTCCTGCTTTGATTCACCCAACTGCAGTTATAGGTGAGCAGGTTAATATCGGATCTGGAACAGTAGTCATGGCTGGTGTAGTTGTTAACTGCTGCACTGGAGTCGGTAAGGGTTGCATTATCAATACAGGTTCTACTATCGACCATGACAATGTTATTGGGAATTTTACACATATTTCACCAGGGGTACATTTAGCGGGGACAGTTAATGTTGGGCAGAGTACATGGATAGGGATAGGTAGCATTGTTAGTAATAATGTGAATATCATTAGTGGCAGTAAATTAGGAGCAGGTGCTGTAGTGGTAAAGGATATAAATGAACCTGGGACTTATGTTGGTGTTCCGGTAAGGAGAATAAATTCTTAATTTACAAAATGTTGTAACTGGGGTGGCAGATATTGAAGAAAAAAATATGGTTGTGGAATCATTACGCAACTGATATGTACAAAAATCGGGGCGGACGGCACTATTGGTTTGCAGAGAACCTAATTAAACAAGGCTACGAACCAACGGTTTTTTGTGCAAATACTTTTCATAATAAATCAGATTTTATCGATACACAAAATAAAAAATATACTACAGATATTCTAGATAATATCCCCTTTGTTTTTGTTAGGACTACTACCGCATTAGGTAACGGCATTGATCGAGTAAAAAATATGGGGTTATTTTATTTGAACTTATTTTCTGTAGTAAAAGAATATGTAAAGCATAACGGTAAGCCAGATGTAATTCTTGCTTCTAGTGTACACCCCTTGACTATGGTTGCAGGAATTAAAATTGCTAATAAGCTTGGAGTTCCTTGTATTTGTGAGATTAGAGACTTATGGCCCGAAGCTATCTTTTCATTTAATAAAGCAAAAGAAACTAGCCTTTTAGGGCGGGTCCTTACGGCTGGTGAGCATTGGATTTATAGAAATGCAGATGCTCTCGTCTTTACTAAAGAGGGAGATACTGACTATATAATTGAAAAGAAATGGGATACCGAACAAGGTGGGAAAATAAATCTTACGAAATGCCATTACATTAATAATGGTGTAGATTTAAATGCATTTGAGGCTTCTTCTTCTAAAAATAAAGTTGATGATGAAGATTTATGTGGAGATAAGTTCAATGTTGTCTATGTAGGAGCAATTAGACCTGTTAATAATGTAGGTAACCTACTAGATGCAGCTGCGCTGCTAAAAGATGAAAACAATATTCAATTTTTAATATATGGTGATGGTAATCAAAGAGAAATGTTAGAAAAGAGAATAGCTGATGAGAATCTAACTAATGTAAAGATGAAAGGCTTTGTAAATAAACGTTCCATACCATATATATTGAGCAAATCATCGGTGAACATCCTTAATTACTCACACACACAATACAACTGGGCAAGAGGTAATAGTTCTAATAAATTATTTGAATATATGGCTTCAGGAAAACCTATTATTTCAACTGTGAAAATGGGTTATTCAATATTAGAAAAGTACAAGTGTGGAATAGAACTAGAAAATAGTACTTCCCAGGAATTAGCAAAGGAAATTTTATATATCAAAGAAATGCCTAAAGAAGAGTATAAAGTTATGGGTGCAAATGCTAAAAAGGGTGCAAATGACTTCGATTTCCAAAAGTTAACTAAAAAATTGATAGATGTTGTTGAAGAAGTAAACTAAAAAGATGAGGTATTGCAATGATCAAATCGCTAATATCTGAATATGGATTGCCGTGGGTTATGAACCGCTCACTATACTCAGCAAAACTGAAGATGATGAGAACAATACCCAGCAGTGAAAAATTGTTTGAAAAAAGTACCGATGTTAAAAGAGTAGATATTTTTAATATAGATGTACAGTTAGTTGAGGACTTTTTAAATGAATTACCTAATGAAAAGAAAAAAGAAATATTATTAACAGCTGATGATGCAATAGAAGGAAAGATAATGGGCTTTTCATCAATTAAACTAGATTATGGGAATCCGGTAAAATGGCATTATAACCCCATCACTAAAGCGGAAACAGATAGCAAAATTAAATGGTATAAAATTTCTGATTTTGATCCTAAACGAGGGGATATTAAGGCTATTTGGGAAGTGTCGAGATTTACACACTTTTTCTACTTTGTAAGAGCTTATATGCTTACTAAGGATAGAAAGTATTATATTGCTTTTTCCAATCAGTTAAATGGTTGGTTACAAGAGAATCAATATCCATATGGTGCTAATTATAAATGCGGACAAGAAGCAACTTTAAGAATGATTAATGCATTGATGGCTTTTTCAGCATTTAACTCATATGGTTTGACAACTTCCCAGGATGAAGAGAACGTTCGAAATTTAATAGACGGTAGCTATAAAAAAGTTTTGTCAAATTTCTTCTATGCTCATAAGTGTATTAAAAATAACCATACCCTTTCCGAGATAACAGGGCTTATTATTGGAGCATGGGCTAGCGGAAATGATAGAAGATTAAGAAAAGCATATAATTTGCTGGATAAAGAAATAGAGAAACAGTTCTTTCCTGATGGTGGATATATCCAATACTCATTTAATTATCAGAGATTTGCACTTCAATTAATGGAATTTGTAATAAAAATAAATGATCGAACAAATATCCAAATATCAGATAAAAGTAAAAAATTAATAAAGAATAGTTCCCAACTAATATATCAAATGCAAGATGAAACGGGAGATGTACCTAATTATGGGTCAAATGATGGTGCATTAATATTTCCTGTTACTTCTTGTGGATATCGTGACTTTAGGCCAGTAGTGAATACGATTTCATACCTTATTGATGGTAAAAGAATTTATGATGAGGGTCATTATGATGAAGAGTTAACTTGGTTTGGCAATAAAAAAGTAAGTAATATACCAATTTCTAAGGTTCAAAAAAGCAATTCTTCATTTAATAGCTCAGGTTACTATTCTTTAAGACATGATTCAGGGTTTATGATGACTGTTTTACAAGACTTTAAAACTCGTCCATTTCAAATGGATCAGCTTCATATCGATCTATGGCATAAAGGTATAAATGTTTTTTGTGATAGTGGTACATACTCCTATGCAGCTGATATCGGTAAAGAGATGGCATTAACTTCAGCTCATAATACCGTAATGGTTGATAAGAATGAGCAAATGAAAAAACGTGAACCATTTCTGGTATATGATTGGACCAGACGTAAAAATGTCAATCTCGCGGATGATAGTTTTACAGGGACAATGCTTTCCAAAAATGGCTATGAACATACAAGAAATATACAAAAAACAGAGCCAGGATATTTAGTCACTGATGATGTTATCGGAGATGGTGAATACTGCGTTTTCTATTTTCATACACCATGTGAAGTAAGAAAAGGTGAGGCTGGCATTACATTATACAATGATGGACAAGTCATTGGCATTGTGAAAACTAAAGGAGAAATAGAAGTTAAAAAGGCTATTAGAAGCTTGTATTACTTAAAAAAAGAGGAAATTAACCTCGTTTGTATTAGGGTTAGAATGCAAGAGAAGAAATGTAATATTAAATTTGATGTTGAACTAATAGGAAGGTAGGATTGCATGATTAATATAGTTGGATTGGGGTATATTGGTTTACCCACTGCTCTCATGTTTGCAAAAAATGGTCTTAAAGTAGTCGGCACAGACTACAATACTGATCTTGTTAACTCTTTAACAGAAGGTAGGCTTACTTTTGAAGAGAAAGGGTTAGAGGAATTATTCCAAGAAGCACTTTCTAATGGTATTGAATTTTCAACAGAATATCAGAAGACACATACTTATATTCTTGCAGTTCCAACTCCTTATATAAAAGAGAGTAAAAAGTTGGATCCAAAGTATGTCATTTCTGCCTTAAATAGCGTGCTCGATGTCTGTGAAAGAGGAGCAGTAATAGTAATTGAATCAACAATCTCACCAGGGACAACTGATAGATATATACGCCCAGAAATCGAAAAAAGAGGGTTTGTCATTGGGGAAGATGTACATTTACTACATGCTCCTGAAAGAATTATTCCTGGAAATATGATATATGAGCTTGAGAATAACTCAAGAACAATTGGTGCAGATGATATAGAAGTTGGAGAGAAAGTAAAAGGATTATATTTGAATTTCTGTAAAGAAGAGATAGTTGTAACTGATATAAGGTCTGCAGAGATGTCAAAGGTTGTTGAAAATACTTATAGAGACATCAATATTGCTTTTGCAAACGAGTTAGCGAAAATTTGTCGTACAGATAATATGGATGTTTATGAGATTATTAGAATTGCAAATAAACATCCGCGAGTAAATATATTACAACCAGGGCCAGGTGTTGGTGGTCATTGTATCTCGGTAGATCCATGGTTCTTGGTTGGTGATTACCCTGATCTAACTAATCTCATTTTAACTGCGAGAAAAATAAATGACTCAATGCCTTCACATGTATTAGGGCGAATTAGAGATATTATGAGAGAGTATAATATTAAGGATATTTCAAAAGTTGGTCTTTATGGACTAGCTTATAAGGAAAATGTTGACGATACAAGAGAGAGTCCGACACTTCAATTATTAGAACGAATGGATGAGCACTTGGCTTTTGGTGTCAAAGTTTTTGATCCTCATGTAAAAAAGAGAATTGTTGATGAACAGTTTATGAATTTTGAAGATTTTTTAAATGAAATAGAGCTCTTGGTGGTTATGGTTGGTCATGATCACTTAAAAAATAACATTGACTTAATTAAAGATAAGTTAATTTTAAATACTAAAAATATTCCTTTATTAAATAGATGTGAAAAATTATAAAAGAATATTTGTTCTAAAAGAAATGAATGAGGTGCAATAATGAATATTTTAGTGCTTGCAACAGATTATCCAAGACCAGATGGGTATGTTTCACAGTATTTTATACACACAAGAAACATTGAATACGTTAAACGTAATATTAATGTTTCAGTAATTTCTTTTACAGCTACCTATGATTATATACTTGACGGAGTAAAAGTATATTCTTATAAGACATATTTAGAAAAACTTTTTAATAGTAGGTTTGATCTATTAATCTCTCATGCTCCTAATCTGAGAAATCATTATAAATTCTTAAGAAAATTCGAATCTAGGTTCAATAAAATTATTTTCTTTTTCCATGGACATGAAGTTCTAAAATCATCTAAAATTTATCCTAAACCTTATTCTTATGTGAAGAAATCTTCTTTTATAAATAAACTTTCTCAAAACGCATATGATAATTTAAAATTAAAAGTTTGGAAATCTTTTTTTGAGAAAAATGCATCAAAGACAGTATTTATATTTGTTAGCCAATGGATGTATAACATGTTTTTAGAGTTTGTGAAAATTGATCCATCGCTAATAAAGGGAAAGACATATATTATAAATAACAGTATTGGAAATAAATTCGAACAAAACGTTTATGATGAAAAGTCCAAAAAAGAATATGATTTTATTACCATTAGAAATCTATTGGATAAGTCTAAATATTGTGTTGACGTAGTCTGTCGGATAGCCGAAACTAATCCAGGTTACAGGTTTTGTATAGTAGGTAAAGGAAACTATTTTAGCCACAGAAAGAAACCGAACAATTTAGTTTTTATTGATTCTCACCTTAAACATGATGAGGTGATTGAGTATTTGAATAAATCTAGATTTGCACTAATGCCAACTCGAGCTGATGCTCAGGGTGTCATGGCATGTGAAATTGCTTCCATTGGTATGCCTTTAATTACATCCAATATTAGTGTGTGTAGAGAAATGTTTGATGATTTTGAGAATGTTATATATATTGAAAACGAAAAGGACATATTCTTAGATTCTCTAAACGTAGAAAATTTGGGAAGCAAAGTTATTAAACCTAACAATAAATTTCATTCTGAAAATACGGTAGGTAAAGAAATTACCCTTTTCAAAAAAATTGTAGGTGAATGAATAAGGTGACCCAGTTATTAGCACTATTACAGTTACTAAGCTTAATATCATTAACTATATACGAATATAAGAAGAAATATTTATCTGTTTTTATGTGGGCGACTTTAATACTCTTATTTGGAATACCACATTTCTTAAGTGCAATTTTGAATATCTCTGATTTTGATAGTGAAGTGATGACTAAAGCGTCGATATTTGTACTTTTATTTAACTGTATTTATTTATTATCCAGAATCTTGTTATCTAAATTATTTAATTCAAAACAAGTAAATAACAAGTTTCTTGAGGGGAAAATAACTTCACCCTCCAAAAAAATCTTTGAGAAACTCCCAAAATATTTATTCATAATTCTCTTTATGAGTGTTTTAATTTTTGTTGTTTTTATGATTAATCAATTAGGAAGTATTCTAAATATATCTTGGGGGAAGATGTATATAATAAATAGAGATTCAGATTTCTTAAATCCACTTAGGATTTCTCAAATCTTATTTTTTGCTTCAGCAGGTGTAATATTAGTATACAAACAAAATAACAATAAGTTTCTTTTTGCTATCTCTTTCACAATAATTCTTTTCTATTCGATTTTAACAGGAAATAGAATAACTATACTTCCATTACTCTTAGTATTTATCATTCCATTAATTTTTGATAGTACACAAAAGATCTCATTCAAAGTTTTTTCATTACTTTCTCTATTAGGAGTCTTTTCCGTTTATTTAGTATATTTTTTAAAACTATTAAGGATTTATGGCGGATTTCATGCTCTTATAACTAGTATAGGGTTATTAGATATGAATAGTATGGTTCTAGATATGATTCTAAATGGGGAAGGAGAATTAAGTTTACGAAATGCTTTTTATCATTTTATTTATTATGAGAACGATTTTCCAGGATTTAATGAAGGACATACCTATTTAAGAATGGTATTTTTATTTATTCCAACATCACTTTCTTTTGGGTTAAAACCTACAGACTTTGCAATAACTATGGGAAGTGCTTGGACTGGTAACTTTTCCAACACTTTTTATTCTATGCACCCGACTCTATATGGAGATGTATTTGCGAATTTTTGGTGGTTTGGGATAATATGGGGTATTTTTTGGGCTGGATTTAACTTAATAATAGATAAATTAGCTAACAGAAAAAATAATACAACCTTAAGAACAGTTCTTTTGGTTATATTTGGGATAATGTATATTGTAGTTGCTAGAGGATCAGTATATAATGCTGTATTTACTGCTATTACTTCTTTTATAATTATTATTAGTTTAAATCTAATATGTAAGATAAGAATTAGATAAGTACTAAAATAAAAATAATACATTTTACAACATAAGGTGGAAGAAATGAGATTTCAAAAAAAAATTCTATATTTAGGTGGTCTTTTCATTGGGAAATTAGAAAAGATCAAATATCAAATGTTATTACAATATAATACTCAGTTAATAAACAAAGAAGGTTCAGAAGCTCGGTGGGTAGGCCCATATACAGTAATTGCTAATCCTGAAAATATTCGTGTGGGTCGTAACACATATATAAATGGTGGATATTTATTAGCCGGAAAGACCTCAAGAATATCGATAGGGGAGTCTTGTTTAATTTCCTATAATGTTCATTTGAGAACAGATATGCATAAATTTCTTGATAAAGAAATAGAAATTATAAATCAAGGAGACTTGGAAAAAAACATAGTAATTGGTAATGATGTTTGGATAGGATTTGGAGTGCAAGTTATGCCCGGGGTAAAAATAGGTAATGGGGCTGTAATCGGTGCCGGTAGTATTGTGACAAAAGATATTCCTGACTACGCTGTTGTCGCTGGTGTTCCAGCGAAAGTAATAAAATATAGAGAAACAAGAGAACATAGCTGATTTTACTTTTATTATCTATTCTTGTTTTAAGGTGCGAGATTATGAAAAAAACTGTTTTGATTTTAATTATTATAACGATTATGTCTAAACTAACTGGGTTAGCAAGAGAAATTACCTTGTCATATTTTTATGGAACATCTAGTGTAAGTGATGCTTATTTTATTTCAATGATAATACCCTTTGTAATTTTTTCATTTATTGGAGTAAGTATATCTTCTGGGTATATCCCATTATTCACCAAATTAGAAAAGGAAAAAGGAAAAGTTTCAAGTGAAAAATTCACAAATAATTTAATTAACACTTTATTGATCTTTTCAACATTTATCGTAATCTTAATACAAATATTCACAAATGAAGTTGTTGGTATATTTGCTACAGGATTTGATGAAAAAACTATGAATTTAGCAGTAACGTTTACTAGAATAACTGTCTTTGGGGTATATTTTAATGTAATTATAGTAATTTATAATAGTTTCCTTCAAATGAAAAATAGCTTTATTATTCCAACACTAATAGGTTTTATTTTTAATGTTTTTATAATAATATCAATAATACTTAGCTTTAAATTAAACATTCTTTATCTAGCAGTAGGGAGTTTAATAGCTCTTCTATTTCAATTAATTATCTTAAAGCTATTCTCTCGGATGAAAAAAGGCCTAAAATATAATTTTATATTAGATGTCAAAAATGAAAATATAGTTAAATTGGGCAAAATGTCCTTACCATTAATTATTGGTCTATCTATTACTCAGATTAATGTTTTGGTTGATAAAACGCTTGCTTCCGGATTGGCAGTTGGAGGGATTTCAGCCTTGAATTATGCTGATAGATTAAACTCATTCATATTAAGTTCAGTAGTTATGTCAATTTCTGTAGTTATCTTTCCAAGAATGTCCTCAACTATTGCTGAAAACAATATTAATGATTTTAGAAGAATCCTTTCTCAAGCAATAACGGTAATAATTATTTTAATTATTCCTTCTACCCTAGGGGCTATGATTTTTGTTAATCCCATTGTTGATTTGTTATTTGCAAGAGGAGCGTTTGATGCTTATGCAACTTCTATGACATCTGCAGCTTTTTTTTACTATTCTATAGGTATGATAGGGGTAGGGTTACGAGAGGTTTTATCAAGAGCTTTTTATTCCTTGCATGATACAAAGACCCCAATGATTAATGCAAGCTTTGGTGTAGTATTAAATATTTTATTAAATGTGATACTTTCTAAATATATGGGTATAGGTGGCCTGGCTTTAGCAACAAGTCTTTCTGCAATTTTAACAACCGGATTGCTTTTTGTGAGTTTGAAAAAGAAAATTGGCAATTTCGGATTAAATAAAATATCAATAATCTTGTTGAAAGTTTCTACAGCTTCTATAGTAATGGGGATTATAGCAATAATTACTGAAAATTTATTAGCTTTATATATGAATAATACTTTATCTCTAGTACTGGCAGTTTTATTAGGCAGCTTAACATACTTAGTTGTAATTTCGTTTTTAAAAATAGAAGAAGCTACTTTTGTTGTGAAGTTTATTAAGAAAAAGATAAAACTAGGTGCCTAATGAAAAAATTGAATTTATAGGTGACTGCCTCTGAAAGTGGGGTCTTGAAGGAAGCGTCGGGCCGGTTCTCCTGCTCCCTTTTACATAAAATGGTATTACAATAGTTAAATGATTCTGTTTGACCTTAAAGTGACACTTCTGAATTGAAAAGTTAAAATAGTGAATGAATAAGTGTTTTAGCGATTCTTATATTCTACTGGTCTAAATAAAGACCATAAAGACAGGTAGGACAGATGAATGGGGTAGGCTTTAAACAAGTGAGGATGTTAGTTCTGGTCACAGTGACGCCCCGAAAAGGATGTGAGGAACCAGTGCATATGTGTGATAATAACTGTGAGAAGAATGAGGCAAGGATACGATTTGGTTCTGATCAAGTGTATGAACATCTACACTTCTGGTCACAGTGACGCCCCGAAAAATCTTGTTTCACAGAGGTGTTTCACGAGGGTGTTTTGGTTGTTTTTGGTGTGTGTTAAGTGTTGGTGTGGGGAATGTTGGATGGTGGTTAGGAAGTTTAGTTTAGGGAGTAGTTACCTGGAAAATAGGATATGTACATCTATTTAGATTAACAGTGACCCCTCTAAAAATCCTGTTTCATGAAAATGTTCCACAAAAGGGTTTATGTATGTAAAGAAGTACAGCAGTTATGTTGTTGAACTTCTTTTTTTATTTTCATTTTGGCAGGAATTTTGATTATTTTGTAGAATATTGGAATTGTAGATTGTTTCTTTCCCTCCGGTAGGTGTTCTTGTTCTAAAAAAATTCTTCTATTCTAAACCTCGATTGTTTTATCTTCCTATTTTACTCTTTCTCGAATTGTTTCTTTCCCTGTTTTTTCTCATTTTTACTACGATAAAAACTAAATAGTTTGGAGGTTTTTAAATGACCGTAAAGGTTTCAAGTATTGGTTTGAAAGGTTTGGAGGGCTACCGTGTGCAGGTAGAGGTGCGGATATCACAGGATACGGAATCGATGGTGATCGTCGGTTTGCCTGATGCTTCTGTTAAGGAGTCAAGGGAGAGGGTGTTGGCTTCGCTTGCTCATTTTGATTTGGATGTGACGGATAAGAAAGTAGTTGTGAATCTATCTCCATCCGATCAAAAGAAAAATGGTTCGCTGTTTGATCTGGCTATAGTGTAGACGTCAAGTTGAATTTTACACTTTTTGCTCGTTTCCTTTTTACACTTCTGCTGAAAAAATGCTCTTTCGATTTTTCATCCGATGACTTTCCTCTTCTTCACCACCATGGATCACTTCCACACGATGAAGCAGGCGATCTAAAATCGCTGTGGTAATGCCTTGATCTCCGATTAAATTGCCCCATTCATCTGGACTCTTATTTGATGTCAGGATAATCGAACTTCGTTCGTATAAATGATTAATTAAATGAAAGAATAGGTTTGCTTCTCTTTGGTCCATGGCCATATACATCAAATCATCAATGATCACTAGGTCGGCATTTCTAATTCTTTTAAGCTGAACTTTAGATTTGTTCAGATATTCTTCTGATTTTAGAGGCTGCACAAGTTCGCCCATTGTAGCGAAATAAACATTGAACCCTCTGTAAACAGCCTCAAGTCCAAGCCCAATTGCGATATACGTCTTTCCAATGCCGGGAGGACCTAAAAGAATCAGATTATACTGTTGCTCCAGCCAGCTTAATTCTCGGAGTTGAGAAAGCTGACGAGCTGTCAGAACGTTTTGTCCTTTCAGCTCAAACTCATCTAAAGACTTCACGAAAGGGAAGCGTGCCCATTTCATTCTTTTCTCCAGGCTTTTCGCTTCACGTTTGGCTAATTCATATCGAGTGATAGACTCTAAGAATTCCAAGTAGGTCCATGATGCTTTTTCAGCTTCGCGAAGAAGCTGTGGCAGCTCCTCCGCAGTCTCTGCTAGGCGTAGCTGCCGAAATTGATCTTGTAGTTCATTTACGGTTTTATTCATCATGCTCTACCTCCCAGAATGCTAGTATAGGCATCTAGAGAACGGGTAGAGGCTTTGATATGAGAATGTTTTGGCGAACTCGTGTAAAAAGATTGTACTTCTTCAACCTCAGCCGGCTCATCTCGTAAAGCATCAAGGTGATGAGCGATATCGCGAAAGTCATTCGCATTGTAGAGCTTTTCTGTCGTGCACTTGGTCAAAACAATATCAATTAAATCTGGATATTGTTGGATGACCTTATAAATAATCGTAAACTGGTCTCTCCGATACCTCGGGTATCTTTGACTAATCTCATCTAAATATGCAGCTGCCTGAACCTGACCTTCAAAGTGGGAGATGAGACGTTGCTTAAGCTCTTCCACACCTTTGGAGCGATCACGCGTATGGTGACGGTTTTGAATCAGTTTTCCTTTTTCAGAGCTAATCATATGCTCGGCAATTACTTCACCATTTGCTTCTTTGCGTATGACCAGGGCGTTGTGATCTTCTTCCCTGATTTCAATCCACACAAGGTTCTCACTCATATTTTGATAAGTCCCGAGTGGGACGGAGTAACGGTTTGACTTGTACCGGATGGTGTTGTCCTTGCTGACACTTCTTGTTATACTTTGGTTATTGGTACTTTCATATGAAAGTAACGAAGAGACTGGCTGTAAGTGTTGCTTTTCGAGGAGAAACACTTCTGCTGGTCTTTTTTTCGTTGTCTGGTGAACCTGATGGTTACCAGTACGCTCGAGCCACTGTCTTGCCCGTTCATTCCAATCTTCTATATCTCTAAACACACGACTGTCAGCGAAGTTGCCTTTTATGTATTTCACTACATTTTCAATCATACCTTTAGATTCTGGGTCCGCCCTTCGACACAGGTGAACTTTGAATTTACGCTCGTTCACATAGCTTTGAAATTCAGCTGTTAAAAGCAGTTGCCCTGCATTTTCACTTACCGATATTAAATGATCCTGATCATAGACAATTTCCTCTGTACGTCCTCCATAGAACTCGAATGCATTTTCGTGACAACGAATCGCATCTCTTGTGGTGAATGGACGTGCTTGCCATTCCATATATTTGTGTCGCGAGTTAGCGAGTACAAAGGCAATAAAGTACAGTTTGATTTCCTTATTGTTCACTGTTTTCTGTTTTGTTTCTCCCCAGTCTACCTGGAGTTGTTTACCCATTGGTTGTTCAGGAACTGCTTCGTATTGACGAACAATCACCTTTTTCTGAATCTGATAGACTTCTCGAATACCCCTCACATATGTTCTTACAGTACTTCCGCCGACCACTAGGTCGGGGTATCTCTCTAGAAGCCAATCATGGATTTGAGCACTGCTTAGGTGAGGGTACTCTTCTAGCCAGGCAAGTATCCAGTCCTTATAGTGATCTAGTTTTTTCTTCTTTCCCAAGGGCTGTTCAGTATAGGCCTTTGCTTCATCGAATGTCATTTCTAAATACTTATAGACAGTCGGTCTCGAGATCTTAAGCTCCTTAGCGATTTGGGCTACTTTAAACTTTCTCTTATGTAATTCCTGAATCTTAATATATAACACTAACTTCTCCTCCAAAACCCTAACCTCCAGTAAAATAACGTCACGATCTATTTTACTAAAGTTGTAGGTTGATTGAGCAAAAGTGTAAAATCCTATCGAGCAAAAAGTGTCAACTTTATTCTAGCGTTTACATATAGCCATTGCTGCTTTGAAGGAACTGGGAGAGGTGAAGCGTGAGATTCCCATAGATACGGCGTTCATTGGGGCGTTATCCCTTGATGGGTCGGTTATGAGTGGAGAAGGAATCTTACCTGCTGTTATTGCTGCCAAAGGGATCGGGATCAAACGAGTGTATCTACCTTATGATCCGGTGCTACCACTCCATATGCTACAGGATATAGAATGTATGGTTGTGAATCATATTGAGGAAGTGGTTCAACATTTGGAAGGTCAAGAATGCATGAATCTCAACCTCAATTTTTCTTCAGAGAATCATCTAACTCAAGCTTCTAACAGTCATCAAAAGGATTTTGGTCATGTGATTGGCCACGAGAAGGCGAAACGAGTTCTAGAAATAGCTGCAGCTGGTGAGCATAACCTCCTGATGAGTGGTCCTCCTGGTTGTGGGAAAAGCTTGTTAGCTGAAACCTTCCCCTCCATCTTCCCTTCTTTAACGAATCGAGCACAGCTCGAAGTGATGAGTTTGTATCAGCTTGCCCGTGAAAAAAGGATCCATGATCAATCTGTTCCTTTCAGGCATCCCCATCATTCTGCTTCAGCTGTCGCCATTATTGGAGGCGGGTCGAACCCGCGACCTGGTGAAATTTCGATGGCACATCGCGGCATACTTTTTCTCGATGAGATTGCAGAATTCTCCAAAAAGACACTTGATATGCTCCGTCAACCACTCGAAATGGGTCAAGTGACCATTAGCCGAGCGCATTCTACGGTGACGTATCCAGCTTCCTTTATCTTAGTAGGTGCTATGAATCCTTGTCCATGTGGATACCTCGGTTCTCTTCATCATTATTGCACCTGTGCCCAAAAGCAAATTCTAATACTAGGGTCAGACCCCCACCCAACTAAAGTGCACAGCGTTAATGTGTTAAAGTGTGTTTGTTAGTAGAAGAAGCCTTTTCTGCTTTTGGGAGAGAAGGCTTTAAGATTGTGGTCTGACCCCCACTCAGCTAAAGCGTCCCGCGTTAGTGTGGTAAAGTTTTTCTTTGTGGTGAATGCGTTTATGAGACTTTAAGAATCCATACATCTATTTTCATTTTGATTTTTAAGTGAAACGAACAAAGAGTATGGAAATAGCATTGTGAAATAATAAAAAACCACTTCATAGCAAGTTGGCCTACTATATGTAACCGTCAAGTACAAATGAACAGTTTTTGCTAAATAATTATGAACACTTTTTGCTTGTTTATGATACATCTGCCTACCATATTGGCAGGCAGTACTGTGTTAAAAAGGCAAAGCCTCTGAAGCA
>NZ_VCQN01000053.1 GCF_005938125.1 Bacillus sp. BHET2
TTCCTTCACTTACGGGAATTCCTTCGTCGTCCTGCGTGGCGTTACACAGATCAACAATGCCGATTCGCCGGTCGCCGTGGTGGTCGATGGCGTGCCCCAGAATAACCAGAAGCAGCTCAAGATGAGCCTATTCGATATCGAACGCATCGAAGTGCTGAAGGGTCCGCAGGGAGCGCTGTACGGACGCAATGCGATCGGGGGCGCCATCAACATCGAAACGAAGGCGCCTTCGAACCAGCGCGACGGCTTCGCGTCGTTCGAAGCGGGCAACGGCCACCTGCGCGAGCTGTCCGCGGGCCTCGGCGGCGCACTGGTGGAGAACAAGCTGTTCTACCGCATCGCGGCGCAGGGCAAGCAGTTCGGCGGCCTGATCGGGAACACCTTCAATG
>NZ_VCQN01000054.1 GCF_005938125.1 Bacillus sp. BHET2
CGCCTGGGCAGGCATCTGGGCGACTACCGCCAGAACCACCTGGACGAAATCAACCATTTCGTGGGCCTGCGCGATCTGTTCTCCGTCGATCCGGTCACGCTCTACCGCCAGCACGCCAACCGCCTGAAGCAGCAGGGGCTCTGATCCCATGGCAGGCACCCGCGGGCGAGGGGCCGCCGCGGCGCTCCTGGCGGCGCTGCTGGTACTGGGCGTGAGCGGATGGTTCGCCTTGCGCTCCCCGGAGGCGGGCGGCGGCGCAGGCACCCGCCCGTCCGTGGCCGGGAACGACGGCGCCGCGGGCCGGGCAGGCAGGGCGGAAGCGGCAGGCACCTCCTTCCTGGCGCCGCGCCCGCCGGGGCCGCTCGCCGATCCGCTGCTGGTTCCCGGGC
>NZ_VCQN01000055.1 GCF_005938125.1 Bacillus sp. BHET2
GTGGGATATAAGTCCTCCACGGCATCGGGTGAGTCTGCTTGGAATTCATAGTCCTCCGATGTTGGTGTGTCGTGTACACGGTGGTGTCGCGTGTATAGTCTGTGCTGGTGAATATCCGTCTCGACGACCGCGTCTGTCTGCACGTTGACGGTGTATCGACGGCCGTCGGACTTGATGCGCAGGGCAAGATACGCGTATGGATCGACGTCCCAGAAGAGCCGTCCGAAGAGCCAGAAGCCTCGATCTTGGTTGCGGAACGCGGCGTAGCCTGGTTTGCGGTATTAGCTTTTTCCCCTTTGTATAATTTTTATTTCTTTTATTTGTCTCGGTGTTCTAGACCAGCGAGTAAGAAGCATACCGGTTCTTTCGACGCGCCAGTTGTCAG
>NZ_VCQN01000056.1 GCF_005938125.1 Bacillus sp. BHET2
AAGGTGCGATGTATGCACCGCGATGAATCGTGTCATTATGCAAAACACAATTAGCACCAATAGTAACCCCATCCTCCAATATATTATCACCAGTAAAAACAGCATTAATATCAATCAATACATCTTGCCCGCAGCAAAGCCGACCACGTAAATCAAAACGACTGGGATCTAATAAAGTCACTCCCTGCTGCAGCAATTTCTGAGCCTGATGATATTGCCATACCCGTTCTAAAGCAGCTAGCTGTTGTTTATCATTGACTCCTGCCACCCAATGATGTTCTTTGACTTTTTGAGTAATAATCTTCACACCATCTTGACAAGCCAAGGCCACTAAATCGGTAAGATAATATTCTTGCTGCATATTACGCTTATCCACCCTAGCAA
>NZ_VCQN01000057.1 GCF_005938125.1 Bacillus sp. BHET2
CCGTCGATCGAGGCCTTGCGGGGCAAGTTGGTGGCCGAGTTGGAGTAGGCTATACAGCCGTACCAAGTCTTTAGAATATTCAATCAACCAAGTCTTACAACCAATATCAGAACTAGGCACCCCCGGCAGGGACGCCATCCTCACTTCTCTTATTAGCCCCGTGGTGACTGTGATCCTTCCAGGGAGTGTTCACAGCGCCACCAAAACAAGGGATTGGTTTTTCAGGCGGGATTGAGCTAATAAGGGAATAGAGCAGTTGGATGCTATAATGGCAAATCATCATAGTTCACACCCTTGAAGTAGGTGATTCACCGAAATGGTGACACCGACGTCATCGCCACGTGACGGACCTGCTCCTCTTTTCTGTCGACCAACGATGTTCC
>NZ_VCQN01000058.1 GCF_005938125.1 Bacillus sp. BHET2
GGCATTCAGCGCAAAGCACCAGACAATGCACGGCACGTTTTTGAGAGCGGACAGTTTCATCACCACTCCAGCTGAATGGGAAAAGGAAGGCGCACGCGGTGCGCGTCGGAAACAATCATGAAATCGCCGCCCCGGCCATGCAAAGCGCGCCATTGCCTGAAATGGCGGTTCTGCACCAGATAACTTTGGCGGTTTTCCTCATCGGCGTCGACGTGCATCCATCGCTCGTCGATCGGTACGTCCAGCGCAGATCGGGGAATGCGGTCCACGCCACGGGGGCCCCAGAAACCGAGAGGCTGCGACAGGAAAAGATCGTCGTTGAAGTCATAGGAGTCTCGCAGGTAGAAGGCCAGCTCATCGACTGCGATGGCTGCCTTGCCG
>NZ_VCQN01000059.1 GCF_005938125.1 Bacillus sp. BHET2
ATCAAGGGCGGCGCCGCCACCTTCGGCTTCTCCGACGTGGCCGAACTGACGCACCAGATGGAGTCCCTGCTCGACCGCCTGCGCCGGCACGAACTCCAGCCGATCCCGCAGATGGTCGACGTGCTGCTCGAATCCGCCGACGCCTCGCGCAGCCTGCTGGCCCGCCACCAGGCCGGCGGGCAGGGCGAGGCCGTCTCCACGGGCGACCTGGTGCGCCGCATCAGCGAACTCGCCGCGGGCGTCGTGCCGGCTGCGGGTGCCGCTCCCGCGCCCGCACCGGCCGCGGTGGCCGCTCCGGCGCCCGTGCCCGCTCCGGCACCGGCTCCTGCACCAGCTCCTGCCTCCACGGTTTCGGCACCCGGCGTGTCGCGGTCTCTGG
>NZ_VCQN01000060.1 GCF_005938125.1 Bacillus sp. BHET2
CAGATGATTGGGGTGAAGTCGTAACAAGGTAGCCGTATCGGAAGGTGCGGCTGGATCACCTCCTTTCTAAGGAAGATTTACTAAACGTTTGACGCGTCGAAGTTTTGTTCAGTTTTGATGGTTTAATAAAGTTGTTTGCGAAAGCAAAATAACTATCCGTCTCCAAACAATGGTAAGCATTGCTTATCATTCATTTTTATGGAATATGGGCCTATAGCTCAGCTGGTTAGAGCGCACGCCTGATAAGCGTGAGGTCGGTGGTTCGAGTCCACTTAGGCCCACCATATTCGATCCCCTTGGGGCCTTAGCTCAGCTGGGAGAGCGCCTGCTTTGCACGCAGGAGGTCAGCGGTTCGATCCCGCTAGGCTCCACCAAG
>NZ_VCQN01000061.1 GCF_005938125.1 Bacillus sp. BHET2
GGGACCAAGGGGTCGCAGGTTCGAATCCTGTCTTCCCGACCACTTCTTTGGGGCCTTAGCTCAGCTGGGAGAGCGCCTGCTTTGCACGCAGGAGGTCAGCGGTTCGATCCCGCTAGGCTCCACCAAAAAGTTTTTTTAAAAAGTCATTGACACTTTCTTAGTTTAAATGATATGATAATCAAGTCGCTTCAAACAGGAGCACTTACACATTGAACCTTGAAAACTGAACAAAACAAGACAATACGTCAACGTAAATTCTAGATTTATTTTTAAAGAGCTATTCAAACTTTTATCGGAGAGTTTGATCCTGGCTCAGGACGAACGCTGGCGGCGTG
>NZ_VCQN01000062.1 GCF_005938125.1 Bacillus sp. BHET2
CTTGTTCAACAGCTAGGCTGCTAAATCAACATTTGATCACTTACTACTTAAGGTTTAAAACCTAAAATGGCGATACTCGGTAATTTCTTGACTATCAATTTATCTTTATCTAGTTTTCAAAGAACAATCTATAATCTCATAAGAGATAATATGGATGGTTATTTTACTCCGCTATCGCTTCGTAAAAAACCTTGGTGGAGCCTAGCGGGATCGAACCGCTGACCTCCTGCGTGCAAAGCAGGCGCTCTCCCAGCTGAGCTAAGGCCCCAAGGGGATCGAATATGGTGGGCCTAAGTGGACTCGAACCACCGACCTCA
>NZ_VCQN01000006.1 GCF_005938125.1 Bacillus sp. BHET2
CACGCCGCCAGCGTTCGTCCTGAGCCAGGATCAAACTCTCCGATAAAAGTTTGAATAGCTCTTTAAAAATAAATCTAGAATTTACGTTGACGTATTGTCTTGTTTTGTTCAGTTTTCAAGGTTCAATAAAAGGTAAATAAATTGGAGCGGGTGAAGGGAATCGAACCCTCATCATCAGCTTGGAAGGCTGAGGTTTTACCACTAAACTACACCCGCATATAAAATTATGATGGTCGGGAAGACAGGATTCGAACCTGCGACCCCTTGGTCCCAAACCAAGTGCTCTACCAAGCTGAGCTACTTCCCGTCAGAAAAGCATATGTATAATCCGTGCGTATAAACACTCGCTTGCAGAAACAAGGATGGCGCGCCCGAGAGGAGTCGAACCCCTAACCTTTTGATCCGTAGTCAAACGCTCTATCCAATTGAGCTACGGGCGCAATATGTTTTTTGAAACCTTTTGGTGCGGCCGAGAGGAGTCGAACCTCCACGGGGTCGCCCCCACTAGGCCCTCAACCTAGCGCGTCTGCCATTCCGCCACGACCGCGTTTTAAAGCGACAAACACTATTATATCGAGGATAATCTATTATGTCAATACTTTTTTAAAGAAGTTTTATAAGTGCGGGTGAAGGGACTTGAACCCCCACGCCTTGCGGCGCCAGATCCTAAGTCTGGTGCGTCTGCCAATTCCGCCACACCCGCATGAATCTGTTTTATTTTCGCATTTACGAAAATAATTTAGTAAGATATTTTACTAACGTAAAAATCTTTGGTGAGCCATGAAGGATTCGAACCTTCGACCCTCTGATTAAAAGTCAGATGCTCTACCAACTGAGCTAATGGCTCGCTATGGCTGGGCTAGCTGGATTCGAACCAACGCATGTCGCAGTCAAAGTGCGATGCCTTACCGCTTGGCTATAGCCCAATAATCCGTCGAAAAGTGACGAGGTTTATATAATAACATGTCCAAATCAATTAAGTCAATTACTTTTTTAAAAAATAATTTGGCGGTCCGGACGGGACTCGAACCCGCGACCTCCTGCGTGACAGGCAGGCATTCTAACCAACTGAACTACCGGACCAAAGTTTTTTCGCGACAGCGAAAATAACTATCATTACCTTGACGCTTGTCAAAATAACTTTCATTATAAACACTCGTACAATAATAGAAGTAATATGACCCGTACGGGATTCGAACCCGTGTTACCGCCGTGAAAGGGCGGTGTCTTAACCGCTTGACCAACGGGCCATGATTTGAAACATTATGGCGGAGAAGGAGGGATTTGAACCCTCGCGCCAGTTGCCCGACCTACACCCTTAGCAGGGGCGCCTCTTCAGCCACTTGAGTACTTCCCCATAAAAATGGCTCCGCAGGCAAGACTCGAACTTGCGACCGATCGGTTAACAGCCGATAGCTCTACCACTGAGCTACTGCGGAACGTGAAGTATTCTTACGCTTTACTCGTCTTATCGACTCTTTCGATTATAATGACTCATCGATTTAATGTCAACTACTTTCAGGCACTTTTCTACCAAACATATGATCTTTTTCCAGTGAGCTAATTCACTTAGGACTCCCCATCGTCAAGTACAATTTCCTTATCAAATCGAAGTTTCCCTTTGCATCGTCCACAAACATATTTCTTAGTATTAATCTTTCTTCTTCTTTTATATTGTAATCCGCACTTAGAGCACGAATAGATGACAAATCGTTTTCTTGTATTCCCGCCAGGCAATGAGGAACAATGTCTTGGTCCCCCCACTTTTTTCAGTAACTCCTTGAACTCTTGATCTCCGTGCTTGTACCCCTTGCCTTGAAGGTGTAAGTGATAATGGCACAGCTCATGTTTTATGATTCCGATTAACTCATTCATTCCATGCTCGACTAAATATCTGCGATTAATGTCGATGTCATGACTACCTAACATATATCTCCCACCGGTCGTTCTTAATCTAGGATTAAAATATGCTTTATGGAGGAAAGGCCTACGAAAGGATTGAATCGAAATTTCTTCTACTAAGAGTTGTAACTCAGCATTGGTCATCTAAATCCTTCTTTCTTTATTAGAACATGACAACCTATTATAGCATAAACTAGGTATCACCCTTACTGTTTAGACACGATTAACTACTCCAAGAAAATGCCATCTCATCGGTTTAGCTGGTACTTTCTTAGTGATAAGGAGGTTTACTCATGCCTAATTGGCTTGTGAATCAATTGAGGAAAGCTTATCTCGAGAAGGATCGGTATCAAATTAAACTACTTAATCAATGCTGGTATTTTTACCGTAAGAAGAATTGCTCGTAATAAGCATGATCTCCTCTTTCCATGACCGTATTTGATGAACAAATACTTTCACTGATCTCATTAGCAACAAAGTTAAGGAAATAATAAAAAGAGCTGACCTCTGATAGCATGAACTATCAACTGGTCAGCTCTTTTCTATTGAACCATCGTCAGCCCGACTCTTCCTTTCTGGACATCGACACTATCTACCCAAACTGTCACGACGTCACCTACTGAGACTACATCTAATGGATGTTTGACGAAACCGTTTTTCAATTTCGAGATATGGACAAGTCCATCTTGTTTCACACCAATATCGATAAAGGCACCGAAGTCCACTACATTGCGCACTGTTCCCTGTAACTCCATTCCTTGAGTTAAATCCTCCAGTTTCAGCACGTCCTTCTTAAGTAATGGTTTAGGAAACTCATCCCTCGGATCCCGTCCAGGTCGAATCAACGCATCGATAATATCTTTCAACGTCAGTTTCCCGATCTCCAACTCTTCGGAAACATCGTGTAAATTCAACTGACTCAAGGCCAGTTTTAATTCATCCGATCCAATGTCCTTCACACTCATTTCCACTTTAGAAAGAAGTTTCTTCACATCCTGATAGTTGTCAGGGTGAATGGATGTACGATCAAGGATTTCTTTTCCTTCCATTATTCTAAGGAACCCTATACACTGCTCATATGTTTTGGCTCCAAGTCTAGGTATTTTCTTCAATTGGGCCCTAGATTGAAACTTACCTTCTTCTTCTCTTTTTTTCACTATATTATTCGCCACTGTTTTAGAAAGACCTGCTACGTGTTGTAGTAATGAAGAGGAAGCTGTATTAACGTTTACACCAACTTGGTTAACAGCTGTTTCCACAACGAAAGTCAATGATTCATTGAGCTTCTTCTGTGAAACGTCATGTTGATATTGACCTACACCAACAGATTTAGGGTCTATTTTCACTAATTCAGCCAGGGGATCCTGTAATCTTCTTGCGATGGAGACGGCACTTCTCTCTTCAACCTGGAGTTCAGGAAACTCTTCCCTTGCCACCTCTGAAGCTGAATACACACTCGCTCCTGCTTCGTTAACAATTAAGTAAAAAATATTTTCATCCATATCCTTTAATACATCCACAACAAATTGCTCGGTTTCTCTCGAGGCGGTTCCATTCCCAATGGCCACGACTTCAATCGAATAGTTCGTCATGATTCCTTTTATTATTTCTTCTGCCTTCCCTCGCTGTGATTTAGGCGGATGGGGATAGATGACATTAATATCGAGAGTTTTTCCTGTTTCATCAATGACAGCCAGTTTGCACCCTGTGCGGAATGCAGGGTCTACGCCAAGAACCATCTTTCCTTTCATTGGGGGTTGTAGCAACAACTTCCTTAAGTTTTCAGAGAAGATATGGATGGCTTGGTCTTCTGCTTTCTCTGTTAGCTCATTACGGATTTCTCTTTCTACAGACGGCTGAATGAGCCTCTTATAGCTATCCTCCAGCGCTTCTTGTACCAACGGGACGGAAATGGAGTGAGCATGTTTGATTACCTGCTTTTTCAAGTATTGTAGGATACCCTCTACATCAGGCTGAATATTAACCTTCAGAATATCTTCCTTTTCCCCTCTATTCATTGCTAATATACGATGAGGTACCACCTTATGAATCGGTTCCTGGTAGGCATAATACATTTCAAAGACCTTTTTATCGTCTTCTTCTTCTTTTTTTACCTTTGATTCGATTAATCCTTTTCTGAATGTAAAGCTTCTTATGTATTCACGGTAAGAAGCTTCATCGGATATATATTCTGCAATAATATCTCTTGCTCCGTTTAAGGCTTCATCTGTTGTCATTATTTCCTTTTCTTCAGAGATATAGCGCGATGCTTCTTCTTTAAGGTCACCCGATGAAGGAAAGGTTAGCATCCATTTCGCTAATGGCTCTAGCCCTTTTTCTTTCGCAACGGTGGCTTTGGTTCGTCTCTTTTGTTTATATGGACGATATAGATCCTCTACCTTTTGCAGTTTATCTGCGTTCTTGATAGCTTTGGTCAATTCATCTGTTAACTTGCCTTGTTCTTCAATCAGTCGGATAACTTCATCTTTTCGTTGCTCTAAATTTTGCAAGTAATTCCATTTATCCATGATATTACGAATTTGAACTTCGTCTAATGCACCGGTTTGTTCTTTTCGGTACCGAGCGATGAAAGGAACGGTATTCCCTTCCTCAAGTAGTGAGATGACGTTTTTGACATTTTTTATGGAGAGGCTTAGATCTTTGGATACTTTGTTTATTAGTGGTTCTTGATTTGTTAATGTTGCTGTCATTCCTATGACCTCCATTGAAAGGATTCTTGTTTATTTTATCATATCAATGATATGTAATTGAAAGCTCGTTACCACTCTTGATATACAAGACAATTGAATAGAGCAACAAGATCCTAACTCTATTCATACAATTTCTGTAGAACAATCAATTCCTTGAAATACATAAGGAACAAAAAAACTTACCCTAAGACCATTAGAGTAAGTTTCCAATAATATATGTGGTATCATCTGCAGTTCCGTCCACTAGGGATTGAATATCTCCCAGAGCTCCATGAAGGGTAGGGTACCTTTGGAGGATATTCTTGACTCCCGAAATATTCAAGCCATCTGAGTGAATGAGGAACCTTGAGTTAGCATCATAATTGAATCGTTGCGTCTTATATTGTTGCGGCCTTCCAGATAGATATCCTGTCACCGGTAACGGGTAGGTCATCTTTCCTGCAGGAGCGTACATATAAAAACGAATGTTTCCTACACAGCTATACACAAACTCTTTCGCATGGTAATACACTTTAATGATCGCCACTGCAGCTCCACGTTTTCCTTGAAGAGCTTTGTTACAAAGGCTCATCAGGTTTTCAACGTCTTCATGATGATGTTTTTCCACTATTTCCACCACTACATGGGACGATTCATAAGCGAACTCACCACTCCCTAAACCATCGGCCAGTACACAGATAAAGTAATCATTTGTGGAAGTATAGAAATAACTGTCTCCACAAAACGGGTTTCCATTTTTAGATACTTGTTCTGCATAGAGTTCGATATCATTTTGTTGAAGATAGGCCATTAATAATGACTCTCCGAATCGTTCATCTCATCTTGAATGGCTTCCCTTAGCTTTTTAATGGCTCTTCTTTGCAGTCGGGAAACATGCATTTGTGAAATACCAAGCTTTTCTCCGGCTTCTTTTTGGCTTAGATTTTCTAAATAAGTGTGCTGTATAATAGCTTTTTCTCTATCCGAAAGAACATGAAGGACTTTCTCAAGAACTAGTCGCTGGTTTACTTTCTCATAACCTTCATCTTGATCTCCCACAATATCCAGAATGGTTACCGTGCTTCCCTCTGAATCAGCCTCTATAGAATGATCCACAGATAATGCCTGATAACTTCTGCCCATTTCCATTGCTTCTAGAACCTCTTCTTCACTCACTTCTAGATATTCCGCAATCTCATGGACTTGAGGAGAACGCTCTAATCGATTGGTTAACTCTTCAACCGTCGATTTAATTTTCGGACCAAGTTCTTTAATTCTTCGGGGAACATGTACACTCCACGTTTTATCCCTTAAGAACCTTTTGATCTCCCCGATGATGGTAGGAATCGCAAATGCTTCAAAAGACCTGCCAAACGATTCATCATACCGTCTGATTGCACCAAGCAGCCCAATCATCCCAACCTGGATTATATCCTCATGAAACGATCTTCCTTTTGAATATTTCCTTGCAATGGACTCAACAAGATTCTGATAGTGCAAGATGAGCTGGCTTTGGGCATCATCATCCTGGGTTTCCTGATAATCCTTGATCCATTGAAGTACTTTTTCTTTTTGTGCCTGCTGGTTAGGTTGAGATAGTTTTTTCATCCCTCTCCACCTGCTCCCCTGATAGGAATTTAGTCATAAAGACCGTCACTCCCTCCTTGTGATGCACTTTTACATCATCCATCAGGCTCTCAATAAGGTAAAGACCTAACCCACCTTCTCTTAAGAACTCAACGGAATGATCGGCATGATAAGGACCAACCGCACTGCGAATTTCTTTGAAATCAAAACTTGCACCGTGATCTGCAACCATCACCTCAAGGCGATCCTCATACAGTGCGAATCCAACAACAACTTCTCCATCATTGTCTTTATACGCATGCTGCACAGCATTGGTGATAGCTTCACTTGTAGCAATCTTCAAATCCTCAATTGCATCGTAATCAAACCCCATACGACTTGCAATTCCTGAAAGCGTCAAACGAATAACCCCGACGTACTCCGGCTTTGCGGGGATCTTCATCTCGATGTAGTCAAAAGCTTGCATCATTCCACGCCACCTTCTACCTTGGAATTAATATTCATAATATCCCCTAAACCTGTAATATCAAACAATCTTTGTAATCGATCAGATAATCCGATTAGATGTAATTGTCCATCCCTTGCTTTTACCGTTTTAAACAATCCGACGAACACACCTAATCCTGTACTATCCATATATGAAACGTCTGAAAGATCCACTGTAATGTCTTTATTATCAGCTTCAGCAGATGGTTGAAGCGTTTCTTTAAGCTTTGGTGCTGTATATGCGTCAATTTCACCAGCTACTTTAACAAGCAGCTCGTTCTCTTTTTCTTTCATATCTATTGATAAGTTCATAAAAAGACCACCTTTTTGGCTACATTTATAATACGTCTCTATTCATTTACCCTATTCCTGATAAAGATAAACTTCTTTTACGAATTTCTTTTTATGATAATCAAGGTGAAATCGTCCCGAAGCTCAAAGTGTTGAAGCTTCTCGAGTTTTTTATAGACATTCTGGATGATCTCTTGAGTTGAAAGATGTGTATACTGGCTAATTAATTGAACCAGGTCCTCCCTCTCAATGAAACCTTCTTCCGTTCGACATTCCGTTACTCCATCTGAGAGGAGAATAATCATGTCGCCTACTTCCACACGTCTTTCGTATTGTCTGTACTTCGCCTTCTTATCAACACCTAAAAGAAGGCCTTTAGCATCGAGATCCTCATATTCATTGGTTGCTGCTCTATAAAAAAAGCCGGGTTCATGCCCAGCTGATGAGTATGAAAACAGGTGTTCCTTCGAATTATATACACCGTAGAACATTGTAATGAACATGCTCGCGTCCACGTTTTGTTCTACCACTCTATTTAGGCTCTCCAATACAGCATTCGGTTCATTACGATACTCAGGCAAGCTGTCCATGGCATATTTAATCATGGACATGCAAAGAGCTGCTGGTATTCCCTTGCCAATTACGTCTGCAATAGCAACGCTTAAGCTGTCATTTTCATCTTGAACGAAGTGATAGTAATCTCCGTTCATTTTCTTTGCCGGAACACTCACAGCTCCAATATCCAATCCTTCCACTTCAGGAATAACGGTCCCAAGCAGCGTTTGTTGCATATTGGATGCCACATCAATCTCATTATTTAATTCTTGTTGTTTTGTTCGTAAGCTTTGATGTTCACGATAGGCAAAACCGTAGCCGATCATCACTTCTAATAATATATCGAATGAGTGCAGTACTTGATGTGGTATGTTCGGTTCCATTTCCAAAATCACACTCTTATGGAGACTGATGATTTCTTCTGGTGAAACATGGTGCTCAATCGACTTACGACTGAATTTCTGCCCTAAATAAAGAGCTTTTTCATCTTGCTCATTTAAGTAGTGTTCGATTATCTCTCTATATTTAGAATCCATTAACTCTCTGAAATTCATTTAACTCCCCCTAGCGGAGCCACTTAGTCGCCCTGATATCTGTCCCTTCACCGGGAACAGATTCGACGTTAAATTCGTCCATTAAACGTTTAACTCCAGGCAAACCAGCTCCTAATCCGCCTGATGTGGAATATCCATCTTCCATTACTTTTCTAATATCTGCAATACCAGGACCTTCGTCCAAGGCGATAATCCGTACACCCTTTTTCCCGGCATCGAATAATTTCTCTATGCAAATCTGACCATAGCCAGCATATAAATAGATGTTTCTTGCTAATTCGCTGATAGCCGTAGTGATACGAGCTTGGTCAACTGTGCCGAATCCGAGCTCTTTCGCTACATTCCTCCCTAACTGGCGGGCAGCAACGATGTCCCATTCATTCGTGATCTTCACGCAGGATTGGCTATCCATACCTAGTCCCCCAGTTCCAATTGTAATTTCTCCAGACCTTTTTCAAGATCAAGAGCGGTTAGAACGTCCTCCAACCTGATCCCAAGCTCGATCAACGTTATCGCTACTGCTGGCTGAATGCCGGTGATGACAACTTTGGCCCCCATCAATCTCGACATGTTGATCACATCTCCAAGGACTTTGGCGATAAATGAGTCTATAAAGTCAATGGAAGTAATATCAATGACTACTCCCCTTGCACTTGTTTCATGAATCTTCTGAAGGAGATCTTCTTGAAATTGAAGGGCTGTATGGTCATCCAGTTCCCATTGAATGGAAATCAACAAACAATCATGCAGCTTTAAAATTGGTATTCTCACTCTAATCCCTCCGCCGAAACTATTTTTCGATTTGTCATTTCAAGAGCTTTTTCGATTCCTTTTCGGAGCGTACTATTCGTACTGAACTGATTTAAATCAATTCCTAAATTGACTATCGTTTGCGCAATTTCAGGTCTGATTCCGACCAGCATGCACTTAGCACCCACTAAACGTACGGCTTCAGCTGCCTGAATGATGTGATGGGCGACCATGGTGTCTACTACAGGAACGCCTGTAATATCGATCAACACGACTTCCGCCCGATGCTTTACGACACCGTTCAGCAGGTTTTCCATGATTAGTCGGGCTCTCTCTGTATCAATCGTACCGACAAGCGGCATGATCGAAATCTTTTCAAATACCGGTATCAGCGGTGCAGATAATTCCTGCAAAGCGATTTTTTGTAGAGAGACTGTTCTTTCCCATGATTCTGTATAAGCACTGATTACTTTATGATTCATTGGGGTCAACCATTTATCGAACTTCTCAACCTGAGCTGCATGGTTTTGATCCGTAATGATGCCTTCTTTCATCATACCTTCGTAAACGACTTTTCCGAAAGTTCCTAAAGCCGATGTCACAAACGTAAGTGGCCATCCCAGACGGACAACCTTTTCTGCGAACTCTTCTAAGCGGCTATTGAATTCATGAGAATCCCTTAAGTTAGAAGTGATCATTTCGACAAACTCATGGCTTGTCTTAGTAAAGACCTGATCAGAAACGACTTGAAGGAACTTCTCGTCAGCTTCACTTCTCATTCGTTCCATCCAAATACTAGTGATCTCTGATTTATTATCCTGAATATAATCCGTGACTTCACTAAACATTTAGTTCTCTCCATTCTATCATATGAAATTTAACCTTAGTATTTATGCCGAATGATGTAACCAAATTTTAAAGTAGTTTACAACAAAGAACGAAAAAATGACGTAATTACTTTAATAGTAACAAATAAATATGGAAAAGAAAAAGCTTATGCCATTTCGGGTATTTTTTCACTTTCTTTTCCCATTATAAAGTGTTCACATGATTTTGTCATAAAATTGATTATATTTACACTATCCATATTTTTCTCAGAGAAAGATGGAATCAAAAAAAGGCAAACAAAAAGGCTTAATGATCAGCACATGGTTGATCAGCAAGCCTTCTGGTTTGCAGTTATATTGTCCCTATTGTTAAACGTGATAATGGTTCCACACAATGAAAAAAATCCGTTAAAATTGAATTAGACCTACACTGATTTGCAGGGCGTCATCCACCTTCTCCATCATCTCATCATCTAAGTGTGTGATTTTATCGGTCAAACGTTGTTTATCAATCGTTCTAATCTGTTCAAGCAAGATAACGGAATCACGTTCAAAGCCATAACGTTTTGCATCAATTTCAACATGAGTAGGCAGTTTTGCTTTTTGAATTTGTGCGGTAATGGCAGCTACAATAATTGTGGGACTGAACCTGTTCCCAATATCGTTTTGAATAACAAGTACCGGCCGAACTCCGCCTTGTTCTGATCCTACAACAGGAGAAAGGTCTGCAAAATATACGTCACCACGCTTTACAATCAAAGGATTAACCCCCGCTTACTAAGCGTTCGACTGTATGTTCTGCCTCATATTCTGCTTGAATCGCTTCAGAAGCGATTGCGAGATTAATCTTAGCCATTTCCATATAGCCGCGTCTCATAGATTCACGTAATTGTCTCTTCTTACGCTCTCTTAAATACATTTTAGTTGCACGATAAATAAACTCATTGCGATTCACATTTTCTTGATCTGCAAAGCCGTCTAATTCTGTAACGAGCTGTTGCGGTAGACGAATTAAGATTTCTGTTGTTGCGCTGGATTCAGACACAAACTACACCTCCACCAATCACTACATACCGTTTCGTTCATTAACATATTTATCATACCATCAAATCAAGGGAATGAAAAGTTAATTTAACAATCTCTTCTATTATCCACCAGTTTAAATACTAATTATTCATCAAATTGTCCGTTATTTCCCTTTAAGCCTTGAACTCCGGTCGATAGGAGCTTATTCGATACCTCTGTCGGTTCCCCGTTCCTTATATAGATGCGGGGCACCCTGGTGGAAATGATACAAGGGATCTCATAGTTAATGGTATCAAGCTTTCCAGCGATTTCATCCATTGTAATCACGTCTCCCCCCTGATTACCTATCAACGTTACCCGGGTACCGATTTTAAGGAATTCAGGTAGACGAATCATGGACTGATCCATGCAAACCCTTCCAACAATTGGAACCCTCTTGCCATTCACCAACACGTCTTGACCTTGTAACTTTCGAAGCCACCCATCAGCATAACCAATCGGAATCGTCCCGATCCACTCGTCTTTCTCTGTTTCATACGTAGCTCCGTAACTTATCTTCTCACCAGGTGAAAGCTCCTTTGTATGAATAAGTCTCGAATGAAGGGAAAAGACTTGCTTCAAAGGAAAAGGCAGTACCGGTTTCATCTCTTCCGATGGAGTCAGCCCGTACATGGCGATCCCCACCCGCACTGAATTGAACAAGGTGTTCGTTTTCCTCAAGGTTGCGGCACTATTGGAGGAATGAACATAAGCCGGTAAAGATTCCAATTCATCCAGCATTCGTTCGAATCTCACTAACTGTTCTCCAAGGTATTCATCGTTCAATTCATCAGCCGTGGCAAAGTGGGTAAAGATCCCTTCAAGCTGAAATGACGGGTGGGTTTGGATATACTGCTCGATTGCTTTCAGTTCTTCCAAAGACCTGACACCTATTCGTCCCATCCCAGTGTCACACTTGATATGGAGGTTCAATTGTTCTCCATCAGACAGCTGTTCTTCAGCTTCAACAAGCCACTCATGGTGGAAGACTGTCAAAGAAATATCCAATCTGGCAGCAATCTGTACGTCTTTCGGCCTCGTAGCGCCTAATACGAGAATAGGAGCAGTTATGCCTGCTCTTCTTAAGGATATCGCTTCATCTAGGAACGCAACGGCCAACCCATGCGCTCCTGCAGCGAGGGCTGTTAGAGAAGTTTGTACATCCCCATGACCATATGCATTCGCCTTTACAACTGCAAATACGTTCACTCCTGATGGAATATGTTCTTTAATATTTTTTACATTTTCAAATAAATAATCTAAATTAATTTCAGCCCATGTATCTCGAAAAAATTGCGTCTGGGTTTCCACTCTATTCACTTCCTCATATCATTACACAAAACATTGTCATTCTATTCAAGAATACCACGGATTATTCATATAATCATTCATTGTGGTATATAGAATTTTCTGGAGAAGGTGATATTTCTTATGGCAGTAAGATGTTATTGGATGGTGAAAATACCGGAGCGGTTTAGAGGAAGGGGAGTTTTCACTGCATAGTTTGGGGGATTTATGTGGTTGGAATTGGAACCTGCGACTAGTATATTATCGAGTTCGGAGTAAATATTATCGACTTACCTTTTTCCACATCATATTGAAAAGAGGCAGACCCGATAGGCCCGCCCCGATTAGACTTTATTTCACCATGGAACCTTGAACGGATTGCGCTACCATCACCATTTCGGATGGAGTCAAATCATTGGAGGCAAGCATGTAATCTACCCCGTTATTCGTCCATCTGATGGATTGTTCTGTCATGGCCGCTACCGTGAAGCCAAGATCCACTAATTCACCTTTTAATGAAGTAGACACTGTCATCGTAGGTACAACAGCTGTTTTCTCTTGTACAATCGTGAAAGATTTTTCACCATCGTACGTTAAGATGACCCGTTTCCCTGTATCGGTCGCCATTTCTTTTTCTTCTATTAATTCAGTGCCGGTGATTTCTGACATTGGGTAAAGAACCGTGAATTCATCATCTTCCACACTTGCTGTAACGGGAACCTCAAGTTGGGCACCAGTCATGTTTTTCTTCATGTCGAAATCTTTCTTGTCAAACGCAGCTTTCATGTCCATCTTAGAGAATTCCACTTTGACAAGCGGGTTTTGGTCTGAATCCAACACATTAACCGATGCCGGCGTCAAATCTTTCTTATTAAAGGCAATCTCTTGGGTCGGAAGCATTTGGCTGTTTTGATAACGGGTTTTCGTTGTAAAGACATAATGTTCTTTAGTTTCTTTGAATGTCGCTTCTTTGTCTTCTACTACATCTTTGACAAGTGATTCATACAAGTAAGCCTGACTGCTATTTTCCGGCCAGTCACTTTGGAAGCGGAAGCTTTTGTTCAATGCCGGTGTAAGAACAAACACACCTTCATCATTGCGTAAGATCATTTGGCTCTGATCTTTCGTAGCGTTCTTCAATGCCACCCGGTAATAATTAGGGTCATTATGCCACACTTCCACGTCATATGTCTGTGGTTCATCCCCCACCTGCAGGGTCATCTTCGCATCCGCTTTATACCCCTTCATATCCTCTACCTTTGCCTTCAGATCCTTGGTAACATCGTCTTTCGATTTCTCACCACAAGCTGCGAGCATCAACACCGCAAGCATCGCCATCACTAGTATCACTAGCTTTTTCTTCATGTTTTCAACCCCTTTTGTCCCAGGATAAACGTAATTGAGAGAGGACAAGGCAGGCCGTCTAAGAATGGACGATTCTTATCGAATGCCCCGTTCCTTAGCCCAATTGCAATTCACCAAAGAACCGCGATTGTTAAACAACCAGCCTTGTCTCTCCTATTGCACTACTGAATATATGAGACAACCTAAGGGATTATGCTAGTGGATATGACAAGCTTGAAATAAAATCACTCTTCGATGATGACCTGCGCTGCCGCAAATTCCCGGCTATGGGTGATGGAGAGATGGGCATTGTTTCCCTCGGGCTTTGAAAAATATGGCTTTCCAAACTCATCCTTACTGACTTCAATATCCTGAAACGAAAGAGCCGCTCCAATCCCGGTTCCATTCGCTTTGGCGTACGCCTCTTTCGCCGCAAAACGTCCCGCCGCATATTCTACCTGACGCTGTTCACTCAATGAAAAGAACACGTCTTCTTCTTTCCCTGTCAAAATCCTCTTCATAAACTTTGGCTGACGTTCTAGCATGCGCTGAATGCGACTGAGCTCCACAATGTCCAATCCTATTCCTTTAATCATATGCGATTCCCCTTCTACTCTTGTCCTATTGTGCATATTTCTATAATGACTATACTCGTGATTTTCACCGTTTTCTTATACTATAGTAGTGACTGTGTTTTTTTGAAAGTGAACGAGAGCTATCGTTCACTTGTCCGGAAATCATCCGCTACCATTTTAAAAGAAGAAACGAACCTACTTAGGAGGATACAAAATGTTTGTCAGGACCGAAAGCTTTTCACAATTTTTACGATTCTATCCCATTATCTCCTTGATTGTATTAATTCATATCATCTTGTTCTTAGTAAGCGCTCTTCCTATTTTCCCTCAACTTTGGGTGTATGAGCAACTGGCAGGTGTGAATGTCTTTATTAAAGAAGGGGAATGGTGGAGGCTGATCACCCCGATCTTTGTTCATATGGGATTCGCTCATCTATTATTCAACTCGTTTTCACTTGTACTGTTCGGACCGCCACTGGAAAAATATTTGGGAAAGGCAAAATTCATCAGTCTATATTTAGCATGCGGTGTGTTTGCTAATATCATCACGTATCTTATCAAGCCTCTCACCTATAGTCACGTGGGCGCATCAGGAGCGATTTTCGGTTTGTTCGGCTTTTACATCGCCATGATCGTGATGAAGCATCCTTTCATCACAAAGGAAAGCCGTCAAGTCATCTTACCTATCGTAATCATCGGTGTCGTCATGACCTTCATGCAATCCGGCATCAACATCACAGCCCATATCTTCGGGTTGATTGCTGGATTTGTGATCAGCTGGATAGCAGGCAGAAAGTAGAAATATTTCATCGGTATCATGAAGAAAGGACCCGTAAACAACACGGGTCCTTTCGTTCGTTCTATAAGCTATGGGAGAACCAGTAAGCAATGCTTTGGAGATCTTCTTTCTCAAGATCTTTGATTGCACTTGCATAGCCCGCCTCCCCGGATTTGATCGTAGTAGTAAGACTCCCCAACTCTTTTCTCGATTGGAACCAACTTTCTTGACCATCTAATGATTGAATTCGATTTTTCTTTAAATACATTGTATTCTTCAACAGCCCTCGGTACTGAAGCGATAATTGTCCACCATCAATCCTCCATCCACCGGCTCTGTATTGATAATATCCCAGGATGCCAAACGGGATGATCAAGAACGCAGTCCAAAGTCCATATGGCCAGAAGAAATAGCAGGCAACTGCTGTCGGAACCAACACCCAAATGGACTGCCTGAATACATATCTTTTTAAAGAACGTTTAGGTAGCCTCTTAAATTCCTCTTGAATGATGTAGTCAGGAAAGAGCCCGCTTAACAATTCTGGGATCCGTTTCTTTTTTACTATCGGGAGCAGTTTAATACTTGTACTGTCCTTTTCTAATACGGATCCTCCCGCATTTTCAATATGAACAGTACAGTACCCCATTAGTTGCCTTACAGGATTTTCCACGAGGCGGATCCCCTGAACCCGGTTTAACGGAACAGTCACCTGCTTCTTTTCAAGGAGACCACGGGTCATGACGATATGATCATCCACAATTCTTATTTTAAAATCACCATAAATGATAAATGTCCAAACAATTGACAGAAACCAGACAATAAGCAAGCCTAAAAATGCCGCCATAGCAGCGATAAACACTCCACTTTTTACAAATACCGCCACTTCTTCATACACTGCCTCATAGGGGATGAACTCATTAAATTGAGATAAGAAAAGAAGCACCCCTGAAAGAATGACCCCTACCCCTCCTGAAGTTGCCGCAAGTACCCAGATGTCCCTGGATTGAAGGGAAAAGTACGCTTCTTCTTGTGGCTGTTCTTCAGAATGGTCTTCCGCTACATTAGCGCTCTTTTTGTCGCTGTAAATCATCTTCTCCAACTGGACTGCTTCCTCTTTTAAAATGGCCGTCAATTCCGCCTCGGATTCCCGGGGGTTTGAAGATCCTGCTGTCTCGATTTTCACCTTCACCAATCCAAATGGCCTGTGTAAAATACCTTCAGAGAAATTCAAACTCTGAATCCGTTCGATGGGGATATACCGTTTCTTCTTAACGAATAGTCCGTATTCGATCCTTAGTTCACCTTCTTCTATCCGGTAGGAGAAGCGCAGCCATTTCACTATCCCCGAAACCAGAACAAACACCAGGACTGCCACCATCGATAAGAGAGGCATATAATCCCAAAAACCACTCTTATCTCCCCGGTTGTTCAGCACAACCAGAAAGACAAACGGTACAATTAATTCCTTAAGTTGTTTCACAAAACTTGCTACTGCAGAAATAGGATGAAGTCGCTTGTGTTCAGACATCATCTTCCGCCACCCTCGCCAGTTGCGATATTGAATTCCTTAATTCATCTGCTTCTTCCATGTTTAATGCGGGAATCTCATGAACCGTTGCCGCTGTTGAAATGGTAATCGTTGATAATCGGTACCTTTTCAATATTGGCCCTTGCACAGTATCTACATGCTGCACCCTCACCATCGGAACCAGAGTTCTCTTCACAATGAAGATCCCCCTTTGGAGTTCGATCTCCTGCTCTCTCACTTCATACCTCCATCGCTTCCACTTAATCGTCGGAAGGAAAAAGACAAACAAATATGTAAAAAGAATAAAAATGCCTACAGCCGCAGCAATCACCCATTGCGGCCAATCAAATATGACCGTTAAAACAATGGCCCCTGCAGAAAGCGCCGCCACTATGAACGATTCAAATACCCCATAAATCCTCCAGACCTTCAAGGCCATTGGCGATATTCTTTTATGCGGTTCTCCTATCATACCCATCCACCTCATCTCTCTTACTAAATCTTACAATACATATACGATTCGGAACAAGGATGGTTTCAGATTGTGTGGAGATTAGCTTTTTAACACAAAAGAACTCTTATCGACCCAATCAATCCCTTCGATTCCTTTCAAATCCGCTACTAACCGAAACAACGCATCATCCTTCTTCTTCGCTTCGATCATACAATCGATTTCATCCACCGATCCTTTTACTCCATGGAGAAAATCGAGAAACATGTTCGGGTCAATGAAATCGGCATGGGCTTTGTATTCCTCAAGGGATCGGGGACTAGAAATGTGCATTTTCACCGGCAGCGGGGACAGACTCCAGGTTCCAACAACTCGTTCCCAATCCAGTAACCAGTCCCTTTCGTTGTAGGCAAGATGATGATGATAATCAAATACAAGAGGAATCCCAAGCTTCTCACATAAATAAAGAGCATCTGCTGCGCTGAAAACTGTATGATCATTCTCAAGAATGATCATACGCTGAAGATCGACCGGTGTCAGACCCCAATTGTGTATAAATTGCTCGAGTGCCTTTTCTTTATCCTCATACGCCCCGCCTACATGAAGAACACATCGATGAGTCGTATCTACCCCCATCCCTTTCAATAATGCTTCATGCATCTTCAACGTTTTCAGAGAGTTTTTCAACACATCTATCTCACTGGAATTCAACAGGACGAAGTGATCAGGATGGAACCCGACCCTCATCGGATGAAGCGATAAGTACTCCTTTATGGCCTCGAGTTCCTCCATTAAGGGGGAAATGAAATCCCAACATTTCAAATCGGGATGATTCGCAAGGGGAATCAATTTCGAACTGAAGCGGAAAAAATGGATCTCGTTCAGGACATTATGCTTTAACAGCCGCAAACAATTAGTAAGATTCGATTTCGCAATCCGCTCGAGCTTATGGATAGCCGCTTCTCGATCCTTCAGTCCTGAGAACTGCTTATAGGTCATGGTTTGGGAAGGTGATGCATTTTGAAGGTTCATACTCATGGCAACATAGCCAAGTTTTACGAGTGTCATGTGGTGTGGACTCCCTTTTTGGGGTTAGTATGTGCGTTTGGTGGGGAATTATCTGTTCGTTTGGAATAGATAACAGATTTTGTACCTCCTTGAGTTTCTAGCTGAAGAGATTTCAATATTTTATAAGCTGTGTTTCTCGAGTTTAGATGGATAAAATTCCTTAGCTCACTGTTGGTTAGGTGATCACTTATTAATAAGAAATATTCCCGGACCGCCTCTATATGAGCATGCTTTGAATAGGCTCCACATTTAACACAGGACCATGAAGCACTCACTCTAATCATGGGAGTGTGATTGCATTTCTCACAACGTACCCCAGTGATAATATCCCTTTGGGAAATGGAATAGGCTCCCATGATGTCAGTATCAGATTCTTGATGTTTTTTTAAAATGTTCCTTGTCACTTTTAAAAGTTCTTTATCTGTAACTGCTGTTTTCAAATATTTCTCATTCAATTCTTTAATCTTATCTACTATATTCTGAGCGTGAATAATATTTCTATAAGGGGAGTCCCCCGGCGTGCTTTGAGTGTAATTCAGAATGGTTGATGGATTACTAAATACAACGAGGTGTTCAATGGGGGGGATGCTTCAGTTTATGGATACCAAACCATTTTTGGAGTAATAATTTTTGTCTTTGCACTTGAGAAATAGGGTCAGAAAATCCTTCTGTTACGCCTTTATAAGTTCGGGTCAGTTGTTTAATGAATGGATCAATCGTTACGTTTCCTAAAATGTTCTTTACTTCGATAAGTAAAATATAACACGGAGTGAGGAGGAGGAAATCAATCTGGAAGTAGTTAGAGAATAGAGGGAGCCTTACATCGTAAAAAATTTTGTATTTCTTGTCTTTTAAGAAGCTGAGGTGATAGTAGACTGTTGATTCTCCGTTGTATCCTGCTTTTCTTTTCTTAAAATCCTTCTCTACCATAGGAAAGTTTTGATGATGGGGAGGCAACCTCCATAATAATGCTTGATTTTTTTCAATAATAATAGGGGTCTTGAGTCCTTTACAGATCAAATGATCACACTCCTTTAAGGTTATGGTATCTTAGTTCGCCAAAGCATTGGGTAACCCTCCTTTTCAATTGAAAATTTTAACAAATAGACACGAATTGCGTCATTTTTGAAAGGGTTTGCGTCATAATCTATATAATTGCGTCATTTCTCTTCTTAATTGCGTCATATTTTTATTTATTGCGTCATTCAACTGGAGAATTGCGTATTTTTGTAAAAATTGGAAATTCACGAATCGATATCACTCGTCAAACACCAAAACCCATAAAAAAACACGACAACCCCAAGGTCATCGTGTTCCCAATCAAAATCAAGAATTGTTATAAGATTTGCGGTTGCTTGAAGATTGTGGTCTGCTACCGCCAGTACGGTTGCGATCTCCGCCACGGCTTCCGCCTCCGCGATTTCCACCGCCAGTACGTGATGATCCACCACGACTACCGCCTTTACCACTGCGTGCTCCACCTTTGTATCCACCGCCGCGATTTCCGCCGCCACGGTTTCCACCGCCACCACCTCTTGATGGTAATGGACGCTCTTCAGTAATGTCTACTGGAGTTGTATCCGGTTCTTTTGTCAATACACGGATCGCTGCAGCTACTGCTTGAACAGGATCGTGATCTCCAAGGAACTCTTCAGCTAATTGATAGTAATCTTTAATATCACTTTCTTTTGCTGCTTCGGCTAATTTTTCTAGAGCCAGGCGTTGTTGACCTTCTAGGGCTTCGTTTAAGCTAGGTGGCTTAAGGGCCGTCATTTTCTTCTTCGTTGTTTGTTCAACGATTTTCAGGTAACCCATTTCTCTTGGTGTTACAAACGTAATGGACATACCCTTCTTACCTGCACGACCTGTACGTCCGATACGGTGAACGTAGCTTTCAGGATCTTGAGGAATATCAAAGTTATAAACATGCGTTACACCAGAAATGTCTAATCCACGAGCAGCAACGTCTGTTGCAATCAGGATATCGATACGGCCTTCTTTGAACTTCTTAAGAACCGTCATACGACGAGCTTGAGAAAGATCTCCGTGGATTCCTTCAGCCAGGTAGCCGCGGATGCTAAGAGCTCTAGCAAGTTCATCTACTCTACGCTTTGTACGACCGAATACGATCGCAAGCTCAGGTGATTGAACGTCGATTAAACGAGAAAGAGTATCGAATTTTTCTTTTTCACTTACTTTTGTGAAGAATTGTTCGATGTTCGAAACCGTTACTTCTTTCGATTTAACCTTGATTACTTCTGGCTCTGACATGAAGCGGTTAGCAATGCGGCGGATTGGATCCGGCATTGTTGCAGAGAATAGAAGTGTTTGTCTTGTGCTTGGAACTGTCTCAAGAATGCTTTCGATGTCTTCGATGAAGCCCATGTTAAGCATTTCGTCTGCTTCGTCAAGTACAAGTGTCTCAACGTTTTCAAGGTTGAGTGTTTTACGTTTGATATGGTCAAGTAGACGACCTGGTGTACCCACGATGATATGAGGGTTCTTTTTCATCGCGCGGATTTGACGTTGAATGTCCTGTCCTCCATAGACAGATAACACGCGAGCACGCTTGTCGGCGCCGATACGATATAACTCTTCAGAAACTTGGATCGCAAGTTCACGAGTTGGTGCAATGATAAGAGCTTGAACGTTTGGATTTTTTACGTCGATTTTCTCGATCATCGGAATTCCGAATGCTGTTGTCTTACCTGTTCCAGTTTGTGCCTGACCGATAATATCTTTACCTTCTAAACCTACTGGGATCGTACTTGCCTGAATTGGTGTTGCTTCTTCAAAGCCCATACGTTTAATTGATTTCAACGTAGATGCGCTTAAATTTAAATCTGCAAACTTAGTCAATGTTACATTCTCCTTTAATTTACATCTTTTATAACTAATCAATATCTGATTATATTTTTAGGTCGGAACGAAATCTTACCCACCGAAAGACTTCGGTATCTAATCTAAAACCGTCTATATGAGATGTTTAGTTTTATGTTTGGTACAAAAAAATACACTCTTCAAATTAGAAGAGCTAGCACGTCCAACAAAATAAGAACTATGTTGTAGTAATGTTACCACTTCTAGAAATGAATTTCAATCTAATGTCAAATAGTCAATCTATTCACTTTGCAGGAATTGGAAGATCTTATCAAAAAGTTCGTGATTATCTTCGCTGTGACAAATCAAGTGTTTTGCTTTAGAGGAGTAAAACAAATCCTTCTCCTGAGAAGAAATAGTCTCATATATATATTTCGCTGCTTTAGGGGGGACTATTCCATCATTTTCTCCTTGGGCGATAAATGTGGGGGTGTTCACCTTTGTTAGGAGGGGACGGGCCAACCTAACCACTTTTCTAAATTCATACGTGGACAGAATAGGGGTTTGGGTCACCTTCCATTTGTATCTGTTGTACAGCTCATTTTCTATCAGGTTTCCTTGCATGCCTTCTTTGAACATATTTCCAATATCTTTCAGCAACTGTTTAATGTTTACATAGTAAGCTGCCGCACTTAATAGGACAAGCTTGTTAATATCGTATTTTACGGAAAGATAGGAAGCGATCAAGCCACCCATGGAAAAGCCGATTACATAAACCTCTTCGCAAGTATTCAATAGATCCTTCAGTGCCTCTTCGGCATGAAGAAGCCACTCCATATGTTTGACGCCCTTAAGTTCGAGGGTTTCTCCGTGTCCAGGGAGAGTCGGCACAACGATTTCCCAGTCAGTCCTGCTCCTAAGGAATTCTGCCAGCGGTGCTACTTCATAAGGGCTACCTGTAAATCCGTGGATTAGTAAACAACCAATCATGTTATCCCCACTTACGTGAAAAAGTAGGGAGCGAGCCATACTCCCCTATCTCTACAAGCTCATTCTGTGCATTTCTCTAGGAGTTTAAACCATGACGTCACCATCATTTTATTCCTTTAATCCCTCGATGACTTCTTCTAACTTTATTCCCCTTGATGCTTTAAATAAAACCAACTCATCTCCTGTAATAAAGGAAGAAAGCGTTGATGTAAGACGTTCTTTATCCATAAACGAATGGACTCGATCTTCAGGGAAATTTTCAAGTGCTCCCTTACCGATAGAGCTTCCTAATGCCCCAAGAGTAAATACCTGCTGAATTTTCTCCGGATCAATCAAGCGTCCGATCTCTTCGTGAAACTCTTCTTCCTGATCACCAAGTTCCAGCATATCACCGAGAACGAGGACCTTCGTATTAAATCCGGTGATCTCTGATACAAGTTGGATGGCAGCTTTCATGGAAGTGGGACTCGCGTTGTAAGCATCGTTGATGATGCTCTCTCCCTTTTTCCCTTCCACCATTTCCATCCTCATTTGGGTCAGCTTTAATGATTGCAAGCCCTCTTTCATTTCATCCACACTCAGGCCGAATTTACGGGCAATCAAAATCCCCGCTAAGGCGTTATGGATATTATGCTGTCCTAAGACTGGAAGGAAAAATGTTTCCCCTTCAGCAAACGAAGCCTCAAAATAACTACCTTTATTATCCATTTCAATATTGGTTGGGTAAATGGTATTGGATTCGCTTCTGCCGAACGTTTCCACATGTTTTAAATTCAGTCCTTTAACCCCATCCTGTAACAGTGGTTCATCACCATAGTATGCGAATAACCCGTCTGACTTTAAACCTTTCACGATCTCAAGCTTGGCTTTGGCTATACCTTCTCGTGAGCCAAGGTCCTGAAGATGGGACTCTCCTATGTTTGTGATGATGGCAGCATCTGGCTGGGAGATTTCAGATAGAAGCTCAATCTCGCCAAATCCGCTCATCCCCATTTCAAGCACTGCCACTTCTGAGTCCTGGGGCAGAGAAAGGATTGTTAATGGAAGACCGATGTGGTTATTATAGTTTCCCTGGGTTTTATGAACCCGATATTTCACCGATAGAAGATTAGCTACGATATCCTTCGTGGTCGTTTTTCCATTGCTTCCAGTAATGCCTACTACTTTCAAATCAAGCTCGTGACGATATTGATTCGCTAATGACTGAAGAGCAAGCAATGGATCTTCCACCACAATGACCGGCACATCTTCAGGGGGATTTGGGACACTCATATCCCATAGGGCAGCTGACGCACCATTTTCAATTGCATGTCGCACAAACTGGTGACCGTCCACGTTTTCACCTTTAAAAGGAACAAACAGGTTAGCCTCTTCAATCTTTCTTGTATCGATGGATACACCTTTCACCACAACCGAATCGAACGTGGAAAGGTCATTTTTTACGTCAAGCATGGTACAAATCTCTTTTATCGTTTTTTGGAACATTCTTTTACTCCTTTTACTCTTTTTTGATCAAAATAGAGCAGGGACTGCCTTTAGACGTTGAATCCTCTGGTCAGTCCCAAGTTGTTTACATCGTATGTTTGATGGTTTGTTTCTCTTGATAACGCTCTAAGCCAAGCTCTACCAGTTTGCCGATCAGGGTAGGGTAATCGACACCCGTATGCTTCCAAAGAAGCGGGAACATGCTGAATGGCGTGAAGCCAGGCATCGTATTCACTTCATTCATATAAATCTGTCCATCTTCCGTTAAGAAGAAGTCGGCACGTACAAGTCCTGAGCAATCGAGGGCTTTATACGAATCAATCGCAATCTTCTTCATTTCGTTGTAGATGCTTCCTTCTACTTCTGCTGGGATGATGAGGGCTGTATCGCCATCCTCATATTTTGCTTTGTAATCATAGAAGTCCTTTTTCGGTACGATTTCACCTGCCACCGAGCATTCAGGCTGATCATTCCCCATTACGCCAAGCTCGATTTCACGGGCCTTCACGCCTTCTTCAATGATGATCTTACGGTCGAACTGGAATGCTTCAGAGAAGGCGGCCTTCAGTTCTTCACGAGAAGTACATTTGCTAATCCCAACTGAGGACCCCAAGTTCGCAGGCTTTACAAAGCAAGGATAACTGATTTCTTCTTCTACTTGCTTATATGCCGCTTCCGGGTTTCCTTGCCAAGTACTGCGAATGAACCAGGTGTAATTGACTTGTGGAATACCTGCTTGTGCAAATAAATTCTTCATGATGACTTTATCCATTCCGGCAGATGAAGCAAGGACTCCATTTCCGACATACGGCAGATTCAATAGTTCAAGCATTCCCTGAACGGTTCCATCTTCCCCATTCGGTCCGTGAAGCAATGGGAAAATCATGTCATATCCCTCAGAATCTGAAGGGGCGATGGAGGTACTTAATGCATTCGGGGCCATTTCTTCCCCATCTTGGAACTGTAATGCTTTCACATCTTCAACGGGAGCATCCAATTGTGGACCCTTGATCCACCTGCCTTCCATTGAGATGAAAATAGGATGAATTTCATATTTATTTAAGTCCAGGGCACTGATTACGGCCTTGGCTGTTTGCAGGGATACATTGTGTTCAGCAGATTTTCCGCCATACAACAAGCATAACTTCGTTTTCATGAATACGTTACCTCCAATATTAACAATAGATGTTTCTATTTTATCACTTTCATCAGAAAGGGAAAGAATGATTCATATGGAAAATAAAAATTACCACATTTGTCTTAATCCAAATGGCATTTCAAGAACGCCCAATATATATGTATGCAAGTGAAAACTAGTATGCGATAGGAAGTTACCATCATTATTCTGAATACATTTAAAATTTCGCCTATTTAAAAAGCTATTAAATTATCATTCTACAAGGTGTATAATCCTCCTATTAAAAACATTTGTACTTTCAAGGAGGACACCCAGATGAGAAAGCTTGGTTTATTACCTAAAATTATTTTAGGAATCGCGTTAGGTATTATCATCGGAGCATTTGCCCCGGAATGGTTCGTGAAAATCTTCGCCACGTTCAATGGATTATTCGGCAACTTCCTCGGATTCGCGATTCCATTAATCATCATCGGATTTATTGCTCCGGGAATTGGATCCATGGGCAAAGGAGCAGGCAGACTGCTTGGATTAACTACAGCTCTCGCATATGGTTCCACGGTACTCGCCGGCCTACTTGCCTTTACGGTTGCGAAGTCTATTTACCCAACTTTACTCGCTAATCAAACTTCCCAATCATTTGAAAATCCGGAAGAAGCTCTTCTCAAAGGGTTCTTCACAGTAGACATGCCTCCTATTATGGGCGTCATGTCAGCGTTGCTGATTGCCTTCACAATCGGTCTTGGGATGGCTGCCATTAAAGGAGATACTCTTCAAAAAGGCATGAATGAATTTAGAAACATCGTTGAACTTGTGATTGAGAAGATTATCATTCCTCTCTTACCGGTTCATATCCTTGGTATTTTCGCCAACATGACACAAGGTGGACAAGTAAGTGCCATCATGTCAGTATTTGCTAAAGTATTTGTTATGATCATTCTCTTACATGTTGTCTTTTTAGCCTTACAATATACAGCGGCTGGTACATTGAGAAAACAAAATCCCATTGTTATGATAAAGGGCATGCTTCCAGCTTACTTCACAGCTTTAGGCACACAGTCTTCTGCGTCTACAATACCTGTGACGCTTGAGCGTTCTAAGAAAATCGGTGCAAGAGAACGGATTGCTGACTTCTCCGTCCCGCTACTTGCAACGATTCATTTATCTGGTAGCACCATCACCCTGGTCAGCTGTGCCATGGCGGTCATGTTCATACAGGGAGAAGCACTGCAGTTCACTCAGCTCTTCCCATTCATTCTGATGCTCGGCATCACGATGATCGCAGCGCCTGGAGTTCCGGGGGGAGCGGTTATGGCAGCACTTGGATTACTCGAAACCATGCTCGGGTTCGGACCAACGATGACCTCCCTCATGATTGCCCTGTACTTAGCACAGGACAGCTTCGGAACAGCATGTAACGTGACAGGAGACGGAGCGATCACATCAATCGTGGACAAACTGACCCAAAAAAAGAAAGTCCCCGTATCGAAAGTAAAAGCTAGCTAGTCTACAAAGGTCCGTCCCTCAAATTGAGGGACGGACCTTACTTTTGTTGAAGGGCTCTTTCTACTTCTTCTCGCGTGGGCATTCCGCCTTGCGCACCGAATTTGGTCACCGAAATGGATGCGGCACGATTTGCAAAGCGCAGGCTTTCCTTCGTGGTCTTCCCTTCCGAAAGGGCTACCGCAAAGGCTGCGTTAAATGTATCCCCCGCCCCCGTTGTATCTACTACTTGTACGGGATACGTTGAGACAACCACTTCCTGTTCACCGTCGAAGTAGCGGACACCCTTTCTCCCCTCAGTGATAAAGAGTTTATGGGGATACGCCTTGAGAGCGTCTTTCGCTTCTATTCCTGAAAATAGAATAGATGCTTCATGTTCGTTTGGCGTAAGATAAGCAACCGCGTCGATGATCTCCTTATCCACTTTACGGGCAGGTGCCGGGTTCAGCATGAGTGGTATTCCGTGATGTTGGCAAATCCTACTCACATAGGCCACGGTTTCTTCCTGAATCTCCTGCTGGATCAGGACTATGGTTGAGTCAGCAATCAAGCTTTCCGCCTTTCCCACGACTTCCGGAGTGAGATGGGCATTCGCTCCTTGTACAACAATGATACTATTGTCTTCTTCGGACAGCACAATATGTGCCGTACCACTCTCCCCTTCCACCACTTTCATAAAGCGTGTATCCACACCATTCCGTTGTAGGTTTTCCATGATCTCGGTTCCATAATGATCGGTTCCGACGCATCCGACCATACACACTTCTGCTCCGAGGCGGGCGGCGGCAACTGCCTGATTGGCCCCCTTTCCTCCTGGCACCGTTGTAAATGATTCCCCTAATACCGTTTCACCTGCTTGGGGCCGTTTTTTCGATGTGACCACCAAGTCCATTGAACTACTTCCAATTACCGTGATGCGCTTCATCCTATCAACCTCTCTGATCATTTTCCGAACGAACTCCACTCCTATTATTGTTATTTTCTGTATAATGGAAATAATAACATACTAAAGGAGTGCTCATGAATTGAAATTAACTAGTCGACGTGTAACACTAAGAAAAATAGAAGAAAGAGATCTTCCCACTCTTTGGGACTTCATTTACGGGGAGCCTTCTCCTGAATGGAAGAAATGGGACGCCCCTTATTTTGAACATAAATGGGTCACCCGACAAGAGTATATCGAATCCTCTAGAAGAAATAAGAGTCGTAACGATGAATTCCAGCGGATCATTGATGTGGACGGAACCATCATCGGTACGGTCAGTTACTATTGGGATTACGAACCCACTAGATGGCTTGAAGCGGGTATCATTATCTATGATCCAGCATACTGGAACGGCGGATACGGGACTGAAGCGTTAACGCTTTGGGTCGACCATCTCTTTGAAACAAAGGAAATCGGCCGGGTTGGCATCACGACGTGGTCTGGAAACGAACGGATGATGAAGGCCGCAGAGAAAATCGGGATGGAGCTCGAAGGTCGAATGCGCAAATGCCGTTACTACAATGGTGTCTACTACGACTCGATTCGGATGGGCATGATTCGGGAAGAATGGGAAGAAAAACGCTCTCTCTAAAAGGAGTTTCATGATGAAAACGATCATCTTAGTCGGTGGCGGACATACCCACCTATACTGCTTAAAAAAACACAAACAATATCAGGATGAAAGCGTGAAATGGATTCTCATTTCACCTTCCCGTTATCAATACTATTCCGGGATGTTTTCCGGTTACACAGAAGGAATGTATTCATTAGAAGAAACCCGCATCGATTTAGAGAACCTGTGCGAAGGGTCCGGATGTGAATTTGTCGAAAGTACTGTTCTTTCGATTGACCCTGATCAACAACATCTTCTCACGGACAAAGGGGACATCTTCACCTACGATTTCGTTTCCTTCGACATCGGATCCCGTAATGATTCATTGGATATTCAAGGCTTACACGAACACAATCTTCCCATCAAACCAAACTATCGTTTCCCTGAACAAATAGAAAAACTGCATCAGAGCCAGAAAACCGTCTTTATCGGGGGAGGTGCGGCAAGCATTGAAATGGCTCTATCGTTGAAGGCGTGGAAGATGGTACATGGGCATGAGAACCACTCCATCACAGTCGTTCATTCCTCACCCCTTTTAGAGAAAGCCGGCACGTATTCTTCTGAAAAAATGAAGGACGTTACTCTTTCAAAAGGAATCAACCTTCATCAAGGACGCGTGGAAATCGTAAAAGCTACTCAAGTACATACAGATAAAGGTGAGATCCTTGATTTCGACGAAGTGATTTTCCTCGGCGGACCCAAAGCACCTCCCCTATTCGGGAGCAGCATAATACCGACAGATGATAAGGGTTTTCTCCTGGTGAACAGCTACCTTCAATCCGTCGCATATCCCAACATCTTCGGAACCGGAGACTGTGCCACCTTGAAAGATTTCCCCGAACTCCCGAAAAACGGGGTGACAGCGGTAAGACAAGGCCCTGTTCTATGGAAGAATCTTCGCGGAGCAGTAGCCAAAGGAAAAATCATTCCCTTTGAACCACAGAAGCGCTATCTTGCGATTATGTCGATTGGGAATAAACAAGGGTTCTTAAACTTCGGATCGTTTTCATTGGTCAGTGGTTGGGCTTGGCGGTTGAAGAATTGGATTGATGTGCGTTTTGTTGGGAGATATGAGGGGTGAGGTGGTAGGACTTTTCTTTTGTTACACCTGTTGATGAGAGCTGCATGGACATAAGGATTTTATAGGCAATCTTTCTCGATTTCAGGTGGAGGAAGGTCCTTGCCTGCTTGTTGGTAATTTGGTGAGATATTAATAGGGAATAGTCCTTGAGGGCAGATATATGACCATCTTTTGATTTCCCACCACATTTCTGGCATTCCCAGTGAGCATATCTCCTGATCATAGGAAGGTGGCGGCATTCCGCACACTGTACCCCTGATAATATCTCACTTGGGGAAACCCCATATACTTCTTGAGGAAAAACTATAAGGGGTGTGTGCTTTTTCACTACTAAATTGGAGAATTTCTTTACTTGTTTCATAGGAATATGCTCGTTTCGATGTCGTGAAAGCAGAGATAGAATCCACGCTTCTACATTTTCCACCCTGATCACATTATTGTATTTCTCATGAGGAGAAGCGGTCTCTAGAACTGTGGATCGATTAGTCATGACAACTAGTGTGGCAATTGGGATGGAGGGGATCTTCATTTTTTCAAACCAACGAACCAATTGTTTCTTCTGGCGCTCAACCTGGGTAACAGGATGACCGAACGCTTCTTCTTTATCCTCAAGCTTTCGTATAGCTTGGTCGAACCTCGAATCTAATGTGAAAATTCCAGCAATGTTTTTGACCTCTAAAATGATGAAGACTTGCGGAGTTAAGATGAGGGTATCGATTTGAAAATAACGACCGTCTATTTCGAGGCGGAGGTCATGAAGGATGAGTATATTCTTATCTTCAGATATAAACTTCAGGTGATAGTCCAGTTGTAATTCTCCTCTGTAACCGGCTTTTCGTTTGGCTAAATCTGTCTTTACGATTTGCCATATGGCATGAGTTGGCAGCAGTCTTTCTACTAATGCTTCATTCATTAAGATTCTCCGTGGAATCTCCCTTTTTTTTACGTTCAATTTATCAACTCCTTTGTTTTGTTACTTAATCTATTCGACATTTGCTTGAAAAACCCTTTATTTTTCCAAATATAATGTGTCGTTTGTGTTGTTTGGTAGTTTATTGGGCCACTTTCTACGTTTATCGGGCCACTTTTAGCATTTATTGGGCCACTTCCGGGTATCATTGGGCCACTTTCACCATTCATTGGGCCACTTTCACCATTCATTGGGCCAAATTGTGAACACCATCACCAGCACCATCACACCCCCACACCAAAAAAACGCAACCGCCTCCCAGCAGTCGCGCTCCTTGCAACACCTTACCTAAACAACTCCACATACTTCTTACTAATCACAGGCAGCACACCATCGAACAGTTTTTCTCTCCAGTACAGATCTGCTGTCTGCTGGACCGCGGCTGCGTGATTCGGGTATGGGTAGACCATGTTGGAGAGGGCGCCGATTTTGCTCCCTTTTTCCATCGCGAAGATGACAGGTTGCATCCAGTCACCGGCACCGGACCCGATTGCGTGAGCGCCGAGGATCTTACCGCTTGCATCGGTGATGATTTTCACCATTCCTTCTGTACGGTGATCGGCGACGAAGCGATCGACTTCGTCTAACCTTTTCTTATAAACTTTATATTCTATTCCTTGTTCCCCTGCTTCTTCCTCGGTCAATCCAATATGAAAGATTTCTGGTGTCGTATAGGTTGTCCAAGGTAGTTTGTTGTATGACACTTTCCGCTTTAATCCAAACACGGCATTTTGGACGACGAGCTTTCCTTCCATTCCCGCTCCATGTGTAAATGGATATCGGCCATTGACGTCCCCAATGGCGAAAATATGGGGATGGTTCGTTCTCAGTTCATCATTAACTTTAATAAAGCCCCGGTCGTCCACTTCCACTCCGGCCGCTGACAGGTTTAACGATTCTGTACCAGGCTTGCGTCCGGTTGCAAGGAATAATAGGTCTCCCTCGACAGAATGCTCTTCACCTTCTTGCACATAATGAACCATTTTCTGGCCATCAGACTCTGAAACCAGCTTGATATCCGCTCCATACACGAACTGAATGTCCTTTTCCAATAAACCTGTTGCCATTTCCTGGATTTCTTTATCTTCTTTCACGAGAACCTCATCATGCTTTTCAAGGACTACGGCTTCTGATCCTAAATGAGAAAATGCTTGGGCAAGCTCTAAACCGATGGGTCCCCCTCCGATGAATACGACGCGACGTGGCAGTTCATCCACTTCAAATACTGTTTCATTCGTATGGTATTCAACGCCCTCTATGCCTTCGATTTCAGGGATGAGGGGACCTGACCCTGTGGCCACGACTATTCTCTTCCCGGAGATCCGGTCCTCTTTTTCCACTAGAATGGTGTGAGGATCCAGAAACTCTGCTCCTCCGAAGTAAATATCGACTCCTAATTGGAGGAAGCGGTCGGGGTCATCATGCTCTTGGATATGAGCGATGGCATCTTGGACTCTCTCCTTCACCTTCTTCATATCAACTGAGCCTTTTGTTTCGAAACCATAGTCCGTGCTTCTCCGAATCGTTGCCACTTCCCTAGCCGATTCGATAAAGGCTTTGGACGGTACGCAGCCAAAGTGAAGGCAGTCTCCGCCGAGTAAGCCGCTTTTTTCGATGAGTGCCACTTTTGCTCCAAGAGAAGCAGCTCCGGACGCGACGGTCAGTCCGCCGGCTCCGCCTCCTATTACAATTAAATCGTATTGGTTCATCTGTATCTCTCCTTATGAAAGTAATCGTTTCGCTTCTAAGAATCGCTGCAAGCCCGTATACAACTCCACAACAAAAAATAATAAGGTGGTCCACAGGACGATGGATGGTAGTAGCATCATGATGCTAAATAGAATGAAGCCTTCCGTCCTTTCAGCAAGTCCTGCCTGATAGAAAAAGGATTTCATTCCTTGTTTCTCTGAGACGGCGCCGACTGTTAGGAAGATCGTCATGGAAATGATGATCGAGACACTCAGTAACAGGAGAGCCCACATGATGTCGGGATGTAAAAGGGCAACTCCTAGGATGACACTGATCTCGACAATCCGGTCAAAGGTCACATCCATGACCGTCCCGAATGGAGAAGGTTTGGTGAGTCTGGCCATGGTACCATCGACCGCGTCCAAGAAGCCGGATAGCCATAATAAGAGGACAGCTATGATCGGAAACCCAAGGTAATAGACAAGACCAGTCGTCGAACCTACTAGAAATGCGCTCACCGTCACTTGATTGGCAGAAAATCCTCTTTTCAGTAACTGCCGGGCCGTTCCCTCTATACTTGGCTGCACCCACTTACGGGCATGCGTGTCTAACATGTGTTCCCCATCCTTTACTTCTCATCTTTACTCGATAATCCCAACCAGCTTTTCATCTTCTTTTTAAAAATGAACGGGAGGATAATCATACATAAGAAAAATGCGATTGCAATATATAAATTCGTCCGATCTTCTCCTACCAAGCTTGACCCCAGAAAGACATACCCAAACGTACCTGGTAAAATTCCGATGGCCGTGGCGGTAATGAACGGAATGTATCGTACTTTCCCCATTCCCGCAAGATAACTGATGAGATCGAAGTTCAAAAAAGGTACAAGTCGTAATAGGAGGACATAAATGAAGCCGTTCTCCTCCATCTTCTCACGTATCTTCAGCATGCGGGGAGATGGTTTTCTCACTAGTTTCTCTCCCAGATAACTTGCTGCATAATAGGCAACCGTTGCGCCTCCCAACGCTCCGAGAATAATATAAATGAAGCCTTCCCATGCACCGAAGGCAAGACCTGCAGCCAATGACAGGATGGAAGCAGGAAAGAGGATCAATGGACGGATGGTATAGACAACAACAAAAACAATCGGTGCCCAAATGCCAAATGATACAATCCAATCCCTGATATCAAGTGGCTTCACATGAAAGAAATTTCGGCTAAGCCACATGAGGAGCAGTAAACTAGCAATGAATAGTAAAATCTTACCGATTTCCTTCTTCTTCATCATTCTTCCCTCCTATTCCTCTTTCTGAAACGTTTGAATGTTCTCTTTCATCCCGAAAAGCCAAATCGTTTCGTTGGATGTGTTCATTTCAAGTGGTAGATTCAGCTTCTGGTTCAGTTCTTCTACCCATATTTCATAGATATTGGTCCCTGCCACGAATAATTTTTGGAGCACGGTTCCCTTCCAATTTGGAAAGGGAAGATGTTGATCGGTTGAGGACACGCTGAGATGGGATGCGTGAATGAATTGCTGCTGTTGAAGAACGAGCCCATCACTCATGAAAGAAGCGACAAATGGAGAGCGAGGGCGATAATAGATTTCTTCTGGAGGCCCGATTTGAAGGAAGCTTCCTTCATTCAAAACCCCTATCAGATCTCCCATTTCATATGCTTCATCCCGGTCGTGGGTCACAAAAAGCACTGTGGTTTCTTCTTCTTTCAGCATCGTCCGCATCCATTGTCTCAGCTCTTTCCTTCGCTTTAGGTCAAGACTGCTGAAAGGTTCATCTAAAAGCAATAGTTTAGGCTTTAAGATGAGGGAACGGATGAGTGATACCCTTTGTTCCTGTCCGCCTGAAAGCTCGGATGGATAATGATGCATGACTCCCCCAAGACCGACTCTTTCAATATAGTCCTTTGCTTTCTGCTTATTCTCACCTTTACTCTTCCCTTTCATCTCTAACCCGTACATGACATTTTCAAGGACATTCATATGAGGGAATAGCAAAGGCTGCTGAAAGACCATTCCAATCGGTCGATTCTGAGGCTTTATGGATGAAATATCCTTCCCATCGATTATCATTTTCCCTGTTGTAGCGGACTCTAGTCCAGCTAAAATGCGAAGAAAGGTGGACTTTCCAGAACCGGAGGCCCCGACCACCGAGAGAATTTCCCCTTTTTTCAGAGAGAATGTGACGTTTGTTAAAATCTCTTTATCCTTAAATGTTTTCGATATTTGATTGATGTCGATATATGAACTCAATGCAACTTCCTCCCGCCTAGGTGCTGATAAGGGAGAATGAATTTCAAACACCCTTCCAGAATGATGTATAACATGATGGGAATGAGTGCGAACACGAGGGAGAACGCGGCCATTACCGCTTCATCTGCCGTGTTGGTAAAAGGATAAAAGACCATCGCCAATGTTACGACATTCCCTCCGCCAATAATCGCTGTAAGCACATATTGACTCAAGCTGATGACAATGGTGAGAAATAATACACTGCGAATGCTTGGAAGAAGCAACGGCAATTCAATATGATAAAAGCGTTGAAACGCATTGCCCCCTAGTATGGTGGATTGTTCCATTAATTTTGTCCCAATCCGCTCATATCCTGATTTAAACATTTTGATACTATACGGTATCGTTGGTACCAAATGAACAAGGGCCACTCCCGTCCAGTGATCTGAAAGGCCATATCGAATGAACGTAATATGAAGTCCGATGGCAACAATCAGGACAGGGAGAAATAGCGGGAGCAACAAGAGGGCTTCCATCATTGATTTGCCTCTGAAAGATGTAAAGGAAAACACTTTCCCCGCTGTTAGACCAATCAGCAGATTGAAAGCCAGTACGACAATAGCAATCCATATGGATACTCCAATCGAATCCAGGAACTCCCCTTCCTTCATGAGCAGCTTCCACGCTCGCAAACTCGGTTCTACCGGAGCAGGATTTCCCCAAATCCAAACCCCGAAAAAGCTCTTATATACTAAAAATAAAAGCGGAAAAACAAAGAAGAGTAGGGATATGCTGTAGAATAACGATTTTCTCATGTAAACCACCTCTAATTCCGAATCCCTTTTGTGATGTGCATTCGTTTTTTGTTTGTAAAATATAGAATGAACCACATGACAAACCCGATCCCTAGACCCACGAGTACCAGGGAGGCAAACGCGAATGGACGGTCACTCCAATTTCCGCTGTAAAACCAGTCATACGCAAGGATCGCAAGCATCTGTGGTGACGTCACTCCCAATAACTGAGGCACTTCAAAGGCTGTAAAAATGAAGGCAAAGAGTATCGACCCTGTTTCGATCAGGACAGGGAGCAGAAATGGCCACTCCGCTACCCAGAATGCTTTATAGGAACCTGCCCCTAATAAAGAAGCGACTTCTTTATACCTTTTCGAAATCGTCGCGTACACCGGTAATAGCATCAGGGTGACGAAGGGCACTTCCTTCCAGACATAAGTCAATATAATCCCGACTCCATGGCGGTCCTGAACCAGCAAAGGAAACTGACTCCGACCTTCAATCCACCCCGCTCCTCCAAGGATGTTAGAGAGGAAGCCGCTTTGATTAAAGAGTAAATAAACGAGATAGGCCCACACGAAGTGAGGAACGACCATCGGAATCCAAACGAGAAGCTTATATTTATTTTCCTGTAGCAATGGAGCGAATGCCCTCACGATGCCTAAGCCGAGGATCAGCGCCAGAATGGTTGAGATGATCGTTACGGTAAAGCTGAATAGAACGGATGTGTTAAACCGATTCTGTTCAAACAAATCCAGATAATGCCGGAATGTTATCGTCTCCCCGTCCCTAACACTCTCAAGGACCGCAAGTATGATCCCCAGTCCCGGAATAAGAATGAAAAAGAGGATGGCTGGAAGAAGGAGAAGTGCCTTATTGACTTTCAGCCACTTCACGGATCCAACTCTCCTTTAACCATTCTACGTAGGCAGCATCAAGCTCTCCAATGAAATTTTCTTCTAGGACAGATGCCTCTAATACACTCTCACCCCGGTCGATGCTCATAAACTTCTTTTTCCATTCATCATCCAGTTTTTCATAGGAAATAGGTGAGCTTTCTCCCCAATAATCAGGCTTTACCTTCTCATACTGGGCTTCAGGGGATAGAAACTCATTGATAGCTACCATGGCTCCTTCTTTATTGGGACTATTAAATGGGATCGAAAGAAAATGAGTGTTGCCGATCGATCCGATATCCTGTAACAGAAACGATTTTGTGCTATCTGGAAACACACCATCTTTGATCAAATGTTCCGCTCTTGCTTCATTGTATCCCATTGTCATCCAAACCTCTTCTTGACTATAGAGCTTATCAAGATCGGTCAAAGTGGAAGGATACGTCTCTCCTTTTCTCCACAGATACGGCTTAAGGTCATTTAACTCTTTCCAAACGTCCTCCCCTATTTCCCCTGCTTTTTCTTTATCAAAAGGGGATTGAGCTAAATCTGAATCGGTTTTTTCATACAGGAGGTGTCTAAGAAAGGCATTCCCGGTGAAATCAGCCGGATTAGGATAAGTGAATTTACCAGGATTCTCTTTGATAAACCCTTTTAAATCTTCGAAATTTGTTGGAGGATTTTTCACTTTATCACCATTATAGAAAAATGCAAATTGAACTTTTCCCCAAGGAGCTTCATATCCTTCTGTTTCCGTACCGAAATCGTATTGAAATGCTTCACTTTCTGTATCGTAATATTTCGTATAATTGGGAAGCCTTTCAGTAAAGGAACCTGCCAACAAATCATTTTCTTTTGCGTTTTTAAAGTTTTCTCCATTGATCCAGACGATATCAATCGTTCCATTTTCTTTCCCGGCCCGCTTCTCTGTTTGAAGCTTCTGGAGAATTTCTGCAGTGTCCAGAGGGACTCGATTTAATTCAATATCGTTCTTTTCTTTCAGCATAGGAGCAACCACCTCATCGACATAACGATTGATTCCATCGTCGCCGCCCCACATAAACATGTTCACCTTAGTACCCTTCGCTTTCGAAGTGACCTGCTCCCAATCTCCATCAGGGATGCCCTCATTATCAGTTGCATTTGAAGGCCCACAAGCAGATACTACTAATAAGGAAATAATACTTATAATAGCTAACCATTTTTTCATACACATTGCTCCTTTGCTATATTTATAAAAAGTCTATTCGTATTCATTGCTGCGATTGAATGTTTAAAAAAGCTCTTTCAAATTCGTTAATCGAAGGTCGCTTACACATAAAAGGACCTGCCCTAGTAGCAAAATGGGTGCAAGCAACTATCATTAGTATAATTCAATTGTACTGAACCTAAGGATATAAAAAAGTAATCTGCCTTACATATGTAAATCTATGCCCATACCGGAAAAAAAAACTCGTTCGGCACATTGTTATAAGTCATCGTGCCCATATTCGTTAAGGCTTGTAACCTTTTTCTTTAAATTATGTCTAATAAGGTAAGGAGGTGGGATGGACATGTTGCGATTGATATTCGTGTGTGTCATTTTTATGGTGGGAATAGCGGGCTGTGGGAAGGCTAATGAAAAGGCCGAAGAACAGACCGATGTGGAGAAACAGACAGATGCGTCAGAAGAGGCTTCTGTACAGAAAGGGATTGTTGCTGGCAAAATGGAACCATCACTAACGAAACAGGACTCAAGCGGACAGAGTGTCTATGTATATACTGTGAAAAACCAGACAGAACAGGAGAAGACCTTTGTATTCTCCTCGGGACAGACCATTGATTTCGAACTTCAAAATCAAAAGGGTGAAGTCGTTTATAAGGATTCAAAGAAAAAAATGTATACCCAGGCGATACAGGAAATCACCATTAAACAGGGAGAAGAATTTTCTCAGAAAGTGGTTCTTCCAAAGGTCGAAAGCGGTACGTATACATTGACCGTCTGGTTAACAGCCAAGGGGGACGAGAACTATAAAGCAGCGACGGAAGTGCATGTGGACTAGATATAAAAAAGGATTAATCTTCACGCTCAGTGATGATTAATCCTTTTTGGTGTAAACGGGTAATGGCCCAGTTAGGGAGATACGTTCCGGTGTCACCATACAGCTTCTTCCGAAAAATCGGACACCCTTACTATCCGCATCTTCCATGACACGGGCAAAAAGGGGATCGATTTCAGGTGCCGATGTAATCCCGTGCAAATCGGTACGCTGAGCAATGAACATAACAGCCGTTTGATACCTTCCGTCCTCCTGTAAATGGGTCAATTCCTCAACATGCCTTGCTCCTCTTGCCGTTACGGAATCGGGAAATTTGCCTATTCCGTCTTCTACCATGGTGACACTTTTCACTTCGAGTAGTAATTTTTGATCATTTTGTTTATGGGTGAGTAAGAAGTCGAATCGTGAACGGCCGACCTTAAACTCGGCTCTTTCCAACTGCCATTCGTTCAGTTCCTCAAGCCTCTCCTGCTTCAAGGCTTCGTGCACTAAACGGTTAGGATAGTGAGTATTCAGTGAAACGTATATATCGGCTGAGGGATCATACGTCATGACCGCTGACCATTTGGTTTTCCGTTTGGGATCTGTGGATTCCTGTAGCCAGATCGGACCTCCTGAGACCAATAAATCTTTTAATCTGCCCGGGTCAGGCAAGTGTACCTTTTCTTTAGTTCCTGTTGGAAGTTCACACTCTAACACAAAACGATTCAATCGATTGAGAAATACAGCCTGAACGAGGGTGTCCTGAAACTGTAAATGCACCAACCCGTCACCTATCATCGAAGTAATGCACTCCAGCTTTTCGTTTTACGATCATAGGATAATAATCCGTTGGCAGGGGACTTGCAGATGCGCTTATAATCCTCTGCCATCTCGTCCATGTCGTAATAATCCCCAATCACCCATATTGGAATTTCGATTTTCCCTCGGCTTACGATGGCTTTTTCTAAAGAAATGACCATTCCTTCTTTTAATTTATCCTTAAATGAATGGATGACTTCTTTTCCGATGAGGGGATAGGCTTTCTCCTTCTTCATGCCAAATAGGCCTTTTCCGCCTTTGACCGTGTTCAACTTTGATGAAACCGTCGCTCCAAGCATATGATAGAAATCCTCAAAATCCCGGTAATAGACCTTATTGAACCAACCGTCATCATGGGAAAGATAGGCATACCGATTGTTTAACTTGGAATAAAAAGGAGGGTTTAACGGCTGTTTGATGTGACCCATATAAAGAAGCTCGGCAATTTCCTGACCGTCCAATTCATTAACTCCCACTTCTTCTTCAAAATCGACCCAGCAGAAGTCTCCGTATCCTTGCACCCGATCATTCAATATTTCCTTCATTTCATCCTGCTCCACATAATCCATATGGGTATGTATATTGAAAGAACCATGCTCATACTGATGCTTAATTAGAAGTAAGTTCTTTAGGGGTTTCCGTGCATTCAATGCAAATTCGCTGAAACTGATTCCATAGGAAACCACGTACTGACGATCCGTATTTTTGTGAACATAGATGATATCTTTAACTTGATTATTTGCCTTCAAGGCCATTCCCTCCATCTGATTAACACGATGCACATTATCTATTCTCTATTTTATCAAACAAATGAGGAACATGTTCTTTTCTATTTCATTTCAAAATGATGACAAAAGTCGCAGGTAATTGTCGAAAATAGTCATATCCCGGGACTACAGGCAGTATATTTTCAATTTACAGGTTTCCTTCCACTTAGTGGACGGTTTGCTCGAATAAATGAAATGACAAGAAACGATCACAATCATGTAATAAATGGTAAGTCACCCGAGTCCTCTCCTATGAAACCCCACTCCAATAAGCTTTCCCTTTAAACCTTTTTCAAAAAATGCTGGTTCCAGGCTAAAATTCATCGAGAGATCTTCGGTATTTTCTCTCTCATCAGTAGAAATTTCCCTTCGTTTCTATTAGACTAGGTATGTGAAATCTTTAGAAATTCAGGTGAATAGATTATGGAAACTCGCCAGCGATTTGCTGATAAGATCGATTGGGGTCTTCTCTTTTTATTGATGTTGTTCTTTATTGTAAGCGCAATGGGAATAAGCAGTGCCCAAACCTCAGGGCAATACGGGACAAATTTTGTGATCAGACAGGCGTTTTGGTATGTGGTGGGTGGAATTATTATCGGAGCCGCGCTATTCCTGGACTCGGACCAGTATAAGCGTCTTGCTTGGTACATATACGGTGCGGGAATTTTCTTGCTCGTTCTATTATTAATTTCACCAGAAAGCATCGCACCTCATAGAAATGGTGCTAAAAGCTGGTTCATGCTTGGCCCGCTAGGCTCTATACAGCCTTCAGAGTTCATGAAGACCTTTCTTATCCTTGCCTTGGCTCGGGTCATTACGAACCATAATGAACTGAATCCAAGTAAAACCATTCAATCAGACTTTCAGTTATTGATTAAGATTGGCCTTACCACCCTTGTTCCTCTAGCCTTTATTATGCAGCAACCGGACTTAGGGACATCACTCGTCATTTTAGCCATCATGACTGGAATCATCTTGGTTTCAGGTATTACGTGGAAGCTCATCGTTCCTATCTATGCTTCCATAGGAGTACTCGGAGCCGGTATCCTTTCACTGGTAATTTGGGCACCTGATTTATTGGAAAAGTACTTAAACGTTAAGCCGTATCAATTTGGTCGTATCTATGCTTGGCTGGACCCGTATAACTATGCGAAATTAGAAGGGTTCCACTTGATCAACTCCCTTAACGCCATAGGTTCAGGCCAGATTTTCGGAAAAGGGTATAGTGACCGGGAAGTATATATACCGGAAAACCATACGGACTTTATCTTCAGTGTGATCGGAGAAGAATACGGATTTATTGGAGCAAGCGTAGTCATCAGCTTGTACTTCCTGTTAATCTACCATTTGACCAAAACAGCGTTGGACACGAAAGAACCTTTTAATGCCTATGTATGTGCTGGGATTATTAGTATGATTACCTTCCATGTGTTTCAGAATATCGGCATGACGATTCAATTATTACCGATTACCGGGATTCCTCTTCCGTTCATCAGCTATGGGGGGAGCTCCCTCATGGGAAATATGCTCGCACTCGGACTTGTGTTCAGTATGAGATTTCATCATAAAACGTATATGTTTTCTTCAGAAGATTCTTAATTACTGGTTGCATTCATCACCAATATGTGTAAAATAATAGTAATTAGATATGGATGATTCAATGACGAAGAGAGTAATGCTGACGTGAATCAATAGCGAGCCGGGGGGCGGTGGAAGCCTGGTGTGAAGCTCGGGATGAAACGCACTTCTGAGAAGTTTTTCTTGAATACAGTAGGGAAAAACCGGGTTTCTCCCGTTATGCAATGAGCGCCCCCTTGGGGAATAAGAGTGGTACCGCGAGCTAAACTCGTCTCTATGTGATATAGAGGCGGGTTTTTTTGTTGTTCAAATTAATGGAGGTGTAAGGAAATGGATTTGAAATCAATACTAGCCAATGCGTTAAAGTCACATATCCTGACTGAATGGAATGAGAACGATCTCTATGAGTGGATTGAAACGCCAAAGCATACACATTTAGGGGACTTGTCCTTCCCGTGTTTCCAGTTGGCCAAAACCCTTAAAGAATCTCCTGCTGTCATCGCTAGTGAAGTTGCCGGTGAGCTTTCCTCTCCTCTCTTCACTAAAGTAGAGGCAGTTGGACCCTATGTGAATATCTATTTTGATGGAGGCAAAATCGGGAAAGAAGTTGTTTCAGATATTTTAGTACAAGGAGAAGAGTATGGTGCTAAACAGTTCGGTGAAAATAAAACCATTGTATTAGACATGTCTTCTCCTAATATTGCAAAGCCCTTCTCCATGGGACATCTCCGCTCAACGGTGATAGGAAATTCCATTGCCACCATCGCTGAAAAATGCGGCTATTCCACAGAAAAGATCAACTATATCGGGGATTGGGGTACCCAATTCGGTAAATTAATTGTCGCTTTCAAAAAGTGGGGAGATCCAGAAGTGGTCAAAGCGAACCCTATTGCAGAACTTTTCGTGCTGTATAAGAAATTTCATCAGGAGGCTGAAATCGATCCTTCACTCTAAGAAGAAGGAAGAAGAGCCTTTAAGCTTCTAGAAGATGGAGATGAAGAAGTGACGGAGCTGTGGAAATGGTTTAAAGTCGAATCCCTCGAAGCCTTTAAAACCATTTACTTTTTACTTGGAGTTGAATTCGATTCCTATAATGGGGAAGCATTTTTCAACGACAAGATGGAGGAAATCGTGACATTGCTCCAAGGCGCAGATCTCCTAGAAACCTCCCAAGGCGCTAAGGTGGTTAGAATGGAAGAAGAGAACATGCCCCCTTGCCTGATAAAAAAAACAGATGGGGCTACCCTATATGCCACCCGGGACCTGGCAGCTGCCCTGTATCGAAAGCGGCATTATGACTTTGACGCGGCCCTTTATATTGTCGGTCAGGAACAGACCATCCACTTTAAGCAAGTGATGAATGTTCTGAAAAAGCTTGGATTCGACTGGGCTGATGATATGAAACATATACCGTTCGGCCTTTATTTAAAGGATGGAAAGAAAATGTCCACGCGTAAAGGCAGAGTCATCCTCCTTCAAGAAGTGCTTCAAGAGGCAATAAAAATAGCAGAAGAAAATATTAAGCAGAAAAACCCTAGTTTAAAGAATGCAGATAAGGTTGCACAGGATGTTGGAGTTGGAGCGATCATTTTTCATGACCTGAAAAATGACCGTCTCAACGATATTGAATTCTCTTTAGACCATATGCTCACTTTCGAGGGAGAAACGGGACCTTATATTCAATATACGTATGCCAGAACACAGTCCCTCCTTAGAAAAGCAGGAGCTCTCCCTCCTTTGACGTTCGAAGGGCTGGATGATCCTGAAAGCTGGGAAGTGATAAAGCAACTGCGATTATTCCCTGAGATTATTGAAAAGTCTTGGCAGAACTATTCACCATCTGTCGTCGCCAAGTATTTAATCGATACCTCACAAAGCTTTAACCGTTATTACGGTAAAACAAAAATCATTTCCAAGGACTCAAACCAACCAACCCGCCTTGCCCTGGTTCAAGCTGTCGGGATTGTCCTTGCCGAAGGGTTACGATTACTTGGAATGAACTGCCCTGCGGAAATGTAGATTTCTGTCACTATTTCCCGAGAAATAGACTATTTTCGTTTGAGGCTTTTTTCAAGTTTTACAATAAGCTTCATTCCTATACCGATGGAGAGAATGACGATACCTAACACTCCCCACTTCTTTAAATCGGCTTCACTTTTCAATTCCTGAAGGGTGACTTGTTTAGAAGGGGGAGATCCTTCTCCAAGCTCGGCTATCGACTCCTTCGCACCATCTATATCGACTGATCCACTACATGCTTCAACTGTATACTTCCCCTTTTGTTTCTGGGCATAGAAGAGATATGTTCGATCTTCTCTAAAATTAAATCCGCAAGACGTTTTGTTTGTGTATAGGTATACGTTGCTTGCTTTCAATCCTTTCCACGTACTAATCACTTCCACAGCTGCCACTTCTTTATGCTCATCCACTTTCACTACCTCACCCACAAACACAGCATCGGCATCTGTGAAATGAACCTCATCGCTCTTCTCTACACATTTACATGCAATAACAGCAATCGGTAGAAATAGTAGAAAACAGCTCACAAAGATGAATATCCTCACCATTTTCACGAAAATCCTCCCCTTTATACATTCGACGGATTTTCCATGAAATGGTTTCACTATGACAGGATAATTCATGACTCCCATTATAAAAAGTGATATACTTTCTTATGTTCTATTAAAATCGAAATTTGACGCTTTTTGAATAAAGGAGATTGCTGAACTTATGTCTGAACTACTTCACGCTTTTGAAGCTTGGTTACTGGATTATGGTGTATGGGGGTTAATTCTTGTTTCTTTCGCCGATTCATCTTTTTTCCCCATTCCACCTGATGTACTCCTGATCCCATTAGCAATAGCCAACCCGGGTAGCGCATTGCTTTATGCCCTCTATACGACCATTGCGTCTGTTATTGGGTCTCTTTTCGGCTGGTTGATCGGTAAAAAGCTTGGACGACCGATTCTTGTACGTTTGTTCTCTGAACCACGAATACAGAAGGTAGAAGAATACTTTACTAAATATGGACCGATGGCTCTTCTCATCGCAGGACTGACGCCTGTCCCTTATAAGATTTTCACGATATTCGCCGGTGTTTCCGGTGTGAGGATCCGGGTACTAGTGATCTGGTCGATTATCGGTAGAGGAATTCGTTTCTTTCTCGAAGGGGCGATTATCCTCACTCTGGGAGCAAAGGCTAAACCATTTATTGAGGAAAACTTTACACTCCTAACTCTAGGAGCCGGTGGAGTGTTGGTTGCCGTTTACCTTGTTTACTTGGTAGTTAAAAAGAAAAAACGCACCCCTTGATATAAAAAGAGGATTGGATACGACGTATCCAATCCTCTTTTTTATTCGGAAGTCCCCACTACAAAACGCAGATGCTGCTGCAACACTTGAAGGGACTGGCTTCTTCCTTCATATAGTTCCCCATCCATATCGAGCTTTTCATTTTGACCAAGTTCAATATGTGCTTCTTTTGCTTGAAGATGCATAATATCCTCATATTGTTCGCTTATATTCCCCGTACTCCTGATGACGAGGAATTCCTTTAACAACGGAAATCCACTTTTTTTGACCACGTAGATATCCATTAAACCATCGTCCATTTCAATACTGTTCGGCAGTGGGTTGGAGCCTATTGAACGTCCATTGGCCACAAGGAGCATGACCACTTCTTCTTCCACTACCTCTTTCTCTGTGGTGACCTTCACATTCAGGATAGGTGAATCCTGAATCGATTGAAATGCACTTATATAGTAACTTAATTTACCGAGGACGCTCTTTGAGCCCACATCAATATTGTCGCTTGTCTGAGAAATCAAGCCTGTTCCCCAGAAGTTGCTGAAATACCTCTCGTCCGTTTTGACGATGTCGATTGCTTTTTCAAAAGGTCGTTCCGTTATGAGTTGAACAGCTTGTCTAATGTTCATAGGGATCTGTAATGAACGGGCAAAATCATTGCATGTCCCTCCTGGAAGAATGCCGACAAGCGGACGATTTTCAAGGGAAGATAATCCATTGATGGCTTCATGGATCGTCCCGTCACCACCCAGGATCACAACGAGCTCATATCTGTTACCTGTCTCCCTGCAAGTTCTTTCTGCATCGCCCTTTTCTTTTGTCTTATGAATGATTAAATTTGTGCATATATCCAGCAGGGGAGGCACTGCATCCTTCAATAGTACCTCTAACGTTCCCTGACCTGCCTTCCCATTACACACAAGCAATATATCCGAATACTTTGTCATGAATATCGTCACCTAACTTATTAAGTAGTAAGAACAATTTCAGAAGAAGTTATTTACAGAAGCGCTTACACGCCAAGCCTTCCCTTGATAAACGGAAAGTTCACATTATTCCATTCGAATAAAAAGAGGCTGACCCAAAACGATGAGTTGATTTCACCCTTAATGGACCAGTCCATATACGTTCAGCGCTTATTTTCTATTCCTGTTGATATCGGGATTCATCCTCCCACGAATCTTGGGTCAACCTCTTTTTCTATGCAGTAGTGGAATCTTCCTGAGGGACTTGGAGTACAGATCGATAGGCAATTCCAAGACGCCCCTTAATATAACTTTGGGGATCATAGGGAATATGCTGATTCTGCATGCGATGAAGTTCCATTTCCGCAAACATGGCAAGGGCACGACACACCTGATCTAACGCCATGCTTACACGATGAGGATCTGTGGGTTGATCGTGGCTCATACAATAGTATGAAATCTCATCTGCCTTCTTTCTGATTTCCTTTAATGCTTGTAAATCAAACATCATTCTCTCCATGTCTACCCCTCCTCTTCACTTCTAATTAGTATATCGGGAAGAAAGGGGAAATATGTCTGTCCAACGTTTCTATATGACTGAATTTTAAGAGTCTTGGGTTAACGTCTTAGGTAATGGTTGATACTGCTTTAGTGAATGAAGAATTTCACGTCTTGACTTCGTTTTAGAAATATTCACACCGACGTTCGACAATTTCGTTATCACTTTTTTAAAGCGATCGTTCTCCTTTACCACGTTATTCACCTCTTTTTATATTATCGTTACCTATTTGTACGTTTGACCTTTAAAAAGGTTTCACTAATTGTAATATGGTTTTCCTTTTCCCTAAAAATGAAACAATAATCCTATTTTTATGCATTTCCAAAGAATAATTTGTACCAAACTACACAATTTATAAACATGAAAACGAAACGAGCTCTCTATATTGTCCTGTCGTCCTTTGTCATTAGCCTTTTGGCCCTAACTGAAGCAGCTGCTGGAAATATGTATTTAGTAAAAAAAGGAGATACCCTTTGGAACATTTCCAAACGATTTCAGATTAATTTGTCTGAACTGATTGAAGCGAATACCCACTTATCAAATCCGGATGTAATCTATCCAGGTCAAAAAATCACCATTCCTTCATTCACTGAGGCATCATCTTTCGAGAACAGGATTATGGAATTAACAAATAAAGAAAGGCAAAAGAACGGTCTGCCTCCTCTCAAGCTTGATTCGGAGCTTTCAAGGGTTGCCTTCTCTAAGTCCCGTAACATGAGGGATGTCGGATACTTCTCTCACAAAAGTCCGACTTACGGGACTCCAACCGATATGATGAAAGCTTTTCATATTCAGTTCAATGAGGCTGCTGAAAATATCGCGGCCGGGCAAACAAGCCCTGAGCAGGTCGTGCGGGAATGGATGGAGAGTCCTGGCCACCGAAAACATATACTCACCGGGTCCTATACCCATATTGGCGTGGGATATGCTGAAGGTGGCGCTTACGAAACGTATTGGACTCTACTATTGGTCGAAAGATAAGATACTATTTTGAGGGACGGACCTTCCTGGGAAAGGTCCGTCCCTCCTGCCGATAATGAGCAACTTATAAAGAAGAAAATCTATAGACTTACGTTCATGTGTGCTTACTTTCATGAAAAATGGTGTTCAACAGCTTTTTTGGACGTTGTTTTCTTATATTTTCAGGTTGTATTTGGACTTTATTGGAGGGTTTTAGTCGGTTTCAGGGTTTGGAGGATCGGTTCTGGATTTTGTTAGGATCGGTTTGACTATTTATTGGACCTGTTCTGGACTTTTATGGGCCACTTTCTCCATGTATTGTGCCACTTCCAAGGTTTATTGGACCACTTCTACCATTTATTGGGCCACTTCCACCATTTATTGGGCCACTTCCACCATTTATTGGGCCAAATAGTGAACGTTCATTATCTCCCTAATGAATAGCGGCCACCACAAACTGCATCTTCAAATATGGTAATCAAACGTATGAATAGTTCAAAGAATATATCCAATAATATACGTGTACTGCCAATATGACCAAGGGGGAATTTTGCATGCAAGTACGTGATATTATGTCGACAAATGTGGAAGCAGCTTCTAATCGGGATTCACTTGAGAGCATCGCTTCAAAGATGAATTCTAAGAATGTTGGTTCCGTTCCCATTGTTGAAAACGGACAAGTTGTCGGTATGATTACAGACCGTGATATTGCTACTCGTGGACTTAGTCAGGGTGCACAAGGAAATGTCTCTCAAGTTATGTCACAGCAAGTGGTGACCATTTCTCCGGATGCATCTGTCGAAGAAGCATCTGCCAAGATGTCACAGCATCAGGTACGCCGTTTACCGGTCGTAGAAAACGGTCAGCTTGTGGGGATGCTTGCTCTAGGGGATCTGGCAGTACAACAGCAATCTGACCAAAGTGCCGGAAGCGCCCTCAGCGGAATCTCTCAAAATCACCTCCGCTAGCAAAGGATGCGTGTGCGGACTTCAAAGCTTTCTTACATCAAATAAGAGGCTATCCTTGCGATAGCCTCTTATTTGCCTTTTTACTAGTAGGTCCGTCCCTCGATTCGACTGAATGTGATAGTGTTTGGGTTATATCGTCATTTTTTTCATGTGGAGGGAGGATTTTCTTGTTGGGTGACGAATATGTGTTAATACAAATGATGTTATGAGGAGGAGCTGGTTTCTATGAGTCGTACTGCACGATCGTACCGAAAGGAAGTTCGTCATTTCAAACGCGAGAACCGCAAAAGAGTCTTCGCCGACAGCATTTTTGATTTCTTATTTATGGTATTTGGTATATCGATGATCACAGGTATTTTATTATTTTTTTTAGGATTTTGGAATTATTATTGAACAAATCTGTCATCATCCACCCGCACTTATCCCTCTATATTAATAGTGAAGATAAAGATGTTGCCATGGGACCCTGTGGCATTTTTTTGTGAACAGATTTCAATGGATCCCTATTGATTCTTTATTATTAAACTAATAATTTGTACATACCGTAGTCCCTCTTATTAATTTCCACTTGATCAGTGAACTATTTAGGTTGAATAGTTGTTATTTCAATAGAACAAAGTATATTATTTCAGAATAACTTTACAGGCCAATCCTTTAGACCTCACCCTGTAAAGAAATCCTTTATTACTATGATAAAATAGTTCGACTTTCTAAATAACAACTGGTAATAATTTAATATTCAGATAATAACTTGACTTTTATTTTAAATTTTCAGATAATGTTAACATAACCGACACAACATTCACAGGAGGTTAACATGGACATTTTAAATAATTTAGTCAGTGGAGCAAATTCAATATTATGGGGATATGTGCTGATTGGTCTCCTCATCATTTTAGGATTGTATTTCACAATTGGATCAAAGTTTGTTCAAATCCGCCATTTAGGGGAAATGTTCAGGCTTTTAGGCGACAAAGATGTGGTCGAGTCTGAAGGGGAAAAATCAATCTCTTCTTTGCAAGCTTTCTTTATCGGAGCAGGTACTCGAATTGGTACAGGTAATTTAGCGGGAGTCGCCATTGCCTTAGCAATTGGGGGACCTGGAGCGGTCTTCTGGATGTGGCTTGTAGCCATTCTTGGAGGAGCCAGTGCCTTTGTCGAAAGTACATTGGCCCAAATTTATAAAGAAAAAGATACGATAGGATTTAAAGGTGGCCCCGGCTATTATATGAAGAAACAACTGGGGAAACCATGGATGAGTTCGATTTTTGCTGTAACGATCATTCTCTCATTTGGGACAACCTTTAATGCGGTGCAAAGTAACACCATCGCAACTGCCTTTAGTAATTCATTTGGAATTAATACATTTGTAATTGGAATCGTTTTAGCTGGTTTGACTGCCCTTATTATATTTGGTGGCGTCAAACGTATCGCCAACTTTTCTTCTTTCATCGTACCAATCATGGCCGGTTTTTATATTGTATTGGCATTATATGTAGTCATTACGAATATTACTGAAATGCCAGGCGTCATCGCACTTATTTTCAAAAGTGCCTTTGGCTTTGAACAAGTGGTCGGTGGTGGGATTGGTGCCGCGATCATGAATGGAGTAAAGCGTGGACTATTCTCTAATGAAGCCGGTATGGGTAGTGCACCTAATGCTGCCGCTACCGCTTCGGTTTCCCACCCTGTTAAACAAGGGTTCATTCAAGCGCTTGGTGTATTCTTTGATACTTTACTCGTATGTTCTGCAACGGCGTTCATCATTCTGACGTCAGATGCATACGGATCAGGATTGACAGGGATTGAACTATCTCAGGCAGCCATGTCTGAACACTTCAATTCATGGGCTGGGATCTTCCTGGCAATTGCGATCTTTACATTCGCCTTTAGCTCCATCATTGGTAGTTATTATTACGGAGAAGCCAACCTCCCATTCATTAATAAGAGCAAGACCGGACTATTGGTCTACCGTTGCATTGCCTTAGGGATGGTCATCTTCGGATCGGTTGCAAGTCTGGATATTGTCTGGAGCTTAGCTGATCTCTCCATGGCACTGATGGCGTTAACGAACCTTATCGCGATTGGTATATTGGCACCGATTGCTTTCAAAGCCTTAAATAATTATATGGAGCAACGGCGTCAAGGATTGGATCCAGTATTTTTCGCAGACGACATACCTGGTCTAAAAGGAGTCGAAAGCTGGCCTATGCGTGAAAAAGAAATTCGTAAAAAAGCAGTAAATGAATAACTCATCGTATACTAGCGAGAAGTTTACGATCAATAAAAAAGAGAAGCTAACCCCCTGTCTATTTGGCGGTTAGCTTCTTTGTCATTTTTTTCAATTCGATTCTCAGGTATACTACTTATAGAAAGCTAGCTAAAGGAGTCTTACATACTTATGAGTATTCTATCCACCCTTCTAGGAGTATTGTTTATTCTTAACCTGGCCCTTGCTGCCGTGATCATATTCCTGGAACGGAAAGATGTCGGGGCAACATGGGCATGGCTCATGGTTCTTTTTTTCATACCGCTACTCGGCTTTATCCTTTATTTAGTCTTTGGTCAGAACTTAAGCAGAAAACGATTATTCGACTGGGACGATATGAAGAAGATCGGGATTGAAAATCTGATTCAAAAGCAGATACATTCCCTTAAGGAACACCGCTTCCCGTTTAAAAATGAGACGTCTTCCCGCTATCAGGACCTTATTTATATGCACCTGATGAATAATGATGCTCTATTGACCCAGGACAATGACGTCACATTGTTTACTCATGGAGAAGATAAGTTCGCTTCCTTATTAGATGACCTTGACGCAGCAACGGATCATATTCACATTCAGTACTATATTTTCAAAAAGGATCATTTGGGTAAGAAAATCCTGGAGAAACTCACCGAGAAATCCCGACAAGGTGTTAAGATACGGGTTTTATATGATGAAATGGGATCTCGCCGGACAAGAAGAGGATTCTTTAAGGAACTTCTTGCTGCCGGCGGAGAAGTGGAGGTCTTTTTCCCTTCGAAAATTCCTTTTGTCAATCTTCGCCTCAATTACCGCAACCACCGAAAGTTGGTTATTATTGATGGGAAGGTCGGTTATGTTGGTGGCTTTAACATTGGAGATGAATATTTAGGTTTGAATCCTAAGTTCGGTTATTGGCGTGATACTCATCTGAGGATCACGGGCAGCTCTTCCCTTGCCATGCAAACCCGTTTCATTCTCGATTGGAATCAGGCAAGCCGGTCTAAGAAAATCGCTTATAACTTGCGATACTTTCCCATTTCTGACTTCACTGGACAAGCCGGAGTACAAATTGTAACATGTGGTCCAGACTCTGAATGGGAGCAGATTAAAAACGGTTATATTAAAATGATTTCTTCTGCGAAAAAATCAATCTATATACAAACCCCCTATTTCATCCCGGATGTCAGCCTGCTTGATTCATTGCGGATCGCTTCCCTTACGGGGGTGGATGTACGTATTATGATTCCAAATAAGCCTGATCATCTATTTGTTTATTGGGCGACGTATTCCTATATTGGGGAGTTGCTGAAAGCAGGTGTGAAGATCTATATTTATGAGAATGGATTTATTCATGCGAAAACCATTGTCGTAGATGAAGCGATTTCTTCTGTCGGCACAGCCAATATTGATGTGAGAAGCTTTCGTCTGAACTTTGAGGTCAACGCCTTCTTATATGATCAGGCGCTTTCTATGGACCTGAGCTCGGCGTTTACAGATGACATGAAGAAGAGTAGGGAATTAACGCTGGACGATTATCTGGAAAGACCTGTGATGATTAAAGTGAAGGAATCGATTTCAAGGCTGCTGTCTCCGATCTTATAGAAGTGATCATTGGACATTGCCATAGGGTATAGAGAAAGGCATAATAGAAGAATATTGGGTCAAAGATAGAGAGGAATGAAATCATGAGTGTTCATAAAGAAATTTCCAAGCATTCAAACAAACAAAATCAGCTTGTTCAGCAGTTTATGGCATTGGATGAGCAAAGAGAAAAAGCGATCGATGAAGCGGTTCAGCTTTGTTCAGCTGGGAAGCCGTTTACAACGGATCTCATTAACCACGTCACAAACGATATCAATGCTCTTGCCCGCCAAGGGGTCGTTCCACAAAGAAAGTTGGTCACTCCTGAAATGGTCAAGGAATATGTAGAGAAATCAATCTAAACAAACCATGCGCTGCAAAAAAGCACCTTTTTCAAAATTCCATACATTAATAAGGACCCTGAGACATCTCTCCATTTGCATGGTGGGTGTCTCAGGGTCCTATTCTTTGAAGTCGAATTATCAGGCTTTTAATGCGCTATTCCACCCATCATATACGAATACAGGTTGTATATCATTTTCAGCTCGTTCAATCACGACATAATTTTTGTGAGCAACTACGGTTTGATCATCCGGAAGATCCAACTTCTTCGCAAACTCATTATCCATCTTCACGATGACGGTATTCTCCCTAAGGGTCGTGACCACACCGTTGATGACATGTTTTTTTCTCTTAAACTGGATAGTATCTCCCAGGTTGGCATTTTCCTTTGAATACACGAATGTATTTTCCATTTTAAAGTCCCCTTTTTTAATAATGTAAGTGTTTTTATTTTTTATAATTGAAAGAATTTTCTAATAATATTATTTTAACTTGTTTTAACAAAAATTTCAATAAGTGACTTACTTTTTTGTACCACAATTTCAGATTGTTAAAACCTATTTTAGATACTTTTTTTGTCGAAGGATGTTCTCAACTTCTTTTGGTGTCTTTATTCAGATGTTCGATTGGTTACCATGACTTTAAACACAAACGCTTTGTCCGCCTGCAGGATGCCCCCTGACGGCTTACCTTCCTCGTCAAGAGTTACGCCTGAAATTCCACCCTTATTCGTTCCGGCAATCGCGTAAAGGTATACGGGCTTATTGTGTTCAAACATGACTTTTTCTGTCTGAAGGCTTCCGAATGTATAGCCGCTAGCTTCAAAGTCTTCCAGCATGGTAAATGTTCCACCTTCACTGCCATGAATAAACCTGATCTCTCCTTTATCTGAATCAAACCCAAAGGATAAGAGAGAATCCTTGAAATGATCCTGGATTTGATTGGATGAAAAAGGCTCGTCGCTCACTTTTTTACCATGTTCATATACTTCTATTGTTTTTAGAAGATCATCAGCCTTTCCAACCTCTCCATTAAGCTCAAAATACTGAATTCCCTCAATCCCTGTAAACACAATCAACTCTTTTTCGTGTTTATTTACCTCATATGGTTCTATCGTAAGTTCTGTTGTTTTCAGTTGTTCAGATGTACAACCAGTCGATAGAAGAAAGATTCCAATTATGAAAAGCCAAGTATACTTCACCCTGTCATCACCTGCTAATCATTTCCTTTAATTAACATTATACACCATACTAGCAAAACTCTGTTAAATTTTCAAAATATTTAAACATCATCTCTCCTATAAAATAAAAAAACGCCTAAGAGAGTATCTTCTCTTTAGACGCTTTGTACTATTTTCCTAATAGGCAAGTGCATTCTTCTTTTCTTCCTTCATAAGAACAAAGCAGAGGAAAATCCCTAATAGGGATAGGATTGCGAAGAATAAGTACACCGTGTAGATGGAGTACGTTTCATAGATAAATCCGCCTACAAAGGTACTGAACCAATTCCCCAACCCGTTTCCGATTGCTGAATAGACGGTAACCGCGGTTGCCGTAATATGGGACGGTGTAATTTCTTTAATATAACGCAAGCCTGCAGGAATGAATAATCCGATGGCAAGACCTTGCATCACCGCTGACGAGTAAACTAGCCATAGACTTGGTTCGGTAAAGTAAAAGAGCCAGCGAAGCATAGAAGCCGCTCCTGCTAACGCTGCCACCGACAAGAGACCAAATTTATCAATCCATCCCCCAGCTACCCTCATGAAAGGAACTTCCGATAGAACAGCGATTAAGAACGCAAGGCCGATTCCTGCATACGTTCCACCTGAATCTTCAACAAACAGCCCAAAATATACATTGTTTGCTAAATTGGGACCGAATACTAAAAATGTGACGGCCAAAAAGATCAGGAACTTCTTCATTGTGAATAATTCCTTCATCCCGGCTTTTAAATCAAGCTTTGCTGCCGCTCGTTCTTTAGGAAAACGAAATGAGAGGAATCCGGATAACACTAAACAAATAAAGAAAGAGTAAAAAATGATCGTTGGACCGATGAAACCTTCTGAGAGCCTACCCATGATAAATACAGCGATACCAAATCCCAATGATCCGAATAGGCGGATATTTCCGTAGTTATACCGTACTTTGCTTGTATACTTCAGACTAATACTATCTGAAACAGGGATGATCGCACTTTGGAAAATGGCGACCAAAACAGCTACGATAAGTAGACCAAGATAAAAGTCCATAAACAAATAACCAAGTGCAAAGATCCCAGCTATTAAAGAGGTTAAACCTAGGACCAATGTGGGACGGTTGGTCGTGTCGCTCACCATTCCCCATATGGGCTGGAAGAAGATCATCATAATCGGACCAACAGACATGATCGTTCCAATCTGATAGCCATTCAACCCAACACTTTCACTTAAATACACACTAAGTAAAGGATATAAACTACCAACCCCGAAGAAGGTTAATAAATAAAAACCTTGTAACGTAAAAATTTGATTTCGCACATTTCTTTCCACTACCGTATCCCCCATGATGTTTTTGTCTATCTTATAGTAGACCTTGAAACTGCAATTGTCTATGAGTATTTGCCTGATTATGGATAAAGACCTACTCCGTCATAGTGGGTATTGTCTGAGAATTATCAGAAAATTTTTCCGTTTGACTTTTTCAATTAAACCCTTTAAAGTATGGAAGTATATTTTAAATCAACTAAATACGATATTCTTCTTATCCAGAGAGACGGAGGGACTGGCCCTACGATGTCTCGGCAGCGGACTCCACTTGAGTGCTGTGCCACATCCAGCAAGCATCATGCTTGAAAGATAAGAGGAGTGTTTCTTTCGATTGAAACCTCTTCTTATGTTGGAAGAGGTTTTTTGTTTGGTTTATTCGAATGCTATTCATAAGAATGATTACAAAGGAGTGTTAAATATGAATCAAGAAAAAGGAAATTTATTGGCATTACTGCCCTTAATCATATTTGTTTCTCTGTTCCTAGGAGCAGGCATTATTTCAGGAGACTTTTATGCATTTCCAGTACTCGTATCGATTATTATTGCAGCAGTTGTAGCTTTAGTGATGAACCGCAAAGAAACGTTAACCGCCAAAATTGAGCGATTCGCTAAAGGAGCCGGGCACCCTGATATTATGATCATGGTTTTCATCTTCTTATTAGCAGGCGCCTTTTCAGGGGTCGCTGAAAAGATGGGAGCCGTTGACGCCACCGTCAATTTTGCTCTTTCGGTGCTTCCTGGTAATCTCCTCATCGTTGGATTATTCATGATCGCCGCGTTCATTTCGTTATCCATGGGAACATCGATGGGGACAATTGCTGCCCTTGCGCCAATCGGTGTCGGAATTAGTTCAGGAACAGATATTTCAATGCCCCTTGCCATGGCGACCGTCATTGGAGGAGCGATGTTCGGGGATAACTTATCATTCATCTCAGATACGACAATTGCAGCCGTTCGTACACAGAAAACGGAGATGAAGGATAAATTCAAAGTCAATTTCTTTATTGTCTTACCTGCCGCCATCGTCACAATGGTGATTCTGTTCGTCCTTACAATGGGAAATCAATCATCTGTCGGGGCGGAAGGCTTCAATTGGATTAAAATCCTGCCTTACCTTGGCGTCATTATTGCCGCTCTTGCAGGGTTAAACGTGTTCGCTGTTCTGTTTGGAGGAATCCTGTTAGCTGGTATCATCGGATTCCTTGATGGAAGCTTTACACCATCCAGTTATTTCGGGAGTGTAGCCGAGGGAATGACAGGCATGGCAGAGATCGTGATTCTTTCAATTCTCATCGGGGGTGTGGTTGAACTGATTCGTCATAACGGTGGAATTCAGGCTATCCTATATCATGCCACACGCAGGATCAAGTCTCCTCAGGGAGCACAGCTTGCTACCGCAGGGCTAGTCAGTTCCACTAATCTTTGTACAGCCAATAATACCATTTCGATTATTATTGCAGGACCACTTGCCAAAACACTTAGTAACCAGTATGGAGTGGATGCACGTAAATCTGCAAGTATCCTTGATATTTTCTCTTGCGCCGTTCAAGGGCTGATCCCATACGGAGCACAGGCACTGTTAGTGGCTGAAGTTGCAGGCATATCACCTGTCAGCATTATTCCATATGCCTTCTACCCTGTATTGATAGCGATTTGCGGCTTGATTGCGATTCAGTTTGCCTTGCCGAAATTCACTCGAAAATCCGCAGCTAAGATTGATCCCGTTCAATCTTAATCATTAATGTTAGAGAGACTCTTCCTTTGTGGAGTGTCTCTCTTTTTTTTGATGTGGATGATGTGTGAATGATGAAAAATCACCATTTTTCCTATGCTCTTTTTTATAATTTGGAACGATTTCAATCGTGGTGGGGCACTTTCGCCCTTTGTTGTGCCGAATATTGATATCAATCATCCTGATGGTTAATCAAACGGTGTTGCTCACTAAAAAAAGCAGATTCCTCAGAAAGGAACCTGCTCTCGTCTTATAATAGATCATTCACATGATATAGCTTTCCGCTTTCGATGTCGCTTTCAGTTATGAGCTTCAATAGGGCATCGGCGACAGTATCCGTACTACGAAGCATCCCCTCTTCTTTGTAACGCTGGAAGGATTCAACGTCAGCGAAGGCCTCCTTGGATGACGATCGGATTTCACCCTGCATATCCGTATCCATCACCCCTGGACTGAAGGCAATGACCTGATGGCGGCTATGCTTTTTGGAAAGCTCTAAACTAACCGTCTCTGTCAGCATATTCACTCCCGCCTTTGTCGCGCAATAAGTGCTCCATCCATAAACGGGACGGCTGCCTGCACCGGAACTGATGTTGATCATAATCATTTTCGTTTCTGAGCCCTGTGCTGCTTTTAACATCTCATTCGTCGCAATCATCGGAGATAGCAGATTCACATTCACACTCGTTTCAAGTGCATGATTTTCCACCTGACCTGATGGATTGATTGGCGTCACCACACCTGCATTTTGAACAACATATAAGATATCAGGTTTATGTGCAAAGGTCTTTTCCCCCACCTCACGGAAAACTTCTTCTGTTTGTCCGGATTGAGAAAGGTCGCACGGAAAGAATTCATACGGCAGGTCTTTTTCCTCGGCTAGTTTAATTAACCGTTCATTATCGGAACGGGATATATTCATAACCCCTATGCCCTTTTCTAGATAGAGTTTGGCAATCGATTCGCCTAAACCTCTTGTTGCTCCTGTCACAATTGCATAATCCATATCGAATCATCTCCTTCTTACCTACTGATTATAATGGAGAGTTATCTTTTTACAAAAAATTAAGCATTAGTTTAACAGAAGATTTACAAATAAAGAGTCTACTTTGTTCAATTAAGGCATACTCTCATCAATCAGATGATATTCGGGAATAAGATCAGACAGCGGGACAATAGAGGCTTTTTTCTCATAGAGAGGCAGAAACTCTTTTAACATAGTCGCCACCTTGATTCCTGTAACTCCTACATGGCCGATGGCGATTGTCGCGTTATCACTGTCTAATTCTCTTGAAAGAAGTCTTGCTTGCTTCCCTATATGCTGAATGGTGTATACGTCATCAAAGAATAATTCGTTTTCAAGATAGGGAACGCCTAATTCTTTCGATAGCCTTGGGATCACACTCTTCCCCGTTGTCTTACTATCCAGGTAAAATAATCCTTTCTCTTTGCAGGTGTCGAGGACAATCCTCATGACCCGCTCATCTGCCGTAGCCTTTGATCCCATATGATGATTGACTCCTACTGCATAGGGTACTTCCTCGATCGCCTGCTCTACCCTCTTTCTGATTTCGCCATTTGACAGAGAGGTGGTAATCGCCCCGGGTCCAAGCCAGCTCGCTTTCCCAGATATCGGTTCCATTGGAAGATGAACGATGACCTCATGACCCTTTTGATGGGCTTTTTCAGCATCTTCACGGGTAGTTGGCAGAAAAGGCATGACTGCTATCGTCAACGTGACAGGAAGGTTCAGAATTTCTGCTGTTCCTTTCATATCATTTCCTAAATCATCGATCACAATGGCGAGCTCATGATGATGGGCGGGGAGAGGAAGGATATTTCTAGCTGATACTGATGACACAAACGAACAAGCCATCACGATACAAATGAACAGGATTCTCATCTTTCAACACTCCTTTTTTCTTTAGGATGTCCATTTCGGGGAGGATATACGAATGAGGTCCGTCCCTAATGATCCCATGCTTTGGTGGGACGGTCGCTTGGGTAGCCGTGGGTTTGGCGGTGGGTTTTGCGTTGTGCGGTGAAGTCCCACCAATTTTTGGTGCTTGTTGGGTGGTTTGCGTGGTGGACGACGCATCTGAGTGAGTCTTCTACGCAGGGATCCATCCATACGCCGTATTTCTTTTCTAAGAGGATAATGAGTTCCTCTCCCTTTTCATCTTTTATGTCTTCATAGGTGTAGTACCCAAGATCTGCTACGACATTATGCGCCATATTCGGCCCGATAGATGGGATTTGTTGAAAGATGGACATACCGACTAAGTAACGTGCTCTTTCTATTGAAACACCCAGTTTATCACTTAGATGTTTCGGTGGGAGTTCATGGATATTACCCAGTTTAATTTTCTCTTTACGAAGTGCCGATCTTTCCTCATCTGTCAGTGGTAATTTAGGGCTCTTTCTACTCATTCTCGCATCTCCTCATCCTTTAAAGGTGTGCTGGTGTATTAACTTGAAGTCTTCAACCGCTGGACTGTACGTTTTTTTCTTTATTAATGAATGTTTCTTCTTTATTGGCTTATTGCTAACAAGGACCCCTACTTTCGTTTGTTGTATTTCCTTCACACCTTGAACGATAAGCTGCATGGCAATGATTGAGATCATAAAGGCCACTAAAGGGGCAATGACGATCCAATACTTACCGGTCATAAGGGAATCCTTCGTGGAGCTAATCAACCCCGACCATTCAAATGTACCAGATTTCGGAGGATCGGGTAGTAACCCACCCTTGATAATGGTACCTCCCAAAAAGAGGTGAAATAATCCCAGATGGACAAGGACTAGAAGGGTTTGGATAAATTGCTGTCCCCATATAATGAATAATCTTGGAGCGAGATGAGGGAATAGATGAGTCCAGAGCAGGTGCTTATTACTCCCACCTAGGAGCTTCGCAGAAAGGACGAAATCCTGTTTTCCCAATAGCTTAAGCTCATTTCCGATTAATACTGTCGTTAATGGAAGTACCAGGATTGTTAACACGACTGCTTCAAACACTAAGCGTTCAAACATGGAATGATCCCATCCAAGAACCGGGAATCCCCATAGTACAGGCCTTAATAGAAGATACGCAATCAGACTTAAGGGCAGAAAATGAATAGAATCAACCAAGCGGTCAAGCCAGTTCTTCCTTGTCTCTTTCAGGTGAAAATGGTACACAATACCAAGATAGAATCCACCGATTACCCTCATTGACGCCACGACTAAAGCGAACAAAAGGGTATACTTCGCCCCAACGATAAGTTGGTCGAGGATGCTATAACCAAAGAAATCCGACCCCAAGATCATTTCTCCAAAGGGTTTATGCGGAGGTGCACTAATGATTCGCCCCTCATCATTTTTCATGAAATTGATATGTTTAACCGGCTCTTCCTTCACCCATGAATAGAGGAAACTAGTCACAATCAAGATGAAGATCACGCTAAAGCCGATGGCAAACTTCCCATTGTGCATATGCTGCCACCATAACCGTTTAATAGTAGAGAGCCAACCCCAAATTTTCCACTCATTCCACTTTGTTTTATCTTTCTTGTATTTGGAGTGATCTTCGCTACTTTCGTGATTAATCCAAAGGTATACACCTTGATATACCACGAAAAAAGGCGTGTAGATCATAATTAATGAAATGGCAATCACCATAGGTCGGAAATCATGAACAATATAATAAGTGATCCCTTTCATATTAAAAATCGTTTCAATGATAAATAGACTTGATAACATTCCCCATATGATCAACTTGCCATGAGAAAAAAGGCTCGGAGAAATATTTTTCATGACATGGGAAAAGAGAATTCTGCCTTTAGACATTCCCTTACTTTGGGCAAATTCAATATGAGGCTTCAGCAACTCTTCCTCCATGATGAAAAGCATAATACGGAAGAATGAGATCATGGGGATGATGGATAGAGTGATCATTGGAGCAAGAAATACCTTTTCCTCCCCAAACTCGGTAAAGTTCATGAGTTCTACACCGAAATATTTAAACACATAGACAATCAGAAGCTGGAGCATGAAAGCAACCATTAAATCTGGGACTGTCTCAAAGAGATTTAATACTTTCTTAAGAGCGGATGTCAGCGGGCGTGGTAAAAATACGGTGAAAATGGTAAGGATAAAGGCGATTCCAAGCCCAATGCCCAAAGCTCCACCTATGATCTGAAGTGAATACAAATATGGTCCCCAAAGGATGTCCAGAAAATCGACAGTAACTCCCTTATAAGAGTAACTCCAACTTTCCCCATCCATAAACACAAAGATAAACTTGATAAATCCCTCAATGTACCCTACAAAATTGTATAACCCCTTTTCTCTGAATACTTCCGGCGCGATACTCACGGCTAAGATCCCAATCAGACCAAGAATATAGTAGAAAATAAATTTGATCGGAAACACGAAAAACTTCATTGATTCCTTCCCCCTTTTTTTCCCTTTTCCACAGTTTAATGGAAATGTTAAAATTTTTCAATTTTATTTCAAATCTGACAATTACATGACAAAAAAGAGTGACTCACTATGTTTCTGAGTCACTCTTCCCCATTTACGCCAATAACTGACTTGGCCTGCCTAAATAAAAGCCTTGGCCGATGGTAATGCCGATGTCCTTTGCCACTTGCATATCCTGTTCAGTCTCAATTCCTTCTAAGACAATCACGGTATCACTGCCATAAAATTTACTAAAAAAGGAAAGGAATCGTTGTTTCTTTGTATCTTGGGCTAAATTCATCGCAAAATAGCGGTCAAGTTTAATGATTTCAGGTTCATACTCAATGGATTTCTTGATAGAGGATGTTCCTTGCCCGAAATCATCGATCGCATACCACACACCAAACTGTTTGAGCTCTGAAAGGGAACTTTTCAACAATGGATTCTGCCACAATTCTTCAGCACTTGATTCATTGATTTCCAATACAAGGCGTCCCTCTATGTCAGGATGCTTCTTCATGAGGTTATAGAAATAAGTGTGAAAACTGGGGTGCAGAATTGTCGTAATATAAATGTTCAGGAATAATTTACAGTCCTTGAGACCATTCTTCGAAAAGTTTTCCAGAGCTTTTGATATGGATAAGGTATCAAGCTTATAGAGAATATTTGCTTTCATGGCCGATTGAAATACACTTTCTGGATTTTCGTTATACTTGTTTCGTAACAAACCTTCATAAGCATAGAGGGTTCGATGTTCACCCATCTGATATAAAGGCTGAAAATCATGATAGATTAAGTCATTTTGAAAAATAGTAAAGATGTTCATAGGACCCCTATACTCTCTCTTTATTTTTTGACATTTTCTATAAAAAAACCACACAAAAACGCATTATGTGCGTTCGTATGTGGTCGGTTGCGCTACTAGCTCCCCTAAGTGTAAGCGCCCAACTATCATTTAGGTTCAAAGCTCCCATTCGAATTGTCATTTTCTGAAGATATTTGTCTTATAAGAAAAATATACCACATATATAGTACTTATGGTGTGTATTTTATCCAACTTATTAGAAAATTCTCAAATAATAGCTTTATTTCGATACATATGGGCTGTCTTTTATCCAAAATCTCCATGGATAATCCTTTGCTTCTCCCGTATTATCAATCCCTACCCGTTTTCCAGTTGCAATCTTTTCTGGTTTATAACCCTTGGTGATCATTAAGGGTGGCTCTAAGAAGCTTCCCCCATAATCCTCCATGGTAATCCCTAACGCTTTCGTCAGTTTCCCAGGGCCACTTGTCCAATTTCTCTTTACATGTCCCGATCTTCTGTTTGCCATAAGCTCCAATCCCTCAAGAGGTTCAACCGCTCTAATGAGGATTGCTTCAGGTTTCTCCTGTTCTCCACTCACTACGTTCACCAAACAGTGGGTATGCATGACATATGTATAAATTCGTCCGGCTTCATGAAACATCACTTCCGTCCGTTTTGTTCTTCTATTTCCATAGCTGTGGGCCGCTCTGTCTTCTGGCCCTAAGTAAGCTTCGGTCTCTACAATATAACCAGAAGCAACTCCCTCTTTCGTTTCTTTCACCAACACACAGCCTAACAATTCCTTAGCGAGCTCCAATGTAGGCTGTTCGTAAAAGCCTGGGGGCATAGGGGTATGGTTCATTAAATTCACTCCTTGAATGTTGTTTTTAGTTAATCTCCACCTCTCATGTACGGTATACCCAATCCGAACCAAAATAAATCGATTCCCTTCAGCTTGGAAGGAAGAAAACCTTTATTCCCAAGTCCTCACCCTATTTTTAACAGGATAAAGAACTCTTCATGAGTACATATTAAAGACTGATAAAAGCCTTCTCTCATTATGCAATCAACAATATTGGAGTAGGAACTGCGAAGGATTCAAGCCAAGGGATTTATTGGACTCAAATGTTTATTGGAAAGTAAAGTTTGGACCGGACCCAACACTATTGGGCCGGTCTATTTATATTTCCCTCCTACTGTAAACCCATCGATTTCTTTATTTTTCTTTGTACCAGTCATTCCTATTCCTTCTAAGGCTTACCATACTACGCCTCTGGTCTGACTGTAAAATAATCCTATGGCTCATTGCGGGGACCCTTCGCCTGAATTACAATAATACTATAAAATGGAAAAATCCAAAGTGAGGGATTAAAATGAAAAATGCCTTTGCCGTCATCATTGCTCTCTTGGCATTAGGGACACTCTACTTTATTCTGAATGACAATACGTCTTTATTTGCGGAAGAAAGTCGGTCAGGAGATCGGATCGAAGTGACCAAGAAGATCGACCATATCGATTTAAATATGGAAAGCAGCAACACTGAAGTGATCCCCACGGACCAAAATGAAGTCAAGGTTGAAATGAAAGGAAAGGGAACTCTGACTTTAACGCAACAAGGGGAAACGATTGAAGTAGCGGTCAAGCATAAATGGTATGAATGGGTGGGATTCAATCGTACCTCAAACGTAACCGTGTACATCCCTAAAGAGTATGAACGGAGCATGGGAATCGACATTGGATCTGGCAACCTGGTCATGGCGGGAGAATCGAAAGCAATGAGAATGAAGCTTGATAAATTAGTGGTGGAAATGGGTTCCGGGGACATGGAACTTGCAAACCTTGAGACAAATGTGTTCTCGCATGATGGTTCTTCCGGGAACATGATCGTAAATGCTCTCTCAACAAAAGAAGGGAACGTGGAAATCAGCTCTGGAGATGTGAAATTAACGAATTATGAAGGTCCATTGAAAGGGGACTTATCCTCAGGGGAATTGACGGTCTCTATGACTGCCCTAAAGGGGGATCTGAACTTTGATGTCAGCTCCGGGGGAGTGAACCTGGATTTACCGGAAGATGCAAGCTTCAAACTGAATGGGAATGCAAGCAGCGGAGACATTTCCTGCAATCTTCCTTTACAGAATCAGAAGATAGACAATGGGGACATATGGGGAGTGGCCGGGTCTGGTAAATATACTATCAATGTTTCCGTTTCAAGTGGGAATGTGGATATTTATTAAGTTAGAGGGTGTCAGGCACTGCCTGACACCCTCTTATTTATGATGAAATGGACATTTCCCCTCAATCGGTTCCACATCATCCCCGATAAAGTATTGTTTCCATTCCCGGTGGTCAGGGTCTCCATAATGACTGATATTCGGGTGCTTAGGCAGACCATCCCACTTCTCTACCCGTTCCCTTACTTTTTCCCTGGACATGATGCCACCCTTTGACGTTCCTTCCAATCCTTCAAAAATCCTTCTTGGCTGAAATCCAAGTACCAGGCTATTCCCAAGATCCCTCGTCTTTCTCTGTTTATACGCAGGGGCATTTCCAAATACAAAAAACGGCTCTTCGGCAAAGGAAAATGCCCATAGATGATGATCCGGATCTTCAGGGTAATCGTCTGGCCAAGGCAACTCATCTTCATGATGAAGATACTGCAGTATCCGCCAAAAATATTCTCTGTAGTGAGGGATCGACCTCTCCTCTTCTTCCGGCTCTACAAATAAGAAAAAACCGTGGCGAATCAACCGCTCCCCATCTTTTATATCAAACAAATCGATAAACGCTTGAATCGTTTGAGGCAGATGCTCCCAATTATCATGACTGATATAGGAATAACGGAGTTCCCCTTTTTTCTCTCCGGTCATCCCGAAGTAACATGGAAACGATCGATCTGTTACAACGTTATGAAAATTCTCATATTCATTGATTACCCATTTGGGAACAATCTCAGGGTCTTTCATTTGTTCTTTTGTCAGTAATAGGCTTTCTGCTGCCACTTCTTCCACCTCGCGATTATGTAGATGGTATGTTTTTCCCAAAATGAAAGCCCATAAAACCATTTCAGCCTGAATAGTAAAAATATGTTAGAAAGCAACAATTTTTGTGAAAAGATTCTTTTCACAAGTACCCAGCCTAAAAAAAGGGTAAAGCGAAATCCGCTTTACCCTTTTTTTACCTCACTTCCTAATTCCTCACCAAGTGCCACAATTGATTGATTGATCTTCCACACATAGTAAAAGTGATGGATGAGATCCACCTGTGATTTACGCCAGCTCGGGGCAAGCGTTTCGATTCTTTCCCGCTCCCCGCTCAAGCTCCACATGAACTGTTTGCCTTCATTTCCTTTTACCAGCTTCCGAAGTGTTTCGATGTTATGGGTGATTTTCTCATCCGTTTCACGAAACGCATGACGCAGTTCTTCCGAAGCCTTAACTGGGGCCTTTCGATGAGAAGACGCCAGTAGATGTTTTGCATAATAATTTATGGCAGTTACGACGGTGATCCACCGACCGATCCCCGATCTCGTCAGGGAGCCGGGTCTTTGCAGAAGTGACTGGGCCTCATCCTTCATTGCCTGCATCTTCTGATCTAATTCGAATGCCTGATCAGTCAATGGCTTATCTTTTAATACGATAAAGGTACCAATATAAGAAGAAACGTAGCCTTTAAGGTCAGCAAAGAAGTCATCAAAGCTATCCGCCACCTTGTCTTTCGTTTTCTTAGGAAACACGAATGCCGAGACCGTCAATGCAATCACAGCACCTGCAATTGTATCAATGACACGTGCCCCCATTAACTGCATGCTGATCCCACCCAGCAGGAGGTCATACATGAATGCAATCAACATTGTAATGAACAAACTCATTAGCGTATAGGAGACTGTAAAGAGATAAAAAGCCAAGAACAAAACGACAAATAAAAGGATGACTTCCAGCTGAGAATGGCCGGATACGAGATCGGCTGCACCGAATCCTAGTATCGCACCAATCACAGTCCCAATCGACCGTTGGAAAGCCTTAATATACGTTCTCCCTACAGTTTCTGTTCCAATTTGGATAATAAAGGTCGTTAATAATACCCAGTAAGGTTGTGCGGGAGCAATTAACTCTCCAACAATAATCGCCAATGTCCCTGCTACCAATGCCTGAATCGCTTTACGGGTAGCGGGTTTTAAACTCTTGGTTTCTTCCTGAGTATCCTCTTTTTCCTCATCCTCCGACTCGTTCGGGCTCTCTACTGGTATCTCTTTGTATTCTGAAACCTTCAGTGATTCTTGAATCGTGATGGCTGCCTCCAGCACATGATTCGCAATCGACTCGATTCGTCTTAGAAGATATACCCATCCTTGAGGCTTCTCTTCCTGATTGAGTACTTCTGATAATAGCAAGCGAAGAGCTTGAATTGCTGTTTCAGCTTCTTCAAGGGAACGAGGATCATAATCCTGTGCCAATACTTCGGCATCTCGTAGGGAATGGAGAACCCAAACTAACAAGCGCCGGAGCTCCATTACCTCTAACGCTTCCAAGTCCTTCAGCCTCTTCAAAGAATCCGTCAACGTCTGAATAAGCATTTCTGTGTCAAAGACATATAGTCGCAGCTGGGAAGCCTCGATACCTGGCCATAGCTTCTTTAAATCATTTTCATTGATATCACCAGCTACACTTCTTGCATACTCATTCAACCTTCTTACATTCCGGTCCAACAGCTTCCTTCGCTTATTGCTCGTTTCTGGGTCTTCAATCATTTTCATCAAGATGGTAAACGTCAGGTTAGATTGAATGTGAAACGATCGCATACTTCGTCTTAACATATGGACCGAATCCTTAAAGATAATAAAGTTATAAAGGAACGCATATACAACACCAATGACGATCCCAAGGTAGAACCATTCCAAGTGTGCTACATCAAGCTGTAGAATCGAAGATATATATATGGACATAAACCCTGCCATTCCCATGGAAAAATAGCGGATGGCAAAGCGAGAGAAGTAAAATGCACTAAAAATCATCCCTACAAGTAACCCATTCACTACGAGACTGTATTGAGCAAAGGCAGATCCTAATGTTATCCCGATTGCTACTGTGACACCAATCAACGGTGTCGTAACCTTCTTTTTAGCGGTAGTATCATCCATGACCACGAAAATTCCAAGCATACCCACCATACCCGACACAATGGCAGGTGTAATGGAGGGATGATGAAAATACTTCAAAAAGAAAAGCATTGTAAACACAGCTGATACTAAACTAATCGTTGCCTTACCCGCTTGCTGAAATCTTTTTCTGCCGGGATCAGACGCAAGTAGCCTCCCCAGCCATATATGCTGTCTATGTAAATGCTTCATAACTTATCATACCCTTACTTTTTTCGCCGTATTTCATTCTCTTTTATCGTACCCTTTCCAATAAAAAAGTAACCTGGACTGCCGGAGCAGCAGGTTACTCTTATTCGCTGGTGCACGAAGAGAACTGAATCTATTTGTATGATTATAAGGGTTTTGCTTGATTGGGTAAAGGAAAGTGCTCGGACAAGCTCTCCCTTTATGGGCCATTTCACACATTTCTTCCATTCGGCACCCTGCTTCCTTTTCCAATAATTGAGAAAATAGTATCAAGGGATACCTACCCTCCTCCCCGAATCCTTTAAGTAGCACAGAAGTTCCAGTAAATGTCTATTGGGTTTGTGAAACTTATAGGAGGGATTGGATGAATAGTAAACGTATAACCAAACGAATCATGATGGGGGCAGCTGCAGCAATCATTACCCTGGGGGTTGCTTTCCCCGTTTCTGCAAGTGGTAAAGATCTCTCAAAGCCAGACCATAAAGGAGCTTATATCCCATCTGAAATACCAGATTTGTCAGAGCTCCCATCTCAGCCATTCACGATGAAGGCTCAGAAGAAAAACGAACACGCCCTTGGACCTGCGAAACCGGCCTACACCATTGATGTGGACTATAATGCCACCACCCATAAAGCGGTCGGTACGTTGGAAGTTTCGTTCAAAAATAACATAAAGAATAACCTGAGCGAATTGTACTTCAACCTATGGGGTAATGCCGATGTCTTCAAGGAAAATGGCGGCGGAATGGAAGTATCCGATGTCAGAGTAAATGGAGAAGACTCACCTTTTGAAGTGAATGACACAGCGCTACATATCATGGAGATAGCACTTGCTAAGAATAAAAAAGCAACAGTCAGCATGGATTTTGAAGTGAGCTTACCCGAACAGCAGGATCGATTCGGCTGGTATGGGGATACGGTCTCTATGGGAAACTGGTTTCCTATCCTGGCAGTTTACGATGATGAGGGCTGGAATGTGGACCCTTACTACCCTTACGGTGAATCTTTCTATTCACTATCAGGGAAATATGATGTGACGATTACAACCGATAAAAATCAAGTAATTGCCGCTACCGGTGAAGAAATCGTAAAGCCGAAGATTTCAGGTGAGAAGGCGACCCATCGTTATAAAGCCACGAATGTACGTGATTTTGCCTTGGAAATGAATCCAAACTATCGGACCATTTCCTCTAAAATCAATAACATCAAAATCAACGTCTATTATTCAGAAAAACACTCCAAATATGCTGCGGCCTTACTCGAATCCGGAGAAGAAAGCATCAAGCTCTTCAGCGAGAAATTCGGGAAGTACCCTTGGCCGGAATTGGATATCGTGACAATGGAAGGCTGGTTCGGAGGGATGGAATATCCTCAGCTTGTCATGATCAGTCTTGCAGGAGATCGCCCCCTCGATTGGGCTAAATCAGTCAATGCACATGAAATCGGCCACCAATGGTTCTATGGCATCATAGGGAATAACGAATATGATGAACCATGGCTCGACGAATCCTTTGCAAGCTTCGCTGCTGCTTTATACGACGGGGAATTGGATTCTCTGGAAGTGGATCCAATTGAAGATTCCTATTACCATCTATCAAGCCAGATTGCTGATTTTACATCAAGAGCCGATGATGGTGGAATTGGCGCTTATTATTATATGATTTACAATTATGGCTCCAGTACCTTGAACGATTTGCGGGAGCTGCTTGGAGATGACGCATTTTACTCCGCGATGCAAACTTATTTCAAACAACAGAAATTCGGCATTTCTACCACCCATACGTTTATTTCATCTATGGAGAAATCAACAGGTAGAGATTTGATGCCGTTCTTTAGGGACCATAGAGTTTTGCTTTCTGATCAGGAATAAAAAATGAATAGAGAATTCCGGGTTAGACCATCAATGGTCTAACCCGGTTTAGGGTAAAAACAATAATTGGGATGAACTCATTCTAATTAAAAGAATAATGATAGACGTTTCAATACTAGGAGGACAAAATTGTAAGGAAGTGTAAGGCATAATGTATGCCCAATTACAAAAAAACCTTGATATAGTTGATTTACAACTATATCAAGGAATGTTCACTTACAAAAAAGTCCTTTACTTATTAGTTAGTAAAACAAACAAAACACCGTTCTGTAAAGAACGGTGTTTAAAAAAAAGTTATATACTTATTATCCATATTTTTCAATCCCACGATAAATAAGTGACAAAAATGTTCTATACTCATTTACTACCATGTTTGAATTTTAAGCTTTTCTTTAATAACTCAATTGCACTTTCTACTTTAGCAGAATTGATTGCATCAGATTTTCTATTTGTAAAATTTGATTTACATATTTATATATTTTTTTATCTCTTTCTACAAATGACTCAATTTCATTTTTTTTCATAAATTCTCTTTGTTTGGAAATGGAAGTAGGTGGGGATTTTAGTTTTTCTTGTCCAATACTATTCACTGTTGTCCCTGACTTAGAGTATTTATTAAAAGTTTATTATGGGCAACCACATACCAAAGGAAATATATAGTAAATCCCGGAAATTGTTCTTTAATCTATTTCTTATTTAACATCATTTAGCAAGGAAAGGTTTTCTACTCTGGATTCTGTGGAAACATTCTCGGCGATACTAGAGGTCTCACGATTCCCCTATAAATTTTGATCTTATAAAAAGTTTGATCATTTCAGTTTGTGATTCTTATTTCATTAAAGCTCCCGATCATAGTAAATCGGTTAGAAATGAATTGTTGGATCTACCCTTGCTGCCCTAAATATACCAATCCCCTCAAATTGTAAATTTATCATAGATTTGTTCTTTTCGAGTGTAAAGGAAAATGGTTGTTTTAACCCTAATGAAAATGGTATGTCCTCATAAATTGTTTCATCATCAAATTTGTGTACTTCTTGAATTGTACAGTCAGCCTCTATAATCAATTCACCTGAAACAATAATTTCCTCTGCTATAATTTTTATGTTAAAGTCCTGAATTCCCCTTATATCTATGCTGTCAAGATTTGGTTCACCATTATAGTTCATACCATCTAAGTTAATACGATTCAATGAAGATATGTAGTCAGAACTTAGTGAGTATATTTGGGTAAACAGTCCATTGAAACTGGATTCTTTAAAATATCCAAGAACAAAGTTCTCATCAATATTATTTTCGTCAATCCACTCTTGTATTTTTAGTTCTTTCTCTTGTTTTTCTTTTATATATAGTTGTATTTTCCGGTCTTCTTGTGCAAGTTTCATTAACGTGAAAAAAGGCTTAAACTTGGTTGAATCCTTGAGTAAATCTGTGTGTATATTTTCTTTTTTATCATCGAAAAAATCTGATACATTCTCAGTAATAAAATAACAATCAGACAAATCATTTTGTTCGGTGTAGTTCGCATAAGTTAACCATGTTGCTGCATCTCGGAACTCAGATTTATTCTCCTTAAACGGCATTATTCGATTTACAGCTCTATCTATTAGGTCAGGTAAAATGCTATCAGGACAAGATAAGATATGTAATATGCCTTCTTCTTGTAGTTCTGAATAAAACGATTCGAAGTCCTTCAATAAGCTCTTCACATTTTGTTCTATCTCTGCTCTAGCATCCACACCTGTTTCAAAATATCCCCTTTTATAATTTTGTAATTTGCTTTGTGCTTTATTTAGGTTTTCTAAATTTTCTTTAACATTTTTTGTGAAATGTCTTTTGGTTTCTTTATAGACAATTTCAGACATATAAAAGTTTAACTCTTTATAATCTCTAGCTAACTTTAATAAATTCCGGTTGTAATTCCTTTTGAAAAATGGGTCTGAAAAGGTAACAGTAGTATCTAAAAATATATTCATGGTTATCCTCACTTAATAAAAAGGTTCTTTAATTGATCATAAACTAATCTTTATTTATATAAATAGTATCATAATTAAAAGGAGCAATAATAATATTTCTTATTCAACAATTTGGCTCGATAACGAAAGAAAGAAAATATCCGGAAATGCTACCTGATCTTGAGCACATGCTACGTTATCAGGGATAAGGATTAAGTATTACTCCTCATACAACCAATCTATTGCAAGTAGAAGATTATTTGCTATGTATTCTATTTTTACACCTTATAGTTTATCGGATTTTTCAGAAAGAGCAGATTCGCCAGCTCCAGTTCTAACTAAGATATTTATGCTTCCGACTCTTGCTGCAGCAACCATATCACTTCAAAGATCTCCTATCACTACACAGTTCTCCAGATCTAACTCATTTTCTTTCTGTGCTTCAGTTAGCATACCCGTATTAGGTTTCCTACACGAGCACCCCTCATCATGTTCATGTGGATACAAGTAGACACCATCAAACCCAAATGCCAGTAACTCCTCTTCAAAGTCTTTTTTTAGCTAACCCTCAAGAAATTCCCGGGTGATTTGTAAAAGAAAAGACTCTTATTCCTAACAGGTTCTGTTTTGGAGTACAAACTTCTAATTAACAAACGAAATTGTCGAGCTATTTGCAGCTGAAAAATAATCATATTTGCTTAAAAAAATGGTCAGAGGTGTGCCCCCTGACCCGTTTTTTTATAGTCGTTATTCAATTAACGCCCCCTATAATTGAAGAAAGGCTTGATTAAATATTTACAAATTTAATACTTCATTTACTGCCCAATAATGATGCTCGTGAACAAGGAGGTATTTCACACTTTTTATATCAATCCATTCGATGTAATGTTCATTTTCATATGGTTCTTGCACTTTCTCGGATAAATCTGCTAAATAAAAATATCCATCACTCAGCAATGGTTCGCTTTTAGTTGATTGAAAGTATCTCATTGCATTACCAATGTAAGAAACAATAATTGCCCTGTAACCTGTTTCTTCTAGCATTTCTCTCTCAATGCAATTGAGATGGCTTTCATCATTTTCAATTCCGCCTCCAGGTAAAAAGTGATGACCTTTCCCATTGTGGACAGTCATAACTTTGTCTCTTTTAGTATTGAAAATGACTGCATAAACTCCTTTTCTCATTTCATAGTTAATATTATTTATTTTTTCTCCAAATACTTTATTCAGCTTTTCACCTTCATTCAAAATAAATCCCTTCTTCAATTAGCCTGCCCTTTAATTGAGCAAAGGGTGCCAGTTGTTCAGTGAACACTCCTAAAAAGGAACGCATAAAAAAGCTTATTTTTCATTCAAATCCAGCCATCCTTCAAAATCTTTATTATTCTCTAAGTTGAAATAATGCTTAGTAAACCTTACAAACTCGTTGGTGTTAATTTCTTTGTACCTGTACTCTTCAACGTAGGTTTTAAGGAATTTCTTAGCTGTTCCTTCTCCCCCATACTTCTCAAAAAGCATCCCTAGTCCCAAAGATGCTTTTCCATAAATATAAGAACTTTGAGTTTCGTTAGGGTATCGGTTTAAAGGAAGATTAACGGGGAGACTAAGTTCTTCTCTAAATTGATCCCCAAAATCAAAAGTAACGTCTTCCTCTTTATCATCAACGTAATACAAAAGCGTAGCAATCTCTGCTAGACCCTCATCTAGCCAAGCATCGTTATAGGGGTCATTGCTAACCATCCCATAGAACCACTGATGTGCTACCTCGTGAACAATCATACGTCTTAATGCGGCTGAGTCTAGTGGTTTAGAGTTGTAAATAGAACCCACAGTTACTATATTTGGGTACTCCATCCCAAGCCCACCAAGTATTACATCGAACTCCTTAGCAGTATAAGATCCGAATTCTTTCTGAAAATAGTCCAAAGCTTTTACCGCAGTTTCTAGCACTTCATTTGCTTGATCAGCTCTTTCTTTATCACTGAATACACGCACATTCACGTTATTTATAGTCGTTGTCTTATCAAAAACCAAGTTATCTTTTAGTAAAGCAAGGAAAATCTCTTTTTCATTTTTCACTTTGATTTTTGTGCCTTGGTTATTAAGTAAATCATCTTCTTCACTTGATGAAACTATGGTATAAGAAGGTGGGACTTCTACATCCAATTGAAAATCACTAAAGGGAGTATGATAGGTTTCACCTCTTGATAGATACTCTTGTTTATTCCACCCGTTTCGATATGTTGGTACCATAGGATACCATTGAGCCAGGTGAAGGCTTTCTCCGACTTTTGTAAATCTTAATCCCTCTGATGGCATTGTAAAATCATAGTCTATTTGAACATTGACATTGTGATTCGGAGACAGTTGTGTTTTTAAGGGGAGGGTTAGGGTGTCTTTTTCTAAGGAGTAATTTGAACTTGTTCCATTTACTTTGATATCTTTAATATTTACAGCTGCTGGATGATCTAATGAGGGTGAATTTTCTTCTGTAAATATATTCGGAATGAGATATAAAACAAGACGATCCCATTTTTCTTCAGAAATATTGGTAATAGCAATTTTTGCTTCTACACTAACCTTTTCATCTTTATCCATCTTCAATAAAAGATTATAGGAACTCTTACTACCTGGTGATACCTCTTTAGCAACAAAAGGTTGTTCTTCATTATTGCTCGATATGGTTAAGTCTCTATTGAAAATCAAACAAAATGCAATCACACAAACTAAAATAGAAAATATTACAAGGAAAGATCTATTCTTCAAATCATAACCCCCATATGATCCTCTTTCATCAAATAAATAAATTGAAATACTTTACTTTTATTCTTATTCAGAGAAGATACTATTTATGAAAATGTTCTATTCTATCAAAAGGTCCGTTGAAGTTAAGCTTTCTTCAGTAATATCCAGAAGCAGCACTATGTTTAGTATACTAATTGAAAAAATGTTCCTTTAACGAAGGATATGCACTTTCCTCTAATAAATTGCTAAAACTATGAAAGAGACAGGAGGTGAAAAAAGTGAAAAGGCTTTTAACATTATTATTGTTCTCTCTATGCTTGTTTTCTTTATCAATGCCGACTTCTGCTCGGCAGTTTGAATATCCTGCCGAAAGCAGTTTGAACATCTACGATAATTAAAGCTTTTTGCTTGTCCATCATAAAATTTCTCTTAGCATTTAATTTTCCACGTTATTAATATATTTTAATTTACTTTTGCTCACTTAACTCAATTCCAATTATTTCAAAATTGCACTTCTTACTCAAGCAAAACCTTTCCTAAAAAGAAGTTCATCCTGTTCTGGACAAACCCCTGTTGAATAAGAATATTTATCCTTTCACTTGAACGACCTAATTACTTCAATATATGAGAAAGAACAAAGACCTATTGTTACGCTAACGAATTAGTAACGAAACATCGGTTCTATTTACAAAAGTTAAATTGAAAAAATAGAAGTTATTGTTATTGAAATGACTCATAAATATTTTTCTAAATTCCACACCTTTTTTAAATCAAATTAACAAAATAGCCTACAGACTTCATTTGAATTAACCAAACAATAAAAAAATGACTCCTTCTCCATCAGAACAATAATTACTTTTTCTTTACTTTTTCAACTATTGATTCAAACGTTATCCCTTCTGTGGTTTTCACGATAAGTGGTTCCTTGATTTCATCGATTCCTATCATAATATATGGAGTTTCATTTGGGTTTTCTCCTTCCCCTATATGGACAGTTCTTTCAGTTCGATCATTTTGCCTAACCTTTTCTACATCAATGTCTTTTCCCATATATTTTTCACCAAGAGTTAAGGTTACTTGTTTACTACCTTCAGAAATTGTGGTGACTCGATAGTAATTTTCATACTCATGGTCAGCTGATTGAACAAATTTCGTACTCCCTTCATCAATGATCCAATAATTATCACTACTATATATAAGGATTAAAAGTGATGTGATGAAGATTATAGGCATTGCAATGAGAGTTAGTTTGTCTCTCTTTACCAAAGGTTTTCTTTCATCTTTACCCGCCAGGAATCGTAAACTGATGGTTCCCAATATCGCCGTTATCAAGAAGCCTAATCCTAGGAAGCCATAGGCCATTCCTTCAAACCTCTGAATATAAACAAATCCATAAGCCGTAATTATAAAGGCTGCAAGAAAGTTAATAAGCGGGGGGATAGAATATGCACCAAATTTCTTTGACACTGTATAAGTAAATGTAAATAATAGAAGACCCCAAAAAACACCCACAAAAATTAAAGTAAACATGTAATATTCTCCCTCTCTACATTAATATCCATTTCAAAATAGGAGTCGTAAGGGTGATGAGAAGCACATCCACCCCCAGTGAAATAAAACTCCACTTCTTATTGAAGAAAGTAAAGGTAAAGACAGTTAGAAAGATTGATGTTGGAAAATAAAAAAGGAACATCCCTGCGTCAATTCGATTAATCTCTCTTAACGTGAGGGACGCACCGTGTGTGAAGTCGAGGCTAGAAAAGACTAAATAAAATAAGATGACAGACCTTATTGCAATTAAAATAATCTTAAGACCAGTATTAAATTGTACTAATCTTTTTAGTGGAGGTATTTCCGCTTCTTCTTTTGGTGAGGCAGGTGATAACACCTCATAAAAGTCATGAATGGTTGAAAAAGAATCTGTACAAACTTTGCATTTCTTCATATGATCCAAAAGAATTTCTTTCGTTTCAGGATCTACTTCATCTATTATCGGTATTAGCTCATTACATAAATGATGGATTTTCTCCTTGTCATTCATTTTTCGCACCTCCCATTCACTATCTTCTTTTTTATTCTAAACACCTTAGACTTGAGCGTGGAAACTGGAATACTTAATAGGTCACTAATTTCCTGGTAATTGTAGCCGTGATATTCTTTTGCTAAAATGATGGCCCTTTCTGTAGGAGACAAAGAGTTCAAAGTATGTTCCAATTCATTTCGGATCATAATTTTGATTTCAGGTGATTCATCCTTGATTAACAATGACTCAATAATTTTTTCATCAGTCAATAGTGCTGGTTTTTTCTTCTTGTAATGGTCCAGAAGTGTATTTCTCGCTCCTTTGATAAGCCAACTCTTCATATAACTAACTTCTAAAATCCTCGATGGGTTCAAAAGAATTTTCGCAAATAATTCTTGGATGATATCATCTGCTAACTGACCATCCCTGGTTAGCCCCATCAGAAAATTTCTTAAATATAAGTAATGCTCATTGTAAGCATTCTCAATTGTTTTTAAAGGTTTTCTCAATACCATAATTAAACATCCCATCATTTAGCCGCTAATAAACAGACGATTCAGTTTTGATAAAGTTGCATTGAACACTGAATTTTTATAAAAAGCTGCTATTTTTCATTTTTTCAGAAATACTTATGTTCAATTATATGGACAAAAAAAAGAGCTTCACATCCAAAAAGGATGAAACTCTATACCTTAATAATATTTCCCATAGAAATCCTTGCCCAACTTTCCATTAAGCTGAGCATTGAACTTTGTCGTCTCACTTTTTTTCATATCCCCAAAGGCTTTAGACTACTTCCATATTAGGTGAGTGGCATAGCTAAGTCTTAATTGATGATGGTGTATGCTCTTCTTTACACTACCTCGTTTAGAAACCCTTTTTATGTATCGAATCATATAATACTCATTCAGTGATTGGGTTTTCTTTTAGTTATGAACAGGCACTCCACTTGATCGACGACCAAATACTGTTTCAACAAACGGGAGCAGCAAATGTAAAATACAATTCCCTCGCTTTGTCACCTTTCCCATGAACAATAACAGAGTTAACCGAGAAGTTTATGTCTCCTCGTTTAAGCTTTACAATTCCCCCTACCCGGCAACCTGTGAAATCCGAATTCAAACAATGCATTTTCAAGGAGCTCTCGCAAGCTTTCCTTAAGTGTTCAATTTAAAGATTCGTAAGGAACTTAGGAATTCATTTTCCGTTCTTCAGTTTCTTTAATTTAGCAGAGTGTAACACTTTCAATAGCTTCTTGAGTGAATTTTATAAACTTCACCTTTGCGTGCTTTAGAACGCTTTATAAAGTGAGAAGGTGGGCCATTCACGTACTCCCCTTCTTACTTATTAAACAATATTTCACTTTCACACCAGACTTCTGGTCTACTTACATTTCCACAAATTCTTAGAGAAGCGGCCGCTCACTAATTAAGATTTTAAATTCACTCATTAGTTTCACCTTTTTCCAGTTCATATTCTTCGGAGGAGGTCACTTTAGCTAAATATATAAACAGTAGTTATAAATGCGAATGTATTACCTTTTAGTAAGTAAATTAATCCAACCAAGGGTAGAAGCCTCGTCTGCTTTTCTATAAGTAGCTATTTGTAACTCTTGCATTACTTTGATTTCATTCATTTGCTCATCGTATCTTTTTTCTTCTTCAAATAGATTTAATGCCTCTTTCAAGTCATCCGCTCTACCGTTAATGAAGTACCTTTCAAGCTTATCCAGTGTATAAATATTTCTGTAATCCTCAGGAACCACCGATTCGTTTTCTATTTCGAAAAGGAGTTTTTTGTTCTCAATAGGTATTTCTAAAATTCTATCTGCATATTGAGTTAACTTTTTTTTCATTTTCTTCCTGTTGATTCTAACATATGTATTAATATAAGTAACAGTATATAAACAAACAATAACCCAAAAGGCAAAATCGCTTAGTTCTCCACGCCCAAAAATATATGCTAAAGGTAAGGTTATAAAGTCTATTGCATATGAAACCACAAACAACATGATTAACCAAACAATAATATGTTGAAGCCAATTAAAATTTAAGGGTTTTTTATGAATCAAGTAATAATCATCATAGTTATTTTTTAGTTTCTTTATCCTTTCCTTTGTTAATCTTATGTTTGATAAAATACTTTCTTTGTCTGTTAAGTATGAGTTCTCCAACTGTTGTCTCCTCCAATCTTTACTCTATAAACAGCACCACAATTTTATGCTATTATAAGCTTACAAAAACCACTTGAAATCCAGTTCCTATTAATATCCCTTGAGTTCCAGAAGTACAAAGTGAAAAATCTACCTAAAGGAAGGATTCAGGACTAAAACTTTCTCTAAAGTTCTATTTCCTCAACTGATTTATCATTGGCACCTACTTTAAAAAAGCTTTCCTTGTTTGCTTCCTTATCAATTGCCTTGATGATAAAGTAATCACCTTCATCGCCAACTTCATATATTTCTAAAGATGCACTACGTAGACCCTGACCTACAAGGGCTAAAGCTTGGCTTTCTGTTAGTTTCTCCTCCTGAACAGGTTGGTCAACTACTTCTTCTTCATGCACAATTGATTGGCTTGTTAAATCACTAAATAACCATTCATTGTTTTGAAGGGAGAAAGTAAATTCCAAATCTACAGTTCCCGCAATATCCGAGGTAATCCGTTGCATCAGTGTATGTGTGTTTTTATCAATCTTAAACCCAGAGTCTATATTAAAGAGAAGAGGCGCATCAATTTCTCGAGGGTAAAGACCTCCATCCTTTTCTATGAAATACATGTCCAAAAACACCTTGTTTAAATCTTGGGTAGCAATCCCCTCAAACTCCTTAAACAAATCCTCTTTAGTATGAAACTCCTTTATTGGTCCTCCGCTATATCCGTCGAGCAACGAATAAAACACATTATTAAATTCAATTAATATGTTTGCGGCCACACCTTCAGTAAATTCTGGTACTTCTTCAGTCTTCTTCTCAACTGCTACCTTCTTGATGTCATTTTGTTTCATTTCATTGTTTAATTCTTCTGGTGCTTTTTCTGAAAGTTTCTCTTTAGATAAGGTTTCTTTAGAAGAACACCCCATCAATAAAACAATACTCATAACTAAGAATACAGGAATTATAAGAACTTTTTTCATATGTCCTCCAATTGTATTAATATCTCTGGTATTTTATATATACCTTTTATTTCGGCTGTTTGGATAATATTTTAAGTTTTATTGCTAATCACCTAGTAGAATTATACTATTCAACGGAAGAAAGTGACTTATCTGATTTTGGTAGAATGTGTCTTTACTATAAGAAATCATTCTTTATTGACATACCTGTGTGATGTTTTCGCCCTATTAGGTGAATTATATTTATTATACAAGTCTCAATTAGTAAGGGGTTCAGTTACGGGAGGGAAAAGCAAATAACAATTTTCCAAACAGAAAAACCAGGCCTAAAGCTCTGGTTTCTTTAGATCTATGTCCTCTTCTTGTTCCGCAATAATCCCCGCTACTTGAATATCACTTTATTCTTAACCGGACCATAAAGGGGGTTTTACTCAATATCGGTTAAAATCGGGTAATTCGCTAATTTGTCGGCAAAGATTAACTTTACTTGTTTTACAATTTTTTCATCTTCCCTTTTTTCGTTTATAATTTTCATCAATCAACTCATTTATTGTTTCTATTAGTTCTGAATTAAGCGCATGATATAGGTTTAACATATTAATTACTTTAGAAAGTGATACTTCTTCATAGGCTTTTTCAAGTTGTTTTATCGCCCATTTAGCTTTTCTTATTTGAAAATCCTGGGTTGGTTCAATAACAATTTCCAGGTACTTCTTAATTTGAGGTAGATTTTCTAAATTCCTGCTAATAAAGTATAAGCCTGACTCGGTTTCTATTCTATTTATAGTGACTCTTATTGGTTTTCCAGGTGAGTTTTTAATATTCCTAACAGTTGTCTTCACTAAGTCAAAATATTGTTGGTCTCTTTCTACCCATTTTACACGTTTATTCCCAATGCTAAACGGGACAAATTTTGGTGAATTCTCCTTTAGCCACTCTTTATCGTATTGAAATAACAGTGAATATAATCCTTTATCCTGATTTCTTATTTGATCTTGGGAATAGCCAGGATTTTCATTCACTAACGTTAACCATCTCTCCTTTAAAGTATCAATTTTACTAAGTGTAGGAGGTTGTTTTTTAGGTTGTTTTTTAAAGTTATTAATATACCTTCTTACGGTTTCATGGCTTACTTGCAGTTCTGCAGCAGCGGCCTTATAGGTTAATTTTTGATTTAATACTAAGTAAAAAAGTCTTTCCTTCCATACTGAACCATACTCATATACTCTATTGTATCTATAGATATCATCTAAACCTTTATCAGGGCCAATACGTACATATTCATAACCGCACTCACAAGTGAATAGACCTCTAGGGTTTCCAGTATTATGATCTCTTTTTATTTGCACATCGTTTATTAGTAATTCTTTATAGTGGTTAGCCGCCGGATTCAAACATGGAAATGGTCCGGTTCCAAAATGAGAGTATTTTTTGTTTTCAACCTTGTTCAAATCACTAACAGATATATTTAGGAAACATTGGAGTAACAAATGGTAAACTGGGTGAAAAACACTTCTATGTTTACTTGTAATGAGTCTAACCCAGCTAAAATTTTCACCGGGGTTAAAACTACAATTAAAAATACTTAACAAGTCTTCCCCATAGAAATTTAGTAAGTCTTCAGCTAGTTCTATTTGGTTTACTGTGCCATTAACTGATAAATAGCCTTTTAGGCCTAAGAAATACCTATAAGCTATATGAAGGTGTTCGGATTTTACACTGATTTTTTCCTTTAATAATTCAATTCCTGCTTTTGTTAAAGCTTTGATGATAGGATAGTGGTTTATTATTACTCGAAGAGTAGACTCGTCTATATTATCACCACAGCTCTTATAACTTATAGATATAAATTCTGTTTTATTACTCCTAACTGGCACGTTACTCTCGAGTAATACTTCGTCATGTTCTAAACAAATAAAAGAGCTTGGCAATTGATGGTTCACATGCCAATACCCTTCTCCAAGTCGCCTTTTATCACTTTCTAAGCACCTCTTGCAATACATTAGAAAAGAAGGTTTCCTTACACTTGAACCTTGCAAACCAAGTTTCAGATAAAGTTTCTGGATATCTTCTCCCTTCAATAATTTTTGTTTTAACTCTTCTCTTAAACAAGGGTCAATAGAGAAGGTGAAATAAGGAAAAAAAGTGTGACTCTCTATAATCTCATCTGATGAAATGTAATTAAACAAATCAAGTTTAGGTTTTAACTCATTCAGTCTTGACACAAATTCAACATTTGTTTTCACTCCTGATACATTATAGATATCCATCTTTGTTTGTGAGAAGCTATTATTACTTGAGTGACAGTGGTATCTAGCGATAGCACTATAAAACAATTCATTTTCATATAATGGTGGAAAATAACCTAACATGTATAATACTTTCCCCCTTTTTAATTTATTAACTGGGATATAGCTTCTTCGACCGAACCGCCTAAGTTATTTTTTAAACCAGCCAACCTTCTTATTTTCCAGTCAGCCAAACTTTCTTCATTATTTTTTAGTTCATTACTGATATATTGAACTCTTCGTATTTGAAATTCTTCAATTGTCTCTGTCCTTTGAAGTATTAATTCCTGTGTTCTGGGTAGCTTGCTTAGATTTTTTTGCAGCAAACTTCTGATACCTAAATTTGCTCCTATTCTTGAAATAGTAACTCTTACTGGAGGCTCTAATCTCAGTAATTCTTTAATCTTCTCTTTTACTAATTGCAAATAAAATATATCTCTCTCTTCCCAATCCACACGAGGTTTAGCCTCCTTCCGCGCATGAGCATTCTTTGGATAATTTGCTTTAAGCCAATCTTTATCATTTCGGTAAAGATACATATAAACAGACTGATTAAGCCCTCTCAATTCCGTAATACTACTAGAATTATTTTTTAGCAATTCCAACCAAACTTGTTTCCTCTCATTTAACAAATCATTTTTTTTAACACTTATTGCTTCAAATACTATTTCATTCTTCACCAGATTTGTGTACTTAATTACTGTTTTTGTATCGACACCGAGTATTCTTGCAATTTCCCTATAGCTATGTTTACGGGTACTTATTAGTTCACCTAATTTACCCTTCCAAACTGGTCCAAAATCTTTTATCTTACTTATTATAGGTAAGGAGTCAATACCTTGTTTAACCTCTTTAGAATAATATTCAAAACCACACCCACATTTAAATAAACCTATTTGTTTATTGGTCCGGGCACATATTATAAATTCCACCTTATTTATTACAGGCTGTTTATAATGTGAAGAAGCCTTGTTCAGGCAAGGATAAGGTCCAGAACCAAAGGGATCCTTATCCTTGTAACCATTCATATTACTTGTTTCTTCCAAGAAAGTTGATATTAGTACATGCCTAATTGGATGAAACGTTTTTCTATGTTTTCTAGTGATTGCCTTTAACCAACAGGATTCATCATAATAATCTACGTTGGATTGTAATTTTTGTAGGATACCTTCGCTGTAAAACGCCCTAAACCTTTCAAAGAGTAACCTCTGGTCAACTCTCCCACTATCCTTCAAAAAACCTTTTTCAGCTAACTGGCTCTTATAATTAGTTAGGTGAACAGAATTTTCTGATAATAGAAGTTCTAATTTTTTTGCGATCTTCAATAAAACAGAACGTTCTGCTGGGATGAAATTTTCCTTAAAGGCTTTATCTATACAATTATCATTTCTAGCCGCAACAAATTCATGGCGGTTTATCGGTCTAAAGGACACATTACTTTTTTGAAGTTCACATTCATGTATTGTACAAACTAAAACTCCAGGTAGCTGATGTTGGATCTTCCAGTATGGTTCTCCCAGTGTCTTAGAATAATCACATAGACACTGAGGACAGAAATAAAAGAAATCTTTTTCTTTTATCTCACTAGACATTCCCCCAATCAGATGTATGGCCCCAAGTTCTTCGCTAGTTTTCATTAATTCAAGAACTCTTACTTGAAACTCCATACTAGTAAACCTAGTATAATAATAGTAAAAGGTATGTTTCTCAATTAACTCGTCTAATTTAATTGTAATAAAGGGTGAGACCTTCTGGTAAAAGGCAGCCAAGTTAGAAGGTAAATCTGGAACAGCCAATTGGCTTTCCTTATCAAATAAGTCCCTCATGGTTTCTTTTATACTCTCATTAGGTGAATGAACATGGTACCTTGCAAACCAACTATAAAGTAGTTCGTCATTATAAAGTCTTGGTATAAACCCGAGTTGGGGAATCACATGGAAAACTCCTTCATTGGATCTTTTATATATCCAGCATTATGCAAGGAATCATATGCTCTCAGTTTTTCCTTCTTCCCCTTTTCCACAATCACTTGTAGAACATTTGTCTTGGCAGCTTGTTTCTGTACATCTCGTCTTTGTTGCATTTTATCTTCTTTCTCGTTGATATATTCCATTGACTTCTGTAGTATTATCTGGGGATTATCCTCTTTTGTTTCTTTAATTATCTTTTTAACGGTTTTTTCTGCTTCTTTCGCTGGGATATCTAACGATATTAAAGCGCTTATTACTTTCTCCATTACTGATCCTTCAAATTTTTGTTTTTCTTCCTCCTGAAGCTCCTTTCGCTTTTGCATTGAGGCTCTAAGATCGATCTTTGATTTTCTCTCTTCTAAAAACCTTGATAAATTCATTGGGGCTATATCTTCATATTGCTGAATTTCTGACCATATTCCTCTTTTTAGAGCATTTAGCATAGGTTGAATCAATTTTAAATCTTCTTTAGCGACTACCTTTATTAATTTTGAAGTTATTACCTCGGTACCTGTTTCAATAGCTCTGCTTTGCGCTAAAGAGTATAACTTCACAGCTACGTCCACTATTCCTTGGCTCTCTTCATAAAGCGTTTCTTTTAGCTCAGTAGATAACTCGACCTTCTTCTTCGTCCACTGATATTTCCACATTCCTTCAATTAACATATCCCAATCATCATCTTGTTTCATTTGTTCCCAGACAATGTCACCTTGCCCGCTTCCTCTTCTAGCTTGTCTAAAGTCTTGTTGAAGAATGGATTTGGCTTTCATAGTCCCTATTAACACAATTGGGATCCCTATTTCATTAATCAAAGTAACGAAGAAGTTCATCATTTTTTCTGATCCATTGTCCCTTGTAGCAGAAATAAGATGCTGAATTTCGTCTATAATAAGAGCCCCTACACAATGTAACCTTGCAACCCTCCCCATTTGAATAACTAATTGACTTATTGAATTACTTCTTTTAGCAAACTTACTAAAGTAGTTCGTTCCTATCAATTCATCCACTTTAAAGAAGAAATCAAAACAGAGAGTTTTCAAAGAGCCATCGTGTGGACAATTTAACTTTAACGACACGATCTGTATTCTGTTAATTGGGTAGGTGTGTAAAATAACTTTTGGGTATAAGGATAGAACTTGCTCAATCGCAGTTGTCTTCCCTATCCCGGAGTACCCCATAAATGTAAAACTAGAAGCGGCCGGTACTGAACTAACCTTAAAACCCCTTAAATGTTTCACTTCATCAGCGTTAAGTGGGTTTCTTGTAATGTAGCCTGTTCTAATTAACCTAGAAAAACGCCTCTCTAAATCAAGGTGTTGACTGACTGGCTGAAAGAACTGTTGCAATCTAAATAACATTTGATATCTAATCTCACTTGATAATTCTCGTTCTTTCTCTGAATAAAGTGGCTTAATACGCATGTTTTTATATGCTTCATTTGTTGAATAAATCTCAGGTAGCGCCTCAATTAATGGGTTTCCCTTATATTCTTCAATCACTTGCTCTATATATTCAGCATTTAGATAAGAAAATTCACTAGTCGATTCTTCCATTGATCATTCTCCTTTAATCGTTTTCAGCCAAGTCTTGTTCTTCCAATAGCTCTTTGATTGATGGACGCTTATATTCTTCCTCTCCAGGCTGTTCTTCTATTACATCTGTATTTATATTATTTTCATCCTCTGGACTTAAATCAAATGCCTCTCTTTCCCTGTTTGCATCTTTTTCTTTTTTTCTGTCTGGATTAATAGAGCTTACTTTTGCTGAATTACTTTGGTCAACTATTTTATCCTCACTATTTTTAATTGCATTTTCTATAATAAATTCCGTTTCGCTTATAGAATCTATATCCTTCTGAAGCTGCTCATGCTCATTTTGTTTAGCAATCCACTTCTCATGTTCATGTAAGTAAATTACTTCATGGAGATCTTTGTTTTCATACTTATGTTGATGTTCAAGAAGATAACAAGTGTCAATTGAATCCTCAAATTCATTAACCAGATATATTTTAGAAGTGTTCCTTGGATCATATGCTACATCGACTTTCCATGTACCTTTATTACGTGCAATGGTATGCCAATTCTCACTAGTCGCCTTCTCAGACGTGTACAACATGCTATTCATCTTAATCCCAGTGGCTGTCACAGTAGCTTTACTTCTTGGAAGTAAATTTAATTTTACAATTTCGGGAGAATGATAAGTCAGGCTTCCTGATCGATTCTTTACCCCCCAGTTCCATAATTCAATAGGACATGGTTTCACGTCTTGTTCTATCATCTCTAGATCCCGAGGATAGTTTTGTAAATATTTCTTGGTATTATGACTAATCACTTGGCGAATAATAATTTCAGAAAAATCTTCTATGGTTAGCTTTGCATCCAAACGATAATCTTTCGCTCCCCTTTGTCTAAAGTCAGTATCGATATATCCTGGCAAGAGTGGTTTAACTTTTTGATGTAAAATATCAAAGTGTTTCTCAACAATCCCCTTCCAATCAGCACGATAAGGTGCAGCGTTTTCAACGTATAAATCGAACGCATCAATTAACCTTTCAATATTATATCCTTCTAATTCACCTCTATCAGCCAAAAATAGTTCAGGTAAATGTTCACACGGCCATTGTTCTTTGGTAATAGTAATCCCGTACTCTTTGCAGAACTCCACTTTGTCTGTCACAGTATTAGCAATTGCCATCATTGCACCTAACCATGAGGGTCCTTCTAAACCGATGTATAAGCCTGCTACCATACGGCTGAATACATCAATAACCAAGTACACAACCGGACGACCTATTATCCAATTGGGATTATACCTAGAAACTAAATAGACATCTGCGATTGTTGCGTCAATTTGAAAACGTGAACCCGGGCCAAAGGTTTCATAAGTTGAAGAACCAAGTATAGCTCTGTGATCTTTTTCAAATTTTTTCTTCCCCAATTTTGCTTTTAAGGTCTCCTCAATTTCGTGCTCCTTTTTATACCAATAACGATACTGTCTCATTGTAGGAACAACAGAGCTATCTTTAATAATTACTTTTTCTATCCCGTCTTCACCAATGTATATATCTTCCGCAAAAAAATCTCTTATCATAAAATTATAAGCATCTTGTAAAGTGGTTTTTTTCGCGTTTTTCAAGTAATGTTTGACGAACGAGACCCTTAGAATTTTCTTGGTAGCTTCGTCAATATTTATTAAAGAAGCACCTTCTTTAAACTTCGGTTTCCTTCCTATTCGTCCATTTTTAGCTGTTTTCTCTTTCCCTCTACCTCCTGAATTCTTATAATCCGGTATTAAAGCATTGGGATTCTTACCTCGCTGCCAATACCTCCTCAGATATTTATAAACGGTCATCTTTGTAATACCATGTTCAGTCATTACTTCTTCTATGAGCTTACCTCTCTTTTCTCTTACAAATATGTCAGGCTCATTTCTTGCAATGTCTTTTATAACTTCCCATGCCCTCTCTTTATTCTCTCTCTCAACACTAGAAAGGTTCCCACTATTTATAAGATATGGATCTTTACGATGCTTTACAATTTCTCCGTTAATTATATCCTCGACAATATCGCTAACTCTCCTTACTAGAGGCAATCCCTTTTTACAGTCTACGTCTATGACATAGGCCACAATATTTCCGGGGTCAACCCATAGAACCCTTAAAATACTCTTTGACCGTTTTTCTTCTAATAATTCATTTACATATATATTCATTTTATACCCTCATCTGATCAGTATTTTCTTCCCTAATTTTCAGTTGAGCTATATCAATTTTACTAGGAGTAAACCTAGTGTTCATATCTAATAAAATATCCTTCCTTGCTACAAGATGTTTAAATACGGAAAGTGCTTCCCCTGGTTCACTTAGGTATTCCTCCTCAAATTTATTTAGGAAGTTAATCAACCTGCCGTTTTCCTTCCTAAGCAATTGAGTCATTAATTTTAGAAATGTATTTTCATGGTTAGAAAAATAACTCTTATGAAATTTTTTTAGGTTTTCTACAAATATTACTGGAATGTCTTTATCAGTTACTATTCCAAAATCCACCTGGTTTTCTTCCCAGTATTGTCTTTCAATCTCAAATAAATCAATTTTCCTCTTTTCATCTAAATCCTTTGAATACTTCGTAGTCCTAGCCAGGTATTTTATTTCCCCTCCTTCGCTCTTTGAAATAAGGAAGTCAGTTGTCATAACAATAGGTACTCCATTTTCATTATTAACTGGATGGTTTATACCCTTTTCCTCAGCAATTTTCATAGTATACTCTCTGTCCAGTGGAAACTGCTCCCTGATATCAATCACATCCTCTGCCCAATCCATTAGAAGCAAATAATTCTTTTCCAAGTCAGAGAGCAATTGATGTTGCCTACCTGACTTCCAACCTTTAAAACGATGTGACCTGCCAATAGAAGGTACATCTTGAATGGTTAACCATGGTTTGTAATTGTGAAATTCACCTTTTCCTCGACCTTCCTTATAATATTTAGCGATTTTCTCCTCCGTCCAACCCGTTTTACGCTTAGCCATAACTTCACTTCCTTCGATTTTACTTGTAAGATTTTAAGAGTAGTTCATAATACAATTAAGGTGTATATGCTTATCTGTATAGCCAAGATGAAATATAGGTATACCTATATTTTTTATAAGTATACCATATATATTTTAACAAGGGGGTAAATATGTGGTAAATTTAGGAGAGAGAGTTAAATTTTTAAGAAGGTGTTTTTCAATGAATCAAAACACCTTCTCAGAGCATATAAAAATTTCTCAAGCAGCCTTAAGCGATATAGAGAAAGGTAAAACTAATCCATCTGTAATCACAATTCAAAAGATAAGTGAAGAATTTGGTGTTTCAACTGATTGGATAATTAAAGGGGATAAAATGATAAGTGAAGAGTACATGGAGAATGATAAACCAAAAGTGATGTTTAGATATTTTACAAAACAATTGGCAGAAGTCCATAGATATATCCATGAAAACTTTAATATACCAAAACCACAAGTAGATAACTTAATACATAGTTATCTTACAGATCTCTATTTAACGAATTTGTCCGATGAAGAAAGAGTACTGAAAGAAAATATTGACCTGCTAAACCCAAAGGAGAAATCTGAAATCCTCTTTATACTGAACGGCCTTGTGACGAATAAACTATACTCAAGGAACTCTAAAGATTGGGAAGAACCCTCCTCTTAAAAACAGCCAACCATAGATTTATGGTTGGCTGTTCAAATTTAAAACTCTTTATACTTAAGGATTATTTTAGGTGCTTGCTCACTATAGTTACACATATTTTACTATTACTTATAAAGTTTTTAACAGTATACCAGCGCCATAACTAACTAATAAAAAAGGTTCAACGATAAATGGTCATATCAGATGGACTGATAAATTAAAAAATGATCTATGTATACATCCATAGATCATTACTGTCTTAATTATATTTGTAATTTTGAAGTTGATTAAAAAACTTTACCTTGTTTTAGAAGATACTGATACGATCTAGGCAGTATACTATTTTCTAAATAATTCACATGTTTCTTATAAAATTCTAAGACTTTAATTTTTAACTTTACATCTACGTTTAATGGTTTAAAGGAAGTATAATCAAAAGTGTTACCATTAAATTCAGCCTCTAAAAACCTATTTGAAGAAACACCGTTAGAGAGAAGCAAATCAAATAATACCTTGCCTTGAAATTGCGCATTTAATTCACCCTCAATGTCCTCCAGTTCTTCTATAGGACTAATAAAAGATGTAGAAAATACTACGCAAGGATACCCTTCAACTTCATAATCTTTATGAATTTCATAATTTTTCATAATCATCACCTAATATAAAAAGGATTTTTATCTCCTTGAAGCAACACCATTGAGTTCTTTATGTGCAATTTCAATTAATGATAAAACATCCGAAACAATCGTTTCTGCCTCTTGCTTTGTTTCAATAATTCGGGTTGCTGCATCAATTGCTTCAACATGGAATAATTTATGCCTGTGTTTGTTATAGTAATTATATAAATCTTCAATGACTTTTTTAACAACCACACTACCATCAATGTCTAATTTATCGACTAATAATTCCTGTTTTCTTAATACACCATTATACCCAAAATAATCTCCAAACCCGTCCTTTTTTATTCTTACCCCTTTTGAAAGGAATATACTCTTTAAAACGCCCTCCAAGGTCTTTAATGCAGGAAAGGCAAACGGCGAGTAATCTTCTAATGGAATATCAATTTTATTTAATGCCAAGGATCCTGACAATATCTTCTTTTGATTCTCTCCTAAAAAATTATATGCAGAAGGCATTAGTTCCTGCATTTCTTCTCTTATTTCCTCAGGACTAATTTCAACACTAAAGAATTCTGATTGGTTCTTTATAACCTCATCAAATGGAAAATAACCTGATAATAAACAAGTTATTTCCTGATACAAAAACATTGGTTTACCCTGTATCTGAAGCCTTTTATTACCGAAATACTTTAATGTTAATTTATCACCAATGTTACTCTTATATTGGTAGAGGGTATAATTATTTGATTCGTTATAGCTTTGGTTTATTTTTTTTACACCTTCAAGTTCTTCATCAAAGAATTGAAGGATCATTTTAAGTTCCTCTTCGTCTATGGGGTGTACAGAATAGGACCTACTTATAACATCTGTATGCTTATAAGTTAACTTACCTAAGATATGCGTGGCAATTTCAACGCTAACATCTTGGTTTTGACCTACAGTTGGCCTTATTGTGGTTTTATCATCATTATTAAAGTAAAAGTCCAAAAGCATAATTTTACTATCTGCCTGAATTATACATCTATGTTGGACACCGCCCACTAAAGTAATCGGTGAAATTTCAAAAGATTCAAACTTTTCTTCTGCATATTCTTGAATCCAATCTAACAGGCGATCCCTATCCAATAATAAACCCTTAAAAGGATTGGTTTTTTTACTCATCTTAGAGTCACTCCAAATTCGTTACATTTTATCATATTTTTACATTTATAACAAGACAAAAAAATAACTTCAAATAATTTGTTCCGTAGTTTTAAAGTGGAGTTTAGCGATTTTTGCTAATTCTCCCTTCCCGTGTAACAATATAAATTGGTTTGCAATCTCAATAGTCTTTTTTGAAGCTCCCTTAGGGAAATTCAGATTATATTTAAAAGATAATTGCTTTAACCGCTTAACAAATTCATCTCTTGCTATAATACTGGCTGCTGCAACAGCAATAATCTCTTCAGCTTTTGTTCTTTGATATAATCTTATCTGCTTTCCTCTACTTAATAATGCCTCTTCGATTAGAGTACTGTCACCAAATTGATCTGAGAGTGCAGATTGACAATCGACTTTTTCCAGCATGTTTTCAATAGTTCTTGCATGCCCCCAAGCTAAGAGCTTGTTTAAATTTTTAATTTTTGTATATAGGTCATTATATTTTTCATTTCCTATTGCCACAATAGTATAAGGACATGTACTTTTTATCTTTAATGCCAGCTCCGATATTTGCTTATCTGATAACTTCTTACTATCCATTACACCTATAGCTCTAAGTATTTCTGATGTTTTTTCATCTACAAATACACCAGCTATAACCAGGGGACCAAAGTAGTCACCTTTACCAGATTCATCAACACCTATTAATGAACTAGGAATGTCTTTTATTTTTCCTACGGCTTTATTTCTTGAGTTTTTTGACTGAACACTTTTATTTCCAGAGATTAAAGTTTCTATCTGATTTAGGAATTCTAAGTCTTTAATTTGGGAAAAATCTATTCTTACACCTTTTTTACTTTCATATATGCGTACTAGTCCACTTACTTTATCTTTTTTCACAATGAATTGAAGACCATAATTAATTTCTTTAGAATCCTCTACTACAAACCCTAATGGCCCTACTAATTTTTTAAATTCTTCAAATAGATCATACTTATTTTTTCCAGATAACAAGTAGTTCACCTAAATTCATTTATTTTTGAAAATAAAGTAGTATATGTAATAATTTGTTACTATATTATACCATAAATATTACCAAAACGGCTTTAATACCTGTAAATTTCATACATTAATAAGATACCTTATGGGGAAGCCACAAATGACCTATACCTAGTAGGCTCATCTTCATCTCATACACTTTTCCAAATTGAATAAAAAGAAGCTCTTAGATAAAATCTAAGAGCTTTCAAAAGTACACATCTTTTTTGTAAAGTATACACCTTTTTTGTAAAGTATACGTCTTTTTTGTCAGTAAACAAGGAAATGTTTTAACTATTTAACCCTTACTCAACCGTAACCGACTTTGCAAGGTTACGCGGTTTATCTACATCACAATCGCGGTGCAGAGCAGCATAGTAAGAAATTAATTGTAACGGGATGACAGAGATAAGAGGTGTTAACAATGGGTTAACCTCTGGGATGACGAAGCGATCATCTTCGTCTTCTAAGCCTTTCATGGAAATGATACAAGGGTTTGCTCCACGAGCGACAACCTCTTTCACATTTCCTCTGATGCCTAGGTTTACTTCTTCCTGTGTTGCAAGTGCAACGATCGGTGTACCATCTTCGATAAGGGCAATTGTACCGTGTTTAAGCTCTCCTCCGGCAAAACCTTCTGCTTGGATGTAAGAGATTTCTTTCAGCTTCAATGCGCCTTCCAGACCTACAAAGAAGTCCAGTGAACGACCGATGAAGAAACAGTTGCGCGTCGTTGATAGATATTCGCGGGCGATATCTTCAAACTCTTCTTTCGTATCACAAAGTGCTTCCATCGCCGTTGCGACGATACCCAGTTCTTGAATAAGATCGAAGCTCTCGGTGGTTCCACATGCTTGACCTGCAACATGAGCCAAAATCGAAAGTACAGCCAGCTGAGCAGTGTACGCTTTCGTTGAAGCAACAGCGATCTCAGGTCCGGCATGAAGAAGCAATGTGTAATCCGCTTCACGGGATAGAGTAGATCCTGCTACGTTTGTGATCGTTAATGATTTGTGTCCAAGTTCTTTAATTTGAACAAGTACGGCACGACTGTCTGCCGTTTCACCACTTTGAGAAATGAAGATGAACAATGGTTTCTTAGAAAGTAAAGGCATATTGTAGCTAAATTCGCTTGCTACATGAACTTCAACAGGGATCCCTGCACTCTTCTCGATGAATTGCTTACCAACAAGACCAGCGTGGTAGCTCGTTCCACATGCAATGATGTAGACACGATCCGCTTCCTTCATGGCACCGACGATTGGCTCATCGATGTGAAGCTGGTTGCTTTCGTTTTGATAAGCTTGAATGATTTTACGAACCACTAGTGGCTGCTCGTCGATTTCTTTCAGCATGTAGTGTGGGTATGTTCCTTTTTCGATATCACTGGCATCGATTTCAGCCGTGTAAGGAGCACGTTCCATTACTTCACCGATCAAATTTTGGATTTCTACTTTTTCTTTCGTTACGATAACCATTTCTTTATCCATAAGCTCAACATATTGGTCCGTTACTTGAATCATTGCCATCGCATCACTTGCTACGACATTGAAGTCTTCGCCAAGGCCAACAAGCAGTGGACTTTTGTTTTTCGCTACATAGATCGTTTCATCGTTTTCAGAATCTAAAAGGGCAATGGCATAAGAACCTTTAAGAAGCATTAACGTTTGACGGAAAGCTTCTTCTACCGAGTTTCCTTCTTCTACAATCTTTTCAATAAGCTGAACGATGACTTCCGTATCCGTATCACTTTTGAACGTTACGTCTGTTAAATATTCACGCTTAAGCTGAGAGTAATTTTCGATTACTCCATTATGAACGATTGTGAAGCGGCCTGAGTTGCTTTGATGAGGGTGAGCATTCACTTGGCTCGGTACACCGTGGGTAGCCCAGCGAGTGTGACCAATTCCTGTGTTGCTTGATACGCTCACATCCACGATTCCACGAAGATCGGCAATACGACCCTTTTCTTTGAACACATGGATGCCTTCATCATTTTGAACGGCAATACCGGCAGAGTCATAGCCTCTATATTCAAGTTTTTCAAGACCTTTTAACAAAATTTCCTTTGTATCTGAACTTCCAATATATCCAACAATTCCACACATAATTAATATATCCTCCCTGAACATGCAAGGGGGCAAGACTCATTTTGGGGCAGCTTGCCCCCTTACCTCTGTTTATCATTAGTATTTACGTTAGTCACTCTTTTCTTCCCTTTGTGCATTAAGTTGCCTTAACGTTTTAAGGATGAAACTTTCGGTTCGGTGACAGTACGAACCGGGAGGCATCCGCCGAATACTCGATAAACCTCCACCTCGTCAACTAGATGATCCTTTTCGTATCTATCATCTAGTCCTGGCGCTTTATAGGTTAATTCCTCACAATCCACCTTTCCTTCTTGAATCATTTCCATTAAATTTCAAAAACGAAAACAAAATCATCATACACCAGCACGTTTCCCTGAGTCAATAAAAATCTGACTTCATCAATAAGTTGTTATCACATTGTCATGTTCCCGACACAGAATGGTGATAAACCATGGATTCATTTTTGTTTCTAAAAAAACTGTTATTTTTCGACTCCATTTGGTGAATGGCAAGGGTACATACTCACCCAATCGAGCTGAAAGAGTTCTTTTAGGTCTAATGCCCCTACGATCGATCACAATCTTGATTTATGAGCCTCATTTCGATTTTATGAGCCTTTTGTCGAAAAACAATAGTTCATGCCAATCGAACCCTAGCTGTAATCAGAGTCATTCCCGCTCTCTAACCATGACAACAATCAAGTGAAAAGAGCCTCTTCAAAAAAAACCCTCCTAATTAAATATGCACAAGGGGTACGTATTGACCCCTTATGCACTAAAAATCAACTATTCGTTCAGACCCATTTCCTGATCAACGACTTGTACAATTTCATTTACATATCGCTCACAAAGCTCTTCTGTAGGCGCTTCTGCCATAACACGAACTAATGGCTCCGTACCTGAAGGACGAACAAGTATGCGACCATTTCCGTTCATTTCTTCTTCAACCTTTTGAATTACATGTTTAACAGTTTCGTTATCCGTTACGTGGTGTTTGTCAGTCACTCGTACGTTCACAAGCTTCTGTGGGAATTTCTGCATTTCTCCCGCCAGTTCAGATAAAGATTTACCTGTCACCTTCATAATGTTAGCAAGTTGGATACCCGTTAACAATCCGTCACCGGTTGTATTGTACTCTAGGAAGATAATGTGGCCGGATTGCTCTCCTCCGAGAGTGTAGCCGTGTTTCTTCATTTCTTCTACTACGTAACGATCTCCGACAGCCGTCTGGATACTTTGGATACCGTTCTCTTCTAGTCCTTTATGGAAGCCAAGGTTACTCATGACAGTAGACACGACTGTCGACTGTTTTAATTGACCCTGTGACTTTAGGTACTTACCACAGATGTACATGATCTGGTCACCATCGACGATTTCTCCGTGCTCATCAATAGCAATGATCCGATCTCCGTCTCCATCAAAGGCAAGTCCCAGGTCTGCTCCCTTTTCCTTCACCATTTCAGCAAGCGCTTCTGGGTGGGTAGATCCAACGTCTTCATTGATGTTTAATCCGTTTGGTGACGCCCCCATTGTGGAAATGTCTGCATCGAGATCAGCAAACAGATGAGTCGCAAGAGCTGATGTAGCACCGTGTGCACAATCTAACGCAATATGTAAACCATCGAAATCTTCGTCAACTGATTGTTTTAAATACTGCAGATACTTTTGACCGCCTTCGAAATAGTCACTTACTTGACCTAAATCGGCACCTATTGGACGAGGTAATCCGTCAACAGATTGGTCCAATAGATCTTCAATTTCATGTTCCTGGGCATCTGATAATTTAAAGCCATCCGGTCCGAAGAATTTAATACCATTATCTCCAACCGGATTATGGGAAGCGGAGATCATGACCCCTGCCTGGGCTCCCAACGCCTTTGTTAAATAAGCCACACCTGGAGTTGAAATAACCCCTAAGCGCATCACTTCAGCACCAATTGATAGAAGCCCCGCTACTAGCGCGCCTTCAAGCATATGGCCGGAAATTCGAGTATCTCGTCCAATCAATATTTTGGGACGCGTAGCATCCTTTGTCAGAACATAACCACCGAATCGTCCAAGCTTAAATGCTAATTCCGGTGTTAATTCTGTATTCGCTACACCTCTTACTCCATCAGTTCCAAAATACTTACCCATCGTCATTCTCTCCTTTTTCAGCTCTTATGCTGATGTGTTCTTTTCTTTAATTTCTATTTTTACGGTTTTGTGAGACAAGGTCCATTCTATATTGTCAGGACCATCTGCATCTATTTCCACCTCATGTTCACCAGGCTCAAGCCCTGAAAGGTCGAGTGCCAACGAGAAGTCTTCTTTCGTCACTTTATTCACTTCTTCGTTCTGACCTTTCATTGCTACATCGACTACACCGCCTTCAGGTGTCACGATGGTATATTCATAATCGTCAGCGAGTCCCTCAGGGGTAACTTCAAGTCCTGATAAGTTCTTCTCTTCGGTTGTACTCACATCAACCTTGACCTTCACTGCCTCAGGAGCCACTTTATTTAAACCTTCTTGAAGGGAAAGGGGTACAGTAATAGTCGAATCCTTCTTTATTTTAGAGAGATCGACTTCTGCCAGCAATTCCTCCACTTTGTCCAATACATCCTGTCTGCCAAATATCGTTGCCTCTTTTGGTTCTACTGAAATCGACTCCAAGGTCGTTCCTTTTGGCAGGCTGCCCTTTTGTTTAATCGTGACAGGTACACTTTTACTCGGGTTTACAACCGAAACAGTCACATCCACCATTTCAGGGTCGATTTTCACATCCAACTTATTGTATTCCCGGTCGAGCACCTGTACGCGGGCTTCCCTAGTCACATTCTCATTGATTTCTTCTTCTAGATCCAACGTAGCTATTACATATGCAACCCGGTCAACTTCATCTTTTGAGCCAGTGACTTTCACTGTTTGCGGATCAACCGCAAGACCTTCGGCTTCATATCCATTCGAAAGAATACTATCATTAAATTTTGGTTCAATCGTAAATTCTTCTGTGACTTTTTCCCGGACCGATATATTGACGAAATCGGGATCAAGTTTCACTTCCAATTTATCAGAAATATTTTGAGTCAGAATTTCAACCTGATGTTCACCTATCCCGATATCATTTAAATCCACATACACTTGAAAATCCTTCAATGTCTTGGCTTGTTGCACGATGGCTTTCGACCCTTCTACGGTCACATTCACCGTATCTGGCAAGCCTGACACTTCCAAATTCTCACTATCATAGAACACTTCAAGCGGAACATCCTGGATCGTTTCAATCGCATTTTGCGAGTTACCGTTACTATTGTTGGCCGTTTTCTGTATGTCATCAAAGTTAACCGAGAGATAAAGAATAAACGCTAACAAAAGTCCAACAATACGCATGAACCATCGACTTTCCATGAATTTATCCATTTTCTTTCTTCCCCCTAAAGCTCCATTTCGTTGAGGAAGCATTCGTCTTATCGCCAATGAGCTCTAAGGTCATAATTTCTCTGAAGCGCTCCAGAGAGAGGTCGCGATGTAACTCTCCATTTTTCGTAATGGAGATAGCTCCCGTTTCTTCAGATACAACGATCGTGATACTATCTGTTACTTCACTCACACCAAGCGCCGCTCTATGCCTTGTTCCCAGTTCCTTTGAAATAAAAGGGCTTTCTGACAAAGGAAGGTAGCAGGCTGCAGCAGCAATTTGGTTCTTCTGGATAATCACCGCTCCATCATGAAGAGGTGTATTTGGGATGAATATATTAATGAGCAATTGAGACGTGATTTTCGCATTGAGTGGGATACCTGTTTCGATATAATCACTCATACCCGTTTCTCTCTCAAGTGTAAGAAGAGCCCCGATCCGACGTTTTGCCATATAGCTAACGGCTTTTGTCATGGATTCAATCATTTGTTCCTGCTCTTCTTCTTCCTGTAGGCCGGTCCTTGAGAACAGACGCCCCCTGCCGAGCTGTTCAAGGGCTCTGCGGAGTTCTGGTTGGAAGATGATGATAATTGCAAGGAATCCCCAAGTCAGGGCTTGTTCCATCATCCAGCCCAACGTATCGAGTCCAAAGATGCTACTAAGGCCCCTCACAATGATGATGACAAAAATACCTTTTAATAATTGTACTGCTTTCGTTCCTTTTATCAGCATGATCAGTTTATAGATTACAAACCATACCACGAGTATATCTACTATATCTGAGACATAATCCAGCGCGGAGTAATCCGAAAAAATATCGATAAACGGCATATTACATCCTCCAATAGCTTAATCGAAAGCGTAAGCCGCCATGTGTGGCTTCTCCATTTTCGTAACGATCTAATTATAGCACATTTTATCACGTTCAAATGAAAGACACCCACGGCCACATGATTTTTTCTTTTCTATTCATGAACTCACGTTTTTGCATAAAAAAACTGACACGAAAATCAAAAGTGTCAGCCCTTTAGGGACGGACCTTCTGTTCCATCCCCTCTATTTTATCTTACTTTTCTTCAAGTTGCGAATTTCCCCAGTCCAACGTGTCTTTAGCCCCTTTTTTTATCTGGTACCAAAGCCACTCAAACGCTTCATCGATTTCATGGATTTCTCCTGTCACACTACCTGCAGAAGCCAAATACTGCTTTCCGTTTATGATCGTGACATTCCCAGTCACTTTTCCTTCTATTTTCACATCGCCGTTCCGGACTACCAGATCCCCATTCACGACTTCACCTTCCGGAACGAACACCGTATGATCCTTTACGACTAATTTCGCATTTTTCGTAAAGGAGAAATCCTGATCATCATTCCAGGAAGTAAGAAAGCTTCCAGTCATAAAGAATAAAAATAATGCAGCTGCCGTCAGTAACGGGTGATGGCGGAACCATCTTTGGACTCCAACTTTCTTCTTCTCTTTTGGTAATCTCGACATGACTTTATCCGTAAAGTCTGTTGAAGCGCTAATATGAGAAGTGCTCTGTACAAAAGCTATCGCTTTTTTCAGCTCATGGAAGTGATGCTGACATTCGCTGCACTCCTGCAGATGATGTTTCAGCACTTCTTCGGTTTCTCTATTTAAATCTCCATCTAAATAATCGTGCATAAACTCGATGATTTCTTCAGGACAAGGCTTAATGTTCACTCACCCTCTCTACAGTGATCGTAATTGTTTTCTGAGAGCTTCCCGCCCTCTATGTACTCGAGTTTTGACCGTTCCCAAAGGTAAGTCCAATATTTCGCTGATTTCTTGAAGAGGGAGCTCTTCAATGTATTTTAAAACAATGACCGATCGATATTTCTCCGGTAGCTTTGAAATTTCTATTTGAATGGTTTCCTGCAGCTCCATATTCTCAACTTCATCTTCCGGGAGTTGAACATCAGCAGCCACTTGTGAATACATGGTTAAGCCTTCTGTCCCGGCAACCTCTGCATCTAGAAAATAATCCGGCTTCTTCTTCCGAATTCTGTCGATACAAAGATTCGTTGCTATTCGAAATAGCCACGTCGAAAACTTCCGCTTCTGGTTAAATGTTTCAATATTCACAAATGCCCTGATGAATGCCTCTTGGGCAATATCCTCTGCCTCATGGCGATTCCCGAGCATCCTATAGCAAATCTGAAACACTTTATCCTTATAAAGCTCGACTAATTCTGCAAAGGCATTCTGATCACCTTTCAACACTTGTTTTATCCGTTTGTTCACTAATGCTTCCATTTCACAACCTCCGCTCTATGCGGCTATATTTATATACGCAGAACCCTATCAAAAGGTTTCAATTTTTTTTATATTATTATCCTAACAAATTTTCAAGGGTGTGTGTTTACATTTATTAGAAAAGGGGTATTAATGGACTAATTATTTCTTTTTGCGGGAGGATCTCGAAATGAGGGGAAGAACGAATGATTTATTATTTCAAATTGAAGACTGCCGTCGCCAAATGGTCGAACTCGCATTAAAGTCTTCCTTTGCCGATGAGCAAGTAGTTGATTTGAGTACTCGTCTTGACGATCTGTTAAATCAATACCAAGTGTTCAAGCACCATTGAATAGATATAGATGAAGGCTGGAAACCTTGAAAGGTTTCCAGCCTTTTTTTAAACTGATTATAGCAATTTTTCTCCAAACAGTGATCCCATCAATGCGACAGCAACCGTAGCCGTCTTATTCTTCTCATCAAGAATTGGGTTAACCTCTACAAACTCTGCAGACGTAATCATCCCCGACTCCTCGAGCATCTCCATCGCCAGGTGGCTCTCACGGTAGCTGATTCCCCCAAGTACGGGAGTTCCGACTCCTGGTGCATCACTTGGATCTAGTCCATCTAAATCAAGTGATAAATGGACGCCATCTGTTCTGTCCTTCAAATAGTCAATGGATTCTTCCATTACCTTCGTCATACCAAGGCGATCGATTTCATGCATCGTATATACTTTAATGCCTTTTTCTTTAATTAACTCCCTCTCACCTTCATCCAATGAACGTGCACCGATGATGACAATGTTTTCCGGTTTAATCTTAGGTGTATCTTGTCCAATATTCGTCAATTCCTCATGACCGATGCCTAGGCTTACGGCAAGCGGCATCCCATGGATGTTTCCTGAAGGGGAGGTATCCCCCGTATTCAAATCACCATGGGCATCATACCAGATCACCCCTAAGTTCTCATAATGAGGTGAAACGCCAGCAAGCGTCCCAATCGCAATACTGTGATCCCCACCAAAAATCAATGGGAAATCCCCGCTTCCAATCACATCATTCACCTTACCTGCCAGTCGCTCACTCGCTTCAGCAACCGCTTTCAAATTTCGCAAATTGGTATCAGGATTATTATGTATACGCTCAGCCTGGCCGATTTCGATATCTCCCAAGTCCTTGATGTCATATCCCAGGTCCTCAAGACGCTCTACGATACCAGCGTAACGGATCGCGCTCGGTCCCATATCTACACCTCTTCGCATTTGCCCTAAATCCATTGGCACACCGATAATTGAAATATTTTTTTTCATCAAAAATTCCCCCTATTCAAAATATATATCTACCTCTATTGTATCCATATAATGACCGATGACTCAACTGGACAAGATTGTGTATATATATGCGTTAGCAGAAGGGTTTTATGGGTGTATGTGTGTAAGATTATGTAGATGGTCCCTACTGGAGGTGTAGGAGGATGACTTTTCATGGTGATGGATGATTGTTTTAAAAATAAAATCTATTTTTTGAAAATAAGTGAGACTGAATTGAAAATAAAACCGAATTATTGAAAATAAAGGTGACAAAATTGAAAATACCTGTTTAAAGGTTATTAAAATTGAGGCTTTCAGGCAGCTTCTATAGGAGTGAAGGCATAAAATGATGGAATATCAATTGATTCTTGTATTTTCTTTATCAACCTCAAATAAAAAAACCTCAAATCTCCAAAAAGATTCAAGGTTTAATCATGTCGTATGTATGGTTATTTCACTTCGCTTGCGCTTCGTAAAAAAAACTTGGTGGAGCCTAGCGGGATCGAACCGCTGACCTCCTGCGTGCAAAGCAGGCGCTCTCCCAGCTGAGCTAAGGCCCCAAAGATAAGTGAGTATAAAGAAATTCTCACACCCTGCGATGTGAGAATTTCTTTGATGAGCCATGAAGGATTCGAACCTTCGACCCTCTGATTAAAAGTCAGATGCTCTACCAACTGAGCTAATGGCTCGTAAAATGGCTGGGCTAGCTGGATTCGAACCAACGCATGTCGCAGTCAAAGTGCGATGCCTTACCGCTTGGCTATAGCCCAATACTATCTTTAATGGCATAAAAAAGGGACATTTATAGGATGTCCATTTTACACTTGAATATACAAAATGGTGGAGGGGGGCAGATTCGAACTGCCGAACCCGAAGGAGCGGATTTACAGTCCGCCGCGTTTAGCCACTTCGCTACCCCTCCAGCTAAAAAAATGGTGCCGGCAAGAGGACTTGAACCCCCAACCTACTGATTACAAGTCAGTTGCTCTACCAGTTGAGCTACACCGGCATATTTAATTAATTATTTTTAGATGAAGACGACTTAATAAAAAGTTGTCTCACTGAAGTAATTTAAGGATAGATATTTTTCTTGCGCAATTTCAATGAAGTTTATTTTACTTCCGTAAAAAAAACTTGGTGGAGGATGACGGGATCGAACCGCCGACCCTCTGCTTGTAAGGCAGATGCTCTCCCAGCTGAGCTAATCCTCCAATATGTAAATGATTTGTTAATTGCTTTTCGCAAAAAACGTTGGTGACCCATACGGGATTCGAACCCGTGTTACCGCCGTGAAAGGGCGGTGTCTTAACCGCTTGACCAATGGGCCAGTCTACTATTTAAAAATATAAAAGCTTCCAACCGGGCTCGAACCGGTGACCTCTTCCTTACCATGGAAGCACTCTACCTGCTGAGCTATGGAAGCAATGGCTCCGCAGGCAAGATTCGAACTTGCGACCGATCGGTTAACAGCCGATAGCTCTACCACTGAGCTACTGCGGAATGATATTGCCTGGCGACGTCCTACTCTCACAGGGGGAGATCCCCCAACTACCATCGGCGCTGAAGAGCTTAACTTCCGTGTTCGGCATGGGAACGGGTGTGACCTCTTCGCGATTATCACCAGACATTTTGCTTACAATGACAAATATTATTATATAATATTTTCAACGAATTTCAAGGGGTAAATGAAAATTTATTCCCTGAAAACTAGATAAAGAATTGATGTCAAGAAAGCCGAATATCGACCAGTCGTTGTTCATTTGTGGTTAAGTCCTCGATCGATTAGTATCAGTCAACTCCACATGTCGCCATGCTTCCATCTCTGACCTATCTACCTAGTCATCTTCTAGGGATCTTACTCACTTACGTGATGGGAAA
>NZ_VCQN01000063.1 GCF_005938125.1 Bacillus sp. BHET2
TGGGGTGAAGTCGTAACAAGGTAGCCGTATCGGAAGGTGCGGCTGGATCACCTCCTTTCTAAGGAAGATTTACTAAACGTTTGACGCGTCGAAGTTTTGTTCAGTTTTGATGGTTTAATTACTGTCAGGGATTTTTGCGAAAGCAAAATATCCTTCCATACTGTCTCTTACGAGATAGATGGTTTGTTCTTTGAAAACTAGATAAAGATAAATTGATAGTCAAGAAATTACCGAGTATCGCCATTTTAGGTTTTAAACCTTAAGTAGTAAGTGATCAAATGTTGATTTAACAGCCTAGCTGTTGAACA
>NZ_VCQN01000064.1 GCF_005938125.1 Bacillus sp. BHET2
TGAGGTCGGTGGTTCGAGTCCACTTAGGCCCACCATATTCGATCCCCTTGGGGCCTTAGCTCAGCTGGGAGAGCGCCTGCTTTGCACGCAGGAGGTCAGCGGTTCGATCCCGCTAGGCTCCACCAAGAATTTTTGCGCAAGCGAAATATTCATCCATACTGTCTCTTACGAGACACATGATTGTTCTTTGAAAACTAGATAAAGATAAATTGATAGTCAAGAAATTACCGAGTATCGCCATTTTAGGTTTTAAACCTTAAGTAGTAAGTGATCAAATGTTGATTTAACAGCCTAGCTGTTGAACAAG
>NZ_VCQN01000065.1 GCF_005938125.1 Bacillus sp. BHET2
CCTACATGAAGCTGGAATCGCTAGTAATCGCGGATCAGCATGCCGCGGTGAATACGTTCCCGGGCCTTGTACACACCGCCCGTCACACCACGAGAGTTTGTAACACCCGAAGTCGGTGAGGTAACCTGGGACAAAACTTAGCATCTTATATTCTATATAGGAAGTTAAGTTTTGTCCTAGGAGCCAGCCGCCTAAGGTGGGACAGATGATTGGGGTGAAGTCGTAACAAGGTAGCCGTATCGGAAGGTGCGGCTGGATCACCTCCTTTCTAAGGAAGATTTACTAAACGTTTGACGCGTCGAAGTT
>NZ_VCQN01000066.1 GCF_005938125.1 Bacillus sp. BHET2
ACGACATAAAGAAGTTGAACCAAACTTGTTCCAATGTGTGAAATGCAAGAGACACGTTGATATTCGTGCCTCGTAAACATAGTAAACGCGTGTTTTGATTTAATTGTATTTACATAACGTGTTCCACTGGTAACGTGACGTAAATACTAATAAAACAAAACATTAGAAATAACAATTAAATCCTTGCCCTTTAAGTGCTTATCAGGTCTTTTGGGAGGCTGAGGGATTAAATTGAATTCAATCTTTTTCATG
>NZ_VCQN01000067.1 GCF_005938125.1 Bacillus sp. BHET2
TCAAAGCTCACTTACAGCTCCCCAAAGCATATCGGTGTTAGTCCCGTCCTTCGTCGGCTCCTAGTGCCAAGGCATCCACCGTGCGCCCTTCATAACTTAACCTAAATCTTGTTCAACAGCTAGGCTGTTAAATCAACATTTGATCACTTACTACTTAAGGTTTAAAACCTAAAATGGCGATACTCGGTAATTTCTTGACTATCAATTTATCTTTATCTAGTTTTCAAAGAACAA
>NZ_VCQN01000068.1 GCF_005938125.1 Bacillus sp. BHET2
AGGCGTGGGGGTTCAAGTCCCTTCACCCGCACCATTACATTTCGCGGAAGTAGTTCAGTGGTAGAACACCACCTTGCCAAGGTGGGGGTCGCGGGTTCGAATCCCGTCTTCCGCTCCAGAACTTTTTGCCGGGGTGGCGGAACTGGCAGACGCACAGGACTTAAAATCCTGCGGTAGGTGACTACCGTACCGGTTCGATTCCGGTCCTCGGCACCAAAG
>NZ_VCQN01000007.1 GCF_005938125.1 Bacillus sp. BHET2
CACTTTTTCACTCCGTTGGCCTCCCTAGATGCTCCAATAATAGTAGTATACCGAAGGTCTAGTGAAGGTGATATAATGTGTTCATTTTTAATGAGCAAAAAGTGTTAACTTTAGTTTAGCGTTCACAGGAAGTCGCGAAGCAATTAGAAAAATCAGTTGGAAGTGTGCATTACCATATTCAATTATTGTATAAGGGAGGAATATTGGAACTAGTCAAAGAAAAGAAAAATGGGGGGATACTTGAAAAATATTATAAATCAAAAGCTACTCGATTTGTGATTCAAGAAGAAGATTCTAGTGCTGCTTCTTCTATTTCAACCAATCTCATGTTAAACCAAGAAGAAAGAGAACAATTCCTGCTAGAACTAGAACAATTAATCGTAAGGTGGGAAAGTCAATTAAAAAGCAGTGGAAATAAACAGGAATATAAAGTGTCATGTGCATTTGAAGTGGTTAAAGAGTCATGAAGGGATCATTAAGGGAATGGAAATTGTCTGGACTTCTATTGAGTGCTGTTGGTATATCCTTTATTGGTGATTTTATTTATCTTGTCGCTTTAAATTTGTTTATTTTTGCTAAAACCGATTCTGTAGCTGCTGTAGCTGGACTTTGGATCATTGGGCCTATTGCAGGTATTATTACTGGGTTTTGGGCAGGTAGCTTAGTAGATCGATTATACAAAAAATACATTATGATCATAACGGATATAATTAGAGGATGTCTTGTAGCCATCATCCCATTTTTGTCTGAGTTGTGGTCCATATATCTTTTATTATTTGTTATTAGCTTGTGTAGTTCTTTTTTTAAGCCTGCATCGTCTGCTTATACAGTACAACTTGTACCGAAAGATAAATTGTTACGATACAATTCAATAAGTTCAATTCTAATAACAGGATCATTAGTAGTCGGTCCTGCCATTGCAGGTGCATTAGTGCAAATTAGTTCATATCAAGCTGCAATTTGGTGTAATGCCTTATCCTTCTTCATTTCAGGGCTCATAATATTGTTTTTACCAAACTTACATTTAGAATCTGAATTCATTGAAAGAAAAATGAAATACTTTAGTATCATATTAAATGATTTGAGAATAGTATTTAACTTTCTAAAGAAAAACCTTTACTTCTTAGCAGTTTATATATTATTTCAATTCATTATGACCTTAGCGATAGCATTGGATTCACAGGAAGTTATTTTTACACAAAAAGTAATTGGCCTAACAGAAACCCAGTTTAGCTTGCTAATGAGCATAACAGGTATCGGCTATCTTGTAGGATCTCTAATTATGTCTGTATTTGCAAGCAAGATTACCATCTCATATTTGATTGGTCTTGGTTCTATCCTGTTTAGTGCAGGATATATTATCTATGCCTTTTCTACCACATTTTTTGTAGCAAGCTTAGGTTTTGTCATACTAGGTTTCTTCTCATCATTTGCTAATACTGGATTTCAAACATTTATTCAAAAGAGCATACCGTCACATCAAATGGCGCGGATTGGTACTACATTGAGTTTATTCCAGAGTTCGTTACTAATTGTATTGATATTATCTGCCGGTTTTTTAAGTGAAGCAGTTGGTGTCAAAAATCTTGTGATTGGTACTACACTGGTTATTGCCTTTATGGCCGGTTTCTTATGTTTATTAACGATAGTCTCATACACAAGACAAAAGCATAGTGTAACTCCTACTCAAATTGTTAAAGAAGAGATTTAAACTAGTTTAATAAGACAACAAGGTTTTGTCCCTAAAAAATATACCCTTGTTTTGGAAGGTTTTTCTTGAATGAGCTCCACGATTTTGAAATAATTGGTATTAAGTTAAGGGCAGGTTAGTGAAAGATTCAGCAAGGAGGGAATAGGGTTTGAGAAAGGTTATTTTATTTTTCAGTTTGTTATTATTTTTAGTTGCTTGTTCGAATGAAGAAGTGCAATACGAAGGAGCTCCATTAAATATTGCAGTAATTGGTGATATCCCAGAATTAAAAAATGAAAATATCCATTTTGAATTATTTTCATTAAAAGAGTTAAATGAGGATACATCAAATTTTCGTTCTAACTATAATGCAATTATGATAACACCATCAGTATTTGAGGAAGCATCAGATGATAAGTTTGTAAAGACATATAAAGGATTAGAAACCCCAATTATATTTTTTGATTCGAATAAAAGGCATTTTCCATTTGTAAGTGAAGGAGTTACTTATGAAACTGCTAATTTTGACTCTTTAGATAATGGCTCCCATACAACAATTTACATAAATGATGTAAATACGAACAAAGAGGATGCTTGGTTTTTTTATTTAGATGATAAAAATAACGTAGATGTACTATATAAAGATATTTTTAAAAAGATTGAGGAGTTATAGGAATAGAATGATTCCTTATATCGTAACAAGAGTTAATCAAAGTGTGGGAAAGGATTATTACTTCAATTAAAGGGGGCAATAGCTGAAGATCCGGCAGCTGACTCTTCAGCTATTTTTTCTTCATCTGTTAACGAGAAGGATAGTTGAACAATCAAGCAGTAATAAGTGATAACAAGAAAAAGGTGGTGATAAATTGTTAAAGATTTTGCACATTATTTTATCAATATCAGTTATTTCACTTGCAGGGTACGGATTGATTACTGGGAATTTTAAATTTCAACCATATATGATGTTGTTTTTAAGTTTAACAATGTTGGTAATGGGATTAAGGGAATTTCAAAAGGGACAAAAAGGTTACGGCTGGCTAAGTATAGTTGTATCTATATTTATCTTATTTGTATCAATCGAAAGTTTCTTATTGAAGTAAAGGGGGCAACAACTGAACAACAGCTGATTGATCTCCGGCTATTGATCAAAATCAACTAAGGATTTGGAGAATGTAAGTAGAAAACTAGACAATGAAGATTGAAAGATACACTTGGCGGCACCAGCATAATATAAATGATTTTTTATTTGATCGTGTAGAGATAGGAGAAGAGCATTATGAATTGTAAAGTTAGGATGGGGAGTATTCATTATGAAGATAGAGGTGAAGGTACCCCACTATTAATCCTTCATTCTATGGGAACAGATCACCGAGCTATGATGGCTTGGATAGAACCTGTCTTTAAAGATATTAATGGATATCGAAGAATTTACATAGATATTCCTGCACACGGACATAGTGATGTTGATGAAAAACTTAATTCAACAGATGATATTCTTATGAATATATTAGATTTTATAGATAGTGTATTTCCTGATGAGACCTTTTCTTTATTAGGTTTTTCTTTTGGTGGGTATTTAGCTCAAGGAATATTACATTTTAGACAAAAACAAGTAAGGAGTATATGCTTGCTAGCTAGCGCACTTCATCTAAAAGAGAGAAATTTACCTGACAAAGTAATCTTAGAAAAGGATGAAGGAATACTTAGTACATTGGATTCGGATATAAAAAGTACTTTTGAAACTCTATTTGTTTACCAAAATAAAGAAAACCTTGATTGTTTTCTTAGGGAAATCCAACCAGGGCGGTTGTTAGCTAACAGAGAGTTCTTAACATCAAATTGGAAAGAAAAGGGATACTTTTTTACAGAAGAACCGTTTCTAGGTGTTTCAGATTTGAAGCAACCAGCATTAATTATTCTTGGTAAACAAGATAGTATTTGCGGGTATGAAGATTATGATTTTCTCTTCAACAAGTTTCCTAATTCAACTTTTGTTATTTTAGATAAAGCAGGACATATGCTCACTATTGAAAAACGCGACATTGTACAACAACTAATTAGAGATTGGTTAGTATAAGCGAATTCATTCTTGTCCGGTATAGGGGGCAATAGCTGAAGATCCGGCAGCTGACTCTTCAGCTATTTTTTCTTCATCCGTTAAAGAGCAGGATAGTTGAACAAGCCTAGAGTGAGTAAAATAAATAAAAATTACGTTTTAGAATTTCAAATATACTCTGGAAATGAAGGTGAATAAATGGTGCTGTCTGAAGAGACAGTTCATTCATTTAATTTAAATGGTGAAATTGTCCCTCTATTGGGTGGACAGAATACATCGGTAAGAGTGAATGACGCTGTATTAAAACCAGTAGAAGAAGTTCTGCATTATGAGTGGTTGTTAACTATTATTGAAAGGTTTAATCCTCAAGGTTATAGGCTATCGAAGCCTGTTAGAAGCAATAAAGGTACATTTGTGAGTGGAGGTTGGATTTGTACTCAGTTTGAATGCGGTGAGGAAGAAAACGGTCGTATCAAAGAGAAACTTCAGGTAGCAAGATTATTTCACCATGACTTATCTAATATCAACGTCAAAGACATGGTACAAGTTGATAATCGCTGGGCTAAGGCTCATCGAATAGCATGGCAAACGGAAGAGATATCGAAAGAGCTACCTAATAAAACAAGAAAAATAATCAATGATTTGCTTCTAAAAGTAAGCTTAAACGAACATTATAAAGTACAAATTGTTCATGCGGATTTATCAGGAAACATTCTTTTTGAGGAAGTTTTGCCACCTTTAGTCATTGATTTCTCTCCAACTGTAGCACCAGTTGAATATGCAGAAGCTATATTAGTATGTGATTGTATTGCTTGGCAAGGGAGTAAAGTTTCTGAGATAGATGTTCTTTCTAATAATGAATTTTATAAAGAAATGATTATTAGAGCTGTAGTGTTCCGATTAGCTGTTGAAGCTATTTTCTCGGGAAACAATGTGAATAGATTTATTGAACAGTATAGTTTATTTAAACCAATTATTGATTATATAGAATTGTGTACTTATTGAACTAATGGGGCAATAACCGAAGATCAGCTAGTTGATTCGGCTATTGCCCCTCTTCAATTATTGGGCAGGTTTACAGAGGAATAATAATGCCAAGTAAATCTAGACATGAATCTTTGGAGGAGATTAGTTTGCTAAAAGAATTTGAAATGTTGTCGAAATTAGAGACTAAGCACTTAACACTTCGAAAAATAAATAGACAAGATATTGAGGATATTTTTTATTATGGTTCCAATCCTAATGTCTCTAAAAGAGTAAGCTGGGAGACACATAAATCAAAAGAAGATACTGAGCGATTTATTGATGCAGTACTTGAAGGTTATAGTCAAAATAATAAAGCTCTTTGGGGTATGGAGTTGAAGTCTACTGGAAAGATTATCGGAACGATTGATTTTGTAACTATTAATCATAAACACAATAATGCGGAGCTTGGATATGTACTGTCTGAGGACTACTGGGGTAATGGGCTCACCACAGAAGCTACACAAAAAATAGTTGAAGTTGGTTTTACAGAACTAGGATTGGTCCGTATCCAAGCCAGATGTTTTGTTGAAAACATAGGCTCTCAAAGAGTAATGGAGAAAGTTGGTATGTCTTTTGAAGGATTAATTAGAAAAGGAATGTTCGCTAAAGGAGAGTACCAAGACTTAAAGCTCTATTCAATCTTTGCAGAAGAGTTCCAAGGATAATTATATTTACTAATTAAGAGGGGACAGTCCATAGGGGGCAATCATTTAGAAATAACTGAACATCACCTAATTGATCAACGGCTATTTCCCTTCTTCAATTGGGAAGTTGGTCTGTTTCGAAACATTAAGTGAGCAGCTAACGTCTAAATAATATATACCACTGGACTAAAAATCTAGAGTGTAACTTTAATCAGGTTTTTAATAGCAAGGTCAAGGGAAAGGGGATAACATGTTTAAAACATTATCAAGCAAACTTGCAGCTATAATTTTATTGGTTTTTGTAATCGAGTTTATTTTCTTTGTGGTATCTATATTTTCTAATAATGGTTTTGGAGCAATTGTGAATTTTCTTCGATTTGCCCCGATAACCGCAATTTTAGGTTTGATATTTGGTTTGTTAGGGACTAAAAGAGAAACTGGCATAGGTAAAACAATATCAATAATTACCTTAATTATCAGTATTATTTTTGCGGTTTTTTTCTTGTTCTTTTTGTTTGGTTATACATTTGGAGGTTAAGGGAAGCCTCTTCAATGATTGGATAGGTTAACGGAAAAATGAAAGCCTTTTCAGAAAAGGTGTCGTGAATTGTGAAGGGAAAGGTAGAACGATTAGCGTAAATACATATTGACCAATAATCAGATAATTAATGCCGGCTTTCAAAATTTGAATATTTTAGGAGGACGGGATGAAGAAAAAGATTATATACTTTTTATTACTTGTTTTATCAATTTTAACGGCATGTAGTGATGATCAAAATGAAATAAAGAATAGTCCTCTATATGAAGGGAAAGAATTGACAATTGGTGTCGTGGGAGAGGCTCCGAATGTTCGCGAGAAAAATATAATATTTAAAAACATCATATTAGAGGATTTAAACCAAGAGAATCTTTCTGAAGAATATTGTGCAATATTTATTATGAAAAATCATTTATCTGAGGCAGCTAAAGCCCCTTTTGCAAAAATTTACAAGGAATCGGGTATCCCATTTTTCTTTATTGAATCGAAAAAATCCTTTGTACCTTTCGTAGATGAAGAAACCGACTATGAAGAATTTCCTGCTACAAAATCAGGAGATTATGCTACTGGATACTACCAATCTGGTGAGGATGGTACATATTGGGGATATGGTCTTTATAATAATACAGTCAACGAAACGAACATTTTAGATGTTTACTCTAGGATTTTTAAAACAATCGATTCCAAAAGTTTATAAAGGTAAAGGAAATAATATTATCGCTGGGGCTCCCAAAGTTTTTCATTAAAAATAACTTGAAAGGCTTATTCAAAAGGGAAAATGATAACATTATGGTGAGATGTGCTTGAATTTGTGATACCACAGCTGGAGGACTTATTGAACAATGTCTTTTAAATAAAAAGGTGGGTTTAGCAATGGGCGTTAGAAATCATTTGATTGAAGGGGTTCCTGCACAGGCAAAACAACTGTCTGTAATGAATTGCAGCGGCGCGGTTATCAAGCGATTCATGGTGACCGTGAATTGGCCTATCAAGGCGATTCGGAAACGGGTGAAAAGACCGATACTGCCTCGCACGAGAACCACATATGGGACGTGGATAAGGTAAAAGAGTTGGTCGATAACAAGAATGAGCCAGTAACATTTTTCTGCGGTGGGTCTCGAAACTTCTCGAAATTTATCGATCTATTTGATGGTGTGTTTGTTCTCGAGGTTGATAGTGAAACATTAAGCCGACGACTGGACGAGCGACCGGAAAATGAATTTGGAGGGAAGAAGTCGGAACGGGAGCTAATTGCTCGTTTGCATCATACGAAAGAAGACATTCCTCAAAATGGAACGATCATTGATGCAACTGCACCGATTGAGCACGTAGTCGATGCGATCGTCCGTCAAATCGAAGAAGAATAGCTTAAGAAATGCGCAACAATGGATGGCAACCTACTGAATGGGGGCAACTGTTCAGCATTAGCGGCTAGTGCCATTCAGCAATAATCAGGGCAGTTTGTAGAAGATAAGCCTATTCAGTTATAAGCAAGTTTCAACAACCAATTACAGGTATTGAAACTGCCAGGAATATAGGAGGTAAAGGATGAAAATCAATAGAATGGATCATGTAAGTATAAACGTAAATGATCTTTCAAAGGCTAAAGAATTTTTTATTGATTTAGGACTTGAAGTGAAAGCGGAATGGGAGATGGATGGAGAATTGTTGGACAGGGTCGTTGGCCTTAAAGATGTAAAAACGTCATGTGTAGGGATGGGCATGCCGGACGGTCAGACATGGATAGAGCTCGTCAATTATCGTACACCGGCAGATGATAAAGGTATTCAGAAAACGTTTCCCAACACATTGGGTATCCGACATATTTGCTTTGCTGTTGAAGATCTTGAAACCATGGTTGCCCATTTGAAAATGAAGGGTACGGAGATCTTTAATGAGATACAGCAGTATGAAGAAAGTTATAAATTATGCTCCGTTCGTGGTCCGGAGGGGATTATTTTAGAGCTGGCGGAGGAAATCAGATAAATATGGATGGATTTTTTAATTTCAATAAACGAGAGGCATTAACTGAAGTTAGCTTTTTTACTTTAGGATCGTGCCCATACATTACTCCAGACTTTATAGGTGATTTAAATTGAAAAGAAATATCCAACCAACACCAGATACTATGAAAGAATGGATAAAAACGTATATACCAGATAAAGATCTCTTTTTCCTCCCAGAGACCAACCTTGCTAGTTTTAAAGAATACGTAAGGAATGCCTTGGTCATTCCTCACGAAGAATTCATGAATCATTCATCTTATAAACAGGTACAACTTGCAAATAGCTATGAGTATTGGAATCTATCAAAGGAAGTTGCCTATGTACTTGTGACACCTCCAGGCTGGGTGGATCATCTACCAGCTGAAAAGAAAAACGAACTCTTTCATATTCAAGTGGCAGTGGGTCGGGGATTGATCCATCCAGTCTCTGACTTCTCTGTAGACACATCATCCCTCAGTGGAAATATGATAGAAGTGAAGGGTGAGGAGTATCTAGTCCTTCATAAAGCGATGTGGGAAGACCTCTCTTATAGTTGTAAGGAAGACCTCATGAAAGATATTGCCCAACAATGGGAGGATTGGACTTGCTATGATTATCCAATCAAAACACCACCACACTTAATAACGTTTGCAAACACCTTTCCATCCAGAGCAGGAAGTAATTGTTTATCGGCCACCCTGTTCGCCATTACCCAACAGGAATGGATCGTACATGAATGGGTCCATCCTCAAACGTTTCTTCAACGATTAGAACTTGAACATTATCGCGTCATCTCATCTCAGGGTTTGAGAGCAGGCGATGTGGTTACTTGGGAAAATTCAGACGGGATCATTCTACACGCATCTTTTTGCATAGACGATCACTTCTTCTTTAACAAACGCGGACAAACCTTTTTTAATGCTTGGAGTATTGTGCATCTTGATGATCTAAAAGAAGATTGGGGCCGATATAGTATGAAGATCTTTCGGAAGGCAGTTTCGATTAAGTAAAGAATTCATAGGGAGGAGCTACCAATGAATACATTCAAAGAACTGACCTCAAGTTTTATACTAATCATCAGCTGGTTTCTATTTGCCATAAGTGCTTATCTCCTTTATTGGACGATTATTATGCCTGAATATGCCATCATTCCAATTCTGATTATTATAGCTATTGGTTTATTGTGTTTTTACAGTTCAAGAAAATTGGATGGTAGAAAAAAGCTAATAAATAAATTTCGCGAATTTGAGATTGAAAGGGAGAGAAGCATATGAATAAATCATTCATTGAACAGGTCCATTACATTAGAATTCCTGTGAAAGATCTAGCACGTTCAGCCAAATGGTACACAGATGTGTTAGGGCTTCAGTTAGTAAATCAGAATGAGGAACTTGCGGCTATCAAAGTAAATGAAGGACCTTTCTTACTGATCCTCATCCCAACGGAAGATGTAACCTTTTCCCATTTTACAGTTAATCAAGAACAAGAATTTGGCATAGGGTTTACAAGTTCTGATCTTGAAAATTTTCATCAACACTTAATGGCTTATCAAGTTAAGGTTGAAGAGATAAAAGAAGATAACGGTCATGCCTTTTTCCACTTTTATGATCCAGATGGTAATAAGCTGCAAGCCCACTGGTAATATGGCATTCAGAAAGCCGATTTCCGAACGTAACGGAAATCGGCTTTTTTAATTGAATTTTAGAAATACTATTGGCTATTCAGTTAAACTGTAATAAATTGTTATTAAGCTAAACTATATAGTTGAACTGTATAAAGGGTGAGAGTATGAAACATAAATTATTACCGTTGTCTGAAACCATGCATTATATTTTATTAGCTCTGCGTGAGCCGCTCCATGGCTACGCCGTCATGCAGAAGATTTCGTTATAAGGGGGAATACCAAACAAATGAATATTGAAGCAGTTTTCGTTGACCGTGATGGAACGATTGGGGGTACTGGACACTTTATTCACCCGAAAGATTTCTCACTATATTCGTTCAGTAGAGCTGCATTACAAATTTTAAAGGATCATAATATTAAATCTTTTGCCTGTACGAATCAACATAGAATTAGTAGAGGAGAAGCTACTCTCGTTGATTTTTATAAGGAATTTCAATCATTTGAATTTGATGATGCATTTATTTGTCCTCATCGTTCAGATGATGATTGCCATTGTCATAAGCCAAAACCAGGAATGCTTTTGGAAGCATCACAAAAATATAAGTTAGATTTAACAAAAACTGTATTTATCGGTGACGTTGGTTCAACTGAAATGTTGGCAGCTCATTCTGTTGGAGCCATGAAGGTTTTAGTGCTTACAGGATGGGGATATGGTTCTCTAAATCAATACAGGGACAACTGGGCAGAGATTGAACCGGATTATGTTGCTGAAAACCTTTTAGATGCTGTTAAATGGTTCATAGGTAAAAGTAAAGAATAATATGTAAATGCACAACAAACGGGGCAATAAGGGTAGAATAACTAATTGATTCTGAAAACCCTTCATTGGGGAGGTTAATGGAGAAGAAATTTTACGTGTTTATATTTCAGAAAATAAAACTTTTTTGTTTCTTTTTACCATATAACTAAATGAGGGGAGGATAATATGGAAAAGAAAATTTTCATCCTAGTACTTATATTCATTCTGGTGGCCTGTTCCAATCATAGTGCATATGAATTACCAATCACAAAGTATCCTCAATCATTCCAAGAAGAAGTAAGCAAGTTGCCAGAAGATATTCGAGATAAGATGAAGGTGCCAACAAAGTTCCCTTTCAATGTTGCATTTTTTAGGTTCTCCATTACCCCTGTTTATGCTTCGGTGGAGTACGAACCTGTGGATGGTGAATTGAGTGATAAGGTGAATCTTATCTTTACTACATATTATAATGATAAAATTGATTCACCAAAGAGTTATGAATCTATCGAGTTAAGTAATGGGGAAAAAGCAATTTTGAAAAAAGATGAGGAAGAATTAAAAGTATTAGAGTGGGCTGACGATGGAGATGTTCAACAATTGGCAGTAATGTTTAGGGAGACTAAAGTGACTAATGAAGAACTTAAAATGATGGCTGATTCATTAATCACAGTAAAATAAACTTGTTCATTTAAAGAGGGCTGGAACACAAGCAGGAGGTGTTTATAAATTGAGTTTCAAAATGTTCTTTTTATATCTCTTGTCCTTTATTGGGTTCTCATTAATTGATTTCTAGAAAAAGATAATTTGTAATGAAATTGCTGATGATTGGGAACACAATCCAACAGGTGGAGGAAGAGAAAAAGGACTTACCTTTCAATTCTTTTGGGTATCATCTGATGAAGAAGTTGAACTAATAAGAGGTCACGCAGACTATTTAACGTCAATTTTCAATTAATAAGAAATTATGTAGCTCTTATTCCATATAAGGGGACAATAGCTGAAGATCAGCTAATTGATCACAGGCTATTGTCCATATTCAATTATAGGGGCAGTCTAACTGAAAAAATACTGGATTAATAAGGCATAACCTAAAACAGGGTTACGCCTCTTTTTGTTGAATAGTTAGTTAAGTAGCTCATTTTAGAGACGATAAAAAATAAGTGGGTGGAAATTTTGAATGGATTGTCCAATAAGCAGGCCTTTAAAAATATAACTAAATATACTGAAGAAATGAAAGAGAAGATGCACGCGTCTGGGGCAGGGTTAGTCATTATGAAGGAAAACAAAATCGTATACGAGTGGTATTCTGGTACCCATCATTTTGAAATGGGAGCTAGGAACATAGATCGTTCCTCACAATTTAACGTATATTCAACTAGGGTTACATATGTAGGTTTGGCAGCTGCAATAGCTGTGTTTGAAGGATGCTTAAATCTTGAGGATAAAATCAGTGACTATTTTAATGAATTGGATAAAGAAGTTTTAGGTGAGACGACGGTTAGACATCTGATTACCAGGTGTACTGGTTTAAAGATTAAGAATGAACAGGTTCAAAGGGTATTTGATTTAGGAACCAACATTGAAGGGAAACGTCCTGACTTATTAGCTAAAATCGTCAAGCAAGCTACCGGAAAAACAGTTAATCAAATACTTGGGGCTTCTGGTTGTGCTTGTCTTGTCATTCCTCAATTTAATGTTGTTGCTGTAAGGATGTATAACAGTTTATACACATATGAGAATAAAAATTTTGATTACATACAGGATATACAAACGTTTGGAAACTTGGTTGTAAAGGAAATTAAATTACAACAATAACGGAAGAACATCCATTGACCTCATGTTACTGCAGTTACAAGCTTATTCAACAATCGGTTAATGGAATAAGAGTTTCATGCACTACTATTATAAAGGATGTGTAACTATGTCAGTTGTAGGTATTCTAGGAATGACTCATGATGAAGAAATGCAAAAAAAGTATAATTTTCCGTTGTCCCTATTGAAAGAATTAATAGTAGAATTTAAGCCTGATGTAATTTGTGGAGAAGTTCATCCATTAAGCTGGGAGCTCTACTTAAATAAAGGTGAATCATTTGGCATTCTAGGAGAGACACAAATTGAGTATCCTAATCTGATATTCCCCTTATGTCATGAAAAGGATATTAAGTTTGTTCCAGTGAATTGGTTTGAAGAAGATGTATTTAAAGAGGGTCCTTTTGATATGTATGATGCAGATACAAAGAGTAAGTTAGAGAAAGAGTTAGAGAGTTGGAATGATAAAAAACTATCGGCATGGAATGAAGGGAATATCCCTTTTAACTCATTCAAATACGATGCAATTACAAATGAAATGTATAACTGGTTACATTCAGTTAATCCCAACGTTCAAAATATTATATGGAATGCCCGACACTATATTATGGCTGCACGGGTTAAAAATGCTTCTAAGAAGTACCCAAATAAAAGAATTCTTTGCATTCACGGAGCTGACCATAATTACTGGTATTATCAAGCGCTAAAAGCGGAGGAAGGTATTGAGTTGGTATATCCATTGAAATAAAACTACTCAACAACCGGAGGCTATAACTGAAGATCGGTTTGCGGTTCTTTATTCAGTTATGGCGTTATTGATATGGTAAAAGAAGGAGTTTGTTTTGTTTTCTTGAATATATAATTTAACCAAAATTATTTAGGGGAAAAGGAGCGATCTTATTATGTTGATAAAAGGTTTCGGTGGAATATTTTGGAGGACTAAAAATCTAGATGAGATAAAAAAATGGTACAGTGATGTGCTGAAGATTGAGATAGAAAATTGGAATGGGACGATTATTAAATCTCATCCGGAAAATGATACAATTTTGTCTTTCTTTTCAGAAGATGACACCTACTTCCCAACTGAACAGCAAGTAATGTTAAATTTTCAGGTTTATAATCTAAACGAGATGATTGAACATCTTGAACAAATGGGTGTATCTCTTGCAAAGGAAAAAGAGGTTGGTGAATTTGGTAAGTTTATTTGGATTAAAGATCCGGAAGGTAGATTGATTGAGTTATGGGAGAAATAAAGGATTGTAGTTATTTTATTTTCCCTGTTAATGGCAGTTAAACAAAGTGAAAACTGTTTTTTAGTTAGGGTATAATGGTTTCTAAGATTGCTCAATCAAAAGCGGATTTGGATAAAGAAGAGTATCAAGAATTAACATCGGGGTTGATACCTCTAACGGAGTAAATGTAAAAGAGTTACCACCTGAATCACAAAGTGAATTCCTCGCAGTGAGAGAATACCTTGAGTATGTAAATAACAAACAAATCAACTTCGAAGAATAAATATCAATAAAGCCGTGTCCGAAAAGTGATTTTTTAAACATTTCTCTAATAAAATTGAAAGCCAAAAATGCTGATAAATCAACATTCTTGGCTTTTTAATTTGTGCTCATTTAGCAGGAAAACGGACGATTTAGACAGCCCCTACACGCTTACTTACCAAGTATGGCCATGATGCCTTTAAAGATAAGGAAGAGAGAGAATATAAGAATTGCTAAAATGCCGATGATGTCTGTGACCGGGGAAACGCTTTCTAAGAACGTTCCAGCTAATGGAAGCTTCAATAAGGCGAAACCGGAAAGAATACCCGCAAGTAATAAAAGAATAAAACGATCCATTTTGTCATTCCTCCTCTCAAGGTATTATATGTATGAAGGGAGGAGAAGATGATGCTCAAGGAAAAAAATAACTGTCGGCTGAAACGAAGCTCCTTGGATCAGAGTCTATCAGGCTATGAGATTTTGAAGGACTAAACCATCTTTCTCAGATCCCCATCCATTTCTTCCTGGACTTCCTTCACCATTTGTGGAGAATCCTTGATGATCTTCCCTATATAAATGAAACCAGCCACTGTGATCCCAGTCATGATCCAGCTGAACGCCTGACGTAGAAGGATTCCTTTATCAAAGGCTTCAACCCCGTATTCTAAAATCAGCCATGTTTTGAAGATGGCAAAAATCCCACTTCTTAAAGCGAAACAGAGGGTGATCAATTGAAAGACGCGATAAACGGGCTTCTTATAATAGAGGCGCTTACTGAATGTGCGGTCGTACCCTTGAAGCTCGGCGAAATCGAGTCCAAAGTAAAGGGGAATGGGTTTTCTGATGATCATGGTGAATAAGAAAAACAAGCTTAGTGCAGCGGCATAATAGACATTATTCCAAAGGAGCTGTAAGGACGAACCGGCGAGTACATCAATCAAGGTACCGATAATCAAAGTGAGCAAAATAAACAGGCCAAAGGTATTCACTTTTTTCATTTCAATAAAGCGGTAGATGGTATAAATGATTCCTGGAACAGAAGAAAGGAGCATAGCATAATAATCCCCGGTATAATCCCTCATCACATTCCACATCAAGAGTGGGAGTGCTACATAAATCATTAGATCCAATAGGACAATATTTTTCTTCAATACAATCAGCCTTCCCTGTTATCTTGTTACTATGGATACGAATGGAAGAGGTTGAGGTTTCAAAAAGATGTTTTTTTTATCCAGAAATGTTATTTGTGATAAAGTATCTGCTGTCTGTCAACGAAGATTTAACATTCTCGTAAACTATTTGTCTTCTTATTAAACTTCTTATTGAGATACCTTCTCAATTACACTATACTAGTAAATAGTAATGAGAATCATTCTCGGATGGTTCCGATTGTTGAGAGGGGTTACATAGAATGAATAGACCATGGAAAGTACTTTCTGCATCTGTACTTGCTTCATCACTGATGCTTGCAGGTTGTTTTAATGACAAAGAAGAAGGCACAAAAAAAGATGAACATAAAGCAGAAGAAACAAGCAAGGGAGCAAGCAAAGTTAGTGTATCTGATTATTCCTTTGATACAGCTGGAAATATGTTTGCTTATGCAGAGTTTGAGTTATCAGGTGAGCCGCTTGCAGAAAGCCTGGGCCTGGATTTAGATATATTGGATATTAATACAATCGATGAGCCAACACCGTTTGATTATACTGCAGGTGTTGAATCGTATGAATACTCTGAGGAAGCCATGTATGAAGTAGTCGAAAAATCGGGACTGGGCTTACACTTGATAAATGGTCCTGCTGTTGAGACTCTTCAAAATGGAAAAACAACCGATGAAAAATTAGGAAACCGTTTTTACGAGTTGGCCGATGCTGTCGGATATCCCCAAGATGAAATATTCAGGAACATGTATCCGACATTTATTGAATACTCTGCCGGAGATCCCCACTATAAGAACAAAGTAGATACAAGTGAGTACGCATCAAATGATGATGGCAGCTATGTACCTATGTATCAAGTAAACTTCGAATCACTCCGGTGGGACCGTGATAAAATGGAGAAGACCCTTGTGCCTTCAGCATATGGAGGAACGTTCCTCAAGCAGGCACTTTGGGCCGGCGACTTCATGGGCGGCTTCCATACGGTTGATGGGGACGAAGAGCTTGCAGGTGAAACGTCAAAGGATGACGATGATCAAAATGTTGCAATCGGAGTCAGCTCAGCAGATGGCTTCCAGGGAGCGGTACTGACAGAAGAAATATGGAATAAAGTGAATTATATTTCGAATGAACTGTTTGTTGACGGCTCGACTGGGGAATTGACGGCTGCCGGATTAGGAAGTCAATATGATCCTGAAAAAGGATTTGTGTACTTACCACATAGTGTGGAAGTGGCAGAAGACGGTAAGCAGGCACCAAAGGCAAAGTCGTTAGCTGTCAAAGATTCAAACAGTGTTCTTCAAGATCAGTGGATGATGCTTTGGCCAAGTTCAGAATTCTTCGGAATGACCGATCAAAGAGAAAGCAATCCAAACAAGACACCTTCATTCCAGGCTTTATTTGACGGTGCCCCGTATCCATCAGCACCTAAAGAAAATACAGATGATTCATCGGCTAACGATGTGAACGGAACAGATCCATTCACTGCCAATCAAAATGTGATGCTACATGTGTTCAAAAATATAGATTCCATGCATTTCAATAATGATAAAGGCATTTTTGTCACAGAAAATGATGGACAACAACAAGGAACATATATGGACACGTTCCAGGCAGGATACACGATGGAATCCATGAGAATTTTCCAACGTGCCATAGATGGTCTGCCTGTTGGATATGCATCAGGGGAGTCTGCTGAAGGATTGAAGACAGCAGAAGGAAAACGTGCATTGGAAATGATCCGTAAGCAGGCAGACTTCATGATTGACAACCTAATAATGGATTCAGGCCTTGTAGCCAAAGGCTTTGATATGGAAAATGGTGCCGACAATGAAATTACATTAGATGCTCAATTAGGTGCAATCAGAGGATTGACCGCGGCTTACTTAGCAACCGATGATGAGAAGTATCGGGAAGCAGCCCGTACAATCTATGACGCCATGGATTCACAACTATGGGACAAAGATGTGAAAGCCTATGAGACAGCTAAAGGGAAAATGGACTACACTCCATATACAGCAGGCGCACTTTCTGCAACGTACCGTGTTGCTCTGCAAAACTTAAGCAATAAAGAGTCTGATACTGAAACCCCTGAAAGTTTGGAAATAGACACGATTACATCACGATACAGTGATTTCTATGATACGGTCATTGATGGTCCGTCCCTAGAAGAAGGAATGCAGGCGAGTGAATTCTGGGATACTGGGGACTATTATGACAGCAAGGACTCATCTGGAAATACAGATGGAGACAATGTTCCACAAATTCAAGCTGGGCATGGTGAAAATGGTATCGCACCTGTTTTACTTCCTGTCACAGTCGAAAAACGATAAAGAAGGGATCCTATGAAAAAGATGATAGGATATGCGGCGGCGTTTCTCATAGTAGGAACGCTTGTTGCATGTTCCATTCAAACCACAACCAACGATAACCCGAGCTTTGATTCTATCCGAAAAGAAGCTGTGAATAGCGATAATATCATTCAGAATAAAGAAGGTACTGAGCTTTATGTAGCGAATCTCGATGCAAATACAGTATCCATTGTGAATCAGTCGACACAGAAGGTGAAAAAGGAAATTCCTGTGGGGAAAGAGCCTGTACAAGTGGCGCTATCACCAGATGAAGATCGGCTTTATGTGTCGTGCCGGTATGAAAACCAAATTGATGTAATCTCCCTAAAAGAAGGGAATGTAATCGATTCCTTTGAAGTGGGGTCCGAACCCTTTGGACTGACGACGAGTCAGGACGGGAAGACGTTGTATGTATCCAATTATCGGGAGAGCACGGTTATGCTCGTTGACGTAGAGAACGGGGAAGTGACAGATACGATTCCCGTGCATGATCGACCAAGAACGATGGCTCTTACAGCTGACGGAAAGAAATTATACGTTCCTCATTATTTATCCGGTGAAATCTCTATTTTGGATACAGAAAAAAAGAAGGTTATTAAAACAATTAAATTAGCAAATTCCCCTGATACTTCTGATCGAAAGAAGAGTCAGGGAATCCCGAATACCCTCGAACAATTTGTGATTGCTCCTGATGGGAAAACGGCTTGGGTCCCTCATTTGGTGACAAATGTAGACACGGCCATTCAATTTGAGGAAACAATATTTCCAGCCATTTCAGTCGTAGATCTTGAAAAAGATGAAGAATTAGTGGAGCAGAGAAAAGAACTTTTTGATGAAATCAATGTGCTTGATTCTAAAAATGAAACGATGATCGTATCGAATCCTTATGATGTGGCGTTCCAAAAGGATGGATCAAAAGGATACGTGGTGATGTCAGGAAGTGAGGATCTAGTCATCTTTGATCTGAAACGTGGTGGGAATGCTACTCAAATCTTACGAAGAATCGAAGGCGACAATCCTCGTGGAATCTTATTAGGCAAAGGTGGAGAAACTCTTTATGTCCATAACGCCATGAGCCATGATATTGCGACCATCGATTCAGGGGGTGCCTCCACTCACTCAAGGGCGAAAAAATTGCACGACAATATTTCCTTGATCAAAAAAGATCCACTCGATCCTGACGTGCGCAAAGGAAAGACGATTTTCTACAGCGCCAACAGTGACGAGTTTGAAGCGGATATCACAGGGAACAATTGGATGAGCTGTGCGTCTTGTCATAGTGATGGAGAAATCGATGGCTTGACACTTATGACCGGGAAGGGGCAACGGAATGTTCCTACGAACACCCGAACCTCTGAGACTGGTCTCTTTCTATGGGATGGAAGCAGAGATGACTTTACGGATTACCTGTTAACGGTCCAAGGGGAAATGGGCGGAATGATGAAGTATGAACCAGGTGAAAAACTGCCTGACGATGTGGAAAAGATGTATGATGACCTATTTGCCTTTTTGAAGGAGCCTAGTTCTTTCCCTGTACCTGAAAGTCCTTATAAGAAAGACGGGGAATTAACAAGTTCAGCGAAGGATGGGAAAGTTCTATTTGAAGGAAAAGCTTCCTGTATAACGTGTCATAGCGGCAGTCAGTTTACCGATAGTGTAAAGGCGGTCGATGCTAATGGGGATCTTACGACAGACATAACCAATTACCTTCATGATATTGGTACGGCAAACCAATACGATGTCTCTTCAAAAGGGGACGATCGAGCGAAGTTTACAAATCCCCGGGATGGCTTGAGCTTTGATACGCCAAGTCTCGTAGGTGTTTGGGCGACCGCTCCTTATTTCCATGATGGAAGTGCTGAAACGATTGAAGATTCAATTGACCGGCACCAATATGATGATAAAGCAGAGCTCAGTAAAATCGAAATGTCTAAGATTGCCGATTACGTCCGTTCACTTGATTAATGTCAGATATTGATTTGTAGCAAAGCCTGAGGATTCCTCAGGCTTTGCTGTAGGATTCTTTAGAAGCTGAGCAGACTGCCTTTTTGAAGGCTTCAATGACTATATCGGCGAAATTAGAAATTTAACGGCGATATCCAGGATATATCGGCGGAATTTCAAATTTAACGGCGAAATCCAGGATTTAACGGCGAACTCTCAATTTTATCGGCGAACACCCCTTTTTCCCCACTCTCAGACTGAGAGTGGGGAATTTTTGTGTCTGGATTGTTAAAGAATGAGTGCCCGATTCTGCCTATGTTCTTTCCGAAGCGGGGCGGTTTTGAACAGTCTTGTTTCTTCTTCCGATTGTGGAATGACTTTTGGAACCGGCTTCGGTTTTCCTTTATCATCAACGGCTACCATCGTCAGAAATGATTCGGTCGTTAAGGTTTTGACACTCGTCAGCAGGTTCGTTGAGTACACCTTCACATAGACTTCCATGGATGTTCTTCCTGTAGAAGTGACATATGCTTCAAGGCTCAAAGCATCTCCGACCGTGGCAGAAGATAAAAAGTCGACGGAATCGATTGATGCTGTCACAACGACAGAGCTTGAATGCTTCATGGCGGATAGTGCGGCGATTTCATCGATATAGGATAGTATCTTCCCACCAAAGATGGTTTGCATATGATTGGTATCCGGCGGCAGTACCAATTTAGTTTGGACGGTTCGTGAACGTTCTACTGAATAGGCTTGTTCCATTTCCTCATCTCCTGATTGTTTAATAGAAATAAAAAAAGCATCTTCCTTGAAAAAAGAAGATGCGGCTATTCCAAGGAAGTGTCCAGAATCGTGTGATTTCCCGATTGACGTTCCACTAGCGCAACACCCTCCTATCTCCCGTAGGAACTACTGTGTTCTTCTCAAATTGGCAGGTCTCCTGGCTCAGCTTCATCGATCTCATATTCCTTCCCATTCCTTTATGAAACAGTGGATCCATATGAAATCTCAGCCTTACAGTGGCGGGACCGCGCTGGATTTTCACCAACTTCCCTTTTAAGAAAATGATATTCAATCATTTTCACCAATGAGTAAGTATTAAATTGTGAACGCTCTTATTTTATCATAGAAGTTCAGATCGGAATCAACCATTATGGTAAAATGAAGAAAAAATGGAGGCAGCTGATATGAAACAATATAAAAAATGTCAGAGTTGTGGGATGCCCTTAAAGAAAACGGAAGTTCGTGGAACGGAAGCCAACCTTGAAACTAGTACGATGTATTGTAAGCATTGTTATCGAGAAGGCGAGTTCACACAAAAAGACCTGTCGGTGGATGAAATGAAAGGGTTCGTCAAAGGGAAATGCATTGAAATGGGAGTTCCGTCTTTTCTATCAGGTATGTTTGTGAAGAATATCCACAAACTTGAAAGATGGAAGTAAAAGCCTCGGGGAGTGTGGAATTGAATGACGCATAGTGATCAACATAGACAAATCAACAGAGTAGTCCACTACATAGACCATCATCTTGATGAGGATCTTTCATTAAATCGGTTAGCGAGTGTCTCTACCTATTCACCGTACCATTTTCAACGGTTGTTTAAAGGGATTATCGGAGAAACGCCGGCAGGATATGTGAAAAGAATCCGTTTGGAGCAAGCTGCTCATATGCTGATTTATGAACCGCAGATTCCCGTAACGGAAATTGCTTTGAGATGTGGTTTTTCCTCCTTATCTTATTTTACCTATTCATTTAATGCTTATTTCAAAGCCAGTCCAAAAAACTGGAGGGAAGGAGCTTATTTAGAACGGTTCCCCCGTGAATATCTAAATAGCAAGAAATCTAAATCTTTCAGCACAAAAGCGAAAGAATTCCATCAGGATAAATCCTATAATGAGTTTACATGGCTTGATTTATCAAAAGTGAGAACTGCCTATTTTCCAGAGTGTCAGACCGTCAATCGGTATCATCGGGGTTCCTATATTGAAGGTATCCCGGAAAAGTGGCAAGACCTTTACCGTTTTGGGAATGCAAGAAATCTAATTGAGGAAAGCCCTTTAATAGTAGGAGTGCCTAAGAGCAATCCTTATATTACACCTCCTGAAAAGAACAGGTATGATTGTCGCGTAGCAGTCAATCATGTTGACTGCGTAGAAGAAGGAGAAGACCTTATTCATTTCCGCGGTGGTAAGCATGTAGTATATGAATTCGATGAACCAGTCAATTACCGGGAAAGAGGTAAGTTAATCGAGTGCTATTCAGAGCTTTATAGCTACTGGCTGCCACAAAGTGGTTACAGATACCTTGGTAACCCGGTTGAACTCATAGACTTTGACATCCTACAAGGAACACTCGAAATTAAATGCAGTATTAAAGGGATCGCTTTAGCCATCGAACCGAATTAATGGAGGAATAGGGATGACATTAGATGTGAATTTGCCAGCACTAGTAGCTGGAGCGGTGTTGTATATGGTGTACGGGGGAATATATTATTCGATTTTACTTGGGAAGAAAGATCAGGACAACGTGGGACCGGTTAAATATGTAGTGGCGGTGTTGGTAGCATTCATCAGCTCGCTCTTGGTAGGCATTCTCGTTCAAACGACCGGAGTAAGTGGTATAGCAGGAGGGGCATTGATTGGTGGAATCATTGGAATTCTCATATCCCTTGTTTACTTGAAAAATGCTTTATTTGGATTACTGTCAAAACGTATGTTTCTTATCGCGATAGGTGATCATCTCGTCATATTCACCCTGCTTGGGGCCATATACGGATTGTTCCGATAGATTGTATGTCTGAACCTTTTACAGGTTCGGGCTTTTTTTTATATATAAATTTAGGAGATTCGCCTAATATATTGAAACTTTTTCGTTATCTGTTCCGTATATACTGGTGTAGCTAGCACTTTTATTTAAGAATTAAATCAGTTTCGATTCTGATTTAAACAAATTGTTGAGAGGGGTTGTCAGAATGCTAGGATCATTAAGTGTGATTGGGTTTTTCGTTTTCATGATTCCTGTACTGGTCATTGCGGCTATTGTTGGAATCGCATATTATTTCTGGATGAGGTTCCGCTATCGAACGGCACGGTCCAATCAGGCATTGATTATTACCGGACCAAAACTCGGGGATCCTGAAAAGGAATCGAATATTTTCACTGACCAGGAAGGCCGTTCCATGAAGATCATCCGTGGTGGAGGGTACAGATTAAGACGTTTCCAAACTTCAACTCCTGTGAATCTTACCTCCTTCCAATTAAAATTATCTACACCAAGAGTTTATACAAATGGTGGGGTACCGATCGTCGCCCAAGCAGTGGCCATGGTAAAGGTTGCCGATACCTTGAACGGGATTGCTAACTACGCCGAGCAGTTCCTTGGTAAAGATCAAAAAGAAATTGAAGATGAAATCATAGAGGTGCTCGGAAGTAATCTGCGCGCGATTTTATCAAAAATGACTGTTGAAGACATTAACAGTAATCGTGAAAAATTCAATGCCGATGTGTCAGAAATTGCCCAAAAACAGCTTGATTTAATGGGCTTTAAAATCACGTCACTTGGACTGACAGACATAAGGGATGCCGACGAAGAGAATGGATACTTAGAAAATCTTGGTCGTCCACGTATCGCAGAGGTTCGCAAACAAGCTGAAATTGCGGAAGCGAACACAGAACGAGAAACCCGTATTCACCGAGCGCAAACCGATCAGGAAGCGAAGGAAGAAGAATACAAACGGCAAATCACAATTGCAGAGTCGAAAAAAGAAAAGGACATCAAAGACGCTGCATTTAAAGAAGAAACAGAACGTGCCAGAGCAAAATCAGAACAATCCTACGAGCTGGAAAGAGCCAAACTTGCCAAGGAAGTAAAAGAAGAAGAATTAACCCTTCAATTCCTTGAGCGTGAGCGAGCCGTTAAGCTCGAAGCGGAAGAATCCAAGGTCCGTAAAACGAAAGCAGATTCAGATTACTACGAAACGACCCGTAAAGCAGAAGCCGAAGCCAGAAAATCTGAAATCGACGGAGAAGCAAAAGCGAAGATACGCAGAGAAGAAGGTTCAGCAGAAGCCGATGTAATCCGTGAACGTGGTAAAGCGGAAGCCGAATCACGCAAGCTCCTTGCAGAAGCGATGGAAAAGCATGGCGATGTCATTATCACAGAGAAACTCATCGAAATGCTGCCAGTCTTCGCAGAGAAGATTGCTCAGCCGCTTAACAACATTGATTCGGTCAAGATCATCGATTCCGGGAATGGGCAAGGAGTGCCTTCCTTTGGAAAAAGTATCACCAGAACGATGCTTGATATGCAAGAACCATTACGTGAAATGACAGGCATCGATGTAGGAGAATTACTGAAATCGTATGCCGGCAGAGCTCACGAAAGACCTTATCAGCCAACAATCTCCGAGTCAGCAGACAAGGAAGTCGCGGTCACAAATGAAAACCAAGACAAAGAGCTGAATGAAGCAGGTCAGGGTAGTAAATAAGGGGAAAGAAAAGAGGTGCCTTAGTGTAGAGGCATCTCTTTTTGTTGTGTTACACATTTTGCTTTAACTGCTGAATAATCGGGGAGTTTCATCGGGAGAAAAGAGCAAGTATTTCAGCTGTTAAAATACAGGAGCAATTCACCTGTCAACCACGCCAATCATCACTCCTCTACCCCAACCTCAATATGACGGGCTTCCTTCACATCAAATAAGCCTATATCGGTCAGCTTAAGTTCCGGAATGACAGGCAAGGTCAGAAAGGAGAGTGTTAAAAATGGATTGAAGTCCCCGGAGAATCCCAATTTGGTGAATGCGTCATTCAACAGATGAAGTCCCGCAGCCACTTCTTTATATCCCCCATCAGACATTAAGCCTGCAATCGGTAAAGGAAGGGAGGCAATGACCTTACCACTCTTCACCATCACTAGACCACCGTTCATTTCATTTAGCACATGGATGGCTTTTAGAATATCTCCGTCATTTGTGCCGGTAGCCACGATGTTATGGGAGTCGTGTCCAATGGTGGTGGCTATGGCTCCTTTTTTCAGCCCGAACCCTTTTACGATACCAAGGCCAATGTTACCTGTGAGTTTATGTCGTTCAACGACCACCATTTTAAGATGATCATTAGCGGAAGGAGTGAAAGATCCATTTTCCACTTGTACCGTTTCAATTCGTTTGTTCGTTCTGAGTTGGTTTGGAATGATTTCAATGATATGAGCTTTTTGGTTGTTTCCAATTGGAATTTGTAAATCTCTCTCAGTGATGTCCGGAATGTGCACGGTTGAGGTTAGAGCTGGTTTTGGAACATGTTTGTCTCTCTCACCCCCGATAAATTGACCATGGATGGCAACTGGTTTCCCTGCTTTGTACACTTCGGATATTGCGATTGTATCAAGGTCATCAAGGAGAATGAAATCAGCATCGTATCCGGGTGCGATGGCTCCTTTTTGATGTAAACCGTAGCATTCAGCTGCATTCAGGGATGCCATGGAAATCGCCAATATTGGATCGAGACCTTCTCGGATCGCTAAGCGGATATTGTGATCGATACTGCCTTCTTCGATTAAATCATCCAGATGCTTATCATCTGTACAGAAAAGACAACGGCGGGCATTTCTTTCGTTTACGACGCCGATGAGTGACCTCAAATCCTTTGCAACAGATCCCTCCCGAATCAATAGGTACATCCCCCGCTGCAAGCGTTCCAATGCTCCCGAAACGGTGGTGCACTCATGGTCGGTTCGAATTCCAGCCGCTTTATACACATTGATGGCAGACGCATCTAATCCTGCTAAATGCCCGTCCATGTGGGGAGTGAATGGGGTGGTGGCGATGATTTTATCCACAATCGAATCTGCCCCTTTTTGGAGGGAAGGATAGTCCATAACTTCCGCAAGCCCAAGGACTCGTTTATGTTGATAGAAAGGTTGCAACGAATGGGCGGTTAATGTAGCCCCTGAATTTTCAAAAGGAGTTGCAGGAACACAGGAGGGGAGCATAGTGAACACATCTAATGGAATGTTCTCAGAATCGTCCAGCATAAACTGAATTCCCTCTTCTCCCGCCACGTTTCCAATTTCATGAGGATCCGTGATGACCGTCGTGACTCCATGGGGAAGTACGACTTTGGCGAATTCCGAAGGTGGTACCATAGAGGATTCAATATGGACGTGGGCATCAATGAAGGACGGACTTATATATTTTCCTTTCCCATCCACCACATGTTTCCCTTCATATTCACCGATTCCAACGAACACTCCACCTGAAATAGCTACATCGCCTTCGATGATTGAGAGGTTGAAGACATCGATAATTTTTGCGTTTTTAATGACCAGGTCTGCGGGGATGCTTCTATTTGCAGCTGCAATTCGTTGTTTTAGTGTTTCTTTCTGTGTACTCATGAGATCCTCTCCTTATCGAATAAAAAAACCCCGGGATGCACCCAGGGTTTGACATAGAGAGAGAAGAGCAGGGACTTCTGTCGCTGCTCTCTCTCGTAGTCAAACCATTTACGGTAGTTTGGTAGAAACGTTTGGACCATATTTCCAATATTATACGAGTATATAGATGAATTTATTTCTTCAAGATGATTATTTCACATTTTATATGCAGCTGATGGCATGTGTCAATGGAACTCTCCTTGTATAATGGATGATAAATGGTTAGTTAGGGGGATTGTATATGAACTCATATAGTCGAAGCGTGCTGCATCAGATCGAGGTGGTCATCACGTCCATCATGGACATCATCGACGGTCTCACAGAGGAAGACATACATAATAGACCTACCGCATCAAAGCATTCGATCGGGGAATTGATTTCCCATATGACTCTCATCTGTAGGGCGGATGCCCTTATTGCGGGAGGAGCAAGTAAAGAAGAAATGAATACCTATTATTCAAGTAAAAGCTTGAATACCCTTGGAGAAATGCGAGAAGAACTTATCAGCAATTTCAGCCTATTAAAAGAAGAGGTTTCCGGGATGACTGACGACATGCTTGAAGTTGAAACCACGGCCTATTGGGGAGTGACCTATACTAGATTCGAATGGCTGGTGGAAATCGCCGCCCATCTATATCATCATCGGGGACAGCTTCATGCGATGCTTGTTCACTGTTATGATATGGATCCATGTGTGCCGATGTTTGAATAATATATGAAGAGTTTATCTCCTGTAAAATGGAACGAATCTCTCTTTTTTCCATAAAAGCCCTTTACACCTTCTTCATTTCCTATACTATTAAAAGTGAGAGTTTTCTGAAAAAATCCTGGAGGTTATGATGAAACTAAAAATTCTACATACGAATGATTTACACAGCCACTTTGCAGCATTTTCAAGAGCAGCATCTTTAATCAAGGAGCATAAAGATGAGAATACCATCATTCTTGATGGAGGAGACTTCGCTGATTTCAGAAGTATCGAGCTTCAAGGAACTAAAGGAATGGCTGCGATTGAACTCCTTCAAGCTGTAGGATACGATGCGTTGACCATCGGAAATAACGAAATGTTCAATGGGTTCGATACCCTGGAGTATATGGCAGGCAATAGTCCTGTCCCTTTTATAAGTAACAACCTCTTAAGCAAAGATAAAACGCAGGTCAAAGGGGTAAACCCGAGCGTCATTCTCGAGAAAAATGGTATGCGCATTTTCATTACCGGTGCATCTCCGGACTTACAGGGTTTCAATGTTGGGCTGGGTGTGCATATAAAGGATTACAAAAAAGCCATTGAGGTCGAGATAGAACGGCATCGAGGACAGTATGATGTTTGTATTCTCCTCAATCATGTCGGCACCTTTGCCGATGAGGAGCTTGTGAATGAGGTGGAAGGGATCGATATCATCCTTTCTGCTCACGATCACGAGCTCTATCCACAAGCCAAGGTTTTGAATGGGACAGTGATGAACAGTGCCGGCTGCTATGGAGAACACATTGGCCTGATTGAAGTGAACGTCACGAAGGATGGGGTTGAACTGCTCCGTGGAGAGACAATCTCCACTCAATCCTCACAGGTGGATCCTGAGATCGTTAAGATTTTAGAAAGAAATAAAGAAACAGCGATTGACGTGTTAAGTCGACCGCTATACACATTGCACAAGCCCCTTTGGCATGATGTAATCGAAGAGAATCCAATCACGAACTTGATTGCAGATGGACTTCAAGACATGTTGAAATGCGACCTCGGTTTGATTAATAGTGGAATTGTGAATGCAGGAGCATTTCATTTCATCAGCAATCAAAAACTCATTGAAATTTGTCCCTCACCGTTGAACCCGACATCTTTTGAAATTCAGGGAAAACACATCAAAAAGGCGATCGGGGATTCCCTGGATAGCCAAATTTGTTTGGCCGATGGCAGGGGTCCTGGATTCCGTGGGAAATTCGTCGGGAGACTTCATGTTTCCGGAGCGGAAGTTATTCATGATGGGAAACATGTTTCAGAAATACTAATTGGAAATGTCCCATTAGAAGATGAGACTTGGTATTCCGTTGCTTCTTCTGATTATTTACAGCGGGGATCAGGGTATGAATCGCTCGCTCATGCCCGGAATGAACAATACCTGGCTGAGGAGATCCGTGATGTGATTCGAATCTATGGGGACAGACGAGAGTTTATCGAAAAAGCTCAGATGAAAAGGTGGAAGAAAAATAGTAACGTTTTGGCATAGATTCTGACTACTAAATGGAACACAATGCTTAAAAGTGGCCGTTCACAAGAAGAGGAAAAGAAAAGGGGCAGGATGATGGAAGCAAAAACGTTAGTTGAAGCATATAAAAAAGCTGCGCATCCGTTACAAGGACATGGGAAGAGAAATCTTGACGTTTTGAAAGAGGCGTTAGAACCTATGAGCGGTGAGATGGATAGCGATATTTACGGTTCAGGGAAAATAATTGAAGACTTCCAGAAGAAAATGGCAGACTACCTTGGGAAAGAGCGTGCTGTATTCTTCCCAAGCGGAACGATGTCCCAGCAGATTGCCTTGCGCATCTGGTGTGATCAGCTAGACGTGCACAAAGTCGCGTACCATCCGTTATGCCATCTGGAAATTCATGAAGAGGATGGCCTGAAGAAATTGCATGGCATCGAGCCGGTGTTACTGGCGGAAAAAGATCGGGTGATCAGTCTTGATGACGTGGTTGGTCTTGATGAAGAAGTTGCTTGCTTATTATTGGAACTACCGCAACGGGAAATAGGGGGGCAACTGCCAACATACGAAACTCTTGAATCGATATCTCGCTATTGTCGTGATAAGGGAATCAAGCTTCATTTGGATGGTGCCAGACTCTATGAAATCCTTCCCCACTACGGAAAATCGGCAGAAGAGATATGCTCCCTGTTTGATAGTGTTTATATTTCTTTTTACAAAGGAATCGGGGGGCTTGCAGGAGCGATCCTGGCAGGGGACGAGGGCTTCACGGAAGAATCCAAGGTTTGGAAAAGACGCCATGGCGGCGATTTAATCAGTCTTTATCCATATATTCTAAGTGCTGATTACTATTTTGATCAACGGATCAATAAAATGGGTGAATATTATGAAGGGGCAAAGGAGCTAGCAGCCTATTTCCGTCACTGCGAGGGAATCACGACACTTCCGGAAATCCCTGTGTCCAACATGTTTCACGTCTTCTTCCACTATCCTCAAAAAAGAGTGGAATCGTTGTTAATCGATTTATATGAAGTGACCGGGATAGGCCTGACGGGGTACATAAAGGAAGTAAGCGAAAACGAATGTGCGTATGAAGTAAGTGTAGGGGACCAATATCCTAACGTGCCAAAAGAAGAAATAGAGAATTTCTTTACCCTGCTCAATGAGAATTTGCAGAACCTCTCGCATAAATAAGAAACCAAAAAAGTATCGGACCTGATCCGATACTTTTTATATGTTTTTTTGAGGGACGGACCTCTTCATTTTGTTCCGAATTCGCGTCATTACAGCATTTATCTGCTCGGAAACAACTTGATTAGAGGTCCGTCCCTCAATTTATAACGATTTTACTATTGAAATATTCTGATTATTATGTATAATTCGATACATTATACATTTTTTTGAAGGGGAGTGGACCAATGAGTTTGAAGGATGGTCGATTGGTAGAGGATTTGAGGGAAGTGGTTGACAGTCATCAGGTGACGGTGAATGAAACGGTTTTAGAACAGCATGGGAGGGATGAATCGTATCATATTCCAAGTTCTCCTGATGTGGTTGTGTTCCCTGAGAGTGCTAGGGAGGTGAGTGGGATTGTGAAAGTCGCAACAGCCCATCGTACCCCCATCATTCCCTTTGGACTCGGTACCAGTCTTGAAGGGCATGTGATTCCGTATGATAAAGGGATCACGATTGATTTTTCTCAGATGAACAAAATCCTAGAGGTAAGGGAGAAAGATTTTCTTGTGAAGGTTCAACCTGGGGTTACCCGCACTCAATTGAACAAAGAATTGAAGAAGTATGGTCTCTTTTTCTCGGTTGATCCAGGGGCAGATGCAACTCTCGGGGGAATGGCTGCCACGAATGCAAGTGGGACGACATCTGTTAAATATGGTGTCATGCGCGATCAGGTTCGTGATTTAGAAGTGGTTCTCCCTGATGGAGAAGTGATTCACACAGGAAACATGGCGCAAAAATCGTCATCTGGTTATAACCTCAACAGTTTGTTTGTCGGGTCTGAAGGGACGTTGGGGTGTATCACTGAGCTGACTCTCCGTGTATATGGCATTCCAGAACATATTGTGGCGGCCCGTGCGTCGTTCAATCAAATTGATGATGCGGTGGAAGCGGTTGTGTCTATATTACAGGCCGGCATTCCGATTGCGAGAGTGGAGCTTGTGGATGAGCCTTCCATGGTACAGGTGAATGTATTCAGTGATACCGATTATAAAGAGAAACCTACTCTGTTCCTGGAGTTTCACGGGAATCAAGCGGGACTAGAGCAGGATGTTGAATTCACGAAGGAAATCGTGGCTGATCACCATTGTGAAGAGATCATTTTTGAAGAAGATACTGCAGCGAGAAACAAACTTTGGGAAGCAAGGCATAATCTTGCTTATGCCTATGTTCATGGAAATCCAGGAAGAAAGCTTATGGTGACAGATGTGTGCGTACCTATATCAGAACTATCCGGTGCGATTCAGTACGCACGGAAAAGGCTTGAAGAGTTAGAACTGATTGGAGGTATTCTTGGCCATGTGGGTGATGGAAATTACCATACCTCACTCATGATCGATTTACACGATCCGGAAGAAGTGAAGAGGGCGGAAAAATACAACGAAGAAATCGTAGAGTATGCTCTTGAACGAAACGGGACATGTACCGGTGAACATGGAGTAGGGGTTGGCAAGATGAAGTATCAACAAAGGGAACACGGCGGTGCCCTACAGGTCATGGAGAAAATTAAGCAGGCAATTGATCCGAATGAGATCTTCAATCCTCATAAACTCGTACATAAAAAGAAGGAGGAACATAAGTGAAATTACTCGAAACGATCAGTAATCTAGCTGGAAAGTATTTTGCCGTTTGGGTCATACTGGTAGCAGCAGTAGCCTATTTAGTTCCTGCTCCATTCTTATCATTAGGTGGCTATATTACGATTCTACTTGGAGTCGTGATGTTCGGGATGGGGCTGACGTTAAAGCCCGTTGATTTTCAATTGGTACTTAAAAAACCGCTTCCTGTCATCACGGGAGTAATGGCTCAGTTCATCTTCATGCCATTAGGCGCCTTTTTGATTGCATATCTTCTTAATCTGCCGAATGAATTGGCTGCCGGATTGGTTTTGCTTGGTTCGGTTCCAGGGGGAACGGCATCCAATGTCATGGTGTATTTAGCGAAAGGAAATCTGGCATTATCTGTTGCAATGACTTCCCTGTCTACGCTACTTGCTCCGATTCTGACCCCGCTGATTCTACTAGCTTTAGCAGGGCAGTGGTTGCCAGTGGATCCGATTGCCATGTTCCTTTCGATCGTTCAAGTGATCATCCTTCCGATCACACTTGGGTTGGTCATTCGAAAACTATTTCCTAATACCGTAGAAAAAAGTTTACACGTGGTTCCGCTCATTTCAGTATTGGCAATTATGATCATCGTGTCAGCAGTGGTATCGGCAAACGTTGAGAATATCGCAACCTCTGGAACGATCATTTTCTCAGCTGTGATCCTTCATAATTTATTCGGACTTGGTCTCGGGTATGGAACAGGGATTATTATGAAATTGGATGAGGGGACCAGGCGAGCCATTTCGATTGAAGTAGGAATGCAGAACTCTGGACTGGGAGTGGCATTGGCGTCTGCCCACTTTGGTCCCCTAGCTGCATTGCCGAGTGTGATTGCAGCGGTGTGGCATAATATCTCAGGACCAATTCTTGCAACGTTTTGGAGTAAAAAGCCTGTTAAGAATAGGGGAAAGGAGGCCGAGTTTGTCGGGAATGGAGCAAGTACGACTGTGAGGTAATGAAAAGAACGGTACCGGGAAAGATCACCGGTACCGTTCTTCATTGATTATTGAGGGACGGACCTCAATAATCACATATAAATCCCGTCCCAATAACATTCTTCTCTAATATCAGAGGTCCGTCCCTCACGTCTACTTCTTCAATAGCAGATACATAAAGTAGGGGGCACCGATTAGGGCGATCATGATACCGGCTGGGATGCCGTCGGGTTCGAGGATGTTCCGCCCGATTGTATCGGCAAGGAGTAGAAGCCATCCTCCAAGCAGTATGGCGATGGGAATGAACAGTTGATTCCGCGGGCCGACTAATGCTTTGGCCATATGGGGAGCCATCAATCCGATAAAGGCGATGCCTCCTGTAACCGAAACGGCAGAGGCGGCAAGGGCTACTGCAACTAATAGCATGATGAAGCGCTCCCGGTTAATAGAGACCCCTACCCCTACGGATACCTGCTCACTCAATCCCAGTATATTCAACATGTGAGATTTATAGAGTGCCAGTGGAATCAAGATGACTAGCCATGGAAGGATCGCCCAAATGAATGGCCAGTCTGTTCCCCATACGTTCCCAGCAAGCCACTTAGCAATGAAATCGACTTTTGCCCGTTCAGCACTTGAAATGAGGATGATCATGAGTCCGGATAATGCCATGGAAAATCCTACCCCGACAAGTACGAGTCGAACAGGTTGAATCCCAGTGCGCTTATTATATGAGAACAAATAGATGAAGCAGGCGGTAAGAAGTGCCCCGCCAAATGCGACTAATGGCAATAAATAGGCAAAGGAACCGGCGTCGATCGGGAAAAATAAAAAAAAGATGGCGATCGATACGCCTGCCCCAGCGTTAATTCCGATGATGCCAGGATCAGCCAGGTCATTTCGGGTAATGCCTTGTAGGATTGACCCGGATAAGGCAAGGGCCATCCCGGCGAGGATCGTGATGATGATTCGCGGCAACCGGATGGAAAATAGGATAAACTCTTCTTTAAATGATCCTTCACCCAAAAGAGTGGGAAGGAGTCGATTATAGGAGACCGAAGAATATCCCAATCCAATGCTTATAAATGCTGTTGCTGCGATAAGTATGATGAATGCTATAAGGAGCAAGCGTTGTTTTTTAATCAAATCTGGATGTATCATGAAAAACCTTTTCCTCCTTTGTGTACGATAAATAGGAAGAAGGGTAAGCCCATAATCGCAACAATCGCTGCCACAGGTGTTTCATATGGAGCATTTATGGTGCGACCTAGCGTATCTGCGAGTAGCATGAAGGCTGCTCCAATCAGGGTTGAGACGGGAATGATGAAACGGTAGTCTGTCCCTACAATAGCCCGGACCATATGGGGAATCATTAATCCGATGAATACCATATTTCCGACTAGGGCTACTGCTGCACCTGCTTCCAGGACAATCACAATGAACAGAACGGTTTTGACAAAAGCCGTACGTTGTCCCAATCCTATGGCTACTTCCTCATTCAAACTTAAAATCGTCAGCTGTCTGGATAAAAATAAAGACACCAACAGCCCAATCAAAATAATCGGAACAATCACCTGTAGCTGATTCCATGTTGTCCCGATCATCCCTCCTGCCGTCCACATCGATACATCTTTCGATAGCTTGAAAAATAGACCGACACCTTCTGAAATGGCAAATAGAAAAGCGGAAACAGCGGCTCCTGCCAGAACGATTCTAAACGGTGAGAAGCCTCCCCGTTTCATTGAACTGATCCCGAATACCATAAGGGCTCCTACAGCAGAGCCGATGAAGCAAGCAACCATGATTCCGTAATAGCTAATTGATGGGATAAACGCGAGAGCAATGGCCAGTGCGGCGTTAGCTCCAGCTGTCAGTCCGAGTAAACCTGGATCGGCTAAAGGGTTTCGCGTCATCCCCTGCATGATGGCTCCCGATACTGCTAAAGAAGCTCCAACCACAATAGCTGCAACTTCACGAGGGAAGCGAATTTCTTGTAGAATGTTGTTTCTATCTCCTTCACCTGTGAAAGTCAGGGCTTGCCATACGTCCTTCACTGTTGTCTCTGCAGCCCCGTACACGACCGAAATAAGAAAGGCAACAACAAATAGGAGGGATGCACCGATCAATTTATAGATAAATGGAATTCGCTGGGTTTCGTTTGTCATATCAATCATCTTTTCTTTGATAGTATAGAAAAGGGAATTCTTGTCATAAGAATTCCCTTTTAAAAATTAATTGCCTAGAAATTTCTCTTTGAAGAAGTCTAACTGGTAATCCAGTGTAAGCGGATCATTAAAGTAGAATTCCATCATATTCACTTCATACACATGATCGTTCTTCACAGCAGGAATGTTTTTGAATGTGTCTGTTGCCATGAAGGAGTTATCTGCTTTTGGATCTTTGCTTAAGATCAGATAATCTCCCGCATACTCAGGCATCACTTCTGTAGAGAGAGCGAAATATCCAGGTTCCAAGGCTTGTTCTTTTACTTTTTCAGGCATCTTCAGGTCCATTTCCTGATAAAGGATCTCTGTACCTCGACCCCAGTTGTTTCCATATACGTACAATTGTTTATTGAAGCTTTCAATCACGGAGACGGTTGAATCTTCACCAATTTTTGCTTTGATATCATCGCCAGTAGCTTGGGCACGCTTCTTAAAGTCATCCACCCATTCTTGAGCTTCTTTTTCTTTGTTTAATAGTTTCCCAATTTCGATATGTTGCGTTAAATAATCTACTTTCCCATATGTGTATGTAACGGTAGGGGCAATTTCATTTAATTTATCCACATTTTTAATGTTGGAAAGACCGATGATTAAATCAGGATCAAGCTCGATGATTTTCTCCAGATTCTCATCTGTTACTTCTTCCACGTCTTTCAAGTCTTTCTCCCAACGGGGATTCATTTTGGACCAGGAATCGACACCGACAAGATCCACATCCAATGCCATGACGTTTCCAGCAAAGGATGATAGAACGACAACACGCTGCGGATCGGCTGGTACTTCAACCGGACCATTCTCGGATTGATAGGTAATGGTATCTGATTTGTTTTCCTTCTTCGCCGAATCCGAACCTTCTTCTGATGTAGAGCTGTTGCTACAGGCACTAACAAGTAGCACCAATAGTAGAGTAAACGGTATTATCCATTTTTTCATAATGATCTTCTCCTTTTAGTAGATTGTATGTAATGCACATTGGTTTGCCTGTTCGAGGATCTCTTCCTATCTCGGCATCGATTTGGAATACTTTCTTTAGGACCTCGTGGGTTATGACTTCTTCGCAACTACCTGATTTCACCATTTCCCCTTCTTTTAAGGCAACGATATAGTCGGCAAATCGTGCAGCCTGATTTAAATCATGCAGCACCATTACGATGGTACGTTCCTGTTCCTTGTTCAACTTTTGAAGGAGCTCCAATACTTCAAGCTGATGGGCCATGTCTAAATATGTAGTAGGTTCATCGAGGAAGATAATTTCCGTTTCCTGGGCAAGAGCCATGGCAATCCACACCCGTTGTCGCTGACCTCCAGATAATGCATCGACTTCTCTGAATTTAAATTCCAGCGTTCCAGTGACTTCAAGTGCCCAATTGATGACATCGTAATCCTTTTTTGTTAATCGACCCATCCCTTTTTGATGGGGGAATCGGCCATATGAAACCAATTCACCAACCGTTAGGCCACTGGCACTATCCGGCGATTGGGGGAGAATAGCCATTTTTTTGGCTAATACTTTCGTATGGCCTTTTGAAATGTCTTCTCCATCTAGCAAGACGTTACCCGAGTGATGGGGGATGAGGCGAGTAATGGCTTTCAGTAATGTGGATTTCCCACAGCCATTGGATCCGATGATAGTGGTGATTTTTTTATCAGGAATGCTGACACTGAGATCTTTCACAATCAAGCGATCACCGTAGCCGATGTTTAAATCATTCGTAAAGAGGCGAACCATATTAATACCTCCGTTTATAAAAACTAAATTGATAATGATTCTCATTCTCGAACAATTTCCATACTATAATTCTTTTTTACTATTGTCAATGAATTTTTGTATTGTCATTAGTGAAAAAAAGTTGTAGGATTTAATTGAGAATGATAATCAATTAAAATTTGGTTGTTGAGGAGTGAACGGAAATGGATCATCATGAACTATTTGATGTAACGGTAATTGGAGGCGGACCTGCAGGCCTTTACTCTGCTTTTTATAGTGGTTTAAGAGAAATGAAAACAAAGATTATTGAATTTCAACCAACATTGGGCGGGAAGATACATGTATATCCTGAGAAAATGATATGGGATGTAGGGGGACTTACTCCAGTACCAGGAGCGACACTTATCGAACAACTCGTTCAGCAAGGGTTAACATTCGATCCGACGGTCGTTCTAAATGAAAAAGTTGAATCGATCACACGCAGTGAAGAAGGAATATTCGTATTAGAAGGTTCTTCAGGTCAAAAGCACTACTCGAAAACGGTCATCATTGCAGTCGGCAGTGGGATCATTAACCCTCAAAAGCTGGACATCGAAGGGGCAGAGCGGTTTGAAGTCTCCAATTTAAACTACACAGTGAAGTCTTTAAAAAGGTTTATAGGTAAAACAGTCATCATCTCCGGTGGAGGGAATTCGGCGATTGATTGGGCAAATGAATTAGAACCAGTAGCAAAGAAAGTCTATATTACTTATCGAAAAGAGGCTCTTAAAGGTCACGAAGCACAGTGTGCACAGTTAATGGACAGTTCGGCCACTTGCTTACTTAATACCTCCATTTCCAAATTGATTGCCGCCACCAATCATGAATCCATTGAAAAGGTCGAGTTGACCAATCATCAGACAGGCGAGGTATCCTATTTACCAATCGATGAAGTGATCATCAATCATGGATATGAAATAGATACATCTCTTCTTAAGAATAGTAAACTAAACATCGATATGATCGACCAGTATTATATCGCAGGCTCAACCAACAGTGAATCTTCAATTGAAGGACTATACGCAGCGGGAGATATCCTGAAGCATGTTGGGAAAGTGAACTTGATTGCCGGTGCTTTTCAGGATGCTGCAAACGCGGTCAACAAGGCGAAGCAATTTATTCAGCCGGATGCAAATGAGTACGCCATGGTATCTTCCCACAATGAAGTATTCAAGAAGAAGAATAAAGAGTTGGTCAAGCAGATGATGAAATAATCATGTTAAAAGCTCCCTCAACAGATATAGGGAGCTTTCATTTATACAAATAGATATTTATTTGGTCTTGCTTGTCTATCGTTGCCAGTAAGACGTCTTGCACAGTCACATGATAATAGTTTTTCAATTGATTGTGTAGCCACAATTCGTTTTTATTTAGTTTCAATAATTCTGAAAGGTTGATTCTGCCATCTTCAATAATGGGGGTGGGAAGGTCAAATGGATTGGATGGGAGTGCGAAATCCTGGTGGGTAACAGGTTGATACTGAGATTTGAGGAAGAATGAGATTTCCCCTCCAGGTTCCCACAGGGCTATAGCCACTTTCTGAACTTCTTCGATCTGCTGCTTCCTTAATTCAGATAACAGGCTGTCTAAAGGAATCCTTGCTTTCTTAAGATTTTTATAGAAGATTTCTCCGTTGTTTATTAATAAGATAGGGGAAGGGTCGAGTATTTTTCGTATGAAGGTTGAATGCAGACTGAGGTAAACCCCAATTAGATAGAGTAAGACCAATGTACCCATAGTAAGCATAGATCCTTTCATTCCCAATCCTTCATCAGACAATGGGTGGGCCATAATATTCCCTATTAATAGCGCCATAACAAAATCAAGGAATCGTAACTGCGAAATGGATCTTTGCCCCATTAATTTCGCTATGATTAGTAAAAAGATAAATCCAATGGTAGCGCGAAAAATCCATTCTAGAGCAGTTAGTGATTCATGACTCATGAAGAAATCCAAAAAAGCACGCCCTCCCTCTTGGTAACTGTCAATTAGTCTTTCCCAAAAGTTCTTTCACAAAACAAACGATGCTTACAATTGTAAGCATCGTTTATCGTTAAGCATTATATTGTTCCACGTTTTCATTATGAGTTGATCCAGAGCGTTTATTTACCAGGAAGCCGAAAAGAAGGATGGCTGCAGTCAGAAAGATTGTGATGCATGTGGTAATCACACCATGCTCAATATTGATCAGGTTTAAGAATTTTTCATCTGATACGATCATATCACCTGCTGTGTAGGCAAGGATCCCTGCTCCAAGATACGCAATCCAGCGGTATCTCTCCAATATTTTCACAATGGCTTTGGATCCGAAAATCATGATTGGAATCGAGATGAATACGCCAAGGGCGATCATTCCGATATGTCCATGTGCTGCACCTGCGACTGCGACAACATTATCAAGGCTCATCGCGGCATCTGCAATGATGATGGTCGTGATAGCTTGTCTTAGTCCACTGTGTGATTTGATATTCGCTTCTTCGTCACCTTCAACGAGTACTTGATAGGCAATCCATAATAATAGGATTCCTCCCATGAGGTGCACATACGGAATTTGCAGTAAATATACAATAATGGCGGCGAGGAATATACGCAGGATTACGGCACCTGCCGTTCCCCAGAAAATAGCTCTATTTTGAAGGTCTTTCGGTAATCTTCTTGTTGCCATGGCAATGACAATCGCATTATCTCCAGATAAAATAATATCGATGGCCACTATTTTTAAAAGGGCGATGATCGCACCTGTTGAAATGGAAAGTCCAAGTGGAAATAAGAAATCCATATTAGTTCCTCCTTGATGATACTAAACTCCAAAATACTAACTAATGTATACTACCACAAATGGTAGATTTATAAACGTTTTTGGAACTTTTTCTATATCCTTAGGAGGAATTTCATGGTGAATAAAGAAGAAATAATAATATGAGAGGGAGTGGCAAAATTGAAAGAGAATATCCATATAAAAAACCCGATTCCCATCCTTAGAATCTTCGATGTTGATAAGGCAAAAGAGTTTTACATAAAGATTCTCGAGTTCGTGATTGATTGGGAGCACTCCTTTGACGAATCTCTTCCCCTATACATTCAGGTGTCAAAAGGGGATTGCATCCTGCATCTTTCAGAACACCATGGGGATTGTAGTCCGGGAGCAGCGATTAGAATGGAAGTAGATGGAATTGAGAAACTGCAGTCCATGATCATGAAGAAGAAATACAGGTTTGTCAAACCCGAAATCGAACAGACCCCTTGGCAAACAAAAGAGTTTGGAATCATCGACCCGTTTGGGAATAAGCTGATATTTTATGAAGGAATTTAACGATAAAGAAATCCCCGGCTCTATACAAGAGAGTCGGGGATTTTCTTGTTTTCATTAATATTGTGGATATGGATAAGGGTACGGGTAAGGATAAGCAGGCACCGGTACCGGATATGGACCAGGTGATACGGCTGCGCCGACGGCTAAACCTGTGACAGTCCCTGCTGCAAAACCAGGGTATCCAAAGCCGTGATTCCAGTTCCCACCATGGTTCCAATTTCCTCCATGATTCCAACTTGATCCGTGACCCCAGGAAGCATGCCCATGCCCATTGCCCCAACCTGCATGCCCTCCACCGCCATGTGCCGGTCTATACATACTGAATGGTTGTTTCACTATTATTCTCACCTTTCTCAAAATAAGGAAGTTGGTTTATCATATGTGATTTTTTTTGAAATGGAATAGAAAATTTTAGCTGGTGAGGTGGACAGGAGTAAGTCATATAAACGTTATGTAATGTGTAAGTAAGAGAAATGATTGATGAAAAAGGAACCAGTATCGAACGAAGAAAATGATCCAAAAGTGAGTTTTAAACATAAAGCACGTGGTATATAAAACTTAGCATATTTTAAGAGGAGGATTCACAACGTTTTGGCTAGTATCGTTACATTAGGAGTTATTCTATTTATCCTAGTAAACTTAATTTATTTCTTTAAAGATAAGCATTTCAAGTACAGTTATTTCAGTACGCCGTTATTTTATAAGCTGTTCTTTGTGCTTTTCAGTATCATGATCGCATTTGCTGTACTTTATTATGCTTTGTCCTTCCATGATCCTATGCTCAAGGTTAGTTCACCAAGTGGAAAGCCTGTCGACCATTCGTTTCTCAATTACCTCTATTATAGCGGTGTGACGATCTTATCGGTCGGGTACGGTGACTATATCCCAACTGGTCATCTTAGATTCTTTGCATTATTTGAAGCTGCCATTGGGTTGCTGTTGCCGACAGCATATTTTATGAAGGTTCTAGATTCTAAAGGGAAGAACGAGTAGAAGTTTTCACTGAAAAGGAGGGCTAGTTGACATAGGATTGCAGAATGAGGAGGGTATGCAGTACTGAAAACGGTGTCCTGTTCACAATTTGGCACAATTTTTCCTAAGACTGGCCCAATTAATCGCTAAAGTGGCCCGATTACAACCGAAAGTGGCCCAATAAACCACAAAAGTGGCTCAATAAGACATAAGAAACCCTATTAATACACTTGAGGGTATATAGTTGATGCTATTTAGTAAAGTACAAAAGGATTGAAAAAGCGTGAACCAGATATACGCACCAGGCTCACGCTACAATCAATCCCCTTTACAACCACAAACTAGGCTTCACGACCATAAACCAAAGCATCGAAAGTAACAGTATGAGATAAATCCATACGGTCCGTTTCAATTTCCGAACCAGCGATTCACGGTCTCCGTCGTCCTCCCCGAATTTCCTGAGGGTCGGTGAAAATGCCCGTGCGAGAAAGAACAGGGAGCAGAACATGATAAAGAGGGTCATGATGATCCACGGTGTCGTCCATGTCCAAGGTCCGAGTAGGACTAGAAGAATGCCAGTCCCGACTAGTACATGCCCGGAATGCTTGGAGAGCTGGACGGTAAATCGAAACGTATCTAAGTACGAAGGTAGTATGGCCAGAGAAGCTGTTCGTAACTTCTTAATCATCGGCAATAAAATGAAAAATGGCCCAATCGAGGCCACGACACTAATCACATGAAGGTAGATCAGTGTTCTATAAAGTAGAGTCTCCATGAGAAATGACCTACTCTGTCACTAAACTAAATTCGTGAACCCACACTCTCATGCTTGGGTGCCAAGGCATTCCAGGATGATAGGAGAGGATGGTGTCTTTATATTCTTCAACGGTTTGAAAGCCCTCTTGTTTGGCGTGATCGTCTGTCAGTTCACCAAGTGATTGTGAATAAACGCTATTCACTATGTATTTCTCCCCTTCAAGCTCCATGATTTCTCCAATATCAGCGTATCGACCATTTCTGCGAGTCGCTGTTTTCGTACCTTGCATCACTTTTTTAACGTCCTCTTTCTTCGTAACAAGACGTTCGATAGTACACGTTTTTGGTGGCAGTTCTTGATTTGTCATTATAAAAAACTCCTTTCAATCTATACTATAGCATAGTCGCGGGCAAGGAATGATGTGGCTTGAAAAATGGTTTCTCTATGTGTGTCTAATAGAGAGTAAACCGAATTATGTACGAACATAGCATCCTCTACTATTCATTGCAGGTCTCATCGGTACTTTCATATAGTTTTCCATCAATAAGGTTCTCCTTTGGTTTCTACATATTTAATGAAAGAAATTTCTATTTTGTTTCAGAAAATGATTCTTTTTTTTCTAGCGGGGCATGACTGAGGGTGCTATGATTGGGTGACTATACGAATTAGAAAGAAGGCTTCGGCGTTTTGAAAAAATGGCAAACGTATTTGACTTTAGTGTTTATTATGTTGATTTGGGGATTTAATGTACCTGCATTGAAAACGCTGGTAAGTGAGTTTACGCCGGTAACGATCACTTCTCTTCGCATTTTCACCGCAGGCATCACGGTATTCATTGTCCTAGGTTTTATGGGGAAGATCAGAAGACCGACTGCTAAGGAGCTCTCTTTCATCATTGCGGGAGGACTATTGAATGTTGTCAGTCACCACTATTTTTTATCTGTTGGGTTAACAGGAACGTCTTCTACAAACGGGGGACTAATTCTTGGAACAGGGCCGTTGTTGACGGCGTTGATGGCGACGGTCATCCTTCGTAACCGTCCGACCGTGATTAAGGTCATTGGATTCCTTTCAGGCAGTGTGGGAGTGACGATCATAGTGTTGTCAGGAGGAGAGGGGATTGGTGGATTGAAGGAGGGGGATTTGTTCATCTTTATCTCCATATTTTCTCAGGCGCTCAGCTTCATCATCATCAGCCGGGCAGCGAAAACGTTAGATCCCCGGTTGCTGACGGGATATATGCTTGTGTTCGGTTCAATTGTTCTGTTTGCCATCAGTCTCATCACAGAGCCGAATGGTTTGAAACAATTAGGGAATGCACCAGGTTCGATTTGGCTTCTGTTCTTTGCTTCTGCCATATTGGCAACAGCAGTGGGACATATGATTTACAACCACTCCATTGGAAAAATCGGGGCCGCTGAAACCTCGATATTCCTTAACCTCAATACTTTTTTCTCTTTGATAGGAGCGGCTATATTCCTTAATGAAATGGTGACATTGTATCACCTGGTTGGATTGGTTTTCATCGTCATTGGAGTTGTGTGTGGGTCTGGTACCCTTGAAGAATTCGTCATGAGAAGAAAACAAAAGCGCTTCCTCGAAGAAAAACAGAGACATCAGATGTAGATGTCTCTGTTTTTCTATGTAACATATTTATGGAATTTTATTAATAAAATAAATGGTCAATATAATGATAGGAGGACGATTATGATGAACGATCAAATCCAAAAGCTTGTAAATAACTTAATTCAAATTGAGCATGTGTCGACTACCTTGTATCTTGCCATGTCTGCCTATATGGCTAACCAAAATTATACGGGAATGGCAAGCTGGCTGAGGCTTCAGTCGGAGGAAGAACGTATGCACATGCTAAAGTTGATCGATTATATGACCGACAGAGGAGGAATGGTTGATCTTCAACAGCTCCCTTCACAGCCTAAGGAGTATGGGTCACCGCTTGAAACCTTCCAAAAAGTGTTGGAGCACGAGCAGTTTGTTACAAAATCGTACCAGCAAGCATATGATTATGCGGCACAAAGTGATCAGCAAACAGCCGTGATCATTCAGGAATTTTTAAGGGAACAAATTGATGAAGAAGCTCAGGCTCAGACGATTGTGGACCGGATGAAAATTGCCCGGGACAATCCTGCAGCTCTATTAGTACTGGATCAAGAACTAGGGCAGAGAACCGCAGCACCAGCAGCAGGGGCCGCTCCTGCTGGTGGCTGATCCTGAAGTAGAAAATCCTGCTCCCACGTTCCGGGGGCAGGATTTTTTTCATGAGTGGAAACGAGAAGGGATACACTTTACTCATTGAGTTCATACTGAAGAGAACATTTTTTTTCTTAAAAGGAGAGAGTCCAATGATTTATATTTATAATGATTTCGGAGGGACTCATACCACGTCCATTGCAGCGGCTTATCATTTACATATACTCAGGCTAACAAGTCTTACCAAGAGTGATATCCTCCTCGTCCCTTATTTTAACCAACTTACGAAAAAAGAAGCTGGTCACATACTTTTTCATGGAACGGACGATGAAAATAACCCGGTGTATACGATTGGAAGAAGATCTTCTAAATATGTTGTTCCTGCATTAACCGATTTAAGTACCATCCTGCTTAACCGATATGGAGAAAGGGAAAAAATCATTATTTCCAACACCTCCCCTACGGTTCCACCCCTTATGACAGCGGGAGGTTTCTTCTCCCGGGAATTGGGTATCGACTGGATCGGCGTTCCTCTACTTGTAAAAGGAGCTCTCCAATGCCATGAAATCATTTATCATCTCGTTCAGGAAACAAAACAAGTGGCAAAGGCATCACCTGATCAAGTTGTTGTATTAGAAAATAAAAAATATCAATTTAAGATCGGAAAAGAGGATAAACCATGGAAATGAAGAATACTATAATGAGTAAATACTACTAGAAAAAAGGCTTATTCTGGTACCTTTAATCTGAATATCGCCTTACACATAGGTCATACTACAGGAAAACGGAGGTGTCCATATTGGAAGGTAAACCATGTCATTTTGATGGAAGTCACCAATTTGTAAAAGGGGAAATGCAAGAGAATCCACCATTTGAACTAACTGACGAGATGAGAAAGAATATCGGGGGAAACCCATTTGAATCACTACCGGAAGAAGAGTAAATACCATTAAAAAAGAATGTTGTCTAGAGCAGACAGCATTCTTTTTTTGTTTGAACGAGGATAATTCCATCCGCATCTTCACAAAATACCATGGTCGACATAACAAAGAAAAGGATGGATGAATAATGGTACAAGTGTTATATATTACGGCCCATCCCCATGATGATACCCAATCATACAGCATGGCGGCGGCGAGAGCATTCATTGATACATACAAAGAAGTGAATCCTGACCATGAAGTGGTTCATATTGATTTGTATCGTGAACATATTCCCCATATTGATGCCGATGTCTTCAGTGGGTGGGGAAAGCTTCAATCAGGGAAAGGGTTTGAGGAACTTTCTCCGGAAGAACAGAAGAAAGTGAATCGCCTTAATGAGTTATCAGACCAGTTCATCAGTGCAGATAAATATGTGTTTGTCACTCCCCTATGGAATTTCTCATTTCCACCGGTGATGAAAGCGTATATTGATTCTGTTGCCGTGGCAGGGAAATCATTTAAGTATACAGAGCAAGGTCCGGTAGGATTATTAACGGACAAGAAAGCCATCCATATTCAAGCCAGGGGAGGCATTTACTCTGAAGGGCCAGCAGCCGGCATGGAAATGGGCCATCGTTATTTAAGCATCGTGATGCAGTTTTTTGGTGTACCTTCCTTCGATGGGGTATTTGTAGAAGGGCACGCCGCCATGCCCGATAAAGCCGATGAAATCAAGAGAGACGCGATTGACCGGGCTAAGAATGCAGCACATACATTTTAATGAAAGAGAAAGCCTGAAGTCATTGACTTCAGGCTTTCTTTTTAAACAATGGTAGGCTTTTCAATTTCATTTCCTTTCGGTTCAGGAACGAAAGCAAGAATCACGAGGCCAACAATAAACAGGATGACAAGGCTGAATACTCCACTGTTGGACTCACCTGTAACTTGTGCGGTAACGGCCACTAACAATGGTCCAAGAATTGAAGCGAATTTACCAAAGATGTTGTAAAACCCGAAGAATTCATTGGCGTTTTTCTTGGGTATCAGCTTAGCGAAATACGCTCGACTCAATGCCTGAATTCCTCCTTGTGAAGAAGCGACAAGCATTGCTAAGATCCAGAAATCCATGGTCGTTTTCAGGAAATAAGCGTAGATGCAAACGATAATATATACGCAAATCCCTACATATAGCATCTTTTTACCTGTGAATTTCTCAGCTAGCCTGCCATATAGCATAGCAAAAGGTCCAGCCACAACCTGAGTTACAAACAGAATAATCAAGAGGTTGGTGGAAGTGATGCCAAGGTCGCTTCCATAGGCGGTAGACATGGTAATGATCGTTCCAACTCCGTCGATATAAAAGAAATAGGCAAGAAGGAATAAAAATAATGCCCGGTATTTCCTGATTTCTTTTATCGTTTTTCCAAGGCGCTTAAAGCTATTTGCCACAGGGCTCTTTTCACGTTGGATAAAGTAGCGTTGGTGCACATTTTTTAATAGCGGTATAGAGAAGAGCCCCCACCATATTGCGGTAATCACAAAGGCAATTTTACTGGCTATTGTTACAGAGAAGGGGAGAATTCCGTTTTGAGACAGGATGATGATGGCGATACTGATGATAAACGGAATCGTGCTTCCAATATATCCAAATCCAAATCCCCGGGACGATACACGGTTCATTCGTTCTTCAGTCGTAACGTCTGTCAAGAAGGCATCATAAAAGACGTTCGAACCGGCTGACCCGACGGCTGCTACAGTATAAAAGATCAAGAGCAGTAGCCACTGATCGCTCGGAACGAAAGCCAGGATGGCTGTGAAGGTGACCCCTAAGGCAAAGAAGAACGTAAAGAACTTCTTCTTGTAGCCTTCATAATCGGCGATTGTCCCCAATATCGGACCGATCATGGCGAGGATAAATGTAGCGATGGCAATCGTATACCCTAAATAGGCAGTTGAATCAGAGGCTCTGACTCCAGCGTTTGTTGCGGCAGCTTTATAAAAAAGTGGAAAGACAGCGGTTGAAATAATAATGGAATACGCAGAATTTGCCCAATCATAAAAAATCCAGCTGTTTTCTTCTTTCGAAAAACGTTTCATAGTTTTTCCCCCTAAGGAAACAAAATCTTCTTTAAACCTCCAGTAGGTCTTCGATGAGTTTTCCGTCTATATCTATTAAGCTGAGACCGAGTAATCGAGCGAAGGTTGGTCCTTCATCTATGAGGCGCATATATGGAATTTCAAATTGTGAGCGGATTCCGTTGCCTGCTGCCATGAAGATGGTTGAATAGTTCTCTTTTTCTGGTGAATAGCCATGGGATCCATAAGTATAACGCTTCTCCTTCACATCCTCCGGGGTAATCGTATGGATGAAATCACCTTCAATGGCATCCTTAAAGTAGAAACCGAGTCGGGCTTCGAGCATAAACGAACAATGTCCATCTGCTCCTTTTCTTCCCGCTTCTTCACCAGTAAGTATGGTTTCGATACCGTTTTCAGGATCCTCCTGTAATTGCAACAGAAGGGACTTAACAGCTTGTGCAGTTTCCTTGTCCTTTGTATACACATATGCTGAACCATCGCATCCCTTGCAATACGCTTTCCAGTCAGCTACTTTCCCCCGGTCGGTTAAGGTAATCAACCCTTTTTCTTTTAGGATAACGTTAAGTTGAACGGCCTTTGTTTCATCAAGGGCACTATGGTCACCCAAGGCGACAATTGTCGATTTGTCATAAATGCCGTTTTCCTTTAACGCTTTCAGGATTCTCCCCAACCGGGCATCATGGCGACGTAAAGCCGCATATGCTTCTTCAGAAGAAAATCCATGATAATGACGTTGTGTATCCAGATCGGTAAAGTGAACAAGCAATAGGTCGGGCTTCTTTTGGATCGTTTCAATCGTGGATTCGAGAACGAAATCATCCAGCTCAGGCTGGTTCAGGCCATTCCGGATATGTCCAAAGAGGCGATTCATCTGCAATTGGTAGAGAGGACTGCCATTTAGAAGGGAAACAAGGATTTGATTATGCCAAGGGCGATTAGCAAAGATCTCCGGCATATTGTAATCAATATCCGCTTTGGCTGTTACAGGCCAAAGCAGGGCGGCAGTGGTCATCCCCGATTTCCTGGCTTCGTCATATAAGGTAGTCCCTTTGATCGATTGCCGGTGCCAGTGCCAGTCGGGAGAGTCAGATCCTGGCTGAAGGAGTGTATTATTCACGACACCGTGGCGGTTAGGGTACTTCCCGGTAACAATGGTTGCGTGACAAGGATAGGTCACAGAGGGGTAGACGGTTTCAACCTTTTTGCAAAAGGATCCATGAGTAAGTAGTTCCTGGAAGTGGGGAAGTTCCTTAAGGAGCGGGTAATCCAAAGCAGATAAACAATCGAAAGAAATGATAATCAAATGATCGGTCAAACGTTCCATAATGGTCCCCAGCTTTCTCGAAAGATTGTACTATATACCTATTAATATAGCAGACTATTCAGAATAAAAATATGAAATTTCGATGATGGAGGAGTTAAGAATCCGTAAATACGAATGGAGAACATGAAAAAACAGGGATAGGAGCGTCCATCCCTGTTTTTTAATCGCGAATTAAATCTTTACTTTATTTCCGATACGACTATCTTTTTTTACATCGAGTTTTCCAGAATATTCAACGGAATCAATGTTGCAATTTTCTCCGATCACAACGTTTTTGCCCCGGACGAGTTTGGCCTTCGTGTTTTCAAGGTATACTTCGTCACCTTCGATCAGCTCGGAAAATAAATAATCTTCTTTTTGTAGGAAGAAGTTGACCACTTGCTTGATCAACCTGTTGGAATTGTGATGTGTCACTGAAATCGTTTCGCCACCTATTTCTTTAATAGAGGATTCATGATTGATTTCAATTTGCACCTTGTCAGCGTTCAGCAATCCTTCGATGTGAACAGAACCTGAAGAGGTGAAGGATTCCACTTCACAATCCTTTGCTACCCGTAAAGACCCGCTCGTTTTAATCATTCCACCTTGGATCTTTCCACCGACCTTACAGGACCCGCTCACCTTGAAGCTCTTAAAGACAAGGTCTTTTTCCACCTTGGTCGATCCACTTGTGTTCATCTCGGCTGCCATCACAGAACCATTGTATTTTGAGCTTCCACTTGTGGTAATCTTTTCTGCCTTTGTGTCCCCTTTGAAGGTAGAAGACCCGCTCGTCTTGATGTATCCCGCTTTTACGTCTCCAGTAATGGTGCCGGAACCTGAAATTTTCAGTTCGTGGCAGTCGATATCACCAGCGATTTTTCCGCTTCCACTGATTTTCACGGCATCAAATTGTCCTCCACCAGACGTTCCCGATCCGCTTATCTTCAAGTCATGCAATTCTTTTTTGTCCACTGTGTTCATCCTTGTTTCCTCCTATTTAGGGACTTTACATCCCTTTTGTATTAGATAATATGATTTTCAATTCTTCCATCATTTGTTGTAAATCGAATCTCAACACAACTTGAGCTAAACGGTCTGCTTGAAAGTTGGAATGAAGAGGGAGGAGCATCCATATATAGGTCCCACCTTTACGAATTCCAACCAACTCAAGTGAAGATTCTTTCAGTGGAGTAAACTTCTCATGAAGAAAAAGAAATAAGGTTTGCTGATCTTCTCTTGGAACATGTAACACTTGAGTTTTATCAATAATCATCATATTTAATAGTTCCGGAAACTCGAAAGTGTCTTGCTCAGGTAATAGGGATGTACAGAGAGAAAGGGTATGCTCTGAAAGAATTGTAGATGAGCGTAATTCACCTTCCCCAATTTCAATCTTTGTAGGATTGGGAGAGAAGAAATCTGAAAGCTCATCGAGTGAGTACCCGTCTTTCATCTCTTTGATGGTGTCAATTCTTGAAAGCATTTTATCCCTTGGAAAGAACGTTTCTTGACCTGTATAGCTGGATTTCTTGATAAACCATTCTTCAGGGATGATGTTCTTTCGTTTCCAGCGATATAGTTGCCCGTACGAAATACCGGTCAGTTCCAATACTTCCTTCTTGGATATCAGATCTGTTTCCAACGAGAGGGTCACCTCTTTTCGTAACAAAACATTGTTACGTTACTTTAAGGTTAGTGTAACAGAACAATGTTACGTTCGTAAAGAAGATTTGAAATTTTTTCTAAAAATAGGCATATTACCATTGTTATTTTCATCCAATTAATATATAGTACATTACAACAGTAATGTACTATGGTTGTTCAGTGAGGAGGTGTTCGTTTGATTCTCGATTCGAGTAGTATGAAACCGATTTATATCCAAATTTCAGAATGGTTGGAAACGGAAATTCTGGCACAAAACTTTCTACCTGAAGATAAAGTATATTCCCAATATCAGCTGGCCGAAATGTATAATATCAATCCTGCAACAGCTGCAAAGGGGTTAACCGTCCTAGTGGATGAAGAGGTATTATACAAAAAAAGGGGGCTTGGCATGTTTGTCTCATCTAATGCGAGAAGCATCATCCAGATGAAACGAAAGAATCAAACGTTATCAACACTTGTGAAAGAAATAGTGAAAGAAGCGGCCCACTTGAATGTATCAAATAAAGAATTGATTTCTATGATTCAAGAAGAGATGAAAGCGGGGGATTCGAAGTGAGTGTAATGGAATGCAAGGGTCTTGTGAAAACGTATGGTCGCCAAAAAGCATTGAATGACCTGTCCATTTCGTTAGGAGAAAATAAGATTACTGGATTGATAGGAAGGAATGGGGCCGGGAAAACGACTTTATTAAAAATCATGGCCGGCTTCATCCGTGAAACATCAGGGGAGATCCGGGTGTTGTCGGAAAAGCCTTTTAATAGCCTGAAGGTTTCAGCCAATACGATTTACATTGATGACGAGATGAGTTTCTCTCCATATTTGAATCTAGGTGAAATTTTAGATGTAATGGGTTCTTTTTATCAAAATTGGGATAAGGACATTGCCAAGCGATTGTTCTCCTATTTCGCTTTTAATCCGAATCAACATCATGCTTCTCTATCAAAAGGGATGAAAAGTACCTTTAATATGATCGTAGGTCTAGCAGCCAGGTGTCCCCTTACCATATTGGATGAGCCGACAACAGGAATGGACGCAGCGGTTAGGAAAGATTTTTACCGTGCCCTCCTGAAAGATTACATCGCCTATCCCCGTACAATCATATTATCAAGTCATTTACTTACTGAAATAGAGGACTTATTGGAAGATGTACTTCTTATTAAAGAAGGAGGAAAATGTCTCCACCTGCCACTAGTTGATTTACAACACTATGCTGTAGGGTTGACTGGGAAAACGGATTTGCTGAAACAGTATGTCCCCGAGGAGTCGATACTCTATAGGAAAGAGGTCGGAATGGATTCTACTTATGCCGTTGTAAAGAATGAATCCCATGAGCCGGAATGGATGGGGGAATTTCAGATATCCTCCGTCTCAACAGAAGATTTATGCGTGTATTTAACAAATCAAACAACAGGAGGGATTGACGATGTATTTAGCTGAATTGAATAGGCGGGAGATTGTGATAAAACAATTTTTCTACAAAATGAAAGCCTATAGGGGCGTTTATTCATCATTGATGGTCATTCAGCTCCTTGCCATATTATTTTCATTAAATGGTACGGGTATGGGCGGCGGTAGTTCAAGGACTCTTACCTATGAGATCCATACGTATTCCAACAGTATGATTATTGCGTTTATGATGATATGGGCATTTATCATTTCCATCATCGTGACGACGAAAGCATACAGGTACGATGATTTCACTTTTGTGTCAAATCGCTTCACCAGTCAGATATCAACAATCCTCTTCTTACTGTTTGCAAGTATGGTGGGGGGAATCACATCATTTCTAGCTGACTATCTTGTAAAGGATATTCTTTTCTTCATAAGCAAATCGGAGTATGTTTTTACCGACTCTACCCCTTCTTTATTCGGGGTCATGGGGATCATCCTTTATCTTTTCCTGTTTTGTTCATTCGGATATGTATGCGGAATGCTGGTTCAAATCAACAGGATCTTCATTATTTTGATCCCGACTATGTTATTCGGCACTTCTATTATTAGTTCTTACTTATTAGGGGAACCGGTAACACTAGTTGAAATAGGAAGTACATTTTTACAAGAATCATCCTTTATCTTCTTTTTCGCAAAGATCGTACTGACAGTCGTCCCATTATTCTCAATTGTGACGTTCATCACAAATAGACTGGAGGTAAGAACATGAGTGTACTTGGAGCTATTTTACCCATCCTTTTTTGGGCGGTTCTGGTTACATGTTTCATTGTTTTCAAACCATTCTCAAGGATGAGAAAGATCATAGGGTTTCAATGGATCTTCGCAGGGTACTTCAGTCTCCTTCTCTTTTCAGTTGTTCTGTACTATTTCCTTCCTGCTGATCATTCTATAGATGGAGTGGATGTTTCGATTCAGGATGAGTCTGATGCAGAGATGTCTTTCTTTGATGCAGCAAATAAAGGAAAGATTGATCAAAGTCCTGAAGGTGTTTTAAAAAAAGAATGGGAGTTTCCATTAAAGGATACGGATATGCGCATTTCGATTGAAAGTGGCACATTTGGAAAGTTCCATGGGGAGCCATTTATCCTGGCAGAAAGAACGAAAAAAGGCACTGTTTTGAAAGTAGAGCACTACGTAACAAGAACCATTCTTAGCGGATTAGACGTGACAGGGAAAATGCCCTCACCAGAATTAGAACTAGAGGGAGATTCACTATACCTCAAATCTCCAGATCCAGTGGAAATGAATTTTTCTTTCTATACAAATGGTTTCACAACCCGACAATTCAAAGGCGAAAAGGTGTGGGATAGTGAGTATGAAAATCTAATCGGAAGCGACATTCTTTATCTTCGGATACCTGAAGGTGTAGACATTACCGGGCCTGTAGAATTCATTGAAGACAGCAATTAAAGGAATTGCATCTAAACCTGGTAAAGATGTTGTTTCCCATTCGCAGCACTGAAACTAGAGAGCTAAACCTTTTCCTGGGTTTGGCTCTCTTTACTTTGAAGCGAATATCCCTCCTGAAGATCTTCTTTCATCACCAATTCCAAACTATCCAAAAAATGTTTAAAAGGTATTACCACGGGTACTAATGAAACAGGAATGTTTTACATAATAAACATTAATATCCATAGAGAGGGATGAAAGAATGGGAGACGATCGTCGTACAAGTGTGAATGGCAAGAGCAAGGATGAACAGCTTGAACAGTACAGAGTAGAGGACGAAGGAAAGCATCTTACCACGAATCAGGGGCTGAAGGTATCAGAGGATGAGTTCTCCTTGAAAGCAGGAGACCGGGGACCTACCCTTATGGAAGATTTCCACTTTCGTGAGAAAATGACCCACTTTGACCATGAACGTATTCCTGAGCGAATTGTCCATGCACGAGGTTTCGCGGCACATGGTGAATTCGAACTCTATGATTCTATGAAAAAATATACCCGAGCGAAATTTCTTCAGGATCCTTCAACGAAAACCCCTGTCTTTGTCCGCTTTTCCACTGTAGCGGGATCCAAGGGCTCTGCAGAGGCAGTACGTGATGCACGTGGATTTGCAACGAAATTCTATACAGAAGAGGGCAATTATGACCTCGTCGGGAACAATATCCCGGTGTTCTTCATTCAGGATGCGATCAAGTTCCCTGATTTGGTACATGCACTTAAACCGGAACCACATAATGAAATGCCTCAAGCGGCTTCAGCCCATGATACGTTCTGGGATTTTGTAGGGAACAACCAGGAGTCTGCTCATATGGTCATGTGGGCTATGTCAGACCGTGCCATCCCACGAAGCCTGCGCATGATGGAAGGCTTCGGCGTTCATACATTCCGCCTGGTGAACGAGGAAGGCAAGGCTCATTTTGTGAAATTCCATTGGAAGCCTGTACTGGGTACTCACTCACTGGTGTGGGATGAAGCCCAGAAGATCAACGGGAAAGATCCTGATTTCCATCGCCGAGATCTCTATGAATCCATTGAAAATGGAGATTACCCGGAGTACGAGCTTGGAGTTCAACTGATTAAAGAAGAAGATGAGTTTAATTTTGACTTTGATCTCCTTGATCCAACGAAGCTATGGCCTGAAGAAGAAGTTCCCGTGAAGATCGTCGGGAAGATGACTTTGAACCGAAATGTGGATAATGTATTTGCAGAAACGGAACAAGCGGCTTTCCATCCAGGATCTGTAGTACCTGGAATCGACTTCTCCAATGATCCGTTATTACAAGGACGTTTATTCTCCTATACGGATACACAATTGATTCGCCTTGGAGGACCGAACTTCCATGAGCTTCCGGTCAACCGTCCGGTGTGCCCATTCCACAATAACCAACGAGATGGACATGGTCGTCATACAATCAATAAAGGCCAGGTGAGCTATCACAACAACTCACTTGCCCATAATACACCGGCCCCTGCTTCCAAGGAAGAGGGAGGCTATACTCACTACCAGGAGAAAATGGAAGGACGAAAGGTCCGTGCCAGAAGTGAAAGCTTTAAGGATCATTTCTCCCAAGCTACGCTATTCTGGAATAGCATGAGTGAGCCTGAGAAAGAACATATCGTGCAAGCCTTCAGCTTTGAACTTGGTAAAGTGAAAAGCAAATCAGTGCAGAAACAGGTTGTCGATATGTTTGCCAACGTCAGCATGGATCTGGCAAAAGGCTTTGCTGAAGCGATCAATGTAGAAGTTCCAGATCGAGAAGATTCGAAGATAACGAAATCATCTCCAGCCTTAAGTCAGGAAAATACGATTAAGAAACCGACTACCCGTAAGGTCGGTGTCATTGTCGGTAACGGCTTTAAGGGTGAAGAAGTGAATACGGTTCTATCTACACTTAAAGAAGAGGGTATCCAGCCTGAGGTCATTAGTGACAAGTTGGGAATGCGAAAAGGGGATGACGGTAGCGAGCTTGAGGTAGATCATACATTCTTAACGGGAGAATCAGTATTATTTGATAGCCTTTACGTTGTCGGTGGAGAGAATGTTGATAGAAAGTTCTCTCAAGACACGACATACTTTGTGAAAGAAGCCTATTCTCACTTTAAACCTATTGGTGCGACCCATGAAGGCATGAAGTGGTTGGAAGAAGCATCTATTAGCGGCGCTGGTGTCGTAACGGGGAATGACATGCAGTCATTTGCCAAAGAATTTGCAGCAGCCGTCGCGGCCCATCGTCATTGGGAGCGCGAGTTAGTATAAATGTTTGTTTGAGACTGAATGTAGTAGATTAAATAGAAAAAGTGCTAGACCTGATCATTCAGGCCTAGCACTTTTTTTGGTCTTTTGAGCCCTTTTTGCTAAGAATAGACGTTTCTATCATACGAAACTAGCATTGCTTTCATATGATAACTATATGTTAAGTGCTTTACAAGTACTGTATAGTACCAGTCATTCACATGACCAATTTGCTTTTTTTAGCTTGCTATTGGTTTTATTAATTGACCAAATTTAGAAAAGGTGGTGAATCAACGTATGAGTTATAAAAATTGCGATGAAAAAGACAATCATCAAAATGGACGAAAAGATATCGAAAAATTACTGGAAGAGATTTTATACGAATTGAAACAAATTAAAAAGTGTACTTGCTATAAAAAGCATCATTGTTACAAAGAAAACTGGGAGCACTGGTACTAAGAAGAGAAAGCTGGGTAAAAGCCAGCTTTTTTTTATTTGACCAAATCAATCACTTGAATTCAACCGCCTGTTCCTACTATACTCTTCAAACAACAAGTGAAAGAGAATTCTACATAAAGCTAAAAGTTCCCATAAGCAAAAAGATTGAAAGTCAAAAAAGGTCAAAGTATACTATATGTATAAGGTCAAAGAAAGTCAAAGTGAAGATTGGACTGAGGACCATATTAATTATTCAATTTATAAATGAATTTATATAAATGAAATTTAGGAGGTCATGTTTAATGAAATGCCAAGTATGTCAACATAATCAAGCAACTGTAGAAGTATATTCACAAGTAAATGGGAAGAAGTCCAGTATCAAGATGTGTTCAACTTGCTTTCAAAAGCAGCAGGCACCTTCTGGAATGCACGGTGGTTTCCCCTTTGATGAATTATTTAAAGATATGAATATGGGAGCGAGTGCTGAGCATAGTCAACCTACTTCCCACACCCAAAGTGGAAATGGGAACAACGGAATTCTTGATCAGTTTGGTCGAAATGTGACAGGGGCTGCCAAAGCAGGTCTGATCGACCCCGTTATTGGTCGGGACAAAGAAGTGGACCGTGTCATTGAGATTCTAAATCGCAGAAATAAAAATAACCCGGTACTGATCGGTGAGCCCGGTGTCGGGAAAACAGCCATTGCAGAAGGATTGGCACGTAAAATAGTAGCAGGTGATGTTCCGTCCAAACTATTAGATAAAGAAGTTTACGTGATAGATGTTGCATCATTGACAGCAGGTACAGGCGTACGCGGTTCATTCGAGGAACGATTGAAAACCATCATCAGCGAACTCCAAAACCGAAAAAACGTCATGCTCTTTATTGATGAAATCCATCAATTAGTAGGTGCCGGATCTGCAGAAGGCTCAATGGATGCCGGAAATATTCTAAAGCCGTCTCTTGCCCGTGGGGAACTGCAAGTTATTGGTGCTACGACGCTGAAGGAGTACCGTCAAATTGAAAAAGATGCGGCACTCGAACGCCGGTTCCAACCTGTGATGGTGAACGAGCCGACCCCTCTTGAAGCCATTGAAATATTGAAAGGATTGAAAGATCGATATGAAGATTATCATGGAGTGAATTTTACAGAAGAAGCATTGGAGGCTTGTGTGAAACTTTCCGACAGATATATTCAAGATCGATTCTTACCGGATAAAGCCATTGATTTAATGGATGAAGCAGGATCAAAAGTCAACCTGCTTTCAGAAGGAAAAGATCAGACGGCTCTGCATAAGAAACTAAATGAAGTACGGGTGAAAAAAGAACAAGCAACGAAAGAGGAGAATTACGAGCAAGCAGCCATCCTTCGTGATCAGGAAACAGACATTGAAAAACAAATCGGTGAAGGTTCTTCTGATTCCAAAGCGGTTGTTGAAAAAGAACTGATCCAAACCATCATCGAATCGAAAACAGGCATTCCTGTTGGAAAACTGCAAAGTGACGATCGAACCCGAATGAAAACACTGGAAGATAACTTGTCCCATAAGGTGATTGGACAGGAAGAAGCGGTGAAGAAAGTGGCAAAAGCAATCCGCCGGAGTCGTGCAGGACTTAAAGCGAAGCATCGTCCAATCGGGACGTTCCTATTCGTCGGACCAACCGGGGTAGGGAAAACAGAATTAACGAAAACTCTGGCTGAAGAAATGTTTGGATCTAAGGATTCAATGCTTCGATTAGATATGAGTGAGTACATGGAAAAGCACTCTGTTTCTAAACTGATTGGTTCCCCTCCAGGTTATGTAGGTCATGAGGAATCCGGTCAACTCACGGAGAAGGTGAGAAGAAATCCTTACTCCATCATTTTATTAGATGAGATTGAGAAAGCACATCCAGATGTTCAGCATATGTTCCTGCAAATACTTGAGGATGGACGTCTTACTGACAGTCAAGGGAGAACGGTCAGCTTTAAAGAGACTGTGATCATCATGACAAGTAATGCAGGGGTGACAGACAAGAAGGAAGCAGTCGTCGGGTTTAACACTGGAGGCACAGATGCGATAAAGGAAACAACTATTCTACAATCACTCGGAGCTTACTTTAAACCTGAGTTCCTGAATCGTTTCGACAGTATCATTGAATTTCAATCTCTGGAAAAAGATGAACTCCTCCAGATTCTTGAGCTCATGCTGAATGAATTGCAGATCGAACTTAAGGAACAAGAGATTCACCTGACCGTCGATGAAGCAGCGAAGCACAAACTTGTTGAACTTGGCTATCACCCTGAATTTGGCGCGCGTCCATTACGTCGTGTGATTCAGGAAAGATTGGAAGATAAGATTGCCGATTTACTTCTTGATGAAGAAGGGGTGACCGATATAGCTGTGGCAGTGGAAAATGGTGAGATCATTGTGAAATAACATATAAAGAGGCTGGGACAAAAGGGTTTTAGCCGAAGAAAAATCCGAACGATTATTCGATATTCTTTCATGAAAATCGAAAACGTTCGGATTTTTTAATGTTATTTTAAAAGCATACACAGTGTATTTAACTGGTTCTAGCTGTTGATTGGAGTGCAAGACGAAGACTCCTGCGGGAAAAGCGGTATAGGTGAGGCCCCGCAGGAGCGTCAGCGACGAGGAGGCTCGCCTTCCGCCCCGAGGAAAGCGAAGTCTTGCACGGAAATCAACAGCGGTGTCACAAGAAACCCTAACATGGTCTTATATCCTGATTGTTCGTCTTTCGATTATATTGATTTGGTTATGTCTCAGCCCCTTTATATTGCCTCTTTTAGGATCTATCAACATGCTTTACTTTTTCCGTTTCAAGATCATGAGATAAATAGCCATGGTTGCATACACAGCTGAAACCAGGAAAATAAATTCAGGTGCAGAGAAAGAATTCATAGAAACACCCTCACTTTAAATCATGAAAAGATGGATGGAAGATCCATAGTAGCATGGCGATGATTGGAACCGATAGTATGAGTGCAAAAAGCGGTTTTTTATGATGCAATCCCAAAATTGAAAACATGATGATATTGAATATGGCCGACCATCCTATCGTCCATCCATTTTCATAGAGGAACAGCCCTTTTTTCAAAAATAAATATTCCAGGAAGGTAAAATAGATTATCCAGCATGAAATGTAAAGGAATTTCTTTTTCCCATAGGGATAGAAACGAAGAAATATCATAATAACCACCGGAATGATGAAAAAGGTGAAGACCAGGTCAATCAACGTATGATTCAACCAGTCTACCGTCACCGCCTTATATTCCCATAATGTATGTTTATAAAAAATTACGTTATATAGGAGATTACAAATGATATAAAATTGGATCGTTGGGTAGAAATCTTTCCACCGTTTCCAATCAATAAAGAACTTTGCAAACAGTATGTAAACCACAACCACGAATATTAGATACATAATGGGTACAATCCTTGTTTTTGTTACTTAGTATAGACGTAACAGAAAAGGTATAGACCTTAAGGAAAAAGAAAGTGCCTGATTCTCCCTGAATCAGGCACTTTCAAGTTGTTTATTCCATTTCTGCCAGCACTTTATCAATCGCCTGAGCAACACCATGGTCGGTATTGATTCCCGTTACCCAGTCAGCTGCCTCTTTCACTGCTTTCTGTCCGTTCCCCATTGCCACGCCGAAGCCTGCTTCCCGGATCATAGCAATGTCATTCATGCTATCACCCACAGCCATGACTTGATCCATGGAAAGGTCCAGCCACTTGCACACTTTCACTAATGCTGCTGCCTTATTGACACCTGCAGGATTGATTTCGATATTCGTAGGCGATGAATTCGTGATTTCAAGTGCTTCATTTTTTACAAGTTCGTCCATCATTACTTTGCGCACTTCGTCATCCTCGATGTCGAATCCGAATTTAAGCCAATTATAGGATTCAATTTCTTGGTCAAAAGGTTTTTTACTATTGAATAACCCTTGAGAAGAAGTGGACCAGAAGTACACATCATGCTCTTTTTTTAACGCCCAAAGTTGCTTCACAAGGTCCGTATCAAGGGGGATGCTGTCTACTAAGTTGTATTCATGATCATAGATCTCCCCGCCGTTCACGGTAACAAGATAAGATGAACGTCCAAGCTCATCAGAGATGTCCCGGCAAGTGAAAAGGGAGCGGCCGGTGCTTAACACAACATGAATGCCTTTATCCTTTGCTCTCTGGATGGCTTGTTCATTTTCAGATGATACTTCTCCTTCATGATTGACGAGCGTTCCGTCCATATCAAGTGCAATCAGTTTTATATCCATTTTTCTATCACGTCCTTCTATTAGTTCATATACAGTTTAATATAATTGGAGCAATTCTTCTAGAAACCCGACTTGCTAAAGGTATTATTTCCTCTATACTGGACTTCGTATTACAATGAAATAAGTACATAATGGAAAAGGTTTGGTTTATAGGCGCTACATAGGAGAAAGGGTCATGGAAGAAGCTGATTTCTTGTTAACGAGAAACCGATCCTTCCGGGACCCTGGTTGATTTTTTGCGACTATGGAATAGGCAATCAATCTGAAACGGGGAGGTGAAAGGACATGAAGCCTTTTACCGAAAGAGCGGTGAAGATCATACAAAGCATTCCGGCTGGCAAAGTCATGACATATGGCCAAGTTGCTGCATGGGCAGGAAGTCCGAGAGCGGCAAGGCAGGTCGTCAGGATTCTCCATTCCATGAGTGAAAAATATAGTCTACCATGGCACAGGGTCCTCAATAGCAAAGGGGAAATCGGCTTTCGTGATGAAGAGCAGATGATGACGCAAAGGCTTTCCTTAGAAGCAGAAGGAATTCAGTTTATTGGGGATAACAGGATTGAGCTCGGGGAGTATCAGTATGAGCCCGAATCGGAGTGGAACATCTAATGCTAAGGGTGAGTTATTCGGATGTTGACATATGGTCGGTAGCATCAGTAAACGGTTTTTTTAGGAATTGTCATGATATCACTCCTTCCTATATTTTACGATAAAAGGTAACCTATATTCGAGGTTACCTTTTTGAATTTAATGCAGTTGCCCATTCTTAAGTCTTTTCAGCCAGCTTCTTTGTCTAGTGGAAGTAACCCAATATCCCATTAAACCGAATCCAGCAAGTGCAAACCCCCCCTGCCAAACGATCTCCACGGCGAATCCCAATCCGGAGAAACCGCCAAGGCACCCCAATAGTAACAGGGTAAAGGCTTGCTTCTTTCTGCTTTCAAATATCTCAAATTGAAATTCGTTCTGCTGATGATGATCCTTTTGTTCCAGTGATTTTTCTGGAAAGTCCAACAGTTGACGAACTTTTTGCACCGTTTGAAACAATGGTTGTGCGCTCACCCATTTCATTAACAACTCCCACTTGTTTGTATTACTATCCTTCACCCAGTCCAAAAAGGCTGGTTTGACCACATCAAGGGTTTCCTCACCCGGGCTAAGTGTATGGACAAGTCCCTCTATGGTCGCAAATGAGCGACCCAAAAAGATAAAGCGGGTAGGCACCTGGACAGGCAGTGATTTCACCATATCGTTGATTTCTTTTTTTACAGAAATCAGATCCATCTCTTTGAACTGTTCCATATCGAGGGTGACGAATTCCTTCAAAACAGCCTCGATTGTTTTCGGGCTTGCGTCTGGAAGCAAAAAGCCCAAATGAGCCAGTGATTCCGCTGCTTTCCTGAAGTTTTTCAAAAGGACCCCTTCCAGGAGTTCTTGAAAGTGAGCCGAATCCCGCTTGGAAATTTCCCCGACCATTCCATAATCCAATAGAACGAAGGTACCATCAGGCTGAAGGAGAATATTCCCGGCATGAGGATCAGCATGAAAGATCCCGGGTTCGAGCCATTGAGGAAGAAAGAGGCGAAACAACCTCTGAGCGAGCTTCTGTCCGTCCAATCCATACGATTCGATTGCACTTCGATCATTCAAGCGGACGCCATCCACCCATTCCATCACCAGCACTTTATCTGTGCAAAGCTCGGGATACATAGCTGGAATCTTCACGTTCGGATCATCCTTGAAACGTTGCTTAAATGAAAGAGCCGTATTCATTTCTTTAGAAAAATCCAGTTCTTGTTCAATCACCTGCTTTAATTCTTTATAAAGCATCTTAAAATCAATGAATCCCTTTGGAACCGGAGCGAAATTTCTCGCAAACCAAATAATGATGGCAAGGGACCTGAAATCTGTCTTCACAAGAGAAGGGATTTCCGGTCGCTGTACCTTGATGGCCGCTTGGGTTCCATCAGGAAGCGTCGCTTTGTACACTTCTCCAATGGATGCTGAAGCGACGGCTTCTTGATCGATTGCTTGCACCTTTGACGAAACGGGGTGACCCCATTCCCGTTCCAGGACTTCATTGATATTTTCCCAGGGTGAAGGGGGAACGTGATCAACAAGGTCTTGTATTTGAGTAATAAATCCTTTCGGAAGCAAATCCTCGCGAATACTTAACAGTTGCCCAACCTTAATCAAGACACCGTTCAATTCAAAAAGAGTTTCTTTAAACTCTTTTCCCATTCGCTCCCAAAGCTGATCCTTCTCCCATTGGGATTTCCCACGTAGACGGTACCAATAGACCCTTACTACAATCGATAATGCCAATGATAATATCTTCCACATTCTCCAAAGTTTATTCTGTGACTTCATCATTTCATCCCCCGTAACCGGACTGTTTAACCCTATTATGTAATATAAATGAGAAATAAGAAAGTTTCTATCTTTGGTATAATCAGAAAATTTCGTTCAACCAATGGTGTTTTATGGTAAAATATATCAATCACTAAAGGGGGGGGAGATATCTTTTGAAAAAAGGCTGGATTTCCGTTATTGGCGGCTTTATTGCAGGGTTAATCCTTTCCTTTGAATTTTTGGAGTACAACGGCTGGATCATCCACAAAATGAGTACTGAGGGAGAAATTGAAAGTACCATGAAGGAAATGGATTTTAATATGATCACGAACTCATTTCTCCTCATGGCTGTTTCAGCTTTGAGCATTTATTTGGTTTTAAGATTAATCGAAATAGTGTGGAAACGTAAATCGGGGTAAGGATGTGAATGTTGAATGTGCGGGATTAGAGTCAAAGCATGAAGTAAGAGATCAACAGTTAATAAGTGAACGTGAAGAGATTAAAGAAGCTATTAAACACGATTTACTTCAAGATGAAAATGTTATCGCATTTTTCTACGGTGGTTCCATGGCAAAGGGCAATCATGACCGATATTCAGATTTAGATTTGCGGATAGTCGTGAAAGATCATGTTTTCGATGAGTATAGGAAACAGAAAAAGGAACGGGCAGGCAAATGGGGAAAGGTCCTGTTTTATGAAGATTTCCCGTGGGCATCTCATACCGTAACTCATTATCGAAGCTTTGTAAAAGTAGACTCCTTCTACTTTAAAATGGAAGCATTGCAACCGTCAGTCTATTTGACAGAAGCCGAGATTGTCTATGATCCCTTTCAGTACGTCAAGAAACTGGTTGATGGTTCCCAAACGCTGAATTACAGCGTTTCCCCTGACGAATTCGAGCTCTGGAGAGGTAAATTCTTTGCTCACTGTCATGAAGTATATCGAAGGATCAAGCGGGGGGAGATCTACTATGCTCTTCATTCCCTGGACATGTTAAGATGGTCGATCGCTTCAGGGTGGGATATGGAGAATGGACGAGTGCCGAATGCGCCAGGCGACTGGTCCAGATATGAAGGAGAAAGATCACCATTCTCCGAGGATCAACAAACTATGCTTGCAAGTTGGGTATGCAGACGGGATCCGGATGAGATGTTTGAGGTGATGAAGGGCATTGTTCCTGAATTCAAACGGCTCCATCGGTTCTTGTCTGAGGTGCTTGGGGAGGAAGAGAAAGATGAATGGGTGGATGAGATACTGGGTTTGGTGATGTGAAAAGGCAGATTTTCTGTCTCTTTCACATCTTTTTTTGAAAAAGCCATATTAATCGCTTCCTTTCCTGATTTTGGTCAAGCCTTTCTTTTTCTACAGCTTCTAAAATTGAACGACAAAAAATTGATATCAGCAGCTGAAAATAACCCTTTCTACAGCCGCTGAACCACTAACGAATCGCCTCCTTAGAACGAAAAGTAATCCTGTCTTCGCCGAAGTTTGACACCTTTGTGAACGACGCAAATACCCATTGTATTCAGCAGGGAGAAGGGGTATATTAAAAGTGTAAATAACATGTGAATAAATTCACAAACTAACAAACGTAGAAGTCAATACATCATGAATGACACAAAAGCAATTAAATGCATCTTCATTTGTGAATTTTTTCACAATATAAACTTAAAGGAGATGATCCATCATGAGATGGTGGGAAAATCAAAAGGTGAGCGTAGTTTGGACTGTGTTAAGAATTTGGTTGGGTGTTCAATGGTTGGAGGCAGGATGGCATAAAGTGACTGATGGTTTTGATGCAGGTGGTTTCTTACAAGGAACATTGGCAAAAGCGACAGGAGATCACCCGGCTGTACAAGGATGGTATGCCGAATTTCTAAAAGGATTTGCCATACCGAATGTAGAACTGTTCAATATCTTGATTCCCTGGGGAGAATTGTTAGTGGGAGTTGGATTGATTGCTGGTTTCATGACAATTCCGGCACTCTTGGCTGGGGCATTCATGAACTTGAACTTCTTATTAGCAGGAACAGTAAGTACAAATCCGATACTTTACACAGCTGGTATCATTCTTCTTTTCGCAGGGCGAGGGGCATATTGTTGGGGTGCGGATCGCTGGATGATGCCATATATGAAACAAATGTTTAATCATAAAGACAAACAACAGAAAAAGCCGGTTATAGTATGAATGAAAATAGGACCACCCTTGCTTCACAGCAAGGGTGGTCTTATTAATGAATTCCTCAAACCTATCTTTTTTAACTACCGGGATTTTCCTACTGGTTTTTCTTCACTCGTGCTCGCTGGTTTGCAGCATTGGCACGAGCTTGTGCTTCCATGTCAGCCTGGTCGGCAAGTTCACGTGAGAACTCTTCGTCAACACCGTCAGATTTGAGCTGAGCGGGTGTTTGTGGCAGGCTGTTTTTGTTACCCCGTTTGTTATGGCCGCGTGATCTGCCCAATATGAACATCCCCTTTTGGTTAAAAAATAAAGGTACAGGCTCTGACTCAAACCTGTACCTTTATCTTTCTTCAAAATAAGGATTTCTAGTTAGGTAATAATTGACTATCGATGTGCTTTTGGGCTAAATCCCGCTGCACGGTCTGCTGCTTTAAATTCCCTGGAGTATGTTACTTCCTGAGCGCTTGATAGAGCCGATTTGTTTTTGTCTTTCTTTTTCTTATTATCCATTCCTATGTACATCCCTTCTTTTCAAGATTACTTCTATTTTCGCCTTGAAAAAGAAGGGACATACATATGGTTTAATGATAAATGTCAATCAGGGCACTTTTTAAATCAGGGTATTTGAAGTTGAAGCCATGTTCTAATAGGACGCTTGGTAATACTTTTTGTCCTTCTAACACAAGGGCACTCATTTCACCCATGGCCACCTTTAAAGCTAGTGGTGGAACAGGGATCCAGTGCGGTCTGCCAAGGACGGCACCAAGAGTTTTCCCGAATTCTTTCATGATGACAGGTGATGGAGTTGTTACGTTCACCGGTCCTGAAATGGTATCTGTTTCAGCAATAAAATGAACCGCTCTTGCAATATCTTTAATATGGATCCATGACATCCACTGTTTCCCTGATCCAACCGTACCTCCAGCAAACAGTTTGTATGGGAGTGCGATTCGAGGAAGAGCCCCCTCGTTTTCACCAAGAATGATTCCAAAGCGTGAGTAGGCCACCCGGATGCCAAGCTGCCTTGCTTTCTGCGCTTCCTTTTCCCATATTTGAACGGTTTCCCCGAGGAAGTTGTCTGCTGTTTCAGTAGATACTTCTGTATACGTATTGGTTGTTGAAGAAGGGTAGTAGCCGATCGCACTTGCATTAATGAGGCATGCCGGTTTGTCCTCTAAAGCCTTAATAATATTGATGACTTCTTGAGTTGAATTGATCCGGCTATTGATGATGCGCTTCTTTCGCTCATCCGTCCAGCGCCCACTGTTGATCGATTCACCTGCAAGGTTGATAAAGGTGTGAATTCCTTCTAGCGCTTCTTCGGGTTTTGCCCCGTCGGATAGCCATTTGACGTAGGTAACCCCTGGATGATTATTGTATTTTTCCGGGTTCCGGGTAAGGATCATTACTTCATGGTGGTGTTCGAGAAGTTCCGCAGTCAGAGCCTGACCGACAAAACCTGTTCCACCCGTTATGGCAATCTTCATCATCATCCCTCCAGTTATACTACTTATTTTACCTATCTTCAGAATAAAAAACATACGTTGAATGTGTTAGGATTATGATGAGGTGGAAAAAATGGGTAAAATTACGAAAATAACGAAGCAAGTGAAGAACGAAGAGCGTTACAATTTATTTATAGATGGAAAGTATTCCTTCAGTGTGGATGAAGCGGTGCTGGCGAAGTTTCAACTCAGAAAAGGCCTGGAAGTCGATGAGCTGGAGATTTCAGAGCTGCAGTATGAAGATGATGTGAAAAAAGCATTCAATAAAGCCATTCAGTATTTAGCTTATCGCATGAGAACAGAAAAAGAAATCCGTGATCATTTACAAGAAGGGGATCCTGAGGATGGCGTCATCCAGGAAGTGATTCATAAATTAGATGAAATTAAATACATTAACGATTTAGAATTCGCACATGCCTTTGTCGGGACACAGATGAATACCGCTGATAAGGGACCGACATGGATCAGGGGTGAATTGAGAAGAAAAGGTGTAGGTGACACTCATATTGAGGAAGCACTCGCCGCTTTTACACAAGAGAAGCAGGTAGACAAAGCGGTCGCGCTGACAGAAAAGCTTCTCCATAAATACCGGAAAGATTCCAAGATGATTGCTAAACAAAAGATTGAACAAAACCTAATGAGAAAAGGCTATCCCGGTTCTGTCATGAAAATCGTATGGGAAACAGTTGAGTCAGAACGTGATGACGATGAAAGATGGGATGCTGTTTATCATCAAGGATTGAAGGCACACAGAAAGCTTAGTTCAAAGTATGATGGCTATGAGTATGTGCAAAAGATGAAACAAACTTTGTATCGGAAAGGTTTCTCAATGGAGGATATCGAAAGGCTATTGGAAGAGATTAAAGAAAATGAAGAGTGATTTCTTCTAAAACGAAAAGCGTATGACAAGGGGGAGATCTTGTGGAGATTGTCACGATTCTGTTTGTTGGTGTATCGCTGCTCCTGCTCATTGGTACAACAAAAAAGTTTAAGATGTATGCTGGAGGAATAGTGATTGGATCAGCCTTGATTTTTATAATAGGGGAAATCATTATTAAAATTCAAACAGGTTTCTATTCTTTAGAGAAACAGGAATGGTTTAACGGAGGATACGCTGAAGATATGGGAAAGTGGGTCATCCCTTTCTTTATCTTAGGTGTGGCAATCATCATGATCCTGGTGAACATCCGGATGATCCGGCAGTATCTCAACAAGAAAGATCGTACGCGCTGGGTGTGGATTGCATTCGTGGTAGTGATTGATGTATTCGCTGTCTCTATAGTCCCCGTCCTATTATTTTTCGTAGCCTTTATGTTTTATCCATTTGCACCGTAATGAAAAGGTTACGCTTCTATATATTTATAACGGCGGTATTCTGGATATAACGGCGAAATCACAATTTTATCGGCGAACGCCGCTCCTCCAAAAAGGCAGCCCTCCATTATGGAAGGCTGCCTTTTGTGATGGAATAAATGCTGGTTGAATGCCGATTTGAGAATCACGGGGAGAGAGGTCCGTCCCTCAATACGTCTCAGTAATGTCAGATTATCGGCAGGTTTTTCATTTTGGTCTTTCAGTGAACGTCAGGATATAAGTAGTCCCCTTTTTGGTGCCTGTGGTTGGGAGGTTGAGGGATTGGAGGAGCCTTTTTGCAACATAAGGAGATTCAATTGCTAGATATTTTCTTAATTTTGTATTCGTGATCGTGGGTGAAATTAAAAGTTCGTAATCATTAAGTGCTTGAATATGGGCATGGCTATTATTATTTTCGCATTTCAAACATGACCATGTACCATGCCTTCTTTCTAAAGGAAGGTGATTGCACTTTTCACAATATACTCCTTTTAGTAGGTCTTTCTCCATAATGTTATATCTCTCTAGAACTGATGGATTTGCTTCCTGGTGATGTCTTTTAAATGTCCGAATTAATTTTTTAATGTTCTTAATTGAGATTGTCTCGATTCCATGACCAGCATTCTCAAGTCTATTTATCTTGTCCAATAGAGAATGTCGATGGATGACGACTTTATTAAGGGACTTGTTATCTGGAGAGGTTTTGATGATCGTACGATCGTTGCTCATAACGACATAAGAATAGATGGGAATTGAGGGGAATGCGTACTTATTCAACCATTTGATTAGTTGGCTTTCTTGTCTTTTAATCTGAAGAGTGGGATCAGGTAAAGCAATTTCGCTCCCATCTTTTGTTTGGATTAATTGGTTAAATACAGGATCGAAATAGGCCACACCCGCAAGGTACTTCACTTCGATGATTAGAATGAATTTTGTCGTGATAATGAGAGTGTCTATTTGAAAGAAGCTATCTTTAAAAGGAATTCTAAGATCGTGGAGAATGAAGTGGGTTTTGGGGTCTAGAAAGCTAAATGTATAGTCTAAAGCGGTCTCACCTTTGTATCCAGCCATTCTTTTACCAAGTTCATCAGATATTAAGTGCTGTTTTGGATGATTCTGCGGCAGTCTGCGGAGTAAAGCTTGCAATATGAGGATAATTCGAGGCATGACTCGTTCTTTTTCGATCATTTCATCACTCCAATCAGGTTTTGTACTAGATGTATTCTACTTTCACATTAGAAAATCCTTTTATGAGTTAGCTGAATTTATTTATATCGGCGAAATTTTAAATTTAACGGCGAAATCCTGGATATATCGGCGAAATTGTCATTATAACGGCGAAATCACGATTTTATCGGCGAACGCCACCGACACCGTCAAAAGGCAGCCCTCTTTCCAAGAAGACTGCCTTTCGTCATTATTTTTTTGATTCGATGACAATTTCGTTTTTCACCTGATATTCTTGGATGATCAATTCGGCCACTTCTTTAGGAGAGCGAAGTCTTGAAGGGTCACTGATATGATCGCTGTTTTCCCAGAATGGCGTATTCATTCCTCCCATATAGGCATTTACAATCCGCAGGTCAGAGTCTTCATATTCCTTTTGTAAGCTTTCACCGAATCCTCTCAGTGCAAACTTACTTGCTACATACAGTGATTCATTCTTCTTCCCTCTAAGGCCGGCTGTAGAAATAATGTTCATGATGGTGCTATTTGGTTGCAGTTTATTCAGTAACGCCTTCGTTAACCGAATTGGCCCCAGCGCATTGGTCTCGAACATAGTGAGCAATTCCTCCTCGGTAGAATCTTTGAACGGACCGAAATAGCCTACGCCTGCGTTATGTATGAGTAATTGAACAGTATGATCTTTAAGGTGGTTTTCATTGAACTGTTCAATTTCGTCCAAGGAACGGATATCCAATGCAGCATAAGATACTTCCCCGCCAATGCTTTTAATTTCTGCAGCTGCTTCTTTTAAGCGATCGGGAGTTCTCCCAATCAGGAAGATATGAAACCCTTGCTGACTTAGAAGTTTACCTAATTCTTTTCCTAAGCCGGAGCCTCCGCCTGTGATTATGGCTGTGTTCATATTGAAAACATCCTTTCTGGTGTGTAGAGATAGTTTTTTTGAGGGCAAAAGTGCTTGTCAGGTCCACCCAGCCGCTTCCGCTTTTCTTATTGTATCATTTTCTCTATACTACTATTAGTAGAGGTGATGAGGATGGAACAAGAGAGAAGATATAGTGAGATGACAGAGCATGAGTTGAAGCAGGAGATTGCTTCATTGAAAGAGAAGGCAAGAAAAGCTGAGCAGCTGGGGATAGTGAATGAGTTTGCTGTATTGGAGCGTAAGGCTTTGATGGCACAGTCTTATTTAATGGATCCTGATGCTTACAAGCCTGGTGGGATCTATGCCATTGAAGGAGATCCAGGTACTTATTTCAAACTGGACTACTTAAATGGAGTATTCGCATGGGGATATCGCCTAGGTGGGGACGGAAAAGAAGAGGCTCTGCCTATATCCCTTTTAGCAGGGGAAAAGAAATAAGGAAGAGGTCCGTCAAGAGGGACGGACCTCTGAAAGTGGCTAGGAACGCTTGCGTGTTTGGTTCTCTAGAATGATTAAGTCTTGAGTTTGTGTCGTTTGTCCATTTGCTTGGGAATGGGCATGCTTCGGATTGTAGAATGCCTTGTTAAATGGACTGCTGTACTTATTTCGGTAGAAGTTGTTTTTCATGTTTGCCATCGTAACTACCCCCTACTTCATTAAAGTGAGTCGTGAGCTCTGTCTCCAGAAGATTTCATGCGTTCTTGTGGATGGGTATTGATGGTACCGTTAGCCCTTTTAGATGCATATTCAGCTTTTGCTCTCGGTTCACCTTCGAATTTATTGTTATTCATGTTGGGGAACCCTGTCGATTTATTTCGCATAATGTGCCTCCTAAAAGGTGAAATTTACTGACTCATACCGTGAAGAAGCAAAGATTCACAACTAAGCTTAACCACGTACCTTTAGTATGGGTGAAAAGAAGAACATTATCATAAAAACAGGTACTAAATATATGGAAAAGGAGGAGACAAAATGGAGTCAACATTTCACGAATTAACAAAATTATTAATTGAAAAAAATAATAAGCTTTCATATGAAAAAGCGAGAACCTGGATTGAGCTTGTTTGGGAGGATTTCGAAGCCACTTACGCGAAAGCTGGTTACGATTATAAAGGGAAAGTAGTAACAGAGAAAGTCGTTCGCCAATGGGTGAATACATATGGAGAACAAATCCATGAATTTGCTGCCCAAAACCCAAAATACAAACACCTTATCGATGATAACGACGATAATCAGGTGCACTAATGAAACAAAGTGAGGGACGGACCATTAAGAGGTCCGTCCCTCACTGCTTTAATCGATTATAATGTCGATATCGACTTTGGATCTGAGCTTTTCTTCGCTGAAGACCCAGCCTGTGTAGGAGCTGACGACGTTTAAGTCTTTGTCTAGCTGTACAAGGGCGACAAATGGATAGTGTCCATTGTTTCTGTATCGTAAATCAATGAAGCGAACCTCAAAATGATCATCGTATTCATCCACTTCCCACCTGTAAACGGGGGAAAAGGAAAGAAAGGCTGCAAGGTTTTTATCTTTTTTTGCTGCATTAATCACCGGATCTTCAGGTATCGCAACCCGTTTGAATTTTTCAAAGATGGTGATGGAGCGTCTAAATGCACGTGCGACATAATAATGCTCCTTCGTTACAATCGCTAACCTCCACTGGAAGAATCGGATTGTCGGAGAAACGATAATTTTTTCCGCTTTTGGAATTCTTCGCTTCACGGCATTTTTTACGGCTTTTTGAACTTGAAACCTCAACACATAATAAGCAAAAATCACGAGGTACATGACCAAAAAGGTCTTTCCTGGCGGTAATCCAATGCCCCACAATATTAATCCCACTACATGAATGCCGAAAATAATTACATCAAATGTGTTGATGACCCCTAATGCGACCCATTTCGACGAGATCGGCCTGACAGCCTGTGTTCCATATGCATTGAAAATGTCGACAAATACATGGAGGAATACGGCTACAAATGTCCAAATCCATAAATGAAGCACATTTGCCTCAGGAAAAAATGGATAAAGACAAGCAATTATTAAGAGTGGCCAAAGAGCAACCGCGGGAATACTATGGGTGATTCCACGGTGGTGCCGTATATAAACAGCATTATTTCGTAATTTCAAAACGGTATCGATATCAGGTATTTGAGAGCCGATGACTGCTGCAACTAACACGCTTTGAGACGTGGCTGCGCTTTCGGCTACAACCGGATCTAAAGTAGCTAAGCCCCCAAGAGCAAAGCCCATGACAATATGAGTGCCTGTATCCAAAAAAAGTCCTCCCTTGGCTCTTCATTTCTAAGAATTGTTTATGACTTGTATTCATGGTTGAACATGATATGGTTAAAAGGAGATTATTTCAATGAAAAACTCATTACACATATACTTAGAATATGAAATTAAACAAAATTCCCAACCTCAATATAAGCAGATTATGAACAATATCGTCGCGACATTACCACAATATGATGCTTTTGATATTCATTGGGAGAAGGCCGAAGACCAATCGAATCGCTACATCGAAAGATTCAATGTTCCAACCGAATCCCACTTTCATGTGTTAAGGCGTCTGCGGACGTCCCGATGTCATTTATTATTCGGATTATTGGACGAATGTATTTGCGGTGGAGTAAAAGAAATAAACTTGATTGGTTTAAAAACACAGCCTTAATTATTTATTCCCTATTCAATGTAACATTTAACATCCTGGAGGTACAAAATTGATAGAAGAGCCATTAAAGCATTTACAAACCATCAACCGTGAGGAATTTCAGGAAGATTTAATTTCATGGTTTCAAAGAGAACAACGTGACTTGCCTTGGAGAAAGGACCAGGATCCATACAAAGTCTGGGTATCTGAAATTATGCTTCAGCAAACAAGAGTGGATACGGTCATTCCTTATTTTAACCGATTCATTGAGAAGTTTCCTACTATCGACGCTCTTGCTACAGCAGATGAAGAGGATATCCTGAAAGCTTGGGAAGGGCTCGGCTATTACTCGAGAGTCAGAAATTTACAGACTGCAGTGAAAGAAGTAAACGAAAAGTATGAAGGGGTCGTCCCTGATACTCCAAAGGAAATTTCCTCTTTAAAAGGGGTTGGGCCGTATACTGCAGGGGCGATTTTAAGTATCGCCTACAGCAAACCTGAGCCTGCCGTTGACGGAAATGTGATGAGGGTGTTTTCACGCATATTGTCCATTTGGCTGGATATTGCCAAACCGTCATCAAGAAAAGTGTTTGAAGAAGCTGTGAGAAACTTGATTTCTGAAGAAAACCCATCCTTTTTCAATCAAGCATTGATGGAACTTGGAGCTTTGATTTGTACGCCTACTTCTCCATCTTGTCTGCTTTGCCCTGTTCGGGAGCACTGTCAGGCATTTGAAGAAGGGGTACAGACTGAACTTCCTATTAAATCGAAGAAGAAAGCGGCTCGCAAAATGAATATGGCAGCAGCAGTCCTGTTCACAGAAGATGACAGGGTTGTAATTCATAAACGCCCAAGTAAGGGGCTTCTAGCAAATTTATGGGAATTTCCGAATTTCGAAGTTGGAACTTCAAGCAGTGGTCGGAAGCAATTGCTTGATCTCATAGAGGAAGAGCACAAAGTCTGGTGCTCCTTAAAAGCAGGAGTTGTAACAAAAATCCAACATATATTCTCTCACATTATTTGGGATATTGAAGTTTATGTGGGTTCAATCGACAGCGCTATTCTCAAGGACAGTGACCTGATTGCTGTAACCCGAGAAGAATTAGGTGCTTATGCTTTTCCTGTTTCTCATCAGAAAATTTGGAAGGAAGCGGGAGAAGGTATCTTGCAAAAATAAAGAGGAGCAACCGATCCGGTTGCTCCTTTCCTGTTCGTTAAATCAGTCGTAGCTAACTTTCGTACCATGGGTATAATCGGCTTCTCTACGATTCAACCCGCCTCGGTTTTCAATTTCTTCGACGATTTCTCGGTGAATCGATTGTCCTTCTGTGTTCAAATAGGGTACTATTTGTTGTAGTGAATGGTGAAAGAAAGCAAGTTCGCTTTTCTTCCATTCATCTTTTGGGATCATTGAAAGTTCGGTCATATCTCTACCTACATACATAACTCATTCCTCCATTAAACTGATATGCTCTTATTAGTTTGCGTGTTCAGAGTTTGATTATGCTTTGGACGAATTGGAAAATGAAATTGAAAGGATGATGAAACATGAGTCAGAAAGTAGCATTAGTCACAGGCAGTAGCCGAGGCCTTGGAAGAGAAATCGCCATTCAGCTCGCACAAAAAGGGTATGATATTGTTGTCAATTATGCACGAAGTAAAAAAGGTGCACTCGAAACAGCTGAACAAATCGAAAAGCTTGGCCGTAAAGCATTTGTTGTTCGGGCAAATGTAGGTGACGTTGATAAAATCAAATCCATGTTCGAACAGATCAAAGAAGAATTTGGTCGTTTAGATGTGTTGGTCAGTAACGCAGCGTCAGGAGTTTTGCGCCCTGTCATGGAGCTTGAAGAGTCTCATTGGGATTGGACGATGAACATCAATAGCAAGGCTCTATTATTCTGTGCCCAGGAAGCAGCTAAACTAATGGACAAAGGCGGACGCATCGTGAGTATCAGCTCATTGGGCTCCATCCGTTATTTAGATAATTACACGACAGTGGGAGTCTCGAAAGCGGCTGTTGAAGCCCTCACGCGTTATCTTGCGGTTGAGCTTGCACCCCGTGATATTATCGTAAATGCAGTATCCGGAGGTGCAATCGATACAGATGCGCTGAAACACTTCCCTAACCGGGAAGAGCTCCTGGAAGATGCCCGCAGTAAAACGCCTGCCGGCCGCATGGTGGAAATTGATGATCTTGTGAAGTCTGTCATGTTCCTCGTTTCAGACGATTCTTCCATGATCCGTGGTCAAACCATCATTGTAGATGGTGGTCGCTCACTTCTCGTTTAATGGAATGTATTTCCTGAAAATGTCCGAATAGTGAAATCCACGCTTGGTTATCTTAATAAGCGTGGAGGTGATTACAATGGCAAAACAACCAAACAAAACGCAAGCTGGTACAAGCGTTCAACACGTGAAACAACAAAACGCTCAAGCTGGTGCGGCTAAGCAACAATTCGGTACTGAGTTCGCTTCAGAAACAACAGCGGCTCAACAAGTGAAGCAACAAAACCAACAAGCAGAAGCTAACAAAGCGAAAGCTTCTGGTAAATACGGTCAACAACAATAGTTAAATTGTTCTTGACGAAAAAAGCACCCATTCAATTGGGTGCTTTTTTCAATTGTTTGAGGGACGGACCTCTATTTCGTCAACTCAACCGTCCAGAAATCCCTCCAATACTGAAATCCTCTACAAAAAAGAGAGGTCCGTCCCTCCATCGACAAAACTGGTGGGATTGTGACAGAAGTTGTCAAAGGGTTTTGTGAGGCCAGGGAGAATGTTTTAGGAGAGCTTGTTTAGAGGAGTTGGTTGAGTTGATGCAACAGCGATTTAATGAGTTGGTTTCAGAGCAGTTGGAGACGATGGATAAGTTGTTATACCTTCAGTCAGAGATAGAGCGTTGTCAGTACCTGAAAGAGGAATTAATACAGCTACAGGAGATGACAAAGCTAGAGTCTATAAAGGGTGAGATTGCATTAAAGAAGAAGGAACTTAAAGAGATTCAACAAATCTTTCAGGAAAAAACCGATGAAGTAATCGCTTCTTACCAAAAGGAGCAATTCAGGGTTACGACGTAAATGGATTTCCCCCCATAAACAGGTTTCCATATCCCATATTTAAAGAAAATAGGGTCATTCTTAAAGGATATTTTCTTTAAGGATAGCCCTTTTGTTTTAAATTTTCTGAGGAAACGTTATAATGATAAAATAGACAAGTATATATAAAGGTAATTTTGAAATGAAAGAAGGGGATACGATGGCGGTTCCCACTGAAGGAAAATCTGTACAAATACATAGCTTTAAGCATGATGGAAACATTCACCGCATTTGGAATGAGACAACGGTCCTGAAAGGAACGTCGAATCAAATCATAGGTGGTAATGACCGGACGATGGTGACGGAATCAGACGGAAGGACATGGATGACCCGTGAGCCGGCCATATGCTATTTTCATTCGGAGTTATGGTTCAACATTATTTGTATGATTCGTGAGGACGGTATTTATTATTATTGTAATTTAAGTTCACCATTTGTATATGATCATGAAGCAATCAAGTATATCGACTACGACTTGGATATTAAAGTGTTTCCTGATATGACATATACATTGCTGGATGAGGATGAGTATGAAGCTCATCGGAAACTATACGGTTACCCGGATGTGATCGACCACATCCTCAAGCGGAATGTTGAGAAGCTTGTTCGCTGGATCCGACAAAGGAAGGGACCTTTTGCTCCTGACTTTATCGATATTTGGTACGAGCGTTATTTGACTCACAGGGGATAACAAACAAAATTGTATAGGTTTCATAGGGCTGACCCAGTAAGGAGCAACCTTTTCAAATTCTCATTATGGATTTGAAGAACAGTGTTGTTTTCCATACAGGGTCATCCCTTTTTAATGGAATTCACATCTTAGAAAGGAGTAATCACTTGGATAGTATTAAGCGATATCTTCAATTTGTTAAGCCATACCGGTGGCAAATTATAGGTACATTAATCATAGGAATTATCAAATTTACGATTCCCTTATTGATCCCGATCTTAATTAAATATGTCATTGATGACATTGTAGGGGCTTCAGGTTTATCTTCACAAGAGAAGACCAATCAATTACTCATGATCATGGGCGTCATGCTCGGCCTTTTCTTACTCGTCAGACCGCCTGTCGAATACTATCGACAGTACTTTGCCCAGTGGACGGCCAACAAGATCCTGTATGACCTGAGGGACCATTTATTCTCTCATATACAACGTCTAAGTTTTAAATATTATTCGAATACAAGAGCGGGAGAGGTCATATCCAGGGTCATCAATGACGTGGAGCAGACGAAGAATTTCGTCATTACTGGTCTGATGAATCTATGGCTTGATGCAGCTACAATTGTGATTGCTTTAGCCATCATGTTTACAATGGATGTGTCGCTAACACTAGTTTCTCTTATTGCCTTTCCATTCTACGCTTTTTCAGTTCGTTATTTCTTCGGAAGACTTAGAGGGTTAACGAGAGATCGCTCTCAGGCACTTGCAGAGGTTCAAAGTCATTTGCATGAAAGGGTCCAAGGAATGGCTGTGATCAAGAGCTTTGCAGTTGAAGATTATGAGCAGAAGCAATTTCAGGATCAGAATAGCAATTTCTTAACGAAAGCTCTAAAGCAAACAAGCTGGAATGCGAAAGCGTTCGCGGTTGTGAATACGATTACGGATATTTCGCCGTTGATCATCATAGGATATGCTGGGCTTCAGGTCATTGATGGGGATCTTACGATAGGGACCATGGCTGCTTTCATAGCGTATATCGATCGTCTTTATGGCCCTCTTAGAAGGCTGGTGAACTCTTCCACCACACTGACTCAATCGATTGCTTCTATGGACCGTGTATTTGAGTTCATGGACGAGAAGTATGATATTGATGATGAACGGGGAGCGATTCCATGTAATGATGTTCGTGGAGATATTCATTTTAAAAACGTTTCCTTCCGTTATGAAGATGAGGAAGAAGAAGTGCTCCGTAAGTTAAACCTGGATATCAAAACGGGAGAAACTGTCGCACTTGTCGGAATGAGTGGTGGAGGTAAATCTTCTTTAGTCAGTCTTATTCCCCGCTTCTATGATGTAACAGAAGGCGAAATTCTGTTAGATGGAACGGACATCCGCCATTTTCAGGTAAGATCATTACGTGATAATATCGGAATGGTACTTCAGGACAATATCCTTTTTAGTGAATCCGTAAAGATGAATATCAAGTTCGGTAATCCCGAGGCAACGGATGAAGAGGTTATTGATGCTGCAAAGGCGGCAAATGCACATGATTTCATTATGAAATTACCTCAAGGCTATGATACCCGCGTAGGAGAGCGTGGTGTGAAGCTATCTGGAGGTCAGAAGCAAAGGGTCGCGATTGCGAGGGTATTCCTTAAGAACCCACCGATCCTCATATTGGATGAGGCGACATCTGCCCTTGATTTAGAAAGTGAACATTTGATCCAGGAATCCCTGGAGATCCTGGCGAAGGATCGAACGACATTCATCGTGGCCCATCGTTTATCAACTATCACCCATGCTAACAGAATCATTCACATGGAGCACGGAGAGGTTGTCGAAATGGGGACACATGAAGAGCTGATGGCCAAACGAGGCCATTACCATAAGCTATTCCAAGTACAACAACTCGATCAGTAATACAGAAAGTCATGACAAATCACGATTACCGTGAAAAAAGTCATGACTTTTTTTGTGTCTCAAAAATTTATATCAAACTTATTTCAGGTTCATTATGAATAAAGTAGGACTAAATAACTTTATATGGAAGGAATGAAAAGGGTAATTGGACATATATTGAATTGAATTAGGAATATCGACTTTATGTATAAAAATTCTGAAAATGGATTGCAACATTTGTAACATCTTGTATAATAAGAGACATATTGAATTTAGAAAATAAACAAAATTAAGAAAAGAGAGATAGTTTCGAAGAGGAGGATTTGAATGAACGAAGCGCGTCCTTTACTACAAGTGGAAGATTTAAGGACCTCCTTTTTTACTGATGATGGAGAAGTTCCTGCAGTCGATGGAGTCAGTTTTCATGTGAATGAAGGAGAGGTGCTGGGCATCGTTGGTGAAAGTGGATGTGGGAAAAGTGTAACCTCCTTATCCATCATGGGTCTCGTACCGAAACCACCGGGGAAAATAGTAGGTGGAAAGATTCTTTATAAAGATGAGGATCTGACACAAGCATCTGAAAAGCGAATGAGAGATATCCGGGGTAACGATATTGCGATGATCTTCCAAGAACCAATGACATCTTTAAACCCTGTTTTTACCATAGGTGACCAATTAACGGAAGCAATACGCATACATACGAAAGTTGGAAAGAAACAAGCGAGAGAAAAGGCAGTCGACATTATGAAGATGGTCGGTTTGCCGAGATCGGAAGAATTGATTAAAGAATATCCCCACCAATTATCAGGGGGGATGAGACAAAGGGTCATGATCGCCATGGCAATGGTATGCGATCCCCGTGTACTGATTGCAGATGAGCCGACCACGGCACTAGATGTGACGATACAAGCGCAGATTTTAAAATTGATGAAGCGGTTAAACAAAGAGCTGAATACAGCAGTTCTCCTGATCACTCATGATTTAGGGGTTGTAGCTGAAACCTGTGAGCGGGTGGTCGTGATGTATTCAGGAAAAGTGGTAGAGGAAGGGACTGTTGAGGAAATTTTCAAAAACCCTCAGCACCCATACACGAAGGGACTGATTCAGTCTGTTCCTGATATGCGGATCAAGCAGCAGCGATTGCACTCGATTCAAGGAAATGTTCCGAAGCCCGGATCCATTAAGACCGGTTGCCGGTTTGCTGCCCGCTGTGATTCCGCATTCGATCGCTGTCTAGTCGAAACACCAGAATTATATGAAACATCACAAGGACATTGCACACGATGCTTCCTGTTCGATGAAGTGGAGGAGGGAGTTTATGACGGAACCGTTGCTAAAGGTTGAGAACCTTAAGAAACATTTTCCGATTACAGGTGGAATTCTCGGACGACCTGTCAGTTCTGTAAAAGCAGTAGATGGGGTATCGTTTACAGTGAATAAAGGAGAAACCCTTGGAATCGTGGGAGAAAGTGGCTGTGGGAAATCGACGACGGGCAGGATGCTCATGAGACTCATCGATCCTTCCGAAGGAAAAGTGACATTTGAAGATCGGGAGCTTACAAGTTTATCAAACTCAGATATGAGGAAGGTTCGCAGGGAAATGCAAATGGTCTTTCAAGACCCTTTCGCTTCCTTGAATCCAAGGCATACTGTTGAAAAGATTCTCGAAGAACCATTAAAGGTTCACGGAATGGGTTCAGCAAAGGAAAGAAAGAAGAGAGTGCATGAATTACTCAACATTGTCGGTTTGAGCAGTTATCATGCTAAACGGTATCCACATCAATTCAGTGGAGGACAGAGACAGAGGATCGGAATCGCGAGAGCACTGATGACGAAGCCAAAGCTTATCATTGCCGATGAGCCTGTATCAGCTCTTGATGTGTCGATTCAGTCCCAAGTGCTGAACCTGATGCAGGATTTACAAAAAGAGTTTGGACTCACCTATATCTTCATTGCGCATGATTTGGGTGTAGTTAGACATATAAGTGACAGGGTAGGCGTGATGTACCTAGGGAAAATGGTTGAGCTGAGTAATAGTGAAAATCTCTATGAAAAACCGCTTCATCCATATACTCAGGCACTTCTATCGGCGGTTCCGGTGCCAGATCCTGATTTCAAAAGGGAAACCATTCTCTTGCAGGGGGATATTCCGAGTCCGTCCAATCCACCAAGTGGATGTACATTCCACACCAGATGTCCGCATGCAACGGATATTTGCAAACAAAAAACACCAGAGTTCAAGGAACACCAACCAGGGCATTATGTAGCTTGTCATCTTTACTAGAAGGCAAGACTCATAAGTATATAAACATTATTCAGGAGGGGATTTAGTTGAGGAAAAAAGGCTGGTCAATTTTAATGCTGCTCATCCTTCTCGTATCATCTGTTCTTTACGGATGTGGAGGAAATGAAAGCTCATCAGGAGAAGGCGAAAGTGGAGACAAAGGAGATCCTAAAGTATTGATCTTTGGACGCGGAGGAGACTCTGTAGGACTTGATCCAGGAACAGTAACGGACGGGGAATCATTCAAAGTAACAAAGAACATTTTCGAAACACTTGTTAAATTCGGAGAACAAGATACAGAAGTTAATCCGGGATTAGCAGAAGAATGGAAAGTATCCGATGATGGATTAACGTATACATTCATGCTTCGTGAAGGAGTTAAATTCCAAGATGGCACAGATTTAAATGCAGATGCTGTTGTGAAAAACTTCGAGCGTTGGATGAACGGGAATGCAGATCAATTCCCTTACTACGGTTCAATGTTTGGCGGTTTCAAAGCCGATGAAGGTCATGTTATTAAAGAAGTGAAAGCTACAGATGACATGACTGTGGAATTCGTATTAAAGCGTCCTCAAGCTCCATTCTTGAAGAATGTTGCTATGAGTCCATTTGCGATCGTAAGCCCTAAAGCAATTGATGAATTAGGAGATAAGCTTAGTGAAACGCCGACAGATGCAGGGACTGGTCCTTTCAAATTTGTTGAGTGGAAACGTAATGATAAAATCGTACTTGAGAAAAATGAAGACTACTGGAACAAAGATTTACCTAAATTAGATCAAGTCGTTTTCAAATCAATTCCTGAGAACTCGGCTCGTCTAAATGCACTGATCTCAGGTGAAATCGACCTTGCAGATGGTGTTAACCCAAGTGACGCAAGTAAAGTGGAAGGCGATGACAACCTGCAATTATTCGAACGTCCATCCATGAACGTCGGGTACTTAGGTTTAACATCAACTCGTAAGCCTTTCGATGATCCGAAAGTACGTCAAGCAATCAACTATGCAATCAACAAGCAAGAAATCATTGATGCGTTCTTCGAAGGAAAAGCAGAAATGGCGAAAAACCCAATGCCTCCAGTAATCGGTGGGTACAATGAAGATATCGAACCTTATGAGTACAATCCTGAAAAAGCGAAAGAACTTCTTGCTGAAGCAGGCCATAAAGACGGATTTGAAATGGAACTATGGGCTATGCCTGTACCTCGTCCATACATGCCGGATGGTCAAAAAGTAGCGGAAGCGATTCAAGCGGATCTAGCTGAAGTAGGTGTGAAAGCCAAAATCGTTTCTTACGAGTGGGCGACTTACTTGGAAAAAGCTAAAAACGGAGAAGCTGACGCATTCTTACTTGGTTGGACTGGTGATAATGGAGACGCTGATAACTTCCTTTATGTACTACTTGATCAAGACAATATCGGAAGCAACAACTATTCTTACTACAAAAACGAAGAGGTACACAAAATCCTGATCGATGCTCAAACAGAAGTAGATCCTGCAAAACGTGAAGAGCTGTACAAAAAAGCACAAGAAATCATCCATGAGGATGCTCCTTGGGTACCACTTGCTCACTCTACACCATTACTAGCAGGAAGCGCTGCACTTAAAAACTTCAAGCCACATCCAACTGGTTCCGACTGGTTAGGCGCAGTGGACATGGAGTAATAAGCAACAACCCAAAGGGGAGACATCTACGATTTCTCCCCTTTGTACATAGAAAAGCGGAGGGGCTTTGCCCAGAGGCGACAAGCATAAGGCAAGTCCACCGGAAAGGCGTCTTTTGCCTTTTTGGTGGGCTGGCCTTATGACCTCGAGCCTCTAAGCCCCGCAGCTGGACAAAAAGAAAAGCGGAGCCGACTGTTCAGGCCCGACAAGCATTTCTGAGCAAGCAGATGAGGGCGTTCTTTGCCCTCAACTAGCTTGATTGGAAATGACCTCGAGGCGCAGCTGGACAAGTAAACAAGTAACACCTGCTATGCAATTTACTATTCTATCTAAATCAGAATCTCCACTTAGAGAGGTGAACATGATGTTCCAATACACCATTCGTAGATTACTTCAGCTCATTCCTGTTTTACTGGGGATGACTCTTATCGTTTTTTCAATCATCCGTGCCATTCCAGGAGATCCCGCTCAGGTCATTCTTGGGCAGCAGGCTACCAAAGAAGCCGTTGCAGCATTAAGGGATCAGCTTGGGCTCGATAATGCCTGGTATATCCAATATATTGATTACTTAAAAGGGTTGTTAACGGGAGACCTAGGCAGTTCCTTGAGAACCAAGACGGAAGTTTCTACTGAAATTTGGCCATACTTGGCGGCCACGGCCGAATTGGCCATTGTAGCCATCATCATAGCAATTGTCATTGGTGTGAATGCCGGTATCATCAGTGCATGGTTCCAAAATTCCTGGTTTGATTATACGGCCATGATCCTGGCACTAATCGGGGTATCGGTGCCGATTTTCTGGTTAGGGTTAATGGAGCAGTGGACATTCGGTATTCAGCTTGACATGCTTCCTACAACGGGACGGGAGAATATTCGAAACCCTGTTGATGCCATCACAAATTTCTATATCCTGGATACGCTCATGCAAGGGCGATTTGATCAGTTAGGGGATGTATTTAAACACATTATTCTGCCGGGAGTCGCGCTAGCAACTATTCCGATGGCGATCATCGCACGTATGACACGTTCGAGTATGTTAGAGGTCATGCGTTCGGATTACATTCGTACTGCCCGTGCAAAAGGCTTGAAGATGTTCTGGGTAGTGTACAAGCATTCGTTGAAAAACGCCATCATTCCTGTATTAACCGTAATTGGCCTGCAAATGGGCTTATTGCTTGGGGGTGCGATCCTAACAGAGACCATCTTCGGCTGGCCAGGAATCGGTCGCTATATTTATGAAGCGATTGGTTACCGGGATTATCCTGTCGTTCAATCAGGCATTCTGGTGGTCGCTACGATTTTCGTCACGATTAATTTAATTGTTGACCTTCTTTATGCGGCTGTCGATCCTCGAATTAAATACAACTAACATCAATAGAAAAAAAGAGGTGAACACTCATGGCAGAAATAGCAGAACCGCAAAAAGAGCTTCAGCCTTCTATGGAGGAAGAAACGGTCTCTCCCTGGAAGGAAGCATGGAAAAGCTTCACGAAGAATAAGATTGCTTTAGTCGGTTTTTGTATTGTCTTGTTCTTCATTATCCTGGCTATTGCAGCTCCGGTCATCGCACCACAAGGTATAAATGAACAAGACTTATCTCAACGACTGAAAGCCCCGTCTGCTGAACACTGGTTAGGAACGGATGACTTTGGAAGAGATATTTTATCAAGAATCATTCATGGATCGCGTATTTCCTTATGGGTTGGATTCTTCGCTGTAATTGGATCTTCTGTAATTGGGAGTTTGTTGGGGATTGTAGCAGGTTATTACGGAAGATGGGTCGATACCATCATCTCTCGTATTTTTGACATCATGCTTGCGTTTCCGAGTATCCTGTTAGCAATCGCCGTTGTAGCTGCTCTAGGGCCGTCCCTTAGAAATGCACTAATCGCCATCGCTATCATAAATATTCCTAACTTCGGACGACTCATCCGTTCGAGGGTGTTGAGTGTTAAGCAGGAAGAGTATGTGATGGCTGCGAAAGCAATTGGGATGAGCGATAGTCGGATCCTCTTCAGTCACGTGTTGCCGAACAGTATGGCTCCGATCATCGTGCAAGGAACCCTTGCCATTGCAACTGCCATCATTGAAGCTGCGGCACTTGGTTTCCTTGGTCTAGGGGCTCAGGCACCTGAACCTGAATGGGGGAAAATGTTGTCCGATGCAAGGCAGTATATGCTTCAAGCCCCATGGACGATGATTTTTCCTGGACTTGCCATCATGCTGACGGTATTAGGGTTTAATCTGATGGGGGATGGGCTTCGAGATGCTCTTGACCCTAAAATGAAAAACTAAATAAAGTAAAAACGGAGCCAGGATATGAACCTGGCTCCGTTTTTGTCTATTTATTCTTCCTCTTCCCCGATCATCACTTCATTATCTTCTTTATGATACGATTGAAAGCTTGTAATAAGCTTCTCCAAATGTTCGAGATGTTCATCGTATTCAAAAATGGCCGAGAAAATATGAAGCAGATGGAAGTTGTGGATATTGTCGTCTTTTTTATGATGATTGACTTCCTCAAGCATGATTTTCATCAGCTCTTTACGGTGGAGACACACGTCCTGTTGAGCTTCTGATTCTGCGTTTGGATGCATCTTACCGAGAAACTTCAATAGAAGCTGTTCATGGTAAGTCAGCAAACAATCAAGTTGATTTTTAATGACACCTCGTAATTCATCAGGTAATTGAAAGATTTCATTTTCGTATCGGTTTAAACGCTTCAAGATTTCGAAGCTTCGATTTGTTGATGAAATCATTTGTCTGAAGATAACGAGCTTTCGACTTTTCCCAATCGAATTTTTCTTGAAGTAATCACGTTCTTCTTTATAGAGAAGATATAGTTGATCGACTTTTATCAGCTTTTCTTTTATGCGTTCCAGATCTTTTTTTAACAGATGAAATTCGGTCGCATGCCTTGTGCTTAACCTGATCCACTTTAAGATTTCCTCTGTAGAATCTGATACTTTATGATAAAGCTTCGTTTCATATTTTGGTGGAAGGAAGATCAAATTTACAAAAAATGATGAGAAAACTCCGATCATAATGGTTGAGAATCGGATAAATGCGAATTGAATAAAGTCCTGATCCGTCACTTCCATGATGGCAATCATCGTCACTAACGCCAAACCGATTGTATTTTGTAGCTTTAATTTTAGAATGATAGCAATGGCAATCACGGCAGCAAGACCGACAATCAGCGGGTTGCTCCCAAATAATAGGACGAATAAAACGGCAATACCCGCACCAATCAAGTTTGCTTGAATTTGTTCGATAATAGATAAATAAGAACGGTAAATGGTGGGCTGGACGGCAAAGACCGCTGCAATTCCAGCGAACACTGGAGACGGTATGCCTAGAAGCTGGGATACAAGTAATGCTAATACAATCGCAATTCCTGTCTTAAGGATGCGAGCACCAAGTTTCATGGAATTAGGATCCTTTCTTGTGTAACTTATTTATAAACAATACTGTACTATACATGTACTTACAAGCAATATCAATAGGCAATTTTAAATAAGTTCATACAAAATATGTACCTTTTTCGGGATAGGCATAAACCAATCTATCTATTACAACGTCTATAGATATGTAAGATAAAGAGGGATTATTCGACAGGATAACAGAAAAGACTGCCCAGCCTGGGTGTGATCTCCGGTCTGGGCAGTCTTTTTGTTGATATTCTTCTATATTAATTGTCCGAAAGCACGATCGACCGCTTTAAGGGTTTCCTGGATATCCTGTTCAGTATGAGCCGTTGTAAGGAACCACGCTTCGTATTTGGAAGGAGCAAGATTGATTCCTTGATTCAACATCAGCTTAAAGAACTTGGCAAACATTTCGCCATCGGTTGCTTCCGCTTGATCATAGTTTTCCACTTTCTCTGTTGTGAAGTAGAGTGTAAGAGCACCCTTCAGCCTGTTGATGGAGATTGGTGTGTTATACTTTTCAGCTGCAGTCAATATACCCTTTTCGAGCATAGCCCCAAGTCGGTCTAATTCTTCGTATACTCCATCTTCTTTCAACACTTCAAGACAAGCGATCCCAGAAAGAATCGATGCTGGGTTACCTGCCATTGTTCCTGCCTGATAAGCAGGTCCTAATGGTGCCACTTGTTCCATAATTTCTTTCTTCCCGCCATATGCACCGATAGGGAGACCACCGCCAATGATTTTTCCCAGGGCTGTTAAATCTGGTTTCACTTTTAACATGTCTTGTGCGCCGCCATACATGAAGCGGAATGCCGTGATGACTTCATCATAAATGACAAGGGAACTGGCATTATGAGCGATGTCATTCACTTGTTCGAGGAAGCCTTCCTTTGGCTCTACAATTCCAAAGTTTCCGACGATCGGCTCTACAAGAACCGCCGCGATTTGATCTCCCCATTTTTCCATAGCTGCCTTAAATGGTTCAATGTCGTTAAATGGGACAGTGATAACTTCCTGCGCGATGCTCTTTGGAACGCCTGCAGAATCTGGAGTCCCTAGTGTAGCAGGACCAGAACCTGCTGCGACCAAGACTAAATCTGAGTGGCCGTGGTAACAACCTGCAAACTTGATGACTTTGTCTTTACCTGTATACGCTCTTGCCACCCTGATTGTGGTCATTACCGCTTCTGTACCTGAGTTAACGAATCGGACTTTGTCCATGTAAGGCATGGCTTCTTTGATCATTTTGGCAAACTTCACTTCATGACGGGTTGGCGTTCCATAAAGAACCCCATTTTCTGCTGCTTTCGTAATCGCCTCTGTAATATGAGGGTGGGCATGTCCGGTTATGATCGGGCCGTATGCTGCAAGGTAATCGATATATTTGTTTCCATCAACATCCCAGAAGTACGCACCCTGTCCTCTTTCCATGGCAACAGGGGAACCGCCGCCTACTCCTTTATAGGAACGAGATGGGCTGTTTACACCTCCGACAATATGTTCCAGCGCTTCTGTATGTAAAGTTTCTGATTCAGTGAATTTCATGTGTGTCCTCCCGGAAAGAATGTATTTTTCTATGTAGTACATCTTCTATTGTAGTACGGTCTTTTCCACTTTAGCAAATAGGGAATCAATGGGTACACTAATTTCAAAAGCAGACTGTTCAATTGGACATAGGTCTGTGTGGTACACTATTCTTTGTTTGTTAAAGATACACCTATACTTATTTTAATCTAGGAGGACGCAAGATGAATGCAATTGAAGTGAATCATTTGCGTAAAGAATTCAAAGCTTTTTCCAGTCGTTCAGGACTTAAGGGTGCGTTTAGGGATTTGTTTACCCGTAATTATAAAATTGTTCCTGCCGTAAACGATATTTCTTTTCATGTGAAACAGGGTGAGATGGTCGGATACATTGGTGAAAATGGAGCAGGAAAGTCCACGACAATCAAAATGATGACTGGGATTTTGACCCCGACAGGAGGAGAGGTGACTGTAAACGGAATGAACCCTCATCGTGATCGTGAAAAATTCGTCCAGACCATCGGCGTAGTATTCGGTCAACGTTCACAGCTCTGGTGGGATATTGCGGTACAAGAATCCTTTCAGTTGTTGAAGAAAGTGTACAAAGTACCGGATCAACAATACAAGGAGCATATGGATCATGTGATTGAAACTTTGGACATTGCTCCGCTTCTGGACAAGCCTGTCCGTAAGCTGTCACTTGGGCAGCGAATGAGATGTGAATTAGCAGCAGCACTAGTACATAATCCGCCTTTACTCTTCCTTGATGAACCGACAATCGGATTAGATGTTCTCGTGAAGCTGAAAATTCGCCAGTTTCTAAAAGAAATCAACGAGAAATACAATACCACGATTCTATTGACAACCCATGATTTAACCGACATTGAAGCTCTATGTGAACGTGTCGTAATGTTAGATGAAGGGAAAATCATTTACGACGGGGAACTCAGCCAGTTGAAAGAAAATTGGGGAGACCAAAAGGAAGTCGTATTTCAATTCCTCGATGATACGTCCTTGTCTGCCTTAATTGACCTCACAAAAAATCAAAACATCTCGTGGTCTTTTGATGAGAAAAAGCAGACTTATTCAGCGGTTACAGAAGCGGATGAAGAAATCATTTCACAGCTTATAACTAGAGTTGTTGCGAACTTTAAAGTGAAGGACATGAAGATAGAAGAAACGACCACTGAGGAGATCATTCGGAACATTTATGAAAAAGGGGCAGTGGCAAGGTGAGCAATGGAATAGAAGTAGTCATTCCATTCGGTAGATCATGTCAAGGAGGTTATCATGGCTAAGTATATCGAAATGATTCGCATCCGATTCCTGATGATGCTAGCATATCGAACTAACTATTATAGTGGAATATTAATTTACAGTATTAATATCGGTGCCTACTATTTCTTATGGCAGGCCATCTACGGTGGGAAACAGGATATTGAAGGATTATCGATCATTCAAATGACCACTTATGTAGCTGTCTCCTGGATGGCGAGGGCATTTTACTTTAATAATATTGATAGGGAAATTGCACAAGAAATAAAAGAGGGGAAGGTGGCCGTTGAATTTATCCGACCCTATAACTACCTTGGAATGAAAACGATGCAGGGACTGGGAGAAGGAGTGTTCAGGTTGGCGTTCTTTTCATTCCCAGGTATGATCATCGTAAGCTTGGTTTTCCCTCTTCAAATCGGTACAGGATTTGACACGATAGGTTTATTTGCCATTTCTATCTTGTTTAGTTTCATCATTAATACTCAGATCAATTTACTGACGGGAATTACCACGTTCTTCTTATTCAATAATGATGGTTTGATCCGGGCAAAGCGGGTTGTGATCGACTTGTTCTCAGGGTTATTGCTTCCGATTCACTTCTTTCCTTTGTGGGCGCAGAACGTGATGGAGTACTTGCCGTTTCAGAGTATCAGTTATGTTCCGAGCATGATTTTCACCAATGGATTTTCAACATCAGAAGCCTTTAATGCCATAATGATGCAAGGTATGTGGTCATTGCTTCTTCTTATACCCATTAAAGTGCTCTGGGTCATTGCAAAAAAACAAATGATTATTCAAGGAGGGTGACCGATGTTTTATGTGAAGATGTTTTTTCAATACGTCGCCCAGTACATGAAGATCAGGCTGCAATATAGAGCCGACTTGATTGTCGAAATTCTATCTGATTTATTATTTCAAGCTGTGAATCTAGTATTCATTCTGGTTGTATTCGGACACACCCAGATGTTGAGTGGGTGGACCAGAGACGAAATCATTTTCATTTATGGCTTCTTCTTGGTTCCGTTTGCTCTATTTAGTTCGTTCTTCAATATATGGGATTTTAATGACAGATACGTGGTGAAGGGGGAGTTCGACAGGATTTTGACGAGACCCATCCATAGCTTATTTCAAGTGATTTTAGAGCGGATGGAGTTAGAGTCTCTTTTCGGAGTGATCACAGGAATGGCTGTCATGTTTTACGCAGGAGGCAGACTTGATATTACGTTTGAATGGTTTGAACCGATCCTGTTCATCATTTTTGTTTTCGGGGGTGCGCTCGTTTATGCAGGGATATTTATCGCCCTTGCAAGTATTGCCTTTTGGTCTGATGCGAAAACATCTATCATGCCAATGATGTACAATATCGGGAATTATGGAAGGTACCCGGTCGATATTTATAACAATGTAATCCGGTTTGTATTGACCTGGATTCTTCCTTTCGCATTTGTTGGCGTATATCCAGCTGCTTTTTTCCTTGAAAAGACTGAATGGTACACGTATTCGTTCCTCACTCCATTTGTCGGAATCGGATTTTTTATTTTTTCGATTGTGTTATGGAATGAAGGTGTGAAACGGTACCGAGGTGCAGGTAATTAGAATGATTTAGTGAAGATAAGCGTACATATACTAAGACAAGCGGAAAAAAGAGGGTATGTACATGCTTTATATCATTAGCTTTTTTATTCTTTTCTGTATGGTCATGAGCCTCCGCGCATTATTTTATCCTTCAAGGTGGAAAGAGCATCATGTTTCCTTTCATCATTTTCTTTTTTTGGGAATGAGCTACATTACAATTATGATCGGTTTTGGCCTATTGTTCACCTTGCTTGAGCTCGAGGGAATTCCGATCCTTGTAGAAGAAGGGACCCCTATAGCGGGTGATTTTCTCGATCATTTTTTTACGACGATGTATTTCAGTGGCATCACCCTCTTCTCTGTAGGGTATGGAGATGTAACGCCTGTGGGGATTGGGAGAGGGATTGCCCTTATTGAATCGTGGCTTGGATATACGATTCCCGCAGCCTTTGTCGTAAAATCCTTCCTTAACTTCGAAAGCAAGTAGCATATGGTTTGAGTTTTCCCCTCCTATTGGGTACGCTAAGGTCAGTACACAATAGGAGGGGAAAATATGACAGTTGATCAAAAAGCGCCTGAATTCGAACTACTTGCAAGCAATGGAGAAAAAGTGAAGCTTTCAGATTATCAAGGAAGAAATGTAGTCCTTTATTTTTACCCGAAGGACATGACGCCTGGCTGCACAACAGAAGCGTGTGATTTCAGGGATCAGCACGAGAGCTTTGAAGATCTTGATGCTGTTATCCTTGGAGTGAGTCCGGATCCAGTTGATAAACATGAAAAATTTGTAGACAAACATGGACTGCCGTTCCTGCTTCTTGTTGATGAAGATCATAAGGTGGCAGAGGAATACGGCGTGTGGAAGCTGAAGAAAAACTTCGGGAAAGAATACATGGGGATCGAGCGTTCCACCTTCATCATCGATAAAGAAGGGAACTTATCAAAGGAGTGGAGAAAGGTGAAAGTGAAGGGACATGTGGAAGAAGCTCTCGAGTATATTAAGGAGAATCTTTCATAAGCCTATTTTCAAGCCTATTTTAACTCGTGTGAGGCTTTTGTCCATTCACAAAAGCCGTATGGACATATAGTAAGAGTAGGGCAACCTCCTCAAAAAGTCAGTCTCATCCGTTTAGCAGGATCGACCAGGTCGATCCTCTTTTTTTATGCGCAAATGTGGTTAATACTAGGGAGGGATCTCGTCTATATGGTAAAATAATGGGCAATAGGGACGGGAGGCAACCTCATGAAAATCATTAGTACATTTCATCCTAAGGAAGAATTTATGTCAGACTTGAAGAATAGCTTTCCGCAGGTTGAATTTCTCTTTTATAAAAATATCCGTGAAGCAGAAAGAGAGCTTCCAAACGGAGAAGTGATTGTAACAATGGGGGAAGATTTAACGAGTGATCATATAAACATGAGTCATAAATGTAAATGGATCATGGTCACCTCGGCAGGTTTAGAAAAGATGCCATTCGAAGCCATCGGGAAGAAAGGTATATTCGTAACCAATGCAAGAGGGATCCATAAAACTCCGATGGCGGAATTTACAATTGGACTAATGCTTCAGCATGCGAAACAACTTCAAACTGTATGGAAACAGGAGAGAGATGCCCTTTGGAGTAGGAGACTTCCTACCTCAGAGATTTATCAAGCAACTCTTCTTATATTGGGGGCAGGTGCCATCGGAGGGGAAATCGCCCGCCTTGCACAAGCGTTTCAAATGAAGGTGATTGGTGTGAACTCTACAGGGGAAACAAGAGAATATTTCGATAGAATGTTGACCTTGGAAACATTTAGAGACCAGTTGCCAGACGCCGATTATATCGTATCTGTATTACCGAGCACTGAGGAAACGAAACACATCTTAACCGTTGACCATTTTGAGCAAATGAAAGAAACAGCTGTTTTTATCAACATTGGGCGAGGCGACCTGGTAGAGGAATCCGTTATCCTTGAAGCCACTGAAAAGAAGTTAATCGGTCATATATATCTTGATGTGTTTGATAAAGAGCCACTCCCTAAAGAGCATCCGTTTTGGAAAGCTGAAGGAATAACCGTGACACCTCACCTATCAAGCATCACATCAGAATATATGCCTAGAGCATTTGATATTTTTAAGAAGAATTTATCTACATACAGTGAAAATAGGGAAAACTTTATTAACGTGATTGATATAGAGAGGGGATATTAGTATGAAAATTTATACGAAAACGGGAGACAAAGGAACCACCTCATTGGTATACGGTACGCGCGTTTCCAAAAAAGATCAGCGCGTGGAAGCTTATGGAACATGCGATGAAGCAAATTCTATGATTGGTTTAGGTCTAAGTTACATCAAATCCGAATATTTTGATGGGAAAGAACAATTCGAGGGATTTTTTCATAAGGTGCAAACGATTCTGTTTCATGTTGGAGCGGAACTGGCTACTCCTTTAGGGAAAGAGGTAAAGTGGAAACTAGAAGATTTACATATAAAGGAATTAGAAGAACAAATCGATTTTCTCGATGGATCACTCTCCCCACTTAGTAATTTTATTCTTCCCGGAGGTCACCCGTCTGGAGCAGCACTTCATACAGCCCGGACAATTGTAAGAAGAGCCGAAAGGGAAGCTGTCGGGATTGATGAAGAGATTAATCCATTGGTCATGTCTTATTTGAACCGACTCTCCGATTACCTTTTCGTTGCCGGACGTTACATCAACCAGCAGCTGGGGGAAAAGGAACAAAACTTACATGAGTGAACAGTGAGAAAGATTGACAAAAGGGACCGTTGATTAGTACACTATTTATAAAGATTATAAAATAATAATTCTTATGAAAAGAGGTGCATGACGATGTCTGAAGAAGGACAATTAAAAGAAGCGATTTCGACATTGAAGGAAACGGGAGTCCGTATCACTCCTCAACGTCATGCGATATTAGAGTATCTCATTGATTCAATGGCCCATCCAACTGCTGATGACATATATAAAGCACTCGAAGGTAAATTCCCTAACATGAGTGTGGCGACTGTATACAATAACTTACGAGTATTTCGTGAAGTAGGATTAGTGAAAGAGTTGACATATGGTGATGCCTCTAGTCGCTTCGACTTTGTGACGACGGATCATTATCATGTCATCTGTGATGACTGTGGGAAAATCGTCGACTTTCATTATCCTGGTCTGGACGAAGTGGAACACCTCGCTTCCCATGTAACGGGATTTAAAGTGAGCAACCACCGTATGGAAATATACGGAACCTGCTCTGAATGCTCTACGAAAGAAACACACTAGTTGAGAATGGTTCTGAATTCAGAACCATTCTTTTATTTTGATAGGGATGAAAAAAGACCTTCAGCTGAAGGTCTTTTTTCATGGAGATTTATCTTTTCTTTTTATTGTAGTCTTCATTAAACGCTTCGCCTTCAAGATTCGGGTCAAGAGTAAGAGGTTCATTGCAATACATACACATGTCTACACGTCCTAGTACCTTGGTGACCTTTCCACAATTAGGGCATGTCACCTGAACAGCCTTAGTGGATAGCATCCCAATCCAGAAGTAGACAACTGTGCTTCCGATAATCCCTAAAAAACCCAGCAACATAAATGTTGTCATAACCCACGGATGTTCTCTAAAGTATATACCTACGTACATAATGATGAAGCCGATGAAAACTAAACTTAAGGCAAACGTACGGATTTTATTGATTTTACTCGAGTAATTTTTAGCCATTTGTTTGTCCCTCCTAAAAAAATACTATACCATATTTGTTGTAAGAAGAGGGATACGAAACCATTTTGTCGAAAAATGACTATAATAAGAGAAGGAAATCCCCTATGAATGTCGAATTAGTAACCAACCAATGAGTGATGTGGAGGAGTATGAAATGGAAGATATTTTACGACCGATATACCAAGAGCGTACAAGTCACCCCAATACTTTAGGAGCGCTTCTAATAGAACAAAGCAAGAAATCAAGTCCGTTGACCGATACCTTTGATATCGTCCTTTTTCTGGTAGTGAAAGAAAGCGACGAGCCGGTCTTCATCAAGCATTATTCCTATAAAGAACAAAAGGCAGCCTTGCATGTCGTAACCGAAGCCAAACTGAACGAGTGGATCTTACTTGGGTCCAACCGCAAAGTAATTGATTGGCTGTTAAACGGCAAAGTCCTTTTCGATCGCAACGAATATATTCATAATCTGAAAACAGAGCTACGAGACTTTCCTTTCTATGGAAGAAAGATAAAGATGGGGATGGAATTCGCCAAGTTGATCCGCCGTTACCTGGACGGCAAAGAATTCTTTGAAAGTAAGCATTATTTAGATGCCTACAATCATATCGTTCATTCATTGCATCATTTAGCTAGACTGGCAGTAATCGAAAACGGATTCCATCCCGAAGTGACCGTATGGAATCAGGTTAAACAAATAGAGCCAGAGATTTATAAGTTATATGAAGAACTTGTTACAAGTGATGAAGAAATCGATAAACGACTCGAACTGCTATTTCTGGCAAGTGAGTTTCTTATTCACTCACGAACAAAGGTATCTACCGAGCATCTATTAAACATCCTTGATCAAAAAGAACACTGGACATTCCAAGATCTACTCAATCATTCAGAAGCAAAACATTATTCCGTGGATTTAAGTATGCTTATCGAATATTTAACTGATAAGGGCTTCGTTGAAATCGTAGATGTGGAGACAAAGGGGCAGGGGATCTACCACCGCTATTATCGCGTTGCGAAATAATTATAGTAAAATATTATTTTTTCGTTGACTTCATACTTGAAGCTTGATATATTAGTCAATGTCGCTGCTGAACGACGACAACGAGCGGTCAGTGGCGACTTAAAAAAGACTTAAAAAGTTGTTGACATTAAGGTCTCATCTTGATAAGATAAAAAAGTCGCTTAAACGAAGCACTTACACATTGAACCTTGAAAACTGAACAAAACAAGACAATACGTCAACGTAAATTCTAGATTTATTTTTAAAGAGCTATTCAAACTTTTATCGGAGAGTTTGATCCTGGCTCAGGACGAACGCTGGCGGCGTG
>NZ_VCQN01000008.1 GCF_005938125.1 Bacillus sp. BHET2
CACTTTTTCACTCCGTTGGCCTCCCTAGATGCTCCAATAATAGTAGTATACCGAAGGTCTAGTGAAGGTGATATAATGTGTTCATTTTTAATGAGCAAAAAGTGTTAACTTTAGTTTAGCGTTCACAAGCACATCCCATGTAAGTTTTTCCGTTTCCTGATGCGCCTTTTATAATAATATTGTGCTTCTCCTGAATATATCTACCAGTTGATAATCTTAGAATTTGCGTTTTATCCAGCTTCCGATCTGCAAAATATTCTACATTTTCTATACATGCCTGGCTCTCTCTGAACTCGGCACTTTTGATGAGGCGGTCAAGCTTGGCATTTTTTCTACGCCCCCACTCAATGTCAACAAGCATTGCGAATCGATCCTCAAACGATAAGTCCTGATACTCGGGGTTTTTCAATTGATCCATATATCTTTCAGCCATCGCTGTCATTCTCATATCATTTAGTTTGGATAAAGTGTTTTCAGTGGTCATTATTTCTTACCTCCATAATAGTCAGCACCTCTTGTAAAACCGTAAGGGTTGGGCTTCACTTCTTTTCTAGTACTATCCTTTTCAATAGTGACTGGGAGTTTATCTTGTCCATTTTTAAGAATAGTTTTGATACTTGTAAGAGTAGGTCTAGTTGTATACAATAGAGCGCGCTCACAAGCTTTTTCTACACGCTCTACTGAATGTTGATCTGCCAACTTAATGAGTCCCAAACAGGATTTTAGTGCCTGTTTTTCAACACGATAAGAAGCGAGGATACTATTAATGGTGGTTAATATATTAGGACCAGCTTTTTCTCCCCATTGGCGTACATAGGAAGTGTCAAAATCAATATATTGTTTATGTTCTTTTGGCATGTGCTCAGGTAGTGTCTCGAATTGACCCAGTTTTCCTTTCATCTTTTTGTGCGAAGCGATCCGTAAGCCTTTATAAAACACTTCTACAATACTTCTAGTGACACGAATATCGACCACGTACTTTACATAATCGTAAGGAACAGAATAAAACATTTTATCTACTTCTATGTGATAATCATATTGTACGGTCGCAATTTGCCAAGTTGCGATTTCGTATGATGAAGCAGGCAACGGTGTTAACGCGAAGTGCTCTTCTTCTAGAAATGCCGTATGTCTGCTTCCCTGTTTCTTTTGAAATGGTTTATTATTAAATTCCACTAGCTTATCTTTAACCGCATCATTTAACTCTTTTAAACTGAAAAACTCTTGGTTCCGTAGTGAAGCAATAATCCACGTTGAAATGTGCCCTACTGTACTTTCAGCACTAGCTTTATCCTTCGGATGGCGTACTCGCGCGGGCACAATAGTTGTGTGATAGTGCTCGGCCATCTCCTGATAGCCTTTATGAATAATAGGTTCATATTTTGATGCTTTTACTACACCTGTTTTGAGGTTATCCGGTACAATGACCCTTGGAACGCCTCGGTAAAACTGAAATGCGTGAATGTGAGCTGAAATCCATGACTCTGCATTCATTGACAAGAACCCTTCCACGTAGGCATATTGACTGCACGGTAGGGCAGAAACGAAAATATACACTGGTATATTTTCACCAGTAAGTTGATCTTTTATTGCCATTGTTTTGCCGGCCCAATCCACTTCTAGTAATTCACCTGGTTTTCGTTTAATACGCATTGTAGCTTTTGTTTTTCTAGCATAATCATGGTAAACTCTGCAGAACTGACGATAGCTATATGGAATCTCCTCGTTTGATCGACAGCTGAGGGAATATTCCTCCCACAAAAGTGTTAAATTAACGCCCGGTTTCGCTAATTCTTTATGAATATATTCACAGTCTGGCTTTCTTCTAAAATCAAAGGAAGCATGTTTCTCCGGAAACAATAATTCCTGTAAGTCCTGGTCAGTTACCCCTTCATCCAATGGCCACCTGGTATTACGTTCTTCAGACCTTTTCACCACTTCCCGAATTGTTGTCCTAGAGTTTGAAGTGCTTGACGCAATTCCTCTCTGACTAATTCCCTGAGCGTGCAGCCTCAGGATTTCCCGATACTTAATCACAAAAAAAACCTCCTGTATAACTGATTTACACCGTAAGGTGCATTTCAATTATATAGAAGGGTGGTCCTTTGCATGGCAGAGGTGGTACAAAAACTTGTCATAGATGGGCTAAAAACATGGCAAGAGTGGTACATTTCATTGGCTATATTCATATTCTCTTATCCTTGCAGTCGGTCAATGTAAACCAGCCCTCCACGATGCAAGAAACCTCATACGAAATTCGGAAACGAGTGGAAACAGCACGCCTGCGCCAGGTTGACAGGTATCAACAAGAAGTATCCAATGCGAATGTTCCGTTTGAACCCTTGGTGGAAACGAGTACCTTGACATCGGAACAGAAAAAGACACTTACCCATGTTTCTTCTAAACAAAACTGGAGCAATCGTGTCCAGATTAAAATGATCAGACTCGCAAGGACCATTTCTGATTTAGCAGGAGAGGAAAGAATAGCTGATCAAGCCATTTGGGAAGCGATGACCTTAAGACGCTGGGGGCAGAATAAACAAACGGTGATTGCGAGGGAGACATAATGCCCTATAAGAAAAGAGTGAACTCCTGGTCACAGTGACGCCCCGAAAGATCTTGTTTCACAGAGGTGTTTCACGAGAATGTTTTAGTTGTCTTGATGTGTGTTAATTGTTGGACTGGGGAATGTTGAATGATGGTTAATTGATTATTAATTACGGCCAATGAAATGTACCACCAATGACATTCTATTTACCACTATTGCCTTCTGTATAATTAGTGAGCACACCTTCGGGTGTGTCATTATTATTCAGGAGGTATTTTTGTATGATTCATTATGGAAAGATATTGGAATTGCACTATGAGGGTATTAGCCTTAGAGGTATTGCCTCAAATACTGGTCATTCTCGTCAAAAAGTAACAGAGATTATCGGCCTTGCAGAAAAAAGGGGTTAGCCTGTCCTTTAGAGGAAGAAATGACAGATAAATGGATTGAGGAATTTCTTTTTCCTGAAAAGACATTGGAGGCATCGGTCGACACCCTTTGAATTTAACTCCTGGTCACAGTGACGCCCCGAATAATCATATTTCACAGGAATGTTCACGGAGGTTGTGTCTGATTTGTAAAAGAAGAAGTGCGACGGTTGGGTTGTTGTGCTTCTTTTTTAAAAAATTTAATCGTATAGGTAGGGATTAGTAATATTTTGTATAATATTGGAATTGTAGATTATTTCTTTCAGTCTGTTAGTTGTTCTGAACATTGGGGTCAGACCCCCGACCTGATGGCAGATATGGGGACGAGCTGATTGAATCCAGTGACTATTTTTTGGAAGTCAGCCGCTATATTCATCGAAATCCGTTGGAAGCAAAAATGGTCACTCTCTGTGAAGGCTACCCCTAGAGCAGTTATTCTTCTTATATTACACCTTCTGATAACCCTCACGTTGATCCTACCAAAACGTATTCCTTCTTTCTTGAACCGGTTCATATCTGTTGCCAATCCTACGTGGAAAATAAACTTGAAAAGCGGGGGAGTCTCTCTGACAAGTAAAGTGACAAGCATTAGTTTGAAAAGCTTGGCTATAAAGTAAGTGTAGAAGTGAGAACCATGCAGGGATCGGAATCATTCGTCATTGTCGGCTTACCCGATGCCTCGGTGAAAGAGTCTAAAGAAAGAGTGACGGCTGCCTTGCACGGGATGGGATATACTCTTGTAAATCAGAAAGTCATCATTAACTTGTCTCCATCCGAATTGAAAAAGACCGGACCTCTCTATGATTTACCTATGGCACTTGGAGTTCTCTTGAGTATGAAGGAAATTACTGTGCGGAGCCCCGATACCACCGCTTTTCTAGGAGCTTTATCCTTGGATGGTGGTGTCAGAGCCGTTGAAGGTATGCTTCCGGCAGTACTCACTGCGAAGAAAGTGGGGGTGGACAAGATCTATATGCCATTTGACGAAGAATTTCCTTACTTGAAATTGAAGGCCTGCATATCGTTTGTGTCGCCTCATTGGATGAATGTGAACGCTTGTTTAATGTATCGATATTTTAAGTGGGGACATTACTTAAAAAGAAATCGTTTACATATAAACCTTTGTCAAATGGAGATAAAGAGATCTTCTTTGGTAAATCCAATACACTCGTAAACTAAGTAATGAACAGTTTAAAGAACAATTTACGAATTTGCTTGATACATTTAAAGAGCAAACAGTCACAGTCGGGGCATCAAGAACAAATCCTCCCAAAGATAATCTTGTGGAATGGCTGATGAATAATGTTACAAAAACATCTATAGCATCTTACATTGTATCCCGATACTGCTTATGGAAGGTCATGCTAGGCTAGTGATGGAACCGTCCCAGCCTTTAATGATGGAAGGGGAATATGTCGGATTTGAAGGTTCTAACAAGAAGAGAGAGTCGATTACTTATAGCAAATGGAGAAAAGACAACATCGGTTCATCATGTTATTTAATGAAATAGATGATTGCAATGGAGGTGCCCAGGCAAGGTAGTAAGAAAGCAAATAGTTGAAGAACTTTTAACAGGTTTATGCTCGATATCCATGAAGAGGGAACACGATAAAATGGTTGGAACAACTTGTTTATCTAAATAGTTTTAAAAATTTCCCTAGTTCACCAAGTTGAGGTATGTTGAAGGACTTGAGAAATAATCCTAAAGACACCAAAATAAACAGGATAGAAACTGAAGCTATTAAATTTCTATATTCTATCTTCATTAAGTAATTCCCACCTTTTCATTTTTATCCCTTTTTATATTCTAATAGTACCATTAAAATACATTATTTTGAATATCTCCTTTAACAGAAAAACTTTTTCTTTACTGCATATAATTTTAAAAAAAGGAGAGACACCCCAGAAGTTTCATTAAGGGAAATCTTTCCTTGATAGGGTTATAATTAGTATTGAAAAGAATTAATAGTATTCATATTCACTCAAGTTGCATTTCTAAATCTTATATACTATGTGTGATTCATTACACGTTTGTATTTGGTCCATCTTTCGCTGGGTCCACACTATGTGCTGGGGGTAGGTGTTCGTCTGATGCCTTTGTAACATTATTTTCTGTTAACAATGGACTAAGAAGAAAAAGTGTACTGAGAACAATTAACAATTTTTGGCTTAATTTCATTTTAAATACCTCCTTTACCTTTGAGTATATTATACTAGAACTTTTCAAGTGTTTTTTTCTGCAAAATATCGAGGCAGAGTAAAATACACTATAGAAATCAAATGTTTATATTGATTTTTGTCTAACATTATAAAGATATTAATATTTAGTATTTAGCATCATTAAGGGAGGAGATTGTATTAAAGATAATCTAGTAAATAGAATCGGTTCTAGTTTAAAGGATCTTCGCAAGCATCAAAAAATTTCTCAAAAGAAGTTAGCAGAAAACATATGTGCTCAATCTTATATTAGTATGATTGAAAAAGGAGAAATTTCTCCCGCAGCACATATCTTGTATTCCATTTCATTAAAATTGGGCGTGGATATTAGTTATTTTTTTGATGCTTATGATAATAATATGTACTCAAATATGACTGAGTTTGTTTTCCAAGTAAGAAATGCTACAGAAAGAAATAATTTTGAAGAAGTAAAATCTTTATTGAACAGTCAAAGAGAAAATCCATATTTTAAAACTGATAAAATGACTAACTTTTTCAAGTATCACTTCGCACTATGTAATTATTACCTTAATAATGATAAAGAAGGAGCACTAAAAAGGTTACAAGAAACACTCACTCAAAGTTCTCAAAATTCAGAAGTGTTTCTTCAGGAGGACTTTAACGCATTACTTTCCATCGCGGTAATTTATACTCAAGAAAAAGAATGGGTGGATGCAAGTTTTTATTATAATCAGGTGGAAAATTTATTTAAAAAAAGACCTAGGTTAACTGAACCTAGGCAAGGAATAAGGTTTTACTATAATTATTGTAGGTACCTATATAGTGTAAAAAAATATTCAGAGGTGAGCTTAAATGCAAATAAGGGAATACGCCTTTGTGTCGAGTTAAAAACGTATTATCTTCATGGAGAATTATATTATTACAAAGGATTATCGTGTTTTAAGGAAAAACATGAACAAGATGGAATAGAGGCTTTAAAAAATGCAAAATTAATTTTTACATTTTCTGATCAACAAAACCATAAAAAATTAGTTGAACAAGTTTTATTTGAGCACATATAAGGATGCATAATATAGTTATTTCTTTTTTATAACATAAGAACCAATGGACAGTATAATTAACATAACAAAAAATAGATTATATATGTATGAATATTCTATTGCTCTGTTAAAATAATTTAGAATTAATGTACCTAAGAATATGGTAAATATCGTAGCTAATAGTAAAATAGATACAAAATTTTTAAATGTATGCCTCGTTTTTACATTATCTTCAAATATTTGATTGTTATTTTCCTTCTTATTATTAATAATGGTCACAAGTATATTAATGAAAAAGATAGGTATTAGACCAATTAAGACAAGAGTCCATTCATTTTGTATAGTTGTTCCATTTAGTAATAAGACAGCAAAAACACCTAAGGCTGCACCTAGAGTAGAATATATAGTTCCTTTCATACTTTTTCCTCCTCTAAAAAATTGTTTTACTTGAAAATCTAAGTTAAATCCGTTTTTCTTCATGAAATATTGCATATTCGAATTTTATTAGTCCACTATCTGTATTATAGCTTTAACTATTTTCCTTACAATATAATATTTAGATATACATGTAAATAAAGCAAAAAAAATAAGTCCTATTATTTTAGACTTTATGTGTTATTCTCCTTTTTTTATTGTTTATATTAAAGATCTTTTGCTTAAAAAATTTTAACCAAAGGCAAGAATTTTCCTGCCTTTGGTTATTGTTATTAATAGAAAGAAACCAAGTTTCCGGTTGAAGTAAGGTACATTACCTCACCTACAGTTGTATCAATAATTTCAGAATTATTTCTATAACTAGTTTGATGTTCATTAGTAACTGGTCTATAAACATATTTACCATAATAACTACTATAATATTCAAATAAATGTGTACGGGTATATCTAGTAGGCATATTAGTGGCTAAAACCATACCGGCAACCGCTGTAGAAAAAGAGGTGACTACTGCTTTAGGAATAGTTTTGATGTCTTTGTAACCTACTCCGACAGCTGCTCCCACTACAGTACCAATTGATGCAGCGATTGTAGTTTTTATTACAGTCGAAGAGCTATTACTAAATGAATTATCCTTATAGCCTAAACTATCCCACCCGTTACCAGGATTTGGAACGAAAGTTGGGAATACAACATCTTCAGAATCTTTCTTTTTTACTTTCCCTTCAGAGTAAAGGTCTAGGAACTCCTGGATAGCCTCATCTGATTCTTTTCCAGAGAAATATACATCAATATTTTTCCCGTTTAATTTCTTTTTACTCTTTTGATAATTTACTTCTTGCAGTTGTCCATCGTCATTAGATGCTGCTGATATACTTGGAGCGATAATTCCAAAAGATAAAACGCCTACAGTGATAACACTCAATATTTTCTTAAACAAATACTTTTCCTCCCCAAATTTAATTAGCTTGCAAGCAAATATAGAATATCATTTATTTCTAAAAAAATACAAATATGTAATTATATTAAATTATGACTAATTTTAGTAAAAAAATGTTCAAATAGACTTATTTCATCTAAGATCGACAATTGATATCAAGATATTGATATTTCAAAAACAATTGATTTGAAGAGATCAAAAAGTACAGAGCTAAAACAAAAGATTGAGTTTCTATGCTTATGCAACAATCTAGACTTCAAGTGTTTTTGATAACTTAGATTTGAGCCACTTTTACTCATGGTCACAGTGACGCCCCGAAAAATCTTGTTTCACAGAGGTGTTTCACGAGAGTGTTTTGGTTGTTTTGATGTGTGTTAAGTGTTGGTGTGGGGAATGTTGAATGGTGGTTAGGAAGTTTAGTCTAGGGAGTAGTTACCTGGAAAATATGATATGTACATCTATTTAGATTGTGTAATAATAAAGTCATAGTTCTAACTAATCTAAGTATGGGTGATGTTGATGAATAGGTGTGGTCGTTGTCAGGATAGAGAGGCTACAATCTTACTAACAAATGATTGGCAGGAGAGGTTATGCGTAAGTTGTCATAATGAAATGATCTCTGAGGAAGTAGGGGTTATGCTAGAGACAATACCGGCTGGGATAGTTGTTTACGATTATAATGGAACTAGAAGAAACTTTATGCTTCAACAGCGCCTTTATCCAAATGGCATATTTCTACAGGCTGCTGAGGATTTAGAATATGGCTACCAGTTTGCTGTGCATGGTGAATTGGAGTGTGATCAAACGGAGTTATTAGAGAAACTCATGAATTTTGGGGTCAGACCCCCACCAAGCTAAAGTGCACAGCGTCAGTGTGTTAAAGTGATGGGTGAGGGGTTTTGGGTTTTGTTGGCTTGTTTATTTGATTACAAAATTGTTGACAAGTAGATTTTATCTGGATAGTATTAACTATAGAACATATGTTCTTTTTTGTGAGGAGGAGAGAAATGTCCAGAAAACTCCGGATATGGTATCCGGGTGCAACGTATCATATTACAGCAAGAGGGAATAAACGCGGTGCTTTGTTTTATGACGACTGTGATTATCTTACCTACTTGCTTATCCTCGAAGATGTCCGCTTCATGTATCCCTTTATTTTACACTCCTATTGTTTAATGACCAACCACATTCATCTCCAAATTGAAACGATCGATCATCATATTCAATACATTATGAAAACACTTCACTCTCGTTATGCCGTCTATCTGAATCGCCGGATGAAGACGGTGGGACACCAGTTTCAAGGAAGATATGGTGATGAGCTGATTGAAACAAGTGACTATTTTATGGAAGTCAGTCGCTATATCCATAGAAATCCTTTAGAAGCAAAAATGGTCACACGCTGTGAAGATTACCCCTGGAGCAGTTATTCATCCTATATTATACCTACACATAACAACCACATCGACCCAACCAAAACCTATTCCTTTTTTCTGGAACCTGTTCATGTCAGTTACCAATCCTATGTGGAAAATAAAATTGAAAAATGGGGGATCATCCATGACGAGTAAAGTGACAAGTATTGGTTTAAAAGGCCTAGAAGGCTATAAAGTAAACGTAGAAGTGAGGACCATGCAGGGAACGGAGGCATTCGTCATTGTTGGTTTGCCTGATGCCTCTGTGAAAGAATCCAAGGAGAGAGTAACAGCTGCCCTTCATGGGATGGGTTATACCCTTGTAAATCAGAAAGTCATCATTAACTTATCCCCATCAGAATTGAAAAAGACTGGCCCCCTTTATGATTTATCGATGGCTCTAGGAGTTCTTTTAAGCATGAAGGAAATCACGGTAAGATGTCCGGAGTCCACCGCCTTCCTGGGTGCATTGTCATTGGATGGTGGTGTAAGAGCTGTTGAAGGTATGCTTCCAGCTGTACTCGCGGCAAAGAAAGTGGGGGTGGATAAGATTTATATGCCGTTTGATGAAGAACTCCCATCACTTGAAATAGAGGGAGTGGACATTTTTTATGTCTCCTCTTTAGATGAGGTCCTTCAGCATCTCTCAGGACAGAATATTCTCCCCTTTTTGCCTCAGCATCGAAAAGAGCAGCAGGATCTATCCACTTATATTGATTTCAGCCAGGTTATCGGACATGAATATGCCAAGAGAGCACTGGAGGTAGCAGCGGCCGGCGAGCATCACTTATTTATGACTGGTCCACCTGGTTGTGGTAAGAGTATGCTGGCGGAAAGTTTCCCCTCGATTCTTCCAAGGCTCACTAAAGACGCTCAGCTTGAGGTGATGAGTTTATATCAAATGAGCACAAGTATGAGCCGTTATTCTTCTCAAGCACCCTTCAGGCATCCCCATCATTCTTCCTCGGGTGTTTCCATCATTGGGGGAGGACAATACCCAAAACCTGGTGAAATTTCATTAGCCCATCGAGGTGTACTCTTCCTGGATGAAATTGCCGAGTTCACCAAGAAGACGTTGGATATGTTAAGACAACCTCTTGAAAGCGGGGATATAACCATATCCAGAGCCCATTCCACCGTGACCTACCCGGCATCCTTTATCCTGATAGGTGCCATGAATCCTTGTCCTTGTGGGTATCTTGGTTCCCTCACTCATTATTGCACCTGTACCCAAAGGCAAATCATCGCTTATCAAAATAGATTGTCAGGACCGATCCGGGACCGGTTTGACCTCTTTCTTCATCTTTCTCCTGTCAATCTGAAAGAACATGAACGAAGTGAACAGGAATCTTCCGGAGCTGTTCAACAACGGGTCAAGGAGGCAAAAAGATGGCAATATGAACGATACAATGAGGAGGTTTGTAACGGGAGGGTCGATTATCAGAGGTTAATGAAGAAAAGTCCAGATCTTGAAGAACATCTTTCTTTCATACACAAACTATCTTCCAAGCAGCACTGGAGTAACCGAATGCAAATTAAGGTTGTTCGACTTGCCAGAACGATTGCAGATTTGGATCAATCAGAAAAGGTAACTGAACAGCACATTTGGGAAGCGGTTAAGCTGCATAGACGTCCACATAGTGAGAAAAACAACGCTACCCGTATTATTGGTGAATCTTTACCTTGAAGACATAATGTAAAGAGGTGGACTAAACATATGCCAACGATCAGCAAATTTGGAGGTATTTCCATATACTTATATTATAATGATCATGATCCTCCTCATTTTCATGTTATTTATTCTGGTTTTATGACAAGAATAGAAATAATGACGGGTGAATATATAAGAAGTGATGCTCCTTTACCACCAAGTAAAGAGAAGGATGTCATGAAATGGCTTGATATTCATAAAGATGATATGATAAACGCGTGGGATGCGTGCAGGTGTAAAATGGCACCTCGCAAGATACCACCCCTATACTAGGAGGTGTTTCGATGATTCTTATAGATAAAGCCGTTACAGTCCCGGGAATGGATGGGTGGCTTCTTATTGATTTTACAGATGGATCGAAAAGGTTCGTAGATATCAAACCTCATATGGAAGGAATTCTTGAAAAACTTAAAGATCCTGAATTCTTCAATAAAGTATATGTTGAAGATGAGTTGAAAACCATTACTTGGCCTGGAGAGTTGGATTTGGATCCTGATCAGTTACACAGGGAAGGAATCGACCTGATAGAAATAAAAAAAATCATTGAAGTAGCAAAAAATACAAATTTATTGGAAAGAGCTTGATTACGAAGCGAGGGTACACATCCCTGGCTTTTTTGTTTTTGGTAAGTAAGTCTAATAAACATTATATCCTTATCATCACGTATATAGTTTTAAAATACTCCACGCATGATGAAGTGGAGTATTTTTAATAGATTCATTTATTTTCTATGAAATACTCTTTAGGACTAACCGATAGGAAGCACGGGGATGACTCTCGTGCTTCTTTCTATTTTAGGAAGCATTAGAACTGTCCCTCTGTACAGCTACATGTACGGCACTCTTTAACAAATGTAAGCCTGCAATAGACCATAGTTATAAAACATAGTGTATCCAGCAGTAATGGAATACATCTCCAGTATAGGAGCAAGTGATGGGCAGTGGTTTAAAACTTATGACGCAGTAAACCGGCTTGTTCAGGATCACTGAACCATTGATATCCCCAAATGGTTCAATCATTTTAAATGATATTGGGGTCAGACCCCCGAACACTCGGAAGAAGTTAGACTGGTATTCGATTGACTGGATTAAGGAGTGTCTTAAGAGGTTGGAGGGAAGAAATGCTGTAATGGAAGGGCCTGAAAAGATAAACGTTTGTTTAGTGTATTCAATGAGAATAGGTGTCCATTGTCTTCTTTTAAAGAACACAATGGACCTGTCCTTAAGGGCTTACTGTGAGCTACTCCCGCAACCGCACCAAAATCCCATTCCCCTTATCGCTCACCTTCACAACAGCAGCCTTCACATTCCCCTCCACATCCATCCCCGTTCCTTCCGGGATGAAGAAATGTTCGATTCCATAGGTGATTTTGGCGCTATTATTCCAAGAGCTCGTTACCTTTCCGTTCAGGAGGACATCACCGGGTTTCTTGTCGTAATGAGAATTCCATTTCCCTTTAAACTTATTAACACCAGCATATTCATGGATACCTTGTGCATTTTGACGTAACACGATGGTGATGGGACCGTTGTCATCGATGGACGTGCCTTCAAGCTGGGAAATCGCATAGTTCAACTCCACATAGTCACCTTGCAGGAGAGATCTCGGATCGACAGGTTGAAGATCCAGTATGACCGTTTCCCCGTTTTGTAAAAGGCTTTCGTTGGAATAGACCTGATACCCGATCCATCCCCCTTGAAGGCATAGGATGAGGAGGATCCCCAGCTTTTTTCCTGCAAGAATGGAGTGTGATTGCTGTTTGGAACCAGCCTTCCTGTCCAGGTAAACAGCCGCCGCCAGGAAGAGGATTCCTAATATGGCTAAAAGCAGGGATTTATGGACGAGCTTCCAGGCCAGATCGTAATACAGCTGTACGATGAGCATGAACCAGAAGATCAGGGACGAAACCCAATAGAAGGTACGGTCTTGTTTTTTGAAATAATAGACGCAGCACGTTGTGACCAGAAAGAATAGACTGTTATAAATGATATGAAGCGTGAACGAAAGATCAACAGTCGTTAACGAGAAGAAAGCAAGGAATCCAATGAGAAATGCTCCATATTGAAGGACATGCTTTTGATAAGTAGCAAAGTAAACAGCAATATTCATGAGCGCAATTACGACAAGAAGCGGATGTGCGCCTAATTCCATCGTCTGTCCAAGGAAGATTCCCAGGTTCAATTGAAACAGAAGATAGAAGACAATCTTCGCAGCGTCCCGTTTCTCAAAATAAAACACAAAGGCAAGAACGAAAAACATCACAAATGAAAAGTCATCAACGGTACTGGCTATCATCCCGATGAGGATGCCGGTCATCATGAGTGAATATTTGACAGGGGATGGCCAGCTCGTTAACGTACTGGGAATGACAAGAATGGCCGTGGCGAATATGAATAACCCGACCATGGAGACGTCCACCATGAAGAGTGAAAGCAGACCGAAAACGGACGCCACGATGAAAACAGAGGCGATGGTCGTGACACTTGCGACGAAGATGGTCTTCGTCCAGTGACGGGACGAGGCATGCTTCCGTAAATAGTTCACAAGGAAAACACTTCCCGCTAATAACAGAACCGCTGCAAACAGGAGTCCAACAAAGAAAAGGCTGGACACATACCGGGCCATCAGCTCGAACATTTTGATGATAATAAAGCCTGTTCCAAACATCGAAAGAAGGATGAAGATCGATGTGTCTTTATGAAAGTACCTGTACACCCCAATTGCCAGGATGACAACATAAAACATGGTAAAGAAAACGGAATACTCGTTATCGAATGCCGTGACCATGAAAAGGAGATTGGCTGAAATCAAGCTCAGATACATAAGCGTCTTTGATGTGAGGTAGCCTTTTTTTGTGATCAAAAAGAAGAGAGTGTTCACGATTCCTACACCGAACGCGATCCACGTATGGGCGAGTGTCCAGTGCCCAACTGGAGATGAAGGGAATAGATAAAAGTAAATCGTTAAATGGAGGAGGATATGGGTTAACGCGTAAAACCCGCTGTACCTTGTGTACAAGCTGAACAGGAATGCCGGAATGGACCAGACCAGAAACAACAAGTAACTGTCCGCATGTGAATTGTACAACTGACCGAGTAAAGCGACGGACAAGCCAAAGGAAATCATCCCGCTTACCAGCAGCCAGTTTGAAAGGAAATGGGCACCCTTTACCACACGGTCCAACAGAAAAGCTGACCCATAAAACAATACAATCAACGATCCCGCCAAAGCCACTTTCTCAAGCCGCGAAAACACCTGCCAGTTAGAAGCAAAAAAATAAAGTGCACTTGCCAAAAGAAACACAACCCCAAATAAATACGTCAGTGAAATCACTTTCTTCATACGGTTCACCCCTTTATTAATTGATATTCTACTATATGAGGGAGGAGAGGAATATAGGTATGTGGGAAAAGTTCGTTTGCTTCCTTTAATTTTATGGGAAGAAAACGCAATAAACATTGTGGGTGAATGGAACCTTTCCTATTTCCTTAAGTAAAAGGTACTCCTACACTGGGAGATCCCTGGCTGACTGAAATGGCTTCAAGCACAATGAGAAGGTAGTGAAAACTAAGATAACCATTGAGGAAGACATATCGAAATATTGGGGTCAGCCCCCCCACCCACGGTTAATCTTGTGTATAAGCGCTTAGAGGGGGGGAGCTATTCCTGCTATAGGACTGTCTTATTTTATGTTGGATTAAGGAATTTATATAACGCGGCGGCTTCGATAACACCACTCCACTCAAGCATCGAGACTAGCTCCCTTCGATTCTCTAAGTCTATGAGAAAGGGGGCTCAGACATTCCTGCTCCCTCATCCGGATAAGGAAGCACTGGATTATCATATGGATTTGGAACGAGGTAATGGAATAATTGGGGTTAAATGGGGACGGTTTTTGAAGGGGTCAAACGGAAGTTTTGCTTTATATTTGTAATTGATAAGTATACAAAATTTATGATTGATTTTCATATTTTCTCCGCAAGGATTCAAGCATTATAATTTTTAATGGGAAATAAATGAAAATTTAAGGTTATGTATAGTTTAACTTAAGGTTCCCTTTAAGTAGAAAGTGTAGAATTGTATATTGAACTGATTTTAAAAATAGTTGAGGAGGGTCGACAATCAATCAATTTTATTCAAATGGGGGGGAAAGGGTGAGGAATAAACTATTTTTAGGTTTAATCCTTCTAATTGGAGTCTATTTCACTTACCGATTTTTCACTATACAAGGTGGAATAGATATGAGAATTGGTAGCCTTTTTGTTGCAGTATTTTCTTTTATAAGTTTTTATATTGCTCTAATAAGTGAAAATTAAAACGAAGGACGGGAACGGTTCTCGTGCTTCTTTCTATGTTATGAGAATGAGGAAGAAACAGAATATTCCCCATACATTCAAAGAAAAATTTTACATTACAAAATTGAAAAGGGATGGTCGGAAAATGAAGAAAACACTAATTTTAGGGGCAACAACGATGATAACAATAGGAGCCTTTAATGGGTCTCTAACAACTTTTGCTCATGCAAGTGAAAGTCCTACAAACGAAATTACAAAATTATCAGGAGCTTCATTAACTGAAGATGCTTCAGCCTCTATTTCGGAAGTAGCACCTTATATTCATAAAGATTCTAAAGGTTTTTTATATGTAGATAGTAATATCCCAAGAGATATCTATATTAATAATAAAGTAGAGCTTTTGGAAGAATCTTTTAAAGAAATTAATATGCAAGTAGCAAATGGACAAGTGGTAATTAATGGTGATCTATCAATCACTAATAAATCTAATTTCAAAACTTTTGCTAGTGCTAAAGCTAGCAAGGGCTATACTTCCAAAACTTATTGGTGGGGAGAAAGAGCAACATATACTAATTCACAAACTAAAACAGCAGTTCAACAATTGCAAGATGCAGCAATACATGAAGGCTTCGTTGCAGCTGCATTATTTTGGCTTCCTCCTATAGCTGGTGTTGGAGGAATTACAGGGGCATACTGTGGGAAACTTGCGAGTTCAATGAAATCGCACAATAAAGGAAAAGGTGTTATTCTAGATATGACTTGGGTTCTGGCATATTCAGTTAAGTCTAGATAAAATGAGAATGTAAAAACTGGTGGTGATCGCATGTTCAATATGTATCTATTAATTTTTGTTGTTTTATCGATTATATATATTTACATATTTAATTCTAAAAAAATTAAATTCAGAAAAATATATACCCTAATATATCTATTTGTTATATTAGGTTTCCTTTGGATACTATATCATGCTTTCACATCTTGAATTTCTTCATTTGAAGTAGTGGGTGAAGAATTATATTAATATCCACTTTACTAGTTAGGCAACAACAAATAGAGGAAGCGTCGGGAGTTTTCTGGCGCTTCTTTTTATAATATAAGGATAAAGTAGGAAGGTTAAATGGCTCGCGCGGTGTTTGTGGATATTTCTGATTACAGCCAATGAACCACATGATTTCCAATTCTAATAACCTCTTTTATGATAGAAAGTTACTAAACTTACTACAAAGTCGCTGGGAATAAAAAGGATGATCGAAACGGCTCAATTCTATAAATTCAGGAAGCGCTGGGACGGCTCTCACGCTTCCTTTTTACATTATAACTGACTACAGCCATACGATTGTTCCACCGTTGCCATCTTTATATGAACGGAGCTTAAAGCGTGGGTACAGTGTCGTGACGTAAATGATTTTGAATGAAGGGGAAATACCAGTATAGAGCAGGTGGCGAAAGAGTATGGTCCCCCACCAAAATGAAAAGAGACCGTTACATCCGGCCTCTTTTTGCTTACTTCAATTTAATTTGCACAGGCTTGCTTTCCTGCGTATGAATGGTTTTTCGATTGTTCTTTTGCAACGCCGTGCGTTTCATCGAGCTTGTCACATCGTGTATCATATCCCCGATATCATGAGCGGACTCAATTAAAGGATCAACGGCCTCCATTTTTTCTTTTACATCAACCGAAATTTGGTTGGCTGTATGAATCAGTTCTTCTGCTTCATCGGTAATGCCATTTACGGCTGTTCGTGCGTCAGACAGCGTCTCCTTCGTTTCAGCAAGTGTTGCCATGACTTTTCGTAATGTCATAATCAAATAGATGACGAGAATGGTAAACGCAACGGCTGCAATGGCAGCACTCCACTCAAGCACTTAAGACCAGCTCCCTTCGTTTACTCTCAGTCTATGAGAATGGGGGCCGAGACATTCCTTTTCTTGGAGAAGCACCGGGACGGTTCTCGGCTTCGTTTATTTATCTTGAGGAAGCATCAGAAACGACCCATGATTACCTTTAATTTAAATCAATCTTTACCTTATCTAGTTCAACAGGAATATTCGCACTTAATGAGCCTAATTCAACCATCATGCCATAAGTGTTTAGGTCAAAATCATCAAGATGCCTAATATCAAATGTACTTCTAAAACGCAGCTCATCTTTATGAGTGGTTATGACGGAGTGTTTGATAGGCTCTTCATCGTTTTCCTTTTCTGATTCCTTTACTAAAATGACATTATTTTGAGCAAAATCCTTAAAGAAGCTAAAGTCCCTGTTCATTTGGTCCCCATTATTTACTTGGAAGTCAACGGCAAGGGTATGACCATCAACTGTTATATCTTCAATCGGTACAGCTAGATGCTGTCTATCTGCCATCACTTTAACAGGTGTTGATGCATTTAGAGGAACAAATTGATCTTGTTCGTTTAGTGCTACTTTCGGATGAATCTCTAAATACTGAGTTTCCTCTGTTACCGCCTGTGGAATGATGCTTCTTCCTTTAACAATGTATTGGTCGTCCTTTTTCGTCGTTTCCAGGTCAATCCCATCCATGGAGATGTTCATTTCATCTCCTTTGTTATCATAGACTTCTAGCCTCACCTGATCATGCTTTCCTTGAGCCGGGAATGTTGCGGTGTAGTTAATGGCAGTCGATGCTTTCCCCAAGACGATGGAGTCAAAATGAACGTTAACATCTGAAAGCTCTTCACTGCTCTCTTTATCAAGAGTAACGGTTTCATAGGGTAACTGGTTAATTGGGACATCAAACCGCCAACTACCTTCTTTACCACCAATCGTTTTGAATTCAAGTGGGAAGGTTGCTTCTGATGGCAATTCCGATTTTGGGTAGCTTAATTGGATGTGTCCAATATAACCACCATCTGTCGGTTCCATATGAACGAGTTCTTTACTATCTGAAATTCCCCCATCTCCATCAAAAATTTCATAGAACCCAGCGACCTTACCACTTTCCTCTGTTTTCATATTTCCTTTAACCTTAAACGATACACCAACAACAGCTCCGTCATAATAAGCGTTGGTAATAGCGACATCGATCCCTTTACTACTGGTTGTTTGATTGAGTTCCGTTATCAATTCTTGTGATTGTAAGCTTCTACCGATGGAATCGTTAAAGGTTTCATAAACTTTTCCCAGTAAAGGTACATCCGCCATTACATGAGACAGTGAAGGAGAAATGAAACTGGAAGAAACGAAAATGGTAGCAGCTGCAACTGACGACCATACAATTGTTTTGGTATTCTTTTTAGTGCTAGGTGCCTCAATATCAGCCCGATTCATCCCATTCTGAATAGATTTTAAAACATGCTCCTGCGGCACTTCAATCTTCTTTTATTGGGAGATCCTGAAAATAAAAAAGAATAATGGCATCTTTATATTTTTCATTTAACTGGTTCATTGCCTCCAATAAGTCTAGACTCTCTACTCCTTTTTCCTTTATATCAACATCTCGTTCACTGATATGGTCTATAGGAATCTCTTTCTTATTCTTTTTTAGTACATCATAAGAACAATGTATCAAGATTCTAGTTAGCCAGGTTAAAAAGAATGTCTCATTCTTCAGTTGACCGATTGACATAAAAGCTTTGTAAGATGTCTCTTGAACAACATCCAGAGCATCTTCACGATTTCTAACATATAAGTACGCAGTACGGTACAATTGCTCACTATGCAAAATAAGAAGTTCCTGAAGACATTTTTATCCCCCTTTATGGCCTTCTTAATAAGGTTAAGTTCTTTCACTGGTTGACCTCCTTTTGCCCATTAGAGTGAGAATGGTATAAATAAGTTTCAACTTTTCATTTATTTTAGAATTCTCCTTCATTTTTAGGTCAAGCCCTAACCCAAGCCGTCTTGTGGAGGAGTTCTTGGAGGGGAATGGTTGCGGATGTTCATGTTCAATCTTCGTTGGCATGAATATACTGGAGAAGTGTCTTCTTAAATGAAATCTTTCACTATAATAATAGATAACTTATCTCGCTTTGTCTCTTCCAACAAAATGACAACTTACCTGTATAAAGGAGTATCTTCTAGTGGTAGAACCGGCTTTCTGGGACGAGCGAAGAATAGTTCATCTAAGGGTGTCCATTTTCACTCTTTCAACCTATTTAAAAGATGAATAGACGAGAAGGGTGGAAATTAATATGAAATCAGGATTTCAGGTAGCAGATCAAATCGGTGAATTGGAGATTGTGGGGAATATCGTTCCTCATTTATGGTATAAGAACATCACATTTTCGAGTGGAAAGACTCATTTCGTAGCGATTACGGTACTCGCGGATATCGTGTATTGGTACCGTCCGACGATGATCAAGGATGAGAGTGGAATGATTGTTGGAGACCGTACGAAGTTTAAAGGAGATATGCTGCAGAAGAGCTACCAGGCATTTGCCGATTTCTATGGATTTACGAAGAGACAGGTGAAGGATGCCATTGATTTTCTGGTGGATCATCACCTCCTCCTGCGCGAGTTCAGAACGATTTCGAGTTCAAGTATTCTTCTGAATAATGTCATGTATCTGCAGCCGGTCGCTTGTAACGTGAGACGGGTAATGAATGAGAGGATCAATGTGGCTGAACTTTCTATTTGCCTTCCAACTACGACAGAACGTAAGAGGGAGGACGTTCCACCGGAGGGGCCATCCACCGGGGATGAAAAGCCTCCTACGCTGGAGCGTAAGACAAATACAGAGAGTTCTTCAACTAGTACTTCAGATAATAAAATCAATGATGACCATGATGGGGGAGTACTTGCCTTTTTCGTTGAAAATGGATTTGGGAAGATCGGGAGTTACATAGAAAACAAGATTAAGAGTTGGTGTGGGGATTTATCGAATGAGTTGGTAATTGAAGCCATGAAGCGGTCGATAGAAAAAGGAAAGGTGAGCTGGGGATACGCAGAAGCGATTCTGAGGAACTGGTTGAAGGATGGGGTGTTGAGTCTTAACGGGGTATGGGAGAAGGATGCGGCATTTAAATCGAAGAATAAGAGAATAAGCATAGGGAGGAAGCCTATTCGGGCGGAGGTGCTTCCGGAGTGGTTTGGGGCCGAGAACGATACAGTGTGTGATAGGGGAGATTATGATTTCGAGATGGAGAAAGCAAAACTTCAGCAAGAGTTAGAAGCGTTTGCTAAGTCTTGATTCTCCAGGTTGAAGGAAATGGAAAACGTGTATGCATGTATGAAAAACTCCTTTAGCATTGTATGAGATTATTACATTATATATGTAAAAAAATGTAATAGTAATAGATGGGTTTTAAACGGTATATGATCGACGGGGAAGGTTGAATAAGCAGCAACCATCTATGTAAATGAATATTGCCTTCGAACTCGTATTCTTTACACAGGCAACCTTGGCAACAGGCTTATGAATAGATTAAGTGTTGGGAAAGTCCTCAGTTTTTCATGGCATACCACCCATCTCCACCAGGAGCGAGATTATAAAACATCGGATCTGTTACAGCTTGTAAGGTGTCGATGTACACTTTTTCTAGTTCACACAATTGTTCATGTGTGTAAGCATATGCAATGATTTCTCTTTCAAACTGTTCTTCTCCGAATTCTGCAATGGCTTCTCTAAAGCGGACGCCACTGCCGAGATAAGTATCATCATTTCGGGAATGCTTTCCGATGTATTTCATCTCGTTTACTAGATTCGTTGTAATGTAGATGAAACCGTATTTGTTATCAACATCAATTTCGGTGCGATCAGAATCTTTTCTTTTCTTCCCTAGCTTCGTCTCCATGTTCTTCCATTTATCATTCGCTTCAAGGACTTCTTTAAAGAAACCGAAAAGGTTGTTATGGGTCCTTGCCTTGTCCACGCCATGATGTAAATCTTTATGTTCCACACTCGTGATATGTGCTTTCTTGCCTTCGTGAGGATTTTGTATCGTTACACGGATTTGATTTTCAGTCCATTGATAGAAGTTTAACTTTAGTCCACTTAACGTTTTAGTTGTTTTTTTGGTCAATCTATATTCCTCCAAGTAAATATATCTTGTTATCTATTCTACTATGGCCTGTCTTTTCTTGGAAGAGTAAGGAGACATGAAGGGATTAGAAAAGAATAAGGAGAACTGTACCAGCTTTTTTGGGAGCAGGGACAGTAACCTTTAACAAAATGTGGATATTATGGTAAATTGGTCATAGGTTATTAAAGACTCAATCAACTTATTATGGTTCACTCCATCCTATCCACCCACGGCTGATGATTTCTACTTTATCCACAATTGAGCTATATTTTAAATCATCAAAAGCGTAGCGTTTTTTTTTATACAACTCTCACTAAAATGATGTATAGTCATTCAAGTTTAAGATTTATAGAATATTAAACGATTCTTGTAAAAAGTCTAAGAAAGAGCTCACAGCAGATTAGAGAAAGGATGAATGAAAGTGAAACGACTTTTTATCATAATCGTCATCCTGCTTTTGTCAGGATGTTCAGCCGCTAGTCAAAAAGAAGAGGCTTCTCAAGTACCAGAAAACCCTACTACGCAACAAAAGAAGATAGAAGAAGATCATCTTCTTAAAGAGGACTATACGTTCACGAAGTTCATGGAAGATCACGATGTATCCTTGAAGGGCGATGAGATTCCCTACAAGGTGGAAGAAGAGTTTGTTGGCAAGCCAATCGCATTGGAAGGCTCAGCACAGCTTAGCCGGTACTATAATTATGGCTTCAAAGATCTTGAAGGAAGCCACTTTGTGATAAAGATTTCGAAAAAGGATGAACTGGATTGGAGTGTATATCTACCCAGGGAGAAGTATCCGGACTTATTAAAAGCATTAAAGAAAGGACCAGTGGATATTTATACGGTAGCTTCTATCCCGGAAGAGTATTTTGAACCAGGCCAAAACCATATGGGGATGGCTGAAGAGGTATTATATAGACAAAGTGGCGTGGAGGAAAAGCAGTTGAGTGATGATTTAGCGGAGTATATGAACGATCATTCGGTTGAGCTTACGGCAAGGGATGTGTTGTATGACAAAAAAGGTATGTCTGATCGGCCATTTGCCCTCAGTGGAAATGCTCAGCTCGTGACTTATGCGTATGCCAGTGCATACAAAGATCTAGAGCCGACTCATTTTGTATTAAATGTACGCGACACGGTTAACAGTGACGAACAACTTTGGAGTGTCGCATTTGAGCGGAAGAAATACAGTGATTTATATGAGCAGGCTTTGGGTGGGATGGTCCATGTCAATCTAACGGCTGTTATGCCGTCTGACCGCTTTTCTTCCCGTTCCGGCCGCACGGCGATCGGGCAAGAGGTGGAAGTTGAACCGCTGGAACGATATGTTCCGGAGTCAATGCAGGGTCAAGTGTATATGGAGGAAATGGGCTTATCGGTCACGGGGCAGGAAGTATTGTATGATCCATTTGCCCATTTGGGGGAGCGTTTCTTTGTTGAAGGAACTGTCGAATTTGACCCTTATGCTACTGCTACTGAAGGGTATGAGGATTTACAAGATACTCACTTTCGAATTGACATTGTCGAAGACCCGTATGGGGAACTGGATGTTGGCTATCCCCGTGCTTTGGAAGGCTGGACACTTTACCTGAATCAGGAGAAATATCAGCATGTTTATGAGCAATTAAGTAAAGAGAAGTATCTGGAAGTTATGGTCACTGCCCTGATGGACGCTGATCGGTACAGAGCGGGGCAAGGCGGTAAGGCCATGGTTGAGGATGTGGTAATCAAGTAGGGGGGACCTTTTCATAGTCACCCAATCCACTTTTTAATAAGGATATGACATCATTAAGAAGCACAAGGACGGACGGTTCTCGTGCTTCGTTTTTTGATTGTGAGGGAGGGTCAGAGCAGTCCCCATGATCCTCTCTTTCAAGAAAATTGTATTGGAAAGGAAGGCAGTATCGATGACTATCAACATTAAAAAGTGCCCAACCTGCGGAAACAAAAATACAATGAAAATACGATACGGTGAGCCAGCCTATGAAGCTCTTCAATAGGAAAAAACAGGGGAAAACAAGCTAGGCGGATGTTGCGCATTAGAATACTACTCTAACAACTGTGAGAATAAGTGGAATCGAGAAGAGACGATTGAAGCGGAGAATGACAAGATTAATAGGCTAAAAGCTTCAGTGGGAGGGTTCTTAGGCTACTCTTACACGATCCATATCAATTGGGATAATCTCCAAGTTTCTTGGAGCCAGTGTGGGGAAGGTACAGAAGAAACGATTCGGAAATCGATCAGGAGGAAAACGGTTAACAATCTGAAAGATGAGCTTAATCGCCTTTACTTGTTTGATTGGAAGGCAACATATGTGGAATCTGGAGTTCGCGATGGGCCCATTTGGAGTATGGAAATACAGTTGGATGACCGTAAGATAAGAAAACAGGGAGATAACCAATTTCCAGAAGAATGGTCTGCTTTTTGCAGGCTGATATGAAGGATTTCCGGGCGGAAGTTTTCATGAAAGAGGGACAGGTACCGCGTCCCAGAGCAGTCCCCTAGCTTCATATCCTAATCAAAGTTAAAAGAGGTCGGCTCAACCGGCCTCTTTTTGCTTACTTCAATTTAATTTGTACCGGCTTGCTTTCCTGCGGATGGATGGTTTTTCGATTGTTCTTTTGCAACGCTGTGCGTTTAATCGAGCTTGTCACGTCATGTATCATATCCCCGATATCATGAGCGGACTCAATTAACGGATCAACGGCCTCCATTTTCCCTTTTACATCAACCGAAATCTGGTTGGCTGTATGAATCAGTTCTTCTGCTTCTTCTGTAATGCCGTTTACGGCTGTCCGGGCGTCAGACAGCGTCTCCTTCGTTTCAGCAAGTGTTGCCATGACTTTTCGTAATGTCAGAATTAAATAGATGACGAGAATGGTAAACGCAACGGCTGCAATGGCAGCACTCCACTCAAGCACTTAAGACCAGCTCCCTTCGTTTCTCTAAGTGTATGAGAATGGGGGCTTAGACATTCCTTTTCCTTTTGATTTGGAGTAAGGGAAGATAATCGTCGGGAGGTTCCTAAAGGGAGAAAGGACGAGTAGTATCAGACCGCGAACTTGAAGAAACTACAACTAACGGTATATGGAAATTCACAGGCGTGGGCATGAGCTTTTGATGTGGATGCTCAATTAGATTATGGCTCAAATGATCTGAATGTAGAGAGTGGTTGATTTGTAGGTATAAATACTCATGGATGTTAGTTATAAATACCTATCAATACATCCGATGAATGATATAATAGTACCCGTTGTGAAGGAATTGGATAATTATAGGTTTTAATTTGATGAAGGAGGTTGCAGCTTGGGTTACTGTACAGAATGTGGACAAGAACTAAAGAATAATACATCTTTTTGTGAAAAGTGTGGAGCAAAGAAGGAGGTGAAAAATGATCATTCAGTGAAAAGAGATCCCTTGTCAAAGAAGACAAAGGTATTCCTTCTTATTGCTGGAATTTTATCGATCAGTCTTATCAGCACTCATATGATTCTATCATCCATTTATGATCCGATGAAAACCATTCAATCGATGGATAAGGCCATGACCTCTAATAGTGAGGAAGGATTCCTTGAATACATATCATTTGATGAGGATGCTTTATTAAATCAGAAACACTATTTTTCCTATATACAGGCATCAGACTGGGAGGGCATGAGGGAACAATTTGCTTCCATTATTAGTGGTGATACGGATTTTGATGCTTTTGTAAAGAACCAATATGGTCATGACCTGTTCAAAGTGAAACGACATTCAATAGTAGGGATCTATCCTACATATGAAATTGAAGCGATTCCGAATCAAATCATGATGAAGACAAACATGGAATCCGCTACGTTTAAAATAGGTGAAAAGAAAGTGGCTATCGAGGAAAGTGGTAAACCTGTCAAGGGAAGTAAAGCGTACCCTGGATCTTATTCAATAAAGGGAGAGGCAACTAACCTTTATGGTGATTTTACATTAGAAGAAGAGATTGAAGTGGAAACGAATGAAAGCCATCAATCTGAATATCATCTTGATTTTAACGGGTCTACCTATTCCATCAATACCAATGTTCCTGAAGCGATTTTATTTATAAATGGGAAGAGCACCGACAAGATGCTGAAAGAGATTGAATACCTTGGTCCATTTCCTGAAGGGAAGAAGATGGCCATGTTCGCAGAGATGTCAACGCCTGATGGTTCGACATTTAGAAGTGAAGAGATTACACAGGATGATGATATATGGGGAGACCTTCCTTTTATGATTGGTGAAGAAGAAATGGATCCAGTAGAAGGGGAAGAAAGCGAAGAGTCAGCATCACTTGATGAAGCGAACCAGTATATCCTGGATTTCAGGGATTCTTACGAGGAGGCATTGAACTCTCGGGATTACTCCTTAATCCAGTCCTACATGATAACAGGAAGTGTAGCTGAAGAGGAATTACAGGAGTACATAGGAGAACTCCAAGATAAGGATTACTCCTATGAATTCACTGAGAATAACATCTTACACTCGGAAGAAGTCGGAAATGATACATTTGAAATTACAACCAATGAGCAGTTTATTTTCACGAATCATCTAGGAGAGAAGACGACGTATGACCGGGAAAAAATCTACACGATTATTAAAGAAGATACTAGCTATAAAATTGAGAAAATCGATATCAACGACACGGAACGAGATTCGATTTAATGGAGGTAGAACATGTTGAAATGCACAAGTTGTCTAAATGAACAGGATTCAGGAAAGTTCTGTGGGAAATGTGGAACAAGCTTAATGGAAAACAGCAACCATCAGCCATCAGCTTATACAGAAGCATCAGCAGCTTCATCTGCAATGGATACACAGCCGGTGAACACGAATGAAAATGTGATGAAGGCGAAGGAAAGTGTGTCCAAGTACTGGAGTTATGCCCTGCAGGTACTGAAAAAACCATCTGTGGCACTGGAAACTAAGGAAAACCAGTTTGTGAATGGAGTTATAACGATGGCCCTCTTTGTCATCGCGTTTGCACTCAGCATCTACTTCCTGGCAAACAAATTGTATAAAGCCGTCGTTGGCGGATTTGGTAGTCTCTTCTCTGAAGGCGGAATAGGAGCACAATCGTTGCCGTTCTTTAGCATTACGTCATCCTTGTTAATGTTTGCAGTATTCTTTATCATAGGTTCCTTCATCAGTGTCTTCCTTGTATCGAAGTTTATGTCAGAAGGATTCACGATGAAAGAGTTACTGGGTCAATTCGGCAGTATCCTTATCCCATTCACGGCTTTGAATGTAGTGGCCATCGTCTTCGGATTAATGGGCTCGATCCAACTGACTCTCATCCTGACAGGAGTATCAATGTTCTATACCGTTGCCATTCTGCCATCCATCGTAGTCTACGACAGAGCAATGAAGAGTGGAAAAATACTAAACAAATTATACTGGGCAACGGGGGCATCGGCTGCATCCATGTTCATCGCTTATCTGATTGTCCGCATGAGCGTATTGGATTTCATGAGTGACATTGAATCATTATTGAACATGGGGTTTTAATAACAGGAGAGAGCCCAGGTGATGATTTAGTCACTTGGCTTTTTTTACGGTTTTATTGACCTTTTTTTGGTGAAATGGGTGAGTTAAAGGTTAGTTTTTTTAAATGTAGAAGAATATTTATTGAAATTCTAATTCGACATATTTCATAACCTCATTCAATATTCCCGCATATATGTTTTGGTAAACAACATTATTTTACATAAAAAAGCAAAAAGTAACACATTTTACCTATGAAAGATGGTATAATTTTGAATTGTTAAAGGACTAAATAGTCACTAGAATGAAATGTAGAAAGTATGGGGGAATTTATATGTCACTTATTCAAAAGCAAGGGCTCACATCAGAAGAATTACAAATACTTAATTCTGAAATGACCAAGAAACAGAAATCAGCAGGAACAACTTGGTTACTTTGGTTTTTCACAACCAGCTTTGGCGGTCACCGTTTTTATTTAGGAAAGACGGGTACAGCTGTTGCGATGCTATTGACTTTTGGCGGTTTAGGTATTTGGAGCTTCATTGATCTATTCTTACTGAATGGAATGATCAAAGATACGAATGAAAGTATTGAAAACGACATTCTTTCTGAAATTCGTCTCTTAAACAATGCTAAAAACAATTCAAAAATAGCAAACTAAATGTGGTGAATTGAATGGATTCTGTTTCGAAATTTGATCTCACGATAGAAGAGTTAGCGATCCTTGAATCAGAGATGCTGAAGAAGAGAAAAAATAAAGAAGCTGCTTGGGGGCTATGGGCCGGATTAAGTTTTTTTGGTGCCCATCGTTTTTATACAGAAAATTACCGATACGCCTCAACAATGCTTCTTACGAGTATGGTTCCGATTATAGCAATCATAATTATATTATCGACAGTAGAATACTATAATGGCTTTATACAATTTTTATTAGGTTTATTCATCTTTCTTTTAAGTGGTTCTGTTGTCTGGTCTTGGATCGATGCGTTTTTCTTGAATAGGAGAATAATCGACATCAATGAGAGCTGTGAGAATCATATTCTCCAAACCATTATTAATAGTAGAAAATGAAATCCGCTTATGAGCTTATTGACAATCTTAATCTGTCAGTAAGCTTTTTCTTTTTGATAAAAATCGGTGATGTATTTGCAATTCCTCTACCAAACAGTAAGTATGCATTTGCAAGAAGATATAGGGATGCGTCTATCGGGATATATAATCATATCGGGGTAGATGTAGATGATTTACCACCACAGGAAGAATACCGATTTATTGTTGGGGTATATGATGATGTTTTGAAATCGGGGAAATGGTCAATTGTAGATAATCGGCCATTTAAGAATGAAGAGGAAGAATGGCCACCTCCTTATTACATAAAAGCCCCCATCACTGGGAGTTATTCAATTTACCATAAAGGTCAAGACCGTAAATCTACTGAACAAGAGTGTAAGGGATTAGAAGTTGCTGCAGTTTGGGAAGCAGAACATATTATCGATAGAATAATGGGTAACGATAAGTAGAATGAAAATTAGGATAGAAACCTTGATTGGTTAAATGCCTTTTAAGGTTTCTTTTTGCAGAAGGCAACTACACAGTAATGAGTCACCAAGTTTTATCTGAGAATTAATGAGTAAAGACACAACCACACTAAATGTATAGGACAAGGACCTATCCCTCCACCCCTAAATAATCAATACTCATTCACGCCCTCAACAAGGTATTTCCCCTTTTAACAAGAATATATACATATCTATTCCATGAGCTATACATGAAAGGAAGGGAGGAAGCCATGAATTTAAGTGATAGGATTGTTATTGTTCTCCATCGTTCTTTATTTTCTGGTCCAAAGCGTGAGGGAAACTTTCTATCAGAATAAATCTGCGCGGGAGTATGACTACATATCGGAGCTCTCTCTGCTTGGGGCTGTGTGACTCCGACGCAGGTCCGTTGCTTCTGGACGGGGAGAGTTTGCTTAAGCCTACCTATTGAAAGAGTGAGATAAATGAAACGGAAATTTATTACCACCTGTTTTATTATCATGACGATTTGCTCTATTATGGCTTATCTATTAGAAGATTCTGTCCTCGGGGGAATCGCTTTTGCATTGAACTTTTTTACTATGACTGCCTTATCAATTGGGATATGGGTTGATGAGGAATAGAAGGACTCTTCCTAGTTTAGGTGAGAGCCAATTTTTCATATTGGCCTTCCTTAAAATAGCCAAGGACTCCCGCCATATTAAACAAACGTTTGGTTAAACAGCTGAGAGGTAGAAATCAAGGTTTTAAAGAAGGTAAACGATTGTTTAATAGCTTGTTAGAAGATGAATAGATTAAGGGGGGGAAGAGCAAGAAATGGAATAACCCCAAGTCCGGCCATTTCCCTTTCAATCCCCATGTTGTACCTTACCCATAATCTCTTGCTTCCTCTTTTCAAGAAACGCAAGATGAGTATCATCATTTCTCAAGACAAACAATTGGATGGCCTTGTCCACAAAGGAGAGTGCATTTTCATCGTCTCCAATTCTTTCGTAGTTATAGCCTATGTGATAGTGTAGCTCACCAAGCCCCCATAAATGCTCTTCTTCCACACACCAATTGATGGCTTTATGGCAATAAGCGATGGACTGTTCATAGTTTCCTGTTTGGGTCAGGACACGGGCAATATTATAGAGTAATCGTGTATTGATCGATTGATCATGTAAGTGTTCCATTTGCCTGATGATGTCTTCAACTTTACGATAATAATAAAGTGCCTTTTCGTTGTTCTGTAATAATTTTTCCCATGTTCCGAAGGTCATGAGGATTTCCAATTCTTTTTCGGTGGGTGCCTTTTTCTGGCGTGCTGTCAGATCATATGCTTCTTGCAATACAGCAAAAGCGGACGTGTGATCTTCTTCGACCTCGAATAGATAGATCGCTTTATGCCAGTAAAGAAGTTGCAACCTCTCGTTATCTTTATTGAAAAATGGATTCTTTTCTTCCGTCTTGACTATCTCGATCATTTCCGTATATTTTCGTTTTAGTCTAAGCGTCTTTAATTGTCGTTCCACCTCACGAACATAATCCATGCGAGGGGTGGTGCCGATTTCAAAGAAGTAATTCACATCAACACCGAGTTTCATGGCGATCTGGTATAACGCCGTGGCGCTTGGGTAAATGTCTCCCTTCTCGATCCTGCTAATCAGGGCCTGGGTGCATATCCCTTCAGCTAAATCTCCCTGGGTAAGCCCCACCACGTTTCTTAACTCTTTAATCTTCTTACCAATCACTGAGTAATCCACATTTTCACCTCCGTCAAACACATCATTTTTTCTTATTTTACCAGATGCTAAGTAGAGGTGCGATGTCCGAATATGGAGATTATTTTACAAATTGACTAGTGTAATGAGAAGGGGGCAGTATATTGTGGGAGATAACAAGGGAAATTCTGATCTATCCTTTTATATGAAAAAACCTCCATCATAGTGGAGGCGGATTCAGGGAAGGTACACTACAGATCATTACCCTTTGAAAAATTCAATAACTGGATCTAATAAACCTGTAAACCTCATAATAAGAAAAATGACGCAAAAGATTGTAAACCCGAAACTTAATCGTTGGAAAAACGTTTTGTTTTCTTTTTTATCTACATTTGCCATTGCCTGTTCACCTCTTGTTTGATCGTTGTTTTTTTGCTTCGACCTATCATTCCAATGATGATGATGATAGTTAAAGTTAGAATGATAACGGCTTGTAAGGATAAAGAATGGTTTTCTATGATTCTACGTAAATACTCATGTAATATGCTGAATATGAAGAGCAGTGGAATGTTCCATACAAATAGATAATAGAAGAGTGGCTTCACTATTTCACCATTATATTTGTATCCGTTATATTTCTTTTCATTTCTTTTCATGATTCTAGATAAGAATACCCTGGATGATATATAGGTCAATATGAACAATTGGACCACACCATATATGATAAATGGTAATTCTACATTTTCCAATAACATGACCAGTAGTAAATACGATCCTGATAGTAAAAATGATAGGATGTGTACCAATCGACTTCTCATTACAAATAATTGATGGTAATTGAAAGGAATACTGAATAAAAGGTCCTGATGATCTTTGTCATCCGACAGTATGTTGTTAAACGTTACGGTCGTGATGAAAAGGGCAAAAAAGTTGATTAAAATGGTTATGGTAAACCCGGAAGAAGCAAATTGATTTTTAAATTCAATGACACTCGTGAAAAGGAGTGGTGAGACATACACTGAAAACAACTTTGGTGTTCGCAATAAATACAATAAGTCCTTTTTGATAAATGGGTTGTGAATATACTTGTGAATGAAACTGGATGTCATGTGTGAATAATATGATTGATCTAAGTCTCTTAGAGAAATGGTCAACAATCCTTTTTTATAGCAGTAGCCGGTTAGGAAATAGACAAGAAACACCATACATAACGCGTTTAGTAGAATGAGTATTGTAAAGGTCACCGCAGACTTTAGATCAATCGAGTTTTCCAGAAGATACTCTGGATATTGAAGCAGGACATAAAGGATTTTATTAACCCAAGGATCTTGATACATTAAATATTTCTTGTAATTGCTTGCGTATACGATGACAGCAATGACTCCAACAGAAGCTAACGTCATGATTGAAAAGGCAACTGTTTTAAGTCCTTTTCCTTTTGAAATGAGAAAAGCCAGTGAATATAACACATGAGCCAGAGCACTGAAGAAAACTGCACCTGCTAATATTTGGGGAATCGTCAGTAATACGACTTCAAGTGAAGTGTTTCCTGAAACATAATTTGCCAGAATAAAAGGAAATAAGAAAGCTGCATTGATTATCAATACTTCAATGACCACAATGAAAAATCGCGCCAAAATAATTTGTGAGTTCTTAATCGGTGCAACTAGTAAAATCTCCCGTTCAGAGGAGAGAAAGTACTCCTTATAAAATGCTTTAGTAGCAGACGAGATGGAGATTAGACACAGAAATGCAAAAAGACCTATTATGTAAGTATTCATGTTTGCTTGAATGTTCTCAGGCAACGTATTAATGATGAAATACAATACTGAAGTCAATGACAAGCAAAGGATTACTATACCGATCCATTCTGATATAAGATCCCGTTTGGATTGTTTGGGCCTTTGACTAGTGAGTTTATACTTAAACGTTAAGTACTTAATAAAGTTCATCTTGATCATTCCCGTCCTTCGACTACGGAGATTAAGTAATCTTCTACACTCGTTAAATTTCCGCGAAGTTGACTGACAGATATATTCTTTTTTAGTAGAGATCCATTATTAATAATTGTAACAGTATCGGCGATTTCTTCTATGATATTTAAAGAATGAGAAGATAAGAATACCGTTCCGCCACTTTGAGTGTAATCTTTCAAAAAAGATTTGAATTGTTTAATACTCAGTGGATCAAGACCGAGAGTGGGCTCGTCGTATATCAACAAAGAAGGATTGTGCATGACGGACGAGATAATGGATATTTTCTGTTTGTTTCCTCTTGAAAGGTTTTTAATTAAGGTATGTCTATATCTTTCTACTTCAAAATGTTCTAAATAAGTGTTTATTTTACTTTCTATTTCTTGTAGATTTGTTTCCCCGTATAAAAATGAAATGAAATGCAAATGTTCCGTTACAGACAGCTTTTCGAAAACGGCTGGATAATCTGGACAGTAGCCTATGAATTTTTTGTGATGGGGATTTTTATAATCGATTTTTTCTTGTTGGAAATAAACAAAACCTTGATCAGGTAGCAGGGTTCCCATCATGATTTTAATCGTAGTTGATTTGCCTGCACCGTTCTTTCCTAAATATCCACTTATTGTTCCTTTATTTATGGATAGGGAGTCTATTGATAGGACGCACTCTCCATCATAGTCCTTCTTCACATTTTCCATATGTAAGATTTCCAATGAATCATCACCCCTTTATATGCAAAACTGTAAGAAATTAGTTGTTATAAGTTAATCATAGCACTGAGTATTCTCTTCCAACAAGGAAGAGAATACCAGACGAAAGAATCATTTTCGCTGGTATTCTCTAATCTATGTTTAATAAGTATTGAACTTATCCAAGAATAATTCGGATGATATCGTATACTGAATATCCTTTAAGGAACCAGTCAACAATCTTTCCTGGGTTCGATTTAATATAATTTAAGATTTTAGTAGCTTGTGCATACGTCTTTCCTGCAGCTGCTGTTGCTAAATCGTACGCCCATTTTAAGAATGATGCCACTTTACTCCAAGGGACCTTACTTACTAGTGCTTTAAGTGCATTATAGATTGCTGAAAACATTGTTAAATTCCTCCATTTAATAAAAAGTTTTCCAAAGGCCTTTGGTTAACTTCATCATAATTACATTAAATGTTATATTCAATAGATTTTGACAATTGTTGCGTATTTCCGCAAACTCTGTTCTGAAGGTAATTTACTATGTAATACAGGCTCTATAAGGCTTGAACGTACTTGGAATTACTTTGGAATCTTTTCATCTAGTTCATAAGGGAAAATCAATTTGATAGTTGTTCCACTGCCTGGTTCACTCTTCACTTCAACTTTTCCATCGTGTGCTACCACCAACTGATGGGTTATCGCCATCCCCAATCCGGAGCCATTATCGCTGTCTTTTGTATTTCCGCCACGATAATACCGATTAAATAAATTTTGTATGGTTTCAGCATCCATTCCGGTACCGTTATCTTCAATAAGAATGATAGCCGAAGCCCCGGATTTTAATACCGTTACTTTAATTTGTGTTCCGGTCGGAGTATGATTTATTGCATTGACAACTAAATTATTCATGATTCTTGCTAACCATTTTGGATCCATATTGAGGTATAAAGAATGATACGTCGTCTCAAGGATAATCGGTTTTTCGGAAGTCTCATGCTGGTTCAACCATCTTTTTAAAAAAGAAATGATCTCGATTCTCTCTTTATGGATAGGGAGAGCGTCATTCTTTAGTCGATAGGTTAAATTCAAATCTTCAATTAACTCACTCATATAATAGGCTTTCTCTTTTATGATCTGCCCAAATTCATTCATCTCCTTTTGACTCCATTTATAAGAATCAGTTGAGAGGAGGGTAGAATAACCATAAATCGAACTGATTGGAGTTTTTAAATCATGTGAAAGGCCAGTAATCCATTCTTCTCTTGTTTTGTCCATTTTTTGCTGAATTTGTTCATTCATCTTTAAAGTAGATGTGAGTTTATTCAAAGAAAGGACAACATCTTTAAAGAATGAGTATTTTTTATTCAATGTTCCGGCATTATTTAATAAAGGGTTGACTCCTTTATTATTTAGAGGAAAGGAATAGTTTTCTTCTGACATATCATTGATCCATTTCATCATATATAACAGAGGAACTCCGAATTTTTTTCCATACCATATCCCCAGAAAGGTGATTAATATAACAAGAATTGTAGAGACGATCAGGAAGCCTTTCATAAATGAACGGTTGATTATTCCATCTGTTATGGTGTCGGGGCTATAATAGGTATTCTTCGTACCAATTACAAATATATGACTTGGGTTTTCAGGAGGACGGAATAAAGAAATATCATATCTTGAATTCCACGGCTCTTCCTTAATACCCAATAAATCGTGAAACGTATAGCTTAAATCTTTAGGTGCAGCATAACCGTCAATGATATCACCTTTAGAATTATATATCTGGATCCATGCGTCATTTTGAACTAAATAATCCTGAATTTTTTTGTTGATTTCAGGAAGAACGTTCATGTTAATAAGTTCCTTTTTGATTTCAATACTTCGTACCTTTTCTCCATATATGATCGTGACCATCGACTTATCTTTATCTGGAATTTGCCAGTATTTCATTCTGTAATGACTGTTTTCTAAAGAAAGTATATCGGTAAAGTTATAAGAATATGGCAATTCTGAAGGAGTGTTGTATCTGCCGATTACATGTCCTGTTGAACGAACAACTTGGAGCCATCCATTATTCTTTTTGACAGAGTCTTTGACGTCTTGATTCATTTTTACCTCTTGACCCTTAATCTTTATTGCATGTTCCAAGTACTCAATGGAGGTCCTTGAGAAGTCCGATTTCATTTCAGCACGGGAGATGATAAAAGACAACGTGACAAGAGCGGTGATAATTAACCCAATCATAACAACTAAAAAGATAATAAAGTGGGATAAGAAATTCATCGTTAATTTCTTTCGAAGATTCATAGTAACCTTCTCTTCCCGCTTACCAGTTTATATCCCAACCCCCTGATAGTTAATAAAAAGGATGGCTTACTTGGATTTTTCTCAATTTTTTCCCGGATTTTTCTTATATGGACCATTACAGTGTTATCATCCATCAGTAAATCATCTTTCCATACTTGCTGATAGAGTTGTTCCTTAGAAAAGATCCTGTCAGGATTATTACAGAAAAAAAGGAGAAGATTGTAAACTTGAGCGGAACAAGGGACGATATGATCATCAACCCTTAATTCTGCTGATTTGGTATTAAGTGTAAATTGACCAAAATCGAAAATTTCTCTTTCTTCCTTTTCTCCTTGAGTGGAAAGATATCTTTTTATTTGGACTCTTACTCTTGCTGCCACTTCAAGAGGGTTAAATGGTTTGGTAATATAATCGTCTCCGCCATGGGTGAACCCAGTTAATTTATCAAGGTCAGAGTTCCTAGCCGAAATAAAGAAGATGGGGGCATTGGAATTCTTCCTGATCGTTGAAGAGATATCATATCCGTACATATCGGGGAGCATCACATCTAAAATGATTAAGTCATACCTGTTGGTTTCTATTAATTTAATGGCCTCCTTGCCGGTTGTACATGTTTCCACTAATAAGAACCCTTCTTTTTGTAACACCAGCTTTATCATATTTAGAATTTCTACTTCATCATCTACAATCAAGATTTTTCCACTTTCCATATCGCTACTCCTTTTAAGGTAATGTTAAGGGTGCATTAAACTTATCTTAATTTACCATTAGTATACTAGATTTAGAAAGGAGTGGTAATGAATGTGGGCAATATGCATGAATGAATTTAAAGGACACTTCAAAAGTGTTAAATCCATCATCGTTATCGCAATCATCTTTGGAATTAGTTATTTATTGGCGGATTTCATGACTACGGTTGCAGGTCAGCTTGATATGGGAGAAGGTACAGATGGATACGCAATCGGGACCCTGATGATTGTATTTGGATTAGGTTTTTTATTTATAGCTGGTTTGTCTCATGACTTAATGAACAGGGAAATCAGCAGCCGAACGATGAGGTTTTTAGTGACTAAGACCACTCGTACAAAAATTTTATTAGGTAAATATCTAGGGGTATGGTTTTTCTGGTTCTTTTGCATAACGGTCTCCTATATATTGGTGTCGTTTGTTTCCAAAGAGTTTTTATGGCTGGGTGTTGTAGATTGCATGATGTTCCTCTCGGTGGCTTTGGCATTAAACCTAATCTTTTCACTTGTCTTACCGAAGCCTGGTATCTCGATGTTTTTTGGCATCGTATTCGCATTGGTTTTCCCTGCACTTAGTTTTTGGGCGATTTATGCGGATAGCATTTATACGAATTGGTTTAAGTTTTTAACCCCCTATTATTATTCAACCCTGGGAAGTTACTATATCTTAATCAATCTCATTTATGCGGTATTACTATTCATAGTTGCTCGAGAAATCTTCAAGAGGAGAGATTTATAATGAATGTGATAGAGGCAAACGGACTCACAAAACAATTTGGTACAAAAAAGGTAGTCAGTGATGTCAGTTTACACGTACAAAAAGGGGAGATATATGGATTTTTAGGAAGGAACGGTGCCGGGAAATCCACTTTTATCAATATGATTACCGGGGTGATTAGGCCAACTTCAGGAGAATTTAAGCTGCTCGGTGAGACAAAGCTTGAGAACGTATACAGCCGTATCGGAGTACTACCAGATTACTCCACTTTTTATGACTCGTTAACAGCTCTTGGTCATTTGAAATATTTTGCTACGATTACCGGCAAGAAAATATCAACGGCACGGGGAAAAGAAATGTTGGAACGGGTAGGTCTTTTAGAGCATGCAAACGTAAAGGCTGGAAAATTCTCTTTCGGTATGAAGAAAAAATTAGGTATTGCTCAGGCAATCGTTCATGACCCCGATTTAGTTTTTTTAGACGAACCTACTTCAGGTGTTGATGCGGAATCAGGGCTTGACATCCAACAGTTGATACTTGATTTGCAAAGTGAAGGGAAAACCATATTCATGACCTCCCATAACTTAAACGAGGTTGAAAAAATTTGTTCACGCATGGCTATTATGAAGGATGGAAAAATCATAAATGAGGGAACATTAGAGGACTTAAGATCACATTATTCTTCCACCATTCAAGTGGAAATCAAACATTCCTCAATGGAAAATGGGAACTTTCCCCTTATTAAGCAATACCTTGAGACTGTGGGAAAAGAGATTGACACAAGAGGAAATATAACATCCATTGTAATTGAATCAGAAAAGAAAATCCCACAAATCGTCCGTGCATTCACAAAACAAAATATAGATTTATACCGAATCAATGTAGATGAACCATCTTTAGAAGAGATTTTCTTGCAGAAGGAATCTGGGGACCGTGCTTCTAGTTTCTGATCATTCCGACTAAAAAAGAACACCCACACATTTCAGTGAAATGTGTGGGTATTTGTGTGATTATGTAATGATTTTATTTTTATAAGCCTTTACAATAATCCCTACCCTCGTTTGAACTTCCAATTTCTTTGAAATTTTATTAATATGGTACTCTACCATTCGCTGTGAGTAATTTAATTCGGATGCAATCTTTTTATTTGGCATCTCATTAGCAATCATCTCAATAATCGCTGTTTCAACTGTATTTAATAGTGTTCCCTCCTGGCTTTTCAACGCTCATCCCTCCAGTGTTCTTTATAGATTAAATGTTACCAGAAGATATAAGGCGGAAATAACTATTCAACTATTTGGTCCGAATCACACAATATCTGGTGCAGTTTTGCTCTTATATTGTTCTTTTTTGTAAAAAAATGAAAATATTATCCAGAAGATGTGTTACTATAAATTAGAAAATATGGTAAATTAAATGAAGATAAAGGAGGGTGAATTATGACTTTATTCATCACCTTATTGGGCGGTATGATTGAAACCTTCTTAATCATTTTAGTGGGTTTTTCTTTTGTGGGTATTTCCTTTAGAAGAAAGTTATATCCTTTACTTGTCGTCAGTTTTTATGGGAGTGTTCTTTTAACTATTCTTAAAGGCAGTATTCCCCCATACATCTACTTACTCATCTTGATTATTTCACTTGGAGTACTTCTTACCTTTATTATTCATGTCAGCGTTACAGTTTCATTGCTGGCTCTAGTGGCAGGGGCGATCCTTTTACTCCTTTCAGAATTTGTTAGTTTTTTATTATTGTTTCCTCTTCAATCGGTGTTTACTATAGCAATTACTGATATGCCTGTATTGATAGTAGCAATCCCGCATATGTTGAATATGCTTTTTATTTTTTTTCTTATCAGGAAATTCAACTTACATATTCTAACCGGTGATAGCGAGCGTGGAATGAAAGGAAGTAATACCAAGTTTTATTCGATATTATTTTTATTATTTGCCATGCTTTTTCTCTACTATTCTATTATTTTTAATCACCAACACAGCACGACTTTCACATTGCTATCCGCCGTATTTTTAGTCATGATAACGATATTGATTTTTTATGTCATACGTTATTTACTGAATAGTAATCTTGAGGCACTGTCGATGCATTTAAATCATCAATACGAGGAAGATCTTGGCCATTACATTAACAATGTTAAGCTTCAAAGGCATGACTTTGTTCATCATTTATTAGCCTCAAAGAAAATGCTTGATCATGGTCATTATGAAGAATGTAAGGAGTACTTAGATGAAGTATTGGAAGAAGCATCAAGTGTGAGTGAAATATTACCGCTTACTTCTGATGCTGTAGCCGGTATGCTGCTTTCTTATAAAGACCTCGCATTTAAGAAGAATGTCCACATCCATTACATCATTTACGATAACTTAAGAGATATTCCTTGCAGGGTATATGAATTAAACAAAATTCTGGGGAACCTCCTTCTTAATTCAATAGAAGCGGTAGAAATAGAAGAAGAGTGTAAGAGGCAGGTTACAGTTACGATCGGTAAAAACAACAATGAATATTTCTTTGAAATTAGCAACTTCGCAAATATTGATGAATTTGAAAAAAACATTACAGAAATGTTCAAAGAAGGTTTCTCTACAAAAAAGGAAAAGGGTAATCACGGTCATGGTCTGTCGATTGTTCAATCAATTGTGGAAAAGTATAAAGGATATCTTTATCCGGAGTTAGTAGATCATTCGGTTACCTTTGTAGTGAAAATCCCTAGTGGAGGAAAACATGAAACTTCATACGCCTAATACGATTGCAACTGCTATTACGAATACAATCATTATACACAACCCCGATTTTAAGAAGAAAAAGGATGAAATAAGGTATGGTTTGGAATGGATGATTTCCGGAATGATCCAGGTCATCCTGACATTAATGGCGGCTATCTTTTTGGGTGTTGTGGCAGAAGCAGCTATTATTCTCATAAGCGGGGCATCTCTTCGAATGTTTTCTGGTGGAGCTCATGCGAACAGTTATTTTAAATGTTTGCTGCTGAGCCTTTTTCAAATCATGGGTATTTCTTTGGTGGTAAAGTACTTTACCTTATTGAATCAATACACCTATGTTCTTCTGATTATGTTAATCATCTGTGTGGTCATCCATTCTATCAAGGCACCTGTACTACATAAGAAAAAAGACATGTTTAATGCAAGGGAAAAGCGAAAGTTAAAATACCTATCCATAAGTATATTTGGCATGTTATTTGTTTCTGGTTATCTGCCATACCTTATAGACTTTAAATACTGTATATGGCTTTCTTTAATTATGCAAAGTATTACTTTGACATCTTTTTGGGAGAAAATTCTTTCCTACGGAGAGAATTTTAAATATAAATCATTCACAAAGGAGGATTTTTAGAATGAAATTGATTACGTATCTTATAGCGACCATTTCCTTGTTTTTTAATTCTATCACTTCAATTAGCAGTTGTTTTTGGTTTGCCTATGAGCCTGAACTACCAGAAAAACAATCAAAGGAGTAGATTTACATTCACCTTAATATTGCTGTGATTGATGATGATGTAACTATACTGGATCAGGTGAAAGAAATGATCGAAAAACTTCCGGGAACAAATCTGGTTCTTGCAACAACAGAAGTGACAGATCTCTTCTCAATAATAGATAAAATAGGCGCTGTTCATGTAGTTTTGTTAGATATTAATATGCCAATAGCCAACGGATTCGATATTGCTCAATATATTAAGGATAAATCTCCATTGATTAAAATCATCTTTATGAGTGCACATCCTGATTTTGCTTTACAGGGTTACAAATATTATCCGGAAGATTTTTTGACGAAACCGATTAATCTGGTAAGATTTAAGCAAACTTTGGAAAGAATTCAGACAACAGGTACCAAAAGGAAAAAGATTGGTGTAAAGGAACAGGGCAGATTGCGATTGGTGGACACGTCATTGATATTATATATTGAGAGAAAAGGAAAGAAGACCCTCATACATCTTGATGATCAGTCATTTATAGCTTGTAGTGAAAGCTTAAATCGACTGGAAGACATGCTCAATGAAGAAATGTTTTATCGGACTCACCAATCCTATCTAGTCCCAATCGATAAGATAGAAATGATCGAACAAGACGCCTTTATGAAATCATACAATGTCCAACTGAAAAATTGCCAAACCATAATCAATTTAAGTAGACATAAATATAGCCAGCTTAAATTCCTCATGGCATCCTATTTCTAACCGTCTAATCGACGGTTTTTTTAAATAGATATTCAAAAATGGACCTTCTTACAGGCTATTCATCCAAAATTCCTCCACTTCTACATTTGAAGTTCCTATAGAGTACAATGAAAGGTTCTGTACCATTCATTATACTAGTGGAAATGAAAAAACCCCTGATAATTCAAAAATAGGAAAATAGCGAATGAAATCATTAAGAAGAAGTGTAAATGGGAGAATTCCAACGAGGATAGGTCCCATTTACACATATAAAAGCTCTTAACCTAAAAGGTATTTTCCATTTTCACTAGAATATATACATATCGATTATTTTTCTTGTGAGATGGATGACAAAAAGGGGAAGAGGTATTGATTGAGTGTCTGACATCTTCTTATGAAAAAGGAGGAGCCCATGACTCTTAGTAAAAAGAAACGACTTATGTATCTAAGTGGCTTACTTTCTATAATAGGGATCCTATTTATCATTATCGTCATTTATTTTCTGTTCCAATCTGTAAGGGAAACCTTCTATCAAAACAGCTTTGAGAGCAAGTATGACTTTGTTTCATTAAAGGAGGACGGCGAGGTATTTCCAGTTCAAGTGTTTCATGGGGTGAAGGTGGATACGTTTCTAGAGGAGAAAGAAGTATCAAATAAAAAGAGCGGAAATATCATCTTTGAAGTAAAAGATGAACCGAAAGAAACGCTTATGGGATTTAATGTCCATTCTGAGCGTAATGGAATGAGTGCTTTTAGTGAAGCAATTCAATATAAAGTTATGGTTGAGAATGAGACTGGCAAGGAGTCATTCATCATTGCCATGAAAATTACGCCGGAGTCCGAAAAGCTGATTACAACTCCCTCCAAATATAAAACGTATAGTGTTAACGAGAATGGAGTCATAAAAATAAGTGAATTTACTCTTCACTCAAAGTCAAAGTTGGAAACGCAATGGATAAGAGGACTTTCAGGAGAGAAGCATGGCTACTACACCGATCTTCCGTATCAAAAAGGGGGGGCATTCTCCTTGATTTCCTTTGCTATACTGGGCATTCTGTCTCTCATTGGAGGAGTTTGGCTTCGACGAAGGGCTGGGCTTTCAGAAACAGAACAATCTGCCTAGTCACTGTGTCTGACTTATAAGGCCATAATCATGAAAGAGTGAGAAAGTGGAAAGGGAAATTTCTAACCACCTGCATGGGGAAGATGGTTTTTCCATTACTACTGATCTATTTGAGAATTCATTTCTGGATGAGATCACCTTTGCAGTGAGCTTTTTTTACAATGGCTTATGGGTCAATAAAGAATAGGAGCCTCTAATCAATTTGATAGATTGGATATAAAGAAAAGGTCTTTGATGAAGGGAAACAAGTTCTAGTTAGGATTCGGTCATTGTTCTTTACTGGAAATTCTAGTTCAAATCGAAGAGAGGAGGGGGCAATGACACGTTTCGTGAAAAAGATTCTCAAGTATGCTGTCACCATCGCATTGATTGTGATTTATATGAATATTGTGGCTTTTCTAGTTCCATATTTTGATTTAGAATATACCGTATTTGAATTCATTCTCATTGCTTTGGCTTTAGTATTCGCTATTATCACAAGTGAATTTATTTTTAGAGGAAAGTAGTAGGGTAAGGAGCATTAGATTAAGTGAAAAGAAAAGAAGCAAGTGATGGTTCACTTGCTTCTTTCTTATGGGATCAATCTATTGAACCTTCAATATTTCCCCGACATATATGCGATCGCTAATCAATTTGTTCGCCTTCTTCAGTTTCGCCACAGTTGTTTTATATTTCTTAGCAATGGCAGAAAGCGTATCTCCTTTTCTAACTTTATGGGTCACAGCCTTGGAAGGTTCGGTGCTCTTATCTTTTCCTGGAGTGGATGCTTGAACATTTACTTTTAGAATTTGTCCTACATAGATCATATCGTTTTTTAAGTTGTTCATTTTTTTCAGGTTGCTTACAGTGGTTTTATATTTTTTTGCAATGACAGAAAGAGAGTCGCCACTTTTCACCTTATAGCTTGAGGACTTTGTTGCAGAAGACTCGTTTTTGGAAGAAGCAGTCCCAGCTCCTGTGACCTTAAGCACCTGACCGACATAAATACGATCGTTTTTCAGGTTATTGATTTTCTTTAGATTGCTGACTGTTGTCTTATATTTCTTTGCGATGGCTGAAAGGTTGTCACCTTTTTTCACCTTATACGTCGCTGACTTTGAAGGTGCCGTGGTTTCATTCTTGGAAGGAGCTGTTGCTGATCCAGAAACTTTCAACACTTGTCCGACATAAATACGGTCGCTTTTTAGGTTGTTGATTTTCTTTAGGTTCGTCACAGTCGTCTTGTATTTCTTAGCGATGGCAGAAAGTGTGTCACCGCTTTTCACTTTATACGTACCCGTAGCTTCTACTTTAACAGGAGGTTTTTCTCCTAAAAGGTAATACATATCATTGCTGAAGGTAATATGACGTTTTGATTTATAAGTCAACGCGACTTGTTTGAAATTTTTCTCCAGGTTTTCTACATTGACTTCCATGTCATTCATGGCAATGCCGTAATCTTGTTCCGAGAGATCACCGTTTAAATAATCGATCGTATCCATTTCGGAATTATATACTTCTATCAGGCTATTATAAATATATTCATCCATCCCCACTATTTGTGTGTTGGAAGGGTTGACTGGAGAATCTTTCTCCAGGGCAGCGTCAAAGTATGCAATATATTCATCGTACAGCTTCATCGCTTCTTTTTCAGATTTTGCCGCATCGATTTTTGTTGTATAGCTTTCTAGCGCACGAAGTATTTTTGCATAATGGGTAGCAAATTGATTTAACTCCACTTGATAGTTAATGATTTGGGATGCTTCTACTGAATGGCCCGGCTGTAGGATAGCACTGCTGGAAAACACAAGAGTGGTGGCCAATACAGAAGCCGTTAGCATTTTTTTCGTGATCATGTTCATTCTCCTTCAAGAAAATATAAGTATAGGAATTTTATTCCTTATATGATTATAATAATCTCTTAAATAAAAGAAAATAGGTTTTTAATGTGGCAGGAAACAATATTTTTCGACAAAAGTGGGAAGCAAGGGAACCAAACTGTTTCCTCGCTTCCTTCTCAATCATTTACATAACTCTAACGCTGGTGAAGTCATCTATTTACAATCCTCCATTACAATACACTATATCTAGATAATCTATTTTTAAACTTTCAATACTATAATGCTTAAAAAGAGTACGTAACAGGGATACTAGAACCTTATAAGGTTTGTATTGGAGATGGATAGGATGGACTTAAGAGCACCGGAAAAAAAGTTTCGCCCTGAATTAGAAGGAGTAAGAGCAGTTGCTGCTTTTCTTGTAGCTGTTTACCATATATGGGTAGGTTCTGTATCAGGTGGAGTGGATGTCTTTTTTATCGTGTCAGGTTACTTGATCACCACCTCATTATTGTCAAAGATGGAGAGGGAAGGCCATATACACTTAATTGATTATTGGCTGGGGTTGGCACGGAGATTATTCTCGATTGCCTTTACGGTTCTGTTGTTTACAGTTGGTCTTTCTATTTTGATAATGCCACAAGTTCAATGGAAGCAAATAGTCACAGAAGTTTTTACTTCTGCTCTATATGTTCAGAATTGGCAGCTGGCTACGAGCGCAGTGGATTATCTGGCGCAGAATAATCAAGCCAGTCCATTGCAACATTTTTGGGCGCTTTCTCTGCAGGGTCAATTTTATCTCACTTGGCCATTCGTCATTTTGTTCTCTTTTCTATTAGCGAATAAAGTACTGAAAATGCCGGTGAGAAAGACATTACTAGCTGTTTTAATCACCCTTTTCAGCTTATCGATTGTATATTCCGTTTATAAGACAGCGGTAAACCAGCCCTGGGCGTATTTTGATACGCTTGCACGGGTATGGGAATTTAGCTTGGGGGGTATTCTGGCGCTTGTCATTCCATATTTGACGTTTAGAAAGTCGGTGAATATGGTGATTGGCTGGGTAGGTTTGGCTGTCATCTGTTTTACAGGTATTCTCTTGCCGGTCTCTTCTGTTTTCCCTGGATATGCAGCACTTCTTCCCACCACCGGGGTGATGTTGATTATCGTTGCAGCTGAGAATCCAGCTCGATTTGGTGTAGACAGACTGCTTGGTTCACGACTCTTCATGTTTTTCGGAGGTATTTCTTACGGGTTTTACCTGTGGCACTGGCCACTTCTGATATTTTATTATAGCTATTTTGACGTTGATAACGTATCGCTGGTTGGCGGGCTTGCGATCATCGTGAGTGGATTTGTCCTTTCTTATCTCTCCGTCAAGTTTCTTGAAGCACCAGTTCGGAAAATCAGTATTAAACATTCTAAAAAGAAGCTTTCGGTTGCCTTGCTAAGCCTATTGCTTCCGCTTGTCTGTGTTAACACCGCATGGGCTCTTTATATTACAGGGCAAAATCAAGAAGACTATAATCTGAATGATTATCCTGGGGCCATGGCCATTTCGGATCATATGAAACCGGCCCCGAACAAGAAGCCGGTTCCAACTGCACTGAAAGTGAAAGAAGATTTGCCCGCCTTTTACGATAGGCCGGAATGCTTTTCTAATATAGAAGATGATAAAGTAACGAGCTGCTCTTTAGGGGAAACGAAAAACCCCGACTATATCATTGCTCTGGTAGGTGGTTCTCATTCAGGTCACTGGTATCCAGCATTAGAGGAACTGTCTAAGAAGATGAAGCTGCAAATCGATATCTACAACAAAGATGCCTGCCGATTTTCCAACGATGATTTTGACGGGCTGCTGAACGAATCGTGCATGAAATGGAATGAAAAAGTCCTGGACATGTTGAAAGAAAATCCACCAGACCTTGTCTTCACGACGGCGAATGTGGGGAAAGAGGAAAAAGTGCCTGAAGGATACATTCAACAGTGGGAAAAGCTTGAAGGCATTACGGACGTCTTTGCGGTCCGGGACAACCCGGCCATGGAAGGGGATCCTCCACAATGTGTGGAAGAGAAGGGAAGCATTGAAGAATGCTCCATGCCAAGAAATCAAGTCTTATCGGAAGAGGTACCATGGGAGAACACAGAAGGGATCCCGGAGAATGTGAGTTTTGCAGATTTGTCGGAGTATTTTTGTAATGATGAATCTTGTCTTCCTGTTGTGGGGAATGTATTGGTGTATAGAGACTATCACCATCTTTCTACAATGTACTCAAGGACGCTTGCCGGAGCAGTGGGTGAGGAATTAAGAAGAACTGGCCTGATTTCAGGCAGTGAATGAATATCAGAAGGCTGTCCCTACCTGAGGGGGCAGCTTTTTCAGTTCAGCTCGTACCGTTTCCGGCAACGCTAAGTTTGATTCAATGTCTCACCTAGCTTTATCACCTTTTCTTGGATGAATGAAGAGTAGGGGATATTCTTCCTAAGCCCGAACATAAGTAGCGCTTTCTCCATGAAAGAAATCGCTTGTTCATACTCTACCATTAGTTCATAATTAAATCCGATTTGATAATATAATTCCCCAAGTCCCCAAAGTAGTTCTTCCTCTATACACCAATGGATGGCTTGCATGCAGTATTTTGATGAGGAATCGAAGTTTTTTATTCGTGTAAGAACCCTCGCTATGTTGTATAATAATCGAGTTTTGATAGATTTATCATGCAACTGTTCAGCCGGATTGATCGCGCCTTCTACCCTATAATAGTAATCTAGCGCATGTTCGTGGTTTCCTAACTGAGTTTCCCATATACCGAACGTTATGAGGATCTCCATCTCTCTCTCAGTCATCGCTTTCTTCTGATGACCGGTCAAACTATAGGCTTCATGTAGCAGTGAAAATGCTGCATCTGAATCCTTCTCAACTTCAAATAAGTAGATGCTCTTGTGCCAGTATAGGAGTTGTAGCTTTTCATCATCTTTAAAGAAAAATGGATTTCGTTCTTCTGTCTTGACGATCTCCATCATTTCCTCAAATTGTTGATCAACCCGAAGTTTTGTCAGTTGCCTTTCCACTTCACGAATATAATCAAGTCTTGGGGTTGTCCCAATCTCAAAGAAGTAGTTAACGTCCACCCCAAGTTTGTTTGAGATTTGGTAAAGGGCCGTAGCACTTGGATAGATATCGCCTTTTTCGATACGGCTGATTAAGGCTTGCGTGCAGATTCCCTCTGCCAAATCCCCCTGTGTAAGATCTGCCGCCTTCCGCAATTCCCTTATCTTCTTTCCAATTACCGAATAATCCATGATTAGTCCTCCTTGGGAAGAGTTGGTAGGACACTGACCCCCTGTCCCAAATAATTCTCCTCTATCATCTCAATGAATGGTTCCACGAAGTCCGGATCGAATTGCTGACCTGAGCACGCCCGGAGCTCCTGGATACCTTCTTTAAAGGTTTTCGTTTTCTGATAGGGTCTCTCAGTCGTCATGGCATCGAAGGAATCAATAATACAGAGTATTCGGGCAAGCTTCGGTGTATTCGTTCCCGAAAGTCCATAAGGATACCCTTTTCCGTCATAGCGCTCATGGTGAAGTTCAATCAATGGAAGGAGCTCATCATATCTTTTAATAGAAGAGATGATTTCCTTTCCATAGATTACGTGCTTCTTCATCATTTCCCACTCGTGAGGGTCAAGCTTTCCATTCTTATTGATGATATCCCTGGGGATCTCGAGCTTCCCGATATCGTGGATCAGTGCCCCAAGAATGAGTGTACGGTGTTCTTCACTGTTGAGATTCAATCGGTCACTAAATTCTGTCGCATAGGTAAATACGCGTTTGCTATGCTTATAGGTGTATACATCTTTCGATAGAAATATCTGCAGTTGCTGCTCAAGTGCATCGATTTCCTTTGCATACTGGCAGTCCTGGTGATAAACCTGATCTTCTCTATATTCCTGGATGATATTTTTACCTTGGGACTTTGCGAAATAGAGAGCTTTATCTGCCTTTTTTAAAAGTTCAGAGGAACTGTATGTCCCGTTTTCGTATTCTACGATCCCTGCTGAGAACGAAATACACCCCAAGGGAGAATGCTCTACCCCGGGAAAGTAAAAATCATTGATTTCTTTCCGAATTTTATTAAGAAACGCGAAGGCTTCTCGCATAGAAGTACGAGGCAGGATAAGACCGAATTCCTCACCACCATATCGGGCTGCAACATAGGGAAGCCCTTGCGTTTTTTCTAGCATGAATGAGCCGAAAAAATTCAGAAGCTCATCCCCTTGAATATGTCCGTTCGCATCATTGTACTTCTTGAAATCATCTAGATCGATCAAGGCTACACTAAAGGTGTGATTGGGGTCTTCTGAAAGCATCTCATCCAGTCGAAGCTTAAAATAACCATGGTTATATAATCCCGTTAAGAAATCTCTCTTGGCCTTTGCTTCTTCTTCCTTATATAGATTGAAAAAGTTCCGGAAGGCGAATGAAAGCATAATCGCAAGGGTCAGGAAAAGAAAAATGCCGAATATGGGCTGCTGGTTGATGAGTATGGTTAACACGAGCGATAAAACCAGCGTGCATAAGTAACTGGTGAACACCTCTTGAAGGATTTGTTTTTGGAAAGCGGTTCTGATGACCGTTTTCAGAGATGGCTTCTGAGCCAGATAGAAGTAAAACCACATAATCATCACATTTAGCATGAAATACACGCATAGGGACAGAACGTAAGGTAGAATGTTTGGAAATTCTGTTTCCCCGACTGTCCCGCCCGTGAAAATGAAGGCGTAATAAGTACAGATCAACATAAGTGAGTAATTGGCAAAATTAAAAAGATGTTTCCACCATGCTAATTGGAACCGAATCAATAAAAATACAAGACTACTAATTACGAGAGCCAATAATGGAATTTTGAGACCAAACAAAAAAAGACCTGCTAAGTAAATAGAAGAATCCATGGAAAGAGTGTTGCCGGAAAGAGGGATAATAATATTAAAATGATTTAATAGCAAAATCGCTCCGACAAGGGTATAAATGAGCACCCAATTTGATAAGTCTTCCACTTTGGGGTGCAGATGATGTACAAATAGTAGAACACCAAGGAGGGAGATGAGGGCAATATACATATTTTCTAGTTTAGGTTGCTTTACTTTCACACTATTCACGCTCACATTAACATATTAGGGCTGACCCCTGACCCTGAATGTTGACCGGATCTGGGATCAGCGCTGTGTTTTTACCAGAACTTCCAACCAGAAGTTAGGGCAACGACAGCAGAACCGATGATGACTAGGTTAATGATAGCATTTTTTGTTCTATTTTTCATTATTATCTCACCACCTTAAAGTGATGTCTTGGATGCGACGAGCTTGTCCTTCTTCTTTACCATCACGGATTGGATAAATAGGAAGACACCTATATTCATTACAACATCCCCGATACGGATTGCCTGCTCACGTGGATAAGGCGCAGACAACGGGATGATATCTCCTAAATAAGCTAACTTGGTTGATTCAGTCACAAGTGTGTGCTTGGCGTATAGAGCATTCTTCGTTGCCTCCAGATACTGGGGATCGATCACCGCTGCAGCATCCATGGACACGGGCATCCTTCCGCCATTTATGGCCATGACAAAGAAGTTCAATAATACGCCAGTGAAAATCACGATGAAATGTGGGTGATGGCGGTTCACCCATAGAAACGTGAGTCCGATGACATAAACGGCCATAAATGAGAGGTTACTTATTTCACCAACCCACTCTACTTTGTTCTGGAAGTAGAAAATCGTGAGCTGGAAGACAAGTAAGACAGGAAAAATCCATCCCATTTTAAAACGAATATCTGCGAAACTCTTAAAGCTGCCACCACGGATAAACCCGATCAATATCGCAATTAAAATCCCATCAAAAACCATATACTTGCCTCCGATAATTGAATATGTATAAAAAGAGATAACGAAATAGTTAAAATACTGCTACAAATCATTATATCGTAAAATAATTGGAAATGTTTAGTTAAATATACTCTTTCATTTAAAAAATTTGCTTTCTTCAGTCATTTGCAATAAATGTAAGAAAAGATTGAGTAAGAACGTTATAAACATGTATTATTTAACTTAAAATCCCGCTTTTAAGTTAGGAAATATACTATTCGGTTCTTGCCTTTATTATTTATTAAAAAGACAAGGAGGTGAAGTGAATGATTATTAGAAAAATGAGTGGTGATGAAATTGAAATAGTACGGACTATGCGATTGCCTTGTTATGAAGGATACAAGGATTTTGTATCAGAAGAGAATCGGAATGTCTTGAAAGGGAGGCCTTCTTCTAAAAATGATTTAAAGCCAGGAGTAGAAATCTTTGTAGCTGAAATAAATGGGAAGGTCGTAGGAAGTGTTGTTCTATTTCCAGGCAAGTTCGAAGCGTATGAGTGGACTACACATGTACCTGATTATCCAGAGATTAGAATGCTTGCAGTCGATCAAGGATGGAGAGGGAAGGGGATAGGTGAATCACTCATGCAACATTGCATTGAGTCATCAGCTAAGCAGGGATATAGTGCCGTAGGATTGCATACAGCTGAATTTATGAAAAATGCTTTATCTTTATATAGGAAGATGAACTTTCATCCAGTTCCAGAGTTAGACTTTGAGCCAGCCAATGATGGGATCATTGTAAAAGAGTTAAAATACTTTATACCACACCCCCATGTGGGATAGGAAGGAGTCTTACAGATGTTTAGTAGGTACATGCTGCCGAAGCTGTTTTGCTTCTTTCGAAATATAGACAATCTGTAATCAGGCAAGTTCCATATCAAGTTACTAAGTTCATATTGTGAAAAATCCATCATTTGTCATATAGCCACTATAGCCATTCTATTATAAAATATAGAAGACAGAAAATTGTGATAGTTAACTAGTGCTAAATAACTAATATGAGAATCATCTCACATTTTTTTAGTCTTTTGTGCAAACGTTTCCGCAATCATCACGAGCATTTCTATTATTCTATTAATCCAATGTAAGAGGGGGAAAGCATAAATGAGAAATAGGAAGAAGCGTCGATTCTCAATTTTTATGACTTTGATGATGCTTATCAGTCTGTGGTCACCAGTTGTAACGGCAGCTTCTGCTGTAGCCGATGGAAATGCCGTGACTGACACAGCTGCTACCAGTGATCGTACAGTTCAATTTACGTACATACGTGAAGATCAAACGTATGGTGACTGGAATATATGGACCTGGAACACAGGAGTAAAGGATGATCAGGTCAATTTTGACTCCTATGAAAATGGGGTGGCCGTGGGGAGTATTGCCGTGGCACCAGTAACGGAGCAATTTGGTTTTGTTCTTCGCAGTACCGAGGATTGGAATACGGCGGAGAAAGAGTTTGGCGATCGTTTTGTTAAAGTAAACAAAAATGACACCCTCACCAAGGCATACATAACAAGTGGCGTCGAAGAGATTCGAATCGTTCCTGATGGCTCCGCTCCTGTCATCGATCAAGGGAATGCAACATTCTATTATCGTGACAAGGAACTTTTCAAAACAGACGAAATGGACACAATCGAGAAAGTAGAGTTAAAGTTCAACGGGAAAACAAAAGAAATGAAATATGAACCGGAGAATGAACGCTTCGTACTTCCATACGACAACATTCCAAATGGGAAAAACGCCTATTCCTTTTTAGTCACAAAAGATGGCGTGACAACTGAAGTAAGCGACCCTTACAATACCGTCGATGGAGAATCGGTTTTGTATTTCCAAAAAGCTGACCTGACAGTGACGGGTTCAGTGGCTCCAGCAGCTGTGGATTATAATGAAAACGCTGTCTTAAAGGTTGAAGTTGAAGGGTTAACAGATGGTGTCACTATTCAAAAGATCACAGCGGACGTTTCTTCATTAGGTGGATCGGAGAAGCTTGAGGTCGATCCATCATTAAATGAAGTGACACTGGCTGTCGATGATGACATAACGACAGGCATGAAAACGATTCCCCTTACCGTAGTGGATTCTTACGGAAACTACTATGAGGGGACGACTGAAATCGAGGTGAAAGCAAGACAGTCTGTCGGTGATTCTGACCTTGATTGGGACGAATCTATCATATATTTTATGCTGACAGACCGATTCTTCAACGGGGATACGTCAAACGATGATCCTTATAATCTGAATTACGATAAAAGCAAACGCGGAACGTATCAAGGTGGAGATTTTAAAGGGATAACGGAAAAACTGGACTACCTTGATAAGCTTGGCGTGAACACAATCTGGATAAGTCCGGTAGTGGAAAATGTGAAATATGATGTCCGATCCGTCGAAACAAAAGGTGAATCGGATCAGCCTTATTTCGGATACCATGGCTATTGGGCGAGTAACTTCGGTGAGCTGAATCCACATTTCGGATCCATGGATGATTTCCATAACCTGATCGATGAGGCCCATGACCGGGGGATCAAGATCATGGTGGATGTGGTGTTGAACCATACCGGCTATGGGCTGAAAGAAATCGACGGTAATCTTGCAGAGGATAAGCGTCCTTCAGGCTATCCGACCGACGCAGATCGTGAAAAATACAGTGACATTCTTCGTCAAGGGGCTAATGTTGGTACAGACGAAGTGGTTGGTGAGTTAGCAGGCCTTCCTGATGTGATCACAGAAGATCCTGAAGTCCGTCAGCAGATCATCGACTGGCAGACCGATTGGATAGAAAAAGCGAAAACGGATAAAGGAAACACCATCGACTATTTCCGGGTCGACACCGTGAAGCACGTGGAAGAGAAAACATGGATGGCCTTCAAAAACGCCATCACGGAAAAAATGCCAGAGCACAAAATGATTGGGGAAGCGTGGGGAGCAAGTGCAGACAACGATTACGGATACCTAGACACAGGAATGATGGATTCACTTCTGGACTTCGGTTTCAAAGATATCGCCCGTGAATTTGTGAACGGCAACCTGAAAGCAGCCAATGATAAACTGACGGCTCGAAACGGCAAAATTAATAACACCGCAACACTGGGACAATTTTTAGGAAGTCATGATGAAGACGGATTCCTCTATTCATTAGGCGAGGATAAAGGCAAACTGAAGCTTGCATCCTCTCTTCAAGCAACATCGAAAGGGCAGCCGGTGATTTATTACGGTGAAGAACTTGGACAGAGTGGGGCGAATAATTATCCTCAGTATGATAACCGCTATGACCTTGCCTGGGATGATGCCCTGAATAATGATGTGTTGGATCACTATACGAAGATTTTGAACTTCAGAGGGGCACATTCTGATGTGTTCGCTAAAGGGGAGAGAACAACTATAGGTGGTTCGGATAGGGATAAGTTCATGGTATTCTCCCGTGATTATCAGGACGATTCCGTATATGTCGGGCTGAACGTGGCGGACGAAGCGAAAAAGATCACGTTGACAGTAGATTCTCCTGAGACAGTCGTGACCAACGCGTATTCCGGAGAAGTGCACAATGCTGTTGAGGGAAATGAGATTACGCTGACACTCCCATCCAAAGCAGACGGGGGTACCGTACTGCTGACAGTTGAAGAGGGTAAAATTACGGGTGCAGTGGCTGGATCAGGCGGGGGAGAAGATCCTGAAGCGGAACCAGTACCCGAGAACAATATCCGCATCCATTACAACCGTACAGACGGAAATTACGAAAACTTTGGCGCGTGGCTATGGAATGATGTAGCATCTCCATCGGCTAACTGGCCGACAGGAGCAACGATGTTCGAGAAAACCGACAGCTATGGAGCCTATATTGATGTGCCGCTAGCTGAAGGGGCCAAAAACATCGGATTCCTGGTTATGGATATAACGAAAGGCGACGCGGGTAAAGACGGTGGAGACAAAGCCATTTCGATCACGTCTCCTAACATCGATGAAATCTGGGTCCAGCAAGGCTCGGATAAGGTGTATACGTATGAGCCGGTTGATTTGCCGGAGAATACGGTGCGGATTCATTATGACCGTGAAGACGGGAATTATGAAAATTTCGGTCTTTGGACGTGGGGAGATGTGAAAACACCTACTGAGAGTTGGCCGACTGGCGCGTTGGATTTTTCAAAAAAGGATCGTTATGGTGCGTATGTGGACGTCGAGTTGAATGAAGCGGCCAAACAGATCGGCTTCCTTGTGTTGAATGAGGCAACAGGTGAGAAGGACGGTGGAGACAAGTCTTTTAACCTGCTCGATAAATATGATCAACTTTGGTTGAAGGAAGGAGAAGATACCGTCTTCATTTCTCCACATGGTGATATAGCGACGGGACTGATTTCATCTGAAGTCATTTCGGATGACATAATCCGCTTGAACTTCACGATGACAGATGGTTTGACGGAAGAAGCATTGCTGTCAGGCTTAGCCATTAAGGATAGCAGTGATTCCGATGTGAAAGTAAACAGCGCAAAAATCACCGGGGACAAAACAGTAGAGGTAAAAGCTGATTTTGAGCTGGATAAACTGCCACTCTCCATAACATATTCAGGCAGAACCGTTTCCGGATCGGCTGGCTGGAGGCTGCTTGATAATAAGTATGCCTACGATGGGGATGATCTGGGTGCCACTTATAATAAAGGAAACGCAACCTTAAAACTATGGGCCCCGAAAGCAAGCAAAGTGATCGCAAATATTTATCATAAAAAAGACGCCAGGATACTAGTTGGGAAAGTCGAAATGACTTTAGGTGAAAATGGCGTCTGGTCAACTGAATTGAAAGCGAAAGACCTACATGTGAAAGATTTGAAAGGCTTCTATTATCAATACGAAGTGACCAATGACGGTGTAACGAAAAAGGTACTGGATCCTTATGCAAAATCCATGGCGGCCTTCACGGTGAATACTGAAGGTAAAGCAGGAGCTGACGGCGATAATGTAGGTAAAGCGGCGATCGTCGACTTAAAAGGGACGGATCCTAAGAAATTCAGTCATGCTTCCATCGATGGCTATGAAAAACGGGAAGATGCGGTCATTTATGAGATTCATGTCCGTGACTTCACTTCAGACCCATCCATTGAGAAGGATTTGAAAAAAGAAAGATGGGGCACATATGATGCCTTCATTAAAAAGCTTGGTTACATTAAGTCTCTGGGCGTGACCCACGTTCAATTACTTCCGATCATGGCCTGGTACTACGGCGATGAAACAAACATGGAGAAACGGGAGCTTGAGTATTCAGCGGGAGGCAATGAATACAACTGGGGATATGACCCTCACAGCTACTTCTCACCAGACGGTGCATATTCAGAGGATGCTACCGATCCGCAATTACGAATCGAAGAAACGAAACGATTAATAGATGCGATTCATGATGCGGGTATGGGGGTTGTCCTCGATGTCGTTTACACCCATATGGCGAAGACAAGAACTCTGAACGACATCGTTCCGAACTACTATGCATTCCAGGACGACAAAGGAAACTTCCTCGGAGGCTTCGGAAACAACCTGGCCACCAACCATACGATGGCTGAAAAGCTGATGGTGGATTCCGTGAAGTACTGGTTCGACGAATACAAAATTGATGGCATGAGATTTGATATGATGGGTGACGCAAGCTATCCTGCTATCCAAAAAGCCTTTGATGCTGCAGCTGAAATCAACCCTGACGCATTGTTCATCGGTGAAGGATGGAGAACATTCGCTGGTCACCTGTCGGATCCTTCATTAGAAGGAATGGGCGCCGACCAGGATTGGATGGACAAAACCGATGACGTTGGAGTCTTCTCCGACGAAATCCGGAACGAACTGAAATCCGGGTTCGGTTCAGAAGGTGAGCCGCGATTCCTGACAGGCGGAGCCCGGGACATCACGACCATTTTCAACAACATCAAAGGTCAGCCAGGTAACACGGCAGATGACGATCCGGGTGACATGGTCCAATACATCGCAGCCCATGATAACCTACCGCTATACGATGTCATCGCGCAATCGATTAAAAAGGACCCGGCCATTCCGGAAAACAATCTCGAGATTCATAAACGTATCCGACTTGGGAACAGCATGATCATGACATCCCAAGGAACGGTCTTTATGCACGGTGGCCAGGAATACGGCAGAACCAAGCAATGGTTCGGTGAAGGTGTACCGGAACAGAAATACTATAAGTTAGAGGACGAGGAAGGGAACCCTTTCGGCTACTTCATCCATGACTCATACGACTCATCTGACGCCATCAACAAATTCGACTGGGAAAAAGCAACGAACAAGAAGAAATTCGAGATCAACACGACGACAAGGGAATATACGGAAGGTTTGATTGAACTAAGAAAATCAACTAACGCTTTCCGCTTAGGTGACAAAGAACTGGTCAATCAGCATGTATCTCTAATGGAAGTTCCTGAAATAGCGGATACAGATCTTCTGCTTGCCTATCAGAACGTCTCTACTGATGGAACGGGTGAGTATTATGTTTTCGTAAATGCAGATAACAAAGCCCGTACTCTATCTATCGGTGAATACGACTTTTCGAAAGGGAAAGTGGTAGTGGACAACGATGAAGCGGGGACAACCACAGTTTCCAAGAAGTCTGGATTTAGCATTACGAAAGACACATTGACGTTGGATCCTTTGACCACTGTGGTGATTAAGGTGGATAAGAAGGGGAAGAAAGATAAGAAGAAAAAGAAACATTAATGAGACCAAACCACATGGAGATGCCTCAGCCTAGTTAATTAGGTTGAGGTTTTTCATTTACCTATATAAACGCTTAGCCTATTTGTATTACCGTGAAGAGTACTGACTTTATACGCTTGTTTAAATTTTAACCTCATTTAGCTACGACAAGTGCTTAACTCCTTCTTATATCTCTAGAGAACTCTAGAAAATGGATATCCTTGGTGATGGGGTGATCCTTTTTCCACTTACACTGCAATTATTTCAGCAAAGGATAATAATTAATAAATCATGACGGTATTTTATTCTTTTAGGAATATTTAAAACGAACTCTAAAAAAATATGATACGATGCAAAAGTAGTAAATATGACACGTGTAAATATGCGGTTGTTTTTGACCGTTTAGCTACATTTGTCATCATAGGAATCTTTCATAATTCGTACGATAAGGGCAAACCCATTGAAAAGTGGAGACGCAAAACTATAGGGGCTAAAGTCATCGTGACAACGCTTGCCAGTTTTCGAAACGGACTCCTGCGATTTGTGAAATGGAGGAGAGATGATGAAGGTGATTCAGTTATTCGTTCAAATGAAATGTACATGGCATTCTTTAAGGATTCACTACAACCGGGTATTACTTGAAGGGTGTTTGGACTGTCAAATTAAAAAGAAATTGCAAGAAAAAATAGAGTATCATGAAATGAAGTTGAATAGCTCCAATTAGAATGTGTAAGTTAGCGGCAAGAAGCTATGTAGATGTGGGGCAAAGAGGGTGTCTCTTTATCCCACTATTTGAATAACGAAAGATCGACCGTCTCGGCCATTCGCTTATATCCAGCATCATTGGGGTGGAGGTGATCGCCGGAGTCATATTTTGTCAGGTAGCGTGAAGGTTCATCTGGATTCCGCATAGCTTTGTCGAAGTCGATTACCCCATCAAACTCCCCGCTTGTTCTTATCCAGTGATTCACTTCCTGCCGTGTTTCTTCCCCTTGTGATGTGAACATTCCTGATCCTTTAAAAGGAGTCAAGGTACCTCCATATATTGTCAGTCCTTGATCATGTGTAGAATCAATGATCTGTTTCATTCTTTCGATGATTTTGTCAGCATCATATTCAGGATGATGTCTTATATCATTTAACCCTTGGTGGAGAATCAATGACTTCACGCCTGATTGATTGAAGACATCCCTCTCAAGCCTAGCTAAAGCATTATCGCCATTTTCAGGCGGATTGTTTATCAAATGGTTGGCAGAGATACCGGCATTCAAAACGGTCATACCCGTATTTTCCTGCTTCAATCTTTTTGCCAGATAATCTGTCCATCGATGATTGGCATTCACTGTTGAGTGATTCCCATTAGCGATAGAACTTCCCATGACGACTACGGATCCTTTTACAGAAGGATCAGCTATAATATCCACTCCATCCAGCCAAAACCATGCTTCTTCCCGTTTATTAAAAGCCGAAGAATCGGAGTTTGAAACATCATTTCCACCTGAAATATATGTGGTTTGCATCGATACTGGATGCCAAGTGACTGGACCGGATTTTCCTTTGACATATAGACTTACTGCAAGCCCTTTGTTACCAGACATTTCTATTGAAATGGAATCACTGTATTTTCTCTCACCAGGTGGAATAGTCACTGTTGATTTGCCTCCAAATTTCACCTGATGGTCTGTATCCGGTTCAATGTCAGCTGCATTTTTAGAAATCGCTACATGCACTTCTTCAATGGCTAAGGGTTCATTAGAAAAGGTATTGGATACTCTGAGTCGGACCTTCTTGCCATCAACATGTGGGTGGACGATCATTCGAATCGTTTGATTATTAAATTCTTTATGAGAGGTTCCATCGTCTAAAGGTGCTTGCATACTTGCGGTCCATATACCTACCCAATTTTCTTGATTTATTTTGTTTTTATTAATAATACCCCGAATTTCATTCCAATAAAGGCTCAACATAAGAACGAAAATCATAATTAAAGTGATTAATACACCAAGTCTACGTTTCATGTCGTTTTTCCTTCCAGTATGTAAAGATTTTAATAGTATGTGTTAACATACAGGAACTATTAGCAAGAGACACATCTCGTGTATCCCCTGAAGGAATATTTACAAACCTTAACATGGCTTTAAAGATATGTTTACACTATTTTGCTATTCTAAAACTGCAAGAAACAAAAATTGATAATGTGGAGGGATTTCTATGTTACGCAATTTTAAAAGAGAATGGCATAAGTATTGGTTTTTTAGCTTTAATTACAAGCTGGATATGACAAGTGATATGAGTCAAATAGATAAAATCCGTGAAAAATCTAAATATCATGGTGATAAACTTGTGCAGCTCTTGTAGCTGCTTTTTTTCATGAATATTATCGTGCAGCAATGAAAATTAAAATGTTCTAATCACTTCGAGTAGGGTGGGAATGGGGTAGCTAAGGATTAAATCGGACCAATTCATTTTCAGTTATGCACTTTTATAAAAAATGGTAGTAAGAGCATGATCAGTAAAATGAAATCCATTATTGATTTAAGTTATAAAGGTGTGGTATATTCTTTTTCGGCTGACAAAAATGGAAGTGATATATAGGGCGATAAAAACTTCTATATTTATGATTTAGAAGTTGACTTCTGCGAAATCAGGTGATATAGTAATTTATGTCCTTAAGCGGGACACCTAAAAAAAAGAACGGCCCATTGGTCAAGCGGTTAAGACACCGCCCTTTCACGGCGGTAACACGGGTTCGAATCCCGTATGGGTCACCAAATTTTTTCGCGACAAAGAACAACTCATCATTAAATGGAGGATTAGCTCAGCTGGGAGAGCATCTGCCTTACAAGCAGAGGGTCGGCGGTTCGATCCCGTCATCCTCCACCAAAGATTTTTGCGCCAGCAAAATATCTATCCTTAAATTACTTCAATGAGACAAATTTTTATAAAGTATTCTCCATCTGAAAGTAATTTAAATAAACACGCCGGTGTAGCTCAACTGGTAGAGCAACTGACTTGTAATCAGTAGGTTGGGGGTTCAAGTCCTCTTGCCGGCACCATTTGGTTTTTTAATAAGATGAGCCATTAGCTCAGTTGGTAGAGCATCTGACTTTTAATCAGAGGGTCGAAGGTTCGAATCCTTCATGGCTCACCAAAGATTTTTGCGCAAGCAAAATATCTTACCATGTTATTGACGCTAATGCGAATATAACACAGATTCATGCGGGTGTGGCGGAATTGGCAGACGCACCAGACTTAGGATCTGGCGCCGCAAGGCGTGGGGGTTCAAGTCCCTTCACCCGCACCATTACATTTCGCGGAAGTAGTTCAGTGGTAGAACACCACCTTGCCAAGGTGGGGGTCGCGGGTTCGAATCCCGTCTTCCGCTCCAGAACTTTTTGCCGGGGTGGCGGAACTGGCAGACGCACAGGACTTAAAATCCTGCGGTAGGTGACTACCGTACCGGTTCGATTCCGGTCCTCGGCACCAAAGTTTTTTGCGACAGCAAAATATCTTTCCATAAAGTACTTAATTGAAAAAAATATAAGATATTATGCGCCCGTAGCTCAATTGGATAGAGCGTTTGACTACGGATCAAAAGGTTAGGGGTTCGACTCCTCTCGGGCGCGCCATATATCGGGAAGTAGCTCAGCTTGGTAGAGCACTTGGTTTGGGACCAAGGGGTCGCAGGTTCGAATCCTGTCTTCCCGACCACTTCTTTGGGGCCTTAGCTCAGCTGGGAGAGCGCCTGCTTTGCACGCAGGAGGTCAGCGGTTCGATCCCGCTAGGCTCCACCAAAGATTTTTGCTTTAGCAAAATATCTATCATTTTACGAAAGTAAAATGAACTTCATTAGTAAACATTTCATGGCGGTGTAGCTCAGCTGGCTAGAGCGTACGGTTCATACCCGTGAGGTCGGGGGTTCGATCCCCTCCGCCGCTATACCTTTCTACATAACGTGCAATTTATAAGGACCCTTAGCTCAGTTGGTTAGAGCAGACGGCTCATAACCGTCCGGTCGTAGGTTCGAGTCCTACAGGGTCCATTATACGGAGGAATACCCAAGTTCGGCTGAAGGGATCGGTCTTGAAAACCGACAGGGGTGTAACAGCCCGCGGGGGTTCGAATCCCCCTTCCTCCTCCATTTTTTATTCAGTGGAAATATCATTATATTATCGTCGCGGGGTGGAGCACGACCGAATAATCTTCGGAGCGTACACATCAGCGCACCGACTGAACAGCAGCTTGAATAAGCTTACTGAAGTCGGGGTGGTTCTATAGAATTCACGGTAGGATAGTTGAAACATATTCATTTTATATCGTCGCGGGGTGGAGCAGTTCGGTAGCTCGTCGGGCTCATAACCCGAAGGTCGCAGGTTCAAATCCTGTCCCCGCAATACCATTTTGATTCATTTATGACTTAGGCTATTGATAATTCTCTATGAGTCAAGCATGGATAGTTATTTTCGCTAACGCGAGGTAATGAAAGTTATTTTGCTAGCGCAAGGTAATGAAAGTTATTTTGACTATCGTCAAAAAACTCTGGTCCGGTAGTTCAGTTGGTTAGAATGCCTGCCTGTCACGCAGGAGGTCGCGGGTTCGAGTCCCGTCCGGACCGCCATTTGTTATTTGGTTGCACTTTTGAAAAATAAATCTTCTATATACGGCTCAGTAGCTCAGTTGGTAGAGCAATGGACTGAAAATCCATGTGTCGGCGGTTCGATTCCGTCCTGAGCCACCATTTATACTTAAGTACCTTTAAGTATTTATTTTATTTGGAGGGGTAGCGAAGTGGCTAAACGCGGCGGACTGTAAATCCGCTCCTTCGGGTTCGGCAGTTCGAATCTGCCCCCCTCCACCAAGATTTTTCACGAAGCGTCAACGAAGTAAAATAATCTTCCTTTAACTACGCGAAGAGAAGCGGTGTACTCCGTGGCGAGTAGCATGAGGAAATTGTGAATATTAATTATATTTATAGGGGTATAGTTTAAAGGTAGAACGAAGGTCTCCAAAACCTTTGGTGTGGGTTCAATTCCTACTACCCCTGCCAAAGAAATTTAGATCGTGGCGGTTGTGGCGAAGTGGTTAACGCACCTGATTGTGGTTCAGGCATTCGTGGGTTCGATTCCCATCAGTCGCCCTTTATATTGGGCTATAGCCAAGCGGTAAGGCATCGCACTTTGACTGCGACATGCGTTGGTTCGAATCCAGCTAGCCCAGCCAACGGCGGCATAGCCAAGTGGTAAGGCAGAGGTCTGCAAAACCTTTATCACCGGTTCAAATCCGGTTGCCGCCTCCAAATATTCATGCGGGTGTAGTTTAGTGGTAAAACCTCAGCCTTCCAAGCTGATGATGAGGGTTCGATTCCCTTCACCCGCTCCAAAATCTTTATGGGCCTATAGCTCAGCTGGTTAGAGCGCACGCCTGATAAGCGTGAGGTCGGTGGTTCGAGTCCACTTAGGCCCACCATTTTATTATTCCGCAGTAGCTCAGTGGTAGAGCTATCGGCTGTTAACCGATCGGTCGCAAGTTCGAATCTTGCCTGCGGAGCCATTTTTCTTCTTATATAGAAGAAAGGTGAAAAGTTCTCTTTTTTTAAGAAAGTTTTAAAAAGAAGTTGACTTCTGCGAAGTTAACTGGTAAAGTATTATTTGTTGCCCCAAACGGGACAGCGAAACACGAAAAACTTGATGAAAACTTCTTTTAAAAAGTTGTTGACAGAGAGTAAGACATACTGTAATATAGTAAGGGTCGCTTCGAGAGAAGTACTTACACATTGAACCTTGAAAACTGAACAAAACAAGACAATACGTCAACCTAAATTCTAGATTTATTTTTAAAGAGCTATTCAAACTTTTATCGGAGAGTTTGATCCTGGCTCAGGACGAACGCTGGCGGCGTG
>NZ_VCQN01000009.1 GCF_005938125.1 Bacillus sp. BHET2
AAATGTCTGGTGATAATCGCGAAGAGGTCACACCCGTTCCCATGCCGAACACGGAAGTTAAGCTCTTCAGCGCCGATGGTAGTTGGGGGATCTCCCCCTGTGAGAGTAGGACGTCGCCAGGCAATATGTGAAAGAGTAGCCCGTTGTGGTTACTCTTTTTTTTGATGGAATGGTCAGCTTTTGAGTTAGGGCTTGTGATGGGTATAATTGGTAAAATGCGCATAAGTGGACCAGAATGACGCATAAATGAAAAAAACGACGCATAAACGGTTGGGAATGACGCAAAAAATTGTAAAGTGACGCAATAATAGGTGAAATTGACGCAATCCTACACAAAAATACAGTTCAAATTTCAACAGATACCCCATCCAAAAACGCAAAACACAACATAAATATAAAAAATGACACAATCTTGATTCTAAATTATGCAAGCATTCCAACATCTATACAAGATTTCTCATCTTCTCCAAAAAACCCCCCCTCAAACAACCAATTCATAAAAAACCTCCTATTTTAGCTTATAACCACCCTTTTCATTCAATGAATCGCACGAAACCATTCCCTTACCAAATCGGAATAACTACACTAATTTTAATCCTCTAATCCCTGCCATTAGAACCATCTCATTTGAATATCCCCCCATTCAAAGTTCCCCAAATTACAATTTCTATCCAACATTTTCCGAATTGTACGTTTAAAACTATTCTGAAACAGGAAAACTTTTAAGGTCAAACTTCATAATTGCAAAGTTTAATTCTCGGTTGTATAATTATAGTCAAATATAGTCAAAGTCAAAATGAGGAGGAGGTTTGATGAGGAACATATCCGACATCATTGAAAGTTATTTAAAGAATGTGTTAGAACTGAGTGAAAGTGAGATACTCGAGATTAAAAGAAGCGAAATCGCAAATAAGTTTCAATGTGTTCCTTCTCAAATTAATTACGTGATCAATACCCGTTTCACGATAGAACGAGGGTATGTAGTAGAAAGTAAACGCGGTGGTGGGGGATATATCCGGATCATGAAGGTGAAAGCCCACGATCAAGTTCATCTGATTGACCAGCTGGTGGCTTTGATTACACAAACGATAAGCCAGAATACAGCCGCAGATATTGTCTTCCGGTTGGTTGAGGAAGAGATTATTTCTGAAAGAGAAGCGAAGATCATGCTTAGTGTGATGGATCGCTCGGTCATTATGGTGGACTTACCTGAACGGGATATACTGAGAGGAAGAATGCTCAGAGCGATGCTTGATACATTGAAATATGAGTAAGTGCTAAAGAGGTGAGAGGGATGGTTTGTCAAGAGTGTGATGAAAGACCTGCAACCCTTCATTTTACTAAAGTGATAAATGGGGAAAAGACGGAGGTTCATTTATGTGAGCATTGTGCTCAGGATAAAGGTGAGATGTTTATGTTTGATTCTTCTCCCGGATTTTCAGTGAACAATCTATTGGCAGGTCTTCTTAATATATCACCTGCATTTAAGCAGGCAAAGGAAACAGAAATTCCTAGAACAGAAGTTTTACAGTGTGAAAAATGTAAAATGACGATTCACCAGTTCATAAATGTAGGACGATTTGGTTGTGCTCATTGCTACGAGACATTTAAAGATGAGTTGACTCCTTTGTTAAAGCGTGTTCATAGCGGAAACGTGGAGCATCATGGGAAGGTTCCAGAACGTATGGGCGGAGCCATTCATGTGAAAAAGAAAATCCAGCAATTGAAAGTCGATCTGCAAGGGATGATTGCAGATGAAGAGTTTGAAAAAGCTGCTGAGATTCGAGATGAAATTCGCTCCCTGGAGAAAGAGGTTAAGAAAGAGGGGGGAGATAAGGAATGAGTCTGGAAAAATTCTTAAGTAATGCTGTTAGCTCTTGGATGAATGAAGAAGGTCCAAATTCAGATATTGTTCTGAGCTCACGGGTAAGGCTTGCGAGGAATCTTACGGACTTCCGATTTTCTACATTTTATTCTTCTGATGAAGCGAAAGAAATCGTCGATCGTGTGAAGGAAAAGCTCTCATTCTACCCGAAGGATTTAGGTGAATTAGAATTTTTACCTACAAGTGAGATTCAGCCCCTACAAAAGAGGGTATTAATGGAGAAACACCTCATAAGTCCTAACTTGGCAGAGGATGCGAATTACGGGGCTGTCCTTTTATCAAGTGAAGAAGATATTAGCATTATGGTAAACGAAGAGGACCATATTCGAATACAGTGTCTATATCCGGGTTTGCAATTAAAGGAAGCCTTACAAAAAGCCAATCAGATTGATGATTGGTTTGAAAGTGAATTCGATTTTGCTTTTGATGAGAAACATGGATATTTAACGACTTGTCCCACCAATGTAGGAACGGGACTTAGAGCTTCTGTGATGATGCACTTACCGGGTCTGGTTTTAACACAGCAATTAAACCGGATCATCCCGGCCATTAACCAATTGGGGTTAGTGGTGAGAGGGATTTATGGAGAAGGCAGCGAGGCGTTGGGTAACATCTTTCAGATTTCCAATCAAACGACACTAGGAAAGTCAGAAGAGGATATCGTGGAAGATTTGTTAAGTGTCGTGAAGCAAATCATAGAAAAAGAACAATCGGCAAGGGACGCATTAGTTAAAACATCAAACATACAATTAGAAGATAGGATCTTTCGTTCACTTGGAGTGCTTGAGCACAGTCGGATTATTGAATCCAAGGAAGCAGCGAAGTGTTTATCGGATGTTAGACTCGGAATCGATTTAGGATACATCAATGCAATATCTAAGAATATATTGAATGAACTAATGATTTTGACACAACCTGGTTTTTTACAACAATATTCTGGAGGTCCATTGAGACCAAATGAAAGAGATATAAGAAGGTCTTCTTTGATTCGAGAGCGAATTAAGTTAGATAAGGATATATGTGAGGAGGAAAAATAATATGATGTTTGGTCGATTTACAGAAAGAGCACAAAAAGTATTGGCATTAGCTCAAGAAGAAGCGATTCGTTTGTCGCACAGTAATATTGGTACTGAACATATTTTATTAGGACTTGTCCGAGAAGGTGAAGGTATTGCCGCCAAGGCCCTTACGGCATTGGGGTTGAGCCCTGAAAAGATTCAGAAGGAAGTGGAAGGGTTAATTGGGAAAGGGACTGAGAAATCCCAAACGATCCATTACACACCTCGCGCAAAGAAAGTGATTGAGCTATCTATGGATGAGGCCCGGAAATTGGGTCACTCATATGTTGGGACGGAACATATTTTACTGGGGTTAATTCGAGAAGGTGAAGGAGTAGCCGCTCGAGTGCTTGGTAACCTCGGTGTCAGCTTAAATAAAGCAAGACAACAAGTATTGCAGTTACTTGGTAGCAATGATTCGAGTAATCACCAGGGTGGGGGCAATGCCAATGCCAACACACCTACGCTTGACAGTTTAGCCCGGGACTTAACGGCGATTGCCCGTGAAGGCAGCCTAGATCCAGTCATCGGAAGAAGTAAAGAGATTCAACGTGTAATTGAAGTCTTAAGTAGACGTACAAAGAATAACCCGGTATTGATCGGTGAGCCAGGTGTAGGGAAGACTGCTATTGCAGAAGGTCTTGCACAACAGATCATTGCCAATGAAGTACCTGAAATCCTTCGGGATAAACGCGTGATGACCCTTGATATGGGTACAGTAGTCGCTGGTACGAAATACCGTGGCGAATTTGAGGACCGACTGAAGAAAGTTATGGATGAAATCCGTCAAGCCGGTAACATCATCTTGTTCATCGATGAACTTCATACTTTAATCGGAGCAGGTGGGGCTGAAGGTGCGATTGATGCCTCAAATATCTTAAAGCCATCTCTTGCTCGCGGAGAGTTACAATGTATAGGTGCTACAACACTAGATGAGTACCGTAAATATATCGAAAAGGATGCTGCACTCGAGCGTCGCTTCCAACCAATCCAAGTTAATGAGCCAACGCCAGATGAGTCCATTCAGATTCTGAAGGGTTTACGTGATCGTTATGAAGCCCATCACCGTGTATCCATTACGGATGAAGCGATTCATGCAGCAGTGAAGATGTCTGATCGTTATATTTCTGATCGATTCCTACCGGATAAAGCGATTGACTTAATTGATGAAGCAGGTTCTAAGGTGCGCTTACGCTCTTACACTACACCGCCGAACTTGAAAGAGCTTGAAGCAAAGCTAGAGGAAATCCGCAAAGAGAAGGATGCAGCCGTCCAAAGCCAGGAATTTGAAAAAGCTGCTTCGTTACGGGATTCAGAGCAAAAGCTTCGTGAAGAATTAGAAGAAACAAAGAACACTTGGAAAGAAAAGCAGGGTCAGGAAAATACGGAAGTAACCGTTGAAGATATTGCAAAGGTTGTATCGAACTGGACGGGAGTACCGGTATCGAAACTGGCTCAAACCGAAACGGACCGCTTGCTTAAATTAGAAGAAATCCTTCATTCTAGAGTCATTGGGCAATCGGAAGCAGTTGTAGCCGTATCTAAAGCTGTCCGACGTGCAAGAGCAGGCTTAAAAGATCCGAAGCGACCAATCGGTTCATTTGTCTTCTTGGGACCAACTGGAGTAGGGAAAACGGAACTGGCCAGAGCGCTTGCGGAATCTATGTTTGGTGACGAAGATGCAATGATTCGCATTGATATGTCCGAGTACATGGAAAAGCACTCGACGTCCCGTTTAGTCGGTTCACCTCCAGGATATGTCGGTTATGAAGAAGGCGGCCAATTAACAGAAAAAGTTCGCCGTAAACCGTACTCGGTCGTTTTATTAGACGAAATTGAAAAAGCGCATCCGGACGTATTCAATATCCTTCTACAAGTATTGGAAGATGGCCGTTTAACAGATTCTAAAGGCAGAACAGTAGACTTTAGAAATACGGTTCTAATCATGACATCGAATGTTGGTGCTCAGTCACTTAAGAGCAACAAGTATGTCGGCTTCAATATTCAGGACGGACAACAGGATTACAAGGATATGAAAGGGAAGGTAATGGAAGAGCTGAAGCGGGCTTTCCGACCAGAATTCCTTAACCGTATCGATGAAATCATCGTGTTCCATTCACTTGAAAAAGATCACTTGAAAGAGATTGTGACGTTGATGTCCAACCAATTGACAACTCGATTGAAAGAACAAGACATTCATTTAGAGCTATCGGCTTCTGCTAAAGATAAAATTGCAGAAGAAGGATTCGATCCTGAATATGGTGCACGTCCACTCCGTCGAGCGATTCAGAAATATGTGGAGGATAAACTGTCAGAGGAACTATTAAGAGGCAAAGTGCTGACAGGACAAAATATCCTGATTGATGTAGAAGAAAATGAGTTTGTTGTAAAAGTGCTTAAAGAAGAAGCCGCTAATACTCCGACATAATAAGAATTTTGACAAAGAGGTACACGTATATGCTTTTCGTGTACCTCTTTTATCATAGGGGAAGCTTTTGTCAGGCCTGCCCAAGCCACCTGCGCTTTTCTTGAATCAAATACATAAAACCGATACAATCATTCCAAATGGTATTGTCATGATTTGGTGGGAGTACAAATAGAGTAATAGAGGAGAAGAATAGATTGGCAAAGAAAAAGACGAAATTTGTGTGTTCATCATGTGGGTACGAGTCTGCTAAATGGATGGGGAAATGTCCAGGGTGTAACGAATGGAACACGATGGTGGAAGAGGTTGAGATGACCGGAAAGAAACCTCGTGCGTCGTTTATGCATTCTGAAGATAGCGGACCGACTAAGGCGCAAAAGCTTATTTCCATTGAAACAAAGCAAGAACCAAGAGTATTGACCGAATCCAAAGAGTTGAATCGTGTGCTAGGGGGCGGAGTCGTCCCAGGGTCACTCGTGTTGATCGGTGGGGACCCGGGTATAGGGAAGTCTACTCTACTTCTTCAGGTTTCTGCTCAACTTGCTGATCAAAAACAGAAGGTCTTATATATATCTGGAGAAGAGTCGATCAAACAAACGAAGCTTCGGGCTGATCGTTTACATGTGAGGTCCGATGATTTGTATATTTATGCGGAAACCAGTCTTGAATTAATCCATCAAACGATTGAGCAAATTTCACCGGATTTCGTCATCATCGACTCGATTCAAACGATCTTCCACCCTGAGGTGACATCGGCTCCCGGCAGTGTTTCCCAGGTAAGAGAGTGTACGGCTGAATTAATGAGGATTGGAAAGACGAAAGGCATTGCCATCTTTATTGTCGGGCATGTTACAAAAGAGGGGTCGATTGCAGGACCTCGTTTGCTTGAACATATGGTTGATACCGTGCTGTACTTTGAAGGGGAGCGTCATCATTCGTATCGGATTTTAAGAGCGGTGAAGAATCGTTTCGGTTCAACAAATGAGATGGGGATCTTTGAAATGAAGGAGCTCGGCTTGGAGGAAGTGGCGAATCCCTCTGAGATATTCTTAGAAGAGCGTTCTCAGGGTGCTGCGGGGTCAACGGTTGTGGCTTCGATGGAAGGGACAAGACCTGTTCTTGTTGAGATCCAGGCCCTTGTCACGCCTACTAGCTTCAACAACCCTCGAAGAATGGCAACAGGAATCGATCATAGCCGTGTCTCACTCATTATGGCCGTTTTAGAGAAACGGGCAGGAATGTTGTTACAGCAGCAGGATGCATACTTGAAAGTAGCGGGAGGCGTCAAACTTGATGAACCTGCCATCGATTTGGCTGTAGCTGCGAGCATTGCCTCAAGCTTTCGGGACACGGCATCTCGTGCCCACGACTGCATCATTGGTGAGGTGGGACTTACAGGTGAGATCAGGAGGGTGTCAAGAATAGAGCAACGTGTCCAGGAAGCAGCGAAGCTTGGATTTAAACGTGTTATCATTCCCCAAAATAACTTAAGTGGGTGGCAGCCGCCTTCTGACATAGAGGTTACAGGTGTATCAAATATTAACGAAGCGCTGTCAATTATTTTAGGAGGATAAGAAATGGAAGATAAGAAGGCAAGAGATAAGTCCATATCGGATATATTACAATTCGTTGCTCCGGGAGCGCCGATAAGAGATGGTATTGATAATGTCCTACGAGCCAATACGGGTGGGCTGATTGTTGTTGGTTATAACGATAAGGTGAAGTCTGCACTGGATGGGGGCTTTCATATTAACTGTGCTTTTTCCCCTAGTTATTTGTATGAGTTGGCCAAGATGGACGGGGCAATCATTCTGAATGAAGCAGGCACAAAGATCATATTGGCCAACGCTCAGCTTGCTCCCGATGTATATGTCCCTTCTACGGAGACTGGAATGAGACATCGAACGGCGGAGCGGGTTGCACGACAAACTAATGCTCTTGTTATCGCTATTTCACAGCGGAGAAATGTCATTACCCTTTATCAAGGAAACTTTCGATATGCTCTAAAGGACATCTCTGTCATCTTAACGAAGGCAAATCAAGCTATTCAAACGTTGGAGAAATATAAAGTGGTTCTTGATCAGAGCATTTCTAATTTGTCTGTGCTCGAGTTTGAAGAACTTGTAACCCAAAGCGACTTATTAAAAGTGCTTCACCGATTCGAAATGGTATTGCGGATTAAGAATGAGCTTTTAACCTATCTGAGTGAGCTTGGGGTTGAAGGAAGACTGATACGGCTGCAGATGAATGAGCTATTAGCGGATATAGAAGATGAAGCGATGCTGATCATTAGGGATTATTCTCAAGAGAGAAACATCAAGCCGTTCGATCTTCTATATAAGTTTCAGGAACTCGTTCACTCAGAGGTGCTTGAGGATAATGTGTTATTTAAGCTATTAGGCTATCATGGGTATGTTCACCACGATGATGCGATATTCCCTAGGGGATATCGCGTGTTGAATAAAATACCCCGTTTGCCGATTGTGATCATTGAAAATCTCATTTCAAGATTCGGAACACTTCCTCATGTAGTCAATGCTACGGTGGATGACCTGGATGAAGTGGAAGGAATTGGTGAAGTAAGGGCGAGGAAGATCAAAGAGGGCCTAAAGCTAATTAAGGAGCAAACATTTGCCGACCGGCAGTTATAGGAAGGTAGTCCTGCATTTCCCATAAGTGGTATAAATGAATCATTTTCAAAAAATTGACAGTCGGTTTGAGACATGTTAGCCTTCATTTAAGGACTCAATTATGATGGGATACGTATATCAAAATGATTTCGATTCCATTAAATTTAAAAATCTCAAGCTCATTACGTTTCAAAAATAGTAAATTGTTTATAATGAATAGGAGGAGGTGAGGGAATGTTAAAAAGAATCGTTCAAGCGTGCTTCCTGATCGTCGGGGGAACACTAGGGATATTTCTTCTTCCCGAATTATTTACCGTCATAAATTTATCAGACATTCCTTTAATTAATAACCCGTATATGACTGCTATATTTGGTGCCATTATCTTTTATATTCTTACGTTTTGGGCAGTCGAGTATGTTGTCAATTTCGTCAAGTGGTTTGAAGATAGCTTAGTAAAGGCCCCAGTTACGGATCTGTTATTTGGTAGTTTAGGTCTTATTATCGGTCTTTTTGTTGCGTATTTGTTCGGGATTCCTTTCAATCAGATGCAGATTCCGATTGTGAACACGGTGGTCCCTATTCTATTAACATTGCTTCTGGGATATTTAGGTTTCCAGGTAGGTTTTAAGAAAAGGGATGAACTAGTTAGTCTATTTGGTGCGTCTACTCGGGGTAAGAAAAAAGGCACGGAAGAGGATTCAGATGAAGAAGGTGTAAAAACCCTTAAAATTTTGGATACCAGTGTCATCATTGATGGACGTATCGCTGATATCTGCCAAACCGGATTTTTAGAGGGAATCGTTGTAATTCCACAGTTCGTGCTTGAAGAACTACAGCATATTGCTGATTCTTCGGATGTGTTGAAGCGTAACCGTGGTCGCCGTGGGTTGGACATTCTGAATCGAATCCAAAAAGAACTTCCAGTAGAGGTTCAGATTTATGAAGGCGACTTTGAGGAAATTCAAGAAGTGGATTCGAAGCTGGTGAAGTTAGCAAAGATTACAAATGGAATCGTAGTAACGAATGATTTCAACTTGAATAAAGTATGTGATTTTCAAGGTGTACAAGTATTGAATATTAATGATTTAGCCAATGCTGTTAAGCCAGTAGTACTACCAGGTGAAGAATTGAAGGTACAGGTTATCAAAGATGGGAAAGAACATAACCAAGGGATTGCCTACCTTGATGATGGTACAATGATCGTTGTGGAAGAAGGACGCAATTACATTGGTAAGTACATTGATGTACTTGTAACGTCAGTTCTGCAAACGTCTGCCGGCCGAATGATCTTTGCAAAGCCAAAGCAATTAGAAAAAGCTTTATAAGTAATCATTGCCCCTGACTCCAGTGATTCAGTAAGGTATAATAAATAGTATTACTTGAGGGTTAAAGGGGTTATCGTATGGAATATGAAGTTGTCATTCCTGCTGCGGGGCAAGGTAAACGAATGAAAGCGGGCAAGAACAAGCTGCTTCTTGAGTTGAATAACTGTCCTGTTATTATTCATACATTGCGTGTCTTTGAACGGGACTCCCATTGTAAAGGGATCTATTTAGCGATTCATCCAATGGAGCGGGATGCCTTCACAAGTTTATTAAAACGCTTCGGGATTACGAAGGTCGTCAAGCTTGTAGACGGTGGAGAAGAAAGACAGCATAGTGTGTACAATGCATTGCTTGAGGTTAGACATGAAATTGTTCTTGTGCACGACGGGGCAAGACCTTTTATTAAAGAATCGACCATTCACCAGTTGGTGGAAAAGACGTATTCAACAGGAGCGGCTATTGCCGCTGTTCCTGTTAAAGATACCATTAAGAAAGTGCTGGATGGAAAGGTCGAGGAAACGATTGAACGCTCAAGCTTGTGGATGGTTCAAACTCCACAAGCTTTTCGTGTTTCCGTTTTGAAAAAGGCACATGGGGAAGCGGATGAAGATGGTTTTCTCGGTACAGATGATGCTTCCTTGGTAGAAAGATTGGATGTTGAAGTTTCTGTTGTTGAGAGCGATTATGACAATATTAAACTGACAACACCTGAAGACTTGTATTTTGCCGAGGCAATATTAAAGAAGCAAGATGAAATGAGTGGAGGGGACACACATGTTTAGGATAGGACAAGGATTTGATGTTCATCAATTAGTGGAAGAGAGACCACTTATCATGGGAGGCGTTACGATCCCTTATGAAAAAGGGTTATTGGGTCACTCGGATGCAGATGTATTGTTACATGCTGTAGCGGATGCGTGCCTAGGTGCCATTGCGGCAGGGGATATCGGAAAGCATTTCCCGGACACAGACCCTGAATTCAAGGATGCCGATTCAGCAAAGCTGCTCAAGCATGTTTGGTCTCTTGTGAAAGAGGAAGGCTATGAATTGGGAAATATCGATTGTACGATCATTGCTCAGAAACCGAAGATGGCTCCGTATATTGACGAAATGAGACAAAGCATCGCCTTTTTATTAGAAGCGGATATGGCGGAAGTGAACGTAAAGGCAACAACATCAGAGAAGCTCGGATTTACTGGAAGAGGCGAAGGAATTGCCGCACAAACGACGATATTAATTAAAAAGAAGTAAGGGATAAATTCGCTTTATTCCCTTACATAACGGTGTTAAAATAGGTCATAGACTTTTAAGCAGGAATCATAAGAGGAGGAAAACAAATGACACAAGAAGTACGCGTCCGTTATGCCCCAAGTCCAACGGGTCATTTACATATTGGAAATGCTAGAACCGCTTTATTCAATTATCTATACGCTCGCAGCGTAGGCGGAAAGTTCATAATCCGGATTGAAGACACGGATAAGAAACGTAATATCGAAGGTGGCGAAGAAAGCCAGCTTAAATATCTTCAGTGGCTTGGCATCGATTGGGATGAAAGCGTGGATAAGCCGGGTGAATATGGTCCTTATCGTCAATCAGAGCGTAATCATATTTACGAGCAGTACTTAAATGAGCTAGTAGAAAGCGACCAAGCCTACAAATGCTATTGTACGGAAGAAGAACTTGAAGCTGAACGTGAAGCTCAATCTGCCGCAGGTCAAATGCCTCGCTATTCCGGAAAATGTCGTAACCTGACGAAAGAAGATCAGGAAAGACTGGCTGCAGAAGGCCGTCAGCCGAGCGTTCGCTTCCGTGTTCCTGCAGGGAAAGTATTTTCTTTCAATGATATCGTGAAAGAAAATGTAGCCTTTGAATCAGATGGAATCGGTGATTTTGTCATTGCGAAAAAAGATGGAACTCCAACGTATAATTTTGCGGTTGCAGTGGATGATTATTTGATGAAGATCACACACGTTCTTCGCGGGGAAGATCATATTTCCAATACGCCCAAACAATTAATGATTTTTGACGCATTGGGATGGAAGGCGCCTGTCTACGGTCATATGACACTAATCGTCAATGAAAGTCGTAAAAAATTAAGTAAGCGTGATGAGAGTATCATTCAGTTCATCGAGCAGTATGAAGCATTAGGGTATTTACCAGAAGCGTTATTCAACTTCATTGGGTTATTAGGTTGGTCTCCAAAAGGAGAGGATGAGCTGTTTTCTAAAGATGAGTTCATTGAAATCTTTGATCCTGAGCGGTTATCCACTTCATCTGCCCTGTTTGATAACCAGAAGCTTACATGGATGAACAATCAGTATTTGAAGAACTTAGAGTTGGATGAAGTCGTGGAACTATCGCTGCCACACTTGATCAGTGCTGGTAAGCTTACAGAAAATATGTCTGATGAGCAGCACGAATGGGCTAAACGCGTCATTTCTTTATACCAGGAGCAAATGAGCTTCGGTGCTGAAATAGTGGAGCTGTCTGAAATGTTCTTCAAGACGGACCTTGAATATGATCAAGATGCTAAGGCTGTTTTGGATGAAGAGGAAGTTCCTGAAGTTCTTCAAGCTTTCTTGAATGAAATTGAAGCTCTTGAAAATTATGAAGCGGCGGAAATTAAATCGTCTATTAAAGCGGTCCAAAAGTCTACCGGTCATAAAGGGAAAAAATTATTTATGCCAATCCGTGTAGCTGTAACAGGCCAAACCCATGGTCCTGAGTTACCGAATGCCATTGAACTTTTAGGGAAAGATACAGTTAAACATCGTCTTCAAAGTCTTTTAGGTTAACATTTTGAATGATCTGTAATATAGTAAGAGTATCAATATAAATGATATCGCGTTGAAGAGGAGAAGTAAGAAAAGGATGCTTAGTAGAGAGAACCATCACCGGCTGAAAGTGGTTTAAGCCTCTCCGATTCTGAAATGCACCTCTGAGCCCGTTACTGAAATAAAGTAGGTAAAGGCGGTTTCCTACCGTTAACAGGATTCGAGTTGGAGAAGGACGTTTACTTCTCAATCAGAGTGGAACCGCGCTACCAAAGCGTCTCTGTCAGTTTATTGACAGGGGCGTTTTTTTTGTCCAGCTCCGGCGGCTAGAGGCTCGAGGTCATAAGTCAATCCCACCAAAAAGGCAAAGACCGCCTTTCCGGTGGGCTCGTCTTATGCTTGTCGCCTCTGACCAAGCCGCCTGCGCTTTTATTATTGTCCAGCTCCGGCGACTAGAGGCTCGAGGTCATAAGTCAATCCCGCCAAAAAGGCAAAGACCGCCTTTCCGGTGGGCTCGCCTTATGCTTGTCGCCTCTGACCAAGCCGCCTGCGCTTTTATTTTTTCCGAAGGGGGGGGATTGAATGTTTAAGTCGTTTAAGGAGGATATTGATGTAGTCTTTGATCAGGATCCGGCAGCGAGGAATTATGTGGAGGTCATTCTCACGTATTCGGGACTTCATGCTATATGGGCACATCGTGTTGCTCATTCATTCTTCAAACGTAAATTCTATTTTATCGCACGGGTCATTTCGCAAGTAAGTCGTTTCTTTACAGGAGTAGAGATTCATCCAGGTGCTAAGATTGGCCGCCGTTTCTTCATCGACCATGGTATGGGAGTCGTAATTGGCGAAACATGTGAAATTGGAGATAATGTGACGATTTTTCAAGGGGTCACCCTCGGAGGAACGGGGAAAGAAAAAGGGAAACGTCACCCAACGATTCAGGATAATGCCTTGATCGCTACCGGCGCAAAAGTATTAGGATCGATTGTAGTTGGGGAAAATTCTAAGGTAGGGGCAGGTTCGGTCGTACTGAAGGATGTTCCCTCGAATTCAACCGTAGTCGGTATACCTGGGAAGGTCGTCATTCAAGACGGGGTGAGAATACAGAAGGATCTGAATCACTGTGATTTGCCTGATCCGATGAATGATCGTATGAAACAAATGGAAGAAGAACTGAATGAGTTAAAATCATTAGTAAGGGACTATGAGGGAAGGAGTCGAACATCTTGACGATTCGTTTATACAATACACTAACAAGAAATAAAGAGGAATTTATCCCCCTAGAAGAGGGGAAAGTTAAAATGTATGTGTGCGGCCCAACGGTATATAATTATATTCATATAGGAAATGCACGTCCTGCTATTGTGTTCGATTCGGTGAGACGTTATTTGGAATATCGGGGCTACGATGTTCAATTTGTCTCGAATTTCACAGATGTGGACGATAAATTAATCCGTGCGGCAAAGGAATTGGGAGAAGATGTACCTACCATTGCCGAGCGATTCATACAAGCATATTTCGAAGATACGGGAGCGCTTGGCTGCAAGAAAGCAGATATCCATCCGACCGTTACGGACAATATTGATACCATTATTGATTTTATTTCCGCCTTGGTTGAAAAAGGGTATGCATATGAATCAAAGGGTGACGTTTACTATCGTACAAGAAAGTTTGAAGGTTATGGGAAGCTTTCACATCAGCCAATTGATGAACTGAAAGCGGGAGCCCGTATTGATGTGGGAGACAAAAAAGAAGATGCCCTTGATTTCGTTTTATGGAAAGCGGCGAAAGAAGGCGAAATTTCTTGGGATAGCCCTTGGGGAGCAGGTCGTCCTGGTTGGCATATTGAGTGCTCTGCCATGGCGAAGCGATACCTGGGAGATACGATTGATATCCACGCCGGGGGACAGGATTTGACATTCCCTCATCATGAGAATGAAATCGCCCAATCAGAGGCACTTAGTGGCAAGACGTTTGCGAAGTATTGGATGCATAACGGCTATATCAATATCGATAATGAGAAAATGTCTAAATCTCTCGGGAACTTTGTACTCGTTCACGACATTATAAAGGAGCAGGACCCACAAGTGCTTCGCTTCTTTATGTTATCTGTTCATTATCGTCATCCGATTAACTATAATTTAGAACTTCTTCAAAATGCTGAGTCGGCGTTGAATCGGATTAAGACAGCTTACGAAAACTTAAAGCACCGCAGTGAATCGAGTACAGATTTAACAGAGAATAACCAGGAATGGCTGGATAAAATCATGGATTTGAAGGCCGAGTTTATTTCAGAAATGGATGATGATTTTAATACAGCCAATGGGATTTCCGTGTTATTTGAATTATCCAAACAAGCGAATTATTACCTGATGGAGAAGAATACCTCCACAGAAGTGATCGATGGGTTCTTGCACCAATTCGAAGATTTCTTCTCTGTACTCGGACTTACTCTGAAGGATGCTGAACTATTGGATGAAGAAGTGGAAGAGCTGATTGAAAAACGCATCCAGGCACGTAAAGACCGCAACTTCCAATTGGCAGATGAAATCCGTGACAGGTTGAAAGAGATGAATATCATCTTGGAAGATACACCTCAAGGCATTCGCTGGAAAAGAGGATCTTAATGCTGCATGAGATAAATGAACAAATTGACGCGAAACAGATCAACGCACTTGCACTGGCTTATATGGGGGATGCTGTATACGAAACGTATGTACGGCAACTCCTCCTGACAAAAGGGAAGATTAAACCGAATCAGCTGCACAGGGCGGCGACGAATTATGTCTCGGCTAAAGCGCAAGCGGCTATATTGAGAACGCTGTTTGATCAGGATCTATTGACCGAAGAGGAAGTCACGATAGTAAAGCGTGGTCGCAATGCAAAATCAGGAACGACTCCAAAGAACACGGATGTACAGACATATAAACACAGCACTGCTTTTGAGGCACTCATTGGATATTTGTTTTTACTTAATCGGAGAGAACGATTAGAGGAACTATTGAAGATTATATTTGAACAAGCCCAGGCAGGAAGGGAGGAATCAAAATGAGTAAAGATTTTATCGGAGGAAGAAATCCCGTCATTGAAGCATTAAAGTCAGGAAGGGATATAAATAAGATTTGGATTGCGGAAGGTTCCCAGAAAGGCTCCATCCAGCAAATTGTAGGACTTGCCAAGGAAACAAATGTGATGATTCAATATGTTCCGAAGAAGAAGATTGAGCAGATGGTAGCTGAAAATCACCAAGGGGTTGTCGCTTCTGTTGCTGCTTATCAGTATGCAGAAATCGATGATTTATTTAAAAGGGCAGAACAAAACGGGGAAGATCCTTTTATTCTGATCTTGGACGAATTAGAAGATCCTCATAACCTTGGTTCTATTATGAGGACTGCGGATGCAGCGGGTGCCCACGGAATTATTATCCCGAAGAGAAGAGCGGTTGGCCTTACATCTACAGTAGCGAAAGCTTCTACTGGTGCCATTGAGCATATTCCGGTTGCGCGTGTTACCAATCTATCCAGAGCGGTGGACGAACTGAAAGAACGTGGAGTGTGGGTAGCAGGAACGGATGCGAAAGGAAAGCAGGATTTCCGTCAGTTGGACGGCACTCTGCCAATCGGCTTAATCATCGGGAGCGAAGGAAAAGGGATGAGCCGCATATTGAGAGACAAATGTGATTTCCTTGTCCAGTTGCCAATGATCGGTCATGTTACATCATTAAACGCTTCGGTGGCAGCTAGTATTTTAATGTATGAGGTCTATCGTAAACGCCACCCATTGGGGGAATAGGGGAAATGGATATTCTCCTTGTGGATGGCTATAACATAATCGGTGCTTGGTCAGAATTAAATGAGTTGAAGCAGAAGGATTTAGCCGCAGCAAGAGACCGTCTGGTAGAATTGATGGCAGAATATCAGGGGTATACAGGCTATCGGGTCATCGTCGTATTTGATGCCTATTATGTTCAAGGGATTGCTCGTCAATACCGAAACTATAAAGTAGAAGTGTTATTTACGAAAGAAAACGAGACAGCCGATGAACGAATTGAGAAATTGGCCATTGAGTTAAATAATATTAAGACCCAGGTTCATGTAGCAACTTCGGATTTCACGGAGCAATGGGTGATCTTTGGTCAGGGAGCCCTTCGTAAATCAGCGAGGGAGCTCCTGACGGAAGTGAAAGTCATCGAAAAGAAAATCGAACGAAAAGTACGGAATTCAAGTGAGAAAAGACCGGCTTCAAAGATCCAATTATCAGAAGAAGTTGCAGAAATTTTCGAAAAATGGCGCCGTGGGGAACAATGATAGGTTGACGATTGAATTTTCTGTAATGTATAATATTTCTATCTATTGTTTTGCGCGGGGGGATGTGTGTGGGCAATATCACCAGGACAGAAGCATTTGATAATCGATTAGAAGGCATGGATGATGAACAGATAATAGAAGCCGTCCATCAGGGTCACAGCGAAGCGTTAGATTTTTTGATTAGGAAATATCGTAATTTTGTAAGAGCGAAAGCCCGCTCGTATTTTTTAATTGGAGCCGATAAGGAAGATATCGTCCAGGAAGGTATGATCGGATTATACAAATCAATCCGTGATTATAAAGAGGACAAGCTAACTTCTTTTAAAGCGTTTGCAGAGCTTTGTATCACGAGACAAATCATTACGGCTATCAAGACAGCCACGAGACAGAAGCATATTCCGTTAAATTCGTATGTTTCATTGGATAAACCTATTTATGATGACGAGTCTGATCGAACACTCTTAGATGTAATTTCAGGGGCGAAAGTAATGGACCCAGAAGCGCTTTTCATCAATCGTGAGGAATTCGATAACATGGAAGATAAGATGGCTGAGTTATTGAGTGATCTTGAGAGGAAAGTACTAGCCCTGTATTTGGACGGGCAATCCTATCAGGAGATTTCTGAAGAATTGAACCGCCATGTTAAGTCCATCGACAATGCATTGCAGCGGGTGAAAAGGAAGCTCGAACGATACTTGGAGGTTCGGGAAATAACGATGTAAAGTCATATTGACACAAATTGGTGGTCGTGTTATTTTTGATAGGACTTACTATGTATAGTATAGGTGGAATATATGACTACTAAATTAATACTTGCTTGTACGGTGTGTGGTTCCAGAAATTATAGTGTACCGGGTAATCGTAATCAAGCAGTTCGATTAGAATTAAAGAAATTCTGTAATACATGTAATGCTCACACCCTACACAAAGAAACAAAATAGTGGAGTAGCACTTTTGGGGTATTGATATTAGTTGGAGGTTACAAACGGATGTTTAAATTCTTTGGCAATGTTGCATCGGAAATGAGGAAGGTCAGCTGGCCTAAACGTAAAGAGTTAACGCGCTATACAATCACCGTTATTACAACAGTGGTTTTTGTTGCCCTTTTCTTTTCTGTAATTGACTTGGGCATCTCAGAACTTATGCGATTGATCATTGGTTCTAAGTAAGAGAAACATAGAATTAATTGTATATATACCATGAAAGCATGGTATAATGAATGTTAATAGAGTACATGACCTTAGAGCCCGTTATCTTTTTGCGGGTTTTTTCATTTGCAGAAAAAAAGCAAAGAGGTATTCTTAAATAGTGAGGAGGGACGGACGTTTAGTCCTATTATATGGAGAAGAATTGGTATGTAGTCCATACTTATTCAGGATACGAGAACAAGGTTAAAGCAAACCTTGAGAAGCGTGTTGAAACGATGGGGATGCAAGATAAAATCTTCCGCGTAATGGTACCTGAAGAAGAAGAGACAGATTTTAAAAATGGTAAAAAGAAAGTCGTAAAGAAGAAGGTATTCCCTGGTTATGTGATTGTTGAAATCGTCATGACGGATGATTCCTGGTATGTTGTTCGTAATACACCGGGCGTTACAGGGTTTGTCGGTTCATCAGGATCCGGTTCAAAGCCTACACCATTATTGCCTGAAGAAGTAACAAATCTTCTGAAGCAAATGGGTATGACAGAGAAAAAGGTAGAGATCGACTTCGAATTAGGAGAAACAGTTAGAGTGAACGAAGGTCCATTTGCTAACTTTACAGGTTCAATCGAAGAGATCGACAATGCCAAATCAAAAGTGAAAGTTCATGTCAATATGTTTGGTAGAGACACCCCGGTAGAACTGGATTTCTCCCAAATTGATAAATTATAATGGAAAAGAACTTGAAATCATTCTGAAAAAATGGTACTATTTCATAAGTCAGTGCGTCTCCACAAAGAGATACTGAAATTAATAGACGTTCTTTATGTTGATAAAGACATTTTTTACATGAGTGGGAGGGTGAAGAACCCAATAACCACATCACGGACTTAAGGAGGTGTGTCTCGTGGCTAAAAAAGTTATAAAAATGGTTAAATTGCAGATCCCTGCCGGTAAAGCTAATCCAGCTCCACCAGTTGGTCCTGCACTAGGTCAAGCAGGTGTTAACATCATGGGATTCTGTAAGGAATTCAATGCTCGTACAGCAGATCAAGCTGGCTTAATCATTCCTGTTGAAATTACGGTGTTTGAAGACCGTTCATTTACATTCATCACAAAAACTCCACCCGCTGCTGTTCTACTTAAAAAAGCAGCTGGTATCGAGTCTGGTTCAGGCGAACCAAACAGCAAGAAAGTGGCAACACTTAAACGCGATAAAGTACGTGAAATTGCTGAAACAAAAATGCCTGACTTAAATGCAGCTAGTGTTGAATCAGCTATGCGCATGGTAGAAGGAACTGCGCGCAGCATGGGTATCGTCATCGAAGACTAATCCCAAGCTTCGTTATAGTTAAGGTTCCTGTTGAACGAGGTTGCGATGATGAAATGTACGTTTCACTCGCAACCTTATTTCGTGGGAGGTTATTCCGCTAAAACCACATATAGGAGGAAATAAAAAATGGCAAAAAAAGGTAAAAAGTTTCTTGAAGCTCAAAAGCTTGTAGAACGTACTACAGCTTATTCAGCTGAAGAAGCAATCGAATTAGTTAAGAAAACAAACTTCGCTAAGTTTGACGCAACGATTGAAGTAGCGTTCCGCTTAGGTGTAGATACTCGTAAAAATGACCAGCAAATCCGTGGAGCAGTTGTACTTCCACACGGTACTGGTAAAACTCAAAAAGTTCTTGTATTCGCTAAAGGCGAAAAAGCAAAAGAAGCAGAAGCTGCTGGCGCTGACTTCGTAGGTGATGCAGAACTTATCAACAAAATCAACCAAGGTTGGTTCGAGTTCGACGTAATCGTAGCAACTCCAGACATGATGGGTGAAGTTGGTAAACTTGGTCGTGTATTAGGACCTAAAGGTTTAATGCCAAACCCTAAAACTGGAACAGTTACATTCGACGTGACAAAAGCTGTCAATGAAATCAAAGCTGGTAAAGTTGAATACCGTGCTGACAAATCAGGTAACGTTCACGTTCCTGTTGGAAAGATTTCTTTCGACAACGAAAAGCTTGTTGAAAACTTTGCTACAATGTATGAAACAATGCTTAAAGTTAAACCTGCTGCTGCAAAAGGAACTTACATGAAAAATGTTTCAGTAACTTCTACAATGGGACCTGGCGTTAAAGTCGATCCTTCATCTTTCGCAGTTAAGGCATAATTTGGTATTGACTTACTAAGAACTAGTGATTATAATTAGTTCTGTTGTTAAAAAACGAATACATTTGTACCGTAGACAGTAGGTGCTCTTCCCGAGCTTAATAACCTGCCGAGGTAATTGCGATAAAATAACCGCTTTTAGCGTGTTTGCAATGCCCTTATGTCTACCTTGATATAAGGGCATTTTTTATTGGATGACGGTATAAATGTTCATCAGTCAATCTACAGGAGGTGTAATGATGAGCAGCATTCTAGATCAAAAGAAACATATCGTTGGAGAAATCTCTGACAAGCTAAAAAACAGTGTATCTACAATCGTTGTAGATTACCGTGGCCTAGATGTTTCCGAAGTAACTGAGCTTCGTAAACAACTTCGTGAAGCTGGCATCGACTTCAAAGTGTACAAAAACACTATGGTACGTCGTGCTGCAGAAGAAGCTGGTCTTGGAGGGTTAAACGAATTCCTAACTGGTCCGAACGCAATCGCGTTCAGTTCAGAAGAAGTAGTTGCACCTGCAAAGATTCTTAACAGCTTTGCTAAAGAACACGAAGCCCTAGAAATCAAAACGGGTGTCATTGAAGGAACAATCACTTCAGTTGAGGATGTTAAAGCAATCGCTGAACTTCCAAACCGCGAAGGACTTCTTTCTATGCTACTCAGCGTGCTTCAAGCACCAATGCGCAACTTTGCGTTGGCGACAAAAGCCGTTGCAGATCAAAAAGAAGAGCAAGGCGCGTAAGCTAAAGCAAGTCGTTTAAATAAAAAATTAAGCATACATCACAAGGAGGAAATTTAAAATGAGTAAAGAGCAAATCATTGACGCGATTAAAGAAATGTCAGTTCTTGAACTAAATGATCTAGTTAAAGCAATCGAAGAAGAATTCGGAGTAACTGCTGCTGCACCTGTAGCTGTAGCTGCTGGTGGCGCGGACGCTGCTGCAGAACAAACTGAATTCGACTTAATTCTTGAGAGCGCTGGAGCTCAAAAAATCAAAGTTATCAAAGTTGTTCGTGAAATCACAGGTCTTGGCCTTAAAGAAGCGAAAGAAATGGTTGATAACACTCCTAAAGCTCTTAAAGAAGGTATTTCTAAAGAAGATGCTGAAGAACTTAAAGCTAAACTTGAAGAAGTTGGAGCTGGCGTAGAAGTTAAGTAATGATTGTATAGATGAAAAGCTCGCTATATTTGGCGGGCTTTTTTCTTGTCTGACTTCTATCAGAATATAAACACGTTCATTGTCTATTCACCAAACTCTTTCTTAAAGAAGTTGGCTAATGGATGATATGTACCAATGGATGGAGATGATATAATGACCAATCACTACTATTCTCAAAACCCTGATGTAGAAAGTAACCCTCAAACGATTGCCTTTGAATTGAGAGGACATACCTTCCGTTTCAAAACGGATCAAGGTGTATTCTCGAAAAAGGAAGTCGATTTTGGGTCAAGAGCGTTAATTGAAGCGTTTGAAGTACCTGAGGTAACGGGAGCGTTATTGGATGTAGGTTGCGGGTATGGTCCAATCGGATTGTCTTTAGCCAAAGATCATGAAGACCGGACGGTCCATATGATTGATGTAAACGAGCGAGCATTGTCCCTTGCGAGAGAAAACGCAAGCCTGAATAAAGTTCAAAACATCAACATCTATCAAAGCGATCGATATACCAATGTCGTTGAAAGGGAGTTTTCGGCTATTTTAACGAATCCCCCGATACGAGCAGGAAAAGAAACGGTCCATTCGATTCTTGAGATAAGTTACGATCATCTGAAGGAAAGCGGTCAGTTGTGGGTCGTTATTCAGAAGAAGCAAGGCGCTCCGTCTGCAATGGAAAAGATGGAAGAATTATTTTCGAATGTAGAGATCGTCGCAAGGAAAAAGGGCTACTACATCTTGAAATCGATAAAAGAAATCCGTTGACGTAGCTTTACTGCTATGATAACATTATAAAATGCAAAAATATTATTTTCCGGTATTATGTCCATATGTATATATAATGGATAAATTGGAAAAGATTATAAAATAATAGTTCGTCATCTGAAAATGAGGTTTTATCATTAAAACCCTTTTTCTTTTTGTCTTGTGTAGACTAGTATTTCTACTAAAAGGCATATAGACACAACCAAAACGCTTGATTTGAGGGGTGAATCAGTTGACAGGTCAACTAGTTCAGTATGGACGACACCGCCAACGCAGAAGTTTTGCGCGTATCAGTGAAGTTTTAGAATTACCGAATTTAATCGAAATTCAAACTTCCTCGTATCAATGGTTTCTTGATGAGGGGTTAAGAGAAATGTTCCGTGACATTTCTCCGATTGAGGACTTCACTGGTAATCTCTCTTTAGAATTTATTGATTATAGTCTGGGAGAGCCAAAGTACTCGGTGGAAGAATCAAAGGAAAGAGATGTTACTTACTCTGCACCGCTTAGAGTGAAAGTCCGTCTTGTGAACAAGGAAACAGGAGAAGTAAAAGATCAAGACGTATTTATGGGTGATTTCCCATTAATGACTGAAACAGGTACTTTTGTCATTAATGGTGCTGAGCGCGTTATCGTTTCTCAGTTAGTACGTTCACCTAGTGTTTACTTTAGCGGAAAAGTAGATAAGAACGGAAAGAAAGGGTTTACTGCTACCGTTATACCAAACCGCGGAGCTTGGCTTGAGTATGAAACAGATGCAAAAGATGTTGTATATGTGCGAATTGATCGAACTCGCAAACTACCGGTAACGGTTCTTTTACGTGCCCTTGGGTTTGGCTCTGATCAAGAAATCATCGATTTGATCGGTGATAATGAGTACATTCGTAACACACTCGAGAAAGACAACACGGAAGGTATCGACAAGGCATTGCTTGAGATTTATGAGCGTCTACGCCCAGGAGAGCCTCCTACAGTAGAAAATGCCAAAAGTTTACTCGTTTCTCGCTTCTTTGATCCAAAGCGTTATGACTTAGCAAACGTTGGACGTTACAAAATGAACAAAAAGGTACACATTAAGAACCGTTTATTCGGTCAGACTCTAGCAGAAACTCTTGCAGATCCGGAAACGGGCGAGATTCTGGCAGAGAAGGGTACGGTCCTTGATCGTCGCGCACTTGATAAGGTTATTCCTTATCTCGAAAACGGCATTGGTTTCAAAAGCTACCAACAGTCCGGTGGCGTGTTAGATGAAGACGTAGTTCTTCAATCTATCAAAATCTATTCTCCTAATGAAGAGGGAGAATTTGAAATCAACGTAATCAGCAATGCTTATGTTGAAGAAGAGGTTAAGTACATTACACCTGCAGATATCATCTCTTCTATTTCTTACTTCTTTAATTTATTACATGGAGTAGGGCTGACAGATGATATTGACCATTTAGGAAACCGTCGTTTACGTTCGGTTGGCGAATTGCTTCAAAACCAATTCCGTATCGGTTTATCACGTATGGAGCGTGTGGTTCGTGAAAGAATGTCAATTCAAGACACGAATACAATCACGCCTCAACAACTGATCAACATTCGTCCGGTTATCGCTTCAATTAAAGAGTTCTTTGGTAGCTCTCAATTGTCTCAATTTATGGACCAAACGAATCCTCTTGCAGAGTTAACGCACAAACGTCGACTATCTGCCTTAGGGCCTGGTGGGTTAACCCGTGAACGTGCTGGATTTGAAGTGCGTGACGTACATTATTCTCACTATGGTCGTATGTGTCCGATTGAAACGCCTGAGGGTCCTAACATCGGACTGATCAACTCACTTTCTTCATTTGCGAAAGTGAATAAATTCGGCTTTATCGAAACGCCGTATCGTCGTGTTGACCCTGAATCGGGGATGGTGACCGATCGAATCGATTACCTGACAGCAGACGAAGAAGATAACTATGTAGTGGCACAAGCAAACGCACGCTTAGGTGATGACGGTGCATTCCTTGATGAAGAAGTCATCGCTCGTTTCCGTGGTGAAAACACGGTAATCAAGCGTGAACGTCTTGACTATATGGATGTATCTCCTAAACAAGTAGTATCAGCCGCGACAGCATGTATTCCATTCTTAGAGAACGATGACTCCAACCGTGCTCTTATGGGAGCGAACATGCAGCGTCAAGCAGTACCATTGATGAATCCGGAATCACCAATCGTTGGAACAGGTATGGAACACGTATCTGCGAAAGACTCTGGTGCCGCTGTGATTTGTAAGCATGAAGGTATTGTGGAAAAGGTTGAAGCGAAGCAAGTTTGGGTGCGTCGTGTGAAAGAAATCGACGGTCAAGAAGTAAAAGGTGACCTCGATAAGTATCGTATGCAGAAATTCATCCGTTCTAATCAAGGTACATGTTACAACCAGCGTCCGATTGTAAGTGAAGGCGACCGTGTAGTTGTGGGAGAGATCCTTGCTGATGGTCCTTCAATGGAAAAAGGAGAACTTGCTTTAGGACGTAACGTTATGGTTGGCTTCATGACTTGGGACGGTTACAACTATGAAGATGCGATCATCATGAGTGAACGTCTTGTAAAAGACGATGTATACACTTCTATTCATATTGAAGAATATGAGTCCGAATCTCGTGATACGAAATTAGGGCCTGAAGAAATCACTCGTGATATTCCAAACGTCGGTGAAGATGCCCTTCGCAATCTTGATGAACGCGGAATCATCCGAATCGGTGCTGAAGTGAAAGATGGCGACCTACTTGTTGGTAAAGTAACGCCTAAAGGTGTAACAGAGTTGACTGCTGAAGAGCGTCTTTTACATGCAATCTTCGGTGAGAAAGCTCGTGAAGTTCGAGATACATCTCTTCGTGTACCACATGGTGGTGGAGGGATCATCCTTGATGTTAAAGTCTTCAATCGCGAAGATGGCGACGAATTACCACCAGGTGTTAACCAGCTTGTACGTGTATATATCGTTCAGAAACGTAAGATTTCTGAAGGAGACAAAATGGCTGGTCGTCATGGTAACAAAGGTGTTATCTCTAAAATCCTTCCTGAAGAAGACATGCCGTTCTTACCAGATGGCACACCGATCGATATCATGCTGAACCCATTAGGGGTACCATCTCGTATGAATATCGGACAGGTGCTGGAGCTTCATTTAGGTATGGCTGCCAGATACCTTGGAATTCATGTTGCTTCACCAGTATTTGATGGAGCGCGTGAGGAAGATGTATGGGCAACCATTGAAGAAGCAGGTATGGCGCGCGATGCCAAAACCGTTCTTTATGACGGTAGAAGTGGTGAACCGTTTGATAATCGTGTATCAGTTGGAATCATGTATATGATCAAACTGGCTCACATGGTTGATGACAAGCTTCACGCACGTTCAACTGGTCCTTATTCACTTGTTACGCAGCAACCATTGGGTGGTAAAGCTCAATTCGGTGGACAGCGTTTCGGTGAGATGGAGGTATGGGCACTGGAAGCTTATGGTGCAGCTTACACTCTACAAGAAATTCTAACGGTTAAGTCGGATGATGTTGTGGGTCGTGTGAAAACATACGAAGCCATTGTCAAAGGTGAAAACGTTCCTGAGCCTGGAGTTCCAGAATCATTCAAGGTTCTGATCAAAGAGCTTCAAAGTTTAGGTATGGATGTAAAAATCCTCTCTAGTACCGAAGAAGAAATTGAAATGCGTGACTTAGAGGATGAAGAAGAAGTACAACAAGCAGACACGCTAAATATCTCTGAATCTAATGCAAAAGAATCCGAGACAGTAGGGTCAAAAGAATAAATTTAGAGCAAAAAGGGTTAGAGCCTGTAGATTAAAAGGGAGGTAGGCCCCTTGCTAGATGTAAATAATTTTGAGTATATGAAAATTGGTTTAGCTTCCCCCGATAAGATCCGTTCGTGGTCTTTCGGGGAAGTTAAAAAACCCGAAACGATTAACTATCGTACGTTAAAACCAGAAAAAGATGGTTTGTTCTGTGAACGTATCTTCGGTCCTACTAAGGACTGGGAATGTCACTGTGGTAAATACAAGCGTGTCCGTTATAAAGGCGTCGTTTGTGACCGCTGTGGTGTCGAAGTAACAAAGGCTAAAGTTCGTCGTGAGCGTATGGGTCACATTGAACTTGCAGCTCCTGTATCCCACATCTGGTACTTCAAAGGGATTCCAAGTCGTATGGGACTTGTATTAGACATGTCTCCACGCGCATTGGAAGAAGTAATCTACTTCGCTTCCTATGTTGTAACAGAACCAGGTGACACGGCTCTAGAGAGAAAACAACTTCTTTCAGAAAAAGAGTACCGTGCTTACCGTGAGAAATACGGTGTGAAATTCCAGGCAGCAATGGGAGCTGAAGCGATTAAGAAGCTTCTTCAAGACATTGACTTGGATAAAGAAGCTGATTTCTTAAAAGAAGAACTAAAAACGGCACAGGGTCAACGCCGGACACGTGCGATTAAACGTTTGGAAGTTGTGGAATCTTTCAGAAACTCAGGAAATGATCCAGATTGGATGATTCTTGATGTACTGCCTGTCATTCCTCCAGAGCTTCGCCCGATGGTTCAACTTGACGGTGGACGTTTTGCTACTTCTGACTTAAACGATTTATATCGTCGAGTGATTAACCGTAATAACCGTCTGAAACGTTTACTGGACCTTGGTGCTCCAAGCATCATCGTTCAAAATGAGAAGCGTATGCTTCAAGAAGCGGTGGATGCTTTAATTGATAATGGTCGTCGTGGCCGTCCAGTTACTGGACCGGGTAATCGTCCATTAAAATCCCTTTCACATATGCTTAAAGGGAAGCAAGGCCGTTTCCGTCAAAACCTTCTTGGTAAACGTGTTGACTATTCCGGTCGTTCTGTAATCGTTGTTGGACCTAATCTTAAAATGTATCAATGTGGTCTTCCTAAAGAAATGGCTCTTGAATTATTCAAACCATTTGTTATGAAAGAACTCGTTGAAAAGGGATTAGCCCACAACATTAAGAGTGCGAAACGTAAGATCGAACGCGTACAACCAGAAGTATGGGATGTATTAGAAGGGGTCATTAAAGAACATCCAGTTCTTTTAAACCGTGCACCTACTCTTCACAGACTTGGTATTCAAGCATTTGAACCAACTCTTGTCGAAGGTAGAGCTATCCGTCTTCATCCACTTGTATGTACTGCATACAATGCCGATTTCGATGGTGACCAAATGGCGGTTCACGTACCTCTATCTTCTGAAGCACAAGCCGAAGCTCGTATGCTCATGCTTGCTGCCCAAAACATTCTAAATCCGAAAGACGGTAAACCAGTTGTTACTCCGTCCCAAGATATGGTACTAGGTAACTATTACCTGACACTAGAACGTGAAAATGCTGTTGGTGAAGGTATGATCTTTACGGATGCAAATGAAGTCATTCTTGCGTATCAAAATGGCTATGTGCACTTGCATACCCGTATTGCCATCCATGCAAGCACCATCAACAACAAAACGTTTACAGATAAACAAAATCAACAATTATTATTAACGACGGTTGGTAAAGTACTCTTTAATGAGATCTTACCTGAAACCTTCCCGTTCATTAACGAACCGACAAATACAAACTTAGAAGTTGCTACTCCTGAGGCTTACTTTGTTGACCCGTCAACGGATGTGAAAGAAGTATTCAAAAACCGTGAGCTAATCAACCCATTCAAAAAAGGTTTCTTAGGTAATATCATTGCGGAAGTATTCAAGAAGTTTGCGATTACTGAAACATCTCGTATGCTTGATAAAATGAAAGACTTAGGATTCAAATACTCTACTAAAGCAGGTATTACAGTAGGTATCGCTGATATCGTTGTACTAGCTGAAAAAGAAGAGATCTTAATCGAAGCGCAAAGTAAAGTGGACAACGTATTAAAGCAATTTAAACGTGGTTTAATTACTGAAGATGAAAGATACGATCGCGTTATCTCAATCTGGAGTGCTGCGAAAGATACCATTCAAGGTAAATTAATGGCGACACTGGATAAACGTAACCCTATCTTCATGATGAGTGACTCAGGTGCCCGTGGTAACGCATCTAACTTCACTCAGCTTGCTGGTATGCGTGGTCTGATGGCCAATCCGGCTGGTCGTATCATTGAGTTACCGATCAAATCAAGTTTCCGTGAAGGATTAACGGTACTTGAATACTTCATCTCTACACATGGTGCCCGTAAAGGTCTTGCCGATACAGCACTGAAAACAGCCGACTCAGGTTACCTGACGCGTCGTCTGGTTGATGTAGCTCAGGACGTTATCGTTCGTGAAGAAGACTGCGGAACGGATAGAGGCCTACTAGTAGGTTCTATCAAAGAAGGTACAGAAATCATCGAACCTCTTGAAGAACGTTTACTTGGTCGTTATTCACGTAAGACGCTACGTCACCCTGAAACAGATGAAATCATTATGACTGAAAATCAGCTAATTACAGAAGACTTAGCTAAGACAATTATTGATGCGGGTGTCGAACATGTTTCAATCCGTTCTGCGTTCACATGTAACACTAGACATGGTGTTTGTGAGAAATGTTACGGAACAAACTTGGCGACAGGTCAAAAAGTCGAAGTTGGGGAAGCTGTAGGAATCATCGCTGCTCAATCCATCGGGGAACCTGGTACTCAGTTAACAATGCGTACGTTCCATACGGGTGGGGTAGCAGGAGACGATATCACTCAAGGTTTACCGCGTATCCAAGAAATATTCGAAGCGCGTAATCCGAAAGGTCAAGCTGTTATTTCTGAAATCGATGGTGTCATTACATCGATCAGTGAAGGAAAAGATCGTCAGTATGAAATTACCGTCCAAGGTGATGTGGAAACTAGAAGTTACACAGCTCCTTACACAGCGCGATTGAAATTTGCTGTGAACGATAAAGTAATACGCGGTCAAGAAATCACTGAAGGTTCAATTGATCCTAAAGAACTTCTTAAAGTTCGTGATGTATCAGCCGTTCAAGAATACTTGCTGCGCGAAGTACAAAAAGTATACCGTATGCAAGGGGTTGAAATTGGCGACAAACACGTTGAGGTAATGGTTCGTCAAATGATGCGTAAGGTTCGTGTTATTGATGCAGGTGAATCGGAAGTACTACCAGGTACTCTCATGGACATCCATCAATTTAGAGATGCGAACGAAAAAGCATTGTTCGGCGGTAAACTTCCTGCAACAGGACGCCCTGTACTGCTTGGAATTACCAAAGCTTCACTTGAAACGGATTCCTTCTTGTCTGCAGCATCGTTCCAGGAAACAACTCGTGTGTTGACGGACGCTGCGATTAAAGGAAAACGTGATGAGTTACTAGGATTGAAAGAAAATGTTATCATTGGTAAACTGGTTCCTGCTGGAACAGGTATGGAACGATACCGCAAGGCAGAGCCGGTATTAGCAGAAGATACTAGTGAAGAAACAGTAACAGTAGAGTAATCTATTTAGGCTAACTCTTAGGCTGGTTTGATTGCTCAAACCAAAGCTTTAAGAGTTAGCTTTTATAAATCTTATAAATCTATGTTGACATAAAGATTTTAAGATGATAATATATTCAAGGTTGCTCCTATTAATAACCTGTTACTTTGGAGGATATGATATGTCTTATGAAAAAGTAGCGCAGGCTAAAGAAATTATTGTAGGAACAAAGCAAGCAGTGAAAGCTCTAAAAACAGGTCATGTACTAGAAGTTGTTATTGCGGAAGATGCTGATCCCAAAGTTACAACGAAAGTAGTTCAGGCCGCAATCGATCTTAATGTACCGGTTAACAAAGTGGATTCGATGAAGAAACTTGGAAAATCGTGCGGAATAGATGTTGGAGCAGCAGCTGTTGCGATTATACAGTAAAATAGTTTTTGTAGAAACGATCTACAAAAACTTTACTTTTACCCAAAAAAGAACCACCTGGATGTGTGGGCTTACCAAATAAGAAGGGAGGAAAACAAAATGCCAACTATTAACCAATTAGTTCGCAAACCTCGTCAGTCTAAATCAACTAAATCAAAGTCACCTGCACTTAACAAAGGTTATAACAGCTTTAAGAAAGTGCACACGAACTTGTCTTCTCCACAAAAACGTGGTGTATGTACTCGTGTTGGTACAATGACTCCGAAGAAACCGAACTCGGCTTTACGTAAATATGCTCGTGTTCGTTTGACTAATGGAATCGAGGTTACTGCTTACATTCCTGGTATCGGACATAACCTTCAAGAACATAGTGTTGTTCTTATTCGTGGAGGACGTGTAAAGGATTTACCTGGAGTACGTTATCATATCGTACGTGGTGCGCTTGATACAGCTGGAGTTGACGGTCGTATGCAAGGACGTTCTAAATACGGAACTAAGCGCCCTAAAGCAGCTAAAAAATAATAAAATAATCATAAATTCATTTCTCGTTGAAAGGAGGAAATCACATGCCACGTAAAGGTCCTGTAGCAAAAAGAGACGTTTTACCTGATCCAATGTACAATTCTAAATTAGTTACTCGTTTAATCAACAAAATCATGATTGACGGTAAAAGAGGTAAAGCTCAAAAGAAATTATACGCAGCGTTTGATATCATTAGCGAGCGTTCAGGTAAAGATGCAATGGAAGTATTTGATGCAGCTTTAAAAAATATCATGCCGGTATTAGAAGTAAAAGCTCGTCGTGTTGGTGGTTCAAACTATCAAGTACCTGTAGAGGTGCGTCCAGAGCGTCGTACAACATTAGGTCTTCGTTGGTTAGTAAACTATTCTCGTCTTCGCGGTGAGAAGACAATGGAAGAGCGTTTAGCTAACGAAATTCTTGATGCAGCAAATAGCACTGGTGCTTCTGTTAAGAAGCGTGAAGATACACACAAGATGGCTGAAGCGAACAAAGCGTTTGCTCACTATCGTTGGTAATCTGATCTTAAACAAACAAACCATTCTCATATAAGGAAGGAGAAATACCGCATGCCTAGAGAGTTCTCCTTAGAAAACACTCGTAATATCGGTATCATGGCTCACATCGATGCTGGTAAAACAACTGCTACTGAGCGTATCCTATTTTATACTGGTCGTATCCATAAAATTGGAGAAACTCACGAAGGTGCTTCTCAAATGGACTGGATGGAGCAAGAGCAAGAACGTGGTATCACTATCACTTCTGCTGCGACAACTGCCCAATGGAAAGGCCATCGTATCAACATCATCGATACACCAGGACACGTAGACTTCACTGTTGAAGTTGAACGTTCTCTTCGTGTACTTGATGGTGCTGTAGCAGTTCTTGATGCTCAATCTGGTGTTGAGCCTCAAACTGAAACAGTTTGGCGCCAAGCAACAACTTACGGGGTTCCCCGTGTTGTGTTCGTTAACAAAATGGACAAAATCGGTGCTGACTTCCTTTACTCTGTTGGTACACTTCATGAACGTCTACAAGCTAATGCACATCCAATTCAGCTTCCAATTGGTGCTGAGGATGACTTCGAAGGGATCATCGACTTAGTAGAAATGAGAGCTTATTTCTACGAAGATGACCTTGGAACTCGCGCAGAAGCTCGCGACATTCCTGAAGAGTACAAAGATCAAGCTGAAGAATACCGCGGAAAGCTAATTGAAGCTGTATCTGAACTTGATGAGGAGCTTATGATGAAGTACTTAGAAGGCGAAGAGCTTTCTAACGATGAAATCAAAGCTGCTATCCGTGCGGCAACACTTACTGTTGAGTTCTACCCAGTAGTATGTGGTTCTGCATTCAAAAACAAAGGGGTTCAATTACTAATTGACTCAGTTATTGATTACCTTCCTGCGCCATCTGACGTAGAAGATATCAAAGGCTTTATTCCTGATACAGAAGAAGAAGTTACTCGTCCATCAACAGACGATGCTCCATTCTCTGCTTTAGCGTTTAAAGTTGCAACTGACCCTTATGTTGGTAAATTAACATTCTTCCGTGTGTACTCAGGAACATTAGATTCTGGTTCATATGTAAGAAACTCTTCTAAAGGTAAACGTGAGCGTGTAGGACGTATCCTACAAATGCACGCTAACTCTCGTGAAGAAATCTCTACTGTTTACGCTGGAGACATTGCAGCAGCAGTTGGTCTGAAAGATACAAGTACTGGAGATACGTTATGTGATGAAAAAGGTCTAGTGATCTTAGAGTCAATGGTGTTCCCAGAACCGGTTATCTCTCTATCGGTTGAGCCTAAATCAAAAGCTGACCAAGATAAAATGACTACTGCTCTACAAAAACTTCAAGAGGAAGACCCAACATTCCGTGCACATACTGACCAGGAAACTGGACAGGTTATTATCGCAGGTATGGGTGAGCTTCACTTAGATATCATCGTTGACCGTATGAAACGTGAATTCAAAGTAGAAGCAAACGTAGGAGCTCCTCAAGTATCTTACCGTGAGACTTTCCGTGATACGGCTAGAGTTGAAGGTAAGTTCGCTCGTCAATCTGGTGGACGTGGACAATTCGGACACGTTTGGATCGAATTCTCACCTAACGAAGAAGGTAAAGGATTCGAATTCGAGAACGGTATCGTCGGTGGTGTAGTTCCTCGTGAATACATCCCTGCAGTACAAGCCGGTCTATCTGACGCTTTAGATAATGGTGTCCTAGCTGGTTTCCCACTTGTTGATGTTAAAGCAAGATTATTCGATGGTTCATACCATGACGTTGACTCCTCTGAGATGGCGTTTAAAATCGCTGCATCAATGGCACTTAAGAATGCTGCTTCTAAATGTAAGCCAGTAATTCTAGAGCCAATGATGAAAGTAGAGGTTGTTATCCCTGAGGAATACCTTGGAGATATCATGGGTGATGTAACTTCTCGTCGTGGTCGTGTAGAAGGTATGGAAGCTCGCGGTAACGCTCAAGTCGTTAAAGCGTTCGTACCACTTTCTGAAATGTTTGGATATGCAACATCCCTTCGTTCTAACACACAAGGACGTGGAACATACTCCATGCACTTCGATCACTATGAAGAAGTACCTAAATCGATTTCTGAAGAAATCATCAAAAAAAATAAAGGTGAATAATTGATTTATTCACTTTTATAAAGTATAAATACTAATGTAAGCAATTGTTGTTTCAGAGGTGGTGTCATACTGTCTCTGAGGCATCCCAAAATATACTTATTTTCTTTAAAATCAAAGGAGGATTTTCAAATGGGTAAGGAAAAATTTGATCGTTCCAAGCAACATGCGAATATCGGTACAATCGGTCACGTTGACCATGGTAAAACAACTCTAACAGCTGCAATCACAACTACACTTCACAAGAAGTATGGTCGTGGAACTGCAATGGCATATGACCAAATTGATGGTGCTCCAGAAGAAAGAGAACGTGGAATCACAATCTCTACTGCGCACGTTGAGTATGAAACTGATACTCGTCACTATGCACACGTTGACTGCCCAGGACATGCTGACTATGTTAAAAACATGATCACTGGTGCTGCACAAATGGATGGTGGGATCCTAGTAGTTTCTGCTGCTGATGGCCCAATGCCACAAACTCGTGAGCACATCCTTCTTTCTCGTCAAGTAGGTGTTCCTTACCTAGTTGTATTCATGAACAAATGTGACATGGTAGACGACGAAGAACTACTTGAATTAGTAGAAATGGAAGTTCGTGACCTTCTTTCTGAGTACGATTTCCCTGGCGATGACGTACCAGTAATCAAAGGTTCTGCTCTTAAAGCTCTTGAAGGAGATGCTGAGTGGGAAGCGAAAATCTTCGAACTTATGGAAGCTGTAGATAGCTACATCCCAACTCCAGAGCGTGACACTGAAAAGCCATTCATGATGCCTGTTGAGGACGTATTCTCAATCACGGGTCGTGGTACAGTTGCTACTGGTCGTGTTGAGCGTGGACAAGTTAAAGTTGGAGACACTATCGACATCATCGGTCTTAATGAAGAGCCTAAATCTACAACTGTAACAGGTGTAGAAATGTTCCGTAAGCTTCTTGACTATGCTGAAGCTGGAGACAACATCGGTGCACTACTTCGTGGTGTAGCTCGTGAAGATATCCAACGTGGACAAGTACTTGCTAAGCCAGGTACAATCACTCCACACACGAAGTTCAAAGCAGAAGTTTATGTTCTTTCTAAAGAAGAAGGTGGACGTCACACTCCATTCTTCACTAACTACCGCCCACAGTTCTACTTCCGTACAACTGACGTAACTGGTATCTGTAACCTTCCTGAAGGTGTAGAAATGGTTATGCCTGGCGATAACATCGAAATGACTGTTGAGCTTATCGCTCCAATCGCTATCGAAGAAGGTACTAAGTTCTCTATCCGTGAGGGTGGACGTACTGTAGGTGCTGGAGTAGTAGCTACAATCACTGAGTAATCATTGATTTCAAAAACAGATGGACATCTTGTCCATCTGTTTTTTTGTGTTTAAATAGCTATATATACGGTCAGTATTCAAACGATAAATGTGAGGGTGTTGTCGTGTTTCTTCTATATAGTATAGTACTTTATTATTTATGTTGATCAACTTTCAGTATTTATCATATAAAATAAATTCCCTACTTGAATAAGTATTTGAAACACTAAGTTGATTGGTGCGGAAGGATGTTCGACTCCTGCGGGAATAGTGGGACAGGTGAGAACCCGCAGGCGAAGCCGAGGAGGCTCACCGCCCACCCCGCGGAAAGCGAACATCCTGGAGCGGAAATCAACAAGCACTCACTCTTTAGGAAGTAGTATGAAATAAGTCCTAATAAAAAATGAATACTAGTTTCCTTTAAATAAATGTAGTTTGGTTCAAAAAAATCGTTATATTAAATATTGTGAAAATACCATATAACCTTGAAAATCACACTGTTCGTTTGTATAATAGAGAAAGTGTGCAAAACATAAAGTTTTTGCAAGAAACTATTGCATCTTCTAGGTGATTTAGTTATAATAGACAATGTTGGTCTTTGACTGCGATGAAACAGAAGGTTGCTGACACACACGGCCGCTTTGCCATGGCGAGTGTGTGGGAAATTTCTGTGGAGAATGTCTATTCAAAAATAGGCGATAAAGGAGGGAAAATAATGGCAAAACAAAAGATTCGTATCCGTTTAAAGGCTTATGATCACAGAATTCTTGATCAATCAGCTGAGAAAATTGTTGAAACAGCGAAACGTTCTGGTGCGGCGGTTTCTGGACCGATCCCACTACCAACAGAAAAGTCTGTTTACACAATCTTACGTGCTGTGCACAAATACAAAGATTCTCGTGAGCAATTCGAAATGCGTACTCATAAACGCTTAATCGACATTGTAAACCCGACACCTCAAACAGTAGATGCGCTTATGCGTCTTGACTTACCATCAGGTGTAGATATCGAAATCAAACTTTAATTCATAAAAACCATAATTATTAGGAGGTGTGACTTATGACCAAAGGAATCTTAGGAAGAAAGATTGGTATGACTCAAGTTTTCGCTGAAAACGGTGATCTTATCCCTGTAACTGTTATCGAAGCTGCTCAAAACGTAGTACTTCAAAAGAAATCTACAGACGTTGATGGCTACGAAGCTATCCAAGTAGGTTTTGAAGACAAACGTGAAAAGCTTTCTAACAAACCAGAGAGAGGCCACGTTGCTAAAGCAGAAACTGCTCCTAAGCGCTTCATCCGTGAAATCCGCGGTGTAAACGTAGAAGAGTACGAAGTTGGTCAAGAAGTCAAAGTTGATATTTTCGCGGCAGGCGAAATCGTAGATGTAACAGGAGTTTCAAAAGGTAAAGGATTCCAAGGTGCTATCAAGCGTCATAACCAATCACGTGGACCTATGTCCCATGGTTCTCGTTATCACCGTCGTCCTGGTTCAATGGGTCCTGTTGATCCAAACCGTGTATTCAAAGGTAAATTACTACCTGGACGTATGGGTGGAGAGCAAATTACAATTCAAAACCTTGAAATTGTAAAGATTGATGCTGAACGTAACCTTATCTTAGTTAAAGGTAATGTACCTGGACCTAAGAAACAACTGATCAAAGTAAAGTCAGCTATTAAAGCAAACTAATAGAACTTTTCAAGAAAGGAGGAAACAAGAATGCCGAAAGTAGCATTATTTAACCAAAACGGTTCTAAGGTCGGTGATATCGAACTTAATGACACTGTTTTTGGTATTGAACCTAACAAACATGTATTGTTTGAAGCAGTATTGATGCAAAGAGCTTCTTTACGTCAAGGTAATCATAAAGTAAAAGGTCGTTCTGAAGTGCGTGGCGGTGGGCGTAAGCCTTGGCGTCAAAAAGGAACAGGTCGTGCCCGTCAAGGGTCAATCCGTTCTCCACAATGGCGCGGTGGTGGTACTGTATTTGGACCAGTTCCACGTAGCTACAGCTACAAACTTCCTAAGAAAGTTCGTCGCTTAGCGATTAAATCTGCTCTATCTTCTAAAGTAGTAGAAGAAAACATTTTAGTTTTAGAAGCATTATCATTCGATGCTCCTAAAACAAAAGAATTTGCTAACGTTCTTAAAGGTCTTTCAGTTAACTCTAAAACATTAGTTGTCACTGACGGTCTTGACGAAAATGTAGCACTTTCTGCTCGAAACATCCCTGGTGTAACAGTTGTTCCTGCTGATGGAATTAGCGTTCTAGATGTATTAGGACATGACAAACTAGTGATGACTAAATCAGCTGTTGAAAAAGTAGAGGAGGTGCTCGCATAATGGATGTACGTGAAATCATTAAGCGCCCCGTAATTACAGAGGCTTCAACTGATCTTATGTCTGAGAAAAAGTATACTTTCGAAGTTGATACTAGAGCTAACAAGACTCAAGTAAAAGACGCTGTTCAAGCAATCTTTGACGTGAAAGTAGACAAAGTTAACATCATGAACTACAAAGGTAAGTTCAAACGTATGGGTAAACACGCTGGTTACACTAACAAGCGTCGTAAAGCAATCGTTAAGCTTACTGCTGATAGTAAAGAAATCGAATTCTTTGAAGTATAAAATCTTTTAATTAAGAAGAGGAGGGAAAAACATGGCGATTAAAAAGTATAAACCTACCTCTAATGGTCGTCGCGGCATGACTAGTTCTGATTTCGCTGAAATCACAACGGATTCTCCGGAAAAGTCACTTTTAGCACCCCTACACAAAAAGGGTGGCCGTAACAACCAAGGTAAGTTAACAGTTCGTCATCAAGGTGGCGGCCATAAGCGCCAATACCGTATCATCGATTTCAAACGTGAAAAAGATGGTATACCTGGACGCGTTGCTACGATCGAATACGATCCAAACCGCTCAGCTAACATTGCACTAATCAACTATGCTGATGGGGAAAAACGTTACATTCTTGCTCCTAAAACACTTGTTGTAGGAATGGAAGTAATGTCTGGACCTGAAGCAGATATCAAAGTGGGTAACACATTACCACTTATCAACATCCCAGTTGGTACAATCGTACACAATATTGAACTTAAACCAGGTAAGGGTGGCCAGTTAGTTCGTTCTGCTGGAACATCTGCTCAAGTTCTTGGTAAAGAAGGTAAATATGTACTTGTACGTCTTAACTCTGGTGAAACTCGTATGATTCTTTCTGCTTGTCGTGCTACTGTAGGTCAAGTTGGAAACGAACAACACGAACTTATTAACATTGGTAAAGCCGGACGTTCTCGTTGGTTAGGTAAACGCCCAACAGTTCGTGGTTCTGTAATGAACCCTAACGATCACCCACACGGTGGTGGTGAAGGACGTGCTCCAATCGGACGTAAATCACCAATGTCTCCATGGGGTAAACCTACTCTTGGATTCAAGACACGTAAGAAAAACAACAAATCTGATAAATTTATTGTGCGTCGTCGCAAAAAATAACGGGATTGTACTACGGTTCCTTAAAAGAGCCGTAGATCAATCACGAAGGGAGGTTCAAACATGGGTCGTAGCTTAAAAAAAGGACCTTTTGTTGATGATCATTTAATGAATAAGGTTGAGAAATTGAACGAAACTGAAGGCAAACAAGTTGTTAAAACTTGGTCTCGTCGCTCAACGATCTTCCCAGCATTCATCGGTCACACTATCGCAGTTTACGATGGTCGTAAACATGTACCTGTATACGTCACTGAAGACATGGTAGGACACAAGCTTGGTGAATTTGCACCATCTCGTACTTACAAAGGTCACGCAAGTGATGATAAGAAAACAAGACGCTAATTGAGAGGAGGGTATCCTAATGCAAGCAAAAGCTGTTGCAAGAACAGTACGTATTGCTCCTCGTAAAGTACGTTTAGTCGTTGATCTAATCCGAGGTAAGCAAGTTGGAGAAGCGGTAGCTATCTTAAAGCATACACCGAAAGCAGCTTCACCAGTAATCGAAAAAGTACTTAAGTCTGCTATTGCGAACGCAGAGCACAACTTTGATATGGATATTAATAGCCTAGTGGTAACTGAGGCTTATGTAAATGAAGGACCAACACTTAAACGTTTCCGTCCTCGTGCGATGGGACGTGCAAGTCAAATCAACAAACGTACAAGTCACATTACACTTGTCGTATCAGAAAAGAAGGAGGGATAAGCTGTGGGTCAAAAAGTACATCCGGTCGGACTTCGTGTCGGTATAATCCGTGATTGGGAATCTAAATGGTACGCAGATAAGGATTACGCTAATCTTTTACACGAAGACATTAAAGTACGTGAATATATTGCAAAACGTTTAGTAGACGCTTCTGTTTCTAAAGTAGAAATCGAACGTGCTGCAAATCGTATTAACATTACTGTTCATACAGCTAAGCCTGGTATGGTTATCGGTAAAGGTGGTACAGAAGTTGAAGCACTTCGTAAAGCATTAAACGAACTTACTTCAAAACGTGTACACATCAACATCGTAGAAATCAAAAGAGCTGACGTTGATGCTAAACTAGTAGCAGAAAACATTGCTCGCCAATTAGAAAACCGTGTTTCTTTCCGTCGTGCTCAAAAGCAATCGATCCAACGTGCTATGCGTTCTGGCGCTAAAGGAATCAAAACACAAGTATCTGGTCGTTTAGGCGGAGCAGATATCGCTCGTGCAGAACATTACAGTGAAGGTACTGTTCCACTTCATACTCTACGCGCTGACATTGACTACGCTCATGCAGAAGCTGACACAACTTACGGTAAGCTTGGCGTTAAAGTATGGATCTATCGTGGAGAAGTTCTTCCTACAAGAAAGAAATCTGAGGAAGGAGGCAAATAATTATGTTATTACCTAAACGCGTTAAACATCGTCGCGAACACCGCGGAAAAATGCGTGGACGTGCTAAAGGCGGTCAAGAAGTAGCGTTCGGTGAATACGGTTTACAAGCAGTGGAAGCTTCTTGGATCACAAACCGTCAAATCGAAGCAGCTCGTATCGCTATGACTCGTTACATGAAACGTGGCGGTAAAGTATGGATTAAAATCTTCCCTCATAAACCTTACACTGCAAAACCTTTAGAAGTACGTATGGGTTCAGGTAAAGGTGCTCCAGAAGGTTGGGTAGCAGTAGTTAAGCCTGGAAAAATCATGTTTGAAATCGCTGGTGTTTCTGAAGAGGTAGCTCGTGAAGCACTTCGTCTAGCATCACATAAACTTCCGATCAAAACGAAGTTTGTAAAACGTGAGGAAATTGGTGGTGAATCAAATGAAAACTAATGAAATTCGTGACCTAACCACTGCTGAAATTGAACAAAAAGTAAAGACTCTGAAAGAAGAGTTATTTAACCTTCGCTTCCAACTTGCGACTGGACAATTAGAAAATACAGCTCGCATCCGTGAAGTCCGCAAAGGGATCGCTCGTATGAAAACTGTAATCCGTCAAAGAGAGATCGGGGTTAACAATCGATAAATGAGAGGAGGTTTGCTTAAATGAGTGACCGCAATCAACGTAAGGTATACACTGGCCGTGTTGTTTCCGACAAAATGGATAAAACAGTAACGGTTATGGTAGAAACTTATAAAAAGCATTCTCTATACGGCAAGCGCGTTAAGTACTCTAAGAAGTTAAAGACGCATGATGAGAACAACGAAGCAAAAGTTGGCGATATCGTACGTGTCATGGAGACTCGTCCACTATCTGCTACAAAACGTTTCCGTTTAGTAGAAGTTGTTGAAAAAGCAGTTATTATCTAATATATTTGTTCGGATATTTTATATTCCGAAGGGAGGTTACCTACATGATTCAACAAGAATCACGTTTAAAAGTCGCTGACAACTCTGGTGCTCGTGAAGTATTAACTATCAAAGTGCTTGGTGGTTCTGGACGCAAGACAGCTAACATCGGTGATGTTATCGTCTGTACAGTAAAACAAGCAACACCAGGTGGCGTTGTTAAAAAAGGTGACGTAGTCAGAGCAGTTGTTGTACGTACTAAATCTGGTGTACGTCGTCAAGACGGTACTTACATTAAGTTCGACGAGAACGCTTGTGTAATTATCCGTGACGATAAGGGACCACGTGGAACTCGTATCTTCGGACCTGTTGCCCGTGAACTACGTGACAGCAACTTTATGAAAATTGTATCTTTAGCTCCAGAAGTTCTTTAATAGATATTAGCATTGGGCCATTCAAGGAGGTGCGATGAAATGCATGTAAAAAAAGGCGATAAAGTAATGGTCATTACTGGGAAAGACAAAGGCAAAACAGGTGTTGTTCTTGCTTCATTCCCAAAGAAAGACCGAGTGCTAGTTGAAGGTATCAACGTTGTAAAAAAACACGCTAAGCCTTCACAAATGAATCCGCAAGGCGGAATCATCAGCCAAGAAGCATCTATCCATGTATCAAATGTTATGCTTCTAGATCCAAAATCTAACGAGCCAACTCGTGTAGGTTATAAGACAGAAGACGGCAAAAAAGTACGTGTAGCAAAAAAATCAGGTGAAGTTCTAGATAAATAGTACGATTAAGAAGGGAGGTATTCTGAATGAACCGCCTAAAAGAAAGATTTCAACAAGAAATCAGTCCAGCTCTAGCGAGCAAATTTAATTATAAATCAGTAATGGAAGTACCTAAAGTTGATAAGATCGTTGTCAACATGGGTATCGGCGATGCTGTTTCAAACTCAAAAGCTCTTGATGTAGCTGTTGATGAATTAACTCAAATCACTGGTCAAAAACCAGTTGTAACGAAAGCAAAAAAATCTATCGCAGGCTTCCGTCTTCGTGAAGGTATGCCAATCGGTGCAAAAGTTACTCTACGCGGAGAGCGTATGTACCAATTCTTAGATAAATTAATTTCTGTTTCACTTCCACGTGTACGTGACTTCCGCGGTGTTTCTAAAAAAGCATTCGACGGTCGCGGTAACTATACATTAGGAGTAAAAGAGCAATTGATTTTCCCTGAGATTGATTATGATAAAGTGTCTAAAGCACGTGGTATGGATATCGTAATCGTAACTACTGCGAACACAGACGAAGAAGCTCGTGAATTATTGACACAAATCGGAATGCCATTCCAAAAGTAATCGCTATATAAGGGAGGCGAAAATGTGGCTAAAAAATCTATGATTGCGAAACAAAAACGCACGCCAAAGCATAATGTTCAAGCGTACACTCGTTGCGAACGTTGCGGACGTCCTCATTCAGTAATCCGTAAATTCAAGCTTTGCCGTATTTGTTTCCGTGAACTTGCATACAAGGGTCAAATTCCAGGCGTTAAAAAAGCTAGTTGGTAATACCCCATATTGGGAAGGAGGTAAATTATTATGACAATGACAGATCCAATTGCAGATTTGCTAACTCGCATCCGTAATGCGAACATGGTTCGTCACGAAAGATTAGAAGTTCCTGCTTCTAACATCAAGAAAGAAATTGCTGAAATCCTCAAACGTGAAGGTTTCGTACGTGACGTTGAATATGTAGAAGATAACAAGCAAGGTGTTATCCGCATTTTCTTAAAATATGGAGCAAATAACGAACGTGTAATTACTGGATTAAAGCGTATCTCTAAACCTGGTTTACGTGTATATGCGAAATCTACAGAAGTACCTAGAGTATTAAACGGCTTAGGTATTGCACTTGTTTCTACTTCTACAGGTGTTTTAACTGATAAAGAAGCTCGTGCTCAACAAGTAGGCGGAGAAGTACTAGCTTACGTTTGGTAATATTTTTTATATGAATGGAGGTGCAACAGGATGTCACGTGTAGGAAAACTACCAGTCGAAATTCCATCTGACGTTACTCTAACAGTAGGTGAAGATAACACTGTAACTGTAAAAGGACCTAAAGGGGAACTTTCTCGTACATTCAATTCTGATATTAAAGTAGAATTAGAAGGAAATGTAGCAACAGTTACTCGTCCTTCTGATGCAAAAGAACACCGCGCGTTACACGGTACAACTCGTGCCCTAATCGCGAACATGGTTGAAGGTGTATCTAAAGGATTCCAAAGAAATCTTGAGCTAGTCGGTGTAGGTTACCGTGCTCAAAAGCAAGGTACGAAGCTTATACTAAACGTTGGTTACTCTCACCCAGTTGAGATTGAACCAGAACAAGGTATCGAGATCGAAGTACCAGCTAACACAAAGATATCTATCAAAGGTATCGACAAAGAACGTGTTGGAGCATTAGCTGCTAACATTCGTGCTGTACGCTCTCCTGAGCCTTACAAAGGAAAAGGTATTCGCTACGAAGGTGAATATGTTCGTCGTAAAGAAGGTAAAACAGGTAAATAATGCCGCGTAGGCAAAAGAAAGGAGTGACCGTAGGTGATTACTAAGCCAGATAAGAACAAAACACGTAAGAAGAGACATGCTCGTGTCCGTTCAAAAATTACTGGAACTGAAACTCGTCCTCGTTTGAACGTTTTCCGTTCTAACAAAAATATCTACGCTCAACTTATCGATGATATGAACGGTGTTACTCTAGTTAGTGCATCTTCTCAAGATAAAGATTTCGATCTAGACTCAGCAGCTACTATTGATGCTGCAACGAAAGTTGGAGAACTAGTTGCGAAACGTGCAGTAGAAAAAGGATTGAAATCCGTAGTATTTGACCGTGGTGGATATTTATACCATGGCCGTATTAAAGCTTTAGCTGAAGCAGCTCGTGAAAACGGCTTAGAATTTTAATTAAAAAGGAGGGACAATCCAGATGCGTCGTATTGATCCAAGTAAACTAGAATTTGAAGAACGCGTAGTTACAATCAATCGTGTTGCGAAAGTTGTAAAAGGTGGACGTCGTTTCCGTTTCGCTGCTCTTGTAGTAGTAGGCGACAAAAACGGTCACGTTGGTTTCGGAACGGGTAAAGCTCAAGAGGTACCTGATGCAATCCGTAAAGCGATTGAAGATGCGAAGAAAAATCTAATTGAAGTTCCTATGGTTGAAGGTACAACACCTCACCTAGTAACTGGACGATTTGGTGCTGGTCAAATTCTTATCAAACCTGCTTCTGCGGGTACAGGAATTATTGCTGGTGGACCTGTTCGTGCCGTACTTGAATTAGCTGGTGTTCAAGATATCCTATCTAAGTCTTTAGGATCTAACACTCCAATTAACATGGTTCGCGCAACAATCGAAGGTTTAAAACAATTAAAGACTGCTGAAGACGTTGCAAAATTACGTGGTAAATCAGTAGAAGAGATATTAGGATAAGGGAGGGATAACGATGGCTAACAAACTAGAAATTACCCTCACTCGAAGCGTTATTGGTCGTCCACAAGATCAACGCAAAACGGTTGAAGCTTTAGGACTTCGCAAAATGCATCAAACAGTTGAACAACAAGATAATGCCGCTATTCGTGGTATGATCACTAAAGTTGCTCACCTTGTAACGGTTACAGAAAAATAATCGATTTCTTTCGAAAAAAAGGAGGTGCCGACATGAAATTACATGAGTTAAAACCTACAGAAGGTTCACGTAAGGTCCGCAATCGTGTAGGACGTGGTATTGGTTCAGGTAATGGAAAGACTTCTGGTAAAGGTCATAAAGGACAAAACGCCCGTTCAGGTGGCGGAACACGTCCTGGCTTTGAGGGTGGTCAAACACCATTATTCCAACGTCTACCAAAACGTGGATTCACAAACATCAATCGTAAAGAATATGCAATCGTCAACCTTGACGCATTGAATCGCTTCGAAGATGGTACAGAAGTTACTCCAGCTCTACTTGTAGAAACTGGCGTAGTGAGTAACGAAAAAGCGGGAATTAAGATTCTTGGTAAAGGTTCAATCGAGAAAAAGCTTACAGTAAAAGCACAAAAATTCTCAACCACTGCTAAAGAAGCTATCGAAGCTGCTGGCGGTACATCCGAGGTGATCTAATGTTTCAAACTGTCTCCAATTTTATGCGCGTGGGTGATATAAGAAACAAAATTATCTTCACCCTTCTAATGTTAATAGTCTTCCGTCTTGGTACCTTTATACCGGTACCAAACGTAGACGCTAATGTATTGAAAATGCAAGACCAAGCAGGAATTCTCGGATTCCTGAATACATTTGGTGGCGGTGCATTAAAGAACTTCTCCATCTTTGCGATGGGAATCATGCCTTACATTACCGCTTCAATCATCGTACAGCTCCTGCAAATGGATGTTGTTCCGAAGTTTACAGAGTGGTCAAAGCAAGGTGAAGTCGGCCGTCGTAAGTTAGCTCAGTTCACACGTTATTTCACTATCGTTCTAGGTTTTATTCAAGCTTTAGGTATGTCCTATGGTTTTAATAGAATTTACGGTGGAATGCTTATCCAAAGCCCGGGAGTCAGTACGTACCTACTAATAGCATTAGTTCTAACAGCCGGTACGGCTTTTCTTATGTGGTTGGGTGAACAAATTACAGCTAAAGGTGTTGGGAATGGTATCTCGATCCTGATCTTTGCAGGTATCGTTGCCGCTATCCCTAACACTGTCAACCAAATCTATGCTCAGCAAATCGAAGGAGCAGGCGAGCAGCTCTTCCTTCGTATTGTGGTTCTTGCACTTCTTGTTTTAGCAGTTATTGCAATCGTAGTTGGAGTCGTGTTTATCCAACAGGCACTTCGTAAAATTCCGATTCAATATGCAAAACGTATAGTGGGGCGTAGTCCGGTTGGTGGACAATCAACACATCTACCTTTAAAGGTGAATGCTGCGGGTGTTATTCCAGTTATCTTTGCGATTTCTTTCATTATCACGCCACAGACCATTTCATCCTTCTTTGGGGAAAATGATGTGACTAGTACGATTCAGTACATCTTTGATTACACTAAACCAGTTGGTATGATCATCTATGTAGCTCTGATCGTGGCCTTTACGTATTTCTATGCCTTCATTCAAGTGAATCCAGAACAAATGGCTGAAAACTTGAAGAAGCAAGGTGGCTATATCCCTGGTATCCGTCCAGGTAAAACCACTCAAGAATATCTCACTCGCGTTCTGTATCGTCTAACATTTGTTGGGGCTATTTTCTTAGCTGTTATCGCAGTCCTTCCAGTTTTCTTCATTAACTTTGCGGGATTACCTCCTGCAGCTCAAATTGGTGGAACAAGCTTGCTCATCGTAGTAGGGGTTGCACTTGAGACAATGAAGCAACTAGAGGCACAGTTAGTGAAGCGTCACTACAAAGGATTTATTAAATAAGAGGGTTTTCGGGAACATCTTGTTCCTGAAACCATTTTATAGATAATTAGGGGGAGTTCTGAGTGAACATAGTTCTTATGGGCTTACCAGGCGCAGGAAAAGGCACTCAAGCTGAAAAAATCGTAGATAAATATGGTATCCCCCATATCTCTACAGGCGATATGTTCCGTGCAGCTATTAAAGAAGGTACTGAACTAGGCTTGAAAGCTAAATCATTCATGGATAACGGTGATCTTGTTCCTGATAAAGTAACAATCGGCATCGTCCGTGAACGTTTGAGCAAAGAGGATTGTGAAAAAGGCTTCTTACTGGATGGGTTTCCAAGAACGGTTGCTCAAGCAGAAGCACTTGAAAACATCCTGGCTGATCTTGGTAAAAAAATGCATTATGTCATGAATATTAATGTAGATAAGGACATCCTGATGGAGCGCTTGACAGGTCGCAGGATCTGTAAAGAGTGCGGCGCTACTTATCATCTTGTCTTTAATCCGCCAACAGAAGAGGGTGTTTGTGATCGCTGCGGCGGCGAGTTATATCAACGCGCAGATGATAACGAAGAAACGGTTCAAAACCGTTTAGACGTAAACATCAAACAAACCCAACCACTATTGGCTTACTACGAAGAAAAAGGCTATCTGAAAAACATTGACGGTCAACAAGACATCCATAGAGTGTTTGATGACATTGATGAACTACTTGGGGGCCTTTCATAATGATCATTTCTAAGACTCCGCGAGAGATTGAGATCATGCGACATGCTGGTAAGATCGTTGCGTTGACTCATGCGGAATTGCAAAAGTATATTTCTCCAGGAATATCAACGAAGGAATTGGATGCAATTGCTGAAAATTTCATTCGTAAACATGATGCAATTCCATCTTTTAAAGGGTATAATGGGTTTCGTGGTAGCATCTGTGCTTCAGTCAACAATGAGTTGGTACATGGAATTCCAGGTGATCGGGTCCTGAAAGATGGCGATATAATCAGTATCGATATCGGTGCTAAGTATAACGGTTATCACGGTGACTCAGCTTGGACGTATCCAGTTGGAACAATAGATGATGAAACCCAGAAGCTTCTCGATGTAACAGAAGAATCGTTATTTCTGGGGCTTAAGGAAGCTAAACCAGGCGAGCGTCTGTCGAATATTTCTCATAGTATACAAACTTTTGTTGAGGCTAATGGCTTTTCTATCGTTCGAGAGTATGTAGGACACGGAGTTGGTCAAGACTTACATGAGGATCCTCAAATTCCTCATTATGGACCACCCAACAAAGGTCCTCGTTTAAAGCCTGGCATGGTACTGGCTATTGAACCAATGGTTAATGCAGGAAGTCGATATGTTAGGACGTTATCAGATAACTGGACAGTTGTCACAGTTGATGATAAGATGTGTGCGCACTTTGAACACACCATTGCAATTACTGAAGAAGGCTATGAGATATTGACGAAAGCCTAAGTGAAGGTGATTGGATTGATCGAGTCAGATTCGACGATTCCGAGGATTGGTCAGATTGTTCAAACCCTTAAAGGGAGAGAAACAGGATGCTACTCGGTCGTTGTTCAGCAATTGGATGAACGTTTTGTACTTATAGCAGATGGAGATAAACGGAAGTTTGATCGCGCCAAGCGAAAGAACATTGCTCATCTTCACTTGTGTGACTATGTTTCTCCAGAAGTTCAAAACAGTATGATGGAAACAGGTAGAGTGACGAACGGTAAACTGCGTTATGCTGTTTCAAAGTTTGTTAACGAAGTTTTAAATGATGAGAAGAAGGGAGACATGTTCGATGGCTAAGGATGATGTAATTGAAGTTGAAGGTAAGGTCGCTGAGACTTTGCCCAATGCGATGTTTAAGGTAGAATTAGAAAATGGTCATACAGTACTGGCACATGTTTCAGGAAAGATCCGTATGCATTTCATTCGTATCCTACCTGGTGACAAAGTAACAGTTGAATTATCACCGTATGACTTAACTCGTGGTAGAATCACTTATCGTTATAAATAATCTATTGCACTCCGTACTATTAAGGAGGTTAGAATAAGATGAAAGTTAGACCATCTGTTAAACCAATCTGCGAAAAATGTAAAGTTATTCGTAGAAAAGGTAAAGTTATGGTTATCTGTGAAAACCCTAAACACAAACAAAAACAAGGCTAATCTTAAAGGAGGTGCGCTATCACTATGGCACGTATTGCTGGTGTAGACATTCCACGTGACAAACGTGTGGTCATTTCATTAACATACATCTACGGTATTGGTAAAAATACTGCTGCGAAAATCTTATCTGAAGCTGGTGTATCTGAAGATACTCGCGTTCGCGATCTTACAGACGACGAACTAGGAAAGATTCGTGATATCGTTGATAAATTAAAAGTAGAAGGTGATCTTCGTCGTGAAGTATCACTAAACATCAAACGTCTTATGGAAATCGGTTCATACCGCGGTCTTCGTCACCGTCGTGGACTACCTGTTCGTGGACAACATACGAAGAACAATGCTCGTACACGTAAAGGTCCTCGTAAGACTGTAGCTAACAAGAAAAAATAATAGGTAAAGGAGGTTACTTCTTAGTATGGCACGTAAAACAAACACTCGTAAACGTCGTGTGAAAAAGAATATCGAAGCTGGTATTGCACACATTCGTTCTACATTCAATAACACAATCGTAACTATTACTGATGTTCACGGAAATGCTGTTGCATGGTCAAGTGCAGGTTCACTAGGATTCAGAGGTTCTCGTAAATCTACTCCATTCGCAGCGCAATTAGCAGCTGAAACAGCAGCTAAAGCTTCTCAAGAACATGGTTTAAAAACTCTTGAAGTAACAGTTAAAGGTCCTGGTGCTGGTCGTGAAGCAGCTATCCGTGCTCTTCAAGCAGCAGGTCTAGAAGTTACTGCAATCAGAGACGTTACTCCAGTTCCTCATAATGGATGCCGTCCACCAAAACGTCGCCGCGTTTAATCTTTCTGTATATATTTTGTATCGTTGTCTATAATGGGATATGATACAAGATACGTTCATTCAGAAAAGTAACCAGTTGTTGGTGCACAATAGGGAACGTAAACATGGGGAATTTCGGACTTTATATTATTTAGCCCGGAGTTTCGACGTTTTGAAGGAGGGTAAATATTAATGATCGAAATTGAAAAGCCAAAAATTGAAACGGTTGAGATCAGCGATGATGCCACATATGGAAAATTCGTCGTAGAACCACTTGAGCGTGGATATGGTACAACTATGGGTAACTCCTTACGTCGTATCCTACTATCGTCACTCCCAGGTGCTGCTGTCACATCTATTCAAATAGATGGCGTACTGCATGAGTTTTCAACAATTGAAGGCGTCGTAGAGGATGTAACATCCATCATCTTGAATATCAAGAAACTAGCGTTAAAGATCTACTCTGATGAAGAAAAAACGCTGGAAATTGATGTACAGGGTGAAGGAGTCGTGACGGCTGCTGATATTACTCATGATTCTGATGTCGAAGTGTTAAATCCAGATTTACACATCGCAACATTATCTAAGAGTGGTCACTTCCGTATGCGTTTAAGTGCATCTCGTGGTCGCGGGTACAGACCAGCAGACCAAAACAAACGTGAGGATCTTCCAATTGGCGTGATCCCAATCGATTCTATTTACACTCCAGTTTCACGCGTTAACTATCAAATAGAAAATACTCGTGTTGGTCAAATGACGAACTACGATAAACTTTCTCTTGATGTATGGACTGATGGAAGTATTGGACCAAAGGAAGCCATTTCCTTAGGTGCTAAGATTCTAACAGAACACTTAAATATTTTCGTTGGCCTTACAGATGAAGCGCAGAATGCTGAAATCATGGTAGAAAAAGAAGAAGACCAAAAAGAAAAAGTTCTTGAGATGACAATCGAAGAATTAGATCTTTCTGTTCGTTCTTATAACTGCCTGAAGCGTGCTGGAATCAATACTGTTCAAGAGCTTGCTAACAAAACTGAAGAAGATATGATGAAAGTTCGTAACTTAGGACGTAAATCACTTGAAGAGGTTAAAGTTAAACTTGAAGACCTTGGACTTGGCTTACGTAAAGACGACTGATAATCTTCTTTCATATATAGATTCAACAAAGGAGGGAACCCTTAATGGCTTACAGAAAGTTAGGACGTACTAGTGCTCAACGTAAAGCAATGCTACGTGATTTAGCTACAGACCTAATCATTAACGAGCGCATCGAAACAACTGAAACTCGTGCGAAAGAGCTTCGTTCTGTTGTGGAAAAGATGATCACATTAGGTAAACGTGGTGACATCCATGCGCGTCGTCAAGCTGCTGCATTTATCCGTAAAGAAATTGCAAATGCTGAAAACAACCAAGATGCTTTACAAAAGTTATTCTCTGACATCGCTCCTCGTTACACAGAGCGTCAAGGTGGATATACTCGCATTATGAAGGTTGGTCCTCGCCGTGGTGACGGTGCTCCAATGGCAATCATCGAATTAGTTTAATAATTCGTGACTTCTAACATTAAGGGCGGGACAGTTAATCCTTAACTGCTTCTTTGCCCTTTTTGTATAAGTGCATGTTGATGAAAAGCAGAGCGTTACGATGAGCAGCGCTGTCTGACTCGTCTAGCTCGTGCACCCCTTCCAACTTCTATTTAGATAGAAGCTGTTCAATGGATGAACAAGAAAAGATTGTCTTTTCTTTGGTAGGGGTGCAGGCTTTTTTTTATATGCAAAGGTTTTTAGCAGAGCTGAGTATGAGCGTAGAGGAGGTTACAGAATTGAAGGAAATCATTAAAGTGAACGATGTTCATTTTAGATATCAGGATCAGGTAAACTATGCCCTTAAAGGCATTAGCCTGACTGTTAAACAAGGTGAGTGGTTAGCGATTGTCGGTCATAATGGTTCCGGTAAGTCGACCCTTGCCAAGATGTTGAATGGCCTTCATTTCCCGGAGAAGGGAGATGTGACGGTGGATGGGATACATCTTGCAGAAGACTCAATTTGGGACATCCGTCAGAAACTAGGTATGGTATTTCAGAACCCCGATAATCAGTTTGTAGGTGCTACAGTAGAAGATGATGTGGCTTTTGGGTTAGAAAACCATGGGGTACCTTATGAAACGATGGTACAAAGAGTTAATGACGCTCTAAAAAGTGTCCATATGGAAGATTTTCTTGATCAAGAGCCGCACCATTTATCAGGTGGTCAAAAACAGAGAGTAGCAATCGCCGGAGTCGTAGCGTTGCAACCATCGATTATCATCTTGGATGAAGCGACGTCGATGCTTGATCCAAAAGGGAAAAAAGAAGTGTTAGAGACCATCCGAAAGCTGAAAGAAGAAGAAAACTTAACGGTAATCTCCATCACTCATGATTTGGAAGAGGCGACAAAAGCTGATCGGATGATAGTCTTAAACCAAGGAGTGGTCTTTAAAGAAGGAATTCCTGAAGAAATCTTCTTATTAGAAGACGAACTCTTGAAGCTGGGACTAGACTCTCCGTTTACTGTAAAGCTTGCTCGTGCTCTTAAAGAAGCAGGGATTCCCCTGTCTAAAACCTATTTCACAGAAGAAGAGTTGGTGAGTGAATTATGCAGATCACATTTCAACAAGTAGAATACAGATATTCATTCAACACTCCATTCGAAAAGCTTGCCCTTCAAGATATCAATCTTTCGATCCCGACAGGCCAGTTTCTCGCTGTGATTGGCCACACCGGGTCAGGTAAGTCTACTCTTTTACAGCATCTAAATGGTCTGTTAAAGCCTACTGAGGGACTTGTCAAAGTAGGAGATCACGAAATCAAGTCAAAGCAAAAGGCGAAAAGCTTAAAGCCGGTCAGACAAAGGGTGGGAATCGTCTTTCAATTTCCCGAGCATCAGTTGTTTGAAGAAACCGTGCTTAAGGATATTTGCTATGGACCAATGAATTTCGGAGTATCTGAAGAAGAAGCTATACTCCGGGCGAAAGAGCTGATCGTAAAGGTCGGACTCTCTGAAGAAGTATTGCAAAAATCTCCTTTTGATTTATCAGGTGGACAGATGAGGCGTGTAGCCATTGCAGGTGTTCTGGCTATGAATCCTGAAGTTATCGTACTTGATGAACCAACAGCTGGACTTGATCCAAGAGGGCAGAGGGAAATCATGGACATGTTCTATGAACTTCATAAGGAAAAAGGACTAACCACCATTCTCGTCACCCACAGTATGGAAGATGCCGCTCATTATGCAGAAGAGATTGTGATTATGCAAAAAGGGCACTTAAAACGAAAAGGAACTCCAGAGGAAATCTTCTCAGAGGCTGATGAATTGTTTGAGATGGGGTTAGATGTTCCCGATGTCGTTCGCTTTCAATACCAATTCGAGCAGAAAACAGGGAAGAAGTTACCGAAGACTTGTTTAACTCTAGAGGAATTAGCCTCAGCCATCGGTATGATACAGGGTGGAGGTGAAGTCCGATGATGGAGAAAATGATATTTGGTCGTTATGTACCTGCGAAATCCATTCTTCATCAAATGGATCCAAGGGCCAAGCTTTTATTTATATTTGGATTTATATGTGTAGTTTTTCTCGCTAATAATGTGATGACATATGCATTACTAGGGATTTTTACGTTTAGCGCACTCATTCTATCTAACCTTTCCATCCGATTTATCATCGGAGGTCTGAAACCGATTCTGTGGTTGATTCTGTTTACGTTCTTCTTACACGTATTCTTTACCAGGGAAGGACCAGTTGTCCTGGACTTAGGAATATTATCGGTTCATGAGGAGGGGTTAAGGCAAGGGGTCTTTATTTCTTTACGATTCTTTTATCTTATTCTCGTTACATCGTTATTAACGTTGACTACCTCTCCGATTACAATAACAGACGGCCTTGAGACACTCCTGAACCCACTAAGGAAAATAAAGTTTCCTGTTCATGAGCTTGCTCTGATGATGTCGATTTCTTTGCGTTTCATCCCGACCTTAATGGAGGAAACAGATAAAATCATGAAGGCCCAGATTGCAAGGGGTGCTGAATTTTCATCCGGTCCCCTGAAAGATCGGATCAAAGCGATTATCCCTTTACTTATTCCTCTATTCGTCAGTGCCTTCAAAAGGGCGGAGGACCTGGCAACAGCCATGGAAGCAAGAGGATACCAAGGTGGAGAGGGAAGAACGAAATACCGCTTGTTATCCTGGCATAAGAAGGATACGGGTGCTTTAGTCGTACTCATTCTCCTGACAATTGTATTAATCATTTTCAGAGTATAACGGGAGTGTCTAAGTATGCAGAGAGTTAGATGTACCATCGCATATGATGGAACCTATTTTCATGGGTATCAGGTTCAACCTCAACAACGAACCGTTCAGGGGATTATAGAGGACATCTTATCTACGATCCATAAAGGTGATCGTATTCGAATCAGCGGATCTGGTCGGACGGACGCTGGTGTCCATGCAAACGGTCAGGTGTTTCATTTTGATACACCCCTGTCCATTCCAGAAGAGAAATGGCCGGTCGTCTTAAATACACGCTTACCGGATGAAGTGACCGTTAAGGAAGCTGCGTTTGTGTCGGCTGACTTCCACTCAAGGTTTTCGGTTGTGCAAAAGGAGTACCGCTACCGAGTGTATACAGGAAAATCGAGGAGTCCTTTCAATCGCCACTTTGCCCTTCACTATCCTCATTCCCTATCGGTTGAGGATATGGAGCGGGCTGCGCGGCATCTCATCGGGGAGCATGACTTCACGAGTTTCTGCTCAGCTAAGACGGAAGTAGAAGATAAAGTAAGAATCATTCACCGTATTAACATTTCTCAAAATGAGGAAGAAATCATGTTTTCCTTTGTGGGAAATGGGTTTTTGTACAATATGGTTAGAATCCTTGTGGGTACATTATTGGAGGTAGGTGCGGGCAACACCCTGGTAGAAGAGATTCCTGGAATACTCGAAGTCAGGGACCGTAATCGTGCAGGAAAGACTGCACCTCCCCATGGACTGTATCTGTGGAAGGTCGATTATGATCCTGTTTTGAAATAGGATTATAGATAAGTTATTAAAAAAAATACTAAAACAACTAATCCTGGTGTAACATTCTCTTGACAATAGACTGGGAACAAGATAATATAGCATATGGTATGTTATTAACCCCACGATAAGCCCCGGAAACTTATTGTGATTAGAAAATAAATACTACGGATTCATTAAATAGGAGGTTAAATCATGCGTACAACGTATATGGCTAAAGCCAATCAAATCGATCGTAAATGGTTCGTTGTAGATGCTGAAGGAAAAACTCTTGGACGTCTATCCAGTGAAGTTGCTTCAATTCTACGCGGAAAACACAAACCAACATTCACACCACATGTTGACACTGGTGATCATGTAATCATTCTTAATGCTTCAAAAATTGAATTAACTGGGAAAAAGTTAACGGACAAGATTTACTACCGTCACACGAATCACCCAGGTGGTTTAAAACAACGTACAGCATTAGAAATGCGTACAAATTACTCAGAGAAAATGTTAGAGCTTACTATTAAAGGTATGCTTCCAAAAGGTTCTCTAGGTCGTCAAATGTTCAAGAAATTGCATGTATATGCTGGAGCAGAACATAAGCATCAAGCACAACAACCTGAAGTTTACGAACTTCGTGGATAATTAATAAGAGGAGGTTATTATCTTGGCTCAAGTTCAATATTACGGAACTGGTCGTCGTAAGAGCTCAGTAGCTCGTGTACGTTTAGTACCAGGTAACGGAAACATTGTTATCAATGATCGTGAAGTAGAAGTTTATATCCCATTCGCAGCACTAAGAGAAGTAATTAAGCAACCACTAGTTGCAACTGAAACTCTTGGTAACTATGACGTTTTAGTAAACGTTAATGGTGGAGGCTATTCTGGTCAAGCTGGTGCGATCCGTCACGGAATCGCTCGTGCTTTACTACAAGCAGACCCTGAATACCGCGGAACTCTAAAACGCGCTGGATTATTAACTCGTGACTCTCGTATGAAAGAGCGTAAAAAATACGGTCTTAAAGGTGCACGTCGCGCGCCACAATTCTCTAAGCGTTAATTATTATTTCAAACAAAAGCTCAGCCGATTCATTCGGCTGGGCTTTTTTTGTTATTTGCAGGAGGGACGGACCTCCAATTTCGATCCAAATCCTGAACCTTGCCCTTCTCACATCAAGCTTCATCCACTTCAAACGACTGAAATTTGAGGTCCGTCCCTCAAAAAATTGGTAACAGTTACTCGAATGAAGTGGTGTGTTAAGTAGGAAAATACGTTCAAAGGGGTGGATGATCTTTGACTGTTATTACAACTTTTAATACAAAGAGACGCGAAAAGCAGATAAAGACGGAAAGAACGTTGTTGAAAGAAATTTCGATAAAGATGCTACAGGAGAGTGTCCGAAAGCATTTTGGATATATAAAGGTTCAAGGTGGCGTATTTATGCAGGAGGGTTTTGATGAGGCGTGCTTTGATGTAGCGATTGAAGCTTATCTACTTGGTGGGAAGATTAGTAAGTTTGGTTACTCCGGTGAAAATCCAGAGGTTGTTAAAAAGCGGTGTCATGATGAATTAAAGCATTTTATTGATACACTCTATAATTTCTGGCTGTATTGGTCTGAGTTGGGGGTATCGAACCAAGTAGACGAATCCTTTTATTTCTGCTGTGAGCACTTTGTAGAAACATGGTGGTCAGAAGGATATAACAAGGGTATCAAACGTCATAAACTACGCTTGAATTAATCATTTCAGTTCTAAAAACCATTCTTGTCCCATATTTTTAGTAAGGACAGCGGAGAAATTTCATCCGTGTTGAAACTGGAAGTAGGGGGACTGGAATGATCAAGAAAGTAAAGATTATCGGGATGATTTTTGCACTGGCCATTTTAATATTCATTATTCAATATAAGATTCTGGACAAGAATACATGGGATTCTTGGAATCTCCCCTTATCAGGTAAAATCGTCTATATAGATCCCGGGCACGGTGGTCCGGACGGTGGGGCCGGAGATCAGGATGCTTTGGAGAAGGATATTGCTTTAAGTGTTTCTCTAATGATAAGGGACTATCTCCAGGAACAAGGGGCTCTCGTAATCCTGACTAGGGAGAAGGACGAAGATCTCGCAGATGAAGGTACAAGGGGATACAGCCGTAGGAAAGTGGAGGATTTAAAGAAAAGGCTAAACCTGATTAATGATTCTCAAGCCGATCTATTTCTAAGCATCCACCTGAATTCCATCCCTTCTGCAAAATGGAGTGGCGCCCAAACTTTTTACAACCCAAAATATGAAGAAAACAAAGCCTTAGCGAAAGCCATTCAAGGTGAACTGACGCGGAATTTAGAAAACACGACAAGGGAAGCAAAAGGTCTTCAAAATGTCTACATCCTAAAACATGCGAAAAAGTCAGGTGCTCTCGTGGAGATCGGTTTCTTATCCAACCCAGGTGAGCGGGCTAACCTCCTTAAAGAAGACTACCAGCAAAAGATTGCTGCCTCCGTTTACCAGGGAGTACTCAATTATTTAACGATGGATAAAGACAAAGAAAAAGCTGATGAGGAATAACCTCTCAGCTTTTATTTTTTTGGCATTTTTAAAAGAACGACTTTATTATTCAACTAAAGCATTCAAAACCTTTTGAGCATTCATTAAACTAAGAATATGTTATACTGAAGGCAGTTGCTTGAAAACGAATACATAGAAAAGGGTGGATATTCATGCTAACAGAACAACAAACACGCGAACTTTTATTTGGACTAAAAGATCCTTTTTTAAATAAAACATTAGAAGAAACAAATGGCGTTGTCGAAATTGCAGTAAAAGAAGAGAAGAATCATGTAAGTGTAAAGATTGCTATTGCGAAGACAGGTACGGGAGAGCAAATGCAATTCCAACAAAAAATTGTACAGCTTTTAAAGGATAATGGAGCTGAATCTGTGGGAATCCGTTTCACTGAGCTTCCAGAAGAAGAGCTCGAAAAGCATAGAGGAGCGGGTGGAGAAGGAACGGACTTACTATCACCGGCAAGTAAGACAACCTTTATCGCGATTGCCAGCGGAAAAGGTGGCGTAGGGAAATCGACGGTTTCCGTAAACCTGGCTGTATCCTTGGCTCGTCAAGGTAAGAAGGTGGGACTTGTGGATGCCGACATTTATGGTTTTAGCGTTCCAGATATGATGGGAATCGTGAAGAGACCAGTCGTTCGTGGGGAAAGAATTATTCCAGTAGAACGTTTTGGTGTGAAAGTCATCTCAATGGGATTCTTCGTAGAGGATAATGCGCCTGTTATTTGGAGAGGGCCGATGCTAGGGAAAATGCTAAATAACTTTTTCTCTGAAGTCGAATGGGGCGAGCTAGATTATTTACTACTGGACTTGCCACCTGGAACTGGAGACGTTGCTCTGGATCTTCATACCATGCTTCCACATTGTAAAGAGATCATCGTAACGACTCCACACCCAACAGCAGCATTCGTAGCGGCTCGTGCAGGTGCCATGGCCCTTCAAACGGACCATGACATCCTTGGTGTAGTAGAGAACATGTCCTATTTTGAAAGTAAACTGACCGGCGAAAAGGAATTTGTATTCGGTCAAGGTGGCGGCGAGAAGTTGACCGAGGAGCTGCGTACCGATTTACTGGGCAAGCTTCCACTTCAACAGCCGGACTGGAACGAAGAGGACTTTGCTCCCTCGATCTATGCAGAAGATCACCGCTTAGGTCAGATCTATGGCGAAATCGCTCATAAAGTGATTGATAAACTATCTTAGATCAACGAACAAAAAAGACAAATGCAGATCATCCTGCATTTGTCTTTTTTTAAAAATGACATGGTGTTGAATGGTAAAGGAAGAACGTGATTGAGGTAATCGGTTCTCCTGACTAGTCCACAGACCTATTGGCCACCACCGCTACCAGATCCGCCAGAGTCACCTGAAGCCCCTTGTGCACCGTTAGATGATTCGCTGCCTCCACCATCACTTTTGCCGCCGCCGTCTTTCATTTCCCCGGCAGCCTTCATTAAAACATCCTGAAGCTTAGCTTTGAATAGAGGACTTTCGAATGTTTCTGTAATGACCTTTTGCAAATACTCTTTGTATTCTTGACTTTTTAATACTTCTGTAAGCTCTTTCTTAAATTCAGGATCTTTTAAAAGGTCCATCATCATTCCCTGATACTCAGGGTCCTTCATGAGATCTTTGAGTAATTTTTCGTTTCCATCCTTCATGCTCTTCGCCATGGCTTCTGCGAATTTTGGATCCTCAAATGACTTTTTCCAGAATTCCGTCCCTTTTTTGGACGTTAATGTTTTGGCAATCGTATCGGTGACAACACTCTGGTCCATAATAAGCTCAGCCTTCATTTTTTCATCAGACATGACGTCTTGGATGGCTTTCTTACCATCATCGGTTTTTAATATATCGACAACCATTTTCTTGGTTTCTTCATAATCCATTTTGCCACTGCCTGTATCCCCACCACCGCCACAAGCGGATAGAAGAACAATAATCAGTAGAAAAAGCAAGGAATGTTTTCTCATGGGTAGGCTCCTTCCATACAAATTCCCTTACCTTTAATATGAGAAATAACGAAAAAAATATGCACATGGATAACTGGAACCTAGATTTTTTAAACTTGCGTTGGTACAATCAGAAGAGTGTATCTTTTTTTATATGGAGGGAAATAGTAGTGACCATCCGCAATTGGATTCGTTTATTTATTCATACGTTAGTGATCGGTGGTGCTGTTACTGGCGTGGCAGCCCTTCTCATTCGATGGGATCAGTTCGGGCCATACGTTCAAGATGGCAACGTGATTGGCATATTATCAAGTTTACTTTGGTTCATTTTCGTGGGATTCACCTTCAGTGTCATCAGTCAGATGGGGTATTTTGCTTATTTGACAATCCATCAATTTGGAATGGGTATGTTTAAAAGCTTATGGAACCCTGTTCAACTGATACTGATCGTCCTTGTCCTGTTTGATTTGATTTATTTCAGGTTCAGAGCATTCGCAGTAGAAGGTGAGTCGTATACTCCCTATATTCTGTTGGGAATTGGGATCTTTTTTGTTGGATTACTCGTGGCTTATATGAAGAATCGACAATCAGACAATCAGACCAATACTTTTGTTTCTGCCCTATTTTTTATGATAGTTGTTACGACACTTGAGTGGTTGCCGGTTTTACTAGTGAATTCAGTGGAGTGGCTATACCTTATGCTTCTTGCCTTACTTTCGTGTAACGCTTTTCAGCTGTTGCGACTTCCTAAGTACATAGAGAAGTCTCAAATGGAAAGACAACGAAAGCAGTCAACCAAGAGCTGAACAATGAAAGCCCGCTGATGAGAATTCCAACATCAGCGGGCTTTCATTATTGTATGAGGGAAGACTTGGCGTCTCCATTAGAAATCATGTCTGAAACCGTAATGAAGTTCCCTTTTCCCTTTAACTCTTTCACAATGGCTGGCAAAGCATCCTTCGTTTGTTTAGCTGAATCCGAGGCATGAAGAAGGATGATATCCCCTTTTTTGGCCTTTTTTATATTTTGAAGAATCTCTTCTACACCAGGATTAGTCCAATCTTTCGAGTCTACGCTCCAGTGAACCACTGTCAATCCAAGAGAATCTGCAACCTTCAATGTTTCTTTATCAAAATGACCGGTTGGTACGCGTAATAATTTCACATCTTTTACATTTAGCTTCTTAAAAACTGTATCGGCTTTCAGGATATCTTGTTTTATCTTATTCGGTTCCATCTCTGTATAGTCTGAATAGGCATAACCGAGGTTTCCGACCTCATAGCCCTGCTTCACAATCTGCTCCACTAAATCAGGATGTCTCTCCGCCCAGGCCCCGGATATGAAAAAGGTAGCGGATCCCACATTCATTTTCTTTAATTCTTCAAGGATCGGTTTCGCCTTTTCATCCCCCCAGCCAATATTAAAGGTTACAGCCACACCCTTTTCTCCTTTATAAATTGCCTTTGGACCATCCTTTGTACTAAAAACAGAAAGAGTCGAAAGGTTACTGCTATAAACGAATAATGCAGTAAAGAAAGAAATCACAATGATCAAACTGATTTGCTTCAGTTTCTTCGCATTTACCGTGTGAAACGTATTCACCATCAATCCCTCCGTTCAACCGTCTATCTCTATTTAAGATATGCATGTCCTTGAAAAAAATATCTATATAATAAAAAAATGATTATAAATTTCTTTTAATGGAAAAAACTACAAATACAAACATTAAGGGGTGACATACTTGCTGGGGTTAATGATGAATGACAGAGAGAAACAAGAAATAGAGTATTTGCTTAAAAGAGAAATGGATGAAATCCTGTTTGATCTAAAGGATTCTCGAATTGATCATATCGTTAAGAGAGCAATGGATGAACGTTATAAAATTTTATTTTCCCTTTTCAAGCGGTTTGCAAGTCAAAAGGAATGTTTTAAATATATGAAGACGGCATCGAATAAGAAAGAAACGTATTAATCCGAATCAGCTTCTGCTTTCTATAAGGGCGGAAGCTTTTCTATGTTAAAAGCAGTTCAACCAACGTGAAGGAGGGAAGTGTCATGGAGGAAGGTGACCGATAATGTGCATGAGTTAATGTATTTGAAACATTTATTTAAAAAAGTTTACAAAATGTATTGACCATGCAAATAAAACTTGGTATATTAATAAGCGTCGCTGAAACGCATTGAATTATTTAGAAGAAACACCAATAAATAATTCGAATAAACAGTTGACATCACATAATGAAATGTGATAAATTAATAAAGTCGCTTCAAACGGAAGTGGCAAACATTGAACCTTGAAAACTGAACAAAACAAGACAATACGTCAACGTAAATTCTAGATTTATTTTTAAAGAGCTATTCAAACTTTTATCGGAGAGTTTGATCCTGGCTCAGGACGAACGCTGGCGGCGTG